>CAVVJR010000005.1:0-983992 GCA_963748585.1 uncultured Solirubrobacterales bacterium | reverse complement strand
GGGATAAGCGTGGACGAGGACGAGCTTGCCGATGTCGTGCAGCAGCGAGGTCACCATCAGCCGGTCGCGGGCGTCGTAGCCGAGCTCGCGGGCCAGGCGGTCGGCGGCGCGCTGAGTGGCGACGGCGTGGAGACGGAAGCGCTCCGGGATGCCCTGCCACATCGAGCTGCGCTCGAAGAAGTCGAACGTCCGGGCGCGGCTGGCGATCGTCTGCACGGTCCGGGCCGACAGGACCTCGACGCCGGCGACGGCGCTCTCGACGCGCCCGCGCATGCGGCCGTCGACCTGGTTGGCGAGGCGAAGGACGGTGACGGCGAGGGCGACGTCGGCTTCGACGGCAGCGACTACGTCGGCGGTCGAGGGCTCGCCGGCCTCGAACAGCTGCATCACGCGGTTGCGCGACTCGACCAGGATGGGGAAGGCCTCAAGCGCCTCAAAGGCGGCGGTTAGGCGGCGACCGTGGCCCTCGTTGTGATGGCGGGCCCTGGGTGCGTACGGATCGTTTGTCTCGGCTTTGACAGCAGCTAGCGTGGCCACGGGCTCGCTCATCTTGAGGGTGGGTTCGAAGGGGACAGGTGGGCGTCCTTGCGGTGCGTCCTCCCCGCGCTCATCTATCGGCACGTGACCCACCTTCTTTTAGTTTTCCCTCAGAGAGCTCGTCCTGGCTGGGCGCAGGCCGTGGCGGCGCGATCAAGCGTCTCGTCGATGCGAGCCAACGTCTCCTCTCGACCCAAAAGCGCGACACTCTCGAAGATCCCCGGCGAGATGGTAGTACCGGCTATCGCCACTCGGACGGGCTGGAATACCTTGGCGGGCTTGGCGCCGCGGCTTTCGACCACTCCACGAAGCGCCGTCTCGACGTGCTCGAGAGTGAACGGCTCCGCATCCGCGAGCGCGTCGCGAGCGGCGCGCAGCGTCTCCACTCCCCCATCGGCGCAGATGACGCGCTGGAACGCGGCCGGGTCGTCGGCCGGGCCGTCGTAAAAAAAGCTCACGAGCGGCCAGAAGTCGGCCAGGGTTTGAATCTTCTCGGCCGCGATCTCGACCGTCGGGCGGAGACCGGCGCGCCCCGTGTACCGCTCCAGCCGCTCTGTGAGCTCGTCGATGCTCATCTCGTGCAGATGGCGCCCGTCCAGGTGCCGGAGCTTGCGCTCGTCGAAGACGGCCGGATTCTTAGAGACGCGCTCAAGCCGGAATCTTTCGGCCAGCTCGGCAAGGCTGAAGTGCTCCTCGTCGGCGGCGAAGCCGGCCCCGAGCAAAGCGATGTAGTTATCGACCGCTTCGGGCAGGTATCCGGCATCGCGGAGCTCCTGCACCGAGGCGGCGCCGTGGCGCTTTGAAAGCTTCTTGCCGTCCGGGCCGTAGAGCAAGGGCAGATGGGCATACCGGGGCGGCTCGACTCCGAGGGCGCGGAACACGAGCAGCTGCTTGGGAGTGTTCGGGAGGTGGTCCTCCCCGCGCACGACGTGGGTGATGCCGGCGTCAAGGTCGTCAATGGCGACGGCGAAGTTGTAGACCGGCGAGCCGTCGGCGCGAGCGATGACGAGGTCGTCCATGCTCGCATTCGGGAACCGCACCGGTCCGTAGACGATGTCGTCGACAAGCATTTCGCCCGTGTCCGGGAAGCGAAGCCGCACCGCGCCGCTGTCCTCGGGCTCACCGCGAAAGCCGCGGTCAGAGCCGTGGCGCTGCTTGTACGCACGAACATCCTCGCTGGTGGCGGTCGAGCGGTAGGCGTGACCGGAGGTGAGCAGCTGCTCGACCACCTCGCGGTGGCGCTCGGCGCGCTGGGACTGGAAGATCGGTCCCTCGTCCCAGTCGAGCTTGAGCCAGCGCAGCGCGTCGAGAATCTGCGCGACGTTCTCCGGGGTCGAGCGTTCGCGGTCGGTATCTTCGATCCGCAGTACGAACGTTCCCCCCTGCCCGCGGGCGAGGAGCCAGTTGTACAGCGCGGTGCGAGCGCCGCCGATGTGCAGCGCTCCGGTCGGTGATGGAGCAAAACGAACACGCATGCCTGAGGATCATCCATGCTAATCGGCGCCCACGTATCGCAGGCGGGCGGTCTTCCCAACGCGATCGAACGCGGGACCGATCGAGGCTGCGAAGCGATCCAGATCTTCAACCAATCGCCGCGCATGTGGCGCCCCACCGCCTACGACGAAGACGACTACGCCAGCTTCCGCGAGGCGATGGCGGCGACGAAGATCAAGAGTGTTCTCATCCACGCCGTGTACCTCCTGAACTGCGCCTCAGAGGATCCGGAGATCCGCGATAAGTCTCGTGCGTCGTTGATCCAGTCGCTGCGCGTCGGCAAGGGAATCGGTGCGCAGGGCGTCGTTCTCCATCCCGGGTCGGCCAAACAAGGCGACGTTCGAGAGGCGATCAAGCGGGCGGGGAAGGTGATCAAGGAAGCCCTGTCGGAGACGGATGGCTGCGAGCTCCACCTCGAGGACACGGCGGGGGCCGGCGGCACGCTCGGACGCTCGTTCGAGGAGCTGGCCGAGCTGCTGAAGGCAGCCGGCGGCGGGCCGCGTCTGGGCGTGTGCCTCGATTCCTGCCATCTCCTGGCGTCGGGATATGACGTACGGACCGCCCAAGGCCTAGATCAGGTGCTCGATGACTTCGATGCGGCGGTGGGATGCGATCGGCTGCATTCGCTGCACGTGAACGACTCGCAGACGCCGCTGGGATCCAACCGCGACCGGCACGCGATCATGGGCGAAGGCGAGCTCGGCGAGAAGGGATGCAGCGTCTTTCTCTCCGAGCCGCGCTTCGAAGGACTCCCGTGCGTGCTCGAGACCGGGCGGGACGGTGGTGGCGCCGCGGCCGAGGACGTGGCGCTGGCGTTCAAGCTGCGAAAGCGCGGGGTTGCCGCGCGCAAGCGGCGCGCTCGGTAGCGTGCCGCCGGTGGCCGACGCCACCACCCAGGAAGCCGACGCCCTGGTGATCTTCGGGATCACCGGCGACCTGGCGCGGAAGATGACCTTCCGCTCGCTCTACCGCCTCGAGCGCCGGAAGTCGCTGAACTGCCCGGTAGTCGGAGTGGCGGTTGACGACATGAGCGAGGACGAGCTGCGCCAGCGGGCCGAGCAGGCGATCAAGGAGACCGGCGAGTCGTTCGATCAGGACGTGTTCGGCCGGCTGGCCAAGAAGCTGTCCTACGTCAAGGGCGACTTCGGCGAGTCCGAGACCTATCGAGCGGGTGGCCGATGCGCTGAAAGACGCGCACAATCCGTGCTTCTACCTGGAGATTCCGCCGTCGCTGTTCGCGACCGTGATCAAGGGGCTGCACGACGCGCAGCTGCTCGAAGGCGGCCGGCGTGTGGTGGTCGAAAAGCCCTTCGGACACGATCTCCCTTCGGCGCGGTCGCTGGCGCGGGAGCTCCACAAGTATCTGCGAGGAGCCGCAGCTCTACCGCATCGACCACTTCCTCGGAAAGATGGGGCTCGAGGAGATTCTCTATCTCCGGTTCGCCAACACGATGCTCGAGCCGGTGTGGAACCGAAACTATCTGGCCTGCGTCCAGATCACGATGGCGGAGAAGTTCGGAGTCCAGGACCGCGGGCACTTCTACGACCCGGTGGGGGCGCTGAGGGACGTCGTGGTCAACCACCTGTTCCAGGTGATTGGCGCCGCCGCGATGGAACCACCCGCCGGCGGTGACCCGGACACGCTCAAGAACGCCAAGCAGGCGGTCTTTCAGGCCATGGCAGAGGCCCGCCCGGACCACTACGTGCGGGGACAGTACGACGGCTACAAGAAGATCGACGGTGTCGCGCCGGACTCGACGACCGAGACGTACGCAGCTCTACGGGTCGACATCGAGAACTGGCGCTGGGACGGGGTACCCTTCTTCATCCGGACCGGCAAGCGGCTGGCCGCCACGCAGACCGAGCTGCGCCTCATGTTCCGGCACCCGCCGAAGATCCATTTCGTGCCGGGCTCCCATCGCGCGCCGCAGCCGAGCCAGATCGTGGTCAAGATCGATCCGAGCACCGGAATCCGGGTGGTCCTCGACGCGCGCAGAGCCGACAAGCAAGGTCCGACCGAGATCGAGCTCGACATGGAGTTCGCCGAGGAGGGAGGCGAGGGTGCCACCCCGTACGAGGTCCTCCTGCACGCCGCCATCGTCGGAGACAGCACGCATTTCACCCGCCAGGACATGGTCGAGGAAAATTGGCGTGTCGTTCAGCCGCTGCTCGACTCACCGCCGGCGGTACACACCTACGCGCCGGGGTCGTGGGGGCCGGACGAGGCCGAGAAGCTGGTCGAACGGTACGGCGGCTGGCACGGGCCTTGGCTTCCGACCGATCGCTCAGCCTGACCCTGAAGGGCTGAGAGACTCCACGGCAGGCGTCGTCTCGGCGAGGGCCCGGGCCAGCTCTTGGCGTGAGCCGATCCCGAGCTTCTGGTAGACGTGGCGGAGGTGGTACTCGACCGTCTTGGGGCTGAGGAACAGGGCCGCCGCGGCTTCGCGGGTCGTCTTGCCCTCGGCCAGGAGGAGCCCGATCTGCAGCTCCTGCGGGGTCAGGTCGTCGAGCGTGGTCGGGTCGCGGCGGCGGAGCGTCTCGCCGGAGGCGGCGAGCTCGGCCCGGGCGCGCTCGGCCCACGGGGCGGCATCGAGGCGCTCGAACGTCTCCAGCGCGGCTCGTAGCTGCTCGCGGGCCCGGACCCGGTGGCGCGAGCGCCGCAGGCGCTCGCCGTAGGCGAGGCGGGTGCGGGCGATCTGGAACGCGTCCGGCGTCTGCGCGTGGACGGCCAGAGCCTCCGTCGAACGCGGCTTCGTAGTCGGCGTCGCCGGCCAGCATCGCCCGGCAGCGCAGCGCGCGGGCCAGCGACCACGGCTGTCCCTTGGCCCGCGCCAGCCGGCTCGAACCGCTCCGCGACGCGCTGGGCCGTCGTCGCCGCGGCCCAGGCGCAGATACGCCTCGACCAGCTCGGCTGCCGGCGATCACGTCGGGATCGGTGATCCCGCAGCGCTCGATCAGCTCCTGCTCGCGCTCGAACTCCGCGACCGCCGCCTCGGTCTGCCCGAGCGCGAGCGCGAGCTCGCCCAGCGCCGCCGTGGCCCAGATCTCATAGAGCGCGAGCGCCGAGCTCGCCGGCCAGCGCTCGGCGCCTCGGCCGCGAGCTCGGCGGCATTCCTCCTCCCGGCCGCGCCGGGCCTGGAGCCAGGCGTGGTTGGCGAGCGCGAAGGTGAGCTCGACGTGCTGGCCGCTTTCCCGGGCCAGCTGGATGGTCTCGATGTGGGTTGCCTCGGCGACCGCCCACCGATCGGTGGTGGCCTGGTCACGCGCGACCAGGTTGAGGAGGAACGGGAGGGCCCCGACGGCGGCGCGGGCCCGGGCCGCCTCGAGCGCATGCTCGATCAGCGCCCGGCCGGTCGCGCGCTCGCGCAGGAAGACCGGGGCCAGCACGAGCCACGGGCAGCAGCTCGCGGATCCTCGCGCAGTTCGGCGGGCGCTCTTCGGCGAGCGTGACCGCCTCGCGGATCGACCGCGCACCGGCCTCGGCATCGCCGCCCAGGGTGTTGGCCATCCCGATCGACATCGCGACGAGGAAGCGCGCTCGCGGTCGAGGCGTCGGCGGGCAGTCGGTCCGCCGCCATCCGGGCGGTCCGTGACGCATCTCGGCCGGCTCAGCGGCCACGAAGCAGGCTCCAGCCGCCTCGGCCAGCATGAGCACGGCGAGCTCCGGGTCCGCGCGCTCGGCGGCGGCGACCAGGATCGCGTGGCCGCGCATCACCGGACCGCGCCGCAGGGCGATCTGACCGGCGAGGTGGTCGATGTGGACGATGCGCTCCGGCGAGCGGCTGAGGGCGCGCGACTGGTCGAGGAACTCCACCGCGCTGGTCGGCCAGACCGGCCAGCCATGCCGTGTCCGCCGCCTCCCAGAACAGGGCGGCCTGCGACTCCGGCGTCGGAGGCGAGCCGGGCGGCGCGCTCGAAGGCGGCCGAGGCGGTGGCGTAGGCGCTGCGCTCGCGGCCGCGGGCGCCCGGCCTGGGCCAGCGCGGCCGAGGCCGAGTCGTCGGTGCCCACGGCCGCCGCGGCGAGGTGCCAGGCGCGGCGGTCGACGTCGCGGTCGGGCAGGGCGGCGGCGAGCGCGCGGTGGACCCGGATGCGCTGCTCGGCCGAGCGCCTCGGCGTAGATGGCCGAACGGGCGAGCGGGTGGCGGAACTCGAGCTGGCCGCCGCGGAGCCGGACGAGTCCGGCCTGCTCGGCGGCGGGAAGGGCGGACAGATCGGTGCCGAGCTTGGCCGCCGCGCGTTCGATGATGGCCAGGTCGCCGGTGTCACTCGCGGCGGCGAGGACGAGCGTGCTCCGGTCGGCCTCCCCGAACGCGTCGGCCCGGCGCAGGAACGCGCGCGCGATCTTGGCCGGGACGAGCACCGGAGCGCCGATGGGCGCGAGCTCAAGCTGCTCGGCCTCGGGCGCCAGCTCGAGCAGGGCGAGCGGATTCCCGCCGGTCACGTGGTGAAGCTTGGCGCTCAGCTCGGGCGGGACGCCGGGACAGCAGCGCCGCGGAGTCGTCGCTGCGTCAAGCCCGCCGAGTGACAGGGTCGGTATGTCGGCGCCGTCGAGCAGGGACGGGCTTCTCCTCCCGGGCGGAGAGGATCACCGCGATCGGGTCGGCGATCAGCCGGCGGAACGGCGAACAGCAGGGCCTGCGCGCTCGAGTCATCGAGCCAGTGCGCGTCATCGATGAGGATGGCCAGCGGACCCTGCTCGGCGTAGGCGGCGAGCAGCGACAGGGTGGCCGCCCCGACCGCGAAGCGCTCCTGGGCCTGACCCGGGCGCAGGGCGAGTGCGCTCTCGAGCGCGACCGCCTGCGGGGCCGGGATGCGATCGATCATGACCAGGGCCGGGCGAAGCAACTCGAGCAGCGAGCCGAACGGGACCTGGGCCTCGGTCTCGATTCCGCGGGCGCGGAGCACCTGCATGTCCCCGGCCCGTTCGGCGGCGTAGTCGAGCAGGACGGTCTTGCCGATTCCCGGCTCGCCGACGAAAGCGAGCGTGGCGCTGCTGCCCGAGGCGCGCGCTCGCGAGCGCGCCATCGATGGCCTGCCGCTCCCGTAAACGCCCCAGCAGCATCACCGTCGAATTCTACGGTCGGGGTCGAGAACGATTAGGGGGGCCCCTGATGCGAGCCGGGTCCACCGCCGATTTACGGTCGCCTCGTGAACCAACCCAGGAGGGCATGATGGCCACAATCGATGAACCCGTCGCGGTCGACGGTGACAAGCTGATGCAGTTCGTGTTCCGGGCGGTCGACGAGGTCGGGCGCGACCTTGAACGCGGCGCTGGTGGTGATGGGCGACAAGCTCGGGCTCTACCGGGGGCTCGCCGACGGCGGAGCGCTGTCGCCGGCCGAGCTCGCCGCCCGCACGAACACGGCCGAGCGCTACGTGCGCGAGTGGCTGAACGCGCAGGCCGCGGGCGGGTTCGTGAGCTATGACCCGGACAGCGGCCGCTACTCGCTCCCGCCCGAGCAGGCGGTGGCGCTGACCGACGAAACGAGCCCGGCCTACCTACCCGGGTTCTTCCAGATTGCCGTCGGCTCGGTCCTGGATTCTCCGCGCATCACCGAGGCAGCCCGGAGCGGCCAGGGCATCGGCTGGGGCGACCATGTCCACGACGTGCACGAGGGCTGTGAGCGGTTCTTCCGCCCCGGCTACAACGCGCACCTGACCACCGAGTGGCTGCCCGCGCTCGACGGGGTGGTCGAGAAGCTCGAGCGCGGGGCGCGGGTGGCCGACGTCGGCTGTGGCCACGGCGCCTCGACGATCCTGATGGCCCAGGCATACCCGAACTCGACACTTCGTCGGCTCGGATTACCACGCCGGATCGATCGAGACCGCCCGTCAGCGGGCCCAGAAGGCCGGCGTGGAGGACCGCGTGAGCTTCGAGGTCTCCCCCGCCTCCGGCTACAGCGGCGAGGGCTATGACCTCGTGACCGTGTTCGACTGCCTGCACGACATGGGCGACCCGGTCGGCGCCGCCCGCCATGTCCGCAGCACGCTGGCCCCGGACGGGACGTGGATGATCGTCGAGCCGAACGCCGGCGACCGCGTGGAGGACAACCTCAACCCGGTCGGGCGCGCCTACTACGCGTTCTCGACCCTGCTGTGCACGCCGGCCTCGCTGTCCCAGGAGGTCGGGCTGGCGCTCGGAGCGCAGGCCGGTGAGGCGCGGATCCGCGACGTGGTCACCGCCGGCGGGTTCAGCCGCTTCGGCCGGGCGGCCGAGACGCCGTTCAACCTGGTGTTCGAGGCGCGGCCATAAGTAACCGGTGCGCGCGGGAGACATTTCCCGCGCGCACCTCCCCGGCTGAGAGGATTGACCGGCATGGCGACGGTTGAGAGGACGCGCGAGCAGACCCGCGCCCGGTATCCCGACGAAGAGGGATACGTTGAACGCGACGGCGTGCGGCTGTTCTACGAGCGCTACGGCGAGGGCGAGCCGACGGCGCTGCTGCTGCCGACGTGGTCGATCGTCCACTCGCGGTTCTGGAAGCTGCAGATCCCCTATCTGGCCCGCCATTGCCGGGTCGTGACCTTCGACGGGCGCGGGAACGGTCGCTCTGACCGACCGAGCGGGGGCGACGCGTACACGCCGGACGAGTTCGCCGCCGACGCAGCGGCGGTCATGGATGCGACCGGGATCGAACGGGCGACGCTGGTGGCGCTGTCGTGCGGCGCGCTGTGGGGGACGATCCTGGCCGCCGATCACCCCGAACGGGTCGACGGAGTCGTCTACATCGGACCGGCGGTCGGGCTCGCGCCCGGTCATCCCGAGCGCAACGTGTTCTCGTTCGAGGACTCCGCTCGACAGCGATCGTCGAATGGGCCAAGTACAACCGCCACTACTGGTCAAAGGACTACCGCGGCTTCCTCGAGTTCTTCTTCGCCAAGTGCTTCAACGAGCCGCATTCGACCAAGCCGATCGAGGACGCGATCGGGTGGGCGCTCGAGACCGACCCGGAGACGCTGACCGACACGACGCGGGGGATCGGTCGCGCATGCCGCACCGAGAGCTTCCGCGACACGTGCGCCCGGGTGCGCTGCCCGACCCTGGTCATCCACGGCGACGCCGATCTGATCCGCCCCCACGCCCAGGGGGCCGAGCTGGCCAAGGCGACCGGCGGGGAACTCGTCACGTTCGAGGGCTCGGGCCATCTGCCGAACGTCCGCGACCCGGTCAAGACGAACCTGATCCTGCGCGATTTCATCTGTCCGCGGAAGCCGCCGCAGCGCTGGAGCCGACCCACGGCGCGCGCTCCGCGCGCGCTTTTTATCTCCTCGGCGATCGGCCTGGGCCATGCTCAGCGGGACGTCGCGATCGCCGATGAGCTGCGCAAGCTCCATCCGGAGCTCCAGATCGACTGGCTGGCGCAGTCCCCGGTCACCCGGGTGCTGGCAGACCCGCGGGCGAGCAGCATCCATCCGGCCAGCGCGCATCTGGCCAGCGAGTCGGCGCACATCGAGTCAGAGTCGGCCGAGCACGACCTGCACGTCTTCAACGCCTTCCGGCGGATGGACGAGGTCCTGCTGAACAACTTCATGGTCCTGCACGACCTGGTCAGCGAGCAGCCGTACGACCTGTGGGTGGGCGACGAGGCGTGGGATCTCGACTACTTCCTGCACGAGAACCCGGAGCTGAAGACCGCCGCCTACGTGTGGCTGACCGACTTCGTGGGCTGGCTGCCGATGGACGACGGCGGCTCGCGGGAGGCCGATCTGACCGCGGACTACAACGCCGAGATGCTCGAGCAGATCGCGCGGTACCCGCGGATCCGGGACCGGGCGATCTTCGTCGGCGACCCTGGGGACGTGGTCGATGAGCGGTTCGGCGACGGGCTGCCGTCGATCGGCGCGTGGACGCGCGAGCACTACCGCTTCGCCGGATATGTCACCGGGTTCGATCCAGGACGCGCTGGCCGATCGCGAGGCGCTTGCGGGCTTCGCTCGGGTACCGGCCCGACGAGCAGGTGTGCATCGTCACGGTCGGCGGCTCGGGCGTCGGCGAGGCGCTGCTCCGACGGGTGATGGCTTCGTTCTCTGAGGCCAAGGCGCGGGTGCCGGCGTTGCGGATGATCGTGGTCGCCGGGCCGCGGATCGACCCGGCGTCACTCCCGGATCACGAGGGGTTGGAGGTGCGGGCGTACGTGCACGACCTGTACCGCCATCTGGCCGCGTGCGACCTGGCCGTGGTGCAGGGCGGGCTCACGACCTCGATGGAGCTGACGGCCAGCCGGCGGCCGTTCTTGTACTTCCCGCTCAAGCATCACTTCGAGCAGCAGGTGCACGTCCGGCATCGGTTGGAGCGATATGGCGCCGGGCGGTGCATGTCGTTTGACGAGGATGGACCGGGCGAGATCGCGGCGGCGATCGCCGAGGAGATCGGCCGCGAGGTCGACTACCGGCCGGTGGCGCGGGACGGGGCGGCGCGGGCGGCGGCGCTGATCGCCGAGACGTTCTAGCCGCGCGCCAACCCCGTTCCGCCACGCGCGGCGGGGAAGTCCTCCAGCTTTATCGGGCTAACCTGATAAGCACCGATAAATACCGACAGACGCCCGGCCTTAGTCGTCAAACTCTGATAGCGGGTGGTTGCGCTTGATGTACTGCGCGAAGTGCGGGACGGTGAAGTCGACGTAGCCGCGACGAGGACTCCAGATCAGGTCCTTCCTGAGCAGCCCATCGCGCGGCTCGGAGGAGGCGCCGCGGCTGCGATAACCGGTCTTTGCAATATCGGCTGTTCGATAGGGCACCTCGGGGAGCTCGGCCATCACGGCGAGATACCGCTGTTCTGAGTCGGTCGCCGACTCGAACCGGTCTTTGAAGAAGCGGCGATCTAGCTCCGTGATGATCATGTCCCGGGTCGAGGAGAAGTCCTCCACGGTAACCGGAGAGCTCTCGACCTCTCGCCAGAGCACGCGGCCGTATTCCTGGATGAAGTAGGGGTAGCCGCCGCACTCCGAGACGATCAGCCGAGCTGCGTCCTCGTGGTAGCTAACGCCGCGTCGCTCAGCCGGGGTGATAAGAGCACTCCGAGCCGCCGGATCAGGCAGTCGGTCCAGATCGCGATACTGAAACAGGCGCTCGGCATACGGCTTGGCCTCGCGCAGAAGCCGCGGTAGTTGCGGCAAGCCGGTGCCGACCAGCGCAACCGGAAGGTTCTTCTGGCTGATTCGGTGAAACGCCATGCAGAGCGCCCCGAGCGCTGACGGGTGGAGATTCTGCATTTCGTCGAGCAAGAACAGGGCCCCGGTGTCGCCGGTTCGTGCCACCGCGCCGATCTCCATGAGCAGCGCGGTGAGATCGCCTTCGGGGTCTCCGCTATCCGCTGTTCCGGACGCTACGTCAACCTCGATCTTCGCCTTAAAACCACCTGGCGCCTGGGCGGAGAACGCCTTGAGCACGCCAAATGCGCGCCTCGCGCGCTCCTTCATGCGGTCCCGTCGGCTCATCGCGAGCAGCAGCTCGAATGCCGTCTCGCTAAAAGTCGTGCGGAAGTCGGCTTGACTCCCGACCTCGTGGACATCCGTCGACGCCCAGCCCCTTTCGCGGGCGAGCGTGTCGAACTCGATCAGCAGCACCGTCTTGCCCACTCCCCGCAACCCGTGATAGACGATGCTCCGCTCACCGAGGCCCCGACTGATTCGGTCCACCAGGATCTGGAACTCCTCCAGGTCGGCGTCGCGGCCAGCAAGGTAACCAGGGGGCCGCCCGGACCCCGGGGTGTACGGATCATCCCGTCTATCCATCTTTATCGGAGATTATCGGAAGGTCCC
This sequence comes from uncultured Solirubrobacterales bacterium, assembly GCA_963748585.1. Classification (GTDB taxonomy): domain Bacteria; phylum Actinomycetota; class Thermoleophilia; order Solirubrobacterales; family Solirubrobacteraceae; genus Palsa-465. Next base: position 972,199 of record CAVVJR010000005.1, on the reverse strand, counting down.
GACAAATCCCGATAAACCGGAACAGTTGAGCGAGGTCTAAGCAGGCGAGCGCCGCAGCCCCAGATGCGATGGTAGTCTTCTACCATGCGAGCTACCATTGACTCGGCAGGACGCCTGGTAGTCCCCAAACGGATCCGCGAGGAGCTCGGGTTTGCGCCGGGATCGGAACTCGAGCTGACGGTCGTCGACGGTCATCTCGAGGTGGCGGTGCCGTCTCGCGTGCGGGTCGAACAAGGGGCGCACGGCGTGCGCTTCGCAACGTCGGATCCCGACGCCCGGATCAGCGCTGACGAGGTCCGAGCGCTGATCGAACGAGGTCGGCGCTGACCGCTGACACGAGCGCGGTGATCGCTGCGCTCTCCGCCTGGCATGACCAGCACGAGGCGGCGGCCGAAGCGCTTCAGGGCGTCACTGCACTTCCCGCACATGTGGTCCTCGAGGCATACTCGGTGCTGACGCGCCTGCCGGGAGGGCTGGCCGTAGCGCCCGTCACGGCGGCAGACGTTCTCTCTGCTCGCTTCCGCGGCCGACCGCTGCGCCTGCACAATGCTGATCGGAAGCGGTTGCTCGAGACCTTGTCGGGAGCCGGGGTCTTCGGAGGCGCCAGTTATGACGGCATCGTCGCGCTCGAAGCAGCCGCCCACGAAGCACCGCTGCTCACTTTAGATACGCGCGCGCAAGAGACCTATCGACGGATGCGGGTCTCGTTCCGCGTCATCGACGGCTGAGCCGCGACGCGCGGATGGGAGACTTGCCCGATGACGCACGACCCGCGACGCCGATACCTGCCCGCTCCTTCGTCATTGTCGAAGCATGGATTGTCACTGGCGATTCAATCGGCCGTCGCGCTCGCCTTGGGGGTTTCGCAGCGCCTGTACGTGGTGATTCCGGGCGTGCTGTTCTCGGCTCTCGCGCTGGCGGGCGATATCACGGGGAAGTCCGTGTTGCTTGCGCCGCATTACTTCTGGCTCCTCGTCGCGGTAGCGGCCGTCGGCGGCGGGTTCCTCCAATACCACCACGAGCGGGTGGTACGGATCGCACATGAGAGACGTGCCAACGCAAGTCAACGCAGGGCCGCGCAGGGCCACGCCAGTCCCCTCTAGTCCACAACTTTCCCACGGGTTTCGCCAAACCCCCGGCTATTCGTACTGGAGCGCTTGCAGCACGTTTAGCCGCCCGGCCCGGCGGGCGGGGAAGATCGCGGCCACGATGCCGACCAGGATGGCGGCGATGACAAAGCCGATCAGCGTGCCCACGGGCACGGTGAAGACCGAGTACTTGATCGCCGAGCCGACCAAGAGGGCGAGCACGACGCCGAGCGGGATGCCGAGCGCGGCTCCGAGGAGCGCGGTGATGACGCTCTCGTGGCGGATCATGCGCCGGACCTGGCGGCGGCTCATGCCGACCGCGCGGAGCATCCCGAGCTCCCGCGTGCGCTCGAACACGGTCAGGACGAGCGTGTTGACGATGCCGAACAGGCTGACCACGATCGAGAGCGACAGGAGCACATAGAGCAGGTTGAGCAGGGTGTTCAGACCCTGCTCCTGGTTCTTGGTGAACTGGGCCTTGGTCTGGAGCTTGGCGTCCGGGAACCCGCTGAGGACGGCGTTGAGCGCGCGGGTGTTGGCGGGGCTGACTCCGCCCTGCGCGTTGAGGAACGTGTACAGGTTCTGCGGGTTCTCGGTCACGGCGTCAAAGCGCGCGGCCGAGATGGCCAGGTCGCCGAACGGGGACTGGCCCTGCGGTGGGTCGATGATGCCGCGGATCGTCTGGTGCAGGACAGCACCGCTGGCCACCTTGATCGCGACCGGCGAGCCGACGTGGAGGTGCTGGGCCTTGGCGTAGTCCTTGTTGGTCACCGCGCCGTCGCTGCCCAGGGCGGCCGGAGTGGCGGCGCTGCCGTGCTGCCACTTGACCGCGATCACCCGGCTGACGTTCGGCTGCAGGCCGGTCAGGTTGATCGTCGAGCCGAACGCCTTGGCCTGGCCGGCGCGGACGCCGGAGACGACGGTGACGCCCGGCGTGCGCTGGAGCACGTTCTCGGAGGCGACGCTGATGGGCGAGAAGTTGTTCGTCGCGGTGACCGCGTAATTGGCCACGAAGAGCTGGTTGACCGCGCCTTCGAAGCGGCTCTTCAGTCCCGCCGCCAGCACGCCGACCAGCGTCACCAGGGCGAGTCCGATCATCAACGCCGACGCGGTCGAGGCGGTCCGGGCCGGGCTCCGGGCCGCGTTGCTGCGAGCGAGCTTCCCCGCCGCCCCACCGAGGCGGGTGGCGGGGATTCCGAGGACGCGGACGAGCGGCGGAACGAGCGTGGGCGCGAGCATGGCCACGCCCAGGAACAGCGCCACGGCTCCGAGCCCGACGGCCAGGAGCCGCAGTCCGGTCGAGAGGCCGGAGGCCAGGAGCCCGACCAGCATCAGGGCCACGGCAAGGGCGATCGTGGCCACCGCGGCTTGGGCCGAGAAGCGAGCGAACCGCGATGGGGGCAGGATCGCGCCCTCGCGGACGGCCGCGATCGGCGGGACCCGGGTGGAGCGCATGGCCGGGCGCAGCGCCGCCAGGATGGTGATGATGATCCCGACCGCGAGCGAGACGATCACCGTGCGGGCCTTGAAGACGGTGCCGGCGTGGGGCAGGTCGATCCCGAACGAGGTGAACAGGGCGTTCAGCCCCTTGGCCAGACCCAGGCCGAGGAACAGGCCGACGACCGAGGCCAGGGCGCCGATCGTCAGCGCTTCGAGCAGGACCGAGCGGAGTACCTGGCGGCGCGTCGCGCCCAGAGTACGGAGCGTGGCGAGCTCCCGCGTGCGCTGGGCGATCGTGATCGAGAGCGTGTTGGCGATCACGAAGCTGCCCACGAACAGGGCCACGCCGCCGAAGGCGAGCAGGAAGTCCTGGAGGATGTTGAGGAACCCGCTCGTGTCCTTGGTGGCCTGAGCGGCCTGGCCCTGGCCGGTCCTGACCTGGGCGCTTATCGGCAGCAGCGGCCGAATCGCCTGGAGCAGCTTCTGGTGCGGCACACCGGACTTGCTGGCCACGTTGATCTGGTCGTAGCGGCCCTGCTTGTGGAACAGCTGCTGGGCTGTGGGGAGGTTGAAGATGGCCATCGTCGCGCCTCCGAGCGAGGTGGCGCTGGCGAACCTGACCGTGCCCACGATGTGAAAGCGCTGGACCGGGCCGCGAGCGATCACGCCGATGGTCTGGCCGGCGTGGAAGCCGTTGCGCTTCGCCGTGTCGGCATCGATGTCCACGTCGCCGGCGCCGGCCGGCCAGGTGCCGCTGGTCAGGACGAGCGGGCTGAAGCGCTGGCCCAAGGCGGTGTGGCTGAAGGCAAGGCCGGGAGCGCCGCCGCGGGAGATCACCTTTCCGTTGTGGCCCACGAGCTGGGCCTGATCGCTGATCCCTCCCGTGGCCAAGGCGACCTCGGGCAGGTGCCGGACCTGGGTGAGCACGGAGCCGGGGATCGATGGGTTCCCGCCCGGACCGTTGTTGTTGTTGTCGCCGATCGCGCTCTTGCCGGTGATGACCGCGTCGGCATTCTTGAACGCCTGGGTGAAGATGCTCCCGAAACCGGCCTTGATCGTGTCGGTGAGCACGTAGGTGCCGCTCACCATGGCCACCCCGAGCACGATGGCGATCGCGGTCAGGGCGGCGCGGGTCTTGCGCCGGAGCAGGCCCTGGATCGCGACGCGGGTCACGGCTGCAGCGTGGCCATGACCTCGAGGACCTCGGGTGCGCTTCCCTCGGTCAGCTCCTTGACGATCCGCCCGTCGGCCAGGAACAGGATCCGGTCGGCGATCGCGGCGGCGCGGGCCTCGTGGGTGACCATCACGATCGTCTGACCGTAATCGTCGGCCGAGCGGCGCAGGAGCGCGAGGATCTCGCCTCCGGTCTGCGAGTCGAGGTTGCCGGTCGGCTCGTCGGCCAGCACGATGGTCGGGCGGGTGACGAGCGCGCGGGCGATCGCGACCCGCTGCTGCTGGCCGCCGCTCAGCTCGGAGGGCCGATGGGTGCGGCGGTCGGCGATGCCGGTCCGCTCGAGCAGCTCGTCCAGCCAGGCGCGGTCGGGACGCTCACCGGCGATCGTCTCGGGCAGGAGGACGTTCTCCTCGGCCGAGAGCATCGGGAGCAGGTTGAAGAACTGAAAGACGAACCCGATGTGGTCCCGCCGCAGGCGGGTGAGCTGGCCGTCGTCGAGCCCGCCGATCTCGGTGCCGGCGATCGTCACCGTGCCGCTGGTGGCCTGGTCGAGCCCGGCCAGGAGGTGCATCAGGGTCGACTTGCCCGACCCGGACGGCCCCATGACGGCCACCAGCTGCCCGGATGGGACGTCGAGCGAGACGCCGCGCAGAGCGTCGACGGCGGTTGCTCCCTCGCCGAAGCGGCGAGTGAGGTCGCGTGCGCTCACTGCGGTCGCCGTGGTTGCGGCAGCGGAAACGGTCGCCGACTCCTGGCCCCTCGGCTCCATGGCGCCAGGTATAGCACCGATCGTTGCAGGCGACGAATTCGTGAAAGCCCGGGCGCGCGGCCCCGTTACTTCGGGTAGACGGCCGCCGGCGCGCGCCTGCGGCCGTGACCGTCCAGCAAGGGAGTGCAAGCAATGCGTATACGGCTGCCGAGGTCGAAAGGCAAGGGGAAGGCGTCGACCGAATCACCGCTCGCGGGCGGGCGTCCGCGGACGGCCCTGGGGGTCGTTCTGGCGCTGGCTGGCGTGGCGGTGGTTGCCGGACCGGTGAGCGTTGGGCTCGCGGCCGGGTCGGGCAGTGGTCCCGTGGTGAGGGCGGCCGCGCACATCAGAAGCGCGGGTGCCGGCAGCGGCGCTGCCACGTTGACCGGGAGCGTGGATCCGAACGGGCGGCCGACGACGGCGCACTTCGAGTACGGGATCGATCCGAAGTACCGGCCGCCGAACGACTCGAACGGCCTGTTCAACCACTCGACCCCGGACCAGCAGGTCGGCGCCGGCTTCCAGTACGTGTCGGTAAGCGCGTCTGTGAGTGGTCTGGTTCCGAACGCGGTCTACCACATGCGCCTGGTGGCCACGAACAACGGCGGGACGGCCCTCGGCCCCGACGAGACGTTCAAAACGGGTGAGGATCCGGCCCCCTCCGCGCCGACGCTGGGCAAGACCGAGAACGTCATTCCCTCGGGCTCGGTGTTCTACTTCGCGGGCCGTCAGCAGCTCCCGCTGACCGAGCCGCTGCAGCTGCCCACGGGCACGGTCATCAACGCGCTGCAGGGCTCGGTGAAGCTCGTGGCGGCGACCGGGACCAAGGGCGGCCACTCCGCCGGGACGTTCAAGGGCGGCGTGTTCAGGTTCTCCCAGGCCCGGAGCGGGTCGAACAAGGGCCTGACCACCGTCTCGCTGCTCGAAGGCGTCTTCTCCGGCGGCCCCTCCTACGCGCTGTGCAAGGCGAAGGGGACTCACACCGCGAGCAAGCGGATCCTCCAGACCCTGCACGCCCAGACGTCGGGGCGCTTCCGAACCACTGGCCACCGCGCCGTCGGCACGGTTCAGGGCGCGAAGTGGTCGGTGGCCGAGCGGTGCGACGGGACGGTGATCTCGGTCCAGCTCCACAGCGTGCTGGTCCAGGATCTCTTTAAGCGGATCACCGTCGTGCTGCGTGCCGGCCAGAGCTACCTGGCCAAGGGGCCCTAGAGAGGGTTGCCGGCCGCCGGTGGCGGCGGTCAGTCCTGTAGGCGGTCGACGGTCAGTTCTGTAGGCGGTCGAGCTCTGCACGCGCGCGCTCGTGCGCGCGCGAGGCGTCGTGGGCCCGGGTCTGTGTGTCGGCCAGCTCTTCCTCGGCTTCGCTGAGCGCTTCCGCGGCATGGTCGCGCCGCTGCTCGGCCGCCTCCAGTTCCTTAGCCGCGCGGTCGGCGGCGCGGCGGGTCTCGGCCTCGACCCGGCGGGCCGCTTTGAGCTCCTCGGCCCGTTGGCGCTCGGCTTGCTCGTTTCTCGCGGCCTCCTCGGCCTCCTCGGCCTGCTTGGCGCGGTCGGCGGGGGCGCGGCTGGGGGCCTCGGTTCCCCGTCTGCCTTTGGCGGCGCGGCCTGAGGACCGGGAGCGGGTTTGCGCTTGGCGATCGCCGGGCGGGCCGTCCGGTGCGGTTGCAGCGCCAAGAGCTCCGAGGCCAACGTGGCGGAGCTCCCGCTCGAGGCAGGCGCGCTTGACGTGCTCGCGGGCGTCCTCGTCCAGGGCCGCGGCGTGGAGCGTTTCGGCCACCCGGTCAAGCGTGGCGGCGGTGAGGGGATGGCCCTCGGAGCTGAGCAGGCCCCGGGCGGCGTCGGTCAGCCGCTTGACGGCGGCTCGCTCGGCGTCCGACGCCTCACGCAGAGCGCGGGCGTCGCCTCGACTGGCGATCACATCCGCCTGGGCCTGCTGAAGGGCATCGCCGGCGTCGAATAGCGCGGAAACCGTGCGCCCTTGCGTGCGCACGAGCTGGTTGACCGCCCAGGCCGCCCGCGAGGGCTTGGGCAGCTTCGCGACCTTGGCTGCGTCCTCGCGCCGGCCTTCGCCGCGCAGGGCCTTAGCCAGGGCGGAGCGCTCGGGCACGAACCGCTCGAGCGGAAGGCCGTAAAGCTCGTTCGCGTCCACGGCCTCAATTGTCCCGAGTGGCGCGGCCGACTCGAAGCTGTCTTCTAAATCCGCTCTTAGAAGTTCCGGGGGCGAGCGGCCGTTTTGAGGGACATCGCCACGCAAGGAGGCGCCGGTTGGCCTACCTCGTCCGGTGCTGGCGACGGGCAAGCGACGACAGGGGAAGCGAATGGGCACACGCGCAAGCAAGGGATGGGCAGCCGACGCCTTGGCACGGCTGAGCCGCCCCCGGCTCAGGGGTGCCGTGCTCGCGATGGCGCTCGGAGCGTGTGCGGTGGCTGCGCCGGCGGCCGCGGCCTCGACGCTCGACGTCAACACGACCTCGGATCCGACGGGTGCCGGCGCGTGCCTTGACGGCGGCGACGTGCTCGCTGCGACAGGCGGTCGCGGCCGCACAGTCGGGCGACACGATCCAGCTCGGCGGCACCGAGGCGACTCCGGCGGCCTATCAGCTCACTCAGGGCACCGACATCGAGACACAACAAGTCGCTCCTGCTCCGGGAAACGGCGTCGCTTCGACAACGATCGACGGATCCAGGAACTCGGGCCAGAACCAGTTCGGCGCGGTGGCGCGAATCCTCAGGATCGACTCCGGGGCAACGATGACGATCCAGGACCTGTCGTTCGCCGGAGGCGTCGACGGGACAGATGAGACCTGCAGCCAGGGCTGCAGCACGATCGACGCCAACGGCGGCGGAGACCTCTACAACGCCGGGGGCACGGTCACCGTGAATCGGGTCGCGTTTCGGGACAGCGCTTCGAGTGGCACTCCACTTGGCGGTGCGATCAGCAACGGCTTCGGGAGCCTGAACCTGAACGACGTGTCGTTCACCCGCGACGCAGCCGGGGTCGGCGGTGCACTCTTCACGCGCAGCGGCCAGGTGACCGCGAACGGCGTGACGTTCGAAAACGACTCCACCGGGGCCGGGTTCGCAGGCGCCGTCTACGTACTCGGGGGATCCGCGTCATTGACCAACATCACCGCCGTGAGCTCGAGCGGGCTCGACGGAACAGCCGCGATCGCAAACTCAGGCGGCACTCTCACGCTGGTCAACGCCACCATGTCTGACAACGGCTCGGACCTGTCGACGGACTCCGGCGGCCAGACCAACGTCGAGAACTCAATCCTCGCCACCGGTTCGAACGGCGAGGTCGCCTGCTACCCGCCGAGCGGATCGACGACCTGAACGACCGGCGGACCACGAACGCGATCACCTCCGATCGGGGCAACAACCTGGACCAGGACGGCTCATGCGGCCTCAGCACCGACATGCACGATCAGCCGAATGTCAATCCGAAGCTGGCCTCGATTGCCGACAATGGCGGTCCGACGCGGACCGAGGCGCTGCTGGCGGGCAGCCCGGCGTTCGCGGCCGCCAACCCGAGCGCGTGCCCCCCGCTCGACCAGCGCGGCGTGACCCGCCCAGCCGGACAGGCCTGCGACCTCGGGGCCTTCCAGGCCGTGAAGACCGGGGCACCCACCACCGCCGAAACCGATGCGGCCCAGAGCGTCAGCCAGTCCCAGGCCGATCTAACGGGCAAGATCAACCTCGCCGGCGAGCCCGGAGGGTTTCATTTCACGTGGGGGACCTCGCCTGCTCTGGGCAACTCGACCGCGGAGCTCGGCGCCGGCGCCGTTTCAAGCGACACACCGGAAACCCAGACGCTATTCAACCTCAGCCCCGGGACGACCTACTACTACGCCATCGTGGCCGACAATGCCTCGGGCTCCAAGACGGGGAGCGTCCAGCAATTCACGACGCCGGTTGCCCAACCGGCCATCTCGAACGTCAACGTCACCTCGGTGGACGACACGACCGCGACGATCGACTTCACGGTCGACCCCCAGGGCTCGGATACCAGCTACGTCGTGCAGTACGGTCCCGACACTTCGTATGGCAGCACCACGCCCCAGGGAAATGCACCCGCGTCGGGCGGCGCCCAGCAGAAGGAGGTGGTGCTCCACGACCTGACGCCGGGAAGCACTTATCACTTCAACGTCCACGCCGCGAACAGCGGCGGTAGCGCCGACAGCGGCGACGAGCAATTCGACACGGTTCAGCAAATCGCCGGCTTCGCCGGTAATCCGGTCCTGCTGAACGACAGCGGGCTCACCTTCTACGGCTGTCCATCCGCGCCCACGATCGATTGGGGCGATGGCAACAGCGACCAACACCCGCAGGTCACGTGCACCGAGCAGGGAGACGGTACCGGCTACCAGATCAGCGCCACCCACACCTACGCGACGGCCGGGCACTATCACGTCACGATCACCGAGTCGGACACCCTGAGCGACGAGGCCTACGCGCAGATCTCGACCGCAAGCGGACCGGCGGTGATCGGGAATACGGCTCCGCCGGCGATCACGGGCATCGCGCAGCCCGGGAATCGGTCTGAGCTGCTCGAACGGGTCGTGGACGAGCCCGCCGACCAGCTTGGCCTACCTGTGGAAGCGGGACGGCGCGCCGATCGGCGGAGCGGCCAGCGCCGCCTACACGGTCCAGCGCGGAGATGTCGGGCACGCGTTGACCTGCAGCGTCACGGCCAGCGACCGGACCGGCTCGGCCCAGGCCACGAGCGCCGCAGTCACGCCGAGCGACGTTCCCGCCACGGCGCCCGTGCAGCCGAGCACCCCCAAGCGCGCCGCCGCCACGTTCACCGGCACGGTCAACCCGGGTGGCCTGCCGACGACGGCGCACTTCGAATACGGGCTCGATTCCGCGGTACGGCACGGCCGCGGACCCGGGCGTCCACTACACCAACTCGACGCCCGACCAGCAGGTCGGCTCGGGCTCAGTCGGATGTACCGGTGAACGCGCCGGCGTCCGGACTGGTGCCGAACGCCGTGTACCACGTGCGCCTGGTGGCGACGAACAGCGCGGGGACGACCGATGGCCCCGACCAGACGTTCACCACGCCCAAGGACTCAGCACCCCCCGCGCCGGTGCTCGGCGGCTCCGAGAACGTGACCCCGTCCGGTCTGGTCTTCGTGGTCATAAACGGCAAGCTCGTGCCGCTGACCGAGGCGCGCCAGTTGCCCGCGGGCACGGTGATCGACGCCCTGCACGGCTCGGTGACGCTGATCGCGGCCACGGGCAAGAAGGGAAAGATCTACACGGGCACATTCGGGGGCGCGGTGTTCAAGATCGCCCAGACCCGCGGTGGCGCCGACAAGGGCCTGACCACGCTGTCGATCCTGGAGGGCGCCTTCACGGGCGCACCGTCATATGCGAGCTGCACGGCCAAGGGATCCTCGATTCGGTCCGCGGCGCACATCGCCCTGAGCGCGCGGGTCCTGCAGACCCTCAGGGCCCGAGCCACGGGGCGGTTCCGGACGCGTGGACGGTATGCCTCGGGCACCGTCCGCGGTACGCAGTGGACGACCAGCGATCGCTGCGACGGGACGCAGGTCGCCGTACAGGTACACGCCGTGCTCGTGCACGACTTCGTCCGCGGGATCAACGTGCTCGTGCACGCGGGTCACAGCTACCTGGCCAAGTCAAAGCACTGATTGCCGCTCTCCGAGCGGTCCGTTGCGGGCCCGTCCGGTCGGCCAGCAGGCAGGGTCGACGAGGGACGGGTAGGCATTCGCGGCGCCAACGCCGCGTCGCTTGATTACTCCTGATCCGGCGACGCCCGTCCGGGCCGTCACCGGATCAGGAGTGGATGAACGGCGGGCGGGGACACTCGCTGACGGGCTTGGCGATGTCAGATGGGTCGCGCCATTGTGGCTGCTGGCCGGAGGTCCCTCAGCCAGCCCCCGGGAGGAGCCACGCCGCAATAACGCGGGACGAGGTCCGACGAGGCACCAGGATCCAAAGCGATGGATCGGTACCTGATGACCGAGGACCTGGGTGTGAGGGTTGAGTGCGGGGGTATCCTGCGGGCCGTGGGACTCATCGTCTACCTCATCATTCTTTTCTTCGTCGGCCTCTTCGTCGGTGCCCTGGCGCGGCTGCTGCTGCCCGGTCCGGATCCGATGGGGATCGGCATGACCGCTCTCGTAGGCATCTGCGGGACGTTCAGCGCCGGTCTGTTCTCGTGGTACGTGCTGCACCGTCACGGCGCGGGGCTCATCCTGTCCGTGGTCTTCTCGATGCTGGTGGTGTGGATCTACCGGCACTCCCGGGGCGGGGCGTACGCGGGACGCGGGGCTTTCCGCGGACGCCGCCGCCGGTTCTAGCGCGGGCAGCACCCACCAGACCGGTGCTCGAAGCAGAGCCGGGAGCGCTGAACGCCGATCCGATAAGGCCGCGGCTCAACCGGCGCGCCGCGGCCGGCGATCTAGGTGTCGAGATGGGTCATGATCGCGGCACCGGAGTGGCGGCGGCCGGCGCGGGCGAGCCGCAGGTCGGTGGTTAGGAGCGGTTGCGCGGCCGCCTCGGCCAACGCGACGAAGACACCGTCGTCAATGGTCAGGTTCTGACGGAGTCCCCAGGCGGCTACGAGCAGAGGCTCGATCGGCATTTCCTGTACGCCAAGATCCAGGAAGTCGGCCAGCGCGGCCTCGGCGCGGGAGGGTGACAGCACCCGATCGGCCACCTTGGCCCGAAGCACGCGGCCAACCTCGATCCATAGGAGCCCCGGGGCCAGAAGAGCCGGCTCGGGGTCGAGCAGGCGCCGGCGCACCTCGCGACCCGCCTCCGTATCAAGCACGAGGTCGAGGCAAGCCGACGTATCGAGGACCATCAGGCGCGGTCACGCATGCGACGGACCGTGTCGGCGAGAGGCTCGCTCAGCCGCGGCCGCCGGCGGCCTTCGATGCGCTCGAAAAGCTCCCGGCGTGACGGTCGGACCGCCACGCGGTCAAGCTCCTCGCGGACGAGGTCAGACAACGTCCGCCCCTCACGCGCCGCTCGCGCCTTCAAGGCCCGGTGGGTCTCGTCGCTGAGGTTGCGGACCTGGAGATTCTGGCTCATGCACCGCGCACCGTAGCATGCACGGTGCATGAAGTGCCGGTGCCGCGGCGCGTTGCTACGCCACGCTGGCCGTCGGCGTTGCCGCGTCCTCACCCTCGGCGAGTAGCGCGGGGCCGAGCAGGGAGTCGAGCTCGGCGTGCAGGGAGGCGCTGCGGGTGACGCGGAAGTCCGCGCCCAGCTTGAGCTTGCGGGGCCCGATCGAGGTGCTGAGCTCGATCACCACCTCCGAGTCTCCGGGGAAGCCGGCGATGACCTCTTTGAGGTCGCCGAGGATCGAGGCCTGGAGCAGCGTGGCGTCGAGGCGCAGGCGTAGGGCCGTGGGCGCAACCACGACCTTCGCCGCCTCCTCCTCGGCCTGCTGGACCTCCTCCGGCGTGGGGTCAAAGCGCTCGACCTGCTGAGCGATCAGACAGGTCTTCTCCTTGTCCTTGTGATCGACCTTGCCCCGGACGACGACGATCGAGTCCGGGGCCAGCGCCTCTTCGCAGTCGGCCAGCGCCTTACCGAAGACCAGGATCTCGATCGCGGCATCGAGGTCGTCGAGGGTGGCGAACATCATCGGATCGCCCTTCTTGGTCCGGATCTTCTTGGCCTGGGTGATCATCCCCCCCACGGTCACCCAGTCGCCGTCGCGCCGGTTGGCCAGCTCGCCCAGTGAGCAGTCGACCTTGGCCCGGAGCGCCGCGCCGACCTCCTTGAGCGGATGGGCGGAGATGAACAGGCCGATCGATTCCTTCTCGGCCGCCAGCAGCTCGTTGCGGTCGAACTCGATCGGCGGGATCGGCGCGTGGCTCGGGGTCGCGAAGGCGGTTGGCGCCTCTCCCCCACCCCCGCCACCGAAGTCGAGCCCGTCGAAGATCGAGCCCTGGCCGATCTGGGCATCCTGCTGGCTCTTCTGGCCGGCGGCCTGAGCCTGCTCGAGCACCTGGAGCATGCCCTTGCGGGTGGCGCCGGTGGAGCCGAAGGCGCCGCACTTGATCAAGGCCTCGATCGCCTTCTTATTCACGCATCGGTTGTCAACGCGAGAGCAGAAATCCCAGAGGTCCCGGAAGGGACCTCCCTCATTCCTTGCTTCCTTGATCGCCTCGACCGCCTGGTAGCCGACGCCCTTGACCGCATCGAGCCCGAAGCGGATGTTGCAGTCCACGACCACGAACTCGTGGTCCGACAGGTTGACGTCCGGCGGGAGGATCGCGATCCCCATCTGCTCGGCCTGGGAGACGAAGAACGGCACCTTGTCCTTGGTGTCCATGACCGAGGAGATCAGCGCGGCCATGTACTCGGCCGGGTAGTTCGACTTCAGCCACGCGGTGCGGTAGGCGATCAGCGCGTAACACGCGGCGTGGGCCTTGTTAAAGCTGTAGTCAGCCGACCGTTCGTTGGTGTTCCACAGCCATTCGATCACCGACTCGCTGGTGCCCGAGGCGCGGCACCCGGCCACGAACTCCGGCTTCAGCTTGGCCATGGCCTCGCGGTTCTTCTTGCCGATCGCCTTGCGCAGGTCATCGGCCTTGGCCCCGCTGAACCCGCCGATCTCCTTGGCGATCTGCATCGCCTGCTCCTGGTAGAGGATCACGCCCTTGGTCGGCTCGAGGATCGGGCGCAGGCGATCGTCGGGATAGGAGATCGAGTCGGGGTTGTGCTTGCCGCGGGCGTAGGTGGAGATCTGGTCCATCGCGCCGGGGCGGTAGAGCGCGTTCAGGGCGACGAGGTCGTCGAACTCGTCCGGGCGGACCTTCTTCAGCGCCTCGCGCATGCCCTCGGACTCGAACTGGAACACGCCCACCGAGTCGCCGCGGGCCATCATCTCGTAGGTGGCTTCATGATCGAGCGGGAGCGTGCTCATGTCCGGGCGCTCGCCGGTCGAGCGCTCGATGATGTCGAGCGCGTCCTCGATCACGTCGAGGTTGCGCAGGCCGAGGAAGTCCATCTTCAGCAGGCCGATCTGCTCGACCGGCTTCATCGTGAACTGGGTCACGGTGCGGAACACCCGGTCGCCGTTCTCGTCACTGCCGGCGTCGGCGATCTGCAGTGGGACGATGTCGGTCAGCGGCCGGTCGGCGATCACCACCGCGGCGGCGTGGATCGACGAGTTGCGGACGATGCCCTCGAGCCCCTGGGCGACCTCGACGATCTGGCGCGCGGTCGGGTCGCGGTCGACCTCGCTGCGCAGCGGCTGGCCGAGCTTGAGGCAATCCTCGAAGCTCGGCGGCCGGCCCATGATCGGATCCGGGATCAGCTTGGCCAGCCGGTCGCCGGCGCCGTAGTCGTGGCCGAGTACGCGGGCGGCGTCGCGGGTGGCCGCGCGCGGGAACATCTTGCCGAAGGTGACGATCTGGGCCACCGACTCCTTGCCGTACTTCTCGGTCACGTAGCGGATCACCCGCTCGCGGCCGCGGACGGAGAAGTCGATGTCGATATCCGGCATCGACACGCGCTCGGGGTTGAGGAAGCGCTCGAACAGCAGGTCGTAGCGCAGCGGGTCGACGTCGGTGATCTGCAGCGAGTAGGCGACCAGCGACCCGGCGGCCGAGCCGCGGCCCGGGCCGACCGCGATGCCCGAATCCTTGGCGTACTTGACGAAGTCCCAGACGATGAGGAAGTAGCCGGAGAAGCCCATCCGCTCGATCACGCCGAGCTCGTAGTCGGCCCGCTCGAGCGCGTCGGCCGGCGCCGGGTCCCCGTACCGGTGGCGGAGGCCTTCGAGGACGAGGCTGCGGAGGTACTCGGCCTCGGACTCGCCGTTCGGCGTCGGATAGCGCGGGATCAGCTGGCGGCCGAGCTCGAGCTCGACGTCGCAACGCTCGGCGATCTCCAGCGTGGTGGCGACGGCCTCGGGCCACTCGGCGAACGACTTCTCCATCTCCTCGGTCGAGCGGAGGTAGAACTCGTTCGTCTCGAAGCTGATCTTCGGCTGGCTCAGCGTCGACTTGGTCTGCACGCACAGCAGGGCGGCGTGATGGTGGTAGTCCTCACGTCGGAGGTAGTGGACGTCGCCGGTGCCGACGAGCGGCCGGCCGAGCTCCCGGGCGATCCGGACGATCCCCTCGTTGGCCTGATCCTGGGCGGTGAGGCCGTTCTTCTGGACCTCGAAGTAGACGTTGTCGGCCCCGAAGGCGCCGATCAGCTCGTCGGCGTGGGCGCGCGCCTTCTCCGGCCGGCCGTTCAGCAGGGCCTGGCAGAACTTCGACTGCAGGCAGCCGGTGAGCGCGATCACCCCGTCGGCGTGGGCGGCGATCTGCTCGAGGTCGCACGAGGGCTTGCCGCGCTGGTAGCCCTCGAGGAAGCCGCCCGAGGACAGCTTGACCAGGTTCCGGTAGCCGGTCGGGGTGGCCGCGAGGAGAGTCAGGTGGTACCGGTCCAGGCGGCCGGGGGCGCGGCGGAAGCGATCCTCGACCACGTAGACCTCGCAGCCGAGAATCGGCTTGATCCCGTGCTTGCGGCAAGCCGCGGACAGCTCGACGGCACCGTTCATCACCCCGTGGTCGGTCAGGCCGAGAGCGGGCTGGCCGAACGCGGCCGCGCGCTCGGCCAGGGCGTCGATCTTGCACGCCCCGTCGAGCAGCGAGTACTCGGAGTGGACGTGCAGGTGGGCGCAGGCGGAGCTCATCGGGCGGCGTAGCCGAGGATAGGCGCCGGGGCGGACGCCTGGAGGGGCCCGCCGAAGGAATCAGGCGCTCTGTGCGCGATCGAGCCACTGGGCGACGAGACCCAGCGGCCGCGGATCGCCGCGCACGAACAGATCCTCGCCGCGAGCCCCGGCCAGCGCGGGCAGGAGGCCCTCGCCCGGACCGACGATCGTGGCGGCGGGATCGACGGCCGGCGACCGGTCCGAGGCGATGGGCGGGTGGCCGTCGCAGACTTCGAGGTACATGCCGGCCGTCCGGGCTCCGGGGGGCTGGTGGGCGATGGCGAACCGCTCGCCGATCGTCCATGCGGGATCGATCAAGTGGCGACAGACGAGCAGCCCGAGGCCGGGATCGAAGCGGACGCCGGCGAGGTGGAGCCGGCGCAGGCTGAGCGAGGCGCGGATCAGCTTTCGCAGGGCGGCGGGGCCCGAGCGGTCGCCCTGCACCTTGGCCACGCCGCGGCCGAAGCGCCGCCGGAGCGGGCCGGCCGTGAGCAGACGTGCCAGCCCGGCCAGGTCGCCCCTGACCTGGAACTGGACCTGGCTCGCCGGGCGCGGGTGCTCGGCGAAGGTGACCTCGGTGGAGCCGCTGCGGACCGTGACCTGGACGCAGGCCATGTCGCCGAGGATCAGGTCGTAGGCCAGCGTCGCCGGGGTGACGAGACCCTGAGCCGGGAGAAGCGCGAGGACGAGGCGGCCGGCCGAGATCGGGTCGGTGGCGGCGAGGGCGCGGAACAGCGGCGCCACCCACGACTTGACCGCCTGGCCGGACTGGGGCTCGGGCGGAGCGGGGAGCTCGGCCTCGTTGGGGGTTGGCTCCTGGCGGAGCGCGCGCGGCTCGGCGCGTGGGGTTGCGGGCGGGGCGGCGGGTGCTTCGGTGCGAGCGTCCGGCGCGGGTGTGGCGAGCGCGGGTGTGGCGGGCGCGGGGGCGGACTCGGGGGGTGCCGGCGGGATGGGCTCGGCCTCGAAGCCGGTGTGGGCCCAGCGCAGCTGATCGAGCTCGAGCCGGATCTCGGCGATCCCCTCGGCGGCGGTGGCCCAGCGCCGGCGCTCGGAGGTGATCACCCGCTCGAGGCGGTCGGCGCGCCGCTCGGCGGCGGCCCGGGCCATGCGCTCACGCTCGAGCAGCCGCTGGGCCTCGGCCACGTCGGCCGGGACCTCGGGGGTCTGGCTCGACGCGGTGGCTGCGGTGGCCGTGGTGGTCGTGGTGCGAGGCCAGAGCAGCATCAGTGCGGCCAGCCGGGTCTGCTTGGCCGCGAGCTCCTCCAGCCGGCGCTCGGCCACGGCGCGGGCGGCGCGCAGGCCGGCGACCGAGTGCTCGGCCTCGTCGGCGGCCCGGCGGAGGCTGCGCTGCTCGTCCTCGAGCTCGTGGATGCGCTCGGCCAGGGTGGCGGCCCGGCTGACCGCCTGCTCGGACTCGCGCGCGCGCGCGGCCAGCGCCTCCTCGGCCTCGCGGAGCTGGGCGGACTCGGCATGAGCGCGCTGCTCGGCGACCCGGCGGCGCTGCTCGGCCTCGGCCAGCCGGGCCTCGAGCGCCTCGGATTCGAGACGCGCCTCCTCGAGCGCTCGTTCGAGGTCCTCGACCTGGTCGCTCAGCTCGGCCGCGCCGGTCTCGACGTGGACGGCTCGATTCCGGGCGCGTTGGGCGCCGGTCTCGGCGCTGCGAAGCTCGCGGGCGACGAGCGTCTCGGGAGCGGCGGCGCGGGCCACCCGGTGCGCGCGGGCCTCGTCGGCGACGGCGCGCAGCTTGGCCTCGGCGAACACGGGCAGCGGGACGACCACGCTGCCGAGCTGAAGCCAGGCTCGGCCGATGAGCTGGGGCGCGAGCTCGGCGGCCACGGAGAAGCTCATCCGCCAGGTCCCCGGAAGCGCGCCGCCCAGCGACGGCGGCTCGGGCAGAGCCGGGAACCGGTGGCGCATGCCGTCGGACTCGATCACCAGCAGCGGGGGGCCCCGCCATTCCGGCCGGCGCCGGCGCCATCTCCCGGTCACCCGGACGATCACGTTGCCGTCCTCCTGGAGGCACTCGACCGCCTCGATACCGAGTGCGGCCGGAACTCCGGGTGAATCGTTCATCGCGGGCGACGGTAAGGCCAGATGCGGACGGACCGCGGTCCCCGGTCAGTCGGACCGGGCGCGCTGTGCCGCTACCGCTGCGCCGGCGAGTACCGCGCCCCCGGCGGCCGCGATGGCCAGCTTCCGCCCCGATCCATTCAACCGGCGCCGCAGGTAGAGGCGAACCCCCTGCCACACCACGAAGCCGAGCAATTTGTATCCCATATCGAGGGAAATCCTACCCGCGTCCGGGGTCTTAGACGACAGTTCTGAAACTCTCGTTGCAGCATGCACGTTTCGAGCGTCCGGCCGCGTTGGTGTTGTGCGGGTTCATTAGCAAGGCCCGCTCGCGCGCGAGCGCGGCAGAAAATCCGGAGGAACGCAGGGCAGGCAGGCCAGCGAGGGGAAGCGGAATGGAATCACGACCGAAAACACGCGTCCACGGCGTTCACGTCGAGGAGCTCGATGACGGGCTTGTCGTGTACGACAGCGCCCGCAACCGGGCCCACTCGCTCGACGCGGCGGCACTGCGCGTGTGGCGGCTGGCCGACGGGACCCGGACGGTGGGCGAGATCGCGCTCGGGGCCGGCCTCCCCCGCGGAGTGACCGAGGCCGCGGTCGAGCGCCTGCAGGAGGAGAACCTCCTGCTCGAGGACCCCGCCCTGTCACGCCGCAGGCTGCTGAAGCGGACCGCGGCTATCGGTGCCGGAGCTCTGGTCGCCGTGCCGCTGATCGAGTCCGTGGCCATCCCCAGTGCGGCGGCGGCCGCAAGCACCAACACTCCCCAGTTTCCGCCTCCGGGGACACCGAACGGCGGCGCGCCGCTGGTGCTCGAGAAGCCACCGATCGTCCGCGCGATCAAGAAGAAGAAAAAGAAGAAGCACCTGAAGCGCCGGCGCAAGCACCACAAGCGGCCGCCGTCGTTTACCGGCGCTAGCGATCGGTATCCGCGCGCGCGCTTCTGACCCGCCAGGCCATCCGGGACTGCAGCGACCACAGCTCGATGAACCCGGGCGAGGCGGCCTGGGAGAACAGCCCGCCTGACTCGGCGAAGCTGGCCAGCTGGGGGTCGTAGACGGCGTAGGGCGAGGAGCGGGTGACCACGCGCGCGCTCCCCTTGTAGAGCTTGATCCCGATCGAGCCGGTGACGTGGGAGTTCGCGGCCTCCATGTAGACGTCGAGGTCGGCCCGCAGCGGCTCCCACCACAGGCCGGCGTAAACCAGATACGCCCAGCGCTGGTCGAGCGTCGGCTTGAGCTGGTTCTGGTGGATGGTGCCGACCAGCTTCTCGAGCTCCTGGTGGGCGAGGAGGAGGATCGCCGCGGCCGGGACCTCGTAGATGTCCCGCACCTTCAGCCCGACGATCCGGTCCTCGATGTGGTCGACGATGCCGACGCCGTGGCGAGCGCCGAGCGCGGCGGTCCGCTCGAGGAGCTCGACCAGCTCCAGGCGCTCGTGGTTGAGCGCCACGGGGACCCCGCGCTCGAAGTCGATCGTCACCGTCTCGGGCTCGTCGGGCGCCTCCTCAGGGCGAGTGACGAGCTGGAACACGTCGTCCTCGGGCGCGTGGTCGAGGTCCTCGATCCAGCGGCCCTCGCTCGAGCGGCCCCAGAGGTTGTCGTCGATCGAGTAGGGCGCGGTCTCGGTTCCCCCCTTGACCGGGATGCCGTGCTCGCGGGCATAGACGATCTCCTGCTCGCGGCCCATCATCCACCCGCGCACGGGAGCGATGACCTTCAGCTCCGGGGCCAGGGTGGCGATCGTGGCCTCGATCCGGACCTGGTCGTTGCCCTTGCCGGTGCACCCGTGGGCGATCGTGTCGCAGCCGGTCCGGCGGGCATGCTCGACCGCCAGCTTGGCGATCAGCGGCCGCCCGAGCGCGGTGAAGAGCGGATACCCGAGCCCGTAGACGCCGTTGGCCCGGATGGCCGGCACTACATACTCGCGCGCGAACTCCTCGCGCGCGTCGACGACCAGGCAGTCGATGGCGCCGATCTGCATCGCCTTGGCCCGGATGACCTCGTAGTCCTCACCCGGCTGACCCAGGTTCACGGTCAGGGCCACCACGTCGGCTTCGTACTGCTCCTGGATCCACTTGAGCATCACGCTGGTGTCGAGCCCGCCGCTGTAGAGCAGGAGCACGCGGTGGACCTCGGCCGGGTCGGCCTCGTAGGTGGCGGTGCGGTAGGCGATCGGCTGGGGCATGTGCGGGCCGCAGTATGGCGCCTGGTCCGTTTTTCAGTCTTGCTCGCTCTGCTGCGGCTGTGTAAGTTCGCTGTCAAGTGGGGCTCGTGGGGCCCCTTGATTACCGGCGGGACACGGCCGGCGGGGGAATTACATGCGTGAATATCGCTTCAGGCCTGGTCGGCGCACGACCGGAGGCCTGACCGCACTGGTGGCGGCGATGGCCGGCGCCTTGGCGCTCGCCACCTCCGCGTTGGCGGTCACGCCGGTGAGCGGGCCCTCCGCGTTCACCTATGACGCCACGTCGACCAGCGGGACGACGGTGATCATCGACGGCCAGATCGACGCCGGCGGGCAGACGACGAACTACGCCGTTGCCTACGACCTCGCGAGCTCGACCTGGTGCCAGAACTCCGGGACCTCAGGCTCGCCGGCCCATACCACGCCGACGCAGACGCTCGATCCCGCCAACGACCCGCAGAACGGGCAGGTCTCGGTCACCCTGAACGGTCTGACCCGTGGGACTGCGTACTGCGCGGCGTTCACCGCCAGCAACCCATCCGGCAGCACCACGGGCGACATCGTCCCGTTCACGGCCGGCGCGCCGACGGCAATCACGTACGGCGCGACCCCGACCGGCGCCAGCGCCGCGCTGGTAGACGGCGCCGTCACCCCGGCCGGTCAGAGCACCACCTACGAGGTCAAGTACGACCTCAGCAGCTCGGACTTCTGCACCGGGCAGTCGACCACGCCCGCGCACACCACGGTCGCCCAGTCGCTGGCCGCCCAGGACACATCCAGTCATGACGTGTCGGTCGACCTAACCGGCCTGACGCCCGGCGCCGGGTACTGCGCCGAGTTGAGCGCCACCAACGGATCGAGCACCGCCGACGGGGACCAGGTCAGCTTCGTCTCGGGCCTTCCCGAGGCGAGCACCGACAGCGCCACCTCGACCGGGGCGAGCACCGCCATCGTTGACGGAACGGTGAACCCGGTCGGACAGGCCACCACCTACCAGGTCCAGTACGACGTTCAGAGCTCGGACTTCTGCCAGGGCAACTCGACGACCCCGGCCCACACCACGCCGGCGCAGAGCCTGGGCGCAACCGACGACAACCCGCACAACGTCTCGGTCGACCTGACCGGGCTCACCGGCGGCCAGAGCTACTGCGCGCAGGTGACCGCGACGAACGGGTCGGGCACGGGGTTCGGCGGAGAGCAGGACTTCATCTCCGGAGCGCCATCGGCCAGCACCGACGGCGTCCAGTCGACGGGCGCGAGCACGGCGACGGTCACGGGGACGGTCAATCCGGTGGGACAGGCCACCACCTATCTCGTCCAGTACGACCTGCAGAACTCCGACTTCTGCAAGCACATCACGGACACCCCGGCTCATGCCACCGCGCCCCAGAGCCTCAACGCGACCGATCAGAGCTTCCACCAGGTCAGCGTCGATCTGACCGGACTGACCGGAGGTCAGAGCTACTGCGTGCAGTTGACCGCGACCAATCCGTCCGGCACCTCGCCCGGGGGACGCATCGGCTTCACCGAGGGCGTGCCGCGGGCGGGCACGTTCAACGCCCAGTCAACCGGCGCCAGCACGGCGACGGTCACCGGCGTGGTCGACCCGGGCGGTCAGGACACGAGCTACCAGGTCCAGTACGACCTGGCGAGCTCCACCTTCTGCCAGGGCAACTCCGGCACACCGGCCCATACGACGCCGTCACAGAACCTGGGGGCCACCGACAACACCACGCACACCGTCTCGGTCGACCTGACCGGGTTGACGGCCGGCCAGAGCTACTGCGCTCAGCTGACCGCGACCAATCCGTCCGGGACCGCCCAGGGCGGCCTCGTCAGCTTCACCGCCGGCGCGCCCGCGGTCAGCACCGATGACGCAGAACCCACCGGCGCCAGCACGGCGACGGTCACTGGTCAGGTGAACCCAGACGGGCAGAGCACGACCTACCAGGTCCAGTACGACCTGGCGAGCTCCACCTTCTGCCAGGGCAACTCCGCCACACCGGCCCATACGACGTCGGCGCAGAACCTGGGCGCCACCGACAGCACCTGGCACCAGGTCTCGGTCGACCTGACCGGGCTCACCGGCGGCCAGAGCTACTGCGCGCAGCTGATCGCCACCAACCCGGCCGGGACGGTCCAGGGCGGACAGCTCAACTTCACCGCCGGTCTCCCGCTCGCCAGCACGGACAACGCCACTCCGGCCGGCGTGATCCAGGGCACGATCAACCCGGTTGGCCAGGCCACCACCTACCAGGTCCAATACGACCTCGCGAGCTCGCACTGGTGCCAGACCAGCGGCGCGTTCGGCAGTCCGACCTCGACCACGAGCTCACAATCCCTCGGCGCCACCGACGCCACCTGGCACAACGTCTCGGTGACGCTGACCGGCCTCAGCTCCGGACAGGGTTATTGCGCGCAGCTGATCGCGAACAACGGCTCCGGAAACGCCCAGGGCGGCATCGTCAATTTCACCTACGGCGTTCCGGGCGTCCAGACCAACGATGCGCAGGGAACCGGACCGACCACAGCGACCGTGGACGGCTCGGTGGACCCGGCCGGACAGCCGACCACCTATCAGGCCCAGTACGCGCCCGCGAACTCGGCCTGGTGCCACTCGGGCGGTAACTCCGGCAGCCCGACGGCGACGACGCCGGCCCAGTCGCTCGGGGCCACGGACGATTCCCCGCACGACGTGACCGTCAACCTCAGCGGCCTCACGGCCTCGACCGACTATTGCGCGCAACTGGTGGCCAGCAACAACGTCGGCCAGGGCCAGGGAGGAGTGACCGACTTCACCACGAGCGCGCAGCCGGTGGCGCAGGCGCCCACGGCGACGTTGACCGGGTTCGTGAGCGGACTCGACACGAGCAGCCCGTCCGTCCGCGGGACCGTGAATCCGAACGGCCAGGACACCACCTATTACCTCGAGTACGGCACCACGACGGCCTATGGCAGCCGCACGGCCGCGGTCGATGTCGGCTCGGGCACGAGCGACGTCACCGTGCAACCCGCGCTGTCAAACGCGCAGCCCGGAACCGGTTACCACTATCGCCTCGTGGCCACGAACGCCACTGGAACCACCGACTCACTCGATGGGCAGCTGACCACGACCGGCACGGCGCCGGGCGGGACCGGCACCACCGGCGGCCAGACCGCCGGCGGGACGACCTACAACAGCAACCCGGGCGCGCCCGCGAGTCAGGGCTCGCCTGGCTCTTCCGCCGGCGGCAACTCGCCCAAGACGCCGGCGCCGAGCTGCTCGCTCGCTTCCGCGGGCAACCACGTGCTGCTCAGGAAGCCCAAGAAGGGCAAGAGCAAGCTCAAGGTCGGGGCGCTCACGCTGACCGTGAGGTGCGACCAGTCGGCCAACGTGACCCTGGCGGGTGTGCTGACCAAGCCAGGCAAGGCGCCCAAGCACGGAAAGGCCAAGCCGACCAAGCTCAACCTCGGCCCGGTCTTCGGTCATGTCAACCCCGGAGCGCCAACGACGCTGACGATTCAGGTGCCGGCGGCGGCGCTCAGCGCCCTCGCCGCCCATGCCCCCGAGTCGGTGGCGTTCACGCTGACCGCTTCCAACGGGAACGGTGCAAGCCACGCGAGCGCCGGCATCGGGCATCTGCAAGGGGTCACGAAGTAAAACCCTGGACATTTGGCCGAGCCGGCGCGACATCAGGCGCGGCGACGGGTTGGAGGGGCCGACGACCTAGTGTCGGATCGATTCCAGCCAAGGAGTACCGAAAATCATGCATCACCTGCGGGCCTTCGTCGCCGTCTTCGCCGTTGCGCTTCTGGGCGCCCCCGCTGTCGCCTCAGCCCACCACGGCCGTCCGGGCCAGCGCGGCGAGCACTCCACCTACCCGCACGCGTCGCATCTGTGCGACCGGGTTGCCGCCGGGCGGGTGCCGAGCAAGCTGGCCGGCGACACGGCGCAGATCACGGCCGCGTGCTCGCAGCTGAGCACCAGCTTCACCAACGCCCAGAACGCCTACAACACGGCCGTGGCTCCCCTGCGCCAGCAGGCGCTCGACGCGCTCACGCAGCTGCGCCAGACCTGCCAGCTGGCGCGCCAGAACCACGACCGGGCCGCGTGCCGGCAGGCTCGCCAGCAGACGCTGACCACGCTCCAGACGCTGCGGGCGCAGGTGAGGACGGCCGCCCAGGCGTACTACACCGCGGTGCGGGCGGCCCGGCAGGCGTTCTGGACCACGATCGGTTCGCTACGTGGGGGTGCGAGCGTGCCTGAGGACTCGGGGTCGTTCGCGGCTCCGGGGTCGCCGATTCCCTCGAACTCGTCCGTGGGACACGAGTAGGAAGCGTGCTCGACGCGGGCGGGTTCCGTCGGTCTCGAAGCTGCGGCAGCCATAAGTCACCTCGGCGCGGGGTTCAGCGGTTGGCGCGGTGAGTTTCGGTCCCTCAAGGTTCTGAAGTCGACGCATCGGCCGCCGAAGTGCGCGGTGCGGTGAGTAATGGTCGCGCAGGCCGCGCCGAGCCGGGCGGTGGCGTCGATGACGCCCGCGGACGGTTCGGTCCGCGACGCGGGCGGGCGCGACTTTTCCGCCTGCGACGGGTTCCGACCGTTCAGTGCCCGATGGGCACCGAACCGGACCCGACGCTGAAGAGGTATTGCAGGCATGAACCGGATTGGCAAGCTTCTGACGGTGGTGCTCGTGGCGCTGGCCGCCCTTCCGGCTGTCGGCGTGGCCGCCACCCCGCGGTATGTGCCGGTGTGGCCACGGCACTCCGGCTTTGAGCACACATATCCGAATGCCTCGGGGCTGTGCGCCCGGATCGCGAGCGGCCGGACCCCGGCGCGACTGGCCGGACAAGGCGCTCAGGTCAGCGCCGCCTGCACCCAGCTCCAGGCCGGCTTCGCGGCCGCCCGGACGACCTACCTCAAAGCCACCACCCCGCTCCGGCTCGAGGCCCTGACCACGATCCAGCAGTACGTGCAGATCTGCCGCCAGGACCGGCTCAATCACGACGCGAAGGCGTGCGGGTCGGCCCGTGAGGCCGCGGTCACCACCCTGGACGCGCTCCGGGTCCAGGTCAGGACGGCCGCCCGGGCCTACCGGACTGCGGTCAAGGCGGCCCGGGAAGCGTTCTGGACCTCGGTCCACGCTCTGCCCGGCGGCACGGCGGTGAAGGCCGATTCGACCCCGGCGCCGTCACCGCCCTCGCCGATCCCGGCCGACGCCTCGGTCCCCGGCCCCCTCAGCCCGGACACGGCGCCCTGAGGACGGAGACGGCATCCCAGCCGGGCTGTACAGTCGGGCGGGCCTCAATGGACCGGAGCCCGAATGTGACCTGGCAGGAGACGCGGCTCACGCGCGAGCGGCGGTGGCGGGAGCTTGGCGCGGCGGGGGCGACGTTGTGGCTCACCGGCCTCTCGGGCGCGGGCAAGACGACGCTCGGGGCGGCAGTCGAGGAGCGACTGGTCGAGAGCGGCCAGCCGGCCTACCTGCTCGACGGGGACAACCTGCGCCACGGGATCTGCGGCGACCTCGGGTTCACCACCACCGACCGCCAGACCAACATCCGGCGGGTCGGCGAGGTGGCGCAGATGTTCGCCGACGGCGGAATGGTGGCCATCGTGGCCCTGATCTCACCGCTGGCCGCGGCGCGGGCCGAGGTCCGCGAGCGCCACGTCAAAGCCGGACTGCCGTTCTATGAGGTGTTCGTCGACACCCCGCTCGACGTCTGCGCGGCGCGGGACAGCAAAGGGCTGTACGCTCGCGCTCGGGCCGGGGAGGTCCCTGGGTTCACCGGAGTCGACGACCCCTACGAGGCGCCTTCCAGCCCCGATTTGCACCTCGCCGCCGGCGTGTCACTCACTGAGGCGGTCGACGCGGTGTTGTCGCTGCTGACCGGACAACGACAAGGAGCACCCAGATGAAGCTGATTGGCGCCGGCCTGCCCCGCACGGGCACGATGTCGCAGAAGATCGCGCTCGAGATGCTCGGGCTGTCCCCCTGTTACCACATGGTCAATGTGCTGGCCGACCTCACCGAGGTGCCGCGCTGGGACCGGGCGGTGGGCGGCGAGCCGACCTGGAAGGAGATCTTCGAGGGTTATCAGGCCACCGTGGACTGGCCGGGCGCGTTCTTCTACGAGGAGCTGGCTGAGGCCTATCCCGAGGCCAAGGTGCTGCTCAGCGTGCGCGAGCCCGAGTCGTGGGTGCGCAGCATGCGCGACACCATCTGGGGCTGCCTGTACGGCGACTCGCTGACCCAGGACCTGTGCTCGGCCCGGGGCCGGATCGAGCCCGGGTGGCGGAACTACCTCGATCTGATGGCCGAGATGTGGCGGGAGACCGGGCTGCTCCGGCCCGACGGCGAACGCCTCCCCTCCGGCGACGCGATGCTGGCCTACAACGAGCGCGTTCAGGCCACGATCCCCTCAGAGCGGCTGCTCGTGTGGTCGGTATCCGACGGGTGGGAGCCGCTGTGCGAGTTCCTCGAACTCCCCGTGCCCGACCAGCCGTTCCCGCGCGTCAACGACTCGGCCCAGTTCGACGAGCGGCTGATCGACGCGGCGCTCCACACGCTGGGCCAGTGGCGCGAGCGCGAAGCCGAGGCTCAGCGCAGCCCGGCCGCGACCGGCTCGGGCTTGCCCACGTAGAAGCCCTGGGCGTAGTCGACGCCGTGCTCCTGGAGCAGGCGGATCGTCTCGTCGTCGGCCACCGACTCGGCCACGGTCTTGATCCCGAGGCCCTGGGCCACGCCGACGATCGCCCTGACCATGTGCTCGTCGACCTGGCTGCGGGGCAGGTTCTGGATGAACTCGCCGTCCATCTTCACGTAGCGGACGGGCAGGTGCTTGAGGTAGTAGAACGACCCGAACCCGGTCCCGAAGTCATCCAGGGCCAGGCTGCAGCCGAGCCCGGTGAGCCCCTTGGCAAACCGCGTCGCCTCGGTCATGTTGGCGATCGCGGCCGTCTCGGTGATCTCGAAGATGAGCCGGCTCGGGTCGACGGCGGCGTCGGCCAGCGAGCGCTCGATCATGTCCAGGAGCTGGGGATCTCCGACCACCGACTCACCGGACAGGTTCAGGCTCACCTGGCCGAGGTGGGCTGGGCCTGAGTCCGAGATCAGGGCGATCGCCTGCTGGACAACCCAGCGGTCGATGGCGTGGATCAGGCCGAACCGCTCGGCCGCGGGCAGGAAGGCGCCGGGCGCGATCAGCTTGCCCCGGTCCCCGCGCATCCGGAGCAGGAGCTCGCCGTGACGGACCTGGCCGCTGGCCAGCTCGAGGATGGGCTGCAGATGAAGGACGAACCGGTCGCGATCGAGCGCGTCCTGGATCCGCTGGGACCAGGTCAGCTTGGCCATCGCGCGGGCGCTCCGGGCCTCGCTCGGCGTGTAGAGGACGACCCGATCGCGGCCGCCGGTCTTGGCCGCGTACATGGCCAGGTCGGCGTTGACCAGCACCTCGCCCGCGGTGGCGTCGTCGGACTCGAACGGCGCCACCCCGACGCTGAGGCTGATCCGGAACGGCTTTCCGCCGTAGGCGGCCGGGCGGATGCGCACGGCGTGAACGAGGTCGTCGGCCGCCGTGCGGGCCTCCTTCGGCCCGACCGAGGGCAGCAGCACGCCGAACTCGTCTCCGCCCAGGCGCGCCACGACGTCGGAGGCCCGGAAGCGTTCGCGCAGGACGGCGGCCACCTCGGCCAGGACCGCGTCGCCGGCGGCGTGGCCGGCCGAGTCGTTGATCGACTTGAAGTTGTCCACGTCGATGCTGAGGATGGCGCCGTGCAGGCCGTGGCGGCCGGCCCGGGCGAGCTCGCGCTTTAGCTCCTGCTCGAACGCGGCCCGGTTGAACAGGCCGGTGAGCTGATCGTGGTCGGCCAGGTGGCGCAACCGTTCCTCGTAGCGGACTCGCTCGGTCATGTCGCGGGCGATCAGGGCCTGGGAGACGATCGCGCCGTGCTTGTCCCGCACGGGCGAGATCGTCACCGACACGGTGATCGAGGAGCCGTCCTTGCGCCGCTGCTCGGTCTCCAGGTGGTCGATCGGCTCGCCGGAGGACACCTTGCGGCGCAGGCCCTCCTGCTCCTCGAGCCGGCCCCGCGGGGCCACCAGGGACAGCGGTTGTCCGCACGCTTCCTGCGCGCTATAGCCGTAGAGCCGCTCGGCTCCCCGGTTCCAGCTCGTGATCGTGCCGTCGAGGGCGGCGGTGATGATCGCGTCGTCGGAGGAGGCGACCACGTTCGAGAGGAGCTCACGCGCCGCCCTGGCCTCGGCCTCGTCGGTGACGTCCTGGACGGTGCCGGCCACCCGCGCGGGCTTGCCCTGTCCGTTCATCAGGGATTGGCCGCGCGTGCGCACGATCCGATGGCCGCCGTTGAAGTGCCTGACCCGAACCTCGAAGTCGAACGGCTCAGGAGCGCCGTCCGACGGGCTCGAGCGCGGCCAGGATGACCGGGCGGTCGTCGGGGTGAATGTGCTCGAGCAGCGCCTCGGTGGTCAGCTCGACTCCGGCCGGCAGCCCGAGCACGCGCCGCAGGCCGTCCGAGTACTCGGCCTGCCCGGACTCCAGGTCTCGCTCGAAGCTGCCCGAGCCGGCCGCCTGCTCGGCCTCGCGCAGGAGCGCCTCGCTGCGGGCGAGCCGGTCCTCGCGCATCCGGGCCCGCTCCTCGGCCCGCTCGCGCTCGATCCGCTCGCCGAGCTGCCAGCCGAGCGGCACGACCAGGGCGTCGAGCTCGGCCGGAGCGTCGCCCGCGCGAGCGCCGGCGAGCTCGATCACGCCGAGCACGCCGTGTGAGCTGACGATGGCAAAGGCGAAGCCGCCTTCGGAGCGCGCGGGCGTGCCGGCCTCGAGCACGCGCTCGGCCAGGCCGGGCTCGAACTCCAGGCCGGTGCCGTCGCTCCGCGACCATGCGGTGACCGGGCGCAGCGTGCCTCGGTCGTCGAGGCGGCGCAGCCGGCCACCCTCGCATTCGAGCCCGCAGACCAGCGCCTCCAGGATCTGCGGCGCGGCGTGCTTCAACGAGTCAGAGCCGGCCAGTGCGGCCGCGATCCGACGGTGGATCTCCAGCCACCTGATCGCTGCGTCGTGCTCTGTCGACAGCCGAGCCATCGCGGACTCCCAGCAACATCCTGTTGCGGACGCGTGTCGTCGATTCGGACCCTGCGCGACGGACACGAACCCAATTCTCCGTTATCTGGACTAAGCCATTGTATTAGGGGTTCCCGGTCCCGCCAGAGCGGAAGCCTGCCTGGACACATTTTCGAGTGCAATGGGCGCTTTCCTGCCTATATGGCGTGGTAACCGCGGTCGAACGGCCCCGGGGCCGAGGCCATGCGCCGGCCAGGAGGACTGCCCGGCCGGGCGACGAGACCTCTGCCTGCGCTACCGGCGCACCCCATAGACCCAGTTTTGGTTGCATTGCCCCCACCGGGCCGGATACGCTCGCGGCGGGGCTTCCCGTCTAGGGAACTGATCACGACTGGGGCGCAGGGTGTTGGCAGGGGCTGGCCATGGGAGGACTAAGTGGATCCGTCGCGGCGGGCTCGTCGTTGCGGCGGTGGTGGCGGTCATCGTGTGGTTCCCCCTGGCCGCGCGCGCTTCCACCGGACCGGCAGGCCACATCCTGTTCACCCGGATCTGGGCAGGGTTCGAGACCATCTGGACGGTGGCGCCGGACGGAAGCGGCGAGACCCAGATCGTCATCCCCGGCGCCCAGGGCCACCCCATCGAGCCGCGCTGGTCACCCGACGGCCGCAAGATCGTGTTCGTGGTCGACGGGAACGTGTTCTCGGCCCTGGCCGACGGCTCGCAGGCGCGCGCGCTGACCTCAGGCGGCGATTCCTTCGAACCGGCGTGGTCACCCGACGGCACCAAGATCGCCTTTCGCAAGGGCCGCCAGATCTGGGTCATGAACGCCGACGGCACCGCCCCGGCGCAACTCACCCACCCGTTCGGACCCAATCCCAGCGACTCAGAGCCGGCGTGGTCCCCGGACGGAACTCAGATCGCCTTTGTGCGCGACCACGACAATGCCGACGGCGACTACCGGGTCTACCGGGTCGCCGTCGCCAGCGGCGACATCAATCCGGTCTCGGTAGAGGAGGTGCGGGCGAGCTGGCCTGCCTGGACGCCCGACGGCACCGGGATCGTGTTCGCGGAGGCGACGTGGTACTACACCCACACCGGGCTCACGCGCGTCAACCTGAACGACGGAACCACTACTGCGCTGACCAGCGGCAGCGACGATCACCCCGCGTTCTCACCGGACGGGACGCAAATTGCCTTTGCGCGGTTCAACGCGACCAATAGCGCGGGATTCGGGACGCATGAGCTGTGGGCCATGAACGCCGACGGCAGCGCGCAAGCGCGGATTCCCACCGATCCGACGCTGTACGGCCCGGAAACCCCGGACTGGGGCATCGGGCCGGTGCTCCCCGTGCCGCCGTCGAACACCACCGCCCCGAGCGTGCCGCAGAGCGAGCTGACGGGGACGCAGGTGAGTGCGGACCCGGGCGCGTGGAGCGGGTCGCCGACCAGCTACGACTACCAGTGGGTGCGCTGCCACGCCGACGGCACCACGTGCGTGGACATCGCCGAGAACGGGACCACGGCGCAGTACACCCCGGTCATCGCGGACGTCGGCCGGCGCCTCAAGGTGCGCGTGACCGCCCACAACGGTGATGGCGCCTCCGCCCCAGCCGAGTCGTCGCTGAGCGGCGTCGTGCAGGCGGCGCCGCCGCCCGCCACGCCGAAACAGGCAGCCGACGACCTCACCCAGGCGCTCGACCGGCTGGCTCAGGTAAGCCAGGCTCTCGGGGGAACCGGGCCGATCGCCCAGCCCCTGGGGCTCACCACCTCAGGCCCGGGGAATCCCGGCCTGCTCGGACTCGGCAACCT
This sequence comes from uncultured Solirubrobacterales bacterium, assembly GCA_963748585.1. Classification (GTDB taxonomy): domain Bacteria; phylum Actinomycetota; class Thermoleophilia; order Solirubrobacterales; family Solirubrobacteraceae; genus Palsa-465. The sequence goes on along the minus strand of CAVVJR010000005.1, from coordinate 941,930 downwards.
GCTCGCCGGGGCGACCGTCGACCGGCTTTCGAATCCCGCCGACCTGTCCCAGCTGGCCACACAGCTGACCGGGACGGCGAACCTGAGCGGTGGTCGCACCGCCACCGTGGCCGCCTCGGTTGCCTCCGCCGTAGCCGGACAGCCGAACACGGTCCGAGGCCTTGACTTGAGCATCAATGTCGTGGCCCACCCCACCGGCCTGCCGCTGAAGATCTCCTCTACCTCCCCCGCGTTGACCCTCAGCTCAGCCCAGGGAACGACCGGAGACCTGACCCTCAGCACGCAGCTGGCGCTGCGCTACGACACCGCCACCCGGGAGGTGTGGCTCGACGCCTCAGGCGCCGCGCCGACAGTGGGCATCGACGCCACGGTGACGGTCAAGCGGGGGCGAAGGCGGGTATCGGCGTGCTCGGCACAATCCTCGACCAGCACGGAAACGACCCGCTGCTCGCTTCGACGACCCACCTGACGGCAACCCTCGGGAGCCCCACAGCGGGCCGACTGTCGGTGCTCAGGCCAGACGCGTACGGCGATCTCGTCCCGACCGCGGTCTCGCCGGCGTCCCTGTCCGCCGCGTACGACTCAACCCGCGCCAGCACGCTCTCGGGGACGGTGCAGCTCAGTGCCGACACGTCCGGGTGGTCGGGCCTGGCGCCGCTCGCGCCGATCTCCGGCTCGCTCGCCATGAACGACCCGGACGTGACCAGCGGGCCAGCGCCGACGGTCAGCACTTCGAGCCTGGACGACGTGCTGAGCTTCGCCGCGGTCACGCCATCAGATCTGCTCGCGGGCCTCCAGGAGCTGTCGCTGTTCCTGCACAACGCACAGACCACCACGCTGTCCGTGAACGGGGGTCGGACCGCCGGCGACATACCGCTGCCGTTCATGCTCGGCAAGTTGTCGGACACCTTCGACGCCCGGGCGGCTATCGATCGGTTCATCGGCAACCACGGCCAGGCCGGCCCCGCCGGGTTACCGGACTTCCATTCGATCCAGGGCATGCTGACCGAGCTCAACGCGGCCGACGCTGGTAACACCACCGTCTCGGTCGACAACCTGACCTGGACCGACGCCACCAAGAAGCTGTCCTACGGCCTGCACGTTCACAGCTCGCAGAGCAACGTTCCCCTCGATCCGAACGAGGGCGCCCAGGAGGATCCCCACATCGGCCAGGTGGACTTCGGCAAGGCCCTGGTCCCGGACGCGGGGATCGACTCGCTGGCCGCCCAGCACGCCACGGCCACCGGCTCCCCCGCCTACCAGTTAGACGTCACCCCGGTCCTCGATCTGAGCTCGAGCTCGACCGGTCAGCCGACCTCCATGCTGCGCACGGGAGGATCACTGCTCACCGCCGACGTGCCTGTGAGCACCGGCGTCGATGCCGGCGGCACGGCCGGCTCGGTCAACCTCCACGCCGGGGGCCAGCTCAAGGTCAACCCGCCGTCCGGCGGGCACATGCTGGCGTTGTCGCTCAACCCGACCGGAGACGCCGAGGGCGACGCGCGGGTCTCCGCCCTGCTCTCGCAGCTCGGCCGCGCGCCAAGCAGCGTCCTGGCGGCGGTCAACGGCGGGTCGGCCACTGCGGACCTCGGCCTTGACGTCCCCGGTACCGGCGATTTCTTCACCGGGACGAACTGCACCAACGAGGCGGTCGCCGGCTGCTCGGACGCGAGCGTCAAGCAGACCGACATCTCGGACCCGTCGACCATTTCGGTCAGTGGAAGCGAGCTGGGAACGCTCAAGGCGTTCAACCTCGGGCCGGACCGCTCGCGGGAGATGCTGACCAAGGTCCAGAGCTCGCTGCTGACCCTGGCCGACTCGGTCGAGAAACTGCCAACCCTGACCCAGGGGACGGCGGGCCAGGTGCTGGGCAGCCCGATCCCGTTGCTCGGCACGTCGGTGGGGCAGCTGATCGACGCCAAGGCGCTCCGCACGGCGATCGCGTCGCTGAACGGTAAGTCGCCTGCCACGCTCAAGGACCTCGCCGACGCGCTCAACGCGGCGCTGGGCAGCGGGAGTTCGATCGCCTTCTCCACCGGCACGGGCAGCGGCGGTCAGCCGCTCCTGCTCGCCCACCTCGTGCAGCACGAGCAGGTCGACCGGAACGTCCCCCTGGATCTCTCCCGGGGGCCCGGCGAACCCGGCCTGATCGGGGTCTCGAGCAGCGGCAACCTCCACCTGACCGGGTCGGTCGACATCGACGTCACGGTCGCGGTGGACGTCGGCGCCGCGGCCGGCGCCGACTCCTCCGCCACCTTGCTGGTCATGCCGGGGTCAAAGGTGGTGGCCCAGCTGAAGGTCGACGGCGGCGGGACGATCAGCGGGACCTTCGGTCCGTATCAGGCGCAGCTGGGCGACGCCAACGATCCGTCGGTGGTTCATGTCGCAGTCGACCTCGAGCTCAGCGATCCCTCACCGGGCCTCGACGCGATCCCGTTCTCGCAGTGGGCGGGCGGCCTGGGCGTCTCGCTCAACCACAATTCGAGCCCGGTCCACTGCACCAGCGCCGACGCCAATCTGACCCTCGACGTGTGCGCAGCGCTGCCGCTGTACCTGTCTCACGACGGAGGCCAGACCTACAAGAAGGTCTCGGAGACCGGCAACAACAACTTCAACGTACGACTGCCCGCCGATGATGCGAGCTTCGACGTGCTCGGCGATCCGATCCCCGACCCGAGCGGCGGGTCGCACGATCGGCTCGAGAGTCCCGACGGCCTCGCGGCCGCGCTGGCCGGCGCGCTGCTCGACTTCAGCACGCTCAAGTGGGGGGCCGACCAGTTCTTCGGCCTGGTCGAGAACGGCCTGCAGGCGGCGGCCGGGGGCGGCGGGCTGCCGATCGTCGGCTCCGACCTCGAGGAGGGCCACAGATTCGTGGAGGACCTCCAGGGGCAGGTGGACGCCGCCTTCAACGCACTGCCGCCACTGGAGGGGCTGTCCTCCGGCGCGCTCGCGCAGACGATCGAGGATCGCCTGACCCAGGGCCTCGGTTCGACGCTCCGCAACCAGGTCCAGGTCACGCTCACCTGCAGCGCGGGACCGTGCAGCGGCAGCGAGCCCGCGACCCAGGTGGTCAAAGCGGCAGTGCAGTTCGACGTGGGCTCGGCGAGCAGCGACCTGAGCCGGTGCGAGGATCCGAGTGCGGGCTGTCTGGGGTTCTCAACCCCGCTGAACCTGGGTCTGCCCGGGTTGTCGCTCACCGGAGACAACCTGTCGGGCGGAGTGGGCTGGAGTCTCCACGTCGCATTCGGCCTGGACAAGAGCGGCTTCTTCGCCGAGCCGGGCAATCAGCTGAAGCTCGGGCTCGGCCTGCGCGCGCCCCAGAACTTGAGCGCCACGCTCGGCTTCCTGCACGTCCACGTGAGCGACCTCTCGGGTGGCACCAAGCCGACCTTCGCCGGGACCGCCAGCGTGGGCCTCACCAACGCTCAGGACAGCTACATCAGCGACCTGGTCAACCTCGGTCCGAGCGTGATCGACGCCAACCTGAGCGCCCAGGCCGATGCCGACTGGCACGTCGAGGCCACCGCCGATTCGGCGCTTCCGGGCATCGCGGCCGACTTCCACCTGCACTGGTCGCTGACCAACCCGGACTCGACCCCCTCGCTGATCCGCTTCGACAACATCGGGGTGGTTCCCGGTTCGATCGTTCAGGGTGCCCTGGGGCCGATCGCGCGCACCCTCTACAACCTCATGAGTCCGGTCCGCCCGATCCTCAACGCGCTCAACGATCCGATTCCGGTGCTCGATTGGCTCGCCGAGCACGCCGGCCTGCAACCGCCCACGGTGCTAAGCCTGCTCGGGGTGGCCGGCGACGCATCCAATGACCAGCGGGTGACCATGATCCACCGCGCGGCCGTGATCGCGAGCATCGTCAACAACATCACGAGTGCGACGGCCAACAACCAGCCGATCCCGCTGCGGCGCGTTCGACGTCGATCCAACCGGCGCCGCCACCGGGCAGGCTCCGTCCACGGAAATGAAGAACGTCCAGGTCGACCCCCAGGCGAGCGGCTCGGACTTCAAGTCGACGCTGCTCAACGCGGCCTTCCCGGCCAGCGCGGATGCCGGCCTGCTGAACGACTTCCTTGACCAGAACTCGAGCGGGTTCACTTTCCCCGCCTTCGACGACCCGAAGAAGCTCATGGGCCTGCTGGTCGGCCAGGACGTCGACATCGCGCACTACGACGCCGGCAAGGTCGAGGCCCACCTCGGGGGCCCGGTGGACGGCGGCGACTTCTCGCTCGATGTGGCGCCGGTCGACGTCGGGGCCTACGCGCAGGCGGACATCAAGGCGCAACTCCAGGCCGGCTTTGACACCTACGGGATCCGCAAGGCGATCTCCAACGGCAGTCCCGGAGAGGTGTTCAACGGCCTTTACATCAGCACGGTTGACAGCAGCGGCAAGGAGACGCCGAATCTCGACCTGAGCGGACAGATCGGCCTGTTTGCCAAGGCGGGGATACCCGGTGCCTCGATCGGCGTCGACGGCGGCATTCGCCTGCACACGAGCCTGAAGATCCGCGACGTCAACCAGGACCACAAGTTCCGGCCGTCCGACCTCGGGAGGCTGTCCCAAGGCGCCGGGTGCGTGTTCGGAGCCACGTTCGACTCGAACGCCTTCCTCAAGATCACGGGATCGCTCGGCTTCGGCCCGGCCTCGGTCTCGACCGATTTCGTCGACATCGAGCAACCGCTGTGGGACTTCAACAGCGACTGTCCTGCGACCGCCGGCGACTCGGATCCATCCAGCGGTGGCGGCTGGTTGAACTACCAGCCGCACACGCCGCTCGGGTCCGCGGTGGCGATCGGCGGCAGCGCGGCGGCCCTGAACGACTCCGGCGACGTGCTGGCCAGCGACGGCGGCGGCGACTTCATCCGCTCAGGCACGGACGGTACGCGCCAGGATCTGGGCGCCCTGGGTCAGCCGGAGGATCTGAACAACGCCGGCGAGGCGCTGTTCCTGCAGAGCGACGGGTTCTCGACGCCGCATCTCGTGATCCGCGAGCCCGACGGGCGCAAGGTGACGATCCCCCAGCCGAACGTCACCGGGCCGGCGTTCCTCTCCCAGCCCGGCCCCGGGGCCTGCAACTCGCTCGTGTATGGAGAGTCGACGGACGGACTGTTCATCGCCGACGCGACGTCGTCGCAACTGATCCCGGACACGGTTCCGATCGGCTTCGGGCGCGTTGATCACATCCACATGCTGGGTGGGAACTCCTCGGGCCTGGCCCTGGCGGGACGAGCGAGACCGGATACGTGTGGGAGAACGGTCAATGGGTCGACCTCAACCGCTTGCTGGGCAATCCGACCGGAACCGTGATTCAGCCCATCGACATCACCGAGAAGGGCGATGTGCTCGTCTACGGCCCCGTGGGCGGCAATCCGTCGGCCGGGGGAGCGGTTCTGATCCACACCCAGAGCGGCGGCTACTCGGTGCTCGGCGCCGGCCGGCGGCCGACCGGGATCAACGAGCAGGGCGATCTGTCGCTCAACCTGGCCTCCGCCTTCCACGCCGGCACCACGTATGACCTCCAGCAGCGGATCGACCGCACGCTCGAGGAAGTGCACGCCCCCAATAACAACGGGCAGTTCCTCGGCACGACGCACTACATACCACCGACGGGCGGAGTGGTCGAAGGCGGGGGCGGCACTCCCGAGCACCGCGACGACGTCCTGGTCACAGTGCCTTCGTGGCAGAAGCCGCCGGCCGAGGCCAAGGGCCCGGGGTGCCAGGCGCCCGCGGCGCCCCAGAATCCGGACGCCTTCGCCGCCGACCCGAGCCACATTCAGGTGAGCTGGGATCCCCCTGACAACAGCCGGGGCGTCACCGGCTACCGCCTGTATGAGAGCCCGGCCAACTACAGCCGCGTGGATCCGATCGGCGAGGTTGGCCCGGACACATTCGAACTCACGGTTCCCGGAGACCCCAAGTCAGGCGCGCACTATCTGATCCGGGCGATCGGTCTCGGCGGGGAGAGTCACGCAGTGGTCGCCATCGCCGCCAGTGACGTACGCACCCAGCAGGTGGGGCCGAGCGACGACGTGTTCATGTCACTGCCCGGTCTCGGTGACCTGATCGCCGATCCCGGGCTGGTGTCCTCGCCGGTGACGATCAAGTACCGCTCGCCCGCGCCCGACGGCGGCGGAACCAACGCCGGCGCAGGCGACTTCCAGCTCCTCGGCCAGACGTTCAGCCTCACGGCCACCGACGACAACGGGGATCCGGTCCATCAGTTCGGCAGCACCTACCTGCTGGCGCTGCATTACGACCCGGCCCAGCTGCCGGCCAATACCACGGCGAGCGCGATCAAGCTGTACTACTACGACACCGCTCGCTCAGCCTGGCGGTCGATCGATCCGTGCTCCGATTGTCTCCTCCCCGGAGACCCGAACCCGGACACCAGCACTCACACGGTGACCTTCGAGCTTGACCACATGACCAAGTTCGCCCTCGGCGTGCCGGCCTCGGCGACCGGCAACCCGCAGCCACCCGGCGGCGGAATCCCGAGCGGAAACCAGGGTGGCGGAAACCAGGGTGGCGGAAACCGGTGGCGAATCCGGGCGGTGGCAATCCGGGCGGCGGCGGAACACCCTCGGGCGCCAACCCGAACGGCGGCACACCCGGGACGTTGGGCTTCTTCGGCCTGAAGCCGGCAGCGGCATCCGCGTTTGACTTCTCCCGCCTGCATGGGCGCCGGAGCTTCGCCTTCAAGCTCGCCAACCGGAACCCGGTACCGACCACCACCGCAGTCGTGCTCAAGGTTCAACTGAAACAACGCGCCGGCAAGCGCTACGTCACGCGCACGCTGGTGCTGGCGCGGGCCAGCGTGGTGGCCGGAGCCAACCAGGTCAAGCCTCTGACCCTCACGCTGACGCGCGCGAGCGCCGCCAAGCTGCGCGCGGCGCGCGGGCCGAGGTTCACCCTGGCCCTCAGCACCTCGGCCCCGGGGTACCCGGTTTCGAGCGCCAGCGTGCCGGTGCGGTTACCGGTTGCGCGCCTGCCGTAAGTCGCCGCTCAGGAGACGGTGGCTGCCACGTCCGGCGCGGCCGCGCACTCGGCCGCCGGCTCGGCCCCGCGCAGCGCGCGGCGCAGCAGTTGCCGCAGCGTGGCGCGCTCGTCGGCGTTGAGGGCGCCGAAGACCTCGTCCTCGATCGCCTGCTGGGCGCGGGCGGCCCGCTCGAGCACGGCGCGGCCCGAGTCGGTGATGAAGACGCGGTGGCGGCGGCGGTCCTCGGAGTCCCGGCGCCGGACGAGATGGCCGCAGTCCTCGAGCTCGTTGAGGAGCAGGACCACGTTCTTGGCGTCGATGCACAGGGCGTCGACGAACTCCTGCTGGGCCACGCCGTCGTGGTCGCCGAGGTAGCTCAGGGCCATCAGGAGCCGGAGGTCGATGCCGAGCTGCTCGGGGTCACTGCGCCGCATGGCCTGCTTGGCCAGGCGGGCGAGCAGGATCATCGTCCCGGTTTCAGTTGAGGGGGTCTGGCATTCCATCGCACCGGCGATTATAGCGCCGGATCCACCATATTTCTACTGACAGGGATCATTCTTGGATCAAGATTAATACTTGCTCCGGTAATCATTCGTGGTATGGTGGTCCTCCCCGTACCGGAAGGAACCCCATGAGCCTCAGCTTCCTCAGACGCCGCCCCGCCTCCGCCCCGAATCCGTGGGCCGTCCTGGCCCTGGTCGGCGTCGCCCAGCTGATGGTCGTGCTCGACGCGACCGTCGTGAACGTCGCGCTGCCCTCGGCCCAGCGCGCGCTGCACTTCTCGGCCGACAACCGCCAGTGGGTGATCACCGCCTACGCCCTGTCCTTCGGCAGCCTGCTCCTGGTCGGCGGCAAGCTCGGCGACCTGTGGGGGCGCAAGTGGACGCTGATCGGCGGGCTGATCGGCTTCTCGGTCGCGTCGGTGATCGGCGGCCTCGCCCAGTCGTTCGGGATGCTGGTCGGCGCCCGGGCGCTCCAGGGGGCGTTCGGCGCCCTGCTCGCGCCCTCGGCCCTGGGCCTCCTGACCGTGACCTTCCAGAACTCGGCCGATCGGGCCAAGGCGTTCGGCGTGTTCAGCGCGATCGCGGCCGGAGGCGCCTCGGTCGGCCTGCTCCTCGGGGGCGTCCTGACCCAGGCCATCTCGTGGCGCTGGAGCCTCTACGTCAACCTGGTGATCGCGATCCCGGCCGTGGTGGTGGCGCTCGGGCTGCTCGTCAACGAACGCCACGAGGTGCGCCCCCGCATCGACCTGCCCGGTGTGGTCCTGGCCTCCGGCGGCCTGTTCGCGCTCGTCTACGGGTTCTCGAACGCGGAGACGACCGCGTGGTCGAACCCGGTCACGGTGCTCGCGCTGGCCGCCAGCGCGGTGCTCCTGAGCGCGTTCATCGTGCTCGAGCGCCGGGTCGAGCACCCGCTCCTGCCGCTCCACATCGTGCTTGACCGGGGGCGTGGCGGCGCCTACGCGACGATCGGGCTGGCCGGCTCGGCCGTGTTCGCGGTGTTCCTGTTCCTGACCTACTTCATGCAGCAGAACCTCGGCTTCTCACCCCTGAAGACCGGGCTCGGGTTCCTGCCCATGACCGTGATGATCGTGCTCACCGCGACCACGGTGCAGACCCGCATCCTCGCTCGCACCGGGGCCAAGCCGCTGGTCATCGCCGGGATGGGGCTCGGGCTGGTCTCGATGATCATGTTCTCCCGCCTGACCGCGCACGCCGGCTACGCGAGCAACGTCCTCCCCGGGCTCGTGCTCACCGGGCTGGCCATGGGGTTGATCTTCGCCCCCGCCTTCTCGACCGCGACCCTCGGGGTCGAAAGCGGCGACGCCGGAATCGCCTCGGCCATGGTCAACACCTCCCAGCAGGTGGGCGGGTCGATCGGCACCGCGCTCCTGAGCACGATCTTCGCCAGCGCCGCGGCCAGCTTCGCCTCGGCCCACACGCACGTGGCCGGCGCGGCCGCCCAGGCCACGATCCACGGCTACACGACCGCCTTCTACTGGGCGGCCGGGCTGTTCGGAGTCGGCCTGCTCCTCGCCGTACTGATCCTGCCCACGAACCGAGCCACCCGGGTGCGCAGCGCCCCGGCCGAACCGGCTCCGGAATTCGCACTTTCCGCACAAAGCGCGTGACCAGATGTCCCAAAACGACCTCGGAGATCGTCTGATGAGTAATGACCCCAAATCGCGTCTAACCGGTAATGACCACGAGCACCCAACCCCGCGAGGCAGCGACGCCTCAGCTCCACGGCCCACAGGACCGACCAAGCTGCGCCGCTGGTCGGTCGCCGAGCTCATCGCTCAGGCCGTCCCCCGCCCCCCGGCCGGCGGCCTCGCCCACTGAGGCGATCAGCCCCGGCGCCGGCCCGGCCATGTCCACGGTGAGCGCCGCCCCCGCCCCGGCGGTCGACCGCCGCGCGATCGCGCGGCGGTTGCTCACCGTGGTCGTGGTGGGCGTGTGCGCGGTCACCGCGCTGCTGGCCGTGCCCGACCTGCGCCCGGCCGTGCACGAGCTGGGCTCGATGAATCCGCTCCTGGTCGGCGCCGCGGTGGCGCTCGAGCTCGGCTCCTGCCTGGCCTTCGTGGTCGTCTTCCGGCTCTTCTTCCCCAGCGTCCCGAAGCCGGTCGCGCGCGAGCTGGCGTGGACGCAGATGGGATCGGGGGCGCTGCTGCCCGGTGGCGGGGCGGGCTCGCTCGCCCTCGGAGGCTGGCTGCTTCATCTGTTCGGGATGCCGACCCGGGAGATCGTCCGGCGCTCGAGCGGTCTCTTCTTCCTCACCAGCGCCATCAACGTGCTCGCGCTGGCCGCGGCCGGCCTCGTCCTCCTGCTCGGCGCGGGCGGCGGACCGCACGACGTGTGGCGGGCGGGCCTCCCGGTGCTGGCCGCGGTGGCGGCGACGGTGCTCGTCCTGGCGCTGCCGCGGCTGACCCGCCGCGTCTCGGCCGAGCACCCGCGGCTGGCCTGGCTCGATGACATCGGAGTCGGGATCCCGGCCGCCCGGCGCGCGCTGACCCGCCCGAGCTGGCGCCTGCTCGGCGGCGCGGGCTACCTGCTCTTCGACATCGGCGTCCTGTGGACGACGTTCGCGGCCGCCGGCCTGCGCCCGCCGATCGCCCCGCTGGTCGTCGCCTACCTGGTCGGCTATCTGGCCAACGCGACCCCGATCCCGGGCGGAGTCGGAGTGCTCGACGCCGGCTTGGTCGGCGCCCTGGCCCTGTACGGGCTCTCGTTCACCCACGCCGCCGCGGCGGTGCTCGTCTATCACGCGATCGCCTTCTGGCTCCCCACGCTCGGAGGGACGGTCGCCTACACCCGGCTCCGACCCCGCCTCGGGGAACCGGTCCGGCCCGATGAGCCGAGCCCGTCCCGAGCTCAGCCGTCGCTTCGGAGCGCTCCGGCGACGCGTCGAAGCCCGGAGGCCGCTACAGGCCGCTCAGGCGGACCTTGACGTCGGTCCACAGCTGCTCGTAGGCCACCGCGGCCGGCCCGCTCGGAGCGAAGCCGACGACGGCGTCGCGCTCCACCCCCATCCGCTCGATCGCGGCCGAAGCGGGGATCACGGTCTCGACCAGCAACCCGGGCCGGGAGGCCCGCAGGGACTCCATGATCTCGTGATGCAGGCGCTTGCGCCGGTCGACCATGGAGAAGAAGCCGATCAACCGCGGGCCGCCGTCGAGCACGTCCTCGAGCTGATCGAGCGTGCGTGAGGACAGGGTGGCGGGGATGATCGGGACGAGCAGCGCGTCGGCGGCCTCGAACACGTTCTCGGATACGAGCGACAGGCTCGGAGGGCAGTCGAGGAAGACGAGGTCGTACTCGACCTGCAACGGCTCGAGCACTCGGCGCAGCCGCCGCGTGGGCTTCTTCACCCCGTCGAGGGCGAGGTCCATGTGGCGGTAGGAGAAGTCGGCCGGGAGCAGGTCGAGGCCGAGATGATCGGTCCCCTTGATCAGCTCGTCGACGTCTGACTTCATCCGGATCAGCTTGCCCGCGCCGCCGCGCACCTTGGGCCGCACGCGGAACAGGTAGGTGGCTGCGGCCTGGGGATCGAGGTCCCAGAGCAGCGTCGAGAACCCGTCACGCGCCGCCAGCACGGCCAGGTTCACCGCGGTCGAGGTCTTCCCGACCCCACCCTTGATGTTGTAGACGGCGATGACCAGGCTCACGGTGCGAACGTCTCCCGCACCAGCCGGCGCTGTGATTTTGAGGCGAAGGCCGAGAACCGCTCGGCGAAGTCCGAGCGCGCGGCCAGCTCATCCTCGCCGAGCCGCTGCACCAGCGCGCCCATGGCCATCAGGCTCCGGGGATGCTCGCCCAGCGACGGGGCGAGCGAGCTGATCATGGCCTGCTGGACCTCACGGTCCTGGTGGCGGCCGAGCACGTCCTGGAGCGCCTTGAGCGTCTTGATCATCGGCCTGACCACTTCGGGCGGGTACAGCTGCGTGCCGAACAGCTCGAGCAGGTAGCGGAGCTCCTTGCCCTTCTTGCGCAGGGCGTGGTACTCCTCGGCCGGGGTCGATGGATCGATCCCCTCGCCCATGCGCCGCATGTGGCGGTAGACGGCGCGGATCCGCCCGCCTGCCAGCTCTCCGATCGGTCGTGCGGCCCCGTCCCCGCCGCTGCGGCCGGCCGCGAGCTCGTCGAGGAAGGCCGGCCAGTCCGCCCGCAGCGCGACGGCCCGCTTCGAGCGCAGGGCCCGCACCATCGCCCGCCGCGCCGCGCGCCGGCGCTCGCGCAGCAGCGAGAGCAGCGGCTCGAGATCGCCCCGCATGGTCGCGGGCACGAGGGCGCGGAACTGATCGAACTCGAGGCTGTACACGTCGAGGTCGCGCGCGTCACCGGTGACCTGCTGCAGCCAGCGAAACTCGTCCCGAAAGCGCGCGAGCTCATCGGCCGCGAACGCCGCCCGGAGCTCTCGCTGCACCGCACGCGTCCGGCGCACGGCGACGCGCATGTCGTGCAGGAACTCGGAGTCGGTGCCGTCGATCGAGCCCTCCAGGTTGGCCTCGATCACCTCGAGCAGCCGCCGCAGCACGGCTGCCGCCGCCGCGTCGGCGCGCTGCTCGAAGGCCAACGGCACCTCGACCTTCGACGAGACGCCGCCGGGCACGCCTCCGCCCGCCCGCACCGCCTCGTCGACCAGCGGCTCCGCGGCGGCCTCGAACCCGAGCTCGTCGACAAGCGTCCGCTCCACCTCGGCGAGCTCGGCGTCGTAGCCGCGCACGCGGCTCACGCGTAGCCGCCGGCGCAGGCCGTCGGTCGCCAGCAGGGCCAGGCGGACGACGGTCTTGCCCTCGTCGTCGAGGACGTCGAAGTCGCGCTCGCGCCCGCGCACGGCCGCCAGCGGCAGCAACACGCGCACGTCGGTCAGCTTGAGGAGCTCGTCCCGCAAGGGACCGGGGTCGAGTGAGGAGGCGAACAGCGGCTTCACCGGCGCGGGCGAGTCGGCGCGCGCCCGCACGGCGCCGCTTCCGCGCTCGAGCAGCCACAGCGCCCCGTCGGCGTGCACGAGCGTCACCCCGGCGCCGTGGAGCAGTCCGTCGAAAGTGTCGTAGAAGCGCCGGCGGACCGCGCGCGCCCGGCCGTCGCGCACCGCGAACCGCGGAGTCAGCGCCTGGGCAAACTCGGCGAGGCCGAGCGAATCCGGACCCAGCAGCTCGGTCACGACGCGAGCGCCGACAGCCGCGCCAGCGCGTCGTCGATCTGAGCCTCCGAGACGATCAGCGGGGGCTCGAAGCGGATCGTGGCCGGGCCGGTGGCATTGATGACCAGCCGCTGCTCGAGCAGGGCCCGGCGGGCCAGCGCCGGGGCGTCCTCGGTCGTGTCGATGGCGCACATCAGCCCGCGCCCGCGCGCGACCGCGGCGTAGGGGAGCTCGGACAACCCGGCCAGCAGGCGCTCCCCGAGCTCGCGCACCCGGGCCAGGAGGGCCGGGTCGCCGCACAGCTCGAGCGCCACCAGCGCGGCCGCGGCAATCACCGGGCCGCCGGCGAAGGTCGAGCCGTGGTCGCCGGGCTGGAACACGTCGGCCAGGCGCGGGCCGGTGACGAGCGCCCCGATCGGGAACCCGCCCCCGAGCGCCTTGGCGCTGGTCAGCGCGTCGGGCACGACCCCGGTCTGCTCGTAGGCCCACAGCGTTCCCGTCCGGCCCATCCCGGTCTGGATCTCGTCGAAGATGAGCGCGGCGCCGGCCCGGTCGCAGGCCTCGCGCGCGGCCCGCAGGAGCGAATCGGGCAACACGTTGATCCCGCTCTCGCCCTGGATCGGCTCGAGCAGGACCGCGGCGGTCTCGTCATCGACGGCGGCGGCGATCGCCTCGGGGTCCTTGGCCACGACCTCGAACCCGGGCACGAGCGGCGCGAACGGCGCCTGCTTTGACTCCTGCGGGGTGGCCGACAGGGCCCCGTAGGTGCGGCCGTGAAAGGCGTCGCGCAGGACCACGATCTTCCCGCCCGGGCGGGCCCGGCGGGCCAGCTTCAGCGCCGCCTCGATCGCCTCGGCCCCCGAATTGCACAGGAACACCTTGCCCCCGAGCGAGCGCTCGGACAGCGCGGCCGAGAGCCGCAGCCCGGGCTCGGTGTAGTACAGGTTGGTGGCGTGGGTGAGCCGGGCCGCCTGGTCGGTCACCGCGGCCACGACCTGCGGATGGCAGTGGCCGACGTTCAGGACCGAGATGCCGGCCAGGAAGTCCAGGTACTCGGCCCCGTCGGCGTCCCACAGCGCGCAGCCCTCGCCGCGTACGAACTGGACCGGGTTGCGCACGTAGGTGGGCGCCGCGTACCGGCGCTCGAGCGCGGTCAGCTCAGTGAGAGTCATCGGACGGCCACCGCCCGGGAGTTTCGCGCAGCGAAACTCCCAATGGAGTCGCCGCCAGGCGACTCCACGGTCACGAGAAGCCCGCGCCGATCATCGTCCCCTGGCCCGCGTCGGTGAACAGCTCGAGCAGGAGCGAGTGCGGGACCCGGCCGTCGACGATGTGAGCCGAGGAGACGCCGCCCTCGATCGCGTCGAGGCAGGCGGCGAGCTTCGGCCGCATCCCCCCGCTGACCTCGGGCAGCGCGTCCTCGAGGTCGGCGGCCGAGACCTGCGAGACCACGCTGGCCGGGTCGGCCGGGTCGCGCAGCCACCCGGGCACGTCGGTGAGGAACATGACCTTGTGGGCGCCGAGCGCCCGGGCCACCGCGCCGGCCGCCTCGTCGGCGTTGATGTTGTACGAGTTGCCCTCCCGGTCGGCTCCGACGCTGGCCACGACCGGGATGTAGTCCTGGGCCACGTGGGTGAGCACGCGCACGTCGACTCGCTCGATCCGGCCGACGAAGCCGATGTCCTGACCGCTCGGGGCGCGCTGGCGCTCGACCCGGAACATCAGCCCGTCGTCGCCGCACAGGCCGACCGCGGGCTGGCCGTGGCGGTTGATGAGCAGGACGATGTCCTTGTTGACCTTGCCCACCAGGACCATCTTCGCCACCTCGACCGTGGCCGGGTCGGACACCCGCAGCCCGTCGACGAACTCGACCGGCAGCTGCAGGCGCTCCATGTAGGAGGTGATCTCCGGTCCGCCGCCGTGGACGATGACCGGGTTCATGCCCACGTACTTCAAGAGCACGACGTCGCGGGCGAACTCTTCCTTCAAAGCCGGCTCGGTCATGGCGGCGCCGCCGTACTTGATGACCACGGTCTTGCCGTGGAACTGCCGGATGTACGGCAGGGCCTCGAGCAGGGTGGCTACGTCACGCATGCGTCATGTCGTGTAGTCGGCGTTGATGGTCACGTACTCGTGCCCGAGGTCGGAGAAGTAGAGCTCGGCCTCCTCGCCCGTGCCGGGGAGCCCGATCTCGAACTCCACCTCCTCGCGCTGGACCGCCTCGGCCAGGGCGGCGTGGTCGTGGGGCACGTAGGACCCGGCCGAGCACACGGGGACTCCCTCGATCGACACGTCGACGGCCAGGGGCGCGGTGCCGGGCATCGCCATCCCGGCCGCCTGGACGATCCGGCCCCAGTTCGGGTCGCCGCCGTACAGAGCGGTCTTGACCAGGGGCGAGTTGGCGATCGCCCGGGCGACTCGGTGGACCGCCCCCTCCTCTCCCCCGCGCACGACCACGCGGCCGACCCGGCGCGCGCCCTCGCCGTCGCGCACGAGCTGCAGCGCGAGCTGGCGCATGACCGCGTCCAGCGCCTCGCCGAAGTGGAGCTCGTCCTTGGTCTCGGGCTCGATCATCACCCCGGACTCGCCGCTGCACTGGAGGATCACCGTGTCGCTGGTCGAGAGCTGGCCGTCCACGCTGATCCGGTTGAACGAGCGCTTCACGCACACGCCGAGCAGGAGGTCGGCCGTCTCCGGGGACATGGCGGCGTCGGACTGCACGAAGCAGAGCAGGGTGGCAAAGCCGGGCGAGATCATCCCCGCCCCCTTGGCCTGCGCGGTCAGCCGGACCGTTCCGCCCTCCAGCGTGACTTCGATCCCGACCCGCTTTGCGAACGCGTCCGTGGTCATGATCGCCTCGGCGAAGTCGCCCTCGCCGTCGGTCCGCAGCGAAGACCCGGCGGCGGCGATCCCGCCCGCCACCGTCTCCATCGGCAGGGGCACGCCGATCACCCCGGTCGAGGCCACCGCGACCTGCGGGTCGGGCACGTCGCAGGCCCGAGCGGCGTCGGCCTGCATCTGGGCCGCCGCGTCGAGGCCGGGCAGCCCGGTGGCCGCGTTGGCGTTGCCCGAGTTGACGACCACGGCCCGGATGTGGTCGAGATGACAGGCGTCGCGGCACAGGAGGACCGGGGCCGACTGGGTGCCCGAGCGGGTGAACCGGGCCGCGCTCGTCGTGGCCGGCGCGTCGGAGACGACCAGACCGACGTCGCGCCCGCCGCTCTCCTTCACTCCCGCGGCCACGCCGGCGGCGCGGAATCCGCGGGGCAGCCCGCCCGCGACCTCGCGCACGCTGCGGGGGGACCTCGATCCAGCGGGAGGTGAAGAACGACCCGCTCATCCGATCCCGAGCTCCTCGGGCAGCCCGAACATCAGGTTCAGGTTCTGCACCGCCTGCGAGGCCGCGCCCTTCCACAGGTTGTCGATCACGCTGAACACGATCACCCGCCCGGTCCGCGGGTCGCGGTGGACGGAGATGCGGCAGATGTTGGTCTCCCGCACGTCGCGCACGCCCGGCGGCGTGGCCACGAGCTCGACGAACGGCTCGTCGCGGTAGGCCTCGTGGTACAGCGCCTCCACGTCGGCGGTCGCCGTGGCCGGCGGTCACGTAGCAGGAGACGAGCTCGCCCTGGTCGAGCGGGAGCAGGTGCGGGGTGAAGGTGATCCGCAGGTCGGCCCCCAACACGGCCAGCTCCTGCTCGATCTCCGGCGTGTGGCGGTGGCGCGGGATCCCGTACGGGTTGACGTTCTCATCCACGGTGACGAAGTGGGTCTTCTCGGTCGCCGCCCGCCCGGCGCCCGAGACGCCCGACTTGGCGTCGATGACCACGTCGTCGATCAGCCCGGCCCGGGCCAGCGGGGCCAGCGCGAGCAGGGTGGCGGTGGGATAGCAGCCGGGGTTGGCGATCAGCGAGGCGGTGCGAATCTGCTCTCGGTAGCGCTCGGGCAGCCCGTACACGGCCTCGGGCAGGAGCGCGGGCACCGGGTGCTCGCGGTACCACTCGGCGTACACGGCCGGGTCGCGCAGGCGGAAGTCCGCGCTCAGGTCGACCACCCGGACGCCGCGCTCGTGCAGGTCGGCCACGAGCTCGGCCGCCGCGCCGTGCGGGTAGGCGACGATCGCCGCCTCCAGCCCCTCGGCCTGGCGGTCCAGGTCGAGCGGCTCGAGCATCAGCGGCACGCGGTGGTAGGGATAGAGCTCGTCCAGGCGGCGGCCGGCGTCGGAGCGAGTGGTAACCGTCCCCAGCTCGAACTGCGGATGCCGAAACAACAGGCGCGCGGATAGCGCGCCCGTAAATCCCCCCGCTCCGAACACGGCCGCGGTGTGGGTCACCGGAGCCTCCCGCCGTGCTGCTCGGCGATCGCGGCCACGATGGCCGCGCGGCGCTCGGCCACCTCTTCGTCGGTCAGCGTGCGGTCGGGCGCCCGGAAGGTCAGCCGCACCGCGATCGAGGCCTGCCCGGGACCGAGCGACTCCGAGCGGTAGACGTCGAACACCTCGGCGCCCTGGAGGAGCGGCCGGCCCGCGCGCGTCACCGTGTCGAGCAGCTCCGCCGCGCTGACCGCATCGGGGACCACGACCGCGATGTCCTCACGCACCTCGGGGAAGCTCGTCACGTCCTGGTACAGCGGCGGCGCCGGCAGCGGGACGGCGTCGAGGTCGAGCTCGAACCCGGCCACGGTGTCGCGGAGGTCCCACTGCGCAGCCACGCTCGGGTGGATCTCCCCCAGCCAGCCCACCGCCCGGCCGTCGACGAGCACGGCCGCGGCCCGGCCCGGATGCAGGAACGGCCGGCGCTCGGGCTCGAGCGTCAACGGCACCCGGAGCGCGCCGAGCAGGCCCTGGAGCACGCCCTTGGCGGCGAAGAAGTCGGCCGGCGGTGGATCGGACTCGCGCCAGCTCGCGGGCCGCGCCGGGCCCGGTCAGCAGCGCGCCGACGTGGTAGGGCTCATGCGGGAGCTTGTTCTCGCCGGGCAGATACACCGACCCGGCCTCGAACAGCCGGACCGCGCCCGCCCCGCGCGAGCGGTTGCGCTGGGCCACGTCGAGCAGGGACCCGAGCAGCGTCGTGCGCAGCAGCGCCTGATCGCCCGAGAGCGGGTTCTGGAGCTCGACCGCGCGGCTCTCGATCCGCAGGCGGGCGAACAGCTCGGGGCCGGTGAAGCTCCAGCCCACGATCTCGTACAGGCCCTGGGCGGTCAGCGCGTCGGCGGCGGCGCGGCGAACGCGCTGGCGCGGGGTGAGAAGCGCGGACGCGTTGTGGCGCGAGGGCAGCGTGGCGGGCAGCTTCTCGAGCCCGTCGAGCCGCGCTACCTCCTCGATCAGATCGGCCTCGCGGGTCACATCGGCGCGGCGGAACGCCGGCACGCTGACCTCGAGCCCGTCCGGTGCCGGCGCGGTTCCGAACTCCAGCGCGTGGAGGATCTCCGGCGCAGCGCTCGCGGGGGATCGGCGCCCCGAGCAGGCCGGCCACCCGAGCGTCTCTGAGGCGGATGCTCCTGGGCTCAGGCCCCGGGCCGCCGACGTCGATCGTCCCGGGGCTGAGCACCGCGCCCGCCAGGTCGACCATCAGCCCGGCCGCCACGGCCTGGCCCCACATGGCCTGCTCGGGCTGAAGCCCCTTCTCGAACCGGCCGCTGGCCTCGCTGCGCAGCCCCAGCTTCAGCGACGTGCGGTGGATGTTGGCCCCGTTCCAGTTCGCGGCCTCCATCAGGACGCGCGTCGTGGCCGGGCTGACCTCGGAGCGGGCGCCCCCCATCACCCCGGCGATCGAGGTCGGGCCGTCGGCATCGGCGATCAGGACCATGTCCTCATCCAGGGTGCGGGTCTGGCCGTCGAGCGTCTGCACCTGCTCGTTGGGTTCAGCCCGGCGGACGGTGAGCTGCGCGCCCGCGACCTGGTCGAGGTCGAAGGCGTGCATGGGCTGGCCGGTCAGCAGCATCACGTAGTTGGTGATGTCGACCACGTTGTTGATCGGGCGCTGGCCGGCCGCCATCAGCCGGGCCTTCAGCCAGGGCGGGCTCGGGGCGATGGTCACGTTCTCGAACACGCGGGCGGTGAAGCGGGGGCACAGGTCGGGGTCGTGCACCTCGATTGCGGCTGCTTGTAGTTCGCCCGGGCTGCCCGGGTCATCGGTCCACGGCGGTGGCTGCAGCGGCGCGCCGGTGGCGGCGTGGGCCTCGCGCGCGACGCCGTAGATGGCCAGGCAGTCGGGCCGGTTGGGGGTGATCTCGAGCACCAGCACGTCGGTGGCGATCGGGAGGACGGCGGCTAAGCGGAGTCCCGGGCTCGTGCCCGTCGAGGACCATGATCCCGTCGTGCTCGGTCCCGATGGCCAGCTCGTCCTCGGCCAGGATCATCCCGTTGGACTCGACCCCGCGGAGCTTGGCCTTGCGGAGCTTGGTCCCGTCGGGCATGACCGCGCCCGGCTTGGCCACGGCCACGGTCTGGCCGGCGGCCACGTTGGGCGCGCCGCACACGATCTGCTGCGGGGTTCCGTCGCCCGTGTCGACCACGCAGACCCGGAGGCGGTCGGCGTCCGGATGCCGGTCGGCTTCGATGACCCGGCCGACGACGAAGTTCTCGAGCGCGGTCACCCCGTGGCGCTCGACCCGCTCGACCTCGGTCCCGGTCATGGCCAGCCGCTCGGCCAGCTGATGCGTGTCCAGTTGGGGTTGGACGTAGTCGTGGAGCCAGTTCAGGGGGACGCGCATCAGAACTGGTCCAGAAAGCGGAGGTCGTTGTCGTAGAGCAGCCTTAGGTCGGGCACGCCGTGCTTGAGCATGGCGATCCGCTCGATCCCCATCCCGAACGCGAACCCCTGGATCCGCTCCGGGTCATAGCCGTGGTCGCGCACGTACTCGAACACGTTCGGGTCGACCATCCCCGAGCCGAGGATCTCGATCCAGGCCGTGCCCTTGCACAGCGGGCAGCGCTGCCCGTCCGCGGTGATCCCGTCGGTGCAGTTGAAGCACGAGACATCGACCTCGACGCTCGGCTCGGTGAAGGGGAAGAAGTGCGGCCGCAGCCGGACCTCTCGGTCGTCGCCGAAGATGGCCCGGGCGAACCTCAGCAGCGTCCCCTGCAGGTCGGCCAGGGTGATGTCGGTGTCGACCGCCAGGCCCTCGATCTGGTGGAACTGCGGCGTGTGGGTGGCGTCGTTGTCCGGGCGGTAGACCCGGCCGGGGACGATCAGGTAGATCGGCGGCGGCTGCTGCTCCATCGCCCTGATCTGCACCGGCGAGGTGTGCGTGCGCAGGAGGACGTCGTCTGAGACATAGAACGTGTCGGTGGGCAGCCGCGCCGGGTGGGTGACGTCGTGGTTGAGCGCGTCGAAGTTGTAGTAGACGGTCTCGACCTCCGGGCCCTCGGCCACGTTGAAGCCAAGCCCGATGAACACGTCCTCGATCTCGCGCCGGGTCTGGGTGATCAGGTGCAGGCGCCCGAGGCTCGGCAGCGGGTCGGCGGGCAGGGTCACGTCGATCCGGTCGTGCTCGAGCCTTGCTTCCAGCTCCAGGTTTGCGAGTTCGTTTGACTTCTGCTCGATCGCCTTTTCCAGGGCTTGGCGGGCCTGGTTGGCCGCCTTTCCGGTGGCCGCGCGCTCCTCGGGCGCGAGCTGGGCCACGTTGCGGAGCAGGTTCGGCAGCTCGGCCTTCCGTCCCAGGTACTCGATCCTCGTGCGCTCGAGCTCCTCGGTGGTGTTTGCGGCGTCGATGGCGGTCTGCGCCTCGGCCTGCAGTTCGGCGATCCGGTCGGTCATTCGGGCGCCATCCTAGTCACCTCATAGAGGGCGACCGTGGCCGCCATGGCCGCGTTCAGCGAGTGCGACTTGATCGGGATGTGAGCGGTGTGGTCGGCGGCGTCGATGATGGTTTGCGGCAGACCCTCGCGCTCGCTCCCGATGAGAAGCGTTCCCTTTTTCTCCCGGGGGTGGGGAAAAAGGGAACACTTCCGACAGAGGGTCGCCGGCTCCGGCTACCAAGGCGATGGTGGGGGGCGGGAGACGGTCGAGAGCCTTGGTGACGGCGACGGTGAAGATCGCCCCCATCGACGCCCGGACGGCCTTGGGGCTGAACGGGTCGGCGGTCTCGGGCCCGAGCGCGACGCTGGCGGCCCCGAACGCCTCGGCGGAGCGCAGGATCGCCCCCACGTTGCCGGGGTCGTGGATCCCGTGCAGGTACAGGCACAGCGGCCCGACCGGCTGCTCGGCCCACCGCTCCTCGTACACGGCCAGCGTCCGGGTGCCTGAGCCCAGCCCGCTCGCCTGCGCGAGCAGCTCGGGCTCGACCTCGATCCCGGGCAGGCCGCTCCCGGCGGCGGCGAACCGCTCCACCGGCTGCCATCCGGCGCGGTCGGCCGCCTCGAGCAGGTCCTCGCCCTCGGCCACGAACCGCGACGCGCGCTCGCGCCAGCGCCGGCGCTGCCTGAGCTTCCGGATCTCCTTGAGCTTCTCGTTGTGCGGGCTGGTGATTGGCATAAAAAAGGCGCCGCTTACGCGGCGCCCGGGGTTTGGCTTCGGCTGGCGGTCTCGGCTCTGGTCAGCCGGACGCCAGCGCCTCCCGGGCGCGCTCGGCAAACCGTCGGAAGGTGTCGGCGTCGTGCACGGCGATGTCGGCCAGGATCTTGCGGTCGAGCTCGATGCCCGCCGACTGAAGGCCGTGGATGAACTGCGAGTAGGACATGCCGTTCTGGCGTGCGGCCGCGTTGATGCGGGTGATCCACAGGCGGCGGAAGTCCCGCTTGCGGTTGCGCCGGTCGCGGTAGCGGTACTGGTCGGCCTTGAGCACGGCCTCCTTGGCGGTGCGGTAGTGCCGGCTGGCGTCGCCGCGGTAGCCCTTGGCCATCTCCAGCGTGGCGCGGCGCTTCTTGCGCGCGTGAACTGAGCGCTTGACCCGGGTCATGTCTTCGGGACCCCCAGCAGCTGCTTGACCCGCTTTGCGTCCTGCGGGGCGATCTCAGCCGGTTGGCCCAGGCGGCGCTTGCGCTTGGGCGACTTCTTCTCGAGGATGTGGCTCGTGAAGGAGTGACGCCCGCGCACCTTGCCCGAGGCGGTGACCTTGAACCGCTTCTTGGTGCCGGAATGGGTCTTCATCTTGGGCATGGGCAGCCGTCAAGTAAAGCAGACGGTCGCGAGGTCGTCTGGCTTGTCGGCGCGAGTGTCGCACCCGGTTCGCCCGCGCGTCACCGCCAAACCGTCGCCGGGCGCGCGCTGGCGTGATCGTCGGGCTACGTTCGCGCTCGCCGAGGACACAAAGGTTGCCCGGCGGTGGGCCAAGTCGGCAGCGGGCGACGTTTTGGCGTTCGGGCGCCGCGGCTAAGCGGCGGCGTCGGCCGAGGCCGCGGGTTCGGCCTCTTGCTCGGGCGGCGCGGCCTCCACGGCCTCGGGCGCGGCGCCGTCCACGGCCTCGGGCGCCTCGGCGGCCTCGCCGGCCTCGGGCGCCTCGCCGGCCTCGGGCGCCTCGGCAGCCTCGGGCGGCTTGTCCGTCTCCCCGGCCAGGACCGCCTTCGAGGGCGCCAGCATCATCGTCATGTTGCGGCCGTCCTGGATCGGCGACTGCTCGATCACGGCCAGCTCGGACAGCTCCTCGGCCAGGCGGTCGAGCAGCGCGGTGCCCCGCTCCGGGTGGGTGACCTCGCGCCCGCGGAACATGATCGTGACCTTGACCTTGTCCTTGTGCTTGAGGAACCGGGCGACGTGACCCTTCTTGGTGTCGTAGTCGTTCTGAGCGATCTTGGGCCGGAACTTGATCTCGCGGATCGTGATGTTCTGCTGATGGCGGCGGGCCGCCTTCTGCTTCTGGGCCTGCTCGTACTTGTACTTGGAGTAGTCGAGCGCCCGGACGACCGGAGGACGGGCATCGGGCGCCACCTCGACCAGGTCGAGGTCACGCTCCTGGGCGTAGGTGAGCGCCTCTTGGGTCTTGACCACGCCGATCTGCTTGCCGTCGTCGCCGACCAGGCGCACTTCGGGCACGCGAATCCGGTCGTTGATCCGAGTCTGATCCCGTTCTGGCGGGCGCCGGTCGAACTTTCTCGGGACCGGCACTAGCTGGAATGGTGGCGCGTCGTCAAGCGGCGGCGGGCCGGATGTACTGATGGGCTTGAATCAACGCCACTGAGTATAGCGAGGCTAGCGGCCGAGAACGCGAGCCTGCACGGCTTTCTGCAGCCGCTCGATGAACGCGTCCACGGGCTCGCTGCCCGTGTCGCCGCGGCCGTGCTCACGCACGGCGACCGAGCGCGACTCCTCTTCCTTGTCCCCCACGACCAGCATGTAGGGGATCTTCCGCAGCTCGGCGTCGCGGATCTTGCGGGCGATCGACTCGGGCCGGGCTTCCTGCTCGGCCCGCAGGCCGGCCGCCTCGAGCCGGCTCGCCACCGCGCCCGCGTAGTCGACGTGGCGGTCGGCGATCGGGAGCACGATGGCCTGGACCGGGGCCAGCCACAGCGGCAGCTCGCCCTTGAAGTGCTCGAGCAGGATCCCGATGAACCGCTCGTAGGAGCCCATCAGGGCCCGGTGGATCATCACCGGCCGGTGCTCGGAGTTGTCGGCCCCGGTGTAGGTGAGGTCGAAGCGCTCGGGGAAGTTGTAGTCGAGCTGGCAGGTGCCGAGCTGCCAGGAGCGGCCGAGCGAGTCGGTCATGTGCATGTCGATCTTGGGGCCGTAGAAGGCGCCGTCGCCCTCGTTGACCGTGTACTCGAGGTCGTGGGCTTCGAGCGCGTTGGTGAGCGCGGCCTCGCTCTTGTCCCACAGCTCCTCGGAGCCGATCCGGCCCTCCGGGCGGGTCGAGAGCTCGAGCCGGACGTCGAGGCCGAAGATCTTGTAGGTGGCGAACGCGAACTCGAGCACGTCCATCACCTCGTCCTGGATCTGGTCCTCGGTGCAGAAGATGTGCGAGTCGTCCTGGGCGAAGTGCCTGACCCGGAGCAGGCCGTGCAGGGTGCCGCTGGGCTCGCGGCGGTGGAGCAGCCCCGGCTCCCAGAGGCGGATCGGCAGGTCGCGGTAGGAGTGACGCTGGAGGCTGTAGAGCTGGCAGTGACCGGGGCAGTTCATCGGCTTGACCGCCATCTGGCGGTCCTCGTACTCGGTGACGAACATGTTCTCCCGGTACTTCTGCCAGTGGCCGGAGGTCATCCACAGCGAGCTGTCGTAGATCTGCGGTGTCTTGACCTCCTCGTAGCCCCGGGCCTTGCCCATCTCACGGCTGAGCGCGACCAGCTCGTTGAACACCTGGGTGCCGGCCGGGTACCAGAAGGCGGCGCCGGGGCTGGTGTCCGAGAACGCGAACAGTCCGAGCTGCGGGCCCAGCTTCCGGTGGTCGTTGGCCCGGGCCTCCTCGAGCCGCTGCAGATATTCGTCCAGCTCCTTGGCCGAGAAGAACGCAGTCCCATACACGCGCGTGAGCATCGGCTTGCTCGCATCGCCGCGCCAATACGCCCCGGCCACCGACTGGAGCTTGAACGCCTTGATCCGCTTCGTGCTCGGGGCGTGCGGCCCGCGGCACAGGTCGGTGAAGGGACCGTTCGTATACAGGCTGACGGTTTCGACGCCTTGGTTCTTGATCAGGTCGTTTATGAGCTCGACCTTGTAGTCCTGGTTCTCGCGCGTGAACCGATCGAGAGCCTCGCCGGTGCCGACGTCCTGCCGGGTGAACGGCTCATCGGCGCTGATGTGCTCTTTCATCTTCGCCTCGACCCGCTCGAAGTCGGCCTCGGTCAGGGTCACCCCGTCGGGGAAGTCGAAGTCGTAGTAGAAGCCGTTCTCGATCGGCGGCCCGATCGAGATCTTCACCCCCGGGTAGAGCTCGAGCACCGCGGTGGCCAGCACGTGGGCGGCGTCGTGGCGGATCAGGTCGAGCGCGTCGGCGCCCGAGCGCTCGGTGATGATCTCGATCGGTTGCGGGTCCCCGCGATCGTCCTCGGGCAGCGGCCGGCTCAGGTCCCGGACCTCGCCCTGGACCTTGACCGCCAGAGCGGCCCGGGCCAGTCCGGGCCCGATGGCCGCCGCGGCGTCGGCGCCGGTGGCGCCGTCGTCCAGGGTCAGCGTGTTGCCGTCGGGGAGCTTGAAGTCCATCGCTTTCGCGGATGCTAGTCGCGCTCATGACGTCGGCGCCCGGGCGGGCGGCCCTGGAATGGTTGCCTGCGCAATAATCGAACGCGATGGCGCTGATGACGCGACAGGGACCCCTGGCCGGGCGCTACTCGGCCGCGGCGGCGATGGTGATCTTCGCCCTCGTCCCGTACCTGGCCCTGTCGGCGGCGCTCGAGCCGATCACACCCTTCATAGCTCGCGACCTGCACATGAGCCTGCAGACGATGAGCCTGGCCTCCGGACTCGCCAACGCCGGCTACGCCGTGGGCACCGTGCTCGCGGTGGCGCTGGCCCAGCACCTGCCCCAGCGCCGGATGATGGTCCTCTACGCCGTCCTGCTCGTGATCGGGTCGGTGCTCACCGCGGCGGCCCAGAACTCGACCGTGTTCATCGTCGGCCACGTGCTTCAGGGCCTGTGCACGAGCCTGCTCCTGATCGCGGCCGTGCCGCCGCTGGCCCTCGGCTACGGGGCGGCCAAGTTCCGAGAGACGGCGATGATCATGAACCTGTGCATCTTCGGGGCGGTGGCGCTCGGTCCGACGATGGGCGGCATCCAGGCCAGTGCCCACGGATGGCGGCCCCTGTTCTGGATCGTGGCCGCGATCTCGGCCGCCTCGCTCGCGCTCGCACTCCTGACCTTTGAGGACGTCCCCCCGGCCGATCGAACCGCGCCGTGGGATCCGGCGGCGATCGGGTTGGCGGCGGTGGGCTCGGTGCTGGCCTTCTACGGCGCCTCGCAGTTGCTCACCCACCCCTTCCTGGGGCCCTTCCACGGTCGTGCCGCTGCTCGTCGGCCTGGCCGCGATCGTGGTCCTGGTCATCTACCAGTTCCGCGCCCCCCGCCCCCTGCTCACCATCCGCGGACTGGCCAGCACCATGCCCGTGGCCGGGATCGTCGTCGCCCTGTTCGGCGCCGCCGCCTCGGTGGCGGCGACCGGGCTGACCGCCGCCGTGCTCACCGCCCGCTACGGGCCGCTGCACGTGGGGCTGCTGTTCCTCCCCGAGCTGGGCGGCGCGGTGCTCACCGCGTACGCGCTCGGCCACCTGATCAACAAGCGCGAGATCCACTACCTCCCGCTGGTCGGGATGGGCTTCCTGACCGCCGGCATCCTCGTCTTCCGGATTCAGCTGCCGCCGAGCAACACCCTCGCTTTGATCGGCTCCGGCCTGACCGGGATCGGCCTCGGCGCCACGGTCGCGCCGGCCCTGTTCGTGGCCGGGATGTCATTGCCCTCGATGAACCTGCAGCGCGTGTTCGCGATCATCGAGCTGTTCCGGGCCGTGGCCGCGTTCATGATCGCCCCCGTGTTCGCGCACTTCGCCGCCACGGTGGGTGGCGGCGTGGTGGCGGGGACCGGCATTTCGCTGTGGATCGGCGCCGGCCTGGCCGCGGCGGGCGGAATCTTCGCCGTGCTCCTGTACGTGCTCGGCGGCGCCCGGCCGCAGACGCCCGACATCCCGCGCTTCATGGAGGGCGAGGGTGGCGCCTGGTACTCGCCGCCCCTGCTGGCGGCTGTGCGCGGAGGCGGGCGCCCGACGCGGCGGGCGCTGGCCGAGGATCCATCCCGGCCCTGAGTCGGGGCGGGAGCAGCCCAGAGGCGCGCCTGTTCAGCGGACGCGGAAGCTGAAGCGGCCGAGGTTAAGGAGCACGGCCACGTACTTCGGGCACAGGCGCTTGGGCGGGCAGGCCGGCCCGGCCAGCTCGGCCACCTGGCCGCTGTAGCGGCCTCGGCACCAGCCCCGCGCGTCCGGGAGGAGCGCGGCCTTGATCCACTGACCGGCCCTGGCGTGCAGAACGGTCTGATCGCCGCTCGGATCACAGCCCGCGGCGATCGGCCCGCGGGCGCTGATCAGGTAGCGACGGCGGGTCAAGCCCAAGACCCCGGTGGCGGCGGGGGCGCGGAAGCGGACGGTGAAATGCGCGCCGCGCGAGCCGGTCCTCGGCGTCACCGAGATGGCCTCTGCGGCCAGGGCGGGCGCGCTCACCACCAGGACCAGTCCGACCACCAACACAGCCCGGATGCGCATCTGGTCCGACTCTACCGCCGGTCCCCTGTGCCGACGGCCCGGCCACGCTACATTTACGGCCTCCCGGGCGATTAGCTCAGCTGGGAGAGCGCCGCCTCGACAAGGCGGAGGTCACTGGTTCGAGCCCAGTATCGCCCACTCGCCGATTAGCAGGGCTTTTGCCCCGTCAGAGCGGTTGGTTTGACTGTCGTGAATCGGCCCTGTCGTCCATATGTCGTCCACCTCAAGGGCGCAAGAGATCAATTTCGGCGCGCCAGCGGCCGCGCTCGGAGCGGGATGAGGGTGCTCAGACGAGGCTGAGCTGAGGGCTCTCGGCGGCCCGCGCCCGAGCCTCGCGAATCGCCTCGCCTGCGGGCATCCGGGGCTCGTCCTCGAGGCTGCGGATCACGCCGGCATAGTGGTTGGCGAGCGTGGCGATCGAGTGGCCCGCCTGGTCGGCGACGTAAGGAAGCGATCGACCCTCCCACAGCAGCAGTGAGACGAAGCTGCTGCGGAGCCGGTAAGGCCTGAGGTCTCCGTCGACGCCGGCGGCGATCGCCGCTGGGCGCCAGATCCGCCGGCGCCAGTTCGCCCAATCCTCGCGGCTCCACTCGCCGCCGCTGTACCGCGGGACGATCAGATCCTTCGTGTCCGGCCGGCCGCAGATCAGCCGCCACTCCGCCAGATCCTGGACGAGCGGCGCGAGCAGCTCGACGTCCCGTGCCCGCCCGGTTTTTGACGCTAAGACATGAAGGGTCCGCCCCTCGATGTCGCCCCAGCGGACCGCCCGGTCTTCGCTCGGGCGCAAGCCCGCGTAGGCGAGGAGCGAGACGATCATCTGATCGCGTGGGCGCAGCTGCAGTCGGATCCGCTCGATCGTGAGCGGATCGAGCGGCTGCGGCCGGATGGTTGGCTTCTGTTTGGGCTTCGCTACCACCTGGACGGGGTTGATCGGTATGAGGCCGTGGACGACGGCACGACGCATGATCGCCTGAAGGAGCATCAGCGCTTTCCGGGCGGTCGGCGCGCCCGTCGCATGGTCGAGCTGGCCTCGCAGCTCCTCGATGGTTCGCGGCGCGATGTCGCGGAGCGCATATCCGCCTACGCGCGGCAGCAGGTGCTTGCCCCAGATCTCGAGGTACCGGCGACGCGTGTCGGGCGCGAGATTGGGAATGGCGTAGTGCGGCCACCACTCCTCCTCGACGAACGCGGCGAGGGTCTGTTTCGACTGCACCACGCTCGGGGCGAGGGCGCCGAGCTGCTTCCGGCGCCTGATGTCCAAGTCGAACGCCTCAGCGTCGGCCTTGCGGGCAAACGTGCGGGACAAGCGCCGGGAACCCTCGCGCCACCGCACCTCATAGCTGCCGCCGCGGCGGTTGTTCTTGCTCACGCCCATCAGCGCGCTCTCTTTCCGAGGTATGCCTCGAACGCTTTACGAGCAAGATCACTAACCGTCGTGCCTTCGGCAGCGGCGCGTTGCTTGGCGCGTTCGTGGAGCTCGGATGTAATCCGGATATTGATGCGGGGCGAACGGCCACTCCCGCCGGCCAGTGACTTGCGGCCAACCCGCCGCGACTCCTTCAGTTCGTAGCCCGCTTCGGCCTCATCAGCGAGCTGCTCGGCGATCTCGTCGGTTACCTTGACGCCGGACTTCGAACGGAGCGTTCTGGCCATCAAAGGCCTCCGGTCAGGAGCTTGAGATAGCGGTCCCGAATCGGCATGGCGTGGATGATTACGAGCCCCCCGGTGTCCGTCTCGATCGCCATCACCTCAAGTATCTCCCCCTCCTCGTCGGGTCCGAGGAACACCAGACGGTCGTCTGTGAGGGGCGATCGCGACGGCGCCGGCTCGCGGAAGATCACGGTGGTCGTCCGGACGACATAGGCACTGCGGCGACGACTGACCCTGTGCCTGGTCGCCGAACGAGTCCAACTGATCTTCCATTCCCCCATTGTGTCAGACAGTTTGGACGCCGTCGATCGTCAGCTGCTGCTCGAGGTGGCGGAGCTTCGCGACACTCCCCGCCGGCGGTGGTGGACCCCGCCGTGGCTGGGGTGACCTCGAGAGGGTCGGGACGACTTGAAGCGGTCGCGACTGGATCCAAGCGTGGGCGTCGTCCTCACGGATGAGGAGCTTGTTCGCCGGCCGGAACGCTTGAAGATCTCCAAGATGGATGGCTCGCCGCACCGCCTTGTGTTCGCACCGAGCGAGCACCGCCACCTCCTTCACGGTCATGTACCGCGTCACCGTAGCTTCAGTGGAATGCGAGGCCGGCTGCATTCGAATGGTTTAAGCGATCGAGTGCTCGTTTTGACACGGCGATTTGACCAGCCGCGTTCGGGCGTGTGTTGATTAAGCGAGCGGCGGACGATTCTGCGACAGATTCGTAGCCCGCTCGCCAGCGCCAGCCAGTCGGCACGACGGCCGGTCCGTTCCCCGGTCAAGCGCGCCGGCGAAGCAACGACCCGTCCGAGGAATCACGCGAAGGCAATTACGCTGCCGTCCGTGGCACCGGGCTGCTCAGAGTGTTGGTTTTAGCCCGGAGCAGAAGGCGTCGGCTTGGGTGCTGCTCGCGCTTGGAGCGCGACTATCGGACTCGACGCGCGGGTAGCTGACGGGACGAATCACCACGAAACGGAGCGAGCATGCTGACCCCTGCGTTCGTAGTCACCGGCGCACCGGCCGTGATCATCATCGTCGTCATCGTCGCGCTGTTCCTCACCGGTGTCGTCACCTTCTTCCGCCTGACTGCGCGCGGCGTCAAGAGAGTCGTTGACCACGACGGCGGCCGCGACAGGGATCGAATCGATCGCACAGGCGACTGAACCACGTGGGCCCAGACCTGAAAGACAGCAAGGCGTTCTGGATCGTCAACTCAATCGCGGCGATAGCAATCTTTGTTGTGGTGCTGCTGAGCGCCCACTTCTCCACGGCTGGCCTCGTCGTCTGGACGGCCGGGTGGATCTTCATCGGGGGCGGGTTTGTTTGGCGGGCGTTCTTCCGCAGATAACCGAGGCTCGTGGATCTACGCCGCCGTCAGCGCGGCTGTTGCAATGATCGACCACCGACAGCCGGTGCTAGCCCTTTGCAGTAGCGGGACACTGGCGGGAGCGGAGGGGTAGGCTGATCGCGTGGCGAGGTGGGTGCCCATCGGCGCATACGTAGCGTTCGCGATCTGGCTCATCGCGGCGGGACCCCGGACGCGACTGCTCGGTTTCGCTTTCTTGGTCTCAAGCGCCGTCGGCGTGCTCATATCCACGGTCGCTCGTCGGCGCGGTTCGCTAGCGGAACGCAAGCTCGCTCAGGTCTATGACGCGAGTCCTGCGGAGACATTCGCCGCATTGCGTTCGGCCATCGAGCAGCTCGGGTACCGAGTCAGATCGGTCGACACTGATCAGAGACAGGTCACCTTCAACACCGGGATTTCGATGAAGACAATCGCCGGTCAGGACTTCACCGGGGTGGTGCGCGAGGAGCCTTCGGGCAGAGGCGAGATTTACCTCGTGGGCGCAACTTGCCAGCGCGGACTTGGCGCGCTCCAATCGGTTTCCTGGGGCGAGACAGACTTACTAGCGCGGCGGGTGTTGGAGCAGGTAGAGACGGAACTGCGCTCCGCCACGCGGATCACGGCTCAAGGCTGAACGCCAAGACTCGCGCCTTGATCGAAACCTGCAATGCGGTCGGTGACGGCACGCATGGCCCCGGGTAAAGAAACCTCATGAGCTGGATGCTTCTCTTCGCCGCTGGGGGAGGAGGCGGCTGTGCCCAGGACACAGCCCGATGCAGCGGCAATACCCCTTGGGCGACGATCATCCTGATTGCCGTAGTAGTGGTTCCCACGGTGCTGTGGCTAATCGGTCGGATCTGGCGAGGAGCCGCGGGAGCGGCTCGGCTGACTAGCGTCCACCCGCCGCGTCGCGTTCGACCGTCGGCTCGTGCTTCGATCGAAGCCGAGGAGGCAGACCGCGGGGCTGCGATCGATCCTGCGATCGACGAGTGCATCCGGGCCCTCTGCCGGGTAGTGCTTGGAGCACTGTTTCGATGCCATCTCGGATCAAGCGTTTCCTGACTCACCCGCCTGTGCGTGTGCTTCTTTCGATGCTTGTGATCGGCTTCTTCGGGCTCTGGCTCCTGTTCAGCGTGACGACTCACTTTGGCCTAGTCGGTAGCGCTCTGGTTAGCGCAGGCTGTTGTGCCGGCGTGCTTGTCGGCCAGCTTTTCCTACGCGCTGCCGGACGACGGTGACCAGTGCTGACGTCCCCAGCAGCAGACTCGGTGACCGGTCGCTCCCGCTTTGATCGACCAGCGATAGCCGGAGGTAGCCCAGCCAGGAAGCGGGGCTCTTCGACTGCAACGCGACGCCCGATCAGGCTTGGCCTCATCGGCCCCGGAGGTGGCCCTCTGGACTGGATCGATCCGAACGGGTAGAAGTAAAGGGCGATTCGGTATGAGGGCGGACTTCCCGGACTACAAGGCACCCATCTTTTCGACGTTTCGCGCTTTGGCCGTACTGACCGGCGTGATGATTCTTGGTGGAGTCATTCTGGGCGTTGCCCACTTTCTCTTTCACCCCTCGCACTGGGTGGCCCGCGCCTTCTTCATTGCGCTCGGGGTGTCGGGCATCGCCACTGCCCTGATCTCTCCGCTCGGCCTGGTACGCGCGGAAGCGCGAGCGAAGGCCGCCGGAACGACCAAACAGGCAACCCCGACGGCAGCGCCGAAGCCAAGGCGGTGGGTCACGAGTGCCATGACGGTGCTCCTGTTCGCAGGCGTGCTCGGCATACCGATACTGATCGTTGGCTTGGTCGCTCATCTGACGGCACTCGCCGTTTGCGGGGCTGCGTTCGTCGGCCTATTCCTGGCTGAAACCGGATTGCTGTATCCGGCTCGACAAGCGCGTCGTTCCGCACGAAAACAGGGCTGACGTCGGAATCGCTCCGGGTGCAGCGCTTTCCGTTTGATTGACACCCGACAGCCGGTGCTCGCCCGACGCGGAAGCGAACGGCCTCGCACTAGACGAGGTTGGTTCTTCTCGATCGCCGGTATGCGGTAACGCGTGACCGCACGCCCCAACCAGCGACCAGCAGGGTCACGACCGCTCCAACGGCCGCGCCGCGCCACTCGTCCGTTGCGTAGCCAAGAGCGCCCACGATTACCGTCGGTATGAGCAGCATTCCGAGCAACTTCATGAACCCGATAGCGGCCGGGCTCACCGTGCGCACCATGGTCGTACGGGCGAACGGCATATGGCCTGGCGAGCGCCACATGAAGCCATGCGACGGAGCCTACCCCGAGTTGTGCTTTGATCGACCTGCGACAGCCCCGGGGCTAGCCGAGAGGAGAAGCGGCTGATGGTCTGCTCTGTGGACGCGTCCGCCACCGCGGTGATAGGGATGTCGCCTCACATCCCGAAGAACGGCAGTGTGCGATCACCGTGCACCCGAACCAGGGCACCTCGGCTCGCGCTATCGGCGGTAGCTGTGCTCGCGGTTGCGGCGGTCGCAGGGTGCGGTTCAAGCCCGGCCCGTGGTCCCATTGATCTTGACTCGATCATCTTGCGTCCCTCGCAGGTTGGCGCGGGATTCGTTGAGCACCCCTACCAGGACGCTCGGACCGTATCGGGTCAGGTCACGCTCGACCTGTGCGGCTTCAGCTTCCAGAGCGAGTCGCTCCGGACCGCTCGCTTTGAAGTGGCGTACGTCAAGCCCGGCGACAAGGTCGGCGTCTCGAACGAAGTCGTCCGATACCGAGCCGGAGGTGCGCGGGCAGCGATGGAAGAACTCAACCGCGCCGCGAATCGCTGCCCGACCTCGCCAGTTTCAGGTCCCGTCGCCGGCGTCGGCCCGATTACTTACCACCTCTTCCGGATCAGCGGCTCCGGGCTGCTCACCGGGGCCCTCGCGCTCAGAGTCGACCAGCACGGCATCGTGAACGGTCGACGGATACACGCGATTACGTTCGTGATCTATCAGACCAAGGGCGACGTTCTCTCAGCGGTCTACGGCATTGGTCCATCGGCCGCCGCGACCGAACCACTGGCGCTCCATGCTGCCCAGCAAAGCGCGCACAATCTCTCATCGAGCGCATAGATCTGGCCACCGGCACGGCGGCTGCCCGAGCATGGTCAGCGATCTGCCAGCCGCGAATGGGATTGTTGCGTCGCGGCTCAGTGTCGCGTTGATCGCCAGCGACAGCCGGGCGCGCCCGATGCAGAAGGCGGAACGCCTTTCCGCATAGGGGTGCTGCGCATCGTGCGCCGTCAGCCTTCGAAGAAGCGCAGCACGTTCGACGCGGGATCGATCAGCGTTACCGCGCGCCCTCCGCCGTACGGGTCGAGACCCGGATTCAGGAACGGGTAGTTCTTCGCGTGCAGCTCTCGGTGAAGGCTCTCGACATCCTTCGTCTCGATGTAGACCGCCGTTCCGGGGGTCCCGTCGCCGTGGTGCGAGGAAAGGTGAAGGACGAGACCGTCGCGGGACACCTGGACGTAGATTGGTCGATCTCCTCCGCCTTCCTGCCAATCGATTTGGCAGCCCAGGTACTCGCAATAAAACCGGAGGGCGGCGTCCACGTCGAACATACGCAAGATCGGGATGACTGGCCCGAAGATCGGCGTCATGTCGTCATTCCATCAGTCGGCGCGGCGCTTCCCGTCCGATCGACCACCGACAGCCGGTGCTAGACCAACCCGGAAACGCGGCTAGCTTCAGCGTGTGGTTGTGGATTCCCGAGCTGGGATTCGAATTTCGCCGTCCTCGTCCCGCCACGCGATGGCGCGCAACGTGGCTCGAACGGCGAGGTAGGCCGAGCAGGGGCAGGCAATGGCGAGGGCGACCATGTCAAATACGGCGATCCGCGCCAGGCCCGCGATACCAACGACTACAACAGCAAGCGTGCCGAGTGCTAGCAACCAGAACAACGCGGCGACCTCGACCAGCATGCGACGAGGGTCTTCTCTCGAAAGCCTGACGAGTCGACGGTAGAACGGGTCGGAGTGACGCGGCACCCACCGACTCTACCCGCGCGTGGCCGCACGGCAACTGGTGCTTTGATCGAGCGCCAAGCGTCTCATCCCGCCCGTCAGGCCGCTGGGTCCGCGCGGCGGTGCGCAAGCCGGCGCTGGTCGGGAACCGGACCCCTGTCGATCGGTCCGGATCAGCGTCGCTCTCGGAGTTAGCAGCAGCTGGTGTTAGCGCTGGTGCTCCGTCAAACCGGGCAGTGTGGGACTTCAGGCGCGCGCTATGGTCACTGCTGTGCAGCGGTGGATGTTCGGTGGGCGGGAGTACTACCACCCCCTGTTCCGGTGGCTCGTGATTCCGGCCACGAGGCTTGCCGTCCTACTGGCCCTGTTTCTATCGCTGATCGATAGCCATCATCTACGGTGGCTACGTTGGATCGGGCTCGGGCTTCTGGTGACCTCGGCGATCGCCGATGTGCTCAATGAGATCTTGATCCGGCGACGACGTCGCGAGCATCCGTCGCAGATCGCAGGCGAACACCACTCCGCCGAACAGAACGAAACGCCGTGACAGAACCGCTCGAGCGACGAGCCGAGCCTCAAACCGACGGCCCACATGTTCGTCGCCTCCAAAGCACCGTGGTACGAAATTCTCGACTAGCTCCCTCAGCACGACGAATACCCCTGGCCGGACGCGTGAGCAGGCTTATCTTGTCTCAGACGCTGGCGCGTACGGGTCGCAGTGACGGCAGCCAGCGACCGAGCGTAGCGGAACTGCGACTGTCGGATGGGGCTAGAAGCAACACGCTGTCCCACGTCCTTCCATGCCCATTCCGCCGGCCGTCCGTGGCCGCCGGGCGACCCCCTCGCAGCCTCCAACCTCCGCCACAAGCACGGGCCTCCGTTCGGTCTGGGCCCGTTACCCGGATTGCGTACCCGCCGGCCCCTCACCTCGCTCACCTACGCTGTCCGCGGCGCTACCGCTCGCCGACCCGCCGTCCACGGCCAGCGCCACGCGCCCTCGCCACATCCCTCTAACAGCCCAACCGCCACACGCAGTTGCATCATTTCCTGGATGCGAACGAATTTGTGGCAAAACGCTCGCTCGCTCGCTTAACGCCATGGATGCTGTCGATCGGGAAGGTCGGGCTGGGCCGCAGCCAGCAGCTCTATTACGAGCAGCAGGTCGCCTCGGGCGTTGAGGACTATTACGCCGGCCGCGGGGAGGCGCCGGGCCGGTGGACCGGCTCGGGCGCGAAGCTCCTCGGCCTCGAGGGTGAACTTGATGCCGATCAGCTGACGGCGTTGATGGATGGCAGGGACCCGGCGACGGGAACCCAGCTGGCCCGGCGGTCGGGGCGCTGTTCGACGGCGGCGCTGGACCTGACGTTCTCGGCCCCCAAGAGCGTGAGCGTGTTGTTCGCGATCGGCGACGGCCGGCTCTCTGACGAGCTCGTGGCGGCGCATGAGGAAGCGGTCGACGCCGCGCTCGCCTACATGGAGCGGGAGGCGTGCCGGGTCAGGCGCGGTCACAACGGCACCCAGGAGGAGCGCGACGCCGGCAACCCGCGCGGGTGGGAGCGGGCGCGGTCTGAGCCGGCGGCCGGGTTTGTCGCGGCGGCCTACAGGCATCGGATGTCCCGGGCGCAGGATCCTCAGCTGCATACCCATGTGGTGTGCGCGAACATGGCCCCGGGCCGGGACGGACGGTGGACGGCGCTGGACGGCCGGGCGATCTACGAGCACGCCAAGGCGGCCGGCTGCGTGTATGAGGCGCATCTGCGCCATGCGGTCACAGAACGGGTGCCGTGGGCATCGTGGGGCACGGTCCGGGAGGGGATCGCCGAGCTCGACCAGGTACCCGATCCGGTGCGGAAGGAGTTCTCTCAGCGCCGGCGGCGGATCCTCGAACGCGCCCGCGAGCTCGAGGCAGTGGGCGTGACGGTCGGCCGAGCCGGCCGGGAGCGGATCGTCTATGACACACGCGAGGCCAAGCGCGAGGTGGTCGAGGCGGATTGGCGGGCGGAGAGTCGCGCCCGCGCGGCCGAGCACGGCCTCGGCCGGGCAGAGCTCGACCGGTTCGCTCGGCTGTCGCCGCGGCCGCTGCGGCATGCAAGCCCCGTGGCCCATCTGGCCCGAGACCTGTTCTCCGCCACGGGGCTGACGGCCCGGCAGAACACGTTCGTGGAGCGCGAATTGATCATCGGCCTGGCCGCCGCGCACCAACACGGCCTACCGGGCGAGGACCTGGCCGGGCTGGCCAGGCGGCTGCTCGAGGACGCCCAAGTCGTATCACTGCATTCTGGGCTCGATCGCCGGTACACGACGAGGGAGCTGCTGCGGGCAGAAGCGGTCATCGTCGGACACGCAGAGGCAGGCCATGGCCAAAGCGACGCCACGGTGGGCGAGCTCGAGGTCTCGCAGGCGCTGGAGGCGCTGCCGGTCCGGCTGTCCGAGGAGCAGGCGGCGGTAGTGGCCGGCATCGCCGCCTCGGGCAACCGGATCGATGTGGTCGAGGCCTTGGCCGGTACCGGCAAGACGACGTCCGCGGCGGCGCTCCGGGAGGTGTATGAGCGGACGGGCTACCGGGTGCTCGGGGCTGCGCCGACCGCGCGGGCGGCCCGCGAGCTGGCCGACCGCGCCGGCATCAGGGAGGCCCGCACGCTGGACAGCTGGGCGCTGCGACTGGCGGCCGACCCGGACGCGCTGCGAGCGGCCGGACCGGCGGTGATGGTGATCGACGAGGCCGGGATGGCCAACACCCGCGTCTCGGCCCAAGTGATCGACCGGGCGATGGCCGCGGATGTGAAGGTGGTGGCGATCGGCGACTCCGGCCAACTCTCCAGCGTGCAGGCGGGCGGCTGGCTCGGAGCCACATCCCGCCGGCTGGGATCGTTCGAGCTGCGCGAGGTGATGCGCCAGAACGACCCGGCCGAGCGCCGCGCCCTAGCCAAGCTCCACCGCGGACAACCCGGCCCCTACCTCAAGCTAAAACAGGCGCGCGGGGACCTCAGTGTGTTCTCGGGCGAGGAGCCCGGCGTCGAGGCCGAGCGGAGGCTGGTCGCGCGCTGGACCGCGGTCGCCCTCGAGTACGGGGAGAGCGAGGCGGTGATGATCTGCCGCGATAACCGCCGCCGCGAACGGCTCAACCACCAGGCCCGCGACGCTTTGCGCTGGCTCGGAGATCTCGGCCCGGACGTCGAGATCGCCGGCCGCCGATGGGCGGTCGGGGATCGGGTGATCGCCCGGCGCAACGACCGCCACCGCGACCTGGACAACGGCATGCGCGCCACCATCACCCACCTCGACGAGCACCACGGCGCCACCATCCGCCTGGATTCGGGCGCGACCCGCCGGCTCGATCCCGAATACCTCTCAGGACACGTCGAGCACGCCTACGCGCTCACCGGCCACGGCATGCAGGGCGCCACCGTGACGTGGGCCGGGGTGATCGGCCAACCCCATGACTTCTCGCGCAACTGGGCCTACACCGCCCTCTCCCGCGCCCGCGAACCCGTCGAGCTCTACCTCATCGACGAACCCCACCAGATCGAGCAAGAACGAGAAGGCATCGCCCCCAGCCGCCGCGCCCGCGCCGATGAGCCGCTCGAGCGGATGGCCCGGCGGATGCGCGAACGCGACGACGAAGACCTCGCGCTCGAGCGGCTTGAGCGCCCCGGGCCACGACCGCAGCAGCGCCGTCGGGACAGCGCGGATGCTGCCGTTGCCTTCGTCTCGCCGGCGCGGGCACGCCTCTATGAGCTCGAGCGACAGCTGCAGGAGATCCACGAGCAGCTGCGCGCCCTGCCGATCCACGAAGCCGAAGGAATCGAGCGAATCACCAAGGCGATGGCGAGCATCGAGATCGAAGCCGAGCACGATCCGAGAGCCTGGAGCTGGAGCGAGCGACGCGACCGCAAGCTCCGCCAACGCGACCGCGAGTACAGCCTCCAGTGGCTCCGCGACCAACGCGCCGAGTTGATCGAACGCACACCGAGCTGGCAGGCCACCCTCGACCGATCCGAGCAGCTATCCACGCAACAGCGAGCGGTCGCACGCGAACACCTCCGGCTACGCGGCCAGGCGATCACCGAAGAACTCGCCAGCCACCCGCCCTGGCTCGAGCACACCCTCGGACCCGAACCTCCCGACCACGCCTTCGACCAAGACCGATGGCAGCGGACCGCCCGCGAGATCGCCGGCCACCGCATCGATCACCACATCACCGACCCCGAAAAAGCGATCGACGAACGCTCGCGGGAGCTCGCCCTCACGCGCGCGAGCAGCGAGACCCGCGTCGCGCTCGGCCTCGACACCCCCGAGCACGGCTACGACCACGGATACGAGATGTAGGCCAGCGCGGCCGCGGCCGCCGCGATGCGCCGTCTGGGCAGGCGCGCCACTCGACTCTCGAGGTGGCCGGTAACGGATGCGCTAGCCCGTTCTGGACCTCGATCCGGCTGCTGTGCGACGAGGTGGCTGTCGTCCACCTGTCGTCCACCTCAACGGAAAAAGGGGGGTATCGACGGGAATCTTCGGGGACGAGAACTCGGCGAAAAGCCGCGGATTTGCAGCCATTTCTTGCCGATGCTTACCCGCTCGTGGCCACGCCGATCAGCCTCGACAAGGCGGAGGTCACTGGTTCGAGCCCAGTATCGCCCACTCGCCGATTAGCAGGGCTTTTGCCCCGTCAGAGCCGAGGCGCAAGGCGGCGCCGCGACGGTGGTACGACCACAAGCACACGACCACGCGAGAATCAAATTCGCGGCGCCGTTGTATGCGCCGCACCTCAGATTGACCGGCTTACGCCACCGCGACGAGGTTCCACCTCGGCGAGCGTTGGTGCCGACGGCACCTCTTCCGGCCTGCCACCTGAGCGCCGGCTGGCAAGCCCGCGCTGCGTGAGTAGCGTGGCGCACG
Organism: uncultured Solirubrobacterales bacterium; assembly: GCA_963748585.1. Classification (GTDB taxonomy): domain Bacteria; phylum Actinomycetota; class Thermoleophilia; order Solirubrobacterales; family Solirubrobacteraceae; genus Palsa-465. The sequence goes on along the minus strand of CAVVJR010000005.1, from coordinate 903,321 downwards.
CGCCCACGAGCAACATGACGACGTTGATGCCGAGGACGAGGAGCGCGCCCGCCGCTTTGCCGACCTCCCCAAGCCCGGCGGCGACGCCCAGGTAGGCCGAAGCCGGGATCGTCGTGACCGAGATGGCCACGCCGACCGCCGAGCTCGCTCTCGTCTCGAGCGCGAGGATGGAAGCCACGCCGGCGGCAAACGCCACGAACGGGGTCGAGACGTTGACCTTTGACAGGCCCGCGAGGAAGCCGCCTTGGCCAACGTCAAACCCGGTCGGCAGCAGATGCAGATGGTTGAGAGCGAGGGTCAGGATCCCGCTGACCACGCACGCGGTCGTGAGTCCGCCGACGAGGGCGGTTAGGGCACGCCCGGACAGACGCCACCGGCGAAGGACGAGCGCAGTTGCCGCGGCGGTGATCGGGAGCGTGTCCGGACTGATCGCCATGGCGCCGACGACCAATGTGGTCTGCTCGTAGATGACGCCGAAGGCGGCGACCACGCCGGCGCAGACCATGAGCACCAGATAGCGGGCGAACGGGCGAGCGTTTGCGCTCGCCTGGCTGAGCAGGTCAGCCCACACGACGCTGGCCAGCGGACGTTGGGCTGCGGACCGGTCGATCGAGTCCAGACGCACGAGAACGACGTCATGCGCGGGGATGCCGAGGACGTCGAGCTCACTCAGCGCCCCGTCCACGGCGTCATCGGTGAGGTCGGCCTCAACGACCGCGGAGTGCGCATCTTCACCGGCGATGACGAGGACGTGCCGCGCCCCCGACATCGCGCGCAGGCGCGTGGCGACGCCGACCATCGCGGGTGACGCCCCGTAGACCCGCAGCTGGAGCACGGGTCACTTCCCCGCGCGGCGGACCAAGTCGTCCACCGTGGCGACCGCGGCGACGTAGGCGACGTGGGTTCCCACGCTCGTCGCCATGACATCGGCCGGCCAGCGCCACGGCGGAGGTGTCCGCCCGAGGAGCGGGAACAGGGAGAAGGTGGCGCTCATCAACGTGGCGCCGAAGACGGCGCTGGCACCTGGCTCGCCGATCCTCCGGTAAAGCAGCCCATGCCAGAGCCCAAAGGCTGAGCCGTAGCTCCAACGCAGAAGCGTTCCGAGCTCCTTGTCCGTGTGCGCGGTCACGTGGCCGAGATGCATGATCGACGCGACGATCTGGCCCGGCACCAGAGAGTCGTCGTAGTCAAGCGGTCCGCGCCGGCGCCGTAGGCGCCGCTCGAGGCCATAAGCGAGCGTCAACGCGGCCGTACCGGCACTACCAGCCATCACACTGCGCGCGGGCCAGTGAATCGTCATGCCCTGCCTCCACTCACGGTGACCACGCGATCAACGAGGTCGAGCCCTTCGGCGCGGTGCGTGATCAGGATGACGGTGCGATTGCCGGCAGCCGCGAGCGCGTCCGAGACGAGCTCCTCCGCGGTCGGGTGATCGAGGTGTGCGGTCGGCTCGTCGAGGACCAGGACGGGTGCGTCGGCAAGGAGCGCGCGGGCGACCACGATGCGCTGCCGTTGCCCGCCCGAGAGCTCTGATCCGAGCTCCCCGACGGGTGTGTCGAGCCCCTGTGGGAGCCCGCACGCCCAGTCCCAGACCCGGGCTCGGCGCAGAGCGCACTCGACCTCTCGATCGCTCGCATCCGGCCGTGCCAGAGCGACGTTCTGGCGGATGCTCGCCGAGAACAGGTGCGAGTCCTGGCCGGCGAGCGCGATGAGCCGGCGGATGTCGGCCTGTCTGTACTCACATAGATCTCGCCCTCCGAGCGTCACCCGACCCGTCTCGGGGTCGAGAAAGCGGAGCAGGAGGTTTGTCACGGTCGTCTTCCCGGCACCGCTCGGCCCAACCAGCGCGACCTTCTCACCCGGGTCGACCCGGAGACTGAGATGCTCGACCGCGGGCTGTGGGTGGCCCGGATAGCGCGCCCGGACGTCTTCGAGCGCGAGGACGAACGGCCACTTCGGCGGTGGAGCGGGCGATACCGGATCGACGATCGCGGCGCGCTGCTCGGTGAGCTCGAGGACGCGCCGGCCCGCTGATCGCGTCGCGGAGACCTCGCGCGCGGCTGCGGCCAGGGGAGTCACGGCTTCGAAGGAGGCCAGAGCGAGCAGACCGAGCGTCGCGATCAATACGGGGTCAAGTCCGTGCCGCGTCGCAGCCACTGCGGCCACGAGGACGCCGCAGACGGTCGCGCCGGTAAGCATCAGCCCAAGCCCGTCTGCCACTCCGGTCGAAAGCGCATCCCGTCGCGCCAGCTGTACGAGCACGCGGTCGGCGGCGGCCACGCGCGCGAGTCCGGTTGACTCGGCGCCGAAGGCGACGAGCTCGGGCGCGGCGGCGATCAGATCGACAAGCTCGGCCGTGAGCGCGCCGCGGGCGCCGGCTTGGCGTCGTCCGGCGCGTGCGGACAGGCTTCTTGAGAGTGCTGGCACGGCCAGCCCGGCGACGAGCAGTCCGAGCGCGAGGGTCAACCCGGCGGCAGGAAGGACCGCGGCCGTCACGCCGACCGCCAGTGCGGCGGTGATCAGGGCGACGAGTCGCGGCTCGAGTCCCCGCAGGTACAGGTTCTGAAGAACGTCCACGTCGGCGACCATGCGAGACAGCAGGTCGCCCTTGCGGTAGCCGTCGAGTTGCGCGGGTGCGAGCGGCTCGATCCGCTCATAGACCCGGATGCGGACGCGCCCGAGCACGCGCAGGGCAAGGTCGTGCGACGCCAGCCGCTCGAGGTAGCGAACGATCGGGCGACCAAGTCCGAAGAAGCGCACACCGACGATGGCCACAATCAGAGAGAGCACCGCGGGACGTTCGGCCGCGCGCGAGATCAGGTAGCCCGCGAGCGCCATCAGCCCGATTCCGAACACCAGCGTCAGCGCTCCGAGGAGCACCGCAACAGCCAAACGGGACCGTGGCGGCGGCGCCAGCCTGGTCAGCTCGGGGAGGGTTCCGTTCACGCCGCCTCGCGGAACGGTTGAGGGACGACCGTCCCGCCGGCCAGAGAGACGATGCGGTCGGCGTGCCGGACGAGCTCTGGGCGGTGCGCGATCAGCAGCATCGTGCGCTCCGCGCGCAAACGGCTCACCGCGCCGGAGACCACGGCGACGCTCGCTGGGTCGAGATCAGCGGTCGGCTCATCCAGGATGACCAGCGGCGCGTCCCTGAGAAACGCGCGCGCCAGCCCGATCCGCCGCCGCTCCCCCGGCGAGAGCAGTCGGGCGCCGTCGCCGACCACGGTTCCGTATCCGTTCGGCAACCGGCTGATGAACCCGTCCGCGCCCGCGAGCCTGGCCGCGACACGGATCCGCTCCCGCGAAGCGCCGGGGTGACCCAGGCAGATATTCTCGGCGACCGTTCCGCGCACGAGCGACGGCTGCTGAGGCATCCAGGCGATCAGCCGACGCCACTCATCGAGCCGGCACGAGGCCAGGTCGACGCCGCCAACCGAGATCTGCCCGTCAGTGGGCGCGAGGAGGCCGAGGAGGAGCGCGGCCAGGGTGCTCTTGCCGGCGCCGCTGGGGCCGATCAGCGCCACCGTCTCGCCGGGCCAGAGGTCGAAGGTCACATCGTCGAGCACGGGAACGGCACGGGCAGGGTAGGAGAACGACACGTGCTCGAGTCGAACCGGGAAAGCTGCCGGGTTGACAGCGTGACGTGTTCCCCCGCGCGGGGCGGACGCCGGCGCGTCGAGCAGTCCGAACATCCGCTCGGCCACCGCGCGCCCGTCCGCACTGGCGTGATACTCGCCCCCCAAGCGCCGGAACGGGAGGTACAGCTCCGGGGCGAGCACGAGCGCGGTCATCCCGGCTTCGAGACCGAGCGTCCCGTCCGCAAGTCGCACACCCGCGGTCACCGCAACCAGCGCCACCCCGAGCGTGGCGGCCAGCTCGAGCACGGAGCCGGACAGGAAGCTCACCCGGAGCGTCTCCATCGTCGTCGTGCGGTAGCGCTCGCTCACGCCGGCGAGCATGTCGAGCTCCTCCCGAGCTCGGCCGAAAGCCCGCAGGGTGGGCAGTCCCCGCACCACGTCGAGGAAGTGGGTCGAAAGGGTGCGAAGCGCATGCCAGCGCTCGGTTGTCCGCTGCTCGGTGTAGCGCCCGATCAGCCACATGAAGACCGGAACCAGAGGGAGCGTGACCAGCATGATCGCCCCCGACTCGACGTCGACGACGCTCACGCCGGCGATCACGATCAACGGCACCACGGACGCGAGCACGACCTGCGGCAGATAGCGGGCGAAGTAGGACTCGAGCGCCTCGATGCCCTGGACCGCCGCAGCCGCAATCTCACCCCCGCTCACCCCGTCCGCGGCGATGGCCCCGCTCCGTACGCGCTTCTCAGCCAGGGCGATGCGGAGCTCGGAGAGCGTCTCCGAGGCGGCGCGGCGTCCGGCGACCTCCATCCCCCAGGCGAACACTCCACGCAACGCGAAGGCGCCCGAGAGCAGGAACACATCCGGCCAGAGCCGGCGCACCGGAGCGCCGTCGAAGGCGCGGGCGACGATCCGGGCGAGCAAGCCGGCGCCGGCCAGGACGGCAAGCGCGGTGCCGACCCCTAGGGCGACGTCGATCGCCAGCAGCGGCCGGGCCGACCGAGTGCGACGCACGAGGCGCGGGTCGAGGGCGCGCACGTGCGTCGCCTAGCCCGGCGCCGCTCGGCGAGTTCGGGCGCCGACGGCGGCGACCGGACTGGCCACTGGCTCCCCGCTCAACCGCTGGCGAAAGACGTAGTAGGTCCAGCCCTGGTAGAGGAGAACGAGCGGCAGGAAGATGGCGGCCACGATCGAGATCACCTGTAGGGCGTAATGGCCGGTGGCAGCGTTGGAGATCGTCAGACTGTTGGCGAAGCTCGGGTGTGAGACGAGTACACGCGGATACAGGCCGGTGAACAGCGTGGCGACGAGCCCGATCGTGGCCAGGCCGGTCATGGCGAAGGCACGAGCCTCGTGACGGGTCCGGACGAACCAGAAAGCCGCCAGCAGGGCCACAGTGCCGAGCGCCGCCGGGATGGCCACGGGAACGATTCCGCGCTGGTTGCGGTTGTGCGCCACCACCACGGTCCAGGCAAGGAAGGCCACGCCGAGCACGGCGGCCGGAATGGACAGACGCCTCGCGGTCGCGACGGCGCGCGCACGCAGATCGCCGACTGTGCGCAGCGAGACATAGCTCGCACCATGCAGCGCGAACAGGCACACGACGGTCGCTCCGGCGAGCACGGTGTAGCCACTGAACAGGTCCAGGAAGTCGCCCGAGAAGCCATGCGAGGAATTGAGCGAGACGCCGTGGAGGAGGTTGGCCAGCGCCACACCCCAGATGAAGGAGGCGCCGAGACTGCCAGCCGTGTTCATCCACAGCCAGACTGTCCGCCACCGCGGCTTCTCGCTCTTCTCACGCCACTCGAATGAGACCACCCGGACGATCAACAGAGCGAGGATGAGCAGCAGCGCGATGTAGAAGCCGGAGAACATCGTCGCGTACCACGTCGGAAACGCAGCGAATGTGGCCCCCGCGGCCACCACGAGCCAGACCTCGTTTCCGTCCCAGACCGGGCCGATCGACTCGAACATGATCGCCCTTTGCGGCTCGCTGCCCCGTCGCGGCAGAAACGGCAACAGCATCCCGACGCCGAAGTCGAAGCCCTCGAGCAGGAAGTAGCCGCCCCACAGAACGGCAATCAGACAGAACCAGACGGTCTCGAGCGTCATCTCAGGCGACCCCGGACCCCACAGCCGCCGGCGCGCCTGCCGTCACCGGACCGGGTCCGGGCGCCTGTGGCGGATCGACGCGGGCGTAGCGACGCATGAGGACGAAGTCGACCGCGCCGAGGCTGAGATACAGCAGCACGAACACGCCCAAGCTGGTCGCGACCATCGCCGTGCTGACGTTCGGCGAGACGGCTTGGGAGGTCTTCAGCAGGCCCTGGACGATCCACGGCTGGCGGCCCATCTCGGTGAGGATCCACCCGAATGTCGCGGCCACGTACGGCAACGCGATGGCCCCAATCGCCGTCCAGAGGAACCAGCGGGCCTTCTCCAGCCGTCGCTTCCGGTACAGCCACGCACCGACGGCCGCGATCGCGAACATGAGCACACCGAGCATGGCCATGATCCGCATCGACCAATAGATCAGCTCCACGCTGGGCATGTAGTTGCCCGGGCCGTACTGCTTCTGCTCTTGAGCCTGGAGCTGGTTAAGGCCCTGGACCTTGCCGTGAAACGAGCCGGTGCCCATCCACGAGAGCAGATCCGGGATGGTGATCGAGAAGCTTGGCGTCGGGTTTTGAGCGGAGAACCCCCCGATCTGAAAGACCGAGAACCCGCACGGCTGACACGTGTTCCACTGCGCTTCTGAGGCGGCGATCTTCATGCTCTGCTGGGCCGTGACCGCCTCCCCAAAGCGATTGCCGACCGAAAGCTGGATCAGGGTCGCCGGAACGGCGACGATCAGCGCGAGCTTTGCCGCGCGGCGGAACAATTCGACGTTGCGCCCGCGCAGCAGGTGCCAGCAGGCCACGCCCAGCATCACGATCGACCCGAAGATCAAGCCGGCGAGGATCGTGTGTAGGTAGGCGATCAGCGCGAACTCGTTCGAGAGCAGCGCGCCCACACTGGTCAGATGCGCCTTGCCCCCCGTGACGGTGTAGCCGACCGGATGCTGCATCCACGAATTCGCGACCAGGATCAGATATCCCGACAGCCAAGTGCCGAGCGCCGCGATCCAGATCGTGGCCAGATGCACCCGCGGCGACAGCCGCCCCCAGCCGAAGATCCACAGTCCCAGGAACGTCGCCTCGAGCATGAACGCGGCCAGACCTTCGATCGCCAGCGGCGCCCCGAATACGCCGCCGACGAAATTCGAGTACACCGACCAGTTCATCCCGAACTCGAACTCCTGGACCAGGCCAGTGGCTACCCCGATGGCGAAGTTGATCAGCAACAGCGTCCCGAAGAAGCGGGTCAGCCGCAGCCAGGCGTCGTCGTGCGTGCGGTGCCACACCGTCTGCATCACCGCCACGAGCGGGGCCAGCCCGAGCGTGAGCGGAACGAACAGGAAGTGATAGACCGACGTAGTCGCGAACTGAAGCCGAGCCAGGTCGACCGTCGTGGAGGCGATCCCGGTCACGTCACCACTCCGGTCGGTCGCGCCGGATCCGCCCGCCGGGGGGCGCCTGATGGCCGCTCCCGCCCCGCGCGGTCACGTTCCCCGTTGCCTTATCCGACACCTGCCGCCTCGGGTTGTGGGTGGTGGACCCCCATCCGCTCGAGCAGGTGGTCCCCGACCCTCAGTGCGTTCGCCATCGCGGTCAGCGCCGGGTTGACCGCGCCGATGCTCGGGAAGAAGCTCGTGTCTACGACATAAAGGTTGTCGAGCTCGTGGGCCTTGCAATTGGCATCGAGCACGGAGCTGCTCGGATCGTTCCCGAACCTGATCGTGCCGGCCTGGTGCGCGCAGCCGGCCACCGGGATCTCGTTCTTCAGGTAGGCGTGATGCGGCAGCAGATGCCCGTGGTGCATCCCGAGGTCCTTGAGCATCCCTTTGAGCTCGTGATACAGGCGCTCCTTGGGCTCCTCGTTAGTGACCGTGTAACTGATCTGTATGTCGCCGTCCCTGGTCAGCGTCACCCGGTTCTCAGGCCGCGGAAGGTCCTCGGTCGAGAGCCAGAAGTCGACCGCGTGACGAGCCACGTCCCGCAGCGTCCACTCGGGCGCAAAGCGCGTCTCCCCCGGCTTCTCGCCCCGGAACATCTCGGCCTGCGACTTACCCACCATTTGAATGTTCCCGAGCGGGTAGTCGTACTTCTCGCTTGCGAAGTAGAAATCGTTGACCCCGAGGGTCTTTTGGAAGACCGTCGGGTTCTCTTCCTTCGATAGCGCCAGCACCGCCTGGCTGTTGTGGAACATGAAGTTGCGGCCGACCAGGTCAGAGCTGTTGGCCAGGCCCCGGGGGTGCCGGTCGGTGGCGGATGCGAGCAGCAGCTTCGCGCTATTGGCGGCTCCGCAGGAAACGACCACGAGGTCGGCGGCAAACGCCTCCTCCTGGCCACCGTGGTCGACCAGCACGCCGGTGACCGCCGTCCCGGCATCGTTGGTCTCGAGCGCGACCACCTCCGCGTCGGTCACCAGCGTCACATTCGGGTACTCGATCGCCGGCCTGACCGCGATCACCTCCGCGTCAGATTTTGCGTGCACAAGGCACGGGAACCCGTCGCAGCTATCGCACCGGACGCACTTGCTGAACGGCATGTTTGACTCGTCGAGCAAGATCCCACAGGGGGCGTGGAACGGGTGCAGCCCGGCCCTTGCGAGGTCGTCTGACAGCTGCTGGATCCGTGGCTCGTGCGAGACCGCCGGGAACGGGTAGGGCGCGCTCGCCGGAGGCTCGGTCGGGTCCTCGCCGCGCGCGCCGTGCACTTGGTATAGCTGCTCGGCCTGCGTGTAATACGGCTCCATGTCCTCGTAGGAGATCGGCCACGCCGGGGAGATCCCACCGTGATGGCGCAGCTCGCCGAAGTCTTCCTCGCGCAGCCGATACAACGCGGCTCCGTACCGCTTGGTCGCACCGCCGACCCAGTAATGCACCTCCGGAGCGAACGCCGAGCCGTCCGAGTAGTACCACGTGTCAGGAGAGACGTAGCGGTTCTCCACGAACACGCTCCGGGCCAGCCAGTTCTGCGGCTCGCGCGGCAGCCAGCCACCGCGTTCGAGGAGCAGGATCCGTTTTCCCGACGCCGCCATGCGGTGCGCGATCGTGCCGCCGCCCGCACCGCTCCCGATCACGATTACGTCGTACGTGTCGGTCATCCGGTTATCTCCTCTAGTCGATCGGCCAGAACGATGCGCGCGGCCGCCTCGACCGCGGCGAGGTGGGAGAACGCCTGGGGGAAGTTGCCGAGGTGTCGGCCTGTCTCCACGTCGAATTCTTCTGCGTACAGGCCGAGTGGTGAGGCCACCTTGACCAGGCGCTCCATCAGGTCCCGCGCCCGCTGCATCTCGCCGACGATGGTGAGCGCCGAGACGAGCCAGAAGGAGCAGATCACGAATGTCCCCTCCTTGCCCGAGAGGCCGTCGTCGGTCTCGTCGGTGCGGTAGCGCAAGACGAATCCGTTCTCGGTCAGGTCATCGGCGATCGCCAGCACGCTGGCCTTGAGCCGCGGATCCTCGGCCGGGAGAAAGCCGAAGATCGCGGCCAGCAGCGTCGAGGCGTCAAGCGATTCGGTGTCGTAATGCTGGCGCAGGACGCCGCGCTTGTCCGTGCCGTGGGCGAGGATGTCGGCCTTGATCTCGGTGGCCGTCTCCGCCCAGCTCGCGGCGATTTCGCGGTCGCCCCGGATCTCGGCGAGCTTCGCCGCGCGGTCCATCGCCACCCAGCACATCAACTTCGAGGAGACGTAGTGCTGGGGCTTGCCGCGGGCCTCCCAGATGCCCTGGTCGGGGTTGCGCCACACGGCTTTGGCGCATTCGGCCTGCGACTGGATCAGCGGCCACAGGCGCCGCGGCAGCCGCTGGCTGCGCCGGGTGTGCAGAAGCACCGAGTCGAGCGCGGCGCCGAACACGTCGTTCTGGCGCTGGTTATAGGCACCGTTGCCGGTCCGCACCGGATGCGCGCCGGCGTAGCCCGAAAGCTCGTCCAGCAGGATCTCGGTGAGATCTCGCCGCCCGTCGATCCCGTACATGATCTGCAGCGAACCGTCTTCATTGCGCTCGAGGTCGGCGATGAACTGCATGAATTCGTTGGCTTCCCAGTCGAGCTCTAGGAAGTGCAGTGCCTGAAGCGTGAACGTCGAGTCGCGGATCCAGGTGAAGCGGTAGTCCCAGTTGCGCTCGCCGCCCGGGGTCTCGGGAAGCGACGTGGTCAAGGCGGCGACGGTCGCGCCCGTCGGCATATAGGTCAGGCCTTTGATCGCCAGAGCCGAGCGCTGGATCAACGGGCGGAGCTCGTGGTCGGGGATCCTCGCCCGAGCCAGCCAGTGGCGCCAGAACTTGGTGGTGGCGTTGAGCCTGTCGTTGGCTTCCTCGGTGTTCGTCGGCGGCGTCACCGCGTGGCCCCAGGACAGGGAACAGAAGAGCTCCTCGCCCTCCTGGAGCACGTGTCGCGCACGCGCCTGGCCCGCCTCGATGCCGAGCAGCATGTCGGTCTGCAGGGTGAAGGTCTGGCCGGCGCCGCTCGCCTCGCCCCGGTGGCGATCGCTCGCGAGCGACCATTCGCCCGGCGTCCGTCCGTAGTCAAACGCGGGGTCGCACACGAGTTCGATCTCGACGCTGCCCTCCACGCACGCCACTGTCCGCACCAGCATGTGCTCGCCGTCCTCGTCCGCCGGCGGTCGAGTGTGCGGGGTAACCGTGTCTTCGCCGCGGCGCGGCCCCATCGTCAGCGCTTCGCGTACGGTCGCCCATCCGGTCGGCGTCTTCCACGAGGTGACCAGCGTGTTCGTCCCCGGCTCGTAGATGCGCCCGCTCGGCACGTTGATCCCGAACGGACCCAGGCGAAAGGCGCCGGCGCCGCGGTCAAGCAGCCCTCCGAACACGCTCGGCGAGTCAAAGCGCGGGACGCAGAGCCAATCGATTGTCCCGTCCGGCGCCACGAGCGCACCGGTGTGGCAATCCGACAGGAAGCCGTATTCGGCGATCGGGGTGAAGGGCGAGGGCGCGGCTGCGCTCTGCGGCAGCGCCGCTGTCTTCCCATTTGGCTTCGCCGCCGGCTCGCCGTCAGCTGCCCTGCTCGCTGCGCGCTTGTTCCTGACTGTAGTACTCATGTCACCACCCAAGGTTGATGCCAACGTCCGTAACCGGAAATGACCTTCTCTGCGGCGTCGGGACCCCACGAACCCTTCGCGTACGGGTGCACCGGCGGCGGATGCTCGAGTAGCGGCGCCATCACCCGCCAGCACTCCTCAACGCCGTCCTGCCGGGTGAAGCGCTTGCTGTCCCCGGCCAGCGCCGCGAGCAGCAGGACCTCGTACGGCGTCGGTCCCTCACCACCCTCGCCGGCGAACTCCATGTCGAGGTTGATCTGCTCAGGTTCGACGGTCTCATGGCGCTGCGCCTCAACGAGCATCCGGATGCCGGTGCTCGGATCGAGCTTGACCACCATCTGGCTCGGTTCGGGCACGCGCGTCCAGCCGGCGAAGCCCAGTTTCGGCGGCCGCCGGAACACAACCCGGAACTCGGTCTGAGTGGCAGAAAGGCACTTGCCGGTGCGGATGAAGAACGGGACGCCAGACCAGCGCCAGTTGTCGATCTCCAGCCGCAGCGCCGCATAGGTCTCGGTCTCTGAGTCGGGCGCCACGCCGTCGATCGCGCGGTACCCCTCATACTGCCCACGCAGGTAATGGGCCGGGTCGACTGGCGGCATCGCGCGGTACACGGACACCAGCGCGTCCTTGAGCACGTTCGCCTCTCCCGAGGACGGTGGCTCCATGGCCGCGGCGGCGACGACCTGCATGAGATGGTTGACGACCACGTCACGCAGCGCGCCCACCGGATCGTAGAAATGGCCGCGATCCTCAACCCCGAAGCTCTCGGCCATCGTGATCTGCACGCTCTCGACGTAGTGTCGGTTCCATATCGGCTCGAACATCGCGTTCGCGAACCGCAGATAGAGGATCTCCCCCAGGCCCATCTTCCCCAGGAAGTGATCGATCCGGTACAGCTGTGATTCGTCGATGTACTGATGGATCTCCTGCGCGAGCTCGCGTGCGGACTCGAGATCGTGTCCGAACGGCTTCTCCACCACCACTCGGCCTGTCTTGGTCAACCCGGCGTCGGTCAACCCCTTGATCACGCGTCCGAACAGGAACGGCGGGATCTCGAGGTAGAAGACCGGGCACTGGGCCGGGCCGATCGCGTGGGCCACCCGCTCGTACGTCGCCGCGTCGGCGAAATCGCCGCTCACATACGACATCCGCCCGGCGAGCCGCGCGAACACGGTCTCATCGATCACCTCGCCGCAGCCCTCGATGGATTCGCGCGCACGCTGGCGAAGATCGTCGACCGACCAGTCGCTCACCGCCACGCCCACGATCGGACAGGTGAGCAACCCACGCTGCTCGAGCCGATAGAGCGAGTGGAAGGTCATCACCTTGGCCAGATCACCGGTTATGCCGAAAACGACGAATACGTCGGCCGTCTCGGGCCTGCCGTCTCGCCCGCCGGCCCCGTTCATCGCAGGGCGGGTTTCAACTGCCGTCGTCATGGGCGGCCCCTTTCGTTTGCAGCGTTGACTTCGAGAGATGTTGTTGTCGCCACCTCTGCGACGCATCACCCCATCGGGGTGATCCAGCGAGCAGGTGTTATCGAGGTGTTACTGGCCGGGGATTTGGATCCTCCGCGGTGCGCTCAACCACGACCAAAACGAATTGCGACTCCCGCGGCCCATCACCCCGCCGCAGACGGCGCAGCAGGAGCGGCGATCGGATCGTCGTCCCAGTTGATCTTGGCTGCGTCGCCGCGATCGAGCACATGCGGCCCGCCGGTTTTGGAGAATCCGTCCCAGGCCCAGTCGACGAACGCCTCGATCTTGGCCTTGGTGCCCGTCATCAGCGACGCGTGCACGCCCAGCCACGCCATGTGCGCCATCTCGCCATGGATCTCGTGGTGGTGCTTGCCGACCTCAGCGATCGCGGCGCCGCGGCCGATCATCGCCATGATTCCCTTGTCGTGATACGCGAACGGCCTGCGCGGCTTGCCGGCGAAGTCGGCCAGGATGTTCTCCGCCGCCCGGTCCCCGCTCTGGAGCGCCACGGAGCCAAGCTGCGGCAGTGCGCCGTGGCCGTTGCTCGGGATGTTGGCCACGTCGCCGACGACGTAGACCCCTGGATGCCCAGAAACTGTCAAATCGGGTTCGACGTCGACGCGGCCGCCACGGCCGGGTGCTAGTCCGCAATCCGCCGCGAGCGCGGCGGCCGTGATCCCGCCACCCCAGATGACGCACCGGGTCGCGACGACCGTCCCGTCCGAGAACAGCGCATGACCGCTGCCCACCTCCTTTACGCCAGTGCCCAGATGAATCTGCACGCCCTTGTCCTGGAGCACCTTGGCCACGTAGGCGTGGGCTTTGTCCGAAAACGGCTTCAGCAGCGCGTCGCCGAAATCGAGCAGGTGCACCTGTGCCGCGCGCGCGTCGAGGTCGCGGTACACGGCCGGGAGCGTGGCATTGACCATGTCGGCGATCGCCCCCGCGACCTCGACCCCCGTCGGACCACCTCCGACGATCACGAAGTTCAATGCTCCCCGGTCAATCAAGCCCGGATCGCGATCCACCAGCTCAAAGATCCCGAGGATCCGAGACCGCAGGTTCGTCGCGTCATCGAGGGAATACAGCGGGAACGCATGTTCAGCCGCCCCCGGCGTGCCGAAGAAATTGGGCTGCGAGCCGGCCGCCAGAACCAGCGCGTCGCCAGACCACCGCTGTCCGTCGCTCGAGGTGACAGTTCGCGTCGCTACATCGACCTCGGAGATCTCCGCGAGCTTGACGTCGACATCGTCGTTGCCGGCGAAGACGGCTCGTAGCGAATGCGCGATATCGCTCGGCGCCAGTTGAGATGTCGCCACCTGGTAGAGCAGCGGCTGGAACTGGTGGTAGTTGTTGCGGTCGATGACGGTGACGCGAACGTGGCCGTGCTTGGCCAAGCGCTGTGCGCATCCGAGGCCGGCGAAGCCGCCGCCGACGATCACGACATGCCGCCTCTCGGAATCGCTCATGACTTCAGAACCCCTTGGACGGCTGCCGTGCAACCGGCGTTCGCGCGCGCATGCAGATGACCGGCCATACCAGACCTCCGTTTTGAAACTTTGGCGTTGGAGTCGCACGGTAGGTCCGCTCCGGCGGATGCTCATCACCTGAACGGGATGATGCTGGGCTGTCCCGAGCATGGGAGGCTGCGGCGGTGGGCTGCCTGCTCGCACTCCTAGCGCTGGTCTCACCGCGACTCGCTCTCGCGCTGCTCTGGATCTTCAGCAATCTCCTCAGCCGCGCTTTCGATAGCTGGATCCTCCCCCTCCTCGGGTTCTTCTTCCTGCCGTGGACGACGTTGGCCTACGCCGCTTTCTGGGACTGGGGCCCAGGGCATCATGTGGTGGGGTTTGAATGGTTCTTTGTCGCCCTCGCCTTCCTCATCGACCTGGGCGCCTACGGCGGCGGAGGGCGCGCGCGGTCGACGCGGTGAATGGCGTCGAGCGACGCGGTGAAGATCCGTCGCAGCTCTTTCGCCGCGCTTCGCAGCTCAACGTCGTGAAGAGCCTACGAGGGCGGGCCGGGTAGGCCGAACAGCTGGATGATGGCGAACACCAGCAGCGAAGCTCCCAGGCCGATTAGCCCTAGGCGGGCTTGGCGAATCCGGAAGTGGCCGCTGATCCCGACGAGGAACAGCACGGTGGCCAGGAACACGGTGTCGCGGATGTATTTGTCCGATGTTGAGCCCGCTTCGGTGCCCTTCGCGAACGCCGCGCTCGCGTGCGCGTCGGACGCCTTGGCTACGGCGTCCTGGGGGATCACGTATTGCGGCATGTACGCTGGTCCGGGAGGGGCGTTGGGGTTGTGGGCTGGATCGGTCGCCAGCCAGGCGTTGAATGCCGGCCGGTAGCCGGGACGCATCCGCTTTATCGCCAGGGTCTCGGCCCTGGCGTTTCCGGCGGTGAAGCCGGTGAACCAGGCATTGAACGAAGCGGAGTCGAGCGTCCGGGTCACGATCCCCTCGAGGTCGGCCCGGTTCGCGTTCGCGCGCTCGGCGGATGCCTTGGCGAGCATCACCGAGGACTCGGTGCCCCATTTGGCCGCCGCGTAGCCCGAGTACGCGGCGAGGACCGCCACCAGCGACAGCAGCAGCGCTTCGACGATCGACAGCCACCGGTCGTGGCCGACGTCTTCCTTATCGCCGGCAGCGTGTTTCTTGTGCTCCGCGATCTCCTTGCCGACCTCGGCCGCTGACAGACCCTCGGGCACGCTTCACGCACGCCCGCTGCGACACATCGAAGACTTCTCGCCGTGCTCGGTGTGCCGATCAGCCCGTGACCCCGTCATTGCTCGCGTCGAGACGCTACGGGTTACGCCATGCCGGGCATCGCCCAAAACGGGTGACTTCGGGTAGCGTCCCCTTTGAGTGTTGCGGGTGGAGGCCGCGGCTCTGTTGCGGTTGGAGGGCTGCGACTCGTGCCATGCGCGAGCGGTGCAGGTGGTGGGTCGGTGCGGCCGCGCGGCTGCGGATCGTCCGGCCGCTGCGCCCGTCTACCGCAGGAGGCAGCGGAACCCGATGTGACTGGTCGAGGTGTCGATCGCTTCGGGTTGCCGCGCGGCAGGCCGGTAGCGCAGGCAATATGTCGGTGCGCAGAGGTGCGAGCCGCCCTTGATCACGCGGCGGGGGATGTGCGCGCCGGGCCGACCGAAGTCGTAGCTTGCCTCGGTGGTCTCGACGCGTGGGTTTCGCGGCGGCGCGCAGCAGGGACTCCCGGTTTTCTCCGAGCCCGCGCCGCGGGGCGAGTAATAGTCGCTGGTCCACTCCCAGACGTTCCCGGTTGAGTCGCAGAGCCCGTAGCCGTTGGGAGGAAACAGCCCGACGGGTGAGGTCCCCCGCCATCCCTTCGCGCCGGTGTTGCGCCACGGAAAATCCCCCTGCCAGGAATTCGCCATAAGCTCCCCGCCGGGACGATGCTCGTCTCCCCACGCAAAAGTCGAGCCCTCGAGTCCGCCTCGGGCCGCGTACTCCCATTCGGCTTCAGTCGGGAGCGCCTTTCCGGCCCACTTCGCGAAGGCCTCGGCGTCTTCGTATGCGACGTGCGTGACCGGGTGATCTTGACGCCCGGAGTTATCGCTACCCGGCCCCCAGGGATGGCGCCAGTTGGCGCCGGGAACGTAGGCCCACCAACGGCCCGAGTCATCTAGCGAGACCGGCCCAGGAGTTGGTTGGAACACCACCGAGCCTTCGACCAGAAGTGAGGGGTCCGCGTCGGGGTACTCAGCCGGATCGAGCGGCCGCTCGGCAACGGTGAGGTAACCAGTCTCTTCAACGAAGCCGGCGAACTGCTCGACGGTGACCGGTCCCCGGTCGATCGCAAACGAGCCGACCTCCACTTCGCGCACCGGCGCCTCCTCCGGGTAGAAGGCGTCCGAGCCCATCCGGAAACGCCCCGCCGGGATCTCGACCATGTCCATGGAATCCATAACCTAGAAGCGCATTCGTTTGCTCATGCGTGCAACCCGTGCGAGCGGCGGTCGGATGCGCCTCGGCCCGGGGTCCCCGGCCAGCCGATCGCCGCGACGAGCCGGATCTGCGAGTGGTCGTGAGCGCGGGGCACCGCCGCGGTAAAGCTACTCGCGGGCGATCATCGCGGCGGCCTCGCGTTCGAGGTCGACGTAGGGCTCGCCGCTGACGTCGACCGCCACCATGTGGATCGTGCCGCCCGTGAACTGCCAGGGTCGCTTGCCCGGGTACTTGGTGGTGACGCGGGACTTGCTGCGGCCGACGGTCAGGTCCGTGCCGGAGATGCCGAACTGTCCGGGTTGGGTTTTGATGCGGCCTTCGCCGATCTTCTCCTCGCCGTGATACAGCGACAAGATGCCGGTGGAGACCCCTGGTGGGTCCTCGCCGTCCTTGACGTACGCGGCCGACACGATCAGCTTCTCGCCGATCGGCAGGTCCATACTCGACACGACGTGCTGCTCGAGAATGCCCACGAAGTTGTAGACGTAGTGCAGCCGGTCGTCTTGGACGTACAGCGCGTGGCCGCCGAAGTGCGAGCCCTGGGCGAAAATGACCCCGCTCGCGCCAGGGCCGGGGATGTCGAGGACCGCTCCGACGATGTAGTCGCGGTTACGGATGTTCACCGCCTGCGCCTCTGGAACGCCTGACACATCGGGGAAGTAGCGGTAGCGGTTCCGGGGACTGGTGAGTTGCGGGCGCGGTGTATTGATGATCTCGACCGCAGAGCGGTCATCGAGCGGGAACGCTCCGTTGGCGCCGGCCTCAGAGAACCACAGGTTGATCAGCTCACGTAGCTTCTCCGGGTGCTCGCCCGCGAGGTCGTGCAGCTCCGACCGGTCGTTCTCGACGTCGTAGAGCTCCCACTCGTCGTCGTTGAAATGGCTCCAGCCGGCGATCGTCGGGTGTGTGCTTACGGCTTTCCAGCCTTCGTGCCAGATCGCGCGCGAGCCGAGCATCGAGAAGAACTGCGTCGAGCGCGCGGTCGGAATCGACCCGTGGTCGAAGCTGTAGCGCATGCTGATCCCGTCGAAGCTGCTCTGGACGTGCCCCTTGATCGTCTCGGGCGGCTCAACGCCGAGGCAGTCGAGGATCGTGGGCGTGATGTCGATCGCGTGGTGGTATTGGTGGCGGATCTCGCCCTTGGCCTTGATTCCCTTGGGCCAGGAGATGATGCACGGGTCGCAGCTGCCGCCGTTGAACTCGTAGCGCTTCCACATCTTGAACGGCGTGTTGAACGCCATTGCCCAGCCGTTCGGGTAGTGGTTGTAAGCGTTTGGGCCGCCGAGCTCGTCGAGCATCTCGAGGTTCTGCTCGATGTCGTCAGGAACGCCGTTGAACAGCTTGTTCTCGTTGACCGAGCCGTTCGGTCCTCCCTCACCACTGGCGCCGTTGTCTGAAACGAGGACGATCATCGTGTTCTCGAGCTGCTCGGTCTCCTCGAGGTAGGCGAGCAGGCGACCGATCTCATCGTCGGCGTGGGCGAGGAACCCGGCGTAGACCTCGGCCATGCGGCAGAACAGCCGCCGCTCATCATCACGGAGCGAATCCCAGGGCCGCGTGAAGTCGACCGCGGGGAACGGCTTGCCCTCCGGGCCCTTGCGGTCCTGCGGGGTCCCGATCGGGTTGAGCGGCGGCAACTGCGTGTCCTCGGGGACGATCCCGAGCTTCTTCTGACGCTCGAGCGTCTGCTCCCGCATCGCTTCATATCCCATGTCGAAGCGCCCCTTGTACTTCTCGATCCACTCCTTGGGCACATGGTGGGGGGCGTGGCAAGCGCCGGGCGTGTAGTACAGAAAGAAAGGCTTGTCCGGCGCGACCGCCTTGGCGTCCTGGATGAACTCCAGTGCCTTGTCGGTGAGATCCGCCGTGAGGTGGTAGCCGTCCTCGGGCTGCGAGGGCTGGTCGACCGGATGGTTGTCGTAAACGAGGTCCGGATGCCACTGGTTGGTCTCGGCACCGAGGAACCCGTAGAAGCGCTCGAACCCGCGCCCCGTCGGCCAGTTGCGCCGGGTGGACGCCAGGTGCATCTCATCGGTCGGGCACAGATGCCACTTGCCCGTCATGTACGTGTTCCACCCCAGTTCGCCGAGGATCTCGGGCAGCATCCCGTTCTCCGGCGGGATCGTCCCGCTTGCGTTCGGGAAACCGATCGCCGCCTCGGTGATGCAGGCCATGCTGTTGCGCGTGTGATTTCGGCCTGTCAGCAGGCACGACCGAGTCGGCGAGCACAGCGCGGTCGTGTGCCACTGCGTGTAACGGACACCGCTGGCCGCGATCCGGTCAATGTTGGGCGTCTCCACGGGGCCTCCGTAGCAGCCGATCGCCGAAAAGCCAACATCGTCGAGCACGACGTACACCACGCTCGGTGCGCCATCGGGAGCCTTCGGAGGCTCAAACGGCGACCAATCAGGAACTGAGTCGCGAATATCGACGTTGATGGTGCCCTTGAACGGCTCGCTCATGATCTGACCTCGGTGTCGGGGCGGCGCCCGCCTCACGGATGCGGCTCAAAACCTTGCCCACGCCACTGGCACTGAGCATCATCCGTATCGGGTGACGCCGGTTCCCAAGAGATCGACGGCCCCCCGATGAGATGTTCAACGCGTACGCCCCCAACCCATCGCCCCTATCTCGTTGGCACCTGGCCCTGGTGTGGCACCCTGGCGGTGTCACTCGACGATGATGCCGGCGGGCCGATCCGGGGGCCGCCCCCACCGCGTCCAACGTCGATTTCCGCGGCCGTGGGCCGTCCGGCGACTGCATGCTCTAGCGCAACGGGTTCATCTAGTTCGGGTGATGCCAGGGCGCCGCTGAGATGGTCTGATGTTGGCTGAGGACGATCTGAAGGGAGCAGCAGCGGTGGGATTCCTCCACAGACACCATGACAGTGGCACGACCCGCTACCGGATGCGCGAGAAGCTGTTCGCGATCGGCGAGGATTTCTGGATCGAGACGGAAGGCGGGGAGCGCGCCTTCAAGGTCGACGGCAAGGCGCTGCGGGTCCGCGACACGTTCGTCCTCAAGGACGCCGGCGGCGAGGACCTGTTCAAGGCCCAGGCGAAGAAGCTCCACATCCGGGACACCATGAAGATCGAGCGCGACGGAGACACCGCGGCCACGATCAAGAAGGCGCTCATCACGCCGCTTCGAGACCGCTTCTCGGTCGATCTGGCCGACGGCACCGAGCTGAAGGCCAAGGGCAACATTCTCGATCACGAGTACAAGATCGAGCGCGACGGAGACACGGTCGCCGAGGTCTCCAAGCGCTGGTTCCGCGTCCGCGAGACCTACGGGATCGAGATCGCTCCCGGCCAGGACGATGCCCTGGTCCTGGCGGTCGCAGCGTGCATCGACGAGATGGAAGAGAGGTAACGGCCTCGCGCGTCCGCGATCAGGTGTCGATCTTTCGGTAGGAGTTCGCCTGGCGGACGCCGTCAGCTGACGAGCCCAACGACCCCTTTGATCACGAGGAGCACGCCGACCGCGGCGAACCCGCGGACCGCGAACATGTGCGCGTGCCGGCTGACCCACAGCTTGGCCCGCTGGATCGCGCGTGGCGTCCAATCAGGCGCCAGGAGCAATGAGGCGAGCGGCAGCTCAAGCAGCCAGAGCATCACCAAGTTGAAGCCGATGACGAGCAGCACAGTCACCGTCGTCGAGTACTTGAGCTTGTGGATCTCGTCGAGGCCGGCAAGGTACGACGCGCCGGGAAGCGTGAGCAGCGCCCCGACGATGAACGTGGTTCGGGCGGATCCCTTGCTCAGCTCCCGCTGCCACCGCGGCGGGCCTTTGTCTGGCTTCGCCGCCTTGCGCGCCCGCCGGCGCTCCCTCAGGCGTTCATGGCGCCCGGTGAAGAAGACAAACGAGATTGCCAAGGCGATTGCCCCCAGCCCAATGTCGACCGCCGGACTGATGGTGTTCTCGGTGGTGTTGCTGGCACTCGAGCCGCTCAGCGAGAACACGATCACCAGCCCGAGCGTGATGCTCGTCACGTACGCGCCGAGCAGATAGCCGAGCATCAGCCTGGTGGGCCTCTCAAGCAGCAACATCACGGTGGTGGCCGCGATCAGGGTCGGGTTCAGCGAGGCGGTCAGCGAGAGAAGGATTACTTGTCCCATCGGGCGTCGATCGCTACGTAGCTCGGTTGCGGCGCGTGGACGGCCGTGCTGGCAGGGCCGCGATCGAGGGCGAGTCGTCTAGCTCTGCCCGAAGCTCTGTGACCGGTGAGAGTTGGTCACGAGCTGTTCGAGGAGGCACCGCCAGCGGCGGTCCTGAGCGGGATTGGGACGGCATGAGTGCTACGCGCGCGGTGGGCGTTGGCCCGTCTCCCCGGGTCTCGAGCCTCGGTTCGCGAATCTTTGAGATCTCGTCCGCGGCGAAGATCGTCATAGCTCGTCGCCGGCCTGTGCGACCTGGTCGCGAAGCGCTTCCATGGATTCCCCGGTTCGACTGGTGAGTCGCACCTTCCAGCATCCCGAACGGCATCGCATCACCTCTATTGGGTGACGCTCGAAGAAACGGCGAGCAATCAGCCCCGGCTACTCAATCTTTGTGTCTCTGATGGATGTCGTCGTGCGGATTCCGACACACGGTGCGCGCCGGACCGCGGACCGATGGTCGCCGGTTCCAACTTTCCATTTTTTAGGAGCTCAGCGCGGAGACCAGCGGGATTCCGGGCGCCCGATGTCAGATTGTCATGCTCGAGCGGTTTCCCGGAAGAAATGGGCGAGCTGGACGATCTTGTCGTCTCCCGCAGCATGGGGCTGACCGGGGGCTGCGGACCCCACGCGGACCCTGGCCTCGGTGGCGTTACTTGTGCGGGTTTGAAGGGATTTCTGTCGCCGGCGTCTCGCGAGGCGTATGCTGAATGCACAGGGACGTTGTCGAAGCGCCTTGGGGCGCGTTGGCGCGTTCGGTGAAGTGCGAGGGGAAAGGCCAGGCCGTCAATGCGGCCAGACAACTCCCAGGGTCGGGATGAAGGGGCCAGCGCGCCCGGGTGGTGGTGGTGATGATCGCGGCGCGATCAGCGGCTGACGCGGATCCCGTGCCCGTGGTGCGTGCGGCGCGTGTTGGTGCGGCGTTGGCTGGCTTGGCTCAGGAGCTTGCGGCTGCCAGTCGCGAGATGGTTGAGATGAGGCGCCACGAGCGCGCGGTGGCTGGGTCGCTTGCCTTCGAGCGGGAGGCCGCCGCGGAGGGCGACTTCGCGAACGCAATGGGGTGGCTGCAGGTGGCTCAGGCGGTCGACGGAGGTTTACCCCCTAAGTGGGAGCGGACGCCGGCCGGATGGATTGATCGCGGTCGAAGCGCTGAGCTGGGCTGCGCGCCGGCGATCCGGGCTCCGAAGCCCGGAAGAGCGGAGTCCGGGTGACTGACGAGGCTGGTTTGCGCGGAGGGGAGCTGGCGCTGGCGATCTCCAACGCGGTCGTTCAAGAGCTGGCCAGCACGACGGGTCGCGGGCCGACGCAGGCGAGGACGACCTTGGGGGAGAACGGGGTGTTCGTGGTGCTGCAGGACACGCTGACGCGCGGGGAGCGGACCCTCGTCGGGGCGGGCGAGAGCGACGCGGTGCTCGATCTTCGCCGGCGCTGGCAGCGGGTGATGCGCGATAGCTGCAGCCGAAGGGTTGAGCGGCTGACCGGGCGCAAGGTGATCGGGTTCATGAGCGATAACAACATCGATCCGGATATCGCCGTCGAGGTGTTCATCCTGGAGCCGCTCGACGCTGACCCCGGAGCCCAAGCGGCGATCGCGGTGGCCGATCCGGTGCCCAAATGACCGGCGCCCGACACGCGATCACCCCGTCCGGTGAGCCGGTGGCCGTTCGACAGCGCAACGCGGTGTTGGGGTCTCTCTCGCGCGTGAGCCCGCTGCGGCTGGCGCGCCGCCTGCTCGTGGCCGGTGACGCTGACCGCCAGCGAATCGAGCGAGACCTCCACGACGGGGTTCAGCAACGCCTGACCGGGCTGCGGATCCGACTCGCGATCGCCGCCGAGGGCTTTCAGGGCCGCGGTGACACCGACGCCAGCGCGGCGTTGAACCGGTTCGGCGACGAGGTCCAGCAAGCGATCGAGGAGATCCGCGCCTTCGCGCACGGCGTCTATCCGGAACTGCTGGCCTCCAACGGATTGGCGGAGGCACTCCTCTCCGCCAGCCGCCGCGCCTCCACCCCAGTCTCCGTCTCAGCGCGCGGGATACGCCGCCGCCGCCCCGAGGTCGAGAACGCGGTCTACTTCACCTGCCTGGCCGCGATCGACAATGCCGTCAAGCACGCCGGCCCGGCGCAAATCTACGTCCACGTCTGGGACACCGACCGAGCGCTGCAGTTCACGGTCTGCGACACCGGCGGCGGGTATGACCTCAGCCGCACCCCGCCCGGAGCTGGACTGACCAACATGCGCGACCGGATCACCGCCCTCGGCGGCACACTGACCGTCGACTCGAGACCCGCGCACGGAACCCGGCTACACGGCAGCGTGCCGGACCTCTGACCCGATGACGCGGTCGAGCGGGTAATCGTTCCTGCGGGAACGTCCTCGTTTCCGGCCCATCGCACCGGGTATCACCGGCCGACCGCGTTCCCAGGGCACCGGCCGCGGGATCCTCATCCACCGCCCGAGGAGGCGCCGACGTAATGACGAAACTCTTGTCCCGCGGTCCTCTGCGCACGCTCGGCGCCCTCGCGGCGATCGGTGTGGTTCTGGGGACCGTCGCTGTCGGCCCCGCGCCAGCCGGGACCTCCGCGCCGCACACAATGGAGCTGGCGGCGTTCCACGGCCGGTTTGGCTCCCGGTTTGGCGGCAGCAGCCTATTTGGCCGGCACCGCACCTACGGCTATGGCTACCGCGGCCGGAACTACTCGCGCCGAAGCTTGCTTCACAGGGTTGGCCGCGCGCTGGCCTTCGCCTACATCCTTCACCTTCTGTTCACAAACGGTGTCTTCAGCCTGCTTCTGTGGATCTTGCTCATCGCGGTTATCTCTCACCTATTCCGCCGCCGCGCTCGCCGCTACTCCTACTGAGTGAGGGGTAATCGGCGTCTGTCCCCGGCCGACGCCGCTCGGGTCCCGGATCGCCGTCGTGAGGGCGATCTTTTCCTGGCCCCGATCTCGACGTAGAGTGTCGCCCCATGCCGGCCAAGCGCCGCTTTCCCGACTTCGTGGTCAGGCTCCCGAAGACCCGGGCCGCGATCGCCTTTGCGCGCAGCTCGCACGCGGGCCAGCGGCGACGCGTCGACGGAGCGCCGTTCATCCTGCACCCGCTGGAGGTCGGCTCGCTGCTCTACCACGTGGGCGCCCCCGATCATGTGATCGCCGCCGGCGTGCTCCACGACACGATCGAGAAGACGGCCGTCGACGCCGAGGCTATCTCCAGGCGCTTTGGCCCGCGGGTGGCCGCCATCGTGACCGCGGTGAGTGAGGACGAGCGGATCGAGTCTTACGACGCACGCAAGCGCGCGCTGCGCGAGCAGGTCCAAGCCGCCGGCGCCGACGCCCTGATGGTGTTCGCGGCCGACAAGATCTCCAAGGCGCGCGAGCTGAAGCTGCCGGCGCGCAGCCACTCGGACTCGGCCGCGACCCGAGCCCAAAGCGCCAACGCCGGGTTGCCCACTACCGGAGCTGTCTGCAGCTGCTCGAAGAGCAGCTGCCGCATTCGCCGCTCACGCGGGCCCTCCGGGGCGAACTCGAGGCGCTGTCGGTGATCGAGCCAAGCTTGGCCTGAGCGGTAGGGTGCCGGGCGTGCCGATACTGGACCGTTTCCGACTCGACGGCAAGGTGGCAATCGTCACCGGTGCCTCGTCTGGGCTTGGCGTCGCCTTCGCGCGCGGTCTGGCCGAGGCGGGAGCCGACGTGGCCCTCGGAGCGCGCCGCGAGGACCGCCTCGCCGATACCCAGCGGCTGGTCGAGGCGGCCGGGCGGCGCGCGATCGCGGTCAGGACGGACGTCTCACGGCCCGAGGACTGCGACAACCTCGTCCAGGCGACCGTGGCTGAGTTCGGCCACGCCGACATCCTGGTCAACAACGCCGGCATCGGCACCGCGATACCGGCCACCCGTGAGACGCCGGAGCAGTTCCGTGCCGTCATCGACGTCAACCTGAACGGCTGCTACTGGATGGCACAGGCGTGTGGACGGGTCATGCAGCCCGGAAGCTCGATCATCAATATCTCGAGCGTCTTGGGGCTGACCGGTCTCGGCCTCCCGCAGGCCGCGTACGCGGCCAGCAAGGCGGCCCTGATCGGGTTGACCCGGGATCTGGCCCAGCAGTGGACCGGTCGCAAGGGCATCCGCGTCAATGCGCTGGCACCCGGCCTGTTCGCGTCCGAAATGACCGACCAGTACCCCGAGGGCTACATCGACTCACAGCTCCAGCGCCTGCCCCTCGGGCGCGCCGGCGACGCCGAGGAGCTGGCCGCGGCCGTCGTCTTCCTGGCCAGCGATGCCGGCGGTTACATCACCGGGGTAACGCTGCCGGTGGAAGGCGGGATCCTGACCGGCGGCGTCAGTTAACTCACCGGCGCGCCGGGTCAACGTCGTGGGAAACGTGCCGATCACTCAGGGCAGATGCGTCACGACCCGCACCGCCGCCCACATCGGGGGCGCGGCGGCGGCGATCCCGAGCGCTCGCTGGTGTTCGCCGTACGATGTGCCCTCCTCCCGACCCTGTCGCTGCCGGCCGCTCTCGCAGCGCTGGCCGCCAGCTCGTCCCACACCGGACCCGCGCTCGCGCTCGCGCTGCCACTGGCCGCGGCGGCCATCCTCATCAACCTGGTCTGCTGGCGGAGGGTGATCGTCCGATGGCGGGCCCTCCCCCGGCGCGACGATGACGACAACGACTGGTGGCGCCGGTGGTGGGACGCCGAAGGCCCGCTCGACCCGACGGGCGACCCGGGCGGCATCAAGTTCGACTGGGAGAGCTTCGAACGAGACTTCCGCGCCCACGTGAACGAGTTGGAACGGCTGCGCGGGCGCGAGCTGCTCACGGCCTGACCGCGTTTGCTCCCTAGCATGTCGGCCACGCCCCGCGCCCTCGTCATCGCCGCGGTCCTGGTGGCTTTCGCGACCACGTGTGCACCGGCATCCGCGCACCTGCGCTCCGGCACCGTCGCCGTCGACTACCGCGCGACCATCGGCCGGCCGGCCACCGCCGCCTACTCGGCGCAGATCTTCCAGAGCGACCACGGGCTCAGCCTGAAGGTCAGGCCCGCGCACGTGGTCGAGCTCGTCGGTTACCTCGGCGAGCCGGTCTTCCGACTGGATCGCCGCGGAGCGTGGGTCAACGCGGGCTCACCGACCGCGCTTGCCGTCGGACTCCTCCCCCGCGCTGAGACGCGCGCCGGCGGGACCCCGCGCTGGCTCCTGCGCCCCGGCCTCACGAGGATCACCTGGCACGATGCGCGGGTCCGGCCGCTTCCGGCCGGCGAGGCCGCGGGACGGTGGGCGGTGCCGCTGATCGTGGACGGTCGGCCAGCGCTCCTGGCCGGCCGGCTGCGCAGGTTCCCACCCCCGCCGGTGTGGCTCTGGTCCGCGATTTTCGGTGCCGTGCTGCTCTCCGCGGTCCTCGCCCTCCGCTCAAAAGGACCGGCGATCAGGAAGGCCGCGTTCGGGTGCGCGGGCATCGCGGCGGCCGCCGCGGTCGTCCTGGCGCTGGCCTTCGCGCTCGACTCCTATGCCTCACCGGGCACGTGGGTGCTCGGGCTCAACGCGATCGCGCTCATGGCCGCCGGCCTGTGGGCGGCGGCCCGCGGGCCCGAGCAATTTCGCCTCGGGGCGGCGATCGGCGTCGGCCTGCTCGCCACCTCGATCGCCCTGATCGATATCCCGGTCTTCCTGCACGCGATCGTCCTTGCCGTGCTCCCCGCCGACGCCATCCGGGCCCTGGCCGTGGCCGCCATGGGCCTCGGGACCGGCGCCGCCGTGCTCGCGGGCGCTGCGTACCTCACGCAGGCGGCACCGACCTCCGAGCCCGAGCGGGGACTTCAGCTCGCGCCGGGATCTCGGCCAGGGGGTATCGTGCGGCGGTGATGTTTCCGCGCGCTCATGGCCGGGCGCTGATTCAAGGTTGCGCCCGCGCGGGATTGGTCCCCGCGGCGGCGCTCGCCGTCCACCAGCTGCGCTACCTGCTCGCCTACGGCGGAAGCACCGGGCTCGAGCTGACCCGGCAGGGCCATTCGTACTTCCATTCCCTCGCGCCCTGGATCGTGCTCTCGATCGGAGCCGCGGCAGGCATCTTCCTGCGCGCGCTCGGCCGCGCCATGGCCGGACAGCGGTCGCCCTCACGCTACGCGCTCTCGCTCTCCGGGCTCTGGATCGCCTGCTTCGCCTGCCTGCTGGCGATCTACGTGACCCAGGAGTTCCTCGAGGGGCTGCTCGCGACCGGGCACCCGGGCGGCCTGGCCGGAATCTTCGGCTACGGCGGCTGGTGGTCGATCCCGGCCGCCGTGTGTGTCGCCTTCGTCCTCGCAGCCATCTTCCACGGCGCCCGCTGGGCCCTGGACGAAGTCGCCCGCCGGAACCCCGGCGCGCGGGTCTCTCCTCCGCGGATTCCGGCCCGGGCCCGGCGCCCCGCCGCCGTGGCTCTCCCCTCGCCCGCCCCGCTGGCCGGCGGCTGGTCCGGCCGCGGTCCCCCTCGCTAGCTCAGTCCCAGCTCCGGGCCGAACCCGACGTCGCAACGTGACGCGGCGGTCCATTCAGCCACTCTGAGAAATCGAGGTCCAACATTGAAGATCGAGCGAACAGCGGCGCTACTGGCCGGGGTGCTCGCCATCACCGCGGCGGTCCCGGCGCTCGCTGCTGCCCATGCCAGGGTCAGTCCGGCGGTATCGCTGTCGGGCAAGCTGCAGCTCTACAGCCTGGCCGTCCCCACCGAGAAGAGCGGACTGAGCACGACCAAGGTCGTGATGACGGTCCCCGACGGCTTCGGAATCGATTCGTTCGCACCCCCGCCTCCCGGCTGGCACATGCGCCTGCAGCAGTCGGGCTCGGGCGACAGCGCGGTGGTGACCCGGGTCACCTGGACCGGCGGGCACACCCCCACCGGCCAGGACTCGCTGTTCCAGTTCCTGGCGCAGCCGGCGTCGTCGAAGTCGTACACCTTCCAGGTCCAGCAGACCTATTCGGACGGGTCGATCGTCAACTGGGCCGGCCCTGAGTCCTCCGAGGCCCCGGCGCCGACGATCGATGCGGCCAGCTCACTGGGCGGCGGGGGCACGTCGACGCTGACGATCGTCGCCCTGGTCATCGGCGCGCTCGGGCTGCTCGTGGGTGGGTTTGCCCTCGTGAACGGGTCGCGGGGCCGCGCTCTGGCATGAGCGGAAACCTGGCCCGGCGGATCTCGGCCGCGATCGCGGTGCTCGTCGCCGCGCTGCTCCTGCCTGCGGCGGCCTCGGCTCACGCCTATCTGGTCAAGACGGTGCCGGCGTCGAGCGTCGTCCTCGACACGCCGCCGCCGAACGTCCAGCTGACCTACGACGAGGCGGTGGAGCCGCGGTTCGCGATCATCTCGGTGACCAACGCCGCGGGCGAGCAGGAGACGACGGGCCCGGCGACTCGCTCGCCCGCCAACCCGGACACGCTGGTCGTCCCGCTGCGCCCGCACCTGCCTGAAGGCTGGTATCTGATCTACTGGCGGGCGATCTCGGTCGACGGCCACCCCGTCTCGGGCGCGTTCACCTACGCCGTGGGCCCCAACCCCGGGCCGGCGCCGCAGTTCCAGGTCCCCAAGGTCTCGGCCTCGGCCGCCACGCCCCAGCTGCTCATCACGCGCTGGTTGATGTTCCTGTCCGTGATGGCGTCGATTGGCCTCCTCGCCCTGCGCCTGGTCATCGTCCGGCCGCTGGTCAGGCGCGTTGCCGAAGCGAGCCTGCGCCCCCTCAGCGCCGCGTTCGTGGTCAGCTCGATCGTCGGGCTTCTGGCGATCCCGGTGTACCTCGACTTCTCCACCGCCAACGACTCACTCCGCTCGGTGTTCGATCTCGGGGCGCTCGTACCGCTGTTCCGCGCCACGGCCTTCAATCGCGCGATTCTCGACCTCGAGGCGTGCTTCGCCCTGTTCTGCCTCGCCGGATGGGTGGCCCTGTGGGTCGACCGCCCCGACCGGGAGCGCCGCTCGCTGGCCGAGCTGGCGGCCGGCCTCGGCGCTGTGCTCGGGGCCGCCGCGGTTCTGCTCCTTCCGGGCACGGCCGGCCACGCCGCCCAGACCGCGCCGCGTGGGCTGACCGTGGCCTTCGACTGGATCCACCTGGCCGCCGGGTCGATGTGGGCCGGGGGGCTGATCGGCCTGATCGTTCTGTGGCGCAGCCTGCCGGCGCGCCGACGCGTGAGCGGCCTGGCCGTGGTCGTGCCCAGGTTCTCCAACCTGGCCCTCGCGTCGGTGGCGCTGCTGGGCGCCTCCGGGGTGGGCGAGGCGGTCGATCATCTCCCCGCCGTCAACGCACTGTGGGAGACCGGCTACGGCGTGGCCATCCTGGTCAAGACGGGCCTGCTGGGGGGAGCGCTCGTGCTGGCGGCGGGAAACCTCCTGCGCTCGAAGCCCGGACTCAGCGCCGCATCCGCGCCACCCGAGCGCGGGGAGGGCGCGGCCGTCCTCCTGCGCCGGCTGCTCGCGGGCGAGGTCGCCGTGGTGGCGGGCATCATCTTCGCCGCCGCGGTGCTCTCGAGCCTGGCCCCGCCGCCGCCCGCCTTCGCGCTCGAGAACTCGGCCATCGCCCGGGTCGGACCGGGGCGGGTGGCCGAGACGATCCGCCGGGGCGGCTACGTCCTCCAGGTCCTGGTCTCGCCCAACCGCGCCGCCGCCCCCGACGCGTTCGGGCTGCGCATCACCAAGGACGGGCGGCCGCTGCGCGGCGCGACCGTGACGCTCACCTTCAACCACCTGGAGATGCAGATGCCGACCCAGGAGTACCAGCTGACCGAGTCCCAACCGGGCGTCTACACCCGCGCCGCCCCCGCCCTGGTGATGGTCGGCAAGTGGGGGCTCTCGTTCCAGATCACGCCGGCCAGCGGCCCTCCGTTCACTGCGCTGATCGTCGACCAAGCCAACGGATGAGGAATACGAACGTGACCATTTCAACCCAACCCCTCGCCTCCCGCCGAACCCGCCGCCGGGCCGCGCGGTCGGCCGCGATCGCGCTCTTCGCCGCGCTCGGGCTCACGGCCTGCGGCGGCTCGGGCGGTGCTGTGACGACCGTCCACGTGGCCCCGGCACGGAGCTTCACGCTGAGCGGCTTCGAGCCCGCCGGGTCGGTCACCGCCGGACGGCCGACCACGATCTCGTTCACCGTGCGCGAGCCCTCGGGCACGCCGCTCACCCGGTACCGCACCGGGTCGGGACCGCACACGGGCGTGCACCTGATCGTCGTCCGTGACGACCTCGCCTACATCATCCACCAGCATCCCCCGGTCGGACCGAACGGGCTCCTGCGCCAGACGATCACCTTCCCCGCCCCCGGCCCTTACCGTGTGCTGGTCGACGTGTACCCGAACCTGCCCGGCGGCCAGCCGAACTTCCAGCTGTTTCAGAACGTCACCGTCGCCGGCGCATACCACCCCAAGCCGCTCCCGGCCTACCGCCCTGACCAGGTGATCGACGGCTACCACATCGCGATGCAGCCGCACGGAACCCTGCACGCGATCCAGGCCCAGTTCGTCAACGTCGAGGTGACCGATCCGGGCGGGAGCAAGGTGACGTTCGTGCCCTGGTTCGGCGCCCTGGCGCACGCGATCTTCTTCCACCAGGGCTCGCTGGACTACTTCCACAGCCACATCTGCTCACCCGCAGCCGCGAATTGCGGCACGCTGCCCGGCGTCGCCGCGAGCCGGGTGACCGGCCAGTCCGCGGGCCCGGGCAAGCTGACCGTCGGGGTTCTCCTCCCCGAGCCGGGCACCTGGCGGTTGTTCCTGCAGATGAAGCTCGGTGGGCGCATCATCACCGCCCCGTACACTCTCAAGGTCGCGTCATGAAGCCGTCCGCAATCCGTGTGCGGCTGTTCGCCGCCGTGGTCGCACTGGCGGCCGGCGCCGCCGCGGTGGTGATCGCGATTCTGGTTCTCAAGAGCACCCTGGGATGAAGTCGAGGCTCGCCTGCGTCTGTCTGGTCCTCGCTCGCCGGCCTGCTCGGCTACGGGTTCCTGGGTCCGAGCGCGCGCGCCGACGGCGACCCCGGCAGCGACGTGCTCGTGTACCAGCCCCTGTTCCTGACCTCGGCTTCCGGCGTCTCGGTCAAGCAGCAGGTCGAGCTCGGCGGCCTGCTCGAGCAGGCGAGCCGGCGCCGCTTCCCGATCCGCGTGGCCATCATCGCCGGGCGCTCGGACCTCGGCGCGGTGACCGAGCTGTGGGGCCGGCCCCGGGCCTACGCCCGGTTTCTCAGCCTCGAGCTCTCGCTCGCCTACTCGGGCCGGCTCCTGGTCGTCATGCCCGGAGGGCTGGGGTTCGCCTGGCCCGGGCACTCGAGCGCGTCCGCTTACCGGACGCTGTCCAAGGTGAGCAGCGGCGATCCGGCCACGACGGCCGAGCAGGCGGTTAGATCGCTCGCCGCCGCGTCGGGAGTCAGCCTCTCCACCCCTGCGGCACCGGCCGGCGAGGGCTCACCAGCCACCACGAGCTCGAGCAGCCACACCACGGACGTGATCGCGACCATCGTGGCCGTGGCCGCCGCCGCCGCTGGCCGCGGCCGTGATCATCGTCCGCCGCCGAGGCGGCCTGCGCTCGGGCTCGTGGAGGCGGGGACGGGTGGCCACGCTCGCCCGCCGGACGGTTCACTCCCGTTCGCTGCGGCTGGGGCATCCCCATCGCAGCCGTGGGCGCGCTCGGAGCGCTGATCGTCATCGACACGCTCGGGTCCCCGAGCGCGGCCAACAGCGACGCCCTGGCCGGCAACCCGGTGCTCGATCCGGGCACGAAGCTGTCCGGTCCCGCGCCCGATTTCGCGCTCACCGACCAGTTCGGGCGGGCGACGTCGCTGCGCGCCTTCCGCGGCAAGGTGGTGATCCTGGCCTTCAACGACTCCGAGTGCACAACCGTGTGCCCGCTCACCACCACCTCGATGCTCGACGCCAAGGCGATGCTCGGAACCGCCGGGTCGGACGTCCAGCTGCTCGGCATCGACGCCAACCCCAAGGCCACCGCGGTGCAGGACGTGCTCTCGTACTCGCAGCTGCACGGCCTCCAGCACCAGTGGCGGTTCCTCACCGGGTCGCTGCCCCAGCTGCAGCGCACATGGAAGCAGTACAGCATCGGCGTCTCGATCACCCAGCGCCAGGTCGACCACTCCCCGGCCGTGTTCGTCATCGACCGCCAGGGACGGCTGGCCAAGCTGTACGTGACCCAGCCGTCCTACGCCGCCGTCGGCCAGTTCGCCCAGGTGCTGGCCCACCAGGCATCCGCGCTGCTGCCCGGCCATCCCCAGGTCCACTCGGACCTGTCCTACGCCCACATCCCCGGCCTGAGCCCGGCCGCACGGGTCAGCGTGCCGCGGTCCGGCGGGGGCAGCCTCGAGCTCGGTCCCGGCCGGCCCCGGCTGCTGCTGTTCTTCGCCACCTGGAACCGGCAGACCACCGGGCTGGCCGGCCGGCTGCAGGCCCTCAATGCCTATCAGTCGGGCGCCGCGGCACGCCACCTGCCGGATCTGACCGCGGTCGACGAAGCCAGCGTCGAGCCGTCGCCGACCGCCCTGCCGGCGTTCATGGCCGAGTTGCCAAAGCCGCTGCGCTATCCGGTCGGGCTCGACCGCTCCGGCCGCCTGGCCGACGGCTACGAGGTCCAGGGCGAGCCGTGGTTCGTCCTCACCTCGGCTTCCGGGCGGATCCTCTGGTACTGGCAGGTCTCGGCCTCGGGCTGGCTCAGCCCGAGCGCACTGGCCGAACAGGTCCGCAACGCGCTCGCCCGCGCCCCCCAGGCGCCCACCGGCGCTCAGCTGGCCGGTTCCCCCGCCCCCCTGGCCGGCCTCCACGCCCAGTCCGGACGGCTGCTGGGCGGCCAGCGCGACCTCGCGGCCCGGATCCGCGCCCTGCGCGGCTATCCGATCGTGCTCAACGCGTGGGCCTCGTGGTGCACGCCCTGCCGCTCGGAGTTCGGCCTGCTGGCCACGGCCTCGTCCCGCTACGGGCGCCGCGTCGCCTTCCTGGGCGCCGACAGCGACGACTCCTCCGGCGACGCGCAGGCCTTCCTCGGGCAGCACCCGGTCAGCTATCCGAGCTATCAGACGACGACCGCGGGGCTTCGGTCGATCGTGCCCCAAGGCGTGCTCGGCCTCCCGACCACGATCTTCATCGACCGGTCCGGAAAGGTCGCCTTCGTCCACACCGGTCAGTACGACTCCGAGGGCACGCTCGAGGGCGAGATCGCCGCCCACGCTCTGGGCGGATGACACGTGATGGGGCCGCGCCTTCAGCGCGTCGCCCTCAGTTCTTCGCTGAACCTTCGATACCCGTCGCATCATTCGAGCTGCGATGAGCACGCTGGCGATAACCCTGAAACCGGTCTGGGGTGGGTGGGCCGTGTGCCTGACCGACGGCCGTGAGCTGGCGCGGTTCCGCGGGCCGGCCGCCCATGCCCGGGCGCTTCGCTGGGTGCGCGCCCGGCTCTCGGGCTAGCCGGCGCGCAGCAGCGCCGACACACGCCGGCGGCGGAGCAGGTCCGGCCTACGCGCCCGGCCGGAAGCGCAACCCGTCGAGAGCGATGCCGAGGATGTGGTCGATCTGGCCCGGCTCGGCGCCCTGGATCTTGGCGATCCCGCCCACCATCTGGATGATCTCGGACAGGTTGGTGTCCGGTCGCACCTCGCCGGCCTCCTGCGCTCGGCGGAGCAGCGGCTCGCCCGCCTCCACCAGCGAGGCTCGGCAGGTCCGGAACAGGGCCGCGTCACGATCGAAGTACTCGAGCAGCTCGTGGGCCAGCGCCTGCTTGGTCGCCATGTAGGCCACGAAGCGGTGCAGCCACCGGACCAGGGCCTCCCACGGACCTAGCCCTTCGAGATCCTTGACCGATCCGCACAGCGCCTCGACCTCGTCGACGTAAACCGCCTCGAGCAGCGCCTGCCGGTTGGGGAAGTGACGGTAGAGCGTGCCGATGCCCACGCCGGCGCGGCGGGCGATCTCCTCGAGCGAGGTCGAGGACCCGCCTTGGGCGAAGGCCTCGCGGGCGGCGGCGATCACCTTGTCGTAGTTGCGACGGGCGTCCGCGCGCATCGGACGCGAGCGGAGCGGCTGATCGGGGGTGTGGGTGGTGCTCATGGTCGAAGTTCGCTTGACAAACCGGAGGGGGCCTCCGCTATAGTTCTTCCGGAGGCATCCTCCACTTAGTTCTGGAGGCCTCCTCCACTTTATCACCGAGAGGACTCAAATTGAACTTTTCATCCCCTGACCGCCGGCGCTGGCTCGCCCTCGCGGTCGTGTGCCTGGCCCAGCTGATGATCGTCCTCGACGTGACGATCGTGAATGTGGCCCTGCCCTCGATTCAGCGCGATCTGCATTTCAGCCAGGGCAACCTGACCTGGGTCGTCAACGCCTTCCTGGTCACGTTCGGCAGCTTTCTCCTCCTGGCCGGCCGGCTCGGCGACCTGTTCGGCCGCAAGCGCATGTTCCTGACCGGTGTCGTCGTCTTCACCGCCGCCTCCGCCCTGTGCGGCCTGGCCCCCGATCAGGGCATCCTGATCGGCGCTCGCTTCCTCCAGGGCCTCGGCGCCGCGGTCCAGGCCTCGGTCATCCTGGCCATCATCGTGACCGAGTTCCCGCTCGCCGAGCGGGCGCGGGCGATGAGCGCCTACGTCTTCGTCTCGGTCTCCGGCGGCTCGCTCGGCCTGCTGGCCGGCGGAGCGCTGACCGAGAGCCTGAGCTGGCACTGGATCTTCTTCGTCAACCTGCCCATCGGGCTGGCGACGATCTTCCTCGGCCAGCTGCTGCTCCCGGCCGACCGCGGCCTCGCGCGCCGGGGCCACATCGACTGGCTCGGCTCCGTGCTCGTCACCGCATCGCTGATGACGGCCATCTACGCGATCGTCCAGGCCGCCGGCCACGGCTGGCTGTCGACGCCGGTGCTCGGCTTCGGGGCCCTGGCGGCCGTGCTCATGGCCGCCTTCCTGGCCCTGGAGAGCCGGCTCGAGAACCCGATCATGCCCCTCCGGGTGCTCCGCCTGCGCAGCCTGATCGGCGCCAGCGTGGTGCGCGGGTTCCTGGTCAGCGGCATGTACTCGACCTTCTTCCTGGGCACGCTGTACCTGGAGCACGTGCGCCACTACAGCGCACTTCAGACCGGCGCGGCCTACCTGCCCTGGACCGTGACGGTGGCGATCCTATCCATGGGCGTGACCGCCCGCCTGGTCGACCGGTTCGGGTCGATGCGGGTCCTGATCTCCGGAATGGCCATCGTCACCGGCGGCCTCGCGCTGCTCACCACGACCGGGCTGCACACCGGCTTCCTGCCCACCGTGTGCGTGGCCTTCTTCGCCATCGGCCTGGGCATCGGCGTCTCGTTCCTGCCGCTGCTCTCGATCGCGATGGCCGACGTTCCGGCGGCCGACGCCGGACTCGGCTCGGGCATCACCAACGTGGCCCAGCAGATCGGGGGCGCGCTCGGGCTGGCCGTGCTGGGCACGATCGCCACCAACCACACCCACACGCTCGAGCTTCAGCACCACGCGGTGTCTGGAGCGCTGGTGGCCGGGTACCACGTCGCGTTCGCGATCGGAGCCGCGACGGTCACCGCGGGGATCCTGCTCGCGCTGACGCTCCTGCGCACGCCGCGGGCGCCGGAGACCGAAGCGGCGATCCCGCCTCAACCCACTCCCCTCGTCCCCCGTGAATCGGTGGCCGCACCGCAGCGGCAGGCCGCCTGAAAGGACTTACCGATGAATACGAGCCTTCACACCGAGGCGGTCGTCGCCGCCTACATCCGCGAGCTCTCGGGCCCACGCCGCAACGGCGGGCGCCCTGTCCCGTCCCGCCGGCCGGCCGGCCTCCCTCTCCGCCGGCGCTCAGACGGTCACCCGACTGGCAAAAAGGTCCACCCGCGCCGTCGCCCGGCGGCGCCGGTGGCCGTTTATGCGCGCTGAGGGCAAAAAGGACCACGCATGGCGGTGCAGATGTCGGCTCGTGGCCCTTTTTGCGCAAGCCGGCCGAGGTGGGCGGGCGAGGCGTCCGGATGTCAGGCCCCACGGACGCCGAGCTAGGCGAGGCCCCATCCCAAGAGGAGTAGGCTCGCGCCTATGTCGCCCGTCTCGCGCGGCTTCCTCGGCCGGCGCCGTCCGGTGGCCGACCCTTCGCGGGTCCCGCCGGGCCAGTACGTGACGCTCGACTTTCCCGTCCTCTCGGCCGGCCCCACTCCGCACACCCCGCTCGACGAGTGGAGCTTCACGGTCCACGGTTCGGTCGACGAGCCGGTGTCGTGGCCGTGGGAGGAGTTCATCGCGCTCCCCTCGGAGACGATCACCGTGGACATCCACTGCGTGACCAAGTGGTCGAAGCTCGACACGAGCTGGCGCGGGGTGTCGGTCGACACCCTGCTCGAGGCGGTGGAGACCGAGGCCGAGTACGTGACCGCGTGGTCGGACGGCGGCTACACGACCAACCTCCCGCTCGAGGACGTGACCGGCGGGCGGGCCTGGGTGGCCTACGAGTACGGCGGGGAGCCGCTCGAGCCCGAGCACGGCGGCCCGGCCCGGCTCCTCGTCCCCCACCTGTATTTCTGGAAGAGCGCCAAGTGGGTCCGCGGGCTCACCCTGACCGCGGACGACGAGCCCGGGTTCTGGGAGACCTACGGCTACCACAACCGCGGGGACCCGTGGCTCGAGCAGCGCTACCAGGGCGACTGACCTGGCAGCTGGGGCGCGTGATCGAGCTCGTGGAGGAGACGCCCCGGACCAAGAGCATCGTGCTCGACCTGGCGGACTGGCCCGGCCACCGTGCCGGCCAGCACGTCGACGTGCGGCTGACCGCCCCCGACGGCTACCAGGCCCAGCGCAGCTACTCGATCGCCTCCGCTCCGGAGGACGAGAGCCTTGTGCTCACGGTCGAGCGGCTCGAGGACGGCGAGGTGTCCCCGTATCTGGCCGACGAGCTGCGCGTGGGCGACGAGCTCGAGCTTCGCGGTCCGATCGGCGGCTACTTCGTGTGGGAGGACTCGTTCCCCGGACCGGTGCTCCTGATCGCCGGCGGCTCG
This sequence comes from uncultured Solirubrobacterales bacterium, assembly GCA_963748585.1. GTDB lineage: Bacteria > Actinomycetota > Thermoleophilia > Solirubrobacterales > Solirubrobacteraceae > Palsa-465. Next base: position 866,989 of record CAVVJR010000005.1, on the reverse strand, counting down.
GGGATCGTGCCCTTTCGGGCCATGCTGCGCCACCGCGTCGCCGCGCGCAGCCAGGTCGCGGTCCGGCTGTTGTACTCGAGCCGCTCGCTGTCCGAGACCATCTACCACGACGAGTTGGCGGCACAGGAGGGAGTCGACCTGCGACTCGCGCTCACCCGCGGCTGGCCGGAGGACTGGGCCGGTCACCGGGGCCGGATCGACCGGGACGTGATCGCCGAGGCGGCCTGGCCGGCCGACCGGCAGCCGCTCAACTTCGTCTGCGGCCCAAGCTCGTTCGTCGAGCTCGCGGCGGCTGCGCTGGTCGAGCTCGGTCACGGGCCGGGCCAGGTCAAGACCGAGCGGTTCGGGCCCACCGGATGAGCTGAATGCTCGCGCTGGACGGAAACGCGATCGGCGGGGCCCTGTTCGAGCTGTTCGGACGCGAGATGACCGCGAGCAGCGGCGCGTGCGCCCGCTGCGGAGCCCGGGCCCGGATGGCCGAGCTGCGCGTCTACGTCAAGGCGCCCGCGACGGTCGTCCGCTGTCCGAGCTGCGACTCGGTGGTGCTCGTGGTCGGCAGTCCGCGCCCGTATCTCGACGGCTTCAGGCTCGACGCCGGGCCGGGATGATTTCGCGCCCCGACGCGCACCGACCCTCCGCGGGTGGCGGAGGGTCGGGATGGGGGCGCCCGGCCGAGACTCTCGGCGGCACCGCAATCCGTGTGGACACCATGCAGCGCCGCCAGGACCTGAAACGACCGGGACGAGCAAAACTTGCCCAAACCGCGCATCGGTTGTCGAGGCGCCCCGGCGGGTTTCAAGCGCCGGGAGGGGGAGCGCCGATAGCGGCGGTATGCGACGTCCCACGTTGCTCTCGTTTGCCGTTGTCCTGATCTGCGCGGCCACTGCCGTGGCCGGGTTCCTGGCCGGCCGCCACGGCGCGCCGGACCTGGCCGCCGCCCGGCAGACGGGCTCGGTGATCGGCGCGCGGGCCGGCGCCCACACCGGCGATGCCCTCGGTTTCAAGGCCGGATACCGCGCCGGGTTCGCGTCCGGCTACCACCATGCCTACGGCCCGAGTTACCGGGCCGCGTATCGCAGGGCGGCGGGCCCGTGAGCACCCGGCGAGGCCCGAGCCGCGCCTTCAGCGTGATCGTCGTGGTGTTACTGGCGGCGGCCGCGGGCACGTTCAGCTTCGCCATCGCGCGGCGCCTGCGCACCTCAACGGTTCAGGCCACCGAGGTGCGTGTGAGCGCGACCTCGGCCGCGTTCGGGACGGCCAAGGCGCAGGCCTACCGAGCCGGTTACAAGACCGGATACCGGCGCGGGCGATCGGCCGGCGCGAGCGCAGCGCGTCTTGCCGGCCGGCGAGCCGGGCACGCGGCCGGGCGCGCGGTGGCGGCCCGCCGGGCGGCCCAGGCGGCCGCCGCGCTCGAGGCCTCCAAGCGCGCGCTCGCGATCGTGACCGCACCGGTTTCGCGCTCGGCCGCTCGGCGGACCGAGCGGTGCGTGCAGGTCGGCGGCGGCCTGTGCGAGGTCCTCGGCCCGGGGGTGACCGGACGGCCGTGCCCGCCCCAGTCCTCGCCCGATCCTCGGAGCCGGGTGGTCTGTGTCCCGGAGCTCCTCCTCCGGAGCCAGCCACCGGCCAGCCTCGCCCTCCTGCCCCGGTAGGGCCGCAGCTATCGTCACCAGGCGCCGATGCTGGTCGCCGTTACCAACCATGCCGCCGAGCGGTTCCGTCAGCGCGTCCGGGGGTCGCTGAACGAGAAGACCGAGATCGCCTCGGCTGTGGCCCGTGCGTATGCGGCGGGGCGGCTGGAGGTCATGCCGAACGGGACCGTGCACGTGCACGACCTGGATCGCCGCGACCTCGTTTACGTGTGCCGGCGCGAGGGCGAGGAGCTCCTCGTCGTGACCTTGTGGGAAGAGGGCGAAAGTGCCGCGGTCCCCCGGCGCTTTACCGACGTGCTCCGCCGGGACGACCACCGCGTCCTCTGAACGCCCCCGCTGACGGCGGCGCGGCGTCCGGGGTGTGATTTTTCAGGCGTCCGACTCGAGCTCGGCCAGTCGCCGCTCGAGCAGCCGGCGCTCGGAGCCCTCGGCCACGTGCGCGAGCGCTCGCCCGAACGCCTCCCGCGCCTCGTCGGTGCGGCCCAGCCGGTGCAACAGGTCTCCCCGAGCCGAGTGGAGATAGCGATAGTCCCCAAGCTCGAGGCCGTCGATGATGTCGAGCCCGGCTTGCGGGCCCTCGGCCTCGGCGAGCGCCACCGCGCGGCTCAGCTCGACCACCGGCGAGGCGGTGATCCGGGCAAGCTCGCCGTACAGGGCCGCGATCTGCGTCCAGTCCCGCGGCTCCTGGGCGTGCAGCGAGGCGATCGCCGCCTGGAGCACGTACTGACCGCGGCCGCCGAGCGCGAGCGCCCGGTCGAGCCTTCGTTGTCCTTGCTCGATCAGGCCCCGATCCCATTTCGAGGGGTCCTGATCGTCGAGCAGCACCAGCTCACCGCCTTCATACCGGGCCCCGCGCCGGGCTTCGTGAAGCAGCATGAGTGCGAGCAGGCCGTGGACCTCCGGCTCGTCGGGCATCAGCTCGGCCAGGGCACTCCCGAGCCTGATCGCTTCCGCGGCCAGGCCGGCGCGATCGGCGAACCCCTCGTTGAAGATGAGATACACGACGGCCAGGACCGCGGCCAGCCGGTCGGTCAGCTCGTGGTCGGGCGGGACGCGGAACGGAATCCCTGCCGCTTTGATCTTGCGCTTGGCCCGGACCAGGCGCTGGGCCATCGTGGCCTCCGGGGTCAGGAACGCCCGCGCGATCTCATTCGTGTTGAGGCCGCCGAGCGTGCGCAGGGTGAGTGCGACCTGAGCTTCGGTCGACAGCGCCGGGTGACAGCAGGTGAAGACGAGCTCCAGACGCTCGTCGCTGAAGGTCGGCTCGTCGATCACGTCCTCCACCGCCTCGGGAATCTCGAGTAGTCGCGTCTTTTCCGCCAGGGTTCGATTGCGGCGGATGCGGTCCACGGCCCGGTTGCGCCCGGTCCGGATCAGCCAGGCGCGCGGGTTCCCCGGAGCGCCGTCCCGTGGCCAGCGCGCGGAGGCGATCGCGAACGCCTCCTGCGCGGCTTCCTCGGCGAGGTCGAAGTCGCCCAGGAAGCCGATCAGCGCGGCCAGGACATAACCCCAGTCCTCGCGGAAGGCGCGATCGAGAGTCAATATCCCTCCGTGATGGGCCGGATCTCGATCGCGCCGCCCATCGAGGCGGCCGGAATCCGGGCGGCCAGGGCAATCGCGGCGTCGAGGTCGTCGGCGTCGAAGAAGAGATATCCGCCGATCGCCTCCTTGAGCTCGGCGAACGGGCCGTCGGTGACCAGCGTCTGACCGCGCTCCACACGCACCGTGGTCGCGGTCTCGGGCTCCTCCATCTGCACCCCCGGAGTGACGCCCGGCGTCTCGGTGATCTCGCGGTAGGCGGTGAAGACGGCGTTCTGCTGGTCTTGGGACAGCTTCGACCATGCCTCGGGTTCGCGCGGGGTGGGCGTGGATCCCTGGTGGATCAAGAGCATGTACTTCACAGCGTCCTCCTGGTTCGAATGGTCGCTAAAGAGACGAACAGGGCGGGCGATTATCGACAGACGAGCGCTGGGGCTCTCAGCTCATACATCTGTCCAAAGGCTCTCAAACCCTTATGAACCGTCGCGGCTCGACCGACAAACGGTGTGTCGCCAAAGGCAAACCCGCCGCGAGGCGGGGACGCAAAGCCAGGGGTCTCTCAGAGATTGCCCAGCCGCCGACCTCCCCCGACGACGAAGTTCAGGACAAGGAGGTCCCCAATGCCGTACATCACCAACTGGCCGCCCCGGCGCGCGATCGCCATCGCGGCGGCCAGCCTGTCGTTCCTGGTGGCGGCTGCGCCCGCCTCCGCGTTCGGCGGGTACAGCACGCCGTACCAGCCGTACCAGCAGTATCAGCCGTCGGCTCCGAGCAGCAACAGCTGCGCGATGCCGACGTCCTCGTCCGTGTTCTCCGCCCTCGGCGACACGGCCAACTACGCGCTGCTTCCGGGCGGCGATTTCACCAGCAGCTCGCCCGCCGGGTGGGCGCTGAGCGGCGCCTCGATCGTTCCCGGCGGAGAGCCGTGGAACGTGAGCGGGTCAGCCAACCCGCAGTCGCTGAACATCCCGGCCGGCGCCTACGCCGTCACCCCGACGTTCTGCGTCAGCGGTCTGTTTCCGACCTGGCGATTCTTCGCCCAGGCCGCGGACGCCGGCTGGAGCGCGCAGCTGAAGGTGACGGCGCTGTATCAGGACATCTACGGGAACAGCGGTCAGATGACCGCCACGACCCTGCCCGGGGGTGGCTTCACCTCCTGGCAGCCGACGTCGACCCTGCCCCTCGGCACCCAGGTGCCGCCGGGCGACGCGGCCAACGTCCGGTTCGTGTTCTCGTCCAGCAGCACTGGCGGTGCCTGGAACATCGATGACGTCTACGTCGACCCGTACGCACGCTAGTCGGGAGGAGGAGCGGCGCCCCATGGGCGCCGCTCCCTCACCCGCCGACCCTGCCCCTGCGCAGGACGCGGCCGTCCCGGCCGCAGCAATGGACGACGCCCGCTCGAGCGATCCGCTCGAGCGCTTGCTCGAGGACTCGTGGGAGTCGCGGAGCCAGCGGGCGAGCCGGCGCGAGCTGATCCTCGAGACTTCGGCGGCGGCCCTGTTCCTGGCCGTCGCGGCTCCGCTGGCCGCATCGACGCTCGCCACCCATCGAGTCGACTTTGTCCTGACCCTGATGCTGGTGGGCCTGTACGCGCTCGTCGCCGGCTCGATCCGGTTCCCGATCGGGGCCGGTTACGTGGTGCCCTCCTACGTGATGCTGGTGCCGATGCTGCTGCTCCTGCCGCCGCTGACTGTGCCGCTGTTCACCGCCTTCGGGCTGGTCATCGCGAGCGCGGTCCGCTGGGCCGGGGGGCGGGGATCGGCCGAACACGTTCTGGTTTCGATCCCGAACGCATGGCACGCGCTCGGGCCCGCCGTGGTCCTGGCTCTGTTCGGGACCGAGCACGGTCCGCTGGCGCTGTCCGCCGTGTACCTCGGCGCCTTCCTCGCCGGCTGCTTTCTCGACCTCGGCACCTCGACCCTCCGTGAGGCGGCGGCTCTGGGCGTGGCGCCCCAGCTGCAGCTCCGGGTGGTGGCGGTGGTGTGGCTGATCGACGCGTGCATCGCTCCCATCGGCCTGCTGCTTGCGCACGCGGCTCGCCAGGACCATCTTCAGCTTCTGGCCGTGCTTCCGCTCGGAGCGCTGCTGCTGATCCTCGATCGTGACCGGAGCGCGCGGATCGCCCAGGCCCAGCACCGGCTCGAGCTGGTCGGTCGTGAGCGCACCCGTCTGCAGGCCGCGGTCCGCCGGCTCGGCGACGCGTTCGCAGCCAAGCTCGACCTGCCGGCGATCACCAAGATCGTCCTCCACGGCTCGGTCGAGGCGCTCGATGCCGACGCCGGCCGCGTCACGCTCAACGTGGCCAACCGGGCCTCCCTGGGCGACACGACGGGCGACCAGCGCTTGAACGGCCTGCTCGAGGCGGCGGGAGAGATCGCCTGGACCTCGGCTCGGCCCGGCCAGCTCGAGCGGGACGGCGTGTGGGCGCTGGCCCTTCCGTTCGGCCTCGAGGACGGCGCCGGAGCCGCTCGCGGCACGCTCACCGTGGCTCGACGCTCACGCGAGTTCCGCCCCGACGAGCAGGCGCTCATGATGGGCCTGGTCGAGCGGGCGCACACGGCCGTACGGGACATCCTCCACCACGAGACCCTCCGTGAGCAGGCGATGACCGATCCGCTGACCGGGCTGGGAAATCGGCGCAAGCTGTCGGCCGATCTCAACGCGCGGCTCAGTGACGGGACGGAGCCGGCGACCGAGCCCCTCGTCCTGATGCTGTTCGACCTCGACGGGTTCAAGAGCTACAACGACACCTTCGGCCACCTCGCCGGCGACGCGCTGCTGGCTCGCATCGGCGGCAAGCTGGCGGCTGCGGCCGCTCCGTACGGGGCCGCGTACCGGCTCGGCGGAGACGAGTTCTGCGCCGTTCTGCCGGCCCGCCGGGGCGAGCTGCAAGATCAGGTCGGTCGCACCGCGGCCGCGTTGTGCGAATCCGGGGAGACGTTCTCGGTCCGAGCGTCGTGCGGCGCGGTGCTGCTTCCCCACGAGGCCTCGACCCCCGAGTACGCGCTCCAGCTCGCCGACGAGCGCATGTACGAGCGCAAGCAGGGCCGCTCCTCCGCGGTGACCGAGCAGACGCGGAACGTGCTCGTGCGCATCATGCACGCCAAGCAGCCCGGGCTTCCGGACCACTCGTCCGGAGTCGCCCGGCTGGCCACGCTGGTGGGCCGGCGCCTGGGCATGACCGCCGAGCAGCTGGACGAGCTGGCCCGGGCCGCCGAGCTCCACGACATCGGCAAGGTCGGCATCCCGGACGCGATCCTCGACAAGCCGGGCGAGCTCGACGACAGCGAGTGGGAGTTCATCCGCCAGCACACGATCCTCGGCGAGCGCATCCTCAGCGCCGCGCCCGCGCTGCGGCCGGTCGCGACCATCGTCCGCGCGAGCCACGAGCGGTGGGACGGCCGCGGTTATCCGGACCGCCTGAGCGGCGAGGAGATTCCGCTGGCGGCCCGCATCGTCGCCGTGTGCGATGCCTACGAGGCGATCACCGGCGACCGCTGCTACCGCCAGGCGCGGTCGGACGAGGTGGCCCGTGAGGAGCTGCGCCGCGAGGCCGGGCATCAGTTCGATCCCGCGGTGGTCGAGGCGTTCCTGACCGAGCTCGATCAGCCCCAGGCCGAGGTCACTTCCGTGGTGACGGCGGACGAGGAAGCGGCCTGGCAGCTCGCCGAAGAGGTCGCCGAGCGCTTCGGTCAGCTGCTCGAGCTCTCGACATGAGGCCCGGGGATCACCAGCTACCGGTGGCCCGGCTGCTCTCGGTGATCAAGCTTCAGAATCAGGTCGTGGCCGATGGCCTGGATCTCGACGATGTCATTGCGGTCGTCCTCGAGCGGGCGCACACGCTGACCGGTTGGGAGGTGGCGCTCGGAGGCGATGGATCTTCTGCGGCGCTCCGGAGCGGCCGGGGCGGGGCTGAGTCCGGCCGATGAGGCGACTCTGGCCCTCCTCTCCGAGGTCATCGCCGCCCATCTGGCCCGCTGCGGCGACGGCGGCCCGGTTGACGGGGACGGCCGGCACGATGAGCTCACCGGCCTGCGCAACCGCCGCGCCTTCGACGAGCGGCTCGAGTCGGAGCTGGCGCGAGCCCGCCGGCACGGCGGCCAGTTCGCTCTGTGCCTGCTCGAATTGGATGCGCTTCCCGGGCACGAGGGCGGCGAGGAGCACCAGGGCCGCGACTCGCGTGCTCCGTGCGGTCGCCGCTCACCTGTCGCAGGTCCGGGGGGAGGATGCCGCCTACCGGCTGGGCGGCGTTCAGTTCGCGCTCGTGCTCGTGGAAGCGTCGGGCTACGGGGCCACGGCCGCGCTCGACCGGGTCTGGGCAGCGATGTCCGAGGACCCAGCCTGCCGTTCGATCGGTATCTCGTCGGGCGTGGCGACGTTCCAGCGTGGCGACGACGCCGGCTCGATGCTGGCCCGGGCCGATGCGGCGCTGTACCGGTCGAGATTCGCGGTCGGTACCGGCTGAACCGGCAGGCCGGCCGCGCGCCAGGCCTGAAAGCCGTCGATCACGTCGCCGACGTCGGTGAAGCCGAACTGAATCAGGGTGGCGGCGACCAGGCTGGATTGGTAGCCCTCGTCGCAGATCACGATGATCCGGCGGTCGAGCCTGTGGACGATGGCGGGCTCGCACCACCTCGAGCTGGGGTCACATCGCCACTCGAACACGTTTCGGGGGACGAACCGGGCGCCGGGAATCGTCCCGTCACATTCGCGCTGGTAGTCACCGCGGATGTCGAGCAGCAGCGCGCCGGAGCGGACCTCTTCGTGGGCCTCGACGGCGGTCACGCGACGGAGGCCGGCGCGGGCTTCGCGGAGCAGATCTTCGACCGTTGTCATCCCGGCGGTCTGTTTGTCCGCCCGAGTCGCGCCTCAAACAATCGGGGGGCCGGGGGTACTAACGGGGATCGCGATTGATCTGTCAATTACAATCGGGGGATGGAAACGATCGTCGCCGGCACCCTTGAAGGGCGCCCGCTCGAGGCTTGGCGCAGCTATCTGCAGAGCCACGCATCGATCGTTCGCGCGCTCGATGCCGAACTCCTCGCCGCCCACGGGATGACCGCGCGGGACTACGAGGTCCTCCTGTACCTCTCGCAGGCCGAGGATCGGCGGCTGCCGATGTCCGCCCTGGCCGAGAGCACGATGCTCACTCGATCGGGCATCACCCGGCTGGTGGACGGGCTTGTCGCGGCCGGCCTGATCGAGCGCATGTCGTGCCCGAACGACGCGCGGGTGTCCTACGCCACGCTGACCGACACCGGGTACGACAAGCTGCGCGACGCCGCCTGCACGCACGTGGCCGGCATCCGTCGTCTGTTCCTCGAGCACTACGCCCCTGAGGAGATCGAGCAGCTCGCTGAGCTGCTCGGCCGCCTGCCGGGGGCCTGCGCCGGCGGCTCCTGTACGGTCGAATAGCCGTCGGGCCGCCGGGGCCTGCTCGGCGGACGACCGGCGCTACCCTTCGACACCCCGGCGACGTGGCGGAGTGGCTACGCAGCGGCCTGCAAAGCCGTCTACACCGGTTCGATTCCGGTCGTCGCCTCTCAAGCCTTTTCGAGTGCTTCTGGGACCCAGTCAGCCCCTGTTTGCGCGCGGTATGCGTCCACGGCGGCGTCGAGCGTGGGGAAGAAGTGTGTGGGCTCGAGCGGTCCGATCAGTTCGTAGCGCTCGAGCTTACGTCGCACGGGGTCCTTGAGCTCGGCGAATACGATCGAGATGCTGTCGGCGTTCAGTTCTTCGTCGAGGCCGGCGAGCATGTCGGCGGCGGTCGTGTCGACATCGGTGATCGGCTCCGCGGCGATCACGATCCAGCGCGGCCGCTCGGTGGCCGCGAGCCGGCGGATCTGGTCCCGGAAGACCCGCGCGTTCGCGAAGAACAGCGGCGCGTCGAACCGGAAGATCACGACGCCGGGCAGCTGCTCGGCGTCGGGATACTGCCGGCGGTCGTGCTGGCCGGGCATCCCGGGAACGCGCCCGAGCGTCGTCTGATACGGCCACCATGCTCGCCGGAACACGTTGAGGATCGAGAGCGCGACCGCGACCGCAATGCCCTCGAGCACACCGAGTAGCGCCACCCCGAGCAACGCCGTGATCGAGAGCAGGAACTCGACGCGGCGCTGATGCCATAGGCGCATAGTCCCCGGGATGTCCGCCAGCGACAGTGACGCTGCGATCACAACCGCGGCGAGGGTCGGGTTCGGGAGGCTCTTCAAAAGCCCGGGCACGAGCACCAACATCAAGACGATCAGCGCCGCCCCGATCAGGCCAGTGACCTGCGTCTTTGCCCCGGCCTGCTCTGCGACTGCGGTGCGCGAGCCGCTCGTGCTGACCGGGAACCCCTGAAAGAACCCGGCGGCGACGTTGGCGGCGCCGATCCCGATCATCTCGCCGTTCCCGTCGACCTCCTGGCCCGTGCGCGCGGCAAACGCCGAGGCGGTCGAGATCGTGTCAGTCAACGCGACAAGCACGATCCCGAGCGCGCCGGCGACGAGCAGCGGCAAGTCGGATATCGGGTTGGGTACCGTCAACGGCGGAAATCCCTTGGGCAGGGTTCCGACCAACGAGACGTTGTGCGACCCAAGGTCGAAGGCCGCCGATACCGCGATCGCCACGACGACCGCAATCAGCACCCCAGGCACCCGCCGCAACCAGCGCGCAAGCGCGAGAATCAAGGCGAGGCTGAAGATTCCGACCGCGGCGGCGGCGCCCACGGCTTTACCGGAGGCCAGCCCATGCACGAACGCGTGCGCCTCATGAATGAGCCCGTTCGCGTCAGTGGAGAAACCGAACAGCTTCGGCAACTGGCCGACCAGGATCGTCAGCGCGAGGCCATTCATGTAGCCGATCTGCGTCGGCTTGGACAGCAGGTCGGCGATGAATCCGAGCTTGGCGACTCCGGCCGCGATCATGAACGCCCCGACGATCAGCGCGAGCATCGAGGCCAACGCGATCGCGCGTTCGGGACTCCCGTTGGCGCCGAGGATCGGCAGCAACGTCGCCGCGATCATGGGGCCTAGCGACGAGTCGGGGCCGAGCACGAGGATCCGCGACGGCCCGAACACGGCGTACCCGATCAGGCACAGGATCGAGGTGTAGAGGCCCGTGATCGCCGGCAGCCCGGCAAGTTCGGCGTACGCCATCCCTTGGGGCACGAGCAGCGTGGTCAGCACGAGCCCGGCCACCGCATCGCGTCGCAGCCACCCAACGCGGTAGCTCGCGAGCATCCTCACGCCCGGAAGCGACCACGATTTCACCTCATTGCCCCCGCCGGCTCGGCGCCCACGGATCACCCTTTCTGCAGCCCAAACGTGAGGATCGATTGTCCCCCGGCGCCAGCGCGGGCCTTTAATCCGCTTCGGGTGATGCGCCACAGAAGGGTCGCGTTTACGGTCTACCGCGAGTTGACCGGTACGTCCGCTGAGGGTGACCACGCCGCGGAACCTCGTGACGGCGTGAGCACGACAACACCACAAAGGGGCCTGGCGACGGCAAGCTGGGTCGGCTCGGCACGCGCGTTCATCGCGCCGCTCGCCCTAGCTCAGTTCATCTGCAGCTTCGCCGGCTCGAACATGAACGTGATGATCAACGACATCAGCCGCGATCTGCACACGGATGTGAAGGGGGTTCAGACCACGATCACGCTGTTCCTGCTGATCATGGCGGTCCTGATGATCCCGTGCAGCAAGCTGACCGATCGCTGGGGTCGCAAACGGTGCCTGATCGGAGGACTCATCTTGTACGGGATCGGCACCGTGCTGAGCGCGATCGCCCCATCGCTCGGCGTGCTGATCCTCGGAAACTCGATCTTTCAGGGAGTGGGCACGGCGTTCTTGATCCCGCCCGTCTACATCCTCACGACCATGGCGTTCACCTCGCTGGAGTCACGCGCCAAGGCGTTCGGGGTGATCAGCGGGATGGGTGGAATCGGTGCCGCCGCCGGACCTCTGATCGGCGGGGTGATCACATCTGGGATCAGCTGGCGGGCAGCGTTTGTCTTTCAGGCCCTGGTCGTCGCGATCATCATCCTGCTCAGCCGTCGAGTCGTCGACCCGGTCGCGCCAGACCCAAAGCGCCCCTTCGACGCGGTTGGAGCGATCCTCTCCGGGGTCGGCATGTTCTGCCTCGTGTTCGGGATCCTCCAGGCTGACACCAACACCACACTCATGATCACCTTCCTGGCCATCGGGATCGCGTTCCTCGCCGGCTTCATCTTGTTCGCGCGCTCTCGTGAGCGCGCAGGCAAAGAGGCGCTCCTGTCGATTGCTCTGTTTCGCAATCGCACCTCCAATCTCGGGCTCATCACGCAGAACCTCCAGTGGTTGCTCTTGATGGGCGTGTCATTCACGGTCTCGGTCTTCCTTCAGACCGAACGGCACTACAGCGCAATCAAGACCGGCGTGATCTTCACTGCGGCGACCCTCGGCATCCTGCTGTCGTCGCTCGGCGCGGAGCGTTTCGCAAAGCGCCGTCGCCAGAAGATGCTGATCGCCGCCGGCTTTCTCGTAACCGCCGCTGGGATCGGTCTGCTCCTCGGCCTCGTAAAGGCGGCCTCGTCGACCGCGTGGGCGTTCGCGCCCGGACTCTTCCTGATCGGGTTCGGCTTGGGCGCCATGCTGACTCCGTCGGTCAACCTCGTGCAATCGGCCTTCCCTGAACAAAAGCAAGGCGAGATCTCGGGGCTCTCGCGCAGCGTTTCCAACCTCGGCTCCTCCTTCGGCACCGCGATCGCCGGCACGATCCTGGTCTCCAACCTCGTCAACGGAAACGGCACCTATGTCGCCGCGATGATCGTCCTCGCCGCCGTCGCCCTTGCCGGCCTGGCCATCTCGGCCTTTCTCCCGCCAAATCCTCTCCCAGCCGGAGGCGCGGACATCACCGCTCCCGCTGCTGCATCACCAATGCTCGGTCCGGCCGTCTGACCCGCCCCCGCTGCGAGGTGGACTTCCGCGGTGAGAGCCCCTTCGGTCGCACGACACCGGCGATCCGGGGGCCGCGTCAGCAATGTCAGCCGCCACCCCCGCCCGGGGCCATGGAGCTCACGAGAAACTCGCGATCACCGACACGAACGACGTCGCCTGGGTAGAGCTGGCGGCCGCGGCGTGCCTCTGCCTGCCCGTTCACCGTCACGCGCTCGGTCGCGAGGAATGCCTTGACCTCGGCGCCGCTGTCGATCACTGCCGCGTGCTTTAGCAGTTGGCCGAGCCTGATCATCTGGCCGCGAATCGGAACCTCGGGCATCCTGAGAAAGCTACCGGCAGGCATCCGGGTGCGCGGATGCGCATCCGTGGACCCTTTCGCCTCGCCAGAATGGGCTCATGCTGACTCGCGGACTTCTGGCGTTCGTACGGTCGTCACTTCCCGAGCCGCCTGCTCGCGTCCTCGAGGTCGGAGCGGGGAAGGGCGAGCTCGCGACGGCGCTGACCGCTGCCGGCTATGTGACCAGGGCAATCGATCCGGCGGCCAAGCCGGGCAGCCACGTGGAGCGTGTCAGCTTGCTCGACGCGAGCGGGTCGTTCGACGCTGCCGTCGCGGTCGTCTCACTCCATCACGTGGATCCGCTCGAAGAGTCGTGCGCGCACCTTGCGAGCCTGCTCGTACCAGGCGCGCCGCTGGTGATCGACGAGATCGATATAGACCGCTACGACGAGCGCGCGACCCGGTGGTGGCTGGAACAGCGCCGCGCCCTTGGCCTGGGCCATGCCGGCCATGGTCACGCGGGCCACGCTGAACACGGTCCCGCGGGCGAGGGCCAAGACCCGGCCCGCGTGCTCGACGACCTACGCGCTCACATTCATCCTCTCCGCGACGTTCATGCGGCACTCCGCCCCCACTTCGATTTCGGGGAGCCAGTCCGTGGTCCCTACCTCCACCGTTGGGAACTGCGGCCCGAGCTCGAACCAGCGGAGGTCGACCTCATCGCGGAAGGCATGCTTCCAGCCGTTGGCGCCAGACAGGTCGCCACGCGCAAAGCACTGCCACCGGCGCCTCCGGTTGATCGAGTCAACCAGGTGAGCGCGTCCCAATAAGCTAGCCCTACCCATGGCCCTCGGGGCATCGATAAGCCGGGTGACGGCGACGGCAGGCGTGATCGCTGTCTCCACGGGCGGGCTTTCGGCGTGCGGTGGCGGCCACGCTCGTGCGTCCCAAACCAGAACCGTGACGGTGCGTCCCGCCGCCCGCCTCGTGAACTCAGACGAGGTTCTCGTCATTTCGGGGCTCGGCACGTTCGAGGGACGCTGCCCGCGGGGCGCGAGCTCGTGGACGCTGCGGTTCGTCGACACCGGCGCTGCCACCGACACGGTCGCCGCCCGCGTCGGGACCGCGCCAGAGCGCTCGGTCAACGTCGATCCCAGCGGCGCAATCACGTTCAGCCTCACTCCGGATGCGGCGAGAACCAGTGAGCCGGCGGATCGATTCGTGCCTCCCCCGGGTCAGGGACGTGGTCGCGCTATGGCCATGACCGTGTCGACGACCGAGCCGCTTCAGGTCACGATCTACCAAGGCACCGAGCCCCAGACACTTCGTGCCGACGTTCGTCTTGCGCTCAGCACAATCGGCGGCGAGAGCGGTCAATGCGTGCTGGTGGGCAGCACGGTCGACGCAAACACGTACCCGAACCAGCCCTGACTCCCGCGCCGCACTCGGCATTCGGAGCCGGGAGTCGCGTTGTAATCACAGACGCGAAGCTACCGTCCGGCCCTTCGGGTGATGATCGCGGTGATCAGCTCGGTCTTCGCGTCTGCGTACTCGTTCATGTCGCTCCACTCGCGCGTGGCGAGGTTCCGCTTGAGCTGCTCATACGCGGCGCGATCCTCCGGCGAGGTTCGCAGCCGGTCGCGGAAGGTCAGGTAGCGATCGACCTCCGGGTCTGCGTCTGCCCAGACGTGCACATGTACGTCGTGCTCCGGCGTGCGGAACATGCGGTGCCCCCGCTCTCGGACGCGCAGCTCGTAGCCGGCTGACTGCATTGCCGGGAGCAACGCCGAATCGTCTTCGGGATCTTCGACCGTGACCAGCACGTCGATCACGGGCTTCGCCCCCAGCCCCGGCACCGCGGTCGATCCGATGTGCTCGATGCGCAGCGCGGTGGCGCCGAGGGCCAAGCAGATGCGTGCCCGTTGGTCCGCGAACCGGCTCGGCCAGGTCGCGTCGTAATCCGCGATGACGATCTCCCGCTTCTCGCGCCCGCCGATCAGGACGCGATCAAGGCGGTCGTCCCGCTCCTTGCCCGTTTCCACTCGTCAGGACCGATCGCCGGGGAAATCGCGCTCGAGGCAATCGCGCTGGAGCTCAATCGGCGTAGTAGGCGCTCTCGTCGATCACCGGCTCGGGCGGTGAAGTGTCGTGCCGCCCGGCACGCCGGCGGGCGGAGAACATCGCCCCGCGCGCTGGGCGGGCGGGTGCGAACCGAGCCAATCCGGTGGGCGACGGCACATCGCCATAAATCGCGTCGATGCCCCCTTGCATGAAGTAGGCCTCGTGCCAGAAGCCCGTCCCGCCCGAGTCCTTGAGGAACTGCTGCCACCAGATGCGGTGCGGCTCGGACCGTGTCCAGCGCTCCAGACTCTCCAGGTCGCGCCAGTATTGGCGCATGCCCAGATGAGGCGGGAGCAGCGACCAGATCAGGTTCTCGTGCAGGAGCAGGCCGTCCGGCCGAGACCGCCACGATTTGTCGATCTGGGGTCCGAGGCCGAACAGCCGAAGCAGGCCCCGGGGCCGGTTGACCCGCATGCCGAGGTAGATGACCACGAGCTCCGGATATGCGCTCAGGTCAACGCTCTGGCGATCGACGCGCGGCTGTGCCACGGGCCGAATCCTGCCGTGCGTGGTGGATGAGCGCAACCCAAGCTTGCTCGAAGCTCAGGGACGGGTTTCTCAGTCGCCCAGCCACCGCAGGCCACGTTGCAAGGGCAGCCGCAGATCGGTCGCCGCTGAGTCACCTGCTAGGTTGGGGTCAGCGGTCGACGGTCGGCCGCGAGGCAGCTTGCTTGGGTCCCGCATGGCAGCGGTTCGGGTCAGCCAGAGCCTCCCGAATCGTTCGCGGCCCATCTGCGCCGCCAAGGAGTACTCACATGTCCAATCAGTCTTTCGCTGATCTCGGCGTCTCGCGCGCGGTCAGCAACTCATTATCAACCGCGGGAATCACCCGCCCGTTCGCGATCCAGCGCCTGGTGATCGCAGACTCGATCGCCGGCCGCGATCTCATTGCCAAGTCGCCAACCGGCTCGGGCAAGACGCTGGCGTTCGGGATCCCGCTCGTCGAGCGCATCGAAGCCAACGATCCGCGCCCGGCGGCGCTGGTGCTGGCCCCGACCCGGGAGCTCGCGACCCAGATCGTCGATGAGATCCACGGAATCGCGCATGCTCGGGCGCTCCGCGTCACGGCGATCTACGGCGGCGCGGGCCTGGTCAAGCAGGCCAAAGCCGCCAGTGCCTCGCACATCCTGGTCGCCACCCCCGGACGGCTCGAGGACCTCCTCGCGCGCGGGGCGTTCACGCTCGACAGGCTCAAGATCCTGGTTCTCGACGAGGCCGATCGGATGCTCGACATGGGCTTCCGCCCGGCGATCGACCGCATCGTCGGCGCCTGCCCCGCCGAGCGTCAGACGCTGTTCTTCTCCGCCACCCTGGACGGCGAAGCGGGGCGACTGGCAGAACGCTATGCGAGGAACCCGTCGATTCACGAGCACGGCCCCCGCGAGCGGCGCGCCAACGCCGAGATCGAGCACCGCTTCGTGCAGATCACGCACGAGCACCGCGTCGAGGCACTGGTGCGCGAGCTCGGGCGCGACCGCGACCTGACGCTCGTGTTCGTCCGGACCAAGCACGGCGCCGACCGGCTGGTCAAGCGCCTGGCCGCGCACGGGGTCAAGGCAGTCGCGATGCACGGCAACAAGTCACAGCGCCAGCGCGAGCAGGCACTCTCCCGCTTTGAGTCCGGCGCCATCGACACGCTCGTGGCGACCGACGTCGCGGCGCGCGGGATCGACGTCAACGGCATATCCCACGTGATCAACTTCGACCCGCCCGCGGACAGCGAGACCTATGTGCACCGCATCGGACGCACCGGCCGGGCCGGGCGTGCCGGCATCGGAATCACGCTTCTGAGCCCCGACCAGCACCGCGACGTCGTGAAGCTCGCTGGGCAACTCGGGCTCGACCATGGCCTGAACGCCGGCAACGCGCGGCGCTCCATCGCTGGTCCCCGCCCCCACGCCACGGCTCCCGACGGCCGGCGCCCGCGCCGCCGGCGGCGGCGCCAGACCGTGTCCCGGGCGTAAGTTGAGCCACCCGCCGGGCGCGGCTAGGGTAAGCGCCCGGTGGTCAACACCTCCGATCAAAGCGCTGACGCCGACCTTCTGGCGACTCGGTGGGATCTGAACAGCCTCATCGACGCCGAGGCTGATGCGCACGCCGTCGAGCGCCTGCTCGACGAGGCGGCCTCCCGTGCGAGCTTCCTATCCGAGACCCTGACCGGCAGAATCGCTGAGCTCGACGCCGCCGGACTGATCTCGGCCACGCGTGAGCTGGCCGCGGTCAGGGAGTTGATCGGCCGGGTCGGCGCGTACGCGGAGCTTCGCTTTGCGGTCGACACCGCCGACCCGGTCGCCGGCGCGCTCGCCCAGAGGGTCGAGGAGCGAACCGCGGAGATCGAGAGCACCCTGCTGTTCTTCGAGCTCGAATGGATCGCCCTCGAGGATGCGCGGGTCGACGCGGTCCTGGCAGCGGCGGGGGCAGAACTGGACTTCGCCGCTCGCTACCTGCGCCGTCTGCGCGATCAACGGCCCCACCGGCTGAGCGATGCCGAGGAGAAGATCCTGGCCCAGAAGTCCGTCCCGAGCCGGGCCGCCTGGGTGCGCCTGTACAACGAGATCGCGGCAGCGGTACAGGTGGACGTCGACGGGGACCAGATGTCGGTCGAGGTCGCCACCAGCCGCCTCGGCGATCCCGACCGCTCCGTCCGGCGCCGGGCAAGCGAGGCCCTGGCGGCGGCCCTGGCGCCGAGCCTGCGCACCAAGGCATTCATCTTCAACACGCTCATGCACGAGAAGGCGACCGATGATCGGCTGCGCGCCTATCCACATTGGCTGGCCAGCCGCAATCTCGAGAACGAGACCTCAGATGAATCGGTGACGGCGCTCGTGGAAGCGGTGCGCGGGCGCTTCGATATCCCGCAACGCTGGTATCGGCTGAAGGCTCGCCTGCTCGGACTCGAACGCGTCGCCGATTACGACCTGCTGGCGCCAGTACTGGTTGACGAGGTCTCAGTGAGCTTCAGTGAGGCGCGCGACCTGGTGATCGACACCTACGCGCGGCTCTCTCCCAAGGCGGGGGCGGTCGTGAGGCGATTTTTCGAGGAGCGGTGGATCGACGCGCCGCCGGCCGACGGGAAGCGGGGCGGCGCGTTCTGCCACCCGACCGTGCCGAGCGCGCACCCGTACATCCTTCTCAACTTCACCGGCCGCCAGTACGACGTAATCGCGATGGCGCATGAGCTCGGACACGGGCTCCATGCCGTGCTTCGCGCGTCTCACGGCGTACTGCACGATTCCATACCCCTCACGGTGGCGGAAACCGCGTCCGGGTTCGGGGAGGCGCTGGTCTGCGAGCGGCTCGTCGACCTCGCGCCTGACGACGAGCATCGGCTCGCCCTCCTGGGCGCGCAGCTCGATAACACCATCCTGGTCACCTACGAGGCCATGGCCGCGAACCGCTTCGAGCACCTTGCCCACACCCGGCGCCGGAGTGGCTACGAGCTCTCGGTCGACCAGATCACCGACACGTGGGTCGAGACGCTCGCCGAGCCCTTCGGCGAGGCAGTGGAGCTCACCGAACGGGGGCGGATTTGGTGGTCGTTCTATCCGCACTTCGTCGACTATCCCGGGTACATGTATGCGTATCCCTACGGGCAACTGCTGGCCCTCGCCACCTACGCCCGTTACCGGGAAGGGGGCGAGGAATTCGCCGAGCACTTTCTTGCCATGCTCGCGGCCGGCGGCACGCGCAGCCCCGAGCAGCTCGCCGACATGGTCGGAATCGACCTCACCGATCCGGAGTTCTGGGACGCGGGCCTCGAGCTGGTGGACGAGCAGGTCCGGGCGGCCGAGGCGCTCGCGCGCCGGCTCAATTAGCGCAAATGGCCCTCGGCGCCTGCCCGGGCCTCGGCCGAGGTGTCACATTTGGGGCTGCCGCGGTGCTTAGTGGATGGCATGGAGCTGCAGGCGCGACATAACGAGCCCTCTGAACGAGTGGACGAGGCCGGCGGGATGGCGGCCTTCGAGGCCTTGTTCCGCGACCACTACCGGGCCGTCGAGCGCCTCGCGCGCAGTGTCGTCGGCGACTCGCAGCGGGCTCAGGATGTGGCCCAGGACGTCTTTCTCGCCGCCTACCGGCGCTTTCCCGGCGGGTACGAGCACGCGGCCGGCTGGGTTCGAGTCGCGGCCGTGCATACGGCGCTCAATGTCCTCCGGGGCGAGCGGCGCCGCGATCGTCGTGAGTTGCAGGTCCATGTCACGAATTCGTTGCCCAGCGCCGAGGAGACGGTGATCGAACGGGAGAAGCGGGCCGAGCTGCACCGCGTCCTGCGCCGGCTGCCGCGTCGCTCGGCCGCGATCCTCGTCATGCGCCATGGGGGCATGAGCTATCTCGAGATCGCGGACGCGCTGGGGGTGAAGGTTGGACACGTCGGGACTCTGCTCAGACGGGCGGAGTCCGCGCTTCGAAAGGAGATGGACCGTGAGACACATTCCTGACGGAGTGCTCCGGCGGCTCGACGACGAACCGCTGGCAATTCCGGACCGGGTCACCGTTCACCTGAACGCGTGCGCGCGATGCAGCGCTCGGCAGTCCGAGATCGCGCACGAGACCGAACGTGCTGCCGCGCTCTTCTCGGCTCCACAGCTCGTGCCCGACGTGGACGCGGCGTGGGCCCGGATGCGGCGTGAGCTCGCCCGAAGCCCGGCTGAGACCGCCTCGTCGCGCCCCGCGCCCGCGCTTTCGCGACCGCCCCGATTCCCTCGAGTGTCACTGCGAGCGAGCCTGGCTATCGGAGCGGCCACGATCGTGGTCGCGGGTACCGCGGCGGCGGCCACGCTGACCACCATCTTCGCTCCCACCCATCTGGCGCCTGTCTCTCTGAGCCAGACCGATCTCCGAGCCATCGCTGCCTTCACCGGCCTCGGCGACAGCCATCCGCTCGGCGGCTTCACCACCCCGAGCGGATCGAGCTCGCTTCGCTTCGGAACCCTGACCTGGTCCTCGAGCCCCGCCCAACCCGCTCGCTCCCGAGCCGAGGCGGCCACGGCCGCCGGCTTTTCGGTCGCGCTGCCGAGACGTCTCCCCGCGGGGGTCGGCGCGGTGCATCAGATCATCGTTCAGCCGCGCGTGCGGGCGACGGTGGCCTTCAACTCGAAGGCCGCGAATCTGGCCGGCAGCTCGGTGACCATCGACGCCGGCCCCGGGGTCGTGACCGAGTACTCCGCCGCCGGCAACCCTGGCGCGCCCGCGCTGGCGGTGATGTCGATGCGCCGGCCGACGGCGCAGTCCACGGGCGCGAGCATGAGTGAGATCGAGTCTTTCCTGCTCAGCCGGCCGGGGATTCCGCCCGAGCTCGCCGAGGAGGTCCGTCTGCTCGGCGACTTGCGGACCACACTCCCGGTCCCGGTCCCGTCCGGGGCGTCGGTGCGGACGGTGCGCGTCAACGGGTCGGCGGGCGTGCTGCTCGCCGACGCCTCGAACGCAGCCGCCGGGGTGATCTGGGAGGACGGCCGCGGCTTCCTCCACGCCGTGGTGGGAATCCTCGATACGCAGGACGTGCTGAATGTCGCCCGGCAACTCAGCTGAGGGGACAGCCGTCGAGCGGTCGGCGGACGACGCGCCCTTGCACCTCTCAGAGCCACCGGTCTCGGCGGCGGGCCTCAGCTCGGCCGGCCTCGCGGTCTCGCCGGCGATCCACGCAGTCGGACTGAGCAAGCGCTTCGGCGACACCCTCGCCGTCGACTCCCTCTCCCTGACCGTCAAGCGGGGCGAGGTGTTCGGCTTCCTCGGGCCCAACGGCGCGGGCAAGACGACGGTGGTGAAGCTCCTGCTCGGCCTGGCGCGGCCCACGGGGGGCGAGGCACTCGTGCTCGGTGCGCCGCTGGGCGACCGTGAGACCCGACGGCAGATCGGGTACCTGCCCGAGCTGTTTCGCTTCCAGGCTCTGCTGACCGCGCGTGAGGTGCTTCGCCTCCATTGCCGGCTCCTGGCCCTCCCCAAGTCAGCATGGGCGGAAGAAGAGCGCGGCGCCCTGACCACCGTGGGACTGCTCGAGCGAGCGGACGACCGTGTCGGCACCTTCTCGAAGGGCATGCAGCAGCGGCTGGGACTCGCCGTTGCGCTGCTCGGGAACCCCAGCCTGGTCGTGCTCGACGAGCCCACGAGCGCGCTGGATCCCGTCGGCCGTCACGACGTACGCGAGATCACTCGCGGGCTGCGCGAGCGGGGCTGCGCCGTGTTCCTGAACACCCACCTGCTCGAGGAGGCCGAGCAGGTGTGCGACCGCGTGGCCGTGGTCGACAAGGGCACGGTCGTGGCCACCGGCAGCCTCGACGAGCTGCTCGCGCGCCAGACCAGCGTGCGCCTCAAGGTGACTGGCCTGGCCGAGAACTGGTGGAGCGGGCTCGGCCGGTTCGGCCGCTGGCGAGACGAGAGATGGTGGACCGTGGTGGAGGACATCGACCCGTCGCGGATCGCCGACCTCGTGAACGCGCTGGTGGGGCTCGGCGGACGCGTGGAGGCCGTGATCCCCGAGCACCAGAGCCTGGAAGCGCGCTTCCTCGAGCTGCTGAGAGAGCGATGAACCCGACCCTGACCATCGCCGCGCTCACGATCCGGGAAGCGGTACGCAGGCGCCTGCTCCTGGCCTTCGTCGGCATCACGGTGATCTTCGTCGGTCTGAGCGCCTGGGGCTTTGACCGGCTGAGCCACGCCCACAGCCTGACCTCCGGGGAGAGCAACCTGGCCGTGCCCGAGGCGCTGATCCTGTTCATGTTCATGTTCAGCTTCATCCTCGCCCTGAGCGCCTCGGCCATCGCCTCACCGTCGATCTCCTCCGAGGTCGAGTCCGGCGTGCTCATGACGATCGTCACCCGCCCCCTACGCCGCACCGAGGTGCTCCTGGGCAAGTGGCTCGGGCTGGCCACGCTGCTCGCCGGCTATGCCGCCGGCGTGTGCGCGCTGGAGTTCGGGGTCGTGCGCCTGGTCAGCGGGTTCTCCCCTCCGAGCCCGGTACTGGTCGGGGTGTACCTGTTCGCCGAAGGAGCCCTGCTGCTGACCCTGGCCCTTTTTTTGAGCACCCGGGTGCCGGTGATCGCAGCCGGGGTGATCGGAGTGGCCGTGTTCGGCGCGGGCTGGCTGGCCGGGATCGTGGGCACGCTGGGCTCGACGCTGCACATCGCGGCGCTGCGGACGATCGGGGAGGTCGGGCGATTCGTCCTCCCCACCGACGGGCTGTGGCACGCGGCCATCTACTACCTGCAGCCGGCTTCGCTCATCGCCCAGCACATCTCCGATGGCGGACAGCGCGACCCGTTCTCCGCCCAGGGGGCTCCGGCCTGGCCCTACCTGCTCTGGGTGGCCTGCTGGTTCCTTCTCGTCCTCACCGCCGCGGTGGCGAGCTTCGAGCGCCGCGAGCTATAAGCAGCGCGGCGCCCGAAGTCACCTCGGCTAAATGCCCTCGACCACGTAGGCCGCGCCCGTACCCCCGTCGTGACCCGGCGCACCCACCAGTCCCTCGTCGCCGAAGGCGTTCAATGACACCGAATAGCCGAACAGATCGACCTGGGCGTCGTCGGCGTGCAGCTCGCGCTGCTGGCGCCAGTCGTCGCCCCAGCGGCCGAACACGTACGCCGCGCCCTGACCTGCGTCTTGGGCATAGGCACCGACGAGCGCCTTGTTGCCGAACGCGTTCAGCGCCACCGAGATGCCGAATCCGTCGCCGGGCGTGCCATCCGAGGGCTGCAGTTCCGCCTGCTGAGACCACTGATCGCCGCGCCGCGCGAACACGTACGCCGCACCGACCACACCGTTGTGCCCGATGGCCCCGACGATCGCCTCATCGCCCGGCGCGTCAACGGCCACCGAGATCCCGAAGACGTCTCCCGTGGTCCCGTCAGAGGGCTGAAGCTCCTGCTGCTGGCGCCAGCCGTCGTCACGGTGGACGAACACGTACGCCGAGCCCACGAACACATTGTGCTCGGGCGAGCCGATCACCGCCTCATCGCCGGGATAGTCGAGCGCCACCGACCAGCCGAACCCGTCTCCCGGAGCTCCGTCGGATGGCTGGAGCTCCTGCTGCTGAACCCAGGTGTCGCCGTGGCGGACGAACACGTAGGCCGCGCCCACGGAGTTGTGACTGGGCGCGCCGACGAGCACCTGGTTGCCAACGGCGTTGATCGAGACCGAGAAACCGAAATCTGAGATGTCACCGGGCAGCGCATCACCGGGTACGAGCTCCTGCTGCTCGGACCACGTCCCGTCCTTGTTCACGTACACGTAAGCGGAGCCTTCATTGCCGTTGTGCTGCCACGCGCCGACGATGGCGACGTTGCCGAGCGCGTTCAGTGACACCGAGGCCCCGAACTGATCGTTCGGCTGGCCGTCCGGGGGCACGAGCTTCTGCTGCTCGATCCACTGACCGTCGCGGCGGACGAAGATATACGCCGCGCCCGTCTGGGCGTTCTGGTACGGGGCGCCGATCAGCGCCTCGTTGCCGAGGCCGTTGAGCGACACCGAATATCCGAACCCGTCACCCGGGACACCGTCAGATGCGTGAAGCTCCCGTTGGTTATCCGACCCGGATGTCTGACCGGAGCCCGTGGCCCGCGACAGCGCCGGGGCCAGACCCTTCGGTAGCTGGGACGCCGACAACAGCCGCGGCGCATGAGCCGGCAGCCGCGGCTCGATCGGCGCGGCGATGGCCGACCCGACGCATCCCACGATCAGGACAACGCCGACAACGACCCCACAAAGTGCAACGCGAACAGTTCGCAACGGTTTCCCTCCCGCTGTTAGGTGATTTGACTGAGCAGTCGTCTGGCCGTGATCCGGTGCGCGGTCAGCGCCTTGTCGGCGATCCCGACGGCGACGATCACCCCGCGCCTGACCTCGAGCACACCACGGCTCGGGCCATCAGCCACGAGGTAGAAGGTGTGGGCCCCGATCTTGATCCCACGCCCGAGGTGCAGCCGGCGCGCGCTGGCGATCCGGCGGAACAGCCTCACGCCCCGCAGGGTGTAGCGCGGGTTGCTGGTCAGGACGGCGGCGACACGCCCGGCGTACCGGCCGCGCGCCGAGCGGGCGAGCGTGCGCAGCGTGGCCTTGGAGGGGATCGCGGCGCGGATCCCGAACGCGCTCAGGCACTTGCCGCGTGAGCGCAGGCGGCCGCGAGTCATCCCGAGGCTGACCGGGCCGACCGAATGCCGGGTCAGGCGGCCCGACGCGGCCGGGCAGCTCAAGCGGGTGGAGGGCGAGGTGCCGGTCCCGCTCCCGGGCCACACCCCGTTGTCCACGCGCAGCACGTAGAAGCCGGTGCCGCCGTCCGTGTACCAGATCTCGTGCCGGGCGGTGTCGAAGGTCGGCTGGGACATCGCGTAGTCGCTCTCGCTGTACCCGGTCTCGGTGTTCGGCTTGGTGGGAGACACGAAGTACCCGATCTCGCGCGGGTGAATGAGGTTGCTGATGTCGAACACGCGCAGCCCGGAGGCGATGAACGAGCAGGCGACGATCTTGGGATTGACCCGCGTGGGGATGTTGCAGTAGTGCGCGGCGTAGCCCTGAGCCGGGCTCATCGTGCCGGGGTCGTTACCGGCCGCCGCATGGTCGGCGGGCTGATCGACCTGCAGGCGCAGGTTGGCGACGACGACCGGGTGCGTCTCGTCGCCGATGTCGATGATGCGCCCGGCGCCGACCACGTCGCGGCTGCCCGTGGGACTGAGGGTGCCCTGGGTGTACTCGTCGAACTCGAGCACGTAGGGATGGCCGTTCTCGGTGAACGGGATCGCGTTCTGCGGGATCGAGGCCGAGGTCCAGGTCAGCCGGCTGATCTCCCGGGCCTGCGGATTGGGCTTGCGGGCCTGGATCTCGCTCGTGTCGAGGATCAGCATGTCGCCGCCCGTGGGGTCGGCGATGTAAGCGCGGTTGCCGTCGTCGCTCAGGCTCATCCCGTGCGAGATGATGTTGCCCTGCCAGATCGCATGCGGCTGCTTGGGATCGCTGACGTCGATGGCGGTGATTCCGGCCAGGGCGGTGGCGGTGGCATAGAACGTGTTGCCGTCGGGCGAGAACCCGCTCTCGTGGCCGAATCGCGCCACGAGCGAGGTCGAGTCCAGAACCGGATGGCGGCAGTCGGCGTGGACGTCGTAGATCGAGACCAGGCCGGGCTCGGTCGACGGGTTGCCGTTGACCGCGGCCAGCAGCCCGCGCCTCTCGTTCAGGTTCAGTGACTCGTGCGGCGACATCATCGGCGGCTGGGTGAGGGTGTCGGTCTGCACCGGATGGGCGGGGTCGGACATGTCGAGCACGGCGACGCCGAGCGACGGCCCCTCGAGGTTGATCGCATTGGTCGGGAACAGGAGCGCCGTGTCGTAGAAGGCGCACACGTGCCCCTGGGTGTCCACGTAGCGGAAGGTCTTGAAGCCGCCCGAGGTCCCCTGGTGTGAGATCAGGGTCATGTTGCACCACAGGCCGTCGACGCCGGACCCGGCGGGCACTCGGCCCTGGATCCCCGGCTCGGGACGCGATCCGGGTCCGCACTGCGCGCGCGGCGTGGCCACGAGCGGCGGCTCGGCGTTCTTCTGCACCGGCGCCTTGGCCGGCGTCTGGCCGGTCCCCTGACCGATCGCGGCCAGGTCGTTGACCCCGTTGAACGGATTGCCGATCACCGGCAGCGTGATCGCTCCGGCGGCCGACAACGCCGTGAGCAGGACGACGACAAAGCTCAACCCGCTCAGACCCACCAGCAGCCGAGCCCGGCGCTTCGATGACCGCATCAGCCTCACCTCAGAGTCTCCACCTTAAACCGGTGGAAAGCTACCACCGCTGGCGCGCCCGCGGCGCGGTTGTCGGCCGGCCCGCGGCGCGGTTGTGGCCGGCCCGAGACCCGACTGGGTGCGGAAAGGGACGCTATCGCTAACAAATCGCACCCAGTCGCGCGTGGGGCACCGAAAACCGCGCGTGGGGCACCGAAAACCGGGCGTGGGGCACCGAAAACCGGGCGTGGGGCACCGAAAACCGCGCGTGGGGCACCGAAACCGCGAGCCGGGGACGCCGGGAGCCGGGAGCCGGAGGGCTCAGCCCTCGACCGGCGGCGTCCCGTAGGTGTGAAAGCTCGGCACGGTCTGCACCCCCCAGGCCTGCCCCTTGGCCCGCTCGGCCTCCGTCCAGACCACGCACGGCTCGTCCGGCGCGTACACGAAGCGGCCGCCGGTGGTCACCTCGACCCGGTTGCCCCCGGGCTCGATCCCGTACAGGAAGAAGCCCTGGGCGATCGCGTGCTTGGACGGCGCGGCTTCGATCTCGATCCCGGCGTCGAGCCAGATGTCGGCCGCGCGCAGGCACTCCTCGCGGGTGTCGACCCAGAAGGCCAGGTGATGGAGCCTTCCGCGGGCTCCAAATGCGTCGCGGGTGTAGATCAGTTCGTGAGCGGCGATCGAGGCGCTCATCCACGCCCCCGCCTCGCTGCCGTCGTCGAGCTCGATCCGCTCGTAGAGCCGGTAGCCGAGAACCTCGACGCAGAAGTCCCGGCACGCGCGGACGTCGGCCGCGAGCACGTTCAGATGATCGAGCCGCTTGACCGCGCAGCCCCGTCCGGTGTACCGCCCGGGCACGTTCTTCAACGCCGGCCGCACCCCCGGAGGCGGTTCGTAGCGCGAGCACTCGTAGTACAGCTCATACAGATGCCCATCGGGATCGCGGAACCGGTAGCGCGGCCCGAGCCCGACCTCGCCCTCGACCCACCCCTCCCCCAGCCCCGTGGCCTCGACCGCCGAGACCAGACGAGACAACGCCTCGGGACTCCAGGCCCTGAACCCCATCGCCCCGAGCCCCGAGCGATCGGAAGCGGTCAGCTTCAAGGACCAGCGCTGGTAGTCACCCCATCCGCGCAGATAGGTCGAGGGCCCGTCCTCGAAGACGACCTCCATCCCCATCACCTCGACGAAGAACTGCAGGCTCTCCTCGCCCCGCGGGGTGAGCAGCTCGGCCGGGCCGAGGTGCGCCAGCGAGCTCACGAACCGCCGCCGCCCTCGACCACCGCGCGCAATCCGTCGAGCTCGTAGGACAGCTCGCCGGCCTGAAGCCGGCGCCGCTTGACGAACTCCTTCTCCTCCCGCTCCTGCGAGGCGCGAAGAACCTCATCCGCCCGCTCAAAACCCACCACGGTCGCCCCGTCGGCGTCCAACACCAAAAGGTCGCCCGGGCGGATCGCAGCCCCACCGACCACAACCGGCACATCCAGCGCCCCGACCACAGCCTTCTCGGCCCCCCGGGAGCGCACCCACCGCGTCCACACCGGCAGCCCCATCTCCTCGAGCTCGGCCCGGTCACGGACCGCGGCGTCGACCAGCACGGCGCCCGCGCCCCGCACCTGGGCCTGGGTGGCCAGCAGGTCGCCGAGCAGGGCCACCGGCCGGGGCTCGGGCATCGTCACCACCAGGACTTCCCCCGGCAAAAGCCGCTCCATCGCGGCGTGGACCATCAGGTTGTCGTCCTGAGCGCACCGCACCGTCCGCGCTGGACCGCAGGCGCGTGAGCCGGGGACGATCTGGATCAACTCGGCATCGATCAACCCGGAACGGCCGGACGCCTCGTACACCGTGGCCGCGCCGAGCCGGGCCAGCTCGCGACAGACCGAAGCGCTCACAGCGACTCCACGACCTGGGGAAGGACGCGCATGAACGACTCCGCGTACCGCACCTCCGAGGAACCCGAAGCACGCCGGGCGTGGTTGCCCCGCTGCTCCCCCCGCTGGGCGTAGTAGGTCTGCAGGTACCGCTGGGCCTTCATCTCCGCCATCGCGGCCATTTTCCGTTCCCACACCGCGGTGATGTCGACGTGCACGTTCGGGGTGAAGTTGCACAGCTCGGGCTGATGGGGCTCGAACAGGAACAGCTGCGGCGGCTTGATGGTGGCGAAAGCGCTCGACACCCCTGCCCCGGCGGCCAGGTTCCGGGCCCGGTCGACGGCCGCAAACGCGACGGGGTGATCGGGGTTGAACGGATCGACATCGGTATGGGTGATCAGCACGTCGGGGGCGAACGAGCGGATGCACTCGGCGATCTCCATCAGCCGATCGTCCCCGATCGACAGCGGATAGTCGCCGAAGTCAAGACACCGGAACGACGCGCCCAGACAGCGTGCCGCCGCCGACGCCTCGGCGTCCCGAACCTGTTTGACGTTCGCGACCGTCTGGGGGTGGGCGGGATCCGAATTTTTCCACAGCTCGCCCGACTCGCCCCGCTCCCCGTACGACAGCGCGATCACCTCCGCCTCGCCCCCCAGCGACACCGCCTTGGCCACGGCGCCGCCGGCCCGCCACACGAAGTCGGCCGCGTGCGCCCCGATGACCTGGACGCGGCTCACGCCGCTCCCGCCAGCCGCCTCGTGTTGGAAACCGCCATCGTCCGCACCTCTTTCTCGCTGAATCCGGCCGCCAGGAAATGATCGGCCATCAGCGCCAGGCCGTCCTCGACCGGCGGGTTGAACACCTGGCCGAGGTCGCTTCCCCACACCGTCTGCGACGCCCCGACCGCGCGCGTGGCCTCGAACACCGCCTCCCATGTGCATTTGCCCGTGTACGGCGTGGTGAACACGCGCTCCATCAGCGCGCCCCGGGCGGCCAGCTCACGCTGCTCGGCCGGCGGGATGCCCTGGGAGGGGAATTCGGGGTGGGTGACCACGATCGTCTCCACCCCGGCGGCCACCGCGGCGTCGACCACGACAGGGATCTCTCGCCGGGACAGATGGCCGGTGGCCAGGACCAGCCCGTGCTGGGCCACGACCGAAAGCACCTCGATCAGTTCCGGGACCGCCCGGCCACGCTCATCCAGCACCGGCACCGGCTGCGGCCGCACGCCGGCCGCCCGGAGCGAGAGCTCGAACCGCACCCAGACCGGCACGGACCCGTCCACGTCCGCGTGCTCGACCTCGCCGAACTCGTTCACCGAGCTGACCGTGGGAAGCCAGACGATCCGTGCTCCCTGCCGGGCCGCCACCTCAACCGCGGTGGCGTTGAGACCCCCGACGGCGTGATTCAAGACGATCGCCCCGAGCGCCCGCACGCCCGGCACGGCGGCGGACACCACCGCCGCCCGCTCAACCGTCGAGGTGTAGTGCGACTTCAGACCGAACCCGGCCAGCCCGACCTTGACGCACCGCTGTGCCAGCTCGAGGTCGGTGATCCGGCGCTCGGCGAAGTCCGGCGCGACGTGAACGTGGGGGTCGAACGCGCCCCGAACCACCTCTCGGGCCCGCTCCGTCGGCGCCGAGTCAACCCCTTCCCTCACACAACCATGATAACAAAATCGTCAACAATCCCCGGGAGGTGCGCTACGCTTGATCGATGAGTGAGGGGGACGCCTACGAAGCGCTCCATCGGTCGATCGTGTCCGGTGAATTGTCCCCCGGCGAGCGATTGGTCGAGGAGGAGCTGGCCGATCAGCTCGGCTACAGCCGCGGCGCCGTCCGGGCCGCGCTCGTCCGCCTCAGCCACGACGGCCTCGTCATCCGCGAGCGCAACCGCGGCGCCCGGGTGCGCCGGGTCTCGATCGAGGAGGCGGTGGAGATCCTCGAGGCCCGCGGCGCGCTCGAGTCGCTGGCCGCCGGCTACGCCGCCCTGCGCCGGACCGACGGCGAACTAGAGGAGCTGAACGCGCTGCTGGGAGAGATGCAGGACCTGCACGCGGTCGGCGAGCTGATGGCGATGTCAGATCGCAACGCTCGGCTGCACCGCCGCATCCTCGAGATCTCCCGCCACGAGGTGGCGCGCGACATCTGCGCCCGGTTGCGCTCTCAGGTCGTCCGGTTCCAGTTCCGCACCGTGCTGGCCCCGGGCCGGGCTCCGCGCTCGCTCGAGGAGCACGGGGCGATCGTGGCCGCGATCGAAGACGGCGACCGCCACGCGGCCGAGCAGGCGATGCGAATCCACCTGTCCCACGTGGCCGAGACGCTGAGCGCGGCGATCGCCGAGGAGCGCTCGGCCGCGCTCTGAGTCCGGTGGCCACCGCTGGCGCATCGCAGGCCTTCCGCGACTGTCTCGGTCAGCCGGATCGCTTCGTGATCGCGACCGAGCTGGTGACCAGCCGCGGGGTGGTCACCGCCGCCACCAGCCGAGCGCTGATCGAGACCGCACGCAGTCTGGCCGCCGACCCGCGGATCGACGTCCTCTCGATCACCGACAACCCCGGCGGCCATGCGATGCTGGCCCCGGACACGCTCGGCACCGACCTGCTCTCGCGCGGGCAGGAGGTGATCATCCACCTGGCGTGCAAGGACTGGAACCGCGCCGCGCTCGAGAGCCGGGGCTGGAAGCTGGCCTCGGAGGGGTTCTCCAACGTGCTCGCGCTGTCCGGCGATTACCCGGCCGGCACCGGTTACGCGGGCACCGCCGCCCCGGTGTTCGATCTCGACTCGGTCGGCCTGCTCAAGCTGTACGCGGACATGAACGAGGGCCTGCCGGACTCCCGGGCCCCGGGGAACCGACTCGAGCGCACCCACTTCTTCCTGGGCTGCGTAGTCACCAACCACAAGCGCCACGAGCGCGAGGTCGTGCCCCAGTACCTGAAGCTGGCCAAGAAGGCGCGGGCCGGCGCACGCTTTGTCATCAACCAGATCGGCTGGAACGCGCGCAAGGACGACGAGCTCCTGCGCTACATCCGCCACGCCGGCGTCGACCTGCGCGCGCTGGCCAACGTCTTCCTCCTCTCCCCCGCCTCCGCGCGCGCGTTCAGCGCCGGGCGCATCCCCGGCGTGGTGATCACCGACGAGCTGCTCGAGCTGGCCGAGCGCCACGGCGCGAGCCCCGACCGCGGACGAGCCTTCTTCATCGATCACGCCGCCCGTCACCTCGCCCTGGCCAAAGCGATCGGGTTCAACGGCGCCTACCTCGGCGGGCATGCCGACGCCGACACGTTCGGCCAGATCATCGAACAGGCCGCGCACTACGAAACCGCCGCGCCGAGCGAGCTGGCTCGGGACCTCCACCACGGGCTACCGGACGAGTTCTACCTGTTCGAGGCCGATCCGGAGACCGGCCTGTCCTCGGACACGCTCAGCACCAGCTACGCGAACTCGCTCCGCAAGCGCCGGACCGATCTCCCGCTGCCGGCGAGCTACCGGTTCAGCCGCCGCGCCCATCAGCTCCTATTCGACCCCGGGGCGCCGCTGTTCGGCCCGGCCCGCCGGCTCTACGAGCGGATCGACCGGGCGCCGAGGCCGGTCGGCCGTGCGGCGCACGGGCTCGAGCAGCTGGCCAAGGTCCCGATGTTCAAGTGCGAGGACTGCGGGGACTGCTCGCTGCCCGACATCGCGTACGTGTGCCCGGAGTCGATGTGCGCCAAGAACCAGCGCAACGGGCCGTGCGGCGGGACCCGGGACGGCCTGTGCGAGGTCTATGACACCGAATGCATCTGGTCGCAGGCCTACGAGCGCCTGAAGGCCTACGGCGAGTCCGAGACGATGCTCGACGGCCCGGTGGTGATCAAGGACAACGCGCTCAAGGGGACGAGCGCGTGGCAGAACAACTTCCTCGGCCGCGACCACCACGGGCGCTCGAGATGAGCGCCGACGTGGGCCGCCTGGTCGTCACCTGCCCGGATCGTCCGGGGATCGTGGCCGCGCTGGCCACGCGCCTGGCCGACGCGGGGGCGAACATCATCTCCTCGGCCCAGTTCTCGACCGACCCCGAGCACGGAACGTTCTTCCTGCGCCTGGAGTTCCACCTCGAGCGCCTGTCCGAGCGGCTCGACGACCTGCGGACCGAATTCGATGAGCTGGAGCTCAACTATCGCCTGGCCATCGCCAGCCGCCGCAAGCGCGTGGCCCTGTTCAGCTCCCGGCACGAGCACTGCCTGCTCGAGCTGCTGTGGCGCTGGAAGCGCGGCGAGCTGGCGGTCGACATCGTGTGCGTGATCTCCAACCACCCCGATCTGGCCGACGAGGTCGAGTCCTTCGGCGTCGAGTACGTCCACATCCCGGTCAGCCGCGAGACCAAGGCGCAGGCCGAGGAGCGCCAGCTCGAGCTGCTGGCCGGCCGCGTCGACCTGGTCGTGCTGGCCCGCTACATGCAGATCCTCTCGGGTGACTTCCTGGGCCGGATCGGGGCGCCGGTGATCAACATCCATCACTCGTTCCTGCCCGCCTTCGCGGGCTCGGATCCGTATACGCGCGCCCACGCCCGCGGGGTCAAGCTGATCGGCGCCACCGCCCACTACGCCACCGAGGAGCTCGACGAGGGACCGATCATCGAGCAGGACATCGCGCGCGTGAGTCACCGCCACGACCCGCCGGCGCTGGAGCGGATCGGCCGCGACATCGAGCGGATGGTGCTGGCCCGCGCGGTGACCTGGCACGTCGAGGACCGGGTGATGGTGCATGAGAACCGAACCATCGTCTTCCCATAAAAGGAGAGAGAAATGACCAATCGAAGCCTCGAGGATCTCCTCAACGAAACCGAGAGCCCGGTCGAGCTGCTGCGCAACGCCCAGCGAGGGCCGAACGTGTATCCCGGCGTCCCGGCCGAGTACAGCAACTGGCGGGACGAGATGGAGGCCTGGCAGAAGACCTGCGTGCTGTTCAACCAGACCTACCACATGGCCGAGCTCGCGGTCCGCGGACCCGACGCCGAACGGCTGCTGTCCCACCTGGCCATCAACACGTTCAACAACTTCACCGTGGACAAGGCCAAGCAGTTCGTGCCCTGCACGCCCGACGGTTATGTCATCGGCGACGTGATCCTGTTCCACCTCGACGACGATCACTACAACCTGGTCGGGCGCTCGCCCGCGCTGAGCTGGATCACCTACCACGCCGAGAAGGACAACTACGACGTCGAGCTCGAGTTCGACCAGCGCACGGCCCTGCGCACCGACGGCAAGCGGCGGAATTACCGGTTCCAGGTCCAGGGCCCGAACGCGATGGCCACGATCGAGAAGCTGCTCGGCGAGGCCCCGCCGGAGCTGAAGTTCTTCAACATGCGGGGGCTCGAGATCGCCGGCAAGCCGGTCCGCGCGCTCCGGCACGGGATGGCCGGGCAGCCCGGATGGGAGCTGTTCGGGCCCTTCGAGGACGGCGAGGCGGTGCGCGAGGCGATCATGGCCGCGGGCGAGGAGTTCGGGATTCGCGCCGTGGGCGGCCGCGCCTACGGGTCGAACGCGCTCGAGTCGGGCTGGATCCCCTCCCCGCTGCCCGCCGTGTACACCGGCGACGCGCTCAAGGCCTACCGCGAGTGGCTGCCCGCGGACGGCTACGAAGGCATGGCCTCGCTCGGCGGGAGCTTCGTCTCCGAGGACATCGAGGACTACTACCTGACCCCGTGGGACCTCGGGTACGGCCACCTGGTCAAGTTCGACCACGACTTCATCGGCCGCGAGGCGCTCGAGCAGAAAGCCGAGCAGCCCCACCGGCACAAGATGACCCTCGCGCTCGAGG
This sequence comes from uncultured Solirubrobacterales bacterium, assembly GCA_963748585.1. GTDB lineage: Bacteria > Actinomycetota > Thermoleophilia > Solirubrobacterales > Solirubrobacteraceae > Palsa-465. Next base: position 834,116 of record CAVVJR010000005.1, on the reverse strand, counting down.
ACGAAGACGTGGTCAAGGTGCTGGCCAGCCAGTTCGGCCGAGGCGACCACAACGGCAAGGCGATGGAGTTCCCGAACTCGGTCTACTCGATGCACCCCTACGACGCGGTCACCGTGGACGGCGCGCCGGTCGGCATCTCGACCTGGATCGGGTACAGCGCCGGCGAGCGCAAGATGCTCACGCTGGCCATCCTCGACGAGGCCCACACCGAGCCGGGCACCGAGGTCACGCTGCTGTGGGGCGAGCCCGACGGCGGCACGTCGAAGCCGACGGTCGAGCGCCACGTGCAGATGGAGATCCGCGCCATCGTCAGCCCGGTGCCCTACGTCGAGGCGGTTCGCTCGTCCTACGGCGACACGAGCTGGCGCAAGGCGGGCGTCGCCTGATTGGGGCCTCGCTGACGCTCGGCATCCATGGGGCCATGCGACCCCGTCCGGACGGGGTACCCGGCCCCAGGGACGCCGCGCGTCAGCGCGGCCCCTAGGTACCGGTCGTCACCCGGCGGTGGGCGACCAGGCGAGACAGCACGACCGCGATCACCAGCACCACGCCGTAGAACAGCGACTGCACGTAGTCCTGGGCTCCCAGCAGCTCGAGCCCCGCCACTCCGGTGGCCAGGAAGTAGACCGAGATCCCGGCTCCGATGGCGTTGAACCGCCCGGGCTGGATCGTGGTCAGCCCGAGGAACGCCGCCGCATAGGCCGGCAGAAGCAGGTTGGCTCCGGTACCGGGGCTGGCCGACCCGTTCGTGCCCACGAACAGGACGCCGGAGATCGCGGCCACGAAGCCGGCGATGACGAAGCCCTGGAAGCGCATCCGGTTGACCCGGAAGCCGCTCAGGCGCGCCACCTCGCGGGACTGGCCGACGAACAGTGCCCGCTGGCCGAACGCGGTGAACGTGAGCACGTACCAGGCGATCAGCATGATCACGATCCCGTAGTAGAACTCGAGCGGGATCCGGGCCAGCTCCTTGGTGAACGTCCACTCGCTGAGCTTGGTCGAGACGCCCACGATCGTCTGCTCCTTGGACAGCCACTCCTGGATCCCCCCGAACACGGTCCCGGTGGCCAGCGTGATGATGAACGGGTTGACGTCGAAGCGGACGATGATCGCGCCGTTGACCACGCCGCAGAACGTGCCCACCGCCAGCCCGATGAGGATGCACCAGACGATCGGCACGTGGCTGTTGACGTTCAAGACGGCGATCACCATCGACACGAGGCCGGAGAGCGCGCCCACCGACAGGTCGAGGTCGCCGTTGGTGAGCGGCACGAGCAGCGCCATCGTGAGCACGAACAGCACGGCCTGGGAGCCGAAGATGTTCGAGAAGTTGGCCAGGGTGAGGAACTTGCTCGGCGAGTCGATCCCGAACCCGGCCACCAGCGCGGCGAAGGCGAGCGGCAGCATCGCGCTCTCGAGCAGGCGCGAGTGGCGGGCGAACCACGAGCGTTCGGACTCGGCGGGCGGAGCGGCCGGAGTCGTCGGTTCGACGTCGGTGGTCATGTGACTGGCACCTCTTTGGCGTAGACCTCGCTGGTGATCCGGTCCCGCGTGAACGGCGGTCCGGGGACGCTGCCGGCGATCATTCCGTCGGCGCACAGGAGAATGCGGTCGCAGACCGTGGCCAGCTCGTCGAAGTCGGTGCTGACCCACAGGATGGCCACGCCCCGGGCGCAGCGGGCGCGCATGAACTCGTAGATCTGTGCCCGCGTGGCCACGTCGACGCCCTGGGTCGGCTCGTGCAGAAGGAGCACGCGGGGCTCGAGCTCGAGCCACCGCGCGAGCACCACCTTCTGCTGGTTGCCTCCGCTCAGCTCGGACATGTCGGCCGCGGGCCGGCGCGGGCGCACGTCGTAGGTCTCCACCCGGTCGGTGGCGGTTTTCCGGATCGATCCGAGCGAGAGCGCACCGCGCCGGACGTAGCGGCCGAACACGAGCGAGAGCATGTTCTTCTCCACCGACAGGCCGGCCACCGCGCCCTGCTGCTTGCGATCGCCGGGCACGAGCGCGAGGCCGATCCGCTGGGACTTGCGCGGCGTGAGCTCGGTCACCTCACCGCTCCAGCCGGCGACGCGGAGCGCGCCGGTGACGCCGGGTAGGGCGCCGAAGAGCGCGTAGGGCAGATCCTCACTGCCTGAGCCGAGCAGCCCGGCCACGCCGACGATCTCGCCCGCGTGGACCGAGAGGTCGATCCCGCGCAGGCGCCCGCCGGCGACGCCCTCGGCCGTCAGCGCGACCTCCCCCGTGCGCGCCGAGTGCGCCGGGGCGGTGGTGGACTCGGGGCGGGCGGGATCGAGCCGGTGCCCGGAGACCAGGCGCACGAGCTCGGCGTCGCTCGTCTGCGCGATCGGCACGTCGCCCACCTTGTGGCCGTCGCGCAGGACGACGGCGCGGTGGCCGATCTCACGCACCGCGGTCATGTCGTGGGAGACGAACAGCACGCCGGTGCCGTCGGCGGCCACCCGGCGGACGAGGTCGAACAGGAACACCTTCTCGTGCTCGGGCAGGAACACCGTCGGCTCGTCGAGGACGAGCACGCCGCCGGTGCTCGCGCCGGCCCGGAACTCGCGCAGCTCCTCGGCCGCGCGGACGATGGCCAGGAGGGCCTGCGCGGTCGGGCGCAGCTCGCCCACCACGGCCTGGGGATCGAGGTCGACGCCGTAGCGGTCGAACACGGCTCGGGCGGCGCGCCGCTCGTCCCGCCACCGGATCGGCCGCGCCTGTCCGCCGGCCACGCGCCGGCCCACGAACAGGTTCTCGACCACGTTGAGCTGGTTGGCCAGGCCGAGATCCTGGAACACGAACGCCAGGCCAATGTCGCGAAAGCCGCCCAGCGGGACGGGCAGCGGCACCGGCCGGCCGGCCATGAACAGCTCCCCGCCGGGCTCGGGCACGTGATAGCCGGCCAGGATCTTGACCAGGGTCGACTTGCCCGACCCGTTCTCGCCCAGCAGCGCCACCACCTCGCCGGCGCCGATCGCGAGGTCGACGCCGGCCAGCGCCCGCTGGGGACCGAAGTGCTTGGCCAGGTTCTTCGCTTCCAGCGAAGCGCTGGCTGCGGCGGCCGCCCGGTCAGCCGTCATCGCGCTCGGGGGTCAGGTCGGCGGGGCGCCCCAGAGCTTCTCGAATCCGTGTTTGAAGGCATCGCCGCCGAACCCGCCGTTGCCGTAGTTGCCGCCCGGGCCGAAGAAGCTCTTCACGTTGGCCGCGACCCAGAACCGGTCGGGATCGACCTCCTTGTTGACCGGCGCCGCGGGCTGGTGGTTGGCCAGGCGGATGACCTGGTCCATCGCCTCGTAGGCATCCCACTGCTCATCGGGCCCCGGGTCGGCGACGACGACCGGATTGGATTGCTGCATCAGCTTCTCGACCGACCGGCCGCCGCCCCAGGTGTAGATCTTCAGTCCGGCGATGTGCGAGCTCTGCACGGCCGGGAGGGCGAATTGCGTCATCCCGTCGAAGGCGATGATCACGGCGTTGGTGTCCGGATGGGAGACCAGCGCCGAGGACAGGTTGCTCTGAATCGCGGTGGCCCAGTTCTGGATCGGGACCGTGACCTCGGTGACCGAGCAGGTGGACTTGCACACGCGGTTGACCTCTCCGTGCACGGCCGTCGAAGCCGCCGGGCCCTGGATGATCGAGTCGCTGTTGAGGAAGATCGCATGCAGCGGGTGGCCGTGGAGGTCCAGGAGTGCCGCGTCGACGTCGTTCTGGAGGCTCTTGGTCGTCTGGACCGCGGTCTCGCCGCCCAGCCCGGTGTAGTTGGTCGTGTCGTTGTAGTTACCGTCGACGACCGCCACGCCGGCGTTCTTGGCTGCGGTCAGCGCCGGCCCGATCGCGCCCGGGATCACCCCGCAGAGCATCGCCACCGCCTTGGCGTGCGTGCCCACGGCGTCCTGCACCGCGGTCTGCCACTGCGCCGGCTGGCCCGAGTTCGACACCAGGGTGACGTTGGCCCCGAGCTGCTTGCCCAGGAGCGAGAAGTCCTCGGCCTGGGTCTGGCACGCGTCGATCTCGCTGTTGATCGGGAAGACGACGAGCGAGGTGCCCTTCAGCACCGACGCTTTCGTCGGAGGCCCGGGAGGAGTGAACGTGGGCACCGCCTCGGCCTGCTTGACCTTGGCCGCGAGCGCGTTCAGGGTCGAGGACGAGATCGAGCCCGAGCCGCCGCTGGTGGAGGAGGCGCCGCTACTCGCGCTGGCCGAGCCGCCTCCGCTGCCGCTGCTGCTGGACGAGCTGCTGCTGCCGCACGCGGCCACAACGACGGCGCACACGAGCAATACGACGAGGAGCCATCCGCGCCGGCGCGGACAGCGGGCAGAACGCAAGTACATCGCGAGACCTCTCTTCTCCTCCGAGATTCAGACCATGTACGTCAGACGTCCCGCCACCGTTCCCCCACGGGCATGGGGTCCCCGGCACGTGGCGCCAATGAGCACACGATTGTACACGATTTCGTCAGCAATGGCCGGGTCAACGTCACGGTCCGCTTGACCTCAGGGCCAGGCGGCGCGCGCGGTCTCGGCCACGACGTGGAGCTTTCGCTCCTGGACCTCGGGCGGGATCGGGTTGCCGGCCATGACCGAAGCGAACCCGCATTGAGGCGAGACGGCAAGCTGGTCGCGCGGGAAGTACTCGGACGCCTGCTCGATCCTCTGTATGAGGTCGGCTGGCGATTCGACCTCGAGCCGCTTGGTCGAGACCAGCCCGAGCACGACCGCCTTGTCCGCGGGACAACGGCCAGCGGCTCGAACCCGCCCGAGCGCTCGTCGTCGTACTCGAGCAGGAGCACGTCGAAGTGGCGCAGGCGGGGGAAGACCTGGTTCGAGATGGCGGCGTACCCGCCGGCGGCCAGCCAGTGGCCCTCGCGGTTGCCCTTGCACAGGTGGATGCCGAACCGGGCGCCTCGGACGTCGGCCACCGAGTCGATGATCTCGATCCCCTCTCGGAGCATGCGGGCGGGATCGATTCCGCGAGCTTGGAGCGAGTCGCGCACCGACGCGTCGACCAGGAAGCCGATGTCCGGCGCGTCGAGCTGGATGAACTCGCACCCGAGCGCGACCAGCTCACGCGCTTCCTCGCGCAGGATCGCGGCCGCGTCGGCGAACAGCTCAAACGGATCGGCGTACGCGGCCGGAGTGTGCTCGGGCGACCAGAACGTCTGCATCATGAGCGGGCTCGGGAGCGTGGCCTTGATCGGCTTCTGCGTGCGCGCGCGCAGGTAGGTGAACTCCTCGGAGGCGAGCGAGCGCAGCCGCCGCAGCTTTCCGGTCACCGCGCGCACGTGGGCGTAGGTGGGCTCGTCGCCCTCGGCGCTCCCGTGCCAGTGCTGGACGGGCGCTTCGACCGCGTCCATGCCCGCCACCACCTCTGACAGCGGTCCGGTGAAGTGGGCGCGGCGCATCTCCCCGTCGCTGACGATGTCGAGGCCGGCTTGGGTCTGGAGAGCGAGCGCTCGGTCGACCGCCTCGTCCTCGATGCGCTTGAACTCGAGCGGGGTGATCTGCTGTGCCTCGAGGTCGTGCCGGGCCTGCTTGAGCTCGGGCGGACGCAGCAGCGACCCGACGGTCTGAGCGCGGTAAACGTGGTCAGCGGCCATCGAGCCATTCCCTGCCCCGGCGATAAAGATCCTCCACCTCGGGGCCGGTCAGCCCGGGCATGTCGCGCTTGACCTCGTAGCCGATCCGCGTCTGCAGGTAGGCGAGGTGACGGTAGCCCTCGGGGAATTGACTGAGGAGTTCGTGATCGAGCTGCAGGTTGGCCGCCGGGTCGAGAGGGTCAAGGCGGTCCTGCTCGTAGATGGGCTGACGCAGGACGAGTGCCCAGCGGGCCTGGCGACGCTCGAAGAAGTCGTAGAAGCGCCCCGTGCAGACGACGTCGCAGGTGTGGCCTTCGAGCTCGGCGCGCTGGGAGATGGTCATCTTGGTCTGGGCGATGGCGCGGTCACCGCGCACGTCGATCGAGCTGCCGCCCAGGAAGTGCAGGATGCGCACGCCGCGGTCAAAGCCCTCCCGGCTGACCCGGATGAACTCCTCGTACGGTCCCTGCCACCAGGTGGCCATCATCCGCCCGTCCGGGTGCCAGACCGTGGCGAAGCGCTCCCAGTCGCCGGCGTCGCGCCACACGGCCCAGTTCTCGATCAGCTCGCGAATCTCGAGCCTGTCCACGCGGTCGTTGCTCGTGTCCTCGCGGTGGGTGCTCGTGTCTTCGCAGTCGGTGCCCGGGGCGCGGCCTGCGGTCACGAGCCGGAGCTTACGCCCCGGCTCAACGCCCACGCGGCCCGGCGTGGAGGCCGAGGGCGTGATCGATCAGGTTGCGCGTCATCGCCACGAGGCGGCGGTCGGGCGTGCGCGGCGCGTCGGGCGAGCTGCTCGGGACCGGCTCCAAGCCGAGCTCCCAGCCCAGGGTGCCGGTGTCGAACACGAGCGCCCCCGACGGCGCGGTGTAGAGCGTGGTCTCCGCGAGGTCGTCACCCGCGCGCGCCACCGGCTCGCCAGGCTCGTCGACCGCCCGACGCCCGCACGGCGCGACCCCGTAGCCGACCAGGTGCGTCCCGGCCGGGGTGAACGGCGTCCGCTGGTCGAGCTCGTAACCGACGATGCCGCGGATCTCGGTGGTGGCCGTGACGCCGGTGCCGGCGAACAGCCAGGATGGCTTCAGGGTGGGCTCGGGCGACCAGGCGTAGTACCGGTAGGTCGGCGGGCCGGGCTGGGCGATCCGGGGCGTGATGCAACCGAGGTAGGCCGAGCCATCGAGGCGCGCGCCCCGGTCGGGGAAGATGCCGGTCGGGTCAGCGCGGTGGGGATCCCGGACCGCGTGCTCCTTGTAGGCGACGATCACGTGGCCGGCGTTGCCGGCCTCGCTCGATCCGGTCGTCGCCGCCTCATAGCGCACCCGCCAGGCCAGGGTGTCCGAGCCGAAGAAGAGCAGGCTCGTGCCCGCCTTCAGGGCGTTGGCCCAGCCGGCCTCCTGGTGTTGTGACCAATACTCGGAGTGGCCGAAGTCGAGCAGGGCTCTGTGGCCGCTGAGCTGTTCGGGGTGGCTGGCCACGGACTCGCTCGTCGTATACGAGACGGGATAGCCGGCGCGCTCGAGGAACCAGACCATGGCGATGTCGCGGGCGAAGAACTGGCCCGCCCCGGTGACACTGTCGTACGGGCGGTCATATGAGACCTCGACGCCCTGGGTCGTGCCCGTGAGCCCGACGGTGTCGTTCCCGCCCGAATACAGGCTGTCGCCGCCCCAGGCGTTGTAGGCCTCGTAGGTCGCGGTCGGAAGTTGGGCCAGGATCGGCTGCGGCTGCACGGACTCGACCACGAACATGCAGTCACTCGCGCCGTTGTCGGTGGTCAGCTTGACGATGTAGACGCCGCTGGCCAGCGAGCTCGGGAGGTGCAAAGTGAGCGTCGGGTGCCAGTTGCACTGGGTCAGGCCGGTTTGCCTTTGATGGCTGCACGACGGCTGTCCCCGGGCCGGCAGCCTTGCGCTTGCGAACACCTCCCGGCCGCCCGCACCGTGGTACCAGCCGATCCTGAACAGCGCGATCTTGATCCAGCGCGAGTGCGGTGCGGCAACGTAGACCCGCTCGGTGTGGCCGGGCAGCGCGGCCGGGGCCGATACGTAGCCGGCCACGCTTCCGTAGGCGAGCCCGCCCACGTCGGCGGCCGGGCCAGGCAGCCTCCACCGCCGCGTACCGGCTTGGCGGTTCTCCACCGGCGCGCTGACCTGCGCGCCGGAGGCGGGGACGAACCACGTCCCTGCCGTGGCTGGGCTCGTGCGGCTACTCCCGGGTTCCTGTTTGCGCGCGTCAGCCCGGCCCTTCGCCTTGGTGGGCGACGGCTGCGCGAGCCCGAAGACGGCCGAGACCGCGCCCACGACCGCGACCAGGAGACCGAGCGCCCAGGCCCGGCGCACGGCACGCCGCCGGCGCCGTGCCGCTGCACGGCGGTCGCGCGAGCGTGCGGCCGAGGCCGCGTACGCGTCATCGCTCGCCTGCGAGGGCTGCCGATCGTGCCCAGATGGAGAAGACATGTGCGCCGAGCTGTCCCGCTCCACCGCGCCCATCCCGCGGATGGGCGCCGGAGCTCGCTGGTGCGGGGCAGTGTCCCACAGCCGCGTGACGGACCATTTCGGGCAACGTGGCGGGCGCCGGCGCCGGTGTTCTACGGCCGTTCGCCACGGCTCTCCGTGGTGAGGCGGCGAGGCTATACTCGGGGCGCTTCGCGGCTGTAGCTCAGTTGGCTAGAGCGTCTGCTTGCCATGCAGAAGGTCGAGGGTTCGAGTCCCTTCAGCCGCTTTTTCGAAAGCCCCGCAAATCGCGGGGTTTTTGTGTATCGGGGTGACCGGTTTGGGGCTGTCGTTTCGGTTCGTGGAAGCGCCGTGGGAGCCATTGCCTTCTCAAGCCCGTGCCCGCAATCGTGGCCGGCCCGCTCGTCGCGCACACAAGCGACCCGTCGGGTCGCTCGATTGACGGAGGTTCTGCCGCCGACGGGACGCGAACATCCGTCCAGGGTGATCAAGGTCGACTGATCGCCCGTCGATAAGCGCTCAGTCGACAAAGGCAAACCCGTCGCGAGGCGGGGACGCAAAGCCAGGGGTCTCCCGCAGACCGCCCAGCCGCCGACCTCCCGAGACACCGCTTTGGACACGGAGGTCCGCAAATGCCGTACGTACTCAAGAGGCCGCGCAGCCGATGGATGACCGTGCCAGCCGTCTGCCTCTCCCTGCTCGTCGCTGCTGCGCCCGCCGCCGCGCGCGGCTCCGCCGGCCACGCGGTCACACCACCGAGGGGCGGGTTTCCCGCACCTCCGAAAGCACCCTCGCCGTCGACGTGCAAGGCCGGCGAGCTCTCCCAGCCGTTCGCGCAGTTCGGCGACTCCGCCTACTACACACCTGTTCAGGGTGGCTCGTTTAACGGGCCGCTGGCAGACTGGACCCTGCACATGGCATCGGTCACCGCGGGCGGAAATCCGTGGAACCTGACCAGGGACCAGCAGACGCTGGAGATCCAAGGAGGCGGCGAGGCGGTCTCGCCCACCTTCTGCCTGAGCAACGCGTTCCCCACCTGGCGCTTCTTCCTCCAGAGCCTCGGCAGCTCGCCAGCCTCGGCGCTGAACGTATGGGTGCAGTGGACCGACGCGGAGGGCAACTCTGGGCACGTCGCCGTGACCGCCCTCGATGGGTCGACCTATGCCTCCTGGTCGCCGAGCCCTGTGCTCACCGCCGGCTCGGGACTGGCCGACGGCGCCACCGTGAACGCCCAACTGGTATTCAACGCCAAGCCGGGCGACTCCTGGAACGTCGACGACGTCTACGTCGACCCTTACGCGCGATAGCAGCCCGCGGGGCGGCTCCCGAGCGAGCCGCCCCCCGCTCCGCCGAGCCGACTCGCGCGGGGCACCGAAGGGCGGCTTCCAGCTCGCCTGAACGCCAGCTGGAATGGCAACGGCTCGACTAGATCCGCGAAAACGGGCACGACCTGGCAGCAGCGAGACTCTCCGCCGGCCCGTGCGACTGCTTCCGATGATCTTTCGCGCTGCGCCCGGTCTTGAGCCTTGTCCGAGCAAACACAGCGGGAAGGAGAGCGCGTCCCCAATGCTGCACATCATCACGACCCGAGTCTGTCGCTCTCGCGCGAGGAGCTCGCACTCATGCTGATCTACTCGATGAGCGTTTCGGTGGACGGCTTCATTGCCGACCGCGAGGGCGGGATCGGGTGGACGGCTCCTGACGATGAACTGTTCGCCTTTCACCTCGCGCGGGTGCGGGAGCTTGGCTGCCATTTATGCGGCCGCAGGCTCTACGAGACGATGCTCGTGTGGGAGACCGACCCGTCGCTGCGCGAGAGCGAGCTCCACGCCGAGTTCGCCGAGGTCTGGTGTGCTCTGCCGAAGATCGTCTTCAGCCGCACGCTCGGCAGCCTCCAAGGAAATGCTCGGCTTGCCGAGGGGTCAGTGGCCGAGGAGATTGCGGCCGCGCTCGCCGCAACGGACAAAGACGTCGAGATCGGCGGCGCCGGCCTGGCCGCCGCGGCGATCGAGCTGGACCTTGTTGATGAGCTGCGCATGTTCCGCAACCCGATCGTCCTCGGCGGGGGTACGCCGTTCTTGCCGCCGGTCACTGAGAATGTCCCGCTGGAGTTGGTCGAGACCAAGACGTTCGCCTCGCGCGTGGTCTACGAGCGCTACCGGCGTCCGCGGTGACTCGGAGTGACGGCTAGCGCGGTTGTGAGACCGCCTGCGAGAGACGATCTCACCAAGGCGAGTGTGTGGGCGCGCAGCCTCGCCTCAGGCCAGTCCTTCCACGGCGACCATGTTGAACCCCGCCGCGCCTTCGCGTAGTCGCTTCGCTTCCTGATACTCGGCCGACTCGTAGAACCGCTTTGCCGCCTCTAGATCCGGAAACTCGAGGAGCACGAGGCGCTTGGGTTGCCAGTCCCCTTCCAGAACCGCGAGCTCGCCGCCGCGCGCGATGAAACGGCCTCCGCCGGCTGCCACGGCACCGGGCGCGGCCTGCTTGTAGAGCTCGTACTGCCGAGGATCGTGGATGTCAGTCTCGACGACGATGTAGGCGGGCACGGCGACTCCTCTCGGACGCAGGGTGAGCTAACGCTTTCACAGGAGGACGAACCTCGCCCACTCGCGATTCGTTTCTCGCAGAGTCATCGCCTGAAAGTGCCGCTGGGCAGACTCGATCAACCGGGCAGCGGACTGGCACCTGGCCCTGGCGTGGCGTAGGGTCCGGATTGCCACGAAACGACGAAAGGGGCGGTGGCCGTGATCTTCATCACGACGTACAGGATCAAGCAGCTCAGTAAGGCCGAAACCAAGGAGCTGATGGGCGTCTTTTCCGAGAAGGGCGTGCCGAGCACCGTAAAGGCGCACTACGTCGCGGCGGACGGCAGCCAGGGCATCGTGATCGCTGAATCGGATGATGTAGAGGAGGCCTATCGGAACATCCTGAACTACTCGGAGTGGATCGAGTACGACACCAAGCCTTACCTCACGATCGAGCAGGCGGTACCCCACATAGCGGACTACATCAGTTGATCTAGGTCGCGCTTTAGGAGTTGAGCGCTGGCGCCGTCAAAACACGACCGACGGGCCCGCGCTCCGTGGGTGCTTCCTCACTACTGCATCTCGAGGGATGGACCGCAGGGCTGAGGGTCGTGCGGCTGTGGTCGCAGGTTCGGCCGCCCCGGCGACTTGCCTGGACTGAGCTGCGAGCTCGTATCGGTGTCGTTTTCCGCCGGTTCTCCCTCGGGTGCCGAGCACCCCGGAGGGAACCAAGGCCCTCGCCGAGAGCATGCTGCGGACCGACTGGGTGGCGCTTGGCGCTCGACTGACCAACCTACGCGCCGGGGTGAAGAGCGGGTCTAGAATTCGGCGTGATGGGTGGTGCCGACCGCACGGCAGGGGCGCAGGGCACGGAAGGGATCTCCCGTCGACGGTTCCTGGGCTACGTGCTGGCCGCACCGATCCTTGTCACCGCCGCGGACCTGACCATGCCGCAGCGAGCAAGAGCAGCGGTGCCGACCGTGCAGCCGGTCGACTTCTACGACCTCACCGATCTGCTCACGGACTCGACGATGCCGACGGCCCACCTGATCACGGTGACCGTCAATCGCGACGGGACGGTTTCCTTCGCGCTGCCGCGAGCGGAGGTCGGGCAGGGGATCACCACGGCGGTGGCGATGGTGATCGCCGACGAGATGGACGTGCCGGTCGGGAAGGTGAAGGTTACGCTGGCCGATGCCCGGCCGGAGCTGATGTTCAATCAGCAGACTCAGGGCTCTGACTCGATGAACTCCCTGTACACGCCGGTGCGGGTGGCGGCGGCGGCCGCGCGGGGGCGGCTCACGCGTTCGGCGGCGAAGGCGCTGCAGGTGCCGTTGCCGCGGCTGACGGTACGAGATGGCCACGTCTACGCTCCGGACGGGCGCAGCGCGTCGTACGGCTCGCTGACTCGCGTGGCCGCGAGTGAGCGCACCGCGCGGGTTGTGGCCCACCTGAAGCCTCGAACAGCGCAAACGGTGGTCGGCACGCCGCAGCCGCGGACCGACGCGCTGGCGGCGGTCACCGGACGCAAGGTGTTCGCGATGGACCTGGACGTGCCCAACGCGCTACCGACGATGCTGTGCCGAGCGCCGACGATCAACGGGTTTGCTCGGGGTGTGCGCAATCTCGCTCAGGTCAGGTCGATGCCAGGGATCACCGACGTGGTCGTGGTCCCACACTCGAAGGACATCTCCGGCGGCGTGGCCGTGCGCGGCAAGACGTTCGGTCAGTGCATCGACGCGGTGCGAGCGCTCCGGGTCGACTGGGGACCGGGCACGGTGGACGGCGTCTCCGAGCCCGATGTCCTGCGCGACCTTCTGGCCAACGAGTTGCCGATGGCGCCAGCGCTCGGCCAGACGTTGGATCAGCGGTTCACCTTCTACTTCCGGCCGGGCGATCCGCTGGAACCGAACTGTGCGGTCGCGGATGTGCGCTCCGACCGAGCCGAGATCTGGTCGAGCCTGAAGACTCCGATCTGGGCCAAGCAGACGATCGCGAGTCTGATCGGGTTGCCGCAGGAGAAGGTGACGGTGCACGTGACCCAGGGGGGCGGCTCGTTCGGCCGTCACCTGTTCGCCGACGCCGCGTTCGAGGCGGCAGTGGTCTCGAAGGCGATCGGCAAGCCCGTGAAGCTGATGTGGCATCGCACCGACAGCTTCCGCCAGGGACGCGTGCACCCGATGGCGATCTCACGGGTGCGGATCACCTACGCCGGACAGGACGTGCTGGCGTTCGACCAGCGGCACACCGGCGTGGTCACCGACATCGGCGAGGGGTTCGGCGACGTGTACTCCGCGATGGTCGGCCACACACAGGCGGGAGCGCTGGGGTATTCACAGGGGTACTTCGGCCTGACGGCCAACGTTCCCTACAACTTCGGCCCGGTCACCCAGGAGCTGAACGAGATCTACGAGCTGGGCACGTTCAACACCTCCAGCGTGCGAAGCGTGTACGGCTCCGATTACAGCACCGCGTTGGAGCTGATGGTCGACCAGACGGCCAATTTGATGGGACAGGATCCCTACCGTTTTCGTCGTGCCCACGCCCGGGACGCGCGGCTGACGGCCGTGCTCGACCGGGTGGCGAGTGCGGCGAGCTGGGGGCGGGCGATGCCTCCGGGCACCGCCCAGGGGATCGCTGTCCATCGCGAGTACAAGGGCTTTGCCGCGTGCGTGGCCGAGATCGATTGTCGGCCGTCCGCTGTGGGTCGAAAGATCGAGGACGCCTACACCGGGCCCCGCGTCACCCGGGTCGTGTTCGTGATCGACGTGGGACTGCCAATCAACCCGCTCGGGTTGGAGGCGCAGATGATGAGCGGGATCATGGACGGGATCGCCCAGGCCCTGAGCTACAGCCTGCACCTCCAGAATGGCTCATTCTTGGAAGGCAGCTGGGACAACGCTCACTACACCCGGCAGTGGAACACGCCGCCGGAGCTCCAGGTGATCGTGATGCCGCCCACCACTGATACGCCGGGTGGGGCGGGTGAGTTCGCGGTGCCGACATCGATGGCCGCCGTCGCCTGTGCTTATGCGAGAGCCACCGGCAAGCTGCCGACCTATTTCCCGATCAACCACTTCGACGTTGACTTCAAGGTCCTGCCGACGGTTCCCCCGATCCCGCAATCCCCCACCGACGGGCTGACCCATAGCGGCCCGACGGTCAAGGGCGCGGGCTGAACCCCCAACGAGGCTCATGGCCACGCAAACACATCCAAAGCACAAGCGCAAGCGGACGCCGACGCACACATTCGTCCTCAACGGCAAGCAGGTCCATGTGACCTGTCCCGGGGATGTGCGGCTGCTGTGGGTGCTGCGAGATCTGCTGCACGTGAACGGCCCCAAGTACGGCTGCGGGCTCATGGTGTGCAAGGCCTGCACCTGCCTGATCAACGGCCGCGCTCGCCAGATCTGCGGGATCCCGGTCGGCCAGCTGAGCGCCTGCGATCAAGTCGTGACCATCGAAGGCCTCGCCCGAAGCGTCGGCAAGAAGCTCCACCCGATGCAGCAGGCCTGGCTCGAATATGACGTGGCCCAGTGCGGCTACTGTCAGCCGGGGCAGATCATGGACGCCGTCGGGCTGGTCAACGAAGTGCACGCCCAGGGCCGGCACGTGACGGAGTCCGACCTCGACCGGTTCCGCAACGTGTGTCGCTGTGGGACCTACCCGCGGATCCGTAGTGCGATCCTGAAGGCCGCCACGGAGATGCATGCCTCGGCGGTGCATCAGTGCAGCCCCGCACCGAAGGCGAACCCGAAGCGCACGGCGCCGAGCTTTACCGGTTAGGCGCGCGGCGCCTACGAAGTCCCGTTGCTGATCGTCGTACTCGTCGCCTTCGCGCTCAGGATGTCGTTGACGAGCTTTGTCGCGGCGGCCTTGGCGCCGGCGGCGTTGTGACTCTGGGCTGCCGAGACGATCGCCCCCAGGTCGGCGTCGACTCCGCTCACCTGACGCTTCAGGCGGCCGTACGCAGCGGTGAACTGCGGCGGGGGCTGCAGCGTCTCGAGCTTGGCCAGCGCCGACTTCCACTTTGCCTGCAGCCCTCGGAACGCGGCCGCCAGCTCCGCATCGGTTTGGGAGCTCGCCTGCTGAATCGCCGCCCCGGTCCGCTGCGATGCGTTCTTGAACTGGTTGAGTACCGGCGTGATCGCCGCCTTGAACTGAGTGGCGCTCTCGCTGGTCTGGGTGGTTTGGGTCGCGCTGGTCGATGATGAACCAGTCGATGCGTTCGACGATGAGCTGCTCGACGAGCTGCCTCCGCAGCCCGACAGCGCGACAAGCGCCGCCGCGATTGCCGCGCTCCCGGTGATCCGAGATCTCGATCTGGCCCGAGACAGGCCCATTGCGCGACTCTAACCGCTCGGCGTTGGCTATCGGGAACGTTTCAGATCCGTGCCCGCTGGGCGCGGGCCGAGCTGGGATCAGCTAGCCCGTGAACGGGACTCCCGCGGGCTTGCGCGCCTTTGGCTTGGTCGACTTTCGCTGCGGGGTGACGGCGGCGGTCCGGTTGGCCAGCGCCACGTAGGCCCGGCAGGGCTCATTGCGCAGGCTCGGGCACGGCGGGAGTCCGGTTGGCACGGCCACGCCGGGCACGACCGGCAGGATCAGGCTCGAGGTCATCGTCTTCGAGAAGGCGACCGACACCCTGGACGCCCCGCTCGGAGCGGTCTGGCTGAACGACCACACCGGTTGGGTCCCGTTGGGAGCCGCGATGGTCACCCGGATCCGGGAGCCGGCGCGATACACATGGCCCTCGTAATACAGCGGGATGACGACCTCGACGAACTTGTTCTTCGGCATCGCCTTGACGTCGGATGAGAGCATGGTCGGGATCGGCGCGAGCAGCGTGCTTGGCTGCTTGAGAATGTTGTTGGCATTGGTGGCGAGCTTGCGCTCGTTGGCCCGAATCCATCCGTTCTGCACGAACGTCTCGTTGCCGTCCGGACGCACTTCGCTCACGGTGGCCTGCAGGTCGACGTTGGGTGTCGGGGACTTCACCCACAAGTGCACGGCCCCGGCCCCGATCACCGTCGTGTTGGCGCTCAAGGGCGAGGACACGTAGGAGATCGCCGTGCCGGAGGGGTTCTGCTTCCAGTTCCACGACCACTGGGACGCGTTCCCCCACAAGCCGCCGGATTCCACCGGGCCGGTGAAGTCGTTGAGCGGCAAGGCCCGGGCGTTCGACGTGTACCAGTTGATCGACTCGCGCTTGGCCGGCTGACGGTTGAGCTTCCCGCCCGAGCCGAAGTACCACCGCTCGGCCGTGGTGCCGGGGATGGGGAATGACGAGAACGATTGCTCGAACCCGGGGTAGGGGTCGCCTGGGCTGAAGTCGCCGGTCGGCTTGCGCCCGGCGCCGTTGTCGAACAGGACCCTGACCGACGGGAGTTGCTCGAACGCGGCCAGCGCGGCGTCGTAGGTCGGGATGGTCTGGATCGGGTCCGGGGGCATGGTGTCGACATCGCTCGGCGGCGTGCCCAGCGCACCTTGATAGATGACCGGGGCAGCCGCCTGGGTGATGGCCGCCGTCTCGATCGGCGCTCGGTGGGCGACGAACAGGTTCAGGAAGTCAAACCATCGGTCGTAGGTGTATGGATCGAGCGAGTCGACGTGCACGCCGTTGGTGAAGGTGAACCACTTGCGGTTCGTGCCGCTGAAGTGCTGGGCCAGATCGGGACAGTGCCCGCCGGTCTGCTCGTCCGTCCACTGGCAGGCCATGAAGGTGGGCACGTGGATCTTGTTCACGAAGGTGATCGGGTCGAGCTGATCGGCCACGCTCGCGTTGTAGTGGCTGTTGGCGCGGATCTTGTCCATCAGGCTCGCCGCCTCGCCGTGCAGGACCTGGTTCTGCTTGCACGTCTGGTCGCCGCTCTGGATCTGCTGGTAGGCGTACGGCTGGCCGCTGTTGGGCCCGGCCGGCTCGGCCTGCTGCTGGCGCTCCTGGGCCCAGGCGACGGCAAAGCCGGTGTTGAGGATGCCGCCGGGGTAGAGCGTGGTCGCCGTGGCGTCGATCGTCGACAGAGGCGAGATGGCCGCCAGGTCGGGCGGATTGAGCTGGGCGGTGAAGAGCTGGCTGATCGCGCCGTAGGAGATGCCCATCATCCCCACTTTGTTGTTGAGGACCCACGGCTGGTGGGCGATCGTTTCGACCACGTCGTAGCCGTCGAGGTTCTGCAGCGGCTCGAAGAAGTCGTAAGCCCCGCCCGAGCAGCCGGTTCCGCGCATGTTGACGTCGACGACGGCAAACCCCATCAGGTTGGCCAGCACGGCGATCCCGCTGACCGGGCCGGCCGGGTTGGCGTACCCGTAGCCCGAGTACTCGATCAGCGTCGGGTAGGGCGGCGCAAGCGGAGTCCCGCCGGGCACGGGTAGCGGCAGTGGTGGCAGGTGGACTCCGGGAGGGACGCCGGGTTCGCCGGCGGGACTGGTCGGCGGGTGAACGTCGATGGCCAGCTGGGTGCCATCGCGCGTGGTCAGGTACGTGTAGCCGTTGTCGGGGATCGGCTGGTTGTAGACCCCCGGATCCCACGGGGCCGCCGCGTTCGAGTGGACGGTGAGCGGGCCTGACTCCGCACCGTTCGAGGCTAGGCGAACCCGGTAGTTGCTCCCCGGCGCGACGTTGCGGAAGAGCAGGCCGCCGAGCGAGTCGGCCGACTGAGTCGCGATCGTGTGCCCGGCGCCGTTGAGGAGTGACATGCGTGCATTGGGTGTCAAGCCGGTGACGTACACCTGCTCCGCGCTTCCCTGAGCGCTGAACGTGGGCGCGGACGCCCGGGGCCCGGCCGCGGACGCGCCCGTGGCAAGCACCAGGCTCGCGGTCAGCATCGCCAACGTCACACCAAGAAAAACGCGCCGTGTTCGCATGCGCGGAACCGTCGCACACCGTGCCCGATCGTGCGCCGCATGCGGTCCCTGGCTGCCGCGACCACCGCCAGGATGAGCATGGTCGATCCTCTCGGGTACAACCTCGACCGAGCTGCCCGCCATGTCCTCCAAGCCCGAGCCCGACCGCCCTCCGGGGTGGCTTCCCAAGTCCGAGTTCGACTCGATCTACCGCCGCGTCCCCCGTCTGTGCGTCGAGGTCGTGATCACGTGCCCCGAGCGAGGCGTTTTGCTCGCCCTGCGTGACATTCCCCCCAACGTCGGCGCCTGGCACATCCCGGGTGGGACGGTTCTGTTCGGCGAGCGGTTGGTCGAAGCGGTGAAGCGCGTCGCCCGCGACGAGCTTGACGCTGAGGTCGAGGCGGGAGAGCTGCTCGGTTACATCGAATACCCGAGCCACTACGAGAACGGCCTTGATTCACCGATCGGGATCGCCTTCGCGACCCGGCTGGTGTCACCGCCCGACCAACTTCCGCGAGGGTGCCGGTGGTTCGCCCGCCTCCCCGACGGCCTGTATGAGGAACAGCGTAGGTTCCTCGCCCGCCGGCTCGGGTTCGAGGGGTGAGCCGTCGCAGCCGCCCCGGGCCGGCTTGATCCGAAAGGTCGGCTCGGCTCGGCTCACGCGGTCGGCTCGGCTCAGGCGGTATGCCGGCGTAGGCCTTTGCGCAACGCGAGCACGCGCGCGACGGACTGTTCGGCCGCGGTCCGGCTCAGCCGGCCGGAAGCGATCGCCGAGGCGAGAGCGTGCATGACCGACAGGCCCCCGGTCGGGCTGTCATCGCCGTTGATGGCCGAGCAGATGATCAGATCAGCCCCCGCCTGCGCGGCCAGCACCCCGCGCTGAGCCAGCGACCCGAAGCGCGCCAGAGCGGCGGCGCTCAGCGTGTCGGTGATCGTCACCCCGCGGTAGCCGAGCCGGCCGCGCAGCTCGCCCTGGATCACGCGCGGCGAGAGCCCGGCCGGGAGCGCCGGGTCGAAGGCCGGATACATCGCCCAGGAGGTCATGATCAGCTTGACTCCGGCGGTGATCGCGGGCACGTAGGGCGCCTCGTCGACCCGGCGCAACTCAGCCAGCGGAGCCTTGAGGGTCACCGGCCGAGAGTCGGTGTCCTGGCCGCGATGAGCCGACCCGAGGCCGGGAAAGTGCTTGGCCGCGGCGGCGATGCCAAGCCGCTGCTGGGCAACGATGAAGGAGCGACCGAGCACCGCGTCCGCGGCGGCGTCGCCCCCGTAGGAGCGCTGGAACTCGTCGATGAAGTCGCCGGCTTGGCGGGACACGTCGAGGACCGGGGACAGGTTGACATTCACGCCCGCGGCCGCGAGCGTCTGTGCCGCGCCGGCACCGGCCTCGGCGGCCAGCGTGGTGGCATACGCGCTCTGTCCGATCTCCCGCTCGGATAGCGCGGGTGGACCCGGCAGGCGCCGCACCTGTCCCCCCTCCTGATCGGTCAGGATCAGCAACGGCGCGTGAACCGGCCCGGCCGCGCTGGCTCGCTGAAGTTGTGCGACCACCGCGCGCGTCTGGCTGGCGCTGGAGACATTCGGTGAGAACAGGATCACGCCGGCCGCCTCGCCGGCCCGGATCGCCGCCAGCAGCGAAGGCGGCGGGGTCAGGCCGGAATAGGCGTAGATGACGCGCTGTCCGGCCAGCTGCTCGACCGAGAGCGGCGGGAGCCGGGGGACGGTGGATCGCGCGCGGGCGGGGCCGGCTTGTGCCGGCCGCGCGCGGGCGGGGCCGGCTTGTGCCGCGGCGCGCACGCTTGAGGGGGCGTGCCGGCCGGCCCCCTGGCTCAGGCCGATGGCCGGCGCCGCGACGATCGCCGCCAGCACCGCCAGCGCGACCGCGCGGCGGCGCAGGTAGACGGCGCGCATCCTCGGGTCACGGTTCAGGAGACGGGCCGCGGCTCGAGGATCACGAGTGGGATCTCACGCTCCGTTCGCTCCTGATAGCCGCGGTAGCCCGAGTAGGTGGCCACCGCCTTGGGCCACAGACGCTCTCGCTCCTCCGACGAGGCGATCCGAGCCCGCACGGACCGCCGCTCTGACCCGACCTGGACCGTGGTGTCGGGATTGGCGCGCAGGTTGTGGTACCAGCCCGGGTGCTTGGGATGGCCTCCCTTCGACGCCACGAGCACCAGGTCCGGGCTGTCGTCGACGTAGACCAGCGGCGTTGTGCGATGAGTCCCGCTTTTGGCGCCGACGTGGTCGAGGAGCAGCATCGGTGGCGCGCCGGGGAATCGATGCCCGATCATGCCGTTGGTCACCCGGTAGACCTGCGTGTGCACGCCCATCAGCCGACGCAGCACCGGCCATGAGCGGTCGGCGAGCGACATCACGTCCATGACGCGATCGTAGAGGTTTCAGTAGGTTCGGCGCGATGGCGTGCACCTATCGCCTGCTCGCGGGTGCCTGGCTCGGCGTCGCGCTGGCCGGCTGCGGCGGTTCGTCACCCGCCCCGTCGGCCGGCTCGCTTCCGCTAACCCCGCGGGCGCGCGTGATTGCGTCAGCGGCCGGCGGCTCCGATGTAAACCCGCTCAAAGACCACAACCACTACCGCTACCTGGCCCTCAGCGGGACGGTCCGCACGCCCGGCGCGCGGCTGATCACCGCTCAGCTCCATTCGATGGTCAGCCAGGGCTGGGCCGATGAGCGCTCGATCGGGTTTCGTGGCACCGAGAGCGTGGCGCGAGCGGTACCGGTCACGAGCGCCGGGGCTGAGGTCCTGCTCGACTCCCCGGATCACAAGGAGTACGCCGCCATGCAGGTCCTGATCGGGGGCGCCGCCGCCCAGGCCCAGACCCGCGGCACACCGCTCTGGCATAACCCCGCGATCGCCACCGCGCTCACGGAGCACCGCCCCGTGTTGCTGATCACGCTCGGTAACGGTCCTCACTCGTGACCCGGCGAAAGCGCGCGTAGAACCCTGTGAAGCGGCTCGGAACGGAGGCATGAGACACTTCGCGCCCGCCCAGGCGACGTCTGTCCGCAAAGCGCGGTTCAATGCGCGGCCGTCGCCGTTATGTATCCGATCCCTGGAGGGACTGCCGTGCCACTTACACAGTCGCAGCTGGTGACCGCCGTCGCCGAGCGTGCCGAGTTGAGCAAGGCCGACGCCAAGCGCGTGCTCACCGCGCTGGACGAGATCGTTCTCGACGAGCTCTCAAACGCACAGAAGGTGCGAATCGGCGGCCTGGTGCAACTGACCGTCCGGGTCAAGCCCGCGACCAAGAAGCGCAAGGGCCGCAACCCGGCCACGGGCGAGGAGATCGAGATCGCGGCCAAGCCGGCCAGCGTCGACCTGCGCGCGCGGCCGCTGGCCAAGGCCAAGGGCGCGCTCCCGTCCGTGCAAAAGGCCCGGCGCCGCCTGTCCGCCTGAGCCGGCAAGACGACAAAGCGGAGGCGTTCCGCGCCCTCCACGAGGGGGCGCCGTTCGTCATTCCCAACCCCTGGGACGGCGGCTCGGCCCGGGTCCTCGAGGCACTCGGATTCCAGGCACTGGCCACGACGAGCTCGGGGTTTGCCTTCACGCTCGGACGTCCTGACGGCGGCACCACGCTGGACGAGCTGATCGATCACGTCCACGCGCTCGACCAAGCGAGCGCCCTGCCGGTGTCGGTCGATCTCGAGAACGGGCATGACGAGCCGGCGGCCGCGATCGAGCGTATCGCCGCCGCCGGAGCCGTGGGTGGCTCAATCGAGGACTGGGACCCGAGCAAGGGCATCTATCCGCAGGACCTCGCGGTCGAGCGACTCAAGGCGGCCGTGGAGGCGGCCCGCGCGTTGCCATTCCCGTTCATGCTCACCGCCCGGGCCGAGAATCACATCCGCGGAAACCCCGACCTGGAGGACACGATCGCGCGGCTCCAGGCCTACGAGCGCGCGGGCGCGGACGTGCTGTACGCGCCCGGGCTCCGAGACGCCGAACAGATCCGCATCGTGTGCGCGGCGGTGTCGAAGCCGGTCAACGTCCTCGCTCATCCCGGCCTCAGCCGGGCCGAGATCGTGGACGCGGGGGCCCAGCGGATCAGCGTGGGCGGTGCGCTGACCTGGACCGCGGTCGAGGCCATGGCTCGGGCGGCCGAGCAGATCCTCGATCAGGGTGACTTCTCGTCCCTGGGCTCGCCGGCCCGGATAAAGGGCTGGCTGGCGTAGCCACTCCTACCCGGTGAAGGACGGGCGGCTGCGGCGGGCCGCCCCGCCGGTGGTGCTCCCCGGAGCCACCAGGGTGAGTACCGTGGTTCCCCGCCGCAGGCCGACCGAGGCCACGCCTCGGGGGCCGGCGACCGCCACCCGCCGTCCGTGCTCGAGCACCTGCGTGCCCGCCGGCAGCCGGGCGATGGTGAGCCGCGTCGCCCCGTCGCCGACCACGGTTATCGTGCCGGTCAGCAACTTGGCCGCGCGAGCATCGAGGGTGAGCGAGGACACGTCGGTCAAGCGCAGGGTCATGCGCTTGTGCGCGGCCGGCCGGCCTCCGAGCTTCCAGCGCAGCGCCGTCTCGGTGCCGGGGAGGGGCTGGGTGACGAGCGCGGGACCGAACCGTTCGTCGGTCACCTTTCGCTCGGGCCGGGCCGCATCGAAGGCCTCCACGGTGGCGATCGTCCCGAAGGCACGGTTGCGCGCCGTCAGCGCCGATAGCCAATAGTCACCGGTGGCCCCGATGCCAAGCGCCGCGTTGTCGAGGCTCGGATACCAGCTGTAGGTGAAGTGGCCGGGATTGACCTTGCGCACCGGCTTGCCCAGCGCCGCTACGGCATCCCCGAAGCGATCCTCCGTGGCATAGACGAGGTGGTCGGCGCCGGTGTGGATGAACAGGTCGTACCGCTGACCGAGACGATCGAACGTCTGAGCCTGAGCGATCACGCCAGTCGTCGGCACGAGCTCGTCGGCGTAGGTTTGATCGATCACGTACGGGATCCACAGCGCGTTGTGGACGAACGGCTGGCTTTGCCCGTCCTGTGAGCAGGCCGGGTCGCTCTGCGCCGGGCCGTTGACGCCGGGGTAGACCTGGACGCCGCAGATGACCGGTCCGTCGATCACCAACGTGCCCGCGAAGTCGTCCGGGTGTTCGAACGGGAGTTTGTATGACGCCCACCCGCCCATCGAGTAGCCGGTGAGGGAGGTCCGCTCAGGGTCGAGCGAGTACGACCCGGCCAGGGCGCGCCAGACCTGCCAGAAGTCGGTCTCGGCTTCGCCGTAGTACCACCCCGAGGGTCCGAAGCCCTCCGTGGTGGCGCAGATCGAATCGCGGTCCTGGCACAGCTGCTGGATGAGCTGCGGATCGAGGGCGCCGTACTGGTTGTAGTTGACCTCGAGCGAGTGCTCGATCCAGGTCAGCGGGAGCGGATGACCGGACCGGTAGTCGGTCGGCACGTACACGGCGTAGGGCTGCACGCGTTCGAGCAGCGTCGGCTTGAAGTTGCCTTCGTTGCCATCGTTGACCACCTGACCAGCGCCGAGGCTCAGACGCGAGACATACCAGCGCGTGCTGTAGCCGGTTGGCTGCGGCTCGCCCGTGTTCTTGGCCGCTCCGAGAGCTGACCAGTCGACGAGGAGCGAGAACTTGGAGACGTCGCCGCCGGCCAGCGCGTCCGCTTGGTCGTCCTCCATCCAGAAGTTGCCCGTGATCGATCGGGCAAGTCCGTCGAGCCCGAGGGCGGCCCCCACCGGCGTGGCCGCAAGCAGCTGCTGGGCCGCCACCACCTGGGCGTCGCTGGTCCCCGAGGTGTAGACCGGCGGCTCCTGGCCCACGGTACGGAAGGTGACGTTGTAGACGCGCTCGGCCGTGGGCGAGGGTCCGGCGGTCGTGTTCCCGACGTAGGGCGGGGCGAAGTTCTGCCCGCTTCCATCGGCCAGGCCCGCGCCGAGCCGGATGCGCCAGCTCCCGCTCACCGGCATCAGCGCGCGGGGCACGGCGACGATGAACGACTTAGCGTTGCGGTCCACGGTCAGGTGACCACCGTTGGCGAGGAGATCGGTCCGCGCGCCGGTGATTGGGTTCACCAGCCACGCGCCACGGCTCGAGACCACGAGCGCCTGGTCGATCCCAGCCGAGGTGACCCCGGCCCCCGCGGGCCAGGCTGAAACGCCGGTGGCCGGGTTGTTGTCGGTGTCGAAGGTCCACTCGGCGATCGGTACCGACGGGTCGGCGAGCGTGACCCAGTCCACGCGCCAATAGCTGAAGCCGCCGTGAACTCCGACGGCGGCGCGGAAGATGTCGGCGCCGTTGTTGGCGGCCGGTCCGGGCGGATAGACGTACTCGCCCTGGCGTGCCGCCAGCCCCGAGCTCTGGTCGTAGTTCGAGGTGGGCAGGCCCTGGGGGCTGGAGGCGCCGTAGGCGTCGTAGAGAAAGTCGCTCCACAGTGAGGCCCCCCCGGCCAGCCGCCCGGTACCGGAGGTCTGCGGGAACGCGCTCGGGAAAGGCCAGGATGTGCTGGAGGGCTCGGGGAGCGACGAGGGCGCGGAACTGGCCGCGGCGGGCACGTCGCTCGGCATGTCGCCCGGGACCTGGGCCGCCGCGCTGCCGGCTCCAAGCAGGCCGGCTCCGAGCAGACAGAGCAGGGCGCATGCGCACCGCGTCGCCAGCCGATGACGACGACCTCCCCCGCCGGCGAGCACGAGTCTCACGGCGGCGAAGATACACATCGCCCGGCCGGCCCGCGCCACTTCGATCGCCGCCACCACGGCCGGCCCGCGCCAGCTCGAGCCTCGGGACCGGGGCCACCTCGACCCTCGGGAACAGAGGCCACCTCGACCGAAGGCCGGCCCAGGGCGCCCGGCCGGCTCGGGAGGTGCAGAGAGACGTGACCGGCCGGGCGCGGAGCCGGCGGGCCGGGTCGCATTTCAGCCCGCCGGTCCCTTAGCTGAGTCGCCGCGGCGGGGGTGACAGGTCGCCGCCGAGGAGACAACCGCACACTAACCGACGTCGCACCCCCGGCCCAAGCGACGGCAGGCTCAATGTTCGCGGCCTGACTTATACGCGGCGGCGTTGTGGAAATCGGGTGCGGGCAATGACGGGTGGGCAAATCCCGCTGTGAGTTCGGGACGGAACGGGTAGTCAACCTCCATGGACCAAGCTGTATCGAGAGAGCCGAGCAAGCGATGATCGTTCTTCCCCTGGTTGCCGCGGCCGTGTGCATTGCCTTCATCCCCGCCGTCGTGTTCGGGGTCCGGCGCCGGAAGAAGCCGGCCGACGGGCTTGCCGACTGGTGGCCCCAGTTCGAGGCCGACTTCCGCGCCTACGCCGCGCGGGTCGATGCCCCAAGCGAAGCGGCCCACCGGCGGCACGATCCTGGCCGGCCTCCGCGGTCGATCAACTAAGGGCCCGCAGAACCATCATTGACGCCTCTGGCGGCGCCTAACGCGCTTCCGAGGGCCGGCCCGCGGCGGGCAAACGGCCGATCGAAGCGCCGAGGTATGTCGAGGCGGGGAGGCCGACGGCCAGACACAACGCGCACGCGATCAGCATCGCCGAGTGCACCGTCGAGGCGGTCACTCCAGATGCGAGCGCCAACCCGGCCAGCCCCGCACCGATGGCGGCGCCGAGCAGCCGCCCGACCGAGAGCAGCGCCGATGTTCGCCCATGCGACGCGAGCGGCGTCGCGTTGAGCGCAGCGCGTGAGGTGGGGACGAACAGCATCCCCAAACCCAGGCCCACGGGGACGAGCGGGAGCAGCGTCACCGCATTGCCCAGGGGCACGGCCGAGATCGCGAGCACCCCGAGCCCGGTGCCGGCGGCCAGGAATCCGAGCAGCGCGGGAAGCCGCTCGCCGTGGCGGTCGGCCATGCGACCGGCGATCGGAGCCGCCGCTCCGACCAGCAGCGCGACGAGCAGCAGGACGCTGGAGGCGCCGAGCGCGGAGTAGCCCTCCGCCCGCTGGAGATACTGCTCGGCCAGATAGAAGGCGCCGATCATCACGGCGAAGGTCAGCGCGGCCACGATGGTGGCGGCGATCACGACCTGATTGAACACGGTCTGGCGCGGTGTCAGAGGTTCGCCGCGCGCACTCGGAGGGAGCAGGCGCAGGATCGCCCAGGCCGCGGCGAGTGCCAAGGGAACGAGCGCCCACCAGTCGGCGCGCCAACCCAGAGCCACGGTGAGGACGCCGCCCATGACCGGACCGAGGAGGTTCGAGACGCCGGCGCTGGCCCCCCAAATCCCGAGGGCGGTCCCGCGCCGTTCGGGCGGGAAGCCGCTCACGGCTCCGGCCAGTGCGGCCGGGCTGACCAGTCCGGCTCCCGCGCCCTGGACGACACGCGAGGCGATGAGCACACCGAGACTCGGCGCCACCGCTCCGACCGCGGCGCCCAGCGCGAACAGCAGCAGCCCGAACAGGGCGATCCGGCGGGCCCCGAAGCGATCGACCAGCATCCCGCCCGGCCACAGGAGCAGGGCGTACGTGGCGAAGTAGGCGCTCAGGACGATCGAGCCCGAGCCCCCGCTCACCCCGAGGTCGCGGGCCACGGAGGGCAGGGCGACGGTGATCAGAGTACCGTCGAGCTGGAGTAGCGCCGCGGCGGCGGTACAGGCCGCCAGCCGCGCCCACGCCCCAGGCGGCAGGGGCGCACGGTTTGGACGCTCACGAGCGGACCGGGCGCGGCGGCGTGAGGCAACGAGCGCCATCAGTCCAGTATGACGCGCGCCTGGCTCAGTCTCAGTCCGGCGGTTCGAGCGGTCCCGGATAGGCCCGCTCGGCTTCCGCCTCGAGCCGCTTGGTGTGACGGCGGATCCAGACGATGAAGCCCACCACCACGAAGACCGCCACCGCCGCGAGTCCGTAGTCGACCGGACCGCGGGCGCTCTCGAGCGAGCTGCCCAGGTAGTAGAACCCGAAGGCGTACGCCGCCGACCAGGCGATCCCGCCGGCCGCGTTGTAGGCCAGGAACTCCAGGTAGGGCATGCGCAGGGTGCCGGCCAGGAAGGCGGCGTAGGTGCGCAGCACCGAGACGAACCGGCCGAAGAAGACCACCTTCCCGCCGTGGCGATCGAAGATGAGGCGCCCGACCTTCAGCTTGGCTTCGTCGAGCCGGATCTTGCTCCCGTAGCGGTACAGGAGCCGATAGCCGCCCCAGTGGCCTATCCCGAACCCGATGTTGTCGCCGATGATCGCGCCCGCCGCCGCCACGAGCCAGATCAGCGGCGCGCTCAGGCTGTGATGCGCGCCTGCGTAGAGAGCCGCCGCGATCACCATCGTCTCGCCCGGGAACGGCACGCCCAAGCTCTCGACCATCACGAACCCGAACACGGCGAGGTACCCGAACTGGGACAGCAGGTGGTTGAGCGTGTGGGTCGAGAACATGCGGCTCCGGCGAGTTACACGCCGCCGGCCATTCTCTCTCGAAGCTCGGGCTGGCGGAGAAATCGGGTCACCTGGATAGCGAGGTCTCGAACGCTACGTCTTAGCCGTGACATCCGTGCGAGTGCGGGCCTGCGCGGCGGGTATCTGGATCGCCGATGGTGTCGGTCGACCACACCGCCGCGCAGACCCAGGCCGCTCGTAAGCGGGCGCGGGCCGAGGAGCAGCGCCTGTTCGCCCGCTGGCAGGAGCACGGCGACCAACAGGCCCGCCAGGAGCTGGTCGAGCGTTTCATGCCCCTGGTGCACAAGCTTGCCCGCCGCTACTCCGGCCGGGAGCCGCTAGATGACCTCGTTCAGGTGGCCAGCCTGGGGCTGCTCAAGGCGATGGACCGGTTTCAGCCCGACCGTGGCACGGCGTTCTCGTCCTTCGCCGTGCCGACCATCCTCGGCGAGCTCAAGCGCTACTTCCGTGACTGCGGCTGGTTCGTCCACGTGCCGCGCAGTACGCAGGAGCTGGCCCTCACCGTGGCCGCGGCCCGGCAGGAGCTGTCCGCGCGCTCCGGCCGGGACCCGAGCATCGATGAGCTCGCGCGGCACCTCAAGCTCGGCATCGAGGATGTGCTCGACGCGCTGGAGGCGGGTGCCGGGCATCACGCCGGTTCGCTCGACGCGCCCGCCGGCCACGGTGGCGACGAGGACGGCACCCTGGCTGACACGCTCGGGAGCGAGGACGAGCGCTTCGAGAAGATCGACGCTGGGCTGGCCCTCGCCGCCGCCGTAAGTCAGCTGCCCGATCCAGAGCGCCGGGTTCTCGCCCTCCGCTTCGGGGGCGAGATGAGCCAGAAGCAGATCGCCACTCGCATCGGCGTCTCGCAGATGCAGGTCTCCCGCCTGCTGCGCCGGACGCTCGATCGAATGCGGGATTCGATCGAGGAGCCGGCCGGCGGGGTCGAGCCGGCCGACGCGTAAGCGACCGCTATGGCCCCGGCGATTGCCGTCCGCCTCGCATGGCTCACCGCCCTGGTCAGCACGGCCGGCCGGCCTGGCGGCTCAGGGGGCCCACCCCCCGTCCGCTGGACCGCCCGGGCCCTGGCGCTCCGGCACCTGGTGGAGTCGGCCACGCTGATCCGGCGGCGTTACCGCCGACCACCGGTGTGGTCGGTGTGGGTGGACGCGCTCCACTGCGCCAGCATGGTCGCGGTCGCTGCAACGAGCCGTCGGCTGCGCGTGCCCGCCCTGATCAGCGCCGCGGCCGCGAGCGCAATCTCGGCCGTGTCGGCGCTCGCCCGCCGGGGTTAGCGCCACCGCATCGCGGCTGCGCGGCGGCAGCAACCGTTGCCCCAGAGCTCCTGCCTGCCCAGCAGCTCATGTCGGTCGCCATCTAGCTCACCTCCCAGCGCCGCGCGTCGGCGCGCTTGAGCTCGAGCCCCAGACCGGGCCGCGACCGGTCTGGGGTGAGCAGACCGCCTTCGGGCGCCAGCGTGCCGTCGAACAGCATGCTCTCGATCCGGTAGTGGTCGAAGAAGTACTCGATGTGGACGATCGTCTCCATGGCGCTGCACACGTGAGCTGACACCGCCGGGGCGCAGTGGGCCGAGGACGGCAGGCAGCGGGCCTGGCACAGGCCGTCGAAGCGGAGCATGTTGGTGATCCCGCCGCACCGGGTCACGTCGGCCTGGAGGATGTGCACGGCGCGGGCGCTCAGCATGCGCTCGAAGTAGGGCAGGTTCCAGCCGTACTCGCCGGCCGCGATCGCCATCCCCGCCGGCGCCCGCTCCCGCACGTAGGCCAGGCCGGGGAGGTCATCGGAGGAGACGGGCTCCTCGAAGTACGAGACCCCGAACTCGTCGTGATAGAGCGTCGCCCAGCGGACCGCCTCCGCGGGCCGGTTCGCCCCGTTGGCGTCCACCATCACCTCGGCGTCGTCACCGACGACCGAGCGGACCAGCGCGACCCGCTCGGGGTCGGCCTTTGAGTCCCGGCCGACCTTGATCTTGACGCTGCGCAAGCCATCGTCCACCCACCCCTGGACCTGCTCGCGCAGCTCATCGGGGGTATAGCTGGTGAACCCGCCGGAGCCGTACACCGGCACGCTGTCCCGGAATCGCGGCAACACGTCGGCCAGGCAGACGCCGAACAGCTTGGCCTTCAGATCCCACAGCGCGATGTCGACGGCCGAGATCGCCATGGCCGCAATTCCGTCGTGGCCGAGCTGGCGCGTCTGCATCTGCATCTCCGACCACGCCTTCTGGGGCATGAGTGGATCGGCGTGCTCGAGGATCGGGACCAGCTTCGACTTGATCACGCGGGCCGCGGACGGATCGCAGTAGGTGTAACCGAGGCCGGTGTGTTGGCCGCAGGTCAGCTCCACCACGACCAACGTGGTGGAGCTCCAGACCAGCGTCCCGTCCGACTCCTCGTCGGTCGCGGTGGGGATCTCGTACGCGCCGACATCGACCTTCTCGATGCGCGCGCCCTGCGTCGTGGTGCTCATCGGGTTATGAACTCCTCCACTTGCCCTTGATCAATTCCCTGACGATCCGCCCGCGGTGAGGATCTCCGGGCCGCGCCAGGGCCAGCTGCTTGGCCCGCTCGAACTTGATGTGTGGCGGCAGCGGCGGGACCTCGGGCTCGGTGATCGCCTCGTCCAGGACCACGCCTGGATGAGCCAGCGCCCCCATGCCCCGCTGTGAAGCGGTTGAGGATGAATCGAGCGGTGTGGGGCATCGGGCTGGCTCCTTCGCGGCGTTGGCACCTGGAGGCCTACCCGGGGAGCGACTGGCAAGCCGGCACCGCCCTGTCAGTGACCGGACAAAGGCGTCAGACCTCGAGCGTGACGATCTGCGGCTGCTCGCGCGACCAGTCCGGCGGATCGCCCCGAAGCACGTAGTAGCGCTCGTCGTTCCGGGCCAGCCGTCCCTGGCTGGTCAGCGACCGGATCGCCGTAGTCGTGGTCGGCCGCCGGGCCCCGATCACGTTGCCGAGCATCTCGTGCGTGAGCCGGAACGGGACCACCGTCCCCTCGCGGGTGACCTTTCCCCACATGCTGGCGAGGTGCCACAGCGCTGCCAGCAGACGGTCCTCGACCCGGACAAACTGCTGGGCGGCCATCATGTAGGCCAGCGAGCGCACGCGGCGCAGCATGCGGCCGCTCACCGCCGCCGAGAGCTCGGGCCAGCGGCCGATCAGGGCGGTGGCGCGGCCGTCGATCAGGCCCACCCTCGCTTCGTGCAGGACGCGCCACTCCGCTGTGGCGGGCAACACGCTCGGGATCAGGTCGTGCTCCCAGGGACGGAGTATGTCGCTCGGCCCGACGACCTCGGCCGAGGACACGGGACCGAGCCGGAGCGTTCGCGCCATGAGCCCGTCGAGCAGGAGCAGCCCGGTGCTCCCGTGATCGATGGACGGCGGCTCCCAGGGGCCCTTGGGGACCCGGAACACGCGAATGCGGATGGCCTCGCGGGCCTGGGCTCGGGCCGACTCGGGCATGCTCTCGCCGAGGTCCGGATCGGCTTCGAGCAGCTGTACGACGCCGGTCATGCCGAGTCGCTTCTTACCCGCGCGTGAGACGTTCGCAACCGGGTAAATTTGCAACATCATGAGCAACAACGAAGAGAAGGACGAGGACAAGCAGGAGAAGAAGTCCGAGAAGAAGGAGCAAGACGAGGAGAAGAAGCCGGACTTCATGAAGAAGTTCGCCGGCGCCCTGCCGCTGATCTTCGGCCTCGGCTTCTGCGTCGCCTTCTTCGTCTGGGTGTGCCTGCAGATGGCCGGGCAGACCGTCGGTGGACCGCCGCTCCTGCTGGGCATCTTCGGCGGGGCGATCATCGGGATCGCCGTCGCCGGCCTTGGCGTGGGCATCGCCCGCCTCGCTGACCGAGACTGACTGGGGCTGCGCTGGGCGCAGCGTCCGGGGAAATTCGGGCTCGCCGCGGCCTTTGCTGCTCGCTGCGGGCCTCGGGGCCTAGCCGCCGGCCACGAGGCGCCGGCCGAGGACGCGCTGTCCGACGCGCACCGGGGTCAGCAGCCCGAGGCGCGACGCGAGCCGCATCGACTCGGCCATCCGGCTCAGGTTCGAGCCGCGCGAGCCGTCGAAGGCGCCGGACTCGATCAACTCGAAGTACCAGTCGATCGTGGCCTGCAATGTGTCGTCGAGCGGGCGGGGATCGTAGCCGAGCTCCTTGCGCGCCTTGGCCGAGCTGAACCGCCAATCGCGCCCCATCAGGTTGGTGGCCTCGGCCGAGATCGGCCCCGGGAGTCCGATGGCCTCGCGGACCCGGGCCACCTTGCCGATCCCGGACGGCAGGACGGCGATCGGATACCGGGCCCCGGACAGCTCGGACACCCGGTCGATCAGCTCGGGCCAGGTCAGGTTCCGGGCCCCGAGGATGTAGCGCTCGCCCGGCCGTCCGCGATCGGCTGCCAGCAGGTGGCCGGTGGCCACGTCCTCGACGTCGACGAAATTCATCGGGGCATCGATCACGCCCGGCAGGCGTCCGCGCAGGTAGTTGCCGATCGTTCGGGTCGAGGTCTCCCCCGGCTGGGCGCGATTGACCGGTACCCCGAGCACATAGGCCGGGTTGACCACCACGAGCTCGATGCCGTGGCGCTCGGCCGCCTCCCGGGCCGCGTTCTCGCCTGCGTGCTTGGAGTCCGGGTAGACCAGCCCGAGCCAGTCCTCCGGATAGTCGGTGGTCTCGTCCGCGGGGCCGCCGTTGGCCGTCCCGATGGCCGAGATGGTCGAGGTGAGCACGACCCGGCGGACCCCCTCGGCGGCGGCCGCCTCGACGGCGACCACCGGGCCCTGGGCGTTCAGCTGCCACACCTGCTCGACCGGGCTGGAGGCCACGTAGCCGGCCACGTGGAAGAGGACGTCGACGCCCTTGAGCGCGCGTCGCATGCCGCGGTAGTCGAGCACGTCGCCCTTGGCCCGCTCGTAGCTCAGGCCCTTGAGCGCCTCCAGACGGTCCGGGTTGCGATAGCTGACGCGTACGTCATCGCCCCGTTCGGACAGCGCTCGGACGACATGGGCGCCGACGAAGCCGGTCGCTCCGGTCACCAATGCCTTCACGTAGGAACGCCTACCCGGCCCCGTGAGTCGGAAACGGGTCGTCTGGGTACGTGGCCGGGATGCCCGAGCAGCCACGACCCGGCCGGCCGTTCCCCCAAGGCGCCACCTGGGACGGCCGGGGGACGAACTTCTCCCTCTGGTCAGAGCGGGCCGAGCGGGTGGAGCTGTGCCTGTTCGACGAAGACGACGCCGAGCAGCGCATCGATATCCGGGACCAGACCGCGTTTCAGTGGCATGTCTACCTGCCCGGAGTCGGTCCCGGGCAGCGATACGGCTACCGGGTGCACGGCGCCTACGATCCCGCCCAGGGACTTCGCTTCAACCCTGCCAAGCTCCTGATCGATCCCTACGCCAAGGCGATCGACGGCGCCGTCGACTGGCACGCCGCCAACGCCCTGCCCTACGAGCCGGGCGCCGACGATTTCGCCCTCGAGGACTCCGACGACGCCGCTGCGATCCCTAAGAGCGTGGTCGTCGACCCGAGCTTCGACTGGGGCGAGGACCGCGTGATCGGACGGCGCTGGAGCAGCACGGTCATCTACGAGACCCACGTCAAAGGCTTCACCATGCGCCACCCGGAGGTGCCCGAGAAGCTGCGCGGCACCTACGCCGGCCTGGCCTCAGAGCCGGCGATCAAGTACCTGAACGACCTGGGCGCGACCGCGGTCGAGCTGCTCCCCGTCCACCACATCGCCGACGAGAGCTTCCTCGTCGACCGGGGGCTCTCGAACTACTGGGGCTACAGCTCGATCGGCTACTTCGCCCCCCATGCCGCCTACAGCGCGGCGGGCACGCGCGGCGAGCAGGTGAGCGAGTTCAAGCAGATGGTCAAGACACTCCACGCAGCGGGGATCGAGGTAATCCTCGACGTGGTCTTCAACCACACGGCCGAGGGCAACCACCTCGGACCGATGCTGTCGTTCAAGGGCGTCGACAACCCGGGGTACTACCGGCTCAGCCCCGAGGATCCCCGCTACTACATGGACTTCACCGGAACCGGCAACAGCCTCAATACGGTCAACCCGGCGGTCCTGCGGCTGATCATGGACTCGCTGCGGTACTTCGTCCTCGACTGCCACGTCGACGGCTTCCGTTTCGACCTGGCCGCCACCCTGGCCCGGGAGCTGTACGAGGTCGACCGGCTGTCCTCGTTCTTCGACGTGATCCACCAGGATCCGATCCTGTCTGGCGTCAAGTTGATCGCCGAACCCTGGGACGTCGGCCCGGGCGGCTATCAGGTGGGCAACTTCCCCATCCTGTGGACGGAGTGGAACGGGGAGTACCGGGACACGATCCGCGACTTCTGGCGGGGACAGGCGCCGGTATCCGAGCTCGCCCAGCGGTTCTCGGGCTCGGCCGACCTGTACGCCGACGACGGACGCCGCCCGGTCGCCTCGATCAACTTCGTCACCGCCCACGACGGCTTCACGCTGCGCGACCTCGTCTCCTACAACGAGAAGCACAACGAGGCCAACCTCGAGGACAACCAGGACGGCACCGACGACAACCGCTCGTGGAACTGCGGCGCCGAGGGGGACACCGACGATCTCGAGATCCTGCAGCTGCGCGCCCGCCAGCAGCGCAATTTTCTGGTCACGCTGCTGCTCTCCCAGGGCGTCCCGATGCTGCTCGGCGGCGACGAGTTCGGCCGCACCCAGCAGGGCAACAACAACGCCTGGTGTCAGGACAACGAGCTGTCATGGTTCGACTGGGACAGCGCCGACCGCGAGCTGTTGGAATTCGCCCGGAAGGTGATACGCCTGCGCCAATCCGAGCCCGTGTTCCGCCGGCGCGACTTCCTCACCGGCGACGGCGAGCGCCTGCCCGACGTCGTGTGGATGCGGCCCGACGGGGAGCAGATGACCGATGCGGACTGGGATGCCCGGGCGCTAGGCGTGTTCCTCAACGGCCAGGAGATCCCGTCCCATGATCGGGATGGCAACCCGATTGAGGGAGCCTCGTTCCTGATCCTGTTCAACGCCCACTACGAGCCGGTGAAGTTCACCATCGCGCCCGAGCTCGGCAAGAACTGGGACGTCGAGCTGGTGACGGCTACGCCGTCATTGCGAGTTTCGCCTGGCGGCGAAACATCGCGGGCTCAAATCGATCCGGTGCAGGAGCGATCAGTGGTGGTGCTGCGCCGCCGATGAGGCTCGATTACCGGCGTGTCCCCGTCAACGGGATCGAGCTCAACGTGGGCTTCGCCGGCGAGGGCCCTCCGCTCGTGCTTCTGCACGGCTGGCCCCAGCACTCGGGCTGCTGGCGCCGGATGCTCGAGCCGCTGGCCGAGCGCCGTCGGGTGATCGCGCCCGACCTGCGCGGCTGGGGGCGGTCGGACGCCCCGCCCGGCGATTACGCGAAGTCGGTGTTCGTGGCCGACGTGCTGGCGCTGCTCGACGCCGAGGGGCTCGACCGCGTCGATGTGATCGGCCACGACTGGGGCGGATGGACGGGGTTTCTGCTCGCGCTCGAGCATCCCGAGCGCGTGCGGCGACTGGTCGCGCTCGACATCCCACCGCCGTGGCGCGGGCGCTGGAGCCGCCGTCAGCTCGGTGCCGCGGCGCTGCTCGGCTATCAGCTCCCGGTCGCGCTCGGACTGTGCACTCCCGGCCTCGTGCGCCGAGTGATTCGAGCGGGGAGCAGCATCGAGTGGACCGACGAGGAGCTCGAGACCTACGCCGAGGTGTTCGCCGAGCCCGCGCGCGCCCGGGCCAGCTCGGCCTGCTACCGGACGTTCCTGACCCGTGAGTTGCCCGCCATCGCGGCCGGGAAGGGCCACCGCGCCTCCGAGCTGGAGGTGCCGACGCTGCTCATCATGGGCGCGGACAGCCTCCTGCACCGGACGCTCAGCCCCGAGCCCGCGCGCAATCTCCGCCTCGAGGTGCTCCCGGGCGCCGGTCACTTCCTGCCCGAGGAAGCGCCATCGGAGGTGCTATCGCTGGCCATTCCGTTCCTGGACGGCTGATACAACCGAACCGATGGCCGAAATCACCGTCACCGAATACACCGACCCCGGTTGCCCGTTCGCGTTCAGCGCCGAGCCGTTTCGCCTCCGGCTCAAATGGCTCTATGGCGACCAGGTCGAGTGGACGCAGCGGATGGTCGTGCTGACCGAGTCCGGCGAGGATTATCTGAAACGCGGGTTCACGCCCGAGAAGCAGGCCGACGCCTTCCGGCGCCTGAGCCGCCAGTACGGCATGCCGATCGACACCCGCGTCCGTCCCCGGATGGCGGCGACGGCGCCGGCGTGCCGCGCGGTGGTGGCGGCTCGGCTGCACGCGCCCGACCGGGCCGAGGCCCTACTGCGGCGTCTGCGCGTCCGCCACTTCTCCGGCGAGTTGCTGGACGAGCCCTCGACCATCGATCACGCGGCCTCTGACGCCGGGCTCGATCCCGACGCAGCTCCGTAAATGGGGGCAGGGCGAGGACGTCGAGGCCGAGCTCGGGGCCGACAAGGCGGGCGCGCGCGAGCCGCTGCCGGCCGCGCTCGTGCTCGACGAGAAGCTCGCCGGCTGGGAAGGCGGCCGCCGCTACACGTGCCCCTCGTATGAGATCTCGCGCAATGGCGATCGTGTCGCCGTGCCCGGCTTCCAGCCCCTCGAGGTCTATGACGTCGTGTTCGCCAACGTGGTGCCCGACCTCGAGCGACGGGACCCGCCGAGCAGCGCCGAGGAGGCGCTGAGCTGGGCCGGCACGCCGCTGGCCACCCAGGAGGTCGCGGTCCTGCGCGAGATCGACTTCGACGACGCGCGCGAGGAGCTCGGGCGCGCCGCGCGCGAGCAGCCGGTGGGCCGCGACGGATTCTGGTCGCTGTGAGCGCGGCCGAGCAGGTCCGCATCCTGGCCGACGGCAACCACATGCCGCTGCTCGGCCTGGGGGTGTGGCAGGTCGCGGACGGCCCGGACTGTGAGAACGCGGTCCGCTGGGCGCTCGAGCTCGGCTACCGCCACATCGACACCGCCCAGGCCTACGGCAACGAGGAGAGCGTGGGCCGCGCGCTCCGAGACAGCGGCGTCGCGCGCGAGGAGGTCTTCCTCACGACCAAGTTCTATCCCCGGGCCCGCGACCCCGAGGCCGAGATCCGCCACAGCCTGGAGCGGCTGGGCGTCGATCAGGTCGACCTCTACATCATCCACTGGCCCGAGGGCGGCCCAACCAGGGCCTGGCCGGGAATGGAGGCCGCGCGCGCCGCCGGCCACGCCAAGTCGATCGGTGTCTCCAACTTCAGCCTCCGTGAGATCGAGCAGGTCATGGAGGTCGCGACCACCGCCCCGGTGGTCAACCAAATTCAGTTCAGCCCGTTCGAGTACCGCAAGACGCTTCTCACCGCGTGCGAGGAGCGCGGCGTCACGGTCGAGGCCTACAGCCCGCTCGGCACCGGCCGCCACCTGCGCCACCGCGCGGTCAAGGAGATCGCCGACCGCCTCGGCCGCACCCCGGCCCAGGTGCTCCTGCGCTGGTGCCTGCAGCGCGACACGGTCGTGATTCCGAAGTCCACCCATCGCGAGCGGATCGAGGAGAACGCGCAGATCTTTGACTTCTCGCTCTCCGACGATGACATGGCCGCCCTAGACGCGCTCGATCAGAGCGGCGGCACCGACCAGGCCCGCGAACGCAAGTGGTGGTAGGCAAGTCGCCTTGGGGGCGACTCGCTTGAGAGTTTGCCTGGCGGCAGACTCTCGGGCTAGTCGACGCGCAGCAAACTCCCGGCTTCGCGGTTAGGTCCGGATGGGGCCGCCCGGCCCCGTGCCGGCATCCATGCCGCCATTGGCAGTTTCGCCTGGCGGCGAAACATGCCGGGCCCCGTGCCGGCATCCGTGCCGCCATTGGCAGTTTCGCCTGGCGGCGAAACATGCCGGGCCCTGTGCGGCATCCGTGCCGCCAATGCCCCGTCCCTCAGTACCGAACCAGGGCGATGTTGGCGGACGCGCTCCCGCTCGGGCCGGTCAACGTCGCCCGGACCGTGAGGCGGTTGCCCTTGGCCCGGGTGAGCATCGCGTGGCCCTGCGAAGTGAGGGTGAAGAGCAGGTAGGAGAGCTCGTTCTCGCCCACCGCCTCGGTGCCCGTCCTGGCGATCACGGTCGAGCCCACCGACAGCGTGGTCGCCGTCTGGCACACCGGGACCCCGGTGCAGCCGGCGAGGATCCCGCCCACCCAGCCATTGGAGACGAAGTCGGTCAGGCCGACCACCCGAACGTCGCCCGTGCGCGAGAGCTGCCGGGTCGCCGCCCGCCCCGAGGTCGAGAAGGCGACCAAGGTCAGCGCGTCCGTGGTCGTGACACCCGAGGTGACGTCGTGGACGCTGATCTTCACCGGCAGCTTGTGCGCGCGGGTCAGGAGCGCCCGCCCGAGGGCGGTGAGCCGGAAGTACATGAGCGAGGTGGCGTCCGATCCGATCGGCTCGGTGCCCGTCTTCGCGATGACCGCCCGCCCGACGGTGATCGTCGTGGTGACCGAGCACCGGGCGGCCGTGTAGCAGCCCACCGGCACACCGCCGAGCGCCCCCCGCGCCGCGGGGACGAAGGCGGTCTTGCCGTACACCATCAGCTTGCGCGGCATCGCCACCGCGGGTGAGATCCCGAGCACCTGATTGCCCGAGCCGAGCGCCTGAACCTCGTAATACGGCGACGCGGCGTGCGTGGTCAGCTTGGTGATGCCGCCCGAGATGTGCTCGGTCGCGATCGGGGTCATGGCGCCGGAGCCGTCCTCGGCCAGGAAG
The DNA here is from genome assembly GCA_963748585.1 of uncultured Solirubrobacterales bacterium. Lineage (GTDB taxonomy): Bacteria > Actinomycetota > Thermoleophilia > Solirubrobacterales > Solirubrobacteraceae > Palsa-465. Next base: position 796,593 of record CAVVJR010000005.1, on the reverse strand, counting down.
GTCCAGCCGGTCACCCCGATGGCGCCACCCCAGCTCGCGCCCAGGGTGATCGGCCCGTTGCCGCTGGGCGACACCGATAGCGACGGGGGCGTGCTCGGGATCGAGGCGCCGGCGTCACTGCTGCCCGCGGTGGCGGCATCGATGTAGTCGGGGTCGATGTTCAGGGTCACCCCGCCCCAGGTCTCGTTGCGGCTCCCGCCGTACTGGTGGATCCGCTGATGGTTGGCCCAGTCGGAGGCCGGGATGTAGCTCGTGCTCGTCGACTGCTGGCCGTTCCACTCCGCGAACCAGATGTCGTCCGGCTCGGCGAAGCTGGTGCCCTCGCGATTGACGAAGTCGGTCATGACCGAGTTCGAGTTCCCGTACACGCCGGAGACGTAGCCGAGCGAGTGCAGCTGGGTCGTCCACGCTCCCAGGTAGCTCATGACCGCGGAGGTGTTCGTGCTCGTGCGCGAGTAGTACTCCATGTCGTCGTAGATCGGGCTGCCCTGCGGGATCCCGATCGCCTGGGCCTCGGCCACGGCGTCGTTGGCGGCCGCGGTCCCCTGGGCGGCGGCCTGGCTCGACGAGGTCGAGATCGAGGCGCAGCCGCAACTGTTCGACGGCGCCTGAAGCCCGACGTAGATGAGGATCAGATGCCACCCCGAGGCCACCTCGGTGCTCACCCAGGCCGAGCTCTGATTGGGCTGCGAGCAGGCCATGTTGGCCCCGCCGATGTAGATCCCGATCCCGCGGTAGGGCGAGGAGCCCCAGGCCGACATCGCATGGGTGGAGGGGGTCGAGCACACGTCGAAGCCGCGGCCCGTGTAGACGGACGAGGCCTGCGCGGTACGAGCGGCGCGCGGGCCGAGCTTCCGCGCGGGGGTGGCCGCCGGCGGGGCGGGCAGCGAGCGACGACCGAGCGCGCGGCTGATCACGGCCGCCTCCCGGTTCCACGTCGCCGTCACCGTTACGCCCGCGCTCGTGAACCGGGTGCTTCGCGGGCCGAGCGAAACGGCGCCCCGGGGCGCCCGCGCGCCGGGGGTGACGAGGATGGCCTCGGTCCGCCCGACCGCGGCCGACGGGCACACCTGGCTCGTGCTCGGGGTCCCGAGGTAGACGGCGTGGCGGTTGAAGCGCACGCAGGTCTGCGGCGCCCGGGCCAGGTCGTAGACCGGCCAGGACCGCGGAACCCGCACCGCGTAGCCGTGGTAGCGGACCACCTTGAGGGTGGAGGCCTGGGCGGCGGTCGTCCAGAGCGCCGCGCTCAGCATGGTGGCCAGCAGCGCCAGGAGCAAGCGCCGGGTGCGATCGGTGCGCCCTCGCATGTCTCGGGGGCACTCAACACGAGGACCGCGCCGAAGGAGCGGACTTTATGCGTGTTCTAACGGAACACTTATGGCCGAAGTCTGGCGGATGGGGAGGCTTGGGCCATGTTCGGCCGGTTTGTACGCTCGCGCGCGGGCGCATCGATAGGAGTGGCGGTGGCGGCATGCACCGTCGCCGCCGCGGCGGCCATCGAGGACTACGCCGAGCGCGCCGGCGCAGACGTGGGCGCGCCGGTAGCCGACGTCCGGGTCACGGTCGGCGGGGCGCCGCTGACCCGGCCTCTGCCCGGCGGGTTCGTCGGCCTCTCGCTCGAATTCCCCGCCCTGCCGGCCTACGCGGGCACCAATCCACGTGCGATCGATCCGGTGTTCGAGCAGCTGGTCCGCAATCTCTCCCCGGGCCAGGAGCCGGTCCTGCGGATCGGCGGGGACAGCGGCGACCTGACCTGGGTCCCCACGCCCGGCCTTCGCCGCCCGGCCGGGGCGAGCTACACCGTCTCGGGCCGGTGGCTCGCGGTCGCGCGCGCGCTCGCGCGCGAGCTCGGGGCGCGGTTGATCCTCGGCGTAGACCTCGAGGCCGGCCGCCCGGCCCTGGCGGCGGCCGAGGGCCGCGCCTTCCTGGCCGCGATCGGACGCCGCTACGTCCGCGCGCTCGAGATCGGAAACGAAGCCAACCGCTACCCGAAGCTGGCCTGGTACCGCACCGCATCCGGCCGCAAGGTGTTCGCGCGGCGACGGGGTTACGCGTTCGCCGGCTTTGCCGCCGACTACGCGCGGACCGCGCGAGAGATGCCGGCGGTGGCGCTGGCCGGGCCGACGGTCGGCGGCTTCGCCTGGCTGTCGCACCTGGGCGGCTTCCTGGCCGCCGAGCCGCGGGTGCGTGTGGCCACCTTCCACCGCTATCCACTCGACCGCTGCTTCAGCGCGCGGCGCGCACCCTCCTACCCGACCATCGCCCACCTGCTGAGCCTGCGGGCCTCGCGCGGGATGGTGGCCGGGCTGGGCCACTACGTCGCGCTCGCACACCGCCGGCAGGTCGCCTTCCGCGTGGATGAGCTGAACTCGGTCGCCTGCGCCGGCCAGGCCGGGGTCAGCAACACCTTCGCCTCGGCTCTGTGGGCGCTCGACACGGTGTTCAGCATCGCCCGGGCGGGAGCCGACGGCGTGAACGTGCACACCTTCCCGGGCGCGCGCTATGAGCTGTTCAGCCTGCGCCGGAGGAACGGACGCTGGGCGGCGGCGGTGCGGCCGGAGTACTACGGGCTGATGATGTTCGCCCAGGCGGCGCCGCCGGGCTCGCGCCTGGTTGCGCTGCGGCTCTCCGGCGCCGGCGCGGTCCGGGGCTGGGCGACGGCCGGAAGTGCGGGCCGGACGCGGGTGCTGCTCATCAACGACGACACCGCGGCGGGTCACGTGGCCGCTGTGCGCGTCCAGCGTTCGCGGCCCGGAGTAGCCACAATCGAGCGTCTGCTGGCCCCCAGCGTCGGCGCCGTGTCCGGAGTGACCCTGGGCGGCCGGAGCTTCGGCCGCCGTGACCCGGAGCGGGGTTCTGGTGCCGCGGTCGGCGTCGGCTGGCGCCCGCCCACGCCGTCTACACGGTCGCGCTTCCGCCCGCCAGCGCCGCCCTCCTGACGGTGCCGAATCGGTAGCGCTCAACAAATCTGCACCGGAATTACAGGTGGGGGTGATCGGCGTCGATATGTCTTCACGTGGGAGCCGACCACGTGAGCTGATGGCCGAAGTCTTCGTCGCGCGACAGCCGATCTTCAACCGCCGCCTGGAGGTGGCCGGATACGAGCTCCTGTTCCGGGGGGGACCGGTCAGCGAGGCCCTGGTGGCGAGCTCGGAGGGCGCCACCGCCACGGTGGTCCTGAACTCGTTCACCGAGATCGGGCTCGAGCGGATCGTCGGCCCGCACACCGCCTGGGTGAACGTTTCGCGGGAGTTCGTGCTCAGCGGCCTGGCTCGCACCGTCCCGCCCGGCCTGGTCGGGCTCGAGATCCTCGAGGACCAGGTCATCGACGACCGGTTCATCGACGCCGTACGGGCGCTCAAGAACCACGGCTACCGGATCGCGCTGGACGACTTCGAGTACTCGTCCGGAGCCGAGGCGCTGCTCCCGCTGGTCGATGTGGTCAAGCTCGACATGCTCAAGCTGGGTCGCGACAAGCTGGCCTGGCACGTCGAGCGGCTGCGGCCCTACGGGATGTCACTCCTGGCCGAGAAGCTCGAGAACCGGGCCGACCACGCCTACTGCGCAGAGATCGGCTGCGACCTGTTCCAGGGCTTCTTCTTCCGCCAGCCCGAGCTCGTCCGCGATCGCGGCATCGCCGCCAACCGGCTTTCGCTCCTCCAGGTGGTGGCCGCGCTGCAGGACCCGAAGGTCGACTTCGCCGCGCTCGAGCATCTCATCTCCCGCGACGTCGCGCTGAGCTTCCGCCTCCTGCGCTACATCAACTCGGCCTTCTTCGGCCTGCACTGCGAGGTCCGCTCGATCGGCCATGCATTGGCGCTGCTGGGAGTCGAGAACCTCCGCCACTGGGCCACGCTGAGCGTGCTGGCCAGCATCGACGACAAGCCCCCGGAGCTCACCATCACCGCGCTCGTGCGCGCCCGCTTCTGTGAGCTGGCCGGCGACTTCGTGCCGGCGGCGACGCCGGGTGAGCTGTTCACGCTCGGGCTGTTCTCGGTCATCGACGCGCTCATGGACGCGCCGATCGTCGACGTCCTGGCCTCGATCCCGTTCCCGCAGGAGATGCGCGAGGCGCTGATCGCCCATGGCGGTGCCAGCGGCGAGCTGCTCGAGTGCGTCGGTTCGCTCGAGGCGGCGGACTTCGACCAGGCCCAGGCGATCGTGCCCAACGCGGGCGAGCTGTACCTCGAGTCGCTGGTCTGGGCCAACGACGCGGCGGCCCCGCTGTTCGGCCAGCTGGACGCGGCCGCCGCCTAACTCGGCTCCGCCGGGCGCACACGCTGCCCGCCCCACCCGGCCACAATGTTTGGCTGTGCTGGCGGCCCGACGGCTCATCGTCTTTCTCTCGGTCGCCGTCCTGGCGGTCGGGGCGGTCGCGGCGAGCAGCACCTCGAGCGGCAAGCTGCCGGCCCAGACCGTGCCGTCCCCGCCCCTGCGGCCCGGGACGGCGCCCGCGCACATCGCCGTGATCGTGATGGAGAACAAGGAGTACGGCGACGTGATCGGAGCGGGCGAGGCACCCTTTACCAACCGTCTCGCCCGGCAGGCCGCCCTGGCCACGCAGATGTACGCGGTCGGCCATCCCTCGCTTCCCAACTATCTGGCTCTGCTCGGCGGTTCGACCTTCGGGATCTCGAGCGACTGCACGGATTGCCGGGTCACCGCGAGCAGCCTGGTCGATCAACTCGTCTCCGCTGGTTTGTCATGGCGGGCCTACCTGGAGGGGCTTCCCGGGCCCTGCTTCACCGGAGCGGGCGCCGGTGACTACGCCAAGAAGCACGACCCGTTCGCCTACTTCACCCGGATCACCAGCGATCCGGCGCGGTGTCACTCGGTGGTTCCGCTGAGCCGGTTGAGCGCCGATGAGCGCGCGGGCCGCCTCCCGCGGTTCACGTGGATCTCGCCCAACCTCTGCCACGACACCCACGACTGCTCGGTGGCGACCGGCGACCGCTTCCTGTCCGGCGTGGTACCGCCGCTGCTGCGCTCGCTCGGACCTCGCGGCCTGCTCGTGCTCACCTGGGATGAGGGCTCGAGCGACGACGGTTGTTGCGCCCTGGCCGCGGGCGGGCACATCACCTCGATCCTGGCCGGCGGGCTCGCGCGCGCCCGCTCGCGCTCGGCAACGCCGCTCGACCAGTACTCGATCCTCCAGACGATCGAGGACCTGTTCAGGCTCCCGCGCCTGCGTGGCGCGGCCTGTGTCTGCACCCCCTCCCTGGCCCCGCTGCTCAGGCGCTGAACCTGCGCCCGCGCGGTGACGTGGTGTATAGGGTCGCGCTGTGAAGCGGTTGCCGGCTTGGTCTCGGGCTCTCCTCGTCGTCGGCGTGATCGCTGCCGCCGGGTGCCCCGGGGCTGCCGCGGCGCGCGGACCGGCCGAGCATGCGGCCGTGGTCGTCAACGGGCCCGCGCTTCCGCTCGGTCATGCCGGACGGTGGATCACCGACGCCCAGGGCCGCGTGCTCGTCCTGCACGGCATCAACATGGTCTACAAGCTGGCCCCGTTCTATCCCTCCGCGGCCGGCTTCAGCGACGACGACGCCGCCTTCCTGGCCCGGATCGGGTTCAACGCGGTCCGGGTCGGCGTCCTGTGGGAGGCGCTCGAGCCGTCCCCGGGGTGTACGACGCCGGATACCTGAACCACATCGCCGACACGGTGGCGACGTTGGCCCGCCACGGGATCGTCTCGCTGCTCGACTTCCACCAGGACCAGTACAACGAGCGGTTCGAGGGCGAGGGCTTTCCCACCTGGTCGGTCCAGGACGACGGGCTGCCCAACCAGCCCAAGGTCGGCTTCGGCAACGACTACCTCGTCATGCCGGGCCTGAACGCCGCCTTCAACAACTTCTGGGCCAACTCGCCGGGGCCGGGCGGCGTCGGCCTCCAGGATCGCTACGCCGCGGCGTGGCGGGACACGGCGGCGCGCTTTGCCTCGAACCGCTCGGTAGTCGGTTACGAGGTCATGAACGAGCCCTGGCCGGGAGCCCAGTGGCCAACCTGCACCCAGCCGGCCGGCTGCCCCGTGTTCGACCAGCAGTCACTCAACCCGTTCTATCACCGGGTGCTCGGGTCGATCCGCGCCGCCGACCCCCGGACGCTGGTCTGGTACGAGCCCAACGTGATCTTCAACAACGGCGCCACCACGTTTGCCGGTCCCCTGTCGGACCCCCACGCCGGGTTTGCCTTCCACGACTACTGCCTGATCGAGCCCCAGACCGGCTCGCCCGCCGGGTGCGGGATCCCCGACGATCTCGTGTTCTCAAACGCGGTCAACCACGTGGCCGGGACCGGCGAGGCGGTGATGGAGACCGAGTTCGGCGCCACCGACGACACCGGCTACCTGACCGACATGGTGCAGCGCGCCGACCGCTTCATGGTCCCCTGGCTCGAGTGGGCGTACTGCGGGTGCGGCGATCCCACGACCAGCGGGCCGGGCGACAAACAGGCCATCGTCCGCGACCCGTCGAAGGCGCCGGCGGGCTCGAACCTGGTCGAGCCGACCCTGCACGCGCTCGTCGAGCCGTATCCGCAGGTCGTCTCGGGCACGCCGTCGTCCTGGGGCTTCAGCGTCTCCTCCCGGGTCTTCTCCCTTCGCTACTCGACCGCTCGCCCCGCCGGCGGCTCGCGTTTCGGGACCGGATCGGTGACCGAGATCGCCACCCCGGCGCTCGTCTACGGGGGTCACTACGCAGCCGCGGTCAGCGGTGGCGCGATCGTCTCGAAGGCGGGCGCCTCCGTGCTCGAGGTGGCGCAGTGCCCGGGCGCGCGGTCGATCGCCGTGACCGTGTCGCCGTCAGGACGGAGCCGCGGCTCGTGCAGCGCGGCGTCGTTGCGTCCTTCGGGGTCGCGGCGCCCGTCGGGGTCCCGGCGTCCTTCGGGCTCCCGGAGGCCGTCCCGGTCGCGGAAGCCCGCGTTCACCGGATAGCGTCCCGTGCGTGCGCTTCACCCTCACCTCTGACCCGGGCGAATTCGCTCAGCACGCCGGTCCGTTCATCGAGGGGCGGCTCGAGTGCAACGTGCTCGCCACCGTGCTCTTCACCGTCCTCGACGGGTTCGGCTCGTCCCCCGAGCGCCCGCCCCGCTTCGCCTACGGCGTCGGCGGCGGCGGTGAGGTCGGATTCGCCGCCATGCGCACCCCACCCTGGCAATTGCTGAGCAGCGAGCTTCCACCCGAGCTGGCGCCGGAGTTCATGGCCGGCTGGCTCGAGTTCGATCCCGAGATCCCGGGCGTGAACGGATTGCCGCGCAGCGCGCGGGGGATCGCGGCCGCCTGGGCCGCCCAGACCGGCGGCACCACTCGCTGCTGGATGCGCGAGGTCATGCACGTGCTCGAGCGCGTGATCGAGCCCGCCCGGCCCGCGCCCGGAGAGCTGCGGCTTCCGCGCGCGGACGAGCGCGAGCGCCTGATCGAATGGATGGTCACCTTCGAGCAGGAATCCGGGATTGGGTCCGGCGACCGAGCAGCCGACATGGTCGACGCCCGTTTGCGGCGCGACGGGCTGCTCCTGTGGGACGCCGGCGGCCCGGTGACCCTGGTCGGCGTGTCACCCCCGGTGGCCGGGGTGGTGCGGCTCGGGCCCGTGTACACGCCGCCCGAGCACCGTCGCCGCGGGTATGCCACCAGCGCCGTGGCGGCGGCGAGCCGGCGGGCGCTCGACTCCGGAGCGGAGCGGTGCATGCTGTTCACCGATTTGAGCAACCCCACGTCGAACAAGATCTATGCCGAGGTCGGCTACCGGCGGGTCGCCGACTGGGAGGAGCACGCGTTCGAACCGCCCGGATTGAGCGCCTGAGCCGGACCGGGCACCCCGATTGAGCGCCTGAGCCGGACCGGGCACCCCGATCGGCGAAGCGTTCCCTTTTTCTCCCACCCCTCGGGGGAATACGGGAACGCTTCTCACGAGGAACGGTGGCTATGCCTCCACGGCCCGAGGCTCTGGATCGGCGACCGGCGAGGACTCGCCGAAGCTGATCGTCAGCACCGCGCCGCCGTCGGGGGCGTTGGCCGCCCGCACCCACCCGCCGTGCGCGTCGGCGGCCTGGCGGACGATGGCCAGCCCCAGCCCTGACCCCGGTTTCGACCGGGCGTCCTTGGCCCGGTGGAAGCGGTCGAACACGAACGGCAGGTCCTCGTCGTGGAAGCCGGGGCCGTGGTCGCGGACGGTGAGGACGCCGTCGCGCAGGTCCACCTCCACCGCGCCGCCGTCGTGACTCCACTTGGCCGCGTTGTCGAGCAGGTTCATCACCGCCCGGGCGATCCGGTCGCCCTCGCCCCGGACCAGCGTTGGCTCGAGCGCGGCCTCGAAGCCCAGCTGAGGCGCGCGCCGGCGAGCGCGATCGAGTGCGTCGCCGACCACCTCGTCCAGCCGGACGTCGCCCGGCGCGGCGTTCGGCTTGGAGCCGCGGGCCAGCTCGACCACATCGCTGACCAGCGCCGTGAGTTCGTCGAGCTCCTCGATCACATCCGCGCGCAGCGCCTCCCGGTCGGCCTCGGAGAGCAGCGCCTCGTCGCGCATGAGCTGGAGATTGGCCCGGATGGTGGCGATCGGTGTGCGCAGCTCATGGGAGGCATCGGCGACCAGGTTGCGCTGGGCGCGGATCGAGCCCTCGAGCGCGTCGAGGGTGATGTTGAACGTGCGGGCCAGCCGCGACAGCTCGTCGTTGCCGGTCACCTGCAGGCGCTGATGCTCGATCGCCGTCTCCGGCTCGGCCGCGATCGCCTCGGTCTGGCGTGTGAAGCGCTGAATCGGCGCTACCGCGGTGCGCGCGACCAGCACGGCCAGGAGCGCGGCGAGCGCGATCCCGCCCGCCGCGATCAGCCCCAGCAGCAGCAGCTCGCTTTGCAACGCGTGGTTGACGTCGGTGAGCGGAAGCGCCACCGCCAGCGCCCCCTCGTGGCCGATCCCGGTGACGAGCACGCGCAGGTCGGTGCGCTTGACGTCGACCTCGGTGAACAGGCGTCCCTTGCCCGACTTGGCGATCTGCTCGATCTTGGGGTCGAACGGGAATCGAGTTGCTCTGACCGCGCGGGACGTAGCGACCACCGTTGGCGTAGAACAGGGTGAGAATCCCGGCTGCCCCGCCGAAGGCCGGGCCGGTGCGCGCGTCGATGCCGAGCCCTTCGTCCCCTTGGCCGAGGCCCTCCCGCGGACCGCCGGCGCCATTGCCCCGGAAGCCGAAGCCGCTTCCGGTCACCCGCGGCTGTCGGTCGTCGCCCGGGCCGGCCCGGAACGCCGGCCCCCGCTGACCGGGAGGGACAAGGATCTGACGGCTGAGGTTGCCCAGCGAGTTGTCGACCTGCCCGGTCAGCTGCGCGCGGGTGCCCGCGTAGGCGGAGATCGCCACCGCGATGACCGCGATGGCCACCGCCACGCCGGCGGCCAGGCCCATGCGGGCCCGGAGGCTCATCCCTCGGGCTCCCGCAGCGCGTAGCCGACGCCGCGCACGGTGTGGATCTCCGACCGGGCACCGGAATCCTCGAGCTTTCGGCGCAGGTAGCCGATGTACACGCGCAGCGCGTTCGAGGTCGGCCCGAAGTCATAGCCCCACACGCGGTCGTAGATGACGCTGTGGGGAAGCACGCGCCGCGGGTTCAGCATGAACAGCTCGAGCAGCTGATATTCGGTCCGCGTGAGCTCGGCGAACTTCTCCCCCACCCACACCCCGTGACGGGACGAGTCGAGCCTCAGCTCGCCGAAGGCCAGCGCCCCGTCGCCCCCGGCGTCTGAGCCACCGGCCCGCCGGAGCAGCGCTCGCAGGCGCGCTTTCAGCTCGTCGATGTCGAACGGCTTGACCAGGTAGTCGTCGGCGCCCGCGTCGAGGCCGTCGATCCGGTCGGCCACCGCGTCGCGCGCGGTCAGCATCAGGACCGGCACCCGGTTGCCCTCGCGGCGCAGCAGGCGGCAGACCTCGAGCCCGTCGATGTCCGGCAGCCCGATGTCGAGCACGACCGCATCGGGCACGCTCCCGGCCACCTCGGCCAGCGCGCCGGCCCCGCTGTCGGTGAGCCTGACCTCGTAGCCGGCCAGCATCAGGGCCCGGCGCAGCACGTCCCGAAGGCCGCGGTCGTCATCCACCACGAGCAGTCTCACGACGTTGATTGTCCCCGCAAGCGCATACGAGTGCCAGCGCTTCCTACCTGGGTCTTACCGACCGCTCCCGCAGCACCGCCCCGAGGATGCCGTTGATGAACCCCGGCGCGTCGGCGCCGCAGAACCGCTTGGCCGTCTCGACCGCCTCGTCGATCGCGCCCTCGGGCGGGATCGCGTGCTCGCCCGGCAGCTCGTCGCCGTGGAGCATCTCGACCAGGCCGACGCGCAGGATCGAGCGCTCCAGCGGCGCGATCCGCTCGAGCGGCCAGCCGGTGGCGTGCTCACGGATCAGCTCGTCGAGCTCCGGCCGGCGGGTTTCCACCAACTCCGTCAGAGCCCGGACGAACGCGTGCGTGTCCCGCGGCAGCGTCTCCTCCAGCGGGCGGTCCAGCAGGTCGCTCTGGTACAGGGACCAGACCGCGGCCCGCCGCTGCTCGCTCCTACGCACGCGACACGTATTCGCCCGAGCGGGTGTCGACGCGCACTCGGTCGCCGACGTCGATGAACAGCGGCACGCTGATCCGGGTGCCGGTCTCGAGCACGGCGGGCTTCGTGCCGCCACCGGACGCGGTGTCCCCGCGCAGCCCCGGCTCGGTCTCCGCCACCGCCAGATCGATCGCGCTCGGCAGCTGCACGTCGGCCGGCTCGTCGTCGATGTACAGCAGCTCGACCTCGTCGGAGTCGCGCATCCAGCGCAGCGGCTCGCTCAGCGTGCCCACCGGGATCTGGAACTGCTCGTAGCTCTCGGAATCCATGAAGTGGGCGTAGCTGCCGTCCTGGTAGAGGTACTGCATGCGCCGGACCTCGGTGCGCACGGGACGGAACTTCTCCCCCGCCCGGAACGTGCGGTCGATCACCGCGCCGTCGCTGGCCCGCCGGAGCTTGGTGCGGACGAACGCGCCGCCCTTCCCCGGCTTGACGTGCTGGAACTCGAGGATCTTGAAGATCGTCCCGTCGACGTCGATGTGATTTCCGTTGCGAAATTGGTTGGTCGAGATCATTCGCGTAGACAGGGTAGCGATGGGCCGTGCCAGCCCGGCATGTTCGGCCGCCAGGCCGAACTGCCAATGCCCGCGTTAGCGGGCACGGCGTCCGTGGGGCCTGACATCCGAACGCCGGGTTTGACCCCGGCTGTCGGGCTGACGCCGCCACGCATCGACAACAATGTCGCCCGCTGCGGACTCCCGGTGGCGGCGGGCGACCTATGGGTCGCACACGAGCTAAAACGCAGCCCGCCACCGGCTGGAGTCGGTGCCGGGCGACGTAAGTGCTGCCGTTCAGGCGATCCAGGCCCAGACGCCCCACAGGGCGCTGAACGCGGTCAGCAGCACCCCGGAGGCGAGGAGAGCCACTCGGCCGGCACCGCGGCGCTCGGCCAGCACCGACCCCCAGCCCATGAAGGCGGGGAAGACCACGAGCATGTAGCGGGGAACGGCCTCGAGCGGCTCGCCGGTGTGCGGATAACTGGTGGCCGCCGCGAGCAGCGCGACCGCGTAGACGGTGTAGGCGATCGGCAGCCGACGGCGACCGAGCCACACTCCGGCGGCGGTGAAAACGAAGAAGCCAAGGTCGATCAGGTGCTGCTGATTGGTGCTGACCGGGGTCCAGTAGAAGGAGTGCTGCGCCGTGGAGGAGGCCAGGTGGGCGATGTCCCCGGGGAGCTGGATCAGGGCCCCGAACACGCCGCCGAACGGGCCGGCGAACGAGCGCCCGAAGTCGACCTGGGCCTGGTACTCGGCCAGCGGCGCGTGCCAGATGACCCCCAGGTAGGCCAGGTAAGCGACGGCCCCGAGCGGGACGAGGGCGATCCAGGCGGCCGAGCGCCCGAGGCGCCGATGCGAGGTGACGTACAAGATGGCCAGCGGGAGCGCGACCAGTAACCCGTTCGGCCGGCTCAGCGCCGCCCCGGCGCCGAGCAGGCCGGCGATGGTCCAGCGGTCGAGCCGCGCCGCGTATATCGCGCCGACCGACAGCAGCAGGTAGAGCGACTCGGTGTATACGGCGGAGAAGAACAGCGCGGTGGGAAAGAACGCCACGAGCAGCACGGTGAGGGCGGTGGCACGCTCTGACAGGTCGAGCGCGGCCAGCCGGTGCAGGAGGTAGAGCGCTCCGGTCATGGCCGCGACCGAGATGGCCACTCCGGCGGCCACGGCGGAGCCGAACACCGGCGCGGTCGCGACGGACGAGCAGCGGATAGAGGGGGAAGAACGCGCTCGACGGCCGTGAGAAGTAGCCGTGCTGGACGATGGTCAGGTACCAGACCGAGTCCCAGCGCGCGGCCGGGGCAGCCAGGAGATTGGCCAGCGAGCTGTGAAACGGCTCGGTCACTCCGTGGACGTCGAATATCTGGATGGCCAGGTGGGAGCGGCCGAACACCGCGGCCGCGATGACCCCGGCGCCCCACACGACCAGTCGCGAGACCACCACCGCTCGCACCGTGAGCGCCCAGGCGGCGCGCCCGGGGGCCGAGCGCGGTCGCGCCGGCCAGGTCACCGACGGCGCACGGCCGAGCACGCGTTTCGGTGGTCATCCCCCCTGCAACTCGGCACCCGCCGGCGCCGGTTGAGGCCCGCGGACGAAAAGGCTAATCGACGACGAGCAGGTCTTTGGTGATGCCGGTGAGGATCCGAGGCCGGTCCGTTGGCGACCACGGTGAGGTCCTCGATCCGCACGCCGAGCTCTCCGGGCAGATAGATGCCAGGCTCGACCGTGACCACGTTGCCGCTCTCGAGCACGTCGTCTGAGCGCTGGCCCAGCCGCGGCGCCTCGTGGATGTCGAGGCCCACCCCGTGTCCGAGACCGTGCCCGAACTGGTCTCCGTGGCCGCCGGCGTCGATCACCCGGCGGGCGGCTTTGTCGACCTCCTGCCCGGAGGCTCCCGCCTTCACCGCATCGAGGCCGGCCAGCTGGGCGTCGAGCACGAGCTGATAGACGGCGCGGGCGGTCTCGCCGGGATCCCCTACGGCCACTGTCCGGGTGCAGTCAGAGCAGTACCCGTCGAGCTGGGCGCCCCAGTCGATGACCACGAGCTGGCCGCGCGCGACCGGCGTATCCCGGGGCTGCGCGTGCGGAAGCGCCCCATGCGGACCGCCGGCCACGATCGGCGGGAAGCTCGGGCCGGTGGCGCCGAGCTCGCGCATCTTGAACTCGAGCGCCAGGGCCAGCTCGCGCTCCGAGCGACCGGCCAAGCCGCCCGCGAGCAGGGCTTCGAAGGCCTGGTCGGCCAGCTCGGTGGCGGCCTGGATCGCGGCCACCTCATCGGCATCCTTGACCGCACGCAGCGTCTCGACCAGGCCGGTGACGCCGATCAGCTCCACCCGGTCCGGGAGCACGTCCCGGAGGCGAGCCAGCCGGCGGACCGAGACATGCGCATCTTCAAACCCGAGCCGGACCGAACCCGGGGGCAGCGCTTCCTCCACCACCTCGAGCAGGTCCTGGGTCCCGCGACGGCGCTCAAAGCCGGGGTAGACCTCCTCGGCCGCCTGCTCGACGTAGCGGAAATCGGTCACGAAATCGCGGAGCTCCGGCCCCACGACGGCCAGGCCGTTGCTGCCCGTGTAGCCGGTCAGGTAGCGCACGTTGGTCAGGTCGGTGACCAGCATGTACTCGACGCCGGCCTCGGGCAGCCGGTCGGCGAGCCGGTCCGCGCGCGCCTCGGCGCTCATGCCGCGAGCTCCCGTTGCAGGTGCTCGAGGGCTTCGCGGTACCCCGCCGGCCCTTTGCCGGCCACGGTTCCGATGCAGATGTCCCGGATCACCGATTCACGCCTCCACGCCTCACGGGAGTCGACGTCGGACAGGTGGACCTCGACCGCGGGGAGAGCGGCCAGCTCGAGCGCGTCGCGGATGGCGTAGGAGTAGTGGGTCCAGGCACCTGGATTGAGCAGGATGCCATCTGCGAGTCCGTCGAGTCGGTGCAGGTGCTCGACGAACGCGCCCTCGTGGTTGGTCTGGAAGAACCGCGTCTCCAGGCCGAGCTCGGCCGCGGTGGCCGAGACCCGGAGCTCGAGCTCCTCGAACGTGATGCCACCGTAGTGGCTCGGGTCGCGGCGCCCGAGCTGGTCGAGGTTGACGCCGTGCATCACCTCGATCCGGTTTCGCAGCGCCATCAGGCTCGCAACTCTCGCACGGCCGCGATCAGGGCGCGGGACTCGACCGGGCAACCGGGCCGCGGGGCCCCCGGGCGATCGAGGAGCACGAACGGCACCTGGCCCTCGCCGACCCGTTTCTTGTCGCGGGCCGTGGCCATCACCACCGCGTCCGGGTCGGCGTCCTCGAGCCTCGTCGGCAGGCCATGGTCGCGCAGCAGCCCCTGCACCTCGTCACGGAGCTCGCGCTGCCCCGACAGGGCCAGGGCGGCCAGCAACCCGAGCGCCACCGCCTCGCCGTGGCGGTAGCGGGCGTAGCCGGTCACGGTCTCGATCGCGTGGGCGACGGTGTGGCCGAGGTTCAGCACCTGCCGGACCCCGGCGTCTCGCTCATCCCGGGCCACGATCTTCAGCTTCGTCCGGACGCAGTCGGCGATCACGTCGGGAGCAGTCGGCTCGGCGCCGGTGCGGACCCGCTCCCAGAGATCGCCGCCTGCGATCAGGGCCGTCTTGACCACCTCGGCATATCCGGCCGCGACCTCCGCGTCCGGAAGCGTGTCCAGCACGCCGACGTCGGCGATCACGGCCGCGGGCTGGTGGTAGGCGCCGACATAGTTCTTGGCCTCGGTCAGATCGACGCCGGTCTTGCCCCCGTAGGCGGAGTCGACCTGGGCCACCAGCGTGGTCGGGACCTGGACGTACGGGACCCCGCGCTGGTAGGTGGCGGCGCAGAAGCCGGCCAGGTCACCCACCACTCCCCCACCCAGGGCGACGACGACGTCGCGGCGGGTCATGCCCGCGCGGACGAGTTCGGTCCACACGATCTCCGCGTGGGCGACCGTCTTCGATTGCTCGCCCGGCATGATGGCCACGCGTCCGGAGAGCGGCTCGAGCGCGTCGCCGTACAGTCCGCCCACGCGGCCGTCGGTGACCAGGAACCGCCGTCCCTCGATCGCCGAGGGCCAGAAGCCGAGGAGTGCGTTCCCGATGTACACGGGGTAGTCGCCCGAGGCGCTGCTCGCCCAGAGCAGCTTGGCCCCGGCCGGCCTGCCGGCCAGCGCGGTGAGCACGCGCGGGATGACGTCGGCGTCGTCGCCGGCGACGATCGCGTCGGCATGGCTCGCATAGACGGCCTGTCGCTCGCCGTACAGGCGCTCAAACGTCGCCCGGTCGCGGGCCAGCGGACGGGCGCTGCCTTCGCACCGCATCCACGCCGTCTCGAGCTCGACGTCGAGCCAGATCACCGTGTGCTCGGCCATAGCCGCCCGCACGTCTGGATGTCCGAGCGCCCCGCCGCCGAGCGCCAGGACCCGCGGGTGGCGGGCATCGAGCAGCTCGAGCGTGAGCTTTGCCTCGGCGGCCCGGAACGCGGCCTCGCCGTCCTGCGCGAAGACCTGATCGATCGGCTTGCCGAGCCGCTGCTCGAGCAGCTCGTCGACGTCGACCGCCTCGAGCCCGAGCGCGCGGGCCGCCCGCCGCGCGGCGGTCGACTTGCCCGCTCCCATGAACCCGATGCAGATCACGCTGCCGGGCGTCGGGAGCGTCAGTGGCGCTGCCAACCGATGCGCTCCTGGTAGGCCTGCACGGCTGCCCTCACGTCGTCGATGTGATCGCCGCCGAACTTCCGGCGGTAGGCGTCGGCGAGCACGTAGGCGACCATCGCCTCCCCCACCACCCCGGCGGCCGGGACCGTGCACGAGTCGGTGCGCTCACGCAGGGCCTCGGCCGGCTCATGGGTGGCGATGTCGACCGAGCGCAACGGCTTGGTCAGGGTCGGGAGCGGTTTCATCCAGCCGCGGACGACCAGTGGGGTGCCGGTGGTCATCCCGCCCTCAACCCCGCCGGAGCGGTTGGTGTCCCGGAAGTAGCCGTTGCCGTCGCCGTAGAAGATCTCGTCGTGAGCCTGCGAGCCCGGGAGGCCCGCGACCTCGATCCCGTCGCCGACCGAGACCGCCTTGACGGCCTGGATCGAGAGGATGGCCTGGCCGAGCCGCCCGTCGAGGCGCTCCTCCCAGGAGACGTGCGACCCGAGCCCGGGCAGGAGACCGAACGCGCGAACCTCGAACACGCCGCCGAGCGACTCGTTCTCCTTGCGCAGCCGATTGATCTCGGCCACCATGGCCCGGGTCGCGGCCGGATCGAGACACCGGACCGGCGACTCGTCGACGCCGGCGAAATCGGCCGGGGTCAGGTCCTCCCTGGCCGGCGCGGTGACCCCGGTGATCTGGGTGACGTGGGAGAACACCTCGACCCCCAGGGCGCGGAGGAAGGCCTTGGCCAGAGCGCCGCCGGCCACCCGCGCCGCGGTCTCCCGCGCGCTGGCGCGCTCGAGCACGTCGCGGACGTCGGTGAGGCCGTACTTCTGGGTGCCGGCCAGGTCGGCGTGCCCGGGCCGCGGCAAATGGACCTCGGCCACCGCGGCATCCACCGGCCACGGGTTCATCCGCTCCTCCCAGTTGGCGTAGTCGCGGTTGACCACCTGGAGCGCGACCGGGCTGCCCAGGGTGCGGCCGTGGCGAACGCCGGCCGTCACCTGCACGCGGTCGCGCTCGATCTTCATTCGCCCTCCGCGGCCGTGGCCGAGCTGGCGCCGGGCCAGATCGCGGTCGAGCGACTCGCGGTCGAGCTCGAGCCCGGCCGGCAGCCCCTCGACGATGCAGGTCAGGCCGGGGCCGTGCGATTCGCCGGAGGTGATGAGACGGAGCGCCATAGGCGCCCAAGATTACGGCGGCGGCGAGATCACAGGCCCGGCGGGTGCACGACCCAGTAATGGGCACCGTCGGCCAGGTTCCCGGTCGGGTTGCTGCGCCAGCGCGGGCCGGTGCCGCCGGGGATGTTGGGGCCGCCGAAGTCGGCCGTGTCGAAGGCCCGGCCGGCCACGACCATGAACACGTGCGAGGCGTTGGCGTAGATCGTGATCCACTTCCCCGGTCCGGGGTCGCCGTAGGTCTCGAGCGCGCCCGACACCTCGGGGGAGGACAGCAGCCCGGCGCCATGGAGGGCATAGCTCACCGACCCGGAGCAGTCGTATCCGGGCGAGTTCCAGCTCCCGTGCCCGCCACCCCAGATGTACGGCGTGTGGATGATCTGGTTGGCCGCCGCCACGACCTCCTGGACCTGGCGCGGAGCGCCTGCGGGCGCGGTCGCCGTGCCATTGGCGTTGATCGTCGTCGTGCCGGTGGCTTTGGTGCTCGGCGGCTTCGCCGGCGCGCTGCTGCTCCCGAGGCCGCTGTTCTGGCCTCCGACGGCCACGATGGCCACGAGCTGGCGCAGGATCTGGGTCTGCTGGTAAGTGACGACGCCGTTGGGGGCGAGGCGGTTGTCGCGCTCGAAGTAGAGCACGCTGGCCTTGGTCGAGGAGCCGAACTTTCCGTCCACTGCGGTCGGATAGCCCGTGGTGGTCAGATCGCGCTGCAGGGTTCTGACGTCCTCGCCGTTCATGCCCGGCTTGAGCGTGCGCGCGCCCAGCGGGGGCGTGCCGGGATCGCCGAACAGCACCTCTCGCAGGGTCCGGACGACCGCGGCGCCGGCGGCCCCGTTGACCCTGAGCCCGAAGCGCCGCTCGAAGCTCCGGACGCTGCGGGTTGTCGACGACCCGAAACGACCGTCGGCCGGAGTGTTGAAGCCGGCTTCGGTCAGCTCCGTCTGGAGTGCTCTGACGTCGCCGCCCTGCATCCCCTGGCGGAGCGCGCGAGCGCCGAGCGAAGCGGCGCGGGCGGAAGCCGTCGGACCGAGGGTCGCGGCGAGCAGCAGGGCGATATAGAAGATTGCGACGGTCCGAGGACGGGCACCGAGCACGGCTGACCCCTTCTCTTTCATGGCGCCTACGGGGTTAGCTGACGGGCTCGCGCTGAAAGAGTCGCGCTACGCCGGGATGCCGGCGATTCGCCCCACGGGACCGAGCTCGGTCCCAGCGGGTCCCCCGATCACCTCAGGCTCTGAGCCGGGCGATTCGGCTGGGTGATATGTGTGCGGCAGGCTACAGGAGCGTCAACCCGCCTGCAGGGGAAAAGGTGCGGTCAGGCGAGCTGGATGTGGTCCGCTTCCGCGGCCCCCGGGAACGGCCGCGTGAGCCCGAACCGCTCCAAGGTGGCCTCGGGCACGCCCTCCACGCCGGGGGTGTCGGATGCTTCCCCGCGGGTGTGCGGATCGTCGGCGAAGCCGCCCACCTCAACCGAGTGCTGCGGGCTGCGGTAGCCGGACAGGCCGATGAGGTGGAGTCCGAGCGCCTTACCGAGCGTGTTCAGCCGCGCGGCGATCGCCGGCTCCTCGCCCATGGTGTAGTTCGTGCCCGGCGCGGGGAAGAACCCGGAGTCGCCCGAGGGGGCCACTCCTCCCGTGGAGGCGGCTTGCGGGGATGCCGCGGCCTGCGCGGCCGCCGCCCGCTGCGCGGCCGCCGCCTGCGCCGCCATCTGCCGTTCCACCTGCCTGAGCTCGCTCTGCTTGCGATTTCGGTCCCCGATCGCCCGGTGCTCTCTGTCCAGCACAGCGAGCTGCAGGCTCGCCACCTGGTCGCGCTCGACCGCGATCGCCTCGGTGACGCGCTGCCGGCGGATCTCGGCCCCCGCCAGCTGCATCACCTGGCGCTGAACCCTTGCCCGGTCACGGGCCACCCGGACGATCGCCGACGCGTTCTCGCGCGCGATGGCCTGCATCTGGGTCACCTGCGAGAGCAGGTCGGTGAACCCGTGCGCCTGGAGCGCGACTCCGACGATGTCCGGAGCGGGCGACTCGTACTGGGCCACGAGCTGACCGGCCAGCGCCTGGCGATCACCGATCAGCTGAGCCCGCAGCTGGGCCACCAGCTCGCGCGCGTACTCGAGCGCGGCACGAACCCGACGGAGCTCTGCCTGTTGGATGGCCAGGCTCGACTGCAGCCCGGCGATCCTCGCCTGGAGATCCTCCAGTCGCCCGTTGTACGCCCCGATCTGCGCGCTGTCGGCGCTGATCGATTGCTGCAGCGACTGCTGGCGTGAGACCAGATCGCCGGAGCTGGCACCGGCGCCCGCGAGCATCACCGCGCAGACGAGAAGTGAGACGGCACACGTCCGCCCGTGCGATGCGATCCAGAGCCTCAAGCGGCGCGGCAACCTAGCACCTGCCCCCAGCACCGCAACACGAGCAAGCCGTGTTGCACCGGCGAGGAATCGCCTGGCCGACGGAAATCGCCCCCAGGGCGATTTCCGTTAAGCCGGTACTAGCTCAGGGCCGACCGCAAACCCAGCGCGTTCGCGCTAGTACCGGCCAGCTTCAGTGATCGTGTAGTGACTTCCGCCCTTGGCCACGAGGGCGAAGCGGATGGACAGCGTCACGTGCTTGAGCTTGCGCAGCTTGGCCGCGGTGGTCTTCGGCAGTCGAACCCGCAGGGTCCCGGTGCCGTTCTTCACCTGCACGGTGCCGAGCCCGATCTGGACCATCGGTCCGCGACCGGCCTTGATGTGCGCCGCCCTGGCCGCACTGCGCGGAATCGAGACCTTCGCGATCCCGTCGGCCGAAGCGTTCGAGATCAGCGTCACCCGGAGGCCGTAGCTGAGCACGTTCTTGAGGCTCTGCGGCACCAGCTGCAGCCGCACGCTCAGCAGCCGCCGCTCCCGCCCGGTCCGGACCCGGCATTCGGTCGGCGGGCGTCACGGGCTGGCCGTTGGCGCCGAGGACCTGGACCGACTGGGTCACGGTCGACACGTTTCCGCCGCGGTCGGTGACGCTCAGCTTGATCGTGTAGTTGCCGGCCTTGGCGTAGCTGTGAACCACGCTCGGGCCGACGGAGGTCGTTCCGTCGCCGAAGTCCCAGGCGTAGTTAGCCCGCGGGACCAGCAGCGAGGAAACGGAGGTCGAGCCGTCGAGCTGAAGGACATCCCCGACGTTGACCGCACTGGGGGCGACGAACGTGGGCGCGAGTGCGGTCCAGTCGATGCATGGGAGTGCGTTGGGGTCGGTCTCGATCGCGCCGGCATTGTTGAACTCGCGCTGCAGCGAGTACGGATCTGCCGTTGAGCGTGACCGCATCCAGCCTGCCGCCCAGCGGAGTGCACCCGTTGTCGTATATCTCGGATCCGTCGAGGCCGAACCAGCCAGTGAGATTGGGGTTGATGATGGCGCCCAGGTTGCCCTGGCTGAGCGGGCTGACCAGCCGATGACCGACGTCGGTGGCCAGCTGGTCGACCGGCACCGGGTTCGGGATCGTCGGCACGTTGGCGTCGTCGCAGAGCTTGCCCTTGTCCCACGTCGCCGTCCAGGGCTGGACCACGTACGGGATCTCCGTGCCGTTGACGTTGACCTGGCCGTGATAAGAGCAGAAGGTCGCCGGGGCAGAGCTGTACTCCGAGCAGACCTTTCCGGCCGCGTCGAGGCACGTCTCCACGCCGGCCGGGGTGAGCACGTCGACGATCGGCGTGTGGCCGGGCTGAGTGCGGGCCAGAAGACCGGTCTGGGTGACCATGGTCGAGACGTAGCTCTCGATCTGCGCGGCGGTCAGGCAGATGTCGTTGTTCTGCGTGCCGAGCGGGCCGTTCGGCGTGTTGTACCAGACGTTCTGGCCTGAGACCGAGCAACCGTTGGACGGGTAGTTGTAACCCTGACCGGTCCCCACACTGTTACCGAACTGGCACGTGGCGCCGCCGACCGATCCGATAGTCGACGCAGCCTCCGCCGTAGACCGAACTGTTGCCGCGCGTGACCGGAAGAGTCGGTGTACTGCGGCGTTACCGAGTACGGTCCGGCAAACCCACCGCTGTTGGCGGCCACGTCGCTCAGGAACTTCTCGACGAAGTTCCTCGTCGTGGCCCAGTAACGGCGAAGCGGGTCCCAGGTGAAGGCGAAAGTCTCGTTGCTGTGGGCGACCGCGCCGCCGTGCCAGCACAGGGCGTTGCTCTGGAAGACCAGATCGGGAGACAAGGACGGATCGGAGCAGGCCCCGGCCTGGTCCACCGTGGGAACCTGAGCACTGCCAAGCGTGCTCACCCAAGCGTCGGGGATATAAGCGCCATTGACGTCCTGCTGGGGCACCGGCGCGATGCCGTAGTACCCGGCCTGGCTCGACGGGTTGTATTGGACGCTTCCCGAGCCGACGGAGTTCATGTCGACCACGACCGCCCTGGCCCCGCTCGCCGCCGCCAGCGACACGCCGAAGGTCAGTGCTGTCGCCAGCAGGGACCAGCGGATGCGGTTGGTGGGCAGGAGACGGCGCATCAGTTACCTCCGACAGTCAGGTTGCGCAGATCGACGACGGCGCCGACCTGGGGCTGGTACTCGAAGAGACCGAGGGCGCTGAGCGGCGAGTTCGCCATCAGCTCGCGTCCCGCCTCGGATACGGCTCGGCGGGCCGCGTTGGCGGCGGCAGCCGACGGGTGCTGCTCAGCCGTGACCGCGGTGACCGCGAACGAGGCCGAGGCGAGACCGGAGGAGACGTTCTCCACCTGATCCTGGCCCAGGGACAGCACTTCGCAGTCGATCGGTCCGGGCGTGCAGCTGCCGGGCCCGCTCACCGTGGTGCCGGGCTGGACGGCGAAGAGCACGCGGTTGCCGCCCTGCAGGACGCCCAGTTCGACCACGAGCGGGCTGCTCGCGCTCGGGAGCGGGCTCAGGCGAACGAGCGGATCGATCACGTCGACGCCGCCGCGGGAGTTGGTGATCGACACGGCCACGCGATAGGACTCGGTGGCGGTCAGGCCGCTCGGTGCAGGCGTCGGCTTGGCGTTGGCCGGAACCGGTGAGACCGGTGCCGAGCCTGACGACGTGGTGCCGCCGGTGCTGCCGGAGCTGGTCGACCCGGTCGAGGTGCCGGAGCCGCTGCTCGAACCGGTACTGCCCGTGCTCGGTGCCCGAGCTCGTCGCGCCGGTCGGGGCGGTGGTCGTAGCGGCGGCTGCCGCTCCGCCCAGCGCGGCCGACACGCTGGCACCGACCGTCTTGGGCAGCACCTGCTGCGTGAACGGGTCACGTGCCTTACCGATCGGGTGCGAGCCGGTGGCGGAGTTGTTGACCGAGATCGCCGCCACGGGCGTGCCCGCCGCGGGGGACGGCGAAGCCGGCAGCGGGGTCATCGGGGGCGTGTGCGGCGACTTCGCCAGCACAACCGGCACCGCGACGATGGCCGCGATCAGGGCGAGCGGAATCGGCCACAGCCGGCGCTGGCGAAGGTCAGTGAGGATTGCTTTGAAGATGCTCATCGCAGTGGCGAGGTGACGGCTGCAGCCGCCGCGGTTGGCGTGGACGTGGACGAGGAGGCGGGGGCGCCGGCGCCGCTGGCCGCCGGTGCGGTCGGGCTCGCGCCCGCGACCAGCCCTTGCGAGGCCGGCAGCATGTACGCGGTGGCCGAGACGTTGGCGGTGATCTGCGGGAAGCCCTCGGGGCTCGCCGTCAGGTTGATCGCGTTCAGCGTCATCAGGCGTCCGCTGATCGAGATCTGCCGATTCTTCGCGGTGACGAAGCGCTGGAGGCGGTTGAAGAAGTCCGAGAGGTGGAAGAAGCTGCCCTGGAAGCTGAAGGTGAACTGTTCCACCGGGAAGCCGGCGGGGCCGACGGTCACACCCGGGGGCAGGTTCTGGGCCGAGCCCGACTGAGCCGAACTCGAGGTACCGGTCGTCGGAGCGGTGCTGCCCGAGGAGTTGACCTGCAGCGTGCGGAAGTCCACCCTGGCGGCACCGGCCGCGCTCTGGAGCTGGTAGATCAGCGACGGCACGTTGTCGTCGGGCGGGACCGCCTCGCCGAGCCGCACCATCTGGGTGTACTCGCTGGCGAACTGGCGGCGGGCCGACTCGCCCTGCGCCAGCTCGGAACGGACGCTGTCGAGCTGCGACTGCGTCGAGGTCACCTGGGTGGCCAGGCTGGCTGCCTGCTTGCGCTTGGGCTGGACGATCAGCATCCATGAGGCGGCCAGCGCGGCCGCGATCAGGACGACCACGATCACGATCCGGTCGCGAGCGGTCACTTCGTACCTCCTGAGGTCATCACGGTCCCCACCGACGTGGCTCCCGAGGGTCCGGCACCCTGCACCGGCGAGAAGAAGACGATGACGTCGAAGCTCGGCTTGTCGGGCCCGCAGCCACCGCCCGAGCCGGACACCGAGGCGCCGCCCTGAGCCGAGGAGCTCTTCTGCGAGGAGCCGAGCGAGACGCGGGTCACGCCGTCGATCAGACGGAGCCTCGACATCAGCCGGGCCACGTCGTCCTGGCTGCCCGTGCAGCCGACGAGCTCGAAGGCGGGCGCCGAGACGCCGCTGCGCAGGTTGCCGGCTGAGCCGGCGCCACCGCCACCGGAGCCGCCCGCAGTGGCGCCCGGCGCCACCGTGGCCGACAGCGACTGGAGCGAGGTGTTGGCGGGGACGACCCGGGTCAGGTCACTGAAGGCGGAGTGCCAGTCGAAGCGGGTGGCTGCGATCCCCTCGACCGTCTGGGCGCGAGACTGGGCGAGCTGACGGAACTGGGTGTAGCTGCCGAGGCTGTTCACGCGCGACTGGGCCTGCGCGACCTCGGCCTTCAGCGTGGTCAGCTGGGCCTGGCGATCGGAGATCGTGTTGCTGGTCGTGACGTAATAGACGACCAGTCCGAGAACCACGGCAAGCAGTCCGAACAGCCCGTAGGTAGCGAGCTGGGACGAGCTTGAGACACCGCCGCCGCGCTTTCGCGCTTCGGCGGGAATCAGATTGACTGCCTTCACGGCGTCACCTCTTCGACGGTCAGGCCGGCCGCGACCGCGAGCCGGCCGGCGTCGATGTCACCGAACGCGCCGGCGCGTCCTTCCTCGACCACGCCAACTTCAAGCGGAAGACCGGCCTGCGCGGCGAGCTGCTCGGCGAAGCCGGGGATCGCGACGGCGGGACCGGTGACGACCGCCCGCTCGACGTTGCTGGTCCCGTCCTGCATGGCGTAGAAGTCCAGCGAGTTGCGCACCTCGTCGGCGATCCTGCGGATCCCCTCCTCGAGCACCTCGCGGGCCTCGGCCACGATCTCGGCGTCGCCGTCGATGTCCTCGGCCGGCTCGAGCACGCCGACGTGCTTGAGCCACGCGTGGGCGTGCTCGAGCGTGAGCGCGCGGCGCTCGGCGAGCTCACCGGCGATCGACTCGGTGCCGTGGGCGACCACGCGGGTGAAGACGCAGGTCGGGCCGACGGCAACGGCGAGGTTGGTCATGCCGCCGACGTTGATGTAGAGCACCGGCTCGGTGCTGCCCTGGCGGTGCAGGGCGCGGATCATCGCGAAGGCCGAGAGGTCGACGCCGTGAGGCCTCAACCCGGCCTTGCGCGCGGCCGCGAGCAGCTTCTCGATCATGTCCCGGCGCGCGGCGACCAGGACGACCCGGGTCCGCGGTCCCTCGGCGGTGTCGACCGTGCCCAGGGTGTGATGCTCGAGCACGGCCTGCTCGAGCGGCATCGGGATGTGATCCTGGGCCTGGAAGCGGACCGCCGAGGCGATCTCCTTCGGACCCTTCAGCGGCGGCAGGTCGAGCGTGCGCATGACGATGCGGTGGTTCGCGACGCCGAGCCGGACCCGCTTGCCGAGCTTGTGCTGAGAGAAGAGCTCCTTCAGCACCGCCGCCAGCGTGTCGACGTCGGCGACCTCACCGTCCCGCACGACGCCCGGCGCCAGTTGCGCGGTCGCGGCCCGCTCGACGGCAACCCCGGAGCGCGTCTCGACCGCGGCGACGTAGCCGGGCTCGATGTTCAGGCCAACGATCTTCTTTGATGATGTGGTTCCCATGCTCAGCCCAGTGATCGACCCGACGTCTTGGGAAGTTGAGCCGACTCGGTAGCCGTCCAGATTTCTGGACGCGTAGGACAGCTGTCCACGCGCAGAGGGGCTGCGTGGAGGGGTTCAGATGGCCGGCGTGCCGGGCATGTGCCAGGTCGCGAACTGGACCGCCAGGAGGCACATGAGAAGGGCCGAACCGATGACGAGCCGCCGCGTGGCCTGACGCTCCGCCGCCCATGCGGCGACGCCCATGTAGAGCGGGAACAGCACCGTTACGTACCTTGCCAGCCCGGCCAGCGGTGCCCAGGCGGTGGGCGTCGAAAGGGCCACGAGCAATCCGCAGATCGCGTACGCGCTGTAGGCGAACGGGACCCGCCGGACCATGGGCACGAGTGCGGCCACGGCGAGGATGAGGACGCCGAACTGGAAAATCGCCTGATCCTGGATACCGACCGGTCCGATCCCGATCAGCTCGAGCCGGAACTGGGTCAGCGCCGCCACCGCTCCCTGCCACGCCCCGACGAGCGGGAACACGAACTGATGGCCCGAGAAATGCTGCTGTGCGGCCACGGTCCCGGTGCCGCCGAACCCACGCAGCTGGAGATAGAGCGCGAACGCGGCCGCGCCCGCGGGCACGAAGCCGATCCACATGACCGACGGCGTGATGCGGTAGCGAGGCTTCCACCACGCCGCCGCGCGCGCGAGCGGCCGATCGCCTCGAGGGCCGTAGAAGAAGAGCAGGAGCAGGGGGACGGCGAGCACGACGCCGGTCACCCGCGTGAGCGCGGCCAGCCCGCCGAGCAATCCGGCCGTGAACCACCGCCCCCGCCGAGCGCAGTACAGGCTCCCGGCCGAGAGGGCGAGGAACAGCCCCTCGGTGTAGACGGCGGACAGATACACCGCGACGGGTGAGACTGCGAGCAGCTCGACCGTGGCCGAGGCGGCACGCGGGCCGAGCTCGAGCTCGGTGAGGCGGCGGATGAAGATCAACCCCATCAGCAGGCCGGCCATTGAGATGACGATGCCGGCGGCGGCGAGCGACCCGGTGAGCACCGACACGGCGCGCATCAACAGCGGGTAGAGCGGACAGAACGCGACCTCGCGCGCGGTCTGGTAGCCGTGGCCGGCGATGCGCAGATACCAGAGCGCGTCCCAGCGCACCGCCGGTGCGACCAGGAGATTGCCGACGGCACCGAACGATCTCGACATCCCGGGCGGGTCGGCGTGGGCCGAGAGGCCGAACCCGAGCAGCCCGGCGCAGCCGGCGATCCAGACCAGCAAGCGCGTCCTCCAGAACACCGTCCACGTCGCGGCGCAGGCAGAGCGCTTTGTTGAGGCCAGCGGAATGACCGGCTCGACCGCCCACGGCATTGCACCGCCGGCGGTATCCGGGAGCGGGTAAGGCGCCGACGCGCGAGCTTCCGTGGCCATGGTCAGGTTGTCGGCCGCTCCACGCCGTTCGTAAGCAAAGACACAGCCAGGAGCGGGATGACCCAGCTGAGATAGAACGAGCTCCAGTAATTGGCCGAGACCTGGAGCCCGAGGAGCACCGCGGCGAACAGCGCGGCCATCCGGGTCCGATCGCGCGCGAGCGCGCCGTCGCGAGCCACCCGGACTGCGCCGCCGACAATCAGCGCGGCGGTCAGCGCCTGAGCGATCTGCTGGAGCGGGACGCTCCCGACCACCGTCCACAGTTCGTGCGGCGAGCTCCGCGTCGACTGGAAGGCCAGCGCGTGGATCATCCGCACGGGGCCGCGAATGCCGCCTAGCCCGACCAGCAGCGCCACCATCGGCGCGCTGACGGCGGCGACGCCGAGCATCGCCCGGGCCCGCGCCGGGCCCCGGAGGCGGGCCAGGGTCACGGGGAGCAGCGCGATCGGCAGGAGCTTGAACCAGGCCCCCGCGGCCAGGATCGTCGTGGACGCGGCGGGCCGTCGCCACACCAGTACGGCGCCCACGAGCACGGCGCCCAGGACCAGGTCCGTGGTGCCGGTTGACACGGCGAGCAGCACGGTGGGGAAGGTCAGCCACGCGATGGCCGCGCGCAGTCCGTTCAGCTCATGTCGCTCAGCGTGCTCGCCGGCGGGGCGATGGCTGCGGGCGAGCCCGATGGCGATCAGGACCGCGGCCACCACGGCCACGACCAGGGTGAAGTCGGCGTTGTCCCACGCCGTGTGGACGGGATCGACCCAGGCAAAGGGCACGTAGAGCAGGTAGGAACCGAGCGGGTAGGTGTCCCCGTGCAGGATGTCTGGGACGTGTCCGTAGGGCAGCACTCCGTGGACGAGCGCCGTCGCGCCCTCCATCACGGCATAGCCGACGTCGACCACATGCAGTGAGCTCAGTCCCACCATGGCGACGATCAGCGCCGCGGCCCCGGCGACCAGGCGCAGCAGCCGGCGCCGGCGCGCGAAGGTCCAGCCCGGAGTGAGCCGGTCGAGCAACGGCGCCGACGGAGCGGCCCCGCCGCTCCGGCCGAGCGCCATCACGGCGGCCCGGAGACCGAGATAGGCAAGCGCGGGATACACGATGGCCACCAGCGGCAGCGTGTCGTTCAGCAGCGGCACCGAGGCAACCAGGCTGACCGCCACGAGCACGTCCAGGTTGCGCAACCGCCACAGCGGCCAGACCGCAGTGACAAGCACGAAGGTCAGGCTGAGGAGGGCGAGCACGCCCGGGTCGTTGGCGATTGCGCTGCCGAAGGCCGACTTCGACCCGCGCAGGTCGGTGACGCCGACCACGGTGCCGCGGGACGAGACGTCGGCCTGGTAGATCATCCGCAGACCGTCGTAGACGATCAGCTGGTCATAGCGCGAATCCAGGGGCATGACCTGAACGCGCGTGACCCTGGCGCCCGATAGGTGCGCTCGCCAGGCCTGGTCGGCGCGCAGTGCCGCCACCGCCTGGCCGGGGGGCAGAGCGAGGCGGGTGGCGTGGTGGGTGGCCAGCAAGCCGGCCAGGACGAGCGCGAACGCCGCCACTGCCGCCGCCAGCGCGGCCGCGTGACCACTTGCCCTCGACCGCCGAACGCTCGCCGGTCCGAACCGGCGGGCGGACGCAGCCGTGCTCACCGACATCGCTCAGCCGGTGACGTGCAGGTACCAGTGCAGGATGGGATGGCCCGCGAGCAGAGCCACCACTCCCCCGAGGGCCAGGAAGGGCCCGAACGGCACCGCCGTCTTGCGCCCGCGCTCCACGCCGACGCGGGCCATGACGAGCCCGCCGACCACGGTGCCGGCCAGCACGCCGGCCAGGATGGCCACGGCGACGTACCGGCCGAGGAACAGTCCGAGTACGGCGGCCAGCTTGACGTCGCCCATCCCCATCCCGCGCGGATAGGCGAGGACGAAGACGAGCAGGAAGCCACCGGCGGCGGCACCGGAGATCAGTTGCTCGGGTACGCCCGAGGGCTTGAGGGCGAGCCCTATCGCGAGCGCCGCGATCGCGGCCGGGAGGGTGATCTTGTTCGGGATGATGCGGTGGTCGAGGTCGATCAGGGACACGGGCACGAGCACGGCGACCAGGGTCAGCCCGAGGACCAGCGACACGGTGGAGGAGGCGACGAGCACGACGGCCACGGCCAGCGCGGCGGTGAGCGCCTCGACGACCGGATAGCGCGAGGAGATCGGCTCGCGGCAACTCCGGCACCGGCCGCGCAGCAGCAGCCAGCCGAATACGGGCAGGTTGTCGTAGGGCTTGATCGCGGTCGTGCACGAGGGGCACCGGGAGGCCGGATGCACGAGCGACTGGCGGCGGGGGAGCCGGTAGGCGACCACATTGAGGAACGAGCCGACGGCGGCGCCGAGGGCAGCGGCAAAGGCGGCAGACATGGCCAGCGGCATGGCCTACGCCCCCACCAGTTCGAGCGGTGGCGGTTCGAACTCGGCCGCCGAAGTCGCGGTAACGGCCGGGACGGCCTCGGGCGCGGACGGGTCGGCGGCCAGCACGGCGATGAGCACGAAGGGCAGGAACCAGACGATGTAGAGGTAGAACCAGTGCAGCGCCGGAAGCTGGACGGCGATCGTCAGCGCACCGGCGAGCGCCGCCACCTGGGCGGGCGAGCGCACGCCGCGGGGGCGGAAGAAGAGCGCCAGTGCGAGCGCGATCACGGCGAGCTCGACGGTGATCTTCAGCGGCGCCAGAGTTGGGTGCAGGGCCCAGATCGAGAACACATCCGAGCGGCTCAGCTGGTAGCCGATCGTGTGGCTGTAGATCTCCTGAAGGCCGCCGGGAGGCAGGAACAGGGCCACCGAGGCGCCGACCGCAATCACGAAGCCGGCCAGCACCTTGCGCGTCCGCTGCCAGTCGCCGCCCGGCCCGGGCGCGGCCAGCGCGGGCAGCAGGATGGCGGGGAAGAACTTGGCCGCCGCCGCGAGGCCGAGGACGACGCCGCGGCGCACCGGCGTGGTCAGGGTCAGCATCACCGCCACCATGAGCAGCGCGATCAAGCCGTCGTTGGTGTTCTTGACCATGCCGAGCAGGCTGAACGGGCACGCGGCCCACAGCCAGGCCATGACCAGACCGAGACGCCGGCCCTCGCGCCCGGATCGCAAGGCGCATGCCGAGCACGACCAGGCCGGCGATGGTCAGGACGTCGAAGGCGATCGTGCCGGCGCGGATCGAGGGCAGGAACGAGGCCCAGTCGGGGTTCGGCCAGATGAGCTGGAAGGGCGCGTAGACCAGGTAAGCGATCGGTCCGTAGGTATCCGGATGACCGAGCGAGGCGAAGTACAGCGGCTGGCCGTGGAGAATCCGGAAGGCCCCGATCGCGGAGGCACCCCCGACGTCCATCACATGTGATGGGGTGAGAGCGAGGCCGATCCGCGCGCCGGCCAGGGCGAGCACGCCGAGTCCCAGGAGCCAGACCGGGAAGCGGCACTCCACCCCGGTGGCGGCGGCGCGCGGCGACCGCCCGCGCCAGAGCATCCTCCCCATCAGATACAGGAGCGGCGGGTAGGCCAGCCATACCGCGCTCTCGAGGTGCTCGTGGTCGAACAGGGCGTAGGAGATCCCGAACGACAGCAGCATGACCAAGTCGAGGCGCGCGAGCCAGGCTCCGCCACCGCGCCGGCGCAGCCAGGCCAGCGGGAGCAGGAACATCAGGCCGAACGGTATGAACACCCAGGGCGAGTCGAAGACGTCGCCGTAGTGACCGCGGGCGTAGAAGGCGACGGTGAGGGGGCCGGTGTAGGTGGTGCCGCGACGGCCGTCGGGCTCGACCACGACGTCGCCGACCACCTTGCCGTGAAATTGGAAGTAGACCTCGTAGTGCTGGCCGATGAGCCAGAAGACGCCGACCTGCAGCGGGTGGTGCACGCGGTGGATGGCCAGCATCGTCGGCGAGGTCTTGGCGATCGCCAGGGCCTGGCCGGCGTTGATCTTGAACCCGGGCGGCTTGAGGCTGGGATTGGCCACCGGGAACATCGGGATCTCGACGTCCCGCAGCGGCGACGGGAGACGCTTGGCCGGAGCGGCGGCGAAGGCCGGCGCGGGGGCGGCGATCGCGCAGCCAGCCACGATCGCCGCCAGCGTCAGGATGAGTCGCCGCATTGCCCGCGCCTCGTTTACCAGGTGCCGCTTACGCAGCCGCCGCTCGGGCCCGTGCACAGGTGAGAGACGACGTCGTTGTTGTTGACCACACTGAAGGCGTCGCTGGTCGCGGGTGACATCGCGATCAGCGTGTAACCGTTCACCGATCCGGTGACCGCCGGTCAGGTACGCCTCATTGCTGTTCGAGGTGATGTTGAGAGACGGCTCGACCGCGTGCAGGGCGGTCGTGTCGGCTCCGAGGAAGCTGCCATTGTGCTCGGTCGCGTACGTCTCGACCGCGGTGGCAGCGTTGGCGAGAAGGGACTTTGCCTGAGCATCGTCGCCCTTCTGCTTCTGGTTGATGAACGACGGAATGGCAATCGCGGCGAGGATCCCGATGATCAGGATCACGACCAACAGCTCGATCAATGTGAAACCGGCTTCCTCGCGATGCCGGCCATCCTTGGATTTCAGCAGTGCGTATACCACGTGAGGAACCTAACTTTGACTATCGACGTTGACCACCGGACCCTTTAGCGGTGCCGAGTCACGACGGCAGGGTGCCGAAAAGCAGCGAGGCGGCCGGTTAGGGCCGCCTCGCAGTCAGGGGTTGATCGTTTGGACTACCAGGTCGAGTTGACGCAACCACCGCCGGTGCCGGAGCACGAACGCGTGACGGAGCCTGCGTTGTTCGAGTAAGTGAACGAGTCGTTGGTGACCGGGTCGACCGCGGTGATCGAGTAGCTCCCCGCAGCACCGGACGCAACGATGTACGCCTGGCTGCTGTTCGAGGTGTTGTTGATCGTGGGCTCGATCGAGTGCAGCGTGGTCGGGCTCACGGTCGCGTAGCTACCGTTGTTGTCGGTGGCCAGCGTCTCGGCAGCGGTCGCCGCCGTACGGGCCAGGGACTTCGCCGAAGCGTCGTTGGCCTTCTGCTTCTGGTTCAGGAACGACGGAATGGCGATCGCGGCCAGAATGCCGATGATCAGGATCACGACGAGGAGCTCGATCAGGGTGAAGCCCTTCTCTTCCTCGGCGCGACGGCGCAGCTTATGGAGCATGGATCCTCCTGGGATCGTTGATTTGGGTCTGTTGCCAGATCCCAGGAGCCCAGTCCCCCATCCATGGCGCTTGTTGCCTGGTGGCAGCCCGGCTTCCTTCGACCGAAGGCCCGTGGCTTTGCGTCCCACCCTCGCGGGCGGTTTGCCCTTGGCACCCTATGGCTCTGGCGCCGGATGTATCGACCGTGCGGAGGCGGGAATTGATCGGTTTGGACGTTTGTGCTACGCCCGGATCAGCCCGATTCTGCAGGGGATTGCTGAGCGTCGCGGCCGGGCTGGAACTCGCCCGTCCCGCCGCACCACGGGCAGGTCACCTCGTGCTGTGACCCGCCGAGCGAGGAACTCACCTTTCCCGTGCCGCGGCAGGGGGTGCACTGCCGGCGGTCTTCGTTTGCCTGCTCGTCTGCCATCGCCCGGCCAACCATACGAAAGTCGGGACTCGGGGGGCCGCCGGGCACGGACGCGTCGGCCGGACACCGGCCCCACGGATGCCGGGCGCAGCCCGGCCCCTACTACTTGATCGAGTTGTAGACGCTGAACAGCGGCAGGTACATCGAGATGACGATCACGCCGACGATGCCGCCGACGAAGATGATCATCACCGGCTCGAGGATCGAGGTCAGCGCCTTGACCGCCGCCTCCACCTCGCTGTCGTAGAAGTCGGCGATCTTGGCCAGCATCGTGTCGAGCGCGCCGGTCTCCTCGCCCACGCCGACCATCTGCGAGACCATCGGGGGGAAGGCGCCGGCCTGCTTGAGCGGCGCGGAGATCGTGCCGCCGCCCTTGACCGAGGTGATGACATCGGCCATGCAGTTCTCGATCACGGCGTTGCCGGCCGTCTTGCCGGTGATCTCGAGCGCCTGAAGGATCGGCACGCCGGCCGAGGTCAGCGCCGACAGGGTGCGCGACCAGCGGGCGATCGACGACCTTCTGGACCACGTCGCCGATCTTCATCGGGATCCGCAGCTTGAACGCGTCCCATTTCGGGCGACCGAACGCGGAGCGCTTGAACGAGATGAACCCGACCACGGAGCCGATCACGGCCACGATCAGGATGTACCACTGGTGGGTGACGATGTGCGAGAAGTCCACCATGAACTGGGTGAGCGCGGGCATCTTCCCGGGGAACTGCTTGAACACCTTGACGAACACCGGGATCAGGAAGGCGACGAGCGCGAGCAGGACGATCACGGCGAAGCTGATCACGACCGCCGGGTAGATCATCGCCGCGCGGACCTGACGGCGCAGCGCCGCGTCCTTCTCGAGCTGGTCGGCCACACGGAGCAGACAGTCCTCGAGCACGCCGCCGGTCTCCCCGGCGCGGACCATCGACACGTACAGCGGTCCGAACACCTTGGGGTGGCGGGCCAGCGCGTCGGAGAAGAGAAGACCGGCCTCGACGTCCTTGCGGACCGAGGCGATCGTCTCCTTGAGCACCTTCGACCCGGTCTGGGACTCGAGCACGTGGAGCGCGCGCAGGATCGACATGCCCGAGGTCACCATCGTGGACAGCTGGCGCGACATGACCGCCAGGTCCTTGGCGCTGACCCGGTTCAGGAACTCGAGGCTGACCTCCTTGGAGCGGTACTTGGCCGCGATGTCGACGACGACCAGTCCGCGCTCCTTGAGCTGGTTGGCGACGTCCTGCTTGGTGTCGGCCTCGACCTCGCCCTTGGCCGGCATGCCGGCCAGGTCCATGGCTTTGAAGACGAAGGTGGCCATGGCTCAGGCCGCCATCTGGTGGTGGGCACTTGCAGCGCCGGCCAGCCGCCGGAACTCCTCGGGCGAGTGCGCGCGGGACTCGGCCAGCTGCCGGGTGATCTTCCCGTTGCGGACCAGCTGCGAGAGCGCGGCGTCCATCGTCTGCATGCCGTGCGCGGCGCCGGTCTGCAGGACCGAGTAGATCTGGTGGGTCTTGCCCTCACGGATCAGGTTGCGCACGGCCGGGGTGGGCACGAGGATCTCGGCGCACACCGCCCGGCCGGCGCCGTCGGCCGTGGGCAGCAGCATCTGGGTCATGATCCCCTGCAGGCAGATCGAGAGCTGGGCCCGGACCTGGCCCTGCTGGGAGGGCGGGAACACGTCGATGATGCGGTCGATCGTCTGCGGCGTGTCCTGGGTGTGCAGGGTGGCGAACACGAGGTGGCCGGTCTCCGCCGCGGTGATCGCGGTCCCGATCGTCTCCATGTCGCGCATCTCGCCGACCAGGATCACGTCGGGGTCCTGGCGCAGCGCGGCCTTGAGCGCGTCGGCGAAGCTGGTCGCGTCCGAGCCGAGCTCGCGCTGGTTGACCACGCACTTCTTGTGCTGGTGCAGGAACTCGATCGGATCCTCGATCGTCATGATGTGCTCTTCGCGGTTGGCGTTGATCACATCGATCAGGGAGGCGAGCGTGGTCGACTTGCCCGAGCCGGTGGGTCCGGTGACCAGGACGAGGCCGCGGGCCCGGTTGGCGAATTCGGACACCACGGGCGGAAGCCCGAGCTCCTCGAAGGGCACGACCTCGAACGGGATGAGCCGGAAGGCGGCGCCGATGGCCGAGCGCTGGAAGTAGGCGTTGACACGGAAGCGGGCCGTGCCCGGAATCTGGTAGGCGAAGTCGAGCTGCCAGTTGTTCTCCAGCTTCTGGCGCTGGGCGTTGGAGAGGATCGAGTAGACGATCTCCCGCGTGTCGGTCGGAGTCAGGACCGGGTACCCGTCGATCGGCGTCAGCCGCCCTCGCACTCGGACCATCGGCGGCGCGCCGGCCGTGATGTGAAGGTCCGAGGCTCGGCGGTTGATGACCTCGAGCAGTACCTCGGCGAAATCGAGCTCCATCTCCCTATTGCTCCTTCCGTGTGGGCATCGAGTCCGGTAATCGGCAGGTCAGCCGGTTCCTGTGACGCGAGCGATCTCCGCCATGGACGTCAGTCCAGCCTTGACCTTGTCCAGCCCGTCGTCGCGCAGCTTGCGCATGCCCTCCCGGACCGCGATCGCGCCGAGCTGATCGGCCGAGGCACGCTGCAGCGTCAGGTGGCGGAGGTCCTCGGACATCAGCATCACCTCGTACAGGCCGATCCGGCCCTTGTAGCCCATCCCGGCGCACCGGACGCAGCCGACCGGCTCGTAGGCCTCGATGTCGAACTGGGCCTTGTAGCCGTGATCGCGCAGGACCTGGGCGGGGACGATCGTGCGCTGCTTGCAGTTCGAGCACAGCATCCGGGCCAGCCGCTGGGCGACGATGCAGTCGATCGCCGAGGCGACCAGGAACGGCTCCACCTTCATCTCGATCAGGCGGGTGATCGCCGACGGCGCGTCGTTGGTGTGCAGCGTGCTGAGGACCAGGTGGCCGGTGAGCGCGCCCTCGATGGCGATCTGCGCCGTCTCGCGGTCCCGGATCTCGCCCACCATCATGATGTCGGGGTCGGCGCGCATCATCGAGCGCAGCCCGGCGGCGAAGCTCAAGCCGGCCTTGTTGTTGACCTGGACCTGGGTGATTCCGGCCACCTGATACTCGACCGGATCCTCGATCGTGATGATGTTCTTCTCCGGCGTGTTGAGCTCGTTGAGCGCTCCGTAGAGCGAGGTCGACTTACCCGACCCGGTCGGTCCGGTGACCAGGACGGCGCCGTAGGAGCGGTTGAACGCCTTGCGGAAGCGGGTCAGCTCGTGCTCCTGCATGCCGAGCTTCTCGAGCTCGAACGAGACCCCCCGCTTGTCGAGGATGCGCATCACGCACCCTTCGCCGTGCACGCTCGGCAGCGTGACCACGCGCACGTCGACCTGACGGCCCTCGATCGTCATGCTGACCCGGCCGTCCTGGGGGATCCGCCGCTCGGCGATGTCGAGCTCGGCCATGATCTTGATCCGCGAGATGACGCCCGAGATCATCCGCTTGGGCACCGTGGCCGCCTCGGTGAGCACGCCGTCGACGCGCATCCGGACCCGGAGCTCACGGCTGTTGCGACCGCCACGCTCCTCGGCCTGGGGCTCGAAGTGGATGTCCGAGGCGCCGCGGTCGGCGGCCTGGGCGATGATCGAGTGCACGAGCTTGATGACCGGCGCGTCGTCGGCCGACTCGTGCAGGTCGACGACCTCGGGGCCCTCGTCGTCGCCCTCCTCCACCGCCTCCTGAACCGCGTCCTCGAACCGGTTCATACGCGCGATCAGGCTGGCGATGTCCTCCTCGGAGGCCACGGCCGGCTTGATGTCGAGCTGGGTCATCATCGCGATGTCGTCCACCGCCAGCACGTTGGCGGGGTCGGACATCGCGACGACGACCGTCTTGTCGTCGACGTAGGCGACCGGCACGGCCCCGTACCGGCGCGCGGCGGACGCGTTGAGCAGGTTGGCCGCCGCCATGTCGACGTTGAACATGTTCAGGTCGAGGTGGTCGAGCCCGTAGCGCTCGGCGATCGCCCGCGAGAGCTGCTCGGCCGTGATCACGTTCTGCTCCAGCAGCAGGCGCTCGGCCGGGGTTCCGGTGGCGCGGGATTCCTCGAGCGCCTTCTCGATCCGTTCGCGGTCGGTGAAGCCGAGGTCGAGCAGGACGTCGGTGAGGAATCGCCCGGAGCCGCCGCGCCGGCGGGGCGGCGTGACACCGGGGGTCGAGCCCTTGTGGTCGGCTTTTTGGTCGGCGGACTGCGCGGGGTCCTCGACCGGGCGGAGCTTGGCCGCGGCTTCGCTCATCGGCGGCTCACCGCAGCCCACATGACATCGATCGGCGCCGGACGGCCGGTGAACTGCTCGAAGCTGAGCGCACCCTGGCCGACGAGGAGCGCCAGCCCGTCGACGACGGGAACCGCACGCGCTCGCGCGGCCTGGATGAGCCGCGTTTCAGCCTGGGCGTACACGAGATCAACCACGCATAAATAGGTCGAGAGCCCATCGGCACTCACCGGCAGTTGCTTGAAGGGATCGTCGGCGGCGTCTAGGCCGATCGACGTGCAATTGACCAGGATCTCGGCCTGTGTGGGCTGCTCCGCGGCGTGCGCCTGGAGCTCGGCGGCCAGGGCTCGGGCGCGGGTGGC
This sequence comes from uncultured Solirubrobacterales bacterium, assembly GCA_963748585.1. GTDB lineage: Bacteria > Actinomycetota > Thermoleophilia > Solirubrobacterales > Solirubrobacteraceae > Palsa-465. The sequence continues at coordinate 760,130 of CAVVJR010000005.1, read as the reverse complement.
GGTCCGGTTCCAGATCTCGACCCTTCGGGCGCCGGCGTTGATCAGGGCCCAGACGGCGGCCCGGGCGCTGCCCCCGGCGCCGAGCACGAGCGCGGTGCGGTTCTCCGGGTTGATCGGTAGCGCCTCGATGAGCGCGGGCGCGTCGGTGTTGTCGGCGTGGACCTTGCCGGGTTCGGCCGGGTCGAAGAGGAGCGTGTTCGCCGCCCCGATCGCCCTGGCCCGGTCGGTGGCGGTGTCGGCCAGCTGCGAGGGCCTGTTCCTTGTGCGGGATGGTGACGTTGACCCCGCGGAAGCCGGCTTGGGGCAGCGCTCTGACCGTCTCGGCCAGGAGCGCCGGCGGGACGGGCAGGAGCTGGTAGCGCCAGTCCTTCAGCCCGACCGCGGCCAGGGCCGCGTTGTGCATGGCCGGTGAGCGGCTGTGGCCCACCGGCCAGCCGAGCACCCCTAGGCGTTGATGCGGTCGGACGGGCGGCATCCGGGCATTCTCGCCTCCCGCGGCGAAGCGTTCCCTTCTGCGGCCACGCCCTGGCCGGGGAGGGGAACGCTTTGGCGGCCAATTTTCGGAAGCGTTCCCTTTTTCCCCACCCCTCGGGAGAAAAAGGGAACGCTTCGCGATGCGATCGCTCGGGGCGCCCCGACGGAGCGCTCGGCCCGGGGCGGGCAGCCCGGCCGGGGCGGGCGCCGGCCGGGGCGGAGCGGTTACCCGGTGAAGGGCGGCCCGGAATGCGCCGGCGCGGGCGGCTTGGGCGCCGGCCGCGGCTTGGCCGCGGCGAAGTAGCTGTGGCCGGCCCGGACCAGGAGGCTGATGTGCTGGACGAGATCGCGGACCAGCACGGCGTGCAGCTGGACGCTGATCAGCGTGCCGTCGCACCGGTCGACGGTCGTCCACCGGGTTCCGCGCACCGTGCCCGCCGCGTACCGGCCGCGGGTGCGGAAGCGCCCGCTGGCCCTGGAGCGCAGGGTCTGGAGCACGCGACTGCTGAGCGACCGTGGCGCCACGCGCTTGGCCGTGCAGGACTTGTAGGACGGCCCGCCCGGGAACGCACCCTCGACGATCGACAGCGTCGTCAGTCCGCGGTTCCCGCCCTTGCGGGCCTGGCTGACCTTGAACACGGCGCCTCCGAACGTCCCGGTGTACGTCTTGTGCCGGGCCGAGGCGATGTTCTGACCCGAGGCGACGGTCAGCTTCAGCGAGCCGTGGAGCGCGTCGACCACGGTCCCGTTCGGCAGCTGCCGGACCTCGGTCAGCTTGACGAACTGACCGTTGATGAGGACGAAGACGTTCCCGCCGGCCGGGGCGAAGTTCCCGTTCTGCCCGATCACCGGGGTGCTCGGCAGGCCGTCCGAGGCGGTCTTGAACGTCTGGTCCTGACCGACCGTGGTGCCCTTGCTGTTGGTGGCGACGAGGCGGTAGTGGTAGACCGCGTTGGGCTGGAGGTTGGACACGAGCGTGGAGACCGACTCGTCCGAGGAGCCGGATCCGGCCGGCTGGTCAGGCGTCGACTGGTCATAGATGTCGCCCGAGAACCCCGGGCCGCGGTAGGCCTGATCGAGCCCGTAGCGCCAGTGGACCGTCGTGTCCAGACCGCCCGGGTTGACCGAGCCGGTGAGCTGGGCCTGCGTGCTCTGGCCGGTCGCCGTCGGGCTGGTGGTCGCGGTCGGCGGCGAGGTGGTCGGCCCCGGATTGGCCGCGGGGCCGTTCGAGGCGTTGACCGTGGCCGTGTCGGTGACCGACGGGCTGTTCGCCTGGCCGTCGATCGCGGTGATCGTGACCGTGATCGTGTACGACCCGGCGTCGTTGTAGGTATGGGTGCCGGTGACGATGAAGCCGTTGCCGCTCGGCTTGATGCCGCCCTGCGTCTGGCCCGATTTGTCGCCCCAGTCGATCGACGCCGTGTAGTCGGACGGGCTGGTGCCGGGCTTCGAGTCGGTGAAGTTCGCCACCGTGTCGTCGACGCTGAAGGGCGCGTTGCCGCTGAACGACCGTCCGCCGGTGGCGGAGATCTGGTGGGTGCCCGTGACGCTGGCCGTGTCGGTGGCGGTCCCCTGACTCGAGTCGCTGTTGACGCGGACCGTGACCGTGATCGTGTACGTCCCCGGGTTCGCGTAGCTGTGGCTGCCGGTGACCGAGAATCCGCCGCTGTCGCTAGAGGCGATGGTCCCGGCCGAAGCTTCCGAGCCGTCCCCCCAGTCGATGCTGGCCGAGTATTGGTCAGCCGTCGTGTTGGGGACCGAGTCGGTGAAGGTGGCGACGGTTCCGTTGTCGATGTTCAGCGGGGCGCTGCCACTGAACGAGCGGTCCCCGCTGACGGTCAGCGTGTGGTTCGGGGCCACGACGCCCTGGGGCGAGAAGTTCGACAGCATCGAGAACGTCGTCGACTGACCGGCGCCCAGGGAGAAGTCCCAGTTGATCGCCCATGCCGTTGTCCTCGCTGCGGGTGCAATCGCAGGTATCGGCGAGATCGTCCTGACCGCTCACGGCGCTGAAGACGGTGCTGAAACCGCTCTCGAAGTAGTGGGCGCCCGAGGTGACCGGCGCGAACTCCTCGATCAGGGCAGGCGGATTGTTGTTGGGCTGCTGCGAGCACGCGACTGCGTTGCTCGAGGTGTCGACGTAGCCGTACCCCGAGTCCGATCCCTGCAGGTAGCAGTCGGCGGCGTGGTACAGCCGCCCCGACGCGGCGATCGGAGAGTTGTTGGTCAGCGTGATGTCGGTCCGGTAGTACTCGTTGCCCACGCAGTCACCGGTGGACGAGCGGCTGGCGCAGGCGACGTAGCTGTCGACCTGGCTGACGTGCACGGTGGTCGTGCCGGCATCGGCGTTCGAGACTGCGTCGCCGGTCGTGGTCACCGAGTACGGGTTCTCGGGTGTCCCGTCGCCGGTCACGCCCGATTGGGTCGGGTTGGTGAACTGAGTGGCGCTCAGAAACGGCCCGTAGAGCGCACGCGAGCCGCCGGGGGTGGGTGAGTCGAGAGACAGCCACGTACCGCAGTTCCCGGCCGTGTTACTGGGAGAGTAGAACTGGTAGAGGCTCTCGCCGGAGTGCTCGACCTGGCATCTCATGTCGCTGCCCAGCCAGATGTTGGTCAGCGGTCCGCCGGGCGAGGATATGTCCTGCGTGGTGGTGGCAAACGCCGCAGACGCGAGCACGAGACCGAGCGCCATGACGGCGCAGACGAGCACGAACAGCCGACCACCGGCACGTCGATATCTAGACCCCACGTGTCTACCCCCTAGCCGTGTATTCCGTTGCCACGGCCAGCCCCGTGACCCCTGCCTACAACTTCCTGTCGAACCTTAACGGTCCCTGACCGAACATGCTTCCGTCCCCCATCCGGGGGAACGGGTCAGCAGTGGGTGGGTGAATTCCCGCCCCGGGCCGCGCGCGCGGAGCTGTAGCGGGCCGAGTCGTGGAGGAACTGGTTGTAGCTGGACTCGAACACGCTCTGGCCGTTCCCGCACACCTGGGCCACGAAGTACAGGTAGTTGGTCCGGGGTGGGTTGGCGGCGGCCTCGATGGCCGCGAGCCCGGGATTGCCGATCGGCGTCGGCGGCAGGCCCGCGTGCAGGCGCGTGTTGTACGGGGAGGGCGAAGCGAGCTGTGACTGGGTGAGCGCCTTGTCGTAGTCGTTGAACTCGTACCGCGTGGTCGAGTCCATCCCGAGCGGGATGTGGTCGCGCAGGCGGTTGTAGATGACCGAGGCGACGAGCGGCCGGTCGTGTGCCGTGGCCGCCTCCATCTCGATGATCGAGGCGATCGTGAGCACGTCATAGGCCGACATGTGCTGGCTGTGGGCGTAGCTCAGGTTGATCCGCCCGAACTCCTGCTTGAACTGCTTGAGCTGATCGGCCACCAAGGCCGAGGCGCTGATCGGATCGCGCACCCGGTAGGTGTCCGGGAACAGGAAGCCCTCGAGCGAAGGCGTGCCGGCCGGGGCGCCGTACTGCGCCGGGTCGAGCAGCGGCGAGTGCCGAGTCGCGGCCAGGTAGCTGCCCTTGATGTGCTGAGAGCTGAGGAGCGCGTCGATCTGCCGGCGGGTCTTGCCGGGCACGATCGTCACCGGCGAGGTCTTGGCCGCGGGCGGCGGGGTCATCAGCGCCTTCAGCGCGGCGCTGTAGCTCATCCCCAACTGCAGGTGGTACGTGCCCGAGAGCAGCTTCCCGCGGTCTCCGTCCAGGGCCGCGCGGAGGTTGAAGAAGAAGCCGGATGAGACGACTCCCTCGCGCGCCAGCAGGTCGCCGATCTGCGAGGCGCCGGCGCGGGCCGGCACGACCACGGTCACGCGACCGTGGGGTGAGCCCCGAAATGGCTGGAACAGCTCGATGGCGAACCAGATGGCGACCGCGACGACGGCGATCAGGAGCAGCGACACCCCGCGCAGGAGCCAGGAGCTCCGGCGCGACCGCCCACGGGACAGCTCCCCTGCGGGCGAACGCCGCGGCCGCCGCGGCACCGACGGCTTTCGCGGCGGCGCCGGCGCTCGGCCAGCCCCGTCCCCGTTTCCGTCGGCGCGGAAATTCCGGGCCCGCTCCCGCCGGGCCACGCGGCGCGTTCCGAGCGCCACCTCATCATCGTCCTCCCAGCCGAGTTCGTCGTCGCCGACGTCCTCGGAATGCGCGTCCTCGAATGCAGCCCTCGGAATGCGCGTCCCGGACGCGAGCCCTCGGGGTAGGCGTCCTCGTGGTAGGGCTCGTCCTCGTAGAGCTCGCCGTCGAGCGGCTGCTGCGCCCGCCGGCGCTCTCGTTCGAGCCGCGCCGCCTCCCGTTCCTCGGCCGTGCGCTCAGGCCAGTCGCTCAACACCGGTCTCCATTGTGGGCTCGCCCCCGGACAGACGTGCCAGCCACCCCTCGAGCAGGTGGGCTGCGGCCCGGGAGTCCTCGCTGGCCCGGCCCCCCGTGCGCGAGGCCATCCGGGTGGTGAAGCGCTCGTCGTAGAGCTCCACCGGGACCGTCAACCGTTCGCCCAAACGCTCTGCGAACGCCCGCGTCTCCGTCGTCTGGGCCGTCTCGCCGCCGGACAGAGAAAGCGGCAGGCCGACCACCACCCGCTCGACCTCCAGGTCGTCCACCAAACCTCGCAGCCGGGCCATGCCCCGGCGGGTGGCCGGCGCGAGGACCGGTTCGAGCGGCGTGGCCAGCACGCCGGTCGGGTCGCTGACCGCACAACCGCATCTGGCGCTGCCGTAATCGAGCGCGAGCACCCGCATGACCTTAACGATTACCCGCTAGGGCCGCCTCCACAGCGGCGCGGGCCGCCTCGAGCGCCTCGGGGAGCTTGGCGGGATCTTTCCCGCCCGCGCGCGCGAGCGTGTCCCGACCGCCGCCACCGCCCCCCACGACCGCGGCGGCCGCCTTGACGATCTCGCCCGCCTTGAGCCCGCGCGCGACCAGCGGGGGCGCGACCGAGGCGACCAGATCTACGCGGCCCTCGCCGGCACTGCCGAGCACGATGACCGCGTCGTCGAGCTTGTTCTTGAGCCGATCGGTCAGCTCGAGCAGGGCTTTTCCGTCCGGGACGGGCACCGCCGCCGTGACCAGCTGCGCCCCGTCCAGAGCGACCGCGCCCGCCGCCAGCTCGTCCAAGTCGACCTGCCGCCCCGCTGCGCCACCGCCGCTGCGCAGCTCGCGCTCCAACTCCCGCGCCCGGTCCCGGAGCTCCGCCACCGCCACCGGGACGCGCTCGGGCGGCACCCGCAGCGCTTCGGCCGCGTCGCCGAGGGCCTGGTCATGGCCCCTCAGCAGGGCCACGCCCTCCGGACCGGTCAGCGCCTCGATCCGGCGCACGTTCGCCGCACTCGAGGTCTCGCTGGTGATCTTGAACAGGCCGATCTCGGCCGTGTTGCGGACGTGGGTGCCGCCACACAGCTCGCGTGAGAACGACCCGTCCCCCACCTCGACCATCCGGACCACGTCGCCGTACTTCTCGCCGAACAGGGCCATCGCGCCGAGCCGCCGTGCCTCATCCAGCGTCGTGGTGAGCGCCCGGACCGGCTGGGCCTCGAGGATCCACCGGTTCACCTGCTCCTCGATCCGTTGAGCCTCAACCTCAGCTAGAGCCTTACCGTGGGTGAAATCGAAGCGCAGCTTGTCCGGCCCCACATAGGAACCGGCCTGCCTCACGTGCGTGCCGAGCTCCCGACGCAGGGCGGCGTGAAGGAGATGCGTGGCCGTGTGGTTGCACTCGGTGGCGTGGCGAGCGGACCGGTCGACAAAAGTCCGCACCCGCTGCCCGGCGGCAATCGACCCGCGCTCGGGCACCAGCGCCACCACCTGGTCGTCCCCCAGCCTCACCACATCCTCGACTCGGGCCCGGCAGTCGCCGTCGAAGCACTCAATCCAGCCCACGTCGGCCACCTGGCCACCCCCGGTGGCGTAGAACGGCGATTCGACCAGCTTGACCAGCACGCGCCCGTTCTCGGCCTGGGCCGCCCCGATCGTCGTCTCCCGGTCGGTGGTCTCGTAGCCGACGAAGTCGGTGGCGAACCCCGCCTCCGCGGCCAGGCTCTCGGCCTGCTCTCGCACCGCCTCCCGCCCGCCTCCGCGCCCCACCGCCCGCGCGCGCGAGCGCTGCTCATCCATCAGCACCTCGAACCCCTGCTCGTCCACCCCGAGGCCATGCTCGGCCACGAGCTCGAGCGTGAGGTCGATCGGGAAGCCGTACGTGTCGTGGAGGCGGAACGCGTCGTCGGCGGCAATCCCCTCAGCGCCCGAGTCGCGAGCGCGCGCGATCAGCTCGTCGAGCAGACGCATGCCGTTCTCCAGCGTGCGGCCGAAGCCCTCCTCCTCGGAATCGAGCCACTTGCGCACGGCATCGCGCTGCTCGAAGAGCTCGGGGTACTCGGAGCCCATCAGCTCGGTCACCCGACCGGCCAGGCGGCCCAGGAAGCCGGGCTCGAGCTCGAGCCCCCGGCCCTGGACGATGGCCCGGCGCATGATCCGCCGCAGGACGTACCCGCGGTCCTCGTTCGAGGGCACGACGCCGTCGGCGACCAGGAAGGTCATCGCCCGGCTGTGATCGGCCAGGATCCGGAGCGCCCGGTCGGTCGCGTAGTCGCCGCCGTAGCGCCGGCCTGAGAGCTCCTGCCCGAGCTCGATCAGGGGCCAGAACTGGTCGGTCTCGAACACCGAGTGCTGGTTCTGGAGGATCGCGGCCATCCGGTTGAGCCCCATACCGGTGTCGATGTTGTTGGCCGGCAGGGGCGCGAGGACGCCCACCGGGTCCTGCTCGAGCTGCATGAAGACCAGGTTCCAGAACTCCAGGAACCGCTCGTTCTCGCCCCCGGGGAGGTCGTCGGCCTGGCCGAACTCGAGCCCGCGATCGAGATAGAGCTCGGAGCACGGGCCGCACGGCCCGGTCGGTCCCGCCTGCCAGAAGTTCTCCGAGCGGGGGAGCTCGACGATCCGCTCGCGCGCGACCCCGACCTCGAGCCAGGCCTCGATCGCCTCCTCGTCGGGCCCCAGCCCCAGCTCGTCGTCCCCGGCGAACACGGTGATCCAGATGTCCTGCTCGGAGAAGCCGAACCCCTCCCGCGAGAGGTCCCAGGCGAACCGCACGGCCTCGCGCTTGAAGTAGTCGCCGAAGGAGAAATTCCCCAGCATCTCGAAGCAGGTCAGGTGCCCGGTGGTCGTCCCGATGATCTCGATGTCGGCGGTCCGGAAGGTCTTCTGGCAGGTGGTCACGCGCGGGTGGGGCGGCCGCTCGCGGCCCTGGAAATAGGGCTTCAGCGGGTGCATCCCGGCCACCGTGAACAGTGCCGACGGATCGTGCTCGGCCGGGATCAGCGACGAGGACGGCAGGCGCCGGTGATCGCGCTCGAGGAAGAACTCGAGGAAGGTCTTCCGGATCTCGTCCGAGGTCATGGCGACGGAGTGTAAGCCGGTGCCGACCGCACCTCCCGGTATCTCAAGGTGTTTGAGCGGCGATCCGATGAAGGTGACGATGATCCAGAGACTCCGCCTCCCCCTCCTCCTGCTCGTCGCGCTGGTCGCGATGCTCGTCCCCGCCGCGGCTCAGGCCGACCCCACCGGCTTTCACCTCCAGTCCACGGCGCTGTTCGTGCACGAGAACGCCGGCGCGGCCCAGGTCACGATCGAGCGCACCGACGTCTCGCGCGACGCCCAGATCCGCTACATCACCCTCGGCGTCGGCGTCCCGTGCGGCGACGCGAGCTGCACCGCGGTCTCCCCCTACGACTTCACCTCGGTCAAGGGCATGCTCGACTTCCCGGCCGGGGTGGCGAGCGAGAGCTTCAGCGTCCCGATCGTCGACCACGGCGTGTTCGCGATGCCGAAGACGATCCAGGTCTCGTTGTTCGGGCCCTCGCCGATCGGGATGGCCGATCCGAGCAAGGCGGTGCTGACGATCATCAACGACGACCCGCCGGTGGCGATCTCGGCCAGCGACCCGCTGGGCGGCGGCGCCCAGCCCGGGGGCGACCCGCTCGCCGGGGTGCAGTTCTTCGTCGACCACGAGAGCTCGGCCGCTCTGGCCGCGCGCCGGTATCACGCCATCCGCCGGATCTCCAGCCAGCCGGGCACGATGCGCTTTGGCAACTTCAGCGGCTCCGACGTGGGCCAGGCCGTGAACCGCTACCTGACCCGCGCGGCGGCCGAGGAGCCCGGCACGGTGCCGATGCTGGCCACCTACCGGATCGTCGACGGCCACTGCGGACACTGGTCCGACCCGCCGGCCGATCAGGCTTCCTACCACGACTTCATCACCCGCTTCTCCCAGGGGATCGGCGACTACCGCGCCGTCCTGTTCCTGGAGGAGGACTCGCTCATCACCACCCCGTGCCTGAGCAGCCAGGGCCTGGCCGTGCGGCTCAACGAGCTCCACGACGCGGTCAACGTGCTCAGCGCCAACAACCCGCGGCTGGTCGTCTACCTCGACGCCGGCGCGGCGGACGCGATTCCGGCCGGGCAGATGGCCTCGCTGCTGGAGCGCGCCGGGGTGTCGCAGATCGAGGGCTTCTTCCTCAACTCGACCCACTTCGACTGGACCTCACGCGAGATCAGCTACGGCGAGAAGATCTCCCGGATGACGGGCGGCAAGCACTTCGTGGTCAACACCGGGGACAACGGGCGCGGCCCGCTGGTCCCACGCGACCGCGTCCATCACGGCAACGAGGTGCTGTGCAACCCGTCCGGGCGTGGCCTCGGGCCTTCGCCGACCGCGTACACCGGCTATCGCAACGTGGACGCGTTCGCGTGGACGACCAATCCCGGCGAGTCCGGCGGTCCGTGCGTGCCGGGCGCCCCGCCCACCGGCGCCTACTGGCCCGGATACGCGCTGATGCTGGTCCGCAACGCGGTCAACCACGTCGACACGCACGTCCGCATCGCGCGCTACCGGGCTAGGTAATAGGGTCTGCGCTCCGCGCAGCTCCGTGGGGCCTGTCATCCGGCTGCCGAGCGGGCCGCGGTGACGGCTTTCGCGGCCGGTACGGGCCGGACGGCACCCGGCCCCACGGATGACGAGCGGAGCGCGGCCCCTATTCAACCGCGGGCGATCGTCCCCCACCCCACGATCAGCTCGCCGTCCATCAGGCACGCGAGCTGGCCCGGTGCGGCGCCGTCGACGGGATCGTCGAGGTCGACGGCGAGGGTGGGATGGCGGCCGGCGGGCGGGTCGCCGACCAGGCGCGCGGGGAGCGGCTTGGCCCGGTAGCGGAGCTTGACCCGGTCGACCGTCGTCCCCGCCTGGTGCAGGCGCGCGCCGCGGAGGGCCACGCGGCTCGTCCGCAGGGCCGCGCGCGGGCCGACGACGACGCGATTGCCGGCCGGGTCCTTGTCGATCACATACAGCGGCTCGCCGCCCGCCACGCCGAGGCCGCGGCGCTGCCCGACCGTGAACAGGTGCTGGCCGCGGTGCGTCCCGAGGACGCTGCCGCCGGTGTCGACGAGATCGCCGGGCCGGTCCTCGACGCCGCCGTGCCGGGCCAGGAAGCGGGCGCGATCGGTGCCGGCGAGGAAGCAGAGGTCCTGCGAGTCGGCCTTGCCGGCCACGGGCAGGCCGGCCTCGGCCGCGAGCTGCCTGACCTGCGGCTTGGTCAGCTCGCCCAGCGGAAAACGCATCCGGGCCAGTGACCCGGGCGCGAGCGCGGCCAGCATGTAGGTCTGGTCCTTGGCCGGGTCGGCGGCGGCGCGCAGCAGCGTCCCCGAGCGCCGGGCGTAGTGGCCGGTGGCCAGCTCCGTGCAGCCCAGGCGGTCGGCCACCTCGAGCAGGGCGTCTAGGCGCACGTGGCCGTTGCAGCCCACGCACGGATTCGGGGTCTCGCCGGCGAGGTAGCCGGCGACGAACGGATCCACGACTCCGGCGCGGAACTCGTCCCGGAGATCGATGGTGAAGTGCGGGAGGCCCATGGCGTGGGCGAGCGCGCGGGCTTGCGCGACGGCCGAGGCCGAGCAACAGCTGCGCTCGGCGTCGTTCTCACGATCCGACCAGAGCTCGAGCGTGGCCGCCACGGTCTCTCCCTCGCGCGCGCACAGGAGCGCCGCCACGGCGCTGTCGACGCCACCGCTCATCGCGATCAGCGTGCGGCCGGCGGGCTCGAGCGCGGCCGAGCGGCGCACGGCCAGGCCGAGCGCCCGGTGCAGCGCGTCGGCGGCGAGCTCGGCGGCGTGGAGCTTGCCCGGGCTGAGCCCGCCCAGCTCGGCCGCGATCTCGGTGGCGCCGATCCGAGCCGCGTCGAGGATGGCCCGGCCTCGGACGAGCGCGACCGCGGCGCTCCCGGCCGCGGTGGCGGCGCCGCAGCCGCGGGCGTCGAATCCGGCATCGACGACATCCTTGTCGTCGATGCTTAGCGAGAAGTCGATCTGGTCACAGCACGAGCCGCCGTTGGCCGTCACGGCGGCGCCGTCAGCGGGCAGCCGCCGGTGGCCCTGGGGCGAGGTCAGATGATGCTCGAAGGCGAGGGCGTCCACCCTCGCCGAGGATAGACCGGCTACCGGGCCGCGAGGGCGTCGGCGACGCGCTGGGAGATGGCCAGCTGGTCGACGAACCCGACGAGCTCGGTCGTGGCGCCCTGCTTGTCGATCAGCAGCAGCGTGGGCGTGCTGTTGACCGGCACCTTGCTCGTCACGGGCTGGAACTGGGAGAGGTCGGTGACCGGGACGGTGAACCGGGCCACCTGGCCGTGGTGGGTCGAGATCCCGGCCAGCTCCTGCTTGACCGCCTGATCGTCGGCGGCCGCCGGGTTGTAGAAGAGAAGAGCCACGACCTTGTGGGCGGTGACGGCGGCGACGACCGACTTGATCGAGGGGGCGCCCGCGGGGTGGGCCTTGGCCAGCGCCTTCAGCGTGGCGACCGCCTTCTGCGCGTCCTTGGACGGGGCCGGGCTGGCCTTGTGGGTCGCCGGCTTGGCCGCGGGCGCCGGAGTCGAGGTGGTCGACACGGTGCCGCCGTGGGCGACGCTGGCCTGGTTGGCCGTGGTCACCGCCTGGTGGGCCTTGTCGATGGCCGACTGCAGAGCCGGCGTGCTCGGCGAGCTGCTCGAGCCGCCGCCGGTGACGGTCTTCTTGAGGACCGCTGTCCACAGCGCGAAGGCCGCGACGGTGGCCACCAGCAGCGCGATCAGGGGCTTCGGAAGACTTGCCATCACGCCAATGTTCGGCACGCGGGCGCGGAACCTGAGCGACGCGCTCAGCGGATGGACGATGGTCTAGACGGTCGCTCAGGCCGGCCGCAGGCCGAGCTCGCGGAGCTGGCGCGGATCGACCGGCGCGGGCGCGCCGGTGAGCGGGTCGGCGCCGCTGGCCGCCTTGGGGAACGCGATCGTGTCGCGGATCGACTCGACTCCGGCCAGCGCGGTGATGATCCGGTCGATGCCCATGGCGATCCCGCCGTGCGGCGGCGCCCCGTAGCGCAGCGCATCGAGCAGGAAGCCAAAGCGCGCTTGCGCCTCCTCGGGCCCGATCCCGAGCAGCTCGAACACCTTCTGCTGCACCTCGCGGCGATGGATACGGATCGACCCGCCGCCGATCTCGCTGCCGTCCAGGACCAGGTCGTAGGCACGTGAGAGCAGGGTCTCCGGATGGTCGAAGTCCTCGCCCATGGGCGAGGTGAACGGATGGTGAGCGGCGTCCCAGCGCTCGCCCTCGGGGTCCCAGAAGAAGGAGGGGAACTCGACCACCCAGAGGATGTCGTGGCGATCTTTGGGAATCAGATGGAACCGGCGGCCGAGCTCCATCCTCAGCGCGCTCAGGGCCTGCCCGGCCGTGGTGACCTCGTCGGCCACGATGAGCAGGAGATCGCCCGGCGAGGCCTCGAGGCGGCGGTTGACCTCGTGCAGCTCGGTTTCGCTGAGGAACTTGGCCACCGGCGAGCGCCAGCCCCGGTCCTCCTGCACGAACGCCCATACGAGGCCCTTGGCCCCGTGCTGCTTGGCCAGCTCGGTCAGCGCGTCGAGATCCGAGCGCGCGAGCTCACGCGCGCCCGCGTTGATGCCCCGGACCACGCCACCCCGCTGCAGCGTGTCGGCGAAGACCTTGAACTGGGTGCTGCTCAGGGCTTCTCCGAGGTCGTGGAGCTCGAGCCCGAACCGGGTGTCGGGGCGGTCGATGCCGAAGCGGGAGACCGCCTCGGCGAAGGTCATCCGCGGCCAGGGCGGCGGCGAGACGTCGAAGCCGGTCCGCTCGAACACGGCCCCCATCACCGCCTCCATCATCTCGATCACGTCGTCCTCGTGCACGAACGCCATCTCGACGTCGAGCTGGGTGAACTCGGGCTGGCGATCGGCGCGCGTGTCCTCGTCCCGGAAGCAGCGCGCGATCTGGTAGTACCGCTCCATCCCGCCGATCATCAGCAGCTGCTTGAACAGCTGGGGCGACTGCGGGAGGGCGTAGAACGAGCCGGGCTGGATCCGCGCCGGGACGAGGTAGTCGCGCGCGCCCTCGGGCGTGGAACGGGTCAGATACGGGGTCTCGATCTCGAGGAAGTCGCGCTGGTTGAGCACCTCGCGCATGGTCTGGATGACCTGGTGGCGCAGCGCGATCGCGCGTTGCATGGGCGCCCGGCGCAGGTCGAGCGCGCGGTGCCGTAGGCGCAGGTTCTCATCCACGGTGTCCCCGTCGTCCAGCGGGAACGGCGGCGTGTCGGCGTCGGCCAGGATCTCGAGCTCTGAGACCGACAGCTCGATCTCCCCCGTCTGGAGGTTCGGATTGACGTTCTCGGGGTCGCGGCGGGTCACGGTTCCGGTGGCGCTGATCACGTCCTCGGAGCGGAGCCGGTGCGCCTGCTCGTGGGCCCTGGGCGCGCTGTCGGGGTGAAAGACGAGCTGGACGACGCCGGTGCGGTCGCGCAGGTCGATGAAGATGAGACCGCCGTGATCGCGGCGGCGGTGGACCCACCCGGCCGCGCGGGCGTGGGTGCCGGCCCGTTCGGCCGTCAGCTGGCTGCACCAGGCATCGCGATAGTGGTTGGGACGGGGCGCGTGCACTAGAGGCGGTGACCGCGGAGGATGGTCGGGATCACGTTGTCGGGATCGGTGTCCTTCTGGGTGTGTGACTCCATGTCCCGCAGGCGAACCGACAAACTTCGACCGTCCGGGAGTTCGCCGGCAGGCGAACTCCCAATGGAATCGGCGCCAGCCGATTCCACGATGGCCACATAACGGGCTTTGATCCGGTCGGCGTGCTTGAGCTGGCCCTTGAGCGAGCGCCCGGCGAGCTCGACCTGGGCCTGGAGCCCGGCCCGTCTGGCCTCGCGGGCGAGATCGAACCCGGTCCGGGCATGGCCGGGTTCGGCCAAGGCGACGAACAGGTCGACATAGTCCGCGGGGACAGGCAGGTCGTGGGAGGCCAGCAGCATCCGCTCGACCCCGGCCGCCCAGCCGGTCGCCGGCGTCGGCGCCCCCTCGAGCTGCTCGATCAGGCCGTCGTAGCGACCGCCACCGCCCACGCCGCTCTGGGCCCCGAGCGCGTCGCTGGTCACCTCGAACACCGTGCGCGTGTAGTAGTCCATGCCGCGGACCAGGGTGGGGTCGAGCTCGTACCTGATCCCCGCGTCGTCGAGCAGCTGGCGGACGGCGGCGAAGTGCTCCGCGTCGTCCTCGTGCAGCCGGTCGAGCAGCGTGGGGGCGTTCTGCATGACCGCTCTCGTGCCCGGGTCGCCGGCGTCGAAGGCCCGCATCGGGTTGAGGTCGATCCGACTCCGCACCTCGGGGCTCAGGCTTTGCTCGTGGTCTCTGAGATACGCCTTGAGCTGCTCCCGGTACTCGGCCCGGGTCTCGGGGGTGCCAAGGCTCGAGAGGCGCAGCCGTGTCCCCTTGACGTTCAGGGCCTCCATCAACTCGACCAGGAGCACGATCAGCTCGGCGTCGGTCTCAGGGGCGGCCGAGCCGATCGCCTCGGCGCCGACCTGCCAGAACTCGCGGTAGCGGCCTCGCTGCGGGGCCTCGGCGCGGAAGAAGCTCGAGAGGTACCAGAGCTTGACCGGCTGGGCCAGCTTGTGCATCCCGTGCTCCAGGTAGGCCCGGCACACCGGCGCCGTGCCCTCGGGTCGCAGGGTGAGCGAGCGGCCACCGCCGTCGTCGAAGGTGTACATCTCCTTCTGGACGATGTCGGTGGTCTCGCCGACCCCGCGCGTGAACAGCTCCGTGGCCTCGAACACGGGCGTCTCGATCCGGCTGTAGCCGGCGGCGCCGAGGATCCTCCTCGCGTGCTCCTCGAGGACGTCGCGCCGGGCCGCCTCCTCGGGGAGGACGTCATTGGTGCCCTTGGGGGCTTGGATCACGAGCCGTGAGCGAGCTCGCGCAGGAACGGATTGGTGGCGCGCTCGCGTCCGAGCGTGGTGATGCCCATGTGGCCTGGATAGACGGTGGTGTCCGGGCCGTAGGCGTCCATGAGCGACTCGATCGAGCCCAGCAGCGTGGGCCAGTCACCGCCGGGGAGGTCGACGCGTCCGACCGAGCCCTGGAAGAGGACGTCACCGGACAGGAGCGCGTCCTCGTCCCGGACCGCGTAGGTCACGTGGCCGGGACTGTGCCCGGGCGTGAAGTGGACGTCGAGCGTGAGATCTGCCAGCTCGAGCGACTCGCCCCCGGAGATCGTGAGGTCGGCGTCGTAGCCCTCGAATTCGCCGAACATCTGGGTGGGGATGTACCGGTTCGGCTCGGCCAGGATGGCCTTTTCCAGCTCGGGGCAGTAGACCGGTGCCTGCGTGGCCCGGGCGACTGCGGCCACGGCGCCGATGTGGTCGAAGTGGGTATGGGTGAGCAGGATCGCCTCCAGGGTTTCGATGTGGAGGCCCTCGAGGGCTTTGAGCAGGCGCTCGGCCTCCTCGCCCGGGTCGATCATCACCGCCGTGGGGGCGTCCTTGCGCCGGACGATGAAGCAGTTCTCCTGCAGCGGCCCGACGGTGAACATCCGGACGTCGATCATTTGGGCGCTCGGCGGTTGGAAGACGGCGGGAGGCCCTTCTGGCGCTGGCGCCGGCGGAACAGGAACAGCTCCAGGTAATAGCCCGCCGGGGCGTAGATGATCATCGCGATGACCGCGAAGCCGGCGCCCGCCGCGACCCCGTTCTTCTTCGCCGTGGCGGCGATGAAGGCGAAGATGATCACGGAGGCGAACGCAGCCTTGGTAGCCGACGCCTTCCAGGTCGGCGGCGTGTTCAGCCGCCGCTCGCGCGCGTCCACCTTGGCCTGCTTCTTCTTCTCATCGGGACTGAGCGGCCGTCCCGTCCGACCCCGCGCCTGGATGTTGCCGGCGGCGGTCCCCCGGTGCTTCGTGCGGCGCTTGCGTTTGGTCTGGGCCATTGTCTAGGAGAGATTACTTCTCCGAGAGCAGGTTTTCGATCAGCTGTTTGTTCGCCACCGGCAGGTCGCGGGGGAATCCGTCGAAGGCCGCCTCCGGGGCCAGGCCGACCAGCTCGGCCCGGCGCGGCTCGGCGTGCCGCGCGACCGCGGCCACGACCTCGGCCAGCGAGGTGCGCCGGTGGTCCTCGACATTGGTCGAGACCTGGGCGACGCCCTGATGCTCGAGCCACAGGCCGATCGCCTTGACGCCCGGTAGTCCATTTGGGTCCGGTTTCACGGATCTGGGCGGCGATGTCCTTAGCGGTCTGGAGCGTGGCCGGCGGGTTCAGGTCGATGTTGAAGGCGACGAGCGGCGGGCGAGCGGCGACCAGCGTGGCGCCGGCCGTCGGGTGAAGCTCACGCGGGCCGAAGTCCGGGGTGAGCTCGCGGGCGGCGATGCGGTGAGCCAGATTCTGCGGTCCGCCGTGGCGGAGGTCCGCCCGCGTGCGCCCGTCGGCGAGGAGGCCGTAGAGGAACACGGGGATGTCGGAGCTCGTGCCCGAGGAGGTCGCCGAGCACGAGCGCCTCGGCGCACGCCCGGCCGCGGTCGGCCTCGGTCAGGTAGACGATCGGGGCGACGTCGATCGCCCCCACCCGGGGGTGGACGCCGGCGTGGCGATTGAGATCGATCCGGGCGATCGCCTCCGCGGCGCCGTTGCGCACGGTTTTCGCCAGCGTTCCCGCGGCGCCCGCGAGCGTGAACACGCTGCGATGGTGATCGGGGTCGGTGTGGAGATCGAGCAGGTTGGCGTCGAAGGCGTCTTTGATGGCTTCGAGGGCCGTCTGCGTCGCGGCCCTCGGAGACGTTCGGGACGGCCAGGAGGGTTTGGCCGGTGGGCCCGGTCACATCGCCAGGTCGTCGAGGACGTAGGCACCGTCCTCGAGCACGGGGCGACCGTCGATCTCGAGGCTGGCCTCGAGGATGACCACATCGAGGTGGATCGGGACCGAGACGGTGCCCCCGATCCCGGCGCTGGCCCCGAAGGCGACGTGCACGGTGCCGAGGATCTTCTCGTCCTCGAGCACGTTGCCGGTCAGGGTCGCGCGGTCGTTGGTCCCCACTCCGAGCTCGGCCAGGTTCGTGCCCTTCTCGCCGTGGGCGCGGAGCCGCTCGAGGTACTCCGGGCCGAGCCCCCCCTCGGCCGCCCACGATCTGGCCTTCGCTGACCGTGAGGACGGCGGGGGTGTCGCTGAGACCGAGCGGCGCGAGGCTGGAGGCGACGATCGTGCCGCCGCCGTTCAGCGGGGCGATGAACCCCTCGCCGCAGGGAAGGTTGCCGAACGCGCCCCGCGCGGTCAGGTTGCCGTCGTCGGAGATGCCGCTTCGGCCGGCGAGATCGAGTCGGAGATCGGAGCCGCGCGGACAGGTGACGTGCGCGCGCGTCCCCTCGTCCAGGAGCGCTGCCACCGTCGTGAGAGCGCCGGGCCATGGCGTCGAAGTTGACTGCCATCACGCGCGCCAACATGTCCTCGGTGACGCCGGGCATGGTGGCGCCTCTGGCTCCCTGGTCGGACGCGCGCTTGCGCGCGGTGGTGTGGCTGAGCGATCGGCTCGTCGGCGCGATGAACACGTCGCAGGCGGCCAGGGCGGCGGCGACGGCCCGAGGCGGCTCGGTGCCGTCGGTTGCGCGTTCGTCCATCACCGTGAGCACCGCGTCGGCCTGCGCGGCCGCCGCCTCGTCGCGGAGCGCCTCACCGATGGCGCGGGTGCCGCGGTCGACGACCACGACCACCTCCTCCCCCGGCTTCACGGCCAGACAGCGACGGACGACGGTGCTGACGGCGGGGCCGAGATCGGGCATGGAGACGGATCATATGTCCCCGGGTGGGCGCGGCTGCCAGTCGGACCGAGCGCTCTCCGAGGCCGCGGCGGCGGGCGCCGCCGCTAGACTCCGGGCCCGTCGCCGGAGTAGCTCAGTCGGTTAGAGCAGCGGAATCATAATCCGCGTGTCGGGGGTTCGAGTCCCTCCTCCGGCATCGAGAAAAGCCTGCAAGGAGGCGTCGGCGCTACGCAGCAGAACCAGCGAGCGCTCTGCCCTTGATCGCCTCGAACTCGGTCTGGGTGATGGCGCCGCTGTCCAGAAGCTTCTTGGCTGTATCGATCTCGCTTGCCGGCCCGCCTGTACCCGCCGTCTGGCGGACGTACTCGTCGAGCTGTGCCTGCGCCACCTGGGTTTGCTTCTGGCGTCGCTCAGCCATGCCGTCGTGGTTGAAGATCAGGTAGGCCAAAACGCCGACCCATGGCAGCAGGACGATCGCGATCACCCACACAGCTTTGCCCCAGCCCGACATGTCGCGACGTCCGAAGATGTCGCTGAACACGACGATTGCGATCCATATGAAGAGGATCCAGGCAAAGACGATCAGGATGTCCCAGAGGACGTTCAGGAAGGGATAGGACGAGGCAGTGAGCAGCATCAGGGTTCGCCTCCGGTGGGTCGATTTGAAGCGCGTGCATCCGTTCGGAGTCCGTAGCATGCGGCCCCGCGGTTGCAGCGACATCACCTAGATCGGATGACGGTCCTTCCCCCTAGTCGCCTGACGACGCGCCGAGAACGCGTCGGACAGAGCCCGCGGCTCAGGTTTTGCCTGGTGCCTTGTCACCGGGCCATGCGCCGGTGAGCCGGTGGAAGAGCTCGCGGGATCCTCGGTCGAATGAGCCGCGAACGAGCCGGAAGACGGCGCCCTCCAGCGCCAGGGCGACGAGAAGCTTCGACCACCGTACGGCGTGCTGGTCGGGCTCGGGCGACTCCTGCTTGTCGATGACCTTCCACAGCCGCTCGAAGGTGAAAGTCGCCACCTTGCCGGCGAGGAACCCGCCGATGACGCTGAACGGGAGAAATAACACCTTCGTCACTTGAGTCTCCTTGTCTGTGGTCCAGGGCGATCGGCTTAGGCGCGGGCGTTCTTGGGCGTCCGGCGCGGCTCGACGAACGGCTCCTCTTCTGCGTGTTGCCCTCCCCGCGCCGCGGCAAACCGGCCCGTAAAGACGACGGCCAAGGGCCTTTCAGACCCCGCGATAGCATCGGCGCGTGCCCGAGACCCAGGTGGCGATCGTCGGGGCGGGGCCGGCGGGCCTGACCCTCGGTCTGCTTCTCGAGCACGCGGGAATCCGGTCGGTGATCCTCGAGGCCCGCGATCGCGACTACGTCGAGCAGCGGGTGCGCGCGGGGGTGCTCGAGCAGAACACCGTCGATCTGCTGTGTGAGCACGGCGTGGGCGACCGCCTGCGACGCGAGGGCCTCGTGCATCAGGGCATCCACCTTCGCCGCCGGGGCGAATCGCATTACCTGCCGATGACCGAGCTCACCGGGCGCGCGATCACGGTCTACGGTCAGCAGGAGGTGGTCAAGGATCTGGTCGCCGCTCGCGTTGCCACCGGTGCCCCGTTGCACTTCGAGGTGTCCGGCGTCGCACTCCACGGGGTCACCGACGGCCGCCCGCGCGTCACCTACGAGCACGACGGGGAGCGGGCGGAGCTCGAGTGCGAGTTCGTTGCCGGGTGTGACGGCTTTCACGGCACGTGCCGCACCTCGATCCCCGACGGTGTGCTGACCTCGGTCGAGTACACGTATCCGTTCGCCTGGCTCGGGATCCTGGCCGAGGCCCAACCGGCGACCCGAGAGCTGATCTACGCCTGGCACGAGAACGGCTTCGCGCTGTACTCGATGCGCTCGGAGACGATCAGCCGGCTCTATCTCCAGGTTCCGGCCGACGAGGACCTCGAAAACTGGCCGGACGAGCGCGTCTGGTCCGAGCTCGAGCTGCGACTCGGGGAAGTCAACCGCGGCCCGGTGTTCGACCGCGGGATCACGCCGATGCGCTGCTTCGTCACCTCACCGATGCAATACGGGCGCCTGTTCCTGTGCGGCGACGCGGCTCACATCGTGCCGCCGACCGGCGCCAAGGGCCTGAACCTCGCCGTCAACGACGCGCGTCTCCTCGCGGCGGCGTTGAGCCGGCATTTCGACGCCGGCGCCGACGACGGGCTGGCCGGGTACACCGACAACGCCCTTCGACGCGTGTGGAGAGCACAGGACTTCTCCAACTACATGACCCAGCTCCTTCATGACCTGGGCGGCGGCGCGTTCGAACAGGGGCTCCAGCTGTCGCGGCTCGATTACATCGCCCGTTCCTCGAGCGCCGCCCGCTCGTTGGCCGAGAACTACGTCGGCTTGCCCCCGACGGCTGATTTCTAGCCCCGGATGCGGTCTACAGCTTGCTCGCGCCCGAAGAAGCGGCCGAAGCCAGTCGCTTACGGGCCCGGCGAGCCGGCTGGAGCGCCGCGCCGATCGCTGCGGCGGGCCCGAACAGGAAACCTTGCCCGCATTCACACCCAAGCTCGATCAGCCGCGACAGCTGGGCCGCCCGTTCGATCCCTTCGGCGGTGACCGACAGCCCGAGCGCATGGGCGAAGCTGATCACCGCGGCCACGATTGGCGCGAGGGTTCAGTCGTCGAGCGTGACCCTCATTCCCTCCCGGCAAGATGAGGGCCGATGAGCGACAGATCGGCCGGCGAAAGCCGATCGGCCGCGGTCTTCCGTTGATGCCAGAAGGGGTAGATGAGGGGCGGCCGGCTGACCGCCTCGAGCTGGCTGAGCTCTTCGGCGGACAGCTCGAGCTCGGCAGCGGCGAGATTGTCTGCGAGCTGCTCGTCGGTCCGCGCGCCGATGATCACGGTGGTTACTCCGGGGCGCCTCAGCAGCCAGGCCAGCGCCACGCGAGCCGGTGAGACGTTATGGCGCTCGGCCACCTCGACGAGCACATCGACCGTGTCGTAGAGCTTGTCCTCGTCGTACACCGGAGGCTCGTCCCATTCACTTGCGTGCCGCGATCCCTCTGGAGGGGGCTGACCGCGGCGATACTTACCCGACAGCAGCCCGCCGGCCAGCGGGCTCCAGATCAGCAGCCCGAGGCCCTGGTCGATGGCCGCGGGCACGATCTCATATTCGGCCGCGCGCTCCTGGAGCGAGAGATAGATCTGCTGGCTGACAAAGCGCGGAAGCCCGTCGCGGTCGGCGAGCCCGAGCGCCTTCATCACCTGCCAGCCGGCGAAGTTGGAACATCCGGCATACCGGACCTTGCCCGTCTGGACCAGATGGTCGAGCGCGGCCAGGGTCTCCTCCAGCGGCGTAAGCCCGTCCCACTCGTGAACCTGGTACAGGTCGATGTGGTCGGTTCCGAGCCGCCGGAGACTCGCCTCGCATGCCTCGATCAGGTGGTGCCGGGACAGTCCGGCGTCGTTCGGGCCCGAGCCCATCGGGAATCGCGCCTTGGTGGCGAGCAGCACCTGATCCCGCCGGCCTTTCAGCGCCTGTCCGACGATCTCCTCGGCGGCCCCGTCCGAGTACACGTCCGCGGTGTCGATCACGTTCACGCCCGCGTCGAGGGCCACGTCGATCTGCCGCCGCGCGCCTTCGAGGTCGGTCTGCCCCACGTTGCGGAATTGGCCTCGCCCTCCGAAGGTCATCGTTCCAAGGGTCAACGCCGAGACTCGCAGGCCCGAGCGACCTAGCTGCCGATATTCCATTCGTCCTCCTTGCGCTGTGAGCGATGCGAGCGGCCGGAAGCCACGTCGCGTCAACCCTTACCACGCCTCACCGCGGTGAAACTGCTCGCGGAGCGACGACGGGAGAATTGACGGTGGCTTTACGCACCGCTCGCTAGGGATCCGGGGCAACCATGACGTGGGCCAGCCCACCACCCTCTCCAACCCTCACGTGAGCTCGGCCGGAACGTTGTCCGATGCATTGTTCATCGCCGCCTGCCTGGTGTCTCCACACCGGCGCTTCTGGAGCAGCCCGCGCGGAGTGCTGCTGAACGCGGCTCGCATCTTCGTGGTCCGCGAGCTTGTCTGGGTGGCCAAGGAGATCCAGGCTCTGTAGGTCTCTCGCCCGTCCGACGAACGAGGTCGACGAGCCGACGACGGCTGAGCGGGCGAGCACGAAGAGAATCAGTCGATCGACGGATTGCCGCCGCAGCCGGATTGGCCGACACTGACGAGGTACGTGGGGTCAGCGCGTCGATGCGCGCTCACTCCGGCCGCGCCGGGTGGCCGCCGCCAGCGCCCGGATACGGCGGCTGATCTCGATTTTTTCAAGACGTCGGGGAACTATCGCCCCCCATTTCCCCGACCATCCCCTGGGGTCGCCCGGAAGGATCCGGGCGGCGCCGGGGGGCCTTCTCGTGGCTCCGGGGCCCCTCGTGGCTTCCGGGGGCCTCCTCGTGGCTCGGGGCCTCGTCCGCACGCGGAGGCCCGAGCGTCAGGGCGTCACCCGGCGGCCGCCACCACCGCGGCCTTGGGTGTCCGGCACCGCGACGCTCCACCGCGGATGCCGCCGCGCACGCGTCGCGCGCGATGCCGCGTCGCCGGCTGCGGCTCTGAATCTTCGTGGCCGTACGCCAAGGCCGACACGCACCGCACCACCGAGTCCGCGATCCGGTGTGGATCGACGACATAGTCGCCGCGGTCGATCAGGGTCCGTAGCTCTTGGATTCTCTGCTGGCGGTCCGTGTCCATGAGGAGATCTTCGGCGCCTCGCCCCGGGTTGGCAATCAGGTCAAGGCCCCAAAAGTCGCACCGCTCGATCATCAAGACTTACCAAACCTCGTCAAAGCGATAACGGGGTCGGAGCGGGTGAGCCGCAGTGGCTCAGGCGACGCGAGCGAAGCGGGCGCGGGCAGCGTCGTACTGACCCGACGCTTCGACAAACGTCTCGAACAGGGAAGCATGCTCTGGGCGGTCGATCAGGCACTCGGCGTGCCACTGCACGCCGAGCACGAAATCACGATCGATCGCCTCGACCGCTTCCACCGTCCCGTCGCTGGCGCGCGCGGTCACGATCAGGCCGGCGCCGAGCGCGGCCACCGCCTGGTGATGAAAGGAGTTGACCATCCGCCGGTCCGATCGAAGCACGCCCCGGAGACGGCTCGGGCCGGTCAGCGTGACCCAGTGGGTGAGCTGGTCGCCCGGCTCAGGCTGGCGGTGGCAGATGCGCTCGCCGACCACATCCGGCAGGTGCTGATGCAGCGTCCCGCCGCGGGCGACGTTCAACACCTGCAGGCCGCGGCAGATCGCCAGCACGGGCAGCCGGCGAGCGTCGGCCGCGCGGGCCAGCGCAAGCTCAAAGCGATCCAGGTCGGCCCAGCTCGGGCCGGCGCGCTCGTGCGTGCGCTCACCGTAGGCGACCGGGTCGAGATCGGGCCCGCCGGAAAGGCACACGCCGGCGAGCTGTCCGAGCAGCGGCTCGAGCGCATCCGGGTGGAGCGGGGGCACGACGACCGGGATGCCCCCCGCGCGCTCGATCGCCTTCAGATACTTCAGGCCGAGCGCCATCTCGTGCTGCGTCGGTCCGCCCGCGGGCGTGACCGGATCGCGGTGACGGACCTCCGAGGTCGTAACCGCGATCAGCGGGCGTCCTGCGCTGCTCGTGCGGTCCACCGCGCTCGTCTGGGTCACGATTCTGCGCATCTTCGTCCGTTCAGGTCGTCGGCCCTGAAGGTTGCTGACTTGAGTCACGGGAGCCATTGGCCAACGGGACAACGTTCCCGGCGCGGATCTGCGCCGCCGCGGCCGGTTCACGACGCGCGGCGGGGTGGTTATCGCGCCGGTCGTGGCGGTCGCAGGGTGCTCCGGCGAGGCTCGGCTCAGACCGCGATCTGCGAGCCCCCGGTCACCGTGCGGTCGACCGGCAAACCGAAGGTCTCGATTGGGCTGGCTGCGTTTCGCGCCATGGCGATGAACAGCAGCTTCCGCCACCGGGCCATGCTGCGCTCCCGGTTGGGCGTGATCGTGATCCGGGACAGGAAGTACGACGCGTGCTCGATGTCGAGATTGCGCTCCAGCAGTCCTCGCTTGCGGGCCAGGGACAGTGCCTCGGGCACGTTGAGCCGGTCGCGGTAACCCGTGCGCAGGGTGACATGGAAAATCTTGAACAGACCGCTGCCCAACATCTCGACCGCGAACTGATCGGCTGCGTCCACGTGAGGAACGCTGACCGAGTCGATCGAGACGATCAGCACCTTGTCGTGGAACACACCGTGATGCTCGACGTCGGCCTTCAGGGCCAGCGGGGTCGTCTGCTTGTCGGGACTGAGGTAGACGGCGACGTTACCCACGCGATGCAGCGGCGGATCGGCCATCCGGACCCGGTAGAGGAAGTCCTGAAGCGAGCCCTCGGCGTCGTTGCGATTGCGCGTCACGATCTCACGTCCTCGGCGCCAGGTGATCATCACCACCGAGGCAAGCGCGCCCGCGCAGAGCGGGATCCAGGCGCCGTGGGCGACCTTGGAGAGATTCGAGCTGAAGAACGCGACCTCGACGGTGAGGAACAGTGACGCGCCGAGCACAAGCTTCCATCTGGCCGTGTTCCACAGGAACCTGGCCACCGCGAGGAAAAGGATCGTGTCGAGGATGAACGTACCCGTCACGGCCACGCCGTAGATGTCGGCCAGCGAGGAAGAGCGTTGGAAGATGAGGACCAGTGCGGCCACGCCGGCGGCGAGCCCCCAGCTGATCAGCGGCACGTAGATCTGACCCTCGAGCTCCGAGGTGTGGGCGATCTTCAGCCGCGGGAGGAAGCCGAGCTGGACCGCCTGGCGCGCCATCGAGAAAGAACCGGTGATGGCGGCCTGCGACGCGATGATCGTGGCCGCGGTGGCGAGAAACACCATGGCGACGCGGCCGCCGCTCGGAACGAGCAGATAGAACGGATTGGAGATCGTCTCCGGGTGATGGAGGATCAGCGCGCCCTGGCCCATGTAGGAGAGGAGCACGGCCGGAAACACCACGCCGAACCAGGTGCGGCGGATCGGGCTGGCTCCGAAATGACCCCGGTCGGCGTACAGGGCCTCGGCACCGGTGACCGCCAGCACGACGCCACCGAAGGTGAGGAATGCAGCCACCCCGTGGTCGAGGATGAAGCGCACGCCCCAGCTCGGCGACAGGCTCTGCAGAACGCCGGGGTACGCGACCACTTCACGGGCCCCGAGGATCCCGATGACGGCAAACCAGACGAGGATCACGGGTCCGAACAGCCAGCCCACGGCGCCGGTCCCGCGCCGCTGGATCGCGAACAACCCGACCAGGATGGCAAGCGAGATCGGGACCACGAGATGGGACAGACCGGGCGCGGCGACATGCAGGCCCTCGACGGCCGAGGTCACCGAGATGGCCGGCGTGATCATTCCATCGCCGAAGAACAGTCCCGCCCCGAAGATCCCGAGGGTGACCAA
Source organism: uncultured Solirubrobacterales bacterium (assembly GCA_963748585.1). Lineage (GTDB taxonomy): Bacteria > Actinomycetota > Thermoleophilia > Solirubrobacterales > Solirubrobacteraceae > Palsa-465. The sequence goes on along the minus strand of CAVVJR010000005.1, from coordinate 735,097 downwards.
GAGGGCGGTGCGTCCCAGCCGACGCCGCTGGATCAGGGCCGCCAGCGCCATCACGCCGCCGTCTCCCCGGTTGTGAGCGCGCATCACCACGCCGGCGTACTTGACCGACACGACGATGACCAGGGCCCAGAAGATCAACGAGACGACTCCGTACACACCCGGGACCGTGGTGCGCGCGGCCGCGCTGTGTTGGGTGAAGATCACCTGTTCGGCGTACAGCGGACTGGTACCGATGTCACCGTAGACCACCCCGAGCGCGCCGAGCGCGAGCACGGTGCGGCTGGCGTGGGCGACGACATCGCGCTCATCGTCCGGCTTGGCGCGATCGGGACTGTTGCCAAGCTTGCTCGGGTGCGCCCCGGCGGGCGAGACGGGCCAGGCGCCGAGCTTGTGCGCGGCCTCGTTCAGGCTCTTTCGTACGCCGGGCCGGTCGGGGGCCGCACCCCCTGCCTGACCGTTATCGTCCGCGCGAGCGTGCTGTTTGAAGGCCGGGGGCCGTTCCGGCGGCGTCATGCCGTTGCGTGCACGCGGGCTCGATCGCTACGTCGCCGCATGCCGGCGAGAGCTGCCGTTTACGGTGGAGCGCCGCGACGCGGCCTCCCGCCCCTCGGCACCGCCAGAGCCGCCGACGTTCGTCACCGCCTTGCCCAGGTCCACGAACGGAGCCATCACGACATCGACCCGGCTCTTGACCACGAACCTCCGCAGTGCCGCGACAGGCTGAAGCGCCGGACCGGTTGCCTCGATGACGGTCCGTGCGATGCCTCTGATTTCGTCCGGCGGGCGCATCGCAGGAAAGAGGCCAGAAAAGCGGAAATCGAACGTAGCGGCCATCGGTACTTGTACCCATCTAGGCCCCGCCTCGGCGGCGTCGATCAGGGCTCGAGCAGACCGCGCCGGATCGCGTAACGCGTCAGCTCGGCGGCGTTGCGCATCCCGAGCTTGTCGAGAAGGTTGGCGCGGTGACGGTCCACCGTCTTGCGGCTGATGCACAGCTCGCCGGCAATCTCGTCGCTCGTGTAGCCCTCGGCGATCAGCTTGACCACCTGCAGCTCACGGGCGGTGAGCGGATCAGCTGGAATCGACTCGCCCCGCCGGGCCTGGTCGAGGTAGTCACGAATCAGCGCGGTGACTGCCTTGGGGTACAGGAACGGCTCCCCACGCATGGCCGCGCGGCACGCGTCGACCAGGTCGCGGTTTGCCGCCGACTTGAGCACGTAGCCCGAGGCGCCGACCCGCAGGGCCTCGAAGAAATACTGCTCGTTGTCGTGCACCGAGAGGATCAGGACCCGCGGCCCGTGGCCGCGCCGGCGTATCTCGGCCGTCGCCTGGAGTCCGGTCAGCCGTGGCATCGACACGTCGAGGATTGCGAGATCGACCTCGGTTACGAGCGTCTTCTCCACCGCCTCGATCCCGTCCGAGGCCTCGGCGACCACCTGGATGTCGCCTTCGCTGTCGAGCACCGCGCGCAGGCCGCTGCGGACGACCGCGTGATCGTCGGCCAACAGCACACGGGTCTTCAGCGGGGTCACCAAGGTGCCACCGATCCGAGCGGAACTCGTAGGTCGATCGCCGTGCCCCGATCCGGAGCGCTGCCGATCGACAGGTCTCCCCCGATCAGCATCGCCCGCTCGCGCATGCCCCTCAGCCCGCGCTCGTTGATCTCCGCCGGCAGGCCGCGGCCGTTGTCGCGCACCGAGAGCACGAGGTGTGCCTCGTCGTGCCTGAGCCTCAGCGTCACCTCGGCGGCGTCGGCGTGACGGAGGGCGTTGGTCAGCGCCTCCTGCGCCACCCGGTAGATGACGAGCTCAACCTCGCTCGACAGGGGCGGCAGGTGCCAGTCGAGGTCCCGGCGTACCCGCATCCCGTCGGGCCGGTCGATCCGCGAGCAGAGGGCGATGAGGGCATTGACGAGCCCGAGGTCGTCGAGCGCCTCCGGGCGCAGCTCGCGCCCGATGCGGTGGACGTCCTCGAGGCTGCCGAGCACGCTCTGGGCGATCTCGGTCAGCGCCTCAGCGTGCTGTGAGGGCTCGGACGCGGCCATCTCAGCCCGCAGGGCAATCGCGGTCAGGGTCTGGCCGATCCCGTCGTGGAGCTCGCGGGCAACTCGGGTCCGCTCACCCTCCTGCGCCGCGAGCGCCCGCCGGCTGCTCTCCCGACGCTCGCCCTCGAGCCGGTCGAGCATGGCATTGAGGGCCCCCGCCAGGGCTACGACCTCACGGCCCGCGCCTGACGGAGTCTCTGCCCGGCGGCCCGGTTGACCCGGGTCGACCGCGCCCATCACCCCGGTCAAGCGCCGCAGCGGGGCGAAGGTTCGGTGCAGCAGGAGGAGATCTACGGCAAGCATCAGTACGAGCCCGACCGCGAGCGCGAGCAGCTCGCGGGGGGTGGCAACGCGATGGACGGTCACTGGAGTCCAGGCCAGCAGCGCCACGGCGACGACGAAGACCACCGTGTTGGCCGCGAACACCCGCCAGAGAAGCGACACACGCTCCCACGGGTGGGACCGCCGGCCATATGGCGCGGACTCCGCCGCGCTCGGCTCGGGAGCGGAGGCGATCGGTGGCTGAGCTTGACTTGACGAAACCATCACCTTCGCGGCAGCTGCGGTTGGGTCGGCCGGACCTGGCTCGACCTGAGCGCCGACGCGAGGGTGAATTGTCTCAGTCGGAGTCGCAGCGCACGACGCGGTAAGTCAGGTCCGGGCTACTTGCGCAAAACCTTGTAGGTGGCGACGGCGGCCGCCGCGCCAACCACGGTCGCGGCAGCAAAAGCGCGCAGTGCTCCGGGGCTCCCGCCCGATACGCGTTCACCGACCGCCTTGCCCACTGTGCGTACGGCGGCGCTCATACTTTCGCCGCCAGAGCGAGCAGGCGTTGAATCCGGTCGAGCAGCTGGGGGCTCATGTACCACGACTGGTCGGCCTTGTCGACCAGCAACTCGAGGTAGGCATGAACCTGCTCGGGCGTCCAGAACGCCGCTTCGATCCGATCGAGCAGCTGGGGGCTCGGGTAGCGGTCTTCGCGGACGCGCTCCATCAGCATCTCGTAGTAGCGCTCTTGCGTGGCGGGCACGGCAGCTCCTTTCTAAAGCAGGTCCCCAAGGGGGCCCAGGTTCAAGTTCAGGTCCTCGTCTTCCAAGCCGAATGTCTCTTTGAGCTCCTCCATGCGATCAGCCAGCGCCATGAACGTGCGGCCCAGGCGCTCGACCTCCTCGGGGCTGAGGTTCCCCGCCTCCATCCGATGCACGGCCTGGCGTTCCATGAGCTGACGCAGGAGCTCGATCACCGTCAACACGAGTTGCGCGAGACCCTTCTCGAGCCCCTCGGGATCGGCCTTCACCCGACGGGTGAGCGCCGACTCGATCCGGGAAAGCTCGCCTTCGGAAGGCCAGGTGGCGGAGCCGGAGAGCAACTTGTCACTCATCGGTCGCGTTTCCGACGAAGCTGTAGGCCGGCCACGGACCGGTGCAGATCAAATCTACGTCGGCAAGCTGGACGTCGAGATCGGTGACGGCGCGGACGAAGTCGGCCTGGGTTCCACAATCAACGAGGAAAGCGGCGCTCACCGGCGATAACGGCCCACTCATTATCCGGTGACGGGAAGCCCGTGCACGCCCGTCGAGGTGGGCGTGGACCTGTGCGGCCAGCGCACGCGCGCGGCGCTGCGGCTCCAGCCGCTCGAGCATGTAACTCGTGCCGGTTGTCTCGGGACTCGTCGAGGTGGGCTCGGGCGGGTGAGACCAGACCCCCCGGACGCTTAGTTCCACGGCGCCGCGGACATCCTCGAGCTTGGCAATCAGCTCGGTGCGGCGCCGCTCGAGCATTGCCTGCACCTCCTCAGCAGTGGCGAGCGTCGTGCCAAAGCGAACCGGCAGCACGGCGCCGCCGGCCATGAACGACTCGATAACCCGCTCAAAGGTCCACAGCGTGTCCTCGTCGAGGGCGGGGGCCTCAGCATGCTCACTGACGATGGCGGTCAGACCGGCGCGGTGGATACAACGGATGGCTGTCCCACCAAGTCCGCACAGTCCGTGACCCGGATCGCGACTGTCGTCGGTGATTCCGTACAGGACGAGGCTCACGGGGCCATTGCCTTATCGATCGCGGCCACGAGGATGCGCAGGTCGAGCCGGACCAGGTCGACGTCCGCGGCGGCCAACGTGATATCGCCCTCGATTACTACTCCGCCCTGGAGCAACCGGTCGAGCAGATCGATCAGGGCGATGTCGCGGGCACGGCCTTCGACCGTGACGGCACCGGTGCCGCTGGTCACGTCGAGACCCCGATGGCGTCGGGCACGAAGTTGTAGGCCGGCCACGGGCCCGTGGACACGAGCTCGACTCCCAGGGGGCCAAACTCGCGTTCAAGGGCCGTGACGACCTCGTGAAACGAAGCCACGGCCGTGTCGTCGACGAGGTACACGCCGTTGAGCACCATCTCGCCGTCGTGGCCGCTGACCTCGGGGCGCTGGGGCGGGACGACGACGGCCCGCACGGCAACCTCGCTGAGGCGGTGGTGAATCGCCTCGCAGGCCCCGGCGAGCCGCTGGTCGACCGTTTCGCGATGCCGTCGAGCCCGGCTCTGCTGCGCGAGGTACGCTGCTCCGCTGTCTGGCTGAGCCTGGCCGGACTCAGCGGCGGAAGAGGAGGTTCGCGACACAGCGAAGACCTTGACCGCCCACTCGGCACGTCCGTCGAGGAGCTGCAGCGCATCGTGCATGACACCGGCCTCGCGTTCGAGCATGTTCCGGACACCCTCGGCGTCGCGGTACAGCGAGCAGAGTCGCATCGGGATCACCGTACCCCGGAGGGACGCAGCCTCGAGCACCTCCTCGTGGCGGCGAGCGGTCGTCTCCACCCAGGCGATGTCACCGAAATGCTCTCGGAGGCGGTCCTCGTTGAACTCGGTCAGAGGTACCTGGCTGACCAGCGCCGCCAGATCACCAGCCGCGAGCGTCTCCACGGCGTGGGCGGGGTCGATGCCGGCCGCGTCGGGACTAGGGGCAAAGTCCGCCTTCGTCACGCCGTAGACGTAGTAGCCGAGTCCCCGGTCGTCGGATCGGCCCGGCCGTTGGGGGGTTAAGGGCTGCTGTCGGGCGACCGGCGTCGGCGAGGCGGGTCGGGGCCCACCCGCGCGCCGCGCCTCCTCGAGCATCGCCTCCGCCATCACCTCAGCCAACACGGCGCGGACGCGCGAGCGGGCCTCGGTCCTCGCCTCGGCCAACAGCTCTGGCACATCGTCGGCCACGAGCTCGGCCAGGGCCTCACGGAGCCGCCGCAGATCCTCACTTGCGCCGGCCACGGGCCTCCTTCTCAGCGTCCCCCTCGCCGATCATTCGCTCAAGCCGATCGAGGCGCTCGCGTAGCTCCTTGTTCTCGTCGACGAGATCCTGAGCGCTGGTGCTGAGCGACGGATCGTTCTCCCACCAGTTGATCCCCATCTCTCGAGCGCGATCGACTGATGCCACCAAGAGGCGGATCTTGATCGTCAACAGCTCAATGTCGAGCAGATTGATCTGAATGTCGCCGGCAATGACGATGCCCTTGTCGAGGACTCGCTCGAGGATGTCAGCGAGGTTGGCCGGGCCGCCACCGCGCGCGGTGAGATCGGAGCGGCCGTAGGTTTGAGGAAGGCCGCTGGGGGGGCGCCCGCCGGATGAAAACGAGGACACGGGATCAGTCCTCGTCGGCCTGGCTGCGGTTGTAGCGGCGCTGGCGCTGATAGCTCTCGAGCTCGCCCTGACTGTCCAGGATGACCCGGTAGGCGCCGAGGACGTCGGTCGAGTTCGGGATCCGCGACAACTCGACGACCGCGACCGTCACCTCCCACCCGGAGTCGTCGGACCGCCGGAGACCCAGGACCGATTCGATGGGACGGCCGAGCAGCTCGGGCAGGTCTTCCCGGACCCGCTGCGCGGCCTCGCGCGCCGACAGGCCCTTGGAGCTCGATCTACGGCCCCGGTTGTTCGATGTCCGCTCAGCCATTGAGTTCGTTTCCTTCCAAATCCGTGATTCGCAATCCGGGGACCGCACCGGCCCGACGCGCCTGACTTATGGCCAGCCGCTCGAGTAGCGCGTCCTCGCGTGCGTTGACCTCGAGTTCGCTCAGGCCGCCCTCCTCGGCCTCGAACTCCAGCTGCATGAGCTCCGCCCGGATGCGGTCCTCGTCGTAAAGCTCGCGCTCGGCCTCCTCCATCACCCGATCGGCGACCCACACAACACCGCGAACGGGCGCCAGAGGAAGGGTGAGCAACCCGGTGAACAGCCCCATTTCAGCTCTCGGAGGCGAAATTGACGAACGAGTGCGGGGGCAGCGGGCCCGTGTATTTGAAGCGCATTCGTCCCGCGTGACGCTCCCCCACCCGCTCCACCGCGGCGTCGAAATCGGCCAGGGTCGACTGGTCGACCAGAAAGGAAGCATTGAGAACGATGCGCTCGTGCGGGGGTGGGGCGAGCGCGGCCGCGAGAGCGAGTGGCGAGAGTTCCGCCATGATGAGCTCGGCATCGCGATCGCGCTTGCGCTCAATCGCCTGCGAAACCAGCTCCCCGAGCTGGATGCGTCCGTAGTAGGTGGCGTCCTCCGGGGCGCCGCGCAGCGAGTCCCGCAGCCGGGCAACCTCCTGATCTTCCGCCAGTACCTCACGGAGCACCGGCTCCTCCTCGTAGGTGGCGCGGAGCTTCAGCTCCGCCTTGCCATCGAATTCCTGAAGCTGGGTGAGCAATTCCTCCCGTCGGGCACCGAGCAATCGGTCAACCACCTGTGTCTCGTCGTCCATGACGACTCCGAAGCGCATGGGCAGGACGGTTCCGGACGCGTGCGCCGCCTCGAGTACACGGGCGTGGGTGGTGATGGCCTCACGGCCCATAGCGAGCTCACCGTCGGGAGCATCACTGGCCAGAGCGGCCACGCCATCTCCCGCGATCAACCCGACGGCCGCGCCGCCGATCCCGCGGGCCGAGGGAGGCTCGGCCCGCGCCGGGACCACTCCGTAGATGTACTTGCTGGGCATTGCTCAGACTGCCGCTTCAGCTCGACGACGAGCGGCCGCGCGAGCGGGAGCGCGACCCGCTTCCGGAGCGCGAGGAGGACGACCGGCGGCTGCTGCTTCCAGAGCTGCTGCTGCCGGAGTTGCCCTCATCGCCGCTGCTCGTGTCATCGCTGTCGTCGTCGTCGCCAAAGAGCTTCTCCTTGGCCCCCTCCAGCACGCCCTTGGTCTTGCTCGACGCGCCACCCTGGGTAACGTCTTCCACCAGGTCCGGGAGCCCCTCGCCCTGGGCATTTCCGAGGTCGAGGCGATTCACGGCCTCGGCAAAGCGCAGGTAGGTATCGACGCTGGCGATGACGATGCGCGCGTCAACGGTGAGCAGCTCGATACCGACCAGCGAGACGCGCAGGAAGACATCGATGACCAGCCCCTTGTCGAGGAGCAGGTCGAGGACGTCGTACAACCCGCTCGAGTTCGAGCGCGCTACGTAGGAGTTGCCGCCCCCTCGGGATATTGCCGTCGTAGACATCGTGATCCTTTCCTCTGGACGTGAGTAGGTGCTTGGTTAAGTGCTCTCCGGTGAAGGGATCCGACTAACGGGAATTCGCCTCCCGGTCATCGGTCCCGGTCCTCGGGATCCGGGTATTCGTCCGGATGGATCAGCTCCAGACGGGCCTTGAAGCGGCGCAGATCGGCTGCCGCTCGGCGGTCAGCCAGCCGCGTGGACAGCGCGACCGCCTGGGCGATCGTCACCGGGCGGACGTCGAGGGTGAGCTGGATTTGGGTGAGCTGGTCTCCCAGGGCACGGAAGGTGATCAGCCCCGCGCAATCGGAGCCCCGAACCGACTCCCAGGCAAAGCTGTCTTCCTCACGCTCATCGAGAATCGTGGCCGCCCAATCGCGGCCCCCATCACCGCGGAGGTGCCCGGTGAGCTCACCGTCGCCGTTGTCCTGCACGTCGACGACGCTGTCAACGCCTTCGGGCAGCCATTCGAGGCGGATCCACTCCTGCCAGGCGACACGGCTCGGGACGGCGGCGTCGACGGCGGCCTGGATTGGAGGCCGCCCGGTTGCGTCCACGTCCACCGATGTGCTCGAGGCCTCAATCGCCTTGTCCCGGATCGAGCTCACGGCGGCGGCCGCCCGCTCCACACCCTGGCGGGATGCACCGGCCAAAGCCTCGGTGCCCGAAGACAGCGCTCGCCCGGCAATCACCTTGGCCAGCTTCAGGGTCGCCTTGCCGGCCAAGCTCGAGGGCGTCGGGGTAACCGCCTTAGCCAGCGACTTGCCTGCGCTGGGTGGTTTCTTGATCCCCTTCGCGCCACGTGATGACTCGGTTGCGCGAGACGACTTGCCCGAACTTGGCTTGTGGGCCTTGGTCGGAGGGCCGGCTTTGCGGGCGGCGCGCGGCTTCCGCGCCTTCTCCGGGGTGACGTCGGGCTTGGTCTGCTCTTTGGTGGCACCCCCATTGGACCGCGCGGGGGCACGGCCGTGGCCGGCGTCCCTGCGCCGGGGTGCACCGGCACTCGGCCGTGTGCCCGATCGCCGCCGGGTGGCGGTGGCAGCCATGGCTAGCTGATCGCCCGCCCGATCTTTTCCGCCTTGTCGCGCACCGCGTTGACCTCCTGCGCAAGCTTGGCGAACTGGCGTCCCGCCTCTCCGACCTGCTGACCGAGGTGGCTGAGGTCCACCTTGCGCGGAGACGGGACAGGCACGCTGAGCGCCTTGCGCCGACGCTGGAACGCGGTCCGCCCGAGGACGATCCCGCCGGCAATCCCAACCGTCGCGGTGGCCAACGGAACGGCGGCCTTGTCAAAAGCAGTCCTGACCAGACTCGAGCCCGCGCTCGCGGTCGCGCTAACGGCGCGACTGTTGAACAGTCCCTCCACACGATCGGTCCCCGCCGACTCGCGACTGCGCGCCGAACCCGCCGTCTTGCGAGCGCCCGACCTGTCGGGCGTCGCGCGCTTGGCCGAGCTCGACCCGGCGCTGGCCGCGGAGGACGACTTCGAGCCGGCTCCAGAGCCTGCCTTTGCGGTGCTCCGCTTCGCCGAGCTCGGTTTGGCAGAACTCGACCGGGCGGAACTCGACCTCGCGGAAGTCGACTTCGCGGAACCCGACCTCGCAGAACCCGACTTCGCGGAACTCGACTTCGCGGAACCCGACTTCGCGGAACCCGACTTCGCGGAGCTCGACTTCGCGGAACCGGTCTTGGACGCCGACGCTGATTTACGGGCGTTCGCGCTGGACCTCGTGCGCCGCCCAGCGGTCGAGCCGCTCGCCGAGGAAGAGTTTCCGTCGGACGGCGACGCGCGGTTGCTCGAGCGTGATGGTTGCCGGCTCGACTGTGATGCCGAGGACCCGTTACTCGAGCCCGATGAACGGCGTTTCTTGGACGTGCTGCGACGCGGTGCGCCACTTTCATTCTCGACAGCCATTTCTCCCTCCCTATCGAGATCGCGGCCTACCCCACGCCGACCGCGACGTTGAGCAGGAAAAAGCCTGCGTGCCGACTACCCGACCAGCGTGCGCTCTACACCAGACGCGCGTCAACGACGAGCCTTCGCGAGGCGGGACAAGACACGGACACACGCTCCGTTCACCCGCCCGGGTTGACCGTTACGGTGACTGAAATCTTGCCAATGGCCGAATGGGAGCGATCTACCAGGTTGCGGTATACCCAGTTAGTGTCACGATTTACCGAAGTCTGGATCGACTTTCCCTGCTAATCCGCAGTTCCCATTCGTTATCACGTGACAACCCCGGGTAACCCTCAAGTACGCCCAAGACTCGGAGGGAGAGGGGTATGGCCAACATGCAAGAAATGGTGCGCGAGCTTCTCATCAGCACGATTGAAGGAGCTGGAAAGAACGCAAGTGGAGGTGGGGAGGAGACTCCGACCCCGTCGGAGAAAAGCGGCTCGGGCCACAAGGCGCTCGCCGCCGCCGGTATGGGCGCGGCTGCCCTCGCGCCGATGGCTTTCAAGGGACTTGGCCGGCTGGCCCGCGAGGCGGGTATGGACGGCGTCCAAGATCTGGTCAAATCGCCTGCCAAGGCCGTCGAGGGATTGGCCTCGAATGTGGGCGGCCAGGTTGGCTCCAGTCTCGGTGACAAGGTGAGCGACAAAGTCGACGAGGCCGGGGGCGCGAGCGGCATCCTGTCCGACACCGTCAAGGACGTCCTGCCCTTCGGCGGCGGAGGCGGCGGGAACAAGGGCGGCGGACTCGGGATCGGAAAGGGGCGCCGCATGCCGGTGCAACAGAGCGTCGACATCGGCGCACCGATCGAGACGGTCTACAACCAGTGGACGCAGTTCGAGGACTGGCCCCAGTTCATGCATCGCGTGGTCAGCGCCAGCCAGGACGAGGACAACAAGGTGAACTTCAGCGTGAAGATCTGGACGAGAAAGCGGGAGTTCACGGCCGAGATCGAGACGCAGCGGCCCAACGATCGGATCCTATGGAAGGTCAGCCAGGGCATCAGTCATGCCGGCCTGGTGTCCTTCCACGAGCTCGCCCCCAACCTGACGCGCGTCCTCCTGTCCATCGATGTTCAGCCGGGCGGAATGATCGAGAAGATGGCGCGAGGGATGCGCCACGTGAAGCGCGCGGCGCGCGGCGATCTGCATCGTTTCAAGGCCTACATCGAGATGGCCGGGGAGGAGAGCGGCGCCTGGCGCGGAGTGATCGAAGACGGAGAAGTCGTTGAGGAACATGACCCCAGCTACGACGAGGGGCGCGAGTACTCCGATCCGGAGGAGGTCATGGAGGAACTGAAGGCCGGCGAGGAGTCGGATGATGACGACGACAAGGACGAGCCCTCCGAGGAGGAAGAGTCCGACGACGACGCCAAGGCCGAGGAGAACGACGAGGAACAGCCCCGGGCCACGCGGCCACGCCGTCGGCGGAGCCAGTCGAGCAACGGGAGCGGCAGCGATGACGAACAGAGCTCGGGTCGGCAGCGCAGCCGCTCGCGTTCGACTAGTCGCTCGCGTTCGACCTCGAGCGGCGGCCGCTCCGCTAGCTCACGCAGCGGCAGCTCCCGCTCGTCGAGCGGCGGCGGCTCCGGCAGCTCACGCCGCGGCAGCTCGCGCTCGTCGAACGGCGGCGGCTCCGGCAGCTCTCGCCGCAGCTCGGGTGGCTCGCGGTCCTCGAGCGGCTCGTCATCGAGCCGGCGCTCGCGCTCCAGCAACAATTGAGGGGAGGGAATAATGGCCAGCGATCTGCGATCCGTCCTCCTGAAGGTGGCCGAAGACGCACTCAAGCAGTCAGGCTCCGGGGGTCAGGCTCAGCCGCCCCCGAAGCCGAAGAAGCCGGCGCTCTCCACGGGTCGCGCCGTGCTCCTTGGGGCGGGCCTCGGCTCGGCCGGATGCGCGCTGCTCATCTCTCGTGGCCGCGACATGGTGGGTTCGGTTCGTGACCGGCTCACCGACGGCCAGGACGGCCCCGAAGACGAGCACGACGACGAGGCCGTAGCCGACGAGGACTTCGACGAGCCCGAAGCCGAAGAGGACGAAGACTTCGACGACGAAGACTACGACGAGCCCGAAGCCGAAGAGGACGAAGACTTCGACGACGAAGACTACGACGAGCCAGAAGCCGAAGAGGACGAAGACTTCGACGACGAAGAGTCCGACCAACCAGAAGCCGAAGAGGACGAAGACTTCGACGACGAAGACTCCGACCAACCAGAAGCCGAAGAGGACGAAGACTTCGACGACGAAGACTACGACGAGCCCGAAGCCGAAGAGGACGAAGACTTCGACGACGAAGAGTCCGACCAACCAGAAGCCGAGGGCGAGGAGGAAGAGCGTCCGCGCCGCCGCCGTCGCAGCCGCTCAGTCAGTCACAACCGCTCCTGAAGCCGAGCCCGCTCCGCCGCGACGTCGCGGCCGCACGCGCGCGCAGCCGCTAATTCGCGGTTCGGTTCTTCTCGATGTCCTCGGCGACCCGCTGTTCGAACGGCTTGAGCTTGTCGTAGAGCTCATCCGGAGCGACTTCGCTCTGCGGCTTTCCGACCAGCCAGGGCGCGGCCTCGACGGCGGTTCGCCAGGCCGCCTCCTGTACGTCGGTCTCACCGGAGGGGTCGGCCGCGCCGGCCACGGCCTCGATCGCGTCGAGGTAGACATTCTTGTACTGGCCGCGCTGCTCCTCGTGGTAGGTGAGCCGCACCTGCGTGCCCTCGAGTTGCTGCGCCCGAGCTCCGATCTCCTCGCGGAACGTCGTGTACTCGTGCCCGTCGGTATCGCGCGCGACGAAGCGCGTGTTCCCGTTACGCGTCTGCTGTGTCTTCACGTCGGCCAAGGTCGTCAACGCTTCCATCAAGTGGCTTGTACCCGGCGGGCAACAGGGGCAAAAAGCCTCGTCTCCTGCGGTTCCGGTTTGTCAGTCCAGATCGCGGTCTGCTAGGCCTTACCAGCTTCGCCGGCCCGGCGGACGTCGCGGAACGTCCGGCAAACCGCTCAATGGAGGAACGGTGGGAATGCTCTCGGTGTCAAAGCTAGTGGCAACCGGAACCGCGGTGACCCTGCTCGGCGGCGGGGCCGCGTTCACCTCTACCACCGCGGCCAAGAGCCACGCCAGGACCATCGGTCCTAAGCACCTGGTGCGCATACAGGTGCTGTCCACGCGGGCAGATCTCGTCTCCGGCAACGAGGCGCTGACCCAGGTCGTCCTCCCCCCGGGCGCCAAAGTGGGCAACGTCCAGCTCACGCTGAACGGCCGTTCGGTCAAGCGTCAATTCGCCGCTCGCCCCAATGGGAAGTTCGAAGGCCTTCTGACGGGCCTGCGCGTTGGATCCAACACGTTGGTGGCGAAGCTCCCGAGCGGATACGGGGCGCGGCTGAAGATCACCGATCACCCGATCGGCGGACCGGTGTTCTCCGGCCCCCAGATTCAGCCCTGGCTGTGCCAGAGCGGCGCTGCCGACAGGCAGTGCGACCAGGCTCCGGCGATCTCCTACTACTACGTGCCCGCGGGCGGGTCGAGCGGTGGCTCGAACACGGCCGGGTCCTCGTCGGGAACGTTCCTGTCTTATGACCCGAGCCACCCGCCGCCGGCATCGGCGATCGCCACCACGACGACCACCGACGGGGTCACGGTCCCATTCATCATCCGTCAGGAGACGGGCTATATCGACCGTGACCAGTATGCGATTGCGACGCTGTGGCAGCCAGGCAAGCCGTGGCGGCCGTGGTCCCCGCAGCATCAGTACAACGGCCGTCTGGTGATCATGCACGGCTCCAGCTGTGACACCACCTATGGCACCGGCACCGCCCCGAGCGTGCAAGACCAGAAGATCCTCGGGGGCGGCTTCATCGTCATGTCGACCGCCCTCGACAACGCGGGACACAACTGCAATCTGCTCACCGAAGCCGAGGCGCTGGAGATGACCAAGGAGTGGGTCATCGATCACTACGGCGAGATCAAGTGGACGATCGGGAGCGGATGCTCGGGAGGGTCACTGGTGCAGCAACAGGTGGCCAACGCTTACCCGGGGATCTACCAGGGGATCACGCCGCAGTGCAGCTTCACCGACGCATGGTCGTCCGCGATGGAGTACGAGGACTACTACATGCTCCTCAACTACTTCGAGAACAAGGACCAGAGCGACCTGTGGGGCCCACCCCAGATCAGCGCCGTGATCGACCATCCGAACCCGGCCAACCCGATCACGTTCACGACCGCGATTCCCAACTCGGGCAAGGCCGACCGCCAGTGCCCGGACGTCCCCTCATCGGACGTGTGGAGCCCCAGCAACCCACACGGCGTGCGGTGCACGCTCGAGGACTACATGGTCAATATGTTCGGGCGCGACCCCTCGACCGGATACGCGAACGTGCCGTTCAGCAACATCGGCATTCAGTACGGGCTCTCGGCGCTCGAGCAAGGCCAGCTCACCCCGCAGCAATTCGCCGATCTGAACGCCCATCTCGGCGGCCTGGACGTCAACGGCGACCTGTCGCCAACCCGCCAGGGCGGCCAGACGATCGCGTTCGAGCGGGTGTATCGAGACGGCGCGGTCGACACGGCGTCGAACCTGAACCAGGTGGCGATCATCGACCTCCGCGGTCCCGACCCGGGGGCGTTTCACGACGTCTATCGGACCTATGCCATGCGGGACCGCCTGCTGCGCGACTTCGGAACCGCCGCCAACCAGCTGCTCTGGCAGGGGCCGGAGCCGTTGATCGGCGATTCGACCTTCGCCGACGCGGCCGTCTATGCCGAGGACGGCTGGCTGGCCAGAGTCAACGCCGATCGGCGGAGCCTTCCGCTCTCGCAGAAGGTCGTCGACGACAAGCCCGCCGCCTTGGGCGACCGCTGCACCAACGGCAACGGGACCGACGTCCCGGCCACCACCTGCCAGACGGCCGTCCAGTCCTACGGAACCCCTCGCTTCGTGGCCGGTGAACCGCACACCGACGACGTCCTGGATTGCCAGCTCAAGCCGCTCAACCGCAACGACTACCTCCCGGTGACCTTCACCGACGCCCAGTGGCAGGAGCTCGAGCAGGCCTTCCCGACCGGCGTATGTGACTACTCGAAGCCCGGTGTGGGCCAGGGACCGACCACGACCTGGCTGACCTATCAGGACACGCGAGGCCAGGTGATCTACGGCGGCCGGGCGCTTGGCGCGGCGCCCTCCTCGGTGGCCTTCGGCCCCGCCGCGAGCGCACCCAAACGGCGCTCATCGGCCACCGCGCCGACGTTCACCGGTTGATTCGCCGACGCCGGGCTATCGCGGGACGGTATGTCTGCCGATACGACCCCAGGGCCGAATCAGACCAGCACCCGGAGGGGGTCCGATGAACCGACGCAACTGCATCAACTGCCAGACCGCCTGGAGCTCGGTAGCCGACCACGAGCTCGAGTCGCCCCACACATGCCCGCGCTGCGGCGACGAGCTTGGGCCGATCAACCAGACTCAGGCCGAGGCGAAGAGCACGCTCGCCCGCACCGTCGCCTGAGCGGCGAAGTCCCCCGCACAGTCGCCTGAACGGCGACTCGACGGCGTGGGCGGTCCGTTACCGCCCGCGATGCTCGCGCGCTCGCCGCTCCTGCTCTTCGGTCACCACGCCCGGCGGGAGCCGCCACGGGCGATCGCCCGGCCGAACCTGCTCGTCGGGCCAGACGCCATGCTCGTCGAAATACCGACGGGCTTCCTCCTCACGCTCGCGCTCCTGGTCCCCGCTCACCCCGAGCCGGAACAGCCAGTTGATAAGGAGAACGGACAGGCCGCCGCCGACCGCCATGGCAAAGCCGTCGACGCCGAAGCCGCCGGGATTGATCACGCCGAGGACGATGCCGGCCACGACCATCGCGATGCCGATTCCGTAGCGGACGACGAGCGTCCAAACCGGGGGTCTCCCGTGGCCCGGCCCCGCCTGGTCGGTCATGCCGCGCCTCTTCCCTCCGGTCAGGCGGCCATGCGCTCGGTCACTGGAGACGCCACCTCCACGCGCTCGCCGGCGCGGTGGAACTCGATTCCCTCGCCCTCGAGCGGAGCGCGGCGGAACAGACCGATGTCCTTGAACCAGTTCTGGTTCAAGCGCCAGGGCGGGCGCGGACCCTGCTTGGGCAGACGGTCGAGGGCTCGGACCACGTAGCCCGAGGAAAAATCGAGCAGTGGCTCGAGGCGCGCCGACGCATCGGGCGCCTGAGGAACGCAGAAGCTGTAGCCCGCCGTGTCCATGTGCGCGATCAGCCGGCACACGTACTCGCAGATGAGATCGCCCTTGAGCGTCCAGGAGGCGTTGGTGTATCCGATCGTCAGGGCCAGGTTCGGCACTCCGCTGAACATCATCCCCTTGTAGGCCACGGTCTCGCCGAGCGATAGCTCGCGTCCGTCGACGACCAGCCGTGCACCGCCCAGGAGCTGGAGATCGAGGCCCGTCGCCGTAACGACGATGTCGGCCTCGAGCTCCTCGCCTGACTCCAGTTGAATTCCGCTCTCGGTGAACGTCTCGATCCGATCGGTCACGATCGAGGCCTCGCCGCGCCCGATTGCCTCGAACAGGTCGCCGTCCGGCACCACGCACAGACGCTGGTCCCACGGGTTGTAACTCGGGTTGAAGTGCTTGTCGATGCTGTAGTCCGCCGGCAGGTGGCGCTCGAGGCCGCGGCGCAGGATCGCCTTCAGCAGCTCGGGGCGCTTGCGGCTGATCTGGTAGCTCAGAGAGGTCAAGGCGATCGCCTTGAGCCGGGCGAGCTGCCATACCGCCCGCTCGGGCAGGTACCGGCGCATCTTGTCGACCAGGGGATCACGGCCGGGGAGCGAGACGATGTAGGTCGGTGAGCGCTGCAACATCGTTACGTGCGCGGCTGTCCCGGACATTGCCGGCACGAGCGTGACCGCGGTCGCGCCGCTGCCGATGACCACGACGCGTTTGCCGGAATAGTCGAGATCCCCGGGCCAGTGCTGCGGGTGGACGATCTCCCCCCGGAACCGGTCCACGCCCTTCCACTCCGGGGTGTATCCCTGCTCGTAGCGGTAGTAGCCGCTGCACCAGTGGAGGAACGCGCAGGTCAGCTTCAGGCTCGCTCCCGTGTCGCCGAGCTCGACGTCGACCGTCCACCGCGCCGCCTCGGTGTCCCACTCGGCGCCCACCACGCGGTGGGCGTAGCGGATCTTCGCATCGACGCCGTACTCGGCCGCAGTGTCGCTGATGTAGCGCCTGATCGAGGGGCCATCGGCGATCGCCTCGGCCGCCTTCCAGGGGCGGAACCGGTAGCCGAGGGTGAACATGTCGGAGTCCGAGCGAATTCCCGGATAGCGAAACAGGTCCCAGGTGCCTCCGATCGTGTTGCGCGCTTCGAGGATCGCGTAGCTCTTGCCCGGCAGCCGCTGCTCCAGGTGGCAGGCGGAGCCGATACCCGAGAGGCCGGCGCCGACGATGAGGACGTCGAAGTGTTCTGGCATGCCCGGTGGAACTCCCCGCTCGACGGGCGACCTAACCCGCCGCCCGTTCGCGGTTGACGGGAGGCTAGGCGAAAACGGAAGATATCCGGCGATTCGGGACATCTCTCGGGAGGAGATGGCTACTGATGGAAACCAGTAGCCCCACTGTCGGCAAGACGATCACGATGGTCGTGTTCACGCTCTCGTGCCTCGGGCTGCTCTTGTTCATATGGCTGTCGTTCGGCGGGCCGATCCCCCTCAACCCGCAGGGCTACCGCTTCCGCGCGGCCTTCCCGGCGGCAACTCAGCTCGCTGTCCAGGCCGACGTGAGAATCGCCGGGGTGACGGTGGGCAAGGTGGTCGGCAAGACGGTCGATCCGCGCACCAACCGGACCATCGCCACGATCGAGCTCCAGACCCGGTACGCGCCAGTGCACCGAGACGCTCGGGCGCTCCTGCGGGCGAAGACGATCCTCGGCGAGGCCTATGTGGCTCTCTCCCCCGGCTCACCGGCCGCCGCACCGCTCCCGGACGGTGGTCAGCTCGCGCTGGGGCGAGTCGATGACACCGTCCAGCTGTCCCAGGTCTTCGACGCGCTCGACCCGCGGACCCGGCGAGCGCTGCAGGTGTGGCAGCAGCAACTCGCCGCGTCAGTGGCCGGCAACGCGTCGAACCTCTCGAACGTGCTCGGCAACCTCCCCACGTTCGCCGCCGACGCCGGCGACGTACTCGCCGTCCTCGATGTCCAGCACGCGGCAGTGGTCAGCCTGGTCCGAAACGGCGGGGCGGTGTTCACCGCGCTGGGCCAGAACCAGGCGGCGCTCCGCCACCTGATCGTCAGCTCCGAGTCGATCTTCGCCACCACGGCGGCGCGGCAGGGCGCCCTGGCGCGGACGTTCCAGATCTTTCCCACCTTCCTGCGGGAGACCGAGACCACGATGGACCGCCTGCGGCAGTTCGCGACCGACGCCGATCCGCTGGTCAGGGCGCTGAACCCCGCGGCCCGAGAGCTCGGTCCGACCCTGCGCGCACTCGACGCGCTGTCACCCGATCTGCGAACCCTCCTGGCCAGGCTCGGGCGCCTGATCACGGTCGCCCGGACCGGGCTGCCCGCTTACGCCTCAGTCCTGCGAGGGGCCACACCACTGCTCGGCGCAACCGCCGCATTGCTCGAACAGGTGAACCCGATCGTCTCCTGGCTGGGCATCCATCAGCAGCTGTTGTCGGATTTCATCTCCAACGGGGGCTACGGGCTGGCCGGGACGACGACCACGTTCGGCGGCGCCGGCCTGACCTGCGCTGGCGTGCCCTGCGGCCACTACCTACGCCAGTTCCAGCCCCAGGGACAGGAGACGCTGGCCCTCTATCAGAACCGGGACGCCAACAATCGCGGCGACACGTATCCACCACCCCTGTGGCTCGGAAACCCGGAGATTGGGAAGCGAGGAACCCTCGACGCGTGGGATTGCCGTAACGCCGGAGGCGAGCGTCCCCAGACCAGCAACGAGCAAGCGTGCTGGATCGCGCCGACGCTGCCGGGGGCCACGGGCCCGTATCGGATCCCTCACATCGCGGCGGCGCGCTATCCGCGTCGTTGAACCCGCCCGGCTCAGGCAGCTCCGAGGGCGGCGCGCAGCGCATCGAGCTGGGGCGAGCCAAACACCACTCGGTTCCGCGTGGCCACATACACGAGGTCGAGGTTCACCCCGGCGGCGGCGATCCGCCGGGTCAGGTCGGCCAGCACCCCGGGGCGGTCCTCCACGTCGATGACGACCACCTCTCGCTCGCGCGTGACCGCCAGGTGCGAGATGGCGAGCAGGTGCCGCGCCGCCTCGAGGTGAGGGACGAGGATGTGCAGTTCGACCGTTTCGCCGCCGGCTATGCACGTGGCGGCCGCGATGTTGACCCCGGCGTCGCTGATCGCCGCCGCCACCCGCGCGAGTGCGCCGGGCGAATTCTCGATCTCGATGACCAGGTCGAACGCCATCGCTCCCCGTGGCCGCGCAGCCTATCCGACCCCGGAGGGACAGATAATGTCGCGCCGTGAAGCGGCTTCGAGCCCTGTGGGAAGCGGTACGGAACGGAGTGCTCGAGGTCGCGCGGCCCGGTGAGCCGCGGCTCTCCGGCGGCGCGCTCGAGCGCCTCGGGCGTGTGGCCCTCACCCTGGTCATCGTGGTCACGAACCTGATCGGGGCCTGCAGCGTGCTCCTCATCGCCTTATTCGTCGTCCCGCTGCCGGCGATCGGGCGCACCGGCCACGTCCGGCTCGTCAACACGATCGCCGCCGCGGCCTACGTCGGCTTCGCCGTGGTGGCCGGCGTGCTGGTCGGGAGCCGGGGCATGCGTCCGCTCCGCCAATGGCTGCTCGAGGAGCGCACGGCGACGCTCGAGGAGACGCAGATCGTGCTCCAGGCGCCGTTGCGGCTGTTCGCCCTGCAGCTCGGCCTGTGGCTGATCGCGGCGGTCGTGTTTGGGGTCATCAACGCCACCTACGACTCGTTGCTGGCCGTCCGCGTGGCCACGATCGTCGTCCTGACCGGGCTCGTCACCGCGTCGTGCGCGTATCTGCTCACCGAGCTGCTGTTACGCCCGGCGGCGGCACGCGCCCTCGCTGACGGCGCTCCGGGACGGCTCGCCGTCCCCGGCGTTGCGACTCGAGCGCTCCTGGCCTGGGCGTTCGGCACCGGCCTTCCGGTGCTCGGGGTGGTGGGCGTCGGGGTGCTCGCGTTGACCGGCGATCACAATGGCACCCCGCACCAGCTTGGGGTGTCCATGGTCGTGCTTGGCGGTACTGGGATCGTGGTCGGATTCCTGGCCGTCGGCATCGCCGCGCGGGCCACGGCCGATCCGGTCGACTCCGTCCGCCGGGCGCTGGCCGAGGTGCAGCGCGGGAACTTCGACCTGCGTGTGCCCGTGTACGACGGCACCCAGATCGGGCAGCTCCAGCTCGGGTTCAACGAGATGGTGTCCGGACTGGCCGAGCGCGAGCGGATCC
This sequence comes from uncultured Solirubrobacterales bacterium, assembly GCA_963748585.1. Lineage (GTDB taxonomy): Bacteria > Actinomycetota > Thermoleophilia > Solirubrobacterales > Solirubrobacteraceae > Palsa-465. The sequence goes on along the minus strand of CAVVJR010000005.1, from coordinate 715,219 downwards.
GCCAGGCGTTCGGCACCTATGTGGATCCGGACGTGGCCGAGCGCGTACTCGAGGAGGGGACGTCGCTGGAGGGCGAGGAGGTCGAGGTGACGGTGATGTTCGTCGATGTGCGTGACTTCACCGGCTTTGCCGAACGAACCGACGCTCCGGACGTGGTCGCCGCGCTCAACCACCTGTTCGAGCAGATCGTCCCCGTCGTGCACGAGCACGACGGCTGGGTCGACAAGTTCGTCGGCGACGGGCTCCTGGCCGTGTTCGGCGCGCCCCGGCGACAGTCCGACCACGCCGACCAGGCCCTCTCCGCGGCGCTCGAGATCGAGCGGGCGGTCCGCTCCTCAGAGTCCGAGCTCGACGTGGGGATCGGTGTGAACTCGGGCACCGTCGTGGCCGGTAACGTGGGCGGCGCCGGCCGGCTCGAGTTCAGCGTGATCGGCGATGCGGTCAACATCGCGGCCCGAGTGGAGGCGGCCACGCGGGATACCGACGACGCCATCCTGCTCACCGAGGACACCAGGCGCCTGCTCAAGGAAGCCGAGGTCGAGCTGACCGAGCGAACGGGGATCGAGTTGAAGGGCAAGTCCGAGCCGGTCAAGGTGTACGCGCCGAAGCTGGGGTAGGACCCGTCCACCGCCGAGAGCCGGCGTGTCGAGGCGGCCAGCCGGGTATAGCTGACCAAGCGCCCATGCCCTGGCCGGAGAGGAGCAGCCGATGACGCAGAGGATGAGCCGGTGACCACCGCCAACGAGCGCGTCCCGGTGCCGCGGGATCGGGACAACGATTACAGCCGAGAGGCGGCCGCCGGGCGCGCTGAATTCATCCGCGAGCGCACCGGCGTCTCGCTCGAGCATGTGACCAGCTACTCGTTCGACCCCTCGATTGCCACCGGCAACATCGAGCAGTTCCTCGGGGTGGCGCAGGTACCGATCGGCCTGGCCGGGCCGCTGCTGGTGAACGGCGAGCACGCGCAGGGCGAGTTCTATGTCCCGATGGCGACGGCCGAGGGCACGCTCGTGGCCAGTTACAACCGCGGGATGCGCCTGCTCTACGAGGCGGGCGGCGTGACCACGACCGTGCTCGATGACCGGATGCAGCGGGCGCCGGCGTTCCTGTTCGCCAACGCCCGCGGCGCTCGCGCCTTCAGCCGGTGGCTGGACGAGAACTTCGACGCCATCAAGGCGGCGGCCGAGAGCACCACGAGCTCGGGCAAGCTGCAGGACATCGAGCGCTACTCGGCCGGACGGATCCTCTACACGCGCTTCAACTACACGACCGGCGACGCCGCGGGCCAGAACCTCACCGGCAAGGCAACCCAGGCCGCCTGCCGCTGGATCGTCGAGCATAACCCCGAGATCGAGCGCTACTTCCTGGAGTCCAATTTCGCCACCGACAAGAAGAGCTCGCAGGTGAACATGCTTCATACCCGCGGCAAGCGGGTGGTGGCCGAGGCGACGGTCCCCAACGAGCTGTTCCGGCGCATCATGCGCTCGGACACCGAGCTCATGTATCGCGCTCGCCAGGTCTCGAACCTGGGCGGGTTCATGTCCGGCGTCAACAACAACGGCGCCCATTCCGCCAACGGGATCACGGCCATGTTCATCGCCACCGGGCAGGACGCGGCCAACGTGGCCGAGTCCTCGGCCGCCTTCGTCTACGCCGAGCTGCGCGACAACGACGACTACTACTACTCGGTCACGATCCCCTCGTTGATCGTGGCCACGTACGGCGGCGGCACCGGACTTGCCACCCAGCGCGAATGCCTGGAGCTGCTCGGCTGCTACGGAGCGGGCAAGGTGCTCAAGTTCGCCGAGATTGTGGCCGCCACCGTGCTGTGCGGGGAGCTGTCGCTCGGCTCGGCGATCGTGGCCGAGGAGTGGGTGGAGGCGCACGACCTGTTCGGCCGCAACCGGCCCTGACGGCGCAGCGCGTCTCGGCGGGCCCCGTCGACTCCGCTCGTGTCACCCGAGCGCGAGGTAGGCCGACCTGAGCGATCGGATAGGCGAGCACCGGGCTCCTGGCATGGAATAGCTGAGGGTCAGCCATTTCATGCCACACGGTGCCCGCGGCCCGGCCCGCCCCCGCACGCCCCCGCCCCGCACGCCCCCGCATGCGCCCGCACGCCCCGACACGGCACGGCCCGGCACGCCCCGGCACGGGACGGCCACGAAAAGCCCGGATACCCGGAGCCTCGGGGCGCGCGGTTACCGCGACGACGCCCAGAGCGGGGCGGGAACGCCCATGAGCCGGTTGAGGATCCACCCCGCCGCGGTCAGCAGCGCGACGCCGACCAGCACGTCGAGGAGCTGCTTGGGCCGGGCGAGCAGACCCGAGGCGACGATGATCGTGGTCGCCCCGGCCGGCGGGTGGGCTGAGCGGAGCAGCCTGAGCACTCCCCCGGTCAAGGCCACGGCAAGCGCCATCGCACCCACCCGCTCCAGCGTCATGCCGGTGACGTAGACGCTCGGGGCGTCCCAGAGCCCGAAGATGAGGATGGCCAGCACGCCGGCGGCCACGCCGACGCTGTGACCGATGATCGTGTTGCGCGGGCTCCCGACCTCGGCCATCGGAGTCTCGAAGATCAGGAACGCGGTGGCGCCGAGGCTCGGGAACAGCAGCGGCTGCTTGACCACCCACGCCCACAGCCCGCTCAGGGCGATGGCGAGGAGGGAACAGGTGAACGTGTACACCGCGTTGCCGTTGTTGCGCCAGCGCCGGTACAGCCAGCGCTTGACGCCGTAGGCGTTTGGAATCCCGACCAGGGATCCCTGGCGCTGGAACGTCCGTACCCCCGAGTCGGCGAACTCAGCGATGTGGTCTATCTGATCGCTGGGGTCGAGCATGCCCGTCGCGAAAGCCTATACCGGGGTTGGGATGCCGCCAAGCAGGTACCGCGGACGGGCTCAGAGGGCGGGCGCGCCGGCCCACCTCGGGACCGCCAGCACCGGCGCCGCCTCGGATGGCACCGCTTGGGGCCCGCGATCGGCCATCGCGGCCAGGAAGGCTCCCACGACTACTTCGTCGAACTGCGTGCCCGCGCAGCGCTTCAGCTCGGCCGTCGCGTCTTCCACGGTCAGCGCGGCCCGGTAGGACTGAGCGCGGGTCATCGTCTCGAACGCATCGGCGACCGCGATGATCCGCGCGCCGACCGGAATCTGCTCGCCGGCCAGGCCGTCGGGATAGCCACGGCCGTCCCAGCGCTCGTGGCTGTGCCGGACGAGGCGCGCCACGGATCTGAGCGCCGGTGCGGCGGCGATGATCCGCTCACCCACGGAAGGATGCTCCCGGATGAAAGCCCACTCGGTCTCGGTCAGCGGACCGGGCTTGGTCAGGATCTCCTCCGGGACCGCCACCATCCCGATGTCGTGGAGCTCCGCGGCCTGACGGACCTCGAGCACTTCGGCCGTGACCATGCCGAGCATCGCCGCGGTCAGCGACGCGAGCTCGGCCACCGCGGCGCCATGGCCGTCGAGCCCGTGCTTGGTCGCGGTCATCGCGCTGATCAGCGCGTCGTGTACCTGGCGGGCGGCGGAGGCGCGGCCGTCCTGCTTGTGCGCGTACATCGACCGGTCCACGAGCTCGAGCGCCTCGGTCACGCTCTGGGCGTCGAGGGGCAGCCGGATGGCGCCGTATGAGCAGCCGATCTCGAACCCGTCCCCGCTCTCGGACAGGACGCCGGCCGCCTTCTCCAGCCAGGTCGCGCCGGGTAGGTGATCCTCGCTCACGAGCGCGCAGAACTCGTCGCCGCCGAGCCGGAAGACCTCGCCGTGGGGGCTCAGCTCGGCCTTGAGCTGCCCGGCCAGGCGGATCAGGAGGGCGTCGCCGGCCGGATGGCCGAACCGGTCGTTGTAGGCCTTGAAGCCGTCGAGGTCGAACAGCGCCAGCAGCCGGTCCGGCCGCTCGTCGGAGGCGAAGAAGCGCTCGAGCGCGTGGGTCAGGGCCCGCCGGTTGCCCACCCCGGTGAGCGCATCGGTGAGCGCTTCACCGCGTGAGCGGCGCAACATGACGACGTTCTCGCCGAAAGTCAGCATCAGGCGGACCATGACGCCGAGCAGCGAGGCCGCGGCCAACGCCACGGCCAGCGGAGTGAGCTTGACCAAGCACCCGTACACGAGCGTGCCCAGGCCGACGCTGCCGAACAGGAGCGGGATCGCGATCAGCCGGGTGCTCTGCTCGGGCTTGCGGCGCAGCGGTGCAGAGTCCGGGCACCACGCGGCGGCCGCGAGAACGAAGAACCCGCCCCACCAACCGGTGTCAGACCAAGCGTCAATCTGGGCCGTGCCGGCTGCGGTCGCCACGAGGTACAGCGTGTCCGCGATCCAGAACATCAAGATCCCCGCGGCCAGAAGCATCCACAGACGGTCGGCCCGCCAGCCCATCCGAGCCAGCGCCCCCAGCACGGCTGAGAGGAGGATCAGGTCCATCAGCGGGTAGGCGAGCGACGTCGCGACTGCGAGGGTTCCGCCGGACTGGTGGGAGAGCACGTTCTGGAGGACCAGCGCGGTGACCAGGGCGCCGACCGACAGGCCCGTGGTCAGGCCGTCGGCCCAGAGCGCGCCGGGCAGGGCCCCGGCCCGACGGCGCAGGAGCAGGATCAACCCGACCAGGCACAGCGGCGGGAAGAGCAGGTAGCCGCCGTCGGCCGGGGACGGAATGGGAGGATTCGGGTCGGTCCAGAGGACGGCGGTGTAATAGACCTCCCCGAACGTCCAGGCGAGCATCCCGAGGCCGACCAGCAGCCACGCCTTGCGCTCCGGCCCGCGGACGGCCACGCGGGACAGGCACAGCCCGGTGGCCACGAGCAGCGCGACGTCGTGGGCCCAGCGGCTTCCCACGAGCCCGAACGAATGGTGGTCGAGCGCCACGACTCGGAACTCGTTGACCACCAGCCACGCGCCGCACGCGGCGAAGGCGACTTTGACCGCCGCCGGCATGCGTTTGCCGGCCCCGAGTGACTGCGCACTCATGCGGCCTCATCGGCCGACCGGGGCCAACCCTTTATGGAAGTCTGGGCAGTTTCGGCACCCTGCGCGCTGGGAGCGAGCTTTTCAGCCGGCGCGCGCCCCGCGGACGATAATCGGCCCGTGACCAGTCGAATCAATCACGTCAGCGTCCACGCCCGGAATCTGAGCCAGTCGGTCGAGTTCTACGTCGAGCTGCTCGGCGCCGAGCCGATCTCGACGCCCAACTTCGGAGTCCCGGTGCAATGGCTGGCCGTCGGGCGCACCCAGCTTCATCTGTTCGAGCGAGACCTGGAGCCGAGCAGCCATCACCACTTCGGGGTCACGGTCGACGATCTCGAGCCGGTGTACCGGGCGGCTCAACGGCTGGGCGCCTTTGACGGGCGGCCGTTCAGTCACCATCTGATCGAGCTGCCCGGCGATGTGGTCCAGCTCTACGTTCGCGACCCGGCAGGGAACCTGCTCGAGATCGATCATCACGGTGTCGACCGGCTGCCGGCCGAGCTGCGGGCGGAGCTCAAGCCCCTGTGGGAGCTCAATCCGCAGAGCGAGGAGAACATGCGCGGCCGCCTGTACGTCCCCGACTAGCACCAGTCACTACTCTGCCGCTAGATGAACGACGACTGGCGCCTTCGGGTCGACGTCCACGAGGACGGCACCGCCCACGAGCTGACCGAGCGCCTCGAGGCGTTCGACCTCGCCCACCAGCTCAACACCTCGTTCGCCGATCGCGTGATCGTTTCCCGGGACGGGCCTGAGGTGTTCTGCTACGCCGCCACCCGTGAGCAGGCCGAGGCCGCCCGCAGCGCGATCGCCGAGCTCGCGGCGCAGCACGGGTGGGAGGTGGCGTTCGCCCTCCACCGTTGGCACCCGGCGGCCGAGCAGTGGGAAGATCCGGACGCACCGCTTCCGGCCGGCGGCCAGGAGGCCGCGGCCGAGCGGGCGGCGCTGATGTCGCAGGAGCGCGAGGAGTCGGCCGAGCAGGGCTATCCCGAGTACGAGGTGCGCGTCAAGTGCGCCTCGCGCGGCGACGCGGCGGCGTTGGCCGAGCGGCTCCGGCGCGAGGGCAGTCCTGTCGTGCAGCGCGGCGAGTTCGTGGTCCTGGGCGCGACCAACGAGGACAGCGCCCGCGAGCTCGCGGCCCGGGTCCGGGCCGAGGCCCCGGCGGGCAGCGAGGTGGTGGCCGAGGGGAGTACGGCCGAGGTCATCAGCGAGGCTCCGTTCGCCACGCCGTTCAACCCCTTCGCCGTGTTCGGCGGCCTCAGCGGCTGACCGGCGCCGGGCCGTCAGCCCCGGCCCACGAATGGCATTCCGGTCGCCATCACGGTGAGCGTGAGCACGTTGGCCTCGAGCGGCAGACCGGCCATGTAGAGCACCGCATCGGCGACCAGCGACGCGTCGATCGTCGGCTCGGGTCGTATCGACCCGTCGGCCTGCAGGACGCCCGCGGACATCTGCGAGGTCATCTCGGTGGCCGCGTTGCCGATGTCGATCTGGCCGCAGGCGATCCGGTGGTCCCGGCCCTCGAGCGCCAGGGCCCGGGTCAGGCCGGTGATGCCGTGCTTGGTGGCGGTGTAGGCGACCGCGTTGGGGCGGGGGACGTGGGCCGAGATCGAGCCGTTGTTGATGATCCGCCCGCCGCCCGGATCCTGGTCGATCATCTGCCGGAACGCCCGCCGGGCGCACAGGAAGGCCCCGGTCAGGTTCGTCTGCACCGCCGTCGTCCACTCCTCCACCGAGTAGTCCTCCACCGGAGCGGAGCGGCCGAAGACACCCGCGTTGTTGACCAGCACGTCGACCCTCCCGGCGCGGCGGACCACCTCGTCGAACAGGGCGTCGACGCTCTCGGGCGAGCGCACGTCGACCGGGACGCAGAACGAGCCGGCCGTGTCGCCGGGCACCGAGGCCAGCACGGCCTCCAGGGTCTCAGGGCGGCGCCCGGCCAGGGCCACCCGGTAGCCGGACTCGATCAGCCGCACGGTCACCGCGCGGCCCACACCCGACCCGGCGCCGGTGACGACTGCGACTAACCTCGTGGATGCATGCATTACGTGAACCTCGGACGGACGGGGCTGCGGGTCTCCCGCGTGTGCCTCGGGATGATGAGCTACGGCCCGCACGAGAGCCGTCAGTGGGCCCTGCCCGAGAGCGACGCCGAGCCGATCGTCAAGCGCGCGGCCGAGGGCGGGATCACGTTCTTCGACACCGCCGACGTCTACAACGGGGGCCAGAGCGAGGTGATCACCGGCCGCGTGCTCAAGAAGCTCTTCTCAATGCGCGAGGAGTACGTCGTGGCCACCAAGGTGCACGGCCAGACGATGCCGGGCGAGAACGGCCGCGGCCTGTCCCGCAAGCACATCATGGCCTCGATCGACGCCTCGCTGAAGCGGCTCGAGCTCGACTACGTCGATCTGTACCAGACCCACCGGTGGGACCCGGCCACGCCGATCGAGGAGACGATGGAGGCGCTGCACGACGTGGTCAAGGCGGGCAAGGCCCGCTACATCGGGGCCAGCAGCATGTATGCGTGGCAGTTCGCCAAGGCTCAGCACGTGGCGCCCACGCGGTTCGTCTCGATGCAGAACCACTACAACCTCGTCTACCGCGAGGAGGAGCGGGAGATGATCCCGCAGTGCCTGGACCAGGGCGTCGGCGTGCTCCCGTGGAGCCCGCTCGCCCGGGGACTGCTGGCCGGCAACCGCACCCGTGAGGGCGAGCGCCTGACCACGCGGGCGGGCACGGACCCGTTCGGCGACTCGCTGTACAAGCCCGAGGTGGACTTCGACGTCGTCGACCGGCTCACCGAGGTGGCCGAGGCCCGCGGCGTCCCGAGCGCGCAGGTGGCGCTGGCCTGGCTGCTGCACAAGCCGGGCGTGACCGCGCCGATCGTGGGCGCGACGAAGCTCCAGCACATCGAGGACGCGCTGGCGGCGGAGGCGCTCGAGCTGACCGGCGAGGAGACGGGGCGGCTCGAGGAGCCCTATGTCCCGCACGTGATCGCGGGGCACTGACGATGGGCAAGTGGGTCCTCGACACCAGCACCAAGGGCACCGGCGCCACCATGGTGCCGCTCGACAGCGTGCTCCAGTCGGGCGCCAAGTCCGTGCCTGGGTTCAACGTCGGGGAGCGCAAGAAGGTCGAGGCCGAGCCGCGAGAGCGCCCTGCGCACCGGTTCAAGGTCGTCGATGTGATGACCCGCCGCGTGTTGGCCGACGACGTCGGCGCCCGGGACGCAGTGGCCGCGCTGGCGAAAGTGCGAAGTGTGGTCGACGTCTCGATCGCGGTCTGGGACGCCGAAGCCGAGCGCTGGCGCCAACTGAGCTTCGCCGAGCGGCGAGCCCTGTGGGACCACCGCCCCGTAGCCTCGGCCTGAGCCGGGCCACGACGCGGCAATAGGATCCAAGGCAATGGATCTGTGCCTGATGATCGAGGGTCAGGAGGGGGTGACCTGGCCCCAGTGGGTGGCGATCGCGCACGCGTGCGAAGAGCACGGCATCCCGGCCCTGTTCCGCTCGGACCATTACATGAACCTCGACGGCCGCCATCCCGAGCGCGGCTCGCTCGACGCCTGGGGAACGCTCAACGCCCTGGCCGCAGTCACCAAAGACCTGAGGCTGGGGACGATGGTCTCCCCCGCCACCTTCCGCCACCCGTCCGAGCTGGCCAAGATCGTCGCCACCGCCGACCACGTGTCGGACGGGCGGGTCGAGCTCGGCCTGGGCGCCGGATGGCACGAGCGTGAGCACGCCGCGTACGGCTTCCCGTTCCCGGCCACCAAGACCCGCATGGACATGCTCGAGGAGCAGCTCCAGATCGTGCTCGGGGCCTGGACCGAGCCGGGCTTCAGCTTCAGCGGGCGCCACTACGAGCTCCGAGACCTCGACGCCCAGCCCAAGCCGGTTCAGCAGCCGCACCCGCCGTTGATCATGGGCGGCCTGGCCGGCCCCCGGAGCGCCGCGCTGGCCGCGCGCCACGCGGATGAGTACAACACCGTCTTCCCCACGCTCGACGACGTCAAGGTCCGCAGGCGGGCGATCGAGCAGGCGTGCGAGACCGAGGGCCGCCCGCCGATCCCGCTCTCGATCATGACCGGGGTGGTGATCGGCTCAGACCGGTTCCACAGGGTGGCCGAGAAACAGGGCCTCGACCCGAGCCAACCACCACCGCCGGGCTGGATCACCGGAACAGTCGAAGAGGTGGCAGAGCAGCTGGCCGCGCTCAAGCATGCCGGCGTCAGCCGGGTGATGTGTCAGCACCTCCTCCACGACGACCTCGAGGCGGTCGCGATCCTCGGCCGGGAGCTCGCTCCGCAAGTCCTCTGAGGCCGAGGGCCTAAGAGGACCCCTGCTCGCGTCGCTTGGCCCGGCGCTCGGCCCGCTGCTCCTCCCGCACCCGGCGGGTCGCGTTCGAGCGGCGGGCGGCCGCCCCACGCAGGCCGACCGTGAACGGGCCCGCAAACGCGCTCAGCACCCGCTCCGCGTCCGCCGCGCCACACGCCGGGCAGGGCGGCACGACCGAGGCCGGCACGCGATCCTCGAACTCCTCCCCACAGCTCCGGCACCGGAAGTCGTACAGGGGCATCAGCCCTAACAATAAAGCGCGCCCCTAGCCGGCGGGGGGGCGCTGAAGGCCGGGCTGGAGGGGCGCGCTTTGGGAGGAGAGGATGTGCCCGAATGATCGTCAACCGGGCTTTGAAAGTCCAAGACGATTATTGTCTCGAATTGATCGTGGGCGCTTATGAATCGCGCGGCGCGTACCGGTGGTGGAGCATCAGCGCGTTGCCGTCCGGGTCCTCGAAGAAGGCCATGTGGCAAACCCCGGTGTCGAAGGTGTCGCCCATGAAGCTGACCCCGCGCCCCTCGAGCGTTGACCGCGCGGCCGCCACGTCGTCGACGTGAAGCGCCACCGCGTTGCGTACGGTGACGTGCGAAAGGCCCATCTTCTCCGCGTCCATGATGTTCAGCGTCAGGTTGCCGGTCTCGAACTCGGCGTGGTTGCGCTCGGGGCGATGAGCGGACATGGGCAGCCCGAGCGTCGTGCCGTAGAACTCGACCGCGCGCGGGAGGTCGTGGGTCGGGATCCCGATGAAGTCGACGCCGGTGACGAGCTGGTCGGTGGCGGTCATGGCGAAAAGCCTCCAGTGGTGGCGATGGTCGGGCGGTACTCGGCCCACGGCCGGGCGGTCTCAAGCTGGGCCGCGAGCGAGTACAGGACGTCCTCGGCCCCGCGCCGACCGACCAGCTGCACGCTCAGCGGGAGCCCGTCGGCGCCGAACCCGGCCGGGACCGTGCAGGCGGGCTGGCCGGTCATGTTGAACGGCGTCGTCCAGGGCGTGAACCGGCTGGCCGTGTTGACGGCGACCAGCCCCGGACGGCCGAAGGCGCCCTCGGCGTCGAGCGCGGTCCGTGCCAGCCCCGGCGTCAGCATCACGTCGATCTCGTCCCACAGCGCGAGGATCCGCTCGGTCACCCGCTCACGGTGGGCGAGCAGCCGATCCCTGCGGCGTTCGGGCACGAGCCGCCGGCCGAGCTCGGCCAGCTGGCGCGTCGAGCGCTCGAGCTGCGAGCGGTCCGGGACCTTGAGCGAGTCCTCGTAGATGCCCCGCCACCAGGTCTGGATGAACTCGATGCCAACGGTGCCGTACGCGGGGTCGCGCTCGACCACCTCGTGCCCCAGCTCGGCCAGGAGATCGCGAGTCCGCTCCCACGCGCCGCGCTGGTCATCGGAGAGCTTGGCGATCACTCCCGGAGGGGCCTTGCGCGAGACAGCGATCCGCAGCCGCCCCGGATCCCGCTGTGCGGCGGCCACGTACGGCCGGCCGGAGAGCACCTCCAGCAGCAGCGCGCTGTCGCCCACCGCCCGGGCCAGCGCGCCGTTGACGCTCAGACCGAGCCACCCGTCCGCGTCATCGTCCCCGGGCACGAGGCCGCGGCTCGGCTTCATCCCCACGAGCCCGCAACAGGCGGCCGGTATCCGGATCGACCCTCCGCCGTCGCTGGCGGTCCCGCAGGGCACGAGCCCGGCCGCCACCGCCGCCGCGGTGCCCCCGGAGGAGCCACCGGGCGAGCGCGTGAGGTCCCAGGGATTCCGGGTCACGCCATTGGCGTCTGTGGCCGTCCAGGGGAAGATCAGCAGCTCGGGCACGTTGGTGATCCCGATCGGGATCGCGCCGGCATCTCGCAGCCGAGCCACCACCGGGCCGTCCTGAGCCGCCGGGCCGGAAAGCTGCGCGAGCCGAGGGTCATCGACTGCCCGGCCACCTGGAAGTGGTCCTTGATCGCCACCGGGACGCCGGCCAGCGGCCCCGTCGAGGTCTCCCGGCGGCCGCGGCCAGCGCCTCCTCGGCCATCACGACCCGGAACGCGTTCAGACGCGGATCGAGCGCTTCGATCCGCGCCAGCGAGAGCTCGACCAGCTCCCGCGGACGAACCTCTCGCGCCCGCACCGCGGCGGCCAGCGCCGCCGGACCGTCAAAGAGCAGTCGTTCATCAGGGCCAGGACGAGCTCCCGGATGGCCCCCGGATACCGGTAGGTGATCCCGCCGTGGCGGCCGTCGAAGAGCTCGAGCGAATGCGCCACGCCGAGCTGGTCGAGCTCGGCCGCGAAGGCCTGCGCACCGAGGTCGAGGAAGTACTCGTCGCTGCGACCGGCATCGAGGTAGATGCGGCGCATGCTGTGCAGCGCCTCGGCGTGACCGGGCGCCATCCGCACGGGATCCCGCAGCAGCCACTGCTCCCACACCTCGGGTATGAGCCGGCCGGTGCCGACGTCGAACGGCATCACCGCGCGGCCGGGGCGATCGGGATCGGGCGTGTAGGCGGCTGCATACGCGTACATGGCGAACGCCGTTCCGAACCGCTCCCAGTCGAAGTGGTCGGCCTCCGGCACCGCCGCCAGCAGGGCCTCGTAGGAGCCCTCGAAGTGGTCACGCAGGGTGCGGGCGATGGCCGGGAAGTCGCGCAGGTAGCAGCACTCGAACAGGGCGTCGCCGGCGTGCGAGGCCAGTGCGCCGAACACATCCGGCCGGAGCATCGGGACGACCATGGCGCCGTAGCCGCCGGAGGACTTGCCGGCGATGCCCCGGTGCTCGCGATCGGCCGCGGTGGGATAGGCCGAGTCCACGAACGGCACGACCTCGTCGCACAGATAATCGAGATAGCGACCGGTCGAGGTCGAGTTCAGAAACTGCGAACCGCCCAGCGACGTCCAGGCGTCGACGAACACGATCACGGCGTCGGGGCAGTCGCCGGCGGCGAACATCGCGTCGAGCCGCTCGATCATCGAGTGGCTCGAACGAGGAGCGCGCCAGCCACATGTCGACCTGCCCGCTGTAGCCCTGGATCACGTACACAGAGGGCACGGCCCCGGAAGCGCCGGGCGAGCGGTACACGTACAGCGGCCGCCGCGGCGAGTCCCCGAGCGGGTTGTCGGCCAGCAGCTCGGATTCGACCACGAGCCGGTCGAGCGAGCCCGAGAGGGCCCGCTCCCACGGGGGGTCCGCCGCACCACTGACCGCTCGCAGAGCCAAGGAGCGGAAGGCTATAGTATGGCATTTCCCGGAGAGGGGACATGGACCAGACCCACACGCAAAGCTCGAACGGCGCCGGCGCGGACATCGACGCCGACGAAACGAGCGAGTGGCTCGAGGCCGTTGACGCCGTCGTCCAGCACGACGGCCCCGACCGAGCGCGCCAGATCCTCACGCTCGCGGTCGAGCGAGCGCAGCACGCGGGCACCGGGCCGATCGCGACCCTCAACACCCCGTACGTCAACACGATCCCGCCCGAGCGGGAGGCCAAGCTCCCCGGCGACCCCGCGATCGAGCGGCGCCTGCGCTCGATCATCCGCTGGAACGCGATGGCCATGGTCGTGCGGGCCAACAAGGAGTCGTCGGAACTCGGCGGTCACATCGCCACCTACCAGTCGCTGGCCACCCTGTACGAGATCGGCTACAACCACTTCTGGCACGCCTCGACCGAGGATCACGGCGGTGACCTCGTCTACTTCCAGGGTCACTCCTCACCGGGCAATTACGCCCGCGCCTACCTCGAGGGCCGGCTGACCGAGAAGCAGCTCGACAACTTCCGCCAGGAGGTCGACGGCGAGGGTCTGTCCTCTTATCCCCACCCGTGGCTGATGCCGGAGTTCTGGCAGTTCCCCACCGTGTCGCTCGGCATCGGCGCCATCACCTCGATCTACCAGGCCCGGTTCATGAAGTACCTCGAGGCGCGCGGGATGGCCGACACCGAAGGCCGGAAGGTGTGGGCGTTCCTGGGCGACGGCGAGATGGACGAGCCGGAGACGATGGGGTCAATCGGCATGGCCGGGCGGGAGAAGATCGACAACCTGATCTGGGTCGTCAACTGCAACCTGCAGCGGCTCGACGGCCCGGTGCGCGGGAACGGCAAGATCATCCAGGAGCTCGAGTCGGACTTCCGGGGCGCGGGGTGGAACGTGATCAAGGTGGTGTGGGGCTCGCGCTGGGACCCGCTCTTGGCCCAGGACAGCGACGGGCGTCTGGTCCGGGTGATGGACGAGTGCGTGGACGGCGACTACCAGACCTTCAAGTCGCGCGACGGCGCGTACGTGCGGGAGAAGTTCTTCGGCCGGGACCCGGTGCTGCTCGAGCGCGTGCAGGACATGTCCGACGAGGACATCTGGCTGCTCAACCGCGGCGGCCACGACCAGCAGAAGGTCTACGCGGCCTACCACGCCGCGGCCGAGCACACCGGTCAGCCGACGGTCATCCTGGCCAAGACGATCAAGGGCTACGGGATGGGCGTCTCGGGCGAGGGTCAGATGGTGACCCACCAGGCCAAGAAGATGGCCGAGGCCGCGCTGCTGGCCTTCCGGGACCGGTTCGAGCTTCCGCTCACCGACGAGCAGGTCCGCGCGGCCGAGTACTACAAGCCCCCCGACGACGCCCCGGAGATGGAGTACCTGCGCGAATGCCGGGAGGCGCTGGGCGGCAGCCTGCCCGCCCGCCGCCGGACCGCCGATCAGCTCGAGGCGCCGCCACTCGATGCATTCAAGGGTCAGCTCGAGGGGACGGGCGACCGGGAGAACTCGACCACGATGGCCTTCGTGCGCGTGCTCTCGGCCCTGCTGCGGGACAAGCAGCTCGGCCGCCACATCGTTCCGATCGTGCCCGACGAGTCGCGCACGTTCGGAATGGAGGGACTGTTCCGCCAGGTCGGCATCTACTCGCCCTTCGGCCAGCTCTACCAGCCTCAGGACTCAGAGCAGCTGATGTTCTACAAGGAGGACGAGCACGGCCAGATCCTCGAGGAGGGGATCACCGAGGCGGGGTCGATCTCGTCCTTCATCGCCGCCGGCACCTCGTACAGCGCCCACGGCGTGCCGATGGTCCCGTTCTACATCTACTACTCGATGTTCGGCTACCAGCGGGTGGGCGATCTGGTCTGGGCGGCGGCCGACAGCCGGACCCGAGGGTTCATGCTCGGGGGCACGGCCGGGCGCACGACCCTGAACGGCGAGGGGCTCCAGCACGAGGACGGCCACAGCCACGTGCTCTTCTCGGTCGTGCCCAACTGCCGCGCCTATGACCCCGCGTTCGGTTACGAGGTGGCGGTGATCATCCAGGAGGGCCTGCGCCGGATGGTGGCCGAGCAGGAGGATGTCTTCTACTACATCACCCTGATGAACGAGAACTACCACCACCCGGCCATGCCGGAGGGGGCCCAGGAGGGGATCCTGCGCGGCATGTACCGGCTGCGCGAGGCCAAGTCGCCCCAGGTCCACCTGCTCGGCTCGGGCACGATCCTCAACGAGGTGCTCGCGGCGGCGGAGCTGCTCGAGTCCGACTGGGACGTGGCCGCCGACGCGTGGAGTGTTACCTCGTTCACCGAGCTGCGCCGCGACGGGATCGAGACCGAGCGCTGGAACATGCTCCACCCGCTCGAGGACGAGCGGCGGCCTTACGTGACCGCGCAGCTGAGCGACGCCCCCGCGGTCGCCGCCACCGACTACATCCGCGCCTACCCGGACCAGATCCGCCAGTGGGTGCCGGGTTCGTATCGCACGCTCGGCACGGACGGGTTCGGCCGCAGCGACACGCGCAAGGCCCTGCGGCGGTTCTTCGAGGTCGACCGCCACTACGTCACCGTGGCGGCGCTGCGCGAGCTCGACCCCGACAAGGCGGCCGAGGCGATCAAGCGCTACGAGATCGACGCCGACGCCCCGATGCCGACCACCGTATGAGTGCCACCGACCTGGTCACGGTCGAGGTCCCCGACATCGGCGACTTCGAGGACGTGCCGATCATCGAGATGCTGGTCTCCGAAGGCGACACCGTCGCGGTCGACGACCCGCTGCTGACGCTCGAGTCCGACAAGGCCACGATGGACGTGCCGGCGCCGTTCGCGGGCACGATCAAGGAGCTGCTGGTCAAGGTCGGCGACAAGGTCTCCCAGGGCGCCGCCCTGCTCAAGCTGGAGTCGGAAGACACCGAGACCGAACTCCAAGGCCGCCGCTGCCACCTCGGACACGGCCTCGAGCGAGGCCAGCGCCCCCGAAGCGGTCGAGAGCGCCACCGAAGCCGAGGCTGAGTCGGCACCGGACGAGCCCGAACAGCCCGAGACCAACGGCGGCGGGCCGGTGTACGCGAGCCCCGCCGTGCGCCGCCTGGCTCGGGAGCTCGGAGTGAACCTCGAGACAGTCCAAGGCACCGGGCGAAAAGGGCGGATTACCAAGGACGACGTGCACAACTTCAATAAAAATGGACCGGAACCGCCTCCGGCGGCCGGTCCTGGGGTTGGCCTCGACCTGCCGCCGTGGCCATCGATCGACTTCTCGAAGTTCGGCGAGGTCGAGCGGGTCGAGCGCTCGCGGATCCAGCGCATCTCGGCCCCGGCGCTGGCCCGCAACTGGGTGATGATCCCGCACGTCACCCACAACGACGAGGCCGACATCACCGACCTCGAGGCGTGGCGCAAGCAGCTCAACAGCGAGCAGAGCGACGTCAAGGTGACGATGGTGGCCTTCCTGATCAAGGCTTCGGTCGCCACGCTGAAGGAGTTCCCGAACTTCAACGCCTCGCTCGACGGCGAGGCGCTCGTGCTCAAGCGCTACTACAACATCGGCTTCGCCGCCGACACGCCGGGCGGCCTGGTGGTGCCGGTGATCAAGGAGGCCGACCGCAAGGGCCTGCTGGAGATCGCCGGCGAGCTCGCCTCGCTCTCGGGCAAGGCGCGCGAGGGAAAGCTCGGGCCGGCCGACATGCAGGGGAGCACGTTCACGATCTCCTCGCTCGGCGGGATCGGCGGTACCTCGTTCACCCCGATCGTCAACGCGCCCGAGGTGGCGATCATGGGGGTCACGCGGTCGGCCATGAAGCCGGTATGGGACGGCGCCGAGTTCGTCCCCCGGCTGATGGTGCCCCTCTCGCTCTCCTATGACCACCGGGTGATCGACGGCGCCGCCGCGGCCCGGTTCATGGTCCACTTCGTCAAGGTGCTCTCCGACCTGCGCAGAGCCCTGTTATGACGGAGGTTCGTGTCCCCGACATCGGGGACTTCGCCGACGTCCCGGTCATCGAGGTCCACGTCTCCCCCGGCGACGAGGTGGCGGTCGAGGATCCGCTGGTCACGCTCGAGTCCGACAAGGCGACGATGGACGTGCCCGCCCCCGAGGCGGGCGTGGTCAAGCAGTTGTGCGTGAAGATCGGCGACCGCGTGTCCGAGGGCAGCGTGATCCTGAGCCTCGAGGGCAACGGCGACTCCGCACCAGCGGAGTCGCCACCGACCGAGGCTTCGGTGCAGCGCGAAGCGCCTCCCTCGTCCGACGGCGACTCGGGCGACCACGACGCCCAGGTGGTGGTGCTCGGCTCCGGTCCCGGCGGCTACACGGCCGCCTTCCGGGCCGCCGACCTCGGGCTGAAGACGGTGCTGATCGAGCGCCACGAGCGTCTCGGCGGTGTGTGCCTGAACGTCGGTTGCATCCCCTCGAAGGCCCTCCTGCACGCGGCGCGGGTGATGGCCGAGGTCGAGGAGATGGCCGAGCACGGGATCAAGTACGGCAAGCCCGAGCTCGACGTCGAGGCCCTGATCGCCTGGAAGCAATCGGTGGTGGAGAAGCTGACCGGCGGGCTGGTCGGCCTGGCCAAACAGCGCAAGGTCGAGGTCATCCACGGCGTCGGTGAGCTGACCGGGCCGAATTCGGTCTCGGTGGGCGACCGGACGGTGAGCTTTGACAACTGCATCGTCGCCGCCGGGTCCGAGGCGGCGATGATCCCGGGGCTGCCCGAGGATGAACGGATCATCACCTCGACCGGAGCGCTCTCGCCGAGCGTCGTACCCGAGCGGCTGCTGGTCATCGGAGGCGGGATCATCGGGCTCGAGATGGCTACGGTGTACGACGCCCTGGGCTCGAAGGTCACCGTGGTCGAGCTGCTGCCGGATCTGATCACCGGATGTGACCGCGACCTGGTCAAGGTGCTCCAGAAGCGGATCTCCAAGCGCTACGAGGCCATCCACCTGGAGACCGAGGTCATGTCGGTCGAGGCTCAGAAGGACGGCTTGAAGGTCAAGCTCTCGAGCGGCGAGGAGCCGACGTTCGACCAGGTGCTGGTGGCGGTCGGGCGGCGACCCAACGGACCGCGGATCGGCGCCGAGGCGGCGGGCGTGGAGGTCGATGACGCCGGGTTCGTCAAGGTCGACCGTCAGATGCGGACCAACGTGCCGGGGATCTACGCCATCGGCGACATCGTCGGCGGCCCGATGCTGGCCCACAAGGCCACGCACGAAGGCAAGGTGGCGGCCGAGGTGATCGCGGGCCAGGAGGTGGAGTTCGACGCTCGGACGATCCCCTCGGTGGCCTACACCGATCCCGAGGTGGCGTGGATGGGCCTGACCGAGGACGAGGCGCGCGAGCGCGAGGTCAACTACGAGAAGTTCGCCTTTCCGTGGTCAGCGTCCGGCCGGGCGCTGTCGCTGGGCCGCGACGACGGGCTGACCAAGCTGCTGGTCGAGCCGGAGAGCAGGCGCCTGCTCGGAGCCGGGATCGTGGGCGTGAACGCGGGCGAGCTGATCGCCGAGACCGTTCACGCGCTCGAGATGGGGGCCGACGCCGAGGACATCGGCCTGACCGTCCACCCGCATCCGACGCTGAGCGAGACGGTCGGGTTCGCGGCCGAGATGGCGGCCGGGACGATCACCGACCTGATGCCTCCGCGCCAGCGCTCGCGCGGCTAATCGATCAGCCCGAGGCGCATGCCCCTGGCCACGGCGGCCCCGCGGTCACTCACCCCGAGCTTGGAGTAGATGTGCTCGAAGTGGGTGCGCACCGTGGCCGGGCTGACCACGAGCTCGTGGGCGATCATCGGTCCGCTGCGGCCCTCGCTGGCCAGGGCCAGGACCTCGAGCTCACGCGGACTGAGCGGATACTCGGGGGGACCGAGCGGGTCGGCGTCGTCGAGAAGGTCGCCGTCACCGTCGCCCATCCACTCCGGGGCGAAGGCGATCAGGTGCTGGCCCGGCAGGGCGTTGGCGAGGGCGTAGTAGCTGATCGCCCAGCGGGTCCCGTCCGGCATCGCCACCTCATACGGGCCGGCCACCACCCCAGCGCTCATGAGCCG
This sequence comes from uncultured Solirubrobacterales bacterium, assembly GCA_963748585.1. Classification (GTDB taxonomy): domain Bacteria; phylum Actinomycetota; class Thermoleophilia; order Solirubrobacterales; family Solirubrobacteraceae; genus Palsa-465. Next base: position 696,670 of record CAVVJR010000005.1, on the reverse strand, counting down.
CGCCCACGCCTTCTCCAGCACCGGGTGGAGGCTGGCCGGCGTCACGTCGTCGATCCGTAGCCGGCACAGCTCCTCGCGGCTCAGCCGGAAGGCCAGCCGGGCCGGCGTGTTCGCGTCCAGGTGCCGGCGCTGGTCGTCCACGAGCGTCATCGGGACGTGGCTTTGGGTGAAGGCGCGCCGCAGCCGCGCGGCGTTCGCGCTCATGCCGATCATGCGCTCGGCCGCCGCGCCCACCGCGCGCGGGACCATCGCCGCCTCGGGCAGCGTTGAAACACGAGTCTTCAGGTCCGGCACGGAGAGGCAGCGTAGTTCACTCTGCGCACAAAACCGACGCTCGGTCCGACGATCGTCGGATGCGAACGGTTAGATCACCGTTAACGCCCTACCGGCGGTGAACGCGCCGCGCGAGAAAAGCCCCAGCGGCAGCGGCCAGCGCGAGGCGGGCCAGGGAGGCGAAGTGCCGGCGAGCCAGCGAGGCCCGGTCGGCATCGGTGTGACGCGCGGCCGGCATGGCGAACGCCTCGGCGGCCAGGATGTCGTGCGGGGCCTCGATCCCGCTCGGATCGCCGGGCAGGACGACCGGGCCGTGGTGGAGGTCGGGATCCACCGTGGGGACGGCGAACTCGTCGGCCGCGAGCACGTCATGAGCGGGCTCGAGGGCGGGATCCCGGGTCGGCATCGCGAACTCCTCGGCGGCGAGCACGTCGTGGGCCGGATCGGTCTGTGCGTTTCGGCATCGCAACTCATGTTCTCACAGAGCACACAGCGGCGCCGTCCTACAATTATCTCAGCCCGGAGCACTCAGATCTGCTCTGGTATCCTCTACTTACTTTGCGTAAGCCTCTATTGAAAGTGAAGAGCCGATGAGCCGCCTTCTCCTGGTCCCGCTGGACGACGCCGTCGTCTTTCCGGGCATGTCGCTCACGCTCGCCGTCGATGCCGGCGAGGAGGAGCGCGTACTGCTCGTGCCCCGGCATGAGCATGATTTCGCCGCCGTCGGCACCGTCGCCGAGGTGTCCGACCGCGTTCGCCTGCCCGGCGGCGCGCGTGCCGTCGCCCTGCAGGGACTCCACCGAGGCGTGGCCGGCGCTGCCCAGACGCTGCCCGACGGGCGGCTGTACGTCGAAGTCGAGGAGCGGCCGGACGCGGTTCCCGTCGACGGCCGGACCCGAGGCCTCGAGCGCGAGTACCGCGCCGTGGTCGAGGAGATCCTCGAGCTACGCGGCGACGACGGTCGCGTGGCTGCGTTCGTGCGCAGCATCACCGAGCCGGGCGCGCTGGCTGATACCAGTGGGTACTCGCCGGATTTGACCTTTGACCAGAAGGTCAAGCTGCTGCAGACGCTCGACGTGACCGAGCGGCTGGAGCTGGGCCTCGGCTACCAGCGCGAGCGCCTGGCCGAGCTCCAGGTCCGCAAGCGGATCCGCGAGGACGTCGAGTCCGGAGCCGAGAAGCAGCAGCGCGAGTACTTCCTGCGCAAGCAGATGGAGTCGATCCGCAAGGAGCTGGATGAGGACGACGCCTCGGTGGTCGAGGAGTACCGGACCAAGATCGAAGCGGCCGGGATGCCCGAAGCAGTGCGCGAGCAGGCCGACAAGGAGCTCGGACGGCTCGAGCGGCTGGGCGAGCAGAGCGCCGAGTCGAGCGTGATCCGGACCTACCTCGATTGGCTGATCGCGGTGCCGTGGAGCGACCACTCCGAGGAGCGGCTCGATCCCCAGCACGCGCGTGAGGTGCTCGACGCCGACCACGCCGGGCTGGAGGACGTCAAGAACCGGATCGTCGAGTACATCGCGGTGAAGAAGCTGCGCGTCGAGCGCGGCATCAAGGAGGACAAGCGCTCGGGCGCGATCCTGACCCTGATCGGGCCGCCCGGCACGGGCAAGACTTCGATCGGGGAGTCGATCGCCCGGGCCACCGGACGCGAGTTCGTGCGCATGTCGCTGGGCGGCGTGCGGGACGAGGCGGAGATCCGAGGCCACCGGCGGACCTACATCGGGGCGCTGCCGGGCCGGCTCGTCCGTGCCCTGCGCGACGCGGGGACGATGAACCCGGTGATCATGCTCGACGAGGTCGACAAGGTCGGCGCCGACTGGCGCGGGGATCCGAGCGCGGCCCTGCTCGAGGTGCTCGACCCGGCTCAGAACCACTCGTTCCGCGACCACTACCTCGACGTCGAGCTCGACCTGAGCGGCGTGCTGTTCATCGCCACCGCGAACGTGGCCGACACGATCCCCGGTCCGCTGCTCGACCGGATGGAGGTGATCCGCTTCGACGGCTACACGGTGGCCGAGAAGACCGCGATCGCCCGCGGCTACCTGTGGCCACGCCAGCTCGAGCGCAACGGCCTGCGGCCGGAGGAGGTCTCGGTGTCCGACTCGCTGCTGGAGACCGTGGTGGTCGAGTACACGCGGGAAGCCGGAGTGCGGCAGCTGGAGCGCGACCTGGGGACGGTGCTGCGCAAGACGGCAACCAGGATCGCCTCCGGTTCGGTTGACGCACCGGTGATGCGTCGACCTCGATGCGGTGCGCGACGCCCTCGGGCGCCAGCGGCATTTCCAGGAGTCGGCGGTGCGCACCGCGGTGCCGGGCGTGGCCACCGGACTGGCGGTCACGGGCGCCGGCGGCGACGTGCTGTTCGTCGAGGCCACCTCGATGCCGGGTAAGCCCGGGCTGACCTTGACCGGCCAGCTCGGTGACGTGATGAAGGAGTCGGCCCAGATCGCGCTGTCGTACGTGCGCGGTCATGCTTCCGAGCTGGAGGTGGAGCCGGCGTCGTTCGAGGACCGTTCGTTCCACGTGCATGTCCCGGCGGGGGCCATCCCCAAGGACGGCCCGAGCGCGGGCGTGACGATGGTGACCGCGTTGACCTCGCTGTTGAGCGGAAGGCCGGTACGCCACACCGTCGGCATGACCGGCGAGGTCACCTTGCAGGGCCGCGTGCTGCCGATCGGCGGCGTCAAGCAGAAGGTCCTGGCCGCCCATGCGGCGGGGTTGACCGACGTGATCCTGCCCGAGCGCAACCGCGGCGACCTGGATGACGTGCCGGCCGAGGTGCGCGAGGCGATGAAGTTCCACCTCGCGATGACGATCGACGAGGTTCTGGGCGTGGCCCTGGAGCCGGCCGCCGTTGGGGCGGCGGCGTAGCTGTCCATCGGGCGGGCGTGGTTCGGCCCGCCCGCCCGGTGGTAGCTTGGAAACATGACCACGATTTCCGCCCCTGAAGAACAGCGCGTCCTAGACCAGGTCCCCAAGCAGCTTTACATCGCCGGCGAGTGGCGCGACGGGGCCAAGGGCACCCTGTCGGTCGAGGACCCGTCGACGGGCGAGTCGCTGTGCGAGGTCGCCGACGCCTCCACCGACGACGCCAAGGCGGCCCTGGATGCCGCGGTCGACGCCGGGGCCGAGTTCGCCGCCATGGCCCCCCGCGACCGGGGCGAGATCCTGCGCCGCGCCTTCGAGGCGATCGTCGCCCGCGAGGACGAGCTCGCACTGCTGATGACGCTCGAGATGGGCAAGCCGATCAAGGAGTCGAAGGCCGAGATCGCCTACGGGGCCGAGTTCTTTCGCTGGTTCGCCGAGCAGGCGGTCCGGATCGACGGCCGCTACGCGGTGGCTCCGAACGGCGCCGGAAGGCTCCTGACCATGAAGCAACCGGTCGGGCCGTGTCTGCTCATCACGCCGTGGAACTTCCCCCTGGCCATGGGCACGCGAAAGATCGGCCCGGCCGTGGCCGCCGGGTGCACGATGGTCGTCAAGCCCGCCCAGCAGACGCCGCTGTCGATGCTCATGCTGGTTCAGATCCTGGAGGAGGCAGGGCTGCCATCCGGAGTGGTCAATCTGATCACCGCCTCCTCCTCGGGGGAGACGATGAGCCCGTTGATCGAGGACGGGCGACTGCGCAAGCTCTCGTTCACCGGCTCCACCCCGGTCGGGCGCAAGTTGATGGAGCAGGCGTCGGAGAACCTCCTGCGGCTGTCGATGGAGCTGGGCGGGAATGCGCCCTTCATCGTGTTCGACGACGCCGATATCGATGCTGCCGTCCAGGGGGCGATGATCGCCAAGATGCGCAACATCGGCGAGGCGTGCACGGCCGCCAACCGGTTCCACGTCGCCGGGTCGGTGGCGGACGAGTTCGCGTCCAAGCTGGCCGAGAAGATGGGCGCGCTGAAGGTCGGCCGCGGCACCGAGGACGGCGTCGACGTGGGGCCGTTGATCGATCAGAACCAGCGCGAGAAGGTGGACGAGCTGGTCCAGGACGCGATCGGCCACGGCGCCAAGGCGGTGGTCGGCGGTCACTCGCGCGACGGAGCCGGTTACTTCTACGACCCGACCGTGTTGACGGATGTCTCCGACGACGCTTCGCTGCTCCGGGAGGAGATCTTCGGCCCCGTGGCGCCGGTCAAGGGCTTCTCCGACGAGGACGAGGCGGTGGCGGCCGCCAACGACACCGAGTACGGGCTGGTGGCCTACGTGTACACGAGCGATCTCAAGCGCGCCCTGCGCGTATGTGAGCGCCTGGAGACCGGGATGATCGGCCTGAACCAGGGCATGGTCTCCAACCCCGCGGCCCCGTTCGGGGGGATCAAGCAGTCCGGGTTCGGCCGCGAGGGCGGTCCCGAGGGCATCGAGGAGTACCTCGAGACCAAGTACGTGGCCGTGAATCTGTCGTAGTCCCCGAGCGTCCGCCCGGCGATCGGGTGGAACTTCCATCGGTTCGGTCAAGGGGCGGTCGAGCCTGCCGATCTAGGGGCGGATGCGTGGCCGTGCGGAAGCCGTGTCCGTACCGCTGGGTCGACCGGTTCGCCCGCGGCGCTGGTCCGTGCGCGTGGTCGCGCTCGCGGTGGCGGCACTGGTGGTCATCTGGCTGGCCGATCGCAAGCCGGTCAGCTACTACCGCGTCACCTCGGGGTCGATGGAGCCGACGCTCCAGGTCGGCGGGCGGGTGGCGATCCAGCGCCGCTCAGGCATGCCCGCGGTCGGGGACATCGTCGTCTTCCATCCGCCCGCGGGCGCGGACCCGGCCGTTCCGGTGTGCGGCTCGCCCGCCCAGGGCGCGGGACGCCAGCAGGCCTGTGGAGTCGCGACCGCCGAGGACCAGAAGATCAGCTTCATCAAGCGGGTCGTGGCCGGCCCGGGCGACTTCGTCGCGGTCGTGAACGGACACGCCGTGGTCAACGGCCACCGGACATCCGAGCCGTTCGTGCAGGACTGCACCGATCAATCTCGGTGCGACTTCCCCCAGGCGATCAGGGTGCCGGCGGGCCAGTACTACCTGCTCGGCGACAACCGTGGCGTCTCGGACGACAGCCGGTTCTGGGGACCGGTCCCGGCCGGATCGATCATCGGGACCGTCGTGCGCTGCTCGCTGCTGGGGACGGTCTGCCGTCCCGTTCACTGACACTCGACCCGTGCCGCTTAAGCGACAGCGAGGGCCGGGTGTGCACCCGACCCTCGCCGTGAACGACTGGAACCCGAGCTAGAGCCCGAGGCCTCCGAGTATTCCGGTGAGCCCATTGAGCGCTCCGGTCAGCTGATTGAGCGAGCCGGTGAGCCCGCTGAGTAGCCCGCTGAGCTGCGAGTTGCAGAGCAGGCCGCTGAGCAGGTTCCCGAGCAGTCCGCCGTTCGGCTGGGCGTCGATGTTGACCGTGATCGGCTGGGTTGCCGGCGTCCCGGGCGCGATGTTCCCGCCACCGACCGTAACGACCAGGCCGAGCAGATTCAGGTTGATCGGTCCCAACACCAGGTGCAGGACCGAGCAGCTGGCCGCCTGCCGCGGGGCTGAGCGGTCCGCGGCACCGCTGCTGCCGCTGGTCTGCGTGAGGCTTGCCGGCATCAGGACGCCGTAGCGCGTGATGCTGTGGCCGTTGAGGTGGCCCTTCATCGTGCCGAGCGCATAGACCTTGTTGCCCTTCCTGATGAAGCGCTGAATCCCGTAGCTGCCGCTGAACTTACTCCCGCTCTTGGACCCGCCGACGACGTGCTTGACGGTAAGGAGCGGCGGCACCACGGTGGGGGTTGGCGAGCCGCTGCTGGTCGTGACCGCGCTGGCCACGGACGCGCCGGCCAGGCCGAGCACCAGGCTCGCGACCGCGGCGACGCAAGCGATACGAATACACACTGTGTGTCCTCCGAAGTTGGACTTGGATACGGTTCCCGGCCGTAGGGAGCCCAACCCGTGCGAGAGCCGGGCCGAGCACTGCAATCCTGCTTCTCTCTCCCTCTCCGATCAGGGGTACCCGCTCGGTCGAGCCGGAACACTCCTGGACGGATGTATTAGGCCCGGTAGGGGCCCGTTAAAGGCGACGCGCGCGCCGGTGGCAGCCGGCGCGCGCGGTGTCTCGCCTCTAATTCTTCAGTGCGACGTGGCGCTACGGGCGCCGCGCGGCGGGATAGTCGGGATCCTCGTAGGCCACGACTCGGCCGGCCGTCCGCTCGCGCCGGTCCCACATGGTCATGTAGACCAGCGAGAGCACGAAGCCGACCGCGCCCACGATCATCAGGATCACGCCGACCGTGTGGATGTTGAATCCGCTCGTCGACACGGTGACGGCAAATCTAAGTATCGCCCCGATTGCGATCAGGAGGAGCGATGTGCCCAGGGTCATTGCGAAACCTCCATATTCGATTCCTTTCGCATTAGCTACGGGCTTCCCGGCCCGGCTTCCCGGCAAACCCGAGCGTCCAGTCGGCTGGACGTCCGCTTATGCAATGCTTAGGCACAATGCGCTTGGAGCGGCCACCCGAGGAGACTGTACGTATGCGGAAACTTGCCGTCGTGATGCTGGTTTCGCTGTCCACGGTGGCCTGCGGATCGAGCTCCACGAGCTCGGGCTCCGGCGGCGCCGGCGCGAGCAGCTCGTCCGGCAACGGCGCGCACGGCAAGGTCGCGGTGCTGTACGCGGGCTCGCTGGTCAACCTGATGGAGCACGACCTCGGGCCGGCGTTCGCCCGCGCCGACGGGCTATAGCTTCGAGGGCGTGGGAGCGGGATCGACCGAGCTGGTGGCCCAGATCAAGGGCAAAGTGCGCCAGGGCGATGTGTTCATCAGCGCCAGCGCCAAGGCCAACAAGGTCTCGAGGGGGCCGCCAACGGCAGCTATGTGAGCTGGTATGCCACCTTTGCCAAGGCGCCGCTGGTGATCGGATATGACCCGCACAGCCGCTTCGCCGCCGACTTCAAGTCCAAGCCGTGGTACCAGGTGATCACCGAGCCGGGATCCGCGTCGGTCGCACCGACCCGAAGCTCGACCCGAAGGGCAAGCTCACCGTCGAGGCGCTCGACCAGGCGAGCGACGGCGCTCCACATGCCCGCGTCTGACCCGGGCGCTGGACGGCTTTCCCGTCTTCCCCGAGGAGTCGCTGGTCGGACGGCTCGAGGCCGGGCAGCTCGACGCCGGCTTCTTCTACGTCAACGAGGCCACCGAGCAGCACATCCCGCACGTATCGCTCGCCCCGGTGTCGGCGAGCGCCAACTACACGGTCACCGTGCTCAAGGGCGCGCCCGATCCCCAGGGCGCGGCCGCCTTCGTCCGCTTCCTGCTCAGCCCGGCCGGCCAGGCGACGCTGAGCCGGCACGGCCTGACCGTGCTCAAGCCGAAGCTCTCGGGCTCGGCCGCGGCGGTGCCGGCGGCCCTGCGCCCGGACGTGGGTAGCGGTTGATCGCCCGCGCCGCGCAGGTGGGGCCTCTCCCCTGGCTGGGCGCGCTGCTGGCGATCTACCTGATCGCGCCGATCGCCGCCTTCGTCATCCGCCTGCGCCACGGCGCGCCGTCGGCCTCCGGGCTTGGCGGCGCGCTCGTCACCTCGCTCGTCACCGCGACGATCTCGGCCGCGATCATCGCCGTGCTCGGGATACCGCTGGCCTACCTGCTGGCCCGGGCCAAGGGCCGGGTCGGCGCCGCCATTTCGGTGCTGGTGGCGCTGCCGCTGGCGCTGCCGCCGCTGATGAGCGGCATCCTCCTCCTCTATCTGGTCGGCCCCTACACGGCGCTCGGCCGCCTGTTCAACGGCAACCCTGACCGACTCGCCGGGCGGGGATCGTGCTGGCGCAGACCTTCGTGGCCGCGCCGTTCCTGATCATCGCCGCCCGCGGCGCCTTCGCGGCCGTCGACCCGGCGCTCGAGGACGTCGCCCGCACGCTCGGCCACCGTCGCGTCGCCGTGTTCGCCAAGGTGGCGCTGCCCGCCGCCTGGCCGGGCGTCCAGGCCGGGCTGCTGCTGGGCTGGCTGCGCGCGTTCGGCGAGTTCGGAGCCACCGTGATCCTGGCCTACCACCCGTACTCGCTGCCCGTCTTCACCTTCGTGCAGTTCGACAGCACGGGCCTGCCGAGCACGGTGCTGCCCGTGGTGGCCGCCCTCGGCGCGGCGCTGTCGTTCTCGCCGCCGTGCAGCTGCACGGTCGCCGGCGCCGGCCCGCACGCCGTGCTTCCGGCCCCGAGCCCGCCCCGCGTCGAGCCCGCCGCGCCGCTTCGGTTCCGGCTCGAGAAGCGCCTCGGCGACAGCTTCCGGCTCGAGCTCGAGCACGCCGCCGCGAGCCCCCGGCTGGCCCTGCTCGGCTCCTCGGGGGCGGGCAAGACGCTCACCCTGCGGCTGCTGGCGGGGATCGCCGGCGCCGACCGCGCCGAGATCAGCGCCGGCCCGCTCGACCTCGGAGAGCTGGGGCCGAGCGGCGCAAGGTCGGCTACCTGCCCCAGCACTCGGCACTCCTGCCCCGGCGAACGGTCTGGCAGCAGGTGAACTTCGCCGTCGACGCCGATCCCGCCCTGGCGGCCTGGTGGCTCGAGCGGCTCGGCCTGGCCGGACTCGAGGACCGGTTCCCCGATGAGCTCTCCGGGCGGCCAGCAGCGTCGCGTCGCGCTCGTGCGCGCGCTGGCACGCGGCCCCGTCGCTGATCCTGCTCGACGAGCCGTTCAGCGCCCTCGACGCTCCGGTCCGGGCGCGCCTGTACCGTGAACTGCGACGCCTGCAGCGGGAGACCGGGCTGGCCACCGTGCTCGTCACCCACGACCCGGAGGAGGCGGCGCTCCTGGCCGACGAGGTGATCGTGCTCGACGACGGGCGGCGCGATCCAGCAGGGGCCGATCGCGGAGGTGTTCGCGCCACCCGGCCTCCCCCACCGTGGCCGCGCTGCTGGGGATGCCGAACACGCATTCGGGCTGGGTCACGCGGCCGGGGCGGATCCGCGCCGGCGAGCTCGAGCTGGCGGCCGCCACGGGCGAGCTCACGCCGGGGAGGACCATCACCTGGACGATTGCTCCGGAGGCGATCGTCGCTTGTGGCCGACGGTGCTCATCGAGGCGGCCGTGATCGACGCCGTCACCGTGGGCGCGGTCAAGGAGGTGACGGTCGTGCTCGACGGGCTCGAGCTGATCGTCCGCACGCTGCCGGCGACGTCCGGCGCAGCTGGGCGGCCGGTGCCGCCTCGACCTCCCAGCCGAGGCGATCACGGTGTGGGCGGCCGAGAACGGGAGCTCGGCACGGGGGCTGCCACGCGACGCGCAGGTCGGCCGCAGGTGCGCCATAACGGCGGCCCGAGCAGCAAAAGGTCACATTCGCAATTTGCGCCGGTCGGCCTGTACCCTCCAACGGACCGATGGCTTACGTGGAGGAGCAAGGCCCGAGGAGAGGGGGGTCGATCAACTCGCACGCGCACGCGCTGGCGTCCGAATGGAAGCGGCTGACGCGCGTGGCCACCGCGGTGGCGCTGCTGACCGCGCCGGCCTTCTTCCTCGTCCTCTACGAGTCCGACCACCTCAGCCTGTGGCTGTCGCTGCTGATCACGATCGCCGCCGTCGTGCTGTTCCGCGCGGTGGTCGAGGTGACGGTGCGCAAGCTGATCCCCTCGCCGACGCTGTTCGGCGCCGACGACAGCGTGCGCGCCGACGACCTGGTGGCCCGGCGCCGCTACTGGTACTGGCGGACCAAGTTCCGCCGGCTGCCGATCCTGATCGCGTTCATCTTCCTGCTGCTGGCGCCTGTGCCAGGTGCTGTTCGCGTTCGCCGGGGTCAGCGCATCGTTCTTCAACCCGTTCGCCGGTCTGCGGCAGATCTTCCCGCCGGACACCCTGCCGCAGCTGGCGCTGGTGTTCGTCCAATTGCCGCTGCTGCTGTTCATCAACGTGTTCATCCTGTTCGGCCCCTTCCTGTTCATGGCCGTCCGCGGTGTGCGCAGCTACGAGCCTGGGGACGCCAGCTGGGGCGTGCGGATGCAGGACGTGCGCGGCCAGGCCGAGGCCAAGCAGGAGATCACCCGGGTGATTTCGCTGTGGCAATCGGGCGAGGAGTTTGAGCGGGCGGGCGGCAAGCGTGAGCGCGGACTGCTCTTCCTGGGCGCTCCGGGCACCGGTAAGACGATGATCTCGAAGGCGATCGCGACCAACTTCAACTGCCCGTTTGTGACCATCCCCGGATCCGGCTTCGCCCAGATGTTCATGGGGATGGACGCGCTCGTCGTCCAGTACCTGGCCCACAAGGCCAAGAAGCTGGCCCGCAAGTGGGGCGGGCAGTGCATCGTCTTCATCGACGAGATCGACGCCGTCGGGATGCGCCGGCAGGCGCTGCAGGGAGCCGCCGGGATGACGGCCGCCGATCCGGATTCGATCCACGACCTGTGCTTCTTCGGTCCCAACGGCTCACTGACCGCGAGCGGCGACCTGGTCATCGAGTCCCGGGCCTGGCGCGAGCGGCTGTTCGCCTCCCGGGCCGAGGCCGCCGTCGGCCCCGGGCCGTTGCTCGGCCGGATCGGCGACCGGATCCAGCGCATCGTGCCCGGCATGTTCGGCGGCGGCTACCAGGGCCAGGCGCTCAACCAGCTGCTGGTGGTCATGGACGGAATCGACGAGCCGCCGGCGATGCGGAAGTTCTTCACCAACCGCGTCAACACCTTTCTCGACGCGATGTTCATCGTGCCAAGCAAGCTCGGCGGCAAGTCGCTGCGCCTGTCTCCCCCGCCCCCGCGGCCGGAGCAGATCTACTTCATCGGGGCCTGCAACGTCCCGATCGAGGTGCTCGATCCGGCCCTCACCCGGGCCGGGCGGATGGGCCGCCACATCTGGTTCCGCACCCCGACCAAGGACGACCGCGTCGACATCTTCGGCCTATACCTGGACAAGGTCGACCACGAGCCCGACCTCGACACCGAGCACCGGCGCGACGAGCTGGCCCGGATCACCAGCGGCTACTCGCCGGCGATGATCGAGCAGGCGTGCTCGATGGCCTTGACCATCGCCCACACCGAAGGACGGCGGGAGTTCGGCTGGCGCGACATCGTCGAGGCGATGACCACGGTCGAGACGGGCACGGCGCAGAACATCGAGTACATCCAGGAGGAGACGCGCGCGGTGGCGATCCACGAGGCCGGCCACGCCGCCGCCGGCCACGTGTTCCTGGAGAAGGACTTCCTCTCCACCCGGCTGTCGATCCGCAAGCGCGGCGGCTCGCTCGGCCACTACCAGAGCATGGAGAAGGACGAGCGGTTCTCGCACTTCCGCAGCCATGTCATGGGCACGCTGATCATGACCCTGGGCGCGATGGCGGCCGAGCACGTCTTCTACGGCGAGAACTCCCAGGGCGTGAGCGGCGACGTGGGAAGCGCCACGGCGACGGCGGCGGCGATGGTCGGCTACTGGGCCATGGGCCCGGACCCCGTCCACTTCGAGGGCGGCCTGGCGACCGGCGAGGACCTCGAGCACGTGCTCGACGCGGCTCGAGCGGATCGGCACCGCGATCATGAACCGCTCGCGCGGCGGCGCGGCGCTCGGCCAGGATCCGGTGGCGGCGATCCTGGGCGACCGCGACAAGCGCCGGGCCGCGGCGCAGATCCTGGGTCAGGCCTACGTGACCGCGTACTCGCTCATCGCCAACAACCGGGAGCCGGTGGAGCGGATCGCCGACGCGCTGATCGACCGCAAGGAGATGCACGGCGACGAGGTGATCGACCTCCTGAACAGCGTGGGTCTGCACAATCCGCAGATCGATCTCATGGATGACCGCACGTGGCCGACGGTGTGAACGACGGATCCCGGATCGTGCGCGCGGTCGACGACCGCGCCGCCGAGCTGCCCGGATCGGTCCGCGTCCATAGCGAGCCCGCCCAGCGGCCGCGGTTCTCTCCGCACTCGCACAAGTTCATCGCCGCCACCGCGGCGCTGCTCGGGATCGCGGTGGGAGCGATCGTCATCGCGGTCGTGGTGGCGGTCCGCAGCCACCGGCCCGCCTCCTCGCAGCAGTGGTCGCAATGGTCGCCGCCCGATCAGGGGCTGGCCGGCGAGCGTGAGATCGCGGCCGAGGTCTCCCCCTTCTACCGCGCCACGCCCGCGAGCCAGCTCGTGGTCGTGACGGCGCAGAACATCAACGACAGCAGCGCATCGAGCACGACCGGAACCTCTTCCTCGGGCGGAGAGCAGATCGCGGTGCGGGACCCGAGCACCGGGTCGCTGTCCTCGATCCAGGGCAGCACGGCCGTCTACAACCTGTGCGGACTCGGGTCCGAGCTGCGCCATCGCGGCCGGGACCCCGTCCTCGGCACGCCTGCTGCTTCTGCGCCGCGAGGCGCTCGAGCTGTCCCTGTACACGCTCAAGTACATCAACGGGATCGACAACGTCGTCTCGATTCTCCCGCCCGGCCGGACCACCGCCCAGGCCAAGCTGACCTCGAAGCCGCCCAAGTCGAGCAGCCCGGCATCGACCGCGCCGATCAACCTGGCCGTGGTGTTCCAGCGCGACGGCCTGAAGCGCTATCTCGACCGGCCGCTCAGCAACACGCTGCCCGAGCAGCTGCCGCCGAGCGTGACCCAGATGCCCAACGCTCCCGAGGCCGAGCTGGTCAGCGTGCTCACCGGCGAGGCGCTGTTCCAGCAGCAGACGATCCAGGCTCAGGACGGCAGCAACGTGCTCGTCCTCAACTCGGTTCCCCCGCAATAGGGGACAGCTTCGCGGTCCCTTGAGAGTTCGCCTGGCGGCGAACTCTCCGGCTAGGACTCATCCCGGCGCTCGTAGCCGGCGCAGCGGGTGACCGGTACGCGCGGGTAGCGGGGGAAGCGGTCGGGCTCGGTCTTCGAGCGCCGGCAGAGCGAGAACTCCGACCCGCGGGTGTTGCGGATGAGCTGCTGATGCCGGCAGCGGTCGCACAGGCCGGCCGGCGGCCGCGACGGGCCCCCGGTGCTCACCGGGCCCGCGGTGCTCACCGGGAGCGGGTCAGCTCCTCGAGCGCGAGGAGAAACGACCCGTAGGGCCGACCGGTCACCTGCTGCAGGGCCGCCTCGCAGGTGCGGTTGCTCGATACACAGGCGTCGAACGCACGCCCGTCGAGTTCGCGGGCCACGTCGGCGAGCGCGGCGGCCGGCAGCTCGGGGTGGAGCCAGCCTCGGTCGCCGGCCATGCCGCAGCATGCCGTGGCCACGGGCACGACGACTTCCTCGGCCATCGCCTCGGCGATCCCGGCCAGCTTGGGGCTGAGGCCCAGGCGAGCCGACGCGCACGTCGGGTGTACGGCGACCGAGCCGAGCTTCGCCTCGATGTCCAGACGGGCGAGCAGCCGATCGTGCACCCAGGCGACCGAGTCGATCACCTCGACCCCGGCGTCTTCGATGAGCGCGTGGCTGCACGAGGTCGCGTCGACCACCACGGGGAGCTCGCCGTCCCCGCTCCAGCGCGACAGCGCCGCGCGGGTGCGCTCGACCATCAGCTCATAGCCGTGGGTGAACCCCTTCGAGCTCCAGGGCTGCCCGCAGCAGTGCCCGGCCACATCGGCGGGGATCCAGACCGGAAGCCCGGCTCGCTGGGAGAGGGCGACCAGGGCCTCGGGAACGGTCGGATCGCCCCGCCCCTGCCTCGAGTTGCCGAGCATCCGATTCAGGCACGCGGGGAGGTACACGGCCGCGGCGCCCTCGCGCAGGGTGAATGGCAGCCGGCTCGGCGCGGCGGCCGGCATGCTCGGGCTCCAGGCCGGGATCAGCTCGGTCGACAGCACGCGGCGGAGCGCCGCGGTGATCCGAGCCGCGGCCCGGTCGCCGACCGCGCCGCCGACCCGCATGCCCGCCCGCACGCCGCGCTCGACCGTCGCGAAGTGGCGAGCCGCGCCCGCAGCCGCCCGCTCCTCGGCCTCGGAATGCCGGCTCCGGCGCAGGGACTTGATCAGGGCGCCGGTGTCGATCCCGACCGGACAGGCGCGCATGCACGAGCCGTCGGTGGCGCAGGTGTCGATCGCCTCGTACTCGTACTGTTCCTCCAGGGCCCGGCGCACCGGAGCTCCGGCCGGATGGCGGGCCATCTCCCGGCGGATCACGATCCGCTGCCGCGGGGTGGTGGTCAGATGACGCGAGGGACACACGGGCTCACAGGCTCCGCACTCGATGCACTTGGTCACCTCGTCCTCGATCTCCGGCGCGGACTTCAGGTGGCGCAGGTGCGCCTCCGGGTCGCGGTTGAGCACGATGCCCGGACTGAGGATGCCTTCCGGGTCGGCGAGCTGTTTGACCCGCCACATGAGCTCCGTGGCCCTCGCTCCCCACTCGCGCTCCACGAACGGGGACATGTTGATCCCGGTGCCGTGCTCGGCCTTGAGCGACCCGTCGTAGCGGCCCACGACGAGCTCGGCCAGCTCGTGCATGAATCCGTCGTAGCGCTCGACGTCGCCGGGCTCGGCGAAGTTCGGAGTGAGGAGGAAGTGGAGGTTCCCGGCCGAGGCATGGCCGGCCAGCCCGGGCAGGAACCCGCGCTCGGAGAGGAGGCGCTGGAGGTCCTTGGCCGCCTCGGCCAGCCGGTCGGGCGGCACGCACACGTCCTCCATGATCAGCGACACGCCGGGCGGCCGCATCGCGGCCATCAAACCCTGCATGCCCTCACGGACGTGCCAGACCATTCCGATCTCCTCGGGCCGGCGGGTGAACCGGGCCGGCTCGATCAAACTCGGGCGGTCGAGGATCTTCAGCGCGGCCTGCTCGGGCTCGTCGAGCTCGGCCGGATCGGCGGCGCGGAACTCGATCAGGAGGGCGGCGCTCTCCGGAGGGAGCTCCTTCCAGGCCTCGGGCGTCCCGGGCATGTTGTAAGCGGCGGCAATCAGCGTCGGGGCGACCATCAGCTCGGTGGCGGCGGCGCCCGCCTGAACCAGCGGGCCGACCGCCTCGGCTGCGGCGTCGAGATCCTCGAACAGCGCCAGGGCGATGGTGGCGTGGGGCCCGAACGGCAGGGACTCGAACACGCCCTCGGCCACGAAGGCCAGCGTGCCCTCCGAGCCCACGATCAGGCGGCGGAAGATCTCGAGCGGGGTGTCGGCGTCGAGGAAGGCGCACAGCCGGTAGCCGGTGGTGTTCTTGATCTCGAACTTGTGCCGGATCCGTTCGGCCAGCTCGGCATCGGAGCGGATCTCATCCCGGATCCTCTGGAGTCCATCGGCAAGCTCCGGGGCGCCGGCGGCGAACCGCTCCTCGGCGTCCGGCGCTTCGGTGTCGATCACGAGTCCGTTGGGCAGCACGAAGGTCAAGGCGCGCAGCGTCTGGTAGGAGTCCGCCACCACCCCGCAGCGCATGCCACCCGAGTTGTTGGCGATCACGCCCCCGACGCACGCGATGTCGGTCGACGCGGGGTCGGGCCCGAGCTTGCGCCCGTGGCGGGCGAGGCGACGGTTGACGTGGCCGAGGACCGCGCCCGGTTGGGCCCGAGCCCTGGCCCCGCCGGACTCGATGCGCACCCGCTGCCAGTGCCGGCGCACGTCGACCAGGACCGACTCGGTCTGCGCCTGGCCGTTGAGCGAGGTGCCGCCGGCGCGGAAGGTCAAGGGCGTGCGCGCCGCGGTCGCCCACGCGAACAGCCGCTGCATGTCCCCGACGTCGCGCGGCATGACCACCGCGCGCGGGATCAGCCGGTACGGGCTGGCGTCCGAGGCGTAGCGGACCAGGTCGATGGCCCGGGCTGAGGACCCGGTCCTGACCGAGCGCCTCGGCCAGCTCCCGGCGCAGCGGCTCGGGCGTGCCGGCGGCGACCCAATCCGGGGCCCGGTCGGCGAATGACTCGTGGGTGGGCGGAGCGGTCTCGGTCGTCATCGGCCTACAGCGCCGCGACGACCTCGAGCGCGGCGCGCTCGCCCGAGCGTACGGCGCCGTCCATGTAGCCGTTCCAGTACGTCGAGGTCTCGGTGCCGGCCCAATGGATCCGCCCCACCGGCGCGCGCAGGTGGGGGCCGTAAGCGGTCAGCGTCCCGGGCGTGGGAATGCCGACCGGGCAGCCTCGGGTCCAGGGGTCAGCGGACCAATCGGTTTCCAGGAAGGCGACCGGACGATGCGCCTGGGCGCCCCAGTAGCGGGCGAACTGATCGAGCACGGCACGCCGGCGGGCCGCCGCGCTCAGCCGGTTGTAGCGGCGCGCGTTGTCGCCGCCCACGAAGCCGAAGACGATGCCCGGATGGCCCGAGGGAGGCGAGTCGTCGTAGGTCAGGCTGACCGGCCCGCCGGTGTCGAGGGCTTGGCCGTTGAAGCCGCGGTGGCGCCAGAACGGCTTCTCGTACACCGCGGCCACCTTGGTCAGGCTGCCCTGGGGATAGCGCGCGGTGAGGTGGCGGCGCCCCGGCGGGAGACCTGGGTGGTAGGTGATCTGCCGGGTCAGCACCGGAGCCATGGCGATGATCACTCGCTTGGCCCGCACGGCGACCCGATCGGAGTGCAACCGTCACCCCATGACGGTCCTGGGCGATGGCGCGGACCGGTGTCCCGAGCTCGACCAGATGCCGGATCCTGCGACGCCACGCGAAGCGGGATCTCCTGGGAGCCGCCCACGAACCGCCACTGCTGCGCGCCCCCCTGGGTGGCGACGCTGCGGATGAACGTCCCCGGATTGCTCTCATCGCCGGCCGAGGCGATGAGAAACAGGGTGAAGAGCAGCGACAGCTGCTTCGGCTCGGCGCCGAACAGCGGGCGCAGGGCGGCCGGCACGAGCTGGCGGAACTGCGGCGTCGGATGCCGACGGTCGATCCAGCTCTGGAGCGTCTCGGTGTCCCACTGCCGCGCCCTTGGAGCTGTCCAGGGGGCGGCCACGGGCACGCTCAGCGACATCTGGCCGAGCTGGAGGACGACGCTGACGAGATCGGGATCGATCAGCGGATCGTCGATGGGCGCGGGCGCGAACGGCGTGTTCCCGCTGTAGGTCCGGCGCCCGCGGCGATCGACGAACACGACGTTGCCCCGGTCATAGGTCGGGAACGTCCTCACGCCCACGGACCGCGCCAGAGTCAGGATCCGGTCCTGGGTCGGGCCGGCGAACGTGCCGCCGCGCTCCGAGACGTGGCCGCCCGGGAAGTGGTGGTTCCACACCCGGCCGCCGACGCGGTCGCGAGCCTCGAGCAGGACGACCGAGTGCCCGGCTCGGTGGACGTCGCGCGCCGCGACCAGGCCGGCCAGGCCGCCGCCCACCACCGCCACGTCGACCGTCCGCCGGCCGGTCCTGGCGCGCGCGGCGGCGGGCAGAGCCACGGCCGCGCCGGCCGCGAGGGCCCCGCCGACGAAGCGCCGGCGGGTGAGGGAGTCGACGTCCGCGCTCACCTAGCCGGTGAAGCCGGGGCTGGTGGTGGGACGGCGCTGGTGCTTCGGCTTGGCCTTCTTCTTCGGCTTTGGCTTGGTGCCGGGCGTGCCGAAGCGCAGGCCGTGCAGGACCTCGTCGGCGGCTCGCTCACCCGAGCGCACGGCCCCGTCCATGTAGCCGTTCCAGTAGGTCGAGGTCTCGGTGCCGGCCCAGTGGATCTGGACCCACGGGCTGACGGATCTCGGGCCCGTAGGAGAGCAGCGTCCCGAGGCTGGGGATCCCGACCGGGCAGCCGCGGGTCCACATCTCGTCCGACCAGTTGGTGTCGAAGAAGGCGGTCGGTTTTGCCGCCTGTGAGCCGAACAAGTCGGCGTACTGGTTGACCACGGCGTTGCGGCGCGCGGCCGGGCTCATCGCGTTGTAGGCGCGGGCGTTGTCACCTCCGACGAAGCCGAACAGCACCCCCGGGGTGCCCTCGGGCGGCGAGTCGTCGAACGATGGCGCTGACCGGACCGCCGGTGTCGAGGGCCTGACCGGTCAGGCCCTGGTCGCGCCAGAACGGCTTCGGGTACACCGCCGCCACCTTGGTCAGCGTCCCCTGGGGGTAGCGCTGGGTGAGCTGGTCGCGGGCCGGCGGCATCCCCGGCTCGTAGATGATCCGGCTGGTCAGGGCGGGCGCCATGGCCACGATCACCCGCTGGCCCTTGACCGTCACCTTGTCCGAGTACACGGTCACGCCGCCGCTTGCCGTGGACGATCTTGCGCACCGGGGAGCTCAGCACGACGCGGTCGCCGAGCTGGTCGGCGATCTTGATCGGGATCGCCTGGGTGCCGCCGAAGAACCGCGACTGCTGGGCCCCGCCGCGGGTGTCGAAGTTGCGCTCGAACGTGCCCGGGTTGTTCTCGTCCCCCGAGGCGGCGATGTAGAAGAGCACGAACAGCAGCGACAGCTCGCGCGGCTCGGCGCCGAAGATCGGGCGGGTCGCGGTGGGGACGAGCGCCTTGAAGCGCGGGGTCACGCTGTGCGTGTCGACCGAAGTTCTGCAGGGTCTGGCTGTCCCAGCTGCGAGGCGTTGGGGGCCGTCCACGGCGCGTCCACCGGCACGCTGCGTCGCCATCTGATCCAGTTGCGCGACCACCGCCGTCACCTCGGCGGCGATCGTCGGGTCGGGCGGCGCGGTGCCGAACGGGCCGGTGTCGCTGTACGTGCATCGGCCCGGGGTTGGGCGCAACGCGATTGATGTAGTAGTCGTTGCCGGTGTCGTAGGTCGGGAACGTCCCCACGCCGAGCGCGTTGGCCAGCGCCAGCACGTGGTTCTGCGTCGGGCCGACGAAGGTGGCGCCGCGCTCGGACACGCGCCCTCCCCCGAGCTGCTCGTTCCACGCCCGCCCGCCGACCCGGTCACGCGCCTCGAGCACGATCACCGAGTGACCGGCCTGGCGGATCAGCCGGGCCGCGGTCAGGCCGGCGAAGCCGGCGCCGACCACGACCGCGTCGGCGGTTCTGGTCGTCGGGGTCGCCTTCTTCTTGGGCTTGGCCTTCTTCTTGGCCGCCTCCGCGGCCGCCGGCAGCGCCGCGGCGGCTCCGACCGTGAGCGCGCCGCCCATGAACCGCCGGCGCGTGGTGGTGTGCTGATCGGTCATCCGGAGACTCCTTGGTTGGTGTGATGGAGGGCGTCGGCCGCGGCCAGATCGAAGTCGCCGTAGTCCGAGCCGAGGCCCTGGGCCACCAGCGCGGCGGCCGCGCAGCCGAGCGCGGCCGCGTCGCGACGGCTGCGGCCGAGAGCCAGGCCGCGCAGGAACCCGGCCGAGAAGGCGTCGCCGCAGCCCGTGGTGTCGACCACGTCGACCTCGAAGGCCGGGACCTGCGTGCTCCGCCTCCGCGTCGACCACCACGGCGCCGTCGGCGCCGCGGGTGGCGGCGACGCAGCCGATGCCGCGCTCGATGAGGGCGCGGCAGCCGGCGATCAGCTCGGCTTCGCCGGTGAGCGCCAGGACCTGCTCGTCGTTGGGCAGCAGGTAGTCGAGGTGCGCGAAGGCCGGCCCGACCCAGTCGAGGATCGCCGCCGCCTGCTCGCCCGGAGCGAGGATGTCGGCCGAGGTGACGACGCCGTGCTCGCGGGCGAAGGAGAGGATCTTGGCCGCCTCCTCGCCGCCCATGAACTCGGGCGCGCCGAGGTGGAGGTAGTCGGCCTGCTCGATCGCCTCCCAGGGCGCGTCCGCGCGAGGCGTAGGTGGCGTTGGCGCCGACCACGTGAAAGGCCGGGCGCGAGCCGTCGGGGCGGATCGGCAGCACGCTGGCCGAGGTCTGGACGTCGTCGCGGCGCACCAGCAGCGAGGCGTCGACGCCGAAGCGGCCGAGCAGCTCGAGCATCACGTCGCCGAGCTCGTCGGTGCCGATCGCGCCGGCGCTGCGCACGGAGGCGCCGAGCTTGGCCAGCGTGACCGCGGTCCCGCCGGCCGGACCGGCCGGGGTGATGCGGATCTGCTCCACCAGCGTGCCGCCCTGGCCCTCGGGGATCGCCTCCACCGGACGCACGAGCACGTCGACGACGTGGACGCCAAGCGTGATGACGTTCACGACTCGCTCCGCCGGGTGACCCCGTACCCGCGCTGGGTGACCGCCTCGATGAAGGCGAGCTGATCGGACTGGTCGAGCGTGCGCGGCCGGCCGATCGCGCGCGCGCGCCAGTACAGCGAGCAGCCCCATTCGAGCAGCTCGGACTGCTTCATCGCCGCGTCGAGGTCGGGACCGTAGGCGATGGCGCCGTGATTGGCCATCAGCGCGGCGCTGCGTCCGTCGAGCGCCTCGAGCGTGAGCTCGGCCAGCTCGGGCGTCCCGAAGGTCGCGTACGGCGCGACCCGCACCGGGCCGCCGAGGGCCAGCAGCTGGTAGTGGACGACCGGGCAGCTCCTCGAGCACGCAGGCGAGCGCGGTGGCGAACGGGGCGTGGGTGTGGACGACCGCACCCGCGTCGTAGCGCCGGTAGACGCCGAGGTGCAGGCCGAGCTCGGAGGTGGCCTGCAGCTCGCCGTCGACGTGCTCGCCGTCGAGGTCGACCACGGCCACCTGCTCGGGCGGCGAGGCTCTCGAGCTCGGCTCCCGGTCGGGCGTCACCGCGACCAGCTCGCCGTTGCGTTCGGACAGGTTGCCGGCGGTGCCGGTGACCAGCCCTTCGGCGGCCAGGCGCCGCGCCGCCTGGGCGACCCGGTCTGCGCTCCCGCTCGAGCTTCGGACTCAGGCACGATTGGGATGCTTACTTGAAGGGAACCTCACTTTCAACTTCGAACCGTGGCCCGGCGCCGTCACCCACCCAAGCTTCGTAATGAGCCGACGCAGATGCGCAGCCGTGAGCGGCTGGCTCGCGTGCTCGACGCGGCCGACCGGGTGCTGGCCCGGGACGGCGCCGAGCGCGTTCACGACCACGCGCGTGGCCGCGGAGGCCGGAGTCCCGATCGGCTCGGTGTACCGCTTCTTCGCCGACAAGCAGGCGATCGTCGATGCGCTGGCGCTCCGCTACTGGAGCGACTTCGACGACCTGGTGGCCGGGACCGCGCAGGCCGACGAGCTCGATCCCCTCCCGGACCCGGGCTCGATGGTGCATCGACGTGCTGGCGGCCGGGTTCCGCGCCCGTCCTGGCTTTCTCGCGCTCTGGTACGGGGGCCTGCGCACCGAGCACGTCCGCGACGTCACCCGCCCGGCTCGGGAAGCGATCGCCCGCTCGGTGGAGCGGATCCTGGCCCACCACTGGCCCGAAGCGCCGGATGAGGCCCGGGCCCAGGCGGCCGAGATGGTCGTGGTGGCCGGGCGACGGGCTCCTGCGCGAGGCGTTCCGGCGCAGCGACGACGGCGACGAGACGATGCTGGACGAGAGCAAGCTGATGCTCGGCTCGTACATCGAGGCACGACTGGGAGGTCGACGAGGATGAAGCGGCGAGTGGTGGTGGCGGTGCTACTGGCGGTACTGGGGCCCGGAGCGGCGCTGGCCTCGGCCCGGGCACGGGGCGACGTGTCGGTTCTGGCCCAGGTTCCCTCGCCCGGCTATCCCGCCCTCCCGCACGTGGTCGGCTCGGACATCTACGAGGGCACGTACACCAACCCGGCCGGCGACAGCCAGCCCTCGAAGGTGTACGAGTTCAGCGCCGCGGGTCAGCTGCTGCGTTCCTGGACGGTCCAGGGCCAGAACCTCTCCCAGCCCCATGGCGTCCAGGTGGCGGCCAACGACGCGCTCGGCCGGCTCCTGCTGCTCGACCGGACGAGCGGGCGGATCATCCGCCTCGACCCGGCGACCGGCGGCCAGACGCTGTACGCGCGGGTGCCCGACCTGCCGACCTGTCCGCCCGGGGGCGGCGGAGAATGCTCGCCGGCGCTGATCGACCAGCCGCCGATGCCCGACTACGCGGCCTGGGCCCCGGACGGCAGCCTGTACGTGACCGACTACCAGCAGGCGGTGATCTGGCGGATCCCGCCCGGCGGGGGACGGCGCAGATCTGGCTGGCCGACCGCCGCCTGGACGGCGGCCCGTTCGGCACCGCGTGCATCACCCTCCTGCCCGACCACCACACCCTGCTGTTCGACCAGGCCTCGAACGGCGGGCTGGGGACCCTGAATCCCACCACCGGGAAGCTCTACACGGTGCCGATCTTGGCCGACGGCAGGCCCGGTGCGCTGACCCAGATCTGGGAGAGCGGGCCGGCCGACGCGCCCGACGGCTGCGCCCTGGCCGCATCGGGCGACATCTACGTGGCGCTCGTCGGCGCCTCCAACCAGATCGTCGAGCTGTCCCGCTCGGGCGCGGAGATCGCCCGGTTCGGGCAGCAGTACACCGGCGCCAACGGGTCGCCGGTGCCGTTCGACTCTCCCTCGGGCGTGGCCTTCCTGGGCACGCAGCTGATCATCGCCAACCAGTCCTACTTCGCCGGCAGCGCCCAGAACCAGGCGCTGCTCGATCTGGAGACCGGCGAGCCGGGCGCCCCGGTATACGTCCCCGCCCAGCGCGGGGGCCAAGCCGGCGGTCAAGAAGAAGAAGCCTGCCCGGAGACACAAGCGGCGGCGCCATCACCGCGCGCCGCAAGCACCGGACCTCGCCGGGGTTCACCGGCTGAGGAGTCCGGGCCCGGATTGGACCGGCCCCACTGATGCCGGGCGTAGCCCGGCCCAACTATACTTTGTAAGTAGCTGGGGACGTTCAAGCGACTTCTGGGATTCCTTCGCCCGTACCGGCGCGGTGTCACGTGGTCGTTCGTGCTCGCCTTCGCGGCCATGGTGATGACCGTGCTCGATCCCGTTCCTGACCGGCGAGGCGATCAACTCGATCCGCGGCCACCATCGGCATCAGCTGGTCACGTGGGCGGTGGCGATCGGGGTCGCGGGGGTGCTGCGGCTGGGGCTGAGCGCGGCGCGGCGGCTGGTCGCCGGCCGCGTGTCGCTGGGCGTCGAGATGGACCTGCGCAACATGATCTACGAGCAGCTGCAGCGGCTCGAGCTCGGGTTCTTCGACCGCCAGCAGACGGGCCAGCTGATGTCCCGGGCCACCGTCGACCTGCAGTCGGTGCGGTTCTTCCTCGGCTACGGGCTGATCTTCATCGGCCAGTCGGTGCTGGTCATCGCGCTCGCCGCCGTGGCCATGTTCGCGCTCCAGCCGGGGCTGGCCGCGTTGTCGTCTGGCGCCGGTGCCGTTCGTGGTCCTGATCGCGTGGCGTTACGGCATTCACTCCCGTCCGGCCCTCCAGGAGGCCCAGCAGCGGATCGCCGAGCTGACCGCCGACGCCGAGGAGAGCGTCTCCGGCGTCCGGGTGGTCAAGGCGTTCGCCCAGGAGGCGCGCCAGCTCGAGCGTTTCAAGCACTCGGTCCAGCGCGTGTTCGACCAGCAGCTCCACGCGACCAAGATCCAGGCCAAGTACACGCCGATGATCAGCTTCCTGCCCAACCTGGGCCTGGCGTTGATCCTTCTCGTCGGCGGGCGCGAGGTCATCCACCACACGATCACGATCGGCGCCTTCACCGCGTTCTACGCCTATCTGCTGATGCTGATCTCCCCCATGCGCACGCTCGGCTACATGCTGAGCGCGGCGCAGCGGGCCACCGCGTCGGGCGCGCGCATCTTCCAGGTTCTCGACCGCGCGCCGGCGATCGTGGCTCCGGTCGACGCGCCCGCGCTTGCCCGAGGGAAGCGGCGCGGTGTCGCTTGAGGACGTCTCGCTGACCTTCGAGGGCGCAGCGCGGCCTGCCCTCCGGGACATCAACCTGGAGTTCGACGGCCGGCTCGACCGTGGCGCTGGTCGGCGCGATGGGGTCGGGCAAGACCGCGCTGACCTCTCTGCTGCCGCGGCTGTACGAGGCCTCGAGCGGCTCGGTCCGGATCGACGGGGCCGACGTGCGCTCGGTCGATCTCGTGCTCGCTGCGGCGGGCGATCGCGGTCGTCACCGACGACCCCTTCCTGTTCAGCGCCACCGTGCACGACAACATCGCCTACGGGCGGCCCTAGGCCTCGCGCGAGGAGGTTGTGCGAGCGGCCTCGGTGGCCCAGGCCGACGGGTTCATCTCGCGCGCTGCCGCGAGGGCTACGACACGATGGTGGGCGAGCGGGGCATGACCCTGTCCGGCGGCCAGCGCCAGCGGATCGCGATTGCGCGCGCGGTGCTGGCCGATCCGCGGATCCTGATCCTGGACGACGCCACCTCGTCGGTCGATGCCTCGACCGAGCAGGAGATCAAGCTCGCCCTGCGTTCGGTCATGGAGGGACGGACGACGTTCGTGATCGCGCACCGCCTGTCGACGATCGCGCTGGCCGACGACATCGTGGTGCTGGAAGACGGCACGGTCGCGGCGCGGGGAACGCACGAGGAGCTGCTCGGGGTCTCTCCGCTGTATCGCGAGATCGTCGAGAAGGGCATGCCCGACCAGGTGTTCATGACCCGCAAGGCGATCGGGGCGGTGGGACTGTGATTGATCGGGTTCGATCGGAGCCCGCGATGTTTCGCCGCAGGCGAAACTCGCAATGGCCGCGAAGCGGCCACGGGCGGGCGCGGAAGCTCCGCGGCCTGGCTTCGCTGCTTGCGCCTTATCGCTGGCGAGTGCTGACCATGTTCGTGTCCCTGGTCGCCGCCACGGGCGCCGCGCTGGCGCCGGCGCCGCTGGCCAAGCTGGCCATCGACGACGGGATCCGCCGCGGTGACACCGGCGCGCTGAATCTGATCGTGGCGGCGTTCCTGGCCTCCGCCCTGGTGTACGCGGTTGCTACGTACGCGCAGACCTACCTGGTCGGCTGGGTCGGTCAGCGGGCGTTGCAGGACCTGCGGGTGCAGCTGTTCGCGCACCTTCAGCAGCTGTCGATCGGGTTCTACTCGCGCAACCGCGCGGGCGTGATCATCTCCCGGATCACCAACGACGTCGAAGCGCTCGACCAATTGGTCGAGGACGGGATGGCGACGCTGATCCAGTCCGGGCTGACGCTGATCGGGGTCGTGGTGATCCTGGTCGTGCTCGATTCCAAGCTCGCGCTGCTGACCTTTATCGCGCTGCCGATCCTGCTGATCGGTGGGGTCGCGTTCCGGATCGTCTCGGCGGGCGCGTACCGGTTGACGCGGGAGAAGATCGCGTCGATCACGGGTTACCTGCAGGAGACGCTGTCGGGCATCCGCGTGGTCCGGGTGTTCGGTCAGGAGTCCGCGCCACGTGGCTCAGTTCCGCAAGCTGAACCAGGAGAACGCCGACGCGAACATGACCACGGTCAACCTGAACGCGGCCTACTTTCCAGCGGTCGAGTTCCTCTCCGCGCTGGTCACGGTCGAGATCCTGGTCGTCGGCGGGATCGAGGTCCTGAACGGGCATGCCTCGACCGGCGTCGTGTTCGGGTTCATCGCGGCGCTGAACAACTTCTTCGACCCGATCCAGCAGCTCTCGCAGCTGTACACGACCTACCAGTCCGGGATGGCGGCGCTGGACAAGATCTTCGAGCTGCTGGACGAGGAGCCCGATCTGGCCGATGCGCCGGATGCGGTGGAGCTGCAGTCGCTGCGGGGCGAGTTGCGCTTCGACCAGGTGTCGTTCCGGTACGGATCGGCGGATGCTTCATCGAGGGCGTGTTCGCGCTCCGGGATGTGGACCTCGTCATCCCGCCGGGGCAGACGGTGGCGCTCGTCGGCGCGACCGGGGCCGGCAAGTCGACCTTTGCCAAGCTGGTGGCGCGCTTCTACGACCCCACCTCGGGAAGGGTCCTGGTCGACGGCCACGACCTGCGTTCGGTGAGCTCGCACTCGCTGCGCTCGCAGATGGGCATCGTGCCCCAGGAGGCGTTCCTGTTCAGCGGCACCGTGCGGGAGAACATCTCCTTCGGGCGGCCGGATGCCTCGGATGAGGATGTCGCTGCCGCGGCCCGCGCGGTCGGCGCGGCTTCGTTCATCGAGGGCTTTGGAGAACGGCTACGACACCGAGATCGGCGAGCGAGGGATCCAGCTCTCGGCCGGCCAGCGCCAGCTGATCGCGTTCGCGCGGGCGCTGGTGGCCGATCCTCGGATCCTGGTCCTCGATGAGGCGACCTCGAACGTCGACGTGCACACGGAGTCGCTGATCGAGCAGGGCCTGCGGCGGCTGGTGGCGGGACGGACGGCGATCGTCATCGCTCACCGGCTGTCCACGATCCGTGGCGCCGGGCGGATCCTGGTGCTCGAGCACGGGCGAGTGGCCGAGCAGGGGACGCATGACGAGCTGATTGAGGCTCGGGGTCGTTACTGGCAGCTGTACCAGGATTGGGCCGAGCAGGCGGCGGGGGCGGCGTGAGCTCCGGCTCCGGCTCGGGCTCGGGCTCGGGCTCCGGCTCGGGCTCGGGCTCCGGCTCGGGCTCGGGCTCGGGCGGGGTGATCGTGACCGGGTTGGCGATCAGCCCGGTGAAGGGCACGCGGCTGCGCACGGTCGACCGGGTGCCTCTCGGCGCCTCGACGGGGTGCGGGAGAATCGCCGCTTCTACTGGATCGACGAGCGCGACCGGATGGTCAACGCGAAGATCCTGGGCGAACTCCAGCCGGTGGTCGCCGACTACTCGGACTCCGACCGGCGGCTGTCCCTGCGGTTCCCGGACGGCGGGGTGGTCGAGGGTTCGGTGGTTCCGGGCGAGCCCGTTACGACCCGCTTCTTCTCGCGCGTGCGCGAGGACCGGCTCGTGCCGGGCCCCTGGTCTGAGGCCATGAGCGAGTTCGCGGGCCGATCGCTGCGGCTCGTCGAGGCCGTGGCCGCGGCGGGCGCGGTCGACCGGGGAGCCGGCGGGACCGCCTCGCTGATCTCGCGGGCGTCGCTCGACCGCCTGGCCATGGTGGCCGAGGCAGACTCGATCGATGCGCGCCGGTTCCGGATGCTGATCGAGGTCGACGGCGTGGACGCCCATGCCGAGGACGCGTGGGTGGGCCGGCGGGTGCGAGTCGGCGAGGCGGTCGTGCGGTTCGAGGGCCACGTCGGCCGCTGTCTGATTACGAGCCGCGACGCGGACACGGGGACGGTCGACCTGCCGACGCTCGAGCTGCTCGAGTCCTACCGCAAGGAGCTTCCCTCCACCGAGCCTCTGCCGTTCGGGATCTACGGGCGGGTGGCCGTGCCGGGCGCGGTGGCGGTCGGCGACACAGTGTCGGTTGAGGACCCCGGATAACCTTCGCCGCGTGAGCGACGACCGAATCAGGCTCGAGATCGACGACCACGTGGCCGTGGTCACGCTGACCCGAGCGGACAAGCACAACGCCCTCGATGTTCCGATGTTCGAGGCCATCATCGAGGTCACCGAACGGCTGGCCGGCGAAGCCGGCGTGCGGGCGGTCGTACTCCACGGCGAGGGGCCGAGCTTCTGCTCCGGGCTCGACGTGATGAGCGTGATGGCTCACGGAGACGGCCTCGAGGGGCTCGTCTCCCCGCTGCGCGGCGAGGTGCCGAACTGGTTTCAGCGCGCCGCCTACAACTGGATCGAGCTTCCGATGCCGGTGATCGCGGCCATTCACGGCAACTGCCTGGGCGGCGGCCTCCAGATCGCCCTCGGGGCGGACATCCGCTTCGCCACGCCCGACGCCCGGCTGTCGGTGATGGAGGTCAAGTGGGGCCTCATCCCGGACATGTCGATCACGCGCTCGCTGCCCCGTCTGGTCGGCATCGACCTGGCCAAGGAGCTCACGTTCACCGGCCGGGTGATCAGTGGCGCCGAAGCGGGGCCGCTCGGCCTGGTGACCCACGTCTCCGACGATCCGCTGGCCGGAGCGCGGGCGCTGGCGGCCGAGATCGCCGGCCGCTCCCCGGACGCGGTCCGCGGCGCCAAGCGGCTGTTCGACGAGGCTTGGACCGGTTCGGCTCAGGACACGCTGGCCCTCGAGGCCGAGATCCAGCTCGGGCTGGTCGGCTCCCCGAATCAGCTCGCGGCCGTCACGGCCGGGATGACCAAGCAGCCGCCCGAGTTCGTGGACCCGGTGCCCGCGGCGCGCCAGTCCGGCTGAAAGCCCGCTGACCGAGGAGCCAGAGCGGCTCCGCCCGGTGTCCCGAGGCTCCGCCGTCGCCAGGTTGGGCTGGAGTGGCAGGTTGGGCTGGAGTGGCCGCGCGCGAGCGCGGACGCCTGTCACGAGTCGGCCGCCGTCCGGCCAGCCTGGGGCCTCCAGGGGCCTGGACGCCCTCGTCACGCCGGATCCGGAGGATCGTACGACCGTCCAGCGAAGTAGGAGGCTTGCTACATCGGTCCAGACCTATTACGGCCCCGGACGAACGTGTCCGATAGCCATTACGTGGCACTCACCGACAACGCATATGAACGATCGCTGACCGTCCTCTGCATCGAGGACGACTCCGCGAGCCTTTCGCTGATCGAGGCAACCGTGAGCGAGCGGCACGACGTCGAGCTCCTGGTCGCCACCACCGGCGCCGAGGGGACGAAGATGGCACGCCACCACCGTCCCGACCTGGTACTGGCCGACGTGGACCTGGCCGGCATGGGTGGCGAGGAGGTCCTCGCCCGCCTGCGTGTCGACCCGGTCACCCGCCCCGTACCCGTCGTCATGGTCGGTGCCGACCCCGCCGACGGTGTGGCCGACCGGCTGATCGCACGCGGGGCCCGGACGTGCCTGGCCAAGCCGCTCAAAGTTCGGGATCTCGCCCGCGCCCTCGAGTACGGCATTCCGCGCCCGGCCATCGCGCTCTGATCGTCCGACGGCCGCCGTCACCCGGCAGCTCGCTCGCTCAGCTCTAAGGAGCCCGTGCGCGCGGCTGGCCCCGGCGCCCGCGGTTGCGTGCGCCCCAGGTGTCCGTCTGGCTGTGACAGTTCGGGCACAGCAGTCGAAGATTCTCCAGCCGATTGTCAAGGCCGTCGCCGTTGACGTGGTGAAGCTCGAGCGAGATCGGCGCCCCCCTCCAGGCGGAGATCCCACACCCCTCGCAACGAATCTGCTTGAGGCCCGCGGTCAGCATTCGCTGCTTTACGTGCTGGCGGTTGCGCCGTCGCCCTGCCGCGAGCACGTCGTCGATCGGAGTCAGACGGGGCCGGAGCTCGATCGCGCCCCGTTGAATCGCATCGGCCCAAGCATTCCGGCTGAAACCGAAGCGCTGACGGCACTCTGCGGCCGAGTGCCCCGCTTCGTAGTACTCCCTGATGCGTTCCCAGTCGTAACGACGCGCAAAGGTGGGCTTAGCAGCAATCCCGAGCCGGCGCAGATGGAAGCAGACGGTGGGTGCAGATACCCGCAGCTCCCGCGCTATCTCCGCCTGCGAACGCCCCTGGGCGAACAGCTTCGCTACCGCAGTTCGTGTGGTTGTCCGGGTCGCTCGTGACCGCGTGAAGATGACCCCGCGCCGGAGCGCGTAATGCCAAGCACCATTGGAGATCCCAAACTCGGCTTGGCACTCGGCGGCCGTGTGGCCGGACTCGTAAAACGCCGCGATCGCGGACCAGTCGTACCGTTTGCCTTGCACGAACACATGTTCGCATCCGCCACGGACGGAACGTCAGAGGCGGGGCTATACTCGCCCGCGTTGCGGGGTGGGTTCCGCCCGCGAACGCAACGAGGTACATCCATTCACTGCGGGGTGGAGTAATCGGCAACTCGCCAGGTTCTGGCCCTGGAATTCAAGGTTCGAGTCCTTGCCCCGCAGCCTTTGATCGGTGTGCCGCGCAGGCCGGCACATGGGAACGGCCGTGATCGCCTCCGCGTCACATTGGTCCCAGGCTGCGCACCCGTCGGGGTACTCTCGAACCACATGGCGCTCCGCCTGCCCTCCCCTTTCGCGGTCGCTGGCCGGCTCATCTCCGACGCCGGCGCCATCGTCGATTTCGTCCGCTGGGCGCCGAGCCGGATCGACCGCGTGCTCGCTCTGGCCGAAGAGCTGACCGAGATCGGCTCGGCGGTCCTCGCCGCGGCTGAGGCTTTCGACCGTCGCTTCGAAGCCATGACGAGCGTGGGCGAGGACCTTGACCGCCGCCTGGCCGAGCTCATCGAGCTCGGGGAGAGCATGCGCGAGCTCGGCTATCGCTTCGACTCCCGCGGCGGCGAGCTCGTGGAGCGGGCGAACCGGGTGGCCGAGACCGGAGAGGAGCTGATCGCGTCGCTGCCGGCGTTTGAGCGCGCGGTCGAGATGGCAACTCCGCTCGAGGGCGCGATCGATCGCTTCGGCCGCTTCGTCGACCTCCTGCCCGGTGGTACCGCGCGCAGGCGGGCCGAGCAGGCGCTCGAGGCGACGTCCGGCCGGGCGCGGCCCGAGATGGCGGCCGGCTCCGACGCACAAGACGTGAAATCCGAATGGCGGCCGGCTCCGACGCACAAGACGGCGAATCCGAGGTAGCGGGCGATCCCGGTCCGCAAGCCGTGGAGCCCAAGATGGAGCCCGGCGCCATGCCGGACCCGGAGCCCCAATCGCCCGAGCCGGCTGCCGACCGCCCCGCCCGCTCGGCGCCCCGCCGGGCCCGAAAGAGCTAAGCGGCGCCGCTCAGCTCGCGAGCGAGGCGAGATCGCTCGAGAGGTCCTCGATCTCGCCGGCCTGGGCGGACAAATCCGCGCCTGAGGCGATCAGCCGACGTGCGTGCTCGAGGTCGTCCGAGCGGCCGACCGACAGCGCGCCGGCCAGGCGGCCCTCGTGCAGGTACCAGAGGCTGAATTCGCCGCTGTCGAAGGAGCCGCGCACCAGCTCCCGATCCCACTCGACGGCCGGGCCCACATACTCGAGGGAGGCCCAGTCGGACAGATCGGAGAAGAAATACGGGACCACGTCGTGGGGCCCGTCGCGCCCGAGCATGTTGAGCGCCGCGGTCTTGCCCTGGTTGAAGGCGACGTCCCAGTGCTCGATCCGCATCCGCCGACCGCCGTGGACGACGCTCTCGTACTCGGCCATGTCGCCGGCGGCAAAGATCCCGGGGACGCCCGTCTCGAGCCGAGAGTTCACCATGACCCCGCCGCTGTGGCCGAGCTCGAGCCCGGCGCCCCGGGCCAGCATCACGTCGGGGGTCGCGCCCGTCCCGAGCACGACGGCGTCGGCGTCCAGCTCTCGGCCTGATTTGGTCACCACCGTGGTGACGCGGCCGTCGCGCCCCTCGAAGCGATCGAGCTCGTCGCCGCCGTGGACCTCGATCCCGTGCTCCTCGAGGCGGTGCTGAAACCAGCGGCCCGCCTGCTCACCGAAGCCGCGGCTGAGGACGACCGGCTCCATCATCACCATCGTGCAGGAGCCACCGAGCTCGGTCAGCGAGGCGGCGACCTCGCTGGCGATGTAGGAGCCGCCGATCAGGACGACGCGTTTGCCGGCCGCGTCCTCACGGATCGCATCCGCATTCCCGAGCGTGCGCAGATAGTGGATCCCTTCCAGCTCGGCGCCGGGCACGTTGAGGCGGCGGACGCCCGCGCCGGTCGCGATCAGCGCCTTGCCGAAGCTGACCTCCTCGCGGTTTGACAGCTTCAGCGTCCGTTCGGCGGTATCGAGCTTCATCGCCGAGACCC
Organism: uncultured Solirubrobacterales bacterium; assembly: GCA_963748585.1. GTDB lineage: Bacteria > Actinomycetota > Thermoleophilia > Solirubrobacterales > Solirubrobacteraceae > Palsa-465. The sequence goes on along the minus strand of CAVVJR010000005.1, from coordinate 665,210 downwards.
GGGTCAAGGCCTCGATCCCCTGCTCGTCGTACCACTCGCTTGCCCGGAAGAGCGTGTCCGCCCGCGACTCCCGGTTCTGGAGGTAGCCCTTCGAGCATGGCGGCCGGTTGTACGGAAGGTCCGGCTCTCGCCCGATGAGCAGGATCGAGCCCTCGGCCCCGGACTCACGCAGCCAGCGGGCGCAGTTGCCCGCAGCCAGCCCGCCGCCGATCAGGGCAAAGTCGACACGCCGGTTGGCCATTGGCGAAGACGCGCCTACGAGCGCGCGTTGGCGCTGGCGGGCGAGAACTGCGGCGTGATCTGCGACTCGAGGCCAGGGTCGAGGATCAGCAGCACCTGGTCGCCGGCCTCGATCACCGACTCGGCCTTGGGCACGAAGCCGGCACCCCCGCGGAGCACGGAGATGATCAACGAGCCGTCGGGGAGCGCCACCTCGGCGACCCGCCTGCCGGCGGCCATCGAGCCCTCCCCCACCTCGACCTCGATGATCTCGAGGTGCTCGTCCTCGAGCGAGAGCAGCTGGACGAGGCCGTACTCCGGGACCTCGTGCTCGATCAGGCGCAAGATCAGGTCGGTCGCCGACACCGCCGGCTGGACGCCGAGGAGCCTGAAGTGCTGAAGGTTGCGGGGGTTGTTGACCCGAGCGACGATCCGCTGGACCTCGTACTTCTCCTTGGCCATCTGGCAGATGAGGATGTTGTCCTCGTCATCGCCGGTGACCGCGATGACCAGGTCAGCCCGCTGAATCCCGGCCCGCTCGAGGATCCACAGCTCGGTCGCGTCGCCGTATTGCACGGCGTGCTCGAGCTCCTCCTCGACCACCTGGTAGCGGGCGTGGTCGGACTCGATCAGCGTGACCTCGCGCTCCTTGGCGATGAGCTCGCGGGCGAGGTTCCATCCGACCTTTCCGGCGCCGGCGATGATCACGTACATGGTGAGCGCCTACGAGGCCAGGGCGACGCTCGTCGCCTGGTCGATCGCGACTTGAGTGGGACAGATCGTGAACAGCCCCTGCTCGGCGTACCAGCCCGCCCGCCCGGGGTCGGCGACTCGAACCACCACCCGCGGGACTCGGAACCGTCGCTGGGCGATTTGAGCGATCACCAGATTGGTGTTGTCCCCGCGCGTGGCGGCGAGGAAAACATCCGCGTCCTCGACCCCAGCCTCGAGCAGGGCGTCGATCTCGAGTGCCGTGCCGACCGTGAAGCGGCCACCCGCGTCCTCCCACGACGTCGATTGGTCCTTATCCAGCCGCTCGTGTGAGAGCGGATCGATGTCGAGGACCGAGACCTCGTGGCCGGCCTCCAGGGCCCGCTTCGCGACCGCCGAGCCAACTCGACCCGAGCCCACGATCAAGATGAACATGCCGCGCACTCTAGACGGACCGGTGAGTCGGTGTGGAGGCTGAGAAAGGGATTCGTCGGAAGGCTGAGCATGGTTCGGCGGAGACGTACAGGAATGGCGCGTACGGCGAACGAAAGCGGGGGAACGGGCCCGGCCCGTTCCCCCAGCGAACCCCGGCTAGGTGATGATCGGGATGATCAGCAGGGCGACGATGTTCGCCACCTTGATCATCGGGTTGATCGCCGGGCCGGCGGTGTCCTTGTACGGATCGCCGACCGTGTCGCCGGTCACCGCCGCCGCGTGGGCCTCCGAGCCCTTACCGCCGAAGGCACCGTCCTCGATCAGCTTCTTGGCGTTGTCCCACGCGCCTCCGCCCGAGGTCATCGAGATGGCCATGAACAGCCCCACCACGATGACGCCGATGAGCAGGCCGCCCAGCGCCTCGACGCTGATCAGGCCGACCACCAGCGTGATCACGATCGGGATCAGCGCCGGCAGGATCATCTCTCGCTGGGCCGAGCGCGTGACCAGAGCGACGGCGGCTCCGTACTCGGGTCGTTCGGTGCCCTCCATGATCCCCGGCTTCTCCCGGAACTGGCGGCGCACCTCCTCGACCACCTCACCGCCCGCGCGTCCGACCGCCTCCATCGAGAGCGACGCGAACAGGTTGACCATCAGGCCGCCGACCAGCAGTCCGATCAGCACGGCGGGGTTGCCGAGCGAGAAGACCGAGCTGAAGACGTCATTGTGGGTCGGCTGATACTTGGCCGGGAGCTCCCGCTCGAAGGCGTCGAACAGCACCAGGGCGGCCAGCGCGGCCGAGCCGATCGCGTATCCCTTGGTCACCGCCTTGGTGGTGTTGCCGACCGCGTCGAGCGGGTCGGTGACGTTGCGGACCTCCTCGGGCAGCTCAGCCATCTCGGCGATGCCGCCCGCGTTGTCGGTGATCGGGCCGAAGGCGTCGAGCGCGACGATCAGGCCCATCAGTGAGAGCTGGGCCATGACCGCGATCCCGATGCCGTAGATCCCCTGCGAGCCCCCGCCGGCGAGCTTCCAGGATCCGAGGATCCCGAGCGCGATCACGATCGCCGGCGCGGCGGTCGACTGCATCCCGGCCGCCAGGCCCTGGATGATGTTGGTCGCGTGTCCGGTCTGGGAGGCCCGAGCGGTCCGCCGGACCGGCGAGAACCGGGTCGAGGTGTAGTAGTCGGTGATCACGAACAGGAGGCCGGTCACCCCGAGGCCGATGAGCGCGCACAGGTAGAAGTGCCACCAGGCCGGCGCGGCGGCGCCGGTCTTGAGCGTCAGCCCGCGCATCATCCAGTAGGTGGCGGGGACGAACACGGCGGCGGCGAGGATGCCTGACAGCACGAGGCCCTGGTAGAGCGCGCGCTCGACGTTGCCGCTCTTCGACCGCACGGCAAACGTGCCGACCAGCGAGGCGAGGATCGAGATCCCGCCCAGAATCAGCGGGAACAGGGCGACGTTGGTCGACTGAGTGAACAGCAGCACGCCGAGCAGCATCACCGCGACCGCGGTCACGGCGTAGGTCTCGAACAGGTCGGCCGCCATGCCGGCGCAGTCACCGACGTTGTCGCCGACGTTGTCGGCGATCACGGCCGGGTTCCGAGGATCGTCCTCGGGGATCCCGGCCTCGATCTTGCCCACGAGGTCGGCGCCGACGTCGGCGGCCTTGGTGAAGATGCCGCCGCCGAGACGGGCGAAGACGGAGATCAGCGAGCCGCCGAAGCCCAGGCCGACCAGAGCGTCAACCGCGTGCCGCTGGCTGTAGCCGAGGATCCAGGTCAGGACCCCGTAGTAACCCGCGATCCCGATCAGAGCCAGCCCGACCACGAGCAGCCCGGTCACGGCGCCGCCCCGGAAGGCGGTCGCAAGCGCGCGGGGCACGCCGCCGCGGGCCGACTCGGCCACGCGGGCGTTCGCCCGGACCGACACGTTCATCCCGATGTAGCCGGCGGCCGCCGAGAGCACGCCGCCGATCAGGAAGCCGATCGCCACGCGGATGTTCTGCAGCGGGATCAGCAGGACGAACACGACGACCCCGACGCCGGCGATGGTTATGTACTGCCGGTTGAGGTACGCCGAGGCGCCCTCCTGCACTGCGGCGGAGATCTCCCGCATGCGTTCGTTGCCGGCGGACAGGGCGAGCAGCGCCCGTGAGGTCAGCGCGCCGTAGACGAGGGCGGCGGCAGCACACACAAGCGCTATCCACACGCCATTGTGCGTCAGAAAGCTAGACAAGAAGGTCCTCCGGAGGAATTATCTGTCGGGAGACGGCGCGCTCAACGGCGCAGCCACAACGGAAAAAGGCCGCCGCCCGTTCGCAGCGAGCGGAGGCCGGGAATCAACGGCGCGGGAGTCTAGCAGCGCCCCCCGGACGGATGCCGCCGGGGTCGGGTGCCCTATGAACGGCCGGCAGGACCCTGCTACTGGCCGGGGATCCAGAGCCGCCCGCTGCGCTGGGCGGGGCCGGGACCGGACTGCCCGGGATCCGGCTGACCGGGCTCAGATCCCGGCTCACCAGGCGCTCCGGGGGCCGAACCAGGAGACCCGGGCGCCGAACCAGGAGACCCGGGCGGCGAACCAGGAGATCCGGGAGCAGAGCCAGGAGGACCGGGAGCGCCCGGATCCCCAGGGGCACCCACCCCCTCCTCGGCCGTCTGGGGCCCGGGCTGGCCACCGATGCGCACGTAGGCGAGTTGCAGTTGGGACAGGGCGTCCCGGATCTGACCAACCTGCTGGGGGGCCGTCTGCTCGAGCAGGGGCATCAGGGCCCGGACCGCCTCGATGGCCAGGTGGACCTGGTCGGGCTCTCGCTCATCCTCGGTCCCCGGCGCCAGACCGGTCCGGCGCATGCCCAGGTTGACCATCCCGACCACGTGCTCGAGCAGAAGGTGCTCGACCCGCAGGCGCTTGACCTCGGCCTCGTAGGCGGCGCGGAGCTCGTCCTCGCTGGGGCCGCCGGGACCGCCCGGACCCCCGAAGCCGCCCGGACCCCCGGGGCCACCCGGACCCCCGGGGCCACCCGGACCACCAGGCCCGCTGCTCATAGCCTCACCTGCCGCATTCGGTCACCTCAACCGGAGCATACGTTTCCCGCGTCTCGGCCACCATCGCCCCGTACACCTCGGCCGGGCTCATCCCCGCGTGGCTCATCTGGCGCTGCCGCTGAGCCCCGTTCAGAGCCGGCAGCGTGACCTCGAGCCCGAGCTCGGCTCGAGCCGGCGCCGTCCACTCCAGCAGGCGGTCGAGCGCGGACGCGCCCGGATACAGCTCCAGGCGATCGAGGTCGATGAGCTCGCCCTCGACCCCGTACCGGATCGCCCGCCAGAAGTTCTCCTCGATCAACCGCCGCGGCAGGTCGACCGCCTCGACCCCCTCGTCGACCTCGCGCGCCGCCTGGGCCACGCAGGCCACAATCAGCGCCGCCAGCCCTTCCGACTCCCCCGCCGTGGTCTGGGCGTCGCAGATCCGGACCTCGACCGTGCCGAAGGAGAAGTGCGGGCGGATCGACCACCAGACCTGGGTGTACTCGACGATCGACCGCGTCCGGAACAGGAACGAGATGTAGTCCGCGAACGCGTCCCAGCTGCCGAACGCATCCGGAACGCCGCAGCGCGGGAAGCTCTTGGTGAAGATCTGCGAGCGCGCGGTGTGCAGGCCGCTGTCGCGACCGTCGAGGAACGGCGAGTTGGCCGAGATGGCGAGCAGGATCGGAAGCACGGGGCGCAGCCGGTCGCACACGAGTACGGCCCGGTCCGCGCCGCGGACGCCGACATGCACATGGAGGGCAAACGTGTTGTTGCGCCAGGCCACCCACTTGAGCCCCTCTTCCACCCGCCGGTAGTGCTCGGTGTCGATGATGTGCTGACGGCGGTAGTCCGCCCACGGGTGCGTCCCGGTCGAGCCGAGCGCCACTCCGCGTTCGCAGGCCAGACCGAACAGCCGCCGGCGCCGGTCTCGTTGCAGGCTCACCGCAGCGGCGAGATCCTCCCCGCGACCGGAGCGAATCTCGATCTCCGAGGAGATCAGCTCACCGGAGATCGACGCCGCCAGCGTCGGATCGTCGAGGCCGGCGGCGGCCTCCTGAAGCTCCTCGAACCGGGCCACCAGCGCGAGATCCTCCGGCGAGAGCACGGCGAATTCCTCTTCGATCCCGACCGTGAAGTCGGTCGACGCGTCGAAGGCCGCGCGTGCGGTGTCCAGGTCCAGGTTCACGGCTGAGCGTGATCAGGTGAGATAGAAGTAGAGCGCGTAGAGCAGGTCGACGGCGGGGCTCGAGGTGTGGACGGTGACCTCCGGCGGAACCTGGAGCAACGCGTCGGAGTAGTTGAAGATGATCTTCACCCCCGCGTCGACGAGATCGTCGGCCAGTCCCTGGGCCGCCGCCGCAGGCACGGCGAGCACGGCGACCACGATCTCCTCGCCCTGGATGACCGTCCGCATCTCGGATTTGTCGCGCACGGACAGCGAGCCGATCTGGGTTCCGACCTTGCTCCGGTCGGCGTCGAACACGGCCACGACCCGAAAGCCATGGTCGGCGAAGATGTCCGAGGTGGCGATCGCGGTGCCGAGATGGCCGGCTCCGAACAGAGCGATGTTGTGTTGACCAGAGGTCCGGAGGATCTTCCGGATCTGGGTCAGGAGCGACTCGACGTTGTAACCCACCCCGCGCTTGCCGAACTTGCCAAAGCCGCTCAGGTCGCGCCGGATCTGGGTCGAGTTCACGTGCGTGTAATCGGCCAGCTCCTGAGAGGAGATCGTGTCCTTACCCATCTTGCGCGCCTGGGTCAGCACCTGCAGGTAACGCGAGAGACGCGCCGCCACCCCCAGCGAGAGCTTCTCCCCCGGCTTCTCGGTGCCCGGCTGTGGCACCTCGGTTCCGCGCCCGACTGTGTAGCTCATCGGCGCTCCACAATATCGAGCCGCCGTTCGAGCTCGGCTTCGTCGACGAACAGCTCGAAGGCCTCGGCGCCGTCGATGGTCACGACCGGGATCCGCTCCAGATACGCGCGCAGCAGCGCTTCATCGGACTCGATGTCACATTCGCGCAGCTCGAATCCGCGCCGCGCGCGAACGCGCTCAACCACCACGCGGGCGTCATCGCACAGGCAACAGCCCTCCCGGCCATAGAGGACGACGGAGCTCATCGAACGCTCAGCGCTGGCTCTCCGGTCGCGTAAACATCCAGATCAAGATAGTCGGGGTACGGGAGCGGGGGCACGAACCTGGCCGCGCTGGCGATCATCGCGGCGTTGTCGGTACACAACTCTCGCACCGGGACGTCGACAGGCACCCCGAGCGAGGCGAGCCGTTCGCGCAGCGGACCGTTGGCCGCGACGCCGCCACCCACGGCCAGCCGTTCCAGACCCGTGGCCCCCAGCGCTCGCTTCACCCGCAGAACCAGCGCCTCGACGATTGCCCGCTGAAACGAGGCGGCCAGGTCGGCACGCAGCCGCGTCGCCTCCTCCTCTCCGAGATCGCGGATCCGGTACAGGAGCGCGGTCTTGAGACCGGCGAACGAGAAATCGAGGCCGGGCAGCCGAGCCCCGGTCGGGAAGTCGAACGCCTCGGGGTCACCGTCTCGGGCCAGCCGCTCCAGCGCCGGGCCGCCCGGATACCCGAGCCCGAGCAGCCGCGCACCCTTGTCGAATGCCTCGCCCGCGGCATCGTCGAGCGTCTGACCGATCACCTCGAAGTCCGGACCGCGGTCGCGAACCACCGCCAGCAGGGTGTGGCCCCCGCTGGCGATGAGCGACAGGAACGGCGGCTCGAGCGGCTCCGAGCCCAGGAACGACGCAGCCACGTGGCCGTGCAGGTGGTCCACCGGGGCCAGGGGCGCTCCCCACGCCGCGGCGAGCCCCTTGGCCGTCGCGACGCCCACGAGCAAGGCCGCCACCAGACCAGGCCCCCGGGTCACCGCTATCAGAGACACATCCGCGGGCGAGGCCGAGGCACGCCGCAAGGCATCGTCGATCACGTCGCCGATCAGCTCGAGGTGATGCCGGGAGGCGATCTCGGGGACCACGCCGCCGTAGCGATCGTGGACGCCCTGTGAGGAGATCACGTTCGAGCGGATCTCGCCGTCAAGGCTGACGACGGCCGCGCACGTGTCGTCACAGCTCGTCTCGAGCCCGAGGATCATCCCGAGGCGGAGCCGAGCTCGGTCTCGGGGGAGGTCCGCCACATGATCACCGCGTCCTCCCCCGTGTCGCGGTAGTAGCGCCGCCGGGTGCCCGCGGTGCGAAAGCCGAACTTCTCGTACAGGCTGATCGCCCCGGCATTGGACGGGCGCACCTCGAGGGTGTACGACTGGTCGTGACCCGCGCGCTCGATCATCTGCTCGAGCAGCGCCGTCGCCACCCCGCGGCGGCGCGCCGATGGATCGACGGCCACGTTCATCAGGTGCATCACGTCGGCATAGCGCGCGCAGATCAAGTAGCCGGCCAGCCGCTTGTCGATCACCGCGGCGAGGCACACGCCCGAGGGCTTTGAGAGCTCGAGGACGAACATGGCCAGCGACCACGGGGTGGGAAAGGCCCGGCGCTCGATCGAGATGACCTGGGGAAGGTCCGAGTAGCCGAGCGCGCGGATCGTGATCTCGGTCTCAGGAGCGGTGGTCATGACTGGCGGCTACGGCGGGCAATCTCGGCGTCCGGAAGACGCAGATAGTCGGGATGGACGTCGTCGGGGGCGCCGGCGGGCAGAGCGCGAGCCAGCCGGCAATGGTTGACCGCACTTACCCGGTGCAGCGGCGATCCATCCTCGGGGATGAGCGCCCCCGAGCGCTCGAGAACAGGCCTGAATTCTACCGCCCCGTTTCCGAGCGCCAGCAGGGGAATCCCCCAACTGGCGATCTGCTCCTTCAGCGCCTCCGGGCCGACGGCGACGGGCGCAAGCAGCGCGACCGGACCCGACTCGAGCTGATCGGCGCGCCAGCCGGCCGCGAACACCTCCCGGCGGCGGGCATCGACCACCGCCAGCACGCCGCCGACGCCGCGGGCGTCCGCCCCGTTCAGGGCCAGCGACCGGAGCGTGGAGACGCCGGTCAGCGGGATGCCCAGGCCGCGAGCCAAGGCGCGCGCGGTCGCGATCCCGATCCGCAGCCCGGTGAACGTGCCCGGGCCGGTCCCGACCGCGATCCGCTCGATCCCGTCCCAGCCGATCCCCGCCTGCTCGATGACCGACCTCGCCAGGGGCAGCAACCGCTGGGCGTGACCGGGCCTGCGGCCCGGCTCCGGATCGTCACGAGCCTCCAGCACCTGCTCCGCGCCCAGGCAGAGCGCCACCGAGGTCGCCGGCGTCGCCGTGTCGAAGGCCAGCAGCGCGCTCACGCCCTCTCCTCCGGTTCGGCCCCGTCGATCTCGACCACGCGCCGGTCCTGCCCCGCGTGCTCGATCGTCACCCGGGCGGCAACCCTCGCCAGCTGGGCCAGCTCGGCCGCCCCGGCCGGCCACTCCACGAACCCGATCGTGTCCGGCCCGAGGTAGTCAGCCAGCAGGTCAGGGTCCTCGTCCTCGAGCGACGCGACCCGGAACAGATCCAGATGCGCGACCGGAATCGGGGCCGGGTAGCGCTGGCCGATCGTGAACGTGGGACTGGTCACGACCGCGGTGACGCCGAGGGCGCGGCAGGCGCCCGCGGACGAAGGTCGTCTTCCCGGCTCCGAGCTCCCCCGCCACGAGGACGACGTCCCCGGCCCGCAGACGCGCCGCCAGCCGCGCCCCGAGGGCCTCGGTCTGCTCCGGGCTGTCGCTTTCCAGGCGGCTGTGCATGCTCTAATGAAAGCGCGGCTAGGGCCACGATTGCCCGCGCTGTCCGCTACCGTCACCGCCACGATGCCCAGTCCCGCGCTCGAACGCGAACGGCCCTACCGGCCGCATCGCCACGCTCAAGCGCCGTTACGCGCCTCAGCTCGAGGCTCTGCGTGACTCCGACACCGCGAAGGCGGCCGGCCTGGCCGGCGCGATGATCGTAAACAACGTCGTCGCCCTCGGGTCGACGGTCGTCTTCGCCCGGCTGCTCACCGGAGACCGCTACGGGTCGCTGGCCGCGCTGGTCAGCTACTTCCTCATCCTCTCGGTCGTCGGCCAGGCGCTTCAAGTGGCGACCGCGCGCGAGGGCGTGCTCGGCCACCTCGGGGTGGGGGCCGGCCTGACCGCGACGCTGAAGCGCTGGACGCGGTCGATGGCGATCTTCACCGCCGTGATGATCGTGATCTCGATCCTGCTGCGCAACCCGATCGCGTCCAGGCGGTCGGCGTGACCAAGGACCAGTGGGCGGCCGCGCTCGGGCTTCCGGCCGGCTGCCTGTGGCTCGAGCTCTCGATCCTGCGCGGCGCCCTGCAGGGAGTCGGGCGATTACAAGAGCGTCGGAGTCAGCCTGGTCGGCGAGCAGTCGGTCCGGCTGGTCACCGGCGCCGTGCTGGCCGCCGTCGGTCTCGGCGTCACCGGCGCCTACCTCGGCACCCCGATCTCGTTCGTGGTCATGTGCCTGTACTGCGCTTACTACCTGCGCCGCTACGTGGCCACGACCGAGGCCGCGCCCGGGCCCGTGGCCGCGCCGAGCCAGGCGACGATCACCCTGTGGACCCACGTCAAGCAGGCGTGGGCGCCGATCGCCGCCCTGGTCGTGATCGCCGTGCTGCAGAACATCGACATCATCGCGGCCAAGCACCGGTTCTCGGGCGTGCACAACCTCTCGAGCTCCTACGCGGCCACCGCGGTCGCGGCCAAGGTGCTGATCTGGGTGGCCATCGGGGCGGGCTACTACCTGGTGCCCGAGGTCTCCCGCCGACGTGCGGCCGGGGAGGACACCCGGCCGGTGCTCGCCAAGGCGCTGGGGATCATCCTGGTCTGCGCGGTGCCGGTGCTGCTGATCTTCGCCTTCGGCTCCGCATCCGCTGCTGAAGGCGGCGTTCGGGTCCAACCGCCTGCTGGCCGAGAATTCGCTGTTCATCCTCGGCATCGCGTTCACCGCGCTCGCCGCGACCTATCTCGCCGTCCAATACATGCTGGCCATGCGACGGACGTGGTTCCTGATCCCGCTCGCCCTGATCGCGGCGGCGGAGCCGGTGGTGCTGCTGGCTCGGCGGGTCGAAGAAGCCGGCCACGTTCGCGGCCGTGGTCCTGGGCGTCCAGGCTCGTCGGGGCGGTGGTGGCCTTCGGCCTCGCGCTCCGGCCCGAGCGGCCCAGCCGCGCTCCGGCCACCCTCCCGCGCGAGCCGGCCGGGTTCGAAACCGCCTGAGCGAGTAGGGTCCGCCGCAGCGATGGCGGTGACCAAGATCATCGAGCTCGTCGGCAGCTCGAAGACCGGTTCGGACGACGCCGTGCAGGCTGCACTGGCCGAAGCGCGGGCGACGCTGCGCAACATCAAGGCCGTCGACGTGGTGTCGGTCGGCCTCCGGGGCGAGAACCTCGACGAGTGGCGCGCCCACGTCCGGGTCTCGATCCTGATCGAGCGGGTCACTGAGTGATCGCCTAGGGGCGATCACTTTGGGAGTTTGCCTGGCGGCAAACTCCCAGTCCTACTGAGCGCGTCAGAACAGCCCGAGCTGGGGCGCGGCGACGGCCGCGGGCTCCGGCTCCGCGCCGGACCGGCGCGACCGGCTCTTCGACCACCGGCCGACCGGCTCGAGCTCGGGCGGCTGCTCGGGCGGGCCCATGGCCAGGAGCTGGGGGATCCGCTCGAAATCCGCCCGCAGGGTGGCCAGCATCGAGGGCGTGTACAGCGCCGCGGCCGGGTGATAGAGCGGGTACAGCCGCACCGCCCGGATCCCGATGATCCGCACCTCGTCCCGGCCGTGCAGACGGGAGATCCCGGTCGTGTCCTCCCGGAGCAGCTTGGTCGAGAAGTTCCCCAGCGTGCAGATCACGGTCGGCTCGATCAGCGCCACCTGCCGGCGCAGGTAGTCGCTGCAGGCCTGGATCTCGTTCGGATGCGGATCTCGGTTATCCGGCGGGCCGGCATTTCAGCGTGTTGGCGATGAACACGTCCGCCCGCGCCAGCCCGATCTCGTCCAGGAGCTTGTCGAGCAGCTTGCCCGCCTGGCCGACGAACGGGAGGCCGAGCCGGTCCTCGTTGGCCCCGGGCGCCTCCCCGACGAACATCAGGTCGGCATCGGCGTTTCCGGCCCCGAACACCACCGTCGTACGGCTCTGATGGAGCGGACAGCGCGTGCATCCGCGCGCTTCCTCGTAGACGGCTTTCAGCTGCTCGCGACGCTCGAGAGGGCTGCTCACCGCGGGCGATGGTAGCTCCGCTTACGGACGACGGAGGGGTACGACGCCGCACCTTGCGGGTATCCTTATAGACAGGCCGTCACCTTCGGGGACGGACCGAGAAACCGACTCTCAGCCCCGCCGACCGGTATCTCCGATGCGAGAACTGGAACGGAACGACTCCTCCGACACCCCTGCCTGTACGCGCCTGGCCATCGTTGGCCGGGGCCGGATGGGTACCGCCCTCGCCGCCGCCCTCGGCCAGCGCAGCCCGGGCTCGAGGTCGACCGGCCCGCTCCCCCGCGGCGCGGACGGCCAGTCAGCCGATGCCGTCCTGCTCTGCGTCCCCGACGGCCAGATCGCCGCGGCCGCGGAGGTGATCGCGCCCGGTCCGCTGGTCGGCCACTGCTCGGGCGCCACCACGCTCGACCCCCTGGCTCCCCACGAGCGGTTCAGCCTCCATCCGCTGATGACGGTGACGAGCGGCGCCGCCGAGCTCGCTTCGAGGGCGCCGGGGCCGCGATCGCCGGCAGCACGCCGCGCGCCCGCCAGTTCGCCCACGCGCCTCGCCACCGCCCTGCGCATGCGCCCGGTCGAGATCGCCGACTCCGACCGCGCCGCCTACCACGCCGCCGCCTCGATCGCCTCGAACTTCCTCGTCACCCTGGAGGCGGCGGCCGAGCGCCTCCTGGCCACGGCCGGGCGCCGACCGTACGCTGCTCGATCCCGCTCGTCCGGGCCTCGTTCGAGAACTGGGCGTCGCTCGGACCGCGACAGCGCCCTCACCGGCCCGGCCGCCCGGGGCGACGAGGCCACGGTCGCCCGCCAGCGGGCGGCGGTGACCGAGCGGGCCGCCGACCTCCTGCCGCTGTTCGACACCCTCACCCAAGCGACTCGAGCGCTCGCAATGACGAAGGCGCGGGCGGCGTGAAGACGATCCGCACGGTCGCCGAGCTGCGGGCGGCGCTGGCCACCCGTCAGGGCCAGATCGGTCTCGTCCCCACCATGGGCGCCTTCCACGAGGGCCACCTGGAGCTGATGCGTCGCGCCCGGGCCGAGAACGACGTGGTCGTGGTCTCGCTGTTCGTCAACCCGACCCAGTTCAACGAGCAAGCCGATCTCGACCGCTACCCCCGCGATGAGCACAGCGACGCCGTCCGCGCCACCGAGGTCGGAGTCGACTACCTGTTCGTCCCCGCGGTCGACGAGGTCTACCCGCACGGCTTCGCCACCACGGTGAGCGTCGACGCCGGCCTGACCGCAGTCCTCGAGGGCGCCCAGCGCGGCAAGCAGCCACTTCGACGCCGTCACCACGGTGGTGGCGAAGCTGTTCAACATGGTCGGGCCGGACGCGGCCTACTTCGGCCAGAAGGACGCCCAGCAGGCCCTGGTCATCAAGCGGATGACCCGCGACCTCGAACCTGCCGGTGCAGATCCAGCATCTGCCCAACCGTGCGCGAGCCCGACGGGCTGGCCATGTCGAGCCGCAACGGCCGCCTGTCGCCGGCCGAGCGCCAGCGCGCCACCGCGCTCCACCGCGCCCTGGGCGCACGCCCGCACGGCCGATCGAGGCAGGGCGAGCGCGATCCGGCCGCGGTGAAGGAGATTGCGCTCGCGCAACTCACCGGCGTCGAGCCGGAGTACTTCGAGCTTGTCGACCCGGACACCCTGGTCCCGGTCGAGCAGATGGAGGGAGAGGTCCTGGCCGTCGTGGCCGCCAAGGTCGGCGCCACCCGGCTCATCGACAACGCAACCGTCTCGCGCGGCCGCACCGGCCGAGACGTCAGAGGAGCCAATCGAATGCATCGCACGATGCTGAAGTCGAAGATCCACCGGGCGACGGTGACCGACTGCGACCTGCACTACGTCGGGCTCGATCACGATCGATCCCGACCTCCTGGAGGCGGCCGACATCCGCGAGTTCGAGCAGGTGGCGGTGGTCGACGTCGACAACGGCGCCCGCTTCGAGACCTACACGATCGCCGGCACGCCGGGATCGCGAGAGATGAAGGTCAACGGCGCCGCCGCCCGCCTCGTCCACCGGGGCGACACGATCATCGTCATCTCGTACGGGATCTACGACCCCGACGACCTCGAGCACTACACCCCCCGCGTCGTCCACGTCGACGCCCACAACGACGTCATCGCAGTCGACGAGCAGCCCGCCGCGCTGCTCAGCTAGGAGACCGAGAAATGTCTGCCACTCCCCGAACCACCGTCCCCCCCAGCCTCGACGCACCGCTGCCGATGACCCTGCCCCGGCTGGCCGAGAAGAAGGAGCTGGGCGAGCCGATCGTGATGGTCACCGCGTACGACTACCCGTCCGCCCAGGTGGCCCAGGAGGCCGGCGTCGACGTCGTCCTGGTCGGCGACTCCGGGGCCATGACCGTGCTCGGCTACCCAAGTACCGTGCCGGTCTCGACCGACGAGATGCTGATGCTGGCTGCGGCTGTCCGCCGCGGGCTGAAGACGCCGCTGCTGGTCGGCGACCTGCCGTTCGGCTCCTACGAGGCCTCCGACGAGCAGGCGATCGCCACCGCCCAGCGGTTCATCAAGGAGGCGGGCTGCGACGCGGTCAAGCTCGAGCGCGGGGGCACGAGCGTGCAGCGCGCCCGGGCGATCGTCGAGTCCGGGATCCCGGTCATGGGCCACGTCGGGCTCACCCCCCAGACCGCCACCGCGCTCGGCGGCTACAAGGCCCAGGGCCGGACCGCCGGCCAGGCTCTGCAGGTGGCCCGCGACGCGCTCGCCCTCCAGGATGCGGGCTGCTTCTCGATCGTGTTCGAGGCTGTTCCGGCCGCGGTGACGGCCGAGGTGATGCCCGACCTGCACATCCCGGTGATCGGGATCGGCGCCGGCCCGGCCACCGACGGTCAGGTCCTGGTCTTCCACGACCTGCTCGGGATCTACGACGGCCACGCGCCCCGGTTCGCCAAGCGTTACCACGAGATCCGGGCCGAGATGGTGGCCGGCGTGGCCGCCTACGCGTCCGACGTGCGCACCCGCGCCTTCCCCGCCCCCGAGCACTGTTATTCGATCGACGACGCGCAGCTTGCGGAATTTCGTGAGGGGCTTGCCGCTGACCGGCGGTAAGCTCCAACGATGCCCCGTCTCGGCCAGGTCTTCGCGCCCCGCGACCGGGTCTACTTCGAACTGTTCGAAGAGGCCGGCCGCAACATCCTGCTGACCGCGGAGCTGCTGGACCGGCTCATGTCCGACTACCCGGACCACAAAGAGCTGGCCCTGGAGATCCGCGAGCGCGAGCACGAGGGCGACCGGATCGTCCACGACATCATCCAGCACCTCAACCAGACCTTCGTGACCCCGATCGACCGCGAGGACATCCTCGCGCTCGCCTCGGCCCTCGACGACATCGTCGACTACACCGAGGAGGTGGCCGACTACCTGGGCCTGTACCGGATCGAGGCCCCGATGGACCAGGCGATCCAGCTCACCAAGGTGCTGAAGGCGGCCTCGCGCGAGATCTGCGAGGCGATCCCGCAGCTGCGCTCGTTCAAGGACCTCTCGCGCCACACGATCGAGATCAACCGGCTCGAGAACGAGGGCGACCGGATCAGCCGCGAGGCGGTGGCGTCGCTGTTCGACGGCGGGATCGACCCGATGGTGGTGATCCGCTGGAAGGACGTGTTCGAGCGGCTCGAGGCGGCGATCGACGCCACCGAGCGCGTGGCGCACCTGATGGAAGGCGTCGTCATCAAGAACTGCGATAGGGGCCGTGGCGGCTTCGCCGCCATTGCGAGTTTCGCCTGGCGGCGAAACGTCGCGGGCGACGAATCCGTCACGGCGTCCATGGGGCCAGCTAATCCGGGCTCGGGTACTCGATGATCCGGAGCACCTTGGCCGGGGCCCCGGCGGCGATGGAGAAGGGTGGGAGGCTCGTGGTCACGACCGAGTTGGCGCCGATCACCGAGCGCTCGCCGATCGTCACCCCGCTGGTCACGACCACGTTGGCGCCGCACCACACGTTGTCACCGATCGTGGTCGGGCCCTTGCTCGTGAAGCCCTGCCACGGCACGGGCAGGACCGGATCGGTGAAGCGGTGCGCGGCGTCGGAGATGAAACAGCCGTTGGCGAACATGCAGTGGTCGCCGATCTCGACCAGCTCCATCGCGGCCACCATCACCCCGAGGTTCAGGAACGACCCCGCGCCGATGCGGATGCGGGCAGGCGCCGGCGCGGTCAGCCACACGCCGGGCTCGAACAGTGTGTTGGCCCCGATCTCGAGCCGGCCGTCGAGCAGCGCCTCGAGCACGTTCCCGTGCACGGGCCAGCGCACGAAGGCCTCGCGCTTGGCGAACTCCCAGTGGATCCGGGCCCGGTTCCAGGGCAGCGAGTTGCGCTGATACCAGCGCCACTTCTGCAGCCACAGCTTGGCCTGATCAGCGGGCAGAGGCGGTGGCCTTGCGACGGGGCCGCGAGGGGGTCCGGCGCGCCGGTCGGCCGCGCTTGACCTCGGGTGTGAGCATCTCGGCCAGGAACCGGCCGGTGTAGGAGTCGGCCACCGTGGCCACCTGCTCGGGGGTGCCGGTGGCGATCAGCCGGCCGCCCTCGTCGCCGCCCTCGGGCCCGAGGTCGATCAACCGGTCGGCCACCTTGATCACGTCGAGATTGTGCTCGATCACCACCACGGTGTTGCCGGCGTCGACCAGCCGCTGGAGGACCTCGAGCAGGCGCTGGATGTCGGCCAGGTGAAGGCCGGTGGTCGGCTCGTCGAGGATGTAGAGAGTCCGGCCGGTGGCCACCTTGCACAGCTCGGCCGCCAGCTTGACCCGCTGGGCCTCGCCGCCCGAGAGGGTGGTGGCCGGCTGACCGAGGCGCATGTACCCGAGCCCGACGTCGTTGAGAGTCTGGACCCGGCGGCGGATCTTCGGGATGTGGGCGAAGAACTCGAGCGCTTCCTCGATCGGCATCTCCAGCACGTCGGCGATCGTCTTGCCCTTGAACCGGACCTCGAGCGTCTCCCGGTTGTAGCGCTTGCCGTGGCATTGCTCGCACGGCACGTACACGTCGGGGAGGAAGTGCATCTCGATCTTGATCTGGCCGTCGCCGCGGCACACCTCGCACCGGCCGCCCTTGACGTTGAACGAGAACCGGCCCGGCTTGTAGCCGCGCGCGCGGGCCTCCTGGGTCCTCGAGAACAGGTCTCGGATCTGATCGAACAGGCCGATGTACGTGGCCGGGTTCGATCGTGGGGTACGGCCGATCGGCGACTGGTCGACCGAGATGATCTTGTCGAGCTGATCGAGGCCGGTGATCCGCTTGTGGGCGCCGGCCCGCTGGCGGGTTTTGTGCAGCCGGTTGCCCACCGCCTTGTGCAGGACCTCGTTGACCAGGGTCGACTTCCCCGAGCCCGAGACCCCGGTCACGCAGCACAGCACTCCGAGCGGCACGTCGACATCGATCTTCTGCAGGTTGTGCTGCGAGGCGCCCTTGATCGAGATGTAGCCGGCCGGCTTGCGCCGCTTCTTTGGCACTTCGATCCGCCGGGTGCCGGCCAGGAACTGGCCGGTCAGCGACTCGGGGACCCGCGCCACCTCGTCCGCCGTGCCCTGCGCCACCACCCAGCCGCCGTGCTCGCCCGCGCCCGGGCCCATGTCGACCAGGTGGCTGGCCGCCCGCATCGTGCCCTCGTCGTGCTCGACCACGAGCACGGTGTTGCCCAGGTCGCGCAGCCGCTCGAGGGTGGCGATCAGCCTCTCGTTGTCCCGCTGATGAAGCCCGATCGATGGCTCGTCGAGGATGTACAGCACCCCAACCAGCGAGGAGCCGATCTGAGTGGCCAGCCGGATCCGCTGGGCCTCGCCGCCGGACAGGGTGGCGGCGGCGCGATCCATCGACAGGTACCCGACGCCGACGTTGTCCAGGAACTGAAGCCGCTCCTCGATCTCCCGCAGCACGAGCCGCGAGATTCTGTGCTCCTGCTCTGAGAGGTCGAGGGCGCGGACCCACTCGAGCGCCCGCCGAGCCGATAGGGCGGTGTAGTCGTGGATGGCCGTCCCCGCGACCAGCACGGCACGGGACTCCGGCCGCAGCCGCGCACCCTTGCACTCCGGACAGGGCCGCAAGGTCATGTACTCCTCGATCTTCTCCCGGGCCAGCTCGGACTCGGTCTCCCGGTAGCGGCGCTCGAGGTTCGGGATGATGCCCTCGAACTGGGTTGCGTACGCGCGCCGCCGGCCGAACCGGTTCCGGTAGGAGACCTGGATGCGGTCGCCGTTGGTCCCGTGGAGGAAGAAGTCCTGCTCGTCGGGACCGAGGTCCTCCCACGCGGTGTCGAGGTCGACGTCGTAGCGCTCGGCGATGGCCTGGATCAGCTGGTCGTAGTAGTCCGACGCGCTGGCCGCCCAGGGCGCGATCGCTCCCTCGCCGATCGACAGCGTCGGGTCGGGCACGACGAGCTCCGGATCGATCTCCATCTGCGAGCCGAGGCCCGTGCACCGCGGACACGCTCCGTGGGGCGAGTTGAAGGAGAAGATCCGCGGCTCGAGCTCGATCAGGCTCGGGCCATGGACCGGGCAGGCGAACTTCTCCGAGTAGGTCATGATGCGACCCGCAGGTTCGGCGCCAGCCGAACCTGCAATGGACTCGCCGCCAGGCGAGTCCACAAGCTCGATCTCGACCAGCCCGTCGGCCAGCGCCACCGCGGTCTCGACCGAGTCGGCCAGGCGCTTGCGCAGCTCGCCCTTCATGACCAGGCGGTCGACCACGACCGCGATGTCGTGCTTGAACTTCTTATCCAGGGCGATCGGCTCGTCCAGGCGCTTGAGCTCGCCGTCGACCTTGACCCGGCCGAAGCCCTCGGCCCGGAGCTCTTCGAGCTGCTTGCCGTACTCGCCCTTGCGTCCGCGGACGATCGGGGCCAGGACCATGAACCGCGTCCCCTCGGGGAGCTGCATCACCTGGTCGATGATCTGCTCGGCCGACTGGCCGCTGATCGGCCGCCCGCACACGTGGCAGTGGGGATGACCGACCCGCGCCCACAGCAGCCGCAGGTAGTCGTAGATCTCGGTCACGGTGCCGACGGTCGAGCGCGGGTTCCGCGAGGTCGTCTTCTGGTCGATCGAGATGGCCGGGGAGAGGCCCTCGATCGAATCCACGTCGGGCTTGTCCATCTGCCCGAGGAACTGGCGCGCGTACGCGGACAGCGACTCGACGTACCGGCGCTGGCCCTCGGCGTAGATGGTGTCGAAGGCCAGCGACGACTTGCCCGAGCCCGACAGGCCGGTGATCACGGTCAGCGACCCGCGCGGGATCGAGACCGTTATGTCCTTGAGATTGTGCTCCCGGGCGCCCGAGACGACGAGGTGCTCCACTGAGACGAATTCTAGTGGAGCGAACGTGTGTTCGCCACCCGGCGAGCGCGCTATGTGCGTGCTTTCGGGTGATCGCCCCCTGGGCGATTACCCCTCTACGGCGGCGTAGACGTCGTCGAGGAGGCCGCGGCGGTCGGTGAGGCGGAAGTTCTCGGCCAGGTAGCGCTCGGTCTCCTCCCGCGGGGTGCCGTTCAGGGCCATGTTGAGCGCGACCAGGCGCGCCCCCTCGGTGTCGTCCGAGCCGTTGCCCGGCTCACGCGAGGCCGCGGCCGTTGCCGTTGCCGTTGCCTCGGCCAGCTCGTCGCCCTGGTCCTTGCGGCTCGCGAGCTCGGGTTCCGGCCGGTCATCCTGGGCCGTGGCCACCGGCTCGAACTGACCCGGCGGCGGAGCCGCCGCAGTCTCAGGCTCGAACCGCGGACGGGGCTGGACCGCGTCCCGGACCTCCTCGAGGTTCGTCTCGAGCAGCTGCAGGTCGGCGTTGAGGCGGTTGCCCCCGGTCCGCAGGGCATCGAATAGCGACCCGAGCTCGGACTGCATCGCCTCCAGCCGCTCGAGCATCGTGTGGGTCGACTGGTTGACGGTGCCGACGTACTCGCGGGCCTGGGAGGTCGCGTGCTCACGGGTGGCCTGGGCCTCGGTGTTGGCCTCCGAGCGGATGTCGCCCGCCTCGGCCTCGGCCTGGCGCTGGATCTCGGCCGCGCTGGTCTCGGCCGCCTCGACGATCGATCGGACCTGCTCGCTCGCCGCGGCGGCCAGCGACTCGTGGCGGCGGCGGGAGGACCGCTTGAGATCCTCGATCTCGGCCGCGAGGGCGCTCAGATGCGCGTCCACCGCGTCAGGGTCGTAACCCCGCCGGCCGATGGGAAAGTCCTTCCTCTCGATGCTCTGTCGGTCAAGCGCCACGGCAAACAACCTCCGGAATCAGGGGGCGCCCGCCAGCGTACCGGAGTCGGCGGCGGGTTAGAGTGACGCGCCGTGCGCGTGTTCATCACCGGCGCGTCGGGGTTCATCGGGCGGGCGCTGGCCGACCGGTACGCCGCCGACGGGCACGAGGTGCGCGGGTGCGATCTGGTCTCCGACCCCGGTCGGGACGTGGTGGCCGGAGACGTGGCCGAGGCGGGCTCCTGGCAAGACCACGCCGCCGGCTGTGAGCTCTTCATCCACACGGCGGCCACCGTCTCGCTGCGAGCGGAGGGTCGCGAGCAGATCTGGCGTTCGAATGTGCTCGGCACCGCCAACGCGCTGGCCGCGGCCGAGCGCGCCGGTGTGCAGCGCTTCGTTCACTTCTCCTCGGTCACCGTGTTCGGCCTCCAGTTCCCGGACGGCGTGGACGAGCGCCACCCGGTGCGTCCGACCGGGATCCCCTACGCGGATAGCAAGATCGCCTCCGAGCAGGTCGTCCTCCAGGCTCATATCGAGGGACGCGTACCGTGCACGATCGTCCGCCCGGGCGACGTCTACGGCCCGCGCTCGCGCGTGTGGGCGGTGGTACCAACCGAGTTGATCAAGGCGCGCCGGTTCACGCTGCCCGGCGGCGGGCGGGGAATCCACTCCCCCGTCTACATCGACAACCTGGTCGACGGCGTCGTCCTGGCCGGCGCCTCAGCCGACGCGGCGGGGCAGATCTTCACCCTGTCCGACGGAGTCGGCGTCCCGTATCGCGATTTCTTCCGGCCCTATGCCGAGCTGGTGGGCCGGCGGCTGATCACGCTGCCGACGCCGGTGGCCCTGGCCTCGGCGGCCGTGGTGCAGCGGATCGTGCGCCTCGCCCCCGGCGACAACGAGATCAACCCCGGCTCGGCCCGCTACCTGCTCCGCACGGGCACGTACTCGAACGCCAAGGCGCGGCGGGTCCTGGGGTGGGAGCCGCAGATCGGGGTCGAGGAGGGGCTGAAGCGGACGGTCGACTGGCTGCGCGAGCAGGGTTACGGCGCCTAGCGGGCCGGCGTGTACCCCTCGGCGATGGCCTGGTCGAGCGCTCGCTTCAAATCGCGGATCTCGTCCCGGAGCTTGGCCGCGTACTCGAACCGCAGCTCCTCGGCCGCGGCCAGCATCTCCTCCTCCAGCCCGACGATCGTCTTCTCGATCTCGGCCGGTGGCATCCCGTCGGTGGCGCGCTGACGGCGCCGGCGCGAGCGCGGGACCTTGGACTCGGACTGAAGGAACTCGGCGATGTCGGAGATCCCCTTGACGATGGTCTCCGGGGTGATCCCGTGGTCCTCGTTGTACTTCCGTTGGATGGCGCGCCGGCGGTCGGTCTCGTCGATCGCCGCCTCCATGGCCGCGGTCTGCTTGTCGGCGTACATCAGCACCTTGCCCTCGACGTTGCGGGCGGCGCGACCGATGGTCTGAATCAGTGACGTCGCGCCGCGGAGGAAGCCCTCCTTGTCGGCGTCGAGGATGGCCACGAGCGATACCTCGGGAAGGTCGAGGCCCTCGCGCAGCAGGTTGACCCCGACCAGGATGTCGAACTCGCCCAGGCGCAGCTCCCGGATGATCTGGATCCGCTCGAGCGTGTCGACCTCGGAGTGCAGGTAGCGGACCTTGAACCCCATCTCGAGCAGGTAGTCGGTCAGGTCCTCGGCCATCTTCTTGGTCAGGGTGGTGACCAGCGTCCGCTCGTCGCGATCGACCCGGACCCGGATCTCGTTCATCAGGTCGTCGATCTGGTTGCGGGTCTCGCGGACCTCGATCTCCGGGTCGACGATTCCCGTGGGGCGCACGATCTGCTCCACGATCCGCCGCGAGTGTGTGCGCTCGTACTCGCCCGGCGTGGCCGAGACGAACACGAGCTGGGGAGTGATCGAGAGGAACTCCTGGAAGGTCTGGGGACGGTTGTCGATCGCGCTCGGGAGCCGGAAGCCGTAGTCGACCAGAGTCTGCTTGCGTGAGCGGTCGCCCTCGGCCATGCCGCCGATCTGTGGGATCGTCTGATGGGACTCGTCGACGAAGACGACGTAGTCCTCGGGGAAGTAGTCGAGCAGGCAGTACGGCCGCTCTCCCGGGCGCCGGCCGTCGAGAATGCGCGAGTAGTTCTCGATCCCCGAGCAGAACCCGAGCTCCCGGAGCATCTCCATGTCGTACTGGGTGCGCTGGCGCAGACGGTGAGACTCGAGCAGCTTGCCCTGGGACTCGAGCTCGGCGCAGCGCTCGTTGAGCTCCCGGCCGATCTCGGCCACGGCGTCCTCGATCATCCCCTCGCGGACGTTGTAGTGCGAGGCCGGCCAGATGCCCACATGCTCGAGGTCGTCCTCGAGGATCTCGCCGGTCAGCGGGTCGAAGTGCTGGAGGTGCTCGACCTCATCGCCGAACAGGACGATCCGGAACGCGGTCTCGGCGTAGGCGGGAAAAATCTCGAGCGTCTCTCCACGGACGCGGAACGTCCCCCGGGCCAGCGCGGTGTCGTTGCGGGTGTACTGGATCGAGACCAGCTTTCGCAGCAGCCCGTCGCGGTCGATCATCTCGCCCTTGCGCAGAGTCTGGAGGTTCTCGTCGTACACCTCCGGCGAGCCGAGGCCGTAGATGCACGACACGCTGGCCACGATGACCACGTCCCGCCGGGCGAACAGCGCCGCCGTGGCCGAGTGGCGCAGCCGGTCGATCTCCTGGTTGATGGCCGAGTCCTTCTCGATGTACAGGTCCTTGCTCGGGACGTAGGCCTCGGGCTGGTAGTAGTCGTAGTAGGAGACGAAGTATTCGACCGCGTTGCGGGGGAAGTAGGTCCGGAACTCGTTGCACAGCTGCGCGGCCAGAGTCTTGTTGTGGGCGATCACCAGCGCCGGCTTCTGGACCGCCTCGATCGTGGCCGCCATGGTCATCGTCTTGCCCGTCCCGGTGGCGCCGAGCAGGGTGAGGTAGCGATCGCCGCCGTTGATCCCCTCGGCCAGGGAGCGGACCGCGGCGGGCTGATCGGCGGTGGGACTGTAGGCAGCGTCGAGTTCGAACTTGGGCATTCCGGACCTTCGAGCGTAGCGATCGGGGCGGACGTTAACGAACGGTTAGCGGGCGCAACCTTGGCGGCCGGACCGCGTTGACGTCCGAGGGCACCGGGGCTCGAAATCACAACCTAGGAGGACAGTTTGCTAAAGCGTGGGGTAGTGATCGGCGTGGCGGTAACCGCCTTAGCCGGCTCAACGGCGGCCGCCGCGGGCGCCAAGACGCTGTATGTGTCGCGGCCGCACGGCAGCAACGCCAATCCCTGTACGGCGTCGGCGCCGTGCCAGACGATCGCGTTCACCGTCGCCAAGGCCAAGTCCGGCGACACGATCATCGTCGAGAAGGGCACCTACTCGCAGTACGTAGCGGTGCTCAAGCGGTTGCGTATCCTCGGCGTCGGAGGCCCCGTCGACAACCTCAAGGGTCGCAACAACGGGTTCAACATCCGCGGAGCCCAGGCATCCGGGACCGTGATCAGCGGCTTCACGATCGAGAACGCGACCTTTGAGGGCATCGTGGCCCAGCAGGCGTCGCATCTGACGATCTCGAACAACATCGTCAAGCACAACGATCTGGGTATTCACGCCAAGCAGCCGACTGGCGAGTGCCAGCCCAACGGCGGCGGTCCCGGCGACTGCGGCGAGGGGATCCATCTCCTCGGCGGGGTCACCCACTCGACGATCACCCGGAACATCGTGTTCGGCAACCTGGGCGGGATCCTGCTCAGCGACGAGTTCGGCCCGACCGCTCACAACACGATCTCGAACAACTTCGTCCACGGGAACGTGGCCGACTGCGGGATCACGATCGTCGGTCACAACCCAAAGGCGACGAGCGGGGGCAAGCCCCAGCCCAAGGTCGCCGGCGTATACAGCAACCTGATCACCGGCAACACGGTCAACGGCAACGGCACCAAGGGCGAAGGCGGCGGCATTCTGATGGCCGTCGGTGCCCCGGGTGGCGCGGTCTACAACAACGTGATCAAGGGCAACTCGGCCACCGGGAATGGTCTGGCTGGTGTCACCATCCACAACCACTTCTTCGGGCCGGGCGCGCCTGCCGCCGACACGAACGGTAATCAGATCATCGGCAACCGGCTGACCCACAACGGCGTGGCCGACTCGTCCGAGGCCGAGTTCGGCGGGGCCGACTTCGCGAAGGGCAACACGGTGGGCATCCTGGTCGGCAGTGGTGCCGTGAAGCTCACGGGCATCGTGATCCGGGGCAACTCGATCAACAACAGCCACTTCGGCATCTACACCAAGAACGACGCCGGCAAGGTGAGCGCCAAGAAGAACTCGTTCCACAAGGTGGCGGTCAAGGTCAAGCAGGTCTGACCCGGGCCGAGGGGAACGTCAACCGAACCAACGGGGCGCCGCGAAAGCGGCGCCCTTTTTAATACCCCAGCTGGGACGGGTAAGTGCGGCGGTAGGCCCCCTGGGCGTTGAGTACCTTCTGCACGTAGGAGCGCGTTTCGGGAAACGGGATCGCGTCCACGGTGAGATTCCCGTCGGCCCGCGCCACCCAGTGGTCCACGTTGGCCACGCCGCCGTTGTAGGCGGCCAGCGCCTCGACCTTGTTGCCCCTGAAGTGATCGAGCAGGTAGCGCAAGTAGTAGCTGCCGTAGGCGATGTTGACCTGCGGTGTATTGAGGTCCGAGAGCGTGAACGAGGTGGCGCCCGACCGGTGGGCCAGGTACAGCGCGGTCTGGGGCATGATCTGCATCGGGCCCTCGGCCCCGGCCGACGAGGCCCGCGGGTCGAACTTCGTCTCGGCGTAGATGACCGCCGCCACCAGCGCCGGATCCAGGTGCTTCTCGGCCGCCTGCTGGCGGATGACGTTCGAGTAGGCGAGCGGCAGGGTGAACTCGTTGACCGCTTTGCGCACGGTGGGCATGAGGGCGGACACGAGCAGCCCGATCAGAGCCAGGGCCGCGAACCCGCCGAGCACGCGGCGCCGGCGGCGCACCGCGGTGCGGTTCGCCGTGGAGCGGCGCGAGTGGACCGAAACGGCGGAGGGCATCAGCCTTAGAGCATGGCAAGGACGGAAGACAACTTCTCCTCCAGTTGCTCGACCGTCCCGTCGTTGACGATCACATAGGTCGCTCGTTGCGCCTTTTCGTCCTGCCCGAGCTGCCGCGCGCCCCGTTCGGCCAGCGCCTCGTGGCCGCGGGCGCCGGCTCGCTGCGCGCGCACCTCCTCGTCCGCGATCACGGCGATAGTGGCGTCGAAGGCGCCCTCCATGCCGGCCTCGAACAGCAGCGGCACCTCGATCACGGCCGCCCGCGGAGGCGGCGTGCGGCGCTCGAGCTCGTCACGCCACTGGACCATCCGCTCGCCCACCCGGGGCCACAGCACCCCCTCGAGCCAGTGACGGTCCTCCTCGGTGGCGAAGGCAACCCGGGCCACGGCGGGGCGGTCAACCGCGCCACCGGGGGCGACCGCCTCGCCGAACCGCGTGACCACGGCGGCGCGGACCTCGGGATCGTCGTAGAGCTCGTGCACGACGCGATCGGTGGACAGCACAGCCGCGCCCAGCCGCTCGAGCGCGGCCAGAGCCTCGGACTTACCGGCGCCGATCCCGCCCGTCAGCCCGATGAACGGCGGACGGGAGCTCAGGCCGAGGCTTCCGAGGAGGCAGAGTCGTCTGCTTGCGCTCCGGCCTCGGCTTCGGGTTCGGTCTCGGCCTCCGCGACCGGCTCCTCGGCCTCGGCGACCGGCTCCTCGGCCTCCACGGCCGGGGCTGCCTCGGCCTCGGGCGCTGGAGCTGCCTCGGCCTCGGCCTCGGGCGCCGGGGCGGCTTCCGCCTCGGCGCCGGGGCTGCTTCGGCCTCGGGCGCCGGGGCTGCTTCGTCCTCCGGCTCGCCGGCCGGCGTCGCGAACACGTCCTCGGACAGGCCCAGCTCGGGCATGTCGTCGAGGTCGCCGGGACCGCTCTCGGTCTCGTCACCCTCGGCGGGCGGGGTGATCGGGCGCACAGGCAGGATCTGGCCATCGACGCGCTTGATCGACAGCGACAACCGCCGGCGCTCGGAGTCGATCTCGAGGATCCTCACCCGCACCGGATCTCCGGGCTGGATGATCTCGCGCGGGTTCTCGACGTGGTGCTGGGCCAGCTCGGAGATGTGGACGAGCCCCTCGACCCCGTCGAGGATCTCGACGAAGGCGCCGAAGGTGACCACCTTGGTCACCGTGCCCTCGAGCTCGTCGCCGATGTTGTAGGTGTCGACGACGCGCTGCCACGGGTCTTCCTGGGTCTGCTTGAGCCCCAGGCTGATGCGCTGGCGGTCGCGATCGATGTCGAGGACCTTGACCGTCACCTTGTCGCCGATCGAGAGGATCTCGCTCGGATGGTTGACGTGCGACCAGGAAAGCTCGGAGATGTGGATCAGGCCGTCGATGCCCTCGAGATCGACGAAGGCGCCGAAGTCGACGATGTTGGAGATCGTGCCCTCGACCACCTGGGCAGGCTGGAGCCGGTCGAGGATGCGCTCGCGATCTTCCTTGCGCTGCTCCTCGAGGACCGCGCGCCGGGACAGGACCACGTTGTTGCGCGAGCGGTTGAGCTCGATCACCTTGCACTCGATCGTCTGGCCCATGTACTCGTCGAGGTTGGGCACCCGGCGGATGTCGACCAGGGAGGCGGGCAGGAAGCCTCTGACGCCCAGGTCGATGATCAGCCCGCCCTTGACCACCTCGATGACCGTGCCCTGGACGGGATCGCCCGAGTCGGCCGCGGCCTCGATCCGGCGCCACGCCTTCTCGAACCGCGCGCGCTTCTTGGACAGGATCAGGCGGCCGTCCTGGTCCTCCTTGGTCAGGACGAGCGCGTCGACCTCCTCGCCGAGCGACACCTCGTCGCCCGGGTCGACCGACTTGCGAATCGACAGCTCGCTGACCGGGATGACGCCCTCGGACTTGTAGCCGATGTCGACGAGCACCTCGTCGTTGTCGATACGGACGACATGACCCGTGACCACATCCCCCTCTTGGAACGGGTGGAGCGTGGCGTCGTAGTTGGGGACGATGCGTCCGTCGATCTCGAGCAGGAGGCCGTCGGAACCTTCGACGACCTTGACGTTCTGCTGCTCTTCGGCTGGGGTCAGAGTTGACGTTGAAGACATACCGGGTTTGAGGATAGCCATCCGGCGCGTACGCGGCGTCTCCGTATCATCAATCCTTAATGCCCCGGCGAGCCACGAAGCGCGGCCAGGAACGCACGCCGCTCGATTGCGACTGCGACGTTCTCATCTGCGGAGCCAGCTTCGCCGGCCTGGCCGTTGCCCGCGAGCTCGCGGGAAGCGGCGCCGACGTGCTCGTGATCGACCGGTACGAGATCGGCGAGCGCCAGACCTCGGCCTGCGGGATCCCGACCCGCTGGCTCCACGCCATGGAGCTGCAGGACGCCTTGCAGCAGACGTTCGGAGAGCTGGTCATCCACACACCGTTTGCCACCGCGCGCTTCGACCTGCCGTGGACGTTCTCGACCTTCGACTACCGCACGCTGTGCGACGCCCTGGCCGCCCAGGGCGCGTTCCGGTTCGAGACGGCGAAGGTGTCCGAGCGGGCCGGCTCGGCCGTGCGCACCGACCGGGGCGAGATCCGGGCGCCGCTGATCGTGGACGCGCTCGGCTGGCGGCGGGTGCTCGGCGTGGGCTCGAACGTCCAGCCGCCCGACGCCCTGCTCTCCCGGGGGCTCGAGGTGCATCCGTTCGGCTCGGGCACCGAGATGGAGATCTGGATCGATCGCTCGTACGTGCCGGCGGGGTATGGATGGAGCTTCCCCGCGGGTGGCGAGATGCGGATCGGGGTCGGGTCGTTCGACCCGCGCTTCCATGTGCGTGAGCCGACGGTCCGGCTGGCCACCGATGTGGGCGCCGACACGGTCCGCTATCAGGGCAACTGGATCCCGCACGCCCTGCGCGAGGCCACCGAGGATGGCGTGTTCTTCGTCGGCGACTCGGCCGGCCACTGCCTGCCCCTGACCGCCGAGGGGATCCGGACGGCGCTGTACTTCGGGATCGCGTGCGGAAGGGAGCTGCGGGCGGTGATCGAGGGCCGCGTCTCGCGGGAGGCTGCGCTGGCTCAGTACGGAGCCTTCTCGGCCGCGCATGCGCGGCCGTTCAAGTGGATGCTGGGTGTCCAGCGGCTCGTCCCTCGCGTGGCGCCGCGAGTCCTCGGGCCATCGCTGAAGGCGATGCAGCGCAAGCGCTTCGTGGACTGGGCGTTCGGGCACTACCTGCAGATCGCCCCGCCCTCGTTCGTGGGCGTGCCGGCTGCGCCGGCATTGGCGGTTTCGCCTGGCGGCGAAACGCGCCGAGGCAGGCAGGCTCAATACCTCTAGCGGCGGCGCGAGTGCGAAGGAGCCCGGCCGACGTGGACCGTGCGGGCGTAGAAGGCCCAGTTACCGGCGCTGTCGGTGGTCCGCAGGACGACCCGGAAGGCGCCCGCGCGGCGGTAGAGATGGTTGATCTTCCGGCCATGCCCGGTACGGCCGTCGCCGAAGAACCAGCTGAAGGCGACGATCGACCCGTGACCGGCCACACCCTTTGAGGTGAACGGCAGCCACTGGCCGGCCTGCGGGCGCTTCGGGCCTGAGAACGAGACCCGGTCGGCCTTCTCGCGCGCCTCGCAGGCGTGGTTCTCGTTGCTCCACTCCTCCTGGAGGTAGTAGTGGCCGCCGTGGACGATCTCGTTCCAGGCGCTCTGGCCCGAGCCACCGAGGTTGGGCCCGAAGCTCTGGATGCACAGGTCTCCGTCCTCCTCCCCGTTCCCGTCGATCCAGGCGTCGGCCTCCGGATCGGTGACGGTCTCGTTGTGTTCGTGGCTGATGGTCGAGACGGCCGGGTCGGCGGTGCTGTTGTTCGGCCTCGGGTTGTCGGACTGGCAGTGACCGGGCACCGCGTTGTAGGGGATCACGGCGTAGAGCAAGCCGTCGAGCGTCTGGGAGTGATAGCCGCAGTAGCCGCTGTCGCTCCCGCCGAGGGCGCAGCTGGTCGAGCTCGAGTCGATGCAGTCGCCGAGTCCGCTCGGGGTGACGATGAAGTAGATCTCGTTGGAGCGCCGGGGCAGGTGGTAGGCCGAGACCACCTGCTCGAGCTGCTGCTCCAGCTGCGCGTCGGTGACGCAATAGGCCCAGCCGGGACCGGTCGGCGGCTCCTGACATCCGCTCGGCGGCAGCGGCGCGGTGTCGAGCGCCCAGCCCTCGTAGGTGGAGTTGTAGGCGGCGGGCCCGGAGGCGTCCCGGTACTGACCGCTCAACCCGTAGACGTTGGTCGGCAGGTGGCTGTCGGCCGCCACCTGGCCGAGGAACCGCTCGACCAGGGCCTCGTAGCCGGAGTCGAAGCCGAGGCCTGAGCCCGAGGGCTGCCAGAAGATCACCCGCGTGCGGTTGGTGTGGAGCACCGGCCCGCCTCCGTAGGAGAGGTTGGCCGTCCTCGGGGCGTAGCGGCGGGGAGCATGGCCGCGAGTCGGGACATCCCGTACAAGGCCGCCGATCCGGTGCGGATTCGCGGCCGCGACCGTCGGCAGCGCGAGCGCGCCCGTGAGTAAGGCGGCCAGGACGGCCAGCCGGGCGAGCAGGCGCCGGTTCACTTCGCGGCCAGCCAGTCGGTGCCGATGCCCGCGTCGACGGCGAGCGGCGGATCCATCTCGAACGCGGCGGCCATCTCCTGCGAGGCCAGCGCCTCGACCCGCTCGGCCTCCTCGGCGGGACCCTCGAACAGGAGCTCGTCGTGGATCTGGAGGACCATCTTCGAGTGCAGGCCGGCGTTTTTCAGCGCCGTGTCGCACCGGACCATGGCCACCTTCATGATGTCGGCCGCGGTGCCCTGAATGACCATGTTGACGGCGAATCGCTCGCCCTGGCGGCGCATCTCCCAGCGCCGGGCGCGCAGCTCGGGAACCTGGCGGCGGCGCCCGAACAGGGTCGAGACGTAGCCGTGCTCGGTCCCCTGCTCGATTGTCTCCTCGATGAAGCGCGCCACGGCCGGGAACCCGGCCAGGTAGCGCTGGATGAACTCGTCGGCCTCCTCCTGCGGGATGTCGAGCCGGTCGGCCATCCCCCAGGCCGAGAGCCCGTACACGATTCCGTAGTTGATCATCTTCGCCTTCGAACGCATCCCTGGGTCGATCTGGTCCGGTGTCACTCCAAACACACGACAGGCCGTAGCGGTGTGGACGTCTTCGCCTTTTCGGAAAATTTCTTTGAGCACGTCTTCTCCGGCGATGTGAGCCAATAGGCGTAGTTCGACCTGGGAGTAATCGATGCTGACCAGCAGGTTCCCGGGCTCGGCGATGAAACAGCTGCGGATCTCCCGCCCCAGCGGGGTTCGGATGGGGATGTTCTGCAGGTTCGGGTTGTTGGAGGAGAGCCGGCCGGTCGTCGCGGCGGTCTGGTTGAAGGTGGTGTGGATCCGTCCGTCGCTGGCGATCAGCTCCGGCAGTGCGTCGAGGTACGTCTGGGCGAGCTTGGTCAGCTCCCGCCAGCGCTCGATCTTCTCGATCACCGGATGCTCGTGACGGATGGCCTGAAGGACGCGGGCGTCGGTCGAGTAGCCGGTCTTGCCCCGCCGTTTGCGGCTCAGCCCGAGCGTGCCGAACAGGATCTCCTCCAGCTGGCGGGGCGAGCCCAGCGTGAACTCGGTCCCGCACAGCTCGTAGATCTCCCGCTCGAGCTGATCGGCCTCCGCCTTCACCCGGGCGGAGATGTCCTTCAGCCGGGCGGTGTCGAGCTTCAGGCCCTGCTTCTCCATCTCACGCAGGCCGCGGACGAGCGGAAGCTCGACCTCATTCATGAGCCAGGTCAGGCCCCGGGCGCGGATCTCGTTGCGCTGCCACTCGGCCAGGGCCCCGGCCAGCACCGCGTCGGCCGCGGCCTCGTCGTCCACGTCGGCGGCGAGCCCGCGCTCCTCGGTCAGCTCGCGGAACGGATAAGCCCGGCGCGCCGGCTCGAGCAGGTAGGCGCCGATCTCGGTGTCGTGAACCAGGGTGGGTGGGATCTCGCCCAGGGACTTGGCGTCGTGGGCGATCGTCGGCCGGGTTTGGAGAGCCTTGACGAGCTCGGATGGGTCCTCGACGCTGCCGGCGAGGGCCTGTCGGGCGCCCCGGGTGTGGGCGCCGAACCGCCAGCCCGGGTCGGGCGCGAACAAGGCGTCCTCCGGTGGTTGCTGGGCGCGGACGGCGATTGCGAGCTCTTTTTGCGGAAGCCTGGTCACGTCGTCGAGGGTCGCCGGCCTGACGCTCACCGTGATCGCCCGCTCGGTCTGCGGAGCGGGGGCAGCGGCGTCGGCCGAGCCCAGCGCCTCCTCGAGCCTTCGGAGCGGTTCGCGGAGCTCATACCGGCGGAAGGTCTCGCGGAGCTTGGAGCGGTCGGGCGGCTCGGAGACGAAGGCCTGGAGGTCGAAGTCGACCGGAATGTCGCGCTTGGCCGTGGCCAGCTGCTTGGACACGCGGGCCTCGTCGGCGTGCTCGATCAGGTTCTGCTTGCGCTTGGCGCCGCTGATGTCGTCGATGTGGTCGAGGACCTGTTCCAGCGAGCCGAAGCGTTGCAGGAGGTCGGCCGCCGTCTTGTCCCCGATCCCGGGGACGCCCGGGATGTTGTCGCTCGTGTCGCCCTTGAGGCCGATGAAGTCGGGCACCAGCTCGGGCGGGATGCCGTAGCGGTCGATCACGCCCTGGCGGTCGTAGACCTTGGTGTCGGTGATCCCGCGTGAGGTGGTCATGATCTTGACGACGCCGTCGTCGACCAGCTGGTAGGCGTCGCGGTCGCCGGTCACCACCATCACGGGGATGGGCGGCTCGGCTTGGCGGGCCTTCTCCGCGATCGACGCGATCACGTCGTCGGCCTCGTAGCCGTCGACCCGGAGGTTCTTGTAGCCGAAGGCGTCGACCAGAGGCTCGAAGGCCGGCCACTGCTCCTTGAGGAGGTCCGGGCGGGTGGTGCGCTGAGCCTTGTACTCCTGGTAGATCTCCTTGCGGCCGCTGGAGCCGGCATCCCACACGACCACGGTCGCCTTCGGCCCGTAGTCGGTGAGGATCTTCACCAGCATCGAGGCGAAGCCGAAGATGGCGTTCGTGGGTACGCCGGTCGAGGTGGCGATCGACTCGGGCAGGGCGAAGAAGGCCCGGTAGGCGAGGCTGTTGCCATCGATCAAGAAAAGCTCGTCAGGCATCTGTATGTCAGGCTATCTGGCACCGTGGCAGGTACACCCAGCGCTCAATACAGCCTGACCCTCAGAGTCGAGATCGATCACCGTCCGGGGATGCTCGGGGCAGTGGCGAGTGCGATCGGTGCTCTCGGAGGAACGATCGGAGCCGTCGACCTCGTGCAGATCGAGGGGACCAAGATGGTCCGTGACATCACGGTCTCGACCGCCGCCTCCTCGGATTGGGAATCGATCGTCGGCGCGGTTGATGCCGTCCCCGGCGCTCGGGTGCTCGACACCACCGACCGGACCTTCCTGCTCCACCTGGGCGGCAAGATCGAGGTGCGCAACAAGAGCGCGCTCCGCACGCGGGATGACCTGTCGATGGCCTACACGCCGGGTGTGGCACGGGTCTGCCGCGCCATCTACGAGGATCCCGACAAGGCGTTCCAGTACACGATCAAGCGCAACACGGTGGCGGTCGTGTCCGACGGGACCGCGGTACTCGGGCTCGGCGACATCGGTCCGCGGGCGGCGATGCCGGTGATGGAGGGCAAGGCGATGCTGTTCAAGGAGTTCGCCGGCGTGGATGCCTTCCCGGTGTGCCTGGACACGCGCGATGTGGATTCGATCGTGGCTTGCGTCGAGGCGATGGCGCCGGGCTTCGGCGGAGTGAACCTCGAGGACATATCCGCCCCGCGGTGCTTTGAGATCGAGGAGCAGCTCAAGGCGTCGCTCGACATCCCGGTGTTTCACGACGACCAGCACGGCACCGCGGTCGTGGTACTGGCGGCGCTCCTGAACGCCTGCCGGCTGACCGGCCGGCGGCTGTCCGAGCTGCGGATCGTGATCGTGGGGTTGGGAGCGGCCGGCGTGGCGGTGGCGCGGATCCTGCTCGCGGCCGGCGCCGGCGTGATCATCGGCTGCGACTCACGTGGCGCGCTGCACGTGGAGCGAGCGGATTACCTGGACGGCAGTCTGCACCCGGTCAAGCGGGCACTGGCCGAGGTGACCAATCCCGAGCGCATGACCGGAGGACCCGCGGCGGTGATGACCGGCGCGGACGTGTTCATCGGCCTGTCCGGGCCGGGGATCGTGTCGGCGTCCGCGCTGGGGCGGATGGCACCGGACCCGATCGTCTTCGCCATGGCCAACCCCGATCCCGAGATCCCCTACGAGGAGGCGTTGAAGTACGCCCGGATCGTCGCCACCGGCCGGTCGGACTACCCGAATCAGATCAACAACGTCCTCTGCTTCCCGGGCATCTTCCGCGGTGCCCTGGACGTCCGGGCGGCCCAGATCACCGAGCCGATGAAGACCGCGGCTGCGCAGGCGATCGCCTCGATCGTCGGGGACGCCGAGCTGCGCGAGGACTACATCATCCCGTCCGTGTTCAACCGTGACGTGGCGGTGGCGGTGGCCGCCGCGGTGGCGGAGGAGGCTCGGGTCAGCGGCACGGCCGGGGCTGGAGCGGAGGTCGGGTTCGGGGCTACCGAGGAGTTCGGGGCGGTCCCCAGATAGGGCCGGTTGGTCCGGGGCCGGGTTCCGGGGTCGTGGTCCGGGGCCGAGGCCGGGGTCCCGGGGTCGAGGCCGGGGCCGTGGGGCCGAGGCCGGGGTCGGGGCCGGGCCGGGGTCGAGGCCGGGGCCGTGGTTCCGGGGTCGAGGCCGGGGCCTGGGCCGGGGCCGGGTTCGGTGGCCCGGGGCGGAAGCGTTCCCTTTTTCCCCCACCCCCCGGGAGAAAAAGGGAACGCTTCGCCGGAGGGCGCCCCGGATCCGCCGGCGGGCGCCCCGGATTCGCCGGCTGGCGCCCCGGATTCGCCGCCGGGCGCCCCGGACCCACGGAATCGTCCGGTCGGACAGGGACACTGCGCGCCGAGATGCCGCACGGACGCCACCGCCACGACCTCGGCGCCGCGTCGCGCACCCGCACCCAGGCCCTGATCATCGCGGCGGCCGCCCTGGCCACCGCAGGCATGGTCGCGCTGGCGGGCGGCGGCGAGGCGTTCTGGTTGTGTCTGCCGGTGGCGCTCGCGCTCAGCGCCTACGCCAACACCCGGGGGGCGAGTGGCCTGGGCGCGGCGGTCGCGGTGGCGGCCGGGTTCGCACCCGCGGTCATCTCGAGCGGCCGAATCGCGGCACCGCCCTCGATCGTGGTGGCGCTCATCGTCCCGGCGGTGAGCGTCGCCGTGCTGGTGGCGGTCCGGGAGCGACTGGTCGGGGAGCGCGACGCGCTGCGCATCTCGGCCTCGACCGATCCGCTCACCGGCGTGGCCAATCGCCGGTCGCTCATCTCCCGGACCGAGTACGAGATCTCGCGCCACCGGCGGTCGCGGCGCTCATTCGCTCTTCTGATGCTCGACCTCGACGGGTTCAAGCTGCTCAACGACCGGTTCGGCCACGCCGCCGGCGACGATCTGCTGGTCGAAATGGCCGCCGCGGTGCAGAGCGCGGTACGTGACCAGGACACGGTGGCGCGGATCGGCGGCGACGAGTTCTGCGTGCTGGCGCCGGAGACCGACGCAGCGGGCGCGCGCAAGCTGGCCATCCGGGTGATGCGGGCGGTCGGCCGGGTCACCGCGGGGGTTGAGTCGCTCGGCGCGAGCCCCGGTCTGGCCGTGTTCCCCCATGACGGGGGCACGGTGCAGGCGCTGCTGGCGGCGGCCGACGAGCAGCTGCTGGCGGTCAAGCGCCGGCGCCACGGCCGGGCCACCCGCCGGGCCGCCTGAACCCACCCGGCCGCCTGAACCACCCCACGCCGGGACCGCCCCCGGCCCCGGACCGCCCGGGACAGCAGCCGGGCCTGAACCCGGCACGCGCCCCGAAGACCCTCAGGAGGCGACCCGCCCCGGCGTCAGGCTCCGGAAGAACACCGGCGTCCCGTTCGGCCCCACGCGATACAGCCCGTAGGACCGGATCGTGGTGTCGCCGTCGGTGTGAAAGCCGAAGACGCCGATCGGCGACTGCGGGTCGACGGTGGCGAACAGCGCGCGGAGCACGGCCGACTTGCTGTTCCCCGCGGCCCCCAGCCGCGTGATCGTGGTCAGGCCGAGCTTCATCGCCTCGTATCCGTAGACGGCGTATGGATCGGGATCGGCTCCGCCGTAGCGGGCGCGGTAGGCGGCCAGGAAAGCGCGGCCGCCCGACGACGCGGCCAGGTTCCCGGCCGGGGCGGTGCATTCGATCAAGGGATCGATCTCGGCCGTCACGCCGCCGGCGCGGGCCGCCGTGTAGGAGCCGGTGCAGACCCCGTCGGCGCCGAAGATCCTGGCCTCGGGGATGGCCGTGTGCACGCTCTCGGTCACCTGGACGGCGGCCGGGGAGACGACGCCGGCGAAGAAGAAGCAATCCGCGTTCTGCGCTCGGATCCGGTCCGCGTAGGCGGTGAAGCTGTTCGCCGCCGGGTCGATGGCCGAGCTGCTGACCACGGTGACCCCGTACCACGCCTTCTCGAGCAGGAGCATCGAAACCAGATCCGTGCCGTACGCCTCGTCGTCGGACGCGATCGCCACCCGGCGGCAGTGAGCGGCATGCATGGCCATCAGGTCGGCCGCGGCCTGGACGGCGTCGGTGGGGACGAGGCGCAGGAACGTCCGCTCGCCGGTCGGGTAATAGATCTGCGGCTCCTTGGCCGTGCTGCCCGGGACGTGCCTGGTCAAGCCCACGTCCGTGCTGCCAGGGCTGAGCTGCGGAACACCGGCCTGGTTGAGGATCGGCAGCGAAACGTCGCTGCCCCCCTTGAAGTCACCGATGTAGTAGACGGCGTTCGGGTCGGCCGCGGCGGTCCGGGCGTCGGTGGCGGTCTGCGTGGCGTCCCAGTTGCCGGCCCGGGCGGTCGAGTCGTCGAGCGAGCGATAGTTGACCTCCCAGCGTCCGGCCCGCCCGTGGGCCTGGAGCAGCGCGAGCTTGATCCCGTTGACGACCGCGTCGGTCTGGCTCGTCGCCGGGCCCTGGAGCGGGAGGCTCGAGTAGATGTCGACCGTCCGCCCGGTCGAGCTCACCGTCCGCGTGGCCGAGTGGCCACCGCCGCACGAGGCGAGCACGATCGCCGCTCCGAGGAGCAGACACCGGGCCTTCGCTATGTCCACAAATCCCAACGCTCGTCCTCTTCCCGCAGCCGGATCCCGGCGACGCGAGCCACCGTAGTCGGCGGGTCATACCTGGGCAAGCCGCACCTCGACGCCATGCGGTTCCCTAACGCAACCCAAACGACGCCGCCCGCCGTCGGCCGCGACGCGTCATCCCGTGACCGCCCGCCACAGCCGGAGGCGGCCCCCGGCCACTTTGAAGGCACCATACCCGCGCAGCGTCGTGTCGCCATCGCGTTCGATCCGGTAGGTGCCGAGGACACTGTTCGTCTCCCGGGTGGCGAACATCGCCGCGAGCACCTTCGAGCGCTCGGCGGGCCGGCTCCCGTGCCCCGTGGCGCGCGAGATCGCATCGAGCATCAGGGTCATGGCGGCATAGCCGAACACGGCGTAGGGCTGGGGCGGCCCGTAGCGAGCCTCGTAGGCCTCGAGAAAGCTCCGGGTCTCAACCGGGCTGGCGTCCGGCCCCGGGATGGCCACCGTGATCAGCATGCGTCCGTCCAGCGACGGCGGAATCCCTCCCTGGGAGGCGTCGGTGAAGCTGGTCTCGGCCAGCCCGTCGGTCCCGAACAGCATCGCGTGCGGTACCGCCGCGGCGACCTGCTCGGTCAGCGCGACGGCATTGTTCTCGGTGTCGGCGCTGATCAGGATGCAGTCAGGCGCGGCCGCGGCCACGGCCAGGGCCAGCCCGCGGTAGTCGGTGGCCCGGGGGTCGAAGCCCTGGAGCCCGACGAGCGGAAGCCCCGCCCCCTGGGCCGCGAGCTGGAAGCTGGCCGCAGCGTCGGAGCCGTCGACGCCGCCGTCCTCGAGCACGTAGGTCCGCTTGCAGCCCTGGGCCTGTTGCAGCTTGACCTGTGCCACCGCCTCGACCGAGTCGTTCGGCGCCACCCGGGCATAGGTGCGCACGCCGGTCGGGTAGTACTTCTCGGGCTCGCCCGGAGAGGCGCCGGGCCCGTTCGAGGTCAGTCCGACGGCCGTGTTGGTCGCGCTCAGCTGGGCCAGGCCGGCGCGGTTGAGGATCGGGATCGCGATCGCGCTGGCGCCGGAGTCGTATTCGCCCAGGTAGCCGATCGCGGTCGGGTCGGCGGCAGCGAGCCGAGCGTTCTGCGTGGTCTGCCCCGGGTCGGCCCGGCCACGCTGGACGGTCGAGTCGTCGAGCGCCCGGAGCACGATCCGGTAGCGCCCGATGCGCGAGCCGATCCGGGCCAGGGCC
The DNA here is from genome assembly GCA_963748585.1 of uncultured Solirubrobacterales bacterium. Classification (GTDB taxonomy): domain Bacteria; phylum Actinomycetota; class Thermoleophilia; order Solirubrobacterales; family Solirubrobacteraceae; genus Palsa-465. The sequence continues at coordinate 627,913 of CAVVJR010000005.1, read as the reverse complement.
AGCCGCTCGCCGTTGACGACGGCCCGGGCGCCGATGGCGGACGGCCCGTACGCGGGCGCGCTCGAGTACAGGGTCAGGACGTGGCCGCGGACCGCGTCAGCGGCGAGCTCGGCGTGCGAGCCGCATCCCGCCGCGGCCATCGCGGCGAGCAGGCACATCAGAGCGAGCACGCCCCGCCTCACGTCGATCCCGCATCCGCGGCGGCTCTCGCCGCTCACCCCTCTTGGACGGCCTTGAACGGAACCAGCCGGCCGCTCTTCACGCGGCTGAACACGAACGGCCCGATGCTGGTATCGCCGGCCACGTTGATGGAGTAGGTGCCGACCACCGAGTTCCGGTTCTTGAGCCCGAAGAAGTCGCGGACCACGGTGCCGCGGTTGTTGGCTGCCGACCCGGCCCTCTGCAATGTGGCGAGGACGGCCGACATGGCCTCGTAGCCGAAGATGGCCTGGGTCGAGGGGGCGTGGCCGTAGGCGCTCCGGAATGGGGCCGCGAACTGCTGCACCGCGGTGGGGGTCAGGCCGGTGCGCATGAACCCGGGGACGCAGACCTCGACCTGCTTGGCCGCCGTCGGTGACAGCGCGGAGGCGAAGCCGGAATCGAGGCCGAGCGCATCGGGCGCGAACAGCCGCACGGAGGGCCCGGCGTTGTTGAACAGCTGCGCCGCGGCCGAGGCCGAGGTGCCCGCATAGAGGACGCCGTCGGCCCCGGAGCTGGAATGCTGGATCGTGATCGAGGCCGAGGCGGCATCCGCGGCGACGGCCGCGGCCAGCGCCCGGCCGTAGTCGGTCCCGTCCACGGCGACGTCGAGCCGCCTGACCCCGCGGGCGCCGATCTCCGCCACCAGCGCCTTGGCCTCGATCTGGGCGTTGGGCACCACCCGGGCAAACGTGCGGTTGTAGGTCTTGAGCGACTCGTAGTACAGCGTGGGCGAGTTGGGCACCGCCGAGGTCGACTGGGTCAGCGCGATCGCGGTGTCGGTGGGGCTGACGGCGAGCAGGTCCTGTGAGTTGGTGATCCCGATCGAGTCGGCCGACGTCCCCGCGTCGACCTCCCCCAGGTAGGCGATCGACGAGGTGTCCTGAATCGCCTGGCGGGCGTTGTCGGAGATCTTGCGGCCGTTGAGGACGACCATGTGGACGGCGAAGCTCCCGACCTTCCCGCCCGCCTGCGAGAGCGCCAGGCGCTCGGCGTCGATCACGTCCTGCGCGGTCTGTCCGCCTCCGCCCGGAGGCTGGCCGGCGTAGATGGTGAGGGTCCGCCCCGTCACCGTGACGTTCGAGCTCGATCCGGCCGCGCCGCATCCGGCCACCGAGGCGGCCAAGGCCACGCAGGCGGCGCCGCGCATCGACCGCGCCCGTGCCAGCACCCTGAAGGCGAGCATCAGCGGGCGGCTAGCTGCGGCGGCCGGGGAGATGCGGCAGCAGGGTCCGGATCCCGATGGCCAGGAGCACCATCGCGACCACGAGCAGAATCGCATCGAATCCGCTCGACCCGAGTGCCCACAGCACGATCCAGGCGCACAGGCCGGCGGTCGCGGTGAGAATCAGTCCCATCGGCCGGGATGCTACTTGAGCGGCGGTCCACGCAGCGCTCCGGAGAACTCGCGGACCAGCTCCGAGACCGCGCCGACCGGGTCCTCGGCCTCGCCGGCCGCGCGGACGAGACGGCTTCCCACGATCACGCCTTCGGCCCCCGCGTCGACCGCGGCCACGGCCTGGGAGCCACTGCCGATCCCGAAGCCGACCGCGACGGGCACCGAGGCGTGGCGGGCGACACGGGCGATCACCTCCGGGAGGCCGCCGTCGAGGCTCGCCCGCTCCCCCGTCGTCCCGGTCAGCGATACCGCGTAGACGAAGCCCCGGGCACGCGCTCCGATCAACGCCAGCCGGTCCTCGGGCGTGGTCGGAGCCACGAGCGGGACGAGCGCCAGGCCGCGCCGGTCGCACGCCTCGAGGACCGGCGCCGCCTCCTCGGCCGGCAGATCGGGGACGATCAGCCCGCTGATCCCCGCCTGCACGAGCGCGTCCGCGAACCGGTCGAGGCCGCGCACGTAAATCGGGTTCGAGTAGCACATGGCGATCACCGGCACGCGCTCGGCGATCGGACCCCCGACCTCGAACAGCACCTCGTCGACCCGCGCCCCGCCGGCCAGCGCGGACACGGCGGCAGCGTGGATCACCGGCCCGTCGGCCAGCGGGTCCGAAAACGGAACCCCGAGCTCGATCAGGTCAGCGCCGCCTTCGGCGTAGGCGAGCCCGATGGCCCGGGAGGTCTCGAGGCTGGGGAACCCGCCCATCAGGTACGGCATCAGAGCGGCCCGCCGGCCGTCCGCCCGGGCGGAGGCGAACGCCTCGGCGACTCTGTCCAGCCCGCTCATCGAGCCGCGGGCGCGTCGAGCGGCCCCAGGTGCTCGAGCGCCTCGGCCAGGTCCTTGTCGCCACGGCCCGAGAGGCAGATCACGTCGAGTTCGCTCTCCGGATTCGCCAGGGCCCACGCGATCGCGTGCGAGCTCTCGAGCGCCGGGATGATCCCCTCGAGCCGGGCCAGGCGGGCGAACGCGTGCAGCGCCTCCGAATCGGTCACGCCGACGTACCGGGCGCGCCCGCTGTCCCGCAGCCAGGCGTGCTCGGGTCCGCTGCCCGGGTAGTCGAGCCCGGCCGAGATCGAGTGAGCCTCGAGGATCTGCCCGTCCTCGTCCTGCATGATGGCCGAGAAGGCGCCATGCAGAACCCCCGGCGTCCCGCCCGCGGTGAGCGGCGCCCCGTGGCGCCCGGTGTCCAAGCCCTCCCCCGCCGCCTCGACCCCGATCAGCGCCACCGAGGCGTCGTCGACGAACGGAATGAACATGCCGATCGAGTTAGAGCCGCCGCCCACGCACGCGATCACCCGCTGGGGCAGGCGCCCGGCGGCCGCGAGGATCTGCGACCGCGCCTCGTCCCCGATCACCCGCTGCAGATCGCGCACGAGGGCTGGGTACGGCGCCGGGCCGACGCACGAGCCGATGATGTAGTGGGTCGACGCGACGTTGGTCACCCAATCCCGGATCGCCGCCGAGACGGCCTCCTTCAAAGTCCGCGCGCCCGCGTCGACCGGCTCGACCGACGCGCCCAGCAGCCGCATCCGCTCGACGTTGGGCTTCTGGCGACGCATGTCCTCGGTGCCCATGTAGACGACGCACTCGAGATCGAGCAGCGCGCACGCCGTCGCCGTGGCCACCCCGTGCTGGCCGGCCCCGGTCTCGGCGATGATCCGGCGCTTGCCCATGCGCCGGGCCAGCAGGGCCTGGCCGAGCGCGTTGTTGATCTTGTGCGCGCCGGTGTGGTTGAGGTCCTCGCGCTTCAGATACACCGGGTGCCCGACCTCGTGGCTGAGCCGCCGAGCCAGGTACAGGGGAGACGGCCGCCCGACATAGTCACGCAGCAGCGCATCGAGCTCGGCCCGGAACGCCGAATCCGACCACGCCGACACCCAAGCGGCCTCGAGCGAGGCCAGGGCCGGCATCAAGGTCTCGGGCACGAACTGGCCTCCGTAGGGGCCGAACCGGTGCTCGACCGTGGTCACGAGGCCACCTCCTCGGGGGTCGCCGGGGCCACCGAGCGCACCGCGTCGGCGAAGGCCTGAAGCTTGGCGGGGTCTTTCACGCCCGGCGCCCGCTCGACCCCGCTGGCCACGTCGACGGCGAACGGATGCACGATCGAGATCGCCTCGGCCACATTGGACGAATTCAGACCCCCGGACAGGATCAGCGGAAGCCGGCCGCGGTGCGCGCGCGCGATCTCCCAGGCAAACGTCTCTCCCGTCCCGCCACGGGCTCCGGGGGCGTAGCTGTCGACCAGGTGGTAATCGGTGTGGAAAGACGCCAGCGCCTGGATGTCGGCTCCGCTGCGCACGCGGACCGCCTTGATCACCTTGCACCCGGTGCGCCGGGCCGCCTCGGCGCAGAACACCGGCCCCTCGTCGCCGTGCATCTGGAGGACGGTCAAGCCGACCGCGTCCGAGATCGCCGCCACCTCATCCAGGGCCGGGTTGACGAACACGCCGACGATCTCGACCCGGCGCCGCAGCGCGGCCGCGATGGCCGCCGCTTCCTCGAGCGAGCACCGCCGCGGCGAGCCCTCCCAGAAGATCAGCCCGATCGCCCACGCGCCCGCCGAGGCCGCGAGCTGCGCGTCCTCGAGCGTGGTCAGCCCGCAGAACTTGATCCGGGGCGTCTCGGTCACCGGTGCCACCCTCACATCGTAGGGCGGCGCGCATCCCCGGCCAGCGCCCGGCACGCGGCTTCGACGTCGGCCGAGCGCATCAGCGCCTCGCCGACCAGCACCGCGTCGACGCCGACGTCGGCCAGACGGGCGAGGTCCTTGGCGTCTCGGAACCCCGACTCGGCCACGACGACCGTGCCATCGGGGACGAGCGGGGCCAGCTCGAGCGTGCGGCCGGTGTCCACCGCGAGCGTGGTCAGGTCCCGGTTGTTGATTCCGATCAGCTCGGCTCCCAGCGCCACCGCGACGTCGAGCTCACGGCGGTCGTGCACCTCGACCAGCGCCGCCAGGCCCAGTGACCCCGCGCGCTCGGACAGCCTGGCCAGCTCGGCCTCGGTCAGAGCGGCGACGATCAGCAGCACCGCGTCCGCCCCCGCGGCCACCGCCTCGTGGAGCTGGTATTCGTCGACCGTGAAGTCCTTGCGCAGGATCGGCAGCGCCACGGCCGCGCGGGCGGCGCGCAGATCATCGAGCGAGCCGCCGAAGTTCGGACCTTCGGTGAGCACGGACAGTGCCGCCGCTCCGCCCCGCTCGTAGGCGCGAACCACTTCCTCGAGGCTCAGGTCCTCGCGGATCGGCCCGGCCGAGGGCGAGCGGCGCTTGTGCTCGGCGATCACCGACAGTCCCGGCCGCGCGAGCGCTTCTAAGAACGGGCGACGGCCGTCCCGATCTTCCTTCAACGACGACACCGGGACCGCGGCCCGCCGGCGCTCGACCTCCTCGCGCGTGGTGGCCACGATCCGCTCGAGCGCGTTCACCGCACGACCTCGCGCGAGAGCTCGACTGTCCGGGCCACGAACCGCTCCAGCGCCGAAGCGGCGGCGCCCGAATCGACCGACGCCACGGCGGACTGAACTCCAGAGGCCAGCGAGCCGGCACCGCCGCCGGCATAGATCGCGGCGCCCGCGTTCAGCACGGCCAGGTCCCGGGCGGGCCCAGGCTCGCCGGCGAAGATCCGCCGCGTGATCTCCGCGTTGGCGGCCGGGTCCCCGCCGGGGATCGCATCGGCTGGGGAACGCGCCAGGCCGACCTCCTCCGGGGTGACCGAGAACGCCCGTACCTCGGCCCCGAGCACCTCGACCACCCGCGTCGGAGCCGAGACCGAAAGCTCGTCGAGCCCGTCCTCGCTCGAGACGAGCAGCGCGTGCCGGGTGCCGAGGAGCGAGAGCGCGCCGGCCATCGTCTCCAAATACGAAGGATCGGAGACGCCGATGAGCTGACGCGTCGCCCCGGCCGGGTTGGTCAGCGGTCCGAGGAAGTTGAAGATCGTGCGCACGCCGAGCGCGCGGCGGACCGGGACCACGTAGCGCGTGGCCTGATGGTGGGCGGGGGCGAACATGAAGCCGAACCCGACGGTCTCTATGCACGCGCCCACCGCGTCCGGCTCGAGGTCGATCCGCGCCCCGAGCGCCTCGATCAGGTCGGCCGATCCCGACAGGCCGGTGGCCGAGCGGTTGCCGTGCTTGGCCACCGTGCATCCGGCCCCGGCCGCGATCAGCGCCGCGGTCGTGGAGACGTTGAACGTCCGGCGCCCGCCGCCGGTCCCCGCGGTGTCGAGCAGATCCTCGCTCGCCACCGCGACCCGCGCGGCCAGGGAACGCATGGTCTGCGCCAGACCGGCCAGCTCCTGCACCGTCTCGCCCTTGGTCCGCAGCGCGATCAGAAAGGCCGCGATCTGCGTCTCCGAAGCGTTCCCGGCCATGATCTCCGACAGCACGGCCGCCGCGTCGTCGCGGGAGAGGTCGCGCCCGCTGGCCAGCGCGTCGATCGCGCGAGTCAGGAGATCGGTCATCGGGCCCGCTCCAGGAAGTTGCCCAGCAGCTCCCGGCCCTGCTCGGTCAGCACCGACTCGGGGTGGAACTGCACGCCCTCGAGCGGCAGCGAGCGGTGGCGGACTGCCATCACCACGTCACCCCCGAAGGCGCTGCGCTCGAGGCATTCGGGCAGCGCCGGCGAGGCGACGAGCGAGTGGTAGCGACCGACCTTCAACGGCCAGCGCAGCGTCCGGAAGATCGTCCGCCGGTCGTGCTCGATCATCGTCGTCTTCCCGTGCACGGGTTCGTGCTGGGTGACCGTGCCACCCCAGGCCTGGACGAGCGCCTGGTGACCGAGGCACACACCGAGCGTGGGCACGCCGGCCTCCGGGAAGCGCCGGACCGCCTCGAGCGAGATCCCGGCCTGGTCGGGCGTGCAGGGCCCCGGGGAGACGATCAGGCGGTCGTACCCGCGCACGAGCAGGTCCTCGACGGTGGCGCGGTCGTTGCGGACCACCTCGATCGTCGCCCCGAGCTCGCCCAGGTACTGGACCAGGTTGTAGGTGAAGCTGTCGTAGTTGTCGATGACGAGGATTCTCATGGCCAGTCGGGCTGCGCGGAGGCGAGCTCGATCGCCTGCAGCACGGCGCGGGACTTGGCCACCGACTCCTCGTACTCGTAAGCCGGGTTGGCGTCGGCCACCGTGCCGCCGCCCGCCTGCACGTGCGCGACCCCGTCCTTGACCACCACGGTGCGGATGTGGATGCAGGTGTCGAGGTCGCCGCCGTAGCCGACCCAGCCGATCGCCCCTCCGTAGCCGCCGCGCTTGACCGGCTCGAGCTCGTCGATGATCTGCATGGCCCGCACCTTGGGGGCGCCCGACAGTGTCCCAGCCGGGAGCACCGACCGCAGCGCCTGAAGCGCGTCCACGCCTTCCCGCAGGCGGCCGGTGACGCTCGAGACGATGTGCATGACATGGCTGTAGTCCTCGACGGCCATGAAGTCCTCGACCACCACGCTGCCGTACTCGCACACGCGGCCGAGGTCGTTGCGGCCGAGGTCGACCAGCATCACGTGCTCGGCGCGCTCCTTCTCGTCGGCCAGCAGCTCGGCGGCCAGCCGCCGGTCCTCCTCGACGTTGGCGCCTCGGGGCCGCGTCCCGGCAACCGGCCGGGTCGAGACGGTGCGCCCGCTGACCGTGATCAGCGGCTCCGGGCTGGCGCCGGCGACCTCGAAGTCGCCGAAGTCGAGAAAGTACATGTATGGGCTGGGGTTGACCGCCCGCAGGCCGCGGTAGATCGAGAACGCCTCCACCGGCACGGGCGCCGACCAGCGCTGCGAGGGAACGACCTGGTACGCGTCGCCGGCCCGGATGTACTCGATGATCCGGGCCACGTTGCCCTCGAATTGCTCACGGGTCAGATTTGATTTCAAGGGCGGGACCTGCCGGTCCCGCCGGGGGGGTCGGCTCGGGCGCGGCACCGGCCCGGATAGCTTCCAGCGGACTTCGGCGATCGTCTGGACCGCCCGCTCGTAGGAGGCCTCGAGCTCGTCCTCGGTGTACACGTTGGCCAGCACGGTCACCGTCCGCTTGAGGTGGTCGAACACGACCAGGGTGTCGGTCAGCATGAGCGCCAGGTCGGGGACGCCGAGCGGATCCGGGTTGGGCGGCCCGAGCGGCTCGGCGGTGCGGACCAGGTCGTAGGCGAACACCCCCACCGCGCCGCCGGAGAACGGCAGCGCGCCCGGCGTCGGGGCCGGGTTGAACCGGGCCAGTTCGCGGGCGGCCAGGTCGTACGGGTCGCCGGGATCACCGAGCGACCAGCGCAGCACCTTGCGCGGCCGGTAGCCGATGAACGAGTACCGGCCGACCCGGCCCTGCTCGGCCGACTCGAGCAGGAAGCACGGCCCGTCGTCGCGGAGCTTGAGAAAGGCCGAGACCGGAGTCTGGCAGTCGTCGATGAACGACTCCTGGACCGGGATCAGGTTGTGGTCGCGAGCCAGCTCGCGCACCTGCTCGAACTCGTGCTCAGCCTTGGCGACGGCCATCCAGCACCCTCCCGGCGTCGGCCAGGGACAGCCCGCGCTCGCGCAGGAGCACAGCCAGGTGGTAGATCACGTCGGCGGCCTCCTCGGCCACACGCTCGTCGCTCTCCTCGCGGGCCGCGCGAGCGACCTCCTCGGCCTCCTCCTGCACCTTTTCCCCCGCGCGGCCCGGCTCATCCAGGAGAACGGTCGTGTAGGAGCCGGCCGGGCGGTCGGCGGCGCGCTGGGCGATCGTACGCTCGAGCTCGGGCAGCACCTCGAACGGCGCCGGCGGAGTGAGCTCGCCGTTGTGAAAGCACGTCCGCTCGCCGGTGTGGCAAGCCGGGCCGGCGGGTTCGACCAGCGCCAGGACGGCGTCGGCGTCGCAGTCGTATCGGAGCTGCTTGACCGCCTGGGTGTTGCCCGAGGTCGCGCCCTTGTGCCAGAGCTCCTGGCGCGAGCGGCTGAAGAAGTGCATCTCCCCCGTCTCTTCGGTCAGCCGCAACGCCTCGGCGTTCATGTAGGCGAGGGTCAGGACCTCGCCGGTGTGCCAGTCCTGCACGATGCAGGGCACCAGCCCGCGCTCGTCAAAGGCGATCTCCATGGGCCGACGATTCTATGGAGGACCCCCGGGGCCGGGAGTTTCGCGCCAGCGAAACTCCCAATGCCGGCGGCTTGCCGCCGGCACTTATTCAATTCCCAGCCGGTCCAGCATTCGGTCGTCCGCCCGCCAGTGGCGCCGTACGCGGACCTTGAGCTCGAGGTGGACGTGGGCGGACAGCTCGAGCTCGATCGCCTTGCGAGCCGCGATCCCGATCTCCTTCACCCGCTGGCCCCGGGCGCCGATCACGATCGCCTTCTGGGACTCGGTCTCGACCAGGATCACCGCCTCGACCCGGATCAAGTCGGCGCGGACCTGGTCGACTGACTCGACCTGGACCTCGACCGCGTGCGGCACCTCCTCCCGGGTTCGGGTCAGCACCTGCTCGCGCACCAGCTCAGCCAGCCGCAGCGGCTCGCCGAGGTCCGAGCGCTGGTCGGGCTCGAAGTAGAACGGCCCCTCGGGCAGGAGCGAGACGAGATGGTCGACCAGCGGCCGCATTCCGTAGCCCGTGCGGGCGGAGACGGGGAAGATCTCGTCCGCGACCTCCAGGTCGGCCGCCGCCTGGAGCGTCGCGGCGGTGCGGGGGAGGTCGATCCGGTCGAGCTTGTTGGCCGCGATCACGATCGGCACCGAAGCGCCCTTGAGCAGGCCGGCGATGAAGCGATCCCCGGGACCGATGCCCTGCTCGGCGTTGACCACGAACAGGCAGGCATCGGCGTCCTCGAGCTCGCGCTCGACCCGCCGCTGCATCCGCTCGGTGAGCGCGTCACGTGGGCGCTGGACGCCCGGCAGGTCGACCAGCACGAGCTGCCAGTCAGGACCGCTGGCCACACCCCGGATCGCCCGCCGGGTGGTCTGCGGCTTGTCGGAGACGATCGCCACCTTGGCGCCGACGATCGCATTGGTCAGCGTCGACTTGCCGACGTTGGGCCGGCCCGCGATGGCTATGAAGCCGGAGCGGCTCAAGTGACCCAGCGCATCAGCTCGGCCTGGAGCGCCAGCATCTCGCCCTCGTCGGTCTCGTGATCCATCCCGGTCAGATGGAGCGTGCCGTGCACGACCGCCTCGCGCAGATCGGCCGTGTGCTCGGGGCAGATGACGATGTCCCCGAGCTCACGCGGGCCGGCCGCCGGGCCGTCCTCGTCGACCCCGAACGACAGCACGTCGGTGGGCTCGTCGTGGGCGCGGTAGTCCCGGTTGAGCACGCGGATCCGCTCGGCGTCCACGAAGTCGATGGCCAGATGGCCCTGGTCGATCCCGGCCGAGGCGAGCGCGAGCGCGCACAGCTCCTGGATCTCGGTCGCGGTCGGGCCGTCGTGTTCGACGGCATCGATCCCGATCAGCTCGATCTCAAGCACGTCGACGCGGGCGCAACTCCGGAGTCTGCCGCTGGCCATGCTCGTTGTACGCCTCGACGATCCGGCGCACCAGCTTGTGCCGCACGACGTCCTCGTCGCCGAAGCGGACGAAGTCGATCCCCTCCACGCCCTGGAGGATGTCGGCCACGATCACCAGTCCCGACTCCTGTTCCCGGGGAAGGTCGATCTGGGTGATGTCGCCGGTGACCACCATCTTCGAGTTGAACCCGAGCCGGGTCAGGAACATCTTCATCTGCTCGGGACTCGTGTTCTGGGCCTCGTCGAGGATGATGAAGCTGTCGTTGAGGCTCCGGCCGCGCATGAACGCCAGCGGCGCCACCTCGATCACCCCGCGCTCCAGATAGCCGGACACGCGGTCGGGCTCGAGCATGTCGTGCAGGGCATCGAACAGCGGCCGCAGATACGGATCGACCTTGGCCATCAGGTCGCCGGGGAGGAAGCCGAGCCGCTCACCCGCCTCGACCGCAGGCCGGGTGAGGATGATCCGGTTGACCTCCCGGCGGCTCAGCGCCGCCGCGGCCAGGGCCACGGCCAGGAACGTCTTGCCGGTCCCGGCCGGGCCGATGCCGAACGTGATCGTGTTCTGGCGGATCGAGTCGACGTAGCGCTTCTGATTCACCGTCTTGGGCGCGACCTTGGTCGCTCGGTGACGCCAGACGACGTCCTCGAGGATCCCGGCCGGAGACTCGTGCGCGTCGAGCGCGCGGGTCACCGCCTCGATCGTCCCGGGCGCGATCTCGTGGCCCTGCTCGATGAGCTCGGCCAGCTCGCGCACCACCCCGGCCGCCGCCTCGACCGCCTCCTCGTCGCCGTCGAGCGTGAGCACGTTCCCACGCAGGAAGACGTCGCATTTCAGATGACCCTCGAGCGCGCGCAGGACCGCGTCCTCGCTCCCCGCCAGCTCGGCGGCAACCGCGTTGTCGAGCTCGAGCTGCCTACGCACCCAGCGCCTCGCGCACACGCGCGGACGCGCGCTTGCCGTCGGCACGGCCGCCCGCCTTGGCCATCACGGCCTTCATCACCTGCCCCATGTCCTTGGGACTGCTGGCGCCCGTCTCGGCCACCGCGGCGGCCACCATGGCGTCGAGCTCGGCGTCATCGAGCTCGGCCGGGAGGTAGCTCTCGATCAGCCTGGCCTCGGACTCCTCTTGCTCGGCCAGCTCGGGGCGGCCGCCATCGCGGAACTGCGTGGCCGCGTCGAGCCGCCGCTTGCGCTCGCGCCGGAGCACGGCGAGCTCGTCGTCTCCGCCTTCTTTGGCCGCCTTCTGGAGCTCGGACAAGACGAGCCGCAACGCGCCCACGCGAGTCTTCTCGCCCGCCTTCATCGCGGTGGTGATATCGGTGCGAACCTGGTCGAGAACGGTCACGCTCTCAGGATAGCCCTGCACCGTACGCCGTCGGCGAACAGCTCCACGCATTCGACCTCGACCATGGCCCCGCGCTCGCCCGCCCCCGCGGGCAGGTAACAGCGGGTGTAGTCGGCCGTGTAGCCCGAGCACTGGCTGTCGGCCACCTTGTCGATCAAAACGAGCTCGGGCGCTCCGAGCTTGGCGTGGCGATGCCGCCGTGAGCGGGCCTCCGAGAGTCCGCGCAGCGCCTGTGAGCGGCGCTTCTTCTCCGGCGCGGGGACGCGATCGCCGAGGCCTTCCGCCGCCGTGCCGGGCCGGGTCGAGTAGGAGAACGTGTGGACCCGGCTGATGCCGGCCCGCTCGACCGTTCGCAGCGTGCGCTCGAACGCGGCCCCGTCCTCGGTGGGAAAGCCGACGATCACGTCCGTGGTCACGTTCAGGTGGGGCACCGCGGAGCGGACCGCGCGCACGTGGTCGAGGTATTCGGCCGCGGTGTAGTGGCGGCCCATGGCCGCGAGCACCGCGATCGTCGCCCGACTGCATCGGGATGTGCAGGTGCGGGCAGACCTTCGGCTCCTCGGAAAGCGCCCGGACGAGCGAGTCCTTGACGTGGATGACCTCGACGCTCGACAGCCGGACTCGCTCCACCCCGGGCACGTGGGCCACCGCGACCATCAGATCGCCCAGCTCGAGGCCGCGCTCGGGGTCGCGGTAGTCGCCCACGCTGATCCCGGTCAGCACCATCTCGGGCTGCCCCTGCTCAACCCGGCGGCGGGCCTCGTCGAGCACGGCCGAGGCCGGCCGCGAGCGGGCGCCGCCCCGCACGGTCGGGATGATGCAGTAGGCACACCAGCAGTCGCAGCCGTCCTGGACCTTGATGAAACCGCGCGTGCGGGCGGCTCCGCCGGGGGCCGCGCGCGCGAGCACGTCGTGCTCCAGGTCGGCGCAGCCGCCGAGCTCGGCCGCCACGTCGTCGGCGGTGCCGACGAACGTCCTGACCCGCGAGTCCAGGGCGGCGAACTGGGCTTGGTCGAGGTTGACCGCGCAGCCGGCCACCAGCACCTCGCGGGCGGTCCTCAGGGACCGGCGGACCGACTGGCGTGACTTGGCCTCGGCCTCGTTGGTGATGCAGCACGTGTTGATGACGTGGAGATCGGCGTCGGCCTCGGCGACCTCGGTGTGCCCGGCCGCGAGCATGGCCTGGCGGGCCAGCATGGCGTCGGCCTGCGAGACCTTACAGCCGAGGAACTTGACCGCGAACGAGGCCACGTCTGAGGACGGTATCCCGCTTGCGATCGGCGCGCGTTCGTACCTTTGAGCCGCCGCGGTGTCCTCGGGGGGCGCTGGCATCCGTACCCGAGGCTTCGGCCGCGGCGCGATCCGAACCGTCGCGCCGATCGCAAGCTCGTTTTCACATGAGCGAAGGGTCGCTGAACGGCCGGTGACCGGCATCGGCCCGATGGACAGAGTTCGCGCGCGCCTACTCGGCCACGAGGAGGACCGCCGCCCAGTCGCCCTGGTGGCGGCGGGTTCGCTCGCTGAGCCCGAGGTGCGCGAACCGAGCCGCCACGGCTGAGACCTCGTGCCTGAGCAATCCACTGGCGATGAGCAGACGCGGGGCGGCGGTGAGCCGCTCGGCCCAGGCGGCCAGCAGGGGTGCGAGCAGGTTGGCCGCCACAGCAGGGGCGCTCTGAACCGGATCGCTTCGGAGGTCGTGGCGGCGGACCTCGACCTCGACGCCGTTGACTCGTGCGTTCTCGGCCGTCGCCGTGACCGCCGCCGGGTCGTGGTCCAGCGCCAGCACCGGCGACCAGCCGAGCCGGGCGGCGGCGATGGCCAGCACGCCGGACCCGCACCCCAGATCCAGGAAGCCGTCCTGGCGCGGCTCGAGCTCGAGCAGAAGCCCGAGGCACAGGCGCGTGGTGGCGTGGGCGCCGGTCCCGAAGGCCTGGCCGGGATCGACCACGAGATCGATCGGCGTGTCACCGGCCGGCTCCCAGGGCGGCCGGACGGTGAGGCGGCCTTCGATCACGAGCGGCCGGTGAAACTCGCGCCAGCGTTGGTCCCAATCGTCGGCCACCTCGGTGGTGGTGATCTCGACCAGCGCCCCGCCCGCCACGGCCCGCAGGTCGGGCAGCGCGGGGAGCTCGCCCGGCGCCCCGTAGACCGCGTACTCGATCAGGCCTTCGCCGAGCGCCACCTCCTCAACGCCATTGGGCGCGAGCTCCAGCAGCTCGGCCAGGACGAGCTCGGCCTGCTCGGACGGGACGCGCAGCGCGAGCCGGATCAATGATGGAAGGCGCGGCGGAGCTTCCCGAACACGCCCTCGTCGGTGCGGAGGTTGTGGTCGGTCATGGTGCCGGCGAGCTGCTCGTAGAGCTCACGCTGATCGCGGCTCAGATGGCGGGGGACCACCACGTTGACCACCACACGCAGATCGCCGACATGCCGGCCCCGGAGCGCCGGCACGCCGGCGCCGCGTACGAACAGGGTCTCGTGGGGCTGGGTGCCGGCCGGGACCTCGAGCTCGACCGGGCCGTCGACGGTCGGCACCTCGACCGTGGTGCCGATCGCGGCCAGCGGCGCCGAGACATCGACCGCGGTGACGAGGTCGTCGCCGTCGCGCACGAACCGCGGGTCCTCGCGCACGTGGATCATCACGTACAGGTCGCCGGGGGGACCGCCGCGCTCGCCCGCGTGGCCTCGACCCGCGATCCGGATCCGCTGGCCGTCGGCGATGCCGGCGGGGACGTCGACCGACACCTTCGGCTGCTCGACCTTGCGCCCGCGACCGCGGCACGACTTGCACGGCTCTTTGGCCACCCGGCCGTCGCCCTGGCAGACATCGCATGCGGTCGCCCGGACGACCTGGCCGAACGGGGTCCGCGATACCGCGCGGAGCTGGCCGCTGCCCTGACAGCGGGGGCAGGTCTCGATCGGCGTCCCGGGCTCGGCGCCGTTGCCGCGGCAGTGCTCGCACGTCGCCACCGCCTCGTAACTCACCTCGGCCGAGGTCCCGTGCACGGCGTCGGCCAGGTCGATGGCCGCGGTCACCGCAACGTCGCCGCCCTGGACCGGGCCGGTGGCCCGGCCCCCGCCCCCGAACACGCTGCCGAAGCCACCGCCTCCGCCGAAAAAGGCCTCGAAGATGTCGGCCACCGAGCCGAACGAGTCGAAGTTGGGGGCGTAGCCGCCGGTGCGCAGACCCTCGTGGCCGTAGCGGTCATAGGTGGCGCGGCGGTCGGGATCGGACAGGACCTCGTAGGCCTCGGCCGCCTCCTTGAACTGGTCCTCGGCGTTCGGGTCCTTGTTGACGTCCGGGTGCAGCTCGCGGGCCAGGCGGCGGAAGGCCTTCTTGATCGTCGCCTCGTCGGCGTCGCGGGAGACGCCGAGGACCTCGTAGTAGTCCCTACTGGTGGCGCTCATCGTCGCTCGTCGTAGAGGTCGGCGATGAAGGCGGAGAGCTGAGCCGCGGCGTCGCGCACCGAGGAGATGGCCTGGCGGTAGTCCATGCGGAGCGGGCCGATGACCGAGACGGCCCCGAGCCGACGCTGCGGCAGCCCGTAGCCGGCCGCCACCAGCGCCAGCGAGCGCAGCGCGGGCGCATCGTTCTCGGCTCCGATCCGCACGAGCACGTCACGCTCGGACAGGGCCGAGCGCAAGACCCCGAGCAGGCTGACCCGGCGCTCGAGCATCTCCATGAGCGAGTTCAGCTCGGAGATGTCGGCGATCCGCTCGGGGCGGAGCAGCCGGGCCGTGCCGTCGACGTACAGGGTTTCGTGAGCGCTCTCCTCGAGGTCGGTGAACACGGGCGCGAGCGCGTCCAGGAAGGCGGTCTCGGTCTGGGTCAGCGAAGGGTCGTGAAGGCGGGAATGCAGCATTCGCGCCCCGAGTCCGAGACCGACCAGGCGCTCGTTCAGATAGGACGCGGCCCAGTCGGCGAGCCCGGAGTCGACCGGGCGGGGAAAGGTGAAGAGGCGCTTGGTCACGCCGCCGGTCGAGGTGATGACGACCACCATCAGCACCTGCGGCTGGAGCACGAGCACCTCGATGTGACGGATGGTCGAGGTGTCGATCGGCGGCGCGGTGACGATCGCCAGCAGGTTGGTGACCTGGGACAGGGCCTCGGTGGTCACCCGCATCGCCTCGTCGACCTCGCGGCGGACCAGCGACAGCCCCAGGCGTTGGGGTGGGCGGGGCTCCAAATCCATCTGGGGCAGCAGGCGGTCGACGAAGTACCGGTAGCCGGCCTCGGTGGGCACGCGGCCCGCCGAGGTATAGGGGTGAGCGAGCAGGCCCAGCTCCTCGAGGTTGGCCAGCTCGTGGCGGATCGTCGACGGTCCCCAGCGGACGTCCGCGGCCAGTGACTTCGAGCCCACGGGCGCGCCGTCCTCGAGGTACTCCTCGACGACCCGGCGCAGCACCAGCTCCTGGCGGTCAGTCAGCACGACTGAGATTGTATTTCGGCGCTATGCCGCGATTTCGGCCCGGGCGTTACGGATGATCCGGTGGCCGGACTGCTCGGCCTCGGACTCGACCACGGCCACTCCGTCATCGACCTCCGTGACCGTGCCGGCGACCGTGATCTCCTCGCCCATCCGCCCCATGCCGCGGAACTGCACCGACAGGCGCTTCAGCGCCTGCGGTCCGCCGGCCGCGTCGGTGTGGGCCCGCGCGACCTGGGCCATGGTCCACAGGCCGTGCAGGATCCGGCCCGGGAGGCCGACCTGCCGGGCGAACTCCTCGTCGATGTGGATCGGGTTGAAGTCGCCCGAGGCGCCGGCGTAGCGGACGGTCACGTACGGGTCCGGGGTGACCTTGAGCTCGATCGAGTCGCCTTGGTTCATCCCACTCCCCGGACGATGTTGGTCCAGATGCCCGTGCACACGGTCTCGCCGCGGTCGTTGACCGATTCGGTCTCGAACACGTAGAAGCCCATCCCACCGCGCTCGGAGATGTCCTTGACCCTGGCCGTGGTCGTGATCTCGTCGCCGGCCACGACCAGCGGCCCCCACAGGAACTCCTGGCCCCCGTGGACCATGCGGGCGAAGTCCATGCCGACCTCAGGGTCGAACAGCGCGGGCACGAGCGAGCGGCTCGAGTAGACGACGGCGAACATCGGGCGGCGCCACCACGTCGGCGTAGCCGGCCTCGCGCGCGGCCTCGACGTCGAGGTAGAGCGGGTTGGTCTCCCCCACGGCCGAGGCGTACTCGCGCACCTTCTCGCGCCCGACCGCGTAGTTGGTCGGGTCGAATGTCTTGCCGATCGCCTCGGTGTTCATCGGCGCGGGAGTCTCTCAAATGATCACCGGGACGGTGCCGCCGTCGACCGACCAGGCCGCGCCGGCCACGTTCGAGGCCGCCTCCGAGCACAGAAAGGCGATCACGGACGCGATCTCGCGCTCCTCCGCCCATGCGGCCGAGCGGCGTGCGGGAGGCGGTCGCCTGCACCACCTCGTCCTTGCTGATGCCACGCGCCCGCGCGTTCTGCTCGGCCAGACCGCCAGGCGCGAGCCACAGATCTCCCGCCACCGGGCCGGGCGCGATCGCGTTGACCAGGACCCCCCGGCCGGCGTAGGCGTCGGCGAAGGCCCGCGACAAGGACAGTTCGGCCGCCTTGGTCACCGAGTAGGCCACGTTGGTCTGGGAGGGCCGCTTGCCCGAGGACGAGCACACGTTGACGATCCGGCCCCAGCCTCGCTCCGCCATCGCCGGGGCGGCGGCGCGCATCAGCCGCATCGGTGCCATCACGTGGAGCTCCCACTGCTCCTGCCATTCGGCGTCGGCCAGCTCCTCGAGCGGCTTGACGGAGCTCGTGCCCGCGTTGTTGACCAGGGCGTCGATCCGGCCGAAGCGCTCGAGGCAGGCCTTCAGCACGCGCTCGCCGGCGTCGGGCTCGGTGATGTCGCATTCGAACGGCGTCGCCGCCCGCCGCGTCGAGCGTGGCCTGCAGGCGCTCGGCGCTGCGGCCGACGAGCAGGAGGGACGCTCCCTCGCGCGCGAGGGCGACGGCGGTGGCGCGCCCGATCCCGCCCGAGGCTCCGGTGATCACGCAGGCGCGTTCGCTCAAACCAAGGTCCATGGCACTCTTGTCCCCAGGATCGGTGCGCTCTATGCTGAACGCATGGCACGGCGATCGACATTGAGGGCATCGGACGCCGATCGCGAGCAGGTGGCCGAGCGGCTGCGCAACGCCACTGGCGAGGGCCGGCTGCTCGCCGACGAGCTCGAAGAGCGGCTCGGCGCGGTGTTCGCCGCTCGCACCTACGGCGAGCTCGACGCCGTGGTCGCCGACCTCCCGCGGCGCGACGTTCCCGAGCGCCGAGGCGCGCCACGCCGCACCCTCTCGACCGTCCGGTCGCTGCCGCCGGTGGCACTGGTGCTGCTGGTTCCGCTGATGATCGTGGTCGCAGCCGTCGCGGTGGCCGTGGCGGCGACCATATTCGCGCTGTGGGTGGCGATCTTCGTGATCACGCTCGGCGCGTTCGGTCACCGACGCGGGCGCTACTACTACCAGCCGGTGCGCTACACGCGCTCGGTTCACCCGGGCCGTTCTTGGTGGGCGTGAGCCGCTGACGCGGCTCATTGCGAGTAAACCGCTGAATCGCGGCTTAGTCCGGGCTGGAGCTGTCGGCCCCATGGATGTCGCCGCAGGCGACCCCTAAGACTTTTCGCCCAGCTCCAGCACGGCTAGGAACGCCTCCTGCGGGACCTCGATCCGGCCGACCTGCTTCATCCGCTGCTTGCCCTTCTTCTGCTGCTCGAGCAGCTTGCGCTTGCGGCTGATGTCGCCGCCGTAGCACTTGGCCGTCACGTCCTTGCGGTACGCCTTGATCGTCTCCCGGGCCACGATCCGTGAGCCGATCGCGGCCTGGATCGGGACGTCGTACTGCTGGCGGGGGATCTTCTCGCGCAGCTTCTCGGTCAGCGTGCGACCGGACTCGTACGCCTTGCTGCGGTGGACCAGCATCGACAGGGCGTCGATCGGGTCGCCGGCCAGGAGGATGTCGAGCTTGACCAGGTCGGAGGGCTTCAGACCGGTGAGGTCGTAGTCGAGCGAGGCGTACCCACGCGTCCTCGACTTCAGCTGATCGAAGAAGTCGAGCACGATCTCGGCCAGCGGGAGGTCGTAGGTCATCTGCAGCCGCTCGGAAGACAGATAGTGCATGCCCGCATGCTCGCCGCGCCGGTCCTGGCACAGCTCCATGATCTGCCCCACGTACTCCTTCGGGGTGAGGATCGAGGCGCGGATGTACGGCTCCCGGACCTCCTGGACCGTGGATGGGTCGGGGAACTCGTGGGGGCTGTGGACGGCCTGGACGACCCCGTCGGTCAGCGTCACCTCGTACTCGACGCTCGGCATCGTGGCCAGCAGCTCGAGGTCGTACTCGCGCTCGAGGCGCTCGCGCACGATGTCCATGTGCAGCAGCCCGAGGAACCCGCAGCGGAAGCCGAAGCCGAGCGCGTCCGAGGTCTCCGGCTCCCAGGACAGGGCGGCGTCGTTGAGGGTGAGCTTCTCGAGCGCATCGCGCAGATCGGGATAGGCGTCGGAGTCGATCGGGAACAGGCCGCAGAACACCATCGGCTTGACCTCGCGGTAGCCGGGCAGCGGCTCGAAGGCCGGGTTGGCCTTGCTGGTCAGCGTGTCGCCGACCCGGAGCTTGGTCACGTCCTTGATCCCGGTGATCAGGAACCCGACCTCGCCCGCGGTCAGCTTCTCGGCCGAGGTCATCTGCGGGGTGAAGAAGCCGATGTCGTCGATGTCGGCCTCGGTGCCGGCCTGCATGGCCCGGATCGCGTCGCCCTTGGTGAACGTGCCGTCGACCACGCGGATGTAGGCGATCACCCCGCGGTACTGGTCGAACTCCGAGTCGAAGATGAGCGCCCGGGGCGGCCGGTTGGGATTGCCGGTCGGCGGTGGCACCTTGGCGATCAGCTCGTCGAGCACGTCGGTCACGCCCTCGCCGGTCTTGGCGCTGATCCGGCGGACCTGGTCGGCCGGCTCACCGAGCAGCTCGGCCACCTCCTCGGCCACCCGCTCGGGCTCGGCGCCCGGGAGGTCGACCTTGTTCAGGCACGGGATCAGCTCGAGGCCGGCATCGATGGCCAGGTACGTGTTGGCCACCGTCTGGGCCTCGACGCCCTGGGAGGCGTCCACGACCAGCAGCGCCCCCTCGCACGCGGCCAGGCTGCGGGAGACCTCGTAGGTGAAGTCGACGTGGCCCGGGGTGTCGATCAGGTGCAGCTGGTAGGCGTTGCCGTCTTTGGACTGGTAGAAGACGCGTACCGCCTGGGCCTTGATCGTGATCCCGCGCTCGCGCTCGAGCTCCATCGAGTCGAGCACCTGGGCGCGCATCGACCGCGGGTCGACCGTGTGGGTGAGCTCGAGGATGCGATCGGCCAGCGTCGACTTGCCATGGTCGATGTGGGCGATGATCGAGAAGTTCCGGATCTCGGGCACTACCTCTAGGGTATTGGCGCCTTGCGCTCGAGCTGCGCCAGCTCCTTCAGAGCGTCGCGACCGGCGATCCCCATGGTGAGCAGACCGGCGAAGATGGCCACCGCGTCGATCGACTTGCGACCCTGCTGATCCCAGTAGTCGTCCTCGAGGTCGAGCCACAGGGCGAACTCGTCCAGGGTCAGGGCCGAGGCCATCCCGTAGGCGGTGGCGGTGAGCCGTGACCGCCAGCGCCTTTCCGGCTCGACGCCCGTGCCCCAGTGGTGGGTCCAGGCGTAACCGATCCCGAGCAGCCCGAAGATCCCGAAGGTCGAATGGTGGATGTGGGTCCCGCCGGCCGACAGATTCTGGAACGGCCCGACGCCGGCTTTGATCGCGTGGGTGATCCCGCGGGTGATCCCGAACGTGGCCGTGAAGCCCAGCGCGCTCAGGAACGCCCGCTCGCGGCGCGGGGTCGACAGGTGACGTTCGTACACGCCCTTTACGTCGGTCATCGGTGCAGCCTCTCGCGGATCAGGTTCTCGATCTGGCGCGCCTCGGGGATTCGCATCGCGAGCACGATCCTCGCGTACAGCGCCGACGCGGCGACGATGGGGATCCCGACGGCGAAGATCTGCGCGATCAGCGAGTGGCCGAGGAGGCCGTTGAGAAGTGACCACAGGATGCGGGCCACCACCGCCATGCCCGCCGCGGCGGCCAGCACCCGCGCGGTCACCATCAGCGTGTGCGCGCCCTCGAGGCGCCCGTTGAAGCCGAGGCGCAGACGGTTGTAGAGAAGGCCCGTCATCACCATGTTGGCCACCGCGGTCCCGATGACCAGGCCCGCGATCCCGAACGGCTTGTACAGCGCCACGCTGACGATGATGTCGACGACCATGTTGGTGGCGGCGAACTTGGTCGGGATCCAGGGACGCTGGAGCGCGAAGTAGGTGCGGGTGAGCAGCAGGTTGATCCCCCCGAAGGGAAGGCTGAAGGCGAACCAGAACAGCGCCACCGAGACCAGATGGGTGGAGTGCGGGCCGAAGCTGCCGCGCTGGTAGACGAGCCGGGTGATCGGGGTGGCGAGCACGATCAGCATGGCCGCGGCCGGGATCAGAAGCAGGTTGATCTGGCGCATGCCGTTGCCGATCGTCGGCCCGCATCTCCTTGGGCGAGCGCCGGGCGGCCTGGCGGCTCAGGGTCGGGAAGAGCACGGTGGCCACGGCCACGCTGAACACGCCCTGGGGCAGCATGTAGATGCGAAACGCCTGGTCGATGGCACGCGGGGCGGCGGTCGAGACGAGCGCGCCGAAGACCGAGTTGAGCAGCTGGTCGAGGTTGACGATGCCCAGTCCGATGGTGACCGGGAGCATGAGGACGAAGACCTGCTTGACCCGCGGGTCACGCCAGTCGAGCTCGAAACTGAGGCGGAAGTCGATCTTGCGCAGGGCCCAGGCCACCATCAGCATCTGCACCACCGTGGCCACCAGCCAGGCCACCGCGTAGGCGTAGATCTGCAGATGGAAGCTGTGACGCAGGGCGACGAGCAGGATCAGGATGACCGCGTTCCAGACCGCGGGCGCAATGGCGGGGATCGAGAACTCGTCGTAGGACTGGAGGATCCCGACCAGGAGCCCGGTCAGCCCGAGCAGGAGAACGACCGGGAACAGGATCTGGGCCAGCGTCGCCGTGAGCGCGTTGTCGGCCGCGCTGAAGGTCGAGCCCGTGAACAGCGGCATGATCACCCCGGCGAGCGCGATCCCGAACGCGGTCAGCGCCCCGAGTGCGATCAGGATGATCCAGAACAGCGTCGAGGCGAGCTTGAACGCCTCGCGCCTTCGGTTCTGCTCGAGCAGGTCGGTGAACACGGGCACGAACGCCGCCGACAGCGCCGCCTGCGCGAACAGGTTCGACATCAGGTTCGGGACCTGGGAGGCGATCGTGAACGCCGAGGCGGCCGGCGTGGTGCCGAAGAAGCTCGCGGCGACGATCTCGCGCCCCAGCCCGGCGACCCGGGAGACGCTGGTCCCCAGCGCGAAGATGGCGGTGTTTACGCTGAGCCGTCGGGTGGTTCGTGGTCGGTTCGCGGCGATGGTCTCCTGTGGCACGCGCGCGCTATAGTACGGGCGTGCCGCGGCGGAACGACCGCGGCTTCTGTCTGACATGGCCAACATCCATTCTCAAAAGAAGCGGATTCAGCGCGCGGCTCGGGAGCGACTCGAGAACCGGCGCTACACGTCGCGGATCAAGACCTACTTCCATCGTCTCGAGCGCGCGGTCGCCGAAGGTGACGACGCCGCCGCCGAGGCTGAGCACCGGTCGCTGGTTCAGTCGATCGACAAGGCGGTCAAGGGCGGCGCGATTCACCGCAACACCGGCGCTCGCAAGAAGTCCCGGGCCGCCCGCGTGCGCCGCGGCCAGCCGGCTGGCTGACGCCGCGCCACTGCCGTCGGCTCGGCCGTGTCGGCCGAGCGGCGTAATCGATGGACGATTCCTTGCAACCGGTAGTTAAGAGGACGATTAACGGCCAGATTCCGGTAGCTTCCGCGCCTGATGGCGCGCGTTGCCGAGCCAACCGACCAGCGCATCTACTTCGAGCTCGATCGCTTCGAGCGCGGTGGTGACCACCGCCTGTCCGTGACCGGTCGCTGGTACGGCGTGCGCGGACGCCGCTTCGTCCGCCCCACCCTGCATCTGCGCACCGACCGGGGACGGTGGCGGGCGCTGGCCGACCTCGAGCACAAGCCGTGGGCGGCCGAGGACGGTCAGCCGTGGCACGCCGAGTTCCGGCTCGAGGACGATGCCACCGAGCTGCTCGAGGCCGAGCTCGCGGTGGCGCCGGACATCGAGATCAGCCTCCCGGTCGGCGAGGCGGTGGTCGGGCCGGAGCTGGACCCGATCCCCGCTGCGGCGCAGGAGGCGCCGGCTGCGGTGCGCATGCCCGCGCCGGCGAGCAGCCCGCATGCCGGCGCGCGGACGGCCCGAGCTGGACCGGGTCCGCGACGAGCTGGCCACCGCTCGCGCGCAGGTCGAGCGGCTCACAGCGGAGTTGACCGAGCTGGCCGCGCTACGGGACGAGGCGGTGGCGGCGCGCGAGGCGGCGGAGCTGGCGCGGGACACCGCGGCGCTCGAGCGCGACACGGCAACGGCGGCTCGCGACCAGGCGCTCGGGATTCGCGACCGGGCAGCCGCTGAGCGTGACCGTGCGGTGCCCGAGCGCGACCGGGCTCTGGCGGCCCGGGATGAGGCCGTCGCGGCTCGTTCGAACCTGGAAGCCGAGCTCGAACGCGCCCGGGAGTCGCTGTCAGAAGCCCTGGCGCAACGCGACCAGGCCACCGCCGGCCGCGAGCAGGCCCGCTCGGAGCGTGACGAGTCGGCCGGGCTGCTCGAGCGGATGCGAGCCGAGCGCGATTGGGCCCAGCGCGCGGCCACGGAAGCGGCGCAGCTACGCGATGCCGTGCTCGGCGATCTCGATGCCGCCCATGCCGCCCGCGACGAGGCGATGGCCGAGCGCGATGCGCTGGCCCGGCGCCTGGCCACGCTGCAGAACGAGCACGACCAGCTCTCCTCCACCCACGGGGCCGCGCTGGTCATGCACAACTCGACCGTGGTCGGGCGGCGCTCGCGGGACTGGATCGTGCGGATCGCCACGGTGATCCTGGTGCTGGTTGTGGCCGCGCTGATCGTGGCGCTGGTCATGCGCGGCGGGCACTGAGCCCGTCTGCCTGAGCCGGGCTCGTCTGCCTGAGCCGGGCTCGTCTGCCTGAGCCGGGCTCGTCTGCCTGAGCCGGGCTCGTCAGCCCGCGATCTGCTCGATCGCCCGCAGCGCGGCCGTGTCCTCGCTGACCGGGGGCGAGCCGCCACCGCGGGAGGCGAGCTCCAGGTCGGCGATCTGCTCGAGGGCGGTCCGCAGGCTCTCGGCTCCGTTCCGCCCCGCATCGGCGATCAGGCGGTCGGCCGCGCGCGAGGGCATCCGCAGCTTGCGCTTGACCTGCGCCGGCGGCTCGCCCGCCTCGACCGCCTGGGCGACGTCGTGCGCGAGCCGGACGCGCTGGGCCATCCAGTAGAGCAGCCCCGGCACTCGCTCACCCTGAGCGCGCAGGGTGAGGTAGATGTGAGTCGCCGCCCGGGCGTCCCCGGCCACGAGCGAGTCGGCCAGCGACCATGCCTTGCGTTCGGCCGATGGCGCGGTGAGCGCGTCGATGTCCGCCGGGTCGAGGTTCTGGTCCCTGGCCCCGAGGGCGAGCTTCTCGATCTCTCGCAGCAGCCGCTGCTGGCGCTCGCCGACGTGCTGCACGAGCGCGCGGGCGGCATCCGGCTCGAGCGTGAGGCCGTGCTCCTTGGCCCGGGCGATCACCCACTTGGGAAGCTCCCATGGCTTCACGCTCTGCTCGGCTTCGATCAGGCCGCCGGCCTTGGTTATCGCGTCGTGGAGCTTGGCCGAGGCCTTGACCCGGCCGTCTTCGCGGGCGAAGAAGGCCACCGTGGTATCGGGCGGGATCTCGTGCAGCGCGGTCTCGAGCGGAGCGAGCTCCTTGTCCTTCCACCTCTCCGCGCCGTCCACGATGATGAAGCGCCGGCCGATCGCGAAGGTGAGCGCGTTGAGCGCATTGGCCACCGCCTCGGGCGTCGCCTGCTCGTTCTCGAACAGCTCGAGGCCCTGCGCGCCCGACTCCTTTTCGGCCAGCTCGCGGAGCTTGGCGCGGCGCTCGGCGATCCGGCCGTGGTCATCGCCGTGGATCAGGTAGGCGGGCTTGAAGCTCGGCATCCGGAGGTGCAGTCTAGGCGCCGGGCCGGGCGGCTCTCAGGGCTTGGTCGACCGCGTCCTGGGCCGAGCGGGCGGCGTGGATGCCGTCGATCGGCCACGTGTCGAGCCCGATCACGGGCACGCCGGTCTTGAGCGCGAGTGCGATCTCGGACAGGGTGCCGTGGGCGCCGCCGATGGCGATGACCGCGTCCGCCGCCCTGATGACCAGTCCGTTCCGGAGCTCGCCGAGGCCGGTGGGCAAGGCGATCTGGACCCATGGGTTGGCCGCGCCGCGGTCAGCGCCCGGAAGGATTCCGATGCTCGTGCCCGCGGCGGCGGCCACGCCGCGGCACGCCGCCTCCATCACACCGCCCAGGCCGCCGCAGACCACGACGGCGCCCCGGTCGGCCAGCGCGCGGCCGATGCGCTCGGCCGCCTCCTTCTCCTCGGGAGTGGCCTCGCCCGGGCCGACGACCGCCACGTAGGGCCGGTGCGGTGCGGGCACGGCTAGCGGACGACGACGTTGACCAGCTTGTCCGGTACCACGATCACCTTGGCGATCTCGTGGCCGTCGAGATGGGACTTGACGCCCTTGGTGGCCAGGCACAGCTCTTGCAGCTCATCCCGGGGGGCTCCCGTCGGAGCGGTGACGCGGTCGCGGACCTTGCCGTTGACCTGACAGACGAGCTCGAACGTGTCTGCGGTGAGGTAGTCCGGATCGGCGTCGGGCCATGGCTCCTCCCACACCCGGCGGCCGGTCAGCATCTCGTAGACCTCGGCCGAGATGTGGGGCGCGAACGGGAACAGGAGCGAGGCCGCGGTGGCGGTGGCGAAGGCTCGCGCCTGCGGGTCGGCGTCCCGATGCCGGTAGATCTCGTTCACGACCTCCATGACGGCGGAGATCGCAGTGTTGAAGGCAAACCGGCCGCTCAGGTCGTCGGTCACCTTCTCGATCGCCCAGTGGGCCTTGCGGACCAGGACCAGCGCATCGCCGGTCGGGTTTCCGGGCTGGTCGGCCCGCGCGCCGGGGTGGCTCTCGGCTTCCTCGCGCGTGAGCTCGTCGCCGAGCCGGTAGAGCCGGCTCAGGAATCGGTGGACACCCTCGAGCGAGGTTTCCGACCAGGCGGCATCCTGGTCCGGCGGCCCGATGAAGAGCACATAGCAGCGCGCTGCGTCGGCGCCCAGCCGATCGATGATCGGGGCCGGGCTGATCACGTTCCCGCGTGACTTCGACATCTTCTGGCCATCCGGACCGAGGATCATCCCCTGCGTGAACAGGGCCGCGAACGGCTCCTGGAATCCGACCAGCCCCATGTCGGCGAACGCCTTGACGAAGAAGCGGGCGTACATCAGGTGCAGGATCGCGTGCTCGACTCCGCCGATGTACTGGTCGACCGGCATCCACGCGTCGGCCGCCGCACGGTCCCAGGGGGCGTCGTCGTTGCGGGCGTCGCAGTAGCGGATGAAGTACCAGCTCGAGTCGACGAAGGTGTCCATCGTGTCGGTCTCGCGCCGTGCCTGGCCGCCACAGTGCGGGCACTTGACGTTGACCCAGTCCGCGGCGGCGGCCAGCGGTGAGCTGCCCCGCGGCTGGTAGTCGCGGACGTCGGGCAGGGTGACCGGCAGGTCCTGGTCGGGGACCGGGACCATCCCGCAGCGATCGCAGTAGATGACCGGGATCGGGCAGCCCCAGTAGCGCTGGCGCGAGATCAGCCAGTCCCTGAGGCGGAAGTTGACCGACGCGTGGCCGCGACCCTCGCGGTCGAGCCAGTCGATGATCGCCTGCTGACCGGAGACCGCGTCCATTCCCGTGAACGAACCCGAGTTGATCAGCCGGTCGCTCGCACCGTGCGACGTGTAGGCCTCGTGTTCGATGTCCGGCTCGCCGTCGGCGGGAGCGACGACGGGTCTGATCGGGAGCTCGAACGCCTGAGCGAAGTCGTGGTCGCGCTGATCGTGAGCGGGCACGGCCATGATCGCGCCGGTTCCGTACTCCATGAGCACGTAGTCGGCGACGAACATCGGGATCTGCTCACCGGTCACGGGATTGGTCACCGTGCGGCCGAGCGGAACTCCCGTCTTCGGCTTGTCCGCGGCGCCGCGTTCGTCGGGGCGCTCGGTCAGGGTGTGATTGACGTACTCGTGGACCTGCTGCTCATGCTCGGTCCCCTCGGCGAGCTTGAACACGTCGGGGTGCTCGGGAGCCATGACGAAGAACGTCGCGCCGAACAGGGTGTCCGGGCGGGTGGTGAAGACCGGGTAGTCGATGCCCAGCTCCTCGCACCGGAACGCCACCTCGGCGCCATAGCTGCGTCCGATCCAGTTGCGCTGCATCGACTTGACGTGCTCGGGCCAGTTGATCGTGTCCAGGTCGTCGAGCAGGCGATCGGCATAGTCGGTGATGCGCAGGAACCACTGCTCGAGCTGGCGCAGCTCGACCTCGGCGCCACAGCGCTCGCAATGGCCGTCGATCACCTGCTCGTTGGCCAGCACCGTCTGGTCGACCGGGCACCAGTTGACCGCCGCCTCGCGCCGGTAGGCCAGCCCCCGCTCGAGCAGGCGCAGGAAGATCCACTGCGTCCACCGGTAGTAGCTCGGTTCGTGCGTGGCCAGCTCGCGCGACCAGTCGATCGAGATACCCCACGAGCGGAAGGCCCGGCGAAAGGCCTCGATCGATTCGTCGGTCGACTCCCGGGGATGGACACCGGTCCGGATGGCGTAGTTCTCGGCCGGCAGCCCGAAGGCGTCATAGCCCATCGGGTGCAGGACGCGCCGTCCCATGCGGCGCTGAAAGTGCGCGATCGCGTCGCCGAGCGAGTAGTTCTTCAGGTGGCCGATGTGCGGCTCGCCGCTCGGGTAGGGCAGCATCTCGCACACGTAGGAGTTCTGGCGGCCGTCGCGGACGGCCTCGTTGGGCACCTCCCACGTGCGCTCGCGCGCCCACACCTCCTGCCACTTGGGTTCGATCTGCCTGGGGTCGTAACTCCGGTCGCTCATGCTCTGCTTTGCAGGTTACTTGCGGGGCCGGTGGCGGGGCGGTCGCGCCCGCGTGGTGGTGGCGGTGGCCGTGTGGCCGCGGCCGCGCGGGGTTTACCATCGCGCGGGTGAGCGAGAGCGCGGCAGCCAACGCGGCCGACCGGGTGGCCGCGATCATCACCGCGGCCGAGCAGACCGCGGCGCGCCTGCGGACGGAAGCCGAGGAGCGGATGCGCGCGCGGATCGCCGAAGCCGACCGCGCGGGCGAGAACCGGATCCGGGCGGCTGAGGAGGAGGCGGCGGAGATCGTCGCTTCGGCCCGGGAGACGGCCGCCGGGTTGGTGAAGGAGGCCGAGACCGAGGTGGCGCGGGTCCGCGCCGAGGCGGCCTCCGAAGCCACCCGGGTGCGGGGCGAGGCGGAGACCCGGGCGCGCGAGCTGCTCCGGGACGCCCGCACGGCCGCCAACGAGATCCGGACCGACGGGCTCGAGCTGGTCTCGAACCTGCGGGAGATGGGCGATGCCCTGCGGTCGAACTCCGAACGCCTGCTGCGCGACGTCCAGACCGTGCATTCGCGGCTGGTGGCCGAGGTGGAGCGGGAAAGCGACCGCCTGGGGATCGGCTCGCGAGGGTCCGGGGCCGGGCGGGCGGGGGTCTGGGTCGGGCGGGCGCGGGGTTGGGCGGGGCGGGACGCGGGATGGAGGCGACGAGCTCGACGTGCCGGAGTTCATCCCGCCCGGCTGACGCGCAGGCGAGCTTCTCGGCCTGGGTAGCTCGCTAGAGCGGTTTGCGAGCGTGGAAGCGGAACGAGCCGTTCGCCGGCTCGACGAACGGCTCGCGTCAGGCCGGCGGCCTGCAGGCGGGCCGGGAGCTCGCCGGGATCGATCGGAAGCAGCGTGTCGCCGACGTGGATGAGCTTGAACAGCTTCCCGGTGCCGACGCTGTCCGTGCCCGCGAACGTCCCGCCCGGGGCGAGCACGCGGGCGATCTCCGCGAAGGCCCGATCCTGGAGCTCACGCTCGGGGATGTGGTGGAGCATGGTGAAGCACACCACGCCCGTGAACTGGCCCTCCGCGTACGGCATGTCCGTGGCGTCGCCCTGGGTGACGCTCACGCGGCTCCCGAGCTCGGCTCTGAGCCGGTCGCAATACCGGCGCTCGAGCTCGAGGACGTTGAGGCGGCCCAGGCGCTGAGTCAGGTATCGCGTGGTGGCGCCGAAGCCGGGTCCGATCTCGAGCACCCGATCGCCCAGCTCGACGTCGCGAAGGCCCCAGGGAACGAGCTCGCCCTCCACCCGCCTGCGCCACCAGCGCGAGGCGCAGAGGATGTTGTGGAGGGCGTTCATCGGCCCTCAGTGTGGCAAGCGGTTCCGTCCGCGGGGAATGCGAACAGTCCCGGGTCGCTGTGGCCGAACACAAGCACCAGCTTCATCTTCGCGTCACGCAACCACGCAATGGTCAAGTCGCATGTATTACTCTTGCTGCTAGCTTCGAATTCGACGGGGCTATAGCTCAGCTGGGAGAGCGCCGCCATGGCATGGCGGAGGTCGCGGGTTCGAGTCCCGGCTAGCTCCATCATCCGGACGGGGATTGCATGCCGACCGTGGTCGGCTGCAATCCGTTCCGCGATCGCTTCGGTCACTGGGTCGAGCGTGTGGCGGGCGGCGAGCGCGTGCTGGTGACTCGCCATGGAAAGCCGTTGATCCGGCTGGAATCCGCCGATCCGTCAGCTCGAAACCAAGGACCGCGTGGCCTCGAGGGACCGGGCACACACGATCAGTGCCTCGCGGACGGCGTCGACCGTCTCGGGCGGCAGCTCGGCGAGCATGTCGGCTTCGATCTCGTCCATCGAGCGATCGCACGCGTCGAGGGCGTCGACCCCGCTCGGGGTGACCGACGCTCGGAGCACGCGGCGATGGTCGGGGTCGGGTCGGCGGCGAACCAGCTCGCGGCGCTCGAGCGCGGAGATGACGAGGTTCATCGCCTGCGGGGTCACGAAGGCGAGCCGGGCGAGCTGCGCGCACGAGAGGCCGTCGCGCTCTCGCAGGACGCTGAGGGTCACGTACTCGGTGGCGGTGAGGCCGTGGGCGCGCACGGCCTGATCGATCCGGGCACGCAGGCGCCGCTCGAGCCGGTACACGAGATATCCGATCCGGGCGCTGCTCGCTGAGCCGTCGACCGACATGCGATCAACACTAGTCGCTCCTGGCGCGGTGGTCACGGCGATGGACGTCGCGGATGTCTAAATCTCCTCCTGCCGAGCGGCCTCCAGGGCGGCCGGCGGGTCGAGCGTGCGGTCGCCGCGGCTCAGCGCCAGGGCGCGGTCGGCGAGCTCGGCGGCCTGCGCGCCGGTCAGCGCCTCATCGCGCAGGGCGAGGGCGAGGAGCATCTGACGCAGTGCCTCCGGGTTCTCGAGGTCGGGGGGCGGGCCGGCCGGGGGAAGCGTGCGCAGGCCCGCCAGCAGTCGCGCGGCACTCTGGCCCGAGCCGAGCAGTCGGCCCGGGTGCTTCTCCGGGATCGTGGCCGACGATCGCCCCTGACGCCGGGTTGATCAGGTTGACCTTGCTGCGCAGACCCGCCCGCTCGAGCCCGAGCCGGTACCCCGACAGGCGCATCGAGCCGAGCTGCGCCGCCAGCTGCACGAACACTGCGAGCTCGGCCTCGTCCTTCAGCCGGCTCTGGTGCAGGGCGAGCTGGGTCCCCGCATCGGGCAGCGCCGGGATCGGGCTCGGGCGCCACGAGCAGAAACGCGTTCGCACCCGAGTCGGCCCGCGCCCACGCCGGCCAGGTCGGTGAGGAGCTGGTAGCCGGCCAGGCCGAGCGCGCCGACGATGCCCGGCGGCAGCGGATGCTCGGCCAGATAGCCGGGGACGAAGGCCACGTCGGGGCCTAGTTCCCGAGCAGGCCGCCGACGATGTCTCCGATCGCTCCGCCGCCCTGGCGTTGCTGGTTTCCGCCCGCGCCCTCCTGCACCGGGGGATGGAAGTACGCGCTCTGGAGGCCGATGCGGCCCGGACCGGTGAACCGGTTGAAGATCAGGTTGCCCGCACCGCTCAGCAGCCCGGTCTTGAACCCGTACACCTCCTGGGTCATCTGGACCGAGTGATCGCGGTACACCCAGCCGCCGGGCTCGATGTCGATTGACTCGCCGGGCTCGAGGACCTTCTCGAACACATTGCCGTAGCCGTGGATCCAGACCACGCCCTCATGGTCGCCGGCGAAGAACTCGTCGACCCAGAAGCCGCCGCCGTAGAGCATGTTGGCGAACCCCTTGATCCGGCTGTAGTCGTACTCGACCCCACCGGTGGCGGCCAGGAACTGGTGCTCGCGCACGACGATGCCCTGACCGGGCTGCAGGTGAAGCGCGGCGATGTGACCGGGCGCGTCGCGGCTGAAGGCGACCTCCCCGGCCGACTGCGCCTGGAGGAGGAGCAGCGGCATGCCACCGAACACCCGGCGCTTCAGTCCCTTGCGGAGCGGGTGCAGGCCGATGTCGAGGCTCGGGTACTTCCACAGCAGGACGTGATGCTCGAAGTACACCGGGCACGCGGCCGTCCAGGGCCATGTGGAGGACGGGGACGAGCTCGCCCTCGAGTCGGTAGTTGAGCCCGGGCGCAGTTCCCTCGGTGATCTGGGTGGGCAGGATCTTTGGCGCCGACGGCATGGTCCCTCTCCGATCTGTCTGGTCGCGGGACAGCCGACCGCCGCCGCCCCCGAATTAAGTGAAGACGCTATCGCGCGAAGGGGATAATCGTGCGGTGCCGCCGATCTACGTAACCGGTCACCGAAATCCCGACACAGATTCGATCGCCTCGGCGATCGGTTACGCGGAGCTGCAGGGCCGGCTGGACCCCAACAACGAGTACGTGCCGGTGCGCTTGGGCGAGTGCAACGCGCAGACGCGCTGGGTGCTCGGGCGCAGCGAGCGCACCCGAGCCCCGGCTGCTCCCGCACGTGATGCTCCGGGCCTGCGACGTGATGTCGAGCTCGTTTCCGGTCGCCGGCGAGGACGAGCCGATCCGCTCCGCCGGCCTCGAGATGGCCCGGGCCCGGCTCGAGCTGGTTCCCGTGGTCGATCGGTGAGGGCGGCCTGGCCGGCCTGGTGACCGAACGGGCACTGGCCCGCCGCTACATCCGCGAGTCGCGTGAGACCTCGACCCTCGAGGACGGCCCCGCCAGCGTCGGCGCGGTCGTGGACGTGCTCCAGGGCAAGCTGGCCTGCGGCGAGGACAAGCTCCTGTCCGGGCGCGTCTGGGTGCAGGCGATGGACCCGAGCGCGCCCAGCGGGATCACGGATGGCGACGTGGTGGTGACCGGCAATCGTGCCGACGCACAACGGCGCGCGATCGAGCTCGGGGCCGCAGCGGTGGTGCTCTCGAATCACTCCGAGCCATCGGAGGAGATCCTCACGCTGGCGCGCGAGCACGGCACCACCATCGTCGTCTCCCCGCTCGACACCTACGTCTCCGGGCGGATGATCACGCTGGCCGCGCCGTGCCGGGCGTTCATGGAGCGCGATCCGCTGACCGTGACCAGGGAGGATCTGGTCGACGAGGTCTCAGAGCAGATCAAGGAAAGCCACTACGGCGCCGCGGTGGTGATCGACGGCGACCGGCGGCCGATCGGCCTCGTGACGCGCTCGCACCTGGTCTCGCCTCGCCGCCGGCGCGTCATCCTGGTCGACCACGCCGAGGCCGCCCAGAGCGTGCTCGGGATCGAAAGGGCCGAGATCGTGGAGATACTCGACCATCACCACATCGGCTCGATCGAGACCCGCATCCCGGTCAAGGCGACGTTCGACCCGGTCGGGTCGACTTCAACCCTGATCATCGAGCGCTTCCGCCAGAGCGGGATGGAGCCGAGCCGGCCGACGGCGGTGATGCTGCTCGGGGCGATCCTGTCCGACACGGTGATTCTCAACTCCGCTCACCACGACCGAGCGCGACCGCTCCGTGGTCGAGTATCTGGAGCGGGTGCTCGCGCTCGATGCGTCGGAGCTCGGCCGGCAGATGTTCGAGGCCACCTCCGACGTCTCCGAGGTCAGCGCGGAGGAGATCATCCGCCGGGACGCCAAGCTCTACCACGTCCGAAACGGCCAGATCAGCATCGCCCAGATCGAGGTGGTCGGCGGAGCGCTCGAGGAGCGCAAGCCCGAGCTCCTCCAGGCTCTACAGGAAGGCGCGCGAGAGCGAGGGCCTACATCTGTACGCGCTGATGGTCACCGACGTGCTGAGCAAGGGGACCGACCTGCTCGTGGCCGGGGACACGGCCGGAGCGGCGCGGGCCTTCGGAGTCTCGCCCCAGGACGGCGAGATCGACCTCCCCGGGGTGATGAGCCGCAAGAAAGAGGTGGCGCCGAAGCTGCTCGCGGCGTTGTGATGGGGCTGCCCTTCGGGCAGCGTCCGTGGGGCCGGTCCTCCGCACGCCCGGGTGAACCGCGGCGGCTGGGCTGGCGCCCCGATCAGACCGAGGCGGTCTCGACCTCCAGCGCCGGAGCCTCGCCCCAGAGCTGCTCGAGCCGGTAGTACTCCCGCGTCTCGGGGCGTGAACATGTGAATCACCACGTCGAGGTAGTCCATCAGGATCCACCGCCCCTCGGACAGCCCCTCCACCCGCTGGGGCAGCATCCCGTGCTCGGCCTTCATCCCGGCATGGATCGCGTCGTGGATCGCCTTCGTCTGGCGATCGCTGCGCCCCGTGCAGATCACGAAGTAGTCCGTGTATCCGATGATCGCGCGCAGATCGAGCTGCACGATGTCGAGGGCCTTGCGGTCGGCCGCGTAATGCGCCACCGCGGTTGCGATCTCTTCAGGATTCATTGATGGGCAACGCTCCGATACAGCCGATGATGGTCGATGTACTGCGAGACGGCGTCCGGCACGAAATACCGGATCGACACTCCCGAGCGGACGCGATCACGAACCATCGTGGACGACAGCCCGATCGTCGGCATCTCGAAGAACCGCGACCGCTCGCCGCCCCGAAGGCCGCCCAGCGCCTCCTGGACCGCCTCCGGCGAAGTACCGCGCCGCTGGGCCACCGCCAGCGTGGCCAGGGAGAGGACCCTCTCCGGCTCGTGCCATTCCGGTAGCCCGGCGGCAATGTCCGCGCCGACGATGAGGAAGAGCTCGTTTTCAGGTGCTCGGGAATTCAGCTCTTCAAGGGTATCGACCGTGTACGACGGGCCGGGCCGGGCGACCTCGACGTCGGATACGTCGAACCGGGCCGCGTCACCCGCGACGGCGAGCCGGCACAGGGCGAGGCGGTGGTCGCGCCCCAGGCTCATCCTCGACCGCCTTGTGGGGCGGGATCGAAGCCGGAATGAACAAAACCCGGTCGAGCGGCAGCTGGAGGTAGGCCTCCTGAGCGCACACGAGGTGGGCGAGGTGCGGCGGATTGAAGGTGCCGCCGAGGATTCCGACGCGCACCGCTCAGCCCGCGACCGGCACGAGCTCAGGGGCGGACGTGGCCGGAACCTTCGATCAGGTACTTGAACGAGCACAGCTCCCGCAGGCCGATCGGCCCCCGGGCGTGCAGCTTCTGGGTCGAATTGCCGATCTCGGCGCCCATCCCGAACTCGCCGCCGTCGGTGAACCGCGTCGAGGCGTTGACGTAGACGCACGCCGCGTCCACCCCGATTTGAAAGGCGCGCGCCGAGGTGGTGTCCCGGGTCACGATGGCCTCGGAGTGGCCGCTGCCGTGGGCATTGACGTGGGCGATCGCCTCCTCGGTCGAGTCGACCACCCGGACCGCAAGCTCGTAGGCCAGATACTCGGTATCCCAGTCGTCTTCGGAGGCGGCGTCGATCGGGGCCGCGCCGCCGGCCGCGCGGGCGCGCTCGTCGCCGTGCAGGGTGACCCCGGCCTCGGTCAAGGCATCGAGCGTCCCGGGCAGGAACGCGTCGACGACGTCGGCATGGACGAGCAGCTTCTCGGCCGCGTTGCACCCGCTCGGCTTCTGCAGCTTGGCGTTGAGGATGATCGCGCGGGCCGCCTCGAGATCGGCGCTCGCGTCGACGTACACGTGGCAGTTGCCCGAGGCGGCGTAGATCACGGGAATCGTGGCCACGTCCTTGAGCGCCGCCTTCAGGCCCTCGCCACCGCGCGGAATGATCAGGTCGACGACACCGGTCTGGGTGGCCAGCTCGCGCAGCTCGTCGTGCCCTCCGCCGGCCACGAGCGCGATCGTGCCTTCGGGCAGGCCGGCCACGGTCGCGGCCTCGGTGGCTACGCCGGCCAGCACGGCGTTCGAGCGGGCGGCGGTGCTCGATCCGCGCAGGACGATCGCGTTTCCCGACTTCAGGCACAGTGCCGCCGCGTCGATGGTCACGTTCGGCCGGGCCTCGTAAACGACCGCGACCACTCCGAGCGGCACACGCACCTTCCGCACCTCGAGGCCGTTGGGCAGCCGCGATCCTTCGATCACCTCGCCGACCGGATCCGGCAGGGCGGCGATCTTGCGCACCCCGGCGGCCATGTCCTGGATCCGGGCCTGGTTCAGGGTCAGGCGGTCGATCAGTGCCGGCGCCATACCAGCCGCACGCGCGTCCTCGACGTCACGGGCGTTGGCCTCGAGGATCTCATCCGTCCGGCCGATCAGAGCAGCGGCAATCGCCTCGAGCGCCGCGTCCTTGACCGACGAGGACAAGGTCGCGAGCTCACGCGAAGCCTGCTGGGCCCGGGCACAGATTTCCGACACGGTGATCGTCGTCGTCGCCATCGCGGTTAAAGGTTACGCGAGCACGAAGTAGTCGCGGTGAACGGCCTCCTCGGTGGCCCGCGGGAGCACGCTGCGGACCTCCGAGGACTTCAGCCCGTGAACCTGGCGCAGCTCGGCGGCCGAATAGTTCGAGATGCCCTTGCCCACCACCTCGCCGTTGTGGGCCACGTCAACGGCGTCGCCGGCGTCGAACTCGCCACTCACCTCGACCACGCCGACCGGGAGAAGGCTCGTCCCGCCCTCGCGCAGGGCGCGGGCCGCCCCGGCGTCGATCAACACCCGCCCGCGCGTCGGCTTGGCGTACTTGAGCCACAGCTTGAAGCTCGAGTAGCGGCCCTCCCGGGCCGCGAACCGGGTTCCGATTCGCTCACCCGAGGCGGCGAGCAGGATCGCGCCGGGGTAGCGCCCCCCGGCCACGATCGTGGGGATGCCCGCGGCGGTGGCCATCTCGGCCGCCACAACCTTCGAGCGCATGCCGCCCGAACCCAGCGGCGAGGTGGCGTGGCCGATATCGAACCGATCGAGCTGCTCGAACTCGGTCACCAGCGGGACGAGCTCTGCCGTCGGATCGGTGCGCGGATCGGCCGTGTACACGCCTTCGGCATCGGTCAGCAGCAGCAGCTGATCGGCGCCCATCAGGATGGCCACCTGAGCGGCCAGGAAGTCGTTGTCCCCGAACGAGATCTCATCCGTGGTCGTGGTGTCGTTCTCGTTGATCACCGGCACGACCCGCCAATCGAGCAGCTTGCGCAGCGTTCGGCGAGCGTTCAGGTAGTGCGTCCGGGCGCTGATGTCGAAGAAGGTCAGCAGCACCTGGGCGGTGGGCACGTGGCGCTCGGTCAGCAGCTGGTCGTAGACCTGGTAGAGCTTGCCCTGGCCCACCGCGCTCGCGGCCTGAAGGTCGTCCATGGCCCGCGGGCGCAGGGCGAGCGACATCACGCCCATGCCGCGGGCGATCGCGCCACTGGTGACGACGATCAGCTCGTGGCCGGAGTGGTACAGCTCGGCGAGCTGATCGCAGATCCCCTCGAGGACGTCGACGCGTACCGTCCCGACGTCGTCGCAGACGATGCTCGAGCCGAGCTTGACCACCAGGGAGGGCATGGCGCGGATTAGGTTAGTCGCGGCCCGGCTCGGCGCCGGATCCGCGCGCCTGACCGGCCCGGCTGCCCAGCGCTACCCCGTGAACGACGGCGAGGTTCCCTTCGTCTTCGTCTTCGGCTTCGCCTTCTTCTTGGTCGCCGGCTTACGCTTGGCCTTCGTGCACCACGGGTTCGCGGGAACGCCCGCGCACGGGTTCGGCATCGTGGCCAGGTTGCTGGGCAGCGGATGCATGATCACCGTGCCGTTAGCGCGGGGGTAGTGGTCGGTGGGCAGGCAACCGGCGTCTGAGCCGAGCACCATCGTCAGTGAGGCGAAGAACTGCGAGTCACAGGTCACCTCGGCCAGGAAGGCCGGGTTGGGATCGGGCGGGACCGTGGGATGGCCGGCGCTGCACGGCTTGAGCGTCTGCAGCCCCGGTGGCGAGCTGGTCACCGTCCCGCTCGTGTCGGTGTTGGCGCTGAAGCAGTTCGAGGGCGCCGCCGTCGTGGTCAGCTCGGCAAAGTCCCCGTTGGTCGGGTTTCCGAAGGAACCGTTGTTGGTGAACGTGTTCCCGATCAGCGAGTTGCCCCAGTCGTCGTAGTTGCAGAAGTTGCTCGGGCCGCTCGTCCCGCCGGCGCACGGAGGGGCGTCCGATGGCGGCGTCTCGGTATCGGGATAGGGCACGAAGATGGCACCCCAGGCACCGTTGTTGACGAACCGGTTGTTCATCACGGTGTCGTTCCGACCACCCGAGATGGAGATGCCGGTGCCCACGGGCCCGGACGAGGCAACCCCCAGACCGGGGACATAGGGGTTGTTGTTGTCGTGCACGTAGTTGTTCATGAACACCCAGCACGAAGTCGTGTGGGTGATCGGGCTGATACCGCCGTTGGGACACGAGCCGTCCTGCGGTGAGGGCCAGTCGTCGTTGTTCTGGCTGTTGGTGTCGAACCCGTCCTTGTTGTTGTCGAATTCCGAGTTCTCGATCACCAGGCTGCCGCCCGCGTTCGTACCCGAGTACCCCAGCGAGCTGTACTCCGACCAGGCGTGGTTCATCACCTGGTTGCACTGCTGCTGGCAGGCGCCGATGTAGTAGTTGGAGTCGTTGAAGTTGCTGGCGTACGTGGTGTCCCACGTGCCGCCGCTCCAGTTGCTGGAGAAGATCCCGTAGCCGGCCGCGGTCGACTCGTCCTTGAAGTACGTCGACGTGGCGGTCAGGTAGGAGCCGTAGAAGCCGTGCCCGCCGATCTGCCCGCCACCGTCGCCACCGTTCCACCAGATCTCGTTACCGGCGCTGCCGGAGCCGCTGAGGAAGTTGCAGGCGGTGAGGTTCTGGACCCAGACGTTGTTCGCCTTCCAGACCACCACTCCGTTCAGTCCCAGCGGGCCGTCCTTGGAGGCTGGGCCGAGATTCTGGGCCGAGTCGGCGGTCCCGCAGCGCGGCGAGCCGGGCTTGGTGCCGTCGATGACGACCGAATTGCGGTTCATGCCGCGCAGGCGAAGGTCGTGCTTGGTGATCAGGACCGCCGCCGGCGTGTCGTCGGCGCCCGCGGGGGCTTTACTCGAGGTGGTCTTGTAGTCACCGGGACCGACGAGGACCCAGTCACCCGGCTTGGCCGCGTTGACCGCCGCCTGGATCGACTTGTACTGGCCCTTGATCCCGTGATAGGTGCCGACCCGGAGCACCCGTGCTTGGGCACTCGCGGCCACCATCAGCGCGACAATCGACCCCACGACCACGACAAGTGCTCGGCGCATCTCTCTCCTCCTCAGGCAGGCAGCGCGGCGTGATCGTATACCCACGGGGAAGGCCAGGTGCCGATTCCCCCGTTGTTCGTGCGCGCTACTCGGGATCGAGGTCGAACAGCACGCCCGCGATCTCGACCTCGTCCCCGGGCTCGAAGCCCTCGCCCTCGAGCGCGCGAATGACCCCGATGCCGCGCAGCCGGCGTTCCAGGTGGGCGAGGGCATCCTCGTTCTCAAGGTCATAGCGAGCGACCAGGCGATCGATGCCCCTCCCGATCACCCGAAAGCTGCCCTGACCGGTGCGCTCGATGCGATAGGACCGGTCCGCTGCGGGGCGATAGACCTGATGCTCGGCCATCTCGTCCGCGCCGTCGCCGGCCGCCGCGGCGTCTGGCGGTGTCGCGGTCAAAGGAACCCCACGGATCAGCGCCTGAGACAGCTCGTCCAGGCCCAAACCGGTCACCGATGAGGTGACGATCACCGGAACGTCGGGACCCATCTGCTGTTGCCAGCGCTCACGTTCGTGGCTTCGAATCTCCGGGTCGACCAGATCGGCCTTCGAGAGCGCAAGCACACGCGGGAGCCCGGCGAGCCGCGGATCGTGCAGCCGGAGCTCGCGCTCGACCATCTCGTGGTTGGTGTGTGGATCGCTTCCGTCGAGCGGGTTGAGATCGAGTACGTGCACGAGCAGCCGCGTCCGCTCGATATGGGCCAGGAACTCGTGCCCCAGCCCGGCCCCGGTGCTCGCGCCCTCGATCAGGCCGGGGAT
This sequence comes from uncultured Solirubrobacterales bacterium, assembly GCA_963748585.1. GTDB lineage: Bacteria > Actinomycetota > Thermoleophilia > Solirubrobacterales > Solirubrobacteraceae > Palsa-465. Next base: position 589,064 of record CAVVJR010000005.1, on the reverse strand, counting down.
GTCGGCGATGACCAGTTGGCGGTCCTCGGCCTGAAGCGTTCCGAGCACCGGCTGAAGCGTCGTGAACGGATAGTCGGCCACCTTCGGGTGTGCGCGTGTGAGCCGCGCGAGCAGCGAAGACTTGCCCGCGTTCGGCAGGCCGACCAGCCCGACGTCGGCGAGGAGCTTCAGCCGCAGGGTCAGCCACGTCTCGTCACCGGGCAAGCCCTTCTCGGCGAACCGAGGGGTCTGGTGGGTCGGGCCCGCGAAGCGCTTGTTGCCCCGCCCGCCGGGTCCTCCGCGCGCCACCACCACCCGCTGGCCCGGCTTGATGAAGTCGAGCCGGGTCCCGTCGGATTCGACCAGCACCTCGGTGCCGGGCGGCACGACGATCTCCAGCGTCTCGCCATCCCGGCCGTGCCGCTGCGCTCCCTGCCCATGGACACCCCGGCGGGCCTTGAAATGCGACTGCCGGCGAAACGCCTCCAGGTCTCGAAGTGAATCGTCGCACCGGAGGAGCACGTCGCCGCCACGGCCGCCGTCGCCGCCGTCCGGACCCCCTTTCGGCACGTGGGCCTCACGGCGAAAGCTGAGCGCGCCGTCGCCGCCGGCTCCGGCCTGAACGTGGATGCGAGCACGATCCTGCATGGCATGATGCATGCTGCCATGCCCGACCCCGTCTTCCTGATCACCGGCGCCTCGTCTGGCATCGGAGCGGCAACCGCCCGCCACGCGGTCGCGGACGGGTACCGCGTCGTCCTCGCCGCGCGGTCGACCGACCGGCTGGAGGAGCTCGTGACCGAGCTCGGCGGCTCGGAGCGGGCCCTGGCGGTTCGCTGCGACGTGACCGAATGGGCTGATCAGGAGGCGATGGTGGCCGCCTCGCTGTCCCAGTTCGGGCGGCTCGATGTGGCCTTCGCCAATGCCGGGTTCGGCGCCGCCCGGGGCTTTCTGAACGAGTCGGTCGAGCACTGGCGCTCGATGGTGCTGACCAACGTGTACGGCGCCGCGCTGACCGTACGGGCGTGCCTGCCCGCCTTGACCGAGTCCCGAGGCCATCTGCTGCTCACCGGCTCGGTGGCGGGGCGGCGCGCCCTGCCGGGCTCGCTGTACTCGGCCACCAAATGGGCGGTCACGGCGATGGGCGAGGCGGCACGGCAGGAGCTGAACGGCACCGGCGTGCGGGTGACCCTGATCGAGCCCGGGATGGTCGACACGCCGTTCTTCTCTCAGGGCGCCGGGCCAGACTCGCTTAAGCCCGACGACGTCGCGCGAGCGGTCATGTTCGCGGTCTCCCAGCCGGCCCACGTGGACGTCAACGAGATCCTGATCAGGCCGACCGCTCAGAAAGGCTGAGCAGGCTTGCCGAGGTCGCGCGCTACGCGGTCCGGCTCCTCGATGAGCTGAGTCTCCGTGTAGCGGACGACGGTGAACCCGAGGGCCCGGAGTCGAAGCTCGCGCCGGCGGTCGCGATCCATCTGAGCCCTCGAGGCGTGCCCGCCGTGGCCGTCGATCTCGACGACCACCTTCTGCTCGGCGCCACAGAGCGTCGACGGTCATCCGGCTCACCCGGGCGTTGACGTCGGGGATCGGGAGACCGGCGTTCTCGCACAGGGTGAGGAACCGGTCTTCCAGCTCGCTGCGGGTGAGGGCGAAGCGGGGCTGGTGGCGCGCGAGCGCCTTGCGCAGCCGGGCGCTCCCGGGACGGCCGTGGCCCAGAAGCGCGTTGGTTCGTGGCACGTCCAAGACTCGGCGGTAATCGGCCTCGGCCAGGACCTGGCGCACGGCCTGAAGCGGCTCGCAGGCGGCGTAGTCGAGAAGCGTCTGCGCCACCGTGGTGACCGGGAAGCGGCGGTGGCGGGTCGATTCGAAGCGCCGGCGGCGGTGGACCCGGACACCTGCGACCGACCGGGTGCGGGCCGTGGTGCTGACGTCGATCACGCCGGGCTCGGCCGGGGTGAGGCCCCACAACCAGGCGGCGGTGGCGTGACTGAGCACCGCGCCCTCGCCGGCGTGCAACAGCGCCGCAACCATGCGGCCATCGATGGGGATCGCCGGGTGGCCGAGCGAGTAGACGCCGGGGTGGATCCGGTGGAGTCGACCTTCAGCGGCCCAGCGACTGATGGTGCTGTCGGTTACGCCGCAGTCGAATAGCTGCTGGAGGCCGATAACGCCCCACTGACGCCGCGGCGATCTGGGCCGCACGGCGAACTGTTCCCTTTTTCCCCCGAGGGGTGGGAGTAGAAGGGAACGCTTCGCGCACGCGACCACCGTCGCAGCCGGAACTGCAACGGCACAAGACGGAATTGTGACGAGAGCGCTTAGGACTGCGACGAAGCGGCGTCGCCGCCGGCGACGACCGAGATCACCCGGCCGCGCCGGCCACGGGTGAACTGCACCGTGCCCGGGGAGCGGGCATAGATCGTGTCGTCCTTGCCGATCCCGACGCCGTCGCCGGGCTTGAACCGGGTCCCGCGCTGGCGGACGATGATCTCGCCACCGGTCACGTTCTGGCCGGCGAACACCTTGACCCCGAGGCGCTTGGCGTTCGAGTCACGGCCGTTGCGGGACGAGCCGAGGCCTTTCTTATGAGCCATCCTGTACCTCCTCCGAGGACGCCGGCTTCGCTGCGGAAGACGAGCGCCGGCGGGAACCGCCGGAACCGCCGCCCGAGCCGCCGGACGACCGCCCCACCGAGGTCACCTCGATCCGCGTCAGCTCCTGGCGGTGGCCGGTGCGCCGCTTGTAGCCGCGCTTGGGCTTGAACTTGACCACGCGAAGCTTCGGCCCACGCTCGTGGCCGACCACCCGGGCCGAGACGGAGACCGACGCCAGCCCCTCGCCGTCGACCACGTCGGACCCGTCTACGAACAGCAGGGGCTCGAGATCCACCGAGCCGCCTTCGGACGCCCCGCGCAGGCGCTCGACCAGCAAGGACTGGCCCTCCTGGACGCGGTACTGCTTACCACCGGTTTTCACGATTGCGTACATGTTCAATCCGAAGAGGATGCGGCCGGAGCCGACTCGGCCCTGGCACCGGAACGGCGCCGTCCGCCTCTGCGGCCGCGGCGCCGATTACCCGATTCTAGCGCGTCCCCGGCAGATCCCCGTCCCGGCCCCGGCCGTCAGGAGTAGCGCCCTCACAGCCTGCTGCTCTCACGCCGTCCGGCCCTCGGGAGCCAGACGACCATCCCCGCGCCGGTCAGCAGGACGACACAGGACCAGACGCGCAGACGTCCGGAGGACTCGGAGCCGAGACGACCCGGAGCCACGGGACCCCCGGAGGAGGACCGCGAGACCCCGACGCCACGAGACCCCGGAGGCGACCGAGACACCAGAGCCGGAGCCGACGACCCGACCCGAGACGCCCGGAGCCCGGAGCGGCCGGGACGCCCCGGAGCGGACCGGGTCCGCTCGGGCCCGGACGCCACCGGCACCTCGACATCGACCAGCGTGGCCACGGCCGACGTCCGCCCGGCGTCCTCGATCCGCACCAGGTGCTTCTCGCCCACGAACCGCTCGCCGCCGGTGATCGAGATCATGTAGCCGTCGACCTTGGCCACCGCGTCGCCCGGGCTGTACATGTGCGGCTCGATGATCTCGACGTAGACCTCTTCGCCCTCGCGGAACGGCACCGCTCGCTCGAGCACCTCCTCGCGGGTGCCCTCGAGCACGACCGCGAAGTGATCCAGCGGCAGCCCCTCGGAGCCTTCGAAGTCGAACACTTGCCGGTCTCCTCCTCGATCGCCCGCAGCACCCGGGCGTCGTCGCGCGTGAACTCGGCGCTGACGCGGGGGTTCATCTGGATCAGCAGCGCCTCGGCCGAGGTCGACGCGGCGCCAGCTCGCGCATCCGCCGCTCGAACTCGATCGCGATCGTCTCCTCGGACTTGATCACGCCCTCGCCGTCACAGGTCGGGCACGGGCGGGTCATGATCTCCCGCACGCCGTCGGTGACGTTCTGGCGCGTCATCTCGACCAGGCCCAGCGGCGAGATCTCGACCACGAACGTCTTCGTCCGGTCCTCGTCCAGCGACTTGCGCAGCGACTTCAGCACCGCGTCGCGGTTGCGCGCCCGCGCCATGTCGATGAAGTCGATGACGATGATCCCGCCGATGTCCCGCAGCCGGAGCTGGCGAACGACCTCCTCGGCCGCCTCCAGATTGGTCTTGGTGATCGTGTCCTCGAGCCGGGCGCCCTTGCCCCGCCCGATGAACGACCCCGAGTTGACGTCGATCACGGTCAGCGCCTCGGCGTAGTCGATCATCAGGTAGCCGCCGCTGGGCAGGTCGACCCGCCGGTTCAGCGTCGACTCGAGCACCTTCTCGACCCCGAAGGCCTCGAACAGCGGCTTCTCCTCCTCCCACAGCTCCACGTGCTCGACCAGCTCCGGCGCGGTCCGCGAGAAGAACGAGAGCCAGCCGGTGATGCTGCTTGGGGTCGTCGACGATCGCCCGCTCGAAGTCCGAGGAGTAGATGTCGCGCACGACCCGCACCGACAGGTCGGCCTCCTGGAACACCAGCGCCGGCGCGGTCGGTCTCGGCCACCCGCTTCTGCAGCACCTCGTTGAGCTTGAACAGGTACATCAGCTCGCGCTCCGAGATCGGCCCGCTTGGCGCCCTGAGCGGCGGTGCGGATGATCGCTCCGGACCCGCGCAGGTCCAGCTTCGCCGCCTCCTTGCGCAGCCGCTCGCGCTCGACGTCGTCCAGGCGCCGGGACACGCCGACGCCCTCGCCGAACGGCGCGCAACACCATGTAGCGCCCGGCGATGGTCAGGTCCATCGACAGGCGGGCGCCCTTGCTCTTCAGCGGATCCTTGACCACCTGGACGACGATCTCCTGCCCGGGCTTCAGCATGTCGGTGATCTGGCGGGAATCCCGCCCGCTGCCCCGGCCGCGCCGCGGCGCCTCGACCCCGGGCATCACGATCTCGTCGACGTGCAGGAAGCCGTTCTTCTCCAGCCCGATGTCGACGAACGCGGCCTCGAGGCCGGCGAGCACGTTGTCGACCCGCCCCTTGTAGATGTTTCCGACGATCGAGCGCGCGCCTCGGCGCTCGAGATACAGCTCGGCGACCTTCCAGCCCGCCCCCAGATTCGGCGTCTTACGCCGCCGGCGCGAGTGAGCTCGACGCCGGCTTACGTGCGGCGACGGTTCCGCTTGCCTCCAGCAGCGCCACCCGGGTCTCTCCCCGGTCGACGCTGACCAATACTGACTTCTTCAATTTTCATCCAATCCTTTTTGTGCGGCCGCGCGCGCCGGAGACGGCGCGCGCAACCTCTGTTTCAGGCCGCGCGCGCCGCGACGGGCGGCGCAGGCCGCGACCCGCAGCCGCGGCCGCCGCGGAGCCGCGGCGCCGGTCGCTTGTTGCGCCGCAGTTCGGCGGCGCGCACCAGACGCCGGCTCGGCGGATGCCGCTCGCAACCTGATCGCCGGCGCGCACCGGCACGTAGCCGGAACCGCGGGCCATCTGGCCGACGAATGCGACCCCAGCACCCTCAAATACCCCTGCTCTTGGCGGCAGGTCCTGCGCGCCTGGATGTAGATCGACTGCAGAAGGCCAATGGCGATGAAGGTCACGATCACGGAGGAGCCGCCGTAGCTCATGAGCGGCAGCGGAACTCCGGTGATCGGCATGATGCCGATCGTCATACCCACGTTGACGAAGACCTGGAACATCAACATCGCCAACACACCGCCGGCGATCAGGGTCCCGTAGAGGTTCTTGGCCATCGTGAGGATGCGTAAGGTGCGCCAGATCAACAGCGCGTAGAGCGACAGCACCAGCGCGGCACCGGCGAAACCGTAGGTCTCGCCGACGACCGCGAAGATGAAGTCGGTCTGGTTCTCGGGAAGGAAGTGCAAGTTCGTCTGCGACGCGCCCGCCACCCCGCGGCCGGTCTTCCCGCCCGAGCCGATCGCGATCAGCGACTGCGAGATGTTGTAGGTCTGATTGCGCGGATCGTGAGACGGGTTCAGGAAGCCGGTGAGCCGCTGCACCTGGTAGGGCTTCAGCACGTGGACGCCCAGCGCCGGGCGCCACCCCGAGCACCAGGGCCACCGACACCGCGAACATCGCGAATAGCGTGGTCAGCTGCTTCCACGAGGTGCCGGCCACGATCAGGATCGTGAACCCGACCGTCGTGTAAACCAGGCCGGTGCCGAGGTCGGGCTGCGGGATCACGATCAGCGCCGGCACCAGCGCCAGCAGCATGATCCGCGCGGTCGTTCGCCACTCGTGCAGCCGACGCGAGCGGTCCACCGCGAAGGCGCCCAAAGCGACGATGAGCAGGATCTTTCCGAATTCTGATGACTGTAGCTGGATGAATGGGAGTGGAATCCAGCGCCGGGAGCCGCGGATCGCCGGCATCCCGTACACGATCAGGTTCAGCAGGATCATCGACCCGTACAGCCCGAGCTTGTACTCGCGCAGCCGCGAGTAGTCGGTCCGCGCGAGCACCAGGGCGACCAGCAGCCCGATCCCGGCGTAGATCCCCTGGCGCTCGACGTAGTACAGCGGGCTGCCGGGGATCGACCCGCGGGTCGCGCCCTTGAGGGTCACGAGCGAGCAGGCGATCAGACCGAGCGCGGCCAGCAGCAGGAGCGGATCGAACAGCAGCAGGTTCGCGCGCCTGGCGGCCCGCGGACGCCTCCTCGGAGACGCTGATCGGTGACACGGGTGAGGTGGTGACGCTCATCGGAGGATGGGGCTCACAGGGTCTTGGAGGCGCCGGCCACGAACTTGCCGGGGTTGCCGAAGAACCACTGGGACAGGATCTCCCGCGCGACCGGAGCGGCCGCGACGGCGCCGAAGCCGCCCTGCTCGACCTTCACCACGACCACGATCGGGGTATGGGTGGCCGTGTCGGGCACGAAGCAGGCATACCAGGCGTAGTCCTGCTGGCCGTTGTACTGGGCGGTACCGGTCTTGCCGTAGACCTGCTGCGGGAAACGACCCGAACACGTCGAACGAGGTCCCTCCCGGCTGCGAGGCGGCTGCGCGCAGCCCGGCCCGGATGGTCTGCAGATACGTCGGGTTGATGTTGATGTGGCGGGCCGGCGGCGGGTCGATCTTCTGGAGCAGCGTGCCGTCGGGGGCCTGGACGTCGAGCCCGATGTGCGGGGTCACGACCGTGCCGCCGTTGGCGATGGCCGAGTAGGCCACCGCCAGCTGGAGCGGCGTGGCCTGGACGTCGCCCTGACCGACGGCCAGGTTGACGTTGTCGCCCTGGGACCAGGGACGGCCGTCGGCGATCCCGCAGCTCGGAACGTGGCGCTTGCGCTCGCACGCGAGCCTCGAGCTGATCGATGTGCGTTGCGCCACTTGGGCGAGGGCAGGTTCCCGTCCACCTCGCCGCCGAGGTCGATCCCGGTCTTGCGCCCGACCCCGTACTGGTGGGCCCAGTGCTGCAGGGCGCCGCCGTTGGGAGCCTGGGAGTTCATCAGCGCGCCCAGGTTGTAGAAGAAGGTGTCCGAGGAGACGCGGAGCGCGCTGACCAGGTCGACCACGCCGTTCGCGGCGCCTCCGGCGTTGCGGCGGCACAGGCCGCCGCCCTCGCAGAACTGGCCGGTGTCGTCGTAGGCCTCGCCGGTGCTCCACACGCCGCTCTCCAGGGCGGCGGTGGCGGTGATCGGCTTGAAGGTCGAGCCGGTCGGGCCCGCGCTCTGGATGGCCCGGTTGATGAGCGGGAAGTTGCTCGACGGGTTGTTGAGCTGCTTGTAGACCGACTGCGGAGACCGGCTTGGTGAAGATGTTGGGGTCGAAGGTGGGCAGCGACCCCATCGCGTAGACCTCGCCGTTGTCCGGGTTCATGGCCACGAAGGCACCGGCGTTGGACGGATAGTTGTTGTCGATCGAGGTCTGCAGGGCCGCCTGGCCGACGCGCTGCACGCGTACGTCGAGCGACAGCTTGAGCGAGTGGCCGGGGCTGGGCGCGTTGGTGGGCAGCGTGCCCCGGAACCGACCCAGGGCGTCGACCTGCACCGGCTCGGTGCCGTCCTGGCCGCGCAGGTACTTGTCGTAGTACCACTCCAGGCCGGACTGCCCGACGATCGAGCTCTGGGGCACTCCCTTGTAGCGGGACTGGTGGACCTCCTGGGAGTTGATCGGGCCGACCGTCCCGAACAGCTGCGAGGCCAGCCCGTTGAGCGGGTACTTGCGCAGCCACACCTGTTCGACCTGCACGCCCGCGAACTGATCCTGGCGCTCCTGGAGGTAGTACTGGATGTACTTCGACACGTCGGTCTTGACCGTCACCGTGGCGTAGGGCAGGAGCGCGTACTGCTGGGCCACCGAGCAGGCGATCGGTGGCAGCGACTGGTTGCCGAAGCCGTCGACGTGGCATTTCTTGGGCTTGTTCGACACGCCGAGCACCCGCGGCCAGGCGGCGGTACATCGCGGCGTCCCGCGGCGGCGGATGGGCGATGTAGGCGGTGGTCATGGGGGTGGGCAGATCGGGCGGTGAGATCACGACCGCCGGAACCGCCTTGGAATCGACCAGCACGGTGCCGCCGCGGTCGACAATCTGACCCCGGGGCGCGGGGATGTCGATATTGCGCACCCGGTTGCCCGCCGCCTGGGCCAGATACTGGTCGCCCGAGAGGACCTGAAGGAACCAGAGCCGGAAGAAGATGATCGCGAACATGGCCAGCGCGAGCGTCCCGATCACGGCCACGCGCAGGGCCAGCTGCGGCGTCAGCGGCGGCCGCTGGTCCTGGGGGACGAACTGCAGGCGCTTGTCCTCGGGCAGCCGGCTCATCGGGCGGTCGACCGGGGGGTCGGGTTGAGCCGCTGAGATGGGCGCTGGAGGGGGCTGAGCCCGCCGGTGGCGTAGGCACGACGCCGCCGGCGGCGCGGGTCCTCGGGGAGCGCCGGCTTCAGGACCCGCCGCACGAGCGCGTACACGGGCAGGGCGAGCAGCGTGTTCACGAGCACGGTGATGAGGATCTGCTGGACCAGGAGGAGGCTGACCGGGGCATCGACGCCGAGCAGGAACTGGACGAAGGCCATTCCGAGGCCGGCGAACGCCGTCGCCGCCGCCCCCAGCGCCACCGGGACGAGTCCGTGGGCGGGGTCCCGGAGCTCGCGCAGGCGCCCGGACCAGTAGCCGATGGCGATGTACAGCAGCGAGGTGACCCCCAGCGTCTGGACCAGGACCAGGTCCACGAACAGCCCGGTCCCGAAGCCCATCATCGCGCCCGACATCGATCCGGCCAGCAGGCCAACCGACATGACCACGAGGGGGGTCAGATCGGCGCTGACCCCGAAGACCGAGATCTGCGAGATCGCAGCCTGTTGGAGCACCACGGTCGCGAAGGCCAGCAGCACCAGCCGCATGGGTAGCCGCAACTTCGGATTCACGGCACCTGGGCCCGCCGGTTACCCGCGTGCGGGCTGGTCAGGATCTGGACCGCGTCGAGGTGCCGCAGGTCGACCGCCGGGTTGATCTGAACCTGGCCGTTATTGAGCAGGTTGTCCTGGCTGGCGTTCGAGACCTGGCCGATCGGGATCCCGGGCGGATACAGCGACTGCAGCGGCCCGTACTTGAAGCCGGTCGTCATCACCTGCTGACCGACCTGGACCTGCGCGGTCCGCGGCAGATTCTGGAGCAGTAGCGCGTTGGGATTGCCGACCGCCGGCAGGAGCACGCCGGTGTCGTTTCCGGGATCGGCGACCTGCGCGGCCACGGCCATCGAGTGATCGGTGATCAGCGTGACCACGGAGAACGTCGGACCGACGGTCGAGACCTTGCCGACCAGGCCGCCGTCCCCGATCACCGGATTGTCGACCCGGACGCCGTCGGACGAGCCCTTGTCCACCTCGACGGTGGCGTACCACAGGGTCGGATCCCGGCCGATCACGTGGGCGCCGACCGGCTGGTAGGCGTCGATCCCGATCGTGTTGTCGAGCCGAACCTCACGCGACAGCTGCTGGTTCTCGGCCACCGCCGCCTGCGCCTGGGCGAGCTTCCACTGCAGCGTGTGCACCTCTTTTTGCAGCTGGTCGCGCTGCGACTTGGCCCGGAAGGTGTCGGAGAACCACCCGGCGATGTCGCGCACCGGCTTGAGCGCCTTGCTGGCTCCGTCCTGCACCGGCGAGAGGACCTCGACGATTCCCCGCTGCACCGAGTGCAGGGGGCTGCTCGGCGACTCGCCGAAGTAGGCCGTCAGCAGGATCAGGGAAACGGCAACGAGCAGCCCGAGAACTGCGCGCCGCCGCCGCACTTGCTTGTCACGCACGAGTTGGAAGTCTCCAAGGTGTTGCTCCGCGCCGCGTCAGGTTCCAAAGACCAGGAACCTAGTACCGGCGTCGGCGATTTCGTGAATTCTTGCTCGAACGGTGGATCGCTTCGAATTCCTCCAGCGACCTCCCGGAGCCCACTGCCACGCAGGTCAGCGGCGACTCCGCCAGGTGCGCGGGCATCTGCGTCTCGTGACGCAAACGCTCCTCGAGTCCCTGGAGCAGCGACCCGCCTCCCGCCAGCATGATGCCACGATCCATGATGTCGGAGGCCAGCTCGGGCGGGGTCCGGTCGAGCGTCTCCTTGACCGCGTCCATGATCTGGGACACCGGCTCCTCCAGGGCGCCGCGAATCTCCTCGCTGGTCAGGACCACCGTCTTGGGCAGGCCGGACACCATGTCGCGGCCCCGGATCTCGGCCTGGACCTCTTCGCCCATCGGATAGGCCGAGCCGATCTCGAGCTTGACCTCCTCCGCCGTCTGCTGGCCGATCAAAAGCTTGTACTCCCGCTTGACGTAATTGATGATCGCCTCGTCGAGCTCGTCGCCGCCAACGCGTATCGACTGCGAGACCACGATGCCCCCGAGCGAGATCACCGCCACCTCGCTGGTTCCGCCGCCGATGTCGACCACCATCGAGCCGGTCGGCTCGCCCACCGGCAGGCCGGCGCCGATGGCCGCCGCCATCGGCTCCTCGATCAGGTACGCCTGCCGGGCTCCGGCCGACAGGCAGGCCTCTTCGACCGCCCGCTTCTCGACCCCGGTGACGCCCGACGGGACGCACACGACGACTCGCGGATGGGCCCAGCGGTTCTGGTGGACCTTCTGGATGAAGTGCCGCAGCATCTCCTCGGTCACCTCGAAGTCGGCGATCACGCCGTCCTTCAGCGGCCGGATGGCCTGGATCGTGCCCGGGGTGCGCCCGAGCATCCGCTTGGCTTCGATCCCGACCGCGTGCACCTCGCCGGTCCGGGAGTCGACCGCGACCACGCTCGGCTCGGAGAGCACGATGCCGCGCCCCCGCACGTAGACGAGGGTGTTGGCGGTCCCAAGGTCGACCGCCATGTCACGGCCGCCGAACCCGGTTAGGTACGTAAAGAAACCCATGAGAAGACAGTCTGAGGCACAGTAGGACGGGGCGGCGCGGCGACTCACAGGGCCACGCCGGGTGCCGGCCGTCCGGCGGGGAGTGTAACGGCAGCCGCGGGCTCGCGGCCGCTCGCCGCCCTAGACCCCGAGCAATCCGGGCGCCATTTGCAGCAAAGTCGCCACCGGCAGGCCGACCACGTTCGAGTAATCGCCTTCGATCCGGTCGATCAGCGCCGCCCCGCGGCCCTGAATGGCGTACCCGCCCGCGCGCTCGCGCCACTCCTCGCACCCCAGGTACCACTCCATCAGCTCCTCGGACAGGGCCCGGAAGTCGACATAAGTGGTCGCGGCCGCCGTCCGGTGTCGGCCGTCCGAGAGCAGGCAGACGCCGCTGATCACCGCGTGTCGCCGGCCGGAGAGCGCGCTGAGCGTCTCCCGTGCCGCTTGTGGATGGGGCGGCTTGCCGTAGATCCGGGATCCGAGCGCCACCACCGTGTCCACGCCGAGCACGAGCGCGTCGGAGCCGACCTCCACGGCGGACGCCTTCCGGTAGGCGTTCTCCACCGCCACCTCGCCGGGTGGGCCCTCCGAGAGCTCGTCCACCTCCGGGACCACGACGTCGAACTCGATGCCGAGCTGCCCGAGAATCGCCCGCCGCTGGGGTGAGCGTGAGGCGAGGATCAGCCGAGTTCGGGAAAGAACAGCCCGACCTCGCGGGTGCCCGACTCCGGCGAATCGGAGCCGTGGACCATGTTCTGACCCACCGAGATGGCGTAGTCGCCGCGGATCGATCCCGGGCTGGCCTCGAGCGGGTTGGTGGCCCCGATGACCTGGCGGGCCGCCTTCACCGCCTCCTCGCCCTCGAGCACCATGGCGACCAGCGGCCCCGAGGTGATGAACGAGACGAGCTCCTCGAAGAACGGCTTGCCCTCGTGCTCGGCGTAGTGCTGCTCGGCCAGCTCGCGCGTCATCGTCATCAGCTTCATCGCGGCCAGCCTGAGACCCTTGACCTCGAACCGGGAGATGATCTCGCCGGTCAGGTTGCGGGCAAAGGCGTCGGGCTTGACAAGGATGAGCGTGCGCTCCACGGCTGGTCCTCCTCAGAAGGTAGAAACGGAATCCGTCAGGTGGCGGCGGGGCCACCGCGCTCGGCGGGGGCGCCCACCGGCCCGGGAGCTGGGCGCTCACGGCGACCGGGAGTGCTCACGAACGTGTTCTCGGACGCGCTCTCACGGCTCGCCCCGGCCACGGTGGTCTCGGCCGCGGTCTCACGGCGGCCGGCCACGGTCGTCTCGACCGGGCTCTCACGCCGCCGGCGCGACCGTCGCTGCCCGGCGGCGGGAACCGCGCCGACCTCGGCCTCGCAGTACGGGCACACCTTCCAGGCCGGATCGAGCGGCTTGCCGCAGCTCGGGCACGGGTCCTTGAGCTTGCGCATGCAGTTCGGGCAGCGCAGGTAGTCCCTCTCGACCTCGTAGTCGCAGTGCGGGCACAGGTGGTAGCCCAACTCGGCCAGGCGCGCTTCCGCGGCCTGCATCTCCAGCTCGCGCTCGCGGACGTCGTCGAGGTACTCGGGCGGGCGCACGATCATGTAGACGATCGTGCCCACGTACGGGAAGGCCGAGCAGAAGGTGGCGCAGCCGACCAGCATCGGGTCGGCGATCCGCCGGCGCGCGTCCGACCAGGTCCAGAAGATCAGGGCGAGCCAGATGACGAACAGGAACAGAAGAACCAGCTCGGCAGCCAGATTGAGCCCGCTGTTGTGAATGCCAAAGACGGCTGGGGAAAGCATCTAAATGGGCGAGTGTAACGGTCGGGGGAGTCGGAGCGATGCGGTGCAGCGTCCTCGCGGCCGTTTGCTCACAGGAACACCCGACCGAACAAGTAACCGATCCCGAAGAAGACGAGGATCACCACCGCCACGAACAGCGCGACGAAGCCAATCATACGAAGAAAGCTGGGTTGTTCGTCCTGATCGTTCACAACATCGACGCGCGGCCCTCGCCGGCGGGCCTGAGTAGATCGGCGATGAGATAGATCGAGCCGGTGGCCAGGACGACGCCTCGAGGGCCGGCCAGGGAGCGGGCGCGCTCGAGCGCGCGCGATGGTTCGGCCACGATCTCGGCCGGCGGCCCACCCAGCTGCCGGGCCAGCGATTCGATCGTCGGAGGCGGCAGGGCCCGGGGATTGCGGCTCGCGGTGATGACGAGCCCGGTGCAGTGGGGGAGCAGCGCGGACAGCATCCCGGCCGCGTCCTTGTCATCGAGGATCGAGACCACGGCCACCAATCCATCACGTCCCTCGAGCACCTCGGGCAGTGATTCGACCAGGGCGGCGACGCCGTCGGGGTTGTGGGCCCCGTCGATGAGCGTGAGCGGATTCTCCTCCACCGCCTGCAGCCGCCCCGGGACGAGCACCTCGCCCGCCGCCGCCTCCACCGCCGCCGAGTCCAGATCGCCCAGGTACGCCTCGGCGGCCGCCTGCGCGGCGGCGAAGTTCCGCCGCTGGAACGTCCCCCGCGCCGCCAGGGCCACCCCGGGATCGGCGCCCGCGTGAACCACCCGGGCCCCGCGCGCCGCGGCCACCTCCATCGCGACCGCCTCGGCATCGGGGTGCAGTCCGTGGCCGAGCACGAGCGTGCCCCCCGGCTGGACGACATCGACCTTCTCAGACGCGATGGCGGAGATCGTAGGCCCCAGCCAGCGGGTGTGCTCGAGCCCGACGCTGGTCAGCACCTGCACGTGGGACGGGATCACGTTGGTGGCGTCATAGCGGCCGCCCAGCCCGGCCTCGATCACCGCCACCTCGACCCCCTGCTCGGCCAGCTCGGAGTACGCGGCCGCGGTCAGGGCCTCGAACTGGGTCACGCGGTCGTCGGAGGCGAGCGAGCGGTTGACCAGCTCGGCCGCCCGCGCCGCCCGGCCCACGGCGGCGCCAAACCGCGCCGGCTCCAGATCGGCATCCTCGACTCGGATCCGCTCCCCGAACGAGACCAGGTGCGGGGACAGGTACGCCCCCACCCGGCGCCCGTGCCGAGCCAGAATCGCCGCGGTCATTCGCACGGTCGAGGACTTGCCGTTCGTCCCCACGACGTGGATCGAGTCGAAGCGGCGCTCGGGGTGACCGAGCGCGGTCATCAGCCGGCGCATCCGGTCGAGCCCGAACCGCATCCCGAACAGCTCGAGTGAGAGCAGGTACCGCTCGGCCTCCTCCGGCGTCATGAGATCGCCCCCGGGCGATCTCCAATGGAATCGCCGCCGGCGATTCACCAGCGCCTCCAGCTCCGCCCGCAGGCGCTCCAGCTTCGAGCGCTCCGCCTCGACCACGGCCGCCGGCGCCTTGGCCACGAATCCGTCATTGGCCAGCTTGCGCTCCGAGCGGTCGATCTCGGCCTCCAGGCGCGCCCGCTCGGCCTCGCGCTTGCGCGCGCTGGCTTCCACATCCAGATGCTCGTTGGCCAGGATCTCGACCGTGCCACCGGGCACCGGCACCGAGACGACGGCCTCCGCCCCATTGCTCGTAAAGGCCAGGCGAGCCAAACGCTCCAGATGCGCGCCGGTCTCGTCGTAGCCCGAGGCGGCCAGTCGCGCCGGGACGGTGGCGCCGGCCTTGACCCCGGCCGAGTTGCGCCACGCTCGCAGCGCCTGCACGGCCTCGATCGCCCGCCCCAACGAGGCCTCGGCCGCCTCGTCCACGACCGCCTCGGACCCCGCCCCGAGGCCCGCGGCCAGCAGCCCCTCGGCCCCCGGCACGTAGGAGTAGATCTCCTCGGTCACGAACGGGATCATCGGATGGGCGAGGGCCAGCGTCTGCACGAGGACGTGGAGCAGCGTGCCCGCGAGCTCGGGTTCGCCCGCCCGCAGCCGCGGCTTGACCAGCTCGAGGTACCAGTCGCAGAGCTCGGCGTAGATGAAGTCGTAGAGCGCGAGCGCGGCATGCGAGAAGTCGAACCGCTCGATCCGGCCCGAGACCTCGGCCCGGGCCCGCTCGAGCCGCGAGAGGATCCACCGGTCCTCGACCGCCACCGGCCGGGCCTGCGCCCGAGCGTCCGGGCCGACGCCCAACAGCACCAGTCGCGACGCGTTCCAGAGCTTGTTGGTCAGCTGCAGCCCCTGGGCAATCCGCTCCTCGGAGAAGGCCACGTCCTGGCCCGAGGACATCGCGGCCAGCCCCCAGCGCACCGCGTCGGCGCCGTAGGCGGGAAACGAGCCCCCCTGGGCGAACACGGGGGGCCGCGGACCGCCCTCGATCAGGTCGATCGGATCGATCCCGGTCCCGAGCGACTTCGACATCCGCCGCCCGTCGGGGGCCTGGATGATCGAGTGGATGTTGACGTCCTCGAACGGGATCGAGCCCGTGAACTCGAGGCCCATCATGATCATCCGGGCGACCCAGAGGAAGATGATGTCCCGGGCGGTCGAGAGCGCGTCGGTGGGATAGAAGGCCCGCAGATCGGGCGTGTCGTCCGGCCACCCGAGGGTCGCGAACGGCCACAGCGCGCTCGAGAACCAGGTATCGAGGACGTCGGGATCACGTTCCCACCCCGAGCCGTCGGGCGCTGACATCCCGACGTAGACCTCCTCCCCGCGGTACCAGACCGGGATCTGGTGGCCCCACCACAGCTGGCGCGAGATCACCCAGGGCCGGATGTTCTCCATCCAGGCCAGGTACACCCGCTCGTAGTTCGGGGGGTGAAAGCGAACCCGCCCGTCGCGCACCGCCTCGATCGCCGGTGGGGCCAGCTCGTCCATCCGCATGAACCACTGGAGCGAGACCAGCGGCTCGATGCGCTGCCCCGAGCGATGGGAAAAGGGCACCGTGTGCAGGTATTCCTCGGTCCGGTTGATCAGCCCCTGCTCGCGCAGCTCGTCGATTACGGCCTGCTGAGCCTCGGCCGCGGTGAGCCCGACGAAGCGCTCCGGGGCGGGGTCGATCATCCGCCCGTCCTCACCGATCACGCTGATCTCGGCCAGGCCATGGCGGCGGCCGATCTCGAAGTCGTTGGGATCGTGGCCGGGGGTGATCTTCAGCGCCCCGGTCCCGAACTCGGGCTTGACGTACTCGTCGGCGATGATCTTCAGCTTGCGCCCGACCAGGGGCAGGACGGCCTTCTCACCCACCAGCCGGCGGTAGCGCTCGTCGTCGGGGTGGACGGCGATTGCGGTGTCGGCGAGCATGGTCTCCGGTCGCACCGTGGCCACGGTGATCGAGCCCGAGCCCGAGGCGAGCGGATAGTCGATGTAGTAGAGGGCGTCGGTGACCTCGCGGTCTTCCACCTCGAGGTCGGAGATGGCCGAGAGGCTTCCGGGATCCCAGTTGACCATGTACCGGTCGCGATAGATGTAGCCCTTCGCGTGCAGGGCCACGAACACGTGTTGCACCGCCTGCGCGTAGGCGTCGTCGAACGTGAACCGCTCGGTCTCGTAGTCACACGAGGCCCCGAGGCGCTTGAGCTGCTCGATGATCGTGCGGCCGTACTGCTCGCGCCACTGCCACACGCGCTCGATGAACCTCTCCCGCCCGAGCTCCTCGCGGCTCGTCCCCTCCTCCCGCAGCGCGCGCTCGACCTGGGTCTGGGTGGCGATCCCGGCATGGTCGGTGCCGAGGATCCACTTCGTCCGCGCGCCCCGCATGCGGTGAAAGCGGACCAGGCAGTCCTGGAGCGAGTTGTTGAGCGCGTGGCCCATGTGCAGGACGCCGGTCACGTTCGGCGGCGGGATCGCGATCGAGTAGTTCTCCTCCGGCGTCCCCTCGGGATCGGGGTGGAACAGGCCCGACTCGAGCCACCGTTCGACGATCCGCGGCTCCACCTCGGACGGGTCGTAGCGGGTGCGTTGCTCGAGCGCGCTCATCGCCCGTTCGAGTTTATGGGGGCCGGGCTTCGCCCGGCATCCTTGGGGCCGGGCGGGCCCGTCCGGACCGCTGGAGCGTCCGGATGGGCGGCCCCATGGACGCCGAGCGCAGCGAGGCCCCGTTTAGACACCCGGGAATCCGGGGTATCAGGCGAGCGTCAGGCTGCCGGGAGGAGTTCGAGCCTCCCCGCAGCCTTTTTTATGCCGCTTCTTCCTCGGGCGCGGCGACGGTGACCAGCGTGGGCGAGGTGCCCTTCTCGATCGTCTCGCGGGTGACCACGCACTTCTGCACGTCGCGCCGGGAGGGGAGCTCGAACTGGACCTCGAGCAGGACCTCTTCGATGATCGAGCGCAGGCCGCGGGCCCCGGTCTCACGCTCGAGCGCGCGGTCGGCGATCGAGTGCAGGGCCTCGTCGGCGAATACGAGCTCGATGCCGTCGAACTGGAAGAAGCGCTGGAACTGCTTGACCAGCGCGTTGCGCGGCTCGGTGAGGATCTGCATGAGCTCGTCGCGGGAGAGCTGGTGGATCGCGCTCATGACCGGCAGGCGGCCGATGAACTCGGGGATGAGGCCGTACTGGATCAGGTCCTCGGGCAGGCAGTGCTCGAAGATCTCGCCGGCGTCGCGCTGCTCCTTGGACTGGATCGCGGCGCTGAAGCCGACGCCCTGATGGCCGATCCGCCGCTCGATCACCCGGTCGAGCTGAGCGAACGCGCCGCCGCAGATGAAGAGCACGTTGGTCGTGTCGATCGAGAGGAACTCCTGGTGGGGGTGCTTGCGGCCGCCCTGGGGCGGGACGCTGGCCGTCGTGCCCTCGAGGATCTTCAGCAGCGCCTGCTGGACGCCCTCGCCCGAGACGTCGCGGGTGATCGACGGGTTGTCGGCCTTGCGGGCGATCTTGTCGACCTCGTCGATGTAGATGATCCCGGTCTCGGCCTTCTTGACGTCGTAGTCGGCGGCCTGGATCAGCTTGAGCAGGATGTTCTCGACATCCTCGCCCACGTATCCGGCCTCGGTCAGCGCGGTGGCGTCGGCGATCGCGAACGGGACATTGAGGATCTTGGCCAGGGTCTGGGCCAGCAGGGTCTTGCCGCAGCCGGTCGGGCCGAGGAGGAGGATGTTCGACTTCTGCAGCTCGATGTCGTTGTCATCGGACTGCATCATCTGGACGCGCTTGTAGTGGTTGTAGACGGCCACCGAAAGCGTCCGCTTGGCCTGCTCCTGGCCGACCACGTACTCGTTGAGGACGTCGTAGATCTCCCGCGGCTTGGGGAGGTTCTCGATGTCGAAACTCGGGGGAGCGGTCAGCTCCTCGTCGATGATCTCGTTGCAGAGATCGATGCACTCGTCGCAGATGTAGACGCCCGGCCCGGCGATCAGCTTCTTGACCTGCCGCTGCGACTTGCCGCAGAAGCTACAGAGAAGCTGTTCGTTGGAATCGGTCGGCCGTGCCATCAGGTGCCCTCCCCAGGTTCTGCCTCGTGCAGCCCAAGCTTAGACGCTCAGTGCTGAGAGATCACCCGGTCGATGATTCCGTACTCCTTGGCCTCTTCTGAGCTCATGAAGTAGTCACGTTCGGTATCTGCGCGAACTTTCTCGAGGTCCTTGCCCGTGTGGTGGGCGATGATCTCATCCAGACGCCTGCGAACGTCGATGATCTCCTTGGCGTGGATCTCGATGTCGGTGGCCTGTCCCTGGAAGCTCGAGGACACCTGGTGGATGAGGATCTTGGCGTTCGGAAGGGCCATTCGCTTGTTCTTGGCCCCGCCGGCCAGAAGCAGCGCGCCCATCGACATGGCGATGCCGACGCAGATCGTCTGCACGTCGGGCTTGATGAACTGCATCGTGTCGTAGATGGCCAGGCCCGCGTACACGGATCCGCCGGGCGAGTTGATGTAGATCGAGATGTCCTTGTCCGGGTCCTCTGACTCCAGGTGCAGCAGCTGGGCCACGATCAGGTTCGCGATCTGGTCGTCGACCGGCGTCCCGAGGAAGATGATCCGCTCGTTGAGCAGGCGGCTGTAGATGTCGAAGGCCCGCTCCCCGCGGGAGGTCTGCTCAACGACCATGGGTACCAGTGGGCTCATCGTGCTCGATTCTTTCGCGTCCTCGGGCGGATTCCTGCCCGAATGTAGCAGTGGGGGGGTCTCAGCTTCCGGGGGTCCAGAGCTCACCGGACGACTGTTCGGTTCCCTCGCGTCCGGGCGTCCAGAGCTTCTGCTTGGCCTTGGCCTGATCGACGCTGATCGGCTTGGCCTCGCGCACCAGAAGCTCGACCGCCTGACGGGCGGCGACCTCCTCGCGCAGGCGGTCCAGGCGGTTGCTCTGGCGTAGGCGATCGAGCACCTTGTCCGCGCTCGTCCCCTCGCGTTCGGCCGACGGCGCGATGGCCGCGCGGATGTCCTCGTCGCTCGGCTCGATCTGCTCGGCCTCGACGATGGCCGAGAGCACGGCCTCGCGGCGCAGGGCCTTCTCCGCCTCCGGCTCGGCCTCCTGGGCCAGCGTCTCCTCGTCCTTGCCCACGATGCGCAGGTACATGTCCTTGTTGATCCCCTGGCGGGCCAGGGAAGAGAACGTGTCGTGCAGGAGCTCGTGCGCGCGGGCGTGAATCAGCTTCTCGGGAACCTCGACCTTGGCTTCGCCCACCGCCGCGTCCACCACCGCCTGCTCGAACTCGTGCTCGATCGCGTGGGCGTCGGCGTCGCCGAGTCGCTTCTTGATGTCCTCGCGCAGCTCATCCACGCTGTCGAAGCCCTGGTCCTCGGCGAACTGGTCGTCGAGCTCGGGTAGGCGCTTGGCCTTGACCTCCTTGACGGTCACGTCGAACTGGGCCTCCTGGCCGCCCAGCTCGCCCGGGTAATCCTCCGGGAAGACCACTTCCACCGTGCGGGTGTCGCCGGCGGCGGCCCCGACGAGCTGCTCCTCGAAGCCGGGTACGAGGCGGCCCGATCCGAGCTCGAGCAGCTGGTCGCGGCCCTCCCCGCCCTCGAACGGCTCCCCGTCGATCTTGCCCAGGTAGTCCATAACCACGTAGTCGCTCTGCTCGGCCGCGCGCTCGACCGTGTCCAGGGTGGCGACGCGCTCCCTGAGCTGGTCGAGCTGCTCCTGGATCTGGGCGTCGTCGACGTGGGGCTCACGGCGACCGACCTCGAGGCCCTTGTAGTCCCCGAGCTCGGCCTTGGGCCGGACCCCGATCTCGATCGAGAAGGCGAGCGGCTGGCCTTGCGCGGGATGGTCGCCCAGGTCGAGCTCCGGGTCGCCGACCGGGTTGATGCCGGCCGCGTCGATGGCATCGACGTACCAGCTTCCAAGCGAGCGGGTGATCGCCTCGTCGACGACCGCCTCGCGACCGAGCCGGCGGATGACCACGGGCGGCGGCACCTTGCCCTTGCGAAAGCCGGGGATCCGCATCTGGCGCCCGAGCTGCCGAGCCGCCTCCTGGATGCGGCGCTCGACCTCCTCGGCCGGCACTTCGGCTTCCACGCGCACGCGCGACTCGGGAAGCTCTTTGACGTTGGTCTTCACGGCGGGCATGGGTGGAGACGATAGCTTGAGCCGATGTTTCGCAGATCGGCCGGCCGGTTGGTCACCTCGCCCGCGGCGTTCCTGGTCGCCGGCCTGCTCGACCTGGGCGGGTTCTGGCTCGTTTGGGCCTGGTGGCGGCTACGCGCGCGCCCGGGTACCCGGGGTGCCTGAGGCGGCCCGGCCCGCGGACGAGATTGCGCACCTCACGCAGCCCGACCGGAAGCGTCGTCGTGTCGTACGTGCGCGAGGCCCGGATGTCGGACAGGGTGTCGAGCGCGCGCTCGAGCGCTGCGGCGTGCTGCCGGGACCAGGCCGCGACCGCGGCGTCGGCATCCGCGCCCTCGTCGGCCGCGTCGAGCACCTCCTGAGTCAGCGCCCGGTGCACGCCGTAGAGCTCATCGCGCAGCGCCATCCGGGCCAGCGACTGCCAGCGGTTGGCCCGGGGCAGCTCGATGATGCGGTCGCGCAGCCAGTTCAGATCGAGCTGCGCCCCGACCTTGAAGTAGACCGCCATCACGACCTCGGGATCGCACTCGGTCTGGCCGGCCACCTCGACGATGTCGAACAGCGAGACCATCGCGGGCATCCCGGCCACCCGCTTTGCCAGCTCGGCCGGGACGCCCTCCCCCTTGAGCTCCTCCGCCCGCTCGTCATAGGTCTGCCGGTCGGCCCCGTTGAGGATGCCCGGAAGCGCGCTCGCGACCATCTCGGCGCCGTCACCGAACCGGCCGATCGTTTCCTCGATGTCGATCCCGTGCGGATTGGCGCGGACCAGCCAGCGGGTCGAGCGCTCGACCACGCGGCGGCCTTCGATCAGCATGTCGAGCTGGACCCCGGCATCGACCTTGTTGTCGAGCCCCTCGACCTCGGACCAGAACGGGCGCATGTCGAGCACCTCGCGTGCGGCGGCGTATCCACGCGCGAGTAGCGAAGGCGCGGCCCCGGTCTCGTCCTGGAGGCGGAAGGCGAAGGTGGAGCCGTTGCGGTCGACCAGCTGATTGGCGACCACGGTGGCGATGATCTCCCGGCGCAGGCGGTGCTTTTGCATCCGCTCGCCGAAGCGCTCGGGCAGGGGTTCGGGGAAATAGCGCTCGAGGTCGTGACCGAGGTAGGGGTCCTCGGGCAGGTCGGAGTGCAGCAGCTGGTCGTAGAGGTAGATCTTGCAGTAGGCCAGCAGGACCGCGAGCTCGGGCGCCATCAGACCCTGATGGGCGGCCTTGCGGTCGGCGATCACGTCGTCGTCGGGCAGGTACTCGATCTCGCGGTTGAGCACGCCGCCCTGCTCGAGGTGGCGGATCAGCCGCGCGTGCACATCGGCCATCGACGCGGCCTGAGCCCCGGCGATGCTCATGGCCTGGGTCTGGGTGTAGCTGCCCTCGATCACCTGGCCGGCCACCGCAGTCGGTCATCTCGACCAGCAGCTTGTTGCGCTGCTTCTCGGTCAGGTCGCCGTCGTCGATGAGCGAGTTGAGCAGGATCTTGATGTTGACCTCGTGGTCGGAGCAGTTGACCCCGGCCACGTTGTCGATGGCGTCGGTGTTGATCCTGCCGCCCTTGCCCTCTGGACCGCCTCGGAGCGCGTATTCGATCCGGCCCTTCTGGGTGAAGCCGAGGTTGCCCCCCTCGCCCACGACCCGGCACCGGAGCTCATCGCCGTTGACCCGGACGAGGTCGTTGGACTTGTCCCCCGCATCGGCGTGACTCTCCTCGCGCGACTTCACATACGTCCCGATGCCGCCGTTCCAGAGCAGGTCGACCGGCGCCTTGAACATCGCCCGGATGAGCTCGATCGGAGACAGGGTGTCGGCTTCGATCCCCAGCGCCTCCTTGGCCTGAGAGGAGATTTCGATCGACTTGGCGTTGCGGGGATAGATGCCGCCGCCCTCGGACAGCTTCGACTCGTCGTAGTCGCTCCAGGCCGAGCGTCCCTTGTCGAACATCCGCTTGCGCTCTTCGAAGCTCTGCTTCGGATCGGGGTCGGGGTCGATGAACACGTGGGCGTGGTTGAAGGCGCCGATCAGCTTGATGTGAGGCGAGAGCAGCATGCCGTTGCCGAACACGTCGCCGGACATGTCGCCGACCCCGACCACGGTGAAGTCGTCGTTCTGGATGTCGGTGCCGAGCTCGCGGAAGTGGCGCTTGACCGATTCCCACGCGCCGCGCGCGGTGATCCCCATCGCCTTGTGGTCGTAGCCGTGGGAGCCGCCGGAGGCGAACGCGTCGCCGAGCCAGAAGCCGTACTGGTTCGACACCTCGTTGGCGATGTCGCTGAAGCTGGCGGTCCCCTTGTCCGCGGCCACGACCAGATACGGATCCGCGTCGTCGTACCGGAGCACCCGCTCCGGCGCGACCGTCTCGTTGTTGACGATGTTGTCGGTCAGGTCGAGCAGCCCGGAGAGAAACATCTTGTAACACTCGATGGCCTCGTTCTGCAGGGCCTCGCGTCCGCCCTCCTGAGGCGGCTGCTTGAGCACGAATCCGCCCTTGGAGCCGACGGGGACGATGAGCGCGTTCTTGACCATCTGCGCCTTCATCAGGCCGAGGATCTCGGTGCGGAAGTCCTCGGGCCGGTCCGACCAGCGCAGTCCGCCGCGCGCCACCCGGCCGCCGCGGAGATGGACGCCCTCGAAGCGGGGCGAGTACACGAAGATCTCGTACTTCGGCCGGGGCAGGGGCAGGACCGGGACCTGCTCGGGATCGATCTTGAACGAGAGGAACGGGCGGGCACGGCCGTCGTCGTCGGTGCGGAAGAAGTTCGTCCGCAGCAGCGCTTGGAGGACCGAGAGGAAGCTGCGCAGGATCCGATCCTGATCGAGACTCTCAACCGCCTCGATCGCCTCGCCGATCTCGGTCGCGAGCCGCTCGCTCTTGCCGAGGTCGGGCCCCTCCTCGGCGTCGAAGCGAGCGAAGAACAGCTGGACGAGGAGCGCGGTGATCTTCGAGTGCGCGAGCAGCGTCCGCTCCATGTAGGCGTCCGAGAACGAGATGCCGCCCTGGCGCAGGTACTTGGCGATGGCTCGGATCACCGTGACCTGCCGGCCGGTGAGCGCCGCCGCGAGCACGAGCGCGTTGAGGCCATCGTCCTCGAGCTCGCCCTTCCACACTTCGAGGAAGGCGTCCTGGAAGATCTCGCGCACCTCCTCGAGATCCTCGGTCGAGCCGCGCATGCCGAAGTCATAGATCCAGGCCCGGTCGCCGTCCGAGGGCGAGACCTCGTATGGCCGCTCGTCGACCACCTTGGCGCCCATGTGCTCGAAGGTCGGAAGCACGTCCGAGAGCGAGATCTCCCGCGCGCTGTAGAGCTTGCAGCGGACCGCGCCCTCTCCCGCCTCGAGCGGCCGGTACAGGTTGATGATCGGGAGCCCTTCGTCGCGGTCGGCCAGCTCCTCGAGCCGTGTGATGTCCGCCACGGCCGAGCGCGGCTCCCAGTCCGAGCGATAGCCGGGTGGGAAGGCGTCCTCGTAGCGCTTGAGCAGCTTGAGCCCCTTCTGCTCGCCGTGCTCGGCGATCAGGGCGGCCCGCAGGTCGTCCCCCCAGGCGCGCGTGGCCTTGACCAGCCGGTCCTCGATCTCGAACAGGTCGTAGTCGGTGGGGACGCCATCCGGCGTATGGACGATGTAATAGACGCGCGCGAGCACCGACTCGGAGAGCTGCAGGCTCCAGTCCATGTGCGTGCCGTTGAACGTCTCCAGGAGGATGCGGCCCACCTTCTCCCGGTTCTCGGTGTTGAACCGGTCGCGCGGGATCGTGACCAGGCAGGCGATGAAGCGGTCGAGCTGGTCGTGGCGGAGGAACAGCCGCACCCGCTGGCGCTCGCCCAGACCGAGCATGCGCATGGCGATCTCGAACAGCTCGCCCGTGTCGGTCTGGAACAGCGCGTCGCGGGGATAGGACTCGAGGAAGTCGACCAGGCCCTTGGCGTCGTGGCTGTCCGGCGGGAAGCCCGAGCGCTCGAGCACCGAGGTGAACTTGGCCCGCAGGAGCGGGATCTCGCGCGGGCTGGCCTTGTAGGCGGCGGTCGTCCACAGCCCGAGGAAGCGGCGCTCGCCGACCACATGCCCGTCGACGTCGAACTTCTTGACCCCGATGTAGTCCAGGTACGCGGGCCGGTGCACGGTCGAGCGCGAGTTCGCCTTGGTGAGCACGAGCAGGTGGCGGTCGCGCGCCAGCTCGAGCGCCTTGGGCCGGAGCTTCTTGAACTGCGTCTCCGGGTCCTGGCGGAGGATGCCCAGACCGGTGCCGGGGATGACCGAGAGGCCGGTGTCGCCGTCCCGCTGCTCGAACTTGTACTCGCGGTAACCCAGGAAGGTGAAGTGGTCGTCGGTGAGCCAGCCCAGGAATGCCTTGACCTCGTCGAGCTCGCGCCGCTCGACCGGCGGCGGGTCGGCCTCGAGCTCCTCGATCATCTGCTCGGCGTGGGCGCGCATCGGCTTCCAGTCCTCGACCGCGCCACGGACTTCGGTCAGGACCCGCTCGATGTGGAGGTGGAGCTGCTTGAGCTCCTGGGTATCGGGCTCGCGGATCACCTCGGCGTGGAGCACCGACTCGGCGATCGCGTCCTTGGCCGGCGTTCCCGCCTCGAGGACCTCCAGCAGATCGCCGTTCTCGTCGCGGCGGACGCGGATCACCGGGTGGATGACCAGATCGATGCTGTAGCCGTGCCGGGCCAGGGCCATCGTGACCGAGTCGACGATGAACGGCATGTCATCGCTGACGATCTCGACCACGGTGTGCTGGGAGGACCAGCCGTGCTGGTCGAACTCGGGGTTGTAGACGTGGACCTTGGCCTCGCCGGCCGACCGGTGCTGGGCCAGGTTCCAGTGGGCGACGGCGGCGCCATAAAGGTCGAGCGAGTTGCGCTCGGTCAGGTCCTCGGCCGGGACCCAGTGGTAGTACTGACGGACGAAGGCCTCGCAGGCGCCGGCGACCTCGATCGGCAACCGCTCCCGGATCCGTTCGCAGACGCTGTCGATCCGCTCGGCGTCCAGCTCGGCGCTCTTGACTGCCATATCGACCTCGGGTCCTCTCCTCGTGATCCGCGGAGAGCCTACCGCGGTGTTGCGGCGGCAAACCTGGGCCCGCCTGCGGTACCGCTCTTCGCCCCGCCCTGATTCTCTCACCGGGTCTGGACGGGAGGCAAGCGGTGGGTGGGTCGGCCGGAGTTCTCTGGTGGCTCGAATCCGTCCGCGTTTGATGCGAACATACGTTCGCATGACCAGCGATGGCAATCCGTACGCCCGGTTTCGCCGGGCGCTGTCCACCGGCAACGAGGCGCTGGTCACCGCGGCGGCCCGTGAGCTGCCCCGGATCGCCCTGAACGACGCGCTGCGGATCTGCCTGGTTCTCCGGGGCGGCGACCCGGGACGCTACGAGCGAGCCGCGGTGCGGTGGCTGGGGCGATTCGCGCTCGAGGGGCGCGAGGTGACGATCGACGACCTGCGGATGGCCGCCGATGCCCTGGACGCGCTACCCGAGCGTGAGACCGAGGCGATGGAGCGCCTGCAGCGGCTGTGTGTCGCCCACGGGGTGGCCTGAACCGGGGGTAGCTTGAGCTTCGTGTTGCCCGATTGGCCCCCCGGCACGGTGACGATCCTGGCCACGGCCGGGGACACGCCGCATGCGATCCCCGTCTCGGCGGCGGTCCGTGCCGGCCCGGAGCGCGTGCTCGTGGGCCTGGCCCGCGGGCGCTCGTCGCTGGAGCGGTTGCGGGCCGACCCGGCGGTGGCGCTGACCGTGGTGGCGGAGGGGGTGGCCGTGACCGTGCACGGGCGCGCCCGGGTGCTGGATGAAGCGCTGACCGAGGGTGTAGTGGCGGTGGCGATCGAGGTGGAACGGGTTCAGGACCACGACCGGCCGACGTTCGAGATCACGGGCGGGGTGCCGTGGCGGTGGACCGACGGCGAGGCCGAGGCGCGCGACCGGGAGGTCCGGTCCGCGCTCGAAGGGCTCATCGCACGCGGGGGCTTCTGACGCCGTCCGCGGCGACGATCCTCCACGCCGACCTCGACGCGTTCTACGCCTCGGTCGAGCAGCGGGACGACCCCCGGCTGTGGCGCCGGCCGGTGATCGTCGGGGCCGGGGTGGTGCTGGCAGCGAGCTACGAGGCCAAGGCGTGCGGCGTGCAGACGGCCATGGGCGTCCACCGCGCGCGCCGGCTGTGCCCGTCCGCCGTCGTCGTGCCGCCGCGGATGTCGGCCTACAGCGCGGCCAGCAAGGCGGTGTTCGAGATCTTCGAGCAAACCTCGCCGCTCGTCGAGGCGCTGTCGATCGACGAGGCGTTCCTGGATACGCGGGGACTGGGCGAGATCTCCGGCTCACCCGAGGAGATCGCGGTGCGGTTGCGGCGCGACGTGCGTGAGAACGTCGGTCTTCCGATCACCGTCGGCGTGGCCCGGACCAAGTTCCTGGCCAAGGTGGCGAGCGCGGTGGCAAAGCCCGACGGCCTGCTGGTCGTGCCGCCGGGGAGCGAGCTCGCGTTTCTGCATCCCCTGGCGGTCGAGCGGCTGTGGGGCGTCGGCCGGGTCACCGCGGCCAAGCTCCGGGCCCGGGGCGTGTTGACCGTGGCCGACGTGGCCTCGCTGGACGAGGAAGAGCTCGTGCGGCTCGCGGGCCGGGCGGCCGGGCGCAAGCTGCACGCGCTGGCCCACAACCGTGACCCGCGGCCGGTCCAGACCGGCCGCCGCCGGCGATCGATCGGCTCCCAGCGCGCACTTGGCCGGCGCGTGCGGCCCGAGGACGAGGTGGAGGCGCTCCTGATCGGCCTGGTCGATCGCGTGGCCCGCCGGCTCCGGGTCGCTCGGCGGGTGTGCCGGACCGTCGTGCTGCGGTTGCGGTTCGGCGATTTCTCGCGCGCGACGCGGTCGAGCACGCTGCCCGAGCCGACCGCGTACACGGACACCCTCGTGCACACCGCCACCGGGCTGCTGCGCGCGTCGATGCCGATGATCCGCCGGCGCGGGCTGACCCTGATCGGCGTGGCCCTGACCAACCTGGCCGATCACGGAGCGGTTCAGCTCGCGCTTCCGTTCGAGCGCTCGGGGCGCCTCGACGCCGCGCTCGACGACGTCCGGGAGCGGTTCGGCTCCAAGGCCATCACCCGCGGGGCGCTGGTGGGCCGCGACACGGGGCTGAGCGTGCCGTTGCTCCCCGACTGATGGCTTTCGGCTTTCGGCTGCCGGCTGTCGGCTGCCGGCTGTCGGCTGTCGGCTGTCGGCTGTCGGCTGTCCGGGGCGGTCTCAACGGGCGGACGGGGCACGCAAACGTCGCCCGACGGTCGAATGGCGAGAGGGCGGGCGACGTTTGCGCTCTCCCAGACGCCTTTCGCCGCCGAACGTCCGGCCGGCTGCGCGTCGGGCGACCTTTTGGCGGTTGCAAGCGCCCGTTGCACTCGGCCAGCGGTTGCACCAAACTGTGGTGGTGGTTCGCCCTGGACCGCTCCGAGCGCGACTGGCGCGCATTCTGCGCAGCGCGTACGCCGACGGCTTGATGAGCGAGAGCACGTTCTCCTATCGGCTCGACCTGCTCATGTCGCGTCCAGTCGTCGATCCCGGTCACCTCGTCGGCGATCTCACCCCGCGCTCGCGAACCCGCCGCTGGGTGATCGGCGCCGACGACCTCCGGCACAAGGCCGCGATGTGGCTGTCGGGCGAGAGCCACGAAGCGCCCCAGCTGCTGGCGCTGGACTGGAACGGGCTCACGGAGTCGCTCCTCATCGGCCGCCATCCGGAGTGCGACGTGGTGCTTACCAATCCCACCGTGTCACGCCACCATGCCCGCCTGAACTTCCGCGACGGCCACTGGGTGCTGTGCGACCTCGCCTCCACCAACGGGACCACGGTGAACCGAGACCGGGTTGGACGCTGCGAGCTGCGGCCCGGGCGACCGGGTCGTGATCGGCGGCCACGAGCTGCTGGTCGACTGACTCCGTTCGTCGCGACCCGGCGGCAAAGTAGCATCGGATCGCGGACCGAGGGCATCCGCTCCCGTCCCCTTCACTGCCAGATTGACCATGATCGAACCGATCGAGTTGAGCTACGCGCTGTTCCTGCTGCCGGCCGGCGGCGTGGCGTTCCGGCGCTGGCGCTGGGAGCTCTGGCACGGTCCCAGGCTGCTCGCCGCCGGCTGGCGCGTGAATCCCGGGCACGCGCAACGCGCTCTGCGCGCGCATGCGCTCCGGTACGCCCATCGCCTGCACGGAGTGCACCTCCTGCACCCCGGCACAGGCCGGGCTTCGGAGGTGATGTGGCCCGGGTCTTCGATCGCGGTCGGTACCGGCGACGTTCGGGTGGTGCTCACCCCGCGCGAGGATCCCGAGGCGCCCGCGCGGCCACGTGCGGTCGCGCGCCGCGCCTCCGCGGATACGCGCAACTGAGCGGGTTGCTTCTACGCTCAGTTGGTTGGTCAACTCGGGTCGTACAGCCGGGCTCGGAGTGGTTAACTTCCGTCTGGGATCGCATGGGATCAGGTCGGTCGCTCAGGGTTCGCCGCACAGAGCAAGATGGCTGTGAGTGCCTGAAGCTCACGGGCGACCTTGACCTCGCCACCGCGCCGATGCTCGAAGACCGCCTACGCCAGCTGCGGGCCGACAGCCTGACCGTGCGACTCAACCTCTCGGAACTGCGGTTCATGGACAGCACCGGCCTCCATGTGCTCCTACGGGCCGTCCAGGATTCCCGGCGCGATGGCTGGCAGCTCGAGATCGAACCCGATGTGTCCCCGCCGGTGCGGAGGCTGTTGCAACTGGTCAACGTCGAGGGCTTCCTTCTCGGCGCGCCCGACAGCGACGATTGAAAACGTCAGGGACGGTGGTCGCAAACTTCAGGGTCATGCCTGATGCGCGCCTGGCCGATGGCTTGGGGACGAGCGTTCGCACCGGGATGGCGCTCGGGATCATCGGCCGGGCGGAGCCGGCCGCGGCGCTCGGACCTGATGTCGGCCGGCTGTAGCGGTCGCGAACGGCGACTTCGAACAGAGGGTGAGCGATGGGACTCGAACCCACGACCGCCTGGACCACAACCAGGAGCTCTACCAGCTGAGCTACGCCCACCGTGGAGGATCTGAATCTAGCAGCGGGATAGCCCCGGCGCGCGCACCGCCTTGACCCCCTACCGGGGGATCGTGAAGGATGGCGAGCGACAGTGGCATCCCGACCATCGGAGCGTCAGACATGAGCCTTCCACCGCCCGCCGCCGAGTCGATCGCGCTGGTCACCGGCGCCTCATCCGGGATCGGCGAGCAGTTCGCCCGGCAACTGGCCGACCGCGGTCATCGCGTGGCGCTGGTCGCCCGGCGCGAGGATCGGCTGGCTCGAGCTGGCCGAGCAGCTGGGCGGCGCCGATCGAGCCGTCGTCGTCGCGGCCGACCTGGCGGTTCCCGAAGAGCGCGACCGGCTGGCTTCACGGCTCGAGGAGATTGGGGCGACGGTCGAGATCCTGGTCAACAACGCCGGCTTCGGCGTGTATGCGCCGTTCGCCGAGTCAGACCGCCGGCGCGAGCTCCAGCAGGTCCGCCTGCTCGTCGAGGCGGTGGTCGATTTGATGTCTCGCTACTTGCCCGGAATGGTGGAGCGGCGCCGGGGTGCGGTGATCAACCTGTCCTCGACGGCGGGCTTCCAGCCGCTTCCCTACAACGCCAGCTACGCCGCGGCCAAGAGCCACGCGCTGCTCCTGTCCGAGGGCGTTCACGCTGAGGTGGCCGACCGCGGCGTGACCGTCACCGCGGTATGCCCGGGCCCGGTCCCAAGCGGGTTCCAAGAGGCCAGTGACGCCAGCTACTTCGCCGACAAGCTGCCCAAATTCACCTTCGTCTCTCCCGAGCGCGTGGCCCGGGATGCGCTGGCGGCGGCAGAGCGCGGGCGCATGTCGGTCATCCCGGGCGGACCTCAGGTCCGCGCGACGTTCGGGCCCAACCGGCGGATGCCGCGCTGGGCGGCGCTGCCGGTGAGCAAGCGGCTCATGGCCCGCGGCTGATGGTTCCGAGCTGAGCCTCAGGGCTCCGCCCGCCGGTGCATGGCCGGCGTTCTCGGCGCGTGCTCGGCGGCCAGCCGCAGCGCGACCGCGGCCGTGTCGTCGGCCTGGGGACCGATCTGGAAGTTGCTCAGCGCCTTGTCGATGCACGAGAGCAGCTCGTCGGCCGGCAGGGGACCGCATTCGGCCGTCGTGCGGCGCAGGCGCTGCTCGCCGAACCGGCCGGTCGATCCGACGGTATCGGTGACGCCGTCGGTATAGAGCAGCAGCACCTGGTCGGGCTTCAGAGTCAGCTCGTCGGTCGGCCACTCGCTGTCCGGGAATGCGCCGAGCACCGGTCCGGCGTCTCCCACCGAGTGGACGCCGTCATCGGTGACCACGAGGGGCAGCGGATGCCCCGCCGAGGCGAAGCACACGCGGTCGCCTTCGATGCGCAGGCACAGAGCGCTGCACAGAGAGAGGTTCGGCTGCTGTCGCAGCGCCGCATCCAGCCGGGCCAGGATGCCGGCTGGGTCGGGCAGCTGCTCGCCGACGAAGCGTGCGCCGTGCCGGACGAGCGAGGTCATCGCCGCAGCCTCGATCCCCTTCCCGGTCACGTCACCGATCAGCATGATCCAGCCGCGCTCGCTCTTGAACGCGTCGTAGAAGTCGCCCCCGACTTCGACCTCCTCGCCGGTCCGAGCCGGCCGGTAGAGCGAGGCGACCTCCCAGCCTTCGATCTCGGGGAGCGCCTCGGGCAGCAGGCTCCGTTGAAGGGTGGCGGCGATCTGCGAGCGCTGCGTGTACAGGCGCGCGTTCTCAACCGCGACCGCAGCCCGGGTAGCGACCTGCTCGGCGAAGCGAACGTCCTCCTCGGTGAACCGCCGGCCGGACTCGGCGCTGACCAGCGTCATCGCCCCCACCGTCCGCCCGCCGGTCCGCATAGCGACGACGAGGACCGAGCGCATACCGACAGCCTGGAGCAAACTCAGGTGCTCCTCGTTCTGCGAGGCCAGCTCGAGCATCTCGGCGGTGATGTCGGCATACAGCTGTGGCTCACCGGTGGCCAGTACGGCACCCAGGGCTGCGCCCGGGTCGATCTCCGGCGGTTCGTATTCGCGCAGGCGCTCGGCCAGCGCCAGCTTCTTGGGATCCGGGTGCGCCACCACGACCTGCCTGCGGCGGCCGTCGTCGTCGACCAGATCGACTCCACACCAGTCGGCGATGTCCGGGACGGCGAGCCAGGCGACGTTGCGTAGCGTCTCCCCGTAGTCGAGCGAGGCAGCGAGGATGCTGCTGGCGTCGGCCAGGAACCTGGTCTGGCGCTCGGCACGCTTAGCCGCGGTGACGTCCTCGATGATCGTCACCGCGGCTTCGATGTCGCCATTGCGGTCGAGCAAAGGGGTGGCCTTGAGGACTCGCCACGCCTCCGCCCCGGTCTGCCGATCCACGTAGCGGAGCAGCAGCGGCTCGACGGGCTTGCCGCGCAGGAGCCGCACCGAAGGCAGTGCCGCGCTCGATAGCGGTCGGCCGTCCTCATCGGTGACGATGTAGTCCCGCAGAAGGGCGTCGGGATCCCGCCCGCCGATGTCCTCCACCGAGGCGATGCCCATCGATTCCAGGGCCGCCTGGTTGGCGTAGACGACGCGGCCCGAACGGTCACGAATCGTTACCGCGTCGGCGAGCGAGCCGACGATCGCCTCGAGTCGCTGACGCGCATCGCGCAGCTCGTCGAGCAGTTGCACACTGTCGATGGCCTGGCCCGCCCGGGCCGCCGCCGTGCGCGCAAAGCTCAGGTCCTCAGGTCCGAATCGCCGGCCGGACGAGCCGACCCCCAGCGTCAGAACGGCCCTCGCGCCCGCGGCCGCCGAGGAGACGGGGACGTGCATGACCGAGCAGAGACTCAGCTCGGAGAGCAGCTCCCGCTCCGCCGGGGTCGGAGCCAGCGCGGTGATGTGGTCCACGTCCAGACGGGAGACGAGCTTTGACTCGCCGCGCTCCAATGCCGTCCGGTTGAGCCCGAGCGCTCCATCCTCGACCGGCCGCGTCGCCAGTCGTCGCTCGAGTTCAGGCTGGACGCCGGTCACCCGGAGCGCGGCGCGGCGCGGTCCCCGGGAGTCGAGGGCGACGATCTCGCAGTAGTCGGCCACGGCCGGAACCAGCAGCTCGGCCAGCCGGTCAAGTGAGGCGTCGAGCGTGAGCCGGCCGTCGGCGATCTGGGCGATCTCGGCCAGCAGTCCCGCGCGGTCGCGCGCCGTCATGGCGCGGACGCGCAACCGTGCCGCCAGGACAGCCAGCAGACAGCTGCCAATGACGACGCCCAGCCGATACAGGTGCTCCCCGGCGAGGAAATAATCGTTCCACGCCCCGCTCGCCACGGCCAGCGCCACCGAGACCGCGGCCACTGTGGCGACGAGCTCAGCCGGCGCGACCAGCGCCAGCGCGAGTGGCGGCACGAGGAAGGTCGTGGTCAGAATCGTCGAGCGCCCCGTGACCACGTCGACGATCGCCAGCGCAGCATCCGCTGCGAGTGCGAGCACGACCCAGCGCGTGATCGACCGTCGCACGGTAGCGATCACCGCCCGCGACCCCTCACCCCAGAACATGGGTCGATTCTAGAGCCGAAGTGCGCCGGTTCAGCGTCGCGACTCGAGCTTGCGGATGTCCTTGAGCACGGCCTGGAAACCCAAGCGGAAGCCACGGAGATAGTCGTTTTCGTCCTCGAACCGGAGCACGCCACGCGAGCGCAGCGACTCGAGGCAATAGCGGCGCAGATCCTCAAGTGAGTGATCAACGCGCGCGGCGTGCTGCTGGGCGCGCCACAGCGCCGCTCGCTGGCCGCTCGTGAGCCCGCGCGCCCCCCCGCTCTCCAGCTGGGCGAGCCTCGCACGAATCGCCGGGATCAACTCCATCGCCCTCATTCCGTCGCTCCTGAGGGAAATCATATGTCGAGGCCCGCGCACGGGCGCAAGCGGCGGGCTTCTATCGTGGGTGGGATGGCCACTCGTTCGGACATCCGGAACATCGCGATCGTCGCGCACGTCGATCACGGAAAAACGACGCTCGTCGATGCCCTGCTGTGGCAATCCGGAGCCTTCCGTGAGGGCCAGGACGTGGCCGATCGCGTCCTCGACTCGATGGATCTCGAGCGCGAGAAGGGCATCACGATCCTGGCCAAGAACACCGCCGTTCGGTATGGCGGGGTCAAGCTCAACATCGTCGACACCCCCGGGCATGCCGATTTCGGCGGAGAGGTCGAGCGGGGGCTGACGATGGTCGACGGTGTCCTGCTCCTCGTCGACGCCAGCGAGGGACCGCTGCCCCAGACCCGGTTCGTGCTGCGCAAGGCACTCGAGGGGCGTCTGCCGGTGATCCTCGTCGTCAACAAGGTGGATCGCCCGGATGCGCGGATCAACGAGGTCGTGGACGAGGTCTACGAGCTGTTCCTCGACCTCGATGCCGATGAGTCGCAGATCGAGTTTCCGATCGTCTACACCAACGCCAAGGCGGGCTGGGCGTCGCTGGATCCGGATGTGGAGGGCACTGACCTCGCCCCCCTTCTCGACCTTTTGGTCGAACACGTCCCCGCGCCGGAGCACGATCCCGCCCACCCGCTGCAGGCCCACGTGACCAATCTGGATGCCTCGCCCTATGTGGGCCGGCTGGCCATCTGCCGGATCCGGAACGGCACGATCCGCCGCGGCCAGACGGTCGCCTGGTGCCAGGCGGACGGGAGGATCGAACCGGTCAAGGTGAGCGAGCTCTACGTGACCGAAGCCCTCGACAGCGTCGAGGCCGACGAGGCCAGCGCGGGCGAGATCATCTCGGTGGCCGGGATCGCGGAGATCACGATCGGAGAGACGCTCGCCGATCCCGAGCAGCCGCGCCCCCTGCCGGTGATCACGGTCGACGAGCCGTCGCTCTCGGTCACCATCGGAACCAACACCTCACCCCTGGCCGGACAGGACGGGGACAAGCTGACCGCTCGTCAGGTCAAGGCGCGGCTCGACCGTGAGCTGGTCGGCAACGTCTCGCTGCGCGTTTACGAGACCGACCGGCCCGACGTGTGGGAGGTCCAGGGCCGGGGCGAGCTTGCCCTGGCCATACTGGTCGAGCTGATGCGTCGAGAAGGGTTCGAGCTCACGGTGGGCAAACCCCAGGTGGTGACCCGGATGATCGATGACACCCGCTGCGAGCCGGTCGAGCGCATGAGTGTCGATGCCCCCGAGGAATACGTCGGCGCGGTCACCCAGCTCCTGGCCACGCGCAAGGGCCGAATGGAGCAGATGGTCAACCACGGGACCGGCTGGGTGAGGATGGAATACCTCGTACCGGCGCGGGGGCTGATTGGGTTCCGGACCGAGTTCCTGACCGAAACTCGCGGCACCGGGCTCGTGCATCACGTCTTCGACCGGTGGGAGCCCTGGCACGGCGACCTGCGAACGCGGCCCACGGGGTCGCTCGTGGCCGACCGGCGGGGGATGGTGGCGGCGTTCGCGCTGTTCAATCTCCAGGAACGCGGAACGCTGTTCGTGGGCCCCGGTGAGGAGGTCTATGAGGGCATGATCGTGGGGGAGAGCTCGCGCGCCGAGGACCTCGACGTGAACGCCTGCAAGGAGAAGCACCTGACGAATATGCGCTCCTCCACCGCGGACGAGCTCGTCCGCCTGGTCCCCAAGCGCCAGCTGTCGCTCGATCAGGCGCTCGAGTTCCTGCGCGAGGACGAGTGCGTGGAGGTCACGCCGCACACCGTGCGCCTGCGCAAGGTCGAGCTGGACAAGAACGCGCGGGTCAAGCGGGCGCGCGCGCTGGCGAGAGCCACCTAGCGTCGAAAGGTAGCCCGCCCCGGACGGTTTCCTGCAGCGCTCGGGGCGGGCTGTGCCGACCGCCCACCGGTGACAGGAGTGGTAGGGCAGCCAACGTGGGTGAAGCTTTGCAGTAACGGAATTCCCTGTCCGCAAGGGCTGAAACTGCCTGCTCACACGACGAGTCGAGACGGGCCCGCGGTCGCCGATGATTCTCGGCCGGCGCGGTGGTCCTAAGTGCAGAACGCAATCCGAGGAGGAGCCATGAACCCTCGTCTTCTGTACCCACTCGCTCAAGTCCACGCCCTCGACCTGACGCGCGCCACCGGCGCCCACCGTACGGAGAACGGCCCCGCCCGCGCGGGCGCCGATGGGTCCGCTCAGCCCCGACGCGGTCGGCTGCGCAGGGTCATCCGCCTCGCGTCCGCTGCTCGTTGACAATCGTCACCGGCGCTTGCAGCGCGGGCCCGGAGACGGGTCACTCGTCGGGACGCAGTGCGGGGGTATACGAGATCCCGATGATCGCTCCCTCGGGCGATTGCAGTCTCATCACCGTCTGACCCCATGGTTCTTCACGCGCCGGATGCAGCAGCTCGTACCCGGACTCCTGCAGCTCCCGCGCGGCCACAGCGACCGCATCAGGGCTCGGAACGTCGAACTCGACACTGATCTGCGGAACCGTGCGGCCTGCCGGCCATCGCGCCGTCCCGAAGCATGCCTCGGCGGCCTCGGACAGCGGCCAGACGCCGAAGTGCTTACAACCGGTGATCTGCTCGCTGGCCCAGTACTCCCCACCACCTCGGCTCTCGAGCGGCAGCCTAAGGGTGTCGACATACAGCGTGCGGCTGGCGGGTGGGTCCGGCGCGATCACCGTCACAGTCGACAAGAACTGGATCTCCATGAACCTCCTCTCGCCGGGGCTTGGGAACGATCCAAGCACAAGAGGAGGCGGCCGGCACTCTCGTGTCCTAACCGCGGGGGCTGTCGATGACAACCGGAGGCGGCGCCGTGGGCGCGGTTACGGCATAGGCTTGGCTCGATGTCGGAGGCGGGCGGTTGGTCACGATGATCGAGGTTGCCGTCCCACGGCGACGACGGGCTTGGGTGGTGTGGTCGATTGTCGCGACGTCCGCCACCCTGACCGCCTGTTCTGCCGGGCACTCCAACACGGGGCGTGCGGGGCCGACAGCGAACCGCGTGAGGACTTTGCCGCTCGTCGTTTTTCGCCCGTCGGCGCCTTCTGGTGGTTGCCACAGCGCGCAGCGCCTCGTGGGGGGCGCAATCCGGATACCGGTGACGATCAGCAGGCGCCGAGGGCAGGTCGCAGTTTTCGTCGCCGCCTGTGTGAACGGGACAGGTCCGTATCCATTCCTGGTCGACACGGGAGCGGACAGCAGTGAGGTGACGACTCGGCTAGCGGTTCGACTCGGGCTTCCGGCCGTCGGCGCACCGGAAACCATTTACGGTGCGGGCTGCACAACGCGGGCTGTGGAGCGGAAGGTACGTTCATGGAATCTGGCCGGCCTGTCTCTGGAACCGCAGAGTGTCGCGACCCTGCCTCTTCCGCAGTTCGGCGGTCGCGGCGAGCCGATGGGAGTGATCGGCTCTGACGTCTGGCAGCGGTTCGGGCAGTTGCGGATCGATTTCCGTCACGCCGACATCGTTGTCCGTGCTCCTGAACACCCGCCCCCGTCCAGGATGACCGTAGTGGAACACCCATCGACAACTCCGCTCCCGCACGTGCTCGCGGACCCGGCGCCTACAGCCACCGTTCCGATGCGGACCGCAGCATCGCCCCAGGGTGCCCAGATAGCGGTCTCGGTGGCGTTCGGACGTCACCCGGCCCTGCCCTTCATCCCCGACACCGGGAGCAGCGCGACGGCCGTCAATCAATCCTTCGCCACGCCGCTCAGGCTCCGGCGCGTCAACGAAGACGACACCCAAGACACGCAGTGTTCAGTGACCGTCACCCCGAGAGTGGCTAGTGGGCCGTGGTTCATCGGCTCCCCCACCAAGGGCGGACAGTTGGCGCATCGCGAAGCCCTGCCGGCCGTGGCGCTCGACGCGCTTTATCTCGGACCCGAGCTGGGCGGCCTACTTGGGTCCGACGAGATGGCGCATTTTGGATCGGTGGTGTTTGACTACGCTGGAGGAAGGCTTCTGCTCGGTGTCGGCTAACGGGTCCGCAACGCCGCCCCGAGGTGATCCGTCCGTCGGTGCGGGCATTCTGTCCCGGGTGGCGGAACGGACCAAAGTGATCACGTTGCTGGGCTGGTCGTCCCGAAACCTCGAACGAGAGGTCGAGGCCGCACTCAGCGGCGTAGCGCCAGAGCGCGTGATCGCGATTTCGTACGCGGTCTCGCGCATCCTTGGCATCGCGCTCCAACATCATGCGTTGATCGTTCTACGGACCGACTAGGACGCGCGCACCCGCGGACACTCGGACTCGACGTCCCCCGTCCTGACCGCTTGATCTTCGCGCGTTCACCGCCGAGTGATTACGCGCGGGGTGCGGACGTTCGGGAACGTCGCCCTGAGTGGGCTGGTTAGCGCTCGTCAACCAGCCGCGGGGTGCCGTTCCTGACGTGATCCGAACCAGGGTCTGGGTTTGGGCCGGCCGCCCCCGCGACGAGACCACGACTTCCTGCGGCGATCATCGCCCCCCGGGCTGCGAACCACCCCCGCAGTCTGAGACCCTGAGTGAAGCCGGCGCGGACGGATTTCCGCATCGCTCCGAGCGACCCCGCAACCGCGGGACGCAAGGAGTGCATCACCACGGCGAAGGCGATCAGGGCGGCGGCAAAGGACGTGTCTCGACTCGGGCGTCCGGCGATGCTGTCGACCGTCTCCTTGGCTGCGGCGGTCGCGATGAGCGCGTTGCCCGAGAGATTTGGACTCGATCGGACTTTTCGTATCTTCCTGCGTGGCGTGCCCAAGACTCGGCGGACACTCCGTGCGACGGAGCCGATGACGATCAGCGTGAGTAGGGTCGAGCCGTCCCCAGAGACTCCGAACGCCCTCGCTATGACGCGGACGAGGACACCGAACAGGGTTATCAAGTAGCCGACGAGGAGTCGTTCGGGGCTGATCGCTTGGGAACCGCGGGGGGTGGGCTGTGTGACTGACATCCGGGCGCTTGCGTCCTAACTGCGCGCGCGGCCCCATTCGGCCCGCGGGCCCGACAACCGTCGCACCGCGGGCCGGGTCTTCATCACCCGAACCGGGTGACGCCCACCTCCAGAAACCACGTCCGACCATCCGCCGTCCCTACGATGGTCGCGTGAGCTCCGATGAGTTCATCCAGGTAGCCGAGCGCCAGCTCGCGGACGCTGAGGAGGCGTACCGGATCGACCCCTCCGAGGCGAATCAGCGCCGGATCATGAGAGCTTGGTCGGCAGTGCGCAGGGCGCGCGAAGAGCCCGACCCCGACGCCGCGGGCGGGCACCCTCCGGCGCTGCCCTGGGAGTAGCGAGGCGGACGTCCCCGGACGCGCATGGCGGAAATGCAGCGAGGCATCCAGGTACCGGGGCCACGAGCGCACGTGGTCCCAGCGCCGGTCCGGTCATTCAGCCGTACTGGAGTTGCTCCGCCCAGTCTTGGGGTCGTCCCTCGGGGGTTAGGTCGAGCATGTTCCAGAGCGGTTCGAGGGTGCCAACATGCCGGGGATCCTCCCCCGGTTCGGTAGGCGCATAGAAGAGCTCTGAGCTCCAGAAGTGCCTGATCGCGTCGGCATCGCGGTGAAACACGGTCAGCATCGGCCGCTGGGCGCCTTCGGCGGTCTCGGTGTGGTAGTCGACGTTGTACGTGTTGTCTGCGGACGAGAGGAACCGGAGCCTACGCCAGCCGCGCTCTTCGGCGAACGCGAGCAGCCGTGGCAGAGAGGTCTTGGCTACGACCGTGAAATTGATGTGCTGGTTGACGTGCTCGGCAGCGCCGTCGAGTTGATCGATGAAAGCCGCGCACGTGGGGCACGGGCCTTCGGCCAACGGAAGCAGCGCGGTTTGTCCGGTTGAAGGGCCGGGCGTCTGGTCGTCGGGGTCGCGTGGAAACATGAAGCTGTAGATCAAGAGCGAGTCTTTGCCGGCGGCGAAAAGCTCGGACAGACGCACCTCTTCCGGCGCACCGTCAGCCCCGCGGCCCTGAAAAACGTAGTCGCTTGGTACGACTCCGCCTGGCGGCAATTCTCGTCTGAGCGCTGCGACGGCTTCCATCGCGCGGCGCAGCCCGATCTCTTGGTCGAGGAGCCGATCGCGCGCGGCCCGGTATGTCGGTGACTCGCCCGGGAACGCGATGCTCATGGTCCTCCTCTCATCAGCGGTCCAGACTTACCGTACGCTTGGACCGGTCGACACCGCGGAACTCATCGGTCGGTCGCCCGACCTCGCGAGTTCATGCCGTGCGCGGCCCGGCACCCACTGCTTCGAGGCTCTCGGCGACGTGAGCCGGATGCGCGCCGCGCGATGGAGGCGGGTCACCACTTGAGGTCAACATCATCTTCCTTGACGTGCGCCGACATTTGACGTTAGTCTTACTAACGTGAATGGTTGTCGAGCGGCGTAAATACCGGATGGTGGCGCGTGCTCAGGCGGCGGCGCAGACGGCGGAACGGATCCTTGACGCGGCGGTTGAGGTGTTCTTCGAGGACCCGGCGGCGAGCATCTCGCTCGATGAGGTAGCGCGCCGCGCGGGGGTGACCGTGCAGACCGTGATCCGGCGATTCGGCGGCCGCGACGGGCTGCTGGCCGCCGCCGCGGAGCGAGAGTCAGATCGGGTGCGCGATGAGCGTGAGGTGTTCCCAGGTGACGTGGACGGCGCCGTTCGCGTGCTGGTCGATCACTACGAACGAACCGGAGACGTTGTACTGCGGATGCTGGCTGAGGAGGCCCGCTCGACGGCGCTAAGCGGCATCGCCGACCGGGGCCGGAAGCTGCACCGCGACTGGTGCAAGGCGGCGTTCGCGCCCGCGCTCGCCGGTCTGAGCACGACTGAGCGGGCGCGACGCCTGGCTCAGCTGGTTGCCGTATGCGACGTATACAGCTGGATGCTCTTGCGCCGCCAGTCCGGCCTCAGCCGCAACCAGACCGAGCTCGCGCTGCGCGAGCTGCTGGAACCCCTGACCGAAGTGAGGCCCTGAACATGGCCCGGATCCTCGCCTACACCTCGCCCGCACGCGGGCATCTTTACCCGCTGACGCCGATCCTCGATGAACTGTGCTTGCGCGGGCACCAGATCGCGTTGCGCACACTGTCCTCAGAGGTCGAGCTCATGCGATCCCGCGGGTTCGACTGCGAGCCGCTCGATCCGGTCGTCGAGGGCGGCCACGACGACTATCTGGCCCGCACACCGCAGGGCGCGCTCAAGCGTGCACTGCGGACGTTCGCGCGCCGCGCCGAGCTCGACCTGCCAGCGACGCGCGCAGCGATCGAGCAAACCGCGCCCGACGCGCTGCTCGTCGACGTCAACACGTGGGGCGCGCAGGCAGCGGCGGAAGCCTCCGGGCTGCCGTGGGCCACCTGGTGTCCCTTCCCGCTCCCGCTCTCTTCGCAGGACGTGCCGCCCTACGGGCCGGGGTTAGCGCCGGCGCGCGGACCGCTCGGTCGGCTCCGCGACACGGTCCTGCGCCCGGTTCTCACCAGCGGCTACGCCCGCGCATTCCTGCCGGCGGTCAACCAGATCCGCGCCCAAGCCGGGCTCCCGCCGCTGAGCGGCCCGACGGAGCTATATGAGAGCGCGCCGCTGGTGCTGTACCTGACCGCCGAGCCGTTCGAGTACCCGCGCCTGCACTGGCCCGAGAACATCGTGATGGTCGGACCCTGCGCATGGGAGCCGCCCGCCACGCCCCCGGACTGGCTTGCGCAGATCGAGCGCCCGATCGTGCTCGTCACCACCTCCTCAGAGTTTCAAAACGACGCACGGCTGGTGCATTGCGCGCTGGAGGCGTTCGCGGACGAGGATCTACACCTCGTGGCGACTTTGCCTGCCCAAGACCTCCAGACGGTTAGGGTGCCGGCCAACGCGCAGGTGGAGAGGTTCCTCCCGCACCTGCCGGTGCTCGAGCGGGCGGTATGCGCAGTCACCCACGGCGGCATGGGTGTAACCCAAAAGGCACTCGCCAGCGGCGTGCCGGTGTGCGCGGTGCCATTCGGACGCGACCAGCTCGAGGTCGCCAGGCGCGTCGAGGTATCAGGCGCAGGCTCACGCCTACCCGCGCGACGGCTGAACCCGAGCCGACTACACGCCAAGGTAAGCGAGGCGATCGCGTGCCGACCCGGTGCCGAGCGAATCGCGTCCGCCTTCAGGAGCGCCGGCGGCGCCACCGCCGCGGCCGACGCGATCGAGCAACGGCTACTGCCTGCCAAGACGACCTCCAACACCGCGGACGCGGCCTGACGCACTTCGTGCCGCTCCATGGGCTCGCCGTGAAAGCGGGAGTCCACCATGCGGCTTCACGGTGCCAACGCGGAGCCGATCCCGCT
The DNA here is from genome assembly GCA_963748585.1 of uncultured Solirubrobacterales bacterium. Lineage (GTDB taxonomy): Bacteria > Actinomycetota > Thermoleophilia > Solirubrobacterales > Solirubrobacteraceae > Palsa-465. The sequence goes on along the minus strand of CAVVJR010000005.1, from coordinate 547,152 downwards.
GCTCAGGGTCCCGCAACTCACCGCATCCCGGCCGAGCGGACGAAGCCCCGTCGATCGGGCCAGCTTGCACTGCCGCTGTCGATCATCGCGACGGTGGCGTTGACCGCCCCTTACAGCACGTTTGAGGTGCCGCCCCAGTCCTCTGGCGCCACATCCGCGATCGACTCCGAGAACGTCCAGTGATGACCGCCGAGGTCCTCGGCGGTGTACTGCCGCTCGCCGTACCGAAAGTCTTTCGGTGGCTCGAGGATCTTCGCCCCCCGTGTTCGGGCTCGGTCGTAGTGGCGGTCGGCGTCGTCAACTCGCACCATCACTGACTGTGGGCCAGCCAATACGTTTGAGGTGCGTGACTCCGTGACCACGATCGTGCCGCCACCGAGTGAAAGCTGGGCGCGGTGATCACCGGCCCGCCATCGCTCGGTAAAGCCGAACTTGTCGCACAACCATTCGATCGCCTCGCCCACATCCTCGTAGACGAGTTGCGGGATCACCACGCTCGGGGGCATCGTCCGATTTGGCTTCATGGGTCATCATTATCGACCGCGATAGCCGCCTTCGCTCGCTGGCAGGAGACGCCTGCAGTCCCACCAGAAGCTGGCGGCATCCGGCCTCCGAGACGTTCGTCGCCCGTCGCGGCGTGTACCGCCGCCGCTGACGCGTTGACCGATGATGGGCAGTCGATCGGTTGGCGCTACCGTGCGCACCGAATGGCTCGGGATGCGTCGACCGCGGTGGTGCGACAAGCTCTTGATGAGTACTTCGACGCGTTGCGATCGCTCGATCCGGATCGGATCGCCGCGGTATTCGCCGAGGACGGCGAGATCGAGGATCCGGTCGGAGGTCCAGTCAACCAGGGCCGGCGGGCGATCGCGGAGTACTTCGCTGGCGGAATGTGCGCGGGAGCCAGCAGCGTTGAGCTCGAGATTGTCAGTGCGTTTCCAGCGGGTCCGTCGATCGCCGCGTACTGGCGGATGACTGCCGTCTCAAAGAAGGGCCACACCGTCGAAGCCGCCGGAATTGATGTGCTCGCGGTCGACCAGCGCGGCCGCATCCGGCGAGCGGAGGGCTACTGGGATCGCGCCGGCTTCCGCGCCGCACTGGCGGGTTCATGAAGTCGCGATGATTGACCAGCAACACCCGTAGGCAGCCCGAGGCGAAAGCGACGAATCCGGGTACGTTGGTGCTCGTCGGCCCCAGGTGCTCGGTTCAATGAGCGACTCGAAGCCACAAATCCACAACCGATTCAAGCTTCCGATGTTCTTGGTCTCCATGGTGGCCGGGGCAGTTCTGCTGACCGTCGGAGTCATCACGGGCCACCCAGAACTCGTGCCACCAGGCGCTGTGATCTTCGTCGTCGCCATCGCTGGAATTTTCATAATCGCGACGCGCCGAGGCAACCCATGGTGGATGAGATCGGACTTTGATCCCCCGGCAACCAGCGCATCCGCGAAGGACTCCGAGTCCGACGACCGGGCGCCCGTAGCGGCGGCATCACGCGATCGCGGGCGTTATATCTTCGCGTTCGCGGGCTCGGTCGCGTTCGTTCTTGCCGGTATCGCCTTGGTCGGGTTCGGCGCAGCCATGAAGCGATGGAACGCCGTCGGCGTCGGCGTCGCCACCATTCTCGTTTTCGGCACCTTCGCCTGGATAGGGCTGTCCGCGTTGCGCAAAACGATTTGACTGCAGGTAGCCCTTCGAGCGCGGCCGAGCGCTTCCCCTGCGTCAGCAGGGTCGCCGGGTAGACGCTCCGTCCGTCCTGCGGTCCGACATCTGGCCACACCGCGCGCCGCCGGGAGAGCGACGCGTCCGCCTAGCCGTCCCATTGGCAGGAGACTCGCCACCACGCCCCCGGCAGGACTCGAACCTGCGACCCACGGCTTAGAAGGCCGTCGCTCTATCCAGCTGAGCTACGGGGGCTCCGGCGGAGACTGTAGAGACCGGCAGGCCTGCCGGGGGGTGTTGGCCTAGCCGGTGCGGGCGAAGCTGACCAGGTCCTTCAGCGCCGTGGCGCCCCGGGCTCGAGCGAGTGCGTCGAGCTTCACGGTCCGGGCTACGAGCGCCTGCCTGGACATCGAGCGCTGCTCGCCGGTGAGCGCTTGTCGCCAGGCCGAGATCGCGCTCTCCATTCGCCGCCAGCGAGCCAGCGGCGCCCCGCCGGACGGACGCACGCGCTGAAGGACGCGCGCCATCGCGGTGACGTCTTGGCGCAGCCGTGTGAGCGCGGTGGTGGCGGCTCGGCGCTGACCGGGGTTGGCCGGGTGGTGGCGCAGGCGGACGAGCGCGCGGTCGACGCGGGCGGCATCGGCACGGAGTCGGGCCAGGGTTTGGATCAGCGCTTGGACCGTGCCGACAGCGGCCTTCTGCCCGCTGGATGAGGCGGCGGGCGACTTGGCCGGGCTCCCGCTCGGGGACGTCGCGGTGACCTGTGGCCCGGACCCCGAGCCCGTGGCCGTCGAACCGGCCGACGTGCCGGCGCCCGATCCGCTCGTCGAGCCGTCGCCGGTCGGCGGGCTGGACCCGCTGGAGGCATTCATCCACGGCGCCGGCGGCGTGTGGTCGCCCATGCGCCAGTCAAGCTCACCCCGGAGCGCCGGCTGCCCGCCTTCGCAATGCTGCTCGAATTGGACCCCGAGCGTGCGCAGCGAGCCGTCGGGGTTGTAGGTCACCTCGCGGACGGTGAACTGGCCCGTGACCGTGTTGCACCCGTGACCTTCACCGGAGACGTCCATGCCGGGGCTGGAGCCCTGGAACGGATACCGCTGCGCGCCGGTCCAGGTCGAGCCGGTGGTCAAGATATCCCCCCGAGAGGGCACGAAGTCACCGTCCCACTGGTCGGTGGAGACGCTGAACGACACGCCTTCCCGCGTGCCCCCGGCGTCGAAGATGGCGTTGCTCGGGTCATAGCTGTGCTGCTGCCCGCCTCCGACCCAATCCCCCGGATCGCTGTTCATCATGAGGCGGGTCGTCCCCCCGTACGTCCAACCCTGCAACGGGACGGTGTACGCGTGGCCGGCCGCGTCACGCACGACGAGGTTCGCCGTCTGTAGCCCTGGCCCCGAAGGCGTCGAGCGCACCCACACGTCGCAGAAGCCGCCTGCGGCGAGCGCTTGCCCCGTGCAATCGTCTTCGCGGATGCTGAAGTCAGACGGATCCTGACCGCCGAGCGAGACGCTGCTCACGGACTCGGGCGCGGCGGCGAGGAAGCGAACCGGGACAACGGTTTCCGGGGTGCCGAAGTCGTTGGCCGGCCACCGCACGAGCGAGGCCACCGGGTTCAGAGCGCCGCTCGCGGGTTCGCCCAGGCGCGACCTCGCCGAACAGCGCCGGTTGTCCGTCCTCGCAGTGCTGCTCGTAGATCAGCCACAGCCGGCTCGGCAGTCCGTTTGAGTCGAGCGCGATGTCCTTGATCTCGAACCGGCCGAAGTCGTTGTTGCAGCCTCGTCCGGCGCCGTAGATGTCGATACCCGGCTGGCCGGCAGCGCGGAACGCGGCGCGCGCTGCGTTGTCGTAGACGCCGGGCTGCAGAGTCTGCCCGGCTGGGGCGGCGAACCGCATGGACCAGCTGGTCCCGCTGAGGCTGATCGTCACGTCGCCGGCGCTCCCGGTCACATCCGCGGACCCGGCGAGCAGCTGCTGCTGATTCTGTCCGATGTAGTCGCCCGGGTCGCTGTACATCGCCACCGTGCCGGACACGGGGTCAGCCGCCGCGGTAGCGCTCCCCATCCCCAGGGCGCCCACCGACACCAGCACCGACGCGACCAGCCAGCGAACCCTCATCACGCCTCCCGAACTCAGATGCACGGGAGCTTTACCCGCGCCGGGAACGGAGGCAAACGCCAATTTGACTAGATTCGGCCGATCGGGGCGCCGGGATTTGAACCCGGGACCTCCTGCTCCCAAAGCAGGCGCGCTACCAGGCTGCGCCACGCCCCGGCGTCGGGGCAAGTGTAGAGGACGGCCACATCGGCCCCGGCCGCTTCGGTCGAGTAGCCTCCGCCGCCGGATGGCGACGATCGAGCCGCTGCGCGCCCTGCACTACGACCTCGCCCGGGTCGGTCGCCTGGATGACGTGGTCTCGCCTCCCGTATGACGTGATCGACGCCGACCAGCGGGCCGAGCTCGAGGCCCGGTCGCCCGTACAACGTGGTCCGGATCGACCTGCCCACGGGCGAGGAGCCATACGCCGAGGCGGCGCGGCTGTTCGAGCAGTGGCGCGAGCGAGGGCGTGCTGGTGGAGGACGCCAAGCCGGCCGTATGGCCGCTGGCCCAGGACTACACCGGACCGGACGGCCGCCGGCGGACCCGCACCGGGTTCCTCGCCCGGGCTCGCGTGGAGGACTACGGCCCGGGACGGATCCGGCCCCACGAGCGCACCCACCCCGGCCCCAAGGAAGACCGGCTCAGGCTTACCCGCGCCACCAAGGCGAACCTCTCCCCGATCTTCTCGCTCTACGACGATGCCGGAGGCCAAGCGCAGCACGCGCTCGAACAGGCGACGCAGCAACCGCCCTGGGCGCAGACGACCGACGACGACGGGACCGTGAACCGGCTCTGGCACGTCGAGGACGAGTCGGTGATCGCCGGCCTGACCGAGGCGCTGGGCCGGGCCGAGCTGTTGATCGCCGACGGTCACCACCGCTACGAGACCGCACGGGTGTACGCCGAGGAGATCGGCGGCGAGGGCCCGCACCGCTACGTGCTCATGTGCCTGGTCGCGCTCCAGGACCCGGGGCTCACGGTGTTTCCCACGCATCGCCTGCTCAAGGGCCTCACCCCCGAGCAGCACGAGACGCTGGCCACCGCGATCCGAGACGACTTCGAGATCGAGCCGCTGCCGAGCACGGCGGAGCTTGCCCCGGCCACGAGCGATCGCATCGTCCTCGGCTACATCGACTCGCACTTCAAGCAGCCGTTCCGGCTCACGCTCAAGGACCCGGCGATCGCCGATCGCGCCCTGCCCCACCATGCCGAGCCCTACCGCCGGCTCGATACCGCCGTGCTCGAGGCGCTGATCCTCAAGGGCGCGCTCGAGATGAGCGACGAGGACATCGACCACATGGCTGGGCTCGGGTACGCGCGTAACTTCGACGAGGCCCTGAACCTGGTGGAGAGCGCCGCATACGATGCCGCCTTCTTCATGGCTCCGCCGCCGGTGACGCAGATCCAGGACGTGTCGGCGGCGGGCGAGAGCATGCCGCCGAAGTCGACCTACTTCTATCCCAAGGTTCCGACCGGGTCTGCTCTTCAACCCGCTCAGCTGATGAAGAAGGCCGTCGCCCGCCAGACCGAGAAGTACACCCACCGGGTCGAGATCCGCCGGCACGAGCTCACGGTGGACGAGCCTGAGGACAAGGGCGGGCGAAGACGCGGGGCCTACCCCGCAGGAGCTGCTGGCGGCGAGCCTGGCCTCGTGCACCGCGATCACGCTCGAGATGTATGCCAGCGCCAAGCGCTGGGACATCGGACCGGTCGAGGTGGAGTGCGAGTACACGCCGGCCGAGCGCGGCAACCCGACGACGTTCCGGATCGTGCTCAAGTTCCCCGACACCTGCACGCACGAGCAGATCGAGAAGCTCGAGGTGATCGCGGCCAAGTGCCCGGTCCACCGCACGCTCGCCGGCGAGGTCTTCTTCGAGCAGCACGTGGAAACCGGGACGCCCTCCTAGCGCGGGTACATCCCGCCGTCCAGGCCGACCACCTCGTTGGTGAGATAACCGTTGGCCAGGATCGCGACGGCCAGCTCGGCCACCTCGTCCGCCGTACCGAGGCGCCCGAGCGGAATCGAACCGACCAGCGAAGACGCGTCGCCGGGCAGCATCGGGGTGTCGATCAGGGCCGGCGCGAGCGCGTTCACCGTCACCCCGTCGGGGGCGCAACGACGAGCCAGGAAGTGGACGAGACCGTGGAGCCCGGCCTTGGAGGCGGCGTAGTCGGGTCCGACGACGCCACCGGTGAACGCGGCCACCGAGGACATGAGGAGCACGCGGCCGTACCGGCGCGAGCGCATGCCCGGCAGCACGGCCTGAGCCAAGAGGAAGACCGAGCGCAGGTTCACGGCCAGCGTGCGGTCGAACTCCTCGGCGCTCACGTCCTCGTATTCGGCCGGCCGGGCGCGGCCGTGGTTGGCCACCAGCACGTCGACAGGCCCCAGGGCCTCGAGCACCTCGCCGACCAGCGCCAGCGGCGCCCCGGGGTCCCCCATGTCGGCGCCGAACGCGGCGGCGGTGAGATCGCGGGCACGGAGGGTCCCAACCAGCGCTTCGGCCGCTTCCGCATTGCCGCCGTAGGCCACCGCCACCGACGCGCCGCGCTCGGCCAGGGCGCGAGACAAAGCAGCTCCGATCCCGCCGCTGCCACCGGTGACCAGAGCGACCCGGCCCACGAAGTCAGTCAACGACCTGCACCCCGGCTGCGCGCAGCTCCTCCACCGCCCGGTCCCCGTCACCCGGATGGACCTCGACCGGTCGCGTCGCATCGGCGTGGACGACCACGTCAAACCCGGCGCGCTTGGCGTCGAGCGCAGTTGCCTTGACGCAGTAGTCGAGCGCCAGGCCGCCCACGTGCACGCGGTCGACCCCCCGAGCGCGCAGGCGCGATTCCAGGTCGGTTCCCTGAAAGCCCGAGTACCCCTCGGCGTCGACCGCCTGGCCCTTGTCGACGATCTCGTCGATGACCGAGCGGTCGATCCCCGGGTGGAGCTTGGCGCCGTCGGTGTCCTGCACGCAGTGGACCGGCCACGGCCCGCCCTGAGCGGCAAACGACGAGTGGTCTGAAGGGTGCCAGTCGCGAGTGGCCACGACGAAGGGCAACTCGCCCGCCAGCTCGTTGACCCGCGCCACGACCGCGTCACCGTCCGCGACGGCCAGCGCACCGCCAGGACAGAAGTCGTTCTGCACATCGACGACGATCAGGGCGTCCATCGCGGCTGAATATAGTCACGTGATGATCGCGTCCATCCAGGCGCTGCGCGACCAGCTCCAGCCCGTTCTGCTGCGCGCCGCCGAGGCGATGGCGCTCGATGTGCTGGGCCGAACCGATGCCGCGGTGCTGGTACCGCTGTACCTCGCGGACGGCGAGCTGCACGCCGTGTTCACCAAGCGACGCGAGGACCTACGGCGGCACCCGGGGGAGATCTCGTTCCCGGGCGGACGCCGCGAGGAAGGCGAGGCCGACCTCGTCGCCACGGCGCTCCGAGAAGCCGAGGAGGAGATCGGGCTGCCGGCCGACGCGGTGGAGATCGTTGGCGCGCTGCAGCCGACGCCGACGATCGCGACCGGCTACTCGGTGTATCCGTTCGTGGGGCTGATCGACGCCGGCCGGACATGGACGCTGAGCCCGCGTGAGGTGGCCGAAGTGATCGAGCTCCCACTGGCCGCGCTTCGGTCCGGGTACGAGCGCCGGCGGCTGCTCCGTCGGGGCGTTCCCATCCGGACGGACACCTACGTGGTCGGCGACCGCCTCATCTGGGGCGCGACCGCGCGGATCCTGTCCGATCTGTTCGACCGGATCGAGCCGATGCTCGCCTGCCGGGACGGCAGAGCCGATCAGCGCACCAGCACCTGATCGACGGCAGCCGCCGCGGCCTCGGTCCAGCCCCGGTGGTCAGCTGGATCGACGTCGAGGAGCACATACGGGATGCGCGCGTCCTCGCAGAACGCAGCCACCCGCGCGCCGCCGGCGCCCAAGAGGTCGGAACCAGCCGACCCGCGCGTCTCGTAGATGATGCCCCGCATCGTCGTGTCGACCAGGCGGGTGAGCAGCATCTCGAGCCGGGGGCCGTGAACGGCGGCGTCGGAGGCGGAACCGAGGAGCAGGCAGGCGACGGCGATGTGCTCGAAGGCCGGGGCGAGCGTGACCACCCGGTCCGGATCGGCGATCACGGCCTCGGCACCGGCGGATTCGATCGCCGGCGCGCGATGGGAATCACGGGTGGTGCCACGGACCGCGTGGCCGCGGCCGATCAGCTCGCGAGCCAACTGCTGGCCTCGGCAGCCGCATCCGATGATCAGGCAGCGCGCCACTCAGGCGCGAGGGGGTCCGCCGCCGAACTCCTCGCGGACCTGGGCGCGGGTGCGCTCGGGGAGCCCTTTCTGGCGGCGCCGGGCATTGGTGACCTCGAGCAGCTGATCGAGCTCGCGGTCGGCCATGAGCTCGTCACGGCGGCGGCGCTGGTCGGCGGCATCCTCGCGCACACGCCGCTCCATGTCGCCGGCCGAGACCTCTGCCTCCCCGCGCGCCCGCCGCCGGGCGTTGGCCGCGGCCAGCATCTGATCGAGATCCTCGGAGTCCAGCGCCTCGCGCGTCTCGGTGATCTGACGCGCGCTGTGCAGGCCCATCTGCTCGATCCCAGAGCCGGGGTAGTACTTGCCGAGCAGGAGCAGGCATCCGAGCACGACGGCGATGCCGACGAACACGATGACCGCGAACGGATCCATCGCCTGAGTCTACCCGCGAGGTTGGCCTCGGAACAGGCGCAACTTTACGGCGAGCTTAGGTGTTTGTGCGGGCGTCAGAGCCCCACCGGGAAGCTAGCCGGGACCGGCGGAGGCACCTCAATCACTCAAGAAGGAGGGCCCCATGCGCCCACGCTTTGTCGTGCTCGCGTCGCTGCTCGCTGCGCTCGCCGGGTTGGTGGTACCGGCTGCGGGCAATGCCGCCCCGCGGCACAACCGCGGTCTCACCATCAACGCCACCCCGGACCCGATTCTGGCCGGAGACCCGGTGTTGATCTACGGCCAGCTCAACAACCAGCCGGTGGCCGGTCAGACGATCACTCTGTACCACCACCTGGCCGGTTCGGGCCGCGGCTACACCCGCGTGTCCCAGACCACCACCGACTCTCACGGGCTTCTATTCGTTCCCGCGGGCCGAGGACGTGGTGATGACCAACCGGAGCTGGTTCGTGCGCGAATCCGGGATTCACGGAGTGCACAGCCGCACCGTGTACGAGCGGGTGTCCGCGCTGGTCAGCCTGGCCGCCAGTACCACCTCCCAGGTCACCGGGCAGCCGATCGTGTTCACCGGTCACGTGACTCCGAACCATGCGTTCGAGCGGGTGGCGCTGCAGGAGCAGCGCGGCTCGAGTGATGACTGGCGCACGCTCAAGACCGGGTTCATCGGACGGGGATCTAATTACGCGATCAGTTACCGCTGGCGGATTGCCGGCGACCACGACGTACGCGTCGTGTTCCCCGGCGACGGGCGCAACATCAAGGGCGCGTCCGATCCGGTAACGGTGACCATCCAGCAGAAGCAGATCTCCGGGTTCACCATCAACAGCTCCTCACCGATCATCAACGAGGGCAGTGGGGTGAACCTGACCGGCGTGGTGAGCAACGCACCCGAGTACTCAGGTGGCGCTGTTCTCCCGCACACCGGACCGCGCCAAGTGGATCCCGGTGGCGTTCACCACCACCGGCTCGGACGGTAGTTACTCGTTCAGCCAGGCGCCGACCGAGAACACGCTGTACCAGGTCCGCACGACCCAGGCGCCGCGCCGTCACAGCGCGGTGCTGTTCGAGGGCGTCCGGGACGTGATCAGCATGACCGGTCCGAGCACGGCCACGGTGGGTCAGAAGGTGACCTTCACCGGCACGGTTCTGCCCGACAAGGCCGGCCACGTGATCTACCTCCAGCGCCTGGGCAAGGACGGCGACTGACCACGTCGTCGAGGTCCGGTTCGTCAGCAACGCGTCGACGTTCCAGTTCGGGTGGCGGTTCGGCAGTGAAGGCAGCAAGACCTTCCGGGCCCGGATCACCAGCGACGGGCGGAACATCGGCAACGCCTCGGCTCCGGTCACGGTCAACGTGAGCTCGGCGCCGACGTCGTCGCTGCAGCCGGCGTCCTGAAGCAGAAGCAGTAGGACCGCGGGGGCCGGCCACGGATGGCCGGCCCTCCCGGCCCCACGGACGCCGTGCCGCGCTGCGCGCGGCATTGCGAGTTTCGCCTGGCGGCGAAACGTCGCGGCTCGGCGCGGCCCAATCCAGCCAAAGCTACAAACGGCGGCTCGTGTAGCTTCCTGGCGCATGGACTTCGAACTGACCGATGAGCAGCGGCTGATCAAGGAGACGGCGCGGGACTTCTCCGACAACGAGATCGCCGCGCGGGCGCGGGAGAACGACCGCAACGAGCATTTCGACGTCGAGCTCGTGCAGAAGATCGCCGCCCAGGGCTATCTGGGCGCGATCGTGCCCCAGGAGTACGGGGGCGCCGGCCTCGACTACCTGAGCTACGGCTGATCGTCGAAGAGGTCGGGCGCGGCTGCTCTTCGATGCGCACGGTGGTATCGGTCAACACCTCGCTCGTCTGCTCGGCCATCCTCCGGTGGGGGACCGAGGAGCAGAAGCAGCACTACCTGCCCAAGCTGTGCAGCGGCGAGTGGCTGGGCTGCTTCGGCCTGACCGAGCCCGACACGGGCTCGGACGCCGCCAACCTCAAGACCCGGGCCAAGCGGACCGACGACGGCTGGGTCATCAACGGGGCGCAAGATGTGGATCTCGCTCGGCAATCACGCCAAGGTGGCGCTGATCTTCGCCCAGACCGATCCCGAGCAGAAGCACCGCGGGCTGGCCTGCTTTCTCGTCGATACCGACCAGGACGGGTTCCAGCCCCAGACTGATCCACCACAAGCTCGGGCTCAGCGCGGCGCGACACGGCGGAGATCAGCCTCGACGACGTCGCACGTGCCCGAGGACGCGGTCCTGGGTGAGATCGGCGACGGCTTCAAGGTGGCGATGAGCTCGCTCGACTCGGGGCGGTTACAGCGTCGCGGCCGGCTGCGTGGGCATCTGCCAGGGCTCGCTCGACGCCTCGGTCAAGTACGCCACCGAGCGCGAGCAGTTCGGCCGTCCGATCGCCGCCTTCCAGCTCGTGCAGGAGATGATCGCCGACATGAAGCTGCAGACCGACGCGGCCCGGATGCTGGTGTGGCGGGCCGGCTACCTGAAGGACACGGGCAAGCCGAACACGACCGAGACCTCGGTGGCCAAGCTGTACGCCACCGAGGCGGCGATCCACTGCGCCAACACCGCGATCCAGGTCCACGGCGGCTCGGGCTACGTCGACGACTACCCGGTCGAACGCTACTTCCGGGACGTCCGGGTGACCAGCCTGTACGAGGGCACCTCGCAGATCCAGAAGCTGATCATCGGCCGCGCGCTGACCGGCGTCAACGCGCTCGTCCCGAGTTGACGGGCGCCGCCGAAGGTCATCGGCGTGGCCGGGGCCGGGACGATGGGCGCGGGGATCGCGCAGCTGGCCTGTCAGGCCGGCGCGCGCACGCTGCTGCACGATCCCGGAGCCGGAGGCGCTGGAGCGGGGGCTCGAGCGGATCCGGCAAGCAGCTACGGCGCGGGGTCGAGCGCGGGCGCTGGAGCGAGGAGGACGCCGAGGCGGCGAGCGGGCGGCTCGAGCCGGCGGGCGACCTGGAGGCCTTCGGCGACTGTGAGCTGGTGATCGAGGCCGCGCCGGAGCGGCTCGAGCTCAAGCGCTCGCTGTTCGGCCGGCTGGAAGGCGGGGTGGTCAAGAACGACTGCGTGCTCGCATCGAACACCTCCTCGTTGCTGGTCACCGCGATCGCCCACGGACTCGAGCACCCCGAGCGGGTGGTGGGCATGCACTTCTTCAATCCCCCGCCGGTCATGCGGCTGCTCGAAGTGGTGGCGGGCGAGCAGTCGGGCGAGCCGGCGCTGGCCACGGCGCGAGCGGCGGGCGAGGCGATGGGCAAGGTGGTTATCGACGCTCACGACGGCCCGGGCTTCCTGGTCAACCGCGCAACCGGCCGTTCGGGCTCGAGGCGCTCGAGGCTGGTGCAGGAGCGAGTGGCGCCGCTCGAGGAGGTCGATCGGATCTGCCGGATGGGCGGCGGCTTCCGGATGGGGCCGTTCGAGCTCATGGACCTGGTCGGCGTCGAGGTGGGGTTCGAGATCGCCCAGTCGTTCTACGCCCAATCGTTCGGCGAGCCACGCTGGCGGCCCTCGATGCTCACGGCGCGGTACGTCGCGGCGGGCCGGCACGGGCGCAAGGCCGGGCGCGGGTACTACGACTACTCGGACGATCCCTACCGGCCGCCCGATCCCGACCCGCTCGCAATCCGGGGGCGGCGACGGGGTGATCGTCATCGCGGGCGACTCGATGCTCGCCTTCGAGCTCGCGGCCGCGGCCGCGCACGCGGGCTGGCGAGGTGGTCGACGCCGGACGAGGCGTCGGAACCGCCGACGGCGCCCGTTCCTGATCCTCGATCTGAGTGGCGGCGAGCCGCTCGACGCGCCGCTGCAGGGCGGCCCGCAGGCCGTGTGCTGCGCGGCCGGGTCGCTGGCCGCGCTCGACCCGGGCGGCGGTGCGGTCGGCTTCCACGCCCTGCCGCCCGCTCGAGCGAATCGCAGCTGGTCGAGCTGACCCGGGGTCCCGACAGCACGCCGGGCGGCCGTGCAGGCGGCCGAGCGGTTCTTCGCCACCCTGGGCAAGCACGTCAGCTGGGTCGGCGACGGCCCCGGGCTGGTGCTCGGGCGGATCGTCTGCCAGCTCGTCAACGAGGCTTGCTTTGCCTGGGCCGAGGGCGTGGGCAGCGCCGAGGACATCGACGCCGGGTTCGTGCACGGCCTGAACTACCCGCGGGGAATGCTGGGCTGGGCGGACACGATCGGGCTCGATCAGGTCCTTGCCGTCCTCGACGGTCTGTTCGAGGAGCAGCGCGACGAGCGCTACCGGGCGGCGCCGGCGCTGCGACGGATGGTGTGGTCGGGCCGGTTGGGCCGGCAGACCGGATCAGGATTCTTTGACTACGACGAGGAGCAGCCATGAGGGCAGTCACCTTCCAGGCCCCTGAGGAAGTCCGGATCGAGGAGCGCCCCGAGCCCGAGCTCCAGGCGCGCGACGACGCGGTGGTACGGATCGAGGCGACCGGCATCTGCGGCTCGGACCTCCACATCTACCACGGCCGGGTGAAGATGGAGCCCGGGTTCACGATCGGCCACGAGTTCGTCGGCACGGTGCTGGCGGCCGGCGACGGCGTCGACCCGGGTAGCGGTCGGCGATCGCGTGCTCGGGCTGCTTTCACTGCGCCTGCGGCACGTGCTTCTTCTGCCTCACGGGCGCCTACCACAAGTGCGACCGGATGCGGGTGTTCGGCCACGGCGAGCTGCTCGGGTCGCTGCAGGGCACGCAGGCCGATCAGGCGCTGGTGCCGAACGCCAACCTGACCTTGCGGCGCGTGCCCGGACAGCGTCACCGACGAGGTGGCCCTGTTCGCCGGCGACGTGATGGGCACCGGTTATCACGCCGTGTACGAGGGCGGGGTCCGCGCCGGCGACAGCGTGGCCGTGCTCGGGCTCGGGCCGGTCGGGCCTGTGCGCGGTCCAGGTCGCGGTGGCCTCGGGCGCGGGCCCGGTGTTCGCCATCGACACCGTGGAGGACCGGCTCAACGTCGCCCGGGGGTTCGGGGCGATCCCCGTGCACCTGACCGAGGAGAAGCCGCGGGATGTGATCCGCGCCGGCACGCCGGACGGGCGCGGGGTCGATGCCGCGATCGACGCGGTCGGGCATCCCGATGCGCTCGACACCGCGATCCGGCTGACCCGCAAGGCCGGCACCGTGGTCGCGATCGGCGTCTACGCCGAGCCGGCCCAGGTCCACATGGGGGTGGTCTGGATCAAGGCGCTCTCGCTCAAGACCGGCCACGCCAACGTGATCGGCCACGTGGACCGGGTACTCGGGATGCTGGCCGCGGGGACGCTCGACCCGCGTCCGCTCGTCACCACCCACATGCCGCTCGACGAGGCCGCCGAGGCATACGCCCTCTACGCTCGTCGCGAGGCCCTGAAGATCGTTCTCACTCCATAGGAGTCCGCCATGTCTGCCACCACCCTGCCGGAGCAGCTCTCCTCTGAAGCGGCCCGCGCCTTCGCCGGTCGCCCCCACGGCCTGCTGATCGACGGCGATCACGCGCCGGCGGCCGACGAGCGCACGTTCGAGACCATCGACCCGGCGACCGGGCAACCGATCACCGCCTGCGCGCTCGCCGGCCCCGAAGACGTCGACCGGGCCGTGGCGGCGGCCCGGCGGGCGTTGAAGGACGGCCCGTGGGGATCGGTGTCGGCGGCCGACCGGGCCCGGCTGATCTACCGGTTCGCGGACCTGGTCGAGGCCAACAGCGAAGAGCTGGCCCAACTCGAGTCGCTCGACAACGGCAAGCCGGTCAAGCTGGCGCGGGTCATCGACGTCGCCGACACCGTGGCCTGGCTGCGCTACTACGCCGGCTGGTGCGAGCGGCTGACCGGCGACGTGATCCCCGTCCGCCAGCCCGACGTGCTCGTGTACACGCGCAAGGAGCCGGTCGGGGTGTGCGGTCAGATCATCCCGTGGAACTTCCCCATGATGATGGCGGCGTGGAAGCTCGGTCCGGCGCTCGCGGCCGGGTGCACGGTGCTCTTGAAGCCGGCCGAGCAGACGCCGTTGACCGCGCTGCGCCTGGGCGAGCTTGCGCTCGAGGCCGAGATCCCGCCCGGGGTGCTCAACGTGCTCACCGGCGACGGGTCGACCGGAGCCGCGATCGTCGAGCACCCCGGCGTGGACAAGATCGCCTTCACCGGCTCGACCGAGGTGGGACGCCAGATCGGAGCTCGAGCCGGCGGGGCTCTGAAGCGGGTGACGCTCGAGCTCGGGCGGCAAGTCGCCCAACATCATCCTCCCCGACGCCGACCTGAAGGCCGCGGTTTCCGGCTCCTTCCAGGGCATCTACTTCAACACGGGCCAGGCCTGCAACGCCGGCAGCCGGCTGTTCGTGCATCGCGATCAGTTCGACGATGTCGTCTCGGCGCTCGCCGAACGGGCCTCGAAGTCGCGCGTTGGCCCGGGGCTGGATCCGAGCACCCAGCTCGGACCGGTGGTCTCGCGCGAGCAGCACGAGCGCGTGCTCTCCTACATTTCGGCCGGGCTGGAGGAGGGGGCAGAGCTGGTGACCGGCGGAGACTCTGGGCCGGCCGGCGGCACTGGAGACTCGGGGTCGGCCGGCGGCGGCGAGGGCGGGTATTTCATCGCGCCCACGCTGTTCACGGCCACGAGCGACAACCTGCGCATCGCGCGGGAGGAGATCTTCGGACCGGTGCTGGTCGCGCTGCCCTACGAGTCGCTCGAGGAGGTGGCCGAGCGGGCCAACGACACCGAGTTCGGACTGGCCGCCGGAGTGTGGACCCGCGACGTCGGCAACGCGCATCGGCTGGCCGCCATGCTCGAGGCCGGATCGGTGTATGTGAACGGGTGGGGTTCGGTCGATCCCGGCACGCCGTTCGGCGGCTACAAGGCGTCGGGAATCGGGCGTGAGCACGGTCGCGAGGGCCTCGAGGCGTACCTGGAGACGAAGACGGTGTGGACCAAATTGGCCTGATGTCCAGGCCTTTCTGGACGCGCGTCGAGGCAGCGTCCAGGCCGGTTTGTGGAGGTTCAGGCACCGATCCCCGGCAAAACGAAGATCGGGTTTAGGGAGCGAAACCCCCTGCCGAGATTTACCGCATGCGTGGATTCTCTCCATGGCGCCTCGGCGCCGGATCAAGCTTTGCTGTGCTCTTTTCCGCTTTCGCGCTCGCCGCGATGGCGGCCCTGCCAACCGCTGCCGCCGCCCGACGCCACGTGCGCAGGTCGGCCGGAGGCGGCTGCGCGTACGCCCGGACACCCGCCGATCAGGCGCCCGCCGGGGCCATGCGTGATGCGGTGGTGTGCCTGATCAACCACGCGCGGGCGGCCCATGGTCTGCCCCCGCTGCACGCGTCGGGTCGGCTCGATCGGTCCGCCCAGGGCTGGACCAACGCGATGGTCGACGGCAACTTCTTCAGTCACGGCGGGGATTTCGCCGCCCGGATCAGCGCCGTCGGCTTCAACTGGTCCTCCGCGGGCGAGAACATCGCCACCGGCTACTCGACGCCGCATCAGGTCGTGGCCGGCTGGATGGCCAGCATGGGCCACTGCCAGAACATCCTCAACCCGTCCTTCCGCGACGTCGGCACGGGCGTGCGGTGGCGGGGCCTGCGAGGCTACGGGACCGGTCCGGGCACGTGGACCGAGGACTTCGCGCTGCCGATGGGCAAGCGTGGGATGTCGGGCAACTACGGCCCGATGAACGGCTGCCCCTACTAAGGGCCTGCCGTATCCGGACCCGGTCCGGGTCGGCCGGCTAGACCGAACCGTCGATGGAGCCGGCTTTAGCCGGCTCCACGTCGACCGGGAACGGGGTGTCCCGCAGGTACCACTCGGCGTCCAGCGCCGCCTGACACCCGGACCCGGCGGCCGTGATGGCCTGCCGGTAGGTGTGATCGACGAGGTCGCCGGCCGCGAATACGCCGAGGAGGTTGGTCAAGGTGGACTTGCCCTGGGTGACCACGTAGCCCTCGGAGTCGGTATCGACCTGGCCCTGGACCAGCTGCGACTGGGGCTGATGGCCGATGGCGACGAAGGCGCCGCCCACCTCGAGGTCCTTGCCGGAGCCGTCGCCGGTGTGGCGGAGCTTCGCCACCGCCAGCGACCCGTCGGGGCCGGGGACGAAATCTTCGACCACGTACGGCGTGATCCAGTCGATGTTCGGCAGGCTGCGCGCGCGCTCGAGCATGATCTTCGAGGCGCGGAAGTCATCGCGGCGATGAACCACGGCGACCCGGGAGGCGAACTTGGCCAGGAACATCGCCTCCTCCATGGCCGAGTCACCGCCGCCCACGATGAGCGTGGGCGCGTTGCGGAAGAAGGCGGCGTCGCAGGTGGCGCAGTAGCTCACGCCCCGGCCGGAGAGCTCGCTCTCCCCGGGCACGCCGAGCTTGCGATGCTCGGCTCCCATGGCCAGGATCACCGTGCGGCTCAGGTGTAGCTCGTCCCCGGTCCAGACCTTGTGCAGACCCCCGTCGGGCGAGAGCTCGACCTTGGTCACGTCGTCGGTCTCGAGCCGCGCTCCGAAACGCTCGGCCTGATCGCGGAAGCTCTGCATCAACTCGGGGCCCATGATCCCCTGGGGGAAGCCGGGGTAGTTCTCGACGTCGGTGGTCTGCTGAAGCAGCCCGCCCCAGGCGAAGCCCTCGATGACCAGCGGCGCGAGGTTGGCGCGGGCGGTGTAGAGCGCGGCCGTGTACCCGGCCGGTCCGCTCCCGACGATGATCACGTTGTTGACTCGGTCGTTCATCACTTCATAAAGTATAGCTTGCAGTCGGGCTTTCTACCAACGCCGTCGGGGCGTGCCCGGAGCCATCAGCGACCGGTTCGGTCCGCCACCGATTGACCGTGCGCCGGAGCTGAAAATAGGCCACCGCGCCGGGCAACGTGGGCAGCCAGAACGCAAACGCCCGGTAGGCCAGCACCGCGACGATCGAAACCTCCACGCCGACGCCGAAGGCCGTGAAGGCGCCGATCATCCCGCCGTCGACCCCGCCGATCCCGGCCGGAAGCGGGAGCGTGTTGCCGAGCATCCCGACGAAGTACGACATCACGATCACTCCTTTCGGCGGCGAGGCCCCGAAGGCGTGGAAGCAGGCCCACAGGACGGCGATGTCAAACCCCCACCAGGCCGGAGCCCCGAGCAGACGGGGCTCGCCCGAGCGAATCATGGCCAGCGCGGCGCGGACCCCGGTCGCCGCGGCCGCGGGAGCCGCCGCCACGTGCCCGGCCCCCCGCCGCAAGCGGTGAGCGCTCTGGCTCAGGCGCTCGACCAGCCGGTCGAAGTCGGCCCCGAGCTGTGACACGGCGAGGAACACGCCGATCACCACGGCGCCGAAGATGGCCGGCCCGAGCGTGATCGCCGGCGGTCCGCCGCCGGGGATGATGCCGATGAAGAGCCCCACGCCATCGAGCACCAGCGCGCCCATGTAGACCGCGTAGAGGAGGACCATGAAGGCGATCAGGCGGCAGGCCGCGACCCGTGCGTCCATGCCCGCGCGGCGCAGCGCCCAGGCGGTCAGCGCGATCCCGCCCGCGCCGGCGGCGGCGAACAGGCGCGTCGCGGCCAGCCCGGCCATGGTGATCTGATAGCTCTCGCGCCACCCGATCCGGCGCTGGGTCCTTCCCGGCTGCGGGAGTTCGCCGCCAGGTGAACTCCCGGGCGAATCCGCCCCACTCCCAAGCGAAACCGCCCCACCCCCAAGCGAATCCGCCCCACTCCCAAGCGAATCCGCCCGGGCGGATTCGCCGAAGACGGCGCGGAAGAGCACCACATAGCCGCAGAACGAGAGCACCTCGAGCACCGCGGCCAGGGCCAGCCACCAGACGTTCCCCTGCCGCAACCGGTTCCAGGTGTCCTGGAGCCCGACCAGCTTGGGCAGGGCGAAGTAGAGAAAGGCCAGGGCGGAGACGATGAAGAGCGCGAACGCGATCAGGCTGCGGCGCGTGAACCGGACACGCGGCATCTCCTCCGGCGCAGGCGACGGGCTCGATCGCGTCCTCGGCCCGCGCGGTCTGATGCCCCGGAAGCATGGGGCGGGGCTAGCTCTCCCCCATCCGGGCGTCGAGGGCGCGCGGGGAGTTGAGCGCGTCGAGGGCGTCCAGCCGCGGAGCCAGCCGCTGCAGCCGCCGAAATGCCGCAGGGCGCCTGGCGCCGGATCGTCTCGGTCAGGACGGCGCCGGCGATCAGATCGATCGCGTAGTGCTCGCCCAGGTAGACGAGCGCCAGGCCGAGGAGGACGGCGTAGGTCCATCCAACGGCCCCGGGCACCGGGCCGACCTCCGAGAGCAGGTGGGCGCCCATGAGCGAGGTGGCGAAGTGCAGGGAGGGCATGGCGGCGAGGGGGTTGCCGCCAAGGAGCTTGAACAGCGGCTCCCACATCTCGCCCCAGAACTCGGGGCCGTACTCGATCATCATCCGCCGCACGGCGCGGAGCTCGTCGTCGCGGAGCCCGCCGTGAACCGCCGTCCACCACGGCGGAGCGGTCGGAATCGCCCAGTAGAACACGGCGCCGAGATCGAATACGGCGTACATCTGGGCGGCGGAGCGCGGGAAGCGCTCGGGGTCACGCCACAGGATGTAGGCCAGGCTGGAGTGCGGCACCGCGAACCAGATCCAATGGCAGGCGACCAGGACGCGCTCGAACCGGTTCACCTGACCGGGGGTGGAAAAGGCGCGCTGGAGGCGGAGGGTCGGGATCGTGCCGAGACCGAGGACCCGGTCGGCGGCCAGGGGGTAACGCACGCGGACGCGCGCGGCGAGGCGCTCGGGCTGGTCGTGCGGCATCTCGTAGGCGGCCAGGTAGGCCCACATGTTCAAGCCGCACAGAGCCGCGTCCCGGATCAGCGTTCGGCGCGGCATGGCCACCCGGGCGGCCAGCGGGGAGAGCGCTCCGGCCGAGAGGACGAGGGCCGGCGCAAGGCGGAGGCGGCGCCGCACGATCGGCGCGGCGACCCCCATCGCGACGAGGCTCCAGGCGGTCACTCGGATACCCCTCGAGGCGCGCAAGAGCGGCGAGTATAAGAGCTTGGGAGGCGGCGCCACGGTGCTCTCCGGGGCCGGCTCCGGCGGCCCTCTCGCAACACGCGTCACAAGCCGGTCGCCCCCGCTCGACCGCCCCGACCTTGGGCGGGTGCTCCATGAGTAGAATCCCGCGCCTTGCGAAACGACGGACCCGAAGCAAAGCCGCGGACTCGCCCGCCATTAGCCGTTCTGGTCACGGTCGCGCTGAGCGCGTCGGTGATCCTCTCGCTCGTGCTCGCGCCCAGCGCGCTGGCCAATTTCTTCACCCCGAAATCGGGCGGCTCGCCGAACGCGAACGCGATCGATTCGCTCTACAAGATCATCCTGTACATCGCCGCGGTGGTGTTCGTGATCGTGGAGGGCGCGCTCGTCTACTCGGTGTACAAGTTCCGGGCGCGCAAGGGCGCGGTGGCGGCTCAGATCCACGGCAACACCCGGCTCGAGATCGGCTGGACGATCGCCGCGGCTCTGATCCTCGTCGTGCTCACCGTGGTCACGTTCGTGAAGCTGCCGAGCATCATCAACCCGCCGAACTCGAACCCGGCGCATCGCCCTGGCGGCCTCGACCACCGAGCCCAATCCGCCCAACGGCCAGAAGATCACCATCTGCGTCCAGGGCCGCCAGTTCATCTGGCGCTACGTGTACGGCAACGGCTGCCTGAACGACTACTTCAACAACAAGCTTCCTTACTCGTACACCCAGATGGAGGTTCCGGTCGGCGAGACCGTGATCCTCAAGATTCAGGCCAACGACGTGATCCACTCGTGGTGGATCCCCTCGCTGGGCGGCAAGGTCGACGCCGTCCCGGGCTACACCACCTACACCTGGTTCAAGGTCACCCACGCGGGTAAGTACCGCGGCCAGTGCGCGCAGCTGTGCGGCCGGGGCCACGCGCAGATGATCGCTTTCGTCAAGGCGGTCCCGCCGAGCGAGTACGCGGCGTGGCTCAAGCAGCAGCAACTGGCGATTCACACCGCCAACTCGCAGGTCACCGCCCTGCGCCAGCTCCTCACCTCGAACGGAAACCTCTAGGAGAAGCACCCCGTATGACGACGATCACCGAGCCGGCCGTCCGCGCGCTCCCCGAGGTCATCGCGCACGAAGTCGCCGTGCCGCGTAAGACCAAGCGCTGGATCGACTGGGTGACCACCACCGACCACAAGAAGATCGGGATCATGTACCTGGTCACGACCTTCGTGTTCTTCATGCTCGGAGGGATCGAGGCGCTGCTGATGCGAGTGCAGCTCTCGCAGCCGAACAACTCGCTGCTCTCCGGTCAGTCCTACAACCAGCTGCTGACCATGCACGGCACGACGATGGTCTTCCTGTTCGTCGTACCGGTGATGGCGGGTTTCGGTAACTACTTCGTCCCGCTGATGATCGGCGCTCGGGACATGGCCTTCCCGCGCTTGAACGCACTCTCCTACTGGCTCCTGCTCGCCGGCGGCATCGTCTTCTATTGCACGCTGTTCTGGCAGCCGCCCGAGGCCGGCTGGTGGAGCTACCCGCCCCTGTCGAGCATCCAGTACTCACCCAGCGGCGGCCAGGACGCCTGGATCTTCCTGATCCACCTGACCGGCATCTCCTCGCTGCTGGGCGCGATCAACTTCTACGCCACGATCGTCAATATGCGCGCGCCGGGGATGAGCTGGGGCCGCCTGCCGCTGTTCATCTGGGCGATCCTCGTCTACGCGATCCTGCTCATCATCGCGCTGCCCGTGATCGCCGCCGCCGTGACCATGCTGCTCACCGACCGGCACTTCGGCACCCACTTCTTCGATCCCACAAACCACGGCTCGCCGGTGTTGTGGCAGCACCTGTTCTGGTTCTTCGGCCACCCCGAGGTCTACATCATGATCTTGCCCGGGTTCGGGATGATCAGCGAGGTGATCCCGGTGTTCAGCCGCAAGCCGGTGTTCGGCTACAAGGCGATTGCCGCCTCGACCGCCGTGATCGCCTTCCTGGCCACGCTGGTCTGGGCGCATCACATGTTCGCCTCGCCGGTCCCGATCGTCGTGCTCGGGTTCTTCATGTTGAGCTCGTACCTGATCGGGGTGCCCACCGGGGTGAAGGTGTTCAACTGGATCGCCACCTTATGGCGAGGGTCGATCGTGGCCACGGCGTCGCTGTACTTCGCCGTGGGGTTCATCGCCGTGTTCGTCGTCGGCGGGATCACCGGCATCTTCCTGGCCACCTTCCCGGTCGACTGGCAGCTCACCGACACCTATTTCGTGGTCGCCCACTTCCACTACGTGCTCATGGGCGGCGCCGTGTTCTCGATCTTCTCGGGCCTCTATTACTGGTTCCCGAAGATGACCGGGCGGATGATGAGCGAACGCCTGGGCAAGATCTCGTTCTGGGTCATGTTCATCGGGTTCAACATGACCTTCTTCGTCCAGCACGCGCTTGGCCTCTCCGGGATGCCGCGAAGGATCTACACCTACGGCCCCGGCCTGGGATGGTCGACGTACAACCTGATCTCCTCGATCGGATCGTTCATCCTCGGCTTCGGCATCGTGCTCACGGTGATCAACGTGGCCATCAGTTACTCGCGCGGGCGTCTGGCCGGCGCCGATCCGTGGAAGGGGAACACGCTGGAGTGGTTCACCAGCTCGCCGCCGCCGGTCAACAACTTCGACGTGATCCCGCGGGTCCGGTCCGTCGAGCCAATGCGTGACATCCGCCGCCAGATCGAGCGCCAAACCGGCGTGACCCAGAAGTCCGGCGGAAGCGAACGGTTCACTCGGGTCTAGGCCGGGCGCGACACCCCTTGGCCGCGACGGAAGTCACCTCAGCCGCTCGGCCGGTCCCGCTCGCGCTGGCGGCGGGCGCCCGGCAGCGGGTCTCCGACTACTTCGAGCTGACCAAGCCGAAGGTCCAGACCCTCCTTCTGTTCACCACGGTGACCACGATGGAGATCGCCGGCGATCCGTCGGTGTCGAAGATCGCCCTGACCTGCCTCGGCGGCTATCTGTCGGCGGGGGGCGCGGGCGCGGTCAACCACTGGTACGACCGGGACATCGACGCCCAGATGCGCCGCACGGCGTCGCGGCCGATCCCGGCCGGACGGATCTCCCCGAATGCGGCGCTCGTGTTCGGGTTCGCGCTCAGCGCCGCGTCATTCGCGCTCCTGTCCCTGACCGTCAACCTGCTGGCCGCCTGTCTGGCCCTGTCCGGGTTCCTCGGCTACGTGGGCGTGTACACGGTGTGGCTGAAGCGCCGGTCGACCCACAACATCGTGATCGGCGGGGCTGCCGGAGCCGTCCCGCCGCTGGTCGGGTGGGTGGCGGCCCGCGGCTCGCTGTCCTGGACCGCGGTCTACCTGTTCGCGATCGTCTTCTACTGGACGCCGCCCCACTTCTGGGCTCTGAGCCTGCTCATGAAGGACGAATACGCCCGCGTGGGAGTCCCGATGCTGCCGGTGGTCCGGGGCGAGCGCGAGACGCGCCGCCAGATCGTCCTCTACTCGCTGCTCCTGTACGCGGTCACCCAGCTGCCCTTCTGCGCCGGCGAGTTCGGGGGCGTGTACCTGGTCGGCTCGATCGTGCTCGGTCTCCTGTTCATCGCCGGCGCGCTCCGCCTGTATCGCCGGCCGGACCGGCGCACGGCGCTGCGCCTGTACCTGTTCTCGATGGCCTACCTGGCCCTGCTGTTCGGGGCGATGGTGGCCGACGTGAAGCTGTAGCCTGTCGGGCCATGGATAGACGACTCGCCCGCAAGAACCTTCGCTCCGGCCTGATCGCCGGGGCGGCCTGCATCCTCATGTTCGGCATCACGTTCGTGGCCGCCGCGATCTACGTCCATCCGTGACCGACGTCGACGTCCACCGCGAGGCGCCGCCGGTCGCCGAGGCGATCCACCTCCCCGGGCCCTCGATCATCCCCTTCGTGAGCGCGGTCGCGATCACCCTGATCGTGATCGGGACCACGATCAGCTGGATCCTGACCGGGCTGGGCGGGGTTATCTTCATCGTCACCACCTGGCGGTGGATCCAGGACACGCGCCGGGACGTCGACGCGCTCCCGGAGGAGCACGGCCACTAGCCAAGGCTCGGCCCCGGGGCGGTTCCGAGGCTCCCGGGTCGCCGGCCGCGCCCGGCGAGCCCGGCGCGCCCGAAGCGGGCCTACCCTTCGGCCGCGGCGCCGGCCGGGACGTCGCAGCTTGCCCCGGCCCCGGTCCAGACCCGGACGATGTCGCGCATCGAGAGGATGCCGGACAGCTCACCGCGCTCCACCACCACGAGGTGGCGGAAACCGCCGCGCACCATCGCCTCGGCGGCACGCTCGAGCGACCAGTCGGGCGAGGCGAAGGTGAGGTTCGCGGTCAGGTGATCGGAGACCCGCTCCTGGTCGGGATCCTGACCGGATCCGACCGCCACCAGGATGTCCCGCTCGGTGATGACGCCCGGGCCCTGGGCGTCCGGGTCGTGCACGACCGCCGCCCCGACACTCCTGCCCACCATCGCCTCAGCGGCCTGACGCAGCGTGTGACCGGGTCCCACCGTCAGTACCACGTCAGTCATCCCGTCTCGAACTTGCATGGGTCCCCCGAGAGTTTGCTTGCAACGATTGCCTCAATCATAACCGGCCCGGAGGGCTCGGTCTGGCGTGGCCGTACCCGTCCATGTAGCGATCCACACGCGATTGCGGCGGGCCCCCGCCACCACCTCGCCCTTCGTCGGGCAGAACGCATAGCATTCCCCGGCGCAGTGACGAGCGAGGGCAAACCAGCCGGAGGATTGGGTGCGTAAACGTCCCGTAGTGCAGATGCTGATCGCCGGACTTATCGGCGTGGCCATCCTGCTTCCGATCGCCCTCCTGATCCCGTGGTTCCCGGCCAAGGCGTCGACCCAGGCGGGGCGTATCCACACGCTCTACTACGTCCTGCTGGCCGCCTCGGTGCCGATCTTCGTCCTGGTCGAGACCGTGGTCCTGTTCTCGATCTGGAAGTTCCGCATGCGTCCCGGGGAGGAGCTCAAGGACGGGCCGCCGATTCACGGTCACACGATGCTCGAGGTGGCCTGGACCGCCGCCCCGGCACTCCTGGTCATCGGTCTGTGCACGTACGCGTACACGGTCCTGCGCAGCAACGAGGCGACCAAGGCGAACGCGATGACGGTCAACGTCACCGCCCGCCAGTTCGCCTTCGAGTTCTCCTACCAGACCCCGAGCCACCAGACCGTGACCTCGGCCCAGCTGTACCTGCCCAAGGGGCAGCCGGTGGTGTTCAAGCTGCGCTCGCTCGACGTCATCCACAGCTTCTTCGTGCCCGATTTCTCCGAGAAGCTCGATGCCGTCCCGGGCATCACGACCACATTGCGGGTCACGCCCAATCGGATCGGCAGCTACCCGGTCGAGTGCACCGAGCTGTGCGGGGCCGGGCATTCGCTCATGCGCTCGACCGCTCGGGTCATCTCCCCGCAGGCCTTCCAGACCTGGCTGAGCGCGCAGAAGCCGAACTCGGCGCCGCCCGTCGGCACGCCCCCGGCCAGCGCCGCGCAGGCCGGCGTCCCCGGATCGCCCGCGGCCGCGCCTCCCACCGGCGGCGAGGGCTCCAAGGCCACCGGTGGCGGGGCCTCGTCGAGCTCTTCCAGCTCCTCCAGCTCCTCCAGCTCTTCCAGCTCTTCGAGCTCCGGAGCCGGCACGACCGCGACCGCCGCCGCGGGCAAGACCGTGTTCACCGGTTCGGCCGGCTGCTCGTCCTGCCACACCCTGGCCGCCGCCGGCGCCACCGGGCAGGTCGGACCGAACCTCGACCAGCGCCTGCGCAAGGACTGCGCCACCGCGGCCTCGAAGAAGGCCCGCGGCGCCACCCTTCAGCAGTGCATCCACACGGCGATCATCAAGCCGTATGCCTACCTGCCGTCGGGCTACAGCGCCGGGATCATGCCCTCGACCTTCGCCAAGACGCTGACCCAGAATCAGATCCAATCGCTGGTCAATTTCCTCTCCGGCGTGGCAAAGTGAGGGACAGCGTGCAAGAGGAGGAAATCCGCTGATGGCCACCGCAACCGCTGCCCACGAGCCCGCCGCCCTCGAGTCCCGGCCGACCCGCGTGCCGCTGCCCCCGAAGCTCCGCGCCGGCGGCTGGTATCGCGCCGCCCTGTTCACGGTGCTCGGGTTCGGGTTCTGCCTCGGGCTGACCGTGCTGATCCGCTGGCTCATGCACGAGCATCCGGTGCTGGACGGCCACGCGATCACGATCGTCTCCCTGCTCGGCGTCCCGCTCTTCTTCCTCGTCGGCCTCGGCGCCTTCGACTACTGGCTCTACTGGGTGGCCGGCCGGCCCGACGCGCGCGGAGGACCACTCGCAGCACGGCGCCTACAGCTGGCGCGACTACTTCCGGGTCAACACCGACCACAAGGTGATCGGGGTCCAGTACACGGTCACCTCGTTCTTCTTCCTCCTCGTCGGCGGGATGCTGGCCATGCTGATCCGCGCCCAGCTGGCCAAGCCGGGGATGCAGTTCCTCACCCCCGAGCAGTACAACGGGGTCTTCTCGGTCCACGCGTCGATCCTGATCTTCCTGTTCGTGATCCCGGTCTTCGCGGGACTGGCCAACTTCGTGCTGCCGCTGATGATCGGCGCCCCGGACATGGCGTTCCCGCGGCTGAACGCGCTCTCCTTCTGGATGCTGCCGATCGCCGGGACGATGATGCTGATGAGCTTCCTGGCCCCGGGCGGCGCGTTCGCCAGCGGCTGGACCGCCTACGCCCCGCTCTCGACCACGCAGCCGCTGGGCCAGCTCTTCTTCAGCATCGCGGTGCAGTTCGCCGGCGCGTCGTCGATCGCCACCGCGCTGAACTTCCTGGTCACGATCATCACCATGCGCGCGCCCGGGATGAGCTTCTTCCGGATGCCGCTGCTGGTGTGGGCGAACTTCTCGACCAGCCTGCTGGTCGTCATCGCCACCCCGTTCATCGCCGCGAGCCAGTTCTTCATCCTGCTCGACGTCGGCCTGCACTTCCACTTCTTCGACGCCTTCGTCGGCCCGGGCCGGAACGGCAACGTCCTGATGTACCAGCACGTGTTCTGGTTCTACTCCCACCCGGCCGTGTACATCATGATGCTCCCGGGGTTCGGGATCATCTCGGAGATCCTCGCGGTCAAGTCGCGCAAGCCGATCTTCGGCTACCGGATGATGGCCTTCAGCCTGCTCGCGATCGTGGTCCTCGGCTTCACCGTGTGGGCGCATCACATGTTCGTCTCCGGCATGCAGCCATGGATCCGGATCCCGATGATGATCACGACCGCGATCATCGCCATCCCCACCGGGATCAAGATCTTCTCCTGGCTGGCCACGCTGTGGCGCGGCGTGCTTCACCTCGACACGCCGATGCTGTTCGCGCTCGGCTTCCTGACCATGTTCACGCTGGGCGGGATCAGCGGCGTGATGCTGGCGATGATCCCGTTCGACATTCACGTCAGCCAGACGTACTTCATCGTGGCCCACATCCACTACGTGCTGTTCGGCGGCTCGCTGTTCACGATCTTCGCCGGGGTCTACTACTGGTTCCCGAAGATGACCGGCCGGATGTTCGACGACCGGCTGGGCAAGCTCCATTTCTGGCTCACCTTCATCTTCTTCAACCTGACCTTCGGCCCGATGCACATCATCGGCATCCAGGGCATGCCGCGACGCGTGGCCGAGTACGCCGATAAGTTCGCGGCCTGGAACCTGTTCATCTCGATCAGCGCCTTCATCCTCGGCTTCTCCACGCTGATCTTCCTCTACAACATGGTGGCCAGCTGGCGCGGCGGCCCACGGGCGGCGGGCAACCCGTGGCGGGCCCTGACGCTCGAGTGGCAGGTCTCATCGCCGCCGCCGGTGTTCAACTTCGACGCCGTCCCGACCGTCGTCGGCGGCCCCTATGAGTACGGCGTGCCGGGCGCCGTGCACGGAATATTCAAGTCGCCGTCCGAGGCCAAGCCGGTCACCGCGGGCTCGTACTCGACTCTGCCGAGCCAGGAGAGCCATCCATGAGCGTGAGAGGGCCCGATCCGACCACGAAGACGATCCTCGTCGTGGCCAACGAAACGGTCGCGGGCCGCGAGCTGCTGGATGCGGTGCGCGAGCGGGCAGCCGAGGACGTCCGCTTCGTCCTCTGCGTCCCCCAGAGCCGGCCCCGAGCCGGCCTCGTGATCTATGCCGACGCCGTCTTCGAGGCCGCCCAGGTCAGGGTGGATCTCGCGCTGGAGGTGATCCGCGGCTTCGGGGTCCGGGCCATCGGCGAAGTCGGGGATCCTGACCCGTACACGGCCACCCTGGACGCGGTCCACGAGTACCGCCCGCAGGAGATCATCATCTCCACCTACCCCGCCACCCGCTCGGGATGGCTGCGGCGTGACCTGATCGAGCGGGTCGGCGATGCGACGGGAATTCCGGTCACCCACATCGTCAACGACATCGACAGCGAGGGGCTCCCGTTCCACATCACGCTCGCCGTGGCCAACCGGACCGCCTCCGGCGATGAGCTGCTGGAGACGCTGAGGCACCGGGCGGAGGAGTTCAGCAGCGAGGACCGCGGGCAGCTGTTCATCATCCTCGTGCCGCAGGAGGGCGGCGACGGCAACGCGACCCGACGCGCCCGCACCCGCTTGAAGCTGGTCCTCGACCGGCTCCATGTCCGCGGCATGTATGCCGCCGGGATGATCGGCGACCCGGACCCCTACACGGCGATCACGAACGCGCTCCAGTCCTTCCGGGTCGACGACATCGTGATCTCGACCTTCCCGGAGACCAAGTCGGGCTGGCTGCGATCCGACCTGATCGAGCGGGTCCGGCGGACCTCGGGTAAGCCGGTCGAGCACGTGGTCCACACCGACGTCGACTCGGCGGTCGCCTGATGGAAGCCGCGGCAATCGGGCACGGCCACGCCGAGCACCACGGGCCGCCGGCTGGCCCACCAATCCTCGCGCGTGCACGCGCCGACGCTCGGGATGCTGCTTTTCATCATGTCCGAGGTGATGATCTTCGGCGCCTTCTTCACGGCGTACTTCTTCATCCGGATCGTCAACCACAACCCGTGGCCGGCGCATGGCACCACGCTCCCCGAGCTCGTCGCGGGCGATGAACACGGCGATCCTGATCTCGTCCTCACTGACCATCCACTGGGCGCTGGTCTCGGTCAAGAACGGCAACCGCTTTGGCCTGAAGGCGGGAATGGTGGCCACCTTCCTGCTCGGCCTGACCTTCCTGTTCGTCCAGGTCAACGAATACGTCCACATCGGCTTCCCGCCCAACGCGAGCGCCCAGGCCACGGTGTTCTACTCGCTCACCGGGCTGCACGGCGCGCACGTGTTCATCGGCCTGTGCCTGCTGCTGATGGTGACCGTCCGGTCGTTCCGCGGCCACTATTCGCCCGAGCAGCACGCGGGCATGGAAGTGCCCGGGATCTATTGGCACTTCGTCGACATCATGTGGATCATCGTCTACACGACGGTGTACGTGCTCTGATGACCGAGGCCACCGCGTTCCGGTGGCTGCTGCGCGCGGTGGCGGTGGCCGTCGCGGTCGTGATCGTCGTGCTCATCGTTCGCGCCCTCTCCTGATTGGGGCCGCGCCGGTCGGCGGCAGCTTCGCCGCAGAACTCGCAATGCCGGCGTAGCCGGCACGGCGTCCGTGGGGCCGGTTCCGGCGGACATCCGTGTCCGCCGGCGGTTTCGCCGCTAGGCGAAACCGCCAGTGGCGGCGGCAGCCGCCACCGTGACACCATTGTCAGCGTGACGTTTCTCCCCCTGGCCGCCACCGACGTCGTCGGCCGCTCGGTGCCCGTGCTGCTCTCGCTCCTGTGCTGGCTCCCGTATCACGCGCGCGTGCGCACGCTGGCCGCCGAGGGGCGCCCGGTGCCGGGGTGGCGCCAGGGCTGCTACGCGGCCGGGATCCTCGTGCTCGCCGCCGCGCTCAGCCCTCCGGTCGACTCGCTGGCCGACCAGCTCCTGGTCGCCCACATGGCCGAGCACCTGCTGATCGGCGACGCGGCGGCGCTGCTGTTGGTGCTGGGGCTCACCGGGCCGGCGCTGGCCCCGCTGCTGCGCAACCCGGTGATCTCCCGGCTGCGCGTGCTGGCTCACCCCGTGGTCGCGGTCGCGGTGTGGATGGTCAACTTCTACGTCTGGCACCTGCCCGTGCTCTACCAGGCCGCCCTGCGCCACGACTCGATCCACGCCCTGCAGCACATCAGCTTCCTCGTCTTCGGGATCGCCATGTGGATGGGGCTGCTCGGTCCGCTGCCCAAGCCGAGCTGGTTCGGGAACGCCGCCCGGCTCGTCTACATCATCGTCGTGCGCCTCGCCGGCACCGTGCTGGCCAACGCGATGATCTTCGCCGGCACCGCCTGGTATCCGATCTACCGGGCCGGGGACGCCCATTGGCACATCAGCCCGATGGGCGACCAGATCGCCGCCGCCGGCGTGATGATGGTCGAGGAGAGCCTGCTGACCATCGGCCTGTTCTGCTGGCTCTTCCTGAAGATGGCCCGCGAGGGCGACGAGCGCCAGAAGCTGCTCGACTACGCCGCCGCTCAGGGGATGGAGCTCGACGAGCGGCGCGCGGCCCGCGCCGTGGCGGCCGGGCGCGGAGAGGAGCTGTGGGAGCGGCTGCGCTCCCGGGCCGCGGCTACTTAGACGCGCTGGAGAGGAAGTTGACCAGCGCCGTGACCTCGCTCGGGGTCAGCGACTTGCCGAAGTTGCTCGGCATCACTCCGGCCTGGTAGCCCGAGGGCAGGTACTTGTACGGGTCCACGATCGCGGTCTTGATGCACTCCTGCAGGCTGGCTCCGCGCAGCGACTTGGACTGCGAGGTGGCGCAGTCGGCCTTCAGGTGGGTGTCGAGGTTCGGTCCCTGGACGCCGGTCGTCCCGGCTGCGGCCAGCGTGTGGCACGAGCCGCAGCCGCCGATGCCGGTGAACACCTGCTTGCCGGCCGCCGGCGTAGTGCCGGTGACCGCGCCCGCCTGGGCCAGCGCGCCGCTGTCCTGACCGGGCACGGCCGCCACCGTGGCCACGTAGGCGGCGACGTCCTGGGCCTTCTGCCCCGTGTAGAGGCGCGCCGGCATCACTTCGCCGGACCCTTGGTTCGGGTACTGGATCCAGTAGTCGACCAGGCCCTGGATCGAGGTGCCCTTGACCCCGTCGGCGCGGTCCTGGCGGAAGGCATCGTCGAGATTCGGGCCCACCGCGCCGGTCGTGGCGGCGTGGTTGAGGGTGTGGCAGGATCCGCACTTGGACACGAACAGCTGCTTGCCCTGGACCAGGTTCGAGGTCGGATGCTTGAGCGTGCAGCCGCCCAGGACGAGCATCGCGAGCGCGCCGGCGGCGACGATCACAGCTCTCCTCGGCAACCTTTTCAGCCCCATCACCACGGCTCGCGGCACTCTATCCAAGCTCGCGGCGTCGAGGCGCCGCCGTCCTACCCGCTGGTAGCATCGCCGCCATGAGGATCCGCCAGCGGTACCGGATGCGCGCCCCCTCGACCGGCCGAGAGGTCATCATCGAGGCCAACCCCGGGCACGTGTACCAGGACAGGGAAACGGGCGAGGAGCTCGAAGTGGTCGGGATGGTCGTCCCGCTCGCCCCCACCGGGTCCGAGCTGCCGTGGTCGATCGAGAACCTCCGCTTTTGCAACTGGTGCGACCAGCTAGTCCAAAAGGATCTGAACGACTGCCCGCACTGCGGGCGGCGGATGGATCCGCTTCCCTGAGCGCCCGCCCGCCCGTGCGCATCCTGCTCCTGGCCCTGACCGGGCTGCTGGCCGTGCTCGCGCTCGCCGGCTGCGGCGGCGGTGGCGGCTCGACCGCGGCCGCGGACAACGTGCCCGCGTTCACGGTCCCGAACGCCGCCGCGGATGCGAGCGCCGCCACCAGCACCACGTCGACCACCTCGACCACGTCCTCCACCGCCTCCGGCTCGAGCGCGACCGCGAGCGGGACCTCGGCCGCCTCGGGCGGCGTGAGCGCGTCCTCGGGCGCCGGCACCTCCTCATCGGGCGGGAGCGCGGTCTCCGGGGGCTCGGGGACGGCCGCTGGGGGGACGACAGGCGCCGGAACCGGTGGCGCGGGAACCGGGGGCACGAGCGGCGGAACCGGGGCGACCGGGGCGGGCACGGGTGGCGGAACCGCAGGCTCGGGCAGCGGCGGGGCCGGGCTCGGCTCGGCCTT
Organism: uncultured Solirubrobacterales bacterium; assembly: GCA_963748585.1. GTDB lineage: Bacteria > Actinomycetota > Thermoleophilia > Solirubrobacterales > Solirubrobacteraceae > Palsa-465. The sequence continues at coordinate 515,561 of CAVVJR010000005.1, read as the reverse complement.
CTGCCAGCAGAACCCGGGCGCCTGCTAGGGGCGGCTTCGCCGCCCTTGCGAGTTCGTGCCGGCTGCGCCGGCATTGCGAGTTTGGGGCGGCTTCGCCGCCCTTGCGAGTTCGCCTGGCGGCGAACTCGTGGGCTTACGTAGTCAGCCGGGGACTCGGGCGACGGCGCTAGGGGGCGACGCCGCCGGTTGCGCGCCCGCGCCCGTGGAACGGTGGGTCGGCCGCGGCCAGGACCCGGCGGGCGTGGACCGGGCTCGCGGCCACCGGGTTGGTGATCTCGGTGGCCGAGTACTCCACCCGGGTGCCCGGATAGTTGCAGGTGTACTTCGTGCTCGCACCGGTCCGGACCTGGGCCTGGCTGCTCGCCGGCGGGTTATTGCAGTTGTTGGTCCGGCTCTGGCGGTAGGCGAACTTCTTGGCCGTGAGGTCGATCGACAGCACGGGCGCCCAGGTCGGCGTGGTCAGCGCGACCACCTCGCCCGGCGACACCGACAGGCTCGTGTCGAGCGGGAACTGGACCACCTGCCCGAGATAGGGCTGGACGTGGAAAGCCGGGCTCTCCGAGACCACCGTCCACCGGCGCAGGCTCGCCGCGCCGCTTCGCTTGAGCACGGTGATGGCGACCTGGGTCGTGCCACCGTAGGTCTTGTCGAGGAAGTGGACGTCCGACTTGGCCGTGTTCTTGTTGCTCGAAAGAGCCGACAAGCCGACCGTGAAGGCGACGATTTTGCCGGACAGCTTGACCGTCGAGGGATAGGCGACGCCGTCCCGGATCGTCTCCAGCGCGGTCATCCGGGTGAGGACGATCGTGCAGTTGGCCGGCGCGACGTTCTTCGGGCACGTCGGCGCAATCACGGGCGAAGTGGTGGCCCCGAGCTCAACCGCCGCAGCCGACGCGGTGGCGGGCACGAACGCGGCGGCGCCCAGCGCCAGCGAGGCCGTAATCCAGGAAAGTCGTCTCATCTCCACCTCTCAACACCGGCGGATGCCGGCAGTTGCGCACGGCAGGCGTCACCCCGATGTCCCCGGCCCCCCGACATCGCACGGCACAGACCTCCGATCGGCGCCGCCCGAGCGGCGGCGCACCGGCTAGATCTTGGTGACGTTTACCGCCTTTGGCCCCTTCGGACCCGCTTCCTCCTCGTAGGAGACCTTCGTTCCCTCGGCCAGCGAGCGATACCCATCGCCGTTGATGCCGCTGAAGTGCACGAACAGGTCCCGGCCGCCGTCATCTGGCGTGATGAAGCCGAAGCCTTTGTCGTCGCTGAACCACTTGACGCTACCCGTAGCCATTTACTCCCCTTCGTCACACGGACAATCGGGCGGGTGGTCCCGATAGCCCCACGTCAGATGGCCGGAAACGTAGCAGGGACGGCGGCGAATCGCCGTTCAGCGGCCTTCGAAGACCGCCTTGCCCGGTCCCTGGTCCAGGAACGTGCGCACCGCTCCTCGGAGGTCCTCGGTGTCGAACAGCCGCCCGGCGATCTCGCCCACGCGGTCGTTGGCCAGCTCGACCCCACCCTCCTCGTAAGCGCGGATGACCTCCTTGGTGGCGGCGTGGGCGAGCGTCGGCCCCTCGGCCAGCTCGGCGGCGAAGGCGCGCGCGGCCGCGTCGAATCCGTCGTCGGCGAGCACGCGATTGACCACGTTCCAGCGCTCGAGCGTCGCGGCGTCATAGCGTTCCCCGCTCATCACGAACTCACGCGCCCGGCCACTGCCCGGCGCGCTCGGCCAGCCGCTGGGTCCCGCCCATGGCGGGCGTGAGACCGATCACGCGCTCGACGAGGCCGAAACTGGCCGACTCGGCGGCCAGGATCAGATCGCAGGCCAGGGCGAGCTCGAAGGCCCAGGTCAGGCACAGGGCATGAGCGGCGAACACGGTTGGGCAGGGCAGCCGCTCGACCCGGCGCGCCAGCCCGACCAGGCCGTCGAACAGCCGCGCGGCGTCGGCCGAGGTCTCGAGCGCGGCGAAGACCGAGACGTCGACCCCGCCGCTGACCACCCGGCCGTCGGCTCTGAACAGCACCGCCCGCGGCGACGAGGCCTCGAGCTCAGCCACCGCCTGCTCCAGCGCGCCTGCGAGCGCATCGTCGTACAGGTTGAGCGGTGGCGAGTCGAACGTGACCACCGCCAGGCCTCCCGCGCGTTCGACCCGTACCGGAGTCATCGAAGCGCGTCGGCGGCGGCCGCGATCTCGTGCTGATCCCCGGGCGCGGGCTGCCACGGGAGCTTCAGCGGATCGTCGTGGTAGCGGGGGATCACGTGGATGTGAAAGTGGAACACGGTCTGCCACGCCGCCTCGCCACAGGCGTTGAGGAGATTGATGCCCTCGGTGTCGAGCCGGTCGTGCATCCGCCGAGCCAGCCGCTGCGCCGCCACCACGGTCGCCTCCAGGTCCTCCGGGGAGATCTCGAGCAGGTCACGGGCGTGCTCGCGGGGCACGACGAGAGCGTGTCCGCGCGTGGCCGGGTTGATGTCCATGAACGCCACCGTGCGCTCGTCCTGGTCGATGACCTGCCCCGGCAGCTCGCCGGCGATGATCTTGCAGAAGATGCAGTCTGGGTCGCTCATGCCCCGCACCCTACCTTTCCCCGCCGCTCATGAGCTCACGGGCACGCTCGATCGCCTCCTCCCGGGAGGCGATCTCGCCCGCGAAGCTGGCCTCCTCGAGCTCGGCCAGCATCCGTCCCATTTCGGGTCCCGGGGGGACCTGGAGCGCGTGAGCGAGATCGTTGCCGCGCACGAGCGGCGCCGGGCGCCCGGCCCGCCACACCGAGCGCCTCTCCGATCATCTGCCGGGCCAGCTCGAGGTGGCGGGCGATCGCGCTCTCGGATCCACTGCCGCGGGTGGCCAGCCGGTCGGCCACGCTGAGCAGGGTCACGTCGACCTGCACCGGATCGGTGGCCAGTAGATAGCGGTAGATGGCGCGCCGGCCGAGCGGCATCTCGTGGACCAGGAACCCGAGCCGCAGGTGATTGGCCACAAGCGCGGCGACGTGAAGCGACAGGCGCTGGCTGGCTCGGAGCCTTCCCATCACCGCGCTCGCCACCTCCGCGCCGGCGGCGTCGTGGCCTATGAAGGTGACCCGGCCCTGAGGGGTGACGGCTCGGGTCTGAGGCTTGGCGATGTCGTGCAGGAGCGCGCCGAAGCGCAGCGCGTCGCCGCGGGTCAGCTCGTTGGCCAGCGGCTCGGCCAGGAGCGCGGTCACGGCGGGGCCGTGCTCGCCCAGCCACCGCTCCGGGTCGTGCTCGAGCTCGATCGCCTCGGCCAGCACGAGCCGGGTGTGATCGTGCACGTCGAGGTGGTGGAACTTGGACTGCTCGATGCCGCGCAGCGCGCCGAGCTCGGGCAGGATCACGGCCGTCACCCCCAACCGCTCCATCAGCTCGAGCCCCTCGAGCGCGCGCTCGGCGGTCACCACCCGTTTGAGCTCGGCGAAGATCCGCTCGGGCGCTACGGCCGCCAGCCCATTTGCGTTTGCCGCCGCTGCCTGGGCGGTCGCGGGGTCGATCTCGAACCCGAGCTCACAGGCCAGCCGGACCAGTCGCAGCGTGCGCAGCGGGTCGGCGGCGAAGGCGTCGGCGGCGACCATGCGCAGCCGCCGGGCGCGCAGATCGGCCAGGCCACCGAATGGGTCGATCGGCTCGCCGCCGCCCAGCGGCTCGGCCAGCGCGTTGACCGTGAAATCGCGGCGGGCCAGGTCGGCCTCGATGCTGCCGCCGGCCAGGGGGAGCACGTCCACCTGCCAGCTGTGGTCGCGCGCCACCACTCGCCAGCCGCCGAAGCCCTCCGAGAGCGAGAACACGTGGGCCCGGGTGGCCCGGGCCAGGGCCCGGGCGGGCTCGCGAGCGTCGCCGGCAACCGCCACGTCGAAGTCGCCCGTGGGCCGGCCGAGCAGCCGGTCGCGCACCGCGCCGCCGACCACCCATCCCCCGCCCTCGATCTCGGCCAGCGCTCGCGTCGGGTCCGCCACGCTCACCCGGGCACCCCGTCGTGGTGATAGGCCCGCGGAACCCGGCGGGAGATCCCGCACAGAACCTCGTAGTTGATCGTGTCGATCCGCCGGGCCACGTCCTCGGCGGTCTGACGGGCTCCGTGCTGCGCGCCGATGATCGTGGCCGGCTCGCCGACGACGACGACCGGCTCCGCCCCGAGCTCGAGCGTGATGTTGTCCATGCTCACCGTCCCGACCAGCGGGTAGCGCCGCCCGCCCACGAGCACATCACAGTTGTTGGTCAGTGACCGGCGAATGCCGTCGGCATAGCCGATCGGCAGGGTGGCGATCCAGGTCTCCCGCTCGGCGATGAACCGCCTCCCGTAGCCGGCACTGTCGCCGGGCGCCGCGCGCTTGACCGCGGCGACGTAGGAGCTCAGCTCGAGGGCCGGCTCGAGCCCCCAGGCGGCCGGATCGCGATTCAGCGGGTCGCAGCCGTAGATGGCGATCCCGCAGCGGACGAAGTCGAAGTGACTGGCCGGCACCCGGAGCGTGGCGGCGCTGTTGGCCGCGTGCACGGCCAGTCCCGGCCGGCGGCGGCGCAGCTCGGAGACGAAGCGGTTGAACCGCTCGAGCTGGCGCCCTACGAACTCGAGGTCCTCGTCGGCGGTGGCGAAATGGGTCATGGCTCCGGCGAGCTCGAGCGTCGGGGCGCCGGCGGCAACGAGCTCGGCCACGGTGAGGGCCTCGTCGAGCTCTCGCGTCCCCAGCCGGCCCATGCCGCTGTCGAGCTTGACGTGCAGCCGCACCGGGGCCTGCGCCGCCGCGGCAACGTCGGCCACGAATCGCTCGCTCCAGGCCACCAGGTCGGCCCTCGCGGCCAGCGCCACCGGCAGCTCGTCCCGGCTGATCGCACCCATCACCAGCACCCGGACCTCGAATCCGGCCGCGCGGAGCTCCGCCGCCTCGTCCGCCGTGGCCACGGCGAGCGAGCCGGCGCCCCCGGCCAGCGCCGCCGTGGCCGCCTGAACCGCGCCATGCCCGTACCCGTCGCCCTTGACCACCGCGCACAGCTCGCGCGCCGGGGGCGAGTCCGGCTCTGAGCCGGGTCACGTTGCGCTCGATCGCCGCGAGATTGACGCGGGCGAGCGCACGCAGGGACATAAATTCAGGTTATTCGTTCGCCGGCAGCGCGGCCGGAAGCGCCTCGATCACGTCGCGCGCGATCACGCCCTCGGAGCCGAGCCGCCGCGCCGCCACCCGCCCGGCCGCGGCGTGCACGTACACGCCGGCGCAGGCGGCGTGGAACGGATCCATCCCCTTGGCCAGGTAGGCGCCGATAACCCCGGAAGAACGTCGCCGGTCCCCGCCGTGGCCAGCGCCGAGGCTCCGCCGCGGTTGACCGCGACCGGTCCGGAAGGCGAGGCGACGATCGTGTCGTCGCCCTTCAAGACGACGATCGCCCCGGACTCGTCCGCGGCTCGGCGAGCGTGCTCGAGCCGCCGCGCCGCCACCGCGTCGCTGTCGATCTCGAGCAGGCGGCCGAGCTCGCCGGCGTGGGGTGTGAGCACGGTGGGAGCCGATCGGCGGGCCAACGCGCTCAGGCGGCCGGCGTGCGCGTTCAAGCCGTCGGCATCGATCAGCACCGGCAGCTCGGCCCGCTCGGCCAGGGCGCGGGCGAGCTCGAACGCCCCCGGCTGCCGGCTCGAGTCCCGGACCGAGCACGAGCGCGCCCGAGCGCTCCGCTCGCTCGAGCACGGTGTCGAGCGCCTTCGGGCGTGAGCGCCCCCTCGGCATCCGGGAGCGGAACCGTCATCGCCTCGAGCAGGCGAACCTCGAAGACGAGATTCAGCGAGGCGGGGACGAACGCGGTCACGTACCCGGCGCCGGCGCGCATCGCCGCCTCCGAGGCCATCGAGGGCGCGCCGGTGAGGCCGATCGAGCCGCCGCACACGAGCACGCTGCCGGCGGCGAACTTGGTCGACTCACGGCCGCGGCGCGGGATGCCGTCGGTCACCCGGTCCTCGATCAGGCCCGACCGCCGGCTCGCCCGGGCCGCCGGGTGGGATGCCGATGTCGACCACGTGAACCTCGCCCGAGTGGTCCTTGCCGGGGGCGATCCACAGCCCCGGCTTGGCCGCGTTGAACGTGGCCGTGGCCTCGGCGCGCACGGCCGCGCCCTCCACCTCGCCGGTCGAGGCGTTGACCCCGCTCGGCACGTCGCACGCGACCACCATCGCGTCGGCGGCGTTGATGGCTTCGATGGCTCCGGCCGCAGGCTCCCGCGCCTCGCCCTCGAAACCGGTCCCGAGCATCGGCGTCGACGATCGCGGCCGCACCGTTCAGGCGCCGGTTCAGTGAAGGGCTCGGGCGCCGGACCGGGCAGGCGTTCGGCGTTGGTCGCGCGCGTCGCCGCGCAGCTCGTCCACCGGCGCCAGGGCCAGCACCAGCACCTCGCGCCCGCGCTCGCGCAGGAGCCGAGCCGCCACGTAGCCGTCACCGCCGTTGTTGCCCTTGCCGCACACGACGGCGACCGGGCCCGCCGGCGCCAGCTCCTCGACCAGCGCGGCCAGGCCGGTGCCCGCCCGTTCCATCAGGTACGCGCCCGGGACCCCGAGCTCGTTGATCGCCCACTCGTCGAGCGCGCGCTGCTCGGTCGGCGTCGGGCAGCGGCTCGAGCCAGTCCGGCAGGGTCATGACACGACGGCCACCGCGGCCGCGTCGCGACCGGTGTGGGTCAGCGAGACGCTGACCTCGACGCCCAGCGCCTGCGCCCGCTCGGCGGCGGCGCCGTGGAGCCGGATCTCCGGCGGCCCGCCCGTGCCCACGCACCTCGACGTCGCGGAAGTTCCAGGACTCCAGCCCGAGCGCCTTGGCCACCGCCTCCTTGGCGCAGAACCGGGCCGCCAGGTGCTGGCCGGGCCGCGCCATCGAGCGGGCGTAGGCGCAGCTCGGCCTCGGTGAACAACCGGTGGGCCAGGCGCGGGACGGCGCTCCAGCGCCTGCTCGAGCCGATCGATCTCGAGCAGGTCGACACCGACCCCGGCCAGCCCGGAGTCGGTCATTCCACGGTGACCGTCTTGGCCAGGTTCCGCGGCTGGTCGACGTTCAGGCCGCGCTCACGCGCGATGTGGTAGGCGAACAACTGCAGCGGGATCACCGCCAGCAGCGGGGCCAGCATCCACTGGGTCCGCGGCACCCGGATCACCTCGTCGGCGTGCTGGGCGATTCGGTCGTCGCCCTCGCTGGCCACCGCGATCACCTTGGCCCTGCCGCGCCCGCACCTCCTGGATGTTCGAGATCACCTTCTCGAGCACCGGCGACTCGGTGGCCGCCACCACCACCGGGGTCGAGTCGTCGAGCAGGGCGATCGGCCCGTGCTTCATCTCTCCGGCCGCGTAGGCGTCGGTGGCGATGTAGGAGATCTCCTTCAGCTTCAGCGCGCCCTCGAGCGCCACCGGCAGGCCCACGTGGCGCCCGAGATAGAGGAAGAAGTCGGCCGCCGTGGTAGCGAGTGGGCGATGCCGCTCGATGTTCTCGCTCCCGTGCTCGAGCATCTCGGTGATCAGGTGGGGCAGGTGGCGGAGCTCGGCGATCGTCTCGGCGAGCACGTCGGGCGCCAGGGTCCCCCGCAGCTCGGCCAGCCGCAGGGCCACCAGGTACATGGCCACGACCTGGGCCACGAAGGTCTTGGTTGCCGCCACCCCGATCTCCAGGCCCGCGCGGGTGTAGAGGACCGCGTCGGCGTCGCGCGTGGCCTGCGAGCCCATGATGTTGGTCATCGCCAGCACCGCGGCGCCGTTGGCGCTCGCGGTGCGCATCGCGGCCAGCGTGTCGGCGGTCTCGCCCGACTGGGAGATGCCGATCACGAGATCCTCCGGGCCGACGACCGGATTGCGGTAGCGGTACTCGGAGGCGATCTCCACGTCCACCGGGACCCGGGCCCATTCCTCGATCGCGTAGCGGCCGATCAGGCCGGCGTGGTACGAGGTTCCGCAGGCCACGACGACGACGCGGCGGATGCGCCGCAGGAGCTCGTCGGTGATCGGCCCCAGATCGCCCAGGTCGATCCCGACTGTCGTGGGCGGCCCGCTCGCCGATCGTCTCGGCTACCGCGTCGGCCTGCTCGTGAATCTCCTTGAGCATGAACGTCTCATAGCCCTGCTTCTCGGCCGTCTCGGTGTCCCAGTCGATCTCCACCACCTCGCGCTCGAGCGTCTCGCCCGCGGCGCTCTGGAACTCGACCCCGCCGGGACGCACGACCACGATCTCGTCGTTCTCGATGTACTGGACCCGCCGGGTCTCCCTCAGGAAGGCGGGGATGGCCGAGGCGATGAACTGCTCCCCCTCTCCCCGGCCGATGATCAGCGGGCAGTCCTTACGCGCGCCGACCAGCAGGCCGGGCTGGTCGAGCGACATGGCCACGAACGCGTAGTGGCCCCGCAACTCGGCGTACGCGCCGCGTACCGCCGCCACCAGGTCACCGTCATAGCGAGCGGCCACCAGATGGGCGATCACCTCGGCGTCGGTCTCCGAGGTGAACACGGCCCCGCCGGCGATCAGCTTCTCCTTGAGCTCGAGATAGTTCTCGACGATCCCGTTGACCACGATGTGCACGCGGTCGGAGGTGTCGTAGTGCGGGTGGGCGTTCTCCTCGGTCACCGGGCCGTGGGTGGCCCACCGGGTGTGGCCGATCCCCGTCCCCTCCTGCGGGCGCTCAGCCAGGGCCACGCCCGTGGCGCCTTGGCCGTTGGCCTCGACCGCGCTGCGCAGCGCGCTCAGGTTGCCGACCGCCCGCACGGCGTCGATCCGCCCGTCGTCGAGGACCGAGATGCCGGCGCTGTCGTAGCCGCGGTACTCGAGCTTCTCGAGCCCGGCCAAGAGCAGCGGGCGTGCGTGCCGGGGTCCGACGTAGCCAACGATTCCGCACATGGGCGCTGAGCTTCTCCTGTCTGGGGGTCGGACCGCAGCGGCGGCCCGCGTTCAGGCGACCGGTCCGGCCGCCAGAGCGAGCGCCCCATGTTAGCCAGCGGCCCGGCGCCGCTCATTCCCTACAACGTTTCGTACAGTTCCGCGCGTGCGCGGGAACGGGCAGATCGGCTGACAGAGACCGGCTGACGATGCCCCGCGTACCTCGCCTGCCGGTGGGACCCGACCTCCTCCGGCGAATCGACATCCCCGGCGATCTCGACTCGATCACCACGATCGGGCCCGAGGTCGACCCCGCGTCCCTGGGCGTCGAGGCCGAGGTGGTGGAGCGGATGTGGCGGGCGGCTCAGAATCTGTACAAGACCGGCGTCCACCCCGCCCTGCAGCTGTGCGTGCGCCGGCACGGTGGCATCCTGCTCGATCGCGCGATCGGTCACGCCAGCGGCAACGGACCCAACGACTCGGCCGACGTCCCCAAGGCACTGGTCAGCACCGATACCCCGTTCCTCGTCTACTCGGCGTCGAAGGCGGTGACCGCGATGGTCGTGCACCTGCTCCAGGAGCGAGGGGCGCTCGACATCGAGGATCGCGTCTCGGACTACATCCCCGAGTACGCCAAGCACGGCAAGGGCGAGACGACGATCGCCCACGTGCTGGCGCACCGGGCCGGGGTGCCCGGGCTGCCCAAGGAGGTCCTCGACGTCGAGCGGATCAACGACCGCGAGTTCATCATCAACTCGATCTGCGACGCCAAGCCGATCCTGCCCCCCGGCTCGACGCTGGCCTATCACGCCGTGTCGGGCGGATTCATCCTGGGCGAGATCGTCAGCCGGGTCAGCCGGCAAGTCGATCCGCGACGTGCTGGCGAGGAGATCCTGCGATCCGCTGGCCTTCCGCTGGGGCAACTGGGGCGTGGCCGAGGAGGACATGGACAAGGTCGGCCTCGACTACGTCACCGGCGCGCGCCTGTTCCCGCCCGTGTCGCATGCTGGTCAAGCGCGTGCTCAGCATGCCGGTCGAGGAGGTGGTCGAGCTCTCGCACGACCCGAGCGTGCTGAGCGCGGTGATCGAGAGCGCCAATGTCGTCACCACCGCGAACGAGCTCTCGCGGTTCTTCGAGATCTTCCGCGCCGGCGGTGAGCTCGACGGCGGTCAGGGTGATGCAGCCGGAGACGATCCGCCGCGCGCTGACCGAGCAGTCGCGGCTCGAGATCGACCTCTCGCTCGGTCTTCCCGACCCGGTTCAGCTACGGGCTGATGCTCGGATGCCAAGTTCCTGAGCCCGTACGGGCTCGACACCGACCAGGCCTTCGGCCACCTGGGCCTGATCAACATCATGGGCTGGGCCGACCGCGAGCGGGGATCTCGTGCGGGCTGATCACCAGCGGCAAGGCCCTGCTGTATCCCGAGGTGCCGCGGTTCTACTGGGTCATGCAGACGATCTCGTCGGCGATGCCGAAGGTGCCCAAGGTCCCAGCGCCGCTGACCACGCGGCTCATCTGACCGCCTCCTCCACCACCCCGGTCAGGCGCGCGCACACCGCCTCGGTCTCCTCCTCGCTCGGCGCCTCGACCATCACCCGGATCAGGGGCTCGGTCCCCGAGGCGCGGACGAGCACCCGCGCCCCGGTCGATCAGTGCCTCGTTCTCACGCTCGATCGCCGCCCGCACCGCGGCGTCCTCCATGGCGGCGGTGAGCGCCGCACGGTCGGCGGCCCGGATGTTGACCAGCCGCTGGGGCAGCTTCTCCATCGCGTCGCGCTCGGACAGGTCGCGCCCGGCCAGCGCCTCGAGGGTCAGCAGCGCGCTGGCGATCCCGTCACCCGAGGGGCCGAAGCCGAGGTCGATGATGTGGCCGGACTGCTCGCCGCCGAGCGTCCAGCCGCGCCGGCGCAGCTCGTCGAGAACGTAGCGGTCGCCCACCGAGGTGGTGGCAACCTCGATCCCGGCCGCCGCCATCGCGGTGTGAAAGCCGTAGTTGGTCATCACGGTCACGGCCACGCCGTTGCCGGGCAGGCGCTCGTGCGCGCGCAGGTGGATGGCCGCCAGGGCGATCAGCTCGTCGCCGTCGACCACCTCCCCCCGACGGTCGACCGCCAGCACGCGATCGCCGTCGCCGTCGAAGGCGAACGCGACGTCGTAGCCGCCGCCGTCCATCTCGCCCGCGCACCAGCTCGAGGTGGGTCGAGCCGCACCCGTGGTTGATGTTGCGCCCGTCGGGCTGGTCGGCCAGCACGGTCACCTCGGCCCCCAGCCGGCGGAAGATCTCCGGCGCGGCGCGGAAGGTGGCACCGTTGGCGCAGTCGAGCAGCACGCGGACGGCCCGTCAGGTCCAGGCTCGGCGAACCGGGCCTCGAGCTCGCGCAGATAGTCCTCGAGCGCGCCGCGCAAGCCACGCATCGCGACCGATCCGGGCCGGCGGCGCGACCGGACTTGCTCGAGCTCGGCCTCGATCGCGTGCTCGGTGTCGTCGTCGAGCTTGAACCCGTCGGCGGCGAACAGCTTGATCCCGTTGTCCTCGTACGGGTTGTGCGAAGCCGAGATCACCGCCGCCAGGTCGAGGCCGTGACGGCGGATCAGCAGCGGCGCCGCCGGCGTCGGGAGCACCCCGGCAACGAGCGCGTCTCCGCCGGCCGCGGTCACTCCGGCCGCGATCGCCGACTCGAGCATCTCGCCCGACTCACGGGTGTCCCGGACGATCAGGACCTGCGGGCGCTCCGCCTGGCCGCGAGCCACCGCGGCGCGGGCCAGCGACAGCGCCAGTTCGGCGGTCAGGAAATGCCCGGCTTTGCCACGGACGCCGTCCGTGCCGAAAAGCTGGCGCGCCATCCCGGGCGCGTCAGTGGCCGCCGCGGGGCCACGTCTAGCGCTTGGAGAACTGCGGCCGCTTACGGGCCTTCTTGAGCCCGGCCTTCTTGCGCTCCTTGACCCGCGGGTCGCGGGTCAGGAAGCCACGGCGCTTGAGCTCGCCGCGCAGGTTCGGATCGGCCACGATCAGCGCCCGGGAGATGCCGTGGCGCAACGCGCCCGCCTGGGCCGCCACGCCGCCACCGTGCATCCGAGCCACCACGTCCATCTGGGCGTCGTAGCCGACCGCCTCGAGCGGCTGGCGGATCATCCGCTGCAGCGGCTCGCGGGGGAAGAACGTGTTGAGCTCCTTGCCGTTGATCGAGTACGTCCCGGTCCCCGGCTTCAGCGTCACCCGCGCCACGGCGGTCTTGCGCTTGCCGGTGGCGGTGTAGCGAGCGCCGGCGGCGAGGTCGATCGCGGCGTCGGCGATCGGCATCGCGTGGTCCTCGGAGTCGTCCTCCCGCGCCCGGGCGGCGGCGGCTTCTGCCTCGGCCTCGGCGGCCGCCTGGGCCTCGGCGTCGAGGAACTGCTCGCCCTCGGGGACGATGTCCGGGATCAGGTCGGCGCCTGGAATCTCCGGCTTCTGCCGCGGCGTGACGTCTCGTCCTCGCTCTTCGTCGGTGACTCCTGCGTCCCGGGCGGTCTCCTTGACGGCGGCGGGCGCGGCGGGGGCGCTCGGCCTGAACCGGCTCGGCCGCCTCGGCCTGCGGCGGCGGCCGGCAGCGATTCCTCGGGCGCGGCCGGACCGGTCTCGGCGGGACTTCTCGGTGGGCCGGAGGCCTCCGGCGGCTCGGGCGCCTCGGGTGGCGGCGCAGCCCCGCCGGCCGCGGCCGCGGGCTCAGCCTGCGGACCCTCGGCGGCTTCGGCGGAAGCCTCCGGCGCGGCCGGAGCGGCCTGCGCGCGGCGGAAGCGTCGGCCTCGCCCGACCTCGACCTCGTCCTCGTTGGCCGGAGCCGCGGCAGCCTGGTCGGCCGCCTCACGCGGGGTGTCGCCTGCCGGCTCGGCGGTCTCGGGAGCGCTCTCGGTGGCGGGCGCCTCCTTGCCGGCGCCGCGGCGTCCTCGCCTTCGTTGCGCGGGTCGTCCTCGGAAAACTCGGTCACTGCTCGATCTCCATCGGTTGCGGCTGCTGGGCGACGTGAGGATGGTCGGGGCCGGCGTAGACCTTCAGCTTGGTCAGCTGCTTCCGGGCCAGGCGGTTGCGGGGCATCATGCCCTTGACGGCGAGCCGGATGACCTCCTCGGGACGGCGCTCGAGCATCTCGTTCAAGGTCCGCGACCGCAGGCCGCCCGGATAGCCGGAGTGCCGGTAGTAGCGCTTGTCGGCCCGCTTGTTGCCGGTCACCGCGATCTTCTCGGCGTTGACCACGATCACGAAGTCGCCGGTGTCGATGTGGGGCGTGTAGGTCGGCTTGCGCTTGCCGCGCAGAGCATCGGCGATCTGGGTGGCCAGCCGGCCGAGCGTCCTGACCGGACGCGTCGACGACGAGCCAGTTGCGCTCGCGGTCTGTGGGGGTGGCGACGTAGGTCTTCATGGCACGGACAAGCCGCGCGACGAGTCGCGCGGCTTCGGGCAATGATAGCCAGGGCCCTCGGAGCGCGTAGGCTGACGCCGTGTCCATCCGGCTCGGCCTGCGGCGCCTCGCCTACCGGCTCGCGCACGCGAGCCTGCGGGTCTACTGGTTCGTGCGCCGCCCGCGCGTCGAGGGGGTCAAGTGCGTGCTCACGACCGGGCGAGCAGGTCCTGCTCGTCCGCCACACCTACGGCAACCGCGCCTGGGACCTGCCCGGCGGCGCGCTCAAGCGCCGGGAGGAGCCCGCTCGCCACGGCCCGGCGCGAGATGCGCGAGGAGCTCGGGATCGACGTCGCGGAGTGGCGTCGAGCTCGGGCAGGTGTTCGCCAACGACTACCACCGCCGCGACGCCATGCACTGCTTCCAGGCCGAGCTCGCGCAGCCGGCCGCTGACCTTCGACCGGGGCGAGATCGCCGCCGCGGGCTGGTTCGACCGCGCACGGCCTGCCGGCCGAGCTGAGCCCGCACGTACGCGAGATCCTCGGCCGGGTGGACGGTGGCGATGCACCAGCGGCGGTAAGGCCTCGTTCGCCGAGCTGGTGGCCCAGCTCGACTACTCGATGCTGATCGTCACCACGGCGCCGCCGAGAGCGAGCGCGCCGGCTGCCTGATCGGCTTCGCCACCCAGGTGTCGATCGACCCGCCGCGGTTCCTGGCCTGCCTGTCGGTCAAGAACCGGACCTTCGGGTGGCGCAGAGGCGCCGGCGTGCTGATCGTCCACTTCGTCACCAACGCCGACGGGGAGCTGGCCGAGTTGTTCGGCGGTCAGACCGGGGACGAGGTGGACAAGTTCGCCCAGGTCGAGCTGGCGGCCCGGCCCCGAGGGCGCGCCGGTCATCGAGCCGCTCCAGAACTGGTTCGCCGGGAGGATCCTCGAGCGCCACGACTTCGGCGACCACCACGGGTTCCTGCTCGAGCCGATCGAGGGCGAGGCCGGCCGCAGCGACTCCTCGACGCTCACCTTCCACCGCGCCAAGCGGATCGAGCCCGGCCACGAGCCCTGATCTCACGTGGTGCGGTAGGCCGCTATGGCAAAAACTGCGGCCGCACTGCGGAGCGCGGCGAAGCCTGGCGAGGCGGATGACATCGCGATGGCATGAACGGACGGCCCCGCGGTATGACGCCCAGGACAGCCAGAACTCGGTCTGCGCACAAGGGTCCACGCGCAACACCGGCTTCCTAGGGGAATCCGGCCCGACCGGTTCGGATCCCCTCCGGCTTGGCCGGATCCCCGGATGCCGCGCGTCAGCGCGGCCTAAATCACTCCCACTCGATCGTGCCGGGCGGCTTCGAGGTGATGTCGAGCACCACCCGGCCGACGGGACGAATCTCGTTGATCATGCGCGAGGCGATCTGCTCGAGCAGGTCGTAGGGCAACCGCGCCCAGTCGGCGGTCATCGCGTCGTCGGAGGTCACCGCCCGGATCACGATCACGTTGCCGTACGTGCGGCTGTCGCCCTGGACCCCGACCGTGCGGATGTCCGGCAGGACGCAGAACGACTGCCAGAGCTCGCGGTAGAGCCCCGCGCGCCGGATCTCGTCCTGCAGGATGGCGTCCGCCTCGCGCAGGATCTCCAGCCGCTCGAACGTCGCGTCGCCGCCGACGATCCGGATCGCCAGCCCCGGCCCGGGGAAGGGCTGGCGCCACACCAACCGCTCCGGCAACCCCAGTTCGGCGCCCACCGCGCGCACCTCGTCCTTGAACAGCGCCCGCAGCGGCTCCACGAGCTCGAACTCCAGGTCCTCAGGGAGGCCGCCCACGTTGTGGTGGGACTTGATCGTGGCCGCGCCGGTGCCGCCGCCGGACTCGATCACGTCCGAGTACAGGGTCCCCTGGACGAGATAGCTCACCTCGGGCAAGCGCGCCGCCTCCTCCTCGAACACGCGGATGAACTCGGCCCCGATCCGCTTTCGCTTCTCCTCGGGGTCGGTGACTCCGCGCAAACGCTCGAGGAACCGATCGGCCGCGTCCACGGCGACCAGCGGGACGTGGAAGTGATCGCGGAAGGCCGAGACGACCTGCGCGCCCTCGTTCTTGCGCATCAGGCCATGGTCGACGAACACGCAGGTCAGCCGGTCGCCGATCGCCCGGTGAACGAGCAGCGCGGCGACCGAGGAATCCACCCCGCCGGACAGCCCGCAGATCGCTCTCCCCTCGCCGACCTGGGCGCGAATCGCGGCGATCTGCTCCTCGATCACCGAGGCCGCGCTCCAGGTCTGCTCGCACCCGCACACGTCGGAGAGGAAGTTCGTCAGCACCTGGTTGCCCGTAGGGCGTGTGGACGACCTCGGGATGGAACTGGATCCCGTACACCCCCCGCTCGACCGATTCGAACGCGGCCACCGGCGAGGCGCTGGAAGAGGCCAGGGCGGCAAACCCGGGCGGGGGCGAGAACACGGTGTCGCGGTGGGACATCCAGCATGTCTGCTCCGGCGGAGTCCCGGCCAGCAGCCGACCTGGATTCGACACGCGTGAGCGAAGACCGGCCGAACTCGCCCACCTCGGCGCCCTCCACCCGCCCGCCGAGCGAACGGGCCAGGAGCTGCATGCCGTAGCAGATGCCCGAGCACCGGGACTCCGAGCGAGAGCAGTTCCTCGCTCGAGCGCGGGCGCCCCGTCGGAGTAGACCGAGGCCGGGCCCCCGGACAGGATCACGCCCTTGGGTCTGCCGCCGGGCCACCTCGGCGGCGCCGACGTGGTGAGGCAGGAGCTCGGAGAAGACGCCGCATTCGCGCACGCGGCGGGCGATCAGCTGGGAGTACTGGCCGCCGTAGTCGAGCACGACCACCTCTTCGGTGGCGGCGCGGCGCGCTACCTCGGCCTCGTCGATCCGCGCGGTGGCGGTCGACGTCACGTGGTCGGTCCCGGGGCGACGGCGAGCGCGCCCGGCGAAGCCGCGCTAGTCGGCGACACCGACCGTGGCCGCCTTACCGGTCGCGCCCATGCCGACGCCCTGCTCGCGCTGGAGGTGCTTGCCCTCGGTCTGGAGCGCGGGCGCAACCAGCAGCTCGGCCCGGTTGAACTCGGCGATGTCCCGGTAGCCGGTCGTGGCCATCGAGGTGCGCAGCGCGCCCATCAGGTTGAACGTGCCGTCGTTCTCCCGCGCCGGGCCCTTGATGATCTCCTCGAGCGTCCCGTTCTGGGTCGTCGAGACCCGGGTTCCGCGCGGCAGCGTGGGATGGAAGGTCGCCATCCCCCAGTTGTAACCCCGGCCGGGCGACTCGTAGGCCCGGGCCAGCGCGGACCCGAGCATCACCGCGTCGGCGCCACAGGCAATCGCCTTGGCGATGTCGCCGCCGTTGCGCATCCCGCCGTCGGCGATCACCTTGACGTAGTCGCCGGTCTCCAGCATGTGCTGGGAGCGAGCGGCGGCCACGTCGGCGATCGCGGTGGCCTGCGGAACGCCGATGCCGAGCACGCCCCGGGTGGTGCAGATCGCGCCCGGCCCGACCCCGACGAGCACGCCGGCGGCGCCGGTCCGCATCGAGGTGGAGGCCCGTGTGGTAGGAGGCGCAGCCGCCGACGATCACCGGGGTGGGAGCCAGCTCGCGGATGAACTCCTTGAGGTTGAGCGGCGGCCGGCTCTCGTCCTGGGAGACGTGCTCGGCCGAGACCACGGTGCCCTGGATGACGAGGATGTCGAGACCGGCCTCCAGCGCCACGTCGTAGTACTTGCGCACCTTCTGGGGAGTGAGCGAGGCGGCGGCGACGACGCCGTGGGACTTGATCTCCCGGATCCGCTCGGCGATCAGCTCCGGCTTGACCGGCTCGCGGTAGATGTCCTGCATCTCCCGGGTGGCGATGTCGCGCGAGAAGGTGGAGATCCGCTCGAGCTCGGAGTCCGCGTCCTCGTAGCGGCAGAAGATGCCCTCGAGATTGAGGACCGCCAAGCCGCCGAGCTTGCCCATCAGCACGGCCGTCTCAGGCGAGACGACGCCGTCCAGGGCGGCCGAGAGCAGAGGCAGCTCGAACCGGTAGGGACCGAGCGTCCAGCTGATGTCGACGTCATCGGGATCGCGGGTCCGGCGGGACGGCACGATCGCGATGTCGTCGAACCCGTAGGCCCGACGCGCCTTCTTACCGCGTCCGATCTCTACTTCCATTTATCCCATCCTAAGACGCGCCGCGGACGACTCGCCCGCGGCTGAACGACCCGGTCAAAAGCTCCATGGCGGCACCATCGAGGGGGCTTCGATGCTAGCAGCGGACCGGTATCCGGCGACCGCGCGAAAACCACCCAAAGAGCGGCGATTCAGCCGATCTCGGCCCGAAGCTCGAGCCGCTCGTGCTCGACCTCCGGGAGCAGCTTCTCGACCTTTCCCGGGTCGAGCAGGCCGGCGCCGAAGTGCTGGGTCGACTCGGCTCCGCAGGCCACCCCGTAGGCCAGGCAGTCGACCGGCGAGCGGCCCTGGTAACGCGCGGCCACGTACCCGGCCAGGAAGGCGTCGCCCGAGCCGATCTAAGAGCGAGCCTCCTGCTCCTCGGTCCGCACGCGGTAGATCGACGGAGACCCGTCCTCGATCACCTGGGCGTAGCAGCCGTCGGCCACGGTCATGATCGCCTCACCCGCACCTAGCCGGACCATCTCGGCCACCGCCTGAGCGCGGTCGTCGACGTCGTTGAACTCGTGCCCGACCAGCTCCTCGGCCTCGAGCTCGTTCGGGGAGACGACGTGCGGCTCGGCGCGGACGGCGAGCCGGAGCGGGTCGCCGTCGGTGTCGACGATGGTCACGACCCCGAGCCTGCGGATGTCGCGCACCAGCGCCGCATAGGCGTCCGGCTCCATGCCGCGGGGCAGCGAGCCGGCGAACACGCACATGCTGGCCCCCTTGGCCAGGTACTTGAGCTTGTCGCGGAACAGCTCGAGCTCCATTCCGGTGACCGTGGGCCCGCGCTCGTTGATCTCGGTGTGAAAGCCGGTGGTGGGATCGAGCACGGCGGTGTTGGTCCGCGACTCCTCACGGACCCGGACGAAGCCGTTGACCACCGCCTCGTCGTTCAGCGCCTCGATGATCCGCCCGCCGGTCGCTCCGCCGGCCAGCCCGGTGGCGATCACCGGCTGGCCGAGTCGTTTGAGGGCCCGCGCGATGTTGACCCCCTTGCCTCCCGGCATCGTCATCTGGTCGACCGTCCGGTGCCGGCGGCCCGGAGTGAAGTTCGGAACCTCGAGAGTCTTGTCGAGCGCTGCGTTGAGCGTGACCGTGATGATCATCTTCGACCTCCCGCGGCGATCGCTCGCATCCGCTGGCGCCGAGGTCGTCCTCGTCGCGATCGCCGCACCGAGCAGCAGCGACGAGCACGAGCAGCGTAATCGGTCCACCGATGAAGACGACGGCCTGCGTATATGGGACTGACGGCCGGCAGCGCGCGCTCGAGGCGCAGCGGAATGGTGGCGATCCGCTTGCCGCCGGCGAGGACGATGACGTGGCCGACGACCGCGCCCCGAGGCAGCGGCCCCTCCACCTGGGTCGGCAGCTGAAGGCGGGTCCTGACCACGGTGACCGCGCGAACACCCGCTTGAACGACCGGCCCGCGACCAGCACCGCGCGCACCGATTGGTCCTTGCACCGGCAGACGGGCGAGGACGTGCGCCGCCGACCACCGGCTCGCGCACGACGAAGTTGGCGAACCCCCACTGCAGCAGCGACAGCGTGCTCTGGTCGCGCGCGGACTCCGACGGCGTTCCGAGGACGGGAGCAATCAGCGTCATCCCGTGCTGAGTACCCGAGCCGATGAGGACGTAGCCGGCATCGAGGGTGTGGCCGGTCTTGACCCCGTTGATCCACGGCACGCGGCCGACGAGATCGTTGCGGTTGGTCACCCGGCGGACGGGGCCGGTGGGCAGGCCGGCGCTCGGCGGTCGCGACCGCGCGGACGAAGAACGGCTCGTGGTCGAACAGGAAGCGGGTCAGCGTGGCCAGATCGAAGGCGGTCGAGTAGTTGCCCGGGGTGTCGAGCCCGATCGGGGTCGAGTAGTGGGTCTGGCGTCAGGCCGAGCTGGCCGGCCCGGACGTTCATCATGGCCGACGAACCGGGCCAGCGAGCCGTGGCCGACGTTGTAGGCGAGGTCCTCGGCGGCGTCATCGGCGCTCGGGAGGAGCATGGCCAGCAGGAGGTCGCGGACGGTCATGCGCTCGCCGGGGACGAGGCCGAGCTGCGAGTCGACCGCGGACGAGCGGTAGTTGTTCTGGGTGAACACCGTCTGCAGGTTGCGGACGTGCTCGAGCGTGACCAGCGCGGTCATCAGCTTGGTCGTGCTGGCGATGGCCGCCGGCCGGTTCATCCCGTAGCCGTACAGCAGCTGCCCGGTCGAGGCGTCGACCAGGGCGGCGGCGCGGGCTTGCGAGCGCGGGTGGCCGGGCGGCGCGGGCCGGCCTGGCGCGCGGCGAGCAGGGCGAGCGAGGCCAGGGCGCCGAGGAGCAGCGCCGGCCACCATCGGCGCCGGAGGGGCGCGGGCGTGCCGGCCGCCGTCACTGCCGAAGCCTCAGCCGCTGACCGGTTTGCAGTGCGCCCGGATTGACCCCGGGGTTGAGCTGCTCGATGGCCGGGAGGGACACGCCGGTCCGGGCGGAGATCGCGGACAGCGTGTCGCCGGACTTGACCGTGTAGAAGTGTGCGCGCCTGGTCGCGGTCCTGGACCGGGTCGATTTCGAGGTCCGGGAGCGCACCGCTTGCGAGTGAACGGTCGAGGTCTTGATTGTGCACCGCGTCATGCACGATCAGGTAGGTGGCCGCGATCGTCGCGGCGAGCGCGATCGGCGCCAGGTAGCGCGCACGATTCCGAGCCGCCATCGCGCGTCGATCATACAAGCGGCTCGCGCCGGAGGCGGTTCAAGCGCCGGCGATCCCCCAGCCCAGCTCACGCAGCCGGGCGGCCTCGCGCGCCGCGGCCGCCGCCGGCTCCTCGCCGCTCTTCTCGTGCGCGTCGACGATCCCGCGCGAGGCGCTGATCAGCCCGCCGGCGGGACCGGGAGCGAAGGCGGCGCCGAGGTCCTCGACCCGGCCGCCCTGAGCGCCGACGCCGGGAAGCAAGAAGACGGCGTCGGGCATGGCGCGGCGCAGCTCCTCCAGTCGCTGCGGCGCCGTCGCTCCGACCACGGCGCCCACGTCCGACACCCCGGAGTGGCCGACATGACCGAGCGAGCGGACGAGCGAGGCCAGCTGTCCGCTCACGTCGCCACCCCCGGCCAGGCCGAGCTCCTGCACGTCGCGCGCCCCCGGGTTCGAAGTCCGGACGAGCACGAACAGGCCGTCCGCCGCGCGGCCGGGCGGCGTCGATGAACGGCTGCAGCGAGTCGGCGCCCAGCAGCGGGTTGACGGTCAGGGCGTCGGCGCCGAAGCCCGGCCACCGGGCCGAAGGGCGTCGGCGTCTCGCCGAAGAAGGCCTGGGCGTAGGCGGCGGCGCTGACGTCGATGTCGCCGCGCTTGGCGTCGGCGATGACCAGGAGGCCGATCTTCCGGGCCTCGTCGGACACCCGCCGAAGGGCCTCCCAGCCGGGCCCGCCCAGCCGCTCGAAGCAGGCGACCTGCAGCTTGACCGCGACGCACTCGCCCGCCACCGCCTCGAGCACGAGCGAACAGTGCTCGGCCACCGCACGGCCCGCCCGCTCGGCGGCGCCGGCGCCGCTCTGCCCCGCCGACGGTGCCGTCGGGGGCGTCGAGCGCACGCGGCCACAAGCGGGCGGGGTCCGGGATCGAGCCCGAGCACCAGCTGCGACTGACGGGCGGCCACGCGGGCGGCGAGGCGGTCCCCGAAGGGCTCAGCGCCTGGCGCTGTGCCTTGCCCCAACGCCATGGCCACCGGCCGCGGATCCGCGCCGGGACTCGGCTCCGCGTGAGGCCGAGAGACGGCCAGAGCTACTTGATCGCTTTCTTGAGTCCTGCGCCGGCGGTGAACTTCGGTACCCGCGAGGCCGAGATCTGGATCTTCTCGCCGGTGGCGGGGTTGCGGCCCTCGCGCGCGCTCCGCTGGGAGACGCTGAACTTGCCAAAGCCGGAGAAGGTCACGTCGCTGCCGCGCTTCAGAGCGTCCTCGATCGTCTCGAGAACGGCCTCGACGGCGTCGCCGGCGTCTTTCTTGCTCAACCCGGCCCGATCGGCGACCTGGTCGACGAATTCAGACTTCGTCACTTGCTCCTCCTTCGAGGTGGTAGGAATCCTCGACGCTAACAAGGTGGCGGACACCGGTCAGGCGGCGTCGTCACGAACCGCAGCCATTCTGTCCGGTGCAGTGCGAGCAGGCACCGGGCCGGAGGCGTCGAAATTCGGAATTTGCGACATTCATCCTCGATGCTCAAGCGCATGAAAGCGTCAATCCATCACGTCAAGGCTCGAGAACCTCAACCCGTTTTACCGGATTTTGGCCTTTGCCGTAGCCTCCCCCACGGCGGATCCGGCAATCGGGTCCGCCCGGCCCTCACCCGGATTCGCCGGGCCGGCCACGGCAAGCGTCACCGCACCCACGCCGGCGGATGCCGCGCCCATCACACACTCGGAAATCCGCTCCAGCGGCGAGAATGAGCCCGTGAACCTCGCTCGCGTCGCCTGGCTGATGACCGTCGTCGCCTGTCTCGTGGCCGTGGTGGTCCTGGCGCTCGACGGCTATCTCGGCTACGCCGGGGTCACGCTGGCGGTCGCGCTGTCGGCCGCGATCAACCTCACCTAGCCGGGCCGCCCCGCAGCCCGGGGGCCGCCGCGCAGCCCCGGCCCGCCCGGCAGGGCCGCGCGCCCGGCCCGCCCCTCAGCTCCGGGCCGGCCGCGTGTGCTCGACCGGCCCTGCCGGCTCGGGTTCCAGGGTCTCCCCCGGCCGGACCCGGTCCTCGGGCTCGAGGTGGATGAGCACGTCGGCGCCCCGAAGCCGGGTGCCGATCCGATCCTGGAGCTCGTGCGCGGTCCGGTGAGCGTCCTCGAGCGAGGTCCACGGCGGAACTGGACATGGAGGTCGACGTACCGGCGCGAACCCGCCCGCCGCGTGCGCAACTCGTGGTATCCGACCACGCCGCGCGGGCCGAACTCCTCGATCGCGCTGCCGGATCTCGCCCACCTCGTCGGCCGGCAGCGCCTCGTCGACGAGCACCCGGGAGGAGCGCAGGAGCAGCCGCACGCCGGTGACCACGATCGCCGCCGCGACGGCCAGCGCGACGGCCGGATCCAGCCACTGCGCGCCCGTGACGTCGACCAGCACGAGCGCGATCAGCACTGCGGCCGAGCTCAGCGCGTCGGTGCGCAGATGGGCGGCGTCGCCGGCCAGCGCCGGGGAGTCGGTGGCCCGCGCGCCCCGCGCGATGAACCAGGACACGATGACGTTGACCACCATCGAGCCGGCCACCACGGCGATGCCGAGCCCGATCTTCTGCACCCGACCGTGCTGCAGCAGGTGCCGGATCGCCTGGAACGCGATCGCCGCCGACCCGACCAGGATCAGGATGCCCTCGATCGCCGCGGCCAGGTTCTCGATCTTCTCGTGCCCGTAGCGATGGCTCTCGTCGGCCGGCTCGCCCGCCTTGCGGACCGACAACAGGGCCACGACCGAGGCCACCAGGTCGATGCTCGAATGGACCGCCTCGGTGAGGATGGCCACCGATCCGGTGATCGTCCCGGCCACGATCTTGACCAGGATCAGGCTGGAATTGGAGGCGACCGAGATGACCGCGGTCCGCTCTTTCAGCCGCGGCTCCGCGGTCATGCGTGAAGCCATTCCGTCAGCGCTCGGGCGGCGCGGCCGCGATGGCTGATCCGATCCTTCTCGGCGTCGCTCAGCTCGGCCATAGTCCGGTCGTCGTCGCCCTCGAGGTCGTCGGGCAAGAAGGCGGGGTCGTAGCCGAAGCCGCCGCGTGCCCCGGGGCGAGGAGGCCATCCGGCCGCGGCAATCGCCGTGGAACACGCGCTCGAAGCCGGTCGCCGGATCGACGTAGGCGAGCGCGCACACGTACCGCAGCCCACTCCCGGCCGCCGCCTCACGCACGAGCTTGGACAGGTTCTCCTCGTCCGAGGCGCGCTCTCCCGCGTAGCGGGCCGAGCGCACGCCGGGCGCGCCGCCCAGCGCCTCGGCCTCGATCCCCGAGTCGTCGGCGATCGCCACCCGTCCCGTCCCCGCCGCGGCCGCCCGGGCCTTGCCCAGAGCGTTGTCGGCAAAGGTTTCCCCGTCCTCGGGCGGCAACTCGAGCTGATCCGGGAGCGGGTCGAGCGCCACCCCCGCCGGCTCGAGCAGGCGGGCGAACTCGCGCAGCTTGTGGCGGTTCCGGGTCGAGAGGACGAGCTTCGAAGGCGCCACGCAGACCCCCGTTTCAGGATGTGGCGGTGGCGACCGCCTCGTCCTGGAGGACCCGCAGCGCGTCGATCCCGTTGGCGGCCAGGACCAGGAGCTCGTCCAGGTGAGCGCGGGACAGCGGCGTGCGCTCGGCCGTGGCCTGGACCTCCACCAGCCCACCGTCTCCGGTCATCACGACGTTGGCGTCGACCTCGGCGGTCGAGTCCTCGCTGTAGTCGAGGTCGAGCAGCGGCACCCCGTCGACGATCCCGCACGAGACCGCGGCGACCGTGCCGTTGAGCGGCGTGCGCTCAAGCGCGCCGTCGGCGATCAGTCGCTCGAAGGCCAGCCCGAGCGCGACCATCCCGCCGGTGATCGACGCGCACCGGGTGCCGCCGTCGGCCTGGAGGACATCGCAGTCGACGTAGACCGTCCGCTCGCCCAGGGCGGCGAAATCGACGACGCCGCGCAGCGAGCGACCGATCAGGCGCTGGATCTCGACCGTGCGGCCGTCCGGACGGCCCTTGCTCACGTCCCGCTGCTTGCGCTCGCCCGTGGAGGCCGGAAGCATCCCGTACTCGGAGGTGACCCAGCCCCGCCCCGAGCCGGCCAGCCACCGCGGCACGCTCGTTCTGCACCGAGGCGGTGCAGATCACTCGCGTCTCGCCCTGGCTGATCAGCGCCGAGCCCGGTGGCCGTGCGCACGAATCCGGGCTCGATCGTGACCGGCCGGAGCTCGTCCGGCGCTCCGGCCATAGCTGCGGGTGGCCGTCCCGCTCACGCGGCCATCCTTTCCGACTCCAGATCCACGTGCACAACCTCCCCCAACGGCATCTGCAGAAACCGCGTCCCGAGCGTCTTGAACGACGCCACGTCGCCCGTGCAGCGGAAGCGGTAGTCGCCCTCCTCCCCACGGGGGTTGACCAGGCCCCGGGCGGCCAGCGCCCGCTCGACCCCACGTGCCACCCCGGCACCCGAGGTCACCAGCGACACTCCCCGCCCCAGCACGCGCTGGAGCATCGGCGCCACCAGCGGGTAGTGGGTGCAGCCGAGGATCACCGTGTCGACGCCGGCCTCGCGCAGCGGCGCGCAATACGCCCGCACGGTGTCGACCATCGCGAAGTCGAACGGGAATCCGGCCTGGATCAGGGGGGCCAGGTCCGGGCAGGCGACGCTGGTCAGAACGACGTGCGGGTCGGCCGCCGCCACCGCGCGTTCATAGGCCCCGCTCGCCACCGTGGCCGGCGTGGCCAGCAGGCCGATCCGACCGCTGTGGCTCCCGGCGACCGCGAGCTGGGTCGCCGCCGCGACGACCCCGATCACGTCGACCCGGCCGCTCGAACGCCGCCTCCAGAGCGGGCAGGGCGGCCGAGCTGGCCGCGTTGCACGCCACCACCAGCAGCTTCGCTCCCCCTCGCTCGACCAGATGCGAGGCGATCTCGACCGCGAACGCGCACAGCTCCTCCTGCGAGCGCGAGCCGTACGGGAACCGGGCCGTGTCGCCCAGGTACAGGTAGTCCTCGCTCGGGAGCGAGACGAGCAGCTCGTGCAGCACGGTGAGGCCGCCGACGCCGGAGTCGAATACGGCCACCGGTTGCTGGGGAAGGACCTCGGGCACGGTCCCATGGTGGCAGAGGCGCAGGCGTCGGGACTATCCGGACAGCGCGGGCCACCACTCGGCCACGCGCCGGCGCGCGGCGTCGGAGAGCGAGGTGGTGTCCGCGGCCGAGGCCGGAACGGCGGGCGCGGCCATCACCTCCATCGTGGCCGCGACCGACCGCGCGAGCGCATCGAGCGCGTAGCCGCCCTCGAGCACGACCCCGAGCGGCGCCCCGAGCAGCTCGGACACCCGCCGCAGTGACGCCGTCATTCGCCGCGTAACCGGCCTCGGTCACCGTGCACTCGGCCAGCGGATCCTCGACGTGGGCGTCGTAGCCGGCCGAGACCAGGAGCAGCTCGGGCTCGAACGCGCGCGCCAGCGGCACGACAACGTGGTCGACGAGCGAGCGGAACTCACCGTCACCTGACCCCGGCGGCACCGGCAGGTTGACCGTGAACCCGCGGCCGGCCCCGGACCCGACGTCGCGCGCCGACCCGGTCCCGGGATACAGCGGCGACTGGTGGATGGAGACGAACAGGACCTCGTCCACGGCGTGGAAGATGTCGTTGGTCCCGTTGCCGTGGTGGACGTCCCAGTCGACGATCATCACCCGGTCGAGGCCGTGCGCCGTCCAGCGCATGGCGCGCCGCGATCGGCCACGTGTTGAAGAGGCAGAACCCCATCGAGCGGTTGACGGTCGCGTGATGGCCGGGCGGCCGGTGCGCGCTGAACCCGTTGACGGCGCGCCGGTCGAGCAGCCGCTCGACCAGCTCGACCGCGCCCCCGGCGGCGTGCCGCGCAGCCTCGCACGAGCCCTCGCTGACCACGGTGTCGAAGTCGATCTGGCCCCCTCCGCGCGCGCATATCCGCTCGATCCCCTCGACATAGGACTCCGGGTGCACGGCGGTGATGGCCGAGCGCTGAGGCCGCCGGCGACTGCACCCGCTCGAACCCGAGCCAGTCGCGCGCGCTCAGCTCCCGCTCGATGGCCACGATCCTGGCCGGCTGCTCGGGATGAGGCCCCGTGTCGTGCGCCAGCGACGACGGATGGGCCAGGAACACCGATGACATACCGTAATTGTCCTTGGATGTCGTCCAGACTCAGGTCGTGGTCGTCGGCGCCGGCGCCGGCGGGCTGTATACGGCGTTGTCCGCCGCGGCTCAGGGCATCCCGGTCACGCTGATCTCGGCCACTCCGCTGGCCGGGTCCTCGAGTTACTGGGCGCAGGGCGGTCTGGCCGCCGCGGTGGCCGACGACGACAGCCCCGAGCGCCACCTGGCCGACACCGTTCACGGCCGGACGCGGCGCGGTGCGCGAGTCG
The DNA here is from genome assembly GCA_963748585.1 of uncultured Solirubrobacterales bacterium. Classification (GTDB taxonomy): domain Bacteria; phylum Actinomycetota; class Thermoleophilia; order Solirubrobacterales; family Solirubrobacteraceae; genus Palsa-465. Next base: position 489,107 of record CAVVJR010000005.1, on the reverse strand, counting down.
GCCGCGCGCGTGCTGTGCGAGGAGGCGCCCCGAGCGGTCGAGCACCTGGCCGCCCTCGGCGTCCGCTTCGACGCCGACCGGTTCGGGCGGCTGGCCCTGGGCCTCGAGGGCGGCCACTCGGCGCGCCGGGTCGTCCACGCCGGCGGCGCGGCCACCGGCCGGCGGCTGATCCGCCAGCTGTCCGCGCTGGTGGCCGAGGACGCGCGGATCGAGGTGCTCGAGAACCGAAGCGTCACCTCGCTCATGGTCGCCGAGGGCCGGTGCGCCGGCGTCCGGCTCGACGACGGCCGGGCTGATCACGAGCGCCGCCACCGTGCTGGCGACCGGCGGTGCCGCGGCGCTGTGGTCGCGCACCACCAATCCGCCCGGTGCGGTCGGCGGCGGCCTGCTGCTGGCCTACGAGGCCGGAGCCGCGCTGGCCGATCTCGAGCTGGTTCAGTTTCATCCCACGGCCGTCGCGGCGGCGGACGGCGCGGACGGGTTCCTGGTCACCGAGGCGGTCCGCGGCGAAGGCGCCCGCCTCCTCGACGCTGAGGGCGAGCGCTTCGTGGACGAGCTGGCGCCCCGCGACGAGGTCGCCCGCGCGGTCGAGCGTCAGATGGCGCTGACCGGCACCCTGTCGGTCGATCTCGACATGCGCGAGGTCGATCCGGCGCTGTTCCCCAATGTCGTCAGCGCCCTCCGGCGGGCCGGCATCGACCCCGAGCGCCAGCTCGTCCCGGTGGCGCCCGCGGCCCACTACGTGATGGGCGGGATCGCCACCGATCTGGACGCGCGCGCCACCCTTCCCGGCCTCTACGCGGTCGGCGAGTGCTCGTGCACGGGGCTGCACGGCGCCAACCGGCTGGCCTCGAACTCGCTCACCGAGTGCTTCGTGTTCGGCGCCCGGGCGGCCCGAGCCGCCGCCACCGAACCCGTGCCGAATCCGCGCGCGATCGCCCGCGACGTTTCGCCGCCGGCGAAACGTCGCAATGCCACGCGCAGCGCGGCACGCAGGCGCGGCAGGCGCTGTGGCAGTACGCCGGTCTGGAGCGCGACGCCGAGGGACTACGGCAACTCGCGGGCGACGAGCACCCGATGGCCCGGCTGATCGCCGCCTGTGCGCTCACCCGGACCGAGAGCCGGGGCGCCCACCAGCGACGCGACTTCCCCGACCTCGACCCCGGGCTCGATCGGCGCCACGTCACGGTCACCCGCGACCGCGAACCCGTGTTCGAAGCGTGGGAATAGCAAGCACTTTGCTTAACGCCAACTTAATATCGGATGCGATCCCGCTTCACATCTGAGGGGAATACTCCCGGCCGCTAACCCCGGAGAGCCCTCGGGAGGGGCCGAAAGGAGTCGAGGATGTACCGGTTCAGCAGGGCCATCTACCGTGAGTTGGCGAAGGACATTGTGGAGGATCCCCACGGGCTTGGCGCCAATACCAACCACGAGCGCGTGCTGCGCTCGTGTGAGGCGGCGGTCGAGCGCCTCGCCACCGACCGCCACTACTTCGCTCATCCGGCGCGCACGCTGTTCAACGACATCCGCGCCTACTTCCCGATGAACTGCCAGCGCCGGGTGTTCTGCGTGATCGAGCGCTATCTCCTGTTCGCGGACGAGTTCCTGCGCCGCCAGCCCCAGAACGGCTTCGACGTGTACGGCAACCCGCTGCAGTGCCGCGCCAGCACGCGCAAGGGCACGCCGTGTCAGCGGATGCCTCTCCCCCACAACGGCTACTGCCCCTCGCACCAGCATCTGGCCGAGACGGAGGAGATCGAGGCGACCCTGGTCGCCGCTTAGTTTTCCTTGGGGCCGCGCTCCGCGCGGCGTCCCTGGGGCCGGTTGCGCGCGGCCTCCGTGCCGCGCGCCGGAAGCGTTCCCGTTTTCCCCCACCCCCCGGGGAAAAAGGGAACAGTTTGCGATCGGGTAGGTTGACGCGCCATGCTGCTCGGCGTCGACGTGGGTGGGACGTTCACCGACGCCGTGCTGGCCGTGGACGGCCGGCTGATCACCGCCAAGTCGCCCACCACGCCGGAGGATCAGTCCGAGGGCGTCCTGAACGCGGTCAAGGCGGCGCTGGAGAAAGCCGGCCGCTCGGCCGACGAGGTGCGCGAGTTCTCGCACGGCATGACCGTGGCCACCAACGCGCTGCTCGAGGGCAACGGCGCGCGGACGGCGCTCATCGCCACCGAAGGCTTCACCGACCTGGTGGCGCTCGGACGCCAGGACCGGCCCGAGCTCTACCGCCTGTGCGCGGCACGGCCGGCGCCGCTCGTCCCGCCCGAGCGGCGGATCGGCGCGCCCGAACGGATGACCCCGGACGGCCCTCTGCGCGAGCTGACCGCGGAGGGGGCTCGGGAGGTGGCCGAGCTCGTTGGCGAGGCGCGAGGCCGAGGCCGTGGCGGTGGTACTGCTGCACTCCTACCGCCACCCCGAGCACGAGCAGGCGATCGCCGAGGCGCTCCACGACGTCCACGTATCGCTCTCGCACGAGGTGGTGGGCACCTTCCGGGAGTACGAGCGCGCGGCCACGACCGAGATCGACGCCGCGCTGTCGCCGCTGCTGGCCTCCTACCTACGGCGCCTGAGTGAGCAGGCGCGCCAGGCCGGCGCTGCCCGAGCCCTCGATCATGCAGTCCAACGGCGGCCTCATCGACCTGGCCGCCGCGGCCGGTCACGCCGCCTGGACGGTGCTCTCGGGTCCGGCCGGCGGGGCGGCCGGGGCGGCTTTCGTGGCCCGGGCGTCCGGCCAGCCCGACGTGCTCTGCTTCGACATGGGCGGGACGAGCTGCGACGTGTGCGTGGTCGACGAGGGCAGCGTGCAGGAGCGGAGCGCGGGCGAGGTGGCCGGACGTCCGCTCGCCCTGCCCATGCTCGCCGTGCACACGGTCGGGGCGGGCGGCGGCTCGATCGCCTGGCGGGACGCCGGCGGCGCACTCCGGGTCGGGCCGCGCTCGGCCGGGGCCGACCCCGGACCGGCCTGTTACGGGCGCGGCGGGACCGAGCCCACGGTCACCGACGCCAACCTGGTCCTCGGGTACCTGGCCGCCGACGCCCCCCTGGCCGGCGACGTCTCACTCGACCGCGAGGCGGCCGAGACCGCGATCGCGAGCCTGGCCGACCAGCTCGGCCTCGATCCGATCGAGTGTGCCGAGGGGATCATCCGGGTCGCCAACGCCGAGATGGTGCGGGCGCTGCGGGTGGTCACGGTGGAGCGCGGGGTCGACCCGCGGCGGTACGCGCTCCTCGCCTTCGGCGGCGCGGGCGGGCTGCACGCGGCCGAGATCGCCGACGAGCTGGGCATCGACTCGATTCTCGTCCCGCGCGCCTCGGGCGTCCTGGCCGCGCTCGGGCTGGTCGTCTCGCCCCGCCGCCGGGACGTGCAGCGGAGCGTCTTCCTGTCCGGCGACGAGCTGACCGAGGACGCGGTCGCGGACACGGTGCGAGAGCTGGGCGAGCAGGCTCGCCGAGCGCTGCGGGACGACGCGGCGGAGCTCCAGCCGACGTTCGAGCTCCGCTACGTGGGCCAGTCGTTCGAATTACCGGTCCAGGCCGGCGGAACGGCCGGACGAGCTGCGGGCCGAGTTCGAGCGTCTCCACGAGGAGCGCTACGGCTACATGGACCCCGATCAGACGCTCGAGCTGGTGACCATCCGGGTCACGGCCACGAGCGGCGGTGCCGACGTGTCCCTGACCGGCCACGACGACGAGGTCGAGCGCCGGCGCCGCGAGGCCACCCTCGACGGCGAACGCGTCGAACTCGAGGTCCTGCGCGGCGGCGCCCGGGTGGAGGGACCGGCCGTGGTCGAGCTGCCCGAGTCGACCGTGCTCGTGCCCCCAGGCTGGTCGGGCGACGTCGATGACACGGGAACCTTGCGGCTCGAGCGCGGATGATGGGACTCGGCTGCGCCTCGTCCTTGCGAGAATCGCCGGGGGGCGATTCTCGTGATTGATCCAGTCGAGCTTCAGGTCCTGACCGGCGCCCTGCGCGCGATCTGCGAGGAGATGGGCGCGGTGCTGATCCGCTCGGCCCACTCGGCCAACATCAAGGAACGCCGTGATGCCTCGACCGCGCTGTTCGACCCCAACGGCGAGATGGTCATGCAGGCCGAGCACATCCCGGTCCATCTCGGGGCCATGCCGGCCGCGGTCGCAGCCATCCGCGACCGCGACCAGGACCCCGACCGCCCCTGGATCCTCAACGACCCCTATCAGGGCGGCACCCACCTCCCGGACATCACCGTGATCACGCCGATCTTCGCCGGAGACGAGCTGATTGCGTTCGCCGCCAGCCGGGCCCACCACGCCGACGTGGGCGGCCCCACGCCCGGCTCGATGCCGGCCGACAGCCGGACGCTCGAGGACGAAGGGGTGGTGATCGAACCCCGCGTGCTCGATGACGACGACGATCGCCGAGCTGAGCGAGCAGATGCGCCGGCCCGAGCAGCGCCGAGCCGACCTACGCGCCCAGCTCGCGGCCGGGCGCGTGGGCGCGCGACGGCTGGCCGAGCTCCAGGATCGCGTGGGCGCGGACACCCTGCGCGCCGCCTTCGCCGAGGTCCTCGACTACGCCGAACGGCGCACCCGCGCTTGCCTCGAGGAGCTCGACGACGGCGTCCTCGAAGCCCGCGACGTGCTCGAGGCCCGCGAGGGCGACCTTCCGATCGTGCTCAAGGCCACCGTCGACGGCGACCGGCTGACGCTCGACTTCACCGGCAGCGCCGAGCAGCACGAGGGCAACCTCAACTGCCCGCTGGCCGTTACCCGCTCGGCCTGCTACTTCGCCATCCGCGTCCTCACCGACCCCGACATACCGCCCAGCGCCGGCGCCTACCGCCCGATCGAGGTGATCGCACCCGAGGGCTCGCTGCTTAACGCCCGTTCCCCAGCCGCGGTGGTGGGCGGGAACGTGGAGACGTCATCTCGCATCGCCGACGTGGTGCTCAAGGCGTTCGGCCGCGCGCTCGGACAGGGCACGATGAACAACGTCACGCTGGGCAGCGAGGACGTCGTCTACTACGAGACGATCGGCGGCGGCCAGGGCGCGTGCGCCGACGCGCCCGGCCCGAGCGGCGTCCACGTGGCCATGAGCAACACGCTCAACACCCCGGTCGAGGCGCTCGAGCTCGAGTTCCCGCTCCGGATGACCGAGTACGCGATCCGCACCGGCTCGGGCGGCGACGGCGCCCAACCGCGGCGGCGACGGAGTGATCCGCGAGCTCGAGGCGCTGGCGCCGCTCAGCTACTCGCTGATCACCGAGCGCCGGCGCCACGCACCTCCCGGCGCGGACGGCGGCGAGGATGGCGCGCCGGGCCGGAACCTGCTCGATGGCGAGGAGCTGCCGCGCCAAGGCGATCGGCAAGCTGAAGGAGGGCCAGCGGCTGCGGATCGAGACGCCGGGCGGCGGCGGGTATGGTGCGGCGTCATGACGCGCGTCGCCTTCCTCGGACTCGGGATCATGGGCTCGCGCATGGCCGCGCAGCTGGCCGCGCAAGGGCTTCGAGCTCACGGTGTGGAACCGGACCGCCGCCACGGCCGAGCAGTTCGTCGCCGAGCACCCGGGCGCCAGGACCGCCGCGACCCCGGCCGACGCAGCCGCGGAGGCGGAGATCGTGGTCACGATGGTGGTCGACGGCCCGCAGGTCGAGCAGGTCCTGCTGACCAGCGGCGCCGGCGCGGCCGAGCGGGCGCCCGGCGGGCACGCTGTTCGTCGACTGCTCCACCATCGGGCCCGCGGCCGCCCGCGCGATCGGCGAGGCGCTCGAGCGCCGCGGCCTTCGACTTCGCTCGACGCACCGGTAACCGGCTCCTCGCCGCGGGCGCGAGGACGGCACGCTTACGATCATGGCCGGCGGCTCGGACGAGGCATTCGAGCGCGCGCGACCCGTGCTCGAGGCGATGGGACGGCTGATCGTCCACGCCGGGCCGCTCGGGCACGGCCAGATGGTCAAGGTGATCAACAACGCGGTGGCGGCGACCAACGCCGCCGTCGTCGGCCAGGCGCTGCTGGTCGCCCGCCGGGCCGGCGTCGATCTCGACGCGCTGACCCAGGTGATGGCGGCCGGCTCGGGCGGCTCGGCGATGCTCGAGCTGAAGGCCAGGCCGATGCGCGAGCACGACTACACGACGCTGTTCAAGCTCGAGCACATGCTCAAGGACGTTCGCCTCTGCCTGGAGGAGGGTCAGGCGGCCGGGCGCGCCGTTCCCGTTTGCCGCCCTGACCAGGGAGATCCTCAACGCCGGCATGGGCCGGGGACTCGGTGACGCCGACTTCGCGGCGCTGATCGAGGTGCTGGAGGGCGAGGCCGGCACCCGGCTGTAAAACCGAGGTGTGGGATGCAGTGGCGTCTGGTCAGCCATTCGATCCCTGTTCACCGGGGGCCGATAGCACAAAGTCAGACCCAGAAAACGGTGAATTAGCAGGATTATTTGGGATTTTCGCGATCCTCGCGTACAATCTCGCCTTCCTGTTGCTGCCGTTGCATCCGTGAGGGTGCGCGCGCCGGGACTGTCTGCAAATCTCCTCCCCCCCAACCTCATACATGCCGATTGCTTTCAAAGAATGGGCCGTGACCGTGCGGGCTCTCGCCGAGGGTGAGCAGCTCCTCACACTCCGCAAAGGCGGAATTCGCGAGCCCGAACGTCACTTCCAACTCGACTACGAGCGGTTCTTCCTCTACCCGACGTTCGACCACCAGCGCTCCGACCTGGTCCGGGAATCGCACCAGCCGGAGCTGGTCCGCGCGCTCGAAGAGGGCGTCTGGAGCGACGGCGAGCCGCCGCCGCACGCGCTGCACCGCGAAGGCGCGATCTCCCAGCCCGACCGCGTCCGAATCCGGGCGTGGGCCGAGGTGGCCGCGCACTTCACGGTCACCGACCGGCGCACCGTGGATGCCCTGTCCCCGTTCTACGTGTGGACGCCCGACTACGCCGAGAAGCGGCTGGCCTGGAAGCGCCGGCATCCGCTCCACGTGATCCTGCTCCGGACCTACCGGATCCCCCGGCCCGTGACCGTCAAGGTCCGCGACGAGTACGGCGGCTGCCGCTCGTGGCTGGAGATCACTCGCGACCTCCCGTTCGAGGGCACCCCGGTGCTCTCCGACGAGGAGTTCGAGCGCGCGTCGGAGGAGATCGCCGCGATCGCCGCCGATCGCCAGCCGGTACTGGCCTGAACGGAGGGGCGCCACGGCGCCCTGGGTTCGAGTCGGCCTCGCCGTCGTTCCTCGCTCGTCACGACGAGGAGGACGCCGACGAGGCCGACCGCATCCTCTACTCGCTCGAGCGCACGCGCGACCGGCTCGAGCCCCTTTTCCCAACGCCGGCGGCGATCTCACCGTGGTCCTGCACCGGAGCCGCGCGGGCTTGCGCTGGCCCGCCCGGCGGTCGGGCTCGCCTGGGCGCTGACCGAGCCCGCGGCCCGCCAGTACGTGACCGGCTGGGCCAGTGGCGGGAGAGATCCATGTGCTGAGCGCCGGGAGACGAGTCGCACCGCCGCGGCCCTGTATGCCCGCCACGTCGTCCGGCCGCGGAGCCGTGCGCGCGGATCGCCGCCGAGCTCGCTGGGCCTGGCTGCTGGAGGGCGCCGCGCGCTGGTTCGCCGGCCAGACCGAGCGCATGGGCCAGGCGATCGCGCGCCGCCTGCGCAAGGGCCCGCGCCCGAGCTTCCCGCCCGGCCTCCGCGATGCGGTCCTGCTCGGCGGCACGGTGGTCGACCTGCTCGTGCGCGAGGAGGGCGAAGCGCGCAGCGGTCGAGCTCGCCCGCGCGCTCCATCCCGGCGGCTCGCGCGCCGCGCTGGCCGAGGCCTTCGGTGGCCGCCCGATTCCGCCGCACCGAGGAGGCCTGGCGCTCTCACCTGGAGCGGATCACCGGGTCAGCGCGATCACGAGCCACATGACGACCAGCCCGATCGCCAGCGCGGCCAGCAGGCCCGCGAGCAGCCGCACGGGCACCACGACCGGCCGGGCGGGCTCCTCGGAGATCAGCTCGGCCTGAAGCAGCACCTCGCGCGCGGTGGCCAGCGCCGCTTCGGGGACGAGGACGTCGCGCGGGCCGGCGGCGAGGAAGTCGGGGACATCGAAGCCGGCGCTTCGGCGGAGCAGGCTCGGGACGCCCTCCTCGAGGAGCAGCCCCTGGATGAACTCCGCCTCGGCCTGGTTGCGCGCCTCCGGTGACGCGGACCAGCCGCCCCTCGGTCAGCTGAGGCTTCAGCTTGCGGGCCCGGGCGTGGCTCTCGCTGACCGGCCAGGCCGGCTGCCCGCGGTCAGCGGCACCTTGCACGCGGGACAGAAGTGCTCGTCGCCCTCGAACCGCGATCCGCAGCTCAGGCACACCCGCACCGGGTCCTGAAGCATCAGCCGACGACCAGTTCGACCTCGGACACCTTGCCGTCGTCGATCAGCCACCCGCGCACGTCGGGCTCCTCGCCCTTCAGCCCGACGATGATCCACACCACCCCCGGCCACCCCTTGGCGAAGGTGATGTCGGTCTGCGAAGGCTCCGGCGCGGTCCGCGTATGTGAGTGGTAGATGGCGCCGATGTCGAGGCCCTCCGTCCTCGATCCGGTTGATCAGGGCCAGCTGCTCGTGGCCGTCGATCACGAACCGGTATGGGCTCGCCTCGCTGTTGATCGCCCGATGGACCGCCACCGCCTCGCCGTCCCGAGCCGCCACCAGCCCCACGCACTCGTTCGGGGCCTCCTCCCGGGCGTGGGCGATCATGTCCTCGATCAAGGCCTCGGCGATCCGCATCACGGCGAACTCTAGTGTTTGCCCTCCACCGACCCGACGGGGACGACGCGGCTCCCACTTCCCCGGATGCAGCAGGCCGCCGATGGCGCTCGCGTGCTGGGCCTCGGCGCCCATGATCTGCGCGGTCGTCCGGATCAGCGCCGGGTCGGTCAACGTGTACAGGGCCTCCCAGCACCGGCCGATCTCGATCGACTCGACGTCGTAGAGCAGGCGCAGGCCGTCGGCCTCGTCCGCACGTGGGCCAGCCGGCCGGAGCGCGTGCAGCCGGGCCAGAAGGCGGTCGGCGTCGGCGACGGTGGTGGGCGCCGGCGGGACCGGCTCGCCGATCCCGCGCACCGCCGGCCGCAGGAGCGCGACATGGTCCGCTCGTGCCCGAGAATGCGTCCGGGTCACGCCGGCCGCCGCAGGCCCCAGCTTGCCGTCGGCCGAGACAGCCGCGCGGGCCACGAAGACGGCGAGCTCGGCGGCTTCGAGCGCGGGGGCGAGGACGAGCGCGGAGCCGGCGGCGGCGGCCGCGCTCGGTGTCGCGATGGCACCGGCGAGCGCCCAGCCGAAGAAGCTCGCGCCGGCGCACTACCTGATCCCGGGGACCAGTGGGCTCGGGAGCGGGTCCTGGCCGAGCAGAAGCCGCACCGCCGAGTCGTGCTGGGCGTCGTTGGCGAAATACCCGGCCACCTGGGCGCGGACTTCGCCGGGCGAGAGCTGGGGCAGCGCGGCCACGAACGAGCTGAGTTCGATCTCCTCCACCCGTTGCAGCAGGCGCAGCACGTCTTCCCCGGTCCGAGGACGTCCGAGGTCATAGCTTGCCTGCGGATCGAGCGGCTTTCCGCCCGCCGCCTTGACCAGGCCGGCCAGGCCGCCGGCGTGGCCGAGCTCCTGGGCCAGGAACTGCTCAGCCGCAGCGGCGGCGGGCGCCGGCAACAGCGGGCCGGCGGCGGTGTAGGCGGCGACGGCCAGGTGCTGGACGTCCAGCAGGTGGTTGAGGGCCTGTACGTCGCGCTGGGCGACCGTGGGCTGGCGTTTCAGCCGCGTGTGGAGCGATTCCTTGCCGCACCCGGCCAGCACGAGCGTCCCGGCGAGGGCGCCCCCCAACAGCCTTCGGCGTGAGCCGGAGTCGCCTTCCGGCGCCTCGCTTACCACCAGACGGTGGCGTCCAGGTTCTCGATCTCCTCGATCGGCCGGGTGTAGATTCCCGAGGAGAGGTACTTCCACCCGTCGTCGGCGACCAGGAACACGACGTTGCCCTCGTCCAGCTCGTTGGCGATCCGGACCGCCACCCGGGCGATCGCGCCCGAGGAGACGCCGACGAACAGCCGCTCGTCGTCGAGCAGCCGGCGGGTGAACATGATCGCGTCGTGGTTGGTGACGAAGATCTTTCGGTCGAGCACCGAGAGGTCGATGATCGGGGGGATGAACCCGTCGTCGAGCGAGCGCAGGCCCTGGACCGGCTCGCCCTGCATGGGCTCGGCGGCCACGATCTTGACCTGATCGCCGAGCTCCTCCTTCAGCCGCCGGCCGTTGCCCATCAGCGTGCCGCCTGTCCCGAGCCCGGCCACGAAGGCCGACACCTCGTCGAGCTCCTCGAGGATCTCGAGCGCGGTCCCGTTGTAGTGGGCGAGCGGGTTGGCCTGGTTGCCGTACTGGTAAGGCATGTAGTAATCGGCGTCGTGCTCGGCCATGTCGAGCGCCATCTCGACCGCCCCATTGGAGCCCTTGGCGCCCTCGGAGTACACGATCTCGGCGCCGTACATGCGCAGCAGCTCGGTGCGCTCGGGGGTCACGTTCTCGGGCATCACCACTTTCAGCCGGTAGCCCTTGCGGCCGCAGATCATGGCCAGCGAGATGCCGGTGTTGCCCGAGGTCGGCTCGAGGATCGTCTGCCCGGGGCGGATCAGGCCCTTGTCCTCAGCGTCCTCGATCAGCGACCGCGCCACCCGGTCCTTCACCGACCCGGTCGGGTTGCTCGACTCGAGCTTGGCCCAGATCCGCACCCCCGGCTTGGGGCTCAGACGCTTGAGCTCGACCAGCGGCGTGTGGCCGATCGACTGGACGATGTCCCCATACCGTCCGCCGCACGGCTTGTTCTGCAGGCGCTCCGCGGCCATACTTTACGAAGTGTAGCGGTGCGGCTTGGCCGCACCGCTGCGGTGACTCAGTAGCCGGGGTAGGGGCTGGGCGACGTCATCGTGGTCGTAGTCGTGGTCGTCGATGACGGGGCGGGCGCCGTCGAGGCGTGGGTGGTTGCCCCCGCCTTGACGATGTGCCAGATCGAGCCGAACGTCTTCAGCTCGTCGCCGGTCGCCTGGTGCTTGTTCCCGGCCTGGAGGTCCGGGGTGAAGTAATACAGCGGCTGCCCGTTGAGGGTGAGCTGGAGCATGCCGTGATTACGGAACGTGCCGAGCTTGCCGTGAATGCTCGATGGCTTGCTGATCCCCTTGGCCGAGGTGACCGAGACCGGGGGCCAGAAGGCCCAGCAGTTCGTGCTCGACTTGTTCGTCTTCTTGCAGATGATGTGATGGGTCGTCTCACCCTGGAAGGTGTAGACGGCGAAGCCGGCCGATCCAACCGCCACCGCCTCGTGCGTGTCGACCGCCTTGACCCGGAACGCCTTGGTCGGCGTATTGGTCACGTGCACGTTCTTGGCCACACGCAGGGTGAACGACTTGGCGACCGCCATCGCGGCCACCGCTGCGGCAGCCGCGCCGGTGAGGGCGAGGACGAGCAGCACGGGCATCCACGGCCGCCGGCGCGCGCGGCCGGTGTTGATTGGACGAGGCATCAGGCTCCCTTCGAATGGTTGACCTCGGCCCTGAAGACTCCGGTGGGCGGGCTTCCCTTCCCGGGCCGGCGCAAGCCGCCTCAGGCGGTTGAGCCGGGCAGCCGGAGGTCACGCCCGGGCTGCGAGGCCACGGGCGTGACCCGCCCGACCAGCGTCCGCGCCGCATCGATGACCAGACCGCGGTCATATGCGGTGGCGAAGCGAAAGCGCCGGTCGGCGTCGGGTCCCCGGTCACCGAGGTCCTGGGCCACGAGCGCGCCCGCGAAGTGGGGGCCGATCACGATCACGCTCCACTCGCCGGCCAGCGGGTCCTCGGGGTCGACGTGCGCGCCGCGGACGCCGCGGACCGGCTCGGTATCGAGATCCACGGCGAAGGCCGCCACCAGGCTCGAGGCGACGACCAGGGTCTCGTACCGGCGCATCGTCCGGGGCGTGAAGTGCCGCGCATGCTGGAAGGCCGAGAGCACAACCGCGCCCTCGCCGATCCGGAGCGCGCGGTTCTCGAGGTGATGGCTCATCGGCAGCAACAGCCCCTTGGTCGCTTCGGCGCTCGGTCGCTCCCGCGCGATGACCTCGAACGGCGTCCGCCCGGACTGCGCGCGCCGGCCGACCGGCCGCCGGGTCCAGCGCCCGCTCGGAGAGGCCGGCAACGGCCCGGGCCGGCCCCACATCCAGCCCTGCCCGAGCGTCGCCCCCAGGCTGAGGGCGATCCCCAGGTGGGCTTCGGTCTCGATTCCCTCGGCCAGCACGGCCGCGCCGGTGCGCTCGTGCTCGGCCGCCACCGCGCTGACGATCGCGGCCTGCTCGGTCGAGGGGCGGTCCTGGACGAGGCGCAGGTCGAGCTTGATCACCTCGGGCTCGATCAGCGGCAGCAGAGCCAGGGACCGCACGTCGGCGCCGACGTCGTCGAGGGCGATCCCGCGCCCGGCCGCGCGGTGCTCGTCCACCACGCGCGAAAGCTCGGCCGGGCGGTCGGTGGCGGCCCGCTCGGTGAGCTCGAGGACGAGATCGAGTTCGCGCATGCCCCGCTCCCACACCGCGGCGTGAGCCGGCGGGCAGGGCGTGCCGATCGCTGACGGCTCGGAGTTGAGGAACAGCGCCACCGAATGGCCGAGCTTCGCCCTCAGGGCGGCCGCCACCGCCTCGGCCCGGCACAGCCAGTCGAGCTCGTCCACCCGGCCGGCGGCCTCGGCGGCGGCGAACAGGCGATCCGGGCGGTGCAGCGGGGAGCCTTCGGGCCCACGCGCCAGCGCCTCGTAAGCGACCACCTGACCGGTGCCCAACTCGACGATGGGCTGGAAGGCGGGGGTGACCGAGCGGGCGGCCAGGATCAGGTCGAGCTCGCCGGTCGCAGCATGCGGATCGAAGTCGTCGTCGCTGATCCCGGCGACCGGTCGCCGAGCGCGGCTCTGATAGACGTGGAAGCCGTCTTTGCCCCCGCCCTTGGCCACGTACATGGCCGAGTCGGCGTGCCGGAGCAGATCGGCGAACGTGACCGCGTCGCCGGGGAAGGTGCTGACCCCGACGCTCGCGCGCACCTCGGTGAAGTCAAACGGGCGGCGCAGGCATGTCACCACCCGCGCGGCCAGCTCGGCCGCCACGGCCGAGACGTCGCTCAGGCCCTTGATCAGGATGAGGAACTCGTCGCCGCCCGGCCGGGACAGCAGGTCGCCGGCGCGCACGACCGAGCGCAGCCGCTCGGCCACGGCCTGGAGCACAAGGTCGCCGGCCATGTGGCCGTGGGTGTCGTTGATGCGCTTGAAGTCGTCGAGGTCGACGCACAGAAGGGCCAGCTGGGTGTCCGAGACCCGGGCCGCGCGCAGGGCCGCGTGCAGCTCCTCGTGAAAGGAGCGGCGGTTGGCCAGACCGGTGAGCGAGTCGTAGTGGGCGAGCGCGTGCAGCCGGGCGCTGGTGCCGATCTCGGCCGTGACGTCCCGCTGCACGCCGTGGTAGCGGACCAGGCGGCCCTCATCATCGCGCTCGGGCGAGAGCACCAACTCATTCCAGAACGGGGTGCCGTCGGCCCGGTAGTTGAGGATCGTCACCCGGGCGTCTGCGCCGTCGGCGATCGCGCGCCTGAGCACGTCGACCGCCCGCGGGTCGGTGTCCGGCCCCTGGAGGAGCCGGCAGCTGCGCCCGATCACCTCTTCGGCCGCGTACCCGGTCAGCTCCTCGAAGCCGGCGCTGACGTAGGTGATCGGACACCCGGGCTCGGTGGCGTCGGCCACCACGATGCCGGTGATCTCCGCACGCTCTTCGGTCACTTCCGGCTCTATCGGCCGGAAGCGGCCTCGGCGTAAGCCGGCGGGCGGGGCCTACCGCGGCAGCCGGATGTCAGGCCCCACGGACGCCGTGCCCGCTAACGCGGGCATTGGCAGTTTGGCCTGGCGGCCAAACATGCCGGGGCCGGCACGGCCCAGATCAGAGAGCCCCGCCGGCCATGGCCGGCAGGATGACCAGCGTGTCGCTATCCCGGACCGCGGTTTCCAGACCGTCGAGCACGCGGACGTCCTCGTCGTTCAGGTACACGTTGACGTAGCGGTTGAGGTCGCCGTCGGAGGAGAACAGCTGGGCCTGGGTGTCCGGATGGGACTCGGCCACCGAGCGCAGGATCTCGCCCACCGACGAACCGTCGGCGTTCAGCTCCTTCTCGCCGCCTACGGACGGGCGGAGCACGGGTGGAATGCGAATGGTCGCCATGGCCTGAACCCTAGTGGGCTCCGGCGCAGAACGCTTCGTAGTCGGGGAACACGCCCAGCTCCTCGTCGGCGATCTCCTCCGGATGGCGCGAGCAGATCGGGCAGTCGGGATCGCGGCGGACCTTGACCTCGGTGACCGTGGCGCCGAGCGCGTCGTACATGAGCAGCCGGCCGATCAGCGGATCGCCCTCGCCCAGGATCAGCTTGACCACCTCGGTCGCCTGCAGCAGCCCCATCGTGCCGGGAAGCACGCCGAGCACCCCGTTGGCGCCGCATGAGGGCGCCAGCTCGGCCGGTGGCGGCACCGGGAACAGGCAGCGATAGCACGGGCCGTCGTAGGGCTTGAACACCGATAGCTGGCCCTCGAAGCCGAGAATCGCGGCCGAGACGACCGGGATCCCGAGCCGGACCGAGGCGTCGTTGAGCAGGTACCGGGTGGGGAAGTTGTCCAGCCCGTCGACCACGATGTCGTAGCCGGGCAGGATCTCCATGATGTTCTCCGGGCCGAGCCGGACCGGGTACTTGACCACGTTCACGTCCGGGTTCAGGGCGGTGATCGTCTGCTCGGCCGAGTCGACCTTCGGCACCCCGACCCGATCGGTCGAGTGGATGACCTGGCGCTGGAGGTTCGAGACGTCGACCTCATCGTTGTCGACGATCCCGAGCGTGCCCACGCCGGCCGCGGCGAGGTAGAGCGCCGCGGGCGAGCCGAGGCCGCCGGCTCCGAGCAGGAGCACCTTGGCGTCCAGCAGCTTCTGCTGACCGTCCATGCCGACCTCGGGCAGGAGCAGGTGGCGCGAATAGCGCTCGCGCTGCTCGGCGGTCAAGGTCTTCGGCTGCTCGACGTCGTAGCCGCGGTCCTTCCACAGCGTGAAGCCACCGGTCATCGACTCGACGTGCTCGTAGCCGAGGTCGTCGAGCAGCGTCCGGGCCGCCCAGGCCGAGCGGTTGCCCGAGGCGCAGTAGAGGACGACGTGCTGAGCGCGATCGGGCACGGCCCCCTCGATCCGCGACTCGAGATAGCTCTTGGGCACGTGCTTGGCACCCGGGATGTGGCCTTGGGCCCACTCCTCGGGCTCGCGGACGTCGACCAGGACGGTGCCGTTGTTGAGCTCGTCACGCACTTCGGCCGGGTCGACCTCTTCGATCCGGCTCTTGATCTGGCGGAGAACTTCAGCTCCGGAGGGCATCAGCGAAAACTCCTCAAAGGCGGTACGGATTCAATACTTCACCGAGTATAGCGGTGCCCGAGGCCCCGCGGAGAGCGGCATGATGGGCGACCGTCGCCCCCACATTGTGATGGCAAAAAGGTCCACCAGCGGTGAGTTCGGCCATCGCCCGGGTGCGTTTTCGTCGACTGTGGGCACAAACGCGCCCCGGCGCCGGCGGAACGGGGCGCTCGTGGGCCTTTTGGTCGCTCCGAGCCCGTCGACTGGCCGTTTAAGCGCTTCGGGGCGCCCCCTTTCGAGGAGCGCCCCTTGCACCAGGACCCAATCTACTCCGGCCGAGCCGTCGCCTTCACGGAGGCTTGCAGCGAAAGTATCGGCGCCCCCGCCGGGGTCGCATATCGGGCCTAGACCCCATCTTCGCCGCCGGATCTCCTGGAACCAGCCCCGGCGGACGATACGTCCCAGGAAGATGAAGTCGCGAACCCTCCTGGCCCAGGTTCTGGTCGTCAACGTGCTGCTGGTCGCGGGCGCCGTGGTGGTGGTCAGCGTCGTCGTCCACGACCGCGGCGGCATACACGGGCGCGGGCTGATCGTGCTCGCGCTGGCCCTCGTGGCCACGCTGCTCGGCAACTGGCTCGTGCTCCACCGCCGGTTCGCGCCGCTGGACCGGATGATCACGGCCATGGAGGAGGTCGACATGGCCGCCGCCCAGCACCGCACGGTGCGGACCAAACGGCTCGACAGCGCCGAGGTCCGCCGCCTGGACAAGGCGTTCCAGCACATGGTCGAGCGGCTGGAGGCGCAGCGCCGGGAGGCCGGCCGGGCGGTGGTCCGGGCCCAGGAGCGCGAGCGCCGGCGGATCGCCCAGGACCTCCACGACGAGGTCAACCAGGCGCTGACCGCGGTCTCGCTCCGGCTCCAGGCCACGATCGAGCAGGCGCCCCCGCCGCTGCGCCGCGAGCTGACCGAGACCAAGCAGCTGACCAGCCAGGCGATGGAGGAGCTGCTCTCGCTCGCGCGCCAGCTCCGTCCGGCCGTGCTCGACGACCACGGACTGCTCCCCGCTCTGCACAGTCAGGTCGATCACTTCGCCGATCAGACGGGGATCCGGGCCAGCTTTCATTCGCGCGGCGCGCTGCGGCCGCTCAGCCCCGAGGAGCAGCTGGTCGTCTATCGCGTCACCCAGGAGAGCCTGTCCAACGTGGCCCAGCATTCGGGCGCGACAAGCGTCGAGGTCGAGCTGTCCTCGATCGGGCGCACGATGCTGACGGTCAGCGACGACGGATGCGGACTGTCGCCGGAGGGGCCCGAGCGCGCGAACGGCGAGCTCGGGCTGTCGGGCATGAGGGAACGCGCGCTGCTGGTGGGCGGTCAGCTCACCGTGCGCTCGGCCGAGGGCCGGGGGACGCGCGTGGAGCTGTTGTTGAAATGAAAGGAGCTCTCTGACATGAAGATCCTGGTCGCCGACGACCACGGGATCGTGCGCTCGGGCATCAAGCTGCTGCTCGAGCGCCAGGCCGACCTCGACGTCGTGGCCGAGGCCGGGGACGGCGTCGAAGCGGTGTCCCAGGCCCTGGCCGAGCGGCCCGACCTGTGCATCCTCGACGTCGGGATGCCGCGGATGACCGGATTGCAGGCGGCGCGCGAGATCCGCTCGCAGCTGCCCTCGACCCGGGTGCTGATCCTGTCCATGCACGACGACGAGCACTACCTGTTCGAGGCCCTGAAGGCGGGCGCCTCCGGCTACGTGCTGAAGCGGGAAGCCGACCAGGACCTGGTCGGGGCGGTCCGGGCGGTGGGCCGGGGCGAGGCGTTCCTGACCAACGCGGCCGAGCGGTCGATCATCCGGCGCTGGATGGCCGACGGCGAGGAGGGGCCGCGGATCCCGCTCACCCCGCGGGAGGAGGAGGTGGTCAAGCTGATCGCCGAGGCGTACACCAACGCCCAGATCGCCGAGATCCTCCACCTGTCCGAGAAGACGGTCGAGTCCCACCGGGCCAACGTGCTGCGCAAGCTCGGCATGCGCGACCGGGTCGAGCTGGTCCGCTACGCGATCCGGCGCGGGCTGATCGAGGCCTGACGTCGAACGACGGACACCGCACGGCGTTCGGATAAGGACGTCGCCTCGATGCGCGAACGGGTTTGGGTGCGGAAAGGGTCGTTATGACGAACAAACTGCATCCACACCGCGCTCAACGCTCGCTCTAGCATCGGGTTGGTATGCGCGCCCCGGTCGACCACATCGGCGCTCCGCCGTTCCCGCGTGACCTGCCCTGGATCAACGTGGCCTCGCTGCGGATGGATAAGCAGGTCGGCCGGCCGGTGCTGATCGAGTTCTGGGACTTCTGCCGCCCGAACTCTCTGCGGACGCTGCCCTACATGAAGGCGTGGGACGAGCGCTACCCGGACCTGCGGGTGATCGGCGTGCACGCCTCGGGATTCGAGCCGTCAGGCGACCTGGAGGCGGTGCGGGCGGCGGTGGCGCGGTTGGAAGTGACGTACCCGGTGGCCGTCGACGTGTCGTTTGAGCTCTGGCAGCTGTACGGGAACCTGGGCTGGCCGGCGCGGTACCTGTTCGACCAGCGCGGCGGCCTGTTCGAGTTCCACTACGGGGAGGGCGGCTACGAGGAGACCGAGCTCGCCATCCAGGAGCTGCTGGGGGTCTCGCAACCGGTGCTCGAGCCGCTCCGGCCCGAGGACGCGTCCGGCGCCGTGCTGGCGCCGCAGAGCGCGGACGTCGAGGGCCCCTACTCCGGGCCCTATGAGGCCGGCGGCGTGTGGGCCGTGCTGGACGGCCGGGGATCGGTGAGCGCGAACGGGCGCTCGGTTCCGGTCGACGGCCCCGGGGCCTACGAGCTGATCACCCATCCGGTCAGCACCTCCGGGGAGCTGCAGCTCGAGCTCGGCGACGGCGTGCGCTGCTACGCGGTCTGCTTCACGCCCGGACTGGCCGAGAGCAGGTTGACCAGCGCCGGCGGTCCTTCGTCGGTCACCTCGACCCCGAATCCGGCCCGGTAGGGGCTGGTCGGCGGGTCGGGCCCGAGGAAGTCGGGCTGATCCACCCAGCTTCCGCTGTTGACGATCTGCGCCCCGGAGCGCGTCCTCCACTCCGCGCCGATCGTCTGACGGGAGCGGACCGGCGCGATGGGTGTGGCCGAAGATGATGTGGCGGCGCGTCGATGTGCAGGCGGTCGACGACCTCGGCGAAGGCAGCCAGCGCGGCGCGGCGGAGCTGGGGGCCGGAGAGATCCGGCTCCAGCGGCCCGATCCGGGCCTTGTTCATCGCAGCCACGGCGGCCGGGAAGGCCGCCGCGACGCCTCGTTCGCGCAGCGTCCGGCGGCCGTTGGCACCGGTGAGCACGCGCCAGCCCCGCATCGATGGGTCGAGCCGGCTGTCCCCGATGTCGTGCGCGCCGGCTTGGGCGAGCGAGTGAATCCAGGCGTAGAGAGGCTGGAGCGTGCGCTCGTAGTCCTCGATGCTCCGGGGGCCCTGCGGGCTCTCGCGCAGAATCCGCGCCATCACGCCGGCTCCGATCCGCTCGATCAGCGGCACCGTGGTGTGCCGGTCCAGGTAGTGGCCGTGGGTGGCGTAGACGTCGTCGCGGAGCCAGATCCCCGGATAGGCGACCGTCACCGTGGCCGGTCCGAGCGCTTGCGCGACGATCGCCGAGCGGCTCGTCCGGAGCGCCAATCGACGGCGGTCTGCAGCGTGAGCGGCGGGGGATGGTCCTCGAGCGCACGGCGCTCAAACCAGGCGGCGAGCAGGTGATGGTCGTGGTTGCCGGGCACGATGACGATCTCGTTTGCCGTCCGGCCGAGCTCCCGGAGCACCGGTGTGGCTTGCGCCAGGGCGACGCTGCAGGCGGCTGTGACGGAGCTCGATCAGATCGCCCAGCAGAACCAGGCGGTCGGATCCGGCTGCGCCGCCTCGAGCAGCCGGTCGAGCGGGTCTCGCCGGCGCAGCACGTCGTTGCCGGTCCGCGCGGCCAGGTGCAGGTCGGAGACGACGAGGGTTTTCGCGCGAGGGTTTATGCCGAGGCGGCGGCCATCGCGCCGCGAATTGCCTTCGGCAGCATGAAGCGAACGTCCTCGCGGACGACCTCGAGCTCCTGCACATCGTCGGTGCCGCGGTCGCGGAAGAAGTCGATCAGCCGCTGGACGAGCTCCTCCGGCGCGCTCGCCCCCGAGGTGATCCCGACCACCCGCTTGTCGCTCGAGCCACCCCTCCTCGACCTGGCTCGCGTTGTCGATCAGGTAGGAGTCGGCGCCGCACTCGCGGGCGACCTCGACCAACCGGTTGGAGTTCGACGAGTTCCGCGAGCCGATCACCAGAACGAGATCGCACGCCTGGGCCAGCTGCTTGACCGCGGCCTGCCGGTTCGTGGTCGCGTAGCAGATGTCGTCCGTGCGGGGTCCAGTGATGTGCGGGAACCGGGCCTTGAGGCGGTCGATGATCGCGGTCGTCTCGTCGACCGAGAGAGTGGTCTGGGAGATGAAGGCGATCTTCCCCGGGTCGTCGACCTCCAGCGCGTCGACGTCCGCCTCGCTCTCGACCAGGACGATCCGGTCGGGCGCCTCGCCCATCGTCCCCTCGACCTCCTCGTGGCCGCCGTGGCCGATCAGGACGATCGTGTAGCCCTGGGCGGCGAACTTCTTGGCCTCGACGTGGACCTTGGTGACCAGCGGGCAGGTGGCGTCGATCGTGCTCAGGCTCGCGCCGCGCGCGTTGGCGTGCACGCTCGGGGCGACGCCATGGGCGCTGAACACGACGGTCGAGCCCTCGGGGACCTCGGTCTCGGAGTCGACGAAGACCGCGCCCCGGGCCCGCAGCTCCTGCAACTACGTGCTTGTTGTGGACGATCTCCTTGCGCACGTAGACGGGGGCGCCGTAGAGCTCGAGCGCCCGCTCCACCGTCTGCACGGCGCGGTCGACGCCGGCGCAGTAGCCGCGGGGGCGGGCGAGGAGAAGCTTCTCGGGGACCGAGGCCATGCCGGACAGTGTAGGCGGCCTCAAGCGCGTAGTCTTGGAGTTCGGCTCGGATCAACAGAAACGCAATGCCCCAACAGCACCTCGATCGCCTCACCTCCACCGACGCCTCCTTCCTACACCAGGAGGGGACGGCGTCGCATATGCACATCGGCGGAGTGCTGATCTTCGAGGGGCCGCCGCCGCCCTTCGAGGACTATCTCGACCCACGTCCGCGAGCGGCTGCATCTGGTTCCCCGCTACCGCCAGAAGCTGTCCACGCCGCCGCTGGAAACCGGCCGGCCGCTGTGGGTCGACGACCCGAGCTTCAACCTCGAGTACCACGTCCGGCACACCGCGCTGCCGCAGCCCGGGACCGAGCAGCAATTGTTCCAGCTCATCGCGCGGATCTACTCCCAGCAGCTCGATCGCGACCGCCCGCTGTGGGAGAGCTGGATGGTGGAAGGGCTGGCCGACGACCGGTTCGTGCTCATCTTCAAGACCCACCATTCGCTGGTCGACGGGGTTTCGGGCGTCGACCTGGCCACCGTCCTGTTCGACATCGAGCGAGAGCCGCAGCGATCGTCCTCGACCGAGCTCGAGCCCTGGCAGCCCCGGCTCGAGCCTTCGTCGGCTGAGCTCGTGCTCGCCGGCGTGCGCGGGATGGTCGGCACCACCGCCGCGCTGGCATCGCGCGCGATCGCGGCGGCGACGCACCCGGAGACGTCGCTGCGCCGATTGCGAGATGTGGCCGAGGGGGTGGGCGAGCTGGTGTGGGCGATCCTGAACCCCGCCCCGGAGACGCCGCTCAACGTCGAGATCGGGCCCCACCGCCGGTACGCCGTCGTGCGCGGCCGCCTCGAGGACTACAAGGAGGTCAAGAACGCGTTCGGCGGCACGGTCAACGACGTCGTCCTGACCGTCGTCTCGGGTGGTCTGGGCCGCTGGCTGCGCTCGCGCGGGGTGCGCACCGAGGGTCTCGAGATGCGGGCGCTGGTCCCGGTCTCCGTCCGCACGGCCGACGAGCACGGAAGCCTGGGCAACCGGTTGACCGTGATGCGCGGACCGCTGCCGGTCTACATCCGCGACCCGGTGGCACGGCTGCGCGTGGTGCGCCAGGCCATGGACGGGCTGAAGGAGTCAAAGCAGGCCGTGGGAGCGGCCACGCTCGCCGCGGTGAACGACCTGGCCCCGCCGACCATCCTGGCCCAGGCCTCGCGGCTGAACTTCTCCACCCGGCTGTTCAACCTGATCGTGACCAACATCCCCGGGCCGCAGGTGCCGCTGTACGTGCTCGGGCGCCAGCTCGAGGACCTGTTCCCGGTCGCCTTCCTGCCCAACCACCACGCCCTGGCGGTGGCGATCATGTCGTACAACGGCAGCATCGATTTCGGGCTCCTGGCCGATTACGACGCGCTGCCCGACCTGGATGAGATCGTTGAGGGCATCGAGGCGTCGCTCGAGGAGCTGCTGGTGGCGGCGCGGACCCGGAAGGGAGCCGCAGGCGCGACGGCGCGGCCGCGTTCGGGCGCGCGTGCCGGGAACGGAGCAAAGGGCAAGGCGCGCGCGCGCCGGAGCCCCGCGACCAACGGCGGTCCGGTCTCGATCGTGCCTGGCGGCGGCGAGCGCCCGAAGGAGGGCCCGGCCGCGGACATGCGCCGGCGCGGGCGCCGGCAGAACCGGCCCGGCGGCGAAGGTCCCCGCAGCAGCTGAACTGGGCGCGGCGCGGGCGGGGCTAAGACGGAAGCCCGGCCCGAGGGGGCGGGGCTCAGACGGAAGCCCGGCCCGAGGGGGCGGGTCAGACGGAAGCCCGGCCCGAGGGGGCGGCGCTCAGACGGAAGGCCGGGCCGAGGCGGCGTGCCCGCCGGTAAGGGCGACCGGCGATGACCCCACCTTGACCGCGTGGTGGGCGGGGCGCCACTGACGGTTCCCGGCGCGGTCGACGGCCACGAGCCAGAACACATAGCGGTGGCCTAGCTGGCCGGTGAACCGCCAGCTGTGCGCGCGAGTGCGTGCGATCAGCCGGGGCTGTGCCCGCCCGGCCTGCTCGTAGAGCGCGAAGTAGGACAGGCCGGAGGCGATGAGCCCGGCGCGGCTCTGATCGCGGCCGGTCCAGCGCAGGGTGAAGCTCCGTCCGCGGCTGGTGGCCGGAGCGGTCAGGGTCGAGACCGGGGCCAGGCGGTCGACACGGCGGATCGCCTCCAGGGCGGCACCCGCGTTGAGTATGCCCCAGCCGAGGTCGGGGGACCAGCCCTTGCCCCGGGGACGCTGAGCGGTCCGCTTGATCGCCCGCAGGATGTCCTGCAGGGTGGCGTACGGGTTCAGCACCCGCATCATCGCTCCCGTGGCCGCGACCTGCGGTGCGGCCATCGAAGTGCCGGCGATGGTGGCGTAGCGCCGGTCCCCGCCGAAGTCGACCCGGCAGGCGGTGGGAGGGAACATCTCCATCTGGGTCGGGTTGGCGGGGAAGGCGCCGAGCACGCCGAAAGGAGTCCCGCTGCAGGGCGAGAACACGTTCTGGCCCGAGCGAAAGGCACCGTAGGCAGCAAGCGAGATCTCGGTCCCCGACCCCGCGAAGCTGGCTCGCCGGCCGGCGTAGTCGGCGGCGGTCACGTCGAGCCCGATGCCCTTGGTCACGTTCGGTCCCGTGCCGGCCGGCTGGACCACGTTGGCCGGATCACCCTGCTCGGTGCCGGGGGAGTCGGCCGCGGCCGCCACCAGCACGACCTTGCGCGCGGCCGCGTACTTCAGCGCCCGGACCTCCGGCTTGGGGGCGGGTGCTGAGTTTCCGCCAGAGGGACCGAAGCTCATGTTGAGCGCCTGCACGTGGCGCTTGGTGGCGTCGATGATGGCGGCGGCGATGCTCGAGTCGGTGAAGTCGGTCTTCTCGACCACCAGCCGGCAGTCGTAGCCGGCTCCGGCGATCCCGACGTCGTTGTCCGTGGCGGCGCAGGCCAGTGAGGCCACGTGGGTGCCGTGACCGACCTGATCGGTGTCGGCGGGACCGGTGGAGTCGGCGCGGGCCTGCTCGTCGACGGTGGCGGCGATCTTGCCCGCCAGGTCCGGGTGGGTCGCATCGATGCCCGTGTCGATCACCCCCACCAGGGCGGTGGGCCCCCTGGTCACCGACCAAGCCTGCGGGAAGTGCTCTCGGAGCAGGTACCACTGCCACGGGACGGATGTCCCGGGGGCATCGGTGTGGAGGGCGGGGTCATCGGGCAGGGCCGCGCGGGGGGTGTAGCGAAGCTCCGGGGTGACCGAGGAGACGCCGGGAATCACCTGCAAGAGCGCGGGCGAACGCCGCCGCCGGGACGCCACTTGGCGGCCGCACGGTGATCAGCCCGATCTGGGGCACCGACCTTCCCGCCGGACGGCCCCCGAGTCGGGATATCTCGGTCCGGATCGCCACCTGGTCGGCCGGCGGCTGGCCTTCCTGGGGCTGCTGGAGCATGACCAACAGGTTGCCGGTCGGGCCGTCGGCAGCAGCGGTGGCCGCGCCGCCCAGCCCGATGACCGCCAGCAGGCAGAGGAGAAGGGCGCCTCGTCGCACCGGGGCAAGCATAGGCATCACTCGAGGGCCCGGCGGCGGACCACCGGCCTCTATAGGCTTCGGCCATGGCTGAAGATCTCATCCAGCCCGGGGAGATCGCCTTTCACCTCGACCTCACCGCGGCCCAGCTGAAGATCGTCTACACGGCGCTGCGAACGCTCTACGACGACCTCGGACACGAAGAGCACGACGTCAAGCGGGTCGTGGGCGCGGTGCTCGACAAGCTGCCCGGCGAGCACGAGATCCGTGCGATCGACCTGGATCGCGAGCTGCGCGGCGAGCGCGGCCCGCGCGGCGGTCTGGCCTAGCGGCCGGGCGACCCCCGGCTCAGCTCAGAACCCGAGCGCGAACTTGGCGTCCTCGCTCATCCGCTCGGGCGTCCAGGGCGGCGAGAAGGTCATCGTCGACTGGACGTCCTCGACGCCGTCGAGCTCGCTGACGAACTCCTCGATCTGCTCGGACACCTGGGGGCCGATCGGGCAGCCGGGACTGGTCAATGTGTAGGTGACGCGCACGCTGCCGTCTTCGACCTCTACGTCGTAGATCAGGCCCAGCTCGACGAAATCGAGCCCGAGCTCCGGATCGATCACGTCGCGCAGCGCCTCGGTCACGTCTTCAACGGTTGCCATAACGAGTCGAAGTGTAGACAGGCCGCGTTCAAGCGCTTTTAAGACCAACGATGACGGCTTGCGAGGACCACGGCGGTTTCGCTAGGTTTCCCGGATCGTTGAATTTGATCAACACGCCGCGACGCTGCGCTGCCGCGGCGACGAGGACCGATCAACGCAGGGTGTGCGTCGCCGCGCGCTGGCGCGGGCCATCCAGGCTCGCAGCGACGTGGTCGTCGACCTGACCGAGCTCGCGTTCGCCGACTGCTCGCTGATGCTCGATCTGGCCATGCTGGCCCGCCGGCTCCGCGTCCGCGGGCGCGCCATCCGCCTGCGCGGCGCGCAGCCACAGATCAGGCGGCTGATCGAGCTGGTCGGACTTCCTCGCCTGCCGGGCGTCCGGCTCGAGGGTCCATCGCCCGCGCTGGCCTAAGCCGGACCCGGCCACACCCGCATGCGAACTCGCAACGCGGACGGCAGCCGCCACGGCCGCGACGTTTCGCCGCTAGCGCGCAACGGCTCAGCCGGACGGCGGCGTTCCGCCGCTTCAGCGCGCCAGGTCCAGCACGTCGCCACGGCGTGAGTAGCCTTGGAAGGGATGGCGTTCCTCCTGTTTCTTCTCTGGCCCGCGGCCGAGATCTATGTGGCGATCCAGATCGCGGACGCGATCGGCGTCCTGTGGACGGTGCTGCTGCTGATCGCGAGCTGGCCGATCGGCAGCTGGGCCATCCGCACCGAGGGCCGCGCCGCGTGGCGGAAGCTCGGGGAGGCGGTCGCGGCAGGGCGGTCCCCGGGCCGCGAAGTGCTGAACGGCGCGCTCGTGGTCGCGGGCGGGGCGTTGCTCCTCGTCCCAGGCTTCATCACCGATGTGCTCGGGCTGCTGCTCCTGCTCGCTCCGTCCCGGGCGCTGACGCGCCGGGTGGTCGTACGCAACCTCCAGAGCCGCTTCGTCGTCCGCGCGACCGGCGCCGACCGCGCCCGCCGCAGCTACGACGTCGACTCGACGGCCACCGACGTCGGCCAGGCCAAGCTCGCGGCGATGACCCCGGCCGGCGACAGCGCTCTCCGAACGCTCGCGTTCGGAGACCTCGACGCGGGGATCTGGGGCGCCCGGTGGCCGCCGGCACCGGCTCTCCGATCCTGGTCCTCGGCGCCGGCGGTGAGACGGCCACCCCGCATGTGAGCCTCCTGGGGTCCGGAGCCGGCGAGCAATGGCGGATCGCCGGCGAGGAGGTCGAGCTCACGGTCACGTCCGCGGGAGAGCCGGTGAACGGCACCGGGACCGAGCGGGCCCAGCACGGGTTCGACCAGCTGTGCCGGGTCGACGGGCGACTCGGCGTGGACGGCGGCGAGCACGAGGTGACGAGCCTCGGCGCGCGGGGTGGGCGTGACGCCGGCTCTTGACGCCTTTCCGTCCGATTCGTCATGTGGCGATCTGGTTTGAGACAGCCGACGGCCTCGCGCTGACCGCGATGCGGCCCGGCGGGGCGAAGGGCCAGGACGCCGATGTCGTCTCGGCCGCCGTGCTCGACGCCGAGAACGCGGCCTCGGTCGAGGACCCGCGCCTCTCCACCACGTACGCCGCAGACGGCTGGGTCGTCCGTGCCGGCCTCGAGTTGTGGATCGGCGCGGACGAGGACCAGCAGGTGCTGCGCCGGGCGGTGGGCGAGGCGGTCGGCCCTCGTGCGGCGGTCGGCGCGGGGGGATTCGAATTGCGCGCGACCTGTTTCGCTGGCTCAGCAGCGGCCGCGAGGGCACCGGCGTCTACCTGCTGGCCGCCCGGCCATGAGCGAGATCGAGGCCGTCATCAGCGACTTCGGCGGCGTGCTCACCTCGCCGCTGGTCGACTCGTTCGCCGCGCTCCAAGACGAGTCGGGCATCCCGCTGGCCGCGCTCGGCGAGGCGATGATGGCGCTGAACGAGAAGAACGGGGCCAACCCGCTGTTCGAGCTCGAGACTGGTCGGATGACCGAAGCAGACTTCCTCTCCGGCCTCGACCGCGAGCTCTGGCCAAGCTCGGCCGGGAGGTCCACATGCACGACTTCGGCGAGCGGTACTTCGGTCACCTGGAGCCGAACGAGCGGCTGATCGAGTACATGCGGGAGCTTCGGGGCCGCGGCTACAAGATGGCCATCTGCACGAACAACGTGCGCGAGTGGGAGCACCGGTGGCGGTCCATGCTCCCGGTCGATGAGATCTTCGACGTAGTCGTCGACTCGGCCTTCGTCGGCTCGCGCAAGCCCGAGCAGGAGATCTACGGGTCACGCTCGATCGCCTGGACGTGCCCGCGGGCAGCTCACTGTTCGTCGACGACATCGAGATCAACTGCAGCGCGGCCCGCGAGTTCGGTATGCAGGCGGTGTGGTTTCGCTCCACCGAGCAGGCGATCGAGGAGATCGAAGCCGCCCTCAGCGACGGCCGATCGGCTAGTTGTCGATGCCCGAGCCGGTCCCACCAGTAGAGCTCGAGGCACTCGGTGGCCAGCTGCACGGCACCGCTCGTCGGACAGCCAGGGCAGCACGGTGTCGAGCGCCTGGTCCTCCCCCACCCCGGCGTCGAACGCCTCCTCGCCGCGGAAGCCGGCGGCGATCTTGAGCGCCTCCCGCCGGTTCTCGCCCAGCGAGGGGAACACGTTGACCAGGAACTCCTTGTTGGGGAGCGGATGGCCGACCTCGAGCGAGGCGTGCCAGGCCGCGAGCAGCGACAGATCGTCCTCGTCCAGGTCCGCCACCGCCTTGGCGTAGTGCGAGTCGAGCTCCGCGTCGGGAATCTCGTCCACCCACGCGCGCACCACCTCGCCGAGTATCTGACGGCGTGCCTCCCGCCCCACCGAATCGGCGATGACGCGGATGGCGTTCTGCGGTTCGATGAAGCAGAGGGTCATTGCGGCTCCGGTCGCAGTCGGCGAACGCCGCACAAGGTAGGTAGTGCCTCGGACGTAACGGGGCCCGCTTCGCGGGCCTTGGGAGTTTGCGGCGGCTACGCCGCCGTGCAAGTTTCGCCTGCGGCGAAACTTCGCGGCGCCGCGGTTCAGAGACCGAGGGCTTGGTGCGTCCGCTCGAGCGTGCCGGCGTCGGGCTCGGCGTCCGGCTCCAGGCCCGAGATGCGCGCGCTCGCCCGACTCCCAGTTGTAGAACCCCAGATCGAGCGCCGCGAGCGGGAGCCCGCAGGCCGCGGCCAGCTCGGCGGCACGACGCTCGAGCAGCAGCGGATCGCCGATCCCGAGCGCGCGCTTGGCGGCCAGCGTCACGCGATTGTCGCCGCCGAGCTGCCAGCGACCCCGCGCTCGAGCTCGTAGACGCCCAGCGCCCCGAGCGTGACCAGCAGATCAAAGCGAGCATCGCGGTGCAGGCCCGGGAGCGCCAGCCGCTCGTACATCCGCGCGAAGCGTCGCTCCGGCGTCCACGCGGCTCGCCGGTGAACGCCTCGGCCTGCGAGCCGGCTCGGCTCGCCCAGGCCCGGTAGGCCTCGAGCGTCCGTGCGCCCCGAGCGGGATCATGCGCGGAGCGGGGACCCGTCGGCGACGCCGTCGAGGTCCGGGAGCTCGCCCGAAGCCCACGGGACCCGCGCGGCGCGAATCGCCGCGAACGGATCCTCTGCGTCCTCGAGCGGCGACAGATAGGCGATCAGGAAGGCCAGCCATGTCCGCTCCTCGAGCGTCGCCGCGCCGGATCCGCCACCTCGGCGTAGAGCCCCGGCGGGTCGGCCGCCAGCCGGTCCAGCCGCGTCACCGCGAAGGCGAGCTCCTCGGCCAGGCGCTCGGCCTCCTGGCTGGACTTCAGGCCGGGAAGCGAGCGGCGTGCGATAGCCGTCATCGCCGCCGCGCGCCAGCCGACGGACCTTGAGGCCGCCCGACGTCCCGACCCGCCGGCCCGCGACCGCGATCCCCCGGTCGACCGGCTCTGCCCGCGCTCGGCGCGGCTCGCGCTCCGCGGCGCGCTGGAGCTGACGACCGGTCGCAGCTCGATGGCCTGCTCGCGCGAGCAGATCGGGCAGTTCTGGATCAGGCGGTTGTGGCGGCAGAAGCTGGGCACGCCCCCTGATGCTAGTGGCCGGGTGAGGCGTAAGCCGGTCACCGATCGGGCGCAGAAGCGTCCGGATGACCGGCCCGCTCGGCTCGGCCCGCTCGGCATCCGGCCTCGCCTCACTGGGCCGGCCGAGCGTCATCCAGCTGGACGCCGAGCGCGGCGAGGCCCCCGGCTCGACCCGGCACGGGCAGGGCGCACCCCGCGGCACGCGCCCGCCGCCGCCCCGCCCCCAGTTCCCGGCGCAGGCCGTACAGGTAATCGTCGAAGTCGACCTCCATCGTGTGCCGCTTTGAGGCCACGTAGCGGCGGAACATGCGCGCGCGCTCGCGCCGCATGTCGGCTTCCATCGCGCCGACGGGAGGGAGCCGGTACTCGCCGCGCAGATACGACGCGATCCACCGGCCCTGGGCCTCGGCGATCGGCATCGTCGCACCGATCGGCTGCAGCAGGCAGATGAAGGCGAGGTTGTCGATCCCGGGCTTGAACACACGCCGGTACAGCGGGAGGTCGTTGTCCGGGGCCGAGATGAAGTCCTCGTCGAAGAAGGGGAAGCTGACCTTGTAGCCGGTGCACCACACGATCACGTCGATCTCCTCCGACGTGCCGTCGACGAACCGCACCCGTCCCCCGTCCAGCGAGGCGAGGTTCGGCTTCCACGTCACCTCGCCGTGGGCGATCCGGTTCAGGAAGTCGGCCGACACGGTCGGGTGGGCCTCGAGCAGCTTGTGATCGGGCTTGGGCAGCCCGTAGTCCTCCATCCGCCCGACGCCGAGCCGCAGCAGCCCGGCCATCAGGGCCCGGCGCATCGGGAACGGGATCAGCGGCGTGAGCGGGCTGACCGCGATCTGGTCGAGCGGGCGGCCGAACAGGTACTTGGGGATGACATAGGCGCCCCGCCGCGAGGACAGGATGGTCCGGCGGGCCACGAAGCTCGACTCGACCGCGATGTCCATGGCGCTGTTGCCGATCCCGACCACCAGCACGCGCCGGTCGCGAAACGGCTCGTTGTCCACGTAGTGGTGGGCGTGCATCTGCTCGCCGTCGAAGCGGCCCGGGAAGGCCGGCTCGGGCCACCGCGGATCCCAGTGGTGGCCGTTGGCCACGACGAGCATGTCGTAGCGCCGTGTCTCACCGCTGTCCAGCGCCACCGACCACACCCCGTCGGCGTCAGGAGCCGCACGCGTGACCCCGGTCTCGAAGGTGATCTTGTTCCGGAGCCCGAAGTGGTCGACGTAGGCGTCGAAGTACGCGGCCACCTGCGTGTGGTGGGGGAAGTCCGGATAGTCGGCCGGCATCGGGAAGTCGGAGTACTCCATCCGCTGCCGGGAGGTGTTGATGTGCAGCGAGCGATACGCGGACGACATGCCGTTCTTGTTGCCGAACACCCAGTTGCCGCCGACCCGGTCCGACTTCTCGAAGCAGTCGAACGGGATCCCGCGCTCGTTCAGCGCCTTGGCGACGGCGATCCCGGACGAGCCGGCGCCGATCACGCAGGCCATTGGCAGCTCGCTCATGGCCCGCCAGCGTACCCGCGTTTGAGCCGTGGCTCTTAATGAAGCCCGGGGGGCCCAGATCCATCTGGACCCCCCGGAGAGTCAGGGAAGTGGGGGCGCAGTTCCCTGACCGACAGGGGCGAGTTTCCCCGTCCCACGCCTTGGATAAACATAAGTTCTGCCCGCGCGATCGCACGCGGGCGCGCCCTCGATTGTTCACGTTATCACCGGCGGCAAGCCCCGGCCAGGGCCCCCCGGTGCCGCTACTCCGGCCTGGTCCCCGGCCCGCTGAAGAACTCCTCGCCCGGCCTGACCGTGCCGGCGGCTTCGGCCTCGTGGCGCAGCGTTCGGTCCGCCTCGCCGCTCCAGGCGCCCACGGCCAGCATCTCGCGGTCGGCATCCATCGGGCTCCCGCCCAGGTCGCGGTTGACGATCCGGGCGCACTTGCGCCCCTCGGCGATCGCGGTGACGATCAGCGACTGTCCGATCCGGGCGTCCCCGCAGGCGTAGATCCGCTTCTCCGAGGTCCGATAGGTCATCTGGGTCTTGACGTTCCCCCGCCGGTCGAGGTCGAGATCGAGCTGCGCCACCACGCCGTCGTGCTCGGGATGCTCGAACCCGATGGCCAGCAGCACCAGGTCGGCCTCGAGCACGAACTCGCTGCCCGGTACCGGCGTGAGATCGCGCGAGGAGGTGCCGGTGACCTGGCGGGCGTAGACGTGGCTGACCGCCCCGTCCTTGCCGCCGAACCCGGTTACCTCGGTTCCCCACTTGCGCTTGCCGCCCTCCTCGAGCGCGTAGGTGGTCGGCGTCCGCTTGGGCGGCAGCGGCCAGGGATGGCGGGGGTCGACCCCGTCGGAGGGAAGCTCGGCGTAGACGTCGAGCATGATCACGCTCTGGGCGCCCTCGCGATGGGAGTTGGAGATGCAGTCCATGCCGGTGTCGCCGCCACCGACCACGATCACCCGCTTGCCCGCGGCGCTGATCTCCGTGCCCGGCTTGGGCTCCCGCGAGGGACGCCCCTCCTGGGCGGCCACCCAGCGGTTGCGCTGGTACAGGTAGTCCATGGCGAAGTGGACTCCGGCCAGGTCGCGCCCCGGGGCGTCGAGATCCCGGGAGACCCGGGAGCCGATCGCCACCACGACCGCGTCGTGCTCGGCCGCGAGGTCGGCGCCGTCGATGTCGCGCCCAACCTCCTTGTCGTAGATGAAGCTGATCCCCTCCTGCTCGAGGATCGCCACCCGGCGGTCGATGATCCGCTTCTCGAGCTTGGCGTCGGGGACGCCGAACCGCATCAGGCCGCCGGGACCCTCGTCGCGTTCGTACACGGTGACCTGATGCCCGCACTGGTTGAGCTCGGCCGCGGCGGCCAGGCCGGCCGGACCGGCCCCGACCACGGCCACCGTCTTACCGGTGCGGCGCGCCGGCGGGTTGGGCACCACCCAGCCCTCGGCGAACGCGCGCTCGGCGATCGCCATTTCGATCTGCTCGATCGTCACCGGGTCGTCGTTGATGGCCAGCACGCAGGCCGACTCGCACGGCGCGGGACAGATCCGGCCGGTGAACTCGGGGAAGTTGTTCGTGGCGTGGAGCTGGTCGATCGCCTCGTGCCACTTGTCCCGATAGACGAGGTCGTTCCAGTCCGGGATCAGGTTGCCGAGCGGGCAGCCTTCGTGGCAGAACGGGATCCCGCAGTCCATGCAGCGAGCGCCCTGGCGGCGGAGCTCCTCGGTCGGCTGGAGCTCGAAGTACTGCTGGTAGTCGTGCACGCGCTGCTGGGGATCGCGCTTGTCGAAGCCGACCCGATGGATCTTCAGGAACGCGCCCAGCTCGCCCATCGCGCTACACCCCGACCGCGGTGGTGGGCTCGGCCCGCTCGGCCAGCGCCCGCTTGTAGTCGCGGGGCATGACCTTGACGAACCGCTCGGCCGCGCCTTTGTCCCACGAGGCCATGATGTTGCGCGCGACCAGCGACCCGGTGCGCGCGATGTGCTCCTTGATCAGGGCCTGGATCTCGGCGACGTCGGACTCGTCCAGTGGGTCCAGGTCGACCAGGTCGAGATTACAGCGGCCCTCGAAGCGCGAGCCGCGGTCGTACACGTAGGCGACCCCGCCGCTCATCCCGGCGGCGAAATTGCGCCCGGTCGGGCCCAGGACCACGACGCGCCCACCGGTCATGTACTCGCAGCCGTGGTCGCCGAGGCCCTCGACCACCGCGTGGGCGCCCGAATTGCGCACCGCGAACCGCTCTCCGGCCAGGCCGCGGAAGAACGCCCGCCCGCTCGTGGCTCCGTAGAGCACGGTATTGCCGACGATCATGTTCTCCTCGGCCCGGAACATGGCCGACTCGGCCGGCCGGACGGCGACCACGCCCCCGGACAGCCCCTTGCCGGTGTAGTCGTTCGTCTCGCCGCGCAGCGAGAAGGTCACGCCCGGAGCCAGCCAGGCCCCGAACGACTGCCCGGCCGAGCCGCTGAAGGAGATCTCGACCGTCCCCTCCGGGAGGCCTCTCGAGCCGTATCGCCGCGCGATCTCGCCCGACAGGATCCCGCCCACCGCCCGGTTGACGTTGCGCACCGGCACCGGTCCGAACCGGACCTGGTCGCCGCGCTCGAGCGCGGGCTCGCACCGACGCAGTAGCTCCCAGTCGAGCGCGTCGTCGAGCACCGGGACCTGCGGGCGGCTGCGCCGGCGCGGCGTGTCGGGGGGCAGCTCGGGCTCGGAGAGCACCATTGACAGGTCGACTCGGCGGGCTTTCCAGTGCTCGATCGCGTCGTCGAGGTTGAGCAGGTCGGTGCGGCCGATCAGGTCTTCGAACCGCCTGATTCCGAGCGAGGCCATGATCGTGCGGACTTCCTCGGCCACCAGCATCAGGTAGTTGACGACCTGATCCGGGGTGCCCTGGAACCGCTTGCGCAGCTCAGGATCCTGGGTGGCGATCCCGACCGGACACGTATTCAGGTGGCAGACGCGCATGAGGATGCACCCCATGGCGATCAACGGCGCGGTCGAGAAGCCGAACTCGTCGGCCCCGAGCAGCGCGGCCACGACCACGTCGCGGCCGGTCCGCATGCCGCCGTCGACCTCGACCGTGATGCGCGAGCGCAGGTCGTTCAGGAGCAGGGTCTGCTGGGTCTCGGCCAGGCCGATCTCCCACGGCACGCCGGCCCCGTGGATCGAGGACTGCGGCGAGGCGCCGGTGCCGCCGTCGTGCCCGGCGATCGTCACGTGGTCGGCGTTCGCCTTGGCTACCCCGGCGGCCACGGTCCCGACTCCGACCTCTGAGACCAGCTTCACGCTCACCGACGCGGTCGGGTTGGCGCAGCGGAGGTCATAGATCAGCTGCTTGAGATCCTCGATCGAGTAGATGTCGTGGTGGGGCGGGGGCGAGATGAGGCCGACACCCGGAGTCGAGTTCCTGATCCGGGCGATGTACTCGTCGACCTTGTGGCCGGGCAGCTGGCCGCCCTCGCCGGGCTTGGCGCCCTGGGCCATCTTGATCTGGAGCTGGTCGGCGTTGACCAGGTACTCGATCGTCACTCCGAACCGGCCCGAGGCCACCTGCTTGATGGCCGACCGCCGCAGGTCGCCGTTGGCGTCCGGGGTGTACCGGCTCGGGTCCTCGCCGCCCTCGCCCGTGTTCGAGCGGCCGCCGAGCCGGTTCAGCGCGATGGCCAGCGTCTCGTGGGCCTCACGGCTCAGCGCCCCGAGGCTCATCGCCCCGGTGGTGAACCGCTTGACGATCTCGCCGGCTGGCTCGATCTCCTCGAGCGGCACCGGCTCGCCCGCGGGCAGCAGCTTCATCAACCCGCGCAGGAGCGACTTGCGCACCGCATCGTCGTTGGCCATCCGCGCGTATTCCTCGTAGGTCTGCCCGCGGTCGCCGTTGACCCCGCTGGCGGCGTGCTGGAGCTTGGCCACCGTGTCCGGGTTCCACACGTGGGTCTCGCCGTCCCGGCGCCACTGCATGAAGCCGCCGACCGGGAGCACGTCGCGCCCGGTGCGCGGGTAGGCGCGGAAGTGGCGCTCCATCGCCTCGGTCGAGAGCTGGTCCAGGCCCACGCCACCGATCCGCGATGCCGTCCCGGTGAAGTGCATGTCGATCAGCGCGCGCTCGAGGCCGACCGCCTCGAAGATCTGCGCCCCGCAGTAGGACTGGATGGTCGAGATGCCCATCTTCGAGATCGTCTTGAGCAGGCCCTTGCCGATCGCGCGGACGATCCGCTTCTCGGCCTCGTCGCGCTCGAGGTCCTCGGGCAGCAGCTTGTGGTCGGCCAGCTCGTCGAGCGACTCGAACATCACGTACGGGTTGATGGCCGCGGCCCCGTAGCCGATCAGCGTCGCCATGTGATGGATCGTGCGCGGCTCGCCCGACTCGATCACCAGGCCCGTACGCAGCCGGGTGCCTCGCCTGACCAGGTGATGGTGCACGGCCGCGACCGCCAGCAGCGACGGCATGGCCACGCGCTCGGGTCCCACGTTGCGGTCGGACAGGATGAGGATGTTGGCCCCGTTGTCGACGTACCGGGCCGCCTCTCCGCACAGGTC
The DNA here is from genome assembly GCA_963748585.1 of uncultured Solirubrobacterales bacterium. Classification (GTDB taxonomy): domain Bacteria; phylum Actinomycetota; class Thermoleophilia; order Solirubrobacterales; family Solirubrobacteraceae; genus Palsa-465. The sequence goes on along the minus strand of CAVVJR010000005.1, from coordinate 454,533 downwards.
ATAGAGGCGCAGCTCCATGCCGTCGGGCCCGTGCTCGATCGGCCAGGTGATGTCGAGCGTGGCCGCGTCGAACACGTCGTGGGAGACCTGGCGCAGCTTCTCGAGCTCGTGGTTGCGCAGGATCGGCTGGGGCATGACGAGCTGATGCGCCTGGTCCGTCGATTCGTCCAGCAGGTTGACCTCGGCCCCGACGCCGGTCTGCAGCGACATCACGACCGACTCGCGGATCGGGTCGATCGGGGGATTGGTGACCTGGGCGAACAGCTGCTTGAAGTAGGAGAACAGCGGGGGCTGGCGATCGGACAGGACGGCCAGCGCGGCGTCGTTGCCCATCGACGCGACCGGCTCCTCGCCGTTGGCCGCCATCGGCGCGATGACCAGCCTCAGGTCTTCCTGGGAGTAGCCGAAGGCCAGCTGCTTGGAGCGCAGCGGCTCGATCCGGGGGGCGCGGGGCTCGCGGTCGGGCAGGTCGTCGATGTGGACGACCGACCGTTCGTACCACTCGCCGTAGGGCTTGCGGCAGGCCACCCGGCGCTTGACCTCCTCGTCCTCGACGATCCGGCCCTCCTCGAGATCGAGCAGGAACATCTTCCCGGGCGCGAGCCGGCCCTTGCGCTGAATGTGCTCGGGCGCCACCGTGGTCACGCCGGTCTCCGAGGCCAGAACCACGTAGCCCTCGGTGTCCTGGATCCAGCGGCCGGGACGCAGGCCGTTGCGGTCGAGCACCGCGCCGGCCAGCCGCCCGTCGGTGAACACGACCGCGGCCGGGCCGTCCCACGGCTCCATCAGACAGGAGTGGAAGTCGTAGAAGCCCTTTACGTCGGGGTCGAGATCGGTCCGGGTCCGGTAGGCCTCGGGGATCATCATCATCACCGCGTGGGCGACCGAGCGGCCGCCGAGGACCAGGAGCTCGAGCACGTTGTCGAAGATGGCCGAGTCTGATCCGCCCTCGCGCACCACGGGCACGACCTTCTCCAGGTCCTCGCCGAACAGCTCGGAGGCGAGCTGGGACTCGCGCGCCCGCATCCAGTTGATGTTGCCCCGCAGCGTGTTGATCTCGCCGTTGTGGGCGATCATCCGATACGGGTGGGCGAGCTCCCAGCTCGGGAACGTGTTGGTGCTGAACCGGGAGTGAACCAGGGCCAGGCGGGAGGCCAGCCGCGGATCCCTCAGATCGGTGAAATAGCGCGGCAGCTGCGGGGCGGTCAGCATCCCCTTGTAGACGATCGTGCGGCTGCTGAAGCTCGGCAGAACCAGGCCGGGGCCGGCCGCGCGCTCGATCAGCCGCCGGATCACGTACAGCTTGCGCTCGAAGTCGTCCTGGGTCTCGATCTCGTCCGACGCCGCGATCAGCACCTGCCGGATGACCGGCGCCGACAGCCGTGCCGTCTCGCCCACGTGACGCTCGTCCACCGGGACGTCGCGCCACCAGATCGGGCGCTGACCCTCGGCCACGATCGTCTCCTCGATCAGCTCCTCGAGCTCGTGGCGGCGTTCGGCTTCGCCGGGCAGGAAGCAAACGCCGACGCCATACCGCCCCGGGGGTGGCAGCTCGACTCCGGCCGCTGCTGCTCTGAGGAACCCATCCGGGATTTGCAGGAGAATTCCCGCACCGTCGCCGGTGTTGGGATCGGCGCCCTCGGCCCCGCGATGCTCGAGGTTCTCGAGCGCGTCGAGTCCCTTCTCGACCACGGCATGGCTCGCCTCACCCCACAGCTTGGCCACGAGCGCGATCCCGCAGGCGTCATGCTCGTTGGCGGGGTGGTAGAGGCCAGTGGGCCCAGGGGCAGACGAACGGAGGTGCATAGAAAAGGAAGGGTTCCCGGGTCCGCTCGCGCAGCCTGCGAGTCGGACGGCGAAGGGTACCAGCGAATGTTGAGACCGCGTTAGCGGCGACTCCGCTGGCGCGGAGTCGCTTAAGAGTTTGCCTGGCGGCAAACTCCCGGCGTCGGGTCCTTTAGGTCTTCGCCTTGGCGGGCTTCTTGGCCCCGGAGCCGCCGTTGGCCGTGGTCTTGGCTTTCCGCGGGCGCTTGGCCTGCTTGGGCCTCTCCGCCGCGGGCGGGCCGTCGTCGTCGCCGCGGACCGCGGCCAGGCTGGCCTCGAGTGCCGCCATCAGATCGGGCGCGGCCTCCGGCTCCTCGGCCGCGGGCTGGATGGCGATCTCCTCGCCCGCCGCCTTGCGCTCGATCAGCTCGAGCACGCGCCCGCGGTACTCGTCGGTGAACTTCTCCGGCGCGAACTCGGATGACAGCGACTCGATCAGCTGCTGGGCCATCTTGAGCTCCCGGTCGGTGGCGGCAGCCTCCCCGATGCTGTCGATCTCGTCCATGCGGTCGGGCGAGAGCACCTCGTCGCCGAACAGCATCGTCGTCAGCGTCAAGACCTCTCCGGTCGGCCGCAGCGCGCACAGCTGCTGCTTGGATCGGATCACCACCTTGCCGATCCCCACCTTGCCCGATTCCCGCATCGCGTCGAGGAGCAGGCGATAGGCCTTCGCGCCGCCGGCGGTCGGAGCCAGGTAGTAGCTGTGGTCGTAGTAGATCGGGTCGATGTCCTCGAGGTCGACGAACTCCTCGATGTCGATCGTCCGCGTCGCCTTGGGGTCGAGCGCCTCGAGCTCCTCGTTGGTGATGATCACGAACCGGTCGGGCGTGATCTCGTAGCCCTTGACGATCTCCTCGTAGGGGACCTCCTGGTCGGTGGTCGGGTCGACACGCTTCTGTCGGATCCGGGCGCCGGTCTTGCTCGAGAGCTGGTTGAAGCGGACCGTCTTGGGCGAGGTCGCGGTATAGAGCTTGACCGGGACGTTGACCAGTCCGAAGCTGATTGCGCCCGACCATATTGCACGTGCCATAACAAGTTTGTATAGCGAATGGTCGGTGTGATCAAGCGCTGAATTCGATATCTCACGCCGGGTTTCCGCAGCTCGTTCTATCCCAGTGGTCCTCCCTCCGTTCCAGCGCCTCCTCGACAGCCATGGGCGCGACGTGCACCGGTTTCTGGTCGCCAGCGTGGGGCGCGATGCCGCCGACGACTGCTACCAGGAGACCTGGGTGGCGGCGCTGCGGGCCTACCCGCGGCTGCGCGACGCTTCGAACCTGCGGGCGTGGATCTTCACCGTGGCCTCGCACAAGGCGACCGACCACGTCCGCCGCCGTCCGCCGATCCCAGTCGCGTCGGTCCCGGACGTTCCGTCTGCGTCCGCGTCTCTCTTTGATGCCGACGACGATCTTTGGGCGCTCGTACGCGATCTGCCGCCGAAGCAGCGAACCGCGCTCGCGCTCCGGTTCGTGGTCGACGCGGCGTACTCGGACATCGCCGCCGCGATGGACACCTCGGAGGAGGCCGCGCGCCGGAACGTGCACGAGGGGCTCAAGAAACTGCGATTGGAGTACCAGCCATGACCCTTCCGGATCTCACCGACGCGTTCGCCTCCGCCGGGCTGCTCGACGTGGCCTATGCGACCCTCGACTCACCGCTCGGGCGACTGCTGCTCGCCTGCACTCCGGCCGGGCTGGTCCGGGTGGCCTATCTCGATGACGGAGAGGACGCGGTGCTGGAGTCGCTCGCGGCGCGGATCTCCCCCCGGGTAGTCGTCGCTCCTCTGGACGAGCCGCGGCGCGAGCTGGACGAGTATCTGGCCGGCCGGCGCCGGCGCTTCGAGGTGCCGCTCGACTGGCAACTCGTGGGCGGCTTCGGCCGCCGGGTGCTGGAGGCCACCGCCCGGATCCCCTACGGCTCGGTCTCGAGCTACAAGCAGGTCGCGGGCGAGGCCGGCAGCCCCCGCGCCTCGCGCGCGGCCGGGAACGCGCTCGGCGCCAACCCGCTGCCGATCGTCGTGCCCTGCCACCGGATCCTTCACTCGGGCGGGGGGCTGGGCGGGTACACCGGCGGACTCGAGCGCAAACGGCGGCTGCTGGCGCTCGAGCGTCCCGGCTTGTTTTAGGGGCCGGCTGGCGCCGGCCGGTGGTGTGGCTCTGGTGACTCCCACGTCTCAAGTGACCAAGATCACATACCTCGCGCCGCTCCGGGGGTAGATACTCAAACGATGTCGAGGGAGAAGCGGCGACTGCGCAAGCAGCTCCCGCCGGGTCCGCGGATGCCGGCGCCACTGCAGCTGCTGGCCTTTTGGAAGCGACCGGCGGCCTCGCTCGAGCGCCTGCGAGAGCGCTTCGGGACCCGGATCACCACGCAGCTGCCGTTCCAGCCGCCCTTCGTCCTGCTCTCCGATCCGGACGAGATCAAGGAGCTGTTCACCGCCCCGCCCGACGTCATCCACCCCGGCGAGGGAGCGCGGATCCTCGAGCCCACCGTCGGCCGGTACTCGGTCATCCTGCTTGACGAATCGGCCCACCTCGAGCAGCGCAAGCTCCTGCTCCCCGCCTTCCACGGCGAACGGATGGAGCGGCTGAGCGGGCTGATGACCGAGCTGACCGAACGCGAGGTCTCGTCCTGGCCGCGGGGGGAGCCGGTCGAGCTTCACCCCCGGCTGCAACAACTGACCCTTGAGATCATCCTCCGGACCGTGTTCGGACTCGAGGAGGGGGCGCGGCTCGACCGGCTGCGCGATCTCCTCACCGAGGTGCTCGCCTTCTCCGAGAGCCCGCTCTCCGTGCTCCCCGCGCTCGAGCGCTATCTGTCCTGGGTCCCGCGGGTCAAGCGCTTCCAGAGCCTGATCGGCCAGATCGACGAGGCGGTGTACGGGCTGATCGAAGAGCGACGGGCCGCGGCTTCAGAAGGCGACGACGTGCTGAGCGTGCTCTTGCAGGCCCGCCACGAAGACGACGGTTCGCCCATGTCGCCCCAGGAGCTCCGCGACGAGCTCATGACCTCGCTCGTGGCCGGACACGAGACGACCGCCTCGCAGCTCGCCTGGGCCTTCGAGTGTCTGGCCCGCATGCCCGAGGTGGCCGAGCGCCTCGACGACGACGACTACCTCACCGCCACCCTGTGCGAGATCCAGCGGCTCAAGCCGGTGCTCCCCAACGCCGAGCCGCGGCTGGTCAAGCAGCCGGTCACGATCGGCGGCCACCGGTATCCGGCCGGCGTGTCGCTGATCGCAAGCGCCTTCCTGGTTCACCGCAACCCGGAGCTGTACCCCGAGCCCCACGCCTTCCGGCCCGAGCGGTTCCTCGGTCAGAAGCCCGGCACGTACACCTGGATCCCGTTCGGCGGCGGCCGCCGGCGCTGCCTGGGCGCCAGCTTCGCCGTGCAGGAGATGAAGATCGTCCTGCGCACCGTGTTCAGCCGTTGCCGGCTGGCCCCGGGGACCGACAGGCCCGAGCCGACCGGGCGGCGCAGCATCACCTTCAGCCCGGCCGACGGGGCCAGGGTGGTGTTGATGGACCGCGCGCCCGCCGGTGCGCCCGCGACCGTCGTCGCCGCCGCCGCCGCCTGAATCCCCGGTCACGCGGGTAAAACCGGCGCGTGGACATCCTGCGACCGGTCCGGATCTTCGACGCCTTCCAGCAGAAGCACAAGCCGCTGGCCATCCCGATGGCCGTGCTGCGCAAGTTCGGCGACGACCACGCGGGCAATCTGGCCGCGCTGGTCGCCTACTACGCCTTCTTCTCTCTGTTTCCGCTCCTGCTCGTCCTGACCACGGTCCTCGGCTTCGTGCTCCAGGGCGACTCGGGGTTGGCTGACAAGGTCAAGGACTCGGTCCTCGGCCAGTTCCCGGTCATCGGCCAGCAGATCCAGGTACATCAGCTGAGCGGCCACGCGGCGGCGCTGGCGATCGGGCTCGTGACCTCGCTGCTGGGCGGCCTGGGCGTCACCCAGGCGGCTCAGAACGCGTTCGACACCGTGTGGGCGGTGCCGTTCAAGGATCGGCCGGACTTCATCCAGTCCCGGCTGCGGGGACTGCTCCTGCTCGCGTGTCTGGGACTTCTGTTCATCGTCTCGACGGTGGTCTCGGGCCTGATCACGGGACTGGGCGGGACGTGGGTGAAGGTCGGTGGGATCGTGATCTCGCTGCTGGTCAACTTCTGCCTCTTCCTGTCCGCGTTCCGATTCATGACCGCGGCCAGCATCGGGACCAGCTGCCTGTGGATCGGCGTCGTCGCCGCTTCCGCGTTCTGGGAGGGGCTGCAGATCGCCGGCGGCTTTTACATCAACCACGTCTACCGCCACGCCAGCAGCACGTACTCGCAGTTCGCGCTCGTGATCGCGCTGCTCGTGTGGCTGCACCTCGGCGCACAGCTGACCCTGTACGCGGCCGAGATCAACGTGGTGGTGGCGCGGAAGCTGTACCCGCGCAGCCTGCTCGGCCCGCCCGAGGCGCCCGCCGACGAGGAGACCCTGCGCGCGCTGGCCAAGGTCGAGGAGCGCCACGAGCGCGAGGAGATCGACGTCCAGTTTCACCCGACTCAGAACAGCTGATCGGGCGCTTCGCGGCGCGTCATCGCGAGCGGCCACGAGCACAGCCCGCCCTCGGCCGGGCACCCGTCGCACACGGCGCGATGCGGCGTGTCGGTGACCAGGTACTCGGCTCGGCTCACCCCGGCGGCCCGCTGTTCGAGCTGCCGCTCCAGCGCCTGTCTCTGCGCCTGGGTGTAGGTGACCTCGCGTCGTCTCCTCCGGCCGCTCGAGGAAGACGTGCACGACCTCCACCTGCGGCGCTCCGGATCGCAGCACGGCCAGGCCGTAGATGAGCTGCTGCAGCGCATACGAGCGCGTGCTCGTGCCCGTTTTGTAGTCGACCACGAGCAGCTGGCCCGGCTCGCGCGCGAGCACGTCGAGGGCTCCCTGCACGAGCACGTCGCCGAGCAGGAACCGGAAGCGCTGCTCGCGCCGCACGCTCATGGCCCGTCCGAGCCGACGGCACAGCTCGCTCTGCGCAAACCGTTCGATCAGCGCTTGCGTATCCGCATCGGCCTCCGGGATCACCGGGCGGCGGAAGTCGAGCCGCTCGAGCAGCTCGTGGACTCGAACCCCGCGCTCGATGCCTGACGGGCCGCCACCGGCTTGGGGCCGGCGGCCCGGGAGGCCGAGCACGCGCTCGGCGTAGAAGCGGTAGCCGCAGCGGTCGTACTCCTCGAGCGAGGAGTAGCTCAGCGTGGTCACGGTCGGCGCGGTCGGCGGCTCCGGCTCGTGCTCGGTGAGCGTCCCCGGCACGGGCGCCGGTGCCGTGAAGCGGAAGGGCGCTCGCGCTTGGGCACCGGTCTCGCCGTCCGCGCCCACGAAGGCGAACTGCACCCCGGCGTCGGTGACCCCGTCGCCCTCGTCCACCCGCTCGGCGATGTCGGGAACCACCGCCGGGCCGATCCACGCGATCGGAGACCCGCTTTCCGGCCAGGCGTCCAGCCGGGCTGCCCCGCTCAGGATCAGCCGCTCCCGGGCGCGAGTCATCGCCACGTAGAACAGCCGCCGCTCCTCGGCCGCCTCGGCCTCCGCCCGCGCCTCGCCGAGCGGGAGGTAATCGAGCGCCGGCACGGCGCGGCTCGTGCCCGGCTCGGACAGCCGCAGGCCGAACCGCCCGTCGCGGCCGAGCCGCATCAGCTCGGCCGGCCACCGCGGTCCGCGCCCGAGGTCGGCTACGCATACGACATCGAACTCGAGGCCCTTGGCGCGATGAATCGTCATCAGCCGGACCGCGTCGACGGTCTCCCCCTCCACCGGCGCCTCGCTCTCGTGCACCGACCACTCGCTCGCCCTCCGCTCGACCAGGTCGAGAAAGCCGCGCACGTCGATCCCCGGTTGCTCGCGCGCCAGGCGCATCAGCTTGCGCACGTTGGCCAGCCGCCGCCGGCCGCCCGGCATCGCCAGCACCGCGAGGTCATACCCGGTGCGCGCGAGCGCCCGGTCGATCAGCTCGTCGACGCCGTACTGGCGTGCCGCCTCGCGTTCGGCCTCGAACCACTCCGCGAACGCCGCCCGGCGCTCCTTCACGACCTCCCACAGCGCTCGCTTCTCGGCCCGCGCGGCCCCGGCGAGCAGGACGAGCTCGTCCGGCGTCGCAGCCACCAGCGGCGAGGCCAGCAGCATGACCAGCGCCTCCTCGTCCAGCGGGTTGGCCAGGGCCCGGAGGTAGGCCAGGAGGTCGATCACCTGCGGGTGGGTCCAGTACCCGCGGCCACCGATCACATAGGTCGGCACGCCTCGCTCCTCGAGTGCACGCTCATAGGTGCGCAGATCGGTGGTGGCACGGGTCAGCACCACGACGTCCCCCGGCGGTGTCCCGGTTTCCACGAGCTCGATGACTCGCCCCGCCAGCGCCCGCGCTTCGGCCAGGCGCCACGGCGAGGCCTGGCCCTCGACCGCCCAGGCCGCGGCCTTGTCGGCCACGATCAGCTCCACCCGGGGATCGTCGGCCGGCGGATCCGAGCGGCCGGCGCCGATCGAGGGGAAGTCGAAGGCCGCGTTGATGACCGCCAGGATCTCCGGGCGCGAGCGGAAGTTGATCGTCAGCCCGAGCCTGGAGTCGATGCGCGCCAGCTCTTTTGCGCGCCGCTCGAACAGCTCCACATCGGCGTGGCGGAACCCGTAGATCGATTGCTGGGCGTCGCCGACCGTGAACAGGTTTCCGTCCGCGATCGACTCGATCAGCGCCAGCTGCACGTGGTTGGTGTCCTGGAACTCGTCCACCATGACCTGGGCGAACCGTGAGCGGTAGCGCTCGCGCAGCTCGTCGTCGGCGGCCAGCACGTCACGGGTCAGCAGCTCGAGGTCCTCGAAGTCGAGCCCGGCCGAGGCACGCTTTCGCGCGGCGTAGCCCTCTGCGAACACGGCGAGCAGGCGAGCCAGCACGGCGTGGGTCCGGATGGCATACCGGTGCTCGACGGCGCGCCGGAAGGCCGCGAGCGCCTCGGCGTAGGCGGCGCACGCGTCCGTGGTCAGCGCGGCGCCGTTACCGCCCGGCAGGCTGAAGCGATCAAGCGCCCCCGGCCAGGGATCGGTCTCGGAGTCGATTGCGGTTCCCAGGCGCTCGAGCCGGTCCAGGGCCTGGACCACCTTGGTCGACGGCTTGTCGATCGCGCCGAGCTCTCGCGCCACCGCCGCCGCGGCCAGTTCAAGCGCTGCCCGGGCGGTCTCGAGATCGGGCGGGTCCGGCAGCGGCGGGAGCTCGGGCCGGCTCTGCCCACGCGACCGGAGCTCATCGTGCACAGCCAGGATCGCGGCGCGAATCGGTCCGGCGCCGTAAGCGGCGATCAGATCCACCGCGCCCGGCACGTGCTCGAGCGCGTCGTCGAAGGCGGCGTCGGCCAGGCGCTGCGCGTCGGGTTGATCGAGCACCGTGAACGCCGGGTCGATCCCCACCGCCACCGCGTGCGCGCGCAACAGCCGCGCGCAGAAGCCGTGGATGGTGGAGATGAACGCGCCCTCGGTCTGGCGCGCGGCCTCGTCCTCACCGAGCTCACGGAGCCGCTCCCGGATCCGGTCGCGCATCTCGGCCGCCGCCTTCTCGGTGAAGGTGATGGTGAGGATGGCCGAGACGTCGACCTCGTCCTCCAGCACCATACGAACGAACCGCTCGACCAGCACCGACGTCTTGCCGCTCCCGGCCGCCGCGGCGAGGAGCAGGTCACCGTCGCGCCGCTCGATCGCCTCGAGCTGCTCGGCGGTCCACTCACGGGCGGGCGCCATCACGCTCATGTGACCCGGCAGATCGCGGGATACCGGCACCCGTCGCGCGAGCACGTCTCCGGGCACGGCGTCAGCTCGCCCGAGCGCAGTCGCGCGGCCAGCTCGACCGCGGTCGCCGTGGCGGCTTCGAGCTCATGGTCGATGGCTTCGGCTTCCCGGCCATCGTTGGCGACCAGGCAGCTTCCCGGCGCCTCACCGGCTTCGAAGATTCCGCGGGCGCGCAGGTCGTTGCCTCCGACCGGTTGGTAGAGCCCGGCCACCGGCTTGAGTCCGAGCAGCTCGCGCACGGCCAGCATGTACAGCGGGACCTGGAGCTGATGATCCGCCTGCCAGCGCGCTCCCTGGTACTCGGGCCGGGCGCTCCCGGTCTTGTAGTCGCGCACGATCGCTCTCGTTCCGCCCGGCTCGACGTCGACCCGGTCGATCACCCCGCGGAGACGGACCCCGTCCCCGAGGTCGAGCGCGGGCAGCGCGCCTTCCTCGTCGTCGAAGCCGAAGCGGAGCTCCAGTGCCCGGGGCGGCCAGGTGCAGCCGTCGCGAGCCTCGTGCTCGAGGTACCGGCGCATATCGGCCTCGATCGCCTTGAGCGCCCCGGCCCGGACCGGGGCCGAGCGCCCCGGCGCCACCATCCGCGGGGGGAGCTCGGCCAGGACCTGGCTCAGGATCTCGAAGGCTCGCGGGAGCGTGTCCGGGGTCAGGGGCACACCGTCGAGGCGCCGGAGCACCTCCTCGAGCGCGGCGTGCATGTAGCTGCCCCGGGCGAGCGGCTCCGGATCGGGCTCGAGCGCCTGCGGTTGGAGCTCCCGCTCGACCAGCCACTTGACCGGGCACGAGGCGTAGGCCTCGAGCGCCCCGCCGGAGAGGATCTCCCGGTGGCGCACCTTTTCCACGGCCGCCTCGGTCAGTTTGAGCGGCTCTTCGGCGAGCGGTCCGCCGTGCGATTCGGCCGCCTTGCTCCGCGCCAGCTCTCGGTCGGTCGGCGCGTCCTGCGAGGACCACACGACGTCGGCGAGCAGGCGCCGGCGCCGGCGCTCGGGCCACTCGGGCACGAGCAGGTCGGCCACATCCCGGATGAACGGCGAGGCCAGGGCCAGGCTGCCCTCCTCGTCCGAGCTGCGGTAGCTCAGGACGACGCGCTCGGTGGCGCGCGAGACGCAGGCGTAGAACAGATAGCGCTCGCGCGCCAGTGTGTCGTCGGACGTCCGCAGTCGCAGTCCGGACACGGCGGCGAGCTCACGCCGATGATCGTCCGAGAGCAACGGCTCGGGGGCCGCGGGGACGGGGAACTCGCCTTCCTGGAGGCCGGTCACGAACACGGCCCGGAACCGGCGCGCGCGGATGGCCAGCGGATCGCTGATCAGTACGCCCTCGGGTGCGCTCGGGGCCGGAACGGTCAGACTTTCGAGTAGCTCGATCAGCTCCGGCCCACCGACCACCTCCCCGAGCTCGGCCAGCTCGTCGGCCGCGCGGGCGAGCGCACTGACGGCGTGGGCGTCGAGCTCCTCGCGGCGATCGAGAACCGGCGCCCTTCCGGCGCGCCGGGTCGTGAGTAGTCGCTGAGCCTGGATCAGAAGCTCCGCCACCGGGTCGGCCGCGCGCGCCACCGCTGTGACCTCGTCGCCGTCCGATGGCACGGTTCGCAGCCCTTCCCGCCTGGCCCGGGCCTCGAGCTCATCGGCCTGCTGGCCGTCACCCGCGGCGCGCAGGTACTTGACCAGCTCATCGGGCGGCACCTCGCTGCCGGGCAGCGCGCACCGCGCCAGCGCCAGCACGCCCCGGCCCACCGGGGTGTGTCCGAACGGGATCTCCCGAGGCGCCGCCACCGGGACGCCGTAGGAGGTGCACACCCGCTCGAACAGCGCCGGGGCGCGAGAGACGATCGCGATCTCCTCCGGCCTCGTCCCCGCGCGCAGGAGCGCGAGGACCGCGGCCGCCACGAGCTCGGCCTCGGCCAGCTCACCGCCCGCCTCGAGAAGCTGGATCGCCTCGCCGGGGTCCAGGAGCTCCGCCGGCGCTTCGAACAGCGAGCGTTCGAGATGGTGCAGCGCCGGGCGCTCGTAGTACTCATCGAGCGCTGGAAGCTCGCGGATCTCGTGGGCGATCGGGGCCAGCTCCTGAATCGTTCCGGCCCGGGCCGCGAATGCCGTCCGTCCTGCCTCGTAGGTCAGCGAGACGGTGACCTCGACCCCGACCACCTCGGCCAGCGTCTCGACCGCGTCGCGCTGGAGCCCGTGCAGGTCGTCGAACCCGTAGAAGAACACCGGGTCCGAGCCCCACGCGCCCGGGTTGGCCCGCAGCCGGTCGAGCGCCCGCCACGCGTACAGGTCCGGGTCGACCCGGCCCAGCCGCTCGAGCTCGCCCGCGTAGCGCGTGTAGAGCGCCGCCACTCCCTCGGCGTAGCTTTGGCGCCGGTGATCCTCGGCCGCCCAGGCACGCATAGCGGCGATGAATCTCTGCGGGGTCACGAGCGAGCGCTCGAGCTCGGCGATCAACCCGCCCGCGGCCTGGGCGAAGCCGGGCGTGTCCGCGGCGTGGAGCGGGTTGCCGGCCGCCACCCGGGCGAGGACTCGTTCGCGCTGGAGCTGGGACAGCCGGCGTGCCTCGTACCCCACCCGGCGAGCGATCTCCCCCGCCAGCCCGGAGAAGGTCAGTACCGATCCGAGCACCGAGCCGTGCTCGGCCAGCTCCCGCCCGTAGTGATCGGCGTCGGCCGCGGTGGGGACGACGAGCAGCGCGCCGCGGGGGACCGCGGCCGCGTGGGCGGACAGCACCTCGCCCGCCTTGGCCGAGTTGGCGGGCCCCAAGACCAGTTGTAACGCCATTGCCACTTCATAGTGGCGCCCGGGGTGGACGGGCCGGGTCCAGCGACCCGCGCTTCACAGCGCCCACGGAACCTCAGGGGCGATCTCGGCCCGCCTGAGCACCCGCGCCGGGTTTCCCACCACCACCTCGCCGTCGCCGATGTCGCGCACCACCACCGCTCCGGCTCCGACGAGCGCGCCGGCCCCGACCCGGCTCTCGGGCGCGAGCACCGCCCCGGCCCCGAGGAAGGCGCCACTTGCCGATCCGGCAGGAGCCCGCCACCACCACCCCCGGGCCGGTCGACGCGTACGCCTCGAACTCCGTGTGGTGGCCGATCGAGCACGAGCGATTGATCAGGCAGGCCTCGCCCAGGCGCGCGCCGGCACCGATGACCGAGCCCGCGCCGACATAGCAGCCGTCCTCCAGCGTCGCGGTCGTGGCGCGAATCGCGGTCGGGTCGACCAGCGTGATCGTCCGGGGAAACCCGCGTGCCAAGGCGTCTTGGACGGCTCGATAGCGGTTGGCGGGATTGGTCAGCGGGACGGCGAACGGAAGGGTGAGCAGGTCGCGGTCGAGGCGGTCCGCCTCGACCACCGGGACGCGCTCGATCTCGGGCGGGACGGGCATGTGCGGAACGTTGCGGACCGCGGCCGCGACCTCCCAGCCGAGCCGCGTGGCGGTCTCCAGCAGCTCGCTCGCGTGCGGACTGGAGACCGCGTAGAGAACGAATCTCACGGGCTCGCCGCGGCGCTGGGAGGCAGCCCGCGAGCGGCGTACTCGTCGTGAATCGCCCGCGGGCGCGGATAGACGAACAGCGTGACCGTTTCGCGGTCGACGTGATGAAACCGGACGCCGGCATCCCACGCGCGGCGAGCCAGGTTCCAGTCGTTGGGCTCCGAGGCCAGCGCGCAGGCCCGGTCGTAGCGCAGGAAACGCAGAGCGCCGTGGAACATGGCGGCCTGGAATCCGTACTCGCCGAGCTGTGGCGGCCAGGCGCCGATGGTCCGGACCGGCCCTCGCTCGAGCGCCTCCGCGTCCACGATGCGCAAGCGCGAGTAGACCAGCTCCGCGTGGCTGCGCCGAGCCGCCTCGATCATGGTCGCGAGATGATCGGAGTCCCAGGCATCGTCGTGGCTGAGCGGAGCAATCCACTTTCCGCGAGCCAGCTCCACCCCGGTGCTGCGCGGGACGCTCCCCCGCACGGCCCACCGCTCCCAGGGATCGCTCGGGTCGTTCTCGCGCACGGGGAGGTTGTGAAAGTGGATCCGCGGGTCAGCGAGCGCCCGCACGCGGTCCTCGGTGTCGTCGGTGCAGTGATCGCCGACCACGATCGCCTCCCAGTTGCCGTACGTCTGCTGGAGCACCGAGGCCAGCGCCCGCTCGCACAGCGTGTCCGGTGAGTGGTAGGTCGGGATCGGAATGCTGACCAGCGGCTCGGGGTCGAGGTAGGCGGCCTCGTATCCGTCCTGGGCGCGAGCCGCGGCAAGGAGCGCAGGCCAGTCGTGGAGGTGCTCATACACCCGTGCGGTCAGTGCCTGTGTGCGCCGCAGGCGCGTACGAAGCTCGGCCTGCCCGGCGAAGATGTCCTCCTGGCGAGCACGCACCAGTTCGACGGCGCCGGTCAGCTCCTCGACCGAGGTGCGCAGCGCGGCGAGCTGGCCGGCCAGCTCGCCGTGGCGCCACTCGAACCGCCGCTGCGTCGGCCACAGCTTGCGCACCAGGGTTTGGTAGACCGAGCCAGCCATGGCCGGATAGGATCGCAAGCCATGGACGGCCGAGTCTCGCCGCCGGCGCGCACCGGCCGGGCGCCGGTGTTCGAGGACGGGCGCGGGAGCCTGACGCTGGTGCCGTATGACGAGTTGCCCTTCGCCCCCGCGCGGGTGTACGTGATCGGGCGGATACCGCCCGGAGCGCGCCGGGCCGGCCACGCGAGCCGGACCCAGCATCGCTTCCTGCTCGGCCTCTCAGGGCGCGCCGTCGTCGTGCTCGACGACGGGGTACAGACCTCCGAGGTCGAGCTCGGACACGGCGACACCTTGCACCTCTCCCCGGGTACCTGGCACGAGATCGAGGCGATCACGGAAGACCTCAGCATCCTCGTCCTGGCCGACGGCGCCTACGACCCGGACGACTACGTGAGCGACCGCTCTCGGCTTCCGGTGGCCGCGAGCACGGCAGCGCACACAGCCGACGCCTGAGCTTCGGTTAGCCACGGGTCGAAGGGGACGCTCAGCCCGGTGGCGGCGAGCCGGGCGGCGGCCGGGAAGTCCGGTTGTGGCGCAAACGCCTCGAGGCCCGGCGGGATCGGCTGGTAGTGGACCGAGGTGCCGATGCCCCGCCGGGCCAGCGCCTGTGCGACCCCGTCGCGCTCGGCGTGGCGGATCACGAACTGATGCCACGGCGCCTCGTCGCCGGGCGGCGCAGGTGGCAGCCCGAGCCCGGGCTCGCTCGCGAGCTGCGCCCGGTAGGTGCTTGCCAGCGATCGCAGACGCCCGTGCACGCTCGGCAGAGTAGGCAGCTGAGCGCGCAGCACCGCGGCTTGGAGCGCGTCCAGACGCGAGTTGATCCCGGGCGCCGGCGCCTGCCCATGCCATTCGCTCCAGCCGTAGGAGCGAAGCCGGCGAACCGCGCCCGCCAGCTCCGCGTCGTCGGTGACCACGGCGCCGCCGTCGCCGAGACCGCCGAGCGGCTTGGTCGGATAGAACGAGAAGGCGGCAGCGTCGCCGAGCGATCCGGCGCGCCGCCCCGCCTCGGTCACCCCCGCGGCGTGGGCCGCATCCTCGACCAGGAGCAGCCCGTGGCGGCCGCACAGGCGCCGCAACTCGAGCATCGGCGCCAGACGGCCGAACAGGTGCACGGCCACCAGCGCGCGGGTTCGGGGGCTGATCGCTGCGCCGGCGGCACTGGGATCGATCAGCCCGGTATCCGGGTCGACGTCGACGCCGACCGGCGTGGCGCCGGCGGCGGCGACGCCCATCCAGGTCGCCGCCGCGGTGTACGCGGGTACCAGCACCTCGTCGCCATGATCGAGGCCGGCCGCGCGGAGGATCAGGCTGATCGCGTCCGTCCCACTGCCCACGCCCACGGCTTCGGCGGTCCCGCACAGGGCGGCGAACTCGGCCTCAAAGGCTTCGACCTCGGGGCCGAGGACGTAGCGGCCCGATCGCGCCACCCGAAGCAGAGCCGCCTCGAGGGCTGAGGCGCGAGCTTCAAAGCCGGCTTTGAGATCGCAGAACGGGACCGGCGCGGAGGGTCCCGTCACGGTGGCTCAGGCGGCTTCGGCCGGAGCGGGCTGCTCCGCACCCGACCGAGCCGAGTCCGACTCCGACTCGGCCGCGTCGGCCTCGGGCGGCTTGGCACCATCGCGCGCCCACGGCTCGTCGAACTCGACTCGCCACTTGCCCTCGTCGGTCTGCAGCAGCGCCAGCCGGGCCCGGAAGCTCTTGCCGGTCCGGCCCTTGAACCCGGTGACCGCCTTCTCGGTCCGTCCGGTCTTGATCAGCTCGCGCGCCACCACGACGGGCAGCTGCTTGCCGGCCTTGGACTTCCAGATCACGAAGCCGCAGCCTGGGTCCTCGCGCGACCAGCACGAGTAGCCCTTTCGGTTCTCGACGATGTCGCGCCCGCACACCGGGCAGGGGCCGAGGTTGGCCCGCGGAATCCGGACGTCCTTCAACTTCGAATCCAGCTCCGACACCGTCTCCGAGGTGAACTTCACGATGTCGCTCATGAACGCCTCCCGCGAATCGGACCCGGTCTCGATTCGCGCCAGCCGGTGCTCCCAGTCCCCGGTCAGCGAAGGCGAGGTAAGGGCGTGCTCCCCGAGCAGGCGGATCACGTTCAGGCCCTTCTCGGTGACCACGAGAGCGCGGCCGTCGCGCTCGACGTAGCCGACCTGGATCAGGCGCTCGATGATGGCTGCGCGGGTGGCCGGAGTGCCGATCCCGGAGTCCTTCATGGCCTCGCGGAGCTCGTCGTCGTCGACCAGCTTGCCCGCCGTCTCCATCGCGCGGACCAGCGTGCCGTCGCTGTAGCGCCGCGGGGGCTTGGTCTCCTTGGCCTCGGAGCCGACCTCGAGTACCGAGACGGATTCCCCGCGGTCCAGGCGCGGAAGCTGCTGCTCGCGTCCGTCATCCTCGTCCGAGCGCTCAGCCGCCTCGACACCCTCGCCGTAAACCCCGCGCCACCCCGGCACCAGGATCAGCCGGCCGCGAGTGCGGAACACATGTGAGGCCACCGTGGTTTCGACACGGGTGTTCTCGAACACCGCCTCGGGATGGAAGACGGCCAGGAACCTGCGCACGACCAGGTCGTACACCCGCCGGTCGTCCTCGTTCATCTTGTCCACCGGGTGGCGCTCGGCCCGGGTGGGGATGATCGCGTGGTGATCGGTGACCCGCTCGTTGTTGACCACTCGGCCCAGGGGCAGGACGTCGAGCCCGGCCACGTACGCAGAGGCCGCCGCATATTCCTTCTGCGTGCCGACCAGCTCCGCGATCGGCTTGATCTCGGGCACCATGTCGGTGGTCAGGTAGCGCGAGTTGGTGCGCGGATATGTGACCGCCTTGTGTTCCTCGTACAGACGCTGCGCGGCGGCGAGGGTGCGCCGGGCGGTGAAGCCGAAGCGGCTCGAGGCGTCGCTCTGCAGCGAGGTGAGGTCGTACAGGAACGGCGGACGCTCGCGCTGCTCGGACTTCTCGAGCTTGGTGATCTCGCCCGTCTGGCCGCGGCACGCGTCGACGATGGCTGAAGCCTCATCAGCCGTCTTGACCCTCGGGTTGGCGCCCGCGTGGTAGCGCCCGAAATACCGGCGCGGCCCGTCGACAACCGGATCGAACGACGCGTCGACGACCCAGTACGGCTCGGGCTTGAAATCGCGGATCTCCTGCTCGCGCCGGGCCAGGATGGCCAGTGTGGGAGTCTGCACGCGGCCCAGCGAAACGGCGCCGTCAAATGAGCTCCGCAACCGGATCGTCGCCGCCCGAGTGGCGTTCATCCCGACGATCCAGTCCGCCTCCGAGCGTGACCGCGCCGCCGCCTCCAGGGTGGCGAGCTCCGAGGCCGGACGCAGCCGCTCGAACGCCTCGCGAATCGCCTGGGTGGTCATCGAGCTCAGCCAGAGCCGTTGCACGGGCTTGCGCGAGCCCGACTTCTCGTACAAGTAGGCGAAGATCAGCTCGCCTTCGCGCCCGGCGTCGCACGCATTGACCACGAGCGAGACGTCGTCACGCCCGAGCTGGCGCTTGACCACCGTCATCTGCTTCTGTGAGCGGTCGTCGCGCACGACCAGCTTGAACCGCTCGGGAACGATCGGCAGATCGGCCATCCGCCACTTCTTGAACCGGTCGTCGTACTCGTCCGGATCGGCGAGCTGGACCAGATGCCCGACGGCCCACGTGATCACGTGCTCGGGACCGTCGAGAAACCCCTCACCCTTGGTGAACGATCCCGGCAGCACCCGCGACAGGTCGCGGCCCACGGAGGGCTTCTCGGCTATGACGAGCGTCTTCGAAGGCATGAATCCGGGGAGGGTAGCGCTCGCGTCCAGCGGTCCCGATCAACCGCCCCGCAGCGAGGCCGCGCGGCGCGCCACGGCCGGCAATCCGAGCTGTTGGGCCGTCTGCTCCGCAGCCGCGATCAGCTCACCGGCCTGCTTACCCGAGGCCCCGAGAACCCACGCGTAGTCGAGCCGCGTATGGGCGAGCGCGACCGGGGCGTTCAGCGTCGTGTTCGCCCGCAGCGCCTGCTCCAGGTGATCCCGTGCTGTCTGCGGCCGCCCGGCGGTGAACGCGAGCTTGCCCAGGTTGCGCGCGGCTGAGCCCAGGCAGACCGCCGCCAGCCCGATGACCACGTTGCGGTCGGCGTAGGGGAGCAGCATCTCGTACAGCAGCGACGCCTGCTGCGCGTCGCCCACGGCCACCACCGCCTCGCTGGCCAAGGTGATCGCGGTCATCCAGTCGCCGTCCCTGGGGATGGCCTCGAACCCCCGCGCGCTGAGCGCCTCCAGGTGCGAGCGCGCCTCATCGGTCCGGCCCCCGTCGGCCAGCAGGGCCGACAGCGCCGCGCGCCACGCCGGCCGGTCGGGCTGCGCCTCGACCATCTGGAGCGCGGGTACCTCGAGCTCTCCCATCCGGTCCTGCTCGCGGCGCAGGGCGAGAAGCTGGATCGCGTAGTACTGCGGCGCCGTGACCGCCTCCGCCGAAGCGCCGGCGGCCAGGGCCTCGGAGGCGAACACTTCGGCCCGTTCGAGCGAGCCGGCCAGCATGGCCCGCATCGCCCGCCACACCAGCACGTTCCACAGATACAGAGGCTGGCGGAGGCGCTCGGCTCCATCGGTGAACGCCTCGATCTGGGCGTCGACGGCGTCGCGGTCCCCCGCTTCGAGCAGATCCACGACCAGCCACGCGTGGGCCTGGAGCTCGAGCTCCAGATTCCCGATCTGCCTCGCCCGGGTCAGCATCTCGGTCGAGGTGGCCAGCCGCTGGCGCAGATGGGCGGCGTCCCACAGCGCGCGCCGGCGGGCCACGCACGCAAAGGCGTGGGCCTCGGGGTCGTCGAGCGAGGCGGCGATCGACGCCGCCTCGTCAGCCAGGGCGTGCATCCGCTCGCGCTCGGCGGTGTAGTACAGGGCGCCGCACAGGCGCGAGAGCAGGCGCACCCGCATCCGCGTGCGGGTGCCCGCGTTCAGCTCCAGCGCCCGCTCGAGCATCGCGATGAGCTCTCGGTCGACGATCCCGGGCTGCTGGATGTAGCCGCGGGAGGCCCCGAACGCCGCCCGGGCCAGCCGCTCGGGATCGCCAAGCGTCTCAGCCAGCGTCGCGGCCTCGCGGAACGCGGGCCACGCCAGCACGCGTTCGCCGCTGCGCACCCGGGCCTCTCCGATCAGGAGGAGCAGCTCGCAGCGCCGCGCCAGCGCGTCGGGCTCGAACCGCTCGACCACCTCGAGCGCACGGGTGTAGTGCTGGGCGGCCTCCTCGTGGGCGAGCATCGCGGTCGCCTGCTCGCCGGCCCGCATCGCGTAGGTGAGCGCCTTCTCAGTGTCGTTCGGGCCGGCGGCCCGGGTGAAGTGCAGGGCGAGCGAGGGCAGGCTCTCCTTGCGCGCCGACTCGATCGCCTCGCCCACCCGCCGATGCGTCCGGGCGCGGCGGGGGGCGGACATGCCCTCGTAGAGAGTCTCGCGGATGAGCGCGTGGGAGAAGCTGCAGCGGTCCGGCGCCCCCCGATCTCGACCACGAGCCCGGCCCCGAGCGCCTCGTCCAGCGCGTCGAGGAACTCGTCCTCATCCAGGGCCAGCACCCGTTCGAGCAGCGAAAGCTCGAAGTCGCGACCGATCACCGCCGCCACCCGCAGCCATTCGGTCGTCCGGGGTCCGAGGCGGGCCAGACGGCGAGCGATCACCTCCTTGACGCCCTCGGGCAGGCCGAAGCGGCCGAGCAGGTTCGGGGTCGCGTCGCTGACGTGGACCCCCGCTTCGACCAGCTGACGCAGCGTCTCCTCGATGAACAGCGGATTGCCTTCGGTCTGCTCGTGCAGAGCCTCCGCGAGCGAGGGAGCCGGTTCCTCGTGCGTCCGGGCCTTGACCAGCTCGGCCGTCTCCTCGACGCTCAGCCCCGCGATCTCGATCTCGGTCACCAGCCGCTCGCGCCGCAGGTCGGCCAGGGCTTCCGGGAACCCGACGCGCTCGGCCTCGGTGCCGCGGTAGGCCCCGAGGATGAGAAGCCGCCGGGGATTCGGTGCACGCGCAAGGTGACGCAGGAGCAGGAGCGAAGGTCGGTCGGCCCACTGCAGGTCGTCGAGCACGAGCAGGATCGGAGCGGTGGCGGCGATCGAGCTGAGCAGCCCGACCACCGCCTCGAACAGCCGGTAGCGCTCGGTCTCGGGCTCTCCCTCGACCGGGGCGGGGAGGTCGGGGATGCGCCGGCGCAGGTCCGGGACCAGCCGGCCGAGCTCGGAGCCGTACTCCCGGACGGTGACCCGGAGCTCGGCCAGCGGGGCGTTGAGGAAGTAGTGGCGGAGCGCCTCCAGGAACGGTTGGTAGGGCGTCACCGTCTCCTCCGGCGACCGGCCCGCCAGTACGAACGCGCCCGCGTCGAAGGCTCGGCGGGCCAGCTCGGCCGCCAGCCGTGTCTTGCCGATCCCGGGATCCCCGGTCAGCATGGCGATCCGGCCCGACGGGACCGGGGCGTCGAGCGTGGGACGACCGTCCGCGCCGCCAGCGTCCCCGGGGTCGACCCCGGCCGGCGGCGGCTCGTCGCCGCGGGCCACCGCCCACAGCCGCCCGAGCTCCTCGAGCTCACGCCGGCGCCCGACCAGGGGCGCGTCGCCGCGAGCCCCGAGCTCGGGCGGCAGGGCCAGGACGACCGTCTCCGAGCCTCCGCCGGCCGCCGGCTGCCCGCCCGATGCCGCCCCGGCGGGGCTCAGCAACCGCTCGTGCACGGCCAGCGCCTCGGGCGACGGGGTGACGCCGAGCTCGTCGCGCAGGAGCGAGCGCAGGCGCTCGAACACGCGCAGTCCCTCGGCCAGGTTGCCCTGGCCGGCCAGCGCCTCCATCAGCAGCACGTACCCGGACTCCCGGTAGGGCTCGGTCTCGAGCAGGCTCCGGGCGGCCCGCTCGACCGAGGCGAGCTGACCCCCGCCGAGCGAGAGCCCGGCCCGCCCGATCACCTCGAGGGCCTGGAGCCGGACGTCCTCGAGCTCCCGCCGCGGCGCCTCGAGCCAGCGCGCCTCAACCCCCGGAAGCAGACCGCGGCTGGCGATGTTCAGCGGCACCTGGGCTAAGGCCCAGGCGCTCCGCGCCTCACCCCGCGCCAGGGCCTGCAGCGCCCGCTGCACCTCCGCTCCAGCCGCCTCGACATCCACCCAAACCGGCTCGGGAAGCGCCAGCATCAGCCCGTCCCGGCCGGCCAGCGAGTCGGTCCCGACCGCCGAGCGCAGCCGCGAGAGCAGGGTTCGCAGGGCGGCATCCTCGGCCCGGGGCGGCTGATAGGGCCACAGTGCGTCGATCAGCTCCTCGCGCCCGACCTGGCGCTCGCGGTTCAGGACCAGATAGGCGAGCAGCAGCCGGACCTGCTTGCCCCGCAGCGCATCGGCCAGCTGGACGCCCTCGACCTCCACTGACAGGCGCCCGCAGAGCTGGATCCGGGTGCTCTCGATGACGCGTTCGGCCTGCGGCAACGTTTTGGAAACGTATCGACAACGTAAAGGGCTGATGCTGCCGAGCGTGGACATCGGGGTGACACCGACAGACGTTCTCGGAGGGGCGCGCGACGTCCACCACCACCGCATCGAAAGGGGCGGACGGACCACGAGCAACGAGGGGCGCAAAAGGGTGGCCAAATGCGAGTGCGGGGCGCAACTCGCAGGCGGCACCCAGGAGGAGCTCTTCGAAGCGGTGCAGCGGCACGTCGCACATCATCACCCGCAGCTCCTGGGGGCGCTGGAGCTGGATTTGGTGAATCAGATGGCCGAGAACGTCGAGGGGCATTGACGCCGAGGGGCGCCCGGGGGCAAGACACCTAGGGGCGGGCGGTGTGCAGACCACCGCCCGCCCAGGGGTGTCAACTTGATGGACGGAGAGATTGCCGGGGGCCGTTGCCGGGGCGGGCAGCGGTCAACCGGCATGGCCTCGTTGACTCGGGCCGCCCGGAGGACTAGCCGGCGCCCCGGAGGACTAGCCGGCGCACTGGCCGGTCCCCGAACCGGGGCTGTGCGCCGCCTTGGCCAGGGCGCCGCGGACGATCGCGTTGGGGACTGCGAACCCACCGGATCCGCTTGACGCCCCGACGATGGCCGCGAACACCGTGGCCACCACCCGCCCGGACGCATCGACCATCGGGCCGCCCGAGTTGCCCGGCCGGACGCGGCCGCGCAGCGAGGTGATGCTCCTCACCACCGGGCCGTTGCCGTACGCATCCTCGGTGTTCACGTCCTGGGTCCGGCCGATCCGGCCGGCTTCGGCGTCGAAGGGGCCATCGAGCGGATAGCCGAGGATCCCGGCCGAGGTACCCGGGGCCGGGTTGCCGGACAGCGCGAGCGGCGGCCGGCCCAGCCCCGGCACGCGGAGCACGGCGACGTCGTTGTGGGGATCGAACTCGAGCGGGTGGGCGGGCAGACCGGGGGCCACGCCGCCGGGCTGGACCACCGTGTCGTGCTCTCCCGCCACCACGTGCGCGTTGGTGACGACCAGATCCGGGCCGGCCACCCATCCGCTGCCCTCGATGCCAAGGCCACACGCCGTGCCGACCACGCGGACCACACTCCGCTCGGCGCCCCGGACCCCCGGCGCGGCCAGAATGCCGGTGGTGGGGGCGGGGACGTCGGCCGCGGGCCCGCGCACGGACGGGAGCGGGTCGAACCGGGCCAGCGCATGGAGGATCGGGCCCGACGGCGGGAGAATCTGGTTGAGCTTGGACAGGATGGCCGAGCGCTGGATGTCCTGGCGGAGCGGCGTCGAGCCCGTCGACTGGAGCGCCACCGCCCCGACGATCCACGCGATCCCGAGGCCCACGCACGCCGTCAGCGCGCCCCCGAGGAGCCCGTCGACCGCCCGCAAGCCGGGCACGCGCAGGACCGAGCGAGCCCGGAGACCCAGGCCCTCGAACCCGCTCGCCAGCACGCCGCCCGCGACCAGCGCCCCCAGGAGCCCGAACAGGGGCGCGTACTGCGAATGGTCGCCACCGGACAGGACCAACGGGGCGAGCCGCGTGCCCAGGAACGCGCCCAGCGCGAATCCGGCCAGAGACAGGACCCCGACGATGAAGCCCTGGATATAGCCGTAGATCGCGAGCAGCGCCGTGAACGCAACGATCAGCCAGTCGACGCCGGTCACGACGCTGCAGCTTATCCAGGGGCCACTGGCATTCAGGCGCCTCCGGGCCGGGTACCGTTTGCAACGAAGTGAAGGGCGGAGTCCTGATGGAGGGGGGCGGTGGGACGCACCGCCGGCCGAACCGGCGTAGGCGCCGCCGGTTGCTCACGCGCGCCCTCCCCGCCCTCGCGCTTATCGCCGCGGTGGTGGCGGTCGCGGTCCTGATCGCGAGCAGCTCCGGCGGCGAGGACCGGGCTCTGGTCACCCGCTACGTGACGGCGTGGACACGCGGGGACTACGCGACCATGTACTCGCTCCTGGATCGGCCCTCGCGGCTCCACACGAGCTCGGCGCAGTTCCGCGCCTCCTACCAGGCCGCCGCGAACACGGCCACGCTGCTGACGGTCTCGCTCGTCCGGCTCGAAAGCCGTCGCCAGAACCTGCTCCCGGTGCGCATGCGAGCGCGCACGCGCCTGTTCGGCACGCTCGTCGAGACGCTCCAGGTCCCGCTGACCGGGACCGGGGCGGAGACCAGGGTCAGCTTCGCGAGCCTGCTCACCTTCCCGGGGCTGCGACCCGGCGAGCGGCTGTCCCGGCAGTCCCGCCTTCCCCCGCGGGCCACCCTCCTGGCCGGCGATGGGACGCCGCTGGCCCAGGGACCGAGCCGGAGCTCCGCCTCCCCTACCGCCGCGGCCGGGATCGTCGGCACGCTCGGGCAGATCCCGGCCAAGCAGGCCTCCACCTACGCGGCGCTGGGCTATCCGCCCCGGGCCAAGGTCGGGCTGGACGGCCTCGAGGGCATCTTCGAGCGTCAGCTGGCCGGCATGCCGGAGGCGACGCTCCTGGCCGGAACCCGCACTCTGGCGCACCGGAACGCGGTCCCCGGCCGGACCGTGAAGACGACGATCGTCCCGGCGGTCGAGGCATCGCTGCTGACCGCGATCGCGGGACGGTACGCCGGAATGGTGGCCATGGACCCGCGCACCGGCGCGATCGAGGGCGCCGCCGGCGTGGCCTGGTCGGCCGTCCAGCCTCCGGGCTCGACGATGAAGATCATCACCACGACGGCCGCGCTCCAGGCCGGGATCGTCACCCTGGGGACCACCTTCCCGATCGCCACCGCCGCCGACGTCGGCGGCTACACGCTGCGCAACGCAGGCGGCGAGGCGTGCGGGGGGACGCTCCTGAACGCGTTCGCAGTCTCCTGCAACTCGGTCTTCGCGCCGCTGGGCGTCAAGGTGGGCGGCGCGCGGCTGGTCGCCGCCGCGGAGCGGTTCGGCTTCAACCAGCAACCCCCGTTCCCGGATGCCGTTCCGAGCACCATCCCCTCCGCGGACAAGATCGGAAGCGACACCGACGTGGGCGCATCGGCCATCGGACAGGCCCGCGTGCAGGCGACCGCGCTCGAGATGACCGACGCCGCGGCGGCCATCGCGATGGGAGGCCGTCGCCCGCTGCCCACGCTGCTGGCGGACCGGCCGCCCGTCTTCGTCAACGTGACCACGCGTCACGTGAGCGCGCTGGTCGAGAAGGCGATGCTGGCCGTGGTCAGCTACGGCACCGGCACGTCGGTGCAGATCCCGGGGGTCAAAGTGGCGGGCAAGACCGGCACGGCCGAGCTGCGAAACGAGAACAGCCCCGGAGCGAATGCGCCGCAGAACACCGACTCCTGGTTCGTCGGCTACGCGCCCGCGGGCGCCCCGAGAATCGTCGTCGGGGCGCTGTTCCCGGCCCAGGGAGCCGGCGCCCAGACCGCGGCGCCCGCCGTCCACGACGTGCTCGCCTCGGCGTTGAAGTGATTACCGCAGGGTCGCGCCCATCACGCTCGAGTTGAGCGTGCCCTGGGTCCACGCCGCCACCGCCGTCCCCTCGGGCTGGAAGCCGAGGGCCAGGCTGGAGGCGTAGTTGGTCGCCGACACCCGGTGAACCGGAGCGAAGCGCGCGCCCGGCCGCGGCTGCTGCACCGCGAACACGTGCCCGTTGGAGATCCAGGCCACGACCGCTTCGCCGCTCGGGGCCACCGCCGCCACGGGCGGCTCGGAAGCGTCCACCGCGCCCAGGGCGGACGGAGCGCCGAAGCGGCCGCCGGCCCGCCGCCCCGCAGCCTCGACCCGGCACGCCCCCAGCCCGTCGCACGCCTGCCAGGCCAGCATCTGGTCGCCGCGGTCGTCCGCGGCGAGCGAAATCCCCGAGGCGAGCCGGCGGGGGATCGAAAGCTGCTTTCCCCGCACCGGCGGCTTGAGGTCGGCGACCGCGACCTCGGAGTGGAAGTTCCCGGCGCGGTCGAACCAGCTCTCGACCCAGGCCGCGGTGCCGTCCGCCGCTCCGCCCGCAACCTGCAGCTCGTCGATCGCGTGACCGGCCGGTGCCCGCACCGCCGTCTGCGGGGAGCGCCGGCGCGCTCGTCCGCGTTCCGCGCGCGACCGTGATCGCCCCCGGCGGCGGGGCCGACGGGCTCGGGGTCGCCGTCCACGCCACCAGGCTGCGCCCGCGCGCGAGCGCGGTGGCGGTCAGGGTGGTGGCCTGGGAGAGGCCGGGGGTGAGCCGGTGGCCCGGGCCCGGAGCATGGCCTCCGCGGGCCGGCGCCCGCTCCACCCACACTCCGTTCTCGGACGCCAGGGCCGCCACGCGTCACGTGGCGAGGCAAGACCAGCAGCCGCCCGAGGGTCGCGCCGGACAGCGCGGCCGGGACGGTTCGCGCAGATCGGCGGCCACGGGAGTCGATCGAGACCACCTGCGCGCTCGTGCAGCACGGCTGCCCTGCCGGCGCGGCGGCCGTGAGCAGCTTCAGCGTCTTCCCGTCGTAGGCGAGGTCGAGGATCTGTTGCGCTCCGGCGACCGGCTGCACCCGCCCCATCCGCCCGGACGGCGCGCGCACCGCGGTGAACGCCTGCGAGTTGGCGGGTCTGTCCTCGTCCTGGGCGCCGAAGCCGACCCCCACCGCCCCGGAGGGCGCGAAGGCGAGCTCGGCCGGGAGGAGGTCGAGCGAGAGCGGTCCGGCGAGCCGGAACGGCGCTCCCCAGCGGCCGCCCGGCGCGGCCGTCGCCGCCCGGGCCGGCGCCGCGGTCGCCGTCACCACGGCCGATGCCGGCCCAGCGGCGGCAAGGAGCGCGAGCGCCGCCAGCCTCGCGGCCCGCCTCCCAGTCTCAAAGGTCGAGCGAGATCGTGGAGACCTGCGATGCCCCGGAGAGCTGGATCTCGAGCGTCAACGGCCGGTTGTTGTAGACGGAGGTGTTCAGCTTGAACAGCAGCATCAGAGCCCTGCGTCGGGCCGAGGAACGCGGTCGTGTCCGGCGCCGGCTCGGTGCCCAGCGGGCGTAGCTGCATCGTCGCCCACGCGTACTCGTTGACCGACGAGTTGAGCGCGACCGGGTAGTACTTGTTCCCCTGGGTATCTGCGATGTCGAAGCTGCTGGCCGTGGTCTGGGGCTGCTCGGTCTTGTTCTTGCCCGCAAGAACACGGCGTACCACACTGAGTCTCGGTGGGAGCCGGCTTCGCTATGCCGGTGCAGGCCGGTCAGGTACTGGTGGTCCTCGGTCGCGAACTGGTTCAGCTGGCGTGAGACCTGGAGCTGGTAGGAGACCTGACCGCCTTGACGTACTAGCCGTTGTTCTCGGCCGTGGCGTCGGTGGGTGACGAGCGGCCCCGCACCCGGCCAGCACGACCGCGGCCACGACCGCCAGGGCGCCGATGCGAAGTCTCGACCGCTCTCATCCGGGACTGCGAATTCTAATCGCGCCCCGCCACGGAGGCGCGGCGCCCGCGGCCGCGGTCTTCCTCGAGGATCGTCCGCAGCCGTCGCATCGCCTTGGCGGCCTGGCGCCGGTTCCAGCTCCGGCCTCCGAATACCTCCATCAGCCGGTCGGAGGGCAGCGCGGGAACCGTCTCGAGCGTGTACTCGACCTTCGTGCTCCCGCCCGGATCCGGGCGACAGCGTGTAGACCCCGAGCATCGGCGGATCCGGTTGTACTTGCCGCCCCGGCCACGCTCGACGATCCGGTACGGCGGGTCGACCTCGGCCAGCGTGAAGTCGGCCCACGAGAACCGGTTCAGCGGCGCGTTGACCCGGAACCGCGCGCCCGCGCCCCGCCCGTACGGGTCCTCACGGTCAGGTGCCAGTCGGTCAGGTAGTGGTCGGTGAACTCGGCGTGGTTGGCGATGTCGGCGAGGTATGCGAAGACCTCCTCGCGCGGTCGCGAGATCGTCGTCGAGACGGTGAACGGATCCACGCGGCGAGATTCTAGGTACTGCCGGACGGCCCGGGCGGTCGGCTAGGCGGCGCGGCGGTCGGTGATCCGCATCCGGTGCTCGATCCCGGGACCGTGTACCTGCTTCGAGCTCACGGGCGCGGCGCGGTGGGCCGACCGGCACAGCTCACAGAGCATCCGCCCGGTGTCGTAGACGTAGATTCGCTCGCCCATCAGCGGGGTACGTTTGCACTGTCCACAACGGTCGATACCGGCTGCCCGCTGGTCGACCCCACGGCGGAGAAGAGCGAGTTCTAGATCTGGAATGTCCTGAACGACGGCGCGCATGATGGTCCTATTCGTCGGCGCTTCCGCCGTTCCCTTCCGGTAAATCCTACCTAAATTTGACTGTTGCAGAGCCCGTAGATCGGGCGTCCAGCGCCTTTATCAAGCGTTTGACGTCCGGGCTATCATGAGCGTGTCGAGTTATCCGACTCGGCGAGTCTGCAGCCCGTGACGAAGGAGAGAGCGCCCCAGATGAAAGCTTGGACGTCGGGCAACGTTGCGGGGACCGGCACTTTTCGATGCACCGACTGTGATTACTCGGTGTCCCTTGACGCAGTTGACGAACTGCCGACCTGCCCCAATTGCGGTGGCATGGAGTTCGTCCGGGCGTCGCTCTTCACAACCGCTCAGTCGGCGGTGGTCGAGCTCCCGGCCGAGGCCGAGGATCAGTCGTGGCTCGACGATCTGCGCGAGGGCCTGACCGAGCCCGGTCAGTACCTGGCCTACCGAACCGAGACCGATGACATGACCGCATTCGCGCTCCAGCGCGAGTGGACGCGGATCGGCCGGAGCCTGGCGGCGGACATCCGGTTCGACGATCCGACCGTGTCACGCCGGCACGCGTTGATCGTGCGCCAGCCCGACGGGCTGCGCGTGCTCGACGACCGCAGCCTCAATGGCGTGTTCGTCAACGGCGAGCGCGTGGAATGGAGCACCCTGGCGGACGGCGACGAGATCGTCATCGGCCGCCACCACCTCCACTACGTAGACGTTCCGGCAATTTCCGGAATGCGCTACAGCCACCAGCCGCAGCGAGCTACAGGCACACGCTAAAGCACCTATAGTCGGCGCCCATGGCGGCGACAATCGCAGTTCTCTCGCAGAAGGGCGGCACGGGCAAGACAACCGCGGTGCGGACGCTGACCGACGTGTTCCGCCGGGTGGGTCTGAACGTGCTCGCGATCGACCTGGACCCGCAGGGGAACCTGTCCGACTACCTCGACGTCGACCCCGACGCGGCGCCCACGATCGGTGATGTGCTGGCCGGCCGGGCCAAGGCGCGCGAGGCCGTGCACGACGGGGTCATCCCGGCCAACCTGGGGCTGGCTGAGGCCGAGCTCATGCTCGGGGGCAAGATGGGCCGCGAGCTGACGCTGAAGAAGGCGCTGAAGCCGATCAAGGACGACTACGACCTGATCCTGATCGACTGCCCACCCTCGCTGGGGCTGCTGACCGTCAACGCCCTCGTCTCCTCCGACTACGCATTGCTCTCGGCCGAGGCCCAGTACTTCGCCATGCAGGGCGTCGAGCAGGCGCTCGAGGTGATCGAGCTGGCCCGGGAGAGCCTCAACCCCGACCTCGAGTGGCTGGGCGTGGTGCTCAACATCGCCGACATGCGCACGCGCCACTCGCGGGAAGCCTTCGACTCGCTGCGCGAGCACTTCGGGGAGAAGCTGATCGACACCACGATCCGCGCCTCGATCGCCTACGCCGAATCGGCCGAGCGCGCGCTCTCGATCGTCGACTACCGGCCCGATCTGGCCTCGGACTACCTCAACGTGGCCGACGAGATGCTGCGCCGGCTGGGCCTGCGCGCGGCCCGTAACCGCCTGTCCGAGCTCGCGGCCGAGGTCGTTCCGCCGCAGCCCGCCGAAGCCCGCGCGTAGGGGTTGGGGCCGCGCTTCGCGCGGCATCCGTGGGGCCAATTGCGTCGGGCATCCCTGCCCGACGCTGGCACGCCGAAGCGTTCCCTTTTTCCCCACCCCTCGGGAGAAAAAGGGAACGCTTTGCCACTCAGACCGCTTTCTGATACGAGCGGAAGGCCCGGGTGGCGAAGCCGAGGCACACGAGCAGCAGGGCGGCCAGAAGTCCTGCCCTCGAGGCCACCACGCCCCAGTCCGGGTGTGACGACACCGCGGTCCGTCCCGCCACCACGGCCCAGTTGACCGGGTTGAACGAGGCCACGTGGCGGATCCAGGCCGGCATCAGGTTGGACTGCAGGAACGTCGCGGACAGGAAGGTGAGCGGCAGGACCAGGAACTGGACCGCGCCGATCAGCGCCTCCTCCTGGCGCATGATGAGCCCGAACCCGTTCGAGAGCGCCCCGAACATCGCCCCGAGCAGGGCGGAGACGAGGAGCAGCGCGAGCACCCCGCCCACGCTCGAGAACGAGGCGCCGACGGCCGCCGCGAGGCCGACGATGATCACCGACTGGATCACCACCACGACCATCTCCTTGACGATGCGCCCGGCGATCAGGGCCTCGCGCCGGACCGGAGAGACGAGGAAGCGCGCGGTGACCCCGCGGTTGAGGTCTTCGATCAGGGCCATGCCGCTCCAGGCCGAGTTGAACAGGGCCGTCATCACGACCACGCCGGGGGCGAGAAAGGCGATGTAGGAGCCGCCGTGAAAGCCGGGGATCTCGACCACCTTCTTGAACAGGGCCCCGAACAGGAGCAGCCAGATCACCGGCTGCACCAGGGTCACGGCCACGAACCAGGGCTGGCGCCACAGCTCGCGCAGGTGACGAACGGTCATGTACAGCGTGTGTCTGGTCATTCCGCCAGCATCCTTCCCGTGTGTTGCAGATACACGTCGTCCAGCGACGGCCGCGCGACCTTGACCGAGGCGACGGCCACGCCCTGGGCCTCCAGCGCCTGGAGCAGGGCGGGGATCGCCCGGCCGCCGTCGTCCGCGCGGGCCCGGAGCACCCCGCCCTCCACGGTCACCTCGCGCAGGCCGAGCGAATCGAGCGCTCCGTTGACCTCGCCCGCCACCTCGACCTGGATCGCGTCGCCGCGCAGCTGGGCCTTGAGCTCCTCCGGCGACCCCGCGGCGACGATCCGCCCGCGATCGACGATGGCCACGGTGTCGGCCAGGCGGTCGGCCTCCTCGAGGTAGTGGGTGGTGAGGAGGACGGTCTTTCCGAGCTTCCCGATGCCGTCCCACATCTCGGCCCGGACCTCCGGATCGAGCCCGGTGGTCGGCTCGTCGAGGAAGAGCACCCGCGGGTCGTGAACCAGGGCCATGGCGATGTCGAGCCGGCGCTGCATCCCGCCCGAGTAACCGCGCGTGACCCGATCCGCGGCCTCGCCCAGCCCGAAGCGGTCGAGCAGCTCGCCCACCCGCTGCTCGAGCGGCCGGCCGCGGAGCCCGTGGAGCTGTCCCTGCAGGCGCAGGTTCTCGCGCCCCGTCGCCTGCACGTCGACGCCCGACCCCTGCGCCACCACTCCGATCGCGCGGCGGACCTGGTCGGGCGCCGCCGCGACGTCGATCCCCGCCACCGCGGCCCGGCCGGCGTCCGGCAAGGTCAGGGTGGTCAGGACCTTCACCGCCGTCGACTTCCCCGCTCCGTTGGGGCCCAGGAGCGCGAACACCGAGCCCGCGCCGACCGAGAACGAAAGCCCATCCAGGGCCCTGACGCCCTTCCCGTATGTCTTGACCAGTCCCTCGGCTTCAATTGTCGTGTTCATGGCTATATATCTTAGGGATTAAGAATCTTAGATGTCAAGAGAAGATCTCCTCCAGCAGCTCCAGACCGAGATCCGCGCCAACCAGCGCGCCACCGACGAGGTGGATTCGGTGGTCACCGAGCTGCTCGGGGTCAACCGCACCGACGCGCGCTGCCTCGACGTGCTGGAGGAGCGCGGGCAGATGAGTGCCGGGGAGCTGGCCGTGGCGGCGCGGCTGACCAGCGGGGCCATCACCGCGGTGGTCGACCGACTCGAGCGGGCCGGTTACGTCCGCCGCGTGGCCGACCCGGCCGATCGCCGGCGGGTCCTGATCGAGCCCGCCCCGGCCGCGCTAGAGGCCACTCAGGAGTTGATGCGAGTTATGGCCGAGGAGGCCGGGCCGATGATCGAGCGCTATACCGACGACGAGCTCGAGCTGATCCTGGCGTTCACCCGGGCGGGCCGGCAGCTCCAGGAGCGTCACGCCGACTGGCTGCGCCGGAAGCTGGCCGAGGGCTGGGCGCCGCCTACAGGAGCGAGCGCACGTCGGCGCCCTGGGACTCGAACGCCGCCCGGCTGACCCTGGCCCAGCCACGAGTCTCCCGGGAGAGCGCGCTCATCACCGCGCCGGTCTGCTCGTACTGGCACCACACGAGCACCGTCGGCCCGGCGCCCGAGATCGTCGCTCCCAGCGCGCCGAGCTGGCGCGCCCGCCCCAGCAGCTCGGCCGAGCGCGGGTACAGATGGGCACGGCGTGGCTGGTGCAGGCGGTCATCGAGCCCGGCTGCGATCAGGTCCCAGTTGGCCTTGGCCAGGCCCAGCATGAGCAGCGACGCGTGGGCGACGTTGAACGACGCGTCCCCGATCGGCACCTCGGGCGGGAGCGCCTCTCGCGCGGCCTCCGTCCGCACCGGCTCGGCGGGCACCACGAGCACGGCCTCGAGCCCCATCGGGGCCTCGAACCGGTGCACTCGCGCACCGTCGCAGACCACGAAGCCACCGTTCAGGGCGGCGGCCACATTGTCGGGATGACCCTCGAGCTCGATCGCCGGGGTGAGCACGTCGGCGTCGAGCTCGAACAGATGGTCGGCGGCCAGGAGACCGGCGATGATCGCCGCCGCGCTCGACCCCAGACCGCCCTCGAGCGGGATGTCCGAAGAGATCCTGAACTCGAATCCATCGGCCGGGTGCAGGCGCTCGAACGCGCGCACGACCAGGTTGGTCCGGTCGCGCGGCACGTCGAGCTCGGTCCGGACCGCGAACTGTCCCGTCTCGACCACCTCGAGCTCGAGGTGCAGGGCGAGCGCGGCGGCCAGCACGTCGAACCCGGGACCGAGGTTCGCGCTCGAGGCCGGGACCCGGACCACGCGCCGGCGAGCCAGCGTCATCCGAGCACGGCCCGCTCGATCGCGGCCATCTCCGGGTCGCAGGGCACGACCGCACCCGCCTGGTCGAGCGCGGTCTGCGAGTCCTTGAGCCCGTGCCCGGTGAGCACGCAGACGACCCGCCGCGCGCCGTTGACGCCATGGGTGAGCAGTCCCGGCGACGCTGGCCGCCGAGGCCGGCTCGCAGAAGATCCCCTCGCTCGCGGCCAGGAAGCGGTAAGCGTCGAGGATCTGGGCGTCGGTGACCGCGGCCACCGCCCCGCCGGAGGAGGTCATCGCGTCCATCGCCTGCTCCCACCGGGCCGGATTGCCGATCCGGATCGCGCTGGCCACCGTCTCGGGGTGCTCGATCGGATGGCCGTGCACGAGCGGCGCCGCGCCCGCGGCCTGAAAGCCGTACATCTGCGGCCTGAGCCCGGCCTCGGTGAAGCCGCGCCAGTAGGCGGTGATGTTGCCCGCGTTGCCGACCGGGATGCACAATGCGTCGAGCTCGTCATCGAGCGCCTCGACGAGCTCGAAGGCGGCCGTCTTCTGCCCCTCGATCCGGAACTCGTTGACCGAGTTGACCAGGCTGATCGGATGGCGGTTGGCCAGCTCCCGCACCAGCTTCAGCGCCTCATCGAAGTTGCCCCGCAGCGCGATCACCCGCGCGCCGTGGACGAGCGCCTGGGCGAGCTTCCCGGTGGCGATCTTGCCCTCGGGGACGATCACCGCGCAGCGCAGGCCGGCCCGGGCGCTGTAGGCGGCGGCCGAGGCGGCGGTGTTGCCGGTCGAGGCGCACACGACCGCCTGAGCGCCCTCACGAACCGCGGCCGAGAGCGCGGCGGTCATGCCGCGGTCCTTGAACGACCCGGTCGGATTGGCGCCCTCCAGCTTCAGCCACACCTCGGCCCCGACGCGCTCGGACAGGCGTGGTGCCAGGACGAGCGGCGTCTCGCCCTCGCCGAGCGAGACGACCGGATCCTCGGGCGCGAACGGCAGCCGCTCGCGGTAGCGCTCGATGATCCCGTCGTCCGGTCAGGAGAACTCCTCCTCGAGCACCCGGATGGCCCGGGGCGGCGCCCGCATCACGTCGAGCGCCCCGATCGCCGCCATGGCCGCCTCGAACCGCGACTCGAGCACCGGATGGACGACCATGACCAGCCGCGCCTGATCGCCCATGCCTCGCTGGACGACCGACTTGACCGAGACGCCCTGCTCGGCCAGCACCTGCGCCACCTGGGCCAGCACGCCCGGCTCGTCGGCCACCTCGAGGTGGAGGTAGAAGGCCGAGACCACGTCCTCGACGATCGGCAGCACCTGACTGGTCGGCGGCGTCGAGGCGGGCGGGATCATCGCGCTGATCACGTCGCCGAGGACGGCGCTGGCCGTCTGCGGACCGCCGGCGCCCGGGCCGGACATCGTCACCTCGGTGATCGCGGCCGACTCCACCGTGACCGCGTTGAACGGCCCGCTGACCGCCGCGAGCGGATGACCGGGGTAAAGGAAGGCCGGATGGACTCGGACCGACAGGCCCTCGCCGATCCGCTCGGCCGTTCCGATCAGCTTGAGGTCGCAGGCCGAGCTCCCGCGCGTACTCGAGGTCGTCGGGCTGGACGAGCTCGATCCCCTCGTAGCGGACCTGATCGAGGTGGACGGGAGTATCGAAGGCGAGGCGGGCCAGGATCGCCATCTTGGCCGCCGCGTCCCGGCCGTCCACGTCCTCGGCCGGGTCGGCCTCGGCGTATCCGAGCTCCTGGGCCCGCGCCAGCGCCTGCTCGAACGTCTCCCCCGTGCGGGCCATCTCGGTGAGGATGAAGTTCGTCGTCCCGTTGACGATCCCGTGCACCCGGTCGATCTCCGCCCCGGCCAGCGACTCCTGCAGCACCCGGATGACCGGGACCACGCCGGCCACCGCGCCTTCGAAGCGGAGCTGCACGTCATGCGAGCGCGCCGCCTCCCACAGCTCCTCGCCGTGCTGCGAGAGCAGCTGCTTGTTGGCCGTGACCACGTGGCGTCCGGCCCGGATGGCCCGGAGCAGGTACTCGCGCGTGGGCTCGATCCCGCCGATCAGCTCGACGATCAGGTCCGAGCCCTCGAGCAGGTCGTCGAACGAGCCGCGGCTCCGGGTCAGCACGCCCGCCAGCTCCGGGCGCAGGCCGGTCAGCCGCTCGATCCGGTCGGCGTGCCGCGGGAGCAGCTCGGCGAAGGCCGAGCCGACCGTGCCGTGGCCGAGCAGCCCGACCCGGAAAACGCGATCACTCGACGTCACGGTGGGGACATCCGGCCCCCACCGCGAGTTTCGCCTGACGGCGAAACGTCGCGGGCGGCGAGATCGTCGTAGGTCTCGCGGCGCACCACGACGCGCGCCGTTCCCTCCCGGCAGAAGATGACCGGCGGGCGCGGCACGCCGTTGTAGTTGTTGGCCAGGGAGTAGCCGTAGGCGCCGGTCACCGGGACCGCGACCACGTCGCCGGGCACCGGGTCGGGCAGCGGGACGTCGCGGAGGACCACGTCGCCCGACTCGCAGTGCTTGCCGGCCAGGTGACAGCGCAGGCTCGGCTCGGCCAGCGGCCGGTCGGCGATCAGCGCCTCGTAGCTCGAGCCGTAGAGCATCGGCCGCAGGTTGTCCGACATGCCCGCCATCGACGGCGACCCAGGTCGAGACGTTGTCCTTGACCGTCTGCACGGTGTAGAGCGTCACGGTCGAATTGGCCACCAGCGCGCGCCCGGGTTCGAGCAGGAGGCGTTTGTCGGGCCCGAGCTCGCGGTGGACGGTGCTGACGATCGCGTCCACGTAGTCGGTCACCGGGGGCGGATGCTGGGAGGAAGTGTAGGCGGCCCCGAGCCCGCCACCGACGTTGTAGACCGGATAGTCGCCCAGGCCGGCGATCGTCCGGACCGCGGCCACGAACGGCTCGAGCTCGAACAGCTGCGAGCCGATGTGGCAGTGCAGCCCGACCAGCTCGAGGCTGGTCGATGGCGGCGAGGCGCGCGATGGCCTCCCGCGCCTGATCGGGCGAGAAGCCGAACTTGGAGTCGGCCTGGCCGGTCGAGATCGCATGGTGGGTGTCTCCGGCCACGCCGGGGGTGACGCGCAGGAGGACCTCCTGGCGGCGGTCGGCGATGCGCGCCAGCCGCTCCAGGTCGTCGAACGAGTCGAGGACCACGTGGCCGACCCCGGCCGCCAGCGCCTCCCGCAGCTCGGTCTCGGACTTGGCGTTGCCGTGAAGGTAGATCCGGGCCGGGTCGAAACCGCCGCGCAGGGCCAGATACAGCTCCCCGCCCGAGGCCACGTCGCAGGCCAGTCCCTCCTCTGCCAGGACCCGGTAGACGGCCGTGCACGGGAACGCCTTGGAGGCGAACAGCACATCGAAGTCGCGGTGACGAGCGCGCAGGGCGTCGACGAATGCCCGCGCGCGGGCCCGCAGATCGTCTTCGGCGACCACATAGGCGGGGGTGCCGAACTCGTGCGCCAGCTCGACCGTGTCGCAGCCCCCGACCTCGAGACGACCGCGTTCGTTGACCCGCGCGCCGAGCGGCAGGACGTGGGAGAGCTTCGAGGCGGCAAGCGTCACGGGCGCCGATCATGCCATGGCTGGCATCATGCCCGCGTGCCCCGCCCGCGCCCCGTCACGGTCGCCCGGCCGGCCGAGATGGCCGTGCACGACGGGCTCGCGTACTCGCTGTGGCTGCCCACGCCCGGCGCGGCCGTGCGCGGCGGAGTGGTCATCCTCCACGGTGCCGGCTCGTGCAAGGAGAGCCACCACGACTTCGCGCGCGTGGTCCTGGCGGCGGGCTTCGCGGCGGTGGCCTTCGACCAGCGCGGCCACGGCGCGAGCGACGGCCCCATGGACGGCCGGGTGCTGACTGACGTGGCCGCGATGGCAGCCCTGCTGCGCGAGCGGATCGGCGACCCGGGCGCGCCGATCGTGTTGCGCGGGATCGAGCATGGGCGGATACCTGGCCATCGTGGCCGCGCCCCTGGCCGGTGCCCGCGCCGTGGTGGCGATCTGCCCGGCCACGGCCGAAGGCCTGCGCCGCGGGCTGCGGACCGAAGCGTTCGGCTTCGACGCCGACGTGCCCGCGCTCGACGCGGTGCTGGCCGAGCATGACCCCGCGGACACGCTGCGCGGGCTGGAGGTGCCCGTGCTGTTGCTGCACGCCGAGGGGGACGAGCGGGTGCCGGTCGAGAACTCGCGCGCGCTGGCCGGGCTGCTCCGCTCGCCCCGGAGCCGGCTGATCACCGTGCCCGGCGGTCACCACCGATCGGTGCAGCACGATCCCGGAGCTCCAGGCGGCCACGCTCCGGTTCATCGAGCGGGCGGTGGCTACGGAGTGACCGAGGGCGGGGCGGCCTTGCCCGCGGCACCGCCGGCCGGCGCCGGGAGGCTCCCGACCGCCTGCTGAAGGTCGCGCCGGCGCCCGAGACGACCTGCTTGCCCGTCCGCCGGCCTGCCCGGCCTGCCGGCCTGCCCGGCCACCTGGCCGGCCACCTGACCCGCGGGGTTCGCGGGCGAGCGGCTCGAGCCGCCCGAAGGTGCCCGGCGCGACGCCGCGCCCGTCCGGCTCACCGCACCAGCGGCGTGTGGGCCGGACGCACTCGCCCCGGCGTGCCTGGGCGCCGCCGGCGAGCCGGGGGCCGGACCAGTCGGACCGGGCCGGGCGGCGGCGGGCACCGCGGCGCGAGCGCCCGGCTTGGCGGGCGCCCGCGGAGCCGCGGCGGAGGGTCCGAGCACGACCGAGAGGCGGCGGGCCACCCTGGAGACCGGGGCGCGGGGCGGCGGGGTGATCGTGACCGAAGTCGGGGATCCGGCGGCCGACACCTGCGGGAACCCGCGGACGCTCACATAGGCGCTCGCGAACACGAACGCGAGCGCGGCCACGGCCAGCAGCGATCCCGACGTCCCGAAGGCGGCCAGATATGCGCGCGGACTGCGCATGTGCGTCTTTCAACTCGGCGTCCGCGTCGGAATCTCAAGCGCGGGCGGATTCATCGGATTTCCTTCATATCCCTCTCGTAGAATCAGAGGACTATGAATCGCAGCGCCAAGTCTTTCGGTCGCGACACCGGCCTCCAGGCCCGGATGCTCCTGACCCTGTTCCTGCTCGGCCTGGTCTACGCGGTGCTGATCGGCGTGCTGTTCGCGGCCGGCGCGGGCGCCGTCACGATCGCCGTGGTGGCCGGCCTCCTGTTCCTGGTGCAGTTCTTCACCTCGGACAAGATCGCGCTGTATTCCATGGGTGCCCGGGAGGTCTCCCCCGCGGAGGCACCGCAGCTGCACGCGATCGTCGAGCGCCTGTGCATCCAGGCCAACCTCCCCAAGCCCCGGCTGGCCATCGCCCAGACGTCGATGCCGAATGCCTTCGCGGTCGGCCGCTCCCCGAAGAACGCCACCGTATGCGTGACCACCGGGCTCCTTGACACCCTCGCCGTCCCCGAGCTCGAGGCCGTACTCGGCCACGAGCTGACCCACATCCAGAACCGCGACGTGATGGTGATGACGATCGCCAGCTTCTTCGCCTCGATCGCCTCCTTCATCACCCAGATCGGATTCTGGTTCGGCGGCGCCTTCGACGACAACGACAACAACGGACCCGGGTTCATCGTGGTGATCCTGGTCTCGGCGGTCGTCTACGCGATCTCGTTCCTGCTCCTACAGGCGCTCTCGCGCTACCGCGAGTTCGCGGCCGACCGCGGCTCGGCCGATCATCACCGGCCGCCCGAGCGCGCTGATCTCCGCACTGATGAAGATCGACGGCCGGATGCAGCTGGTCCCCCAGCAGGACCTGCGCGCCGCCTCCGGCGAGCTGGCCGCGTTCTACATCTTCCCCCCCAAGGCCAAGGCGTCGGTGGCGAACCTGTTCTCGACCCACCCGACGCTCGAGCAGCGGATCGCCGCCCTGCAGCGGTTCGAGTCTCAGCTTCAGGGCACCGGCCGCTAACCGGCGCGTGGGCTTCCTCGACGTGATCACCGGCCGGCGCAAGCTGGCCAAGCCGGCGCCGGACCGGCTGTTCGCCATGAGCACCGCCTACGTGACCTTCGAGACCTCGCTCGGGCTGACCTCGCGTGGCGCGGCGGCGATCGTCTTCCAGCCCCTGTCGACGGCCGACTTCAGCTCGATCGTCAAGGACATGGAGGAGGTCGTCCGCGGCACCGCCGCCGACAGCGGCACCGCGGTCGAGACCTCGGACGACAGCTACGGCTATCGCTGGCTGATCCTCCGCGGCTCGGACTTCGACCAGCTGGTGGTCGGCATCAACGCGGTCAGCACCGCGCTCGAGGGCGGCGGCTACGGAGAGCGCGTCCTGTGCGCGGTGTTCGCCTTCCAGGACGAGCAGCACCGGCCGGTGTACTGGATCTACAACTACAAGCGGGGTTTCTTCTACCCGTTCGTCCCCGCCCGTGGGTCCGAGCAGCGCGACAACGAGCGCGAGCTGGTGCTCAAGGCCCAGGTCGGCAACGAGCTGCCGGTCGAGCCCGAGCTCACCCGCTGGTTCCCCCTCTGGGGCATTCCGATCTAGAGCGCACAAACGTCGCCCGACTACGCGTCGGACGGACGCTGGTCGACGAAAGTGTCACGTACGAGCTGAAACGTCGCCGGGCGCTCACGGGCGAGCGCGCTCGGCAACGTTTTGGTTGCTCGGGGCCGCCACGCAGCCCTGACCTAACCCGGGATCAAACCCTCGCCGGTGAACTCCTGCCGCGCCTCGGCCAGCGAGACGTCGGGCGGGGGCAGGATCACGTCCGAGGGGCCGAGCCGGTCCTCGGCCACCGGACCGCCGTTCTCCGCACGAAGCGCAGGAGCTCGTCGTAGGCCTGGCGGAACTGCTCCTCGTCGCCGGTCTCGCACGCCGTCGACGGCCTGGTTGTCGAGCTCGTTCAGGACCTCGGCGTCGCTCTCGGTGAGCTCGTACTGACCCTCGGTGGCGATCCGGACGATCACGG
The DNA here is from genome assembly GCA_963748585.1 of uncultured Solirubrobacterales bacterium. Taxonomy (GTDB): domain Bacteria; phylum Actinomycetota; class Thermoleophilia; order Solirubrobacterales; family Solirubrobacteraceae; genus Palsa-465. Next base: position 415,100 of record CAVVJR010000005.1, on the reverse strand, counting down.
CGCGCCTCGGCCGGGGCTGTTTCGCCCGCCCCGAGCTGCCCGGCCGAGCCGCCCGAGCCGGTGCCGAGCTCGGCCTTCATCTTGGCCAGCTCGTCGTCGACCTCGCTGCCGCTTGACAGCTCGCGCAGCTGGCGGTCGATGTCGTCCTCGCCCGGCGTGAGCGAGGTCAGGTCCTCGAACGTCCCCGCGGCCTCGAGCTCCTGCACGGCATCCGCACGCGCCTTCATGTTCTCGGTCTTGTCGAGCGCCCGCTGCATGGCCAGGCCGACGTCGGCCATCTCCTCGCCCACGCCGGTGGCCGCCTCGGAGATCCGCACCTGGGCCTCGGCGGCCGAGTACTGGGCCTTGATGACCTCCTTCTTGGAGCGGAACTGCTCGATCTTGGTCCGCAGCTTCTGCTCGGAGGCGGTCATCTGCTCCTGCTGCTGCTCGAGCTGAGCGACCTGGCTGTCGAGCGACTGCAGCTCGGTCTGAGCCACGTTCTTGCGCTCGAGCGCCATCCGGGCCAGATCCTCGTTGCCGGCGGCCAGCGCCTGACGGGCCTGGGTGTCGAGCTTGACCACCTGCTGCTGGAGCTTCTCCTCCTGCAGCTGGAGGCGCTTCTTCGAGGTGACGACGTCGGCGATGCCCTTCTTGACGTTCTGGAGCAGCTCGATCTGCTTCTGGTAGCTGTACTCGAGCGTCTCGCCCGGGTCCTCGGCGCGGTCGAGGAGCTTTGAGATCTTGGCTTTGACTACGGTCGACATGCGCCCGGAAAGGCCCGGCATCGCATCCTCCTTGGCGGTTACTGAACGAGCCCTGCAAGCGTAGCGGGGCGAACCGCTCGGGTGCCAGTGACTCAGAACCCGGAGAGGTGGCGGGCCAGGTACCCGCTGGTGCTCTTCATCAGCGGCCGCCACCGGGGGCCGCTGCCCGGGGCGGGATGGGGATCGCCCTCGGCCGAGGTGTCAAGCCGGATGCCGGCGATCTCGACGAAGGCGTGGCCCGGATTCGTGTACACGGTGATCCACTCGCCCTGGCCGGCGCCGCCCCACTTCATGAAGTCGCTCGAGTCCATCGAGGTCTTGATCAGCCCGGCGGCGTGGAGGACGTAGGAGACCGAGCCCGAGCAGTCGTAGCCCAGGTCGTTCCACTTGGCGTGACCGCCGCCGTACACGTAGGGCTTCAGGCGGATCGCGTCGCCGGCCCAGATGGCGCGCTGGACGGCGAGCGGAGCGCTCGCCGGCGCGTAGGCGACTCCTTTGACGATCTTGGCCGTCGCGCCCGGGACGGTCGGCCCGGTGGTCGGTCCGTTGACCGGCACCGGCGCCGAGGCCTGGGGTGGGAGCTCGCCCGACATCGCGGCGCCGCCGGAGCTCGGGACCGCCCGGCGGTGCTTCGCCTTCGCCGTGGCCACGCCGCCGGTCGCCCCGCCCACCGCGCAGGTGAGGGCGGCAAGGGCACAGCCGTGACGTATCAGGTGGTCGACCCGCAAGTGGTTCTCTCTCGTCGGCCTGCGGGGTTAGCTGTCGGGCTGGCGCTGAAAGAGCCTGCGCCTCCCGTGGCTTCACCACGGGACTCGCCCCAAGGGAATCTGGGTCCCCCGCTCCGCGGATGTGAGGAGCCCGCGGATTCGGCGTGGCGGCAATATACCCACCTGCGCCGTCGAGAGCAAACGCAACCTTCACGCACACGCGGCGTTCGCGGCCGCACGGCTCGCTAACGTCCGCGCGGCGATGCCAAGGAGACGCCTGCTCGCGGCAGTCGCCGTGTCCGCCCTGATTGCCGGCTGCGGCGGCGGAAGCCCCCAGCTGATCCGCGGACCGGTGATCGGCGTCCAGGCCAAGACGCCCCAGGCGGGCCAGAAGCTCGGCTTCCCTGCGGTGGCGACCAAGAACACCACCCGAGTCGCGGGCGGCGACCCGACCGCCGACGCCGCCGGCGTAGCGCTGGCCGTGTACCCGTCCTCAGGCACGGGCACCCACCCCCCGGCGGTGGCGATCGCCCCCACCGATGACTGGGAGGCGGCGCTCGCCGCCTCCGTCCTGATGGCCACCCCGGTCAAGGCGCCGATCCTCCTGTCCGGCAACTCCAGCCTGCCCTACGGCCACCGTCGACGCCCTCAAGGTGCTCGCCCCCGCGGGCTCGGGCGCGACGGCGGGGGCCCAGGTGCTGCGCATCGGCGACGTGCCGAGCCCGAGCGGGATGAAGACGCAGACGATCGGCGGTGGCGATCCGTTCGCGCTTGCCGCGGCCATCGACCGCTTCAGCAGCGCGGCGACCGGCCAGCCGAGCGCCGACGTGGTGATCGCCTCGGCCGACGACCCGGCCTACGCGATGCCGGCCGCCGGGTGGGCGGCCGAGAGCGGCAACCCGATCCTGTTCGTCACCGGCTCGACCATCCCCGGCCCCACGCGACAGGCCCTGATCTCCCACCAGCACCCTCACATCTACGTCATCGGGCCCTCCAGCCTGGTTCCCGGCAGCGTGCTCAAGGGGCTCGCGAAATACGGCACGGTGAAGCGGGTCGGGGCCAGCGACCCGGCCGCCAACTCGGTCGCCTTCGCGTCCTACCGCGACCCTCCGTGCCCGTTCGGGCAGGCCTGTGTGCACGTCCCGGGAAGCTTCGGCTGGGCGCTCCGCGGGCCGGGCCACGGGTACACCCTGGTCAACGCGACCCGCCCGCTCGACGCCGCCGCCGCGGCGCCGCTCTCGGCCACCGGCAGCTTCGGCCCCGAGCTGGTCATCGATAGTGCCTCTACGCTGTCCTCACCGGTGCTGAACTACTTCCTCAACTACGCCACCCCGGGCTACACCCAGGAGGGGCCGACCGCCGCGGTCTACAACCACGGCTGGGTGATCGGCGACCAGAACGCGATCGCGGTTCCGGTGCAGGCGGAGATGGATAGCCTTCTCGAGGCGATCCCGCAGAAATGAGCCAAGCCGAGCATCCAGATCGACTGAAGCCCGGACGCGAGGTCACGGTCGAGGACGTGCGCCAGCTGATGGGCGCCTCCACCCCGCACTTCGCGCTCCAGCTGCGCGAGCGGATCCGCAAGCTGATCAGCAGCCTGCCCGCGGGCCATCCGGCCCGCGTCGAGGGCGAGCGGGAGATCGCGCGCCTGAACCGGATCGCCTTCGACGGCGAGATCCGGGGGCATCCGGCCGAGCCGGGACTCGATCCGCTCCCGAGCCTGTCCGAAGGTCTGTCCCGCTGAGCTCGACGCGCGTCATCTCGGTCATCGGCCTGGGCCGGGTCGGCCTGCCGCTGGCGCTCAGCTTCGCCGATCGCGGCGTGACCGTGCTCGGCGTCGATCACGATCAGACCGTGCTCGACTCCCTCCGCCAGGGCCGGATGCCGTGGGAGGAGGCGGGAACCCAGGAGCTGCTCGACCGGGTGATCGCTTCCGGGCGGCTCGAGCTGGCCGACCGGGCCGCCGACGCGGCCAGGGCGGATGACATCGTGATCACGATCGGCACCCCGTCGTTCTCCCACGTGGAGAGCGATCTGAGCCAGGTGCGCGCGGCCGTGGACGATCTGCTCCCGCTCCTGCGCCCCGGCCATTGCCTGATCCTGCGCTCGACCATCGCTCCGGGCACGACCGAGTTCGTGGCCGGATACATCGAGAAGCGCCGCGGCCTGAGCGTCGGCGAGGAGGTGTTCGTCGCCCACGCGCCCGAGCGGATCGCCGCCGGCCGGTTCCTGCAGGAGATCTCCACCCTGCCGTGCATCGTCGGCGGCGTCGGGGAGGCCTCGACCGAGCGCGCCGCCGACGCCTTCGACGTGTTCGGCGCCCCGATCGTCAAGACCACCCCCGTGCAGGCCGAGCTGGCCAAGATCTGGACCAACATCCTCCGCTACGCCACCTTCGCGCTCCCCAACCTGCTGATGATGGATTGCGATCGCTACGGCGCCAACGTGTTCGAGGTCATCGACCTGATCAACCGCGACTATCCGCGCGGCGGGATCGCGATGCCCGGCCTGACCGCCGGGACCTGCCTGCGCAAGGACTTCGCCTTCTCGGAGGAGCGCTCCAACGCTCCCGGGATGCTGCTGGCGGTCTCCCGCGTCAACGAGGCGGTGCCGCTGTTCCTGGTCGAGGGGGTCAAGCGCCGCCTCGGCTCGCTCTCGAACCGCAAGGTCGCGGTGCTCGGGCTCACGTTCAAGCGGAACACCGACGACGAGCGGGACTCGCTCTCGCCCAAGCTGATCCGGCTGCTCGAGCGTGAGCTGGCCGACGTCGCGGTATCCGATCCCCACGCCCGCACCCCGACCCAGCCGCTGCCCGACGCGGTCCAGGACGCCGATGTGGTCATCGTCGCCACCAACCACTCGGACTTCGAGGGCGTCCTGGGCGAGGTGGTCGAGCGCGCGGCCGCCGACTGTCTGATCGTCGATCCCTGGAACGTGCTCGGGACCGCGCAGGTGTTCGCCTACGCCGCCGAGTCCGCGGCCATGCTCGCGGGCAGCGAAGCCGGCCACCGAGCGCACTAGTGGGATTCGCCGAGGACCGCCTGAACCGGGTGCTGGTGACCGGTGGCGCCGGGACGATCGGCGGCGCCGTCGTGCGGCGGCTGTTCCGCGACCCGGCCTGGGAGGTTCGGGTCTCCGACCACCGCCCCGCCCCGTCGTGGATGCGCGAAGGGGCCGAGATCCACACCGCCGACCTGCGCGATCACGACAACGCGCGGGAGGCCATCGACGGCTGCAGCCACGTGATCCACCTGGCCGCGATCGTGGGTGGCATCGCGAACTTCCACAAGCTCCCCCACACCCTGACCGAGGTCAACAACGCCCTGACCGGCGCGATCGTGCGGGCCGCGGTCGAACAGGAGGTCGAGCGCTTCGTGTACGTCTCCTCCTCGATGGTGTTCGAGCGGGCGACCCAGTTCCCCACCACCGAGGAGCACCTGCTCGACTGTCCCGCCCCCCGGTCGGCCTATGGGTTCTCGAAGCTGGCCGGGGAGGTCTATACGCGGGCGGCCCACGACCAGCACGGCTTGCGCTACACGATCTGCCGTCCCTTCAACGCCTACGGCCCCGGCGAGGTGCCCGACCGGGACGAGCCCGGGATCGCCCACGCGGTGCCCGATCTGATTGCCAAGACGCTGTCCGGCCAGGACCCGCTGGAGATCTTCGGCTCAGGCGAGCAGACCCGCACCCTGACTCACATCGACGACATCGCCGATGGCATCGTGACCGCGATGGGGTCGCCCGCGGGCGAGAACGAGGACTTCAACATCTCGGCCTCCGAGGAGCTGACGGTGGCCGACATCGCCCGGCTAATCTGGGCCGCCTGTGGACGCGATCCGGCGACCTTCCGCTTGAAGCATCTCGAGAGTTTCGAAGTCGACGTCCAGCGCCGCTGGCCGTCGGTCGAGAAGGCCCGCCAGAAACTCGGGTGGGAGGCTCGCGTTGATCTGCGGAACGGAATCGACGACACCGTGCGGTGGCTGCGTGGAAACGCTGGCGCGTTTCCATTGGGAGAAGCCGCTGACGCGCCTTCTCCCGGAGGTATTCGCTCATGACCCCTCGACGCGCCCTAATCACCGGTATCACCGGCCAGGACGGCTCCTATCTGGCTGAGTTCCTGCTCGAGCAGGGATACGAGGTCCACGGCATGGTCCGGCGGTCCTCGACCGAGAAGTTCGACCGGATCGAGCACGTTCGCGACCGCATCGCCCTGCACCAGGGCGACCTGCTCGACCACCGCTCGCTCGTCGACGCCCTGCGCGCGTCCGCCCCGGACGAGATCTACAACCTGGCCGCGATGTCCTATGTGGCCGCCTCGTGGGTGCAGCCGACGCTCACGGCCGAGTTCACCGGCACCGGCGTCACCCGGCTGCTTGAGGCGATGCGCGAGGTGTGCCCGGAGGCGCGCTTCTACCAGGCCTCCTCGAGCGAGATGTTCGGCAAGGTGCTGGAGGTCCCGCAGACCGAGCGCACGCCGTTCTATCCCCGCTCGCCCTACGGCGTGGCCAAGGCCTACGGCCACTTCATCACGGTCAACTACCGCGAGTCCTACAACCTGCACGCCACGAGCGGGATTCTGTTCAACCATGAGAGCCCGCGCCGCGGTCTCGAATTCGTCACCCGCAAGATCACCTGGCACGCAGCGGCGATCCGGCTCGGGATCGAGTCAAAGCTCCGGCTCGGCAACCTCGACGCCCAGCGCGACTGGGGCTTCGCCGGCGATTACGTACGGGCGATGTGGCTGATGCTCCAGCTGGACCGAGCCGAGGACTTCGTCATCGCCACCGGCACGGCCCACTCGGTGCGCGAATGCGTGGAGATCGCCTTTGACCAGGCCGGCCTGTCGATCGATGACCACGTCGAGATCGACCCCGCCTTCCTGCGCCCGGCCGAGGTCGAGCACCTGATCGGCGACGCCACCAAGGCCAAGCAGCTACTGGGCTGGGAACCCGAGGTCAGCTTCGAGGAGCTGATCCGGATGATGGTCGACGCCGACCTCGCGTTCCTCAAGCACGGTCTCGACGGCAGCGGCGTCCGCACGCGCTGACGCCGCTGCCGCGGGCGTCAGCGAGCCCGCACCCGGCGTTTGCTCTTGACCTCGAAGGTCGGCTGGTTCTTGACCTGGCTCCAGGTGCCGGTGGTCGTCTTCCCCTGCGTGCCGTTGGGGTTCTGCGAGGTCACCTCGACCTGAAGCGCTCCCAGCGCGCCGGTGATGTGCTCGATCAGGGAGCCGCCGCCGGAGCTGGTCGTGATGTTCGTCAGGAAGACGAGCTTCATCTTGTACTCGATTTCGGGTTTGGCCTTCGACTCGCCGCCGCCGGCACCGGGGCCGGCGCGCCTGACGAAGACATCCACCTCATCGAAGTGCGCTCCGCGGGTCAGGACCTGAAACAGGTTCACGCTGCTCGAGTCGACCCGCTTTGTCACCTTGAAGTCGACGAACTTGACCTTCCCCGCTCCCGCTCCTCCGGTAGCTGACCCGATCGTCTGAAGGTTCTCGGTCTCGATCTTGAACGACCGCAGCTCGATGTCGCCCTTGGGAGCGGTGACACCGGCCGTGTTGCCGCCCGTGACCCCGGTGACCGTCATGAACAGGTCGGTGGCCGGGCCGGAGCTGACCGAGACGCTCGAAGATCCTGCCGGTCCCGGATCACCCTTCGGGCCCGGAGCCCCTGGATCGCCCTTGGGCCCCTGCGCACCCGTGTCGCCCTTGGGGCCCGGCTGGCCTGGCTGACCCTGCTGGTTCCAGGTGATCGTGTTCTCCGTTGTCTGATCGCAGTTCCCGGCCGTACCGCTCATGCCGGGATCGATCACCCGCAGCGTCCCGAACTGAGATTCGGAGCTGTTGTTGGCGTAGCAACCGTGGATCACGCCATTCGAGTCCGGTATCGATCCCACCGCCACCGCCGCCCCGGCCCCGAGCGCCGCGACCGTCGGGAGAATCACCTTCATCGGCGCGCGAAACCGCCGCCGGACTTGTGCACCGGAACCAGCCAGACCACGCCCCATACCCCACCTCGATTCGTACGTCGCTTACCCGCATTCAACGCAGATCGCGAGCGCACGCGGTGCCGGCTTAACCGGTCTGTACAACCGATGCCTGCAAACTGGTGCAAACGTTGGTTGCGCGCGCGGCCTCCGGTCCCTAGTTTCCCGCCGCGGATGGAGAGCGCGTCAATCCACGTGCCAGATCAGGCGCATCGAGGCGGCGCCGGAAGCGCCGGGCAACAAGGGCCTCAAGCGCGATGCACTCGGCTACGTCTCGAACCTGGTCATCGCGATCGCTTCCACCGCGCCCGCGTACAGCCTGGCCGCCACGCTCGGCTTCATCGTTGCCGTCACCGGGGTCGGCGTCCACGCCCCCGCGGTGCTGCTCGTCTCCTTCATCCCGATCCTGTTCGTCTCGGTCGGCTACCGCTTCTTCAACCTGGCCGATCCCGACGCCGGGACGACGTTCGCCTGGGTGACCCGAGCCTTCGGCCCCCAGCTGGGCTGGATCAACGGCTGGGCCATCTTCCTGGCCGACATCATCGTGATGGCCTCGCTGTCGGTGATCGCGAGCCAGTACACGTTCTCGCTCTGGGATGGCCATCCTCACACCTGGGCGCTGATCGTGGGCGCCGTGATCTGGATCGCCGTGATGACCTGGATCTGCTATCGCGGCATCGAGCTCTCGGCCCGCATCCAGACCTTATTGCTCAGCCTGGAGATCTTCACCCTCGCCCTGTTCGTGGTCGTCGCGCTGGTCAAGGTGTACGCCAACCATCCGACCGGGTCGATCCACGTGTCGGCGTCGTGGTTCAACCCGTTTGACCTCAGCTGGTCCGCCCTGATCGACGCCGTTCTGCTCGGGATCTTCATCTACTGGGGATGGGACTCCGGCGTGGCCGTCAACGAGGAGTCGCGCGACGCCACCCGCGGACCCGGCAAGGCCGCGGTCGTCTCAACCGTGATCTTGCTGCTGATCTACGTCGCCGTCACCGCCGCCGCCCAGGCCTACCACGGGACGAAGTTCCTGGCCGACAACTCGAGCGACGTGCTGAACGCACTCGGGGGCGGCGTTTTCGGCTCCGGCCTGGACAAGCTGCTCATCATCGCCGTGCTGACCTCGGCCTCGGCGTCGACCCAGACGACGATCCTCCCCACCGCGCGCACGACTCTCTCGATGGCTCGCTGGGGAGCCATCCCGTCCGCGTTCGGGCGGGTCCACCCGCGCTTTTTCACCCCGACCTTCTCGACCCTGTTGATGGGCGGCCTCTCGATCCTGTGGACGATCGCGCTGCTGGCCTTCAACCCCAACCAGGACGTGCTCGGCGACACCATCTCGGCGCTCGGGTTCGCGGTCTGCTTCTACTACGGCTTCACCGGCCTGGCCTGCGCCTTCTACTACCGCCGGGACCTGTTCAGGAGCGCGCGCAACTTCTTGCTCGCCGGCCTGATCCCCGTGGTCGGCGGCCTGATGCTGATCGGCATCGGGGTCAAGGCGTTCGACTACTACAGCACCGCGGGCAACAACTACTCCAAGGCGCTGCTCGGCATCCAGACGCCGATTCTGGTCGGCATCGGCGGTCTGCTGGTCGGCGTGATCCTCATGTTCGCCTCGTGGCCATTCTTTCCGCAGTTCTTCCAGCGGCGCGGCGGCGAGGCGGCCGATCCGGCCGTGCTCGCGGGCGACGTCCGGCGAGCTTCGGCTCCGGTCGACTCCGGCCCCTAGGCGTTCTCGTCCTCGAACTCCTCGAGGTCGTCGAGGTCCTTGAAGCCGCGCGTGGGTGAGGTCGGGTCCTCGCTCTGGGCTCCGACCTCTTCGTCGTGCTCTTCTTCCTCGGACTCGGGGTCGTCCCAGTCTGCGTCGGATGGGTGCTCGTTCATGGCCGCCAGTTTCCCACTTGCCGGACGCCGAAACGGTCGCCGGGCCGGGCGATAGCCTCGATCCGGGATGTTGCAGGCTTCGCACACGGTTTCAGAAAGCAGCCTCCCGGGCCCCTACCCGGTCGGCGTCTACGCCGGCCAGCTGAAGCGCCGGCTGCTCGAGTTCGCCCGGGTCCAGCTCGACGGCGAGGTCTTCGGTGTGCGCCTGAGCCGCGTGCGCGTCTACTTCGAGCTCCGCGACGACCGCGGCGCCCTGCCGTGCTCGATGTGGCGGTCGGACTTCGACGCCCTCGGGGTGAGGCTGACCGACGGTCTCCGGGTCGTGGTGGGCGGCGGGTGTGACTACTACCCGGGCAGCGCCACCTCGTCTCCGACCTTCAGCTTCGCGGTCACCGAGCTCCGCGTGGCGGGCGAGGGCGACCTGCTCGCTCCAGCTCGAGCGCCTGCGTCGCCGCCTGGCCGCCGACGGCCTGTTCGAGCCGCAGAAGCTCCTGCCCCGCCCGCCGCTGCCGCGCACGATCGGCGTGGTCACGGGCGAGCGCGGCAAGGCACGCGACGACGTCGTGGCCGGCCTGCGGCGCCGGGGCTGGGGCGGGCGGCTGGTGTGGGCGTTCGCGCCCGTGCAGGACCGCCACGCGGCGCCCCGGATCGCCTCCGCGCTGCGCGAGCTGGCCGCCCTGCCGGAGGTCGAGGTGGTGATCGTGGCGCGCGGCGGCGGCTCGTTGGCCGACCTGTTCGCGTTCTGCGACGAGACGCTGTGCCGGACCGTTGCGCTCCTGCGTGTGCCGGTGATCTCATCGGTCGGCCACCACACCGACCGGACGCTCATCGACGACGTGGCCGCCGTGTGCTGCTCCACCCCGACCCACGCCGCCGAAGCGGCCGTGCCGATCGACTGCCGGGCCGCCCGGGCCGACCTGCTCGCCCACGCCCGCCGGCTCCACAATCACGGCCGCCGGGCGATCCTCGACCGCGCCCGCGCGCTCGCCCATCTGGCCCGCTCGCCGACGGCCCACGTCGCCCGCCACCGCCGCCACCTGCACCAGATGGTGCGCGAGCTCCGGGCCAGCGCCCGCCGCGCCACAGAGCAGGGCCGGGCCCGGGCAGACACGCACCGGCTCGTGCTCACCCGCACCGCGGCACGCGCCCAGAGCTCGGACACGGCCCGCCGCCGCGCCGAGCTCGAGCGCCTGAGCCTGGCCCTGGCCGCCCACGATCCCGAGCGCACGCTGGCCCGCGGCTACGCGCTGGTCAGCGACCGGGAGGGCGAGCCGCTCACGAGCGCAGCCGCGGCCCGGGCCGCTGACCCGCTCCAGATCCGCTTCCACGACGGGACGGTGCAGCGTATGAAGACGTACGAGTCGGCGGTGGCGCGCGTGGAGGAGATCATCCGCCGGCTCGACTCCGGCGATGCCGGCCTGCGCGAGACCCTCGACCTGGTCAAGGAGGGGCGCGACCTGGTCGAGTACTGCGCCACCGAGCTCGACGCGGTCAGCCGCGGGCTCGAGGAGCTGCGACTGGAGGAGCTGGTCGCCCGGCTCGAGACCTCGCGTTGAGCACGTTCGCGCGCATCGCCGACCTGCCGCTGCACGTCGACGGGTACGCCCTCGAGGGTCTGCGCGCCGAGGTGTCGAGCGGCTTCGAGCGCCTGACCACGGTGGTGCGGCTGCACGGCGGAGGCCTCGACGGGGTCGGCGAGGACGTCGTCTACGACGGCGAGGACCACGTCGCCCTCCAGGACGCCGGCCCGGTGCACGACCTGGCCGGCACGTACACCCTCGCCTCCTTCTGTGAGCTCATCGACGGGCTCGACCTGTTCCCGGTCACGCCCGCAGCGCGACGTCTCCCGCCTGTATCGCCGCTGGACCTTCCACAGCGCCGCGCTCGACCTGGCGCTGCGCCAGGCCGGACAGCCGCTGTGGGAGTTGCTCGGACGCGAGCCCGCCCCGATGGTCTTCGTGGTCTCGCTGCGGCTCGGCGAGCCGCCGACCATGGACCCGATCGAGCGCCGGCTCGCGCGGTACCCCTCGCTGCAGTTCAAGCTCGATCCGACCAGCTCGTGGACCCCGGAGCTGATCGAGCGGCTGGTGGAGACCGGCGCGGTCGAGTCGGTCGACTTCAAGAGCCTCTACAAGGGCACGATCGTCGATCAGCCGCCCGACCCGGTTCTGTACGAGCGCGTGCTCGAGGCCTTCCCGAACGCCTGGATCGAGGATCCCGACGTGGTCACCCCGGAGACCGCGGCCGTGCTCGAGCCCCACCACGACCGGATCACCTGGGACGCGAATATCCACTCGATCGACGACATCGAGTCGCTCCCCTTCCCGCCCCGGATGGTCAACATCAAGCCGTCGCGGATCGGCGGCCTGCCGAAGCTGTTCGCCACCTACGACTACTGCGCCGAGCGCGGGATCCGGGCCTACGGCGGAGGCCAGTTCGAGCTCGGACCCGGCCGCGGCCAGGCCCAGTACCTGGCCTCGCTGTTCCACGCCGACACGCCCAACGACCTGGCGCCCTCGGGCTACAACGTCAACGACCCGTCCCCCGGGTTGCCGGACAGCCCGCTCGCGCCCGCCCCGGACGCGGTCGGGTTTCGCTGGGTCGGGTAGGGGTCGCGCCTGCGGCGCGGGCACGTTTCGCCGCCAGGCGAAACTGCCAATGGCGGCGCAGCCGCCACGCGTCCATGGGGCCGGGAAGCCCCATCCGGACCTCATTCGGTCAGTCCGAGAAGGAGCTTCCCGCGCACCTGGCGGTCGGCGATCCGCTGGAACGCCTCGTTGATCTGATCGAGCGGCAGCACCTCGTCGACCACCACCTTGAGCTCGCCGGCGCGGAGCGCCTCGAGCGCGCGCTCGAGCCCGGCGCGGCGCTCGTCCTGGTCCGAGCTGCATGCCGCCGTAGCCGAGCAGCGAGATCATCTTCCGGTACAGCGTCTGCATGTTGAACGTGACCTCGGGGCCGGCCGAGGTGCCGAACGTGACCAGGCGCCCGCGCGCGCTCAGCGCCTCGAGCGCCGGGGCGACGAAGCCGTCGCCGAGCGGATCGAACACGACCGTCGGCTCGAGCTCGCGGATCGCCTCGCCCAGCTCGTCCGGCCCGGCGACGATCGCCCGGTCGGCGCCCTGGGCGCGAATGCCGTCGGCCTTGTCCTCCGAGCCGGTCTGACCCCACACGGTGGCCCCGGTGGCGTGGGCGAGCGAGACGATCATGCTCCCGACCCCGCCCGAGGCACCGAGCACGAGCACGTGGTCCTCGGCGCCGACGCGCGCGAGCTCGCACACGGTCTTCCACGCGGTCAGGCCGGCCACGCCCATGGCCGCCGCGTCGCGGGCCTGCACGCCCTCGGGCAGGTCGATCACCGCCGCCCGTGGCACCACCGCGGCCTGCGCCCACACGCCGTCACGGGTCGATCCGAGCCCGCCGCCGGCGACCATGACCGGGCGGCCGTCCACCGACCCCGCGGCCTCGCCGCCGAGCGTTCGGGGCAGCGGCCCGTCGGGCGCCACCCGGCCCTCGGCCGTGTAGCGGTCGACCGGATTGACCCCGGCGAACTCGAGCTCAACGAGCACTTCGCCGTCGCCGGGCTCGGGCAGCTCGACCGACTCGATCCGGAGCGGTTGGCCGTGCTGATGCGAGACGGGCGGCCTTCGTCATCATGGGTGAATGAATTCAAGCGAACTACTGCAGGGAACGGTGGCGATGGTCACCGGCGCCTCGAGCGGAATCGGCGCCGCCACCGCCGTGGCGCTGGCGCAGCGAGGGGCGAAAGTGGCGGTCGTCGCCCGGCGCCGGGACCGGCTCGAGGAGCTGGCCGAGCGGGTCGGCGACGGCGCGCTGGTGGTCGAGGCCGACGTGGCCGAGGCCGAACAGGCCCGGAACGCGGTGCAGCGCACCGTGGACGAGCTCGGACGGCTCGACATCCTGATCAACAACGCCGGCGTGATGCTGCTCGGGCCGGTGGAGGACGCCCCGCTGGAGGAGTGGGAGCGGATGATCGAGGTGAACGTCAACGGCCTTCTGTACTGCGCCCACGCCGCGCTCCCCCACCTGATCAAGGCGGCCGAGGACGGACCCGCGGCAGGTGGCCGACTTGGTCAACATCAGCTCGGTGGCCGGGCGCGTGGCCCGTCAGGGCAGCGGGGTCTACAACCTGACCAAGTTCGGGGTCGGGGCGTTCAGCGAGTCGCTGCGCCAGGAGGTGGCGGGACGGCACGTGCGGGTGTCGCTGGTCGAGCCCGGCGCGGTCGACACCGAGCTCCAGTCGCACAACCGGCCCGAGATCCAGGACACGATCCGCCAGCGGTTCGCCGAGATCGAGACCCTGCACTCCGAGGACATCGCGGACACGATCGCCTTCGTGGTCACCCGGCCCCGCCACGCCGCGGTCAACGAGGTGATGATCCGGCCGACCGAGCAGGCCGACTGATGGCGGCAACGATCGTCGTCCTCGGAGCCCGCAACCTCGGTGGGGCGATCATCGACCATTTCACCACCCTGGGCTGGAATGCCGCCGGGGTGGCGCAGAGCGAGGACACGCTAGAGCGGGTGCGAGGCTCGGGGTGCGCTGGCCGTCCAGGCCGACGCGGGCAACCCGAACGAGCTGGCCAGCGCGCTGGCGCAGGCACGTGATCAGTTCGGCTCGCTCGACGCGGTAGTCAATGCGGTGAGCGCGGCCCGGCCGCCCTCCAGCGGCCCGTTCGGCGGCGGCCCGCTGGCCGAGGCCGACCTGGCCGCCTTCCGGGGCTGGACGGCGGCCGTGGCCGAGCAGGCCTTCGTGTTCCTCTCGGCCGGGGCGGCCGCGCTCCGGACGACGGGAGGCGGCGCGCTGATCCAGGTCACCGGCGGCTCGGCTCGGCGGGCCATGCCGGGTCGAGGACTGTGGGCGGCCGGGGCGTTCGCCACCCGGGCACTCGTGCAGGCGGCGGCCCAGGAGCTCAGGGGCGAGGGCATTCACGCCGCCCTGCTCATCGTCGACGCGACGATCGAATCGCCGAAGACGGCTGCGTTCACCCGCGACACCCCGGTCGAGGCGCTGGCGGACATGGCCCGGATCGCGGAAGCGGTCAGCTTCCTGGCCGAGCAGGACGGCCGCGCGTTCACACACGAGTTGGCCGTGACGCCGGCGGGCGAGCGCTGGGTACCTTAGCTTCATGATCCTCGCCATCGACCAGGGAACGACCGGCAGCACCTGCTTCGTCTTCGACGAGGAGGGCCAGCCGAAGGCGCGCGCCTATTCGGAGTTCGAGCAGCACTTTCCCCGCCCGGGCTGGGTCGAGCACGACGCCAACGAGATCTGGGAGGTGACCAGGCGGGTCGCCCACAAGGCGCTCGAGGAGGCCGGAGTCAAGGGCGAGGACCTCAAGGGCATCGGGATCACCAACCAGCGCGAGACCGCCGTGGCGTGGGACGCTCGCTCGGGCGAGCCGCTGCACCACGCGATCGTGTGGCAGGATCGCCGCACCGCGGCGCGCTGCGATGAGCTGCGCGACGCCGGCCAGGAGCCGGTCTTCCGCGAGCGCACGGGACTGATCCTCGACGCCTACTTCGCCGGCACCAAGTACGAGTGGCTGCTGACCAAGGGCGGGGTCGACCGCCGCGCTCGCCTGGGCACGATCGACTCGTGGCTGGTTTACAAGCTGACCGGCGAGCACATCACCGACTACTCGAACGCCTCCCGGACGCTCCTGTTCAACATCCGCGAACGCCAGTGGGACGAGGAGCTGTGCGAGATCCTCAATGTCCCCGTCGGGTCGCTGCCCGACGCGCGCACCAACGCCGAGGTCTACGGCGAGACGAGCGAGTTCGGCGGCTCGGTGCCGGTATGCGGGATGGCGGGCGACCAGCAGGCGGCGCTGTTCGGCCAGGCCTGCACTTCCCAGGGGCAGGGCAAGAACACCTACGGCACCGGCAGTTTCCTGCTCCAGAACGCCGGCGCCGGGTCCCCGCTGCTGGAACGGGGGCTGATCACGACGATCGCCTGGGGCCTCGGCGACCGGGTCGACTATGCGCTCGAGTCGAGCATGTTCGTCACCGGCGCCGCCGTCCAGTGGCTGCGCGACGGCCTCGGGGTGATCAAGCAGGCCTCGGACACCGAGGAGCTGGCCGCCTCGCTGGATTCCAACGACGGCGTGTACTTCGTCCCCGCCCTGACCGGACTGGGGTCCCCGCACTGGGACCCGTATGCCCGCGGCACGATCATCGGGCTGACCCGCGGCAGCTCGGTCGCCCATCTGGCCCGGGCCACGCTCGAGGCGATCGCCTACCAGACCGTCGACGCCGTCAGAGCCCAGAACACCGCTCTGGGGATCGCGCTCGAGGAGCTGCGGGCCGATGGCGGAGCGACCGAGAACAAGTGGCTGATGCAATTTCAAGCCGACATGCTCGGGGTACCAGTGGTCGTGCCCACGATCACCGACACCACCGCGCTCGGCGCCGCCTACCTGGCCGGGATCGCGGTCGAGCAGTGGACCGAGGAGGACGTCGCGGGGATGTGGGCCGAGGGCGCCCGCTACGAGCCCGACATGTCCGAGGATGAGCGCCACGCCCTGCTGGCGCAGTGGCGCCGGGCGCTCCAGCGCGCCGGCCGCTGGGTCGTGGAGACCGAGTGACGACGAAGCGCACGATCTCCCGGGAGATCCCAACCGTGCCGGTCGACCTCGTGGTGATCGGGGCGGGGATCAACGGCTGCGGAATCGCTCGCGATGCCGCCCTGCGCGGGTTGCGGGTGGTCCTGATCGACAAGGACGACATCGCCTCGGCCACCACGGGCCGGTCAACCCGGCTGATCCACGGCGGTCTGCGCTACCTCGAGCACCTGGAGCTCTCGCTCGTGCGCGAGTCGCTGCGCGAGCGCGAGCGGCTGCTGGGCATCGCCCCCCACCTCGTCCACCCGCTGTCGTTCTTCATCCCGATCTATGACCGTGACCGGCGCGGACCGTGGACGATCCGGGCAGGGCTGCTGGCCTACGACGCGCTGTCGTTCAACAAGTCAGAGGAGCACCATCACATGCTCAACCCCGGCCAGGCCCGCGAGCGCGAGCCGGGGATCGCCGCCGAGGGGCTGAAAGGCGCGGCCGTCTACTTCGACGCGCAGGCCGAGTACCCCGAGCGACTGTCGCTCGAGAACGCGCTCGACGCCTACGACCACGGGGTCACCGTGGTCACCCATCGCCGGGTGGAGCGGCTGCTGATCGCCGACGGCCGGGTCGCCGGGGTCGAGCTCGAGGGAGGCCGGAGCGTGCGCGGGAGGGTGACCCTCAACGTGGCCGGGCCGTGGGTGGACGAGGTGTTGCGCTCGAGCGGCGACGCGCCCGAGTTCGAGCGGCTGATCGGCGGCACCAAGGGCACCCACCTGGTCGTCGGCGCGTTCGACGGCGCGCCGTCAGAGGCGATGTACGTCGAGGCCGACGACGGCCGGCCGTACTTCATCGTGCCGTGGAACGACCTGTATCTGATCGGGACGACCGACACGCGCTACCGCGGCGACCTCGACCACGTGGTGGCCACCGAGGAGGAGATCGACTACCTGATCGAGGCCACGAACGAGGTGATCCCGGAGGCGCGGCTCACCCCCGACGACGTCATCTACACCTACGCGGGCGTGCGCCCGCTGCCCGAGTCCCATGGCGATGAGGGCTCGGTGACCCGGCGCCACATCATCCACGACCACGCCCCGGACCTCGAAGGGCTCGTCTCGATCGCGGGCGGCAAGCTGACCACTTACCGCAACCTGGCCGAGGAGACCGTCGACGTCGTGTTCAAGAAGCTCGGCCGCCCGTCGCCCGGCTGCCGCACCTCCGACCTTCCGCTCCCCGGGGGCGCGGTATCCGACTGGCCGGGGTTCCGCGAGGAGTTCATCCGCGCCGCGCCGGTCGATCGCCGCGTAGCCGAGCGGCTGCTGCGGATCTACGGGGTCCGCAGCGAGGAGCTGCTCGCCCGGGCCGAGGGCTCACCCGAGCTGCTCGAGCCGTTCGACCCCACCACCGGCGCGATCGCCGCCGAAGTGGTCCACGCGGTCGAGTCAGAGCTGGCCTCGAGCCTGGCCGACGTATTGCTTCGGCGCACGATGGTCGGGCTCGGGCCCACGGCGGGGATCGGTCCCGACGAGGCCGCGGCCAAGCTCATGGGGTGGGGGGACGACGAGATCGAGCGCTTCCGCGAGGGCATGCGGGACCTGCGGCCCCGCGAGCTCGAGCGAATCGGCTAGACCGGCCGCCGCGAGCTCTCGTCCTGCACCGTGTCGCCGGCCTCGACGATCTCGGGATCGGGCTCGGCGCCACGCGCCACCAGCTCGGTGCGGATGAAGAAGTCGTACACGGCGGCCCCGACCGCACCGCCCACGAATGGACCGACGATCGGGATCCACATGTAGGCGCCCAGCCCAGGAAACTTGCCGGGAACGGCGATTTTCCCCCAGCCTGCCATCCAGGCGAAGAGCCGCGGCCCAAGGTCGCGAGCCGGGTTGATCGCATAGCCGGCGTTGGCGCCGAACGAGATTCCGATGGCGACCACGACGAGGCCGATCAGCAGCCCGGCCAGGTTTGACTTGACGGGCACGTTGTACTCGTCGATGAGGGCAAAGATCAAGCCGACCAAGAACGCGGTGCCGATGATCTGGTCGACGAATGGGCCTACCCAGCTACTGAAGTACTTGGCCGGGAAGGTGGCGAAGATCGAGAAGCTCTTGACCGACGTCGGCTGCCCGCGGACGATGTGCTGGGAGTGCTCGAAGGTGCCGATCGCGGTCTTGTAGTTGGCGTACACGAGCGCGGCGGCGACGAAGCCGCCGAGCAGCTGGACCAGCATGTACCAAGGCACCTTGCGCCACGGAAAGCCCCGCCGGAGCGCCAGCGCGAGGGTGACCGCGGGGTTGATGTGCGCCTTGCTCACGCCGCCGGCGATGTACACGCCGAACACGACACCCAGGCCCCAGCCCCAGGCGATCAGCAACCAGTCGCCGGCGGCCATGAACGCGGTCGTCGTCCGCGCCGACTCGGGCAGCGCTGCGACCGCCATCGCCACCGCCGCATCGCCGAAGGCGACCAGCACGAAGGTGCCCAGGAACTCGGCCGCCAGCTCGCCCCCTAAAGTCGAGCGCCAAGGCGCGTCTCGGCCCAGGCTGCGTCGAAGCGAACGTGCGGTTGCTGTGGCCATCTCCTCCGGGGTGGTGTACCCGCCCCCGGAGGGGAGTCACACCCGCTGGATCAGCGTTCCCGTCCCGAGGCCACCGCCGCAGCACATAGTCACGAGCCCGACCTCCTTGTCCGAGCGCTCGAGCTCGTGCAGGAGGGTGGTGATCAGGCGCGCCCCGGTCGAGCCAAGCGGATGACCGAGCGCCATCGCGCCGCCGTTCACGTTCACCCGGTCCATGTCGGGCTCGAGCTCTCGGCGCCAGGCCGCGACCACGGGGGCGAAGGCCTCGTTGATCTCGACCAGGTCGATGTCGTCCATCGTCATCCCGTTGCGGCTCAGCAGCTTCTGCGTAGCCGGGATCGGCCCGGTGAGCATGATCACCGGGTCGACGCCGACGGTGGTCTGGTCGACGATCTTGGCCCGGGGCTTCAACCCCAGCTCCTCGGCCTTCTCGCGCGCCATCAGCAGCACGGCCGCGGCGCCGTCGGAGATCTGCGAGCTGTTCCCGGCCGTGATCTTCCCGTCCTCCTTGAACGCCGGCTTGAGCTGGGAGAGCGTCTCCAGGCTCGTATCCGGACGGATGCCCTGGTCGTTGACGTAGGTGTTCCCGTTGACCGGCATCGGGACGATCTCGCGGTCGAACCGGCCCTCCTCGGTCGCCCGATGGGCGAGCTGGTGGGAGCGCACGGCGAGCTCGTCGAGTTCGGAGCGGGCGATCTCCCAGCGATCGGCGATCATCTCGGCCGACAGGCCCTGCGGGATCAGGTTGTAGCGCTCCATCAGCTCCTTGGGCCACGGGACGCCAACCTCATCGACCCAGTGGAAACCCACTCCCATGGGGATGTGGCCCATGTGCTCGACGCCTGAACCGATCGCCACGTCATGCACGCCGGCGGCGATCAGGGCGGCGGCGAAGTTGACCGCCTGCTGGGCCGATCCGCACTGGCGGTCGACCGTCGTGGCCGGGGTTTCCACCGGCAGTCCGGCCTGCAGCCATGCGTTGCGGCCGACGTTGAACATCTGCTCGCCGTACTGCTGCACGCAGCCGGTGATCACGTCCTCGACCTGCTCGGCCGGAACTCCCGCCCGCTCGATGACCTCGGCATAGCAGCGTCCGAGCAACTCATTGGGATGGGTGTCCTTGTAGTAGCCCTTCTCCTTGTGGCCGCGTCCGATTGGGGTCCGGACGGCCTCCACGATCACAACTTCACGGCCGCTGTCTGCGGGCATTCAGGTCAACTCCTACGGTGGCGTCGTTTCGGGCGAGGGTTCCGTACTGTACCCGAGCGATGCAGGAATCCAGCATGCCTCAAGGGGTCGGCGCCGGCCCCACCTCGGTCCGCGAACGGCTCGGAATCGCCGGGGCCGGAACCATCGCCTGTGGCCTTGCCGCCACCGCCGCCCACCGCGGATTGGACGTCCTCCTCTGGGCTCGGTCCGACGCCTCGGCCGACCGCGCCCGATCGGCCGTGGTAAAGAGCTACGCCAAGCTGTGCGATCAGACGCTCGAGGACGAGCAGATCCAGGTCGTCACCGACCTCGACGAGCTCGCCCGCGCCACCTTCCTGGTCGAGGCAGTGGTCGAGCACCACGGGAGCAAGGCCGCCGTGCTGGCCGACCTGGCAGAGCTCCGCAGCCATGCCGGCGCCGAGGCGGTTCTGGCCACCACGACATCGTCGCTGTCGATCGCCGAATTGGCGGCGGCCACCGGAAGCCCGGAGCGGTTCGTAGGCCTGCACGTGTTCAACCCGGTCCCGCGGATGAAGCTGGTCGAGCTCGTGTTCCCGGACGAGGCGACGGCGGAGACGCGCGAGCGGGCGCGCGAGCTGTGCCTGGCGCTCGGGAAGACGCCGGTCGAGGTCCCCGACATACCCGGCTTCGTGGTCAACCGTCTCCTGTTCCCGTACCTGTTCAACGCGGTCGAGCTCCAAGCCGAGACCGGCATGGCGGCCGAGGACATCGACCGGTGCATGACGCTCGGGGCCGGGCTGCCGATGGGGCCGCTGGCACTGCTCGACCTGGTGGGATTGGACGTCTCCGAGTCGATCGGCGAAGCGATCGGCGCGCGCGTCCCTGCGCGGCTGTCCGAGCTGGTGGCGGAGGGCGCGCTCGGGCGTAAGGCCAAGCGCGGCTTCTACGTCTACGACTGATTCACGCTTCTCAGACGAACTATTTAGCGGTCGTTCAGGTCGCGACCGCAGAATTCCGGTCGCGACGTACCTCATAGCAGCACCTCCTCCCCAGAAGCACGGAGCCGGCCCGTCCCCAGCGGGCCGGCTTCTTTTTTGCGACTAGAAATTTAAGGAAGCCGGCCCGCCCGGGCCGGCTTCATCTCTCTCCTCTCAACCACCGGGGAGGCTTGACGCTTGCACTCAGCGGCTCTCCGGGTGTTGCCATCGCTAAATGTAGCCTGTGCAGCGAGATTTGGCAAAGCGGGTCTAGGCCTCGGTGCTCGCGGCCGCCGCTGATCGGCGCTCGCGGATGCGCACGGCCTCGATCCGGTTCTGCCGGACCGACTCGACCCGGATCGAATAGCCGTTGGCCGAGATCGTGTCGCCGCGCTTGGGCAGCCGTCCGAGCTGGGCGAACACGAAGCCCCCGACCGAGTTGTAGGCGTCGGTGTCGACCGGGAGCTCCAGTCCATAATCCTCGAGATCCGAGACGGCGACGTGACCGCGGACGAACCAGTCTCCGTTGGCCAGCCGCCGCACCGCGCCGCCGGCCGGATCGGTCTCGTCCGAGATCTCGCCCACCACTTCCTCGATGATGTCCTCGGTCGTGACGATGCCCGCGGTGCGGCCGTACTCGTCGACCACGATGGCGAGCTCTGTCCTGTCGCGCTGCAGGTCGGCCAGCAGATCGTCGAGCGGCTTGGTCTCCGGCACGATCGGCGCGGAGCGGACCCGGCTGTCGAAGTGCGCGTCCATGCCCTCGTTCATCAGCAGCTTGACCAGCTGGTTGACGTGGACGATGCCCTTGACCCGGTCCTGATTGTCGTCCTCGGTCACGACCAGGCGCGAGTGGCCGGTCGAGACGCACAGGCGGAGCGCGTCCTCGACCGTCTGGGAGACGTCGACGGTGATGACGGCGGGGATCGGGGTCATGATCTGGCGAGCCTCCTGCTCGTGCAGATGGAACACACCGGTCAGCATCTGCGCCTCGCCGATGTCGATCTGCCCGCCGGTCTGGGACTCGGCGATGATCCGCTTGAGCTCGTCCGGCGTGCCGCCCTGGTCCTCGGCATCCGGATCGGTCCCGAGTAGCCTCAAAATTCGGTCTGAGGCGGCGTTCAGCACCACGATGAACGGGGTGAAGACCATCCGGGTGAAGCGCAGCGGACGGGCGAGACGGCGGGCGAGGCCTTCGGCGTGCTGGATCGTGTAGAGCTTGGGCACGATCTCGCCGATGATGCTCTGGGCGGCGGTGATGATCAGGTAGGCGATCACGACCGAGATGACGATCGAGACCCCGTGGGGAACCCAGCCGCCGAAGATGTCCCTGAACAGCGCTGTGATCGCCGGCTCTCCCAGCGCCCCGATTCCGATCGAGGCCATGGTGACGCCGATCTGGGACACCGCGATGTAGTCGCCGATGTCGTTGAGCTGGGCCAGGGCCAGACGGGCGCCGCGCTGGCCCTCATCGGCCATCGCCTCGAGCCGGGCGCGGCGCGAGCGAACGAGCGCATATTCCGCGATCACGAAGAACGCGTTCACCAGGACGAGGACGAAGGTGAGGATGATCCCGAGCGCCGTCACTGAGGCATCAGAACTCCGCTGACCGCCCTCGTGTCAGCTTGTCCGGCGTGCGCGCCCTCTGTGCTCCTGGTACTTCGGGATGGGTCGTCGTCGGTCATTCAGCGACGGCTGGAACGGTAGCAGCCACTTCAGGCGGTATAAACATCCTCACAATGTCCGACCTCACCGTCGGCGCCACCTTTGCCGGCTGCCGGCTCGAGGCCGTGGCTGGCCGGGGCGGCATGGGGATCGTGTACCGGGCCACCCAGCTGGCGCTGGATCGACGGGTTGCGCTCAAGGCGATGACGCCGGACCTGGCCCAGGACGCCGAGTACCGCGAGCGCTTTCAGCGTGAGTCCCACATCGCGGCCTCGATCGATCATCCGAACGTCATCCCGGTCTACGAGGCGGGCGAGCTCGAGGGCACGCTCTACCTGCTCATGCGGTGGGTCGACGGCACCGACCTGCGCACGCTCCTGCGCAACTCCGACCGCCTGTCGCCCGTCCGGGCACTGCGCCTGCTCCTGCCCGTGGCCTCCGCCCTCGCGGCGGCCCATCGCCGAGGTCTGGTGCACCGCGACATCAAACCGGCCAACGTGCTCATCGCCGGGGGCGAGGAGGAGCACGTCTACCTGACCGACTTCGGGATCGCCCGGCGCACCGAGGGCGAGGCGGCGATGACCCGTACGGGCGTGTTCGTGGGGACGGTCGACTACTCCGCTCCCGAGCGGCTCGAGGGAAGCCACGGCGACGCCCGCGCGGACATCTACTCGTTCGGCTGCATGATGTACGAGACGCTGAGCGGACACGTGCCATACGAGCGGCCGAGCGAGATCTCGAAGATGTTCGCCCACATCAACGACCCGGTGCCATCGCTGCGGGCCGAGCTGACCGACGTCCCCGAACAGCTCGAGGCGATCGTCGAGCGGGCGATGGCCAAGCGGCCCGAGGACCGCTTCGCCTCCGCGTCCGAGCTGTCGGGTGCGCTGGCCGAGCTGCTGCAGGAGCTGGATACGCGCGAGCACGAGATCCGCCGCCGCGCCCAGGAGCCGACGCGGGTGAGCAGGCCGGAAACCGCGCCGACCGAGGCGGTCGCGCCGGCTTCCGCACCTCCTGCGAGCGGCCGCCGGCGCGCCCTCGTAGCCCTGCCGATCCTGGCCGCGGTCGTGATCGCCGTCGTCCTGGTCATCGCCCTCTCGGGTGGCGGCGGGGACACGCCCAAGGCGACGCCGGTGAACGGCGCCGGGATCAGCGCGGTGCGGACGATCGATCTCGGCGGTCCCGCCGGCGGCCTGAGCGCCGGGCCGACGGGCGCCATCTGGGCCTCGGTCCCGAGTCGCGGGACCTTGATCCGCGTGGGCCCGGGCGGACGAAGCCAGTCGTTCTCGGTCGGCGGGCACCCGCGAGCGCTCGCCACCGGCGTGAGCGGCCTCTGGGTGAGCGGGTCGGCGGCGGGTCCGCTGGCGCGCTTACACCTGGCCACCGGCGCCACCCTGGCCCGGGCCTCGCTCGCGGCCCCACCGGCAGCCGTGGCCGTGGACGGCAAGGACGGCTCGGCCTGGGCGGCCGGCCCGAGCGGCTCGGTCAGCCACTTCGCCCCCGGGGGCGCCCCGCTGGGCTCGCCGGCGTCCGTGGGCGCACCGAAGGGCATCGGCTGGGGCGAGGGCTGGCTGTGGGTGGCCGCCGGCGCGGACGGCCTGTGGCGAGTGCCCCTGTCCGCGGGGCCGGCTCGGCGCTTCAACGGCGGGACGGGCCCCGTGGCGGTCGGATTCGACGCCGGCGTGTGGCTGGCCAACGCGGACGGGCACGTGACCCGGTTCGACCCGCGCACGCAATTTCTGCACGTGGTCGCCGACGTTCCCACCGGCGCCTCGTCGCTCGACGCGCTGGCGGCGGTGGAGGGACGGCGGGCGGTCTGGGTGGCGAGCGATTCGGCCCAGACCGTCTACAGGATCTCGGTTCAGACCCAGCGGGTGACCGGCCGGGTGTCGTTCGCCGCCCCGCCTGTCGCCCTGGCGATCTCCGGCCGCTACGTCTGGGTCGCCACGGCCGACGGCAAGCTGACCCAGCTTTACGCCTGATCGATCCGCTTGGCCATCGCGAAGTCGGCCTCGGTCAGCCCGCCGGCCGAGTGATTGGTCAGCACGAGGCGGACCTTGTTCCAGCCGTGGACCAGGATGTCGGGATGGTGGTTGGCCTCCTCGGCCACGTCGGCCACGCGGTTGACGAACGCCATCGCTTCCTTGAAGTCCTCGAACTTCCAGTCGCGGACGATCGTCTCGCCCTCGCGCTTCCAGTCGCCGCCCTCCAGCCTGGCGGCGATCTCATCGTCGTTGAGCACCTGTGTCATATCGTCTCCCGTATGCGAATCGTCAGCCTGGTCCCATCCGCCACCGAGATGCTGTTCGCGCTCGGCCTCGGGTCCGACCTTATCGCCGTCACCCACGAGTGCGACTACCCCGAGGCGGCGCGCGAGCTGCCGAAGGTCACCCGCGACGTCCTCCCGGCCGGTCTGAGCTCAGCCGAGATCGATGCCGCGGTCAAGCAGCGCACGCTCGAGGGCGAGTCGATCTATGAGCTCGACGACCAGCTGCTGCGGGACCTGCAGCCGGATTTGATCGTCACCCAGGCGCTGTGCTCGGTGTGCGCGGTCTCCTACGACGACGTCCGCGCGATCGCCGAGGAGATCGACAGCCACCCGAGCGTGATCGCGCTCGATCCCCACACCGTGGGCGAGGTCCTCGGCGACGCCCGCACCTTGGCCCAGGCGACCGATCGCAAGGACGCCGCCGTCGACCTGGTGCGCGACGCCTCGGACCGCATCGACCGCATCCGGCTGGCCGTGCGCGGCACCCGGCGCAGGCCTCGGGTCGCGGCGCTCGAGTGGCTGGACCCGCCGTTCGCGGCCGGTCACTGGACGCCTCAGCTGATCGAGTACGCCGGTGGCGAGGATGTCCTGGGGTTCGCCGGCGAGCCCTCCGAGGAGCGGACCTGGGAGGAGATCGAGCTCGCCCATCCCGACCTGGTCATCGTCATGCCGTGCGGCTTCGACCTCGAGTTCGCCTACCGGGAGGCCGAGATGCACCGCGACCAGCTGGCCGCGATCGGGGCCGGCGAGGTCGTGGCCGTCGACGCGGCGGCCTACTTCTCCCGTCCCGGACCGCGGATCGTCGACGGGCTCGAGCTGCTCGCCCACCTGCTCCATCCCGAGGCCGTACCCGAGCCCGAGGGCGGACGGGCGCTGACGGTCGAGGTCTGAGGGCGCGACAGCCACACCACGGCGCCGGCGGAGCCGGCGCTCTAAAAATCAGGACCCCAGGAAGCCGATGCCGTTGGGCACGAGCCCGGCGCCCCCGGCCACCGCGATCGCCCCTACCACGCTCGCCAGCCCGATGAGCGCGCACGCGGCCAGTCCCGCCCCCGGCATCCGCCGGCGCTCGCCGAACTCGAGGATCAGCCACCCGCAGATCACACCCGCGATGAGGCCTCCGAGGTGGGCGCCCACCGAGATGCCCTTGAAGCCGAACGAGAACAGCAGGTTGATGAGCAGGACGACGCCGAGGCCGCTCTGCCAGAGCGGGATGCCGCGGTTGCGGGCCAGCACGATGAGCGCGCCGAAGATGCCGAAGATGGCGCCCGAGGCGCCCAGGGTCGGGAGCTGGGGCTGGAACAGCAGCGCGCCGAACGACCCGGCCAGCAGCGAGGCGAAGTACACGGCCAGGAAGTTGACCCGGCCGATGGCCGGCTCGAGCGCCGAGCCGACGAAGTAGAGCGAGAACATGTTGACCAGGATGTGCCACAGGCCGTCGTGCAGGAAGCCGGCCGTAACCAGGCGCCAGTACTCGTGCTGATGGGCCACCAGCGGGCCGTACAGGGCCCCGTGAACGTAGACCCAGCCGCTCTGCCCGCCGCCCGCCAGCGAGGCCCCGGCCGCCGTCTCGGCGATGAACACGATCACGTTGAGCGCGATCAGCGCCTGTGTGGCCACGGGCGTCGAGGGCAGCGAGCGGATCGTCCGGACCTTGGTGCGGTCACGCGAGCACTCGGGGCAGCGCATGCCGACCGAGGTCGGGGTCATGCAGTCGGGACAGATGGGGCGGCCGCAGGATGAGCACGACACGCCGGTCTCACGAGAGGGGTGTCGGTAGCAGACCGCCATCGGCACCTGACGCTATCAGCGGCCCGTAAGGACTAGCGCTTGGGAAGGACCCGTCGCGCCTCTTCGGCCACGTCGTGCAGCGTGCGCTCGGCCAGGTCGAACAGGTTGCGCGATTGCTGCTTGCGGGCGCGATGGTGACTGCGGACGCGCAGGACGACGAGCGCGGTGCCCGCGCCGGCTCCGACCACGGCCGCGGCAGCCGGCCGAGCCCAGTTGCGCGGGTCGCGCATGGCCGACAGCTCCCACGACTCGAGCTCCTCCTGGGCGAACTCGGTCAGGTTGACCAGCGTGACCTCGACCCGGTGGACGAGATCGGCCGGCGGCTCGATCGGCGTCAGCGCCTGGCGGAGCAGCGCCTCGAAGTCGGCCGCGTTGCTGCTCATTCGACGGCTCCGTTCTCGGACACGATGCCTTCGAGCTGACGCACCGCGCGGTGCAGGAGGACCTTGGTGGCGCCGTCCGAGCGACCGAGCGCCCGGGCGATCTCACGGTTGTCCATGCCCAGCGCGAAGCGCATGATCAAGGCCTCCCGCCGGTCGTCGGGCAGCTTCTGGACCCCGTCGAGGATCGACTGCAGCTCCTCGCGGCCCTCGACCAGGGACTCGGTGGTGTGCGGAGTCGAGATGGCGCCGGCGTCCTCGATCGCCGCCTCGGGCTTGCGTGACCGGTCGCGGTAGAAGTTGGCCGCCAGGTTGTGGGCGATCCGGATGAGCCACGGCCGCAGCGGGCGGCCGTCGGACTCGCGCAGCGCGCGCTCGAAGTGGCGGTAAGCCTGGAGGAAGGTCTGCTCGGTGAGGTCCTCGGCGTCGTGGTGGTTGCCGACCCGGTAGTAGCTGTAGGAGTAGACGTCGCGCAGGTGGGCTCGGTACAGCTCGCTGAAACGGGCATCGAGCTCGGCCTTGTCCTTGGGAATCGGAAGCGTTTGGCCCACGGCATCAGAGCCTACCTCTGGTTACGCGGCGCGGACGGCGCGCTTTCGCTTGGCCGGGGCGGGATCGGTCACCGTCTCGGTCCAGTGCTCGGGATCGACCCGCCCCTCGACCAGCGCGGCGAGGCCGTCGAGGGCCGGCGTGTCGATGCGTGCGTCCTTGGCCACCGTGGCCAGGAGGGGCACGGAGTCGACCGCCTCGGCCGCCTGACCGAGCGCGCGCCCGATCTCAGCCGCAGGCATGCCCTGGGCCAGCAGCTCGCCCGCCCGGCGGTTGCGCGAGCCCTCGGCCACGACGGTGGCCACGAGGTCGCCCGCGCCGGCCAGTCCGGCGAACGTCTCCGGTCTGCCGCCCCGTGCGCGCGCCAGCGCGTTGACCTCGGCGAACACCTTCCCGGCCGCGGCACCGGCGACGTTGGGTCCGACCGCGGAGGCCGCCGCGGCGGCGAGGACGGCGGCGTTCTTGGCGCACCCGGCCAGCTCGACACCGGTCACGTCGGAGGTCAGCGTCACGTCGAGCCCGGCGGTGCCGAGCGCGTCGGCCAGCTGCTTGGCGAAGGCTCTGTCGATGGAGGCCAGCACCACCGATGCCCCGTTGGTCAGCACCTCCGCGGCGTGCGAGGGACCGCCCAGCGTGGCCACCGCGCGAGCGCTGCAGCGCTCCGAGGCGAAGGCCGAGGGAAGCGTGCCGAGCGGCGGGACGAGGCCCTTCGAGAGCACGAGCAGGCCGGCCCGCCGCGGGATCCGCTCGCCGTGGGCGGCCAGCACATTGGGCAGGGCCCTGGCCGGAACGGCAAGGCAGACCAGATCGTGGCCGCCGAGCTTGAGCTCCGAGGCCTTGAGCACGTGGATCTGGTCCGGGAGCTCGACCCCGGGCAGGTAGGGCTCGTTCTGGCGTGCCTCCTGCAGGGCCTGAGCCTGCTCGAGGGTGCGGCAGGCCAGATCGACCTCGAACCCGGCCCGGGCCAGACACACGGCGAGGCTGGTCCCCCAGGTCCCGGCGCCGATGATCGCGGCCCGGCGGATCGGCGGCATGCCTCCGAGCCACTCCCACTGGAGCATCACGCAGGGCCAGATCCGGTCGGTGACCGCGGCCGCCAGCGTCTTGGAGGCGTCGTCCACGTGCGGGAAGCGGAGCGGCCGCCCGGCCCGGATGCGGACCTTGTGGGGGCGGATCCGCCAGCCCTTGCGGACCGCTTCGGTCCCGATCACCGCTATCGGCACGACCGGCGCGCCGGTTTCGAGCGCGAGGCGCCCGACGCCGCGCTTGGCCCGGCCGAGCGCTCCGGGCCGGATGCGGGTGCCTTCGGGGAAGATCAGCACGATGTCGCCGCGGGCCAGGATCGCCTTGGCCGTCTTGACCGACTCCTCGTCGCTGGCCCCGCGATCGATCGGGAAGGCGCCGAGCGCATTGAGGATCCAGGCCTGCCAGCGGCGCATGAACAGCTCCTTCTTGGCCACGTAGTACATCGGCCGCTTGGCCATCGTGCCGATCACGAACGGGTCGAGGAAGCTGCGGTGGTTGGCGGCGAGGATCACGGGCCCGGTGGCCGGGATATGCTCGCGCCCGATGCGGGTGAGCCGGAAGTAGAGGCTGAAGAACGGGATGAGGAACCACCGCACCGGCCAGTAGACGAACGGGACGACTCCGTGCTCGCGGGCCCGGCGGTGGAAGTGTTCGTGACCCATCGCACTTGCCTACCCGGTTCTCGGCCGCCCGTTACAGTTCGGCCTACTTGATCAACGGCATCAATCGCACTCGGGCCCTCCGCGGGGCGGTTTGTGGGGCCCTCGCCGCCGGGGTGTGGGCGGCCGAGCAACCGCTCGACAAGGGCCTCCTGGGGAGCCGGTTCGACGACCTGGAGCTGCTCGGGCGCCTGGTCACCCGGGACGGTGACGACTGGCTCGCGCCGGGGCTCGCGCTGCACCTCCAGAACGGCGCCGTGTTCGGAGCCGTCTACGCCCTGGTCGCGCCGTCGATACCGCTGCCCCCGGTCCTGCGCGGTCCCGTTGCCGCGCTGTCCGAGCATCTGCTCTCCTGGCCGCTCGTGCTGGTCTCGGACCGCTTCCACCCGGCGCGCCGGACTCTGCCGCGGCTGTGGGGCAACCGCCGGGCGTTCGCCCAGGCCACCGCGCGCCATCTCCTCTTCGGCCTCGTGCTGGGCGAGCTCGAGCGGCGACTCAACCCGTCCGAGGAAGCCACGCCGCCCGAGCCCGAGGCCGTGTTCTCCAGCAACGGGCACGGCTCGATCGGGAACGCGCTGCCGGTCGAGACGTAGGAGTGGTCGGCCCCGTAGGTTCGGCCGCACCGAGAGCGGTCACCGGCGGATGCCGGGCAAGGACGCAGGAGGCGTGGCGGGGAGTTTGCCGAAGGCAAACTCCTAAGGGATTCGCCTCGGGCGAATCCCCCAGCCGCGCTGCGCGAGCCTCCGAGGACACTGCCCGGCGCCGCTGGGGGCTGCTTGAATGCGGTCGCACCTGCGGGGGCGGCCGCTAGTGACGCGAGTCGTCATCACCGGCGCCTCCGGGTTCGTGGGGCGCCACCTGGCGCGGGCGTGCGCGGCCGACGGCGACGAGGTCATCGGCCTCTCGCGGGAGGCGGGGATGCCCTCCGGATGCGGGACCGGGCTCGCCGTCGACCTGCGGGACGAGGCGGCGGTGCGCCGCGCGGTGGCGGATGCACGACCAGATGTGGTCTACCACCTGGCGGTCCTGAGCTCGGTCGGGCGCTCGTGGGAAGAGCCGGCCCAGACGATCCGGGAGAACGTCGCCACCGCGGTCAACATGCTGGAGGCCCTCCGTTCCGGCGCCCCGGGTGCACGGGTGGTCTGGGTCAGCTCGGGTGAGGTCTACGGAGCGCCGCCCCGGCTCCCGGTGGACGAGGACGCGCCGCTGCAGCCGGCGAACCCGTACGCAGTCTCGAAGACGACCGGCGACCTGCTGGCCGGCGTCTACCAGGCCGCCCACGGGCTCGACCTCGTGCGGGCGCGCCCGTTCAACCACTCGGGCCCCGGCCAGCTACCGGTGTTCATCGTCTCCTCGCTCGCTCGCCAGGCGGCCGAGGCGCGGGTCACCGGCGCGGACACGCTCCGGATCGTCACCGGCAACCCGGACACCCGGCGCGACTTCACCGACGTCCGCGATGTCGTCCGCGCCCACCGGCTGCTGGCCGGGCTCGGCGACACCGGCGTGTTCAACATCGCCACCGGCCAGTCCGTCTCGGCCGCCGATCAGGTCGAGCTGGTGCGCGAGCTGATAGCGCCGATCGAGGTCGAGCACGAGATCGATCCCGCGCGGGTGCGCGCGCACGAGGTGATGGACCTGCGCGGCTCCCACGCGCGCCTCACCGCGGCCACGGGCTGGGAACCCGAGATCCCCCTGCGCCAGACCATGGCCGACACGATCGCCTGGTGGGAACAGGAGCTCTCGCGCGACGCTGGTGCGGCGCGCTGAGGTCGGCTCCGCCGCGGTCGGCTTCCACGGCGCGCTGAGATCGGCTCCGCCGCGGTCGGCTTCCACGGCGCGCTGAGGTCGGCTCCGCCGCGGTCGGCTTCCACGGCGCGCTGAGGTCGACTCCGCCGCGGTCCACTTCCACGGCGCGCTGAGGTCGACTCCGCCGCGGTCCACTTCCACAGCGCCCCCTCCGCGCTGAGGTCGGCTCCGCCGCGGTCGGCTTCCACAGCGCGCTGAGGTCGGCTCCGCCGCGGTCGGCTTCCACGGTGTCCGACATCTTGTCCGCATAGCGGAGAAGATGTCGAAGAGACCGAGTTGCGGCGGCGCGGAGGACGGAAGGCTTACAGCCCGCCGGCGTGCGACACTCACCCCCGCCGCCCGCCTAGCTCAATTGGTAGAGCACTTGATTTGTAATCAAGGGGTTGGGGGTTCAAGTCCCCCGGCGGGCTCTTGTTCGCCGCTGGTTGCGACACTGCGGTGATGGCCGAGCATGGCACGGGCGAGATCGTCGAGGGAGTGTGGCGATTCGAGGCGCTCCATCCGGAATGGACCGAGGACGAAGGCGGCGAGGACGGCTGGGAGCAGAGCGTGGCCTGGTGGGCGGTCGCTGTCCCGGAGGGCCTGATCCTGATCGATCCGCTGGTCGAGGACTGGGCGTCCCTGGACGAGCTCCTCGAGAGCCGGGGCGGGTGCGCCGGCGTGGTGCGGACCTGCCACTGGCATCAGCGCAGCGTCTCCGAGGCGGCCGACCGGTACCACGTCGACGTGTGGGCGAGGCGGGACCCGGAAGGACGGGTGCCGGTCGACCATCCCGTCGGGGACCGGGACGAGCCGTTCGACGGAGTTCAGGTGCTCGACGTGGAGCGCGGCGACGAGCTCGCGCTCTGGCTGCCGCGTCAGGCGGCGCTCGTCTTCGGTGATGTGATGCTCCGGAGCGATTCGGGGGAGCTCCGCGTGTGCCCGGAGTCCTGGTCCCAACCGCCGGGAGGCCCGGCGCGGCTCCGAGCTCTGCTCGGGGCGCTGACAGAGCTCCGCCCCGAGCACGTCCTCGTGTCCCACGGGCCGCTCGTCCTGGGCGCCGGGGTGGCGTCTCTACGGGCTGCCACGAGCTGAGGCGTCTCTCTGGCGCTGCGCAATAGTGTCGAGCTGTGACGCGGCGCCAACGACTCACGCTGATGGCGGCGATCCTGGGCTCCGGCGTCGCCATGATCGACGGCTCGATCGTCAATGTGGCCCTGCCGTCGATCGAGCGAGACCTCGGCGGCGGTCTGTCGGCACAGCAATGGATCAGCAACGGCTACCTCCTGACGCTCGGCTCGCTGATCCTGATCGGCGGCTCGCTGGGTGACATCTATGGCGAACGGCGAGTGTTCAAGCTGGGGCTGGCGGCCTTCGGAGTGTTCTCGATCGGATGCGCGGTGGCGCCCACGGCCGGGGTGCTGATCGCGGCGCGGGCTCTGCAGGGGGCGGCGGGGGCGCTGCTGACTCCGAGCTCCCTGGCCGTCATCGTGGCCGCGTTTCCGCGCGCGACGCGCGGAGGCGCGATCGGCGCCTGGACGGCATGGGGAGCAATTGCCGCGATCGTGGGACCGCTGGCCGGTGGGGTGATCATCGACAACGCCTCCTGGCGGTGGATCTTCGCCCTCAACGCGCCGTTGATCGCGTTCACTCTCGTGCTCGTCTCCATGGCGGTTCCGCCGGCCGGCGCGAAGGCGAGCCGCCGCCTGGACCTGCGCGGAGCGGTGCTGTGCGTGCTGGGCCTCGGGGGCCTCGTGTTCGCCCTCATCGAGGAACCGCACTACGGCTGGACCAAGCCGACGATCCTCGTGCCGCTGATCGGCGGCGCGGCGGCGTTCACCCTGTTTCTGGTCACGGAGCGCCATGCCGCGGATCCGATGGTGAGGCTGGACCTTTTCCGGCGGCGAAATTTCGCCATCGGCAACCTCGAGACGCTGACCAACTACGCCGGCCTGTCGATCCTGTTCTTCTTCCTGGTCATCTTCCTGCAGCAGGTGGCCGGCTACAGCGCGATCAAGAGCGGCCTGACCACCCTGCCGATCACGCTCGTGACCTTCGCCCTGTCGCGCCGGTTCGGCGCCCTGGCCGACCGCTACGGCCCGAGGCTGTTCATGTCCGCCGGGCCCTTGATCTCGGCCGTGGGCGTTCTGCTGTTCCTGCGGACCGGCCTGCGTACCTCCTACGTGACCGACCTGCTCCCGGCGCTGCTGATCTTCGCGCTGGGGCTTTCGATGACGGTGGCGCCGCTCACCTCCACGGTCCTGGCCGATGCCGACGAGAGCGATGCCGGAATCGCCTCGGCGATCAACAACGCCGTCGCCAGGGTGGCCGGACTGGTCGGGGTGTCGGTGATCGGAGTGCTGATCTCCGGCACCCTGGCCGGTGACACCTTCGCGCGTAACGCTGACTCGGTCCGCGCCTTCCATGAGGCGATCGTCGTGTGTGCGAGCCTGGTCGCGACCGGCGGCCTCGTGGCCGCGGTGGGGATCGTCAACCCGCGGCGGCGGGTCGACGCCCGGCGCTGCCCGGGAGGGCAGCTCGTCGGAGTCCCGGAGCCGGCGGTCGAAGCGCCCGAACCGAGCGTCGGCGTCGCGGCGGGAGTATCAGCCTGAGGCCACCGGCTATGGCAGCGGCCAGGTGTGGACCGGCTCGTTGGTATGCATGTGCTCGCGGTAGAGGAGCGTCATCTGCCTTAGCGCCTCGAGCCGATCCAGACCACGGTGCTCGCAAAGCCGGCGGAACGTCGCGCTCTGCCACGAGGCGCCGTTCTGCATCGACGTGCACCGGCGCTCGATCACCCCGAGCAGGCGATCGCGCTCGGCGCCGGCGACGCCCCAGCGATCGAGGCCCTCGTGGGCGAGGGGCAGGAGCCGCCGGAGCACGAGCTCGGCGGCGGGCACCTCGCCGACCCCGGGCCAGTAGACCGGCGCCTCGATACCCGCCCGCGCGGCGGCGTGGAAGTTCTCGGCCGCGGCCGAGAATGACATCTGCGACCAGATCGGCCGATCGTCCTCGATGAGCACCCTGATCAGGCCGTAATAGAGGGCGGCATTGGCGAGGATGTCGACCACGGTCGGGCCGGCGGGGACGACGCGGTTCTCGACCCGCAGGTGCGGCCGACCGCCCCAGACGTCGTAGATGGGGCGGTTCCAGCGGTAGATGGTGCCGTTGTGCAGACGAAGCTCCTGGAGGCGGGGGACGCCACCCCCGCGAAGCACCCCGACCGGATCCTCGTCCTCGCACACCGGCAGCAGAGCCGGGAAGTAGCGCACGTTCTCCTCGAACAGGTCGAAGATCGAGGTGATCCAGCGCTCGCCGAACCAAACGCGTGGCCGCACGCCCTGGGCTTTGAGCTCCTCGGGCCGGGTGTCGGTCGCCTGCTCGAAGAGTGCGATCCGCGTTTCCCGCCACAGCTCGCGTTCGAACAGGAAGGGCGAGTTGGCGCCGACCGCGAGCTGGAGGGCGGCGATGGCCTGGGCGGCGTTCCAGTGGTCGGCGAACGCGGTCGGCTCCACCTGCTGATGCAGCTGCACGCTGGTGCATGCGGCCTCGGGGGCAATCGTGTCCGCATACGTCGACAGCCGTTCGATGCCGTCGATCTCGATATGAATGTCCTCGCCGCGAGCGGCAAAGATCTGCTCGTTGAGCAGGGCATAGCGCTGGTTGACGCTCAGCGTCTGAGCGCCGACGTGGCTCTCGGTGAGCGTGGGAAGGATCCCGATCAACATCATGTGGGCGCCAATCTGCCGCGCCCGGTCCTCGGCGTCGTTGAGGCTGGCGCGGACGTCCTGCTCGAGCGCACTGAACACGTCGTCTCCGAGCAGGCGCGGTGGGATGTTGATCTCGAGATTGAACTGGCCGATCTCGGTCTGGAAGTCGGGATTGGCGATGAGCTCGAGCGCCTGGGCGTTGACCATCGCGGGATCCCCGCCCTCGTCGGTCAGGTTGAGCTCGATCTCGAGTCCGACGGCTCGGCGCTCAGGATCGAACTGGTGGTCGGCGAGCATCTCGGCGAACACCTCGAGGCAGCGCTTGACCTTCTCGCGGTAGAGCCGGCGCTCTTCGCGGCTGAACCCGGTGGCAGTGACCTGGTCGCCCATGGCAATCGCCCTTCGCCGGGAACGCTAGCGGCTGAAGAGCTGGATCTGGGTCAGATGTGGCGGCCGCCCGTCGCGGCCCGCCAGTTCGGCGAGCGCTTTTCCAGAAAGGCGCCGATCCCCTCCTGGGCATCGGCGGCGGCCGCGTTCTCGGCCATCACGACCTTGCAGTGCTCGTAAGCGGCCGGTTCGGCCTGGTCGATCTGGGCGTAGAAGGCCCGCTTCCCGGTCGCGACCGTATCGGCGCTCGAGCGGGCGATCGCCGCGACCAATTCGCCCAGCTCGGCTTCGAGGCGATCGGCCGTGACCACACGGTTGATCAGTCCCCAATCGAGCGCGGTCCGGGCATCGATCGGCTCCCCGGTGAGCAGAAGCTCCATCGCTCGCTTGCGGCCGACCGCGCGCGAGACCGGCACCATGGGCGTGGAGCAGAAGAGCCCGATCTTCACCCCTGGGGTGGCAAACCGCGTCCCCTCCGCGGCGAGGGCCAGGTCACACGCCGCCACAAGCTGGCATCCGGCGGCGGTGGCGATCCCGTGCACCTTGGCGATGACGGGCTGGGGGATTTCGTGGATCGTCTCCATCAGCACCGTGCAGGCCTCGAACAGCTCGCGGTAGAAGGACGGCTCGCGACCGATCATCTCCGAGAGGTCATGACCGGCCGAGAACGCCGGTCCGGCGCCCTCGATGACCACAACCCGCGTGCTCGGCTCGCTCGCCACCGCCCGCAGGAGGGCGATCAACTCGGACATGAGCTCGAGCGACAGCGCGTTGCGCTTCTCGGGCCGGTTCAGGGTGATCCGCGCCACGCCGTCGTCGTGGAGGAGGAGAACGTTCTCTGAAGCCGTTGCGGTCATCAGCCGGAGCCCGAGCTAACTCTAGCTCCGCGGTCTACTCGAAGCCCGGGGGTTCCCACCCCGAGAAGACATCCGGCAGCCCATCGCTGACCCGATCGGGGAAACGAGCCGGTCGCTTCTCGAGGAAGGCGGTGACACCCTCGCGCGCGTCGGCCGACTGACCGCGGGCGAACATGGCGCGCGAGTCAACGCGATGCGCGTCCATAGGGTGCTCGTGTCCGAGCATTCGCCACATCATCAGCCGGGCAAGCGCAACGGACACCGGCGCCGTGTGATCGGCGATCTCCCGGGCCAGCGCGTTGGCGGCGCCGAGCAATTCGCCGGCCGGGTGAAGGCTGCGCACGAGGCCTCCGCCGAGCGCCTCCCGGGCCGAGAACACCCTCCCCGTGCTCACCCATTCCATCGCCTGGCTGATGCCCACGACGCGGGGCAAAAACCAGCTCGAGCACGCCTCGGGCACGATCCCACGCCGGGCGAAGACGAAGCCGAAGCGGGCGTCCTCGGAGGCCAGCCGGACGTCCATGGGCAGCGTCATCGTCGCTCCGATGCCCACCGCGGGCCCATTGACGGCCGCGATCACGGGCTTGGTGCACTCGAATACCCGCAGCGTGAATCGGCCGCCGTTGTCACGCGGCACCTCGCCCTCGCGTTCGCGCTCACGCCAGTCGAAGGTCTCCCCGCCGCGGGCCAGATCGGCTCCCGCGCAGAATCCCCGGCCGGCCCCGGTGACAATCACCGCGCGCACGTCGTCGTCCTCGTCGGCGCGATCGAACGCGTCGATCAGCTCGCGGGCCATGGTGGGCGTCCAGGCGTTCAACCGGTCGGGGCGGTTCAGGGTGATCGTCATCACCCCGTCCTGCACGGTGGCGGTGATCTGCTCGAACTCCACCGAGGCGACCCCGCCCGCTCAGGCGCGCTGGAAGGTCACGACCGACGATCCACGCGTGCAGCGGTAATCGCTCAAGGCCAGCATGCTGGCCGAATCGCGCTGACCGACGCAGGCGAAGCCGTCCGAAGTGAAGCTGGGGACCGGCGCGTTGGGCCGCGGGGGATCGAACTGGTGAGATCGGCTCCCCGCGGCCACCGTGCGCGCGGTGGCGCAGTCACTGGCGGTGGCCGTGATGCCTGTGGCCAGATAGCTCGAGCTGGCTCCGAAGTCGACCGAGCCGCACGACTGGAGTGTCTGAGCCGCTTGCGTCTGGGTGGTGGCCGAGCTGGGCGAGACCCCGCCGCTGGCCGACGTGGTGGTCGTCGCCGGCGTGGCCGCCGTCGTCGTCGAGGCGGCGGTTGGAGTCCTGGTCGCGGAGGTGGTCGAGCCGACAGGCGTGGTGGCCGAGCGCGAGGTCGCCGTCGAGGCCACGCGCTTGGGAGGCGGCACGGGCACCGGCGTGGCTGAGTTGGAGGCTGCCCCGGCACCGCACCCGGCGAGTCCGAGAGTCGCAATGGCGAGCCATAGACCCGGATATCTGATCGCGTTTCTCAACATGGCTCCTTGCGGGGTCTGGGTTGAGTCGACGGCAAAGCCGCGGGCCCCATGTTGGCGCGGCGCCCGGACGAAGCCCTGCACGGCGGCGGTCGGCACGCGGCGGACCGCCGAGGCGCGGACTGTAGCGAGGGGGCCAGCGGTCGCGCGGGCGGCCCGACGTCCGGGAGGCGGTCAGCCGATCCGTTCGACCAGCTCAGGCGTCAGCTCAGCCACCCCGGACAGCGAGACAGTGGCAAGCTCGAGCGCGTCCGGCTCGGGCGGATAGTGCGGGTTGGGCACGGCGATCACGGCCATTCCGGCCGCCGCGGCCGACCGGAGCCCATTGCTCGAATCCTCGACGGCCACGCACAGGTCCGCGCCGACGCCGATTCGTCTCGCCGTCTCCAGGTAGACGTCCGGGGCGGGTTTTCCGCGCTTCACCTCCTCCGAGGACACGGTGGCGGCGAAGGCATCGGCCAGGAGCGTCTCGGTCAGGAACAGGTCGATGATCTCCCGGTTGGACGACGAGGCGAGCCCGAGCGGCCAGCGGCGGTGCATGTCCTGTACCACCTCGACCGCCCGAGGCAGAAGTGGCAGCTCGCTTCGGTACAGCTCCTGCATCCGCGCGACCACCCGGCGATTGATCTCCTCGACCCTCAGCGGCACGACGAGCTCGTCGCGCATGTAGCGGGCCCACTCGGTCGAGCTCATGCCCATCATCGCGCGCGGCGCATCCTCGCGCCATTGACCGCCGGTCTGCCCGACAACCTCCTGCTTGGCCCGATTCCAGAGCTGCTCGGAGTCGAGCAGCACGCCGTCGAGGTCGAAGATCACCGCGGCGGGCACGCGGGTCAGCCCACTGGCTCGCGCTCGGCCAATTCGCGCTTGAGCACCTTCCCGGTGGGGTTCCGCGGCAGCTCGTGGACGAACACGATCTCCCGCGGGACCTTGTAGCGGGCCAGGTTGGACCTGACGTGGTCCTTGAGCGCCTGCTCGTCCGCCCGCCGGCCCTTGCGCAGGGCCACGAACGCGCGCAGTCGCTGGCCGAACTGATCATCGGGCACGCCGATCGCCGCCGCCTCCAGCACGGCGTCGTGGGCCATGAGCACGTCCTCGACCTCCTTGGGAAACACGTTCTCGCCCCCGGAGACGATCATCTCGTCGTCCCGGCCCTCCACGAACAGCCGCCCGGCCTCGTCGAACCGCCCAACGTCCCCCGTGGCCATCAAGCCGTCGATGCGATCCTTGTCGCCACCGCCGGTGTAGCCCTCGAACAGCATCGAGTTGCCGACGAAGATCCGGCCCGTCTGGCCCTGGAGCACCGGCCGGCCGTGGTCGTCGTAAAGCCTGACCACGGACCCCCGAGCCGGCTTTCCCGCCGTGCCCGGGGCACGGCGCAGATCCCGGGGACGGGCCAGCGTAGCCGCTGACACCTCGGTCGAGCCGTACATGTTGTAGAGGTTGTCGCCGAACTCGTCCATCCACCGGAGCGCCAGCTCGCCAGGCAGGGCAGAGCCGCTGGAGCACACCGCCCGCAGGGAGCTCGTGTCATAGCGCCGACGCACCTTCCCGGGCAGCTCGAGGATGCGCTGGAGCATCACCGGGACGACCACCAAGACCTCGCAGCCGTGCTCCTCGATGTCGGCCAGGCACTGCTCGGGATCAAAGCGCCGGCGGAGCACGAAGGTGTCACCGAGCGCCATGCCAAGGGCGAAGCTGGAGAACCCCCAAGCATGGAAGAGAGGCGCCCCGATGCGGACCGTCTGCCCCTCGCGCAGCGGAATCCGGTCGAGCAGCGAGGCCGGTGGATCCAGGGTCAGTGGCGTGCTCGTCCGCGATGCTCCCTTGGGCGTGCCGGTGGTCCCGGAGGTGAGGATTGTCACCCGCCCGGTGCGGCCGGGCGGCGACACCGGCGACGGGTCGCCGTCCTCCACGAGCTCGCCGAGCCTGGCTTCGCCCTCGGCATCCGACTCGTGCCAGACGACGATCTGCCTGCGCTCGCGGCCCGCCTCCTCGGTCAGGCCGGCGAACTCCTCGTCGTAGAGCAGCGCGGCCGCATCCTCGCGGCGGCACACCTCGGTGAGCTGCGGGGCGGCAAACGAAGTATTGAGCAGGAGCACGTCAGCGCCGAGCTTGGCCACCGCGAACACGCCCTCCACGAACCCACGGTGATCGCGGCACATCAGCCCGACCCGGTCGCCGGCCTTGATCCCCTCCGATCTCAGCGCGTTGGCGAGCGCGTTGGAATTGCGATCGACCTCCCGATAGGTAAGGCAGCCGAGCTCGTCGATGACCATCGGGCGGTCGGGGTGACGGACGGCGCCGACCAGCACACCGGCCGCCGGGGACGCGCGCCAGCGGGCGCCGATCCAGGCGATCTTGGCCGCCCGGTCGGGCCGAAGTGGGCCGACCATCCCGGATCGGGCGAGGATCAAGAGGTTTCCGATCTCGTGGACGGCACGGGCCGGGAGGGGCGGGCCGCCGGCCAGGCTGCCGGCCGCGCCTGACACCAGCCGCGATAGGGACGACGCGGTGCTCGCTCGTCCGTTGCCGCGCTCTCCGACCGCCATCACGGAGCCCGCTAGCGGATCTGCATCCCCGAGATCGCCCGTGCGATGACCAGGCGCTGGATCTCCGAGGTGCCCTCGAAGATGGTGTAGATCTTCGCGTCCCGGTGCATCCGCTCGACCGGAAACTCCCGGGTGTAGCCGTTGCCGCCAAGGATCTGGATCGCGCGCTCGGTCGCCCAGACCGCGACTTCGCCCGCCTTGAGCTTGCTCATCGAGCCCTCGGCGTTGTCGAAATCATGGCCGTTGCGACCCATCCACGCCGCGCGCCAAACGAGCAGTCGAGCGGCGTCGATTTCGAGCTTCATGTCGGCAAGCGTGAACGCGATGGCCTGGTTGTCGATGATCGGACGCCCGAACTGGACTCGCTCCTTGGCGTAGTCGAGCGCGTATTCGTAGGCGGCGCGAGCGATCCCCAGCGCCTGCGCGCCCACGGTCGGCCGGCTGAGCTCGAATGTCCGCATCGCGGCCTGTCCGCGTGAGCGCTGTCCCTCCCGCACGCGGGCCAGCCGCTCGTCCAGCTTCTCCTTCCCGCCGAGCAAGCAGGACCCCGGGATGCGGACGTCGTCGAGGAACACATCCGCCGTGTGCGAAGCACGCAGCCCGTGCTTCTTGACCTTGGTGCCCATCTCGAGGCCCTTGGTCCCGGGAGGAATCACGAATGAGGCATGTCCGCGGGCCTTCAGCTCCGGGTCGACCTGCGCCACGACGACGTGGACGTTGGCGATGCCCCCGTTGGTGGCCCATGCCTTCTGGCCGTTCAGGACCCATTCATCCTTGTCCTCGTCGTACTTGGCCCGGGTGCGCAGGGACGAGACGTCCGACCCGGCGTCGGGCTCGGAGACGCAGAACGCAGCCACCTTGGGCTCCTCCTCGGTGCCGAAACACTGAGGCATCCATTCGCCCCACTGCTCGGGCGTGCCGTTGGCCTGGATGGCCGCCACCGCAAGCGTGGTGCCCATGATCGACATCCCGATGCCGGCGTCGCCCCAGAACAGCTCCTCGTTGACGATCGGGAACATGATCCCGCTCTGGTCGAACCAGAACTGGGCCAGTCCCTCCAGTCCGTAGAGCCCGATCTTGGCCGCTTCCTGGATCACCGGCCACGGCGTCTCCTCGCGCTCGTCCCACTCGGCGGCAGCCGGCCGCATCGTCTGCTCGGCGAACCCGTGCACCCAGTCACGGATGTCCTTCTGATCCTGGCTGAGCTCGAGGGAGAACGGCGGGCGCTCGCCGCCGTCGGTGCTCGCCAGTTCCTGCTCGGGCGTTGCTGCTTCC
This sequence comes from uncultured Solirubrobacterales bacterium, assembly GCA_963748585.1. Taxonomy (GTDB): domain Bacteria; phylum Actinomycetota; class Thermoleophilia; order Solirubrobacterales; family Solirubrobacteraceae; genus Palsa-465. The sequence continues at coordinate 374,090 of CAVVJR010000005.1, read as the reverse complement.
ATCGTGATTCCTTTCGGGCTTCGTCGACGCTGCGGCTGCTTTCTACCCGCGAGTAGAAAAGCTCACCCGCGAGACCTCGCTCACGCCGACGACGGTGACGAGAGGTCGATCAGCCGGCGGCGCGCTGCTCGAGCAGGCGGGCCAGTCCGTCCACATCGGCGACGGTGACGGTGAGCTCGGGATGGCGGAGCAGGTCGGATCTGACCAGGCCGCGGACCGGTCGCCCGAACGAGATGCGCACGCCGCGATCGCCGTTGGTGGCGAATGTCAGCCCGCGGTCGGTGATCGCCAGCCGCGCGGGACCCGCGGTCTTGAACATCCGGTAAGGGCCGGTCACCGCTACGGCGGTGACGTTGGTCAGCGGCGTCCGCACACGCCAGCGCCCGAACCGGGCGTCGAGATCGTCAACCCCGACCTCGACCCACGCGTTCGATGGCTGCACGCCGAACAGGCGGGCCGGCCCCCGGTAGGACTCCGCCCAGGCGAACTCAAAGCGATCAGGGGTGCTCACCCGCAGCAGCCTAATGCGCGAAGGCCAGCGCCACCACCGCGCAGAACACCACGACGGTGGCGGCCGTGCACAGGACGATGACCGCAATCGGCTTGCGACCGCCCAGCTCAACGCCGTCGTGGAGGGCCATCTCCCGCTGGAACAGAACCCAGCCGACCAGTGCGGGGAGCATGACCGCGGTCAGGAACCACATCGCTCCCCCGCCCGTGGCGGCAGGTATCACGATGCTGACGATGGACAGCGCCGCCGCAGTGGCCCCTATGAGCCAGTCCGGCGCGCCTCCGCCTCGGGTGGGGCGCGATGGCCCCGCGCTCGGGCTCAGCGAGGAAGCCTGTCCGGCTTCATCACCCGCCGGCGCGACGTCCGCCTCCTGCTCACGCTGGTTGGCGGGCGAGAGCACGCCCGCCGTCTCGGCGCGGCTGACCGGGCTGAACTCGTCGACCAGCCGGGAGAAGTGCTCGTCTGGGTTTCTCACGCCCTGCGCGCTCATCGCCGCGGCCAGGTCGGGCGACGGATGCTCGATCGTCGTGGTCATCCTGATCACGACGGAGACGACCGTGATGGTGGCAGTGCATGCAGGCCCGAGGCCAGTGGCAGGATCCACCACGTCCGCGTGATCAGGGCGATGATGGCGCCGATGACCAGCGCCCCGGCGAAGGTTCCGAGGACCATCGGCCTCTGGGTGCCCAGGCCTCCTGTCAGTCCGTAACGCTGGAGGCGTGATAACCCGGCGGCGGCGCGGTAAACCGCGGGCCGCCGGGTGGTATTAGCCCTGACCAAGGGCCGCTGGCCACGCTCAGCCCGGGAACGGCATGGTCGCCGCGAGCGCGAGCGACCGCTGCAGGTCGAACGGATCGGCCTGGTTGTAGAGCCAGGGCCGACCGATCCACAGGTAGCCGTCAACGAGCCGGGCGGCCGCCCGGCGCGCAGCGGGCGAGAGACCCCAGCGAGGGCTGGCGACGTCGGTCGTCGGCGGGATGCCCAGGGTCACGCACCGGCGGGAGGCGCGAGATCGGCACACCGCGGCGTTGTCGAAGTCCGGACCGTGGTACTGCTGGTATGTGAACGGCCTTCCGTTCTCCGCCGTGTTGACGATGAAGTGGCGACCACGGATGTGTGCGGAGGCCAGCGCTCTGACCACCTTCTGCCCGAACAGGATCTCGTTCTGCGTGCTGTCGTAGTGAGTCGCGTTCAGAGCGAAGCCCCGGGCGTAGGCGACGCCGGCGGCCTTGAGCAGCGAGGCGGCCTGGGACACGCGCGGCCAGTCGCCCGCGCCGGCGTCGATGTACACCGTGGTGTGCGGTAGCGCGCCGAAGACCCGGGCCGCATAGGCGACCTGCTGGAGCGGCAGGCGCGAGTGGTGAGGCACGCATGAGGCGAACGGGAGGTCGGGTTGCAGAACGAGCGCAACCCGGGTCGAGCCGATCCCGGCCGCAAAGGCATCGATCCACCGCCGGTAGCTGGCCTGCTGAGCCGCGGTGGCCAGGGCGCGGCAGGCTGCATGCTCCCAGGGATCGAGCCGGAAAACGGCCATCTGGGCGAGTACGTCACTGCGCCCGCCGGTCACGTTGCGCAGGTAATCGCGCGCCGTGGTCTGCGCCTCCGCGTCCGAATACCAGGACCCGAACCAGCGCATGCGCGGACGCAGAGCGATGCGGCCGAGCAGGGCCTTCTCCTGCCCGCTTGCGGCCCGGTAGGCCGGAAACACCTCGTCAAGCGACCCGCTGTAGTTGCCCCAGGGCAGTCCGGCGATCGGGTTGCTCACCGAAGCGCCGGGGACACCGGCGTTGGCCACTCCGGCCCGAGCGGGAGTGCTGAGCCAGGCGAGGGCCAGCAGCGAGAGCCCGCCGCACAGGGCGAGCAGAACGACTCGACGCGGACGGGCAAGGTTCATGAGCTCCCCTGTTCGGCGGTTCTAGAGGGCGGGCGAAGTGGCTGGACGCACCCCTGGCCAGGTGACCGACCTGCGACCACCACGGCGATGGACCGAGTATAGGTGCGCTGAGCGAGTGGCGAGTGGCCTCGCCCAGGCCGGGTCGCCGCGCGCCTGCGCCATGTGTGCCGGCCGAGCTCCTGAACGGCCGAGGTCAGCCGCTGCCCGGCCCGGCGTCGATCATCCGGCGCTCGTGCGAGCCGAGGCCGATCGTGTCCCCGTTCTCGGCCACGACCTCGACACTGAACCGGAGCTTGCGCTCCTCGCGGACTTCATCGAGCCGGGCACGGGCCAGGCAGCGCGCGCCTTTGCGCGCAGCGCCCACGTGCCTGACACAGACCTCGAAGCCGACCGTGGCCTTGCCGGGCGGGAGCCGGGGCGCGACGAGCCGGGAAGCCGTCCGCTCCATCATCCCGATCATGGCCGGGGTCGAGAGCACCTCGAACCCCAGTGTGCCCCCGACGTCGGTGAGCAACCGGCCATCGACCTCGAACGACTCTTCGAGCTCGATTCCAGGCTCAAGGGGGCGCTGCGTCGCGTTCATCTCCGCCTCCATGGTTCGTGATTGCCCGGCCCGGTCCGGGCCGGGACGTCCCTGTCCATACCTGGGCGGGATTTACCCGGACGGGATCACGGGTAGCGCTGACCTGTAGGAGATGGGTAGCTAACTACTAAGGGAGGTGTCATGTCGACTGGCGTAATCATCGCCATCGTCGTCGTGGTGCTGCTCGTGATCGCGCTGGCGTTCCTGATCCCGCGGGCCCGGGCCGCCGCCCGCGCGCGGGCCCAGCAACGTGAGCTCGAGCGCCGCCGCGAAGAGGCCGTGACCGGTCACCGCCAAGAGGCGGAGCAGCGGTCCGAGCATGCCGAAGCAGCGCAACGCCGCGCGCGTATCGCCGAGCAGGAGGCAGAGAAGGCCCGGGCCGAGGCGCGCCTGCACGAGGAGCACGCCGCGCTCCACGAGCGCGGTTTGGCCGACCACGAGCTGGAGGTCGATCGCGACCGCAACGAGGGCAACCTCACCGAGGGTGGTCGCACCGAGGGTGCTCGCACCGCCGAGGGAGATCGCACGGCGGATGGCGGGTACGGCGACGGCACCGGCCGTGGCGTCGGCGCCACCGCCCGGGGCGATCGAGAGGAGTGATCGATGGGCGACCGGATGCAGCGGGCCAAGGGCAAACTCGAGGAGGCCAAGGGCTCGGTCAAGAAGAACGTCGGCCGTGAGACCGGCGATGCCGAGCTCGAGGCCAAGGGCGCCGGCCAGGAGATGAAGGGCAAGGGCCAGAACACGATCGGAAAGGCGCGCAGCACGCTGAAGCGGGCGACGCGCTGATCAGCTTCTGACCGCGGCGGCCGAGGCACAGGTCACCAGCGCGAGCGGCAGGTCGATCGGCTCGATATCCCGCAGGTCGGGATGCTCCAGATCGAGCTCGATCGGCCTGACCGCATCGGCATCGAGACCGATGCTGCGATAGCCGTTCCGGCTCAGCTCACGCCACAGATCGCCGACCGCCGCCAACAGTCCCGAGCGGAGCTCCCGCTCGCGCCGGGACAGCGTCTCGAGTTCGCGCGCCTCCTCGAACGGGTCGATTCGGACCTGCGAATCGCTTCCGATGGCCAGCGGGACGCTCGCCTCGAGATACGTCATGGCCGGGAGGTATCCGTCCCCCAGATTGCCTTCCGTGGTCGGACAGGAGACGACCGTGGTCCCGCTGGCCGCCAGCCGGGCAACGTCGTCACCGGAGACGTGGATGCCGTGAATCACGCTGGCGCGCGGGCCGAGGAACCCGGCACGGTCGAGCAGCTCGATCGGCGAGCAGCCGTGCTCGGCCAGGCACTGTTCCAGCTCGCGCCGTTGCTCGTGGGCGTGAACGTGCCGAACCAGCCCGAAGCGTTCGGAGTACTCGGCGATCGGCGCCAGCCAGGAGGCGGGCACCGCGCGGACGCTGTGGGCGGCCACCCCCACGCTCACGCCTTCGAGATCCCGCGCCCAGTCACGGAGCGCGTCGACGCGGCCGAGGAAGGTCTCGACGTCGGGATCGCAGAACCGGCGCTGCCCGGGATCCGGAGGGACGTCGCGGCCGTTCCAGCCGTTGCGGTGGTAGGCCGCGGGCAGCAGCACGATCGGCAGGCCGGCCGCCAGCGCGCCCGCGGCCACCGCATGTGCCATCTCGTTGGGCTCCGCGTACGGCGTGCCGTCGGGCTGGTGGTGGACATAGTGAAACTCGCCCACGGCGCCGTACCCCGCGTCGGCCATCTCCAGGTACGCCCGTTCGGCGACCGCGCGCATGCCGTCGGGGTCGAGAGCCCCGGCGAGACGGAACATCTCCGTGCGCCAGCTCCAGAAGTCATCCGCTCCCCCGGGCCCCGGTCGCTCGGCTCGGCCTCGCAGACGGAGCTGGAACGCGTGGGAATGCGCGTTGGCCATGGCGCTCACGGTCGCGGTCATGCCCAGGTCCCCAGCAACCGCTCGGCCACGAGAACGGCCGCGCCCGCGTCCTCGAACTCGATGCTCTCCGCAGGCGAATGGCTGACGCCGCTGTGGTTTCGCACCAGCAGCATGGCCGACGGGAGGCGCTCGGCGAGCACGCCCGCGTCATGGCCCGCAAAGCAGACGAGTTCCGAGACCGGATCCCCCAGCGCCTCACGCGCCGCGACATCCAGCCGGCTGCGAAGCGGGGGCGAGAACTCTCGCCCTTCCGAGCGTGAAGCGACCGCGAGCCCGATCTCCACTCGGGCCTGCGTGGCCACTGCGTCGGCGACCGCGCGCAGCGCCTCGTGCCAGCGATCGACCGCCGCGATGTCAGGGGCGCGGGCATCGATCCACATCCTGACCCGGGAGGCGATCGTGGTGGACGCGTTGGGCTCGGCCTCGATGCGAGAGGTGGTGACGCGAGCGCCTCCGATCTCCTCGGCGGCCACGATCAACCGGGCCGCCGCCGAGAGGGCGTCCCGGCGATCCCGGGGCGGCGTGGCACCGGCGTGGTCAGCCCGGCCACAGACCTCAGCCTCGATCCGCATGCGTCCGGCCAGGGCGCGAACGATCCCGACCGGCCGCGCCGACTGCGCCACTTCGGTCGTCTGATCGATGTGGATCTCCAGGAACGCTGATAGACGCTCGAGCCATCGCGGCGCCAGGCCCACCCCGTCCGGGTTCACGCCGGCGGCACGCATCGCTTCCCCGAGCCTCGTGCCACCGGGGTCCTGGCGGGCCAGCACCGCGGGCAGATCGAGCCGGCCGGCCAGCGCCTTGCTCCCGAAGGTGGGGGTGTTGAACCGGGCGCCTTCCTCGTCGGCGAATGAGATCACCGCCACCGGCGCCGCGGCGTTGACGGCGACCTCGAACCCGCACGCGACTCCGAGCGGGCCGTCGAAGCGGCCGCCGGAGCGGACGCTGTCCAGGTGCGAGCCGATTCCCCACCACGGCGGGGGACGGTCCGGGCAGGCCCAGAGGTTGCCCGCCGGATCGGTCTCGACCCTCAAGCCGCCCGCCCTCGCCTGGCCGGCGAACCACTCGCGGGCGCGGGCGTCCTCTTCGGACCAGGCCAGGCGGTTCACGCCCTCGGGACCGACGCCGATCTCGTCCAGTCCGGCCAGCCGCTCGCGGAGTGAGTCCGCCGCACTCACGCGATCCGCCCCGCGCTGTCCTCGCGAACATGGACCACGCGGCCGCCGATCACGGCGATGGCGACGGGGTTGTGCCCCAGGCGATAGGGGATCCGCTCGATCGGCCCGTCGAGCACGAGCACATCCGCGCGCTTTCCCGGCTCGAGCGACCCCGTCCGGTCAGAGCAACGAAGGATCCAGGCCGGGTTGAGCGTGGCGGCGAGCAGCGCCTCGCGGACCGACCAGCGGTAGCGGCGGACCGCCAGCCCGATGATCAGCGGCATCGAGAGCACCGGTGAGGTGCCGGGGTTCATGTCGCTGCCGAGGGCACAGATCGCGCCGGCATCGGCCAGCCGCCGTGCCGGCGCGAGGCGCTCGTCACCGAGGAACTCGGCCCCCGGAAGGAGCACGGCCGCGGTGTCCGAAGACGCGAGCGAAGTGATCTCATCCTCGGGCAGACAGGCCAGATGATCCACCGACCGGGCCCCAAGGCCGACCGCCACGGGCACGGAGTGGTTGGCGTTGAACTGCTCGACGTGGGCCCTCAGGTCGAGCCCGTGGGCCTGGGCCAGGTGGCCCATCCGCTCCAGATGGCGATTTGCGAAAGCGACGCTCTCCACGTAGATGTCCAGCGCGGTCACGGGACCGGCTGCCAGCACATCGGGCAGAAGACCCTCTACTACGTCCATCCAGCCGTCGGCGTCGTGGCCGTCGGGCACGGCATGGGCGAGCAGCGCGGTCGAGCTCGTGGACTGGGGAACGCAGCCGCCCAGCGTGGCGGCCAGCCGGATCGAGCGGACCTCGCCCTCGGGGGAGAGTCCGTATCCGCTCTTGGTCTCGAACGTCGTCGTCCCGTGGCTCAGCATCTCGGCCGCGAGCGCCGACGCCTGGTGGAGCACCTCGCTCGTCGCCCGCCTCGGCCAGCGCGCGGGCCGACGACCGGATCCCGCCTCCCGCGCGGGCGATGCGCTCGTACGATTCGCCGGCGACCTTCATCGCGTACTCGCCCTCGCGCCAGCCCGCGAAGGGCAGATGGGTGTGGCAGTCGACGAAGCCCGGAATCACGGCACAGCCGCGGGCGTCGATCTGGGTCTCCGCGGCGTCGGAGGGCTCGAAGCCGCCCACCAGCTCGCCCTCGGTATGCAGCGATCCCGGCTCCGCGGTCATCTCCGCAGCTCGGTCATGACGAAGGCATGGCAGCCCGTCTCCGGGCGGCCGGAGGATCTGCGTCGCTCCGTTGATGCTGACCGAATGCTCGGTGCTCACGCGGCCGAGGCCTCGGGATCGAGCATCGGCATGCTCAACCCGTTGTCCACCGCGAACGAGATCGCCTTGTCATAACCGGCGTCGGCGTGGCGGACCACGCCCAGTCCGGGATCGGCCCGGAGCACGCGGCGGACCCGGTCCGCGGCCGCCTCGGTCCCGTCGGCGACCACAACCTGGCCGGCGTGGATCGACTTGCCCATCCCCACGCCCCCGCCGTGGTGCACCGACACCCAGCTGGCACCGCACGCGGTGTTGACCAGCGCGTTGAGGATGGGCCAGTCGGCCACCGCGTCCGAGCCGTCTCGCATGGCCTCGGTTTCACGCTCGGGAGACGCCACCGAGCCCGCGTCGAGGTGGTCGCGCCCGATCACGATCGGGCCCTTGAGCTCTCCCGACGCGACCATCTGGTTGAACCTCAGTCCGGCCCGGTCACGCTCGCCGTAGCCGAGCCAGCAGATGCGGGCGGGCAGCCCCTGGAAGTGCACTCGTTCCCCGGCCAACCGGATCCACCGGGCGATGTGCTCCTGGTCGCCGAACAGGTCGAGGATCGCCTCATCGGTCCGCTGGATGTCGGCGGGATCGCCGGATAGCGCGACCCAGCGGAAGGGGCCCTTGCCCTCGCAGAACAGCGGCCGGATGTAAGCCGGGACAAAGCCGGGATATTCGAACGCGTCGCGGTCACCGTGGGCCGACGCGAGTCCGCGGAGCGCATTGCCGTAATCGAAGGCCTCGGCGCCGGCCCGGCCGAGCTCCCGGATCGCCCCGACGTGCGCGAGCGCGCTCTCGGCCACCCGGGCCAGATAATCATCGGGGGCGCTGTGCCGGAGCGCGTCGGCCTGCTCGACGGTCAGACCGGCCGGCACGTATCCGTTCAAGGGGTCGTGGGCGGAGGTCTGGTCGGTGACCACGTCCACCTCGACCCCGCGCCGCACCAGCTCGGGCAGCACCTCGGCCGCGTTCCCGAGCAGCCCGATCGACAGAGCCCGGCCCGAGCGAGCAGCTTCGGCGAGGCGGTCGAGCGCGTCATCGAGGTCGGCCGCCCGCTCGTCCAGGTAGCCGGTCTGGAGCCGACGCTCGATCCGGCTCAAGTCGACCTCGATGCATAGCGCGGTGCCGCCGCACATCGTCACCGCGAGCGGTTGGGCCCCGCCCATCCCGCCGAGGCCGGCCGTGACGACAAGACGGCCTGAGAGCGTGCCCCCGTAACGCTTTCTGGCCACGGCGGCGAAGGTTTCGTACGTGCCCTGGAGGATTCCCTGGCTCCCGATGTAGATCCACGAGCCGGCGGTCATCTGTCCGTACATGATCAATCCGGCGGTGTCGAGGGCCCGGAAGTGCTCCCACGTGGCCCACTGCGGAACCAGGTTGGTGTTCGCGATCAGCACGCGCGGCGCGCGTTCGTGGGTCTCGAACACCGCCACCGGCTTGCCCGACTGCACGAGGAGCGTGCGATCGTCGGGCAGGCGCATCAGCTCACGACGGATGGTGGCGTAACTGGTCTGGTTGCGGGCCGCCTTGCCGATCCCCCCGTAGACGATCAGCTCGGCCGGCTTCTCGGCCACGTCCGGGTGGAGATTGTTCTCGAGCATGCACAGGGCGGCTTCCTGCTGCCATCCCCGGCACCGGGGCGGGTCACCGGCCAGCGTGCTCATCGGGTGATCCTCTCAGAAGCCGAAGGCGTGCAGCCGGTCGCTAGCCTCAGCCGCTTGAGTCTCGGTCCACCCACTTTCGACCTCCAAAGTCACTCTCGACACTCCGACGGCATGCTTGCGCCGGCCGAGGTCGTGCAGGCGGCGGCAGAAGCCGGCGTGGAGCTGCTCGCGCTCAGTGACCACGACACCGTCGACGGCGTGCCGGAGGCGCTTGAGGCAGCCGAGCCGCTCGAGCTGAGGGTCGTGCCCGCGGTCGAGATCTCGGCCGTCGACCCGGCTGACGCCGACCTGCACATCCTCGGCTACCTGGTCGACCATCGCGATGCCACGCTGCTCGAGCGCCTTCGCTCGTTTCGCGCCCAGCGGGAGGCCCGCGCCGGCGCGATGGCGGCGCGGCTGCGCGAGCTCGGCTTCGCGCTCGACGACGAGCGTCTGGCGCAGCGCGAGCGTCAGGGCAAATCGGTGGGGCGCCCCCACCTCGCCGAGGCGGTCACCGTCCATCCGGCGAACCGCGAGCGGCTCGAGCGAGAGGGGCGCTCTGACCTGTCCGCCTTCCTCGAGGCATACCTGATCGAAGGCCGGCCCGGCTTCGTCCCGCGCCAGGGCCCGTCCGTGGCCGAGTCGATCGCGGTAATCCACGATGCCGGCGGTCTGGCCGTCTGGGCCCATCCGTTCTGGAACCTGGACGACCCCGACGCGGTGATGACGGCGATCGACCGCTTCCACGGCTATGGGATCGACGGCGTCGAGTGCTTCTACGCCACCCATGACCGGGCACAGACCGAGTTGCTGGCCGACCGCTGCCAGGCGCTCGGGCTGTTGAGTACCGGTTCAGCCGATTTTCACGGCCCTGAGCATCGCCACTTCTCGAGCTTTCGCGCCTTCAGCACGTATGGTCGCCGGCCGGTGCTCGGCCCGATCGCCGGGTGACCGGGCCGAGCACGCTTGGTCAACCTCCGCGGGGCGTCCGCGCGACCACGAGGGTCCGGCGCGGACCGCGCCAGACGAGCACGCGCTGGCCGGCCTTGAGCTGCCCGAGCGTGGCGGCCTTGCCGTCGTCACGAACGCGCGCCCCGGCCGGGATGGACAGCGTGACCGTCTTGTAGGTCCTGGTCTTCGTCCCTTCGCGAAGGGTCAGCTGCTGACCGGAGACCGACCGGACGAAGCCGCGGTCGAAGGTGACGGTGGCGAAGCCGGTTTTCGTGGCCACGACGACGTCCCCGTGGACGGCCCGTTTGAGAACCGCCGACCGCGCGCCGGCGCGGGCATGAGCCGGGGCGGACCGGTGGGCGATGGAGGCGGTTGTGCCGGTGGCAGCCCCGGCGACGGCGATTGCGCTCGCGCCCGCGCCGGCCGCTGCGCAGCCGGCCCCGATCGCGATCGCTCTGATGTGCCTGCGAATGAATGACATGACGGGATCGTGGCGCGCGCGTGCAAGCCGGCGGTCAGGCGAAGGTCAGCTGCGTGTAAAACCGCTGCTGCGACCGTGGGGATTGGACCTACGATCCGGTCATGACCGGCACCGTGATGGTGGTCGAGGACGAGCCGAACATCGGCGCGCTCGTCCGCACCTACCTGCAGAGAGCCGGGTACGCGGTGGTCTGGGTCCGCTCGGGCGAGGATGCGCTGACCGAGCTGCCGCGCCACGCCATTCGGCTCGTGGTCCTCGATCTGGGCCTTCCGGGCATGGATGGGTTCGAGGTCTGCCGCAGGATCAACGGTCAGGTGCCGGTGATCATCCTCACCGCGCGCGACGAGGAGCCCGACCGGGTGGCCGGACTCGAGCTCGGCGCCGACGACTACGTGACCAAGCCGTTCTCGCCCCGCGAGCTGACCGCTCGGGTCAAGGCAGTGCTGCGCCGCAGCACCGGGCGGATGCCCCCGACCGAGGACGTGGTCGAGTTCGGCCCGGTGACCGTACTGCGCGGCGCGCGCGAGGTTCACCTCGACGGCGCCGAGATCGAGCTGACCCAGCGCGAGTTCGACCTGCTCGATTATCTGATTCTCCACGCCGGCCAGGTGGTGACCCGCGATCAGCTGCTGGAGTCGGTCTGGGGCTTCGCCTCACCCGGGGAGACCCGCACCGTCGAAGTGCACGTCGCCCAACTGCGCAAGAAGCTCGGCGTGCCCGGGCTGATCAAGACGGTCCGTGGTCTCGGCTACAAGGCGACGCTGTGACGCTCCGCCGCCGTCTGCTGCGATACCTGGCCCTGGCGGCGCTCGCATCCTGTGCGCTCACCGTCGCGGTAGCCGTCGTGCTCGTGCGCCACCGCATCGCGGTGCAACGGAGCGCGGCGCTCGAAACCCAGGCCAACGTCGTGGCTGCGGCGGCCCCGCTGCTCTCCGGCGATCGGGTTTACGGGGTCGGGAGCGGACGGCCGCGTCGCCTGGGCCCCAGACGAAGCGCGCGCGTGCTGGCGGCGATCCCGGCCGGAGCCTCGGCCGAGGGCACGATCAGTATCGCGAGCCGCTCGCTCATGTACGTCGAGCGGCGGACTACGGGGGGGCGGATCGTGTTGATCCGCTCAGCCAAGATCGCCTTCGCCGAGTGGCGACCCTTTCTCGTCAGCCTGGGGCTGGCCGGCGCCGGCGGCGCACTCCTGGCCCTGGTGCTGTCCTACGCGCTCGCCCGCCGCCTGACCCGCCCGATCGCCGAGCTGGCGGATGCAACCACGCGCCTGGCCGCAGGCCAGCCCGACGTGAGGGTCCCGGTGGCGAGCGCTGACGAGCTGGGAGCGCTGGCACGGTCGTTCAACGACATGTCAGGTGAGCTCTCCCGCGCGCGTGAATCGCAGCGCCAGTTCCTGGAATCGGTCACCCACGAGCTGAAGACGCCGCTGACCTCGATCCGCGGCTATGCCGAGGCGATTGAGGAGGAGGCCGTCACGGCGGCCGAGGGCGCGCGGGTGATCGAGGCCGAAGCCGGCCGTCTCGAGCGACTGGTGCTCGACCTGCTCGACCTGGCCCGGCTGGGCAAAGCCGGCTTCGGCGTCGCTCAGGTGCCGATCGACCTCGGCTCGATCGCGCGCCAGGTGGTCGAGCGCCACCGGCCGCAGGCCGTCGAGATGTCGGTGGAGCTCACCGGTCGCGGCGGATCATCGCCGGCTTGGGCGCTGGGCGACGCCGACCGCGTGCTTCAAGCCACCTCGAACCTGGTCGAGAACGCGCTCCGTCTGACCCCACCCGGCGGTTCGGTCACCGTCCGAGCGGACCCGGCTCGTATCTCGGTGCGGGACACCGGCCCGGGGCTGGCCGCCGAAGACCTCCCGCACGCGTTCGAGCGCTTCTACCTGCACCGTCGCTACCGCAGCGAGCGGCCGGTCGGCTCGGGGCTCGGTTTGGCGATCGTCCAGGAGCTCGTGACCTCGATGGGCGGATCGGTCGAGGCCCGCAGGCCGCAGGACGGCGGCGCCGAGTTCGTGATGCGCCTGCCCGCCGCCGACCCGCCCGGCCCCGCTACGCCGGAACGTTCCGCTCGGCCAGGTGCTGCCCGACCTTCCGCTTGACCCGCTGAAGCGCGTTGTCGACCGTCTTGCAGTCGCAACCGAGCCTGCGTCCGACCTCCTCGTAGGAGTGGCCGTCCAGATACAGAGCGAGAACACGGGACTCGAGTTCTGAGAGCGCGGTCGAGATGCAGGCGACCAGCGCCCGCAGCTCCTCGGAGGAGATCACCTGGTTGACCGGGTCGTGCACGGTCGAGCCCGCCAGCATCTCCTCGAGCGTCGGCTCGGCTTCCCCCGCCGACCCGGCCGGGTTGCTCGAGAAGGAGACGTACTGGTTGAGCGGCGAGTGCTTGTTCCGGGTCGCGGTCTTGACCGCGGTGATGATCTGCCGGGTGATGCACAGCTCGGCGAAGTTGCGAAAGCTCGACTCGCGGTCGCTTCGGTAGTCGCGGACGGCCTTGTAGAGGCCCACGAGGCCTTCCTGGATCAGATCGTCCGAGTCGCCGCCGGCCAGGAAGTACGAGGAGGCCTTCAGCCGGACGAAGCCGTAGTAGCGACGGACGATCCGGTCGTAGGCATCGGGATATCCCTGTTTGGCCAGGGCGATCAGATAGCCATCCTCAACCTGAAGTTGAGCGTTAGAAGAGGCTGAAAGTCGTGCCACGAGACGTCCCTTCTCAATCCGGTGCCGAACGGCCCGGAAGTCGGAATTCGTGGCGCGTTACCTCCCATAGGCGCCGCACCTGTATTGCCTCGCGGATGCTCCTCCACCAGCCTGCACCCCTCGGCCTCGAGCCTAAAGCTCGAGTTGATCGTTATCTCCCGGCGGGAAACTTGACATAGCACCGCACTTCTGTCAAGCGGAAGCGCGCCGACGGTCTACGGCGTAGAGCAGGACCGCGGCCGCGGCGCTCACGCTGAGCGACTCGGTGCGCCCCCGCAGGGGGATCGATACGAGCCCGTCGCAGGCCGCGGCGACCCGCGGTCGCAGACCGCTTCCCTCGGCGCCGAGGACGATGATCACCGACCCCCTGTAGTCGACCGTGTCGTACCCGAGGCTCCCCTCGGCGGCAGCCCCCCAGGACCAGAACCCGGCCGCGCGGGCGCCATGCAAGAAATCGGCCAGGTTCCGCACCCGGCACACCGGCAGGTGCTCGACCGCCCCCGCCGACGCCTTGCAGACCGCCGCCGTGACTTCCGCCGAACGGCGCTCGGGCAGGACCAGTCCGGAGGCTCCGGCGCACTCGGCCGTGCGGCAGATCGCCCCGAGGTTCTGGGGGTCCTGGACCTGGTCGAGGACAACGACCAACGCGTCCGGCCGCGCGAGGAGGCCATTGGCGTCGGCATATTCGAACCGCGTCACCTCGGCGCACATGCCCTGGTGGCCCGGGGACCCACAACGGCGCTCGATCTCCTCCGGCGGCGCGATGGCTACCGCCACTGAGGCCGCCTCAAGCCACGGCTCCCGGGCGGCGTTCCGCGTGGCCCAGACCTGGCTGACCGTACGCGGGCCGCGAATCGCCTCGCGGACCGGGTTGCGGCCGTAGACGATCACGCCGCGGGCAACAGCTCCGGCCCGTCCGGGCCGTCACGGACTTCCCAGCCGCGGGCGCGGATCTCCTCCCGCAGCCGGTCGGCCTCGCTCCAGTCCCGGCCCTCACGCGCGCGCTCGCGGGCGTCCCGCAGCTCGGCCACCTCGGCCGGAGCCTCTGAGCGCTCGGGCTCGAGCAGGTTGGCCAGGGCCAGGACGGAGAGCATTTCCCGGAGATCGGCGTCTCCGACCGGGGATTCGGAGCGGTTCGCCCGGCTCACCCAATCGAACACCGTGGCCAGAGCGATCGGAGTGTTGAAGTCGCGGGCCAGGGCCTCAAAGAACCGCTCCTTGAGCTGTCCCGACCAGTCCGGCGAGCCTCCGGAGCTGAGCCGGCGGGCCGCCTCCCGGATGCGCCGCACGCTCGCGGTCGCCTGCTCCAAACGCTCGTCGTCGAACTCGACCGGCTGGCGGTAGTGACCGCTCAGGAAGTACATGATCAGGGCGTCGCGCCCGAAACGCGCGAGCGCGTCGTGGAGGACGAAGATGTTGCCCGCCGACTTGGCCATCTTGGCCCGATCCAGGCGAACCATGCCGTTGTGAACCCAGAGCCGGGCCAGGGGCTCGCCGTGAGCCGCGAAGGTCTGCGCGGCCTCGTTCTCGTGGTGGGGGAAGATCAGGTCCGAGCCGCCCCCGTGGATCTCGAAGTCGACTCCAAGGAGCAACTCGGCCATGGCCGAGCACTCGATGTGCCAGCCCGGGCGGCCACCTCCCCAGGGAGAGCCCCAGGCCGTGTCCTCGCCTCGCTTCTGCGCCTTCCACAGGGCGAAATCGAGCGGATCGCGCTTGCGCTCGGCTCCCTCAACGTCCTCGCCCTGATCCATGTGGTCGACGTCGCGGTGAGATATCTGCCCGTATTGCGGGTAGTTCCGGACCGAGAAGTAGACATCGCCCCCCACCTCATAGGCATGCCCCCGCTCAACCAGCCGCTCGATCAGGGAGATGATCTCCGAGATCGTCTGGCTAGCCAGCGGCTCGTCGTCGGGCCGGCCCAATCCGAGGCCATCGGTGTCGGCGATGTAGGCCTCGGTCATCTCACGGGCGAGCTCGTCGCTCGAAACGCCCCGTTCCTGCGCGGCCGCGTAGATCTTGTCGTTGACGTCCGTGACATTTGCGACAAATCGGACGTTATATCCCTCGTGGACCAAAAATCGCTTGAGCAGCGAGAAGACCACGAACGGACGGGCATTCCCCACGTGCACACGCCCGTAGACCGTCGGACCGCACGCGTACATCCCCACTCGGCCCGGTTCCCGCGGCACGAGCTCTCGAAGCTCGCCGGAAGCCGTGTCGTGCAGGAATATTGGTCGCACAGTCCGGCAACCCTATCGTCCGGCGGCGCATCCGCCCGGCCGGCTCGATAGCGTGCCCGCCGTGCCTGGGAGGGTTCCCCACGCTGAGCGCCTGGCCGAGGTCGAGCTCGCCTTCCGTTCGCTGCCGGAGAGGTATCTGGGGGCGAACCCGGGCTTCGATACGACGTACCACATAAAGCTCTACGACCTCGGGCACACGTGGGAGGTCCGCTGCACTCCCGAGGCCGCCCTGGTGCGCAAAGGCGCCAGCCGGCGCGAGCCCGACGTCACGCTGTCCACGGACGCGGACACGTGGATGGCGTTGCGGGAGGGGAAGTTCTCGGGCGTTGACGCCTTTCAGCAGCGCCTGCTCTCGGTCCGCGGCAACCTGGATCGCGCGATCGCCTTCGAGGGGATGTTCCGCCTTCCGGGCGGACGGCCGCCCCTGCTGCGGATCCGCGATGTGCCGGTTGGACGCCATCGGATCTCGACCATGACCATGGGCGAGGGGCCCGATGTCCTGCTGATCCACGGCCTCGGGGGGACCCGGGCTTCGTTCATGGAGACCGCCGCGGCGCTCAGTACTCGCTACCGCGTGCACGCACCGGATCTCCCCGGGTTCGGGGCCTCGTGCAAGCCCGCGCTTGGCTGGTACAACGCCCGCTGGTTCTCGGACATCATGGTCTGTCTGATGGACGAGCTCGGCATCGAGCGCGCCCATCTGGTCGGCAACTCGATGGGCGGACGGATCGCCATCGAGGTCGGGCTCAATCACCCCGACCGGGTCGGCGCCCTCGGCCTCCTGTGTCCGGCGGTGGCCTGGATCCGTCGCGGCTTCCACCCCATCGTCCGCCTGCTGCGGCCCGAGTTCGGCTTCCTGCCCCATCACATTCGCCGCTCGGTCGTTGCGGCTCAGTTCTGGAGCATCTTCCACGACCGGACCGTGATCGATCCGGCCATGGGCGACCTGATGGTGGACGAGTTTCAGCGCATCTATCAATCGGCCGGGGCGCGATACGCGTTTCTGGCCAGCGCTCGGAACATCTATCTCGAGGCTCCCTACGGGCGGCACGGGTTCTACCCGCGGCTGGCCGAGCTCGAGTCGCCGGCCCTGTTCGTGTGGGGAAGCCACGACGGCCTGATTCCGTCAGGCTTCAGCCGGTATGTGCGCAAATGGCTGCCCAGCGCCGAGCAGGTGATCCTGCAGGGGTGCGGACACGTACCGCAGGTCGAGCGGCCCGACGCGGTCAACGATCTGCTCACGCAGTTCTTCGCCCGGGCCGAGCAGGCCGGCTGGTCGCCCGACGTGCTGGCGCCTGGCGCCAGGGCGGCGTGACGGCCGGTCCAGGGCCGATGGCGCAGACCGAGCTTGCCGACAGTCCCAGCCGCAACGGGCATCACCGAGACTCGGGCGGGTCGGAAGGCTCCGAGAGCAAAGACCGCCGTTCGCTCCTACGCCGAGCGGTAGGCGGGCTGGCCGCTCAGGCCCAGCGGCTGGTTCCCTCGGCCGACCTCGACGAGCGTGACCCCGACTACATCCGCGAGCACCTGCCCCAGCTCTGGCTTCTGGCCAGCCTCTGGTTCCGGGGGGAGGTACGAGGTCTGGGAAACATCCCGGACGCCGGGCCGGTGCTGCTGGTCGGCAACCACTCAGGCGGGAACGTGACCCCCGACACCGCCGTGTTCACGCTCGCCTTCAGCACCTACTTCGGGGTCGAGCGGCACTTCTACCAGCTGGCCCACAACCTGGTCCTCAGCATGCCTCACCTGTCGTTCCTGCGGAAGTTCGGAACGGTGGCGGCGTCGCGACAGAACGCCCACCAGGCGCTCGAGGACGGCGCCGCGCTGCTCGTCTATCCGGGCGGCGACTACGAGGTGCACCGCCCGGTATGGGAGCGCAACCGGGTCGATTTCGGTGGACGCATGGGCTTCATACGCCTCGCCCTGGAGCATGGCGTACCGATCGTGCCGGTGGTCTCGATCGGCGGCCACGAGACGGCGCTCTTCCTCAGCCGGGGCGAGCACCTGGCCCGGCTGCTGGCGCTCGACCGCGTGTTCCGGCTCAAGGTGCTGCCCATCTCCCTGGCCCTGCCCTGGGGCCTCAACATCGGGGACATGCTGGGCCACATCCCCCTTCCGGCCAAGATCACGGTCGAGACGCTGCCCGCCATCGACCTGCAGGCCGAGTTCGGACCCGATCCGGATCCCGAGGAAATCTATGACCACCTCGTGCGAGTCATGCAGGCCGCGCTCGATGCCCTGGCCGCGGAGCGCCGCCTGCCGGTGATCGGATGAGATCGTCGGCGTCGGTGCATGTCCAGGCACCGATCGAGTCGGTGTGGTCGATCGTCACCGATCCCGAGCAAGCGCTCAATTTCATGTCAGGAGTGACGCGCTGGGAGGTAGCCGGCGAGGAGCCGACTGGGCTCGGCGCGCGCTACCGGATGCTGTTCCGGATCGGATCGGCCGAGGTCGGGGGCCTGATCGAGATCGTCGAGTGGCGGGCCCCGTCCGAGATGGCGTGGACGTCGGTCACCGGGGTCGACCAGCGCGGACGCTGGCGGTTGCGCCCGGCCTCGGGCGGCCGTACGCGCGTAGAGCTCAGGCTCGCCTACGGCGTGGCCGGCTCGGGCATTTCCGGGTGGATCGCCGAGCGGATCGCCGGACCCATGGTCACCGGTCACCTGCGCCGCAGCCTTCAACAGCTGCAGCGGGTGGTCCGCCACCAGCAGCTGCGCGAGCGCGCCTCCTCGCGGCGGCGCCCCGGCCGCAGCTCCGCGGTCGGCTAGGCTCGGGGAGGCCGGCCGAGCCGGCTCGCCGAGCCCGCTCGCCGAGCCGGTCCCGAGCCGGTCCCGAGCTCGCCACGATACCCGCGTGGCCGCGGCGTCCCAGGCTTCAATCCCGCGGCCCAATAGCCGATTACCGGGGAATGTCCCAGCCCGCGCCGCTGTTTCGCGGCTCGAAAACGTCTGCCCTGGTCTACGCGCCCATCGCGCTGGCATTGGCGGCGGTGGCGGCCAGCTACGCGGGTTTCTCCGCCTCCGCGGGCTTCGACGTGGCCTGGACGGCAGCGGCGGTGGCGGCGCTCGCCGGAGCGGCGCTGGCCAGTCGGTCGGCCCAAGGCCCGAACCGGCACCGGTGGCGACTGTGGACGGTGGCCGCCGGCTGCTGGCTGTGCGGCCAGCTGGCCTGGGATCTGTTCGGGATGACCGGCTTCCCCCAGTCGCCGAACATCGCCGACGTGGCGTGGTGGGGATTCGCCGCGCTCGTGATGGTCAGCATGATGCGGCTGCCCCAGGGATCGCGCTCGGTGCGACTGGTCGCGGCCGTGGAGTCGGTCCAGCTGATCGGCGCGGCACTAGCGCTGTGCTTCGGTGAGCAATGGTCATACCTGGCGGCGTCGCCACTGCCGCTGGCGCCGAAACTGTCCGCGCTCGCCTACCCGGCCTTCTACGTGTCGGCCACGATGCTGACCCTCCAGGCCATGCTCGGCGGAACGCTCCGGGCCACCCGGAGCGTCCCCCTGCGGCTGGCCCTGGCCGGAATCGCCGCCCAGTCGCTCGCCTTCATCCTGTGGAGCGACAAGCTGCTTACGCGCAGCTACGTTCCCGGGCACAGCGTGCTCGATCCGCTGTGGGTGGTCGGCCTCGCCGCGCTGGGTGTCGGTGGCCTGAAGGCGGCGCGCATGCCCGAGCCGGCGGATGCCGCCGACGAGCCCACCTACCGAGGCGCCGCGCTGCCGGCGGCGATGCTTCTGGTCCTGATGGTGGCGCTCGTCGTCTCGCGGCTGACCCACGGACCGGCCGGCGCCCAGACGATCTTGAGGTTGGGCCTCGCCTTCTGCGGCGTGGCCCTGGTCGCCCGCTACACACTGATGGCCCGCCGCACGCAGACGATGCTCCGGCGCGAACGCGCCGCGCTGGCCAGCCTGGCCGAGCGTGAAGCCGAGCTGGCCCGCCTGAACCAGCAGCTGGTCCAGGATTCCCGCCGTGACCCATTAACCGGGATCGGGAACCGCCGAGCCCTCTCGGACGACCTCCCGATGCTCGAGGCGGTGCACCGTCAGCGTGGTGAGGCCTTCGCCATCGCGCTGTGCGACGTCGACCACTTCAAGTCCTACAACGACCGGCTCGGGCACCTGGCCGGGGACGAGGCCCTCAGACTGATCGCGGCCACGGCTCGTGGGGCCCTGCGAGAGGGCGATGCCGCGTACCGCTTTGGTGGCGAGGAACTGCTTCTCGTGCTGCGCCGCGTGACGCCGGACGAGGCGCTGACGGTGGCCGAGCGCGTCCGCACCGCAGTCCAGCGGACCGCCGTGCGGCATCCCGACGGGGAGGACGGCGTGCTCACGGTGTCGATCGGGGTCGCATGTGGCAGCGAAGCGCCGCGCCAGCTGCTGGCGCGGGCCGACGCCGCGCTGTACGAGGCCAAGCGAAAGGGACGCAACCGAGTCGTGGCCGCGGGCGGGCACGCGAACCCGCTCCCGATCCGCCAGCGGGGCGAGGGACCCGGTGAGCCGGTGCCCAGACACCTGCGCAGCATGCTCGCGGTGTCGCGCGCTGTGGCGTCGGGTCGGGGGCCAATGCCGGTGCTGGAGGCACTGGCCGAGACGATCCGGTCCGAGCTCTCGTTCCAGGTCGTGGCCGTGAACCTGCTCGAACGTACGCGCGAGATGCTCCATGTGGTGCTCGTCCTCGGCGACGAGGACGCCCGCGCGACTCTGCTCGGCACAACGGCGTCGCTCGATCACTGGCGGGAGCTGCTCAGCCTGGGCGAGAAGGTGTACGGCGCCGCCTGGCTGCGAGCCGGCTCTTACGAGATGAGCCCGGACGCCCCGACGTGGACGCCCCGGGCCATGAGCTCGCTGGCTCCGGACGCATGGCACCCCGAGGACATGCTTCTGCTCCCCCTGCGCGGTTCCTCCGGTGAGTTGCTCGGCGTCGTCTCGGTCGACGAGCCGGCCCTCGGACGCCGCCCGGCCGAGGCCGACATCGGGATCCTGATGGCGGTGGTCGACCACGCCGGTCTGGCGCTCGACCAGATCGAGCGCGACGGCGCGGTGACGCCCAACCGGCCCGATGAGCTGCGACTGGCCGCGGTGATGCTGCTGGCCGAGACGCTGGACCTGCGTGACCCCAGCACCGCGCTTCACTCGCGGACGGTCGGACGCCTCGCACGCGCCACCGCCCTGACCCTCGGCCTCCCGGCCGAGCGGGTGGAGCGGATCCACGCAGCCGGCGTCGTGCACGATCTCGGCAAGCTTGGAATATCCGACGCGATCCTGCACAAACCGGGTCCGCTGGACGAGACGGAGTGGCGGGAGATGAAACGCCACCCGGAGGTCGGAGCACGCATCCTCGAGCACGCCGGCCTGCGCGACATCGCCGGCTGGGTGCGAGCGCACCACGAACGGGTGGATGGGCTCGGCTATCCCGACGGGCTGACCGGGGCCGAGCTCTCGCTGGAGGCCCGTATCCTGGCCGTGGCGGACGCCTATGAGGCGATGATCGCCGACCGCCCGTACCGGTCCGGGGTTTCCTCCGAGCGGGCCTGCGCCGAGCTTGTGCGCTGTGCCGGTAGCCAGTTCGACGCCGACGTGGTGGAGGCGTTCCTCCGCGCCCTCGAGCGCCCCGAGGGCGACGCCGAGGACTCCGCCCTCGCCCGCGCGGCTTAGCCTCGCGCCACCGTCGCCACGGCCAGCGCCGCGGCTCCTTCTTCGCGGCCCACGAACCCCATCCCCTCGCCGCGAGTCGCCTTGACGCTCACTTGCGCCACCTCGATCCCGGCCGCCTCCGCGAGCGCAGCCCGGATCCGCCCGCGCACGGGCGCGAGCCGAGGCCGTTCGATCACGACGGTGACGTCGACGTTGGCGATCTCGTAGCCCTGCTCGCGCACCATCTGCACCGCGGCCCGGAGGAGCTCGATCGAGTCGGCCCCCCGATAGCGCTCGTCGGTGTCCGGGAAGTGGTGGCCGATGTCCTCCAAGGCGACGGCGCCGAGCAGGGCGTCGATGACCGCGTGCGTGAGCACATCGGCGTCAGAGTGACCGGCCAGGCCACGAGGATGATCCACCTCGACGCCGCCCAGGACGAGGCGGCGACCGTCCTCGAACCGGTGGCAGTCGTATCCGAGTCCGGTTCGGACGTTCACGGCCGCTCCTCGGCCAGCAGCAGCTCGGCCAGCCGCAGATCGGTCGGCGTGGTCACCTTCAGGTTCCGCGGGGTGGCGGGCACGACCTGCACGGTTCCTCCCGCCTGCTCGATCAGCCAGGCGTCATCGGTGGCACCGCCGAGCACCTCGTCCGAGGCTCCGAGCAGCGCGCTCTCCAGCGCTTCCCGGCGGAACACCTGGGGCGTCTGGACGGCCCACAGACTCTTTCGGTCCAGGGTCCGCCGGACGCCGCCGCGATCGTCGACCTCCTTGACCGTGTCGGACACCGGGACAGCGGCGATGACCGCGTCGGCGCCGGAACGCTCGAGCTGTTCGAGCGCGCGCGTGAACAGCTCGGTGCCGGCCAGCGGGCGGGCCGCGTCGTGAACGATCACCGGACTACCGGGACCGCAGGCGGTGAGGGCCAGCCGGACCGACGCCGATCGCACCGCGCCGCCCGCCACCGCGAGGGTGCCCTCGGGCGCGGCATCGAGCTCGCCGGCCGGGAGCGCGACGACGATGCGCTCGACCGCCGGCACCGCGCGCAGCGCGGAGACGCTCCAATCCAACATTGGCCGGCCCGCCAGCGGGACGAGCGCCTTGGGCCGGCCGGACCCCAGGCGCTCGCCCCGTCCCGCGGCCACGATCAACGCGACCGCCATCGTCTTCGGGCGAGACGGCCTACTTCGCGGCCACCGCCACCTTTCCGTCCCCGTTGTGGCTCGAGGACTCCATGAGCAGGCTGTAGATGTGCTGCTCGACTTCCTCTTCGTTCATCTCGAGCGCATACATGAGCTCGGAGGCGAGGATCTTCTTGGCTCGTGTGTACATCTGCTTCTCACCGGTGGAGAGCCCCTTCTCGGACTCGCGGATGGCCAGGTTGCGGACCACCTCCGCGAGCTCGTAGATGTCGCCCGTCTTGATCTTGTCCCGGTTGTGCTTGAAACGCCGGTTCCAGTTCTTGGGCATCTCCGAGCATTCGTCCTGGAGGACGGCCAGTACCTTCTTCACCGTCTCCTCGTCTATCACGCGGCGCAGACCGGCCAGTGCGGCGTTCTCGGTCGGCACCATGACGGTCATCTCGTTGTGCAGGATCTTGATCGTCAGGTACTCGCGGCTCTCGCCCAGCACTTCCTTCTGCTCTTTACGCAGGACTTTTCCGGCGCCATGGTGTGGATAGACGACACTGTCCCCGACCTCGAACTCGATGTGCGCAGGCGCCTCGGGTTCCAGGTCGTCCAGGTGCTCTTCCATTAGCTCTGTGATGATGTCCTCCTCTATCCAGGCCGCACGGGGGAAATCCCGCCAGCGGTTTGCACTGCAACGTCTGCGACTAGGTCTGCAGGTACCGGTCCACCAGGTTGATCTCCTGCTGACGCCGAAGGCCCTCTCGGATGTCCTTCGCGCGGATCTCGCCCACGCCGTCGACGGTTTCCAAATCGCCGTCGGTCGCGGCGAGCAGTTCCTCGAGTCCCCCGAATTCGTCCACGATTCTTTGCACAACGAGTTTGGGCAGCCGTGGTATGCGCCCCAGAATGCGAAAGCCTCGTGGCGAGACGGGGTAGTCGAGGGTGTTCAGCTTGCGGTCGTGGCCCAGTAGCTCGGCCAGCCGGCCGAAGTCCAGCAAGTCCTGATGCGGCAGGCGAACGAGCTGGTCGAACGCCGTGGCGAAGCTGTCGTCGGTGTCCTCGACCAGGTAGTCGTGAACCAGCGCCGCCTTGTCGGCCGAGACCCCGACCATCGTCTCGTCGAGCTGCATCTCGATCAGACGGCCCTCGGTGCCGAGCTCGACGATATAGCGCTCGATCTCGACCGCCATCCGGGTGACCAGCTCGGCCCGCTGGAGGACCGTGAGGACGTCGTGCAGGGTGGCGCCGCCTTCGAACTCGAGCGCGGTGAGGCGCGTTGATACCTGATCAAGGCGACTGCGGTACTTGTCGAGCGTGGCCAGGGCCTGGTTGGCCTTGGCCAGAACCACCGGGATGTCCTCGAGGATGTACTTGATCCCGTCCACGTAGAGCGAGACGACCTGCCGGCGCTCGGAGATGGCGATGACCAGCGCGTCGGTCTGCTTGGACACCCGCTCGGCCGTGCGGTGGCGTGTACCGGTCTCAAGCGTGAGGATCGTCGGGTCCGGCGTGAGCTGCACGTTGACCTGGACGATCTTGGTCGCATTGGAAGTTAACGCGATTGCGCCGTCCATCTTCGCCAGCTCGTACAACTGGGCAGGCGAGTAGTCGAGCTCGAGCTTGATGCCGCCCGAGAACAGGAACGCGAGCTCCTCGGGATCACCGATCACGATCAAGCCGCCCGTGTGGGCGTGGAGGATGTTGTCCAGGCCCTCCCGCAGCGATGTGCCCGGGGCAACCATTTCGAGCGCCCGGACCAACCGGGAGTCTTGTCGAGACTCGAGCTCTTCTTTGAGCTCTTCCCCGGATCGCGGCGGCATCAAAGGCGATTTTACCTGGTCTTGAGTATGGTCGGCCGGGTCACACCCTGAGCGCCCCTGCGTGCCGCGGCCGTCGTGTCGCCGCCCCTTCGGGCGCCTTGGCGCGGCGCGCGAGGGCGCTCAGCGCGTGATCCCGACCTCAGGCAGCCTGGGCCGACGGGCGATCGGCGGCTACCGCGCCATTTAGAGCCTCCAGCAGCGTTCGGCACCTTTCCGGTTCGATGACTGGGGTGAGGCCGAACTTGGCGGCTTCGGCGAGGCGGCGGTCGCCGTGGGCGACGGTGCGGAGCTCGCCGGTGAGCCCCAGCTCGCCGAAGCAGGCCAGCGGCCGGGAATCGCCGGCCGCGGTGAGCGCGCGGCGCCTGGCGGCGCTGGCCACGGCGAGCGCCACGGCGAGATCGGCACCCGGATCCTCGATCCGGACCCCTCCGACCACGTTGACGAACACGTCGGCGTTGCCCAGCCCGATGCCGGCGTGCCGCCCGAGCACGGCCAGCACGAGGGCAAGCCGGTTGCGGTCGATCCCCGAGACAACCCGCCGCGGGGGCACGAGCTCTGACGGCGAGACCAGCGCTTGGACCTCGACGAGCAGCGGCCGCGACCCCTCCATCGCGCACAGGACCACGCTCCCGGGCGCCCGGGTGGCCTGGCCGACGAACCGGGCCGAGGCGTCGAGCACCTCGACCAGGCCGTGGTCGCGCATCTCGAACACTCCGGCCTCGTTGGTGGAGCCGAAGCGGTTCTTGACCGCCCTGACGGTCCGGTAGGTTCGCTCGCGCTCACCCTCGAAGTGGAGCACGCAGTCGACCAGGTGCTCGAGCACCCGGGGGCCGGCCAGCGCCCCCTCCTTGGTCACGTGACCGACGAGCAGGACGGCGATCTCGAGCGCCTTGGCCACCCGCAGGATCTCGCCCGCCACCTCCCTGACCTGGGCGACCGAGCCGGCGGCGCTCGAGAGCTCCTCGGAGTGGAGCGTCTGCACCGAGTCGATCACGCATACCTCCGGGCGCTCCTGCTCGAGCGTGGCCAGCACGGTGGACAGCTCGGTGTCGGCGATCACCGGAATGCGCAGGGCCGCGGGCTCGGGCAGTCGCTCGGCGCGCAGCCGGATCTGGGCCGCCGATTCCTCGGCCGATACGTACAGCGTCCGGCGGCCCGCGGCGGCCAGGTTGGCCAGAGCCATGGTCGTTAGGGTCGACTTGCCGATCCCCGGAGCTCCGCCGATCAGGACGAGCGACCCGGGGACGATCCCGCCGCCGAGGACGTTGTCGAGCTCACGGATCCCGCTGCTCATCCGTGGTTGCTCGGCGGCGGAGACGTCGCCGAGGGCCACCGGCCGGGCGGCGTGGCCGAGCCCGCGGCGGGCCCCGGCCGGCTTGCGCTGCGGGCGCGCCTGCTCGACCAGCGTGTTCCACTCGCCGCACCCCGGGCACCGCCCGGCCCAGCGCGGCGTCTCGTGACCGCAGGCGCTGCAGGCGTGGATCGAGGTGGCGCGGGCCATGGCCGGACCAGGCTACGCGCCCGCGGGGACGTCACCGCGACTTTGAAGCAGAGTTGTGACGAGCTCAGTGACGCTTGAGCACGATGGTGGCCGAGCGGGTGATCTTCTGGCGGCGAGCCCCGGCGCGGATGTTGATCACGATCGTGACCTTCAGTCGGCCGCGACGAGCGAGCGCCCTCGCCGCCGCCTTGCCCAGCCGTACCCGCAGGGTGCGGCGAGCGTGAGCGGGGACCTTCCCCTTCCACCGGCCGGCCAGGACCAGCTTCGCCGCGCCGGCGTCTGTGGCCCCGAACGGGCGGCTGAAGAGCTGTGCGTCGAGGTAGCAGGCCAGGTCGCCGCACTGGAAGGACAAGGGGACGACGTTGAGCTGGACGATCCGGATCGGTCCGCTCAGCACGAGCGAGCCCGGCGGCTTCGGCGCCGGCGGCTTGCCAACCGCACCGGAGCCGCCACCGTTCCCTGAGCTTCCCGAGCCCCCGGTGCTGCCGGACGCCCCCGCCGCCACCGCCGAGCGTGGTTCGATCTTCGTACGCCCTCAGATAGGGCGACAGCCGCGCGCCGTCGTAGCCCAGGTAGGTGATCAGCGCCTGTCCTCCGGGACCGAAGGCGATCGCCCCGAGCTGTGGCCAGCGATAGTTGCCCTGTCCGTCGACCTGGGTGGTGGCGACGACCGCGGAGGAGCCGGGCGCCGGGTTCGGTCCCAGCGAGGTGAACGTGGCCGTGAGATCTCGGGTTTCGTTGGCGCTGTTGTTGACGCACGGGTCGCCGGTGGTGGCGTTGTCGGCCTCGGTGATGAGCAGGACGGTGTGGCCGGCGACCGCCATTCCGTCGACATGGCTCCGGTTCGGCCATGTGTGGGCACCGGCCCCTCCAAGGCCGATCGTGCTCGTACCCGGCGCCTCGAAGGCGGTCTCGTAGCCGAAGTTGCCGCCACTGGTCGAGACGCAGTTCGTCGTGTCGGCGTAGATGCGATCCCAGGCCGCGGCGACGGTCCCATCGGTCCCCGCGGCCAGCGCCAGGCTACCCACGTAATCTTCGGCGTTCCCGGTGACGCTCCTGACCACCTGGGGGCTCCCGAACGACTGGCCCGGCGACCGCGTGGCCACGAGGATTCCGTCACCGTTGCTGTTCTGCGAGGACACCCTCACCCAGCCGACGGCCGCCGTGCCATCCGGCCCCTTGGCGTAGACGCAGCAGGTGTCCGAGGTATCGGTGACCGGGATCGGCGTCGGCGTCCCGAAGCTGCCCCCGGGCGGGGCGTACGTCTGGTACAGGTGGAAGCTGCCGGCCGGCGAGGCGTAGACCACGATCACCCCGCCGGAGGGGTCGTAACCGATCAGCTTCCCGCCCGTCCCGGCGCCTGGGCTCGCCTCGGCGCAGCAGGTGATCTTGTGGTCGAGATCGAACTGGCTGCTCGCACCGGGTGCGCGGAAGGCAACGTACGTGGTCCCGGATGGGCCGGCGAACAAGCCGACCGCGGCGCCCGATGAGTTCACGGCGATGTCGACCGGCGTGTAGGCCTGGTTGGAGGAGTCCTTCGTCTGGCCGACGGCGAAGGTGGAGGCACCGGGCGCTCGGTAGCCGACCCATGGGTAGTAGGCGTTGAAGGCGAAAGCATCGCCGGCCGAGTTCGAGACGATCGTCGGCCCGTAGGCACCGTTGTCGAGCCCGGGCCCGTAGTCGGTCGTCGGACCCACCGGGCCGCCCGGCGGGCGGAAGGCGTACCTCCACGGATACGGCGCGCTCGTCATCATCGCGGTGCCCGAGCCGTCGAGCGCGAACGGCCCGGCCTCTGCGCTCAGCTTCTCCGGCGCCTGCCACGACGGGTCGGCCCACGCGGTGGCCGGAGTGAGCGCGAGCAGGGCAGCGGCGATCGCCCCCGGAAGCACCCGTCCTAGTTGCCTCATCGGCGCGAGCCTATGGAAGGCCGACCATCTCGCGCAATCTCTCCCTACGTGGTTTCCGCGTATGGTTGGATCGCCCGGGGCCATGAGCTCGGAATATGAGGAGCGGCTGCTCGGACTGATCGCCGACACTCAGGGACTGCTCGACATCGGCGAGCTCCGCCTGGGCATGCTCGACGCGGTCAACCGAGCCGTTCCCTCGGATTACGTCTCCCTCAATGACGTCGGACCGGATCCGGCAACCACGGTTGCGGTGACGAGACCGCAGCTCAGCGCGGCTGAGCTCGGGCAATTCGCCGAGCTGGCCCACGAGAACCCGCTCGTCCGGCGCTATACCGAGACCCGGGACGGCCGGGCGTACCGGTTCTCGGACGTGGTCACCCGGCGAGAACTGCACTCTCTGCGCATCTATCGCGAGTTCTACTCGCCGCTCGGAATCGAGCATCAGATGGCCTTCACCCTGCCGAGCCAGACCGACCGGATCCTCGCCGTCGCACTCAGTCGCCGCCGGCGCGACTTCTCCGATCAAGAGCGCGACCTGGTCGACCGCGCGCGTCCGTTCCTGATCCAGGCCTACCAGAACGCGGTTGCCCATCAGCTGGCTCGGGCCGGGTCGAGCACCGACCCGGCCATTCTGCTCGAACGCCTGCGCGCCGCCGGTCTTACCGCGCGCGAGGCCGAGGTCGTACGCCTGACCGCACTTGGCGCCTCAAACCGCGACGTCGGGGCGGTTCTCGGCATCACCGAGCGGACGGTGGCCAAGCACCTGGAGCGCTGCTTCGGCAAGCTCGGCGCGCGCAACCGCTCGGAGGCGTCGGCACGCGTGTGGGCGATCGCGGCTGAGCCGGCCGACGCGGTGAGGTAAGAGGTCCGGCGCGGCGCGAGCCAAATAAAAAGGGCGGTCGCCCCTAGCGGGACGACCGCCCTTCAAGCTGAACGCTCAGTCGGCGTCCGACGGCGAATCGGATGAGTCGGCGTCGCCCTCGTCCGGCGTCTCGCCGTCGCCGCCGCCCACCCCGACCGGGGTCGGCTTCGGCGTCGGCTCGATGACCGTGAGCTTGACGTCGCCCTCGCCGTCGGTCGGCGTGCCTTCGTCCGCGGACTCGGGCGCATCGACCATCACGGTCGATCCGGACGGCACCTGCGAGCGCAGGACGAAGTCGGCCAGCGGATCCTCGATGTAGCGCTGGATCGCCCGGCGCAGGGGACGGGCACCCATGGCGGGGTCCCAGCCCTTGTCGACGAGCAGGTCCTTGGCCGGCTCGGAGAGCTCGAGCTGGAGCTCGCGCTCGGCCATCGACTGACGGATCCGGGCCAGGAGCAGCTCGACGATCTCCTTGATCTCGTCCTTGGCCAGCTTGTGGAAGACGATGACGTCGTCGATCCGGTTCAGGAACTCAGGCCGGAAGACCTTCTTGAGCTCGCCCATGATCCGGTTCTTCATGTCCTCGTACGTGATTCCGGTCTCGTCGTCGGAGACGGCGAAGCCGAGCGGCGTGTTGCGCGCGATCTCCGAGGCCCCGATGTTCGAGGTCATGATCACGATGCAGTGACGGAAGTCGACCGTCCGGCCCTGGGCGTCGGTCAGGCGCCCGTCCTCCAGGATCTGGAGCAGGATGTTGAACACATCCGGGTGGGCCTTCTCGATCTCGTCCAGCAGCAGCACGCTGTAGGGCTTGCGCCGTACCGCCTCGGTGAGCTGGCCGCCCTCGTCGTAGCCGATGTAGCCCGGAGGCGACCCGACCAGACGGCTGACCGCGTGCTTCTCCATGTACTCGGACATGTCGATCCGGATCATCGTGTCCTCGTCCCCGAACAGGAACTCGGCCAGGGTCCGAGCGAGCTCGGTCTTGCCGACCCCGGACGGGCCGAGGAAGATGAACGACCCGGTCGGGCGCTTCGGATCCTTGAGCCCGGCCCGCGAGCGGCGGATGGCCTTGGAGACGACCTCGATCGCCGGATGCTGACCGATGACGCGCTTGTGGAGCTCCTCCTCCATCCGCATCAGCTTGGCCGTCTCGGCCTCGGTGAGCTTGAACACCGGGATGCCCGTCCACATCGAGACGATGTCGGCGATCTCCTCCTCGCCGATGGCCGGGCGCTCGGTCGACTCGCCGGCGTCCCACTGCTCGGTGAGCTCGCGCTTGCGCTGGGTCAGACGGCGTTCCTTATCACGCAGGTTCGCCGCCTTCTCGAACTCCTGAGACTCGATCGCCTCCTCCTTGGCCCGGCGCGTCTCCTCGATCTCGTCCTCGAGCTCGCGGTAGACCGGCGGGGAGGTCATCGACTTGATCCGCATCCGCGACGCGGCCTCGTCGATCAGGTCGATCGCCTTGTCGGGCAGGAACCGGTCCGAGATGTACCGGTCGGCGAGATCCGCCGCGGCCTCGAGGGCCTCGTCGGTGATCGTCACCTTGTGGTGCTGCTCGTAGCGGTCGCGCAGGCCCTTGAGGATCTGCACGGTCTCCTCGGTCGACGGCTGGTCGACGGTGATCTTCTGGAAGCGCCGCTCCAGGGCGGAGTCGCGCTCGAGATACTTGCGGTACTCCTCGAGCGTGGTGGCGCCGATCGTCTGCAGCTCCCCCCGGGCCAGAGCCGGCTTCAAAATCGAGGCGGCGTCAATGGCCCCCTCGGCGGCGCCGGCGCCGACCAGGTTGTGGAGCTCGTCGATGAACAGGATGATGTCGCCGCGCTGGGTGATCTCCTTCATCACCTTCTTCAGGCGCTCCTCGAACTCGCCGCGGTACTTGGAGCCCGCGACCAGGGCGGCCAGATCCAGGGTGTAGATCTGCTTGCCCTTGAGCAGCTCGGGGACGTCGGCGTTGGTGATCCGCTGGGCCAGGCCCTCGACCACCGCCGTCTTGCCCACGCCGGGCTCGCCCACCAGCACCGGGTTGTTCTTGGTCCGGCGCGAGAGGATCTGCATGATCCGCTCGATCTCGGTTTCGCGCCCGACCACCGGGTCGAGCTTGCTCTCGGCGGCCAGCTTGGTCAGGTTGCGACCGAACTGGTCGAGCAGCTTCGAGGACTTCTTGCCCTCGCCCTGCGTGCCGGAGCCCGACGGCGCGCCGGCACCCGAGCCGCGCTGGCGGCTGCCGGGGCC
This sequence comes from uncultured Solirubrobacterales bacterium, assembly GCA_963748585.1. Lineage (GTDB taxonomy): Bacteria > Actinomycetota > Thermoleophilia > Solirubrobacterales > Solirubrobacteraceae > Palsa-465. Next base: position 343,689 of record CAVVJR010000005.1, on the reverse strand, counting down.
GGACAGCATCCGGATGACCTCGTTGCGGATCTTCTCCGAGTCGGCGTCGAAGTCGAGCAGGATGCGCGCGGCAACCCCCTCGTTCTCACGCACGAGGCCGAGCAGGATGTGCTCGGTGCCGATGTAGTTGTGACCCAGGCTGAGCGCTTCGCGCAGCGCCAGCTCGAGGACCTTCTTGGCCCGCGGGGTGAACGGGATCTGGCCGGAGGTGACTTCCTCCCCGGAGCCGACGATCCGCACGACCTGCGCGCGCACGCGCTCAACCGTGATGTCGAGTGACTCCAGGACCCGGGCCGCGAGGCCCTCTTCCTCGCGCAGCAGGCCCAGCAGGATGTGCTCGGTCCCGATGTAGTTGTGCTTGAGCGTCCGCGCTTCTTCTTGGGCCAGGACGACCACCTGGCGCGCTCGCTCAGTAAATCGCTCGAACATGATTCTCTCTCTAGGTGCGGCGGTACTCGGGCGTTTGGGTCGGTCGAGGGGTTTTCCTGTCGGTCTCCTACGCTGCCACTCTAGGACGGCTTCGGGGACGCCGAGATTTCCGTTCTACCCATTAAGTCGGCCCCGGGCCGTAAATGATGAGCGGAAACGGTCTCTTTCTCGGGCCTGGATCCAGTCTACCAGTCGCTATGTCGCACTTTTGCCCCAGGTGTGACGGACCGCACAATCGGTCCCCCATAACCCCGGAACGAGCGACCGCAATGGTCAGTCCCGCATGGCCGGGAACAGCACCACCTCGCGGATCGAGCGCTTCCCCGTCAGGATCATGACCAGCCGGTCGATTCCGATGCCGATTCCACCCGTCGGGGGCATCCCGTGCTCGAGGGCCTGGATGAACGCTTCATCGTACGGCTGGGCCTCCTCGTCGCCGGCTCCGGCCAGAGCGCGCTGCTCCTCGAACCGGCGGCGCTGCTCGTCGGGGTCGTTGAGCTCGGTGAACGCATTGGCCACCTCCATCCCTCCGATGTAGGCCTCGAATCGCTCGACAAACCCAGGTGCCGAGCGGTGGCGCTTGGCGAACGGCGACATGGCCACCGGGTAGTCGAGGATGAACGTGGGCTCGATCAGGGTCGGCTCCACGTGCTTGGACAGCAGCTCGTCGACGAGCTGGGGCCAGGTGTCATCGGGCTTGACCGCCAGTCCCCGGTCGGTCATCGCGGCGGCCAGCTGGGCGCGCTCCGGGTACTCCTGGATGTCGATCCCGGTCCGGGACGCGATCGCCTCGCTCAGAGTCTCGCGCCGCCACGGGGCCGAGAGATCGATCTCACCGTTGTAGCCGACCTCCGAGGCCACGTGGGCCACCAGCCGCTCACACCGGGAGGCGATGTCCAGGTAGTCGGCGTAGGCCTCGTACCACTCGAGCATCGTGAACTCGGGGTTGTGGGTGGTGTCGACCCCCTCGTTGCGAAAGTCCTTGCCCAGCTCGTAGACCCGCTCCAGGCCGCCCACGATCAGCCGCTTGAGGTAGAGCTCGGTGGCGATACGCAGGTAGAACTCGCGGTCGAGCGCGTTGTGGTGGGTGGTGAACGGACGGGCCAGAGCGCCGCCGTACAGAGGCTGCAGCACCGGCGTCTCGACCTCCACGAACCCCTCTTGGTCGAGGAACCGGCGTACGGCGCTGATCACCTTCGAGCGCGTGATGAACAGCTCGCGGGCTTCGGGGTTGGCGATCAGGTCGAGCTCCCGGTGGCGGAAGCGCTGTTCCACGTCCTTGAGTCCGTGGTGCTTCTCCGGCGGGGGCCGGAGCGACTTGGCCAGCACGGCATAGTCGTCGATCCGCAGCGTCAGCTCGCCGCGTCTGGACGAGAATGCGGTGCCTTCGATCCCGATCAGATCGCCGAGGTCGAGCGACAGGAGCCGCTCCATCCTCTCCGGGCCGAGCACGTCGACCCGCGCCTGGAGCTGGATCTGACCCGAGCGGTCGACCAGGTCGAGGAACGCCATCTTGCCCTGGCCCCGGCGGGAGGCCAGCCGGCCGGCCACCCGATGGGTCGATTCGGTTTCGTCCCCGGCAGCGAGATCAGCGTGAGCGGCCCGCACGGCAGCGATCGGCTCCACGCCCGGGAAGGCGTGCGGGAACGGCTCGATCCCGTCCGCGCGCAGGCTCTCGAGTTTGCGCCGACGCGCGGCCAGGTGGTCGGGGGCCTCGGGGGCCTCGGAGGCCTCGGGGGCCACTAAGTGGTCTCCGTCGTAAGTTCCGTCATGGATTCGCGAGCGAAAACCGAGCATGCCAAGGACGCAGCGAGCGCCGTGTGCCTCTGGCACACAAGCTCGCGAGGACGTAGGCAGGCGAAGGTTTGCAGCCGCGAAGCCGGACGAAACTTGCGGCGGGGGCCACTAAGTCCTACTGAACGTCGATCTTGGTGATGGTGAGCCGGCGCTCGCCCTTGGGAGTCGCGAAGGAGACCTTCTCCCCCTTCTTGTGACCGATCAGGGCCTTGCCGACCGGCGACTCGTTGGAAAGCTTCATCTCGGCCGGGCTGGCCTCGGCTGAGCCGACGATCGTGTACTTGGTCGACTTGCCGTTCTCGTCTTTGACGTGGACGACCGAGCCGACGCGCACGACGTCGGTGCCGAGATCGGAGGCGTCGATCACCGTGGCCGAGCGCAGCTTGTCCTCCAGCTGGGCGATCCGCGCTTCGAGCATCGCCTGCTCGTTCTTGGCGTCGTCGTACTCGGCGTTCTCGGAGATGTCGCCGAATTCGCGCGCCTCCTTGATGCGAGCGGCGATCTCGCGACGGCGCGTGGTGGCGAGATGGTCGAGCTCGGCCTTCAGGTTGGTGAGGCCCTCGGGAGTGAGGATGACGTCCTTAGGCATAGGTGGACCTGGGTTGAACGGTCTGGACGAAAAAACCCGCTGGGAAGCGGGGATTCCGGCGCATCCTAAATGCGCGGGCCGACGAGTATAGACACCGTGGGAAGGCATCCGGAGGGGATGAAAGCGGCCCTGCGCAGTTCTCCCCGCCGATGCGTTTACCCGTGGCCCTGGACCGAAACCGCCTGCTGGAAGGTGGGCCGGTTGATCCACTCGATCAGGGGCTGGGAGATTACTCCCACAGCCTTGAACTCGATCGAGTCCGAGCACATCTGGTCGCCGGCGTTGCACACCCCGTCCGCCGGATACACCTGCTGCGGGGATTGGCCGATCGCCGCCTGGAGCGAGCTCTCGAGCGCGGCCCGGCAGCCGGTGAGCGACCCGCCGCCGCAGTAGACGCGGTTGAGCGGCCCGCCGACCCGGTCGTGCAGCACCGAACGGAGGTCCTTCTGGACGATCCCGTAGAAGCCGACATCCCAGGCCGAGCCAAGATGGGGTCCGGAGGTCCCATGACCGGGCTGGTCGTTGATCGGAAACTCGCCCGTGAACTGGTTGAGCAACGAGGGACCGAGCGCGGGCTGGAACTCGGCCTGGACGAGCCGCGGCCACCAGGCGTCCATGATCCGGACGGCCGCGCTCTGGTCATAGCTGCCGGAGGCCCCGGGATGGGCCCGGTTGATCCGGTGTGAGCCGGAGGCCACCCAGGCGCGGAGCTGGCTGACCGCGCCCGCGAGGGAGCCGTTCTTCGGCTGCCCGAGGATCTGGAGCGCGTAGGGGAGCACCTCGACCCCGCGCAGGTCCTGGGTGCCGGCGTTGCCCATGGCGTTGACCAGGTCGGTCAGGGACATCTGGCCGTGCCCGCGGCTCAGGTAGCCGTTGATGTTGTTGTCGAGCAGCTGCGAGCGGAACACCGATGCGTACTGCTGACCGGTGGCGGCGTCGTTGTAGCCGGGCGCCTGCTTGTTGTTCCAGCTGGTCAGGTAGCTCTGATCGACGGTCTGCGGGTGTGCGGACTGGGGCGTCTGACGTTCGGTGAGGCTGCTCGGGCTCGTTGCCGCCGCGCCCTGATAGCCCGCCCACGGGTACTTCGCCCAGGTCGGGAACAGCGGGTTGGTGTGCGCCGCCCGTACCGGGTTCAGCCCGGAGTTGAAGTAGGCGATGTGCTTGTTGTCGGTGTAGAACCAGTTGAACGTGTACTGGATCTGGTAGGCCGCGTTGTCGAACGCCTGCGGGTTCTTGATCGCATCCGGGTTGTTGAGCACGTCGAAGCCGGCGGCCGAGTCGAGCTCGTGCATGTAGGTCGAGCGCAGGTTGCAGTAGGCGACCGGCTGGCCATGGATCCGCGCCCGGGCGATGACTATCCCGTACGCCGTCCGCTTGGTCTGGAAGGTGACCGACCCGGCCGGGGTCGCGTCGGCCAGCGTCGGGTGCCATGACTCCGATCGCGTGAGCGTCTCCATCTGCACGCACTGGCCGTTGTCCAGCCGGTAGAAGTCAGAGCTGGTCGAGGCCGCGCCGCCGCTCGGGTTGCACAGCGGCACCGCGAAGGTGTCGATGATGTTCTGGCCCGCGGAGGTGGCCGACCACGCGTAGTCGCGTCCATGGCCGAGCTCGACGTACAGGTTGGTGCCCGGGAAGGAGGCGCCGTAGGCGTCGATGCCGGGCCCGTGCTCGTCCTGCTCCATCAGGATCTGCGGGCTGTAGTAGCTGACCTGCGGGCCCATCACCGCGAGCGGATGCCCAGTCGGGCTGTGCGCGGCGCTGACCAGGAGGGCGTTCGACATGTCGCTGGGGAAGGCGAACAGCCCCGGGCCGACGTTGGCTCTCGGCCCTAGGCGCAGGCCGCTGGCCGGGGTGCCGCGCTTGGCCCGTGGACGTGACCCGGTGTCTGCGGCCGACCCGCTCGGGACGCCGCCGGAGACGACCGTGGCGGCGAATTGGACCGAACCGCGATCGGGCAGCGCGATCGTCTTCAGGACGGCCTTGGTCGGGAGCGGCAGCTGCTGATAGGGGAACGACTTGCCGCGCACCGTGGTCGGCGCCTCCGGGTCGGCCGGGTCGACCAGGCTGCGGAAGGTGGCAAAGCCCGAGTGGTCCACCTTGGTCTTGGCCTTTGCCTTGGCCGTGGTCGTGTGCGCTCGGGGCGCGGGATGCGCCGCCGTCGCCCCGGCCCCGACGTCGGCCGCGCCGGTGAACGGTGGCGCCGACGTCTTCGGCGCCGGCTTGCGCGCGGCCGGCCGCCGCGCTGCCGCCACGAGCTCCGGCGAGCCCGCGATGTTGTAGTGCTCGGAGCCGAAGCGCTGCTTCAAGTTCTCGTACAGGAGCGCGTTCTGAAGCTGGTCGCCGCCACCGTTGCCGAAGATGCCGCCGACCAGGGTGGCGATCGAGACGACGTCCTGGAGGCTGAAGGGCTGCGGCCCGAGCGGCTGCCCGATGGCCGCGTACTCGGCCGGGAGCATCATCGCGGAGGAGAGCGGGTTGCTCTCAGCCTTGGCGATGTACGCGTTGATGCCGTCGACGTAGTTCTGCGCGTCGTCGAAGATCTGCGGCCCGTACGGCTGCTGAGCTCGACCCCAGTTGATCTGATTGGTCAGGTCCTGCTGGGTATAGGGCTCCGACGCCCACACGCTCTCGTCCATCGAGGCGTTGGCGCCGCCGGCGAACTGGGCCAGGTCGCCCTGCCCAGCGTGACGAAGGGCATCCATGAGGAACAGTCGGTCCTCGGCGCTCGCGTAACCGACGCCGAACATCAGGGCCGCCCGCGTGTCGCCGTAGATGTGGGGTACTCCGAAGCCCTTGTCGCGCACGATGGTCACGCCCGGCTCGGGGCTCTCGGTGCTCTCGACGTCGTTGCCCCGCACCCCGAAGGTGGCGTCCTTGTAGAACTGGCCGAGCTGGGAGGCGGCGATGTTGGGCGCCGCCGTGGTCAGGTTCGAGTACATCGCCAGCTGGTCGTTGCTGTGGGGCGGGTACTGCTTGGCGGCCTCGAACAGGACGGCCTGCTGGAGGTTGTCGAAGCCGTTCGTGCCCGGCGGCAGGACGTTGCTGAAGCCACCGAAGTCGTTGGTCCCGTAGGGCTGGACCTGCGCGGCCGCCGGCCCGGCCATGGTCGCGAACAGCAAGAGCACCCCAGCAACGCAGCCCAGCACTAACCGACGCATTGACTCTCCTCCACGATGAGCCCGACCGGCGGGCACCCTATACCGGCGGCCGTGTCTCGCGCGCCGGTTGTGTGCTCTGGGGCTAGGCTGCGGCGCTCAGGGCCGCCGGGGCTTCCCGGAAGAGTGCGCGGGCCGCGTCCACGGTCGGGGCGGTCTGGAGCGCGGCTTGGAGCCCCCGGGTGCCGCCGAGCCGCTCCACGTACCAGGGATAGAACTTGCGCAGGTAGCGGGCTGCGCGCTCCTCGCCGAGATGCTCGACCGCTCGCTCGAGCACCCAATCGAGCTCGGCCATGATCTCCTGGCGGGAGGGCTCGCCGGTGCGGGTTCCGAGGAGCTGGGAGAACAGCCACGGGTTGCCGAGCGACCCACGGGCCAGCAGCACTCCGGCCGCGCCGGTCTGCTCGAAGGCCTGACGGGCCGTCTCCACGGTTTGTAGCCCTCCGGAGACCAGGACGGGGACGTCGACCTGGGTGACCAGGTCGTGCACGAGCGTGTAGTCCGGCTTTCCCTTGTGCCGCTGGGAGGCGTGGCGGGGGTGGATGGCCAGCCCGGCCACCGAGCCTGACTCGGCCAGCGCCCGGGCGGTGTGGATCCCGCTGAGGTCGCCGGGACGGACGCCGCTTCGCAGCTTGACGGTGACCGGAAGCCCGCTCCCCCTGGCCGCCGCTTTCGCCAGCGCCACCGCCTTGGACGGGTCCTCGAGCAGGGCCGCCCCCGCACCCGTCTTGCACACCTTGGGCACCGGACAGCCCATGTTGATGTCGATCAGGTCGGCCCCGGCCGCGGCCACCTGCTCGGCCGCCGATTCCATGACCTCGGGGTCGTTGCCGAACAGCTGCATCGAGACCGGGTGCTCGTCGGGATGGATCCGGAGCAGCTCGCGGCAGGTGCGCTCGTTGCGGTAGTGAACCGCGTAGCTCGAGACCATCTCCGAGACCGCCAGCCCGGCACCGTGGCGCTTGGCCTGCAGACGCACGAACCAGTTGCCGATCCCGGCCAGCGGCGCCAGTACCACCCGGTTGGGAATGGTGACACCGCCGAGACTCCAGCTGTCGGTGAGCGATTGGCCCATGGGGGTTTCATGGTACGAATCAGGGCAATGAACCTCGGTCCCCTCCTTCGCCCCTGGACCGAGGTCGTGGTCGAGCAGGTCCCGGGGCTCGAGCTGTTCGACGCCCACACGCACGTGGGTCAGAACGACCCCGACGGGATGAAGCAGTCCCCGGAGGAGCTCGTCGAAGCCCTCAAGCTCGCCGATGCCCGGGGCGCGTTCGTGTTCCCCTTCCACGAGCCCGACGGCTACCGCGAGCCCAACGACGCGGTGCTCGAGGCGGCGGGGAACGCCGACGGGCTGCTGGTGCCGTTCTGCCGGGTCAACCCGCACGACCATGCTCTGGAGGAGGCCCGCCGCGCCCTGGACGCCGGCGCCCGGGGGGTCAAACTGCACCCGCGGGCCGAGCAGTTCACCCTCGACCACCCAGCCGTCCGCGAGGTGGTGGCGCTGGCGCATGAACGGTCTCTGCCCGTGCTGATCCACGCCGGCCGCGGCATCCCGGCGCTGGGGTTGCACGCCGTCGAGCTGGCGGGGGAGTTCCCGGAGGCGCGGTTGATCCTCGCCCACGCCGGAATCTGCGATTTGTCCTGGATCTGGCGGGTGGCCCAGGACCATCCGAACCTGCTCTTCGACACCGCGTGGTGGATGCCGGCCGACATGCTCGCGCTGTTCAGCCTGATCCCGCCGGGCCAGATCCTGTTCGCCTCCGACGCGCCGTACGGCGCCACCGCCGTCTCCCCCGCCTTCCAGCTCCGCTCGGCCCTGACCGCGGGGCTGAACGCCGACCAGATCCGCTCGATCGCCGGTGGTCAGTCGCTCCGGATCGCCGCGGGCGAGCCGCTGCAGCCGATGGGTGACGCGGTCGGTGAGCCCACGGAGCGCGCGCCCCACGTGTTACTCGACCGGGTGTCCGAGTTTCTCTTGCTGGCGGCGATCATGGGCTTCCGCGGCGGCGACCCGACCGAGATGCTGGCCCTGGCCCGGCTGGCCTGCGACGTCCCCGAGGAGGTCGACGACGCACCGGTGTTCAACGCCATCCGCTGGCTCCTCGACGCCTACGAGGTGGCGGCCCGTGAGCATCCCGACGATCGGCGCTCCCGGGTGTTCCTGATCCTCGCCGCCACCGTGGCGCGGACGCCCGAGGTGCCGGTTCCGGCCGACCTCGAGCCGCTTGAGCAGATCGAGCAGCTCGAGCAGCTCGAGCGGTAACAAGTCTGCATCAATCCGCCGCGGGTGGGCCCGGGCGGGTCGATACTCGCGCGGTGAGATCGCTCGGGCACAGCAAAAACGCTGCCCAGCGTCGACTTCCGCAGTTGGTCGGCGACGTTCGTGCCCGCTCACGGCGCAAACGTCGCCCGCCGGGTCGGCAAACGCGAAGCGGGCGACGTTTTGGCGGTTGAGGACGACATCGCCGCCCGGCAAAACGGCGTGGTCACCCGGCGGCAGTTGATCAAAGCCGGGCTGACGCCGGCGCAGGTGCGCGGTCGCGTGACTCGCGGTGCCCTCTACCGGATGCACTACGGCGTCTACGCGGTTACCCACCCCGCGCCTTCTGCCCCTGGCCGGGGAGACGGCGGCGCTGCTGGCCGTCGGACCACGCGCGGCGCTCAGCCACCGCTCCGCAGCCGCCTTGTGGGGGTTGGCCAGGGCTGATCCGGCCGTGGTCGACCTCACCGTCACTCGCGGCTCGGTCCGCCGGCGCACGGGCATTCACGCCCGCCGGGTCACCCGTCTCGACCGCCGTGACCTCACCACCGAACGAGGGCTGAGGACAACCACGCCACCCCGCGCCGTGCTCGACCTCGCCAGCGACGCCACGATCGCTGAGGTCGAGCACGCACTGGCCGAGGGCCGGGCACTCGGCCTGATCACCGACGAGAAGCTCGAGGCGGCGATCGACCGCGTTCACAGAGGCCACCCCGGCGCCGCCAAGGTCAGGGCCCTCCTGCACGGCCGGGTCGCCCGGGTTCTCACCCGCTCTCAGCGAGAGCGCCGGATGCTGGAGCTAATCGAAGCGGCCGGGCTTCCGGAGCCGCGCGTGAACTACCGCCTGCTCGGCTACGTGCCCGACTTCTACTGGCCCGAGCACCGGCTGATCCTCGAGTTCGACGGCTACCGAACCCACGGCGGGCGGGCCAAGTTCGAATCCGACCGCCGCCGCGATCAGGTCTACGCCGCCGCCGGCATCCTGACCCTCCGGACGACCTGGCTGCAGTTCGAGCGTGAGCCGGTGGCGCTGGCCGTCCGGGTCGGTCAGGCCCTGGCCGCCCGCGCCGCCTGAGCGGATGCACGGGCACGAGCGCTACCCCCTACCGCGGGTTGCGCTCGGAGATCAGCCGGAGGCCCTCCAGCGTCAGCAGATCGTCCACCTCGTCGATCGTCTCCCGGATGAACGGCACCAGCAGCCCGGCCAGCCCGCCGGTGGCGATCACCGTCGTCGACCCCCCGAGCTCCGCCCGCAGCCGGCGCACGATCCCCTCCACCTGGCCGGCGAAGCCGAACACGATCCCGCTCCGGATCGCATCGACGGTCGACTTGCCGATCAGCGAACGCGGCTCGGCCAGCTCGACCTTGGGCAGCTTGGCCGCACGGTCGTACAAGGCGTCGATCGAGATCTCCGCCCCGGGCGTGATGATCCCGCCCAGGTACTCCCCGGCCGCCGAGACGGCGTCGTAGGTGATCGCGGTGCCGAAGTCGACCACCACGCAGGTGTCCCGAAACCGCTCGTACGCCGCCACCGAGTTGACCAGCCGGTCGGCGCCGACCTCGTACGGGTTGTCGATCCGGATCGGCATTCCGGTGCGGATCGAGGGTCCGACGACGAGCATCGAGTGACCCAGGTACCGCTCGGCCATCCGCGTCCACTGCTCGGACAGCTGGGGGACGGTCGAGGACACGATCGACGCATCGATCTCGTCGAACGACAGGCCGCGGAGCGCCAGTAGATTCGACAGCGCCGCCCCGAGCTCGTCGCACGTCGACTGGCGCACGGTGGCGAAGCGCCAATGCTCGGCCACCTCGCCCGAACGCAGGACTCCGAAGTGGGTCTGGGTGTTTCCGACGTCGACGACCAGCAGCATCAGCGCCGACACCCTAAAGCAGCGGCTCGCCCACCCGCGAGACGCCCTGGCCCGGGACGTCTCCCAGAGCGGACAGCGCATCGGCCAGCGACAGGCCGTCGGGCAGGCGCAGGCCCGGGTCGAGCTCGAGCAGCGGCACGAGCACGAACCGGCGCGACCTCACCTCCGGGTGGGGCAGGGTCAGGCGCTCGGATTCGAACACCCTGGCTCCCAGCAGAAGGACGTCGACGTCGATCGGCCGCGGTCCGTGGCGAACGCCGCCGGGGTCTCGGCCCAGCAAGAGCTCGACCGCCTTGCACGCGTCCAGCAACTCCAGCGGCTCGTGCTCGGTGGCGACCCGCAGGCAGGCGTTGTAGAAGCTCCGCTGGTCGACCACCTCCCCCACCGGGTCGGTCTCGTAGACCGACGAGGAGGCCAGCACCCGGACCCCGTACCGCGGAAGCGCCTCGACCGCGGAGAGCAAGTGAGCCCGCCGGTCGCCGACATTCGACCCCAGGCCCAGATAGCCCGAGCGCGACCGGGCGGTCATTCCGCCTCGCGCCACACCTCCACCGACACCTCGGTCACGGGCAGCGGCAGCGGCGGCTCTGGCTTGGCGGCCTTCACCCAGACGGCTTGGAGCTTGTAGCGCTCGAGCAGCCGATCGGCGATCGCGGCGCACAGCCGCTCGAGCGTTTTGTACGTGCGCTGCTGGGCGACCAGGTTGGCCAGCTCGCACACGTGCCCGTAGTCGACCGTGTCCTCGACCCGGTCGGTGACGGTGGCGTCGCATTCGCCGACGTCGATGCGCAGATCGAGGAGCAGTCGCTGGCCCACCTCGCGCTCGGCCGCCGTCACCCCGACGTGGGTGAACAGCGAGAGGCCGCTCACTTCGATGGTTACCTCGGGCTCGGAATGCCCTTCCTCTTCCTCGCCCTCGTCTACCCCGTCGAACTCGTCGGCGTCGTCGTCCATGGCGCTCGGACCGTAGCAGCCGTCACGCGCAGGGCGTCATAGACGGGAGCGACGTCGTGAACGCGAAAAATCCGGGCCCCGCGGAGGTAGGCGAGGACGTTGGTGGCGATCGTCCCGGCCAGCCGCTCGGCCGCCGGGCGCCCGGTGAGCCGGCCCAGGAACGACTTGCGCGAGGTGCCGATGACGATCGGACAGCCGATGGCCACGAGCTCGTCCAGGCGCCGCAACAGCTCGAGGTTGTGCTCGATCGTCTTGCCGAACCCGATCCCGGGATCGAGCATCACACGCGACTCGGGAATGCCCTCGGAGACCGCGAACGCGAGCCGCTCCTCGAGGAACGCCTTGACCTCGCTGACCACGTCGTCGTAGCGGGGGTCATCCTGCATCGTGCGTGGCTCGCCCAGCATGTGCATGAGACAGCAGTCCACCCGCGCGCCGGCCACGACCGCGGCCATGGCCGGATCGCCCCGGAACGCCGTGACATCGTTGACCAGGGTCGCCCCGGCGGCCAGGGCGGCCGTCGCCACCACCGGCTTCGAGGTGTCGATCGAGATCTGAGCCCGGACGCCCTCGGCCAGCAGCCCGTCGATCACCGGCAGGACCCGGCGCAGCTCCTCCTCGGCCCCGACCGGCGCCGCGCCGGGCCGGGTCGACTCCCCCCCGATGTCGACGATCGCCGCTCCGGCCTCGATCAGCGCCCGGCCGTGCGCGATGGCCGCGGGAGCGTCCAGGTACAGCCCGCCGTCCGAGAACGAGTCCGGCGTGACGTTGACCACGCCCATCAGGGCGAAGCCGTCATTCATCGGGCCAGCGTCCATGTCGATCGAAGTACTCCCGGGCCTGTTCCTCCCGGTCGCGGTCGCGATTGCTGGCCACGCTCATCCGGAACATCCAGTTGATCATCCACACGATCAGCGCCACGATGATCAGCCCCACCCCGAGCGCGGCCGCGGGCGAGTTGACGTTGGCGTGCCCGAGGACGATCAGGACCAGGCCGCCGACTGCGATCAGGACCGGCAGCCACAGCCGGGTGGCGGCGAGGAGCAAGCGGAGCGGCGAGGCATCCATCTCACGCGCGGACGTTACCGCCAGCGCGCTGCCCCCTCATAGGAGAGGGCGGACGGCGGCACGACGCAACGACCCGGGGGCCGGGGTGATACGTCGAACCGCGCGCCCGCCGTCCCTCATCGGTCAGCCGCGCATGAAAGGCATGCCGAGACCTCCATTGCCTCTGTTGCGCCGGTGGGCCCCCGAGTGGGCCCCCTTGGCGGCGCGCATGCTATGCCCGCGTCACACCGATTACAAGTCGGTCAAACGGCGTATTTCCTGGCTTTTAGAAGGCCCGAATCGGCCCGGAGAACCCCGGATGGCCTAGCTGAAAACTATTCGGCCGTGCCGCCGGCCAACCCGGGAGAATCGCCCGAGGGCGGTTCTCTTAGGGTCGGGAGCAGAGCCTCGAGAGCTACTCCGCCGTTCCCCCGGCCAAACCCGGCCGCGGCAGCGGACGGGGGCCGTCGCGGCCCGGGGCGCGCTCGGGCGAGGCGGGCGGGAGCGGGACTTCGGGCGGGGGCGGCGCCTCGGCGCCGAACACCTGCTCCTCGGTCTGGCCGTCGAGCAGGGCCTCGAACTGCTCCTTCTCGATCGTCTCCCGCTTGACCAGGATCTCCGAGAGCTTCTCGAGCGAGGCCCGGTGGGTGCCCAGGATGTCCTTGGCCTGCATGTGCGCGGCCTCGACGATCCGGCGGATCTCATCGTCGATCTCACGCGCGATCTCGTCGCTGTAGTCGGGCTCGGCGCTGAACTCGCGCCCCAGGAAGGGCTGGCCGTGGTCATGACCGAACACCCGCGGCCCGAGCTTCTCGGACATGCCGAAGCGCATGACCATCTGCTTGGCCGTCGCGGTGACCTTCTCCAGGTCGTTCGAGGCCCCGGTGGTCACCTCGCCGAAGACGATCTCCTCGGCCGCGCGACCGCCCAGGGTCATGGCCATGGTGTCGTTCAGCTCGGCCCGGGTGGTGAGGAACTTGTCCTCGCCCGGTAGCGAGATCGTGTAGCCGAGCGCCTGCCCGCGGCTGATCACGCTGATCTTGTGGATCGGGTCCGAGTTGGGCAGGTAGTGGCCGACGATCGCGTGGCCCATCTCGTGGTAGGCGGTGATCCGGCGCTCCTTGCCCGACATGACCCGGGTCTTCTTCTCCGGGCCGGCGATCACCCGCATGATGCCCTCTTCGAGCTCGAGCTGGGTGATCTCGCGCTTGCCGTTGCGGGCCGCCAGCAGGGCGGCCTCGTTGACCAGGTTCGACAGGTCCGCGCCGGTGAACCCGGGCGTCTGCCCGGCCAGGGCGTCGACGTCGATCTCCCGGGCCAGCGGCTTGCCGCGCGTGTGGACCTCCAAGATTTTCTTCCTGCCCAGCCGATCCGGACGGTCGACCACGATCTGGCGATCGAAGCGTCCCGGTCGCAGCAGCGCCGGATCCAAGATGTCGGGCCGGTTGGTGGCCGCGATCAAGATGATGTTGTCCTTCATCTCGAACCCGTCCATCTCGACCAGGAGCTGGTTCAGGGTCTGCTCGCGCTCGTCGTGTCCGCCGCCGAGGCCGGCGCCGCGGTGCCGGCCGACGGCGTCGATCTCGTCCATGAAGATGATGCAGGGCGAGTTCTGCTTGGCCTGCTCGAACAGGTCGCGCACGCGCGAGGCGCCCACGCCGACGAACATCTCGACGAAGTCAGAGCCGCTGATGGAGAAGAACGGGACCCCGGCTTCGCCGGCCACGGCGCGGGCCAGGAGCGTCTTGCCGGTGCCCGGAGGGCCGTACAGGAGGACGCCCTTGGGGATCCGCGCCCCCAGGGCCTGGAACTTCTTCGGGTTCTCGAGGAACTCCTTGATCTCGTGCAGCTCCTCAACCGCCTCGTCGACCCCGGCCACGTCGCGGAAGGTGATCTTGGGCGAGTCGACCGACATGCGCTTGGCTCGGGACTTGCCGAACGACATGACCTTGGAGCCGCCGCCCTGGACCTGGTTCATGAGGAAGATCCAGAACCCGATGAAGATGATGAAGGGCAGGATGTAGGTGAGCAGTGACAGCCAGCCGTTGGAGGACTTGCTCTGGACATCGAGCGCCGCGGAGCCCTCGTGGGAGAGCACGTCGTTGATCAGCTGCGGCGCGTAGCTGTCCGGGTACCCGACCGAGTACTTCTGGCCCCCGTACTGCGGCAGCAGGATGACGGTGGCGCTGTTGTTCTTCTGATCGAGCGAGATCGTCTTGACCTCGCCGGATTTGACCTGCTGGATCATGTCGCCGAAGTTCTGCTTCGGCTGATGATTCGAGTTCCCGATCAGCTTCTGGGCGAAGAACGCCAGAACAACCACGATCAGAATCGGGAAAGCGGCGCTCTTGAAAAACCGGCTCATAGGGGGTCCCCGTGGCTTGCACACAGCATCGCCTGCGTGCTGGGAACATGCAAGCCTAGCAGCTGGGTTTGCCCCGCCGGACGGGCCATCTACTGCCTCAACGCCGCCACGTAGGGGAGGTTCCGGTAGCGCTCGTCGAAGTCGAGCCCGTAGCCGATGGCGAACCGATTAGGGATCTCAAATCCCACATATCTGGCCTGTAGATCGACCTTCTGGCGCTCGGGCTTGACCAGGAGGGCGCACACCTCGAGCGTGCGGGGGTTCCGACCGGCCAGATTTCGCAACAGATATTGCAAGGTCAGTCCGGAATCGACGATGTCCTCCACGATCAGGACGTCTCGGTCCTCGATCACCGCGTCGAGGTCCTTGAGGATGCGGACCACGCCCGAGGACTTGGTCGCCGAGCCGTACGACGCCACGGCCATGAAGTCGACCTCGCACGGCACGTCAAGGTTGCGCATCAGGTCCGAGAGGAAGAACACCGCTCCCTTGAGCACGCCGATGAGCACGAGATCCTTGCCCGCGTAGTCGCGCGAGACCTGCTGGGCGAGCTCGTGGACCCGGCGCTCGAGGTCCTCGGCTGGGACGAGGATCTCGCCGATCGCGTTGTCGCCGTCCACGTGGATCGATTTTAAGAGGGCGCGCTGACGCGCGCCCCGTGGTTCGGCTTGCGCGCTTTGAGTCGCACCGTCTCAACCGTGCGCTCGGTCACCTTGAACCGCTCCGAGGTGGCCACCCCGGGGATCCAGGCAATCTCTCCGCCGGACTCGACCACGGGCAGCGTGCGACGCTCGCCGCGGGGGATCCGGCGGGCGGTGAACAGGTCCTGGAGCGATTTGGTGCCCTCCAGGCCCAGCGGCGCCATGCGGTCCCCGGATCGCCAGGCGCGGACCAGCAGTGTGCCTCCCAGCGCCGCCCGGTCGAGGGCCCCGGCTTCCCGCGACGGCGGCCCGAGCTCGCACCGGACCTCGTAGTCGCCGAACCTGGCTGTCCCCGGGATTTCGAGTACGACCGGTTCCGCCCGCGCGGGCGCCGTCCCCTGCGGCTCGATTCGCAGCACCCCGTATTCGGCCACCGCCCGGAGCCCGTTGCCGATGTCGAGCTCCGCCGTCCCACGCTCGCTCAGCCGAGCCACGTCGTCGGCCCGGCGGGCCGCGCCGGGCGCGAGCCCGCCCGCCGCCTCGTCGGCCATCCGCTGCACTACGAGCCGGCGGAGCGCGGCGGGCAGCGCCCGGAGCCGCTCGAGCGAGACCGGCTCGCTCGCCACCTCCGCGACCAGGGCGTCGAGCACGGCGCCCTCCTCGCGCAGCGTCTCGGCCAGCGCGAGGACGTTCCTCTCGGCCGCCGGATGGAGCCGCCGCAGGGCGGGGACGAGCTCGGATCGCATCCGCCCCCGGACCGAGGACTCATTGCTCTCGTCCTCGCGCCAGGTCAGCCCCCGCTCCCGGCAGTAGGCGGCCGTGTCCTCGCGCGTGAATGAGAGGAGGGGGCGGATCAGATGCCCCTCGCGGACTGACATCCCGTACAGCGCCCGCCGGCTCGGCGAGGAGGCGAGGCGGTAGAGGATCGTCTCCACCTGGTCGGTCACGGTGTGCCCGGCGGCCACGTCGGCCCCGAGCTCGGAGGCCAGCTGGGCGGCGAACCGGTAGCGCACGTCGCGCGCCCAGGCCTGCAGGTTGCCGGACTCCGGCCTCTGCGGCCGGCGCACGTGCAGCTCGACTCCGAGCCGGTGGCACAGCTCCGCGCAATGGCACTCGTCCTGGCCGGATGCGTCGCGCAGCCCGTAGTTGACGTGCAGGGCGGCCACTACCGGGGCCCCGGCGACCCGCACGGCCAGATCGAGCAGGCAGGTCGAGTCGCGGCCTCCGGACAGGAGGACGACGACCGGCCGGCCGCGGACGAGCAGTCCCTGCGCTCTGACCTGTTCGATCATTCGTCGTCCTTGGGGCTGGCGGTGAAGATCTCGGTCGAAGCGGTGAAGCCCTTCAGCCGCACCTCGCCGATCCGCTCGAACCGCAGGTGGGGTCCACCCTGGCTGACCACCGGCCGGGTAACCAGCACCTCGCCGCCGCGCGAGCGCGCGGCCACGCGCGCGGCGATGTTGACGTTGCGTCCGTAGTAGTCGCCGTCCCGGTACAGCGCGTCCCCGTAATGGATCCCGATCCGGGGCATCGGGCGCTCGGGCTGAAGGCGCTGGAAGCCCACCGCCCAGTCGGTCAGGGCGGCGGGGTCAGAGCCCACGATCATCACCTCGTCCCCGATCGTCTTGATCACCCGGGCATCGTCGGGCAGCGTCACCTCGACCGCTTCCACGAACCGCTCCACCGCGTCCACGGCCTCGAGCTCCCCCTCCTCCTCGGTCAGGCGCGTGTATCCGGCCAGGTCGGCGAAGGCGATGGTCACCCGCAGCCGCCCCAGGTCGAGCGCGTCACTGTCCAGGTCGGACTCCATGTGGCCGATGACGTCCTGCTCGACGAAGTGCTGGAGATAGCGCTGGTGGACCTGGTCCATGACCGGGGAGGCCAGCGGCAGCAGCTCCCGGCTCAACGACATCATCTGGTCCGCGGTCTCGATCCCGCTCGCGCCGGACCGCATCAGCGGCTCGTGGACGTAGAGGTGGAACAGCCTGACCTCGGCGTCGGCGACCTGGGCCATCGCCTGCCCGTACACGCGCACGAGCTGGAGCATGGCCACCAGCGGCAGGCCGGCCTCGAGCACCGCGGCCACGTAGCGCAGGAGCTGAACGTCGTCGGCCGGGATGCTCGTCACCTGCGCCGGGGTGACGCCGAGGGCGGTGATGATCCGCTCGATCAGCGCAGGTTGAAGGCCCGTCTCCTCGGACGCCTGCTTGAGCGTGTAGGTGTGCTCCTCGGCGTCGGCGAACAGCTCCTCGAGGTAGCCATAGGCCAGCCGGCCCTCGTGGGTGGCGCGGCGGATGTCCTCCAGCGAGTGGCCCCGCTCGCGCAGGCGGGCGACGATCCGGGCATGGCCGACGGCCGCCGGTGACCAGGCGCCGTCGTAGCGCGGGAACAGGCCCTGCTTGATCCAGCGCCGCAGCGTCGCCGGTGCGACCCCGGCTCGCTCGGCCGCCTCCCGCAGGGAGAGAGCCCCGTTGCTTTCGCCCTTGCTCGACATCGCCAACAGTTTCCCGCGCGAATGGCTACCCGGCGCCCAGGCCGCCGAACAGTCAGCGACGGGACCCCGATGAGGACGGAGCCCCGTCGCCCGCGGGCGTTACGGCCCGCTGCGTCAGCCGTAGGCGCTCGTCACGTTGCCGGCGGCGCCTCGCGGGCGAGACCCCGGCGATGCGGGGGACACACCCACGTTCCGGCCTGGTGCCTGTGTCGATTCCTGAGGTTAACTCGCCCATCGACCGTCGTCAATGGGTAACGTCCGTTACTAACTTCTAGATCTCCAAGTGGTGGTAATCCGCGGCGATCATCTCGCGGTAGCGGGCGAACAGCGGCTTGGTGATCGGGATGATCGCGAGCGCGGCCTTGACGTCGCCGCCCGCCTTGATTCGCCGCCGCGCGATCGCGATGGCGATGTTCTCACGGCCCTGGAAGTAGCGGTTCGCGGTGTCCGAGCTCATCGTCATCTTGACCTTCGGCTCCCACGTGACCTCGTCGGTCCACTCCCACACCAGGTTGGGCTCGTCCGGACCGCCGGCGCGGATGTTGACCACGAGCGCCAGGTCGTCGAACTCGAACCGCTGGGGGGTGTCGGCCCGGCGCAGGCCCGGCCCCATCTCGGCGTCGTCGCGCATGAGGGCAAACGTGCGGTCCATCACCTCGCGGAACTCGGTCTCCGATTTGAACACGGTCATGAGGTCGCGGCAGTGTAGGGCTCATCTAACCTCGCGCGCGTGATCCATCTGCACCCCACTGCCCCCCTGGCTGAGCGGGTGTTGCTTCCGGGCGATCCCGGCCGGGCCCTCCTACTCGCCCAGGCCCTGCTCGAGGCGCCCAAGATGTTCAACCACCATCGCGGCCTGTGGGGGTACACGGGAGCGGCGGCCGACGGCGAGCAGCTGACCATCCAGAGCACCGGCATGGGAGGTCCGAGCGCGGCCATCGTCGCCTCGGAGCTCGCTGACCTCGGCGCCCGCCGGCTGATCCGCGTCGGAACCTGCGGGGCCCTCGACCCGGCGCTCGGTCTGGGCGACCTGATCTACGCCGCCGGGGCAATCGCCGCCGATGGCACGAGCCGCGCCCTCGGGGCCGGCGAGCTGGTCACCGCCAGCCTGGCCCTCGACGCGCCCGCCGCCACCGTCGTCTCGACCGATGTGTTCTACGACGACCGCGGCCTGGAGACCGAATGGGCGGCCACGGGGGCGCAGGCGGTCGAGATGGAGACCGCCACGCTCTACGCGCTGGCCGCCAGGCGGGGCTTTGAGGCCGCGGCGCTCCTGATCGTCTCCGACCTCGTCCTCCCCACCCGGGCGCGAATCTCCGACGAGGCGCTCAGGGAGGCCGAGCACCGGATGGGCGAAGCCGCCCTCCGGGGCCTCACCGGTCAGCCGGTCGGCTGAGGCAGACTCGACTCGATGCGCTGAAGCGACTCCTCGATCGCGGACAGCCGCCGGTCGAGCACGGTCGCTGAACCCAGCTCCTCGATCCGCTGCTCGACCCGGTCGAGCCCGTCCTCCAGAGCCTCGAGCCGCTGCGAGACCGACCGCAGACGGCGGGTCAACCGCTCCAGGTCGCTCGCCGAGGGGAGGTTCAGGGCCCCCATCGCGACCTCCTGAGCCCGGCTGGCCCGCTCCCGGGTCTCGAACGCGGCCGAGAGCGCTCGGGCCACCATCGGGTTCTCGAGCAGGTCCTGGGCGAGCTTCCCGATCGTCTCCTCTCCCTGGCGCGTCACGCGCTCCTTCAAGCCTTTGTCTTCGTCCATGGGCCGGACTGTAGCGCCGACCCGCATTTTCGCTGATTCTAACCCTCAGGTTGAGGGTTACCGTGGCCAAATGATCGGTGTCGATTACAGTCGCTGGCCGCAGCCGCCGATTTGTTGGGGGAGGTCCGGCAGGCCGCCTGTTTCCGGGCCGTTCGTTTACGGGGAATTCACCCCCGTGCCCGCACCCTACGGTTCAAAATTGAAAAGCTCCCAGCCACTCAGTAGCGTGATTCGCACAGCCTCCTTTGCGTGGAGGTACGCCGCATCTCGCAAGGCGGGAGGAGATAAGGCCATAGTGATCAAACGTCCGAAGCTGAAGGTTGCTGCGATGACAGTCGGCACGGTATTCGCCGTGTTCGGCTTCGCCGTGCCGCCGTCGGCCTCGGCCGCGGATTGCACGGTCAGGGTGGTCCTGGTCAGCGGCCAGACCCTCTACTTCCAGCTCGCGCCGGGAACTCCGCTCTCCGCGCTGAACCTTCCCGGCCCGGTGGCCAGCAGCTCTGAGTCCTGCCCGCCGCCGCCCAGCTCGTCCAGCTCCTCGAGCAGCTCCAGCAGCTCGAGCTCGAGCAGCAGCTCCAGCAGCTCGTCCAGCTCGAGCACCAGCAGCTCGACCTCGACCACCCAGACGGCTCCGACCCCGCGGCCCAAGACGCCGCTGCCCAAGCCGAAGGTGAAGGTCCCCTCGCCGTCCACGCCGTCGACGCCCAAGGTGTCGGCGCCCAAGCCGCCGGCCGCCTCGGTCAAGCCCGGACCGGCGCCGGGCTCGGGCACCCCGCCGGAGATCTCGAACCCGAGCTTCAACTTCACCCTTCCGCAGGTCACGCCGCTCACCGTCCCGAACTTCTTCATCGAGGACTTCCAGATCCCGCCCGCGCTGATCTCGATCTACCAGGCCGCCGGGATCGAGTACGACGTCCCGTGGCAGGCGCTGGCCGCGATCAACGAGATCGAGACCGACTACGGCCGGAACCTCTCGGTCTCCAGCGCCGGGGCGGAAGGCTGGATGCAGTTCATGCCCGCGACCTGGAAGACCTACGGCGTCGACGCCAACGGTGATGGCGTCGCCGACCCGTACAACCCCGAGGACGCGATCTTCACCGCCGCTCGCTATCTGAACGCCGGCGGCGCGTCCAAGAACCTCTCGGGCGCGATCTTCGACTACAACCACGCCGACTGGTACGTCCAGTCGGTGGAGCTCCGGGCCAAGCTGATCAGCGCGATCCCGACCAAGCTGATCGACGCGCTCACCGGTCTGTTCCAGGGTTACTTCCCGGTCGCGGCCAGCGCCCGGTACGCGGACGACAACATCAAGCCGCAGAAGAGCAAGGGCGCGAATGCGGCCTCGCCGGTCGTCTCGAACCCGCACAGCACCTCGACCGCGATCTATGCCAAGCAGAACTCTCCGGTGATCGCGGTTGACGACGGCAAGATCGTCGCCCTCGGACACAATCAGCAGTCCGGCAATTACGTCGAGCTCCAGGACGCGACCGGCAACGTGTACACGTACGCGCACCTGGGCTCGATCCCCAAGCGCTTCCCGGTCCCCGACCCGGTCAAGGTGACCAAGGCCGAGATCACCCAGCAGCTCAAGGTGCCGACCTCGCCCAAGCCGGTCGCTCCCGCCACCGCGGGCACGCAGCAGACCGCCCCCACCCCGACGGTGCAGAAGGCGGCCAGCGAGGTCAAGTCGGCTCCGACCACGCTGCCGGTCACCACCACCACCGCGGCCGCCGACCCGACGCCGGCGAGCATCCCCGCCCCTCAGGCCAAGGAGCGGCTGTTCGCCTACCCGCACCGCACGGCCTCGTTCGCGGCCGGCGGCATCCAGCAGGTCAAGAACAGCCAGCCGCAGATCTCGAACTTCCAGGATTACTTCTCCGACAACGTCCTTCACCTGGGCAAGAACCAGTACACGCTCCAGCCGCTCAAGGTGGGCGCGATCGTGGTGGCGGGCACGATCATCGGCCGGACCGCCGCCGACAGCCCGGGCAACCCGTCCCACATGAACTTCCGTATCCGGCCGGCCGGTCCCAAGGCCCCGTACATCGATCCCAAGCCGGTGCTCGACGGATGGAAGCTGCTCGACAGCACGGCCGTCTACCGCGCTCGCGGCGTCAACCAGCTGTTCGGCAAGAACAAGAACCCGTCCGTGGGCCAGGTCCTGCTGATGTCCAAGCAGCAGCTCACCAGCCTCGTCCTGTCGGATCCGCGCGTGCAGATCTACGCCTGCGGCCGCCGGGACATCCAGGCCGGGCTGATCGCCCGCCAGGTTCTGGCCACGATCGAGTTCCTGGCCACCTCGGGGCTTGATCCCACGGTCAGCGGCCTCGAGTGCGGACACAGCCTCAACGCCTCCACCGGCGTCGACGCCGCCGGTGCCACCGGAAGCTCGCTCGACATCTCGGCCATCAACAACACGCCGGTCCTCGGCCACCAGGGCGCCGGCTCGGTGACCGACCTGACGATCCGCAAGCTGCTCACCCTCCAGGGCGCGATGCGGCCGGATGAGATCGTCTCCCAGATGAGCTTCAAGGGCCAGGACAACACGCTTTCGCTGCCCGACCACAAGAACCGGGTCCAGGTCTCGTTCACCCCGCTCTACGGCCAGAACAAGAAGCTGGCCGCCGACATCGCGAACGCCCTGCAGCCTCAGGATTGGGTCCAGCTGGCCAACCGCCTGGATCAGATCGCCGAACCGGTGGTCTCGATCTCTCCGAGCAAGTACGCGATCAAGGTCTCCGGCCAGTAGCCGCGCCGCCGCTCTTCCCCTTCAGCCAGCTCGAATTTCCCTGGTCCCTGGGTCCGCCGGACGGGCGCTACCTGGTTCGTGCCGGCGGGGAGCCCTCGCACGTCGTCATCCTGACCACGCTGGGGGCGCCCGAGCGCCGGCGGAGGCTCGCGCGCCGGCGCCGCGCCGCTGCCCCGGAGCCCGAGCCCACCCCGGTCGCCACGGCGCGGGCCACGATCGTCGACGTGGGCGCTCCGCTGGCCGATGAGCAAGCGGCCCAGGCCTGGCTGAAACGGGCGGGCGAGGACGAGCTGGCCGCCGGGCTGCTGGTGCTCAACCGGGCGCTCCACGCCCACCGGCTGGTCGCCGTGGACCCGTACGCGCGGCCCGTGAGCCGCGGCCAGGCTCTGGTCGCCCGGATCGGGTTCGGCGCCGGCGAGCTCGTGGCCGAAGGCCAGTGGGACGACGCGCGGGAGCTCCTCCTCAAGTCGACTCGCACCCGGCGCCTGAAGGCGCTGCACCCCCAGGCCCGGCTGGCCGCCATCCTGGCCGGCCGCGAGTCGCCCCTGGTCTGCGAGGAGTTGGCGTTGCGAGCGCGGCTGGACCTCGACCACGGCCGCGACCGGGCGGCCGCGCTCCAGGTCATGGTGGCCCTCGACGCGGCGGTGGCCGAGCTCCCCGGCGAGCCGGTCGGGTCCGACCGCGTCGATGAGCTCCGCGCCCTGCGAGACCCGGTCGCCGCCGCGGCTCAGGCCGCGCTCGAAGGCAGCCTGGCCGGCCGAGCACGGCGAGGTGGTGGCGTCGGCGCTCGGGCGGATCGAGGCGGCGCTCAGAGCGCGAGCCGCGGCGCGGGCGTGACGTTCCGGGGCGCAGGCGCGACGGTCAACCCGAGCGCTCCCAATACCGCCGTGAGCTCGTCGACGATGTCGCCGCCCATCCGGACCACGGCGCGGGAGTCAAACGGCGTCGGGCCCTGGGTGAGGACCGCGATCCGGCCGCCGGCGGCCAGCGTGGTCGCGGGCAGCTGCGCCACCGGATAGACCTCGAGCGAGGAGCCGATGCAGAGCAACAGGTCCGCGCCGGCCGCCAGCGCCTCGGCCTCGGTGATCGCGGCCACGGGCAGGTACTCGCCGAACAGGACCACGCCGGGCTTCAGCGCCTCGCCGCACTCGCACCGCGGCACCCCATCCGGATCCCCCACCTGCCGTGCGCGCACGTCTCCCAACTCATATCGTGCCCCACAGTCAAGACAGGACGAGTGGGCGATGCTGCCGTGGACCTCGATCAGCCGCTGCGAACCCGCGCGGGCGTGCAGCCGATCGATGTTCTGCGTGATCACGGCGTCGAGCAGGCCGGCCCGCTCGAGCGCGACCAGGGCCCGGTGGGCGGGATTGGGCTCCTTGCTCTCGAGCGTCTGGAACCGGGAGCCGTAGAAGTGCCAGAACCGCTCGGGCTCGCGGTGGAAGACGTCGATGTGCGCGACCTCCATCGGATCGACGTTCTCCCACAGGCCCGTCCCCGGAGAGCGAAAGTCGGGGATGCCCGACGGGACCGAGACGCCGGCCCCGGTCAGCGCGACGACCGAGCCGGCCTGCCGGATCAGATCGGCCAGCTGCTCGGCGGCGTTCACGGGAGTTTCGCTCCCGCCACACTCCCAATGGAACTCGCTTCAGCGAGTTCCACACTCGCTTTAGCGAGTTTCACGTTCACTTCCCGGAGAACCGGGCCTTGCGCTTCTGCAGGAAGGCGGAGATGCCCTCCTTCGCGTCCTCGGAGGCAAACGCGGCCGCGAAGGCCTGCTTCTCGGCCTCGATGCCCGCGTCCAGATCGCCGGGGGCTCGCACCTCCTTGATCTTCGCGATGGCCAGCGGCGCCTGATCGGCCAGCTTGCGCGCCCAGGCCACGGCGGTGTCGAGCAGCTCGTGGTCAGGCACGACGCGATTGGCCAGTCCGAGCTCGTAGGCCTCGTCGGCGGCGATCGGGTCCCCGGTCAGGTTCATCTCGAGCGCCTTGCCCTCGCCGATCAGCCGGCGCAGCCGTTGCGTGCCGCCGAACCCGGGGACGATGCCGAGGTTGATCTCCGGCTGGCCGAAGCTGGCCGACTCGGCGGCGATCCGCAGGTCACAGGCCATGGCCAGCTCACACCCGCCGCCGAAGGCCACGGCGTTGACCGCGGCGATCGTGGTGATGCTGGAGCGCTCCATGTCCCGCAGGAGCCCGTGCATCTGGTCGAGCAGCTGCTTGCCCGCGGCTTCGTCCATGCTCGTGAACGCCTTGATGTCGGCCCCGGCGCAGAACAGCATCGGGTTGGCCGAGGCGAAGATCAGGCTGCGGACCTCGTTGCCCTCGACGATCGCGTCCCAAAGCTTCTGGATCGCCTGAACGACCTCGGGCGAGATCGAGTTGGCCGGCGGCCGGTCGAGCCAGGCGATGGCGATCCGGCCGCGGGTCTCCAGCTTCACCGGGCTCTCGTCCCAGCCGGCGTCCGGGCGCGCGTAGGGGAAGAAGCCCTGGCCGGTCTTCACCCCGAGCCGCCCCTGGGCGACCAGCCGGCGGAGGATCGTCGGCGGGGTGAAGTTCTCCCCCCACTCGCTCTCGGCGCGCTCGAGCTTCTGCAGCACCTCGTCCAGGCCCATCTGATCGGCCCGCGCGAACGGCGGCGGGATCACTCCGGCCCCGGCCATCATGCCGAGGTCGATGTCCTTC
The DNA here is from genome assembly GCA_963748585.1 of uncultured Solirubrobacterales bacterium. Taxonomy (GTDB): domain Bacteria; phylum Actinomycetota; class Thermoleophilia; order Solirubrobacterales; family Solirubrobacteraceae; genus Palsa-465. Next base: position 318,889 of record CAVVJR010000005.1, on the reverse strand, counting down.
ATCGAGGCGATGCCCTCCTCGAGCACGAGGCAGCTTTCGACCAGCGCCTTGAGGGTGAAGCGGTCGACCAGCGCCTGGGCGTCGATTTCAGTTCCCGTGCTCATAGAAGCCCTTTCCGGTCTTGGCCCCGAGGTTCTTTTCCGCCACCAGCTCCTGCATGCCCTTGTGGACGTAGAAGCGGTCGCCGTAGGACTCCTTCAGATGCTCGGCCACGTGCAGGACGGTGTCGAGGCCGAGCAGGTCGGTGAGGAAGAACGGGCCCATCGGCGCCGCCTTCGACTCCGCCACCACCTTGTCCACCTCCTTGATCTCCGCCCCGCTCTCCTCCTGGTAGCGCCACAGCTCCGACACGCTCGAATTGAGGATCCGGTTGACCACGAAGCCGGGCGCCTCGGCGCACCGGATCGGCATCTTGCGGATCGCCTGAGCGAAGTTCACCGCCGCCTGGGCGGTCTCGGGGGCGGTGTCGTCCCCTACGATGATCTCGATCAGCCGCATGATCGAGGCCGGATAGAAGAAGTGAAAGCCGACCACCTTGTCGGGCCGGCTGGTCGCCTCCCCCATCTCGGTGATGGGCAGCGACGAGGTGTTGGAGGAGAGGATGGCGTGGCCGGGTGTGACCTCGTCGAGCTCGGAGAACACCGTCTGCTTGATGTCCATCCGCTCGGGCACGGCCTCGATCACGAAGTCGACGTCCCCGAAGCCCTCGTACGACGTGGTCCCGGTGATCAGACCGAGCTTGCGCTCGAGCTCGGAGGACTCCATCTTGCCCTGGTCGACGCGGCCCTGCCACAGCGAGCGGGCCTTGGCCAGGCCCTGGTCCACGAACTTCTGGTCGACGTCCTTGAGCACGACCGGGATCTCGGCGTTGGCGATCGTCTGCGCGATCTCGCCGCCCATCGTGCCGGCGCCGACGACGGCGGCTTTGAATACGAACATGGCGCGCCAGTGTACCCACGGGATTAGGCTCTGCAGACCGCGATGGCCGAGACCCTCCCCGACAGCGTCGAGCCGTACCCGAACATCTCCTCCAAGGCCTACGAGCATCCGGCCGACCGCGCGGCCACGGCTGCCCTGAGCGCGGTCCCGATGCTCGACACCGTGGTCCGCAAGCTGATCGAGTGGGGTTACGAGCGAGCGCTGCGCCAGACCTTCCTGGGCAGCTCGATCCGGGTCGGCGAGGCCCAGCTCCCCGACCTCTGGGCGTCGCATACCGGGGTGTGCCGGATTCTCGACATGCCCGAGGTCTACGACCTCTACGTCTCCTGGGGCGTGCTCGGCGGGGCCCAGACGATCGGATCGGGCAAGCCGATGATCGTCGTGGACTCCGGGCTGCTGGAGAAGCTCGGACCGGGCGAGCAACGAGTCGTCCTGGCCCACGAGGTCGGCCACATCCTGGCCGACCACGTCCTCTACATGACCGCGCTGAACATCCTGGTGCGAGGCACGATGGGGGTGCCGTTCCCGATCGGGTTACCGCTGCGGGCGGTCACCACCGTGCTTTTGGAGTGGTATCGCGCCGCCGAGCTGAGCTGCGACCGGGCCGCGGTGCTGGCCGTGCGCGACCCGCGGATCGTCTGCCGCACGTTGATGGTCCTCGGCGGCGGCGTGCCGGCGGACAAGCTGAACCTGGACGCCTTCATGACCCAGGCGATGGAATACGAGAGCTGGGATGACCCCAGCGACCGGGTCCGGCGCTTCTTCAACGAGATCGGGCGCACCCACCCGCTCGCGGTGCGGCGGGTCTCCGAAGTCATGAAGTGGGTCCAGAGCGGCGAGTACGACCGGATCGTGAGGGGCGAGTACCGCACCCGCGACCAGAAGGCCAACGTGCGCGAAGAGGCCGGCGACGCGATGGAGTTCTACGCCGAGCGGTTCCGGGCCATCTTCCAGGAGATGGGCGAGAACATCACCTCGCTCGGCACCCAGGCGGCGGGGATGGCCGACCAGGTGGCGGACTGGATCCGCTCCCGCGGCGGCGGCGCTGGCCCCGCCAGCTGACGCGGGTTCCCCCCCACTGCGCCCGACGGCGAATCGCGCGTGTGCGGTTGGGAGCGAGTATCTCACCCTCAGCCACTCCGTCCCAGACGCCCTGACACACGACCGAGCGTGGGTCCTTCCGTCATCCATCACTCTTGACAAACGACCTGTTACGATATATCGTTATCTATCGACGATATACCTACAGGAGGAAGCATGAAGGGCAAATCCCATCATCACTCAGGTCATTGGGAGCGAATGACCGCACACAAGCGGTTCGGCTCCGGCCCCGGAGGGCCTGGGCCAGGGTTCGGCTTCGGGCCGGGCTACGGAGGCCCGCACCAGGGCTTTGGTCCCCCGTTCGGCGGCGGCCGCGGGCGCGGCCGGGGACGCCGGCGGCGCGGCGACGTCCAGTTCGCGCTCCTGCGTGCGCTCCAGGACGAGGCCCAGAACGGCTACCAGCTCATGCAGGCGATCGAGGAGCGCAGCGGCGGCCGGTGGCGCCCGAGCCCCGGCTCGGTCTACCCCGCGCTGGCTCAGCTCGAGGACCAGGGCTTCGTGCGCTCGATCGAGCGCGACGGCCAGAAGCTGTACGAGCTCACCGACGAGGGGCGCGAGCACCTGGCCGAGCGCCCCGACCATCCGGACCCGTGGCAGGACGACGATCCCGGGGCCCAGGCGATGGTCGACATGCGCGAGCTGATCGGGCAGGTGGCGGCGGCGTCGATGCAGGTCGCCCAGGTGGCCGACGAGCAGCAGCGCGAGAAGGCGGCCGAGGTCCTCACGGAGGCCCGGCGGGCGCTGTACCGGATCCTGGCTGAGGAATCCGGAAGCTGACGTCGTAAGGTGTCATCCATGGAGCAGGTGGCGATCTCGGTCCAGGCGCTGCACAAGCGCTTCGACGAAGTCGAGGCGGTCAAGGGCGTCGACTTCGAGGTCGCCACCGGCGAGGTGTTCGGCTTTCTCGGCCCCAACGGCGCCGGCAAGACGACCACGATCAACATGCTCTGCACGCTGGTCAAGCCGACTTCGGGCTCGGCTACGGTGGCCGGCCACGACGTGGTGACCGAGCGGGACGACGTCCGCCGCAACATCGGCCTCGTCTTCCAGGACCCGACGCTCGACAACTACCTGACCGGGGCGCAGAACCTCAAGCTGCACGCCGAGCTCTACGGCCTGCAGCGTGACCTGGTGGCGCCGCGGATGCAGCAGGTGCTCGAGATGGTCGGGCTGTGGGAGCGCAAGGACTCGGTGGTCGGCACCTACTCGGGGGGAATGCGACGGCGGCTGGAGATCGCGCGCGGGATGATGCACTCCCCCCGAGTGCTGTTCCTCGACGAGCCGACGATCGGGCTGGACCCTCAGACCCGGCGGTCGATCTGGACCTACATCGCCGAGCTCAAGGACCGCGAGGACATCACGATCTTCATGACCACGCACTACATGGACGAGGCGGAGTGGTGCGACCGGATCGCGATCATGGACAACGGCGAGATCGTCGCCCTCGACGCGCCGGACACGCTCAAGGCCGCGGTGGGCACTGATCGCGTCACCATTCACACCGACGACAACGACGCCACCATCGCCGCGCTCGAGAACCGGTTCGGCATCGAGGCGCGCCTGGCCGAGGGCGCGGTGACCTTCGGAGTGCCGGGCGGCGAGGAGTTCGTGCCGCGGCTGTTCGCCGAGCTCGACGTGCCGATCAAGGGCGTGAGCGTTTCGCGGCCGACCCTCGATGACGTGTTCATGTCCTACACGGGCACGACGATCCGGGACGCCGAGGAGGACGCGGGCAAGAACCGAAACCGGATGATGATGCAGATGATGCATGGAGGCAGGCGTTGAGCACCGCGGTCCGGACACCGGAGGCGGCCCGCGCCGGTCATCCAGGTCGCGGTCCCCAAGCACAGCGTCGCCTCCGAGCTGCGGGCGATCCGCATCGTGTGGCGCCGCGACCTCATTCGCTTCGCCAACGATCGGATCCGGATCGTCGCCACGCTGGTGCAGCCCCTGCTGTTCCTGTTCGTGCTGGGCTCGGGGCTGCAGCAGATCTCGAGCTCCGGCACGCACGGCGTCAACCTCAAGACGTTCATCTACCCCGGGATCCTCTGCATCACGGTCATGTTCACGGCGATGTTCTCGGCCGCTTCGATCGTGTGGGACCGCGAGTTCGGCTTCCTGCGCGAGATGCTGGTCGCGCCGGTGCGCCGCAGCTCGATCGTGATCGGCAAGTGCCTGGGCGGGGCGACCGTCGCCTGCACCCAGGGTGTGATCATGATCCTGCTCGCACCGCTGGTCGGCGTCCCCTACAACGTCGTGCTGATCCTCGGCATCTTCGGCCTCCAGCTGCTGCTGGCCTTCTCGATCACCGCGTTCGGCGTCATGGTGGCGGTGCGGATCAAGCAGATGCAGGCGTTCTTCGGCGTCATGCAGGTGATCGTGATGCCGATGTTCTTCATCTCGGGGGCGCTGTTCCCGGTGGCCGGCCTTCCCGGCTGGCTCGCCGTGCTGAACCGGCTCGATCCCCTCACCTACGCGGTCGATCCGATGAAGAAGCTGGTCTTCAGCCACATCCACATCTCGCCCGTCGCCCGCCGGGTTCTCAACCCCGGGGTCACCTGGTGGGGCTGGCACGTACCGGCGGGGCTCGAGGCGGCGATGGTGCTCGCGCTCGGGCTCCTGATGATGGGTGTGGCGATCTGGGAGTTCAGCGCTACCGAGTAGGCGTGGCGGCCGGCGGCTGCGCCGCCGGGGCGAGTTTCGCCTGGCGGCGAAACATCGCGGCCGTCTCATCCCAGGTGGCGGTCCAGGAATCGGCGCGTCAGCTCCCACGCTCGCGCCGCCGCCTCGGGCAGCTGAACATCGGCGCCTCGTGGTTGTCGAACGCGTGCCCGGCGTCGGGCTGGATCTCGCACATCCAGTCCTCGCGGGTGGCCGCGTACTCGCACACGCGCCGGGCCTCCGCCACCGGGATGTATTTGTCCTGCGCCCCGAAGTGGAACAGGACCGGGCACTCGATCCGGTCGGCGCGATCGAGCGAGTCCGGGATGCCAGAGCCGTAGTAGCAGACCGCGGCGGCGGGGTCCGCGGCGATCGCCACCTCATAGGCCAGACGGCCGCCGAGGCAGAAGCCGAGCACCCCGACCGGCCGGCCCCCAACCTCGGGCCGCGCGCGCAGGGTGTCGAGGGCGAGCACGGCATCCTCGACTGCTCCGGCCTGATCCAGGCGCTGCACCGTGGCCAGGGCGCGCTCCAGCCCCTCGTCGTCGTGCGGGATCTCGAGCCCGGGCTCGATCCGGCGGTACAGATCGGGGGCCAGGGCGACGTAGCCGAGCTCGGCCAGCCGCTCGGCCGCGCGGCGAATGTACGAGCCGGCGCCGTAGATCTCCATCAGCACGACCACCCCCGGCCCCTCGCCACCGTCGGGCAGGGCCAGATGGCCGCCCATCACCTCGTCGTCGGGAGTGCGGATTTGGATCGCTTGCATGGCAGAAAAACCGGGGCCGCCCCGAAGGGCGGCCCCTTTATACAACCCCTAGGCGTGCGCCGGTGCCGGCGCCTCGACGCGGCGCGGGAGCAGCGTCTCCCGCGCGATGACCAGGCGCTGGATCTGGGCCGTGCCCTCGTACAGCTGGAGGATCTTGGCGTCGCGCATCAGCTTCTCGACCTTGTACTCCTTGATGAAGCCGTAGCCGCCGAAGATCTGGACGGCGTCCGTCGTGACCTCCATCGCGGAGTCGGCGGCAAACCGCTTGGCGTGCGAGGACTCGATCGTGTTCCGCCTGCCCTGGTCGAGCAGGACGGCCGAGTGCCAGGTGGCCAGGCGGGCCAGATGGACCTTGGTCGCCATGTCGGCGATCAGGAACTGAATCGCCTGGTGCATGGCGATCGGGACGCCGAACTGGACCCGTTCCTTGGAGTATTCGACGGCGAGCTCCATCGCCGCCCGGGCCACGCCCACGCCCATCGCCGCCACCCCGGGGCGGGTGCGGTCGAGCGTCATCATGGCGATCTTGAACCCCTTGTTCTCCTCGCCGACCAGGTGGTCGAGGGGGATCTCGACCTCGGGGAAGGTGATCGTCGCCGTGTTCGAGGCCCGCTGGCCCATCTTGTCCTCGTGCTTGTCCACGACCACGCCCGCGTCGCGGGGGACGATGAAGCAGGAGATGCCGCGGTGGCCGGCCTCCTTGTCGGTCTTGGCGTAGACGGTGTACCAGTTGGCGTATTCGCCGTTGGTGATGAAGCACTTGGAGCCGTTGATGACCCACTTGTCGCCCTTGCGGGTGGCGGTCGTCTTCATCCCCGAGACGTCCGAGCCGGCGTCGGGCTCGGTGAGGCAGAACGAGGCCAGCAGCGGCGCCTCGCTCAGCCGGCCCAGGTATTCCTTCTTGAGCTCTTCGGATGCGGCCAGGATCACCGGGGCGGTGGCCAGGCCGTTGCAGGACAACGAGGTGCCGATGCCCGAGCAGCCCCAGGCGATCTCCTCCTCGATGATCGCGCCGTCGAGGAAGCCGAGGCCGGGACCGCCGTACTCCTCCGGGAGATGGTTGTTCATCAGCCCGAGCTCCCAGGCCTTATCGAGGATCTCCCCGGGCCAGGTCCCGTCCTTGTCGTACTCCCAGGCGACCGGCCGGATCTCTTTCTCGGCGAAGTCGTGGGCCATCTCCCGCATGCTCTGCTGCTCGTCGTTGAGCGTGAAATCGACCATCGTTGGATTTCTCCTTCAAGCGCGCGCGAGGCCGGCCCCGGCCGGCCTGCGTCCTGAGTAGATTGACTGGTCAGTCAACATCACAGATTACCCGATAGTCCGGTCTGGGCAACACTCTCGGGCCGAGCGCGAGACTGCGATCCGGGAGACGCCGAACGCGAAGCGGCCAGCCGCCGCTCGACGTGGAGGCCGAGATCGCGCCGGAGATCAGCGACTTCGGCCAGGGTTTCAGATAGCCTCCACGCGCTATGGCTGACCCCCGCAAATTTGAACTCGAGGACCTCGTCAACCGGCCGGGGACGTACTTCAACCCCCAGACCGAGGTGCTGGTCGTGGTCGACGACTCGTCCGAGCTCGACGCAGAGATCTTCAACATGGAGGAGTACGAGGGCGCCGACTGGGTCCTCGTCTCCGACGAGCTGCCGGTGGACGAGCACCGACGCGACGAGCTGCTCGAAAGCTTCCAGGTCGCCCGGGCCGGCTCGCCGACCGAGGAAGAGCTCGACGAGGAGCTCGAGGAGGAAGAGGGCGACTACGAGCCCGAGTAAGGGCCGACTTCGTCGGCCGCTACGTCGCCTGGGGGCGAACTCTCGGGCTGGACTCTTCCTATTTACCGTTCAGCAGCGACGCGCACTGCTGCATCTTCGTCACGTCGTTGCCGGCCGACTTGATGCACTGGCTGTAGTTGCTCACGCTCGCGGCTGAACCCGAGCCGCTGCTGCTGCTCGAGCTGCCGCTGGACCCGGTCGAGCCGGTGGCGCCGCTCGAGGCGCCACCGACCGTGCTCTGCAGCGCCTGCACGAACGACTGCACCTTGCTCTGGAACTCGGTGAACGGCCGCACGCTGGACGGAGCGCTGATGCTCTGCGGCTGATTGAGGTTCGCGTACTGGATCGTGAGCCCGATCCCGGCCGAGTTGACTCCACCGCTCAGGGTCGAGAGCTGCCCCGACACGGGGATGGTCAGCGCGATACGGAGCTTGCGCAGGGTCTTGTCGCTCTTGCCCGTCCACACGTCGAACTGGGGATTGCGCACCGAGTTCGTGATCTGCTGGCGCTGGGCGGCGGACAGACCGCCGGAGAACTGACTGGCGCCGGAAACCCCGCTCGTGGCCGCCTTCTTCAAAAAGGTGTTCAAGTCGTTGACCAGCACGGAGACGTTGACCGCGGCTCGGATATGGGTCGTGCTCGTGCCGCCGACCGTCTCATCGCCGACCACGGTCGGGTTGCGCAACCAGCTCAAGGGCTGGATGCCGAGCTTTCCCAGGGCGCCCGAGCCCGAGCTGGAGCCCGAAGACGGTGCCACCTGGGCGAAGCTCTGCTCGAGCTTCTGGAACGTCGCCGCGGGCAGCTGATAGCTGCTGTTGCCGACCGTCACGTACCCGGCGGTGCCGGTGGAGATGACGGTCACCGCGCCCGTCCGGCCGTTGGCGCCGAGGCTGATCGTGAACGCCGATTGCGGCAGCTTGCCGCTGCCCCGGCTCTGGAACGGCCCGCCCAGGCTGACCGTCACCGGTCCCTTGATCGTGCTCGACCCCGACGGCTGAACGCTGAGGACGAAGCTCAGGTCGCCACTGTTGATGTGGTGGGGCCCGGTGAACGTCTCGCGCAGGAGCTGGTTCGCGTCGCCGGATCCGCTCGAACTCCCGCACGCCGCCAGCGCGAGCGCTGCCAGCACGCTGACCGCGAGCATCAAACCGAATCGGCGCCCCGTGTTCATGTGTTGCATGGCATGTGTCTCCTCGCCAAACGCCGCTCGAATGTAGCATCGCCGTCCTGGCCAGGCGCACGGTCCTCGTGGCGGCGATCCTGGCCGCCTTACCGGCCGCCGCGGCGGCCGCGCCGGTGGTGGAGCTTGGACCGGGCGGGCATGCCCGCAGCCGCAACGATCCCTACCTGACCACGCCGGCGCTGACGCCCGCGCCGACCGCCGGCGCGGCGCCGCGCTCGGCGTCGCCGCGCGCCCGCTCGAGCGCAACCGTGACCTCGACGCTGACCAGGCTCCAGCGCTCGCACGCGATCACCACCGCCCAGGCCCGGTCCTATGCCGCCCGCTACCGGTCGGCGGTCGGCGCGGACCGGCGGCTCCGGGGCGTCCGCGCGCGCGAGCTCGGCGCGGTCATCGCCAACCTGAATGCCTTCGCCGCGTCGGGCTCGCTGACCGCCGGCCGGCTGCCCGTCCTCTTCCTGACCCTCGACCGCAACCGCCAGTGGTGGACCACCGGGCCGCTGCTCAGCGACGCCCAGCGGGTTGAGTTCACCGGCTCGCAGCTCGTGTGGCAGTACTACGCCGGACAGGGGATCGAGCTCCAGGTCCTGGGCAGCTTCGGCAAGGCGGACGGCCTCTACACCGCGGGCCGGTCGCAGTACGCGAACATGCTCGCCCTGCTCGGCGAGATGATTCCGCTCGCGGTCACCCGGGGCGGGGGGCCGGCGTGGGAGTACTACTTCCATTTCGACGGCGGTTCGCCGCCGTGGGTGAGCGCGATGGCGCAAGGGACGGGGATCGAGGCGCTCACCCGGGCGTACAAGGCAACCGGGCAGCGCTCGTACCTGACCCTCGGCCACGGCGCGCTGGGGCTGTTCGGGTTCGGCCCGCCCGCCGGGGTGAGGATCGCCACCCGCGTCGGAGCTCGCTACCTGCAGTACTCGTTCGCGCCCCACACCGACATCATCAACGCGTTCCTGCAATCGCTGATCGGGCTCGACGACTTCGCCCGCGTGAGCGGCGATCAGCGCGCGGCCGCCCTGTTCGCGGCCGGTGACGCGCAGGCGCGCGCCGAGCTGGCGTCGTTCGACACCGGGGCGTGGTCGCTCTACCAGCCCGGCGAGCGAGGACTCGCTCAGCTACCACGAGCTGGTCACCGGCTTCCTCGGGCAGCTGTGTTCGCTGACCAAGGCGCCGGTCTACTGCGTGACCGCGCAGCACTTCACCGGTTACCTGCACACCCCGCCGGTGTTGAAGTTGCTCACCCACAGCGTCCGCCACGGCCACGCGTTCACGCTCCGCTTCAGCCTCTCGAAGTACTCGCACGTCGGCGTGGTGGTGCCGGGCGCGCTCTCGACCAGCGGCTACTTCGGCTACGGCACCGACTCGTTCCGGGTGCCGGCGCTGCGCCGCGGTACGTACGCAGTCCGCCTGGCCGGGACCGACCTGGCGGGCAACTTCGCCCGGATCACGGACACGCTCCACGTCTCATAGGGGCCGCGCCTGCCGGCGCGGCGTCCGTGGGGCCGTGCCACCCCGTCCGGACCGGGTCGTGCCACAAAAACGTTGCCCGCCGGGCATTGCGACGCGAACCCGGCGACGTTTGTGCTCAACGACGGCCACAACGTCGCCCGTCTCTCGGTCAAACAGCGGGTGGGCGACGTTTTTGCCCCACGCGATCTGCAGACTCACCACCTAGACTCGAATCGATGGGCCCGCCTCGGACGATCCTCTACACGGGCAAGGGCGGTGTCGGGAAGACGTCGGTGGCGGCGTGCACGGCGCGGCGGTGCGCCGCCGCGGGCCTGCGGACGCTGGTCATCTCGACCGACCCCGCGCACAGCCTGTCCGACTCGCTCGAGCACGAGCTCGGATCCGAGCCGGTGCGGATCGCTGACCGGTTGTGGGGCCAGGAGGTCAGAGCGCAGGAGGAGATGGAGCGTCACTGGTCAGGCGTGCAGGACTGGCTGGGCGAGCTGCTGCTCGAGCGCGGCGTCGATCGCATCTCGGCCGAGGAGCTGACCGTGCCGCCGGGCATGGACGAGCTGTTCTCGCTCCTGCGGCTGCAGGCCGCGCATGCGTCGGGCGAATGGGACGCGATCGTGGTCGACTGCGCCCCCACGGGCGAGACGCTTCGCCTGCTCGCGTTTCCCGACGTGGCGCGGTGGTGGATCGAGAAGGTTTTCCCGGTCGAGCGCCAGCTGATGGCCGCGGCGCGGCCGATCGCCCGCTCCCTGCTCGACATCTCACTGCCCGGCCACGCCGTGTTCGCCGACGTCGAGCGTCTGTCGCGCAACTTGATCGCGCTGAACGAGACCCTGCGGGACTCCGAGCACTGCACCATCCGCCTGGTCATGAACCCCGACCGGATGGTCATCGGCGAGGCGATGCGCACCTTCACCTATCTGAACCTGTACGGGTACCTGACCGATGCGGTGGTGGTGAACCGCGTGTTCCCGGCCGACGTGGGCGACTACTTTGCCGGCTGGCGCCGGCGCCAGGAGGACCACCTGGACCTGGTGCGCTCGGCCTTCGACCCGGTGCCGATCCTGTGCGCGCCGTATTTCGAGGAAGAGGTGGTGGGCGCCGAGATGCTCGACCGCCTCGCCGGCGCCCTGTTCGACTCCCCCGGCCACGACGCGGCCGCCCTGCTGCATCACTCGCTCACCCAGGAGCTGTTCGTCGGCGAGCGGGAGGCCCGGCTGCGCCTCGCGCTCCCGTTCGCCCGCAAGGGCGACATCTCGCTCAAGAAGATCGGGCTCGAGCTGATCGTCGGCGTCGACGGCCACAAGCGGACGGTCATGCTGCCGAGCGCCCTGGATTCCTACCAGCCCCAAGCGGCGAGGTTCGAAGCGGGGGCGCTCGAGGTGACGTTCGCTAACTAGGTCCCGGGCCGGCCACTAGACTCGCCGGATCGCCGACCGAACCGCGCAGGAAGCCTTCCGCCGCCTCGAGCAACGGCTCGAGCAGGCGTCCGATGCCGCCGAGCGGATCATGGCCGAGGCGGCCGCCCGGACGCGTACCCCGCCCGCGGGCTGGCGGGAGGCCGAACAGACCGGGTCGACCCGGGTGGGGGGCGAGCTCGAGCAGGTCCTGCAACTGCTCGGTGCGGTACGGGACCTGATCCCGCCCGAGCTCCAGCAACGACTGGTCGAAGCCGTGCGCCAGCTGCTCCTGGCGGTCCGAGCGCTGCTCGACTGGTATCTCGAGCGACTCGAGGACCGGCGCCGGAGCCCGGTCGAGGTCCAGGACATTCCCGTCCTGTAGGCGCCGGGGGCGGCTTACAATCGGGACGTGGCCCGCACCTGGATCCTGACCGGATCGCCCGAGAACTACGAGGCGACCGAGGCCCGCGGCTTCAGCGTGATCGGCTTGAAGGAGCGCAATCGCAACCGGGCGCTCGAGATCGAGCCCGGTGACCGGATCGTCTTCTATCTCACCGGGGTGAAGGCGTTCGGGGGCAGCGTGCGGATCGAAGGCGAGCTATTTGAGGACCGCGCGCCGATCTGGCCCGGAAAGCCCGGGAAGGTCGACGCCTACCCGTGGCGCTTTCCGACCTCGCCGGAAGCCATCCTCGAGCCGCCGGAGTGGATCCCGGCCGAGTCGCTGGCCCCGGCGCTCGACCACGTCGGCAAATGGCCGGCCGAGCACTGGACGCTGGCCTTCCAGGGTCAGATCCGCCGCGTCTCCGAGCACGACGCCCGGCTCCTGCTCGATGCCCTCGGCGCAGGCGCCCCGGCATGAGCGACAGCACCGCGGCGATGCAGCGGATCGGCTCCGGAGCGGGACGGGTGGCGCGGGCCTGGCGGAAGCTGACCCGCGAGCGCCAGCTGGCCGCCCTGGCCGCGATCGGCCTCTTCCTGTGCCTGTTCCTGCCCTGGTACCAGGTGACCGTGATCACCGGAAACCGGGGCTCGACCGTGGTCTCGACCGGCGTCTCGCTGACCGGCTGGGGAGCGTTCGGATTTGTCGAAGCAGTGGTCCTCCTGGTCGTGGCCGGCGTGCTGGTGCTGCTGTTCCTGCGCGCCGAGGGTCGCGCGCTTCCGCTCCCGGAGTTCGACGGGGAGGCGATTCTGAGCGCGGGCGCGTTCGCATCCCTGCTCATCGTCTGGCGCATCTTCAACAAGCAGGGGACGAGCGAGCACGGCCAGTACGCGACCGCCTCGGGCATCGAGTGGGGGATCATCTTCGCCCTGGTGGCGGGAGTCGTGCTCACCTATTCGGGGTCGCGGATCCGGGCCGCGCACCAGGCCGCGCCGCCGCCGCCCGGACCCGCGGGCACGAAGGCGCAACCGGCTCCGCGTGGGCCCAAGGGTCCCTCGCCCGACCGGGCCCGGCCGCCTCGCCCGGCCCAGGCGGACCCGTCGGCGACCCGTGTCTCCGAGCCCCGGCGGCCGAGCGAGCCGGCGGCCGACCCGGCGGCGACCAAGGTGTCGGGGCCACCGAGGCAGGAGTCGCTGTTCGGCCCCCCGGTCCGGCCCGAGGACCCGCCCACCATGCGGCTCGAGACCCGCGAGCATCGCGCGGATCCGCCCACCGCCCCGCTCGAGGGCGACCGGTGACGCGATCTAACTAGCCGCCGCCGGGCTGGGCGACCCAGGCCACGTACAGGCTGGTCAAGCCGATGATCAGAATGCCGGCGACGATCAGTGTGCGCGACTTGATCAGGTGCCCAGCCACGCCGATGCCGAAGCCCAGCGCGAGGGCCAGCACCAAGGCGCTCAGATGAGAGGACTGGGCAGCGAGCAGCAGCGCCGGCACGCACCGAGGATCGCACAGCGCCCCCTATATTGGTGACAGTGCAGCCCAGCTCCGTCCAAGACGTCGCCGGCGGCCTGCGGTCGGTCGGCTATCTCCCCGGCGAGTCGACCGCGTTGGTCTCGTTCCTGGCCACCAAGCTCGGGAAGCCCGTCCTGGTCGAGGGCCCGGCAGGAGTAGGAAAGACCGAGCTGGCCAAGGCGCTGTCCCGGTACCTCGACCGCCGGCTGGTGCGCCTGCAGTGTTACGAGGGACTCGACGAGGCCAAGGCGCTCTACGAGTGGAACTATCGCAAGCAGCTCCTGCGGATCCAGACCGAGTCCGAAGCCGCCGGCTGGCAGGACGTGCAGGAGGACATCTTCGGCGAGGAATTCCTGCTCCCCCGGCCGCTGATGACCGCGATCGCGTCCGACGAGCCTGTGGTCCTGCTCATCGACGAGATCGACAAGACCGACCAGGAGTTCGAGGCGATGCTGCTCGAGCTGCTGTCGGACTTCCAGATCTCGATCCCCGAACTGGGACGGATCGAGGCCAAGACCCACCCGGTGGTGCTGCTCACGTGCAACAACACGCGCGAGCTGACCGAGGCCCTGAAGCGCCGCTGCCTATATCTCTGGCTGGATTACCCCGAGCTCGAGCACGAGCTGCAGATCGTCCGCCTGCACTCTCCGGAGCTCGACGAGACGGTGGCGCAGAAGCTGGTCGAGATCGTCCACCAGGTGCGAGAGCTCGATCTCAAGAAGCCGCCGAGCATCGCCGAGTCGATCGATTGGGCGCGCGCGCTGCTGCTCCTCGGCGCGACGGACATCGATCAGGCGACGTTCCGGGAGACGATGAGCGTGATCGTCAAGCACCGGACCGACCTCGACACGGTGGCCGAGCGGGTCGGCGTCAAGCTCGAGCCGCGTCGAGCGCGCACGCGCCGCCTGAGCCGCGCCGCGACCGGCTACGGGGCGATCCCCGAGGAGGGTCCGGACCGGTTCGACGGCCAGCTGCTCGCTTCACCGAGGACCTGCGAACAGAGGGTCTGGCGGTGGGCACGTCGGAGATCCTCGACGCGTTCGAGGCCCTGAAGCAGTCCCCTGGACCGAGCGGGAGGACTTCAAGGAGGCGCTCGCGGCCACCCTGGCCAAGTCGCCCGAGGACCGCCGGGTGTTCGAGCTCGTGTTCGACCGCTTCTTCTTCCGCGCCGCCGAGAGCGAGGCCGCACGCCAGCGCATCAGCGAGGCGCCCGGGCGCGCCGAGGACGGCGGCGCCACCGAGATCAACCTCGACACCCTGCGCCAGCAGATCGCCGCCGCGCTGCGTGACGGCTCTGACGCCGCCCTGCGCGACCTGGCCCGTCTGGCCATCGCGGCCTTCGGCCGGGGCGAGGGCTCCGGCGTCCTCGGCGTCGACGTGCAGCGAATCCGCCGCGCGCTCGGGCTGCGCGCCGAGCCGCAGCCCGAGCTCCCCGCCGACGACCCGCGGCGCGAGGGATTGCCGCGCGAGCAGCTGCGCAGCTTCGAGCAGCACCTGCGCCGCGAGCTCGAGCGCGACCTGATCGAGCGCACGGCCAGCCTCCCTCCCAAGCGGCCGCTCAACGAGCTCGACCGAGCGCTCCCGACCGGGCCGATCCAGGACCTGGCCGCCGTCCACCGGGTCGTGGCGCAGCTCAAGCGCCGGCTCGCCACCCAGGGCCACGAGCTCAAGGGCCGCAAGCGCCACGCCCACGTCGACGTGCGCCGGACGATGCGCGCGTCGCTCGAGACCGGCGGCGTCCCGATCACCCTGAAATATCGCCCTCAGTCGGCCGCGCCGGCCCGAGATCTTCGTGCTCTGCGACGTGTCGACCAGCGTCACCAGCGCATCGACGTTCTTCCTCAGCGTTCTGCACGCGCTCCACGACGCGTTTCGCAAGCTGCGCTCGTTCGTGTTCATCGAGCGGATCTCCGAGGTCACCGAGGTGTTCGAGCGCGAGCGCGACTTCCGCGCCGCCAGCGCGGCGGTGTCGAGAGACGCAGGCGTGGCCGACATCTCCGGCTACACCGACTACGGGCGGGTGTGGGAGGAGTTCCTGCGCCTGGTCGAGGACGAGCTGCATCCGCGCGCCACCGTGATCGTGCTCGGAGACGCCCGTACCAATGGCCGGCCGCCGCGCGACGACGTGTTCGCCGCGATCACCGCCCGGGCCGGGCGCACGTTCTGGCTCAATCCCGAGCCGCGTCTGTACTGGAACTACGGCGACAGCGTGATCGCCGCCTACGAGCAGCACTGCACCGCCTTCGAGTGCTGGCGGACCGATCAGCTGGAGGAGTTCGTCAAGGCGCTGACGCGCCCGATCGCCGGCTGACCCGACGCTCGTGCGGTCAGCTCACCGGTTCGGGCTGCTGCGCCGGCTGGGCCGGCGGCTGGTCCGGTTCGGGCTCCTTGATCGACCACAGCTTGAGCCGGTTCACGCGTCCGCGGATGTCCACCTCGTCCACGTAGACCAGGTCCTCGGGCGGGTTGACCAGGGCCTCGCGGGTGGAGTCGGACAGGAACAGCTGATGCGGCGTGCCCTTCGTCATGGACTCGATCCGCGAGGCGGTATTGGTGGTGTCGCCGACCGCCGCGTATTCGACCCGGCGCTCCGAGCCCACGTGGCCGGACATGACATTGCCGGAGTTGAGGCCGATGCCCATCCGGAACCCGTCACCGAGCCCTTGCGAGTGGATCCATTCGTTGAAGCGAGGCAAGCGCACCTCGAGCATCTCCCGGGCGGTGGCCAGCGCGCGGTCGGCGTGATCTTCCATCTCCAGTGGCGCTCCGAAGACGGCGAAGATGCCGTCACCCATGTACGCGACCAGGGTTCCGCCATGGTCGAGGATCGCGTCGCTCATCTCGCTCAGATAGTGGTTGAGCACGTCGATGACCTGACTCGGCGTGAGCGCCTCGGCGAACGAGGTGAAACCGCGCAGGTCGGTGAACATGATCGTCCCGGCGCGCTGGACCCCACCGAGGCGCAGACCGTCGGCGTTGGCCAGCACCTCGTCGACCACGTTCTCGGGCACGAAGCGGGAGAACAGGTCGCGGGTGCGAATCCGCTCGAACGCCTCGGTGACCATCTGCACGGCCAGCGAGCCGACGCCGGCGAGCGCGAGGGCGAGTAGTGGATAGACGAACGAGACGATCGTCCCGGCGTTGAACGCCAGCTGCACCACGACCGCGAACACGACCCCCAGGAGGAGGACCAGCCCCAGCGAGGCCGCCCGCGGGAGCCGGAGGCTGGCCAGCGGCACGGCAACGCCGAGGACGACGATCAGGAGGATGTTGACCCACCCCGGGACGGTCGAGAGCGGGAAGTTGCGCAGCACGGTCTCGATCGCGTTGGCCTGCACCTCGGGACCGGCCATCTCCGAATCGGTCGAGGTGGGGTGGATGTCGCCGAGGGTCGGGGCGGTGGCGCCGACCACGACGATCTTGCCGCGGAAGTAGCTGGGCGGTATGTGCTTGAGGTACACGTCGGAGAACGACACCGACGGGAACGTCCCCGAGGGCCCGACGTAGTCGATCCAGGCGCTCCCGCTCTTGAACGGGGCGCGGCTGATCTGCTTGTGCGTGGCCACCTGGGCCGTAACCACGGCGAAGGTCGGCAGGCCGCCGATCGAGTAGGTGATCCGCCGGATCACGTTCCCGGGGTCGAACGGGAAGCCGCCGTTGGCGGGTTGGGCCGCGACCTCGCTCAGCAGCTTGTTCCCCTGGCCCGAGCCGAGGAAGCGGACGCCGCCGTGTCCGTTCGTCTCGGTGAACGAGAACACCGTCTTGTGGTGGTGGTTGTCCATCGCCTGGAGCAGGGCGAGGTCGTCGTTCTGGCCCAGGTTGCTCGGCTCGCTGAACTGGATGTCGAAGGCGATCGCCGCCGGGTTGCCCTTGGCGATCTGATCGAGCAGGCGGCCCTCGATGGCGCGCGGGAACGGGAACTGCTTGTTCAGGTCCTGGAAGGTCTTGTCGTCGATCTTCACCACGACGACGTCCCGCGGCGGCTTCTGCTTGCCACGAATATCGAAGCGCGTGTCGACCGTGTTGAGCTCGAGACTGCGCAACAGGTGAGTGCCGTAGGCCGCGATCGCGATGCCGGTCGAGACGACCGCCACGAGCACGAGCAGCAGTGTGCGCAGGTGCCGGTTGCTGGCAATCTTGAACCGCTTCATGATGTCGACCCCCTGGTGACCTCGCCTGGCCGCGAAAGCTCGATTCGCACGACGCCGCGTCCTGCCCGGCCCAGCACAGCGCCCCGCTGAAGCGATCAGTCTAAGCCCAATCGACTGTCTGGGCAACACGCGGCCGAGTTGACGCCGGGTAGGCCATGGAAATACCGTGCGGCGGCGACGTGACCGACGACGCAGCCATAACGGTGGTGATCGCCGACGACCACGCGGTCGTCCGGCAGGGCCTACGGCTGCTGCTCGAGGCCGAGCGTGACTTCGCCGTGATCGGCGAGGCCAGCGGGGTCCAGGAGGCGCAGGAGCTGCTGCGCCGGAGCTCGCCCACGGTGCTCGTTCTCGACCTCCACATGGGTCCGGACCTGAGCCTCTCCACCCTGTCGGAGCTGCGGGTGGCCTCGCCGACCACCGCGGTGGTGATCCTGACCATGGACGACGACCCGGCCTTCGTCCAGCCGGCGTGGGCGGCGGGTGCGGCCGGCTACGTACTCAAGGAGGCATCGCGGACCGAGCTGGTGCGGGCCGTGCGCACGGTGGGAAAGGGCGGGCGGTACCTCGATCCGGCGATCGGCGGCTGGGCGCTCAGCGGGGCCGGCGACGAGGTCCTGACCGAGCGCGAGCTCGAGGTCCTACGCCTGGTCGCGCTCGGCTACACCAACAGCGAGATCGCCAAGCGGATGTACATCAGCCCGCGCACGGTCGAGACCCATCGCGCCAACCTGCAGAGCAAGCTGCGCCTCAACGGCCGCCCGGAGCTCGTCCGCTACGCGCTCGAGCACGGCCTGATCCATCGATGAGCAGCGGCTCCCGGGCCCGGCGATTGCAGGTCGAAGCGGCCGAGCGCCGCGTCGTCGAGCAGCTGAGGATGTCCGACACGGGCCCGTCGCCGACGCGCCGGGCCGTGATCGTCCTCGTCGCCGTCGTCCTGTTCGCCGGCAGCTTCGCAGTGCGGCTGGCCGTCGACGATCCCGATGCCCTGCTGGCCAACCTGTACGTCGTGCCCACGGTCGTGCTGGCGGTCGAGTTCGGCACCTGGGGCGGGGTGGTGGGAACCGGCGTCTCCGTGGGCCTGGTGTTCGCCTGGGGTGCGATCGCCACCGTTCACGTCAGCCCGCTCGGCTACGTGTCCCGGGGGGCGGTGGTGCTGGTCGCCGGGGTGGTCGTAGGGCGTTTCTCGGAGCGGCTGCGGCTCGACATCGCCGAACGGCAGCGCGCGCAGCGGCACCTCACGCTGTACGCCGACCAGCTCGAGCGGGCCAACCAGGACCTGGCTCGAAGCGTGGACCAGCTGGAGGCGTTCGCGGAGATCGCGCGCGCAGTCGGCGGAGAGACCGACCTCGAGCGCGTGCTGTCGCTGATCCTCGAACACGGCCGCGGGATCCTCGACGCCCGCCTGCTCGTGGTCTACCTGCCTGACGGCGATGAGCTCGTCGCCCTGGGCGGCGCGGCGCCGCGCGGGGACCCTCCGCCCCGGATTCCGGTGGCCGGATCGCTGGCGGGGGATGTCTTGATCAGCGCCCGTCCGCGCCGGGTCGCCGGAGACGATCACTGGGAGAGGCTCCAGCAGCTCGCGCCCGGTTCGCGGGAGGCCATCCTGGTCCCCCTCGTGTTCCGGGGCGAGACGCTCGGAGTCCTGGCCGGGATCGACGGGCCCGAGCAGCGTCCGTTCGGCGAGGAGGACCACGAGCTGCTGGCCTCGGTCGCCGCCAGCGCGGCCACGGCGGTCGCCACCGCCCGCTCGGTCGCCGCCGCGCGCCTGCGACTGAGTCTGGAAGCCGCCGACCAGGCCCGGGCCCGGTGGGCACGCGAGCTGCACGACGAGACGCTTCAGGGGCTGACCGGCGTGCGGATGGTCCTCTCGGCCGCAAGCGCACGGAACGACCCCGCGGCCCTGCGCGAGGCGGTCGACGCCGCCGACTCGCATCTGGCCGGCGAGATGCGGAACCTCCGCGACCTGATCGCCGAGCTGCGACCGGCCGCGCTGGACGACCTGGGACTCGGGCCCGCGATCGAGTCACTGGCCAAGCGGCAGGCCGCGATCGGCGGCTTCACGGTCGACCTTCGACTGGACCTGCCCACGGGTCAGCGGCTCCCCCGCGATACCGAGACGGCGATCTACCGCATCGCCCAGGAGGCGCTCAGCAACGCGGTCAAGCACGCGCACGCTCACCGCGTCCATCTGCGGGTCGACCAGCGTGCCCACGACATCGAGCTCGCCGTGCAGGACGACGGGCGCGGGTTCGAGCCCGGGGCCACCGGCGAGGGCTTCGGCCTCACCGGCATGCGCGAGCGCGCGGTGCTGGCCGGAGGCCAGCTGTCGATCACATCGGAGGACGGCGGCCCGACTCGCGTGACCGCCGTCCTTCCGCTGTGACTCTGACCGTCGCCCCGGAGACGGTCAGAGCCCCGGCCCCGATCAGGAGGGCTCGCCGCCCGGAGTCTGCTCGCCGTCGCGCGGCAGGATCCCTGCCCCGGCGAGGCTCAGGCCAGCGGGAACACCCGCCATCGACCACTTGAACTGGGTGACGTTCTCCTTGGGAGCGAAGATCCCAGGCCGGCTGCCGCGACGGACGAACAGCACCGGCGCCGGCGCCGCCTTGGCGATCTCCGAGCGCGTCGGGCCGAGGCCCTCACGACGCCAGCGCTCCGACAGGCCGATGACCAGCAGCCCGGCCCCGGACGCCGCCGAGACGATCCCGTCCCGGCCGCCGGCGACGACCAGCGGCTCTGTGGCGATCCCGGTGGCCTGCTGGACGAGCAGGCCCGCATCGGCCAGCATCCGTGTGACCGACGACCGGTTCTCGTCCGTCTGGCCGGCCGCGCCGAGGAGCTTCAATGGCGCGCCGGTGGCCGCGGCCAGCCAGGATCCCAGTTCGAGTGCCGACCAGTCGTGCTCGGCGCCACCGAACGGCACCAGCACGGGGCCGTTGGGCCCGACCGTGATCTCGGCGTTCTCCCGGGCGACCAGAACGGCCACGTCGGACGGCGCCCGCTCGAGCAGGTCACCGACATCCCCGAGCGGCACGCCTTCGCCGATCAGCCGGCGGCGGCCCTCGATGATGACCAGGTCGACCGGTTCGTTGTCGATCACGTGCACCAGGTCGGTGCCGATGTCGCTCGAGGTGAACGCCACCCCGCGGGCGGCCACTCCCTGGGCGGCGAGCAGTTCACGCGCGTCGTTGATCGCCCGCTGCGCCCGCTGCAGATGCAGATTCTCGGTCTGCAAGCCGCCGCGAACCCCCGCGCCGACGGCGCGGGAGGGCCGGACCGGACGGGCGATCACCAGCTCGTGCGGGGGCGCTGACTTGGCGAGCGGTTCGGCCAGCGCAAGCAGCTGGTCGATCGCCGGATCGGTCTGCGGAGCGACGAGGATCGAGCGCTCGGGGACGGAGAGCGTTGGGTACTCGGCCCGCGAAGCCCGCGCCGCGTCGGCGAACTGATCCTCGACGTTGGCGCCGTACTCGTTGCGCGGGTCGAGCAGCCTCAGCAGCGGACCGGCCATCAGCGTGGTCACCACGGCCATGATGACCAGCGCGGCGAACAGAGCGTTGGTGATCGCCCCGGCGGCGAGCGCCAGGTTGAGCACGATCAGCTCGGTCAGCCCGCGGGTGTTCATCAGCGTCCCGATCACCGCCGAGGCGCGCCAGTCGAAGCCGGTCACCCGGGCGGCGATCGCCGCCCCGGCCAGCTTGCCGACGATCGCGATCGCGATCAGAGCCAACGTGATCAGCCACAGTGCCGGCCGGTCGAGCAGGCCGATGTTCGTCTTCAATCCGGTGTAGACGAAGAACACCGGCAGCAGCAGCGTGACCACGAAGTCCTCGATCCGCCGCGTGACCTCCTCGGTCAGGCGGGCGTGACGCGGCATGACCATGCCCGCGATGAAGCCACCGAAGATGAACGCGATGTTGATCTCCTCGGCGATGAAGGCCGAGAGCAGGACGAGGATGATGATGGCCGCGAACCATCCGCCCGGCAGCCGTCCCACCTCGTCAAACGCGGTTCCCGCCCGGGCGAGGATCCGCCGGACGACGAACGCCATTACCAGCACGAACGCAGTGGCCTCGCCGATCGTCTTGACCACATCGCCAAAGGTCCCCGAGACTGCGATCGTGGTCGCGAGCGCGATCAGGAACCAGGCGGTGACGTCATCGATGGCCGCACAGGCGATCGTCAGCGCACCCACCGGACGCTTGAGCATCCGCCGCTCGGACAGGATCCGGGCCAGCACCGGGAACGCGGTGATCGACATCGCGACACCCATGAAGATGGCGAAGGCGACGAACTTCTTGCTCGGGCCGACGATCTTGTACAGCGGCAGCGCGATTGCGATTCCGAGCAGCATCGGCACGGCGACGCTGGCGTTCGAGATCGCCGCCGCGTGGACCGCCCTGCCCTTCAGCTGGTCGCGGTCGACCTCGAGGCCGACGAGGAACATGTAGAAGATCAGCCCCAGGTTGGCCGCCACGCCGAGCGCGGGCAGGATGTCGGTCGGGAAGACCGCGGCCTGGAGATTGGCTGAGATCGCGCCGAGCACCGACGGTCCGAGACAGATGCCGGCGATCACCTCGCCCATCACCCTTGGCTGACCGATCTTCGAAAACGCCCAGCCGAAGATCCGGGCGGCGATCAAGATGATCACCATGGCCAGGAAGAACGTCGCCACCAGCTTGTTGAAGGTGTCGCGCTGCTTGGTCGCGGTTACCTTTTCGCCCGACGGCGAGAGACCCGACGGCGTGGTGAGCACCGGTTTGACCGTGCCGGCCGCTGCCGAGCCGGGGACCGGCGTGGCCACGTTCAGCGGGATCAGCGTGACGTTCTGCAGCTGCAGGTCGTTGGCGGTCGCGCGCAGGCGCGCCGAGCCGCCCCGCGTGCACTTGACGTCGCCGGCGATCGCGCCGGTCGTCTTGTTGTACGTCACCTGACCGAGCTTCAGACTCTTCGCCACCACTCCGTACACGGGTCCGCTGCCGTTCAGAACCACCGAACCGCCGAAGCAGGTGGAGCGCGGGGTGAGCGCGTACGTACCACCGATGCTAGGCGGGATGCGCGGGTTGGCCGCGCCCGGATCCGGCGGATCACGCTTGAGGGCCGCGGTGAAGGGGATTCCGCCCAGTGAGCCGGTGATCGCTCCCTTGGCACCCGGAACTGCGACCGCGTTCATCTGCAGGCTCTTGCCGCCCGAGACGCAGTCCACCGCCCCGGTGAGCCGATGACCGCCGGCCACCTTTTCGGTTCCCAGCCGCAGCTGGCCCGACAAAGTTCCCTGGTTGTTGCCGATGTTGACGAACTGGCCCGACTGCTGGATGTTGAACGACGGGCCCGAGGGCTTCGGCTGGGCCGGTGCAGTCGCGGGGAGCGGCGCGCCGGGCGGCGACTTGGCCGCCTTCCCGAGACACGCGTTTGCGTTGGTGGCGTCGTAGCCGCCGGCGATGATCGGCTGTGCCTTCTCGCTCTGGCCCTGGTTGACGACCAGCACGACCACAGCGACGGTGATCGCGGCCACGATCAGGTAGAACGCGATCAGGCGCCCCGCGAACCGTCCGCGCGGAATCTCCTGCTCTGACATCAAGAAGCCCCCTTCTTGGTTCCGGGTGCGAGTCGCGGCACCCGGGCATGCCCGCGTGCGCTCCCTTTCAGCGAGAAACCTATGTCAGCTCAGAGGCGAGCACATCCGGCAGGTGCCAGTCAGATGCATCCGTAGACCGCCGCAAATCGGCTCGGGGTATATGCAGCGCTCGGGGCCCCTAAAGGCCGAGCATGGACGCGATGCGCACGCGCTGGGTCTCGTTGGTGCCCGAGTAGATCGGTGCCCCGATCGCGTCGCGCAGGCCCTTCTCGAGGCCGTACTCGCGCGTGTACCCGCGGGCTCCGAAGATCTGCACCGCGGACAGCGCGGAGGCCACGTTGGCCTCGCTGGTCACGAGCTTGGCCATCGAGATCTCGGTCGTGACGCTCCGGCCCCGGGCGAACCGCGCCGCCGTGTCGTACAGGTGCTTGCGCGAGTTCTCGAGCCCGATCTTCATGTCGACGATCTTGCCCTGGACGTATTGATTCGCGCCGATCGGGCGGTCGAACGCGCGCCGGGTCTTGGCCCACTTGATGCAGCGCTCCATCCGCTCCTGCATCTCCCCCGCCATCATCATGAAGATGCAGAGGATCTCGTAGTTCATCACGTGCTCGAGGATGAAGAAGCCGGTCCCGGGACGGCCGAGCATGTTCTCCTTGGGCACGCGGCAATCGCGGAACTCGAGCTCGCAGAACGGGCACGTGTTGAGCCCGAGCTTGTCGATCGGCTCGCTGGTGTGAAATCCCGGCGTGTCGCTGGGGACGAGGAAGGCGGTGATCCCCGTCGCCCCATCGCCCGTGGCCATCTTCGCGTACACGGTGACCACATCCGCGATCGGACCGTTGGTGATCCAGATCTTGTGACCATCGAGGACATAGTCGTCACCGTCCTCGGTGGCCGTGGTGATCATCGCCATCGCATCCGAGCCTGCGTTGGGCTCCGAGATGGCGTGGGCGCTGATGATCTCGCCGTCGATGAGGCGGGAGAGATAGCGCTCCTTGAGCTCGTCGGAGCCGAATTTCTGCAGCGGGACGGCCGCGCTCACGACCTGGGTCGCGGCCGCGAACAACAGGCCGGTGTCCCGACAGCCGTAGCCGAGGCGCTCGAGCACATAGACGAGCGTCATGACGTCGTGACCGAGGCCGCCCCACTGAGGATCGAAGGGAATCCGCAACACACCCGACTGCCGGATCAGCTCCCACTTGTCGCGGTTGAAGACGCCGGCCGCGTCATCCTCCATCACGCCGTCGTTGAGCGCCTCGAAGTACTGGTCGAGCGACTTCCGCAGCGCCTTCTGCTCGCTGGTCCAGATTCCGGGTGTTGCGGTGGCGGACATTCCTAGTGGCCTCTCAGCTCTCACTCATGACTTCGCCGTAGACCGACGGGTGGATGCCCGACTCGCTGATCCGATGGGCTTCATCGCCGGTCAGCGCCGGGGTGAACATGCAGACCAGGCGCAGATCCTCGTCCTCGCCGCCGAGCAGCCAGTGCGTGTCGTGCTTGTTCAGCGCGTAGATGCGGCCGGGGAAGATGTCGTGCTCGGTGCCGTCCATCTCGATGACCTTGCCGCGGCCCTCGATGCAGTAGCAGGCCTCGAGGTGGTTCGCGTACTCGATCAGGGTCTTGGTGCCCTTGTTGACGATCGTGTCGGTCACGGTGTAGCCCATGCCGTCGGCAGCCAGGAGGAAGCGGCGGCTCAGCCCGTTGCCCCACTCGACCGTCTTGACGTCCTCCAGATCCCGAATGATCATGCGTGCCCCTTCTGTTGCGTTGATGGTTACGACGCTTCCGGCGCCGCCGCCGGCGCTTGCTGCTCGACCTGGCCGAGGTCGGCCAGGAACCCGCGGAAGTCCTCGATCACGTCGCGACCGTTCGCGCGTGCCTCGGCGACTGAGGCCACCCCCGCGCTGCCGACGATCGCCGCGTCGGCACCGACCGCCCCGAGGCCGTCGATGTCGGCTCGCTTCTTGACCCCGAACCCGACCGCTACCGGCACGTCGGTCTGCGCTCGCAGTCCCTCGAGGACCGGGACCAACGTGCTGTGGTCCGGAGGTCCGACCGTGCCGCTGCGCCCGTAATGGGCGACCAGGTAGATGTAGGCCGAGCCATGCTCGGCCGCCTCGGCGATGACCGCCGGATCGGAGTTGGCGTAGCAGGTGGTGACGATCGGCTGCCCCACGGCCTCCGCCGCCTCGTAGTACTGCGGCTTGAGCCGCGGCGGAAGACCGTGCACGAGCAGCCCGTCGGCGCCGGCATCGTGCACGCGCTCCACGAACTCATGGATCGGAGCCGGCTTGATCGAGTAGCTCCAGTCGGCCAGCAGCGCGATCTTCAGATGGGAAAGCTCGTGCCGGATCCTCTTGATGAAGCCGAGCACGGCTTCCGTGTCGACTCCATCGGCCAGCGCACGGTCAGCCGACTCGCGGATGACCGGGCCGTCCGTGGGCGAGTTGGGAAACGGGATCGCAAGCTCCAGGCAGTCGACGCGGTGAGCCTCGAGCATTCGGACCAGGTCCGCGAACACGTCCAGCGGCGGATCGCCGGCGTTGAGAAACAGCGCCAGCCCCGGACGCCCGGGTGCCAGGTCGGAAAAGAAGCCCGCGCTCGCCACCGTGGGCTACCTGACTCCGCCCGGCGCGGGTGCGGGTGCGGCCGGTTGCGCCGGCGTGGCCGCGGCCTTGATCCGCTCGATCAATCTCGCCGGCTCACCATCGGCCATCGTCTGGGCGGCCAGGGCCAAACCCTCCCGCCAGTCCTGCACCACGCCACAGTTGAGCGACAGCGCGGCGGCGTTGAGGCGGATGCTCTCGAGCGCGCCGGGCGGCCCGTCGTTGCTGATCAAGCGCAGGAAGTGGGGCACAGTCTGGTCGAGGTCGCCGACCGGGAGAAGGTCCTCGAACGTGCCCGTGGCGGTGCCGATGATCTCGGCCGGACGCAACATGAACTCCTCCCCCGGGCCGCTGTCGTAGACATGGCTGTCCACGACGCTCAGCAGCTCGTCGGCCCCGAGGTCGTTCCAGCACACCCAGTAGCGCTTGCTCGCGTCGGCCGAGACGAGCTGACGGAAGGTCGGGATCACGGAGTGATCCGAGACGCCGGTGATCTGCAGGGTCACCGGTACCGCGGCCAGGAACGGACCAACCAGATTGAAGAAGCGCCCCACCGTCTTCATGTCGAAGGGCAGGATCTGCCGTGCCAGCAGTCGCAGCTCCTTTGGGTACACGAACGGACCAGCGCACGCGATGCCGAACGCCTCGAGCATCTCCTCGGTCTGCTCGTAGCTGGTGGTCAGGCGGATGCCCAGTCGGTCGAGCAGGTCGATCGACCCCGTTTTACTCGCGTACGCGCGCGAGCCGGTCTTGATCACCCGCGCGCCCATCGCCGCGGCCACGAAGGCCGAAGCGGTCGACAGGTTGAACGTGCTCGGGCCGCCACCGGTTCCGACGATGTTGACCGTCGTGCGCGACGGGGGGCGGGCTGGGGATTGCGCTCGCGCAGCGAGGTGAGCATCGTCCCCACGGACTCGCCGTCGGGCATGCGAGTGGTCAGCGAGCTGAGCACGGCGAGCGCTTCGCCGGGATGCAGGGCCTTGCTGCCCAGCCGGTCCCAGAAGTCGCCCCAGACCTCCGCGGAGACCGGAAGGCGCTGGGTGACCAGCGCCGCCAGCAGCTCCGAGGGGGTCTTACTCGGCATTCGCGGTCTCGCGCTGCTGATCGATGAACGCCTTGATGGCCGCGACCGTGCGGAAGCTCTCCGGGCCGAGCTGGGAGTCGTCGACGGTGATGTCGAACTCGTCCTCCATCCAGGCCACGAACTTCAGGAGTCCGAGGCTGTCGACCACGCCCCCGGTCAAGAGATCGAAGTCATCGTCGAGCTCCTCGGCGGGGACGTCGGGCATGAACTCCTCGACGATGAACTGCTTGATCTTGGCGGTGGTCTCATCCATTTGGGAGGCTCCTCTGTTCGAGTTGGGCGGTGATGCTCTTGCGGTCGACTTTTCCGGTTGAGGTCTTCGGCAGCGGCTCGGTGACGATCTCGATCGTGGACGGCATCTCGGTCCGGGCGAGCCGGGAAGCGCAGTGCTGGCGGAGCATGAGGCTGTTGAGCTTCTCGTCCGGCTCCTTGCGCACCACCGCGTGGAGGCGGGCGCCGGCCAGCTCATCGGGCACGGCCACGACCGCGACCTCGATGACCGCGGGATGCTCCTGGATCGCCTGCTCCACCACCTGGGTACTGACCCGGACCCCGCGGACCTTGACGTAGAAATCGGCCCGCCCTTCCAGGCTCAGCGTGCCGTCTTCGTGCCGGCGGACGATGTCACCGCTGCGATAGAAGGTCCGCTCGCCGTTGCCGTTGTCGGCCACGGAGACGAACTTCTCCGCGTTGAGTTCGGTCCGCAGGTACCCCCGCGTCTGAAACGGGGTCCACACGAGCAGCTCGCCGGTCCCCGCGCCTTCGAGCTCCTGTCCGTCCTCGGTCTGGACGCGCGCGGTCACGTGCGGGATCGGCTGGCCCACGGGGACGTTGGTGGGCACGTTGCCCTCGGCCAGCCCCGTGAACTCGTGGATCAGGCTGTCATTGGTCTCGGTGCAGCCGTAGATGTTGTAGAAGCGGGCGTTCGGGAACAGCTTGGGCAGCTCGGCCAGCGAGCTGGCCGGGATCTTGTCGCCGGTCGTGATCACATGCCGGACGCTCGGGAAGGTTCGCCCGTCCTCCCGGTGGACGTCGATCAGCAACCGGTAGAGCATGGGCACGGCCTGGAGCACGTTGACCCCATGGTCGTCGAGCAGGTCGGCCAGGTAGGCGCCCTGCGTCGCCCGGTCCTGGTCGATCAAGGCGACGCAAGCCCCATGCTTGAGCGTGGTCCAGATGTCGAGCAGGCAGAGGTCGAAGTTCAGCGGGGCGTAGTTGGCGACCACGGTCCCGGGCTGGATCTCGAACTGCTCGGCGGCCCAGTCGGTGAAAGCATCGATGCCGGCTCCGGTCAGCGGCACGATCTTCGGCAGCCCGGTCGAGCCCGATGTGGTCAGCATGAACGTCACGTCCTCCGCGCCCTCGGCCGGCGGCCATTGCGAGGACTCGCTCTGGTCCGTGCGCGTTTCATCGACCAGCGCCCGGAGCGTGGCCGCGCTCTGGCTACGGGGCCCGTGCGGCGAGAGAACCTGGCTCGTGCCCGCCTGGGCGAACAGCTTGGCCAGTGTCTCCGGCGCGAGTTCGACCGAGGGGAGCAGGAACGGCAGCCCCGCGCGCAGGCAGGCGAGGATCATCCCGATCGCCTCGGGCGACTTCTTGGCCCGCAAGCCGACGGGCCGGTCCTCGGCCAGGCCGGCGTCCTGAAGCTCGGAATAGGAGCCGTCGGCCATCTGCTTCAACTCGGCGTAGCTGATCGGCTCCCCGTCCCAGATCAACGCCGGCGCCTGCGGCTGACGCTCGGCCTGCTCGGCGAAGTGGTCGGCCAGCGACCTCGTCGTCGTTCCGCTCATCGTGAACCCGCCCCGAGCGCCTCGCGACTCTTCTCGAACGCCTCGATCCATCCGCTGATGCTGGGTGCCTTGAGCAGCCCCGTACCGATCAGCAGCCCCTTGAAGCCCTGGTTGACGAGCTCGGCCGCGACCT
Organism: uncultured Solirubrobacterales bacterium; assembly: GCA_963748585.1. Taxonomy (GTDB): domain Bacteria; phylum Actinomycetota; class Thermoleophilia; order Solirubrobacterales; family Solirubrobacteraceae; genus Palsa-465. Next base: position 290,367 of record CAVVJR010000005.1, on the reverse strand, counting down.
GCGGATCGGTGATCGCGCTGGCGCTGACCGGGCACGGGGTGCCGGTCTGGATCACCGCCTCGAGCAGCGAGCGGCTCGAGTCGATGTCGCCGGGCTCGCGCTCCTGAGTGCGGATGTCCTTGTTGTTGACCGCGACGACGCAGTCCTCGGCGTGGATGACGCTCTCCACCTCGTCCTGGTCGGCGATCTCCACAAACGGGGTGATGTCGTGGCGAAGCGTGGTCTCGATCAGGTGCTGAAACGGCTTCTTGGGCAGGATCCGCGCGGTGAGCAGAATCGCCGAGGCGCCCATCTCCTTGGCAGCCACGACCTGCTTCTCGCGCGTGATGAAGTCCTTCTTGAGCAGGGGCAGGTCCGTGAGGCCGCGGACCTCGCGGAGCATGCCGTCGTCGCCGCCGAACCACCGACCGGTGACGACGGAGATACAGGACGCGCCCACCGCGGTGTACTCGGCCACCACTTCGGGAATCGTCCGCTCGCCCATGAGCTGGCCACCGTCGGCGTCCTGGCGCTTGATCTCGGTGATGATCGGCAGACGCGCTGCCAGCAGCGCGTCGATGAAAACGCTAGGCATCGGTCTCCCCCTCGTGGTCGCGCGCCTTCCACGCTCGGCTGATGGCGGCGACGTTGTCGGCGCCGATCTTACCGTCCTCGCCGCGCGCGTTGGTATCGACATCGATGCCGAGGAACCGCGGATGCTCGGTCACGCTCTGATATCGCTCGCGGTTCCCGACGCCGATGCCGCCGGCGAGCAGGAACGGCCGGCCGAGCTTGTCGGCGAGCGCGGTGACCACTTGGGGATCGAGCGATTCGCCGGTGCTGCCGACGCGTCCGTCCTCCGAGACGGCGTCGAACAGGAAGACGTCGACTCCGGCCTTCTCGTAGGAGGGGATCAGCGACTCCTCGACGCATTCACCCCCCTTCACGTGCAGAACCTTGATGACGCGGACGTCCGGCGCTATGGCCTTGATCTTGCGCACCGTCCCCGGCGTGGCGTACCCGTGCAGCTGGACCCAGTGGACTGGCGCCTCGGCCAGGGCTGCGCGCAGCAGCTCGACGTCCTTGGTGAACGTCACCAGCACCGGTTCCGGGGCCTTGCCCGCCGCAGCACGCTCGGCCAGGTCGCGCCACGTGCTCTGGGCGAGGTCGTGCGGACCGCCCGGGACGGCAAGCCACAGGCCGACGAACTCGACTCCGTGGTGGGCCAGCACCTCGAGCTCGGCCGGCTCGGTGATGCCGCAGACCTTGAGCTGCAAACCGTGACCGGTTTCGCCCAGCCCGGCGTCGGTGTGGCGGGTTGCGGGCGCAGCCATCGCGATCATGCTCCGCTGGGGCAGCACGCGCGCGTCAGCCCGGCGCCGTGTAAGCGGCTCTCGGGCGGCTTCCCCACCGCGTATCTGTTGGCCCCCGGCACATGACTCCTGTTCGTTCTCACGCCCGCCCGACGCGACCGCTCGCCTCACGACCGCCGCCGCGCCTCTCGGGTGCGACTCTAACCCGAAGGGCTCGCCGCCCGCAACCCCTCCGGCGCCAATCCGTCCCGAACACGACCGATCGCCGCCCCCGCCGTGGCGGAGGCGGCAATCGTCAGTCGCGCTCGAGCTAGCTGACCGCGATGCCCGACCCGGCGCCGGCCTTCAGGTTGCTCGGCGTTGAGTCGATCAGGGTCAGGTTGCCGTCCTTGTGCACGGCCCACGCGTCGATCCGGCCGGTGTTGCCGGCGTACAGCGAGGGCACGGTCACGTACAGCACCTTGCCGTTCGGGCTGAAGCCCTCATCGGCCGGGATGTTGGTGAGCGCATCCGGCTGGCTGTTCGGGATCTGGGTCAGCCCGAGGATCTTGAACGTGCCGTCGATGTTCATCTGCACCCGCGTGATCGTCTTCGCGGTCGAATTGGTCACGTAGGCGTACTTGTGATTCGGCGTGATGACCGTCCAGCAGCTGCCGGCACCGCGGTTCGGCGGATGCGTGTTGTTGGGGTCGCCCGGATCCGCGCCGGTGCTCTCGATCACGGTGAGCCCACCGCCCGGATGCTGCTGCCAGCTCGTGATCGCCCCGGTGATGAACGGCGGTGGACCGCCGTCCGACATCAGGATGTGCCCGCGCTTATCGGTGTCGAACCCGTAGGCGCCTGGGAACGGAGCCGGATGCGGCTGCGCCGGACCGGCTACGCCGTGGCTATTGACCACGAACGTGTCGACAACGCTCGGCCCGCGCTCTGAGACGATCAGCTGACCGCCGGTCGAGTTGAAGCCGATTTCGCCGACATGGCCGCCGGACCCCGGCGTGCTCACCGACCGGGTTGCGCCGGCGATCGCGTGCAGGTGCCCGTTGTCAGTGACCCGGAAGCCCTTGATGTTCCCGGTGTTGTAATTCAGCACGTACAGGAGGTTGCCGTGCATCGTCGTGCTGAGTGGGAACCCGCCGCCGGAGTTCGTCACGCTGGCGAGCTTCAGGCCGCCGGTCTTCTTGACCAGGAACGTGGCGATCGTCCCGCTGCCACCGTTGGTGACGAACAGCAGGTTCTTGTCCGGGCTCAGCCGCACTGATCCGTTCGAGTCGTTGAACGGGCAGACGACGGGACCGGGAGGTGAGCAGTCCGGCGACTTCGCACCCTTGCCCTTGGTCGAGGCTGATCCGGCGCGGACCAGCGAACCGTCGGGGAAGCGGTTGAAGATGATCACCCGGTTGTGGTTCAAGTCATTGGTCTGCGTATACACGTGACCGACGACCTTCGGCTTCTTACTGGCGGCGTTGGCCACCGACGGTACGAGCACGGCAGCGGCCGCCAAGGCGAGCCCCACCAGCCGCAGTGTCCTCGCGGCATCTCTTCCCATTATTGCCCTCCATTGAGTGTGTGTGCGCCCGGCCTGCGCCCCGTGAATCGCGCGCAGCCTAGCGGATTCCCCGGCGAGGTTGAATAGACTTTGGCTTAAGCGCCCAGTTCACAGGCCCATCTGAACCCGTCGCCGGCGCTCAGCGTCGTGCCCCCGCCGAAGCGGGGGCACGAACCGGCTCACATCACGACAGGCTCAGGACGCGGCGACGAGCCCCGACTCACCGGTCGGCAGGCCGGTCACCGAGCCGGGCTGGAGCGTGAGACTGCCGCCGGGCCCGATCTTGAACACGTCAATCCCGCTGGGCGGCCCGAACACGCCCGGGTTGAGCATGTACAGGAACCTTCCGTCCGGGCTGACCGACATATCGGTCGGGTTGCCGCCCGGAGTGGAGTTGGTCTGCGTTACGTAGGTCAAGGTACCGCCCGCCCCCACCGCATAGGTGGTGACGGCGCCGATGCCCGACCCTGGCACGGCCGCCGAGAGCGTGTTGGTCACGAAGGCGAAGTGCTGGTCCTTGCTGAGCACGAGCCAGCAGGCGCCGCGTCCTCCGCTCGGAACCTCCGTGGTGATCGGCGTAACGGCACCGCTGCTCGAGACGCTGTAGGACGAGGCCGACCCTCGGAACTGGGTCGGATCGGCCAGCTGCGTTCCCGGCACATTGCCCTCGGGATAGTTGATCGGGGGCCCGACGAACCCGACGTTGCTGACCAGCAACTGTCCCGCGTTCGTGAACGAGAACCCGAACGGATTCGGATCGACGCCGGCCGTGAACTCCTGAGGCTCGGCCGTCGAGCCGTCGGACTGGACCTCGAACGTGTCGATCACACCCTGGTGCGAAGGCAGCCCACGCGCGGTGACGACGACGTGCCGGCCGTCGGGCGAGAACCCGATTTGCGCCGCCACGCCGCCAGCGCCGTTCGGCTGTGACGGAAACTGCTGTGAGAGCTGTCGCGACGAGTTGGAGATCGCACGCAAATGGCCGCTGCTCGAGATCCGGTAGCCGAAGATGTTTGCGCTCCGCTCGTTGACCACGTAGAGCAGATTGCCGCTCACGGCGAGGCTGACCGGAAGCGTGCCGCCGGAGCTGACGACCTGGACTCGCCTGAGCCCGTCGTCGGTGGCCCGGAACGCCGTGATCGTGTTGTCCCGCTTGCCGTCGTTGACCACGAACAGCAGCTGGCCGTTTCGAGCCGTGGTCATCGAGTCTGAGGAGTCCACGATCGAGAACGTGAACGGAGGCTGCGCCGCGAGGCCGTGGCCACCGGTCGGAACCGTCTCGACCAGGGTCAACCCGCCGGTGCTGGAGTTCCGCTTGAACACATTTACCGCGTTCCCATTCGGATCGTTCGTGGCGCTGTAGACAAAGCCGCCGGCGTGGTCGTCAGACCCGTGTTTGGCGTGGTGGCGCTTGCCCTCGTGCTTGGCGTGCTGCTTGGCCAACGCCGACGCCGGTAAGGCCGCCGTTGCCACGGTCACGAGGATGGCCACCCCGAGCCGGGCAAAACCCAGCCGGCGCCCGGAGTGCATTGGTCCCGTCATGAACTACCCCCTCTGCAATTGGTCCCGTTCGGGCGCGGCGCCCCCCGCCGCGGCGCTCCTGCCACGATCGGCGCGACTGTAACACCGGGTGGCGAGGGTTTGGGACTTATTGAAGGGTCGTCGACGGGTGACTCAGACGATGCTCGCCTCTCGCGCGGCAGCCGCGATGTTGACCGGCCGCGCCAGTGCTTGCAGCGCGGACATCTGCTCCAGCGCCGCCGTGCGCCCCGCCTCGAGGAACAGGTCGGCGAGATGGAAGTCCCGCCACTCCGCCGGTCCGAAGCGGGGCGTGAGCACCACGTCGGCCAGGGCGGCGTGGCGAGCGCTGGTATCGAGCTGGCTGAGATCCATCGCCTCGAGCATCGTGTCGAGGGGCCCGCGCCGGCGGCGCTTCGGTGGCTGCTCGGGCTCCGGCTCGTCGGGCACGCCGGGCCAGCGCTCGAGCCCCTCGGCGCCGAGTAGGTTGACCGCCACGACGACGTCGGCTCCGTCCTCGATCACGGCCGCGCTCGGTACCGGCACAAGCGCGATGGCGTCGATCAGGCGATGACCATCGCGCTCCTGGGTGGGAAACACGCCCGCCACCGACAGCCCGGCCAGAAGCGCCTCCCACAGGGGACCGTGCCGCTGTGCGAACGGAACCCGATCGGCGAGATCGGCGGCGAGGATCACCAGCGGAATCTTCGTGTGCGAAAAGAACCGCTGGTCCGTCGCCTGCTTGAGCATCCCGGTGAGCGTCTCGAGCCCTGCCGAGCCGACCAGCGGCGAGGAGAACAGCTTGCCGACGTTCTCGGCGCTGAATGTGGCGCGAAACCTAGCGTTGACCTCGTCGGCGTTGTAGCCGAGCGCAACCTGCGTCGCCACGAACCCGCCGATGCTGCTCCCGCCCGCATAGTCGACCGTGTAACCGGCTTCCTCCAAGACCTGGAGGAAGCCGACGTGCGCGTAGCCCTTCGCGCCGCCGGCCCCGAGGGCCACGCCAAGCTTGGTCCGAGTCAGATGCCGCGCGAGCCACGCCACGTCCGCGTCCGCCAGCGCGAAGACCTCCTGCCGTTCGCATTCGCGGACGACCATCCGAGCGACCGCCAACGGCCACATGCGGCTGGCCTCACGAGCCTGGTCGCTGACCAGGACAAGCTCCAGGCGGCGCCCCTCGCTGGCCGCTGCGATTCGGCCGAGGCGTTCGGCCTCCTCGGCGGTTCCCGCTATGGCGACCACGCGATCGACCTCGTCGAGCATTACGCCGAGGCGCTCGGGGTCGAGGTCCCCCACGATCAGCACGGTGGCGTTCTCGGACACCGCCGCGTCCGACGCAGTGAGGGCGCCGGCGAGCGACAGCGACCGGTCGACCAGATTGACCGGCCTGGGGCTCGCGGTCCGGGCCGCAGCCACGACCCGGCTGACCACACCGGTCAACGACGGCCCCGCCACGATCCCGACCTCCTCTCCGCGCGAGCCCGCTGTGCTGCGAGCCGTCGCGCTGAAGATGGCCGCGCTCCGCGCGCTGGCTCGGAAGAGCCGCTCGCGCTGTGTCTGGACGACGTTGATGAGGATCTGCGGATGACGCCGGGCGAGCTCGAGCAGGTTCTCGGCGTCGAGCTCGAGCGTGGAGGTGAGCGTGCTGGCCACGACCGTGGCTGTGCGCTCGGCGCCGGTGATCGCGTCCTGGGCGCCGATCACGTCGCCCTTGCGCATCCGGAGCTCGATCTCGCCACCCCCGGCTGTCGTACCGGCGATCCAGTTCACCAGTCCGCCGGTGATGAGCCAGATCCGATCACTCGGCTCGCCCGCTCGGCATAGCTGCTCGCCTTGCGCGAACGTCCGGGCTCGCATGCGCTCGGCCACCAGGTCGAGTTCGTCCTCACCGAGCCCGGCGAACAGCTGACTGCGCGCAAGAGCCTGATCACGCGCCACCTGGAGCCCCCGTTCTGGCCATCCTTGGAGCGTATGGGGGGCGGCGCTGATCCGTCAAGCTGTGAGAAAAGCCCTATCGCCGACCCAAGCATCTGTATAAAGTTGATGCATGGGCGCGAGTGGGTCGAGGGCGGCGTCGGGCAGTTTGCCGATCGTCACAGGGAAGAAACTCATGATGTTCTCCGGGCGCGCGAATCCGGAGCTGGCGGCCGACATCGCGGCGAAGCTCGGGATCGAGCTCGGTGCGGTGACGCTGAAGACGTTCTCCGCTGGAGAGGTCTACATCCGGTACGAGGAGTCGATTCGAGGCGCCGATGTATTCATCGTGCAGCCGACGTGCGCGAACCCGGAGACCGGGATCACCGCCAACGACGCGCTGATGGAGCTGTTGCTCATGATCGACGCCGCGGTCGGCGCTTCCGCGCACCGCGTGATCGCGGTGATGCCGTGGATGGGGTACTCGCGCCAGGACAAGCGCTCTGCGCTGCGGGAGCCGATCAGCGCCCGGCTGGTGGCGCATGTGCTCGAGACCGCCGGCGCTGACCGTGTGCTGACGCTCGACCTCCATGCCGGTCAGGTCCAGGGTTTCTTCTCCAAGCCGGTCGATCACATGACCGCCCTGTTTACGATGGCCGACTACTTCCGTGAGCTCGAGCTCGACGATCTTGTCGTGGTGGCTCCCGACGTCGGCCGCGTGAAGCTCAACCACAAGTTCGCCGAGACGGTCGGCGCCGACCTGGCGCTGATGACCAAGGAGCGACCGGCGCAGCAGGTGGCCGAGGTCGGGTACGTGGTCGGCGACGTCCGGGGCAAAACGGCCCTCATCGTTGACGACATCATCGACACTGCGGGTACGTTGAGCGCCGCGGCCCAGACGGTGCTGGACGAAGGGGCCGCCCGCGTCTACGCGGCCGGCACACACGCCGTGCTCTCGGGACCGGCGTATGACCGGCTGAGCCAGGTGGGGTTTGAGCAGGTCGTGGTGACCGACACGATTCCGCTGCGTCCAGGCGCGCCCGACAACGTGGTCGTCCTCTCGTGTGCCGATCTTCTGGCCGACACGATCAAGCAGATTTTCACCGACGGGTCGGTGAGCGCCGTGTTCGGCGGCGAGAACCAGCTGTTCTAGAGGCCGGCCTGATGGACAGCGCGATTCCGGCAGTCAACTTCGGCAAGGTGGCCGACTTCTCGCTCGGCGTCGAGGACGAACTGCTGCTGGTCGATCCGCTGACCTACGCCCTGCGCCACGAGGCGGGCGCAGTGCTGGCGCGGCTGGCCACGATGCACCTCGACGGGTCCGCGGCGCCCGACTGCTACGCCGGTCTCGTCGAGCTCGCCACTCCCGTATGCGCCGACGTCGGGCGGGCCGCGGCGTCGGTCGCCTCGTTGCGGCGGCGGGTGCGGGCGGTGGGCGGAGCCACGATCGGCGCCGGCCTACATCCGACGGCGGACTTCGGTGACGCCCGCCGCGCCGCCGGCGCCCGCTACCGCCTCCTCGCGCACGAGATGCGCGGCCTGCTCGCCCGGACCCCCACGTGCGCGCTTCATGTTCACGTCGCCATGCCTGACGGCGAGGCCGCGATCCGGGCCTACAACGCGCTGCGCGCCCATCTGCCCCTTCTGCAAGCGCTGGCCGCCAACTCGCCCTTCTGGTACGGCCGGGATTCAGGGCTGAACAGCGCGCGCGCCCAGGTGTTCCGCGAGTTCCCGACCTCAGAGATCCCGCCCGCCTACTCCTGCTTCGAGGAGTACGCGGAATCGGTGAGCGCCGTGGCCGCCGCCGGGGAGGTCCCCGACTACACCTACTTGTGGTGGGACATCCGTCCGCACCCGGTGCTCGGCACGGTGGAGGTACGGGCGATGGACAGCCAATCCTCGGTGGCCACGATCGCCGGCCTGACGGCGCTGATCCAGGCGCTGGCGCGCTGGGCGGTCGACCAGCGCGGGCCGTGGCCGGATCGCCAGGTGCTGATGGAGTCGAGCTTCCGGGCTGCGCGAGACGGCCTCGACGCGACCCTGTGGGATGGCGCGGGGCTGCGCCCCGCCACGGAGGTGGCCCGGACGACGCTGGAGCTGGCGCGACCGTACGCGGCCGAGCTCGGTGGCGAGGGCGCGCTCGAGGAGGTCGAGCGACTGCTGATCGACGGCAATGGTGCTCGCCGCCAGCGTGAGGCATTCGTCCGCGGCGGCGTCCGAGCGATGCTGGCCGGGCTGGCCGCTGAGACGGCACACGTGGACCGGGTTCTCGCCGTCGCATAGGATCGCCGCGTGTGCCGTCTGTTCGGGATGAGCGGGGGAAAGGCGGAAGTTCAGGCCAGCTTCTGGCTCCTCGATGCGCCAACCAGCCTGCTCGTGCAAAGCGAGGGCCAGCCGGACGGCACCGGGCTGGGAACCTTCGACGCCGATGGGACTCCCCGCATCTACCGGAAACCGGTGCCCGCCAACCGCAGCCAGACCTTCATCGCCAGCGCGCACGACGTTCGCTCAAGGACCTTCCTGTCTCACATCCGCCACGCCACCGCCGGCGGCGCGACGCTTGAGAACACCCACCCGTTCGAGCACGCGGGACGGATCTTCGCCCACAACGGCGTGATCGGCGACCTGCCGGCGCTCCGGCGCCGCCTCGGCGGCTATCTCGATCTGGTGCACGGCGCCACCGACTCGGAGCTCTTCTTCGCCTTGATCAACAAGTGCATCGACGAACACTCGGGCGATATCGGCGCCGGCATCGCGGCGGCGGCGAACGAGATGGCCGAGAACATCACGCTGTATTCGCTGAACCTGGTGATCACCACCGCCACCGACCTGTGGGCGCTGCGCTACCCGGACACCAACCATCTCTACATCCTCGAGCGGTCGATCGCCGGCCTGGGCGGAGAGAGTGAGCCGGAGGCGCGCAGCCTGTCCGGGATCGGGCGCGAATTCGACGAGCGGAGCATGTCGGGGGTCATGCGCGTCCGCTCAGCCGCGCTCTCGGTCCTCCCCGCCACCGTGATCGCCTCGGAGCGGATGGACCCGACGGCGGATTGGCGCCTGCTCGAATCCGGGGAGCTGATCCACGTCGATCCCGAGCTGCGGGTGACCTCCGAGATCGTGGTCTCCCGCCCGCCGGCTTCCATGCTCGACCTGACGACCGGCGAAGCCGTCGCCCAGGCCGAGTCTGAGGCCGCGGCAGGCTGAGACACGCGCGTTTCCCAGATATTTCTTGCACGCGGCCGCTCGCGTAGGAGATGATTGGCGGCGACCGGGAATGGGGGTGTGTATTCACAGGCCCGGGGCGACCTAGACAACATGAGGAGGACCTAATGCCAGAGCGTTCGGCGTCGATGCTCGAGCTGAAGGCGATACGCGCGCCGCAGGGACACTATGACGTGGCGATTCTCGGCGGAGGCCTGGCAGGCCTGTCGCTGGCCATCCAGCTCAAGCGGCAGCGGCCGGAGACGAATGTCCTGGTGACCGACAAGCGGGCCGAGCCGGCGCCCGACGCAGCCTTCAAGGTCGGGGAGTCCTCGGTGGAGATCGGCGCGCACTACTACCGGGAGGTCGTCGGCATGCGCGACCACCTCGAGCAGCAGCAGATGCGCAAGCTCGGGCTGCGCTTCTTCCTCCCCGCCGGCGACAACAGCGACATCACCAAGCGAGTCGAGTACTGCACGCCGGCGCACCTCGACGCCTGGACCCACCAGATCGACCGCGGCCGATTCGAGAACGAACTCTTCCGCCGGGCCCGGAAGCTCGGCGCCGACGCCTTCCGCGGGTGGAGGGTCACCGACGTCGAGCTCGGTGCCGATGAGCACAAGATCACGCTCAGCCAGGAAGACGAGACGACGACGGTGGGCGCGAGGTGGGTGGTCGACGCCAGCGGCCGGGCCAACATCCTGCGCCGCAAACTCGATCTTGGAACCGAGACCGGTCACCACATCAACGCCGCGTGGATTCGCCTGGCCGGCGGCTTCGACTTCGAGGACTGGACCGACGATGAGGAGTGGCTGAACCGGATGCCCGAGCGCGGGCTCCGTCGCGCGTCGACGTCGCACCTGATCCAGCCGGGCTACTGGCTATGGCTGATCCAGCTCGCCACCGGGCCGATCAGCGTGGGCGTCTGCGCCGATCCGCGCTTTCACCCGTACGACGAGATCAACACGTTCGACGGCTTCATGGACTGGATGAAGCGCAACGAGCCCCAGCTGTACGCGGAGATCGACGGGCGGCGTGAGGACGTGCTCGACTTCCTCCGGGTATCGGACTTCTCCTATGCCTCGAGCCGCGTTTTCTCGGCCGACCGGTGGTGCCTGGTCGGCGAAGCGGCGGGTTTCCTCGACGCGCTGTACTCACCCGGCTCTGACTTCATCGCCTACACGAACACCTTGACCGGAGAGCTGGTCAAGCGCGACCTCGACGGCGAGGACGTGAGCGAGCTGGCCGACTTCTACAACGACTTCTTCCTCAACGGGTTGTTCAACACGACCGCCCACCTGTACCGCGACAACTACCAGCTGTTCGGCAATCCGCAGGTGATGGTGTGGAAGTTCGTCTATGACAGCTCGACCTACTTCACCGCGATCGGCAATGCCTTCCTGCACGACAAGCTGCGCAATCCCGAGGACATCAAGCAGATGCAGGAGGTGCTCGAGGACGCGATCGAGATGGTGCCGGTGATGCAGGAGCTGTTCCGGGATTGGCACGCGCTCGAAAACACGCAGTTCGAGGGCGTCTCGGTGCTGCCAAAGCAGCTGAGCCCTTACATCCAGGCCCAGCGCGACATGGCCGACCCGTCCACCGACGCGGTCGAGAACGGGCGCAAGAACACCGAGTATCTGAAGGCGCTGGCGGTGTACATCTTTCACCGGGCCGCCCGGAACCTGCCCGAGCCGCCGGACGAGAATCGGCCGATCAATCCGCTGGCCATCAGCCTGCACCCGGAGCGCTGGGAGCAGGACGGCCTGTATTCAGACGATGGGATCAGCCTCGCGCAGGCGCGCGAGATGCTGCCGGGTATCGAGGAGATGGATCTGGAAGCGCGCGGAGCGGTGGCAACCGCCTAGGGCGCCGGTTCTGCAAGTGAAACGACGACTGACGTTTAGTACGAAAGGAGAGCGTGGTGGGCAACGCTCAAGAGCCGGCTGAGAACTACGACGTGGCGATCCTCGGGGGCGGACTCGCCGGGCTGAGTCTCGGGCTCCAACTGAAGCGCGCGCGTCCGGATACGACCGTGTTCATCGCCGAGAAGCGCCAGGGTCCCGCGCCGGAGGCCGCGTTCAAGGTCGGCGAGTCGACCGTCGAGGTCTCGGCGCACTACTTCGCCGACGTGATCGGTCAGAAGGATCATCTCGAAACCCAGCAGCTGCACAAATTCGGTCTGCGCTGGTGGTTCCCCGCCGACGGCAACCGAAGCCTGGCCGAGCGGATCGAGCGCGGCATCAACAAGCCGCTCGACCACCCGAGCTACCAGCTCGATCGCGGCCGGTTTGAGAACCATCTGGCCGAGGAGAACTGGAAGGCCGGGGTCGATCTGACCCGTGGGGCACGCGTGCAGGACGTCGATGTCACGGTCGACCCGCACGTGGTCACGTTCACCCTGGACGGCGAGGAGCGCACGGTCAAGGCGAAGTGGGTCGTCGACGCCTCCGGTCGTTCTTGGATTCTGAAGAAGAAGCTCGGCCTGCTCGAGGACAACGGCCATGTCGTCAACTCGTCCTGGTTCCGGCTCGCCGGCGGCCTCGACATCGAGGAGTGGGCCGACCCCGACGACGAGGAGTTCTTCGGCCGGATGTCCGAGCGCGGTCTGCGCAAATACAGCACCAACCATCTATGCGGTCAGGGCTACTGGGTGTGGATGATCCCGCTTTCCTCCGGCCCGATCTCCATCGGCATCGTGGCGGATCCGAAGTTCCATCCGTTCGAGGAGATGAACACGCTCGAGAAGGCGCTCGACTGGATCCGCCGATACGAGCCCCAGCTGGCCGAGTCGCTCGACAACCGCAGCGAGGACGTCGAGGACTTCCTCAAGGTCGAGGACTTCTCCTATGGGTGCAAGCAGGAGTACTCGGGTACCGAGCGCTGGTGCCTGGTCGGTGAGGCGGGCCCGTTCCTGGATCCGTTCTATTCACCCGGCTCTGACTTCATCGCGATCTCGAACACGTTGTCAACGGACCTGATCACGCGCGACCTCGACGGTGAGGATGTGACCGAGCGGGCCGAGTTGCACAACGACCTGTACCTCAACACGTACAAGCTCAACCTGACCCAGTACGAAGGTCAGTATGAGTTCTGGGGCAACCCGCTGGTCATGACAGTGAAGATCTGTGCCAACAACATCCTCTACTGGGGAACCGAGGGCATCCTGTTCTTCCATGACAAGTACGCCGACGTCGACTTCATGGCTGAGGTGCGTCCGGATCTCGAGCGGATCTGGGCGATCACCCGGGTGCTCGAGTCGATGTACCGCCAGTGGAACAACCTGGAGTCACGCGAGTGGCGGCGTGCCATCGTGCCCACCCAGGCCTTCCCGGGCATGTTCCAGCGCCATGTCGACATGGCGGGCGACTTCGACGACGACACGATCAAGGCAAAGCTCGCCGCCACCGCCGACATGATGGAGGCCCTCGCCGTGATCGCGTTCCACCGCGGTGCCCAGGCCCTTGGAGACGCCGCGCCGGGCGAGGACGAGAAGATCAACCCCTACGCCGTCAGCCTCGATCCGGATCGCTGGGAGGGCGACGGAATGCTGAACGGCGAGGGAATGTCGCTGGCCGAAGCCCGCCAGACCGACGCCTCAGGCCTGGAGAACCTGTTCATGGAGGCGGTCGCCCAGCCGGTCTGACACATAGGGGCCGGCTGGCGCCGGCCCCCGTTTTGTGGCCGGCGCGACTCGAGCACGAAGCGCGCCAGCCGAACCACGGAGCCGGGCGCAAGCCCGGCTCTTTATTGATCGCTAGGCCGGGGGCGGTCCGGTCGGAACCTGGAAGATGCCCGACGGGCTCGGGGCCCGGCGCAGCTCCTCGGGGATCTCGATCACCGCGGCCGAGAACTGGCGCGCCAGTGGCGGCGGACCCTCGGTGGCCTGCTGCGGAGTGAACGCGGTCACCGGCAGCGGCAGATACTCGGGCGCGATCGACCAGTCGGTGGAGCGGAACTCGCCCGCGTTCTCGATCCAGCTCAGCGACAGCAAGGGCAGGATCACCACCTTGGTCCAGATGGCGATCCACCACCCGACCCAGAAGATCAGGATCGGGGTGAGAACGCCCGAGCTGAAGTGAATGCCCTTCAGCACGTGAGCCGCCAGATAGACCAGGACGAACTCACCCACGGTGAGCGTAAAGGTCAGCCACGGCGGCTGCCAGCGAATGATGAACGGGTAGAACGCCGTGTCGAGCGTGACTCCGATGATGAAGTACAACCCGATCAGCACGATCCAGCTCGGATTGCCGGTGATGGCCGAGATGATGGCGGCGATGATCGCGGGAATGATCAGGATCGCCCATCGGGTCTGCACACGGCCGAGGACAGTTGGACACATGCTGCCTGCCTCCTAGGCGAGCTGTTGGGTCGGGGTCACAGTACGCAGGGCGTGAGCAACGTCGCGCCCCATCGAGAACTGCAGGCTCATGCGCGAGGGGAACGGCCGCTTGCGCAGCTTCTCCGCCCGCGCGCAGTCGGCCACGAACCGGCGGCCGATGAACTTCAGGCCCGCGATCGTGTCTCCGTGCGGGATCACGTTATTGGCGATCAGGCCCATGCAGCACAGCCGCGACTCGGGCCGGTCCAGACCGGGGACGCCGCAGTTGCTCTGGAGCTTGATCTTGCCGCCCACCACGGGGATCTTGTAGAACTCGACCATCCGTCGCAGCAGGGGGATCGTGAGCACGGACTTGTTGAACCCGGTGCCGGCCACCACGCCGGTGACGTCGAGCCATCCCGGGTCCTCGCCGTGCATGCTCACCACGTGGACGCGGAGCCCGGCGCGGCCGGGCTCAACCTGATCGATCTCGCCCACCAGCGCGTCGAAACGGCCTTCGTTCTGGCCCGTCTTGATCCGCGACAGCCATTCCCGGCGTTCCGGCCGCGTTCCCTTCAGGACCTGGCCCAGGAATTCGATCCGCTCGTCGAACGGCAGCGAGGCGTAGGCGTCGATGCCGATCGACTCGAACAGGCAGCGCGGGACGTTGAGATCCTGGGTCTCCGGCTGCGGGCTCCGGGTCAGCGCCAGAGCCGAGGCCCCCGCATCGAGAATGTTCGCCCATTCGTTCACCGATGCGATCCCGGCGCCGAGCACGATGTAACGGCCTCCGGGCGCGTATTGCTTGGGCTCATAAGCCTGGACGACCCGATCGGCCAGGGCGGGATCCTTGCGCGCCTTCGCGAGTACGGGCGGGAAGGAGAGCGGACCATGACCGGGCGCGAGCATCACGTGCTTGGCACGGCCGATGAAGTTGGCCTGCTCGTCGTACATGACGAAGTGCGGCATCGGGTCCATCTCGCGTTGCAGCCAGCCCACGCGCGTCGGTACGCGGGCTTGCTCCCAGCCCAGCCGGCGCGCGACCACGGCCGCCTCGGTGAGGATCTCGGGCACGCCCGGGTTGTACTTGCGGGTGACCGAGCGCCACAGCGGCTTCACCGACTTGTGTGACCAGGCGTCGAGCTGTGCAAAGGTGGGCCAGTCGGGGGCGAGGAAGTGAGATTCCGACTCGGAGCGCAGGACTGTCTGGCCCAGGTTGTAGGCGAACTGCTGATAGGTACCGACCGGGTTGGCACTTGGGCCGAAAACGGAGATTTCCTCGTTGTCGAACCCCAGGTATCTGGCCGTGGCGTGGACCACGAGTGATCCGAAACCGTCGCCGACCACGGCGATGACTGAGTCTCTAGGTGCTGTCGCAGGCATGGCGCGAGACTATCCGCAACGCTCACGTGCACGCAAGACATTAATCACGCCCGACCGGCCCCGGACGCACGGTTGCAATGCCGGCGGACCTGTGGTTATGATCGCCGGCGTGGTGGGCGAACTGAACCTGGAAATCGTGGAAGGGCCCGGCGCCGGCCGGGAGATCTTGATCGATCGGCCACTGGTCCTCGGCCGGGCCGAAGACGCCGACGTGGTGCTCGACGACGGCGAGGTTTCCCGTCATCACGTGCGCATCACGCCGGCCGGCGACGGCGGCGCTACGGTCGAGGATCTCGAGTCGACGAACGGCACCTTCATCAATCAGAACGAGCTCGTGGGCCCGGCGCACCTGGGCCCCGGCGACGACCTGCTGCTCGGGGTCACCGTGCTGCGGATGCGTACCGCCGAGGAGATCCGCTCTGGCCTCTCCGGCGTGATCCAGGTTCCGGCCGGACTGGCCATGGCCCCCCGAGCCCCGACCTACGTCAATCCCGAGGTCGCCCGCGTCGATCAGCTGCACGAGGACACCGAGGCTGCCGGCATCCCGCAGCTCGAGCGCTACCTCGACGTTCGCGTCCGCCGTCGCGCCCAGCTCGCGCCTCTGGCCCTGACGATGCTGGTCGCGATCGCGCTGATCCTCTATTTCTCGCTCCGGTAGGCGCTGCCGCGACCTTGCAGGGCCAGCCCGAGATCGGTAGGCTCGCGGGCCGGGAGATGGAGAACCAACTTGATCGGCGGGGGCGGCAGATCATGGATCGGAACTCCGTTCATGGTCATAGAACGCGCCCTCGCGTCCCCGACCCGGAGGCAACCTGAAGCAAATGGATCGCAACGAGACCCGACTCCACGGACGGCCGGTTGAGCCGCCCGCCGGTGAGCAGAGCGCGCAGGCTGCCGCCGCCGCAGACTCTACCGCCACGGGCGCGGCTGGCCCCTCGACTCAGGCTCCCGCGCGGCCCGTGGCTCCTCCGCAGCAGCGCAGCTCACCGTCTCAGCCGATCGGCGAGTTCCGCCCGCCGGCGCACCGCAGTCAGCGGGGACTCGCGTCTCGGTCGTGGATTCCCGTGGCGCTGTCGTTCGGCACCGCGCTGCTGGTCGCCATCGCGCTGGTCATCTACTTTTCCCAGCACACCTAAGGGTGCCTAGTCGTCGCGATCGCCGGCTTCCGCGCTGAGCGCGGCGAGCTCCGGTCGCGCGACGCCGCTGCGGTCGGCGGCGCTGCAGACGGCTTCTGCCACCGCGTTGTGGACGTTGAGGTCGAGGGGGTCGGGCACCAGCTCGTCATCAGGTGCGAGGTCGGCGATCGTACGCGCGGCCGCCAGTTTCATATCGAGCGTTATCTCCCGCGCACCCGCGGCCAGGGCGCCGCGAAAAATGCCCGGGTAGCCGAGCACGTTGTTCACGCTCCGACCGTCGGCGGCGAAGGCGGCGCCGGCCTCTTGCGCGGCATCCGGAGTGATCTCCGGATCGGGATTCGTGAGGGCGAGGATCACCTGTCCTTGGCGGACCATGCTCGGCTCGATCAGCCCCGCCTTGCCGGTGGTTGCGATCAGCACGTCGGACTCGGCCAGGACGGTATCCATGTCGGCGATCTCGATTCCGCTCTCGCTCGCGCGTTCGTGCGAGGCCGACTGGGGATCGAATCCGATCACCCGCTTGACCCCGGCCTGCACGGCCAAGGCCGCGATTCCGTATCCGGCGGCCCCTAATCCGAGCTGGCCGACGGTGGAGTCCTTGAGCTCGATCCCCGCGTGCCGGCAAGCCACCGTCGCGGCGGCCAGGCTGACCACCGCCGTCCCGTGGACGTCGTCGTGCATCACCGGCTGGGGCAACGCCTCGATCAACCGCCGCTCGATCTCGAAGCAGGCCGGCGCCGAGATGTCCTCGAGGTGGATGCCCCCGAACGTCCTGGCGATCTTGATCACCGTGTCGACGAACTCGTCCACATCGTCGGTGTCAATCAGGATCGGCATGGCCGAGATGTCGGCGAACTGCCGGTAGAAGACCGCCTTGCCCTCCATCACCGGCATGGCGGCGACCGGTCCGATGTCGCCCAGCCCGAGCACGCGAGTGCCGTTGGTGCAGATCGCGACCGTCTTCTCGATCATCGTGTACCGGCTCGCCAGCTCGGGCTGGTCGGCGATGGCACGGCACACGCGGGCGACTCCGGGCGTGTACACGTCACGCATCTCCTGCACGCTGTTCACGGGGTGGATGGCATCGATCCGGAGCTTGCCGCCCTCGTGCCTGATCATGGCCCGATCCTTGTGCCAGATGACCGAGACGCCGTCGAGCTCGCCGACCAGGTCGGCGATCCGGCCCGCCTGGTCGACATCGCGCACCTCAACCGTGACGTCCCGGACCGAGTGCTCCCGGCCGATGGACACGGTCACCACGTCGCCGATCAGCCCGTCGCCCTCGGCGATCGCGCTCATCACCCGCGCGAGCTGACCCTTACGGTGGGGGATCTGCAGGCGATAGGTGCAGTCGAGCATCGGAGGTCCGGCTCACGGCTCGGTCGGCGCGTTCGGCGGGCCCGGAGGACCATCGGCACCGGGTGGCACCGGGACCGAAACATGACTGAACGACCGGCTGAGCGTCCGGCCGAACGACTGGCTCTGCCCGGCCGAGGACCAGGCAAAGCGCGTGGCGTCGGCGGGCGGAGACAGCGCACCCGGCCGCTCACCGCGGCGCACGAACACGATCGGAGCCGGGGCGGAGCGCGCGATCGCCTTGCGGACGTCGCCCAGGCCCTCCTTCTGCCAGCGCTCGGACAGACCGACGAACAGCAGGTCGGCGCGCGAGGCCGCCTCGACGATCCCCTGCCGGCCGGGTTCGGCGACCACGGTGGTCGTCGCCACACCCGCGTACTGCTGGACGAGGAGCGCGGCGTTGGCGAGCATGTGCCCGGCGTCCTTGCCGTCCGCGGTCTGGCCGTGGGGCCCGAGCAGCTGCAGCGACGCGCCCGTCGCCGCGCAGACCCAGGAGGCGAGCTCGAGGGCCGCCCAATCGTGCTCGGCCCCTCCGAACGGGGTCATCACCGACGTCCCCGGCCCTGGCGCGATAGTCGCGCCCTCACGCGCCACGAGCACGGCGACGTCGCACGGGGCCTCCCGCAGCACGGTCCCGACGTCCTCGCGCGGGATGCCGTCGCCGAGCAGGGGGCGGCGGCCGTCGAGCAGCACGAGATCGATTTCCTCGCGGCTGGCCAGCCGGGTCAGGTCGCGGCCCGGATTGGCCGAGGTCAGCGCCACGGCTCGCGCGGCGATCCGCTGATCCACCAGCCCGAGCCGGGCGCGCTCGAGCTGCGCGGACGTTTCCTGCACCTGCCGTTCCTCGGTCCTCAGGCCGCCCCGGACCGCGGAGCCGCGCGGCGGACGGACGAGACCGAGCAGGACGAGCTCGCGCGGCGGCTCTGACCGGGCGAGCGGCGTCGCCAGGGCGAGCAGCGGCTCGAGTGCTGCCTCTGACTGTGGTGCGACGAGAATCGAGCGCGCGGGCTCGGCTGCTTCCTCGGCCACGATGCGCGCCGCTCCCTCCAGCTCTTCCTCAGGCGGCGAGCCGAACCGGTTGCGCGGATCGATCAGGCGCAGCAGCGGACCGGTCATCAGCGTGGTGACGAGCGCCATCACGACAAGCGATGTGAACAGAGCAGGAGAGATGACGCCCTGGTCGAGCGCGAGGTTGAGGACGATCAGCTCGGTGAGCCCACGGGTGTTCATGAGCGCCCCGAGCGCTGCCGACTCGCGCCAGGGCATACGCATGAAGCGGGCGGCCAGCACGGTGCCGCCGTACTTACCCGCGATCGCAACCGCGATCAAGAGAAGGGTGATGAGGATCAGATCCGGCCGTCCGAGCAGCCCGACGTTGGTCCTCAGACCCGTGTAGGCGAAGAACAGCGGCAGGAGCAGGGTGAGCACGAAGTCCTCGACGCGCTTGGTCACCTCCTCGCTCAGGCCGGCATGACGCGGCATGACCAGTCCCATCATGAAGGCCCCGAAGATGACGGCCACCCCGATCTTGTCGGTGGTCACCGCGGCCAGCAGGACGCCGGCGAAGATCACCGTGATCCACGTGCCGGGCAACCGCCCGGCTTCGTCGTAGGCCACCGCCGCTCGTGCGAGTACGCGCCGGACCAGGAACACCATGCCGAGGCCGAAGAGGGCCGTCCAGCCAATCGTCTTCAGCACATCGAGGCCGGTTCCGGCGCCGGCCACCGCCGTGGCCAGGGCGATGAGGAACCAGGCCGACACGTCGTTGAGGGCGGCCGCGGAGATGGCGAGGATGCCCAGCGGCCGCTTGAGCATGCGGCGCTCGGAGACGATCCGGGCCAGAACCGGGAACGCGGTCACCGACATCGACACGGCGATGAACAACGCGAAGCCCAGGAAGCGCTTGCCCGGGGCCAGCAGGCTGTAGATCGGAACCGCGACGGCCAGACCCAGCATCGCCGGGATGGCCAGACTCGTGTTCGACACCGCCAGCGTCGTGCCCAGCCTTCCACGGACCTGATCGAGGTCGACTTCGAGGCCGATCAGGAACATGTAGAAGATCAGGCCGAGGTTGGCGGCCACCCCGATGTAGGGCACGATGTCGCTCGCGAACAGCTTGCCCTGCACGGCGGGCAGGAGGGCGCCGAACACGGTCGGGCCGAGGATGATTCCGGCCAGCACCTCGCCCATCACCCGCGGCTGGCGGATCCTCGGCATCAGGCTGCCGCACAGGCGCGCGAACAGCATCACGATGAGCGCGGCGAGGAAGAAGGCCACGACGGTCTGATCGGGCGTCCGCTTGAGCGTCGCCGCGACGTGCTCGGCGGCGATGGCGGTGGCCGCGGCCGGAGCGGTCAGGCGGAGGTCAAGGACGCGCCCGGATGCGGTGCCGGCGATCTGCCGGCCGCCCCCGTGGGTGCACGTGACGGTGCCCGTCAGCGTGCCCTGGTGGTAGCTCAGCACGCCACGCTTGACCTGACCGGTAAGCAGCTCGAAGCGCGAACCCGACCCGTCGATGATCACCGTCGTGCCCAGGCAGGTCGAGCTCGGAGCCAGCCCGTAGGTGCCTGCGATGCCGGCTGGGGCCCGCGGCTTCGGCGAGCCGGCCGGGGGCGGGTCACGCTTCAGCTGCGCCGCCAGCGGCCTCGAGCCGATCGTGCCCTGAAGATTGCCGCTCGCGAAGCCCGCGTTGATGGAGGCCTTCGCGTGGGTGACGCAGGTGACCGTGCCGGTGAGGCGGCTGCCCTTCAGTGTCAGCGTCCCGCTGAGCGTGCCCTGCGGATTGGTGAGGTCGACGAACTGGCCCGACTGAGCCAGATCGAAGCTCGAGCCCAGGCACGACGCTCCGGCGACGGCGTCGTATCCGCCGGCGATCGTCGGCTCCGCGTGCTTGGTGCTGCCCGCCGAGGCGGAGAACGCAACCACGGCCGCGGTGACGGCGGCCAGCACGACGTAGTAGACGGTGACGGCCAGACGGGACGGCGAGGACGCCGCACCGGAGGGCGGCGTCGCCTTGGTCGGGGACTCGGCAGCGTCGCGCGGCGGGGCGCTCATACTGCCGATTCCGCACGCACGCCGCGGTCAGCGACGGCCATGCGCGTGTGTGCCGGCATCGATGCCCCCATCGCACCGACGAGCGTAACGGTCGCGCTGTCCAGGCGCAAGCTCCACGCGGGGGGCGGAGGGGTTGCACGGCCGCACGGCACTGTGAGAGGGTTGGCGCCTCAGACGACGAGTTCAGGGGGTTTTGAGACGTGACCATCGAGGGTGCGGCAGCACACTGTGGCCGGTGCCCGATAGAGTCGCGGCATGAGCTCACCGGCGGCGCGTTTGGAAGTCGTCGCGGGCAGGGCGGCCGGTGCGTCGATCCTCGTCCGGGACGAGATGGTGATCGGGCGGCACGCCGACGGGGCAGGCCGCCTTGCCGACGACGAGGAGATATCCCGCCTCCACGCGCGCGTGACGCTCGACCCGGGTGGGGTGTGCGAGATCGAGGATCTCGGCTCGACCAACGGGACGTATGTCAACGGCTTGCGGATCTCCGCGCCGGAGGCGCTCTCGGTCGGGGACATGATCGAGGTCGGCCAGACCACCCTGGCCGTCAGAGAGCTGCCTGCTCCGCGCCCGTCATCGAGCAAGCTGTTCTTCCCCGAGGAGGAGCTCGAGGAAGAGGACGGCGAGGCACCGTCGCACCCGGCTCCGGTTCCGGCCGCGCCGATACCCGAACCCGAATCCGAGCTCGAGCCCGAGCCGGACGGCCATCTGTTCGATCAGGACGAGCCGCGGACGGAGGTCGAGCCGGTGGTGCCGTTGCCCGACCCGGTGGCGGCGGCGCCCCCAGTGCCGGTCGCCCCAGAGCCCGAGTCCGAGCCGGTGATACCGGCGCCCGAGCCCGAGTTGCTGAGCCCGGCGCCGGAGCCAGTAATCCCGGCGGGGGAGCCAGAGGCGGCCATCCCGGCGCCGGAGCCAGAGGCGGTCATCCCAGCGCCGGAGCCAGAGGCGGTCATCCCAGCGCCGGAGCCAGAGCCGGTCATCCCAGCGCCGGAGCCAGACCCGGTCATCCCAGCGCCGGAGCCAGAGCCCACTCACCCGCCGCTGAACCTGCAGCTGGAGGTCGATTTCGTGAATCGTGAGGCGCGCGTGTCGCTCGACCGTGGCTCCGAACCGGTCCGGTTTGTATTCGAAGGTGGCGCGTGGCGCGTGGCGCCGTCGTTGCCCCGTGAGGAAGGAGACGCCTCGTGAGCGCAGGCGGAACTGCCGTTGATGTCCCCCCGCAGGTCCTGGACTACATCCAGCGCCATGGAACGATCACGTTGGCCACGGCCTCTCCGGCCGGCGTGCCGCGGGCCAGCACGTTCCTCTACGTCAGCGAGGGTCCGACCCTGTACTTCTGGACCCGCCCGACCACGATCACGGCCAAGCAGATCGAGCAGAACCCGATCGTCGCCTTCACGATCGACCATTACACCGAGGATCTCAATCAGACCCAGGGGGTCCAGGGAATCGGTGAGTGCTCGGTCCTTCTGAGCGGAGAGCAGATCGCCCGGGTCGCCGCGCTGTTCGGCGAGAAGTTCCCGACCCTCTCGCCCGGCTCGACGATGAGCATCTCGTTCTTTCGCATCACGCCGACCGAGCTCCAGTTCATCGACAACACCGGCTCGGCCGGGGCGGTGTCCTCGCGGGCGGGGGCGTTCGGGGCGGAGTTTCACCGCGAGCGCAGCTACAGCATCGTCACCAACCTCCCGGTGCAGCACGCGGAGAACATCCTCAGCTCGTTGCAACCGACCGAGGTGGCGGCGGGCGAGACCATCGTGCGCCAGGGGACACCGGCGGACAAGCTGCTGATCATGGTCG
This sequence comes from uncultured Solirubrobacterales bacterium, assembly GCA_963748585.1. Classification (GTDB taxonomy): domain Bacteria; phylum Actinomycetota; class Thermoleophilia; order Solirubrobacterales; family Solirubrobacteraceae; genus Palsa-465. The sequence continues at coordinate 267,846 of CAVVJR010000005.1, read as the reverse complement.
AAGGCGAAGCGGAGGTTGTCCGCGAGGAAGGCGGGATGGAACGGCGGATCGCCTCGCTCAGCTCGGGCGACCTGTACGGCGAGATCGCGATCATGCGCGACGAGCCGCGTTCGGCCAGCGTGCGGGCCATGACCAACGCAAAGCTGCTCAGCCTCGACCGGGACAGCTTCAAGAACCTGATCGCCCAGTCGATGGAGATCACACCCGACTTCGATCGGGTGATCAGAGACCGCCTCGACGCCCAAGCGGGCCACTGACCAACTTCCGTGTCCGGGTTCACCAGTAAGGATTTCCGCTCCGCCGTCGGCGCGTTCGCCACCGGAGTGACGGTAGTTACCACACGCGGAGAGGAACATGCCTACGGGATGACGGCCAACGCGTTCTCGTCGGTCTCGCTCGACCCCCCGCTGGTCCTGGTGTGCGTAATCTCGCCCTCGGAGGGGAGCGAGCACATCAAGCGCAACGGGTGCTTTGCCGTGAACGTTCTCCACGCCGACCAGGAGCCTCTGTCTCGGTACTTCGCCTCGCGCGAGCGTCCCCGGGGTCGCGACGCGTTCCGCGAGGTCCCGCATCGCATCGCGGCCAGCGGCTCACCCGTCCTGGACGGTGCGCTCGGTTACCTCGACTGCCGGCTCCACACCAGTCACAGCGCGGGCGACCACGAAATCTTCATCGGCGAGGTGCTCGAGCTCGGGTCGAATCCCGACGGCGAGCCGCTCGTCTTCCACGGCGGCCGTTACAAGCTCGTCACCGCGGCCTGAGGGATCCGCGCCCGCGGCTATGCGGGCGCCGGCTCGTTCGAGCCCGAGAGGACCTCCTGCCGGTGGAAGTCCATTCCGAACTCCTCGTCGGAGAAGCTGCTCCTGGCACCGCCGTTGTCGATGAACTGGAGCGCGGACGGCCGGACGCGGAAGAACGTGATGCTGGCCGTCGAGGCGCCCGAGGACGGCGAGGGGAACTTGTCGGCGAACAGCCCGACCACCTTCGCCACCTCGTCGCCCGAGGACACGAGCTCTGACTGTCCCTCGCCCTGGATCCCCTTCGCCTTGTTCCAATCCTGGACGTATTCGTCGATCGCGAACGAGACCCGGGGGTTGCTCTGCAGATGGGTCGCGGTCGTGGAGGTCGGACGGGCCCAGAAGTACAGCGTGGGGCCGTCGTTGACGTACATGAAAGTGCTCGCGTGCGGAGCGCCGTCCGCCGAAGCGGTCGCCAGCGTCACCGTCTTCTGCCCGGCCAGATAGTCGAGTACGGGTTGCGGGAGCTCGCGCCCCATCGATCCCTCCCTTCGTCGCCTCCGAACTGCAGGCCACCATAACCGCTCGCTCGCGTCACTGTCAAAGCGACTGGCTATGGTGCGTGCGGTTGAGCAAGACCGCCTTCGTATTTCCGGGACAGGGCTCGCAGAAGGTCGGCATGGGGGCCGACCTCCTTCGCGAGGCCCCGGAGGTGTTCGACCGCTACTTCGACCAAGCGGAGCGCGCGTCCGGCCTCGATCTCCGCCGGCTCTGCCTGGAAGGGCCGATCGAGGAGCTGACGGCCACCGAAGTGGCCCAGCCGGCCCTGTTCGCGACCTCGCTGGCCACGGCCGAGCTTGCGCGCAGGCGCGGCCTAGAGCCCGATTTCGTGGCCGGGCACAGCCTGGGCGAATACACGGCCGCGGTCGTGGCGGGTGCCTTGTCGGCCGAGGACGGTATGCGGATGGTCGCGCTCCGTGGACGGCTGATGGCGGACATACAGTCCGAGCGCCCGGGGGCGATGGCGGCGATCATGGGCCTCGACCCCGCACGTGTGGAACGGCTCTGCGGCGAGATCTCGGCCGTGGGACTGGTGGCGCCGGCGAACCTGAACACCCCTTCGCAGATCGTCTGCTCAGGAGAGGTCGAAGCCGTGCTGGCCTTGATCGAAGCGGCCGAGCGCGCGGGTGCCGACCGCGCCGTACGCCTTCAGGTCGGCGCGGCGTTCCACAGCCGGCTCATGGAGCCGGTCCAGCAGCAGATGGACGAGGCGCTGGGTGGCGTGGCGTGGAGCGACCCGGGGATACCGCTGGTCGCCAACTCGGCGGGTGACGTGCGCCGCACCGCCGACGCGATTCGCGAGGCGCTGGTGGCCCAGATCGCCAGCCCGGTGCTCTGGATCGACTGCGTGCGAACGCTGCGGCGGGAGGGGTGCGACGCGTTCCTCGAGCTCGGCTCCGGTCGCACGCTGAGCGCGCTCATCCGCCAGATAGATCGCGACGCGCAGACCTTCGCCGCCGATTCACCGACCAAGCTGGATCGGTTCGCTGAGCGCGCCGGCCGCTAGCCGAGCGCGCTCAGCGGGTATCACCGCCGCGCCGGGCGGCGTTAGCCGGTGAACTTGGGGGTCGGCGGCACGATGACGCGCAGGAACGCGGTGACGCCCAGATCGCTTCCGTCACAGCGCGCCGTGACCGCGTAGCGCGAGGGCGCCCGGCCCGCCGGGATCGTCGTCAGTACCGAGTAACTGGCGCCGGAGCCGACGGTTGCGTATACGGCCGGCTTGCCGCCGAACGTGTGAGCGGGTGAGAACGCGTTCGAGATCAGCGTCACCCGATCGCCCTTCCGGCAGGTGCCAGAACCTCCGAATACCCGTACCCGGTGGCCGGCCAGCACCACTCCCGGTCGCACATTGAGCGACGCGGTCTTGAACGTCGCGTCCGCGGTCGTCGCCGTGCCGGAAGCGCTTACCGCCACCAGCCGGAAGTGGTACACCGTGTTCGGCGCCAGGTGCTTGACCGGGAATGACACCGCAACCTGTCCGTGACCGGCAGTGATCTTCTGCGGCGGCGTCGTCTTGCCGTAGCTCGTCGTGCGCCCGTACTGGAACTGCCAGGTCACGGCCGCGCCGTTGGTATTGACCTTGCCGTGCAGGGTGCCATGGACCGCGTTGACCGCAGTCGCAGGCCGGATCAGGGCGGAGATGCCCTGCTGGGCCACGCTGCCCGGCGAGCTTGGACCGGGCTGGACCACCGGCTTGACCGGTGCGGCCACCTCGACCGCTCCGATGTCGGTGCCGTCGCCGCCCGGCGGCTTGGGGTTGCCGAGGTCGACGGTCCGCGCGTCGCCGCGCTGATCGGTGGTCAGGCCGGCCGCCGCCTTCCCCTGATCGAGCGCGGGGCTCTTGCTCCCCGGCAGCATCGTCTGAGTCGGACCGCCGTTGTCGGCCAGCGGGCCGAGCTGTGGATCGACGCCGGTGATCACCGACTGCGAGGTCAGCAGCGGAGCGTTGGGCGGGGCCTGGATCAGGCTGAAGGCGGCGTTGAAACCGCCGGCGCTGGGGTTGGTCGGGCCGAACAGATCCTGCGGTGACCCGTTGGCCGTATTCCGCGCCACGATCGTGCTGTTGACGCCGACCGGCGACCCAGCGTAGTCCTCCAGGAAAATGCCGCCGCCGTCGGTACTCGCGGTGTTAGCGGCGATGGTCGAATTGTCGAAGGCAGCCGAGCCACTGCTTCCGTTCGGGAACAGTGCCCGGGTGCCATCGCCGAGTGCGACGCCCCCACCGTGGTCCGCGCTGTTCCCGGTGACCGTAGAGTCGATGAGGTCGAACGGGCTTTCGACTTCACTGAGTATGGAGTCAGTCAGTAGGACGCCGCCACCGTACGACGCGGCTCCCTGAGCCTGGCTAGTCCGGTTGTTGCTGATCGTGCTCGCGCTGATCGTGATCGGACTGTTGGAGCCGTCACCCTGAATGGCAACTCCCCCACCGCTCGCTCCGGTGTTCCCATCGATCGTCGTGCGGGCGATCTGAATCCCGCTGGCGCCACCTGTCGCAGCGACCGTTTTCACGCTCGCCGTTTCGCCGCCGGGAATGTATTTGACGTCAACGCCGCCGCCGTCTCCGACGCTCGTGTTGCCGGTTACGGTCGAATCGGCCAGGTCCAGCGAGCTGTCGAACGCGTAGATCCCGCCTCCACCGGCCTGGAATTGGTTCGAAAGCGTCGCCTGGTTACCGGTGATCTGGGTGTGACTTATGGAGAAGTTCGCATTGCCGGCCACGCCCCCACCCAGCTGGGCAGAGTTATCGCGGATCGCGGTGCCGGTGATAGTGACGTTCAGCCGGCCCGATCGGGGCGACTCAGCAACGATGCCGCCGCCTTCCCCACCAGACGCGGTGTTGTGCGTGATGGTGCTGCCTGACACGCTCAAAGGACCGCTGGTGTAGACGCCGCCGCCAACTCCACCCGCGGTCGAGCCGGTGATCGTGTCGTTGACGAGCGAAACGGACGCACCGTCATTCTCGATTGCGCCTCCGTTACCAGACGTGGTCTGGCTGGATTGCACGTTGCCGTCCTCGAGCGTGAGGCCCGAAATGGTCACCGGGGTCCCGCTGGGCGGGTCGATGAAGAAGATCTGGCTGTCGCCGTTGCCCGATATGGCCAGGGTTCCCGCGCCGGGACCGGTGATCGTGAGACCACCTGAGTCGGAAATCTCAAGTCGTTGGCTGAGCGTGATCATGCCCGCAACGCCGTTGGCGAACGTGATCGTGTCGCCGTTCGGATCCGGGTTGGCGTTGGCCGCCGTGATGGCATCGCGCAGGTTGGTGCATTGACCGTTCGTGCACGGCGAGGTGGCCACTGTGTCGCCGTTGGTAGTCACGGTGTACGTCGCGGCCTGCGCCCCAGCGGCGAACACAGCGCTGGCTCCCACCGTCGCGCTGGCCACCAGCATGCGGCGCTTGGCATCTCCCATCCTGCGGCGTTCACGGTCGACGCGACGCGCATGCGCCCGCTTGAATGAGCGAATCGACATCCAGTCTCCTTTGGCCCCAGGTCTTTGCCCCGTCGGGAATCTATACGCCGGGTCGGCTTTCGTGCAAGTCAGTAACGGTTCAAGGGGTCGCCGACTCGCGGGATAGCATCGATTCGCTTTGACCACGCGTGAGGCGCCCATCATCGAAGTCGTCCGCGGACGACTTGATCCTGCATGCGCCGAGGAACTGCTGTCGTTCTGGGCTGCTCGCCGCGCGCTATCCGAGGGCGACGCCCGAGGCCGCCTGCCCGAGGTGGTATGCGTGCTCCGACTGCAGGGCGCGCTGGCCGGCGTTTGTTCTGTCTATGCCGCTCGGGTGCCCCTCATCGGGAACCGCTTGTTCTGGGTCTACCGCAGCCTGCTCGACGCGCGCGTGAGCGACTGGGCGCCGGCGATGATCCGCGCCACCCTGACCGCGCTCGAGTCAGAGTTCGACGGCGCTCCGGACTCGCCGATCGGTCTCTGTGTCCTGATCGCCGACGCTGACACACGGCAGCGCCATCCGGAAGCCGCCTGGTCCGAGCCCCCGCTCGTCTACGCGGGCTACGTCTCGGATGGACGCCAGGTCAGGCTCGGCTACTTCCGAGATGCGGTGGTCACCCACGCGCCGGGTGCGTCGTCGTGAGCCGAGCTGGCGGGTCGCTGCCGGGTGGTTACCGGATCGACACCCTCGACGCCCGGGATCCCACCGCGGCCGGGCACGTGATCGACATGTGGCTGCGAGAGGGTGCGCTGCCGGCCGACGAGGCAGAGCGAAGGGTGGCCGAGGTCCTGCTCGTGGCCACCGACGGAGAGCGCCGCGTTGCGGCCGTGTCTACGACCTATCTGCGACGCAGCGGTCAACTGCAGGCTGAGCTGTGGCACATGCGTGCGTTCGTCGGCGCGGCGCATCGGCAGTCGGGCATCGGGCTCCAGCTCGCGCTGGCCAGTCGCGACACGCTGGTGGAGCGGTTCGTCTCGGGCGCCGACCGGCGAGGCATCGGGGTGCTCTTCGAGGTCGAAAACGAGGCCCTGAAGCGCGCGTTCCCCCAGGCGGTGTGGCCGCGCCTTGACTTCACCTTCATCGGCGAGACGCCGGGCGGAAGTCACGTTCGCGTCCACTACTTTCCAGGCGCGCACGCGCCGGAGCCGGTTCAGGGCAACGCGTAGGAGCGGGCGGTGGTGCTGTCGCCCGGCTCGGAGATCTCGGGAAACCGTGCTCCCGCAAGCACAGCCACGTCGAAGATCTCCTGAACGAGGTCGTTGAAACGCAAGAACCCGGCCACCTCGCCCGAGGCGAGGTCGACCATCCAGACTCCGCACTGTCGCTCCTGCCCGCGACGGGTCAGGGGGAGATCGCCGAAGGTCGAAGACTCGCGGACCTGCGACAGGCCGACGAACGCCACCCCGTCGACGAAGGCCAAGCCGCGGGTGAAGCCGGGAAGCTCGGTCACCGTGTCAACCCGGCCACGGTCGAGGTCCGCTACGCACAGCGCGCCGGTGCCCGACTCGAGCAACCAAAGCCGGTCGCCGTACCACCGGGGTGAGTGCGGCATCGACAACCCGCCGATGACCTCCTCGGACGAGCCGACGTCGATGACCACTCCGCCATCGGCCTTCCGACCTCGCCATCCGCCCGGTTGGTCGCTGGCGCCGAGCGCGGTGACGTAGGCCACTCGGTCGTCCCGCACGGCCAGGCCATTGAGATGGCAGCGATCCTCGGGCGCGAGCGAGGTTATAAACCGGGGTGCCCAGCGGGGCACGAAGCTGTGGCCGGCGTCGAGGGTGGCAAGGCACGAGAACGCCGTGGCCACGAGCCAGAGCTCGCCCCCGGCGAAGGCAAGATCATGAATGGCCACGTCTCCGGTCACGTGACGGTTTCTCGGCAGGTAGCAGGCGTCGTGACTGCCCACCGGCTCTAGCTTCGCCGCGGCCTCGGGCATGTTGCGCAGGTCCCAGACCTCGGTCCGCGTACCGAGCGCGATGCGCCCCCGCTCGAGCGCTATCCCCATCGGCTTCTCATAGGTCCGGAAGTGGGTGTTGACGGTTCCCTCGTGCGCCCGGGCACAGACAAGTCGGTTGGTCTGGTAGGTCGAGATCAGCAATGAGCACGCCGCCTGGGTCAGCACAGCGCTGAACGATTCTGTCGACACGCTGGCAAAGGGCGAGGGCAGTGAGCCCGCGTCCGCGTTCGCGTCCGCCCGACGGGCCGCCTCGACCGGGGACAGAAGCGCCTGGTCGTACGGTATGTCGACGAACTCGCACAGCGCTCGTATCTCCCGCGCCGGATCGGCGAGGAGAGCGTCCCGCTCGGCGCGCCGCCAGCGGGCGGTCGGGACATTCGCCAGCTCGTCCGGCGAGAGATCCTCCGACCCACCCGCAAGGAAGATGAAGCGAGCCGCGGGAAGGGTGTCGGCGAGCAGCGCCACCGCGCCGTCGACTCCTTCACCGGCCGCGAGCTCAGCCACGGCGAGGCTCGGATCAAGGTTGAGCGCAGCGATCAGAAAGTCGGGCGCCGTCGCCGGCGCGGCGACGACGAACACCGGAGTGGTTGGTCGCTGGGAGCCCACGGCGCGAGGCTACCGTCGGGCTCGGCGGCGCTGGCGGGGCTTGCGCGGGGCTCAGCGCCCAGCCAGCAGCGCGAGCCCGAACAGCGCCAGCAGGTGGAAGGCCTGGTCGAGGGCGGCCCCGAGCGAAGGGTTGGCGCGGATGTCGGCCTTCTTGACCGTGCGCGCGTACTTGGCCAGGAGGGTGCCGTCGTCTTGGATGAAATGCGGAATCGCCACCAGCGCCGCCACCCAGACCACTCCCGCATGCCGGCTCGGCCACAGCCAGACGAGGCTCGGCACGAACGCGAGCGTGTACGTGGCGATGTGCGAGAGCAACGCCCGGCGCTGCGTCGAAGTGCCGTGCAGCGCGCCCCGCTTGTTCAGCGCCTGCCACTCGGTTTGCAGCATGTAGTCGCCCACCAGGTGTGACACGACGAAAACGACGAAGACCTCCACCCAAGGCATGGTGGTGCGCACCCTATCTTGCGAGAGCGGATTAATCTCGCGCCGCGCCTTCGACTCCGCGACAATCACTGCCGTGAGTGGCCTGGTGGTAAGCAGCACGGAGACCTCGCCGTCGCTGGCGGCGATCGTCGCCGCCGTCGACACGGATCTGGAGGACTACCGTCACCAGACCTCGCCCGAGGGCATGGTGACGATCGTGTTCACCGATCTCGAGGCCTCGACCGAGATGCTCGAAGAGCTCGGCGAAGACCGGTGGCTGGGCGTCATGCTGTCGCACAGCCGGATCATCCGCGAGTGCGTGGCCGAGCACGGCGGGGAAGTCGCCGAGTCCCAAGGCGACGGTTACATGATCACCTTCGCCAGCGCGAGCGGGGCCCTCACCTTCTCGGTCGCGCTTCAGCGCCGGCTCGAGCGCTACAACATCGGCCACGCGGAACCGCCGCTGCGCGTGCGGATCGGAATCCACACGGGCAACATCTTCCAGTCTGGAGATGACGTGCTCGGCCGCGCCGTGGTCCTGGCGGCGCGCATCACCGGCCGGGCCCGCGGCGGTGAGATCCTCGTCTCGGAGGATTGCCGGGAATACACCCGGCGGGTCGGGCGCTGGATCTACACCGGGCCGATCGAGGTCGAGCTGAAGGGCCTCATGTCGGCCGAGCGGGTGTACTCGCTGGACTGGGTCCGCCCCAGCTAGCCGCCCTCAGCCGACCTCACGCACCCGTCCGGTCTCGACCTCGTAGATGAACCCACGCACCCTGTCCCTGTGGGCCAGGAACGGCGTCTCGGTGAGGCGACGGATCGAGTCACGGACGTCGGTCTCAACGTCGGCGAACGACCCGGGTCGCCACCCCGGGCGCTCCCCGCTCACCTGCTCCAGCCGCTGCTCGAACTCGTCGTCGGTGAACTTGGTCATGCCGCAGTCGGTGTGGTGCAGGATGATGATCTCCTCTGTGCCGAGCAGATGTTGCGAGATGGCCAGGGAGCGGATCACATCGTCTGTCACCACGCCGCCCGCGTTACGAATCACGTGCGCGTCCCCCTCCTCGAGTCCGAGCGCACGAGCGGGGTCGAGGCGAGCGTCCATGCAGGCCACGATCGCAACCCGCATAGCGGGTGGCGATGACAGGCCGGCCGCGCCAAAGGAGCGCACGTAGCCGTCGTTGTTGCTCAGTAGCCGATCGGTGGCATCCATGACGCGTCAGGCGCGAGTGCTCACGCGATCGATCTCGGGCTCGCGGGCGAGGGCACGAAGCTCGATCTGCTGTTCGGCCCGGATCACATGCACCACGGCATTGATCAGGGCCAGATGAGTGAACGCCTGGGGGAAATTACCCAGGTGGCGTCCACTCATCGCGTCGATCTCCTCGGCATAGAGATCGAGTGGACTTGCGAACGAAAGCAGACGCTCACACAGCGAGCGCGCTCGTGCGATCTCGCCGATCTCAGCCAAGGCCGACACGAGCCAGAACGAGCAGATCGTGAAGGTTCCCTCCTCGCTCGCAAACCCGTCGTCGGTCTCACCGACCCGGTAGCGGAGGACCAGGCCGTTCTCGGTCAATTCGTCGGCGATTGCGAGCACCGTGGCCCGGATTCGCGGGTCTTCGGGGGGCAGGAATCGCACCAGCGGGGCGAGGAGCAGCGATGCATCGAGCGCGGTCGTCTCGTAGTGCTGCACGAACACACCCCGCTCGTCGACGCCGTGTTCGCAGATGTCGGCGTGTATCTCGTCGGCGGCCGCCTGCCAGCGGGCCGCCGTGGCGGCGTCGTCTCTGAGCTCCGCCAGCCGGGCGCCGCGATCGGCCGCCACCCAGCACATGATCTTCGAGGAGGTGAAGTGCTTCGGATCTCCGCGGACCTCCCAGATGCCTCGGTCGGGATCGCGCCAGCGCTCGAGCGCGGTCTCGACCTGCCGCTTGACGATCGGCCAGAGGCGGTCGGGAAGCTGGTCGCGCGAACGAGTGTGCAGGTAGATCGAGTCCAGGACGGCGCCCCAGACATCGTGCTGAGCCTGGTTGTAGGCGCCGTTGCCGATCCGTACCGGCCGGGCGCCGTCATAGCCGGAGAGGTGCTCGAGCACCTGCTCCTCGAGCCGGCTCTCCCCCCCGATGCCGTACATGATCTGCAGCTGTCCCTCCTCGGCCTCGGCCATGTCGGCGATGAAGTAGAAGAAGTCGTTCGCCTCCTCGTCGAACCCGAGGGTGTACAGCGCCCACAGCATGAAGGTCGAGTCGCGGATCCAGCTGTAGCGGTAGTCCCAGTTCCGGTCTCCCCCGGGCGCTTCCGGAAGCGAGGTCGTCGACGCGGCGACCATCGCGCCGGTCGGCGCATAGGTCAGGCCCTTGAGCGTGAGCGCACTGCGCTGGAGATAGGACCGCCACGGGTGATCGGGGAACGAGCCATGCTTCAGCCATTCCTGCCAGAACCGCATCGTGCGGGCGAGCCAGGCCGACGCCTCGTCGTAGCTCGCCGGCATCCCGTGCTCGGACCAGCCCAGGGCGACGAAGGCGACCTCCCCTTCGTGCAGCGTGGTACGCGCCCGGGCCCGCGGTCCCTCAAAGCCGAGCCGCAGATCGGTGACGAGCCGCAGCTGGAGATCCATGCCCTCGGACTTCGCCAGCGCCTCGTTGTAGCCGGATCCGGCATACGCCCAGTCGGCGGCGAGACCGCCGTAGTCGAACGCCGGCTCACACTCGAGCTTGATCTCCGCCGAGCCCTGAACGCACTCGATCACCCGCAAGAGCACGTGGTCGGCATCGTGATCGGTGGGCGAGCGCAGGTGGCTGCGCGAGCGTTCGGTCTCGTGGTGCCAGGGACCGATACTGAGCGCGTCCCGGACGATCACCCATCCCATCCGGGTCTCCCAGCTCGTCTCGAGCACCATCGTGCCCGGGATATAACGACGGCCGGCCGGCACGCTGACGTCCGCCGGCCCGAGCCGGAAGCTTCCGGCGTCCCGGTCAAGGACGGAGCCGAAGACGCTCGGCGAGTCCATCCGCGGCAGACACATCCATTCGACGTTCCCGCTCGGCGCGATCAGCGCGGTGGTCTCGCAGTCCGAGAGAAAGCCGTAGTCGCCGATCGGCGGGAAGGCGCTGGTCCTGATGCCGTGGTCAGACGCCCCGTGGAAGCCGTAGTCCGAAGCCCCCTTCATGGAGCGAGCGATTCTTCTGGGATTCACGACACGTGTCAAGGTATGCTCGCCGCGGGGACGAAGCAGGATGGACTCACGCATACAGCTCACTTCGATCGACGTGATCGCCTCGGCTCTCGAGCCGGTGATGCCGTCGATCGAGCGCGTCAGCTCACCCGACGGTGCCATCACGCTGATGCTGAGCGACATCGCCAATGCCGCCGCGGCTGCCGCCGAGCTCGGCCCTGACCGCTGGCAGCGCCTCCTCGGCGATCACCGGCTGATGGTCGAACAAACGGTGAGCCGTCACGGCGGGACCGTGGCCAGATTCGAGCGGGATGGCTTCCTTGCCTCGTTCAGCAGCGCCCACGCCGGCCTTCACGCCGCGGTGGAGCTGCAGAAGACGTTTGCCGGCACGGCGAGCGCGAACGGACAGGGCCTGGCAGTGCGGGTAGGGCTCCATTCGGGGTTCGTGATCTCAAACCCGGGGCAAATGATGGGCCGGAACGTCGTGCTGGCCAGCCGAATCGCGGCTCAGGCCGGTAGCGGCGAGATCCTCGTCTCCTCAACGCTGAAGCAGTACACGGAAACCGACCCGAGCTTCGACTTCGAGGAGCGGGGCGAGTATCACTTCAAGGGCGTTTTGGGCGAGCACCTGGTCTACCGCGTGCGCTGGGGTTGATACCCGCGGTGGAGCGCTCGCTCGGGAGCGTCAGCCGGTAGCGCTGCGCGCGTCGCCTGCGGCCTCGCTGAGCAGGCGCACATACTCGCCCGCGGTCGGAGGCCGCTTGGCGGGATCCTTCTCGAGCGCCAGCATGAGCGCGTGGCCGAACGGGGCCGGCAGGTCAGTTCTGAGCTGGCTCGGATCGGGTGGCACGTCCTGGAGGTGCGCCCACAGGATGCGCATGCCCTGCACATCGGCGAACGGCGGCCGGCCGCAAACACACTCGTACATGACGCAGCCGAGCGCGTAGATGTCGCTGGCAGCACTGACCTGTTCCCCGCGGATCTGCTCCGGCGACATGTAGTCCATCGATCCGAGCGCCTGTCCGGGGAGGGTGAGGAGGCTGCCCTGCGTGTCCTTGGCGAGCCCGAAGTCGGTGATGTACGCCGTCCCCCCGGCATCGAGGAGGATGTTCGCCGGCTTGATGTCGCGGTGGACCATTCCGGCCGCCCAGAGCGCCTCCAGCCCGGCGGCCACGTCGGTCGCGACCCGGACCGCTGTCGTGACGTCGAGCGGCCCCTCGCGCTTGAGCTTGTCGTCGAGCGATTCCCCCTCGATGAACGTCTGCGCCATGTACGGGATCCCGTCCTGCTCGCCGGTCGCAACCACGGGAACGACGTTGGGATGCTTGACCGTCTGAGCGATCCTCGCCTCCCGGCTGAAGCGACGCCGGAACGTCTCGTCGCGCGCAAAGTCCTCTTTGACGAGCTTGAGCGCCACAGTCCCACCGTCGGCTGCGGTGGCCCGATAGACCTTCCCCATGCCGCCGACGCCGAGCACGCTCTCGACCGTGTAGTCGCCGATCCGGTTCCCGATCCGAGGGTCGTCGTCACTCAAGGTTGGTTACTCCCCTGCCGCTCGCAGACGTGCGTGAGCATCGTGGTGCCGATCACGGGCAGCATATGAGAAACCGCGGCGGAGTGGAAGGCCGCGGAAGGTCGGCCCTCGCAGGGACGTTTGTAGCCCACTACGACACCGGGTTTGCGATTTTCGCAGCTTCCCGGCCTGATCGCGTCAAACGAACAACCGTCTACCGGTGCCGCCGGGGGCGGTAGAATGGACAGACTTTGCTGGATAGGGGCACGATCGTCGCCGGATACCGCATCGATGGGATACTCGGCGAAGGTGGGATGAGCGTCGTCTACCGCGCGACGCAGATGTCGCTGAACCGGGTGGTGGCGCTCAAGGTCCTGACCAAGGAGCTGAGCGACGAGCTCGGATTCCGCCGGCGCTTCGAGCGCGAGGGACAGGTCCAGGCGGCATTGCACAGCGACCACATCGTCACCGTGTACGAGGCTGGAACTTCCGACTACGGGCTGTTCCTTGCCATGCAGCTGGTCGAGGGTCCGACACTCAAGCACCTGATCCTCGACGGCAAGCTGACCCCGCGGCGGACCGTGCGGCTGCTGGCCCAGGTCGCCAAGGCGCTCGAAGAGGCGCACGCGGCCCACCTGATCCATCGGGACGTCAAGCCGCAGAACGTGCTCGTCGGAGGTGGCGATCACGCCTATCTGGCCGACTTCGGGCTGATCAAGGCACCGTCCGATGACCCGCTGACGCAGACGGGCCAGTTCATCGGCACGATCGATTACGTGGCGCCGGAACAGGTGCAGGGCGAGCCGCCCACCGGGGCCAGTGACACGTACGCGCTGGCCGGGGTCCTGTACGAGTGCCTGACCGGGCAGGTGCCCTACCCTCATCCCAACGACGCCGCGACCTTGTTCGCTCACGTCACCGCGCCGGCGCCGCGGGTCAGCGATCAGCGACCGGACCTCCCCGCCGCCCTGGACGCATTGATCGCCACCGGCATGGCCAAGGATCCCACGGTTCGGCCATCGCCCACCGAGCTGATGCGGGCCGCCGCGCGCGCCTTCGCGTCACGTCCTTTCGAGGTGTTCGCTCCGACGCAGTACTCCGTCCGGGCTGACGATCGGGGGCAGGAGACCCGGATTTCCGAGGTCGTCCCTGTGGCGCCCTCGGCGGGGGCACCGCAGGCCCGCGCTTCGTCAAGCTGAAGTCGGGCGCGGGGCGTGTAGCAAACCGCCGTCAACCGCGTTCACAGGCTTCCTAAGCACGGTACGCTCGCACCAGTGACCATGCCCCGAACCGCCTCGCAGGTGCTCGGCCTCACGCTGAACGGCCGGTATCGCGTTGTGGAGCCGATCTCTGCCGGGGCGATGGGCGCGGTCTACCGCGCCGTCGACTCGGAGACCGGGGACGAGGTCGCCCTGAAGCACTCGACGAACCCGCACCACGATCAGCGGTTCGAGGTCGAGGCGCGCCTCCTGGCGAGCCTCCAGCACCCTCGCGTGGTCCGCATCCTCGACCACTTCGTCACCCCCAGCGGCCAGTTCCTGGTCATGGACCTGATTCGCGGCATCGATCTCGGCGCCCTGCTCAAACAGCGTGGCGCGCCCGGGCTCCCGGTCGAGCAGTCGATCGAGTACACCCGGCACGCGTGTGAGGCGCTCCAGTACGTGCACGAGCAGCAGATCGTCCACCGCGACGTCAAGCCGCAGAACCTGATTCTGGCCGAGCAGGGCGTCATCCTCGTGGACTTCGGCATCGCCCGTCAGATGGAAGAGGCCGAGCTCGAGGGCACGATCGGGATCGGAACCCCCCGGTTCATGGCGCCCGAGATCATGGCCGGCGGGAACGTCTCGCCCCGCACCGATGTGTTCAGCGTCGCCGCGACCCTCTGGACGCTGATCGCCGGCCGTCCCCCTGTCTATGCCGACCCGACCCGGCTGTCGTCACTGAATCCTGACGTAACTCCCGAGCTCGAACGCACGCTGGGCGCCGGCCTGGAGATGATCCCCGAGCGTCGCGTGGCCTCGGTCGGTGCGTTCGCCAAGGCGCTGGGCGCTCCGCTCCGCACCGAGACCGGCGTCTCCCTCGCCGTCTCGGTCGACAACCCGGATGCCTCCAGGAGCCTTATGGAGCAGATCGTCCACACCGCCGCGGGTGTGTTCACGGCCTCGGCGGCCTCGATCTGCCTGGTCGACGAGACCACGGGTGAGCTCGTGTATCAGTGCGCCTGGGGTGCCGGAGCTCGCGAGATCGTCGGTGTTCGGTTGCCGGCCGGGACCGGCATCGCCGGAAGCGTGATACAGAGCGGGATCGGCGAAGCCGTGCCCGACTGCCGTGTCGACCCGAGGTTCGCCGCCCGCATCGCCAGCGGCACCGGCTACGTGCCGTACACCCAGCTCGTCGTCCCGCTGAAGCGCCGCGACCGCGCGATTGGCGCCCTGGCCATCCTCGACAAGCGCGACGGCAAGCCCTACACGCAGCCGGACCTGGAGCCGGCCGGTCTCTTTGCCGACCTGACGGTCAAGGCGCTCGACGTCTCCCCACCCGGGGCGTTCACGAGCCTCGGGATGACCTCCTGGGGCGAAACCGCGCGCTAGTTCCGCGGTTTCTGGCCCTCGCGCCGCCCTTCCGCTTGACGCGGGGGTATAGTCGGCTTTGGGCAAATTTGGGGTCACGGGGGCCGGCCGTGACGGATCGTGGCAAACGGGGGTTTTGCAGTGGACCGGAAGATTCGACGGATCATCGGCCGTACGGCTGCGCTCTGCGCCGGGGTCGTGGGCTTGGCACTGATCGCTACCCCGAGCGCGCTCGCGTCCGGAAACACCATTCACGCGGTCCCGGGGAAGTCGTTCACGGGCGTCGTTGACGGCACCCCGTCCTGCAAGCCGGCAACTGCGGTGATCAACTGGGGCGACGGGAGTCGTCCCACTCCCGGAACGATCGATCTGCAGAGCGGAACGATCAGCGGAACCCACACGTACGCCGCGGCCCCGGCCAACACTCCTTTCGTGACCCTGACGGGCAACCAGTGCGCATCCGGCACGCAGGACGACTTCACGGCCAGCGTCGACCTACCGCAACCCGCAGTTCACCCAGTGCCCTCCGGTGGACAACAATTCGGGCTGCCAGTTCCTGATCGTCGCCTCCGCGACCGGCACCTCGATCCAGCAGGACACGAACCAGCCCGCTTACGACGACGGCGGCGACGACGCGCTGATCGGGCTCCAGAACAACACCAGCGCTCCGATCTCGTCGATACCCCTGACGGGAGACGCCGGGCTGTTCGGATTTGAGTCGGATGGCCTGTGCGATCCGAGCCTGGGGTCGCCGGGCGCGTCTCCGATCCCGTCCGGATGCCACCCGACCGGGCAGCCCACGGCCACCTGCAATCCCGACGTTCAGAACTGCGCCTTCCCGCCGCCGCCCGGGCAGCCGGCCGGCTACAGCGAGCCGGACGCGCTCTCCGGCAACACCCAGAACGGGTACGAGGGGCCGACGACCTGGTTCTCGAACCCCTCGAGCGATCAGAGCAGCGACCAGATCAACTTCTCACCGGCGATCCAACCGGGTCAGTCGACCTACTTCAGTCTGGAGGAGCCACCGAGCGCCTCCGCTCTGAACGCCAGCGCTAAGCCGCAAGGCGCGGCCACCGCGCCCCCGACCGTGAGCGCCACGGGCGCGAGCTTTGCCGGGTTCGTGGATCCGAACGGGTCGGCCACGACGTCGTTCTTCCAGTACGGACTCGACTCGCGCTACGGCCGCGTGTCCGGGCCGTTCAATCAGTCGACCCCCACCCAGGGCGTGGGCGGTGACTTCTCCAGCCATCTCGTCACTGCATCCGCCGGAGGGCTCGTGCCGAATGCGGTGTACCACGTCCGCCTCGAGGCCATGAACCGCAACGGAGAGACGTTCGGGCCAAGACGTCACCTTCACTACCGGAAAGCTCGCGCCACCGACGGCGCCCACCCTCGGGAAGAACTTCAATGCCTCTCTGGTCAGCGGGCTCGTCCTGATCAAGATCGGCGGCAAGTTCATTCCCCTCACCGAGTTGAGCCAGTTCCCGACCGGGACCGAGATCGACGCGCTGCACGGGTCGCTGGAGCTTTTCACCGCGTCCGGGAAGAAGCACAAGACCTATTCCGGCACGTTC
Source organism: uncultured Solirubrobacterales bacterium (assembly GCA_963748585.1). Taxonomy (GTDB): domain Bacteria; phylum Actinomycetota; class Thermoleophilia; order Solirubrobacterales; family Solirubrobacteraceae; genus Palsa-465. Next base: position 251,267 of record CAVVJR010000005.1, on the reverse strand, counting down.
GGGGGGGCGATCTTCAAGGTGACCCAGGCACGCCGGGGGCCGGACAAGGGACTGACCACGCTCGCGATCGTCGAAGGCGCCTACAAGGGAGCCCCGACCTTCGCGAGCTGTAAGAAAGCCGCCGCCGACGATCCGCTCGCCAATGCCGCGGTCAGCTCCCGGATCCTGCAGACCCTGCGGGCCCGGGCCTCCGGCCGGTTCCGCACCCGTGGGCGCTTCGCCGCCGGCACCGTCCGCGGAACTCAGTGGAAGACGATCGACCGCTGCAACGCAACCGGAATCCAGGTCATCAGCCACAGCGTGCTCGTGACCGACTTCGTCAAGCACATCACCGTGTTGGTCAGAGCGGGCCACAAGTACATCGCGCACAAGTAGGTCAGCAGCGCAGGAGGCTCGGCACATGCGAACGCCCCACAGATCATCGCTGCTGATCGGCCTGGCAGTCGGGGTGGGAGCCGTGCTCGCGGTACTCCTCACCATGCCCGGGCTCGCGGCCGCCGACGTGAGTCAGCCGGTCGTCACCAACAACACCCCGACGGCAGCGGCAGGCGGCCAGACGATTTACTCGATCGCATTCAACACGTCCTCGACCGCGGCCTGGCAGCGTCGGACCAGATCACGATCACCTTTCCCTCGGGAACCGATTTCACGAACCTCTCGGGCACCAAGGTCAAGAACAGCGCGGGCACGTAATGTCGGTTTCTGCACCACCGCAAATCTGACGGCGACGTGCTCACTATCGGGGTCGAACACGATCGCCAACAACAGCGCTGTCACGGTGGAACTTGACGGGGTGGTCAACCCGGCAACGGCGAACTCGTACACCGTTGTGGTGAGGACTACGAAGGACACGAACCGAGTCACATCGGCGAGCTACTCGGTTGTCGCTGCCCATCAGATTTCTCAGCCGGTGGTGAGTGATAGTCCGCCGAGTCAGGCGGCGGGTGCGCAGTCTGATTACACGGTCTCGTTCAATACGTCTTCGACGGGGGCGTTGTCGAGCACGGCGGGGAGTCAGATCTCGCTCACCGGGTTCCCGGCCGGGACCGATTTCAGCCACGTCGTGGCCGACGCGATCCACAACGGCAGCAGCACCAGCGCTCCGCAGGTCGGATTCTGCAACGAGGACAACACAGCCAAAACGGTGACCTGTTCCTGAACAACGGATCGATCGCCAACAGCTCCCCGGTCACGATCGAAATCGATGGGGTGGTCAACCCCGCGGCGGGCAGCCCCACGATCTCGGTCTCGACCACCTCTGACCCCAGCCCGGTCCGATCAAGCCCCTACACCGTCGTGGCGGCTCATCAGATTTCTCAGCCGGTGGTGAGTGATAGTCCGCCGAGTCAGGCGGCGGGTGCGCAGTCTGATTACACGGTCTCGTTCAATACGTCTTCGACGGGGGCGTTGTCGAGCACGGCGGGGAGTCAGATCTCGCTCACCGGGTTCCCGGCCGGGACCGATTTCAGCCACGTCGTGGCCGACGCGATCCACAACGGCAGCAGCACCAGCGCTCCGCAGGTCGGATTCTGCAACGAGGACAACACGGCCAAGACGGTGACCTGTTTCCTGAACAACGGATCGATCGCCAACAGCTCCCCGGTCACGATCGAAATCGATGGGGTGGTCAACCCCGCGGCGGGCAGCCCCACGATCTCGGTCTCGACCACCTCGGACCCCAGCCCGGTCCAATCAAGCCCCTACACCGTCGTGGCGGCTCATCAGATTTCTCAGCCGGTGGTGAGTGATAGTCCGCCGAGTCAGGCGGCGGGTGCGCAGTCTGATTACACGGTCGTCGTTCAATACGTCTTCGACGGGGGCGTTGTCGAGCACGGCGGGGAGTCAGATCTCGCTCACCGGGTTCCGGCCGGGACCGATTTCAGCCACGTCGTGGCCGACGCGATCCACAACGGCAGCAGCACGAGCGCTGCCGCAGGTCGGATTCTGCAACGAGGACAACACGGCCAAGACGGTGACCTGTTTCCTGAACAACGGATCGATCGCCAACAGCTCCCCGGTCACGATCGAAATCGATGGGGTGGTCAACCCCGCGGCGGGCAGCCCCACGATCTCGGTCTCGACCACCTCTGTCCCCAGCCCGGTCCAATCAAGCCCCTACACCGTCGTGGCGGCTCATCAGATTTCTCAGCCGGTGGTGAGTGATAGTCCGCCGAGTCAGGCGGCGGGTGCGCAGTCTGATTACACGGTCTCGTTCAATACGTCTTCGACGGGGGCGTTGTCGAGCACGGCGGGGAGTCAGATCTCGCTCACCGGGTTCCCGGCCGGAACCGATTTCAGCCACGTCGTGGCCGACGCGATCCACAACGGCAGCAGCACGAGCGCTCCGCAGGTCGGATTCTGCAACGAGGACAACACGGCCAAGACGGTACCTGTTCCTGAACAACGGATCGATCGCCAACAGCTCCCCGGTCACGATCGAAATCGACGGGGTCGTCAACCCCGCGGCGGGCAGCCCGACGATCTCGGTCTCGACCACCTCTGATCCCAGCCCGGTCCAATCAAGCCCCTACACCGTCGTGGCCGCCCACTCGATTTCTCAGCCCACCTTCACCGAATCGACCACCACCGGTGGCGCCACGAACGTCACCTACACGATCGGTTTCAACACGTCTTCGACGGGGGCGTTGTCGAGCACGGCGGGGAGTCAGATCTCGCTCACCGGGTTCCCGGCCGGCACCGATTTCAGCCACGTCGTGGCCGACGCGATCCACAACGGCAGCAGCACCAGCGCGCCGCAGGTCGGATTCTGCAACGAGGACAACACGGCCAAAACGGTGACCTGCTTCCTGAACAACGGATCGATCGCCAACAGCTCCCCGGTCACGATCGAAATCGACGGCGTCACCAACCCGCCGGTCTCGGGCCCGGTGTCGGTTTCTACGACCTCCGACCCGAGCGCTGTCGGTTCGAGTCAGCCCGGACAGGGCGGCCCTCCACCGGCACCCGTGGTGACTACCGTGAACCCGACGCACGGTCCAGCGGCCGGCGGCACCTCGGTCACGATCACCGGCAGCAACCTCGCCGGCGCAACCGGTGTGAGCTTCGGAAATAACGCGGCGAGTAACGTCAAGCCGGTCGGCGACACGTCGATCACCGCCATCACCCCCGCTGGGAGCGGCACCGTCCCCGTGACCGTGAGCTCCCCCAACGGGACGAGCAACAACACGGTCACGTACACCTACGACGCGCTCGTTCAGCAGCAGTCCCCGCCCCCGCTGCAACCTCCGGCGGTCTCGCAGCAAACGCCGGCGCCGGCAAGCGCCACGAGCACTGACCTGTCCGGAGCGGTGAACCCGAACGGGCAGGCGACCACGGTGCACTGGGAATACGGCCTCGACAAGGCATACCGGCCACCGGGGTTCACCGGCAACTGTCTTTGACCAGTCGACCGCCGCCGCAGAACATCGGAGCCGGGTCGACGCCGCAATCGGTGCAGGCCTCGGTCAGCGGTCTGGTTCCCAATGCCCTGTATCACGTTCGGCTGGTGGCGACCAACAGTGCGGGAACGACGGACGGTCCCGATCAGACATTCACCACCCCGAAGGCGCCCGCGCCCCACCGGCACCGGTGCTCGGCCGCAGCGAGAACGTCACCCCGAGCGGGAGCGTGTTCGTGCTGATCAACGGCAAGCTCGTCCCGCTGACCGAGACCACCCAGACTGCCGGCGGGCACCGTCCTCGACGCGCTGCACGGATCGGTCGGCCTGGTCGCCAACGCCGGCAAGAAGGGCCAGAAGTACACCGGCACGTTCAGCGGCGCCGTGTTCAAGCTCAGCCAGGCCGGCGGCGGAGCCAACAAGGGATTGACCACGCTGAACGTGGTCGAAGGCGCCTTCCCGGGTGCGCCCACGTACGCCAGCTGCAAGGCCAAGGCCGCTCGCGCAACAGCCCATGCCGCGGTGAGCAGCCGCATCCTTCAGACGCTGCGCTCACGCGCCTCGGGACGCTTTCGCACCCGCGGCCGGTACGCCTCGGCCACCGTCCGCGGCACCGAGTGGACCACCACCGACCGCTGCGACGGCACTCTGATCGCCGTCCAACTCCATGCGGTCCTGGTCCAGGACCTCGTCAAGCACATCACCAAGCTCGTCACCCAAGGCCACAGCTACCTCGCCAGAGCACCCAAGCACGGGTAGCGCGGACGAGGCACGAATGGCTCGCCGCGCCATTCGGCAGAGCGGCGCTTGACCGGGCACTGATGCGGCGGTCATCCGTACGCCGAAGCGCGTACCGCGCTCGCGCAAGTCCAGCTGGCTCCGCATCCGTTGACTCTCCACCGCCACACCAGTAGGGTGGCGCTCCCGGCCGGGTAAGGAATACCGCTGGCTGGACCGGAACAAGGGGTTTGACCATGCTGTCGATCGGGACTGGTGCCGCGGAGCGCCAAGGACGGGGCTTTGACCTCACGCGTGCGAGCCGGCTCCTCCTGCTCGTGGCCGCAGTTGTCGTTGCGCTGCTGCTGGGTTCTGCCGGTAAAGCGCTGGCGCAGCAACCGGGCTCGCTTTCCCAGCTCGCAAGTCCGAATGACTGCTACCAGCAGAGGTTCGATGGGACTTCGGAATGTGGCAGCGGCGGCGCTAACGGGACAGGGTTGGCTGGCACGACCGACGTGGTCGTCAGCCCCGACGGCGCGAACGTGTACGTGCTCAGCACGACCGACGACTCGATCGCCGAGTTCGCCCGTGGCGCCGGCGGGTCGCTCACGCCGCTCGGAGCGCCGAACAACTGCATTGCTCAAAGCGGCGTTCAGTCCAGTTGCGCCAACGAGACCGCCTTGGGGCTCTACCAGCCTCAGGCGATCGCGATCAGCCCCGACGGCAACACCGTCTATGTAGCCGGGCAGGACGCACCGCGCACGGGCGATAGCACCCTCACTGGCGGCAACGGGGCGGTGGCGGTGTTCGATCGTAATCCGGATGGCTCGCTGACGCAGCGCGCCCCGGAGGACTGCATCGCCGAGAACTCGACCAGACCGGGGCGAGCTCGACCTGCGCCGATCAGTCGGCTCACGGGATCGTCACCCGGTCGCGCTGACCGTCAGTCCGGACGGTCAGAACGTCTACGTCGCCGACGCCAGCGGCCACGCCATAGCGGTCTTTCAGCGTGACACGAGCGGATCGACGAGCGGATCGCTCAGCCAGCCCGGAGCAGGCCAGGACTGCGTAGCCGACCAGAACTTCGAGAGCGGCGACTGCTCCAGACTTCGCCCACGGGGTGGGATCCCCGATCGAGCGTCGTGGTCAGCCCCGACGGTAGCAACGTCTACACGGCCGGCGGCTCCAACCAGATCGACGGCTCCCAGCAGGTCGGTGTGATCGCCACCTTCGTCCGCAATGGCGACGGATCGCTGAGCCAGCCGCAATGGAGCGCCAACGACTGCATCGAGGAATCGGGCAGCAACGAAGCGCTGCTCCACACACCGGAACCGGGTTGGCGGGCGTGATCGGCCTGGCCATCAGCCCCGACGGTCGCAACGTCTACAGCGCGTCGGCGTCGCCGTCCGTCGCCGCCGATCTCAGAATTCGATCGCAATGCCGACGGCTCGCTCACCCAGAAATCGGGGCACGGACGACTGCATTCAGGAGCGAAACACCGGCGATGAGTGCGGTAACACCAACGGCACCGGCATCGCAAATGGGTGGCGGCTCGTGGTCAGCCCCGACGGCGCGAGCGTGTACGCGACGTCGCCGTCGGGCGGGGCGGCTCCGTGCTCGAGCAGCGCTGGGTGCGCGGACGTAGCCGAGTTCGCACGCAACTCAGATGGAACCCTGACGCAGCTGCCATCTCCGGACGACTGCGTCCAGGAGCACAATCGCAGGGCGATCTGAGTGCGGCACCACGACCGGGACGGGCCTCGGAGGCCCCGGGATCGCGATCTCGCCTGACAACGCGAATGTCTACGTGACGGGCGCCAGCGACGTCGCGGAGTTCTCCCGTACCCCGGTCCAGTTCACGCTCACGGTCACCCCCGCGGGGTCGGGCAACGGCAGCGTCACCGACGACCAGGGCGGCATCATGCTGCCCGCCGGCACAGACTGCTCGCACCCCTACAACGAGGGCACGGCGGTCACGCTGACCGCCCACCCCGCCTCCGGCTCGCAGTTCACGGGCTGGAGCGGCGGCGGCTGCTCGGGCACCGGCACCTGCACGGTGATCGATGAACTCGCGACACGAACGTCACCGCGACCTTCGATACCGTCGCGCAGCCCGCTGCGGCGACGCACACGCTAACGGTCTCCAAGAGCGGCTCGGGGAGCGGGACGGTGACCGACGACCAGGGCGGAATCTCGTGTCCGCCGACCTGCTCGCATTCGTATCCGACCGGCAGCCGCGTGACGCTCACGGCCAACCCGGGCAACGGGTCGTCGTTTGCCGGCTGGAGCGGAGGCGGCTGCTCGGGCACCGGCACATGCACGGTGACGATGAGCGCCGACACGAATGTGACGGCCACGTTCGATGCGCTGCCTGCGGCAGGGGGCCCGGGGAGCCCGTCGATCGCGTCTAACCAGCCGGCAGTCGAGGGCGCCAACGGCGCCGGGTTCTCCGGCTCGGCCAACCCTGAGGGCTCCCAGACCTTCGTGTTCTGGCAATACGGCCTGGACAGGCGGTACACCAAGGCGGGCGGCAACGGCCCCGACTACACGAACGCCACCTCACGCCAGCAGATCGGGTCGGACGGCACCTATCACCCCGTCTCGACGTCGGTGCACGGGCTACTCCCGCATGCGCTTTACCACGTACGGATGGTCGCCTTCAACAGCAATGGCTCGGCCATCGGCCCCGATCGGACCTTCATCACCCCGGGCGGAGCGGCACCCGGGCCGCCCGTGCTCGGCAGGTCGTTCGACATCGCGCCCGTGTCGGGCATCGTGTTCATCGTCATCGGTCACCGGCTGATCCCGCTGACCGCCGATACCAAGGTCCCGGCCGGGAGCATTATCGACGCCCTGCACGGCACGCTGAGCCTCCAGAGCGCGTCGGGCAAGAAGCACAAGCTGTTCCACGGAGTGTTCGGCGGCGCCGTCTTCCGGCTGACCCAGCTGACCCAAGGCGGCGACGCCGCGGTCACGGTACTCACGCTGGTCGAAGGCACGTTCAAGGGCGCTCCGACCTACAAGAGCTGCACCGCGCACGGCGCGCGTGACGCCTCGGTCACTGCGCATGCCGCGGTCAGCTCCCGGATTCTGCAGACGCTTCGTGCGCGCTCGAGTGGCCGCTTCCGGACCCGCGGTCGTTACGCCACGGGCACGGTGCGCGGTACCCAGTGGACGACGAGCGATCGCTGCGACGGCACGCTCATCGCCGTGCAGTTGCACAGCGTGCTCGTCTTCGACTTCATCAAGCAGGGACTGATCCTTGTTCCTCAGGGCGGCAGTTACCTGGCCGGACCGCACACTCCACCCCCGCCTGAACGCTGGGAGGTCACCGAGCCCGGGCACGAGGGCGGGGAAGCCGCCGGCCCATAGCGGCGGCCCGAGAGCCTGGTTCGGCAGACCGGGTAGCATCAAGCTGTAGACCTGAACACTCAGGGGGGCTGGCGGGAAAGCCGGCTGAGATAGCGCCCCTTGCCCGAGCGGCAACCCGGCGCTGACCCTTCGAACCTGTGGGGTAATGCCCGCGAAGGGAGCGATTGCAGACATGATCCAGGCTCCCGTGAAGGAGCCTCTCGATCTTCACGGCCCGGACGACGGCGTCACCGTGGAGGCCGTGACCCGGACCTTCCGAACGCGGCGAGGTCCTGTAACCGCGCTTTCCGGGATGTCGCTGCGCGCCCGGCCCGGCGAGACCGTGGTCGTGGTCGGCCCGAGCGGCTGCGGCAAGACGACCCTGCTCGAGCTCGTGTGCGGCCTGCAGCAACCGGACTCCGGGACCATTCGCTCCGCCCCGGCGGCCCTCATGGCCCAGCGTGACCTGCTCCTGCCCTGGTTGAGCGCGCTCGATAACGCGGGTATGGCGCTACGGGCAAAGGGCGTGCCGAAGAACGAAGCCCGTGCCCAGGCGGCGCCGTGGTTCACCCGTTTCGGCCTGGACGGATTCGAGCGCGCCCGACCGGCCCAGCTCTCCGGTGGGATGCGCCAGCGGGTCTCGTTCCTGCGCTCACTCCTGGCCGGCAAGCCGGTGCTGGCGCTTGACGAACCGTTCGCCGCGCTCGACGCCCTCACTCGCCAGGAGATGCGCTCCTGGCTGGCTCATGTGCTGGAAACCGAGCCGCGCACCGTGTTGCTGGTCACCCACGACATCGAGGAGGCGGTGATCCTCGGCGATCACGTCGTCGTCATGTCGTCCCGCCCCGGGCGCGACGTGGCGGAGATCGACGTCGACCTTCCGCGCCCGCGCCACCCCACCGACCCGGATGTGATCGCCCTGCGCGCTCGAGCGCTTGAGGCGTTGGGAGCGGAGCGGTGAGACGCGCGCTTCTCAACTGGCGCGCACTCGCCGTCCTGATGGTCCTGCTCGGGTGCTGGGAGGCGTTTGTCGACCTCGGTGGCGCCGACCCGCTCATCCTTCCCGCTCCCCACGCGATCGCTCGCGCTCTCTACACCGACCGCTCGCTCCTGTGGACCAACTTCCTGGTCACGGCCGAGGAGATCTTGCTCGGCATCCTCGTCGCCAGCGCCGCCGCCTTTCTGTTCTCGATCGCTCTCCACTTCTCGGCTCGGACGCTCAGACCGGCGGTGTATCCGCTGCTCGTCGCCTCGCAGACGATTCCGATCCCGATGGTGGCGCCGCTGTTCGTCCTCTGGCTCGGCTTCGGGATCCTGCCCAAGCTGATGGTGATCGCGCTCGTCTCGTTTTTCTCGATCGTCGTCACGACCCTGGGCGCGCTGGCCGCCGTCGACCCGGAGCTGCTCAAGCTGATGCGCACATTCGACGCCACGCGAGCGCGGGTGTTCCGTCACGTCGAGCTCCCCTCCGCCCTGCCGGGGCTGTTCACGGGGGCCAAGATCGCGGTGGTGGTTGCGGTGATCGGGGCTGTGTTCGCCGAGCAGAACGGCTCCAGCGCCGGACTCGGGTACCTTTTCCAGCAGGCGATCCCGCAGCTCCTCACCGCGCGCGCTTACGCCGCCGTGCTGATTCTGTCGGTTTTCGCGATCGCCCTGTTTGCACTGCTTACGGTGGCCGAGCGGCTGCTGCTGCCCTGGGCTTACGAACCACGAGGAGGAATCGCCTGATGACCAAGAAGCTCGGCCTCACGGCGGCGGCCGCCGCGCTGGTGCTCGGTCTCGCCGCTTGCGGCGAGAAGAAGGAGGCCCTCACTGGCACATCTGGACGCGGACAGTCGATGTCCGTGATGCTCGACTGGTTCCCCAACGCCGACCACGTAGGCATATACCAGGCCCTGGCCAACGGCGATTTCGAGCGGGCGGGTCTGAACGTGCACCTGCAGGTTCCCTCCGACCCGTCCTCGCCGCTGAAGCTGCTGGCGGCCGGCAAGGTCGACGCGGCGATCACCTACGAGCCCGAGCTCCTGCTGGCGCGGGATCGCGGCCTGCCGGTGGCTTCCATCGCCGCGGTGGTGCAGCAGCCGCTGACGTCGATCGTGTCGGTCGGCTCCAAGCACATCAAGTCAGTGTCCAACCTCCGCGGCAAGACGATCGGGGACGCCGGGATTCCCTATCAGCACGCGTACCTGACCACGATCCTCAGCCGCGCCGGAATAGCTCAGAAATCGGTCAAGGAGATCAACGTGGGAGCGAACCTCATCCCCGCGATGCTGACCGGTCGGGTCGACGCCACGTTGGGTGCCTACTGGAACGTCGAGGCGGTTCAGCTCCAGAAGATGGGCAAGCGCCCCAACGTCATCCGGATGAATCAAGTCGGCGTGCCGACCTACGACGAGCTCGTCCTGGCCGTGCGGACGAGCACGCTGGCTCAGCACGAGGACAAGATCCGGCGGTTCGTGCAGGCGCTCGCTCGCGGCTACGGGGCGGTCCGGAACAATCCGAAGGCCGCGGTGCAGAACCTCGTCTCGGAAAACCCCGGCCTCGATCCGAAGTTGCAGCTGGCCAGCGTCAACGCGACTCTGCCCGCCTTCTTCCCCAGCGGCGGCGGCCAGCCATGGGGATGGCAGGACCAGTCCCAGTGGAACGCGTACGGCGAATGGATGCTCAACCACCATCTCATCTCAAACCCGGACGCCGTCGCCAACGCGTCGACCAACGAGGTGCTGGCCGGTCAAGGGGTCTGAAGCCGGGCTGACACGGACCGCGCGTGCGCTCGTGCTGCTGAGCAGACAGAACGGCGCCGTCCTGGCGATCGGGCAGCCGTCGCACGCGTGGGTTTCCGGACAGCTGGCCCGAGCGTGGGGTAACGAGCGATTCGGCGTCGTTGAGCCGCTCGAAGAGGTCTGCCTCGCCGCCGAGCAGCATGACCTCGGAATGGGCCCCTGGGACGCCGCGCCCGAGCTCAACCCGAAGACCGGGCTGCCGTATTCGTTCACCGAGATGCCGGTGGGCCGGCACGTTCAGCAGTGGACCGACGGGCCGCGACGACTGTGCACCCAGAGCCGGTACGCGGCCCTGCTGGCCTCCCTCCATGGAGCGCGCCTGCAGCGACGCCGCGATCTGGACGCGCTGTCCGAGGAAGATGCCGCGGCAGTCCGCGGCTACCTGGCCGAGCAGGAGCGGTTCCAGGAAACGCTGATCGCGTCGCTGGGCGCCGACCGCACGCTGCTGCAGCGCAACCACCAGCTGCTCTGGATCTGGGACTTCCTGTCGCTGGCGCTGTGCCTCGACTGGGCGCCCACCACCGCGCATGAGGTACCAACCGCGACCGGCCCGGCAGAACTCGAGCTCTCTGCCGAGGGCCGGCTCACGCCGTGGCCGTTTGCCACCGACTCTCTGACCGTCCGCTGCGAGGGGCGACGGCTGGCCGGGACCTACGCCGAGGAGGCGGAACTGCGCGCCGCGCTGGCCCGAGCACCGTGGGAGACCCTCGAGTTCAAGCTCGTGCGGGCGTAGAAGCGGCTGCCCCGCCCCGCGCGCAACAGATGCGCTCCGGCCAGGCCGGCCCAGGGCTCGAAGCGGGCGAAGAAATCCACGACCTCGGCTTCGGTCGCTCTGGCCTGAGGATCGCGATGAAGCAGCCGGCCAACCAGCTTGAGGAAGCCGAGATCCCCGGCGGGAAGCTGATCAAGACGGCCCTGACCGGTCAGACCGAGCATCTGCACGGTCCAGCTGCCGATGCCCGGGATTGCGCGGAGCCGCCGCCAGCACTCCTCATGATCCGGACCGGCCAGGTCGATCCTTCCGCGATCGACCTCTGCCGCGACCCGGACGAGGAGCGCAGAGCGTCGCTCTGAGAGCCCGCAGGCGGCGAGCCGGGCCGGTGCCTGCCGAGCCAGCACGGCAGCAGTCGGGGCCGAGCGCAGTCCGGTCGCCTCACACCGGCGCCCGAGCCGTCCGACCAGCCGACGCTGGATCGCGTACGCCCGCTCGACCTCGATCAGCTGCTCGCAGATCGCCCACGCCAGCGCCTCGAACGGATCTGGCTTGCCCCACACCCGCAGAGCTGGATCGGCGCGCACAGCGCGGCCGATCAGCGGGTCGAAGCGGAACCGCTCGTAGAACGGCCGCAGGTCCTGGTCGACGCCAAGCGCCCGGCGCATGCGCTCGATCGCCTGGGCGGCCGCCGGGCGCGATCCCGCCCGCGCGTCGAAGACCACGAGCTCCCGCGAGGGCTGGGCCACGCAGACCAGCGCCGGGGGCTCCCCCGGCCCGAGGTCGAGCAGCCGGTGCAGGACACGGCCGCGGGCGACGGTCAAACTATCCGGTCCGCTGCGGAGGGGAAGTGCGAACGCCCACCGCGGGCGGACTTCGACGATCACTCCCCGGGCTTACCGATCAGGTGGATGTCGACCAGGAACGTTCGGCTTCCCACGATCGGCAGCATGTCCACGGCGCGCCGCGGCGCGCTGCGCGCGAGCCGGGCCGACTTGCGGGTGCTATGGCGCTTGACCAGCGCCAACGTGGCTGCCCCGGCGACAAAGCCGGTTGCCACCGCGGCCGCCGTCTGAACGGCGGGCAGGGGCGCGGGCTCAGCCCGGTCGACCGGCCGCACATGCGCAAGCACGGGAAGCCCCTGGACGGTCTCCTCGTCCTCCTCAGCCAGCGGTTCGATGGCGCGTCCCTCTTCGGTCATCGCTCGTCCCGTTACGATACACACGCCCGAGGCGGGATATCCGCAGGCGAGGCTTCGCCGCCGCCCGCCTGGTCGCCCAACGCCATGCCGACCTCCATCGACGTCTTCGCCAAGGCTCGCGAGCACGAGCGCATCGCCCAGCTCAAAGCCGCGCGTGAGCTGGATGCGCTCCCGTACTTCCGCGTCCTGGAAGGCCCGACCCTGCCCGTGGTCGAGATGGAGGGCAAGCAGCGGATCATGCTCGGGTCGAACAACTACCTGGGCCTGACCGGGGACGCGCGGGTCAAGCAGGGCGCACTCGACGCCCTCAACCGGTACGGCACCGGGATCACGGGCTCGCGGTTTCTCAACGGGACGCTCGATCTCCACCTCGAGCTCGAGCGTGAGCTCGCCGAGTGGATGGGCACCGACGCGGCGCTCGTCTTCACCACGGGGCATCAGGCCAATGTGGGCGCTCTGGGAACGATCCTCGGCCCAAGCGACACGGTGATCGCCGACTCAGGCGACCACGCCTCGATTCTCGACGGCGTGATTCTCTCCCGCGCGAAGCTCCGGGCCTTCCGCCACAATCGGATCGACCGCCTCGAGCGCACGCTGGAGCGGGCGGCGCGGGACGGTGGCGGAATTCTCATCGTCGTGGACGGCGTCTTCTCGACCGAGGGAGATGTGGCTCCGCTGCCGGAGATCAGCGAGCTGGCGGCGCGGTTCGGAGCCCGGCTGATGGTCGACGAGGCGCACGCCCTCGGCGTCCTGGGGGCACGTGGCGCCGGCACCTGTGAGCTGCTCGGAGTGGAGGACCGCGTCGACCTGCGCATGGCCACGTTCTCGAAGTCGCTCGCGTCGTGCGGGGGCGTGATCGCCGGACCGGCGGACGTGATCGAGTTCCTGCGCATTCAGTCGCGACCGTTCATCTTCACCGCCTCGGCCGTCCCCGCTGCCGTGGGCGCGGCGCTGGCCGCAGTCCGGATCTGCCGGTCCGAGGAGGGGCCCGCACTGTTCCGGCGGGTCCTGGACAACGCTCGCTACCTGCACCACGGGCTCAGCGAGCTCGGCTTCAAGGTCGTCGAGCCGACGCGTCTCGAGGACGGCACCGAGGTGGTCACCCCGGTCGTGCCGGTGGTCGTGGGCGACGACTGGAAGGCCGTCTTCCTCTGGAAGCTCCTCTACGAGGCCGGGGTCTACGTCAACGTGATGATCCATCCCGCCGTGCCGCCGTCCGGCGCGCTGCTCAGGACGAGCGTGATGGCGACCCACGACCCGAGCACCCTCGACCGCGCGCTTGAGGCTTTCGCGGCCGCTAAACGAACGTTCGAGTCAGAGCACGGACCTCTGCCTGGACGCTCGTAGGAGCGGCGCCTCCCTATCGGGATGGCCAAGTCTGGACAGCCTTTGTCCAGTGCGTTACAAGCCTCGGCCGGTAACGAAAAAAACACGCTCTAAGCGCATCCTGACCCGGATGTGACATTGCTGTTACGCCCCCGTTGTTCTAGCTTCCTGGGAGTCGCAACGGCGCGCGGCGATGGGGGCCCAGGACCCGTCAGTCGCGGCCGGAGCGCATCTGTCTCGAGGCCGGACAGGGACCTCGGGGCGCGACGAGCAGCAACCCACGGGAAAACCGGCGATGGTCGGCGTCCTGAGGGCAGTGATCAAAACCAAATATCCGCCGATCGGCGGACCCAACGCGGGGAGAGAGACAGCTAAATGGAGCACACCGCCACGATGACCCCAACACCGCAACGACTGCAGGCGTTGGAGCGAGCCAACGAAATCCGGCTCGCACGTGCGGAGCTGAAGCGGCGGATTGCGGATGGCGAAGTTTCCGCCGCGGACGTCCTCCTCGAACTACCGTTCGAGGCGGGCAGCTGGGCGATCGGAGACCTGCTGATGAGCCAGAGGCGCTGGGGCAGCTCCCGATGCCGGAAGTTCCTCTTCCGGAATCACATCACGGAGACCAAGCCCGTGAACGCGCTCACCGAACGCCAGCGCCGGATGCTGGCGAGCCAGCTCGAGGAGTCCTGCGAGACCCGCGAGCTCGAACTGATCGGAGCCTGAGCACTCGCCTTCGGCGAGTGCTTTAAGAGTGTGCCTGGCGGCAAACTCTCGGGCTGACAAGAGCCCGAGAGTTCGCCGCTAGGCGAACTCTTAAGCGAAGTGCGGAGCACTTCGCCTAGATCTGAATTCCCACCGGAACCGGGCTGGCGCCGGCGAAGAGCAGGAACCAGATCACGAACACGACCACGGTGACGCCCGCGCTCACCACCAGGACGCCCTCGAGCACGCCGTGACCCGGGTCGCCGCGGCCGCGTGCACGGCAGTTGGATCGGTAGGTCTCGCTCAGCTTGGCGAGCAGGGCTGCCACGCCGAAGATCGTCAACACCGCGCCCACGAAGCCGGCGCTGATCGCGGCCCCGACGGAATCGGTCGCCCCCTGGACCTGAGAGCCGACCCACAGCCACAGCAGCGGGGTCCCGACCCACATGCCAAGGCTGCCGATGAACATAATCGACACCACCAGAGCCGCGCCGGCTCCGGTCCTGAGCAGGTGGCGGAACATCGCCTATCGAGTCTTCAGGGCCGCGCGAGCGCCGCGCGGCCCCTGGCTAATGGACAGCCCGATGAGAGCTTGACCTGCCACCAGTCCATCAACATCCCGATCAGGCCGAGCCGCGGCCTGACCTGCCACACGCCACAGCCGGGCTCGCCGAGCTCGCGGCAGGAGACCCGGGTAAAGCGGTACCGGCCCGGCTCGAGCAGCATCTGCTCGAGGCGCACGCGGCTCTCTGCCTGCGCATCAGCTCGTTCGGCGATCGTCACCTGAGCGGCCCGCAGGCGCCCCGCGAGGTCGTCCCGGACGCACTCGAGCTCTCCGAGGCTGAGCAGTCGTGGCGCCGGCGACGGTACGGGTCCGACGTCGGTCACGCCGCCCATGTTGTGCGCGAATGCGGTTACGACGGCCTCCGACAGCTCGCGCTCGAGCCTGGCGATCTGAACCTTCAGCGACCGCCGGGCGGCCAGCTCGGCCGATTCGAGGTCGGCAACAGGCGCGACGCTGCTTACTTTGTCGAGGAGCTCCAACGGTGCCTCCCTCCTGACGTGGGCGATCCCCAGCTTAGCAACGGTTTACCCACCCCTTCAGGTTCTACGCCCGGACGAGCGCCTCCGCCGACACCCACAGAGCCTCCTCGAGGTGCAGCGCCGGGACGCCGTCGACGCCGACCGCATACAGGATGACGTCGGTTGTGCCCCGGCCAGGCTGGTGTGCGGGGACCACCTCGCCGAACAACTCGGCGTGGATTCGCGCTGCGTCGGCCACGACGAGCCTCCCGGCCGGCCTGGGGCCTCCACTGTCCGGATTCTCCCGAGAGCCTGCGGTGCGGATCCCCAGGCCGCCGGGATCGACGCGCGCGGCATCGACCGCCCAGACCGGCACGCTGGTCTCGATCAGGGCGAGCAGCAGCGCGTCCCGTACCGCATCGTTGGAGATGAACTGGCCTTGAACCAGCCGCGCGACGGCGGCGCGCTCGCTCGGGACCCGGTCGACATCGGGATCCAGGCCGATCTGGCGGAAGAAAACCCTGTAGGCGTGGGGGATCGGCTGCGTCCGCATGGCGACCACACTGCCTCCCGAGTACCGGTTCGACAGCGCGCGCAACCGTCGCTGCACCGCGGGCCTGGTCCGCCCCGGCTGGGCACTCACGCTCAGCCAGGCGAGCCGAAGGCCCGGGAACTCGGCCCTGACCGCGGGCTCGACGAACCCGATGGCCGCCGTCAGCTCCGGATCGGAGCTCATCGCATTAGGGCCTGCACCTGGGGATCAAGCTTCGCGGCCTTGGTCCACTGGGTTCCGATGAGCCGACGGGCCACGATCCCTCCGGTGCGGACCAGCTCGAGCAGAGGGCAGAGCTCCACGTCGTAGAGGCCCCCGATGGCTCCATCCCGGTCGTAGGCGACCGGGATGGTCCACCTGTGAGAGCGCACGAGCGCCTTGGTCTGCGCGTGGCCCGAGTGGACCGCCACGGCCGCGAACTGCACCCGCGAGGCTGGGAAGCGGCCGGCGAGCGACTGCAGCGCGCCCACCTGCTGCACGCACTCCTGCGAACTGGGCGAGAAGAAAGCCAGCACGAGCGGAGCTCGCTGCACGAGAAGGCAGACATTCAGGGCCCGCCCGTCGTGCTGTGCGGCCGTACACGGGGGATTCAGGTTGGCATCGCCGTCGAGGTTCGAGGCGGCAAGCGGAGCGGCGAAGTAATGCAGCCGCCCGCCGGCCGGGATCCCCGGGCTGGCCAGCCCGTGGGAGGTGACCTGGTAGACCGAGAAGGCGATCACCAGGGCGAGACCCAGCAGGCCGATCGCCCAGCGGTAGCGGCGGACGTCGATGTCCGGCGGGGGCGGTCGATCCGGGCGGCGCGGAGCGGCCGCTTGCGCGGCACGGTCGGGGTCGAGCCGGTGGCGGGGCTCCTCGGCGTTCACGCCATGCGCGCGCGGCGGCGGCGCGGGCGAAGGCCGTCACCGCCACGGCGGATGATCTCCCGCGCTCGCTCCGCCAGGTCGTCCCGCTCGGATAGGGCGAGCACGGACGGGAGGATCAGCAGCACGCCGGCCAAGGACACAGAGAGGTCCACGAGCGTGACGAAACCGAAGTCGCGCAGCATCGTGATGTTCGAGACCACGAGGACGCCGAACCCGGCGATCGCGGTGATTCCGGAGGCGAGCACCGGCTTGCCGGTCCGGCCATAGGTGCGGGCCAGGGCTTCGCTCAGGTCATGGCCCGCGGCCCGTTCCTGACGGAAGCGCTCGGATAGCAGCACGCTGAATTCGGTCGAGATGGCGATGACGAGCATCCCGAGGGTGGCCGACATCGGGTTGAGCGGAATGCCGATCAGCCACACGATGAGGGCCGACCACCCGGTGGCCAGGGCAATCGGGATCAGGGGCACGACGGCCCGGCGAACCTGCCGCAGGATGAGCAGGAGGACGACGAACACCGCAACCAGGCCGGCGAGCAGGGTGAGCAGGCGCCGCAGCGAGGACGAGAGCACGCCGTTCGCCTCGGACGCCAGGACCGGGAGGCCGGCCAACTGTGCGCTGACGCCGCGCGGCGGGTGCAGCTGGGAGCGCATGTAGTCGATCACCCGCTGCTGGCGGGCGAGCGGCATCAACCGGATCCCGAACGCGAGCGTGGCCTCCCGGCGGTCGGAGGTGACGACCGCCTGCGAGAAGTAAGGCGGCACCGCGTTCAGGAGGCCATTGATCGAGGCAGCGGTCAGCCCGGGGGTGCCCTGGCCCGTAGCCGACCCGGCGGAGAACAGGTCCGGCAGCGACAGCGCGGGACACAGCGTGGCCTGGGCGCAGCCCTTGGTCTCGAGATAGCCGTAGTGCGAGAGCAGCCGCTGCTCGTAGTTGATCATCCAGCCGATCGTCTTCGGTGTCGCCACGTTGTTGGCCCGCACGGTCACGTCGAGTTCGCCCGAGACGCCGGTCAGCCGCTCGAGCGTCCGGAGGTGCTTGAGCGCCGGCATACTCGACGGTACGAGCTTGGTCACGTCCGATTGCACCGACGTCTGGGTGTCTGCGATCCAGCCGAGAACGGCGAGAATCACGGCGACGGCCAGGACCCGCTGGGGCGCCGCGGAGAGCCGGCCCAGCTCGACCCGCGGAAGGCGAGGCCGGACGGTCGGCACCCGCCGGCGCGCTGGGGCGAGGCGGCGGCCGAGTTCGGCCGTGATCTCGCGGGCGCCGTGGATCGAGGCGCTGATCACCCCGCCCTCGCGCTTGCCGCGAGCCCCGAGCGCCATTGCGGCCGCGCCGGCGGTCAGGGCGCACAGCAGCGCAACGACGATCCCAAGCACGAGCAGCAGCCCGAAGCTGCGCACCATCGGCACGGGCGAGAGCAGAAGGATGAGAAATCCGGTGGCGGTCGCCGCGGCCGCAGTGGCGATCGCCGGAGCGCCCGTTCGCGCCGCGGAGGCAATCGCGGCGGTGGCGGTGACGCCGCCCTCGCTCCATGCCTCCTGTATGCGCGATTGGAACTGGATCGCGTAGTCGACCGACAGCCCGATGAGGACGGGCAACACCGCGATCGAGGCCATGGTCAGTGGTACGCCGAGCAATCCGATCAGCCCGAACGTGATGCCGGATGCCGCGAGCGCGAGCACGAGCGGCAGGAGGCGCAGGCGGCTGCGGAACACGATCATCAGAACGAGCGCCATCACGACGACCACGGCGATCAGAAGCCCCTCGATTGACCCGGTGAGCCCGGAGGCAAGGTCGTTGACCACCACTGGTTCGCCGGTCACCGTATAAGTGCCGTTGTAGGCCGATCGGAACATCGGCATGGCCACCGCCTGCCGGATCCACCTGATCGCCGCGGCCTGCTGGGAGTCGCTCAGCGAGGCTTTGAGCCGGATCTGGACCAGAGCCGAGTTGGCGGTCGGGAACAGGTAGGAGAATCGCGCCTTGGGCTGATTGACTCCGCGCGTCTGGTCGAACACGACCTGGGAAATGAACTGTTGATCGTCGATCCGGGGGTTGCTCGTGATCCCGGACTGGAGCGCCATCTGGGCCAGCTTGTCGACCTGCTGTTGCTGCTCGAGCTGAGCAGCCGCGTTACCCGCCGCGATCGCCTGCGCCCGGCTCATGTGCCGGACGAGCGCCAGCTGGTATGCGTTCTGGCCCGCGCTGGTGATCGCCTGCTGGGAGGTGGCCTTGATTGTCTGCACCTCGCCGTTGACGGCCGACACAGCGCGATTGAGAAACGTTCCCGGCCCGTAGACGGTCTGCACCGGCTTGGCCGCCATCAGCCTGGCGCACGGGCTGTGGGGGCCGCCGTATGGGCGCTGAGCCGCGGCCGAAGCGGGGACGAACGCCCCCAGGGTGGAGTTCGCGACCAGCGACTGCCCGGCCAGGCACGCCTCAAGTTGGCTCAGCGTGGCGAGATCTTTCGTCTCCACCAGATTCGTGAGCGGCTCGTTGATGAGGACGATCACGGCATCCGAGCCGAAGTGGCGTTGCTGATCGGCCGTGGCCCGGTAGCTCGAGTCAGAGCTCGAGACGAACGTGTTCGTGGCCGCGCTCGGGTGCAGCCCAAGCGCCACGATCCCCCCCGCCACCGCGAGGCTGAGAACTACGCCCAGCGTCACCGCCGGCCGGATGGTCGCGACCTTGACCAACCACTCCAGCCTCTCCCTGAACCTCATGCCGGGGCAAGGCTACCGGGCGAGCGCGCGAACGCGCGCCGGGCACGAGCAGCTTAATCCCGTGCTCAACGGGAGGATCGGCGACCGCGACGCCAGGAGTTTCGCCGCCAGGCGAAAGCCTTAAGCAGGCGAGTCCGAAACGAACCGCCTCAGTCCATGGCAAGCGGTCCCTCGGACTCGCCTGCCAGGAACTGCCGGATGAACGGGTTGTCAGAGTTGAGCATGTCCTCGGCCGGACCGGCCTCGACGATCCGCCCTCGCCAAAGCACGCTGATGTAGTCGGCCACGCGCCGGGCGCTCATGATGTCGTGGGTGATGACCGTGAAGGTGGGAAGGTGATCCTTCTCCTTCTTCTTGGCGTCCTCCATCATGTCGCGATGGATCTCGAGGATCAGCTCGCCCAGAAGCGCGGTGCGGACCGGATCAAGTCCGGAGTCCGGCTCGTCGAAGAGAACGATGTCGGGCTCGAGCACGAGCGCGCGCGCGAACCCGGCCCGCTTGCGCATCCCACCTGAGAGCTCGTTCGGCATCTTCGTCCGCGCCTCGGCGAGCCCGACCTCGCCGAGTCGCTTCATGACGATGTCCTCGACCTCGTCCTCGCCCTTCTCGGTGTGCTGACGAAGCGGGAAGGCGACGTTGTCGTACAGGTTCATCGAGCCGAACAGCGCCCCGTCCTGGAACAACAGCCCGAACTTCTTGCGCATCTCGAACAGGTCGTCGTCGGGCATGTTCGGGACCGACTGTCCGTGGACGAGGATGTCTCCCTCATCGGGATAGAGCAGTCCGACCATGTGGTTGATGCAGACCGACTTGCCGGTGCCTGAGGGGCCGAGGATCATCGAGACCATGCCCTCGGGCAGGCCCATGTTGAGCCCGCGCAGAATGCGCGCGTCGCGGCCGAACGACTTGTAGACGTCGATGAACTCGACCGCATCCGGACGCCCGGAGGGGTACACCCGGTAGGTGTGGAACTTGTACTCGTCCTCGTCGGCTCCGGGTGGTGGTGCCGGCCGGGGCGCCTCTTCGTCGACAACCGACACACGCGAGGAGGAATCCTCCGACTGACCCTCGCCGTCGGAACGCTCCTCGCCGTCAGAGCGCTGATCTCCCTCGTCGGATCGCGCCTGACCGCCGCCGTCGGATCGCCCCTCGCCTCCGCCTCCGTGAGAGCCCTCCCCGTCGCCAGACTGCCCGCCCTCCTGGGCGGCGTACTGCCAACCGGATTGCGGTTGGGTCGGATGCGGGATCGTCGGCTGGTCTTCGCTGGACCGTTCTTCGCCTTCTGACATTTTCAGCCTCCGATTGGTGCTCTCGGGTTGGCGCCCCAGAAGATCTGGGTCCCGAGCATGCCGATGAGATGGACCGCGACGATGTTGAGCACCATCGACTTCGCGGTTGCGGTGCCGACCCCTACGGGGCCACCACTCGCGTTGTACCCGTAATAGCAGCCGACGAGAACGATGACCGTGGCCATCGCCATGCCCTTTATCAAGCTGAATAAGAGATCCGGTGGGTTCTGGAACTGCCAGAAGATGAGGAAGAACCCGCCCGATGACACATACCCGATCTGCTGCACGACGACGATGTAGCTGGCCAGGAAGCCGGCGCCGACGGAGGCCAGGTAAACGAACGGAAGGACGAGCCAGGCGGCGAGCAGTCTGGTCGAGCACAGGAAGGTCATCCCGCTGATGCCCATCACCTCGAGCGCGTCGATCTCGTCCGAGATCCGCATCGAGCCGAGCTCGGCCACCAGGCCGGTGCCGACCTTGGCCGCCATCATGTAACCGAATCCGTAGGGGACGAGCTCGCGCAGGTCGCACCAGGCGGCGAAGATGCCCGCGTACGCGGGCACGCCGTTGGCCTGGTCGAAGTAGGCGCCCTCGACGCCGCACTCCAGCCCGATGATGAACACGAGTCCCCAGATAACGAGCGTCGAAGACACGATCAGGATCCCCGACTGGCGCAGCGCCTCGCCGAAGAACTTGAACACACGCCCGGTGAGAACCTCCCGGACGATCTGCCCGGTGAACTTGATGATCTCGCCGAAGGCCTCGATCCAGCCCTTCGGTATGGCGACGAGCTCGTTCACTTGACGATCGAGGTGATGTCGGGGTGCGTGGCCAGCAGCGTCTGCGTGAAGGCGTAGTTGAAGGCGAAGATGCCCAGGAACGAGATCACCACGGCCTGGTTCACCGCCTTACCCACGCCCTCGGCCCCGCCCGACGCGGTCATCCCCTTGTAACAGCAGACGATGGCGATGATGGCGCCGAACAGCGTGGTCTTGACCACCGAGCCCCACAGGTCGGTGGTCTCGGCGTTGTTGAAGAACGTGGCCCAGAACGGGCCGATGGGGGCATGGTTGACCAGCGTGGCCAGGATTCCGCCGAGGATCCCGAACAACAGCGCGTAGATGTCGAACAGCCCGGTGGCGATCATCAGCGCCAGGAAGCGGGGGACGACCAGGTTCTTGACCGGGTCCACGCCGAGCACCTGCAGCGCGTCGAGCTCCTGGCGGATCTTCCGTGCACCGAGGTCCGCGGTGATCGCGGTTCCGGCCACACCGGCCAGGATGATCGCGTCCACGAACGGCGCGAACTCTCGGATCGAGGAGAGCACGAAGAAGCCGCCGAGGCGGTCGAGCGCCCCGAAGAGGACGAGGAAGTTGGCCGCCTGCAGGCCCGGTGCCTCGTAGCCGAAGGCCACGGTCGAGATCAACAGCGGGAACCAGCACAGCTTCAGCGCGAAGATGAACTGGGCGGCGAACTCGCTGCCGTATGGATACGGGGGCCGGATGGCCGAGACGAGCGTCTTCCCGGTCAGGATCATCATGTTCCCGACCTCTTCGAGCAGCCCCTTGGTGGGGGAGTATGCGCGGTCCGCGACTGCTCTGATCAACTCTCTCTCAGTCCTCCCATGGGGTCGGGTGCCGCGGTGCGGCCGACGGTAAGAAAGCCTACGCGAGGGAGGAGCAAACCACCAAGTGGGAACCGTCGCCTCGTCCGCGAGCCGGTGGTATGTTCAGCCCGCCTTGAGCAGGAGGAGAGTCACGGTTGTGGTGATCGGCGGCGCGCTCATGCTCGCCGCCTGCGGCGGCACCCCGCAGAATGCCAACGCGCCCACGGGCAGGTTCACCGTGCAGGTGGCGAGGGCGTCCTTCCCGGCCGCTCAGCGACTGACCCAGCACACGACCCTGACAATCGTCGTCCGTAACCCGGGCCCGAAGACGATCCCCGATCCGGCGGTGACCATCTGCAACGTGACCTGTGGACCGGTGGCCGGCAAGTGGCACAGCCCGCCCACGGGCGAGGGCACCAGCGTGGCACCGTTCGCCGTGCTCAATCGCCAGTCGTCTGTCGCCAATCCCTCCAGGCAGGTCTGGATCGTCGACCGGGCTCCGAATCCGACGCCGTGCGTGAAGGGTGCGCCTGGCAACAAGAGCTACAGCTGCGCCTCTGGCGGCGAGGGCGGGATGGTGACCGAGGACCCACACGTCTGGGCGCTCGGCCACCCACTGAAGCCCGGCGCCACGGCGCGGTTCGTTTGGAGGGTGACCGCGGTCTGCACGGGTCGCTTCACCGTCGCCTGGCAGGTGGCAGCGGGCGTCTTCGGCGGTGCCAAGGCCGTGCTCTCCGACGGCCGCACAGTGCCTCAGGGAAGGTTCACGGTCACGATTGTGGGCGTCCCCACGCAGTCCTACGTCGACAACTCGGGGCGGATCGTCACCTCCAACGCCCCCGCGCCGGCCCCGAACGGGCAGACCGCGCCGGCACCGACCACGGTGCCGTGCAGCGCCGGCCGCTAGGCCGAGCTCGACCGCTCCCAGATGTTGATCCCAGCGTCGACCGCGTGACGGTCGATCTCCTCGAGCTCGCCGGGATCGAAGTCGAGCTGCTCGAGCGCGGCCACGTTCTGCTCGAGCTGGCGCACGCTGCTGGCCCCGAGCAGCGCGGAGGTGACCCGTGGGTCGCGCAGCACCCACGCCACGGCCAGTTGAGCCAGCGTCTGACCCCGCCGCCGCGCGATCTCGTTCAGAGCTCTGACCCGCGCGAGGTTCTCCTCGCTCAGCATCCCTTCGGAGAAGTGCAGCCCGCGCCGGAGGCGTGAGTCGTCGGGGACGCCGTCCAGGTACTTGTCGGTCAGGAGGCCCTGGGCCAGGGGCGAGAAGACGATCGCGCCCACGCCTTCTCGATCAAGGATGTCGAGAAGGCCACTCTCGATCCAGCGGTTGAGCATCGAGTACGAGGGCTGATGGATGAGCAGCGGGGTCCCGAGCTGGCGCAGCAGCTCGATCGCTTCCTCGGTGCGCCGGGGGCCGTAGGACGAGATTCCCACGTACCGGGCCTTGCCGGAACGAACCGCGGTATCCAGTGCGCCCATGGTCTCCTCCAGGGGCGTGTCGGGATCGAACCGGTGGGAGTAGAAGATGTCCACGTATTCGAGCCGCATCCGGCGCAGCGAGGCATCCAGCGAACCGAGCAGATACTTGCGCGAGCCCCATTCGCCGTACGGCCCGGGCCACATGTCGTAGCCGGCCTTGGTCGAGATGATCAGCTCGTCGCGGAGGCGGGCGAAATCCTCGGAGAAGATGCGGCCGAAGTTGATCTCGGCGCTTCCGTACGGCGGCCCGTAATTGTTGGCCAGGTCGAAGTGGGTGATCCCGAGGTCGAACGCCCGGCGCAGGATGGCCCGGCTGTTGGCGAGCGGAAAGTCGTCGCCGAAGTTCTGCCATAGCCCGAGCGAGATGGCCGGGAGCTTGATCCCGGAGCGGCCGCAACGGCGATAGGCGATGCGGCCGTAGCGGCCGACGTCGGGCACATAGAGCTCGGGTCCAACCTTCGGGTCGTAAGCCAAGGCCTGAGTATTCCACGCGGAGCCCGCTATTTGGCCATAGGGATAAAGACTCGAGCCCGGGGTTTCCCCTACGCTACGGCGCCATGCCTCCGGGCGAGGAGGCTCGCTCGTGTATGTGCACCTCCGCCGCCGAGGTGCCGACTGGAAGGAACATCTCCGCATGCCTCGCAATCGTCAGCAGAACGTCCTTGCCGCTCAGTGGACGCCCAACGGTGGCGCCCTCGGCGCGCCCGACCTCACGATCCCCGACAACCAAGTCTTCGGGGCCAACGTGTTCAGCCCGGCCGTCCAGCGCCAGCGGCTGCCCCGTGACGTCTTCCGCCGCCTCCAGCAGACGCTCGCGCGCGGGGAAGCCCTTGACACCTCGCTGGCCGACGCGGTCGCGCTGGCCATGAAGGAGTGGGCGCTCGAGCGCGGTGCCACCCATTACACCCACTGGTTCCAACCGCTGACCGGAATGACGGCTGAGAAGCACGACAGCTTCTACGGCCCCACCGGCGAGGGCACAGCGCTGGCCGAGTTCTCGGGCAAGGAGCTGATTCAGGGCGAGCCCGACGCCTCGAGCTTCCCCACCGGCGGGATCCGGGCCACCTTCGAGGCTCGCGGCTACACCGCCTGGGACCCGACGAGCCCGGCCTTCATCCTCGAGAACCCGAACGGGGCCGTGCTGGCGATCCCGACCGCGTTCGCCTCCTGGACCGGCGAGGCGCTCGACCACAAGATCCCGCTCCTGCGCTCGATGGACGCGCTGTCGAAGGCGGCGATCCGGGCACTGCGGCTGTTCGGGGTCGACAACTCCCAGCGGGTATTCACGACCGTCGGGCCCGAGCAGGAGTACTTCCTGATCGACGAGCAGTACTACTTCGAGCGCCCTGACCTTCTGACCACCGGCCGGACCCTGTTCGGGGCCAAGCCGCCCAAGGGGCACGAACTGGACGACCACTACTTCGGCTCGATCCCCGAGCGGATCCTGGCCTACATGCTCGATGTGGAGCGTGAGCTGTTCAAGCTCGGTGTGCCGGTGAAGACCCGCCACAACGAGGTGGCGCCGAACCAATACGAGCTCGCGCCGGTGTTCGAGAACTCGAACGTGGGCTCCGACCATCAGCAGATGACCATGCAGGTGATGCAGAACATCGCCCGCCGCTACGGGCTCGCCTGCCTGCTGCACGAAAAGCCGTTCGCCGGAGTCAACGGCTCGGGCAAGCACAACAACTGGTCGATGGGCACCGACACGGGCATGAACCTGCTCGATCCGGGCGACACGCCGAACGAGAACATCCAGTTCCTGTTCTTCTGCGCCGCGGTGATCCAGGCCGTGAACAAGCATCAGGGCCTGCTGCGGGCGTCGATCGCCTCGCCGGGCCAGGACCATCGGCTGGGTGCGAACGAGGCTCCGCCGGCGATCATCTCGATCTTCCTGGGCGCCGAGCTCGAGAAGGTGTTCGAGGCCATCGAGCGGGGCGAGGTGAGCGAGTCCACGCCGGAGTCGTTCCTCGGCCTCGGCACCCCGGTGTTGCCGCCGCTGCCCAAGCACGGCGGCGACCGCAACCGGACGAGCCCGTTCGCGTTCACCGGGAACAAGTTCGAGTTCCGAGCCCTGGGGTCGAGCATGTCGCTCTCGCTCCCGAACACGGTTCTCAACACGATCGTCGCCCAGGCGATCGATGATCTGGCCGAGGAGCTCGAGGACGAGGTCGAGAAGGGCACGCCAGTCGAGATCGCGCTACCGCCGATTCTGCAGAAGAGCTGGACCGAGAACAAGCGGATCATCTTCGGCGGCGACAACTACGCCGAGGAGTGGCACACCGAGGCCGAGCAGCGCGGGCTGCTCAACCTCCGCGCCACCCCGGACGCGTTGCCGTACCTGCTCCACGACGACGTGGTCAGCATGTTCGACAACTACGGCGTGCTGTCCGAGCGCGAGCTCGAGTCGCGCTACGAGGTGTTCCTCGAGCAGTACGTGACCAAGCTGAACATCGAAGCCGAGACGGCGGCGTCGATCGCCCGCACGATGCTGCTCCCCGCGGCGGCGGGTCATCTGGCGCTTCTGCTGGAGGCTCAGCTGAGCGACCTGGCCACCGAGACCTCCGACCTGGTCGGTGAGTTCACTCAGGCCATCCGCGGGCTCGAGTCGGCCAACCTGGAGGAGAACCAGCCCCACGCTGACCTGCTCGAGCACGCCAAGTACATGCACGACACGGTCATCCCGGCCATGGAGGCGGTTCGTGCCGCGGCCGACCGGCTCGAGAAGATCGTCGCCGACGATCTGTGGCCGCTGCCGAAGTATTCGGAGATCCTGTTCATCAAGTGAGGCGTGAGCTCGGCCCGGATGAGACCGGGCTCGCGTTCGGCGCCATGCAGGCGCTTCGCACCGCGCTCGTTGACCGCGACGCCTTCGTGCGTCAGGTCAACGAGTGCCAGCGGCCGGAGGGGTACCGCCTGGTCGGCGCGTTCGAAGGCGCCGAAGTCGTCGCGGTGGCCGGGTTCCGCGTCGTTCACTATCTGGCCTGGGGCCACGCCATCTACGTGGACGATCTCTCCACCCTGCCCGGGGCGCGCGGCCGCGGACACGCTCGCGCCCTGCTCGACTGGCTACTGGAGGAGGCGCGCCGGCTCGGCTGTGACGAGCTGCACCTCGACTCAGGGGTGGGTGATCACCGCACCGACGCGCACCGCCTGTATATGAACTTTCGCATGCGCATCACCGCACATCACTTCGCGCGCAGGGTTATGTGAAGTGACGGAACTTTCGCGGCCGGGCAGAGTTGATTGCCTCGGTGGCACGTTCTCGGGTTGGGGTGGTTCTCGCGTTGGTGGCGGCGCTCGCGCTGCCCGGTAGCGCTGCTGCGCGCGGCAATCCGTTCGCCGGCCGCGGCATGTGGATCTGGTACGTGTCGGCCTCGAGCGGCGGCAGCCTCAACTCGATCATCGCCACCGCCAGGTCTTACGGCGTGAGCGCGCTGTTCATCAAGGCCGGCGATGGATCGAGTGCATGGTCGCAGTTCAACCGGTCCCTTGTCTCAACCCTGCACGCGCACGGACTCAAGGCGTGCGCGTGGCAGTACGTGTACGGCAACGACCCCGTGGCCGAGGCGAACGTGGGCGCGGCCGCCGTGCACGCGGGAGCGGATTGCCTGGCCATCGACGCCGAAGCCGAGTATCAGGGTAAGTACATCTCTGCCCAAACCTACGTAACCCGTCTGCGCCAGCTCGTCGGCCGCTGGTATCCACTGTCACTGGCTGGGTTCCCGTACGTGGATTACCACCCCGGTTTCCCATACTCGGTGTTCCTGGGGCCGGGGGGCGCGCAGTACAACACGCCGCAGATGTACTGGCGTGACATCGGCACGACGGTCGACACCGTCTACAGCCACACCTACGCGTACAACCGCGCCTACGACCGTCAGATCGACCCGCTCGGCCAGGTCTATCAAGCCCCGCCCCCGGGCCAGATCATCCGCTTCCGCCAGGAGTCCCGCTCCTACAGCGCCCCCGGCGTGAGCTGGTGGGACTGGCAGGAGGCGGCGCCGAGTGGGTGGCGCGCCGTGGCGCAGCCGGCCGGCTTCATCGCCGGCTTCACCCCGAGCGCCGCGCTGGCCGTGGTCGGGCAGAACGGCAAGGGCGACCTGGTCGTCGAGGCGCAGGAGCGCCTGGTCACGGCCGGTTACAGCATCCCGGTCGACGGCGCCTTCGGTGCCTCCACGACGGCGGCCGTGCAGCAGTTCCAGACCGCCAAGGGGCTCACGGTGGACGGGGTGATCGGCCCTGCGACGTGGCAGGCCCTGCTCCGCTACCCGGCGGCCAAGGTGACCTGGACCAAGAAGGGCGCCACGGTGGCGCGCGCGGCGGGCGGCCTGGTCAAGCCGGTGCCGAAGTCGGCAACGCTCCCGGGTCGCAACGAGTTGCACCGGTCGCTCGGGGCTCATTAAGGCCCGACCGGACGGGCCCACGGCCCCAAGGATGCTGGGCGGGCTGCGCCCGCCTTAAGAGTTTCGCCTGGCGGCGAAACTCTCGGGCCCCCAGCCCCACCCCCTACGTGATGCCGTGCTCGCGCGCGTACGCGACCAGATCGGCGCGCGTGGTCCGGCCGGTCTTCTGCTGGATGTGGGCCCGGTGGGATTCGACCGTGCGCACGCTGAGGTACAGACGCGAGGCGATTTCGCTGTTGGTGTGGCCGAGGGCGATCATGCGCAGCACCTCGGTCTCGCGCGGGGACAGATCGTCGGGCGGTCCGCCCGCGGCGAGCGGCTCCGCGGCCAGACGGGCGCCGAGCTCGGGGTTCAGATACGTGCGACCCTCGGCGGCCGAGCGGACGGCCTGCACGAGCTCGCCGTCGGCCGCCTCCTTGAGCACGTAGCCGAGCGCGCCCGCGCGCAGCGCCTCGCGGGCGAAGGCGGGATCGCTTTGCATGGTCAGGACGACGATCTGGGTATCGGGCGCGGCCTCGCGCAGGCGCGGGATCGCGGCCAGGCTCGACTCGCCGGGCATGTTCAGGTCAAGGATCAGGACACGAGGGTGGTAGGCGGCCACGCGGCGTTCGGTGGTTTGCACGTCGCCGGCTTCGGCCACGACCCGAAAGCCGTCCTCGGCCTCGAGCAGGAGCCGGAGCCCGGAGCGGACGACGTGGTGGTCGTCGGCGAGGACGAGCGTGATGTCCTGGACCGCGACCTCAGACACCGGCGGTCACGCTCCCGAGCGGGACCACGGCGGCGATCGTGGTGCCCGTGGACGAGCTCGAGATCTCGAGCCGGCCGCCCACCAACGCGATCCGCTCGCGCATTCCCGTGAGCCCGAACCCGGTTGCCGGCTGCTCGACGTCGAAGCCGCGACCGTAGTCGCGGATGGTGATCAGGATCTCCTCGAAGCGCCGGAGCACGACGACCTGAACGTGTTCGCAGTCGGCGTGGCGCGCGGCGTTGTTGAGCGACTCCTGGATCACGCGGTAGACGGCGATCTCGATGTCGGGCTCGAGCCGCGGCCCGTCCCGGTCGAGCTCGATCGTGGCGTCGATGGCCAGTCCGTGGGCGGCCTGGGTGCGCTCGATCAGCGCCTCGAGCGCGGGCCTGAGCCCTAGCTCGTCGAGCGCCGCGGGGCGAAGTTCGGTGATCAGCGCCCGCAGATTGGTGATCTCCTCCCCCAGCTGGGCCACCGCGCCGTCGAGCGCGGCTCGCAGCGACGTGACGTCGTCGCGCCGGCGGGCCGAGGACAGCATCACCCGCAGGCCGCCCAGGGCTTGGAGCGTCTCATCGTGGAGCTCTCGCGCCCACCGGCGGCGTTCCTCCTCGGCCGCATTGAGGCTGCGCCGGAGCCGCTCGCGCTCGGCCGACTGAGCGGTGATCTCGGAGGTGACCCGGAGCGCGCGCAGCCAGCGCGCGACCTCGCGGTCGGCCATCAGCGAGCGGTCGTCGGCGATCAGCTCTCGGAGGCGGTCCTCGTCGAGTTCGTGTTCGAGGGAAGCCACGCTGTGATCCGTATCGGCACATCGGGCCGCGGACCAAAGCGCTGCAAAATCAGTCCCCGAGGACCGTTCCCTCGGCGATCTCCGTCGGCTCGTCCGTCTCCACTTCGGCCCTTCCCTGAACCACCACGCCCGGGCCGAAGGTCACGTCTCCGTGGACGACGAGCCGCTCGGCCTGCTTGAGCGAGGGCGGCCCGGAGGGGAAGCGAGCTTCGAAGTCGTCGATGATCTTGTAGAAGCGGGAATCGAGCTCGACGAAGGGCAGACCGTCGCGTCGCTCGGGCACCGGCGCCACGACCAGCTCATCGGAGACCGTGTAGACGTCGGAGCGCAGGACGAGCAGATCGTCGGTCGTCTTGACGGGGGCGAAGCGCGTACGGGGCACGAGCAGCAGCTGCGCGCCCTTGAAGCTACCGATCGCGGCGCCCATCGCCGACTCCAGCTGGACCACCTTCGGCGAGTCCGAGTCGCGCGGGTCGAGGGTCTTGCGGTTGACGATCAGCGGCAGCTCGAGCACCCCGTCCGAGGCCTCCAGGGTGTCGGCCAGCACGCGGAGATCGACCCACAGGCTGTTGGTGTTGTAGTAGCGCCACCGCTTGTAGTCGCGAAACGACTCCTGGTCCTCGTCCGGCGTCTGCGCGGTCTCGCGGAGCACCAGTTGACCGTCCGACTTGCGCTTGGCGATGTGGCCGCCCTTGCGGTCGGCCTCGGTGCCCTGCACGACCTCCATCAGGAACGGGGCCTGCTCGGCGGCCAGGTGGGCGGCCACCCGAGGCTCGGTGGTCGCTCCGAGGTTGTCCGCGTTCGAGATCATGGCGTAGCGAAAGCCGCGCTCGAGCAGCTGATCGAGCATCCCCGAGCGGCGCAGCGCCCCGTACACGTCGCCGTGGCCGGGCGGGTTCCACTCGAGCGGCGGCTGGTCGGGATGCTCGGCCGGGGCGAGTGTCTCGGCGTCGAGCTTGGGCACCATGCTCTGCATGAAGTCCACGGGCAGGCCGTCGTTCAGGTCGCCATAGGGCTCGAGCGCCTTGAGCGTCTCCTCGCGCGTGGCCTCGCTGTCCATGAGGATCAGCGGCAGGCCGATCCCGTGGCGTTCGCGCAGGGCCAGCGTCTGGCCGACGATGATCTCCAGGAACGAGCGGCCGTCGCGCGCCTCGATGAGCGACTTTGGGCGCTGAAGCCCCATCGACGTGGCCAGCCCGCCGTTGAGCTTGATCACCGCGACGCCTTGAAGGGCCTCCGCCGGGTCGACGTCGGGGAGCGAGTCGAGCTCCGGGACGTCCCCGGCCGGCTCGAGCTCGGAGCTCGGCAGCAGCACCGATTCGCCGCTCTCGAGCCTCTGATACGCGTTGCGGAAGTTGCGGATGGCCTCCTCGGGCTCCCCGCGCTCGCGCATCTTCTCCTCAGCCGCGTGAAGGGCGTCGTCGCTCATGACGGGCGATTCTAGGGTTGGCCGTAGTACGACTCGGTGCCGTGCTTGCGGCCGAAGTGCTTATCGCGGATCGCGGCCGGCAGGGGCGGCACCTCGGCGTCGATGAGCGCGGTCAGGAGGGCGAGCTTGGCAACGTCCTCGAGCGTGACCGCCGTGTTGACCGCCTCGGCCGGGGTCCGGCCCCAGCAGAACGGCGCGTGCCCGCGGACGAGCGCGGCCGGCAGGTGCATCGGTCCGCGCTCGCCGATCGCCTCGATTAAGGCCTGGCCGGTGGCGCCCTCGTAGTCGGATTCGATCTCGGTTTCCGTGAGCGCGCGGGTCAGCGGGATCGGGTAGGCGGACAGGTCCGCGTGGGTGGTGCCCAGCAGCGGGATGTCTCGGCCGGCTTGTGCCCACGCGGTGGCCCAGGTCGAGTGGGTGTGGACGACTCCCCCGATCTCGGGAAAGGCCTGGTAGAGGGTCAGGTGGGTCGCCGTGTCGGTGGACGGGCGGCGCTCGCCCGCGACCACGTTGCCGGCGAGGTCGACCACGACCATGTCGGCTGCGGTCATCTGCGCGTAGGCGACGCCGCTCGGCTTGATCACCATCACGCCGCGCTCGCGGTCGATTCCGCTGACGTTGCCCGAGGTGAGCTTGACCAGGCCGTGCGCGGGCAACGCCCGGTTGGCCTCCAGCACCTCACTGATCAGCTGCTCGAGGGTCACCGGTCAGATCTCCTCGTATTCGAGCTCGAGCTGCTCGGCCAGCCGCCGCCAGCGCGGGGCGTGCTCGCCCAGATTGGTCACGAAATGGTGCGGTCCGCCGAGGCTCAGCCATCGGTCCATGAACGTCTCCATACCCGCGTCGGGGCGGAAATGGAAGTGGTGCATTTCCACGTTGGGCAGCTCGGGGGTGTCGAGCACCTCACCGCGGCCGACCAGGAGGCGGTAGTACTCGCCTTCGATCGGGACCAGAGCGGCCGTTGTGGCGGGGCCGGGCGTGGCCTGGAACACCGGTGTGGGCGGGTTGTCGAGCCGGCCGATCCCGAGCTCGCGATCGATCAGACGGATCGGGCGGTCGGGCCGGGCGATCTTCCAGTTCCCCTCACCCATGTGGCTGAACAGGAGCGAGTCGCGCTCCCAGTCCATGGCGTACATCTCGCTGAAATGGGCGGCGCCGATCAGGGTCTGGGCCGCGCACATCAGCGCGGTGGTGTTGGTGTCGCCTTCGGCGCCGAAGCCGTAGCCGTCGGCCATGAGGTCAGAGGCGGCCAGCAGTGGCAGCTGGCGGAAGCGGCCGTCGCCGCCGAACGAGTCGAAGTGGAAGGAGAAGCCGGCGTGATCCCCGTCCTGGAGGAGGCCGCGGATCGCGAGCTCGAGCCGGGCCGCGTAGGCGTGGCGCTCGCGCGGGAGCCTCGGGTCGATCTCGAACCGCTCGGTGTGTTCGGTGACGAGCGCTTCGACATCGGCGTCGGGGACGTTTCCAATGCGGTTTATGAGGCCGCCGAGGTCCTCGCTGACGATCATCGGGCCGAGGCGGCGGAGCAGCGCCGGGGGGTCGTAGAGGATGTCGCCCATGCCGTTCATCGGATAGCCGAGCAGGGCGATCCGGGAGCGGCGCAGCTTCGAGATCGCCTGCGCGGCCCGGGCCCAGTCGGCGAAGTCGTGGGCGAACTTGTCCGAGCGCCAGTCGCCGGTCAGGACCGAGAACGGCTTGCCCGCCCGCAGGAGCGCGTTGGCCTGGTCCTGCGCGCCGTGAATGCCCTGGTTGTAGGTCAGGTCGGCCATGTTCCACTTGGCCGTGACCGACCGTTCGGGCTGGATGTTGGCCAGCAGGATGGGGACCCGGGCGTCGAGCAGGGCGCGGACGGTGCGCAGCGCCGGCCCGTAGGTCAGCATCACGATCATGATCCCGTCGGGCTGGCCGCTGAGCAGCTCCCGGGTGATCGTCTCGATGTCCTCGCGGTCGCGGGCCGGCCGGTGGAAGGTGACCTCGGCCACGGGCCCGAGCTGGTCTGCCACCGCGCGGGCGTAGTCGGCCTGGCGGTCGGTGATCCCGGGCAGCATCTCGTCGTAGAGCTCCTGCATGATCCCGAGCAGGCCGATCCGCGGCAGGTCGCTCATCCCCCGCTCCTTTCGCTGGTGCGGATTCGCTTGAGGCGGTGGAGCAGGTCGACCTGGCTGCGGCCGAGGAGCTCGTACAGGTCGCGGAAGACCGCGTAGAGCTCCTGGTAGCGCCGGGTGGCCTGCGCGTCGGGTTGGTAGGTGCGGGCGGTGCCAGGTCTGGTGGCCGCAATCGCGTGCGTGATGTCTGGGTGGAGGCCGCCCGCCACCGCGCCGAACAGGGCCGAGCCCCGGGCCGGGATCTCGGTGGAGTCGGGTACGTGGACCGGCCGGCCGGTCGCGTCCGCCAGCAGCTGCATGAGCAGCGGGCTGCGCCCGGGGATCCCGCCCACGGCGACGATTTCGGACAGCGGCAGGCCGTGCTCCTCGAAGTTGTCCATGATCCGCTTGGTGGCGAAGGCGATCGATTCGAGCAGGGCGCGGTAGACGTCGACGGCGGAGCTGCGCAGATTCAGTCCCAGGAGCACACCGGTCAGGTCCGCGTCGGCCAGGATCGACCGATTGCCGTTCCACCATGGGAGGGCCAGCAATCCGGTCCCCCCGGGGGTCTGCTGTGCGGCCTCGCTGCTCGAGCTCGGCGAAGGTCTTCGACCCGTCCATGAACGTGTCTACGAACCAGGCCAGCATGTCGCCCACCGCGGGCTGGCCGGCCTCGTACCCGTAGAAGCCCGGGCAGGATCCCGTCCCGGACCACGCCGGTGATGCCGGGCAGGCGGATCTCGTCCGGGTGGACCACCATGTCGCAGGTCGAGGTTCCCATCACGGTCACGTACACGCCGGGCCGCTCGACGCCGGCGCCGGGCACGGAGACGAACGAGTCGACGTTCCCGACCGCCACCGCGGTGCTCGGCGGGAGCTCGATGTCCTCGGCGACCTCGGGTCGCAAGGTGCCCGCCCTCGTGCCCAGCGGGACGAACTTGCTGCCCAGCTTGGCCGCCGGTACGTCGAAGCCCGGATAGGCGGCCTCGAAGTAGGCGGTCTTCGGCAGTCCGGTCTCCGGTGACCACATCGCCTTGTAACCGGCCGTGCAGGTCTGCCGGCATTGCCGCCCGGTCAGGTGCCAGATCACCCAGTCGGTGGCCTCGATGAACGCGTGCGCTTCGTGGTAGAGCTCGCGGTCTTCGAGCCACAGCTCGATCAGCTTGGGGAAGTACCACTCAGAGGAGATGCGCTCGCCGTAGCGGGAGAGGAAGGGTTCGCGCCGTTCCAGCGCCACCTCGGTCAGGCGGTCGGCCACCGGCTGGGCGGCGTGGTGCTTCCACAGCTTCGGCCAGGCGTGCGGTCGCCGGCGCCAATGCCGGTACTTGCACAGCGGGATGCCCTCGCTGTCGACCGGGAGCACCGTGCACGAGGTGAAGTCGACTCCGAGTCCGACCACCTTCTGCGGGTCGATGCCGGCCTCGGCGACCACGTAGGGGATCGCGTCCTCGAGCACCAGCACCCAGTCGTCGGGATCCTGAAGGGCCCAATCCGGGGGCAGCTTCTCGCCCGTCCCGGGGAGCTCGTCGTCGATCACCCCGTGTGGGTACTTGACGGCGCCAGTGGCCAGCTCGTCCCCGGTGGCGGCGTCGAGCAGGACCGCACGGCCGGACTCGGTGCCGAAGTCGACCCCGATCGCGTAGCGAAGACTCGCTCACGACGCGCCGAGCGTCACGTGCCGTCTTCGTGCGCCCTGCGCTGCCGCCGCCTCCTCGGCTCTTCGCGCTGTTGCTGGCGCGCGCGTCGATATTCCTCGACCACGATCTCGTTCAGCTCCTCGACGCTCGTCTCCGCGGTCGGTTTGTCGAGCGCGATCACACCGTCCTGGATCAGGCTGACCCGGTCGCAGGCCTGGAAGACGTGGATGTAGTTGTGGAGGATCATGACGATCGAGACCCGTCCCTCGGCCTTCAGCCGGGCGATCAGGTCGAGGATCAGCGCTCCCTCCTTGGCCCCCATGGCGGCCAGCGGCTCGTCGAGCAGGATCACGTCGGCGTCGCCGGAGATCGTCCGCGCCACCGCGATCGCCTGGCGCTGACCGCCGGACAGTCGCGCCACCGGCACATCGATCCGCGGGATATTGATCCCGGTCTCGTTCGAGCGCCTCGCGCGTGACTGCGCTTCATCTCGCGGTTGGCCAGGAACGGAATCGGCTTGTGGACCTTCTCCCGAAACAGGAACATGTTCTGGTAGACGCTCAGCTGGTCGACCAGCGCCAGGTCCTGGTAGACGGTGTCGACGCCCGCTCTGGCGCGCCTCGAGCACGGTCTTGGGCGCATAAGTCGTCGCCCTTCAGCCACATCGTCCCGGTGTCCGGCCTTCTGGAACCCGCAGATGATCTTGATCAGCGTCGACTTGCCGGCGCCGTTGTCGCCCAGGAGCCCCAGCACCTCGCCCTTGCGCAGGTGCAGGTTGATGTCACGCAGGGCGATGGTGGGACCGAAGCGCTTGGCCACGTGCTCGACGCGCAGCACGTCGTCGTCGGCCTGGATCGGGCCGACGATCCGCTCGGCTGTAGGGGCGTCAGCCACGGCCCGACCCCGTTCGCACGCGGGACACGTAGGTGTTGAAGGCCATGGCGATCAGGATCGCCAGACCGAGATAGAAGTAGAAGTAGTTGGCGCTCACGCCCTTGATGTTCAGCCCCTCCTGGAGGATGCCGAGGAAGATCGCCCCGATGAACGCGCCGACCACCGTGCCCGAACCGCCCTGCAGCAGCGTGCCGCCGATCACCGCAGCCGAGATGGCCTGGAACAGGATCGCGTTCGAGCCCGAGGGATCGGGCGTCGTCGTTCCGGCGCGCACCGCCTCGAGGATCCCGACGAAGCCGGCCAGCAGCGCGCACATCATGAAGTTGCGGCGTCAGCACCAGCTTGGTCCTGACGCCGGCCTCGGACGCGCCGAGCCGGTTGCCGCCCACCGCCACCGTGTAGATCCCCCACCGGGTGAACGACAGCACGAGCTGGAGGACGATGCAGATGCCGATCGCCCAGAACAGCTCCGAGTACGTGCCGCCGCCGAAGATCTGCGCGAACGTCCCCACCTTGACCACCGAGGTGCCCGGCGTGGTCACCTGGGTGGCGTGGGAGATGATCAGGGTCAGGCCGTCCAACGTGAACAACGTGCCCAGCGTGGTCACGAACGACGAGATCCCCACCACCGAGATCACCAGGCCGTTGAACAGCCCGATCAGCCCTGGCGACGATCAGGGCCAGGATCATCGCCGGGATCAGCGGTATGCCCGCGGTGGTGAACTTGTAGAAGACGAACGGGGTGAACAGGTAGACGGCGCCGATCGACAGGTCGATCTCGGCGTTGATCATCACGAACACCTCGCCCGCGGCCAGGATCGCGAACGGAGCGAAGTACGGCAGCAGCGTACTTCAGGCTGCTACCGTCGGTGAACCTGCTCGTCGTCGCCGCGAAGTAGACGAACGCGACGATCGTGACGACGATGATGCTGCCCTCGCGCAGGGTCAGAGAACCGCTGCCCGAGGCTGAGCGCGCCGCCGGAGCGCGCTCGCCGTTCCAGAGGGGCCGCGGGGAGCGGCGCCGGCCGGAGTGCTGCCTTCAGAAGCTACCGCCATGGCGCATTCCCGTCCTCACGACTTCGACACCCCGGCCGAGGTGCTGGTGCCCTCGTACCGGCTCTTGGTGTTGTTGTACGGGGCGACGCGTCTTGCGTCCAGGAACTTCAGGCCGGTGTTGACGTCGGCGATGCCGGTCAGCGTCTGGGATGCCTTGTACATGTACAGCTGCAGCACCGGCAGGAAGCCCTGCAGATAAGGCTGCTGGTCGATCGTGAATTGCAGATACTCCCGAGCCAGCGTCTGCTGGGTGACCGGCGTGAGGTCGTAGCCGCCGCCCATGGCCTTGCCTTTCAGGCCCTACTTCTGGATCACCTGGCCGACGCTACTGCGTGCTCCCGCCGTCGACGGCAAAGAACCCCTTGTAGCTCTGGATGCGAGGCTGACGTACGACTGACGGCCGTCAGCTCCTGGGCTCAGCGCGGCGCCGGTGGCGACGACGTGCGGCTTGATCGCCGGAGTGGACTTCAGTGTAGGCCATCGCCCCGTCGATCCGCGGCTGGATGTTGAGCGCGCCCGGGGTGGCGATGAACAGCGCGATGTCGCCCGAGGGGACGAGCGAGGCGATCTTCTTGCCCATCTCCTGACCGGAAACGAACAGGTCCTGGCCGATGTAGGCCAACCGCGCGTTGCCGGCCGCGTCGGCGTTGTAGGCGAGCACCGGAATCCCGGCGGACATCGCCTTCTGAGACCGGCGAGTTGAAGGCGGTGAGCGAAACCAGCGAGATGGCGATGCCGTCGACGCCGCGCGCTGACCGCGCTGTTGAACGCGTTGACCATCTCGCCCACGTTGCTGTTCTGCGAACCCGTCCACTGATACGAGCAGCCGAGCAGCTTGCAGGCGTCGGCGGCGCCGTTCTGGGTCGGCGTGAAGAAGGGGTTCGTCGTGACGTGGTTGACGAAGGTGAACTTGTAGCTCTGGCTGGTCGCCGAAGATGCTCGACGCCGCGCTGCCGCCGCCGGACGCGGCGCTCGACGAGCTCGAGCTGCTGCTGCCGCACGCCTCGAGCGCCAGGCCGACGAGACCGGCGGCGCCACCGGTCAGCGCGGTACGGCGGGTGAACTGACGGAAGCGCTTGAGCGGACTGTCGTCCTCTTTACGCTCGTCCCACTCCAGGCGCTCGACGGCGTCATGGACGTTGTCTGCGTCCGACATCAGCACTCTCCTCTCCGTTCGTACGGCCCTCGGGCGCAACGCTCGCAGATCCGGGGACGGTTGTCGAGCCTTCCTAACGAACTCGTTACGCTCCGTTGCGGCGGGCATGTTAGCGGTCACATCGGAGCTCGTGCAAGAACTTTGGTGCGCCCGCGCATCAGCTCCCGGCCGCCAGGGCGCCCGCGCATCAGCTCCCGGGGCGCCGAGTGCATTAGCTCCCGGGCCGCCGGGGCGCCTCCGCATCAGCTCCCGGGGCGCCAGTGCATTAGCTCCCGGGGCGCCGGGGCGCCCGCGCGGTACTTGCCCGCACCTGCAGCTTCGGCGCCACGCTGGTCCCGGTCTCGACGTGCTCCCCGTCGAGCATCCGCAAGAGCACTTGCAAGCTCCGGCGGCCCATGTCGTCGAAGTCCTGCTTGACCGTGGTCAGCGGCGGGGTGAAGTAAGCGGCCTCGGGGATGTCGTCGAAGCCGACGACGCTGACCTCACGTGGCACGTGCCGCCCCTGCTCGTTCAGCGCCCGCAGAACGCCGAGAGCCATCTGGTCGTTGGCGGTGAAGATGGCCGTGACCCCGCTGTCCACGCACAGCGCGCGGGCCAGCCGGTATCCCGACCGCGCGCTCCAGTCGCCGCGGAGTGACTCGGGCACCGGCGCTCCCGCTTCCGCGAGCGCGGTGCGCCACCCCTCGGTTCGCCGCTGGGCCTCGAGGAAGTTCTCCGGCCCTGCGATGTGCCACACGGTCTCGTGACCGAGCTCGAGCAGATGCCGGGTGGCGCTCATCGCGCCGGCGAACTGATCGATCGCCACCACCGGCACCCCCGCCGCCGGACCGCCCTCGACCGCGACCAGCGGGATGTCCCCCACCGGCGCATGAAGCGCGGCGTCGGCCGACTCCTCCACGGGCGCGATGACCAGGATCCCATCCACTCCGTGCAGCCGCAGCCGCTCGACCGCCTCGGACACCGACGCCCGGTTCAGCGCGTTCAGACTCACGGTGATGGTGAAGTAGCCGGCCTCGTGGGCCGCCCGCTCGATCCCGAGCATGGTCGAGGCGGGCCCGAACAGCGTGGTGTCGAAGCTGACCACGCCAAGCGTGTTCGTGCGGCCCGTGGCCAGCGCTCGGGCGACCCGGTTGGGCCGGTAGCCGAGCGCGTTCATCGCCGCCATCACCCGCTCCCGCGTGGCGGGCCGGACGCTGGCGCTGCCGTTGATCACTCGCGAGACGGTCTGGTGCGACACGCCGGCCAGGCGCCCGACGTCCGACATGACCGGGGCGCGGCGGCGGCCACGGGGCGGGGCGTTCGCCTCCCCCTTGCCCTGCGCTTCATCCGGCCGGTTGTGCGACCCAGCCGGCGGGTCCGGCGGTCGAGCCGGAATCTCTTGCGCTGCCACAGCGCCCGTCCTCTCCTCGACGCCCCGTCCTTCTGTGTAACTCCCCGTTGCGGCTCCTCGGCGACGCCCCGGCGGTTGCACACCGGGCGGTCCGGCTCGTTAGAGTCGCTTCAGAATGTTAGCGCTCACGTGAGCGGTTACCAATAGGATCGGACCACTATGAAGACCAGTCTCGGCATCTGGGCCTTCGGGCCGATGGTGACCCGGTTCGTCCCGGCCGGCTACCAGCCATCCCACGATTACGAACAGGAGCCAGTGGCCGAGAAGGTCCACCGCGCCGTGACCGGCCTGGGCGACCTGATCGACGGTTACGAGTTTCACTATCCGAACGAGCTCTCGGAGTCCAATCTCGATTCGGTTCGAGCGGCCCTCGGCGCGGAGCACGACATCTACTGCATCGCCGGCGGGTTGCACCTCGATCCGCGGTTCGGCAAGGGCGGGCTGGTCAATCCGGATCCCGCGCTGCGGGCCTCGGCGCGGTCGATTCTCCGCGACGCCGCGGCCTTCGCCGGATCGCTCGGCGCCCACCTGATCGTCTGGCCCGGTGGCGAGGGCTACAACTACCCGTTCCAGACCCCGTACGTCGAGTCGTGGAACTGGCTGATCGAGGGACTCGCCGAGGCGGCGTCGGTGTGCCGCGACCACGGGGTGAAGTTCTTCCTCGAGCACAAGAACTCAGAGCCGGCGATGAAGATCCTGATGCGGAACATCGGGATGTGCCTGTTCGTGGTCCACAAGCTCCAGGCGCAGGGGCTGGACAACGTGCAGATCAACATGGACTGGCAGCACCTGATCATGAACGGCGAGCACCTGCCCGAGTACGCCGCCCTGCTGGCCTCCGAGGGTCTGCTCGGCCACCAGCACGGCAACTCCGGGTGGGGCACGTTCGACGACGACAACATGGTCGGCGCCACCGCGTTCATGGAGACGCTCGAGCTGGCGTTGGAGTTCCGGCGCTGTGGTTACGGCTCGAACGGCGAGCGGCTGGGGTTCGACCTGTACCCGTATACCGAGGACCAGGTGGGCGCCGTGCGGCGGAGCGTCCTGCAGTGGAAGTTCATCGATTCGGTGGCGGCGCGGATCGACGACGCCGCCCTGCGCGAGGCCCAGCAGGCCAAGGACGCCGTGCGCGCATACGAGATCGTCTACGCCGCCCTCGGCGCGTAGAGAATCCCTCGTAGCCGGTCTGCCTCTCGGCGCGGGGTGGCGTTGATTCGCTCCCAGGTGATCCGCACCGTGACGAAGCCGTGGGCGAGCGTCTCGGCGTCCCGCTCCCGATCGGTATGGAAGGCGATTGCGTTGTTGTGGTACTCGAGGCTGTCGAGCTCGACGATCAGCTTCTGCGCCGGGAACAGGGCGTCGACGACGTAGCCGCAGACCAGCGCGCCCATCACCGGGACCGGCAGGCCGTGCTCGGCACAGAAGGCCGGGAACTCGTCCTCCCACCCGGAGCGTGGCGGTGTTCCGTCGAGGCCGATCAACGGCGCGACCCGCTTGGCCTGCGGCAGATGGGCGAGCCGCGCGACCAGCTCGGACAAGTGCGATTCGTGGAGCCAGGGCGTATGGAGCGCGCTGTTGACCGTTCGCTTCAGCGCCTGGTCGGTCATCCGTGGGGCGGTATCGAAGATCGTCCGCGCCGGGCTGGTGACCCGGATGCCGAGTTGGGTGGTCACGTCGCGCCAGTTGAGCGTGGCGGAGCGGTGGACCCGGATGCCGGGAGGCCGGCGGTCACCCGGGACGATGACCTCGAACGGCTCGTCCCACCGCTTCCAGAAACCCCACAGCGTCATTGCCGAGCCGTGGCTGAGCGCGCGCGCCGGGCCCGGCGGCCAGCACGGCCGCACTCGCGCGGTCCTCCGGCGTTCCCGCCGGGCGGCCGACGGAGTAGACGCCGTGGTACTCGCGGTACAGCCGGCCGACTTTCACCCGGTACCGTGATCGCACCTTGGCCGAGCCCGAGCCGCAGCAGCTGCTCCCGGGTGACGTTGCCGCGTTGGCGCGCAGGCGAGCCGCGCCACCGCCGCGTCGACCGTCTGGGATTGAAATAGCTGAGGGTGCGACCATTGCGTCGCCACGCGCCCCAGACTCGCACCCCAACCGCACCCGCCCAAGCCTTTGTTGCAGACTTGGCACACGTGAGCACCGTGGTGGGCATCGACGTGGGAACCACAGGGGTCAAGGGTCTGGCGCTCGACCCCGAGGGCAACCCGGTGGCGCGCGCGGAGGCCGAGTACCCCCTCGCCACCCCGCGCCCGGGATGGGCCGAGCAGGATCCCGAGGATTGGTGGCGCGCCACCGAATCGGTGCTGACCCAACTGCACAAGCAAGCCGGGAAGCCGGACGGGATCGGACTGAGCGGCCAGATGCACGGCCTGGTCGCCCTGGGCGCCGGCAGCGACAAGCCTCTTCGGCCGGCGATCCTCTGGAACGACCAGCGGACCGGCGCCCAGACCGAGGAGATCGAACGGCGCATCGGACGCGAGCGGCTGATCGAGCTGACCGGGAACCGCGCGCTGACCGGATTCACCGCGCCGAAGCTCCTGTGGCTCCGAGAAAACGAGCCGGATATGTACGAGCGGATCGACCGCATCGCGCTCCCGAAGGACTACGTTCGCCTGAGACTCACGGGCGAGCACGCCACCGACGTGGCCGATGCGTCCGGGACGCTCCTGCTCGACGTGGCGGCAGCGACGGTGGAGCGACGAGGTGCTCGAGGCGCTGGAGCTGCCGCGAGAGTGGCTGCCGCGGACCCACGAAAGCCCGGACCAAACCGGCGCCACCAAGGACGACGTACCCGTGGCGGCAGGCGCTGGCGACCAGGCCGCGGGCGCGCTCGGGGTCGGGCGTGACCAAGCCGGGCCCGGTGTCCGTGGTCCTCGGCACGAGCGGCGTCGTCTTCGCCGCGCTGGACGAATTCGCCGCAGACCCAGAAGGAC
This sequence comes from uncultured Solirubrobacterales bacterium, assembly GCA_963748585.1. Classification (GTDB taxonomy): domain Bacteria; phylum Actinomycetota; class Thermoleophilia; order Solirubrobacterales; family Solirubrobacteraceae; genus Palsa-465. The sequence goes on along the minus strand of CAVVJR010000005.1, from coordinate 209,016 downwards.
GCGTGCATGCGTTCTGCCACGCCGCACCCGGGACATGGCACGCGATGGGCGTGATGCTCTCGGCCGCCGGGTCGCTCCGATGGTTACGCGACGTAACCGGCGGCGAGAGCTACGACGAGCTGGTGAGCGAGGCAGAGCGCTGGCCCCCGGGAGCCGAGGGTCTCACGTTCCTCCCCTACCTGGCCGGGGAGCGCACGCCGCACGCCGATCCCGACGCGCGGGGCGCGTTCACCGGCCTGAGCGTGCGCCACGACCGTGGCGCCCTGGTCCGCGCGGTGCTCGAGGGGGTGGCGTTCGGGCTCCGAGACTCGCTCGACCTGATCACGGATCTCGGAGGCAAGCCGAAGACCGGCCGAGTCTCCGGCGGCGGCGCCCGAAGCGAGCTGTGGCTGCGGATCGTCGCCTCCGCGCTGGAGCTCCCGCTCGAGCGGGTCCAGGTCGAAGAGGGCGCCGCGTTCGGGGCCGCGCTGCTCGGAGGAGTCGCGGCCGGAACGTGGCCCGACGTCGAAGCCGCGGTCAACCGCCACCGTCCGCCCGACCACACAAGAGCGGATGACCCCGACCCGGACTGGGTCGAGGTCTACCGGGAGCAGCGCCAGCGCTACGACCGCTGTACCCGGCCCTCAAGCAGCTGCGAGAGCTCTAGGCCAGCTCGCCCACCGCCGACGACACCGCGGCCAGCAGCTCACCGGACGCCACCAGCTCCGACGCCGCGGCCAGCTCGGGGGCCACGAACCGGTCCGGTCCGACCCCGCGGCATCCGCGACCGAACGACGGCCAGCGCCGCCGCGCGTACCCAGCCGCCGGCTCCAGCGGCGCGCGCAGCTCGAGCCCGCGCGCGGCGCACACGAGCTCGACCGCCAGCACCCGAGTCAGGTTCCCCACCGCCACCCGGAGCTTGCGCGCCGCGCCCCAGCCCATCGAGACGTGGTCCTCCTGCATCGCGCTGGTGGGCAGGGAGTCGACGCTCGCCGGCGCGGCCAGGCGCCGGTTCTCGGCCACCATCGCCGCCTGGCCGTAGTGGGCCAGCATCATCCCCGAGTCGACGCCGGGATCGAAGGCCAGGAACGGCGGCAGACCCTGCGAGCGCGACGCGTCGAGCAGCCGATCCACGCGCCGCTCGGCGATCGCCCCCACCTCGGCCGCCGCCACGGCGAGGAAGTCGCAGGCGAACCCGACCGGCGCTCCGTGGAAGTTCCCGCACGACTCGACCCGGCCGTCGGGCATCACCATCGGGTTGTCGATCGCCGACCGCAGCTCCGCCAGAGCCACCCCATAAGCAAATGCCACCGTGTCCCGCGCCGCCCCCGCCACCTGGGGAGCGCACCGCAGCGAGTAGGCGTCCTGCACCCGCGGGTCGTCGTACCGGTGCGAGGCCACCATCGCCGAGCCGGCCAACAACGTGCGCAGGTTCGCGGCACTCGACGCCTGACCGGGCTGAGGCCGCAGCCCGACCAGATCCGCAGCGAACACCCGGTCGGTACCGAGCAGCGCCTCGATCGACATCGCCGCGGTGACGTCGGCGACGCGCAGCAGCCGGTCGAGGTCGAACAGCGCCAGCACGAGCATCCCGAGCATCCCGTCGGTCCCGTTGATCAGGGCCAGCCCCTCCTTGGCCTCGAGTCGGATCGGCGCCAGCCCGGCGTCGGCCAGCGCCTCGGCGGCCGGACGCCGAGCGCCGTCGGGTCCGAAGACCTCGCCCTCCCCGGTCAGCGCCAGGGCGCAGTGGGCCAGCGGGCGCCAGGTCGCCGCTCGCCCCCAGCGACCCGTGCTCGGGCACGACCGGGGTGAGCCCCGCGTTCAACAGCGCGACGAGTCGCCGAGGCGACCACCGGCCGGGCGCCGGAGTAGCCCATGGCCAGCGATGCGGGCGCGCAGCAGCATCATCGCCCGCACGACCTCGGGCTCGACCGGCCGCCCCATGCCCGCCGCGTGGGAGCGGATCAGCGCCTGCTGGAGCTGCTCGCGCGCGTTCCGGCGGGATCTGGACCAGGGCCAGCGACCCGAAGCCCGTCGACACCCCATACGCGGGCTCGGCGGCTGCCGCCAGTCCGGCCACCACGGCGGCGCTCCGCTCCATTGCCGCCATCGCCTCCTCGGAGAGCGAAACCGGCTCGCCCTCCCGGGCTACCGCGACGACGTCCCCGACCTCGATGCCGGAAGCCCCGATCGACCTCATACAGATCCGCTGCCCCCGGGCCGGGCCGGACCGCGACCGCGCCCTCGGGCGGCGTGGCGCCGGGCGGGAACAGGGCCAGCACGTGGCCGCCGAACCCGCCGCCCATGATCCGCGCCCCGAGCGCGCCCGCCTCCTTGCAGCCGCCGAACCGCCTTCTCGACCGCCGGCGTCGAGACCTCATAGCAGTCACGCAGCGAGGCGTGCGAGGCATCGAGCAGCCGGCCGAGCGACCCCATGTCCCCCCGCGAGAGCGCGTCGACCGCCTCGTCGACCCGGGCGTTCTCGCTCACCACGTGCTGCGCCCGCAGCGACAGCGGCGGCGAAGATCCGGCGCGATCATCGCCAAGGTCGCGTCGCGGAGACTCGACAGCCCCAGCTCCGACGGCCGCCTGGGCGCACTCCGACCGGCGCTCGTTGTACCCCGAAGCCGCGTTGGCGTGCTGCTCGCCGGAGTCGAGCGTCACGAGCCCGAACGAGCCGAGCTCGAGCGCCACCGGATCCACGGCCAGAGACCGGAAGTCGATCCGCAGCGCCCGGTCGCGCTCGCCGAACAGTGAGGCGAGCTGGTCGAGCAGGCCGGTCTGGGCCCCCGTCCATTCGTTCTCGATCCGCGAGCACAGCCGCGCCAGCTCCCGCCGGTCGGGCTCGGGGACGCTCGGCGAGCGCGATCAGGGCCAGCGTCAGCGCCACCTCGAGGGCAGCCGAGGAGGACAGCCCCGCCCCCCGGGGCACGTCACCGCTGATCGAGAGACGAGCGCCGCGGACCGGCACGCCAAACCGCAGCAACTCGCCCGCCGCGCCCCGGACGAACCCGCGCCACCCCTCGGCCCGCGCCACGTCGGCCAAAGGAAACGAGTCCACCTCGTCCAGGTCACTCGGCCACCGCCTCGATCCGATCCCCCATCGAGCCCTACCGCCCGCACCGAGACCCCCTCGCTGATCGCGAAGGGCAGCGACAGACCCTGGTTGTAATCGGTGTGCTCGCCGATCAGATTGACCCGCCCCGGCCCGAATGCCGTCACCTCCCGGCCAAGTAGTGTCCTCTCCATGGCCACGTGGCTGGGGCATCCTCTCGACCGCGAAGATCAACCAGAAGTTCCTCGAGGGGGTCGCGCGAGTCGCCGCGAGGTCGAGGTGGTGGCGGTGGCGAGCCGCAACAGGGAGTCGGCCGAGCATTACGCCCGCGAGCATGACATCGATCGCGCGCACGGGAGTTATGAGGATCTCCTGGCCGACCCCGACGTCGAGGTGGTGTACATCCCGCTCCCCAACTCGATGCACATGGAGTGGACGATCCGCGCGCTCGAGGCGGGCAAGCACGTGCTGTGCGAGAAGCCGCTGAGCCGCCGCGCCGGCGAGGTGGCGAAGCGCGTTCGAGCGTCGCCGAGCGCAACGGCCGGCTGCTCAGCGAGGGCTTCATGTACCGCCATCATCCTCAGACCCGCCGGCTGGCCGAGCTGATCCAAGAGCGGGCGATCGGCGAGCTCAGGCTGGTCCGAGCCGCATTCAGCTTCCCGCTGCCCGGACCCGAGAACGTCCGGCTCAAGCGCGAGCTCGACGGCGGCGCGCTGATGGACGTCGGCTGTTACTGCGTGAGCGGCGCGCGCCTGCTGGCCGGCGAACCCCGAGAGCGTCACCGCCCAGCAGACGCTCGGCGGAGACGGCGTCGACATCGGCTTCGTGGCCACGATGCGGTGCGAGGGCGATGTGCTGGTCCACTTCGACGCCGGGATGTCGTACGCGACCCGCGACGGGCTCGAAGCGGTGGGCGACCGACGGCTCGCTGTTCCTCGACGATCCGTGGCATTGCGTCGACCCGGTGATCGAGCTCCGGCGCGGCGACGGCACAGAGCGGATCGAGCTCGAGCGGGTCAACCCGTACCGGCTCGAGGCCGAGAACCTGTCGGCGGCCATCCAGGGCCGGGAGCCGCTGCTGCTCGGGCGCGAGGACGCGCTGGGCCAGGCGCGCGCCATCGAGGCGCTGTACGAGGCGGCCGACCAGGCCCGGACAGTGACGCTGTAGCGCTTGCTCTACCTCCATCACGAGTCCTCGCTCGAGCACGACCCACCCGCGCACCCCGACACCCCCGAGCGGATCCGGGCCATCGAGGCGGCGCTGGACCGGGACGGGTGGCGCGGCATCGAGCGCCGGACCGCACCGGCGGCCACCGAAACCGAGCTCGCCCTCGTCCACAGCCCCGAGCACATCCGACGTATCGCAGCGCTGGCCGCCTCCGGCGGCGGCCACATCGACGAGGACACCTACGTCGGCCCGGCCTCCTACAGGGCGGCGCTGCACGCCGCCGGGGGAGCGTGCGAGGTGGTGAGGACGCTGTCGGCAAACACAGGCCGGGCGGCCTTCAGCGCCGCCCGCCCGGCCGGCCACCACGCCGAGCGCGACCGCGCCATGGGCTTCTGCCTGTTCAACAACGTCGCCATCGCGGCCGAGCTGGCGGTCGGACAACTCGGGGCGGAACGCGTGATGATCATCGACTGGGACGTCCATCATGGCAACGGGACCGAGGACATCTTCCGCCGGCGGACCGACGTCCTGTACGCGAGCATCCATCAGGCGGGCCTCTACCCGGGCACGGGCGAAGTGGCCGATGTGGGCGCGGGGGTGGGCCGCGGCTACACGATCAACCTGCCCGTCCCGGCGGGCTCGGACGACCAGGTGTGGATCTCGGTGCTCGAGCACGTGATCGTCCCGGTGGCGCTCGAGTACCGGCCCGATCTCGTCCTGATCTCGGCCGGCTTCGACGCCCACCGCGACGACCCGCTCGGCGGCTGCAACCTCGACGCCGAGTCGTTCGGCCAGATGACCTGTCTGGTGCGCGAGATCGGGGCGCCGGTCGGCGCGGTGCTCGAGGGCGGCTATGACCCACCGGCGCTGGGCGCGTCGGTCCTGGCCATGGTGAGAGCGCTCCGCGGCGAGGGCGAGGCCGACTCGATCGCGCCCGACCCCGTGATCACAGCCCGGGCCGCCGCCCACGTCGGGCACTTCTGGACCCTGTAACAAGATCATCACGGGCTCCCCGAAGCGGTGCTGCTAATCATGAATGGGCATGAACTACGCGGAGCTCCACTTCCACCTGCTTCCCGGCGTCGACGACGGCCCGTCGACGCTCGATGAGAGCCTCGAGCTCGCCCGCGCCGCCGCCGACGACGGAACCCGGACGATCGTCGCCACCCCGCACGTCCACCCGCGCCACATCATCGACCCGGCCGAGGTCACCCAGCGGGTGCAGGAGCTGGCCGCGCGGCTGCGCGAAGCGCGCGTGGACATCGAGCTGCGGGCCGGGGGCGAACTGGCCGATCAGATGGTCGGACGGCTGTCGCAGGCTCAGCTCGAGGCGATCGCCCAGGGCCCCGTCGGCCGCCGCTGGCTGCTCCTCGAGGCGCCGTTCCGCGGCATGGACTGGGACTATCGCGCCGCCGCCGACGAGGCCCGGGAGCGCGGCTTTGCCGTGCTCGTCGCCCATCCCGAGCGCGCGATGAAGGGCGGCCCGACCGCCCACGCGGCGCTCGACCACGAGCTCGCCAGCGGAAGCGCGGTGCAGCTCACTGCCGGGTCGTTCCTGGGCCGCTACGGAACGCAGACGCAGGGACCACGCGCTGCGCATTCTCCGGCGCGCGCCCATGACCGTGCTGGCCTCCGATGCGCACGGCGGCGACCGGATGCCCTCGCTGCGGCCCGCGATCCGGGCGCTGGAGACGGCGGGCGAGCACGGCGCGGCAGCGCTGGCCGGGGAGACCCCGCGCGCGCTGCTCGAGCACGGGCTGGAGCTACCGCCCGCGCGCATGGTCGCCTAGGCCTAGTGTCGTTCGTACACGGCGAAGAAGTCCCGGTCGTCCGGTGTCAGGTACCGGCTGCTGGGGCGGCTCATGCCCGGGAGCAGCTTCTGCGACTCCCGAGGGCCCGAAGAAGTTGAACGTAACCCACTCATAGTTGATGTCGAGCTCCATCGCGCGGACGGCGCCGGCCCGGGCCAGGATCGAGGCCAGGCTGGCCGCGGTCTGGTTGTCGGCCCCCGCGTAGAGGATGTTGCCCCGCCCGTCGACGCCGACGCCCGAGCGCCACACCCGGACCGCGTTGCCGAGCGTCTTACCCCACAGCGCATCGTTGCTGAGGGCCGGATTGAGCCGGCCGCCGGAGACGATCAGAGGCAGGTTCTGGCGGGCGAACTCGACCCTCGGCCCCGGGCGCGGCCCGCCCGTCCACACCCGCACGTCGGCCGTGCCGTCGCGGTAGCGCACAAACGTGGCCTGGCCGCGGACGAGCGGCGCGTACACGTGGCCGAAGGCGACGAACCCGCCCCCGTCGTCCTCGAGCTTGAAGCCGCTGTTGAACGTGGCCAGGAGGCCGGCTCGCAGTGCCGGCGGCACCTCCGCCAGAGCCCCGCCCGAGTTGGGCGGCTCATAGCGCCCCGGGTAGAGCTGCACCCACGCGCGCGAGGAGTCGATCCACGCCACCCCGGCCACCATCTGCGGGTAGAGCGGATCGGGCCGGAAGGTGGTCACCATCACCGGCGGCGCGCCGCCGACCAGCGGCCCGGTTCCGCGCCACACGCCCTCGCCGGGCAGAGCGGGGCTGATCACGGGCGCGACGGCCGGCGGGGCGTAGGCGGACCGGGCGGCCACGCCCACCGCGGGCAGGGACTTCAACGCCGCGCCCCCGGTGGCCGGGGCAGTGAACGAGTAGTAGATGCCCTCGACGTCGGAGACCAGCCAGGCGGCGCCGTGGTCGCGCAGCCATTCGACCGCCCGCACCCCCATCCCCGTGTTGGACGGCGCCAGCAGGGCGCCCGCGAAGGACAGGCACACGTCGCCGATGACCAGCAGCGTGGCCAGCGCGAGGACCCTGCGAAGCCGGGTCCGGCGACGCGGCCGCCGGCGGGGCCGCGGGCGGGGAACCGGTCGCTCATAGACCGCAGGACGCGGGTCGAGTGCGGGCAGCGCCATCCCGACCGCGTTCGACCCCCGGACGCTGCGGCCCTGCCGGGTGGCGATGAGAATGTTCTTTATCCTGCGGCCATGGCCCCCCGCTCCGCAGCCGCGCTGGGCGAGATCATCCGCCAGCAGCGTGAGCTGGCCGAGCTGTCGATGCGCCAGTTCGCGGAGCTGGCCGGGATCTGCGAACCCGTACCTGTCGCAGATCGAGCGCGGGCTGCGCGCGCCCATCCCAGAAGGTGCTCGACGGCATCGCGGGCGCCTTGCAGCTGTCCGCCGACGCCCTCTACGAGCAGGCCGGCGTCACGCCCCCGAGCAGCCGAGCCGGAGGACAACCCGGTGCTCGAGGCGATCGCGGCCGATCCGCGGCTGAGCGCGCGCCAGCGGACGGCGCTGAGCGAGATCTACAACTCGTTCGTGGAACGATGAGCAAGGGCGCGATCGTCACCGGCGCCGCGAGCGGAATCGGCCGCGCGGTGGCCGAGCGCCTGGAGAACGACGACTTCGAGGTCCTGGCCGTCGACCTCAAGCCGGACCCCGACGGCCCCGGCGTCCCTCACGAGGCCGACCTGACCGACGCCGAAGCCAACGCCAACGCAGTCCGCACCGCGCTCGAGCGGTTCGGCCGCCTCGACGTGGTGGTGGCCAACGCCGGGATTCAGCACGTCGCCCCGATCGAGGAGTTCCCGGTCGAGCGCTGGAACATGATCGTCTCGCTCCTGCTGACCAGCCCGTTCATCCTGGCCAAGGAGGCCTGGCCGGCCCTGCGCGATTCGGGGGCGGGCCGGTTCATCGCCATCGCCTCGGCCCACGGGCTGGCCGCCTCGCCGTACAAGGCCGCGTACGTTGTCGGCCAAGCACGGCGTGGTCGGACTGGTCAAGACGCTGGCGCTCGAGGGCGCTGAGGACGGGATCACGGCCAACGCGATCTGCCCCGGCTACGTCCGCACGCCCGCTGGTCGAGAAGCAGATCCCCGACCAGGCGAAGGCCCACAAGCTGTCCGAGGAAGACGCGCTGGAGCAGGTGATCCTGGCCCCGCACGCGATCAAGGAGCTGATCGAGCCCTCGGAGGTGGCCGAGGTGGTGGCCTTCCTGGCCGGGCCGGCCGGGCGCGCGTTCACGGGCGCTCCGGTGACGATGGATATGGGCTGGACGGCCCGGTAACGGGCTTCGCTTCGCTCAGCGTCCGTGGGGCCGGGTGCCCCGTCCGGACCGAGAGCTGCGCGGCCACGTCGGCCAGGATCGGCGGCCAGTACTCGCGCAGCGCCTCGTGGCCCATGAACAATCCGAGGTGACCTCCGCTGGTCACGCGGCGGGTCACCTAGTCTTCGGGCGTGGAGGCGTAGTCGGCGATGGCGAAGACCTGGTCGGGCGGGGTGATGTGATCGGTGGCCCCGGCGAGCAGGTTCAGCGGCATGTCGACGGCGGAGAGTCGACTTTCCGGTCCCGGAGGCGAAGCGAGCCGCTGATCAGCGCGTTGTCGCGGAACAGGTGGCGAACGATCCACAGGTAGAACTGGCCCGGGATGTCCTGGGTCCACTTGAACCAGTCCTCGAACTCCCGGTAGCGGGCGACGTGATGCTCGTCGTCGAGGTTGAGCAGCAGCTCGATCTGGCGCGAGATCTCAGACGCGGGCTGGATCAGGACGAACCCGCTCAGCATGTGCTCGCCCTTCAGGACGCCTCCGTCGGCCGCGACGAGCTGCTCGTAGAAGCGCAGGTTCCCGTCCGGGGCCAGGCGCCGGACGACCTCGTGGATGACCGGCTCGCCGCAGTGGAAGTCGATCGGCGCTCCGGCCAGGGTCAGCGTGTTGATCCGCTCGGGATAGAGCGCCGAGTACATGGCGGCCAGCCAGCCGCCCTGGCAGTCGCCGATCAGGTTGACGCGACCGCCCGCGTGCTCGACCGCGCGATCGATCACGGCGAGGTAGTCGTCGATGGTCGAGTCCCTGGTCTCCGGGGTGGCCCCGATCCAGTCGAGCGAGAACGCCCTGGTCAGGCCGGCGGCGAGGATCGCGCCGATCTGGCTCTGCTCGGGCGAGTAGTCGACGATGCACGAGTCGTGGCCGGCCTGAGGCGGAAGGACCAGCGTCGGCACCACTTTCGAGCGGGCCGAGGTGGTCGAGAAGTCACGCAGGCGCGCCACCCCGGCCTCGAACACGATCTCGTTCGGGGAGGTCCACGAGGGGCGGCCGCGGTTCGTGGTCAGCTCGAGCCACCGGGGCACGTCGAGCGACCAGGGCCCCCGGGTCAGCGCCGTGGTCAGGCAGTCCCCCGCGCCCTTGATCGCGCTCTCCCAGCCGTCGATCCAGCTGTCGAGGAGTCCCGACGAGGTGTAGGGCGAGACGGCGCGGGTGGGCAATGACGCTGGCTCGAACTCACCGGCGCCAACTGTATCGGGAGCGCCGGTTACTTCAGGAACGAGCGCGCCGCGGTCGTGTACGAAGCGGCCAGCTCGCGCGTGATGTCGACCTGCGTCTCGATCAGGCTCTTGAGCCACTCCTGCTGGCTCATGCCGGCGAAGCGAAGCTCGAGATCGGTCGCGCGCTCGACCGCCTTCTCGTAGGAGTCGAGGTACGTGGTGCCGGCCTTGCGGGCGGCGGCCAGCCACTGGTCGTTGAGGTCACGGAACTGATCGAAGGCGTGCTCGCCGTGCTTGCTCTGGGTGGTTGCCATGGTTGCGATCTCCTGTGTTTCGGATGTCGTGCTTGCAGGTTAGCAGCGAATCGGCAAACTGCAAGCAGCAGTCCGGACCGGGTCCCGCTCAGGCGCTAGCGGCAAGCTGAACCGCACGCGGGTCCCCTCGGGCGCGTCAGCGAGCCAGATCCGCCCGCCGTGGGCCTCGACGATGGCCCGTGACACCGCCAGCCCCAGCCCGGCCCCGGCGCTCGTCCGAGCCGCGTCGGCACCGCCGCGATAGAAGGCGGTGAACACCCGCTCGCGCTCCTCGAGCGCGATCCCGTCGCCCGTGTCGGCCACCTCGATCTCGATCCCGTCCGAGACGGCCTCGGCGCGCACGACCACGCTGCCGTCGGCGGGCGTATGGCGGATCGCGTTCTGGATCAGGTTGAACAGGACGCGCTGGAGCTTCTCCGGGTTGGCGCGCGCGAGGCCCGAGCGTCTCGGAACCTCGGCCGACACCGCGACGCCCTTGGTCTCGGCCTCGAGCCGCATGGCCTCGACCGTCTCGGCCACCAGATCGTCGAGCCGGACGCGCTCGAGCGACCAGCTGATGTCCCCGGCCTCGAGCCGCGAGAGCTCGAACAGGTCGTCGATCAGCGCGCCCAGGGCGTCGATGTGGATCTGCATTCGCTGCAGGTAGTCTGCGTCGCAGCTCGCCGTCGACGATCTCGTCCTGCACCGCCTCGGCCAGGAGCCGCAGCGAGGTCATCGGCGTGCGCAGGTCATGCGAGACCGCGGCGACCAGGTTCCGCCGCGCGGCCTCCTCGGTCCCCAAGCGCGCGATCATCGCGTTGGCTTCGGCGGCCAGTTCGGAGAGCTCGTCCACGGCCTCGGTCCCGATGCGCACGTCGCGCTCACCGCGGCCGACGGCATTCAACCCGGCGCGAAGGGCGTCGACGTCTCGGAGGATTCCCCCGGCCAGGAGCTTGGCCGCGAGCACGGCGAGGGCGCCGGACGCGGCGACGATCAGGGCCAGGAGCGCCGCGTCCCGGCCCGAGATCACCATCAGCAAGGCCACGACGACCAGCGCCACCAGCACCGGCGCGACCACGAGCGCCACCGCGACCGCGAACTGGCGGGGCAGCGAGCCGGCGGCGATGCGAACCCGGCGGATCACGGCCGGAAGCGGTACCCGACTCCCCACACGGTCTGGATGTGCTGCGGGCGGGCTGGATCGGCCTCGACCTTGGCCCGCAGGCGCCGGATGTGCACGGTCACGGTCGAGGTGTCGGTGTAGAACGAGTACTGCCAGATCGCGTCCATCAGCTGGTTGCGGGAGAACGCCTGGCCGGGATGGCGGGCCAGGAACAGGAGGACGTCGAACTCGCGCTGGGTCAGCTGGACCTCCTGGCCGCGCACGAACACCTGGCGCGCCACCGGGTCGATCGTCATGTCGCTGAGCTCGATGGCGGAGCTCGTGGCCCGCTGATCGGTGCGGCGCAGGACGGCGTCGACCCTGGCCACCAGCTCGGCGGGCGAGAACGGCTTGACCACGTAGTCATCGGCGCCGCGGCGCAGCCCGACCACGCGGTCGGCCTCCTCCCCCTTGGCCGTCAGCAGGATCACCGCGACCCGGTCCCCGTCCTGTTCGCGCAGCCGGCGCATGACCTCGAGTCCGTCGAACCCGGGCAGCATCAGGTCGAGCACGACCAGATCGGGACGCTGGCCGCGCCGCCGCCTCGAGCGCAGCCGGGCCGTCACCGGCCACGCTGGTCCGGTAGCCGGCGCGCTCGAGGTACCGGGCCACGACCTCGGCGATCGTCGGCTCGTCGTCCACGACCAGCACCGCACCCCGGTCCATGACCGGATTGTCTCAGCGCGCCGCGGGCGCGGGCGAAGAGTTCAGAGACTGTTCAGAGCTCGCGCGCACCGCGGCGGCGAACCGGGAGACGTCCTCCTCGGTCGTGTCCCACGAGCACATCCACCGCACCTCGCCGCTGGCCTCGTCCCAGACATAGAACGGGAACTCGGCCAGCAGCGCCTCGGTCGGCCGGGCGGCGGGATGATCGCGAACACCGCGTTGGCCTGCACCGGGCGGGTGATCGTCAGCCCGGGCAGTCCGGCCACCGCATCGACCAGCGCCGCCGCCATCGGCGTTGGCGTGGCGACGCACACGGATGCCACAGCTCGTCGGTCAGCAGCGCGTCGAACTGCGCGGCCAGGAAGCGCATCTTCGACGCCAGCTGCATCGATTGCTTGCGCATGTAGAGAAACCCCTCGGCGAGCGCCGTAGTCGAAGAACACCACCGCCTCGCCCAGCATCAGCCCGTTCTTGGTCCCGCCGAACGACAGCACGTCCACCCCCGCGGTCGGCGTCTCGAAGCTCGATGCTCGAGCGCGGCCGCCGCGTTGCTCAGCCGCGCGCCGTCCATGTGCACGAGCAGGCCGTGCTCGCGCGCGACCCCGGCGACCGCCTGCACCTCGGCCGGCGAGTACACGGTGCCGAGCTCGGTGCTCTGCGAGATCGAGACCACCCGAGCCTGCGCGGCGTGCTCGTCGCCGACGTGAGTCATCCGCGCCCGCACGAGCTCCGGTGCCAGCTTGCCCTGCTCGGTGGGCACGGTCAGCAGCTTGATGCCCGCGTTCGCCTCGGGCGCGCCGCACTCGTCGGTGTTGAGATGGGCGGTCTCGGCGCAGATGACCGCCTCCCACGGACGGCAGGCCGCCCGCAGGCCGAGGACGTTGGCGCCGGTCCCGTTGAAGACCAGGAACGCCCGCTCGGCCCCGAACGCGTCAGCCAGCCTGGCTTCGACCGCCTGGGTGTAGGTCGTCGTGGCCGTAGCCGAACGCATGACCGGCAGTTGGCGCGCTCGATCGCGGCCAGCACCTCCGGATGGATGGTGGCCGCGTTGTCGGAGGCAAAGCCGCGACTCACGCCGCGAGCTTGGCCTTCAGGGAGCTGTAGAAGATCGAAAGCGGGAACTCGTCCTCGAGCACGAGGTCAATGTACGGCCTCGGGTCCTCGACGTCGTCGAAGCCGCGGACCGGGGCGGCCCACTTCGACCCGCTGGCCGGCCGGGACATGGGCGGCAACCAGGTCGTGCGCGGCGCACCAGTGCTGGAGCTTGGTCCGGTCGATCCCGGCCCGGTAGAGCTCGCGGACCTCGCGGTGCAGCGCCGCCACCCCGTTGCTCACCCGATCCCACTCGATCGTCAGCTGGTTGTCGGTCCAGTGGACGAGGCCGTGTCGGTGCAGGTAGGCGAACAGGAGCTGCCCGCCGAGTCCGTCGTAGTTGCGCTTGCGGGCGCCGGTGATCGGGAAGCGGATCAGGCGGTCGAGCAGGATCGCGTACTGGACGTAGCGCGCGAAGCCGACGCCTTCGCGCTCCAGCTCCAGCGCCTGTGTGTACGCGGTCAGATCGCAGCGCAGCTCCTCGAGCGAGTACATCCAGTACGGGCGCCCGCTGGCGGATCATGAACGGGTCGAAGGGCAGGTCCCCATGGCTGTGGGCACGGTCGTGGATCAGGTCCCACAGGATGTAGGCCTGCTGGGAGATCTCGGGGCTGGCCAGCATCAGCGCCGCGTCGGGCGGCAGGTTCAGCGCGCAGCAGGTCGGCCGCGGCGGTGGCGATCCGGCGCAGGCGACGGGCCTCGCGGTCGCAGAAGATGGCGCCGAAGTTGTTCACCGGCCGGTCGCGGGTGGCGAACGTCTCCGGGAACAGGGTCGCGCACTCGCTCTCGGAGTAGCCGCGCGTCGAGTCGACCAGCTCGACGGGCACGAACTTGGGGTTGTCGTACCGCGTCGCGCTCGAGCTCGGCGATCCAATCCGGCCACGGCACCCGGACGATCAGCGCCTCGAAGCAGGTGTCACGGGATCCGTTCTGCTTGTACATGGGGAAGAAGACCAGGTGCTCGATCCCGTCTCGGCGCAGCTGCTCGGGCCGGAAGTGCTCGAGCGCGGACGTGAAGTCAGGCCGGCGCGTATCCGTCCCGCGCCCACGCCCGCAGGTCGGAGATCGCGGCCGGCGATGTACTCGGCTCTGGTGCGGGAAGCGCGGTCGCCAGGGCCGTCAGCGCGTCGCAGATCGCCTCGACGTGGGCGCCGGCGTCCTCGCCCGCGCCGGAGCGAGCCATCGGGCTTCTGGAGCAGCGCCAGCGCATTGGTCTCATCGCGCAGGCGTGATCCACTCCGCGTCCTCGGGCCGGAGCGGCGCAGCCGAACTCCGGGCGGACGCGCGGTCGCGCGGGCGGCCCAGAAGCACAGGTTCAGCCACAGGGCGCGGTGATCGAGCTCGTCGATGCAGTCGTCGCCGAACAGGTCGGAGTCGGCCAGCACGACCACGCGGCCGGCCCCGTGCTCGGTCGGCCACCAGCAGGGGCGCGCCCGGGACCGAGGCGGTCGGCGTAGGTGCGGGCCAGCACGGTCGCCCCGTTCTTCGAGGCGATCGTGGTCGCCCGGTAGAAGCAGGCCGATCGCACGCGGGTGAGCAGATCTCCCGTCGCTCCCCCGCCCGCCGGACCGCAGCTCGGCCAGGACCCAGGTCGGGGCGGCCCGGTGATGCTCGTAGTCCTGGACGGTGTGGTTCTCCAACCTCACCCCGAACCGCTCGAGCAGCTCGTTCAGGTTGTTGCCGTACTTGGCCTGCTCGGTCTCGCCGAGCACGATCAGTCCTCCGCCGGCGCGCACGAAGCGCGTCGATGGCGTCGAGCTCCTCGGCGGTCAGCCGCGGCGACCCGATCCCCGTCGTGCGCTCCCACGCCGGGTCGGAAGGATGAGCGATGACCAGCAGCTCGACGCCGGTCGAGCGTCTGAGCGGTCAGCGGAGCGCCGACGTTCGCCTCGACGGTGAACTCGCGCTCGGACAGCGCGGCGGCCGCGCGGGCATACGAGGCGTCGCCGGGATGGGCGGGCTGCATCTGCTGCGCGACCTCGGGCCGGATCGTCCACGCCTCGCTGTGAGATTCGTCGAACAGGACGCGCATATTCGAAAGGCTACGCGGCGTGTCGGCGAAAGTCGATGCCTATTTCAGATCGATTATGCGCAAGAATCTGAACTATGGACGACCTTGACCGACAGATTCTTGCGCTGCTCGTCGCTGACGGACGGCGGACGTTCGACGACATCGCGCGCCAGGTCGCGCTGTCGCCGCCCGCGGTCAAGCGGCGGGTCGACCGGCTTCGGGCCCGCGGGGCGCTGAAGGGCTTCACCGCCGTGGTCGATCACTCGGCGCTCGGGGACCAGACCGAGGCGCTGGTAGAGCTGTTCTTCGCCCCCGGGCACCCTGCTCGACGAGGTCGCGACGTACGCTGGCGCGGGGTCCCCGAGGTGGTCGAAGCGTGGAGCGTGACCGGCGAGGCCGACGCGATCGCGCGCGTGCGCACGCGAGACAACGCCGACCTCGAGCGGGTGATCATGGCGCTCCAGAAGCGACGGCCTGGTGCTGCGCACGCGTTCGCAGGTGGTGCTCTCTCGGTTGGTCGGGACCAACCTTGACATAACCGTGTCAAGGTTCTGGTAGCATCGCGGCGATGCGCGACTTCCTCTCCGCCGTGCGCGAACGTGTCGTCGTCTACGACGGCGGCATGGGCGCGACCCTCGAGCAGTTCGACCTCAGCCTCGAAGACGACTATCGGCTGCCCGGCCGCTGCCACGAGGCGCTGGTACTGAACCGCCCCGACGTGATCGAGGGTGTCCACTGCCTCGATGCTCGAGGCCGGCGCGCTAGGTGGTCGAGACCGACACCTTCCAGGCCTCGCGGCTGAAGCTCGATCGAATGGGGCCTCGAGCAGCACACGCACGAGATCAACCTGCAAGGCGGCCGAGATCGCCCGCAAGGCGGCCGGTGAGCACCGGTTCGTGGCCGGCTCGATCGGCCCCACCGGCTTCCTGCCCGCCAGCGATGACCCGACGCTCGGCCAGATCCGGTTCCGCGAACTGGTCGAGGTGTTCACCGAGCAGGCCAATGGCCTGGTCCTCGGGGGCGCCGACCTGATCATCATCGAGACCGCTCAGGACATCCTCGAGGTCAAGGCGGCCGTGTTCGGCGCCCGCGAGGCGTTCAAGCAGACCGGCAAGACGCTGCCGATCCAGTGCAGCGTCTCGCTCCTGCCCAACGGCGGCAAGATGCTGCTCGGCACCGACATCAGCGCCGTACTGGCCACGCTCGAGGCGCTCGAGGTCGACGTGATCGGGCTCAACTGCTCAACCGGCCCGGAGGACATGCGCGACGCGATCCGCTTCCTGGGCGAGACCTCGAGCAAGCCCGTTCACTGCATCCCCAACGCCGGCCTCCCGCTCCAGGGTCCCGAACGGCGAGACCATCTTCCCCGAGCAGCCCGAGCCCCTGGCCGACGCGCTGGGAGAGTTCGTCGAGCGCTACGGCGTTTCGGTCGTCGGCGGGTGCTGCGGGACCACGCCGGACCACATCGCCGCGATCGCCGAGCGGGTGAGGACGCGCCGGGCGGCCCGGCGAGCGGCCGGCGCCCGCGGCCGATCCACGTCTCGAGCATGATCGCCGCCACCACGCTGGTCCAGGACCCGCGCCCCACGCTGGTCGGCGAGCGGGTCAACTCCCAGGGGTCGCGCAAGGCCAAGGAGATGCTGCTGGCCGACGACTACGACGGGCTGATCACGGTGGCCGAGGACCAGGTGACCGGCGGCGCGCACGTGCTCGACGTGTGCGTGGCCCTGACCGAGCGCCAGGACGAGGACGAGCAGATGCGCCAGGTGGTCAAGCGGATCAGCCTGAGTCAGCCGGCACCGATCCAGGTCGACTCGACCGAGCCCGAGGTGATCGAGACCGCGCTCGAGCAGATCCCCGGCCGGGCGATCGTCAACTCGATCAACCTGGAGGCCGGCCGGGACAAGCTCGACCGGGTGGTCCCGCTGGCCAAGGCACACGGCGCGGCGCTGATCGCGCTGACCATCGACGAGGTCGGGATGGCCAAGACGCGCGAGCGCAAGCTCGAGATCGCCCAGCGGCTGACCCAGCTGTGCTGCGAGGAGCACGGCCTCGACCCCGAGGCGCTGATCTTCGACTGCCTCACCTTCACGCTGACCACCGGCGACGATGAGTGGAAGCCGAGCGCGATCGAGACGATCGAGGGCATCCGCCAGATCAAGGAGAACATCCCGGGGTCAAGACCGCGCCTCGGCGTCTCCAACGTCAGCTTCGGGGTCGGGCCTGCCCGCCCGCAGCGTGATCAACAGCGTGTTCCTGCACCACTGCGTCGAGGCGGGGCTCGACCTGGCCATGGTCAACCCGAACCACATCACGCCCTACGCGGAGATCCCGGCCGAGGAGCGCGAGCTGGCCGACGATCTGGTCTTCAACCGGCGCGAGGACGCGCTCGAGCGGCTGATCTCCCACTTCGAGGCCAAGGGCCCCCGAGGAGGAGGCCGAGAAGGCCGACCCGACCGCGGGCATGGAGCCCGAGGAGGCGCTCCACTTCCACATCCTGCGGCGCAAGAAGGAGGGCGTCGAGGAGTGGATCGATCGCAGCGTGGAGAAGATCGGGGCCGTTCCCACGCTCAACGACGTGCTCCTGCCGGCGATGAAGGAGGTCGGCGACAAGTTCGGCGCCGGCGAGCTGATCCTGCCCTTCGTGCTCCAGTCGGCCGAGGTGATGAAGCGCGCGGTGGCCCAGCTCGAGCAGTACCTGGACAAGCTCGAGGGCTACACCAAGGGCACGGTCGTGCTGGCCACCGTGTTCGGCGACGTGCACGACATCGGCAAGTCGCTGGTCAACACGATCCTGACCAACAACGGCTACACGGTGGTCGACCTGGGCAAGCAGGTCCCGATCGGGACGATCATCGACGCCGCGGTCGAGCACCAGGCGACCGCGATCGGCCTGTCCGCGCTGCTCGTCTCGACCTCCAAGCAGATGCCGGCCTGCGTGCAGGAGCTCCACGCCCAGAAGCTCGACTTCCCCGTGCTCGTCGGCGGGGCGGCGATCAACCGCAATTTCGGGCTGCGGATCCTCTATCCGGATGGCCGACTCGGACGACGTCTACGAGCCCGGCGTCTTCTACTGCAAGGACGCGTTCGAGGGCCTGGCCAAGATGGACCAGCTGATCGACGCGCAGGCGCGGGAGGCGCTGGTCGCCAAGACCCGCGACGCGGCCCGAAAGCTGCGCGAGCAACCGGTCGAGGTCGACGACGGCCCTCCACCGACGACGCCTCGGTCCGCAGCGCGGTGAAGCCGCGCGGGGGTCCCGACGCCGCCGTTCTGGGGCGCGCGCGAGATCGAGGTCGCCGATGGACGAGGTCTACCACCACCTCGACACCCACGTGCTGTTCAAGCTCCACTGGGGCGGGCGCGGGGTCAAGGGCGAGGAGTGGAAGCGCCTGGTCACCGAGGACTTCCAGCCCCGGCTGGAGCGGATGTGGCGCGAGCAGACCTACCTGCATCCCCGCGCCCGGCTCGGCTACTTCCCGTGCAACTCCGAGGGCAACGAGCTGATCGTGTGGGACCCGGAGGCCCCCGGCGACAAAGGAGCTCGAGCGACTGGTGTTCCCGCGCCAGCCCAAGCACGACCGGATCTGCCTGGCCGACTTCTACCGGCCGGTCGGCGAGGAGGTAGACGTGGTGGCGCTGCAGGCGGTGACCGCCGGCGACGAGGTGACCGAGCTGATGGCCCGGCTCGAGGCCGAAGGGCGAATTCGCCGAGCAGCTGTTCGTCCACGGCCTCGGCGTACAGACCGCCGAGGGGATGGCCGAGTGGCTCCACGCCCGCGTGCGGGAGGAGCTCGGCATCGGGCCGACCCAGGGCCGGCGCTACTCGTGGGGATACCCGGCCTGCCCGGAGCAATCAGAGCACGAGAAGGTGTTCCGCCTGCTCGACGCGCCCGCGATCGGCCTGCGGCTGTCCGGCGGTTACGCGGTCGAGCCCGAGCAGTCGACGCTGGCCATCATCGCCCACCATCCGCAGGCGGTGTACTTCGGGATGAAGTCGGGCTTCCTGCCCAAGACCGACCGGCAGGCCGCCGACGAGCTGATCGCCGGCACCGATCGCGATCCCGCCCGGGTGGCCGCGCTGAGCGATTCCGAGCCGGCCCTCGCCGAGGCCTAGTGGCCCCGCTTACGCGGGGCATTGGCAGTTTCGCCTGCGGCGAAACTGCCTAGCGCCGCGCTCCCCCGGTCCGGACCGCAAAAACGACTCCGGCCTGAGAGCGCGGCGAAGTCATGGCGGTTCCCGCGGCGCTATTCGGGCCCGACGAGCACGGACGCCCGGCGGAACCGGGGAACGCAGCGAGCCCCCTGATTACCGGGCTGAAGACGGGGCACCTCCAGAGGTAAGCGACCAAAAGGAGAGGCGATGCCCTGGACTGAGCTCAAGCCCCGCAAGTTCCCCGCCTTTGAGAAGCAGCTCGACGGGATCTCCGAGCAGACGATGGAGGACCACTACAAGCTGTACGAGGGCTACGTGAAGAAGGCCAACGAGTGCCGGAAGATCCTCAAGGAGTTCGACTACTCCGAGATCGAGGGCAACCAGGTCTACTCGCCGCTGCGGGCGGTGTCGGTCGACTACACGTTCGCCCTGCTCGGGTTCAAGAATCACGACCTGTACTTCGGTCACCTCGGAGGCGAGGGCGGTGACCCGCGCGGGAGGCTTCGCCGAGCTGGTCGAGGCCGAGTACCCGGGCGGCCTCGACATGTGGCAGCAGTCGATTCGCAAGGCCGCCTCGGCCGCTCGCGGCTGGGTCATGGTCGGCTATGACCTGAACGACGGGTCGATCTTCAACTACATCATGGACACCCAGAACCTGTGGGCGGTCTACAACATGGTCCCGGTGCTCGCGCTCGACGTCTACGAGCACGCCTACACGCGCGACTTCGGCGCCACCCCGGACGGCCGCAAGCAGTACGTCGAGGCGTTCTTCCGCAACCTCGACTGGGATCACGTCAACCGCCAGCTCGAGCAGGCGAAGGCGGCTAAGGAAGGTGCGGACTCAAGCCGCTCGGAGGAGGAGCTCCAGGTCGCTAACTGAGCTTCAGGACTCGGCGCGCGCCGGCCCGCCGCCGGCGCTGCGCCGGGCCGGGAGCTTGACGGGCGTGGCGTGCATGGCGCGCATCTTGACCTCACGCCACGACATGCCCTCCTTGAGCAGCGCCGGCATGCCCATGATGATCGCGGTCGTGACCTCGACCGCCTGCAGGATCACCCCGTAGGCCACGCCGGTTCCCAGGCCGACGTGCCAGCCGGTGTGGAGCACCGCCGCGGTGGCGGCCTGGAACACGCCCAGGTTGGCCGGCGTGGCGGGAAGCACCGCGGTGATGTTGACCGCGAACAGGACCGCCGCGGCGGCGGCGATTCCGGCCTGATGGTCGAGCCCGAGCGCGACCAGCAGCAGGTAGCAGGACAGCCACTGCAGCGCCCATGCCCCGAGCTGGAACACGGTGGCCACAAAGCCGAGGCGCGGGTTGCGGAACACGCTCAGACCGGCCCGGACGCGGGTCATCGCGTTGCGGACCTGGGTCAGGACCGTGTGCAGCCGGCCCCCGGGGTTTCCGTGCCGGAGCAGGAGCGGCGAGAGGAGCACCAGGACGAGCAGCGCCGCGGGGGCGATCGCGGCCACGAGCAGCGCGTCCTGATGGCCGCTGAAGATGTTGACCGAGGAGAACATGACCGCGCCCAGTCCGGCCAGGGCGAGGAGGTTGAGCAGGGTCTGTGAGACCACGGTGCCGAGCACCACGGGCAGGTGGTCGCGCGGCCGTCCGGTACGGCGCGCCACCACCAGGGCGCGCGAGGGCTCGCCCAGGCGCGCGGGCAGGGTCGAGGACATCAGCACTCCGATGAACGTGCCCTGCATCGCGTCGGCCAGCCGGACCCGGGCTCGCGGGAGGGCGGCGCGCAGAATCGCGTGCCAGGAGAAGCCGCGGCTCACCATCGCCCCGCACATCACGGCCAGGCCGAGGAGCACGAAGGTCGGGCTCGATTGCAGGAGCGCCGAGGCGATGTTCGAGACGCCGATCTTCTGCAGGGCCATCACGGCCAGCCCGGCTCCGACCAGGGTGACCAGCGCGAGCGCAGTCCTTCGCACAGCGGCCAGGACGCGGGCCCGGCGGTCGCGCGGGCGGACCTGCTCGAGGCTTGGCAGCCGGCGAGCGCGGACCCGGGGCTTCAGGTCGGCCGGCATCGCCCCGATCGCCACCGCGGCCCGCTGCACGGCACCGGACGGCTGTGGCGTGGCGATCGCCTCCTCGTAGGCGTCCATGACCTCGGCGGCCACGTGCGGCCAGGCGAATCGCTCGACGTTGCGCGCCGCGGCGCGGGCCAGGCCGGCGCGCCGCGCGGGCTCGTACCAGAGGTCGCGCAGCGCCTCGGCCAGGGCCTGCGGGTCGCCCGGCGGCACGAGCACGCCGTCGACGCCGTCACTGACCACGTCGCGGTAGCCGGCGATGTCGGAGGCGATCACCGGCGTGCCGGCTGCGAACGCCTCGGTGAGGACCATGCCGAAGCTCTCCCCGCGCAGCGACGGCGCGCAGGCCACGTCGGCGGCCTCGAGCTCGCGCTGCTTGGTCTCGTCGTCGACCTTGCCGAGCAGGCGCACGCCGGTCGGGTCGAGCATCAGCGGCTTGAGCTCCTCCTCGGACGGGCCGATCACGGTCAGCTCGGCCGGCACCTGCTCGCGCAGCGCCTCGAAGGCGCGCAGCAGCAGCGGCAGTCCCTTGCGCTCGACCGCCTGGCCGACGAAGACGATCCGCAGGCGATCTCCGGCAGGCTGGGCCGCGGCGGTGGCGGCCCGCTCGGGCTCGTAGTGAACGCCGTTCGGGATGATCCGGTAACGGCCGCCGAAGAACCGCCGGGCCGTCCAGGCCGCGGCCTCGGAGACGGCGATCCGGACGTGCAAATGGTTGAACACCCGCCGGGCGCCCGAGCAGGTTCGCAGCGCCGTTGGAAAGGAGGTTCTCGTTGTAGGTGTGGAACGTGCCCACGAGCGGCAGCCGAGTCCAATCGGTCCCGACCCACCCGGGCAGCGGCGTGATCGGCTCGTGGATATGGACCACGTCGTAGCCGCCGGTGCGCAGCTCGTGGTGGAGGATCTGCAGGCTGTAGGGCGTCAGCGCGATGTTCGAGACCGCGCCGTTGGCCTTCCAGCCGACTGTGCGGCCGAGCGAGATCAGGTGCTCGGGCGCGGTGAGCGGCTTGTGGCCGAGCGCCGCGGTGCAGCACGGCCGCGAACCGGTCCGGCGGATCGAACGGCGCCAGCACCCGCACGTGGTGCCCTTGGTCCAGGAACTCGTGGGCCAGAGCGTCGATGTGCCTGGTCACGCCCCCGGGATAAGTCCACGAGTACGGTGACACGAGGGCTATCCGCATCTTCTCATCCTAGACGGTGGGGTCCCGGTTCGGGGGCTCGCGTCAGCGGAGGTACCATGATCGCCATGCCCGTGCGGCACTTCGTCAAGTACACGTTCTTGAAGGTCGATCCGGCCTGGCGGCGGCTGGACGACGAGCAGCGCGCGAACGACAAGCGCGAGTTCATGGCCGCGTGCGAGGACTTCGCCGAAGGGCACCTGCTGCGTGCCTTCTCGCTCGTCGGGACTCGCGGCGACGCCGAGCTGATGTTGCTCAGCCAGGCCCAGAACCTGGAGCGGATGCACGAGTTCCACGTCGTCCTGGCCCAGAGCGGGCTGATGAAGTGGTGCACGGTGCCGTATTCGTTCCTGGCCATGACCAAGCCGTCGGAGTACTCCGACGAGTCCCGGCTCGAGGTTCGACCCGCGCACGGCAAATACCTGTTCGTCTATCCATTCGTGAAGACCCGGGCCTGGTATGCGCTGCCCGCGGACGAGCGCTGGCGGATCATGCAGGACCACATCAAGGTCGGCCGCGAGTACCCGTCGGTCGATCTCAACACCTCGTATTCGTTCGGGCTCGACGACCAGGAGTTCGTGGTCGCGTTCGAGACCGACAACCCGGCCGATTTCCTGGATCTGGTCCAGCGGCTGCGCACGACCGAGTCGAGCTCGTACACGCTGCGGGACACGCCGACCTTCACGTGCATCTCCTGCTCGGTCGAGCGGGCCCTGGGCGCCCTGGACGGCGCCGCGCTGGCCGTCACCGGATGACCGAACCGGTGGCCGCGCTGCGCGCGGCCGACCCGGTCCTCCGGGGAGTGATCGACGCGGTCGGGGAGCTCGGCGATCCCCGCGCCGGCCGGCCGGATGATCACTACGGCGCGCTCGTGCGCTCGATCGTCGGCCAGCAGCTCTCAACCCGAGCCGCGCGGGCCATCTATCAGCGTCTGGTGGAACGGTTCGGCGGCCGGACGCCGACTCCGGACGAAGTCCTGGCCGACGACCCGGACGCGCTCCGCGCCGCCGCCGGCCTGAGCCGGGCCAAGGTCGCCTACCTGCGCTCGCTGGCCGAGCACGTGCTCGGCGGCTCGCTCGAGCTCGAGCGCCTCGACGAGCTGTCGGACGAGGAGGTGATCGCCGAGCTGGTGGCGGTCAAGGGGCTCGGCCTGTGGACGGCCCACATGTTCCTCATGTTCCACCTGCAGCGACCCGACGTGCTCCCGGTCGGCGACCTGGGGATCCGCCGCGCGGTCCGCGATGCCTACGGGCTGGCTGAGTTGCCCGGCCCGGCGGAGCTCGACGGCGATCGCCGAGCCATGGCGGCCGTACCGCACGCTCGCCTCCCGGTACCTGTGGCGATCGCTCGAGGCCACGCCGCTATAGGCGAGCCGGTCCGGATGGGGCACCCGGCCCCAGGGACGCCGGGCGAAGCCCGGCCCGACACCCGTCTAGACGGCGGAGACTTCCTCTTCTTCCGCCACGCGGAAGGAGGAGCCACAGCCGCAGGCGGCGATCACGTTGGGGTTGTCGACCTTGAAGCCGGCACCCTGGAGCCCGTCGACGAAGTCGATCACGGACCCGCGCACGTAGGGAAGGCTGGCACGGTCGATCAGGAGGCGGATGCCCTTGTCCTCGAAGACGGTGTCGTCGTCACGCTGCTCGTCAAACGCCAGGGCGTACTGGAACCCCGAGCAGCCGCCACCGCGTACACCGACCCGCAGTCCGGCCGTCTCGGCGACGGCGGCCTGGGCGGCGAGGAACTCGCGGACCTTCTCGGCTCCCTTGTCTGTCACGGTAATCATGCTTCAGGAAGTATAGCCATGGCGGATCGCTACGCTAGGAAACATGTCGGCAGTATCGCCAGAAGAGCTTAAGACCCGGATCGAAGCCGGCATTCCGGGTGCCAGCGCGGAGGTCACGGGCGACGGCCACCACTTCAACGCCGTGGTCGTGTCATCGGCGTTCCGCGGGCTCAGCCGGATCGCCCAGCACCGGATGGTCTACGACGTGTTCGGAGCCGAGCTGGGCGGGCGCATCCACGCCCTTTCAATCCAGACCCAACCGGGAGAGTGAAGCTGCATGTCCGAAGAGACTCAGAACCCGATGCGTGAGGCGATTCAGGAGGCGATCACCGAGAACGAGGTGATCCTGTTCATGAAGGGGACGCCCCAGCAGCCCATGTGCGGGTTCTCCGCGCGCACGGTGGCCATCCTCCAGTCGCTCAACACCCCGTTCGCCGCGGTCGACATCCTGCCCGACCCGCGGATCCGCCAGGAGCTCTCGGCCCTCTCGAACTGGCCCACCATCCCCCAGCTCTTCGTCAAGGGCGAGCTGGTCGGGGGATGCGACATCGTGAGCGAGATGTACCAGTCGGGCGAGCTGCAGCAGACCCTCGGGGTCGAGGCGCCGGCCGAGCCTGAGGCCGAGCTGGGCGAGAAGCCCTTGTCGATCGAGAACCGGCTCTGATCGAAGCGCTGCGCTTCGAGGGCGAGGCGCTGGTCGCGCTCGACCAGACGCTGCTGCCCTGGCGCGAGGAGTACCTCCGGCTGCGCGACGCGCCGGGAGTGGCCGAGGCGATTCGCCGGCTGGCTATTCGCGGGGCCCCGCTGATCGGGGTCGCGGGCGGGTACGGGGTAGCGCTCGACCCCGGCGGAGCCGACCTGCTCAGGGCGGCCAGGCCGACCGCGGTGAACCTGCGGGTCGCCGTGGACCGGGTGTACGCCGCCACCGACCGGGTAGCCGAGGCCCGCGCGATCGAGGCCGAGGAACGCGCGGCCAGCGATGCGATCGCCGGGCACGGAGCGGAGCTGCTGGCCGGCGCGGGCGCGCGGCGAGTGCTGACCCATTGCAACACCGGCGCGCTGGCCGCCCCCGGGCGAGGGACCGCGTTCGCGGTCATCGCCGAGCTCCACGACCGCGGGCGGCTCGATGGCGTGCTCGCCACCGAGGCCCGGCCGCTCCTCCAGGGCGCTCGCCTGACCGCCTACGAGCTCACGCGCTATGGCATCCCATTCGAGCTGATCGTCGACTCCGCCGCCGCGGGGTTGATCGCGGGCGGTGCGGTGGACGCGGTGATCGTGGGGTGTGACCGGGTGGCGGCCAACGGCGACGTGGCCAACAAGGTGGGCACGTACGGGCTCGCGCTGGCGGCGCGGGCGGCCGGCATCCCATTCCTGGTCGCCGGCCCGACGTCGACGATCGACTTCGGCACCGCGAGCGGCCGGGACATCGTGATCGAGGAGCGCGCGGCGGACGAGGTGCGGACGGCTCCCGGCGGCGCCGCTGTCGCGGCGCCGGACACGCCGTGCCGCAACCCCGCCTTCGACATCACTCCGGCCTCGCTCGTGACGGCGCTGATCACCGAACAGGGCGTGGTTCAGCCCGAGCGCCTGAACTCCAGGTACTCGACGATCCGGCGC
The DNA here is from genome assembly GCA_963748585.1 of uncultured Solirubrobacterales bacterium. GTDB lineage: Bacteria > Actinomycetota > Thermoleophilia > Solirubrobacterales > Solirubrobacteraceae > Palsa-465. The sequence goes on along the minus strand of CAVVJR010000005.1, from coordinate 183,534 downwards.
GAGTCGGCGATCACCTCGCCGTCGATGACCAGTACCGGCACTCGGCGCTGACCGCTCAGCGCCTCGACCTCCGGGCGGCGTGAGCGGCGCTGGGGAACCCGCACCTGCTCGAACTCGACCCCGTCGCGCTCGAGCGCTCGGGCGACCTTGCCGCACGGGCAGAGCCAGTCGGTCGGAGTGGTGCAGCGGTAGAGCGTGGCCATGACGCGCCCCGGAGGGTAGTGAGCGGCGCGTGCGCGCTAGGGTGCCGCGCTCATGGCGGTCTCGATCGTCTCCGACACATGTCACTACCTGCCGCACGAGCTCGTGGCGGCGAACGCCATCCACCTGGTCAGCCTGTACGTGCACTGGAACGGCCAGACCGTGCGCGAGAGCGAGATCGACGACTACGACGCCTACTACGAGCGCCTGCGCACCTCCGCCGACCTGCCGACGACCTCACAGCCCTCGATCGGCGACTTCCTCGAGGTCTACGAGCCGCTGCTCGAGGCCGGAAACGACATCGTCTCGATTCACCTCGCGGGCGGTATGTCGGGCACGGTCCGCTCGGCTGAGCAGGCTCGGGAGCAGCTGGGTCCGCGGGCCGACCGGGTCCACGTGATCGACTCCGAGTCGGCGTGCGGCGGACAGGGCCTCGTCGTCCTCGCCGCCGCGGCGGCGGCGGCCGCCGGAGCCGACGCCGCGGCCGTGGCCGACCGTGCCCGCCGCGCCCGGTCAGAGCTCAAGATGTGGTTTGCCATCGACACGCTCGAGTTCCTGCGCCGCGGGGGCCGGATCGCCGGCGCCCAGGCCTGGCTGGGCTCGGCTCTGAAGATCAAGCCGATCCTCACCGTCGAGTCCGAGATCACTCCGGTCGAGCGCGTGCGCACCTCGCGCCGGGCGTTCGAGCGAATGGTCGAGCTGCTTCGCAGCCGGGCCGAGGATGGGGCCGACGGCTACATGGTCCAGCACATCCAGGCCCCGCGCGAGGCGCGGGAGCTGGCCGAGCGGGCGACCGAGATCTTCGGCATCGAGCCGCTCGTCATATCCGAGATCGGGCCGGTGATCGGGACCCACGTCGGTCCCGGGCTGCTGGGCGCGGGCGGGCTCCCCCGGACCTACCTGTAGGTCCGGGCTCAGCGGCGCCCGCGGGTTCGCCGCGAGGTGCCAACCCCTCCCCCGACGAAGTGACGCCGCGTGTCGGTCAATGGCGGCGTCAGCCGCGGCGCCGACCCGCTCGCTCAGACGCCGTCGGCGCCGCGGGCGGCGCCACAACGTCGCCGAGTTCGCGTTCGCACGGACAGCGGGCGATGTTCTCGCTGCTGACGGGCACTTTTGTCGCCAGACGGTTGCGCCACCGCCGACCGGGCTACGTTTTTGCGCCTGCAGGCGTCGGGCGGGGGCTCGCCCGCAGTGCTCAGCGGCCGCGCCGCCCGAAGGCGAGCGCGCCGATGGCCGCGATCCCGCCACCGAGGACGAAGCCGGCGATCCCCGCTCCGATCAGGACCGGGGTCTGGTGGCGGCGGATCTGCCCGCGCCAGTCGGTGAGGACCACGACCTCACGCCGGAGGCGCTCGAGCGAGGTTCCGAGCTCCTGGCGGTTGGCCTCGATCGAGAGACGGATCTCCTCGGGCGTGCGGGAGGGCATCAGACGCCGTCCTGAGACTTGGTGGCCACGGTGGCGCGGATCAGCTTCGCCTCGTCGATGGCCATCTTGGGCGTCGGCGCGCCCACGCGGAGCTTGCGCCAGGCGAACAGGAACGCCCCGACGGTGAGCAGGAGGAGAAGGCCGAACACGGTGACCATGCCGATCCACAGCGTGTTCGTGGCCTGGTTGACGGCCCACGCGATGCTCAGGAGCCCGAACACAACCGCGAACACGCCGAACACCGCGCCCGCCGCCACGGCGGCGGCCCCGCGGGCGATGCTCGTGACCTTGGCCGTCATCTCGACCTTGGCGAGCTCGATCTCCTCGCGGACGAGGACGGTCACCCGGTCGGTGACCTCGGTCACCGCCTGGGCGAAGCTCTCGGAGTGGTTGGTCTCAGGAGGCAAGGCGCTTGAGGATCAGAGCGAGCGCGAGGCCGCCCGCGAAGGCGGCGCCCACGGCGATCTCGGGGCGATCTTCAACCACGGCGGTGGGACCGCCCCCCGAGGAGGGCGGGGCGGACGGGGCGGGGGCAGACCAGCCGTCGGCCGTCGTCTCGCCCGAGGACGATGACGCGGGGACGGGCTGGCCGGTGGGGGTCTCGGACGGCTCGCTCACTCGGGTGGCTCTTCGCCGAACATGCGCTTCCAGATCATCATGGCCGCGCGGTTCGCCGCGATGCTCGCGATAGCGCCAGTGCCGGCGAGCAAACCCGACCACAGCAGTCGTTTGACCAACGGACTCTCAGTCATCGGCGGAGGATTCAATCAGAAGCGGCGGCGCGCGGATGGGTCCCCTATGCCCGCACCGGCTTCGGGCGAAACGGCTCGGGTCAACGCTCGAGCCCCCGGCAGATCGTCGCGACGATCATCTGCTTGGCCCGCTCCAGCTCCTGCTCATCGACGGCGGAGCGGTCGAAGATCCACCCGCTCAGGACCTGCTCGACCAGCCCATAGAAGGCCAGGGCGGCGAACTCGGGCGTGATCTCATCCCGGAAGGCGCCCTCCTGCTGAGCCCGGGCCACGATCCCGGCGATCAGCGCGAAGGCCTCGCGGATCTTTTCCAGGTGAGTGCGTCCAAACGTATTCGCGGCCCGCGTGACCTCGACGATGATCACCTTCATGAGCTCGGGATCGCGCCGGTAGGAGTCGACGATGAACCCGGCGATGGCCTGCAGCTTGGCCTGGGGGGACTGCTGGGCGCGATCGGCCTCCTCGATCGCGGTGAGCATCGCCCCCCAGCGCTGCAGGAACAGCGTGTCGAGGATCTCGTCCTTGGAGGAGAAGTAGTGGTAGACCAGGCCGTAGGCGACGCTCGCCTCGTCGGCGATGTCAGCCACGCGACAGGTGTGAAAGCCCTGGCGGGCGAACACGCGCACGGCGGCGTCGAGGATCAGCCGGCGCTTGTCGGTGGCGGCGGTCGAGGCCATCAGACGTGCGCCCCCAGACGGTAGGCGTCGGGGCGGCGGTGCTGAAGCGACGGGATCCGGCGCCGGACGTCGCGAAGCAGGTCGAAGTCGAGCTCGGCGCTGATCACGGTCTCGGTGTCGGGCGCGCTGGCCAGCACGACCCCCCAGGGATCGATGATCAGCGACCGCCCGCCGGAGCGGTGACCGGGCGGGTGGGCGCCAATCTGGTTGGCGGCGACGACGAAGGCCTGGTTCTCGATCGCCCGTGCGCGAAGCAGCGGCTCCCAGTGATCCCGCGTGGTGGCCAGGGTGAAGGCGCTCGGGACGACGATCACCTGCGCGCCGCCCACGGCCAGCACGCGGTAGAGCTCGGGGAAGCGGAGGTCGTAACAGATGCTCATCCCGAGCGGCGCCCCGCTCTGAAGCTCCGAGACGACGGCCTGGTCGCCGGGATCCTCGTGCGCGGACTCCTGGTAGGCGACGCCCTCGACCTCGACGTCGAACATGTGGATCTTGCGGTACACGGCGCGGATCTCGCCGTCCGGACCGACGTGCACGCTCGTATTCGACCTCTTCTCCGCTCCCGGTATGCACTCGACGATCGAGCCGGCGACCAGGTCGATCCCGAGCTCGCCGGCTGTGGCCCGGGCCCAGGCGATGCAGTCGCCGTCCAAGGTCTGCGCGCCCGCCAGCATGGCCTCGGGCCGGCCGAGGACGCTCCACTTCTCGGGCAGCACGACGAGCTCGGCGCCCTGTTCAGCCGCCTGCCGGACCAGACGATCGGCTGTGGCAAGGTTGCGGTCGGTGTCCTCGCCTGAGTTGAGTTGCACTGCGGCCGCCCGCACCGGATCCTCTCTCCTCGATTGACTGGTCAGTCAAGCATACCGCGGGCCTACCGGGGACCGTTCGGGGCGCCGCGCCCGGACTGGCTCCCGAGCCTTGCGCTGCCGCCCGCGCCGATGCCGTCACATCAGCGCCTCCGACCGCTCAAGGCGTGGCGCTACGTCGGCGTCTACGCCGCCGAGTTGATGCTGTGCGCCGCGGTGGTCCGGATCGGGCCGGCGCGGCAGTCGTTCTGGGCCGTGTGGGACCGGAGGTCGGGGACGCTGAGGGAACGCACCCGGCTCGGCCCCGGCGCCGTCTCGCTCACGCCGGGACGGCTGCGCATCCCCGGGATCGCCGATCTACGGCTGGAGGAGGTGGACGGGGTCGAGACGGTGTGTCCGGCCGGCCGGAGCTACGGCTGGACGCGCAAGCAGGGCGGCATCCGCGCGGACGGCACAGTTCTCGGGGCCAAGATCCGCGCCCGGGCGATCATCGACGACACCGCCGCGTACTACCCCCGCCGCACCTCGTGGAAGTGGTGCGCGGGCGTCGGCGAGGCGCGTGACGGCCGGGCGGTGGCGTGGAACCTGGTCGACGGGGTCAACGACCCGGCGGTCGGGAGCGAGCGGACGGTGTGGATCGAGGGCGAGCCGCGGGAGGTTCCGCCGGTTCGATTCGGCGAGGGCCTCGGACTGCGCTTCCACGAGGAGGCGGTGCGGGCCCGGAACGAGAACCTCCTCGTCGTTCGCAGCCGCTACCGGCAGCCGTTCGGGACCTTCGCGGGGGTGTTACCGGATGGGACCGAGCTGGCCGAAGGCTACGGCGTGATGGAGGATCACGATGTCGTCTGGTGAGCCCGGAGGCCGAGCAGGGCGCGGGCCTCGTGCACGGTGGCGGGGCGGCGGCCGAGCTCCTCGGTGAGCTGGCGCGCCTTGGCGATCAGCTCGCCGTTGGAGCGCGCCATCGTGCCATCGGGGAGATAGAAGTTGTCCTCCACCCCGACCCGGATCGAGCCACCGAGGGTGAGCGCCGCGCCGACCAGCATCCACTGATCGCGGCCGATTCCGATCACCCCCCAATGGTGGTGGGGACGGGCATCCGGCGCGTCGGGACGGGCGTCCAGCCCGACCTGGGGAGAAGCATCCGGCTTCTCCCGGGGCACGTCAGCGAGGTTGTCCGCCATGGCGGCCAGGTTGCGCGCCGTCGCCGGGACGCCCGCCGACCACGCCCATGACGAAGTCGGCGTGCAGCGGCGCCTCGAGCAGCCCCATGTCGACCAGCGGCGCCAGCGAGCCGACGTGGCCGAGGTCGAAGCACTCGTGCTCGGGCTTGATGCCCAACCGGCGCATCGCCTCGAGCAGCTCGATGATCTCCTCGAACGGGTTGGTGAACACGAACTTGAACACGAAGTCCCGCCGCTTGCGCGAGTACTTGGCGTAGTTCATCGAGCCCATGTTCAGAGCCGCCACCTCGGGCCGGCACGCCTCGAGGTAGGCGACCCGCTTGGCCACGGGCACTCCCACCGTGCCGGTGGAGAAGTTGATGATCGCGGCGTCGCCCACCTCGGCGACGATTGCCTCCTTGATGGCGGCGAAGTCTTCGACCTCATACGACGGCGTACCGTCGGGCTTGCGGGCGTGGATGTGGATGTGGACGCCGCCCTCGTCGACGATGCGCCGCGCCTCGGCCGCGTACTCCTCGGGCGTGTAGGGGATCGCCGGGCACTGCTCGCGGTTGGCGATGGCGCCGCTGATCGCGCACGTGATGACGACCGGATTCATACGGGAGGTTTCCCGCAGGGAAACTCCCAATCTGATGCGCGCCGGCGCATCAGACGGGCACGACTCCGTTGCGCTTCCACGGCCGCTCGACCCGCTTCGACGCCGCCATCTCAAGCGCCCGGCAGATCGTGGCGCGAGTCTCCCGAGGATCGATCACGTCGTCGATCATGTCGTTGCCGGCGGCGACGTAGACGTCGATGATCTTGCGGAAGTTCTCGACCAGCTCGCGACGCGTGGCCTCCGGATCCTCCGCCTGCTCGACCTGCTTGCGGAAGATGATCTCGACCGCCCCCTCGGCCCCCATCACGCTGATCTCGGCGCTCGGCCAGGCCACGATCAGATCGGGCTCGTAGGCCCGGCCGCACATCACGTAGTACCCCGCTCCGTAGGCCTTGCGCAGGACGACGGTGACCTTGGGCACGGTGGCGTTGGCGGTGGCGTAGAGCATCTTCGCGCCGTGACGGATGATCCCCGCCTGCTCGACCTTGGTCCCGACCATGAACCCGGGCACGTCCATCAGGTAGACGAGCGGGATCCCGAACGCGTTGCACAGGTTGATGAACCGCGCCGCCTTGTCCGCGGAGTCGTTGTCGAGGATGCCGCCGAGCTGCTTGGGCTGGTTGGCCACGATCCCGGCCGGCCGGCCCCCGAACCGGGCCAGGCAGGTGATGATCGTCTTGGCGAACTGGGGCTTCAGATCGAAGTACTGGCCGTCGTCGACGATCCGGCGGATGACCTCGTACATGTCGTAGGGCTGGCGGTTGGACGGCGGCAGGACGTCGAGGAGCTCGTCGTCACCACGGTCGATCGGATCGCGCGTCGGCACGACCGGGGGCGCCTCCTCGCAGCTGGAGGGAAAGAAGCTCAGGTACCGCTTGATCGACTCGATGCACTCCGGGTCGTCGGCCACCTCGAGGTCGCCCACGCCCGACCGCCGGCAGTGCACGCGCGAGCCGCCGAGCTCCTCCTGGGTCACATCCTCGCCCACCGCGGCGCGGACCAGGTGCGGGCCGGCCAGAGCCATCGAACCGCGGCCGCGCACCATCGGCACGAAGTCGGCCAGGCCGGGGATGTACGCCGTCCCGGCCGCGCACGGCCCCATCAGCGCCGCCACCTGGGGGATCACCCCACTTGCCACCACCTCCTCTCGGAACAGGTGCCCGCTGCCCGCGAACAGCGAGCCGACGGCCTCCTGGATCCGGGCCCCGGCCGAGTCGAGCAGCCACACCATCGGAATCCGCTTGCCCAGAGCAAGCTCGCGCAGACGCCCGACCTTCAGCTCCCCGGTCATCCCCATCGAGCCCGCCATGACCGTGAAGTCGTAGGCGGCCACGGCTACGAGCCGGCCGTCGACGTGGCCGTATCCCGTGACCACCCCGTCGGCGGGGGCTTCACGGCCCTCCATCGCGCGCTGGGAGAAGTGCGGCCGGCCATGCAGGCCGAGCTCGACGAACGTGCCGGCGTCCACGAGCAGTTCGATCCGCTCCCGGGCGGTCAGCTTCTCGGCCGCGTGCTGGAGCTCGATCTTCTCCGGCCCGCCGCCCAGCTTGATCCGCTCACGCCGCTCGCGCAGATCGTCGGCCAGCGGGCGGAGGAGACTGGTGGTGGTCGCCATCGGGGCGCGAACGCTAGTGCATTGGCGGCATCCCGTCGCGACGCGATATGGTGAGCATCGCTTTCACCAGGCGAGGGAGCGCGCCCAAGAAAGGACCGGCGAATGACCTTCATCGAAACGTTCTCCGAGAACGAGGCGGCCGGGCCGGTCGCCGAGATGTACGCGACCGAGCGCGCGACTCGGGGCTCTGTCCCCAATTTCGCGCGCGCGTTCTCTCGGCGCCCGGCGGCGTACTCGGCCTGGCGCGAGCTGGTGGGCGCGGTTACCGCCACCATGGATCCCCACCTGTACGAACTGGCCACGCTGGCCGCGGCGCGCCGGCTGCGCTCGAGCTATTGCATGCTCGCCCACGGGTCTGTGCTCCTGAAGCAGGGATTCGATCCGGCGCAGCTCCGAGCGGTGGTCGAGGATCACCACACCGCGGGACTCGACACGGTCGAGGTCGCGGTCATGGACCTGGCCGACAAGGTCGCCGGTGATGCCGGTTCGGTCACCCAGGGCGACATCGACGGTCTGCGAGAGCTCGGACTGACCGACGGCGAGATCACCGACGTGGTCCTCGCGGCGGCGGCGCGGTGCTTCTTCAGCAAGGCGCTCGACGCGCTCGGCGCCGAGCCGGACGAGCGCTACGGCGAGCTCGACCCGGCGACCCGCGAGGCCCTCACGGTCGGCCGGCCGATCGCCGTGACCTGACCAGCGGCGCTACCGCCCCTTCCACTGGGGCTCGCGCTTCTCGAAGAAGGCCTTGACCCCTTCCTGGATGTCCTCGGTGGTGAAGGCCAGGGTGAGATGGGCGCGCAGGAAGTCGAGCGCGTCGGCGAAGGCCATGTCCTGCTGGCGGAACATCGCGTCCTTGCCCAGCCGCATCATCACCGGTGACTTGCGGGCCAGCTTCTCGGCCAGCTCGGCCACGGCGCGATCGAAATCGCTCCGCTCGCCGGAAATCACCCGATTGACGATCCCGATCCGCTCGGCCTCGGCGGCCGAGATCTGCTCGCCCAGGAGCAGGAGCTCGTTCGTCTTCTTGCGCGGGACGTTGCGGTAGATGAGGGCCATGATCATGAATGGGAATACGCCCACGTTGATCTCCGGGGTGCCGAAGCGCGCGCTCTCCCGGGCCACGATCAGATCGCAGGCGAGCGCGATCCCGAGGGCCCCGGCGAGCACGTGCCCGTTGGCCGCGCACACGGACGGCTTGCCGAGCTCGCCGAGCAGCCGGAACAGCCGCGGGAACCGCTCGGTGCCGAAGTGCTTGTGTACGAGCGGGACGTCGGCGGCGAACCCGGACAGGTTGGCCCCGGCCGAGAAGATCCGCTCGTGGGTCGAGGTCAGCACCACGCAGCGGACCTGATCATCGGAACGAGCCACCTCCAGCGCCGCGATCAGCTCATCGAGCAGCTGGTCGGACAGTGCGTTGCGCGTATCCGGCTGATCGAGCGCGATCGTGGCCACGCCCGCGGGCGAGAGGTCGTAGCGCAAGGTCTCGTACGACGCCATCGGCAGCGCATTGTGCCCGGTGCGGCGTGCGCTAGCTTCCCGGCCATGGCCACGACCGAACCCCTCAAGCCGGATTTCGCCTCTCAGCGCAAGCACTTCATCTTCACCGACGAGCACGAACAGCTGCGCGACTCGATTCGCCGCTTCGTGATCAAGGAGCTCCAGCCCCACGCCGAGGAGTGGGAGGAGACGACGTTCCCGGATTGGGTGTTCGAGCGGATGGGCGAGCTCGGCTTCCTCGGCCTCGACAAGCCCGAGGAATACGGCGGACAGGGCGGCGACTACTACACGTCGCTCGTGCTGGCCGAGGAGATGGCCCACGCCCACTGCGGGGGCCTGGCCATGGGGGTCGCGGTGCAGACCGACATGGCGATGCCGCCGATCCTCGCCTTCGGGACCGAGGAGCAGAAGCAGCAGTGGGCCGCTCCGGCGATCGCCGGCCAGGCGATCCTGTGCATCGGGATCACCGAGCCCGATGCCGGCTCCGACGTGGCCGGGATCAAGACCCGGGCGGTGCGCGACGACGCAACCGGCGAATACGTGATCAACGGCTCGAAGACGTTCATCACCAACGGCCACCGCGCGCACGCGATCGTGCTCGTGACCAAGACTGACGTTGACGCCGGGTACGACGGGTTCACGCTCTTCCTCGTCCCCATGGACACGCCGGGGGTGATCCGGGAGAAGCGGCTGAAGAAGCTCGGCATGCACGCCTCGGACACCGCGCTGCTCGCCTTTCAGGACGTCCGGGTCCCGGAATCCGCCGTGCTCGGCACCCCGGGCAAGGGCTTCTACCACATCATGTGGGAGCTCCAGGGGGAGCGGCTGATCGGGGCCGCGGGGGCGGTCGCGGGCGCCCAGCACGTGTTCGACCGCACGCTCCAGTACGCCAAGGAGCGCACCGCGTTCGGTCGGCCGATCGGGAAGTTTCAAGCCATCCGGCACAAGTTCGCCGAGATGGCGACCAAGATCGAGACCGCGCGCCAGATGGTGTACACGACCGCCTGGCGCTTCCAGAACGGCGAGTACCCCGTGCGCGAGATCACGATGGCCAAGCTGTACGCCGCCCGGATCGCCGTCGAGGTGGCCGACGACTGCATCCAGATCCACGGCGGTAACGGTTACATGCAGGAGTACGGGATCGAGCGGTCCTGGCGCGACCTGCGGCTGAACCGGATCGGCGCCGGGAGCGACGAGATCATGCTGGACGTGATCGGGCGCTCCTACGGGTTGTAGAACCAGCCCCGTTTGTGCGAACTTAACTGAACTGTCACTGGGGACGGAGTGACAGTTAAGTCACCTTGATGAGGTTTAGATAGGGAAGGGAGTCAGTACGGCCTGCCGGTCCCGTCGACGACCGGCAGGCCCGCCGACGAGCGCCTGCGCCCGGCGTACCGGCCGGACGGCGTCGGCGGGCACGGTACGGTTTCGCCTGATCGCCACACGATCGCGACGCCGACGAGGAGGCTGACGATGACAGAGGTTCAGGTGGTTCCGACCGAGAACGGGCCCTACAAGGTCACGGGACCGGTGGAGATCGTGGACCCGCAGGGAAACCCGATTCCGCTCCCGGGTTCCGGACAGGCGATCTTCCTGTGCCGGTGCGGCGGCTCCACCAACAAGCCGTTCTGCGACGGAACTCATACCAAGATCGGCTTCAAGGGCGCGATGGCCGCGGTCGAGCACGCCGAGGAAGACTGAGCCCTGGACCTCGCGTTCAAAGCCGGTGCGCCCGGCTCGGCTGCATCCCGGGCGATCCCGCCCTTCACCGACGAGCACGAGGAATTCCGCCAGGCCGTGCGGCGGTTCGTCGAGACCGAGCTGCGCCCGCACGCGTCCGAGTGGGAGGAGGCGAGGTGGTTTCCCAATCAGGTCTTCACGCGCCTGGCCGAGCTTGGCTACCTCGGGCTGAAGTTCCCCGCCGAGTACGGCGGCGACGGCGACGAGGTCGCCGCGGCCGTGTTCACCGAGGAGCTGGCCCGGTGCGGATCGGGCGGGGTGGCCGCCGGCATCGGCGCCCACATCGGGATCGCGCTACCGCCGATCTGGCGCTTCGGGACCGAAGCCCAGAAGGAGCGGTACCTCGTTCCCGGAATCCGGGGCGAGCTGATCGCCGCGCTCGCCATCACCGAGCCCGACGCCGGGTCGGACGTCGCCGGCGTACGGACGCGCGCGACCCCGGTGGACGGCGGCTGGCTGGTCAACGGATCAAAGACGTTCATCACCGGCGGCGTCCGGGCCGACGTACTCGTGACCGCGGTCCGCACGACAGCCGACGGAGGCCAGCCGGATGACTTGTGCGGCGCGCGATCCGGCGAGGCTGGAGGCCGAGCGCGCGCCAGGCACAAGGGCTTGTCGTTCCTGCTCGTCGACCGCGGTCCGGGCGTGGAATCGCGGGCGCTGAAGAAGCTCGGCTGGCACGCCTCGGACACCGCGCTGATCACCTTCGACGACGTGTTCGTCCCGCGCGAGAACCTGCTCGGAGAGGAGAACCAGGGCTTCTATCTGATCATGGCCAACTTCCAGTGGGAGCGGCTGCTGATGTCGCTCGGCGCGGTCGGCGCCATGCAGGCCGCGTTCGAAAGGACGCTGGAGTACGCGAAGGAGCGCCATACGTTCGGACGGCCGCTCGGCCGCCACCAGGCCATTCGCCACCAGCTGGCCACGATCGCGATGACGATCGAGGCCGGTCGCGACGTCACCTACGCCGCTCTGCGCCGCTACGTGGCCGGCGAGGACGCGGTGCGCGAGGTGACGATCGCCAAGCTGGCCACGCAGCGGGCCGCCTTCGAGGTCATGGACACATGCCTGCAGATTCACGGCGGAGCCGGGTACATGGTGGAGTACGAGATCGAGCGGGCGGCGCGCGATGCGCGGCTCGGCCCGATCGGGGGAGGCACGGACGAGATCATGAAAGAGATACTGGGGCGGTCACTGGGGTTGTGAACTCGGCGCGCGGGCAGCTCCTGATCGCCGGTCCGACGTTGCTCGACCAGAACTTCTGGCGCACGGTCGTGCTGATGGTCGAGCACAATCCCGAGGGCGCGCTCGGACTCGTGCTGAACCGCCCCTCGGAGACGAGCATCGGCGACGCCGTACCCCAGCTCGAGGAGTTGCTCGACGCCGACGAGCCACTGTTCATCGGCGGCCCCGTCCAGCCCTCTGCGGTGATCGTGCTGGCCGAGTTCGAGGATGCGAGCGACGCCGCCCTGCTCGCGTTCGACGACGTTGGCGTGCTCGGCACCGGAGCCTCGCTCGAGGACCCGGTGGCCGGGGTGCGGCGAGGACGGGCGTTCGTCGGCCACGCCGGATGGGGCCCGGGTCAGCTGGACGGAGAGCTCGAGCGGGGAGACTGGATCCTCGAGCCGGCGACGGCGCAGGACGCCTTCAGCTCCGAGCCCGAAGAGCTCTGGCCCGAGGTCCTGACCCGCAAGGGCGGCAGTTATGCGCTGATCGCCCGCATGCCGCCGGACCCGTCGGTGAACTGATCAGGGACGGGCGGTGGCCGGCGGTGCCGGGAGGCCGTCTGGGATCAAATGGCCGCAAGTCAGCTACTGGTGCCCACGCTCCCGGGGCGGGCGCCCTCGCCATACGATGAACGCTGATGGCCCACGACCACCTTGACGAACGCCGGGCCGCCGAGCGGCGGGCGCTGACCGCCACGCTGGCGCTGATCATCGCCTTCATGGCGGTCGAGGTGGTGGCCGGCATCCTCGCTTCCTCGCTGGCCCTGCTCTCGGACGCCGCGCACATGCTCACCGACGCCGCCGCGCTCGGCCTGTCGCTGGTCGCGTCGCGGTTGGCCAGCCGGCCCGCCCACGGGGCGATGACCTACGGCCTGGGCCGGGTCGAGATCCTGAGCGCCCAGGTCAACGGGCTCCTGCTGCTCGTGTTCGGCGGGCTGATCCTGTACAGCGCCGCGACGCGGTTGGTCAGCCCGCCGCAGGTCCACGGCGTCGTCGTCCTGGCCGTGGCCCTGGCCGGCGTGGTGGTCAATCTGGTCGCGGCGCGCGTGCTCGGGGGCGCCGGGCACGGACACGACCACGGACACGGACACGGACACGGACACGGACACGGACACGGATCACGATCATGGCCGCAGCCTCAATGTCGAGGGCTCCTATCGCCACATCGTCACCGACCTGTTCGGGTTCATCGCCACCGCGATCGCGGCGGCGGTGATCATCGTCACCGGTTTCGACCGGGCCGACGCGATCGCCTCGGTGCTGATCGCGCTGGTCATGCTCTACGCCTCGTTCGGCCTGCTGCGCGACACCGCGCGAGTCTTCCTGGAGGCGGCTCCGTCGGGCCTGAACCCGGATCAGATCGGCCAGTCCCTGGCCGAGCAGCCCGGTGTGGTCCAAGTCCACGACCTCCATGTGTGGGAGGTGACCTCGGGCTTTCCCGCCCTCTCCGCCCACGTCGTCGTGCGGGCCGGCGACGACTGCCACGAGCGCCGGCGCCAGCTCCAGGACGTACTTCGAGAGCGCTTCGGGCTCACGCATACCACGCTCCAGGTCGACCACGAAGCGGCGCCCCAGGCCCCGTTGCAGATCGAGGTCGCGCCCCCGGACCGGCGTTAGACTGGCCGCGATGAAGGTGGTCAAGCCCGGCAGCGACCGAGACGTGCCGCGGGGAGTGGTCGGCGGCTCGGAGATCTCTCAGTCCACCACGGGAGCCCAGAACATCTACATGGCCGTGTTCCGGGTCCCGCCCGGCGCTCAGTCGCGGCCGCACTACCACGAGGGTTGTGAGAGCGCGGTCTACATGCTGTCCGGTTCGCTGCGGGTCAAATGGGGCGACCGGCTCGAGGAGCAGGTGACGCTCGAGCCGCGCGATCTCGTATATGTGCCCCCGCGCGAGACCCACGTGCTCGAGAACGTGTCCGACTCCGAGCCGGCCGAGTACGTGGTGGCGCGCGACTCGCCCCACGAGGACGCCGTCGTCGTCCCCTGGGCGGAAGAGAGTATTTGACCGACCACCAGGCAGCGCATGTCGCCGGCGTCGGGGGCCTTCGCATCTTCCGACAGTCATGGCGCAACGCCGCGCCCGTCCGTGGTGTGGTCGTGCTGGCCCACGGCGCGAGCGAGCACAGCGGTCGCTACGGCCACGTCGTGGCGCGCCTCGGTCGGTCGGGCTTCGACGTCTACGCGCTCGACCATCGCGGCCACGGTCAGTCGGATGGCCCGCGCGCATTGATCGACCGGATTGGACCACGCGGTCACCGACCTCGACGCGCTGGTCGTCCACGCCGCCTCGGAGCACCCTGACCGCCCCCTGTTCCTGGTCGGCCACAGCATGGGCGGAACGGTGGCGCTCTCCTACGCGCTGAAGCACGGCGAGCGGCTGACCGGGCTCGTGCTCTCAGGTCCGCTGGCCGCGCTCGAGGCCGCACCGCCTCCGATGCGGGTGCTCTCGCGCGTGCTCTCCGCGCTGGCGCCGCGCCTGCCGCTGATCGCCATCGACTCCTCGCTGATCAGCCGCGATCCGGCCGTGGTGGAGGACTACCGGCGCGACCCGCTCGTCTACCACGGCAAGCTGCCGGCCCGCACGGTGGCCGAGCTGGCCCGGGCGATCGAGTCCTTCCCGGATCAGGTCGACACGATCACCGCGCCGACCCTGATCATGTACGGAACCGAAGATCGGCTGTGCCCAACTCAGGGCAGCCTGATGCTGGGTGAGCGGATCGGCGCCGGGGACAAGGCGGTGGTCCCCTACGAGGGGCTCTACCACGAGATCTTCAACGAGCCCGAGCAGGATCGCGTGCTCGACGACCTCTGCACGTGGCTCGAGGGCCACGCCGCCTCGACGACCTGAACCGCGCCGCCCTCGGCCAGGACCACGCCGCCGTAGGGCAGATAGTGCTCGGCCCGGTGAGGACCGCTCAGCAGGGCCGCCTTGCTGAGTGCCTCGGCCTCGGCCGCGCTCGGCGCGAGCGCCGTGACCTGAGCGACGCCGGTGAACGCGGGACGTCCCGTGCCCGGGTCGAGCAGATGGTGAGCGAGGCCACCGTCGGGCCCGCGCCACGCCCGCTTGGCGATCCCGCTCGTCGCTACCGCCCCGCGAGTCAGCGTGAACGTGTAGAGCGGATCGCCGCCGGCGGGGTCGGCAACGTGGATGTCACGAGCGATCGCCGCAGCCCCACCGAGCCGAAGATCACCACCGCAGTCGACCACGAAGGCCTCGTGCGCGCCGAGGCCGACTGCGAGCTCGTCCGCGAACAAGCCCTTGGCGATCCCACCGGAGTCGAATTGCGTGCCCGGCGGCCGGGTCACCGTGCCCGCGCGCCGATCCGTGGTCACTTCTCGCCATCGGGCTCGTGGATGCGGGCCGGCGGGGCGCATCCGAGCCGGGGGCGAATCGCGGCCGGCGGGGGCGAGCCGGACCAGGTCGCCCGTGTAGCCGGCCCGCTCGATCTCCTCCACCAAGGTCGGATCGACCAGGCCGCCGGTCCGCTCCGCCGCCCGGATGCCCGCCTCGACGATCCGCCGCATCAACGGGCTGACCGGCACGGTGAGGCGCGGGTCCCGGTTCAGCCGGCTGAGCTCGCTTTCGGGTTCGAAGCGGGAGAACTGCAGGTGCCAGTCCAGCAGTCGCATCCGCGAGCGCCGGACCGCGGCCGCGGCCGCAGCCGGGTCGGGGTCGGAGACGATGACCGTGCATTCCGAGCCGAAGCACGGAAACGCCGCTCGCTGCTCGGTCAAGGTCGCGCTCATGACTGGTGGGTGGAGACGCTGCTCACGCCGCTGCTCGATGTGTTTCCGGAGCTCGATGAGCTCGTCGTCGTCGTCGGCGTCGACGTCGCGGTCGTGGTGGGGGTCGACGTGGTGGTGCCGGTGGCAGCGGCGGCGCCGGAGCTCGAGCCGGTCGTGCGGGCCGGTGATGAGGCAACGGTGGTCGTCTGCTTGGCCGCCAGCGCCGGATCGTGCCCGCTGACCAGCACCACCGTGATCATCAGCCAGGTGGCGACGAACAGCGCGAGCGCGCCGGCCATCACGCGGCGGCGGAGGGTGCGGGCGCGGACCCGGCGCGCCTGGCGCATCGCCGCGGCGCGGGCTCGGTTGGCATCGTTCCGGTTGACGTTGGGCGCGACGGCGCCGGCGTAGACAGGTTTCATGGTCGGCTCCTCGTTCGGTGTAGTGAGGAGGATCGGCCCGCTCCGTAGCAGTCCGGTGAGGAACCGCTAAGACGTCTGTAGGAGCTTCAGTCGGGCCCGAGCAGCGCCGAACGGCCGAGATCGAACCGGCACCCGCTGAAATAGTCGCCGGCTGCGGAGACCAGAAAGCCGACGAGCTCGGCCACCCGCTCCTCCTCCGCGTCGGCCCCGGGCACCACGGCGACGGCCGTGATCCCGTATCGAGCCCACTCCACCGACAGCGTGCGCGCGAGGCTTTCGAGCGCCGCCGCGGCGGCGCCGGCCAGCGGCCCGGCGCCCGGCCGCGGGGCGACCAGGACGATCTTCCCGCCGCCGGCGCCCTCCTCGATCAGCCCCCCAACCGCGACCGGGCGGACCGCGTTCCACGCCTGCTCGAGCGCGGCCTGAAGCGTCGCCTCTCCCCCGTCCGCGAACGCGATCCGCGCGTCGAACACGAGGCCGTGCAGCGGCGCGCGCTCGCGGGCCCACGCCTCGCGCTCCTCGTCGCCCCCACCCTCGGGCAGCGGCACGATTCGCGCGCCCATTGACGCCAGGGCCGAGCCCAGCCGCTCGGGCACCGGCCCGGCCAGGGCGACCGCTCGGTCGCTCAGCAACTCCTCACGCAGCACGATCGGCACGGTAATAGCATCGTGGCTCCAGAGGAGGAAGGAGAGGGAGACGATGACCACGCTGTCCTACGCCCACGGAGCCTGCGAGGAGCCCCTGCTCGGCGAGACGATCGGTCACAACCTGGAGCGAACCGCCGCGCGCGTGCCGGAGGCCGACGCCCTGATCTGCACCCATCAGGACCTGCGCTACACCTACGCCGAATTCGACGCCGCGGTGAACCGGCTCGCCTCCGCCCTGCTCGAAGCAGGGCTGGGCAAGGGAGACCGGGTGGGCGTGTGGAGCCCGAACCGGGCCGAGTGGGCGCTGACCCAGTACGCCACCGCCAAGCTCGGGATCATCCTGGTCAACATCAACCCCGCCTACCGGGCCAGCGAGCTCAAGTACGCGCTCGGGCAGTCCGGCTGTCGCTGGATCTTCGCCGCCCAGGAGCTGCGGGGCACGAGCTTCGTCGACATGGTGGCTCAGGTCCGGCCCGAACTCTCCGGCCTCGAGCGGGCCGTGTTCTTCGGGACGGACGAGTGGGACGAACTCGCCGCCACCGCGCCCTCCCCGGACGCCATCTCAGCTCAGATGGACGAGCTCGACTTCGATGATCCGATCAACATCCAGTACACGAGCGGGACGACCGGCTTTCCGAAGGGCGCGACGCTCAGCCACCACAACATCCTCAACAACGGGTTCTTCATCGGCGAGCTCCTGGGCTACACCGAGCGCGACCGGATCTGCATCCCGGTCCCGCTGTACCACTGCTTCGGGATGGTCATCGGCAACCTGGCCGCGACCACCCACGGCGCCGCGATGGTCTACCCGAGTGAGACCTTCGACCCCGAACGGGCGCTCGAGGCGTGCGCGAGCCAGCGGTGCACGAGCCTGTACGGAGTACCGACCATGTTCATCGCCGAGCTCGGCCACGAGCGCTTTGCCGACTATGACCTCACGAGCCTGCGGACCGGGATCATGGCCGGGTCGCCGTGCCCGGTCGAGGTGATGAAGCGCGTCTCCTCGGAGATGGGCATCGACGAGATGGGGATCGCCTTCGGGATGACCGAGACCTCGCCCGTGACCACCCAGGTCCGCCGCGACGACACGCTCGAGAACCGGTGCGGCACGGTCGGCCAGGTCATGCCCCACGTCGAGATCAAGATCGTGGACCCCGAAACCGGGCTGACGGTTCCCCGGGGCGAGCCGGGCGAGTTCCTCGCCCGGGGCTACCCCGTGATGTCCGGGTACTGGAACGACCCCGAGCGCACCGGCCACGCCATCGACGGACAGCGCTGGATGCACACGGGAGACCTGGCCACGATGGACGAGCAGGGCTACGTCCGCGTCGTGGGGCGGATCAAGGACATGGTCATCCGCGGGGGCGAGAACATCTACCCGCGGGAGATCGAGGAGTTCCTCTACACGCATCCCGGCGTGGCCGACGTTCAGGTGATCGGGGTTCCGGACGAGCGCTACGGGGAGGAGCTGATGGCGTGGATCATCCCCCGCGGCGAGGCCGAGCTGTCCGAGGATGAGGTCAAGGCGTTCTGCCGGGACCAGATCGCCCGCTTCAAGGTCCCGCGCTACATCAAGTTCGTCGACAGCTTCCCGATGACGGTGACCGGCAAGGTCCAGAAGTTCAAGATGCGCGAGACCGCGATCGAGGAGCTGGAGCTGGACGCGGCGTCTTCGGTCGCCACCGCGTAGCGCATGCGATAATCAGCCGGGCTGATGAGGTGGGGTACGGGCATTCTCGAGCGACGGGCCCGGCGTCGCACGTACGCTCTCAACCGGGCCATCCACGCGCTTCCGCTCGCCACTCGGAAGGCGATGCTGGCCGCGGCGGAATCTGAAGAGCTGATCGCGGGCGCCTACACCGACGGCCGGGGCGGGTCGTGCCCGATGCTGGCCGCCCACCGTCGCGGCGCCCGCGACCACACGCACGGGTTCCCGTGTGCGTGGGACCGCTTCACCCGGGCGCGGCGGCCACGGCCGGCCACGCGACGAGAGCTCGAGATCCTCAAGGCGCTGCTGCAGGAGAGCATCGACGGCGAGCGCGCGGACCAGGCTGCCGGCGCACCGTCGCGGCCGGGCGACGGGGTCCTCACCGAATGGTGACCCTGTACGCCTTCGCGGGCCTGCTCGGCCTGCTCGGCTTTCCCATGGCCGTATGGCACCGCCAGATCACCGACGTGCTGGGGTCGTTTCACTGGAGCTTCACCTACTTCATCTCCGAGCTGACGCCGTGGCTGCTCATGCTCGCCGCGGTGGCGTTCCTGGTCCCGGTGGCGGTGTCGGCCGGGCGCAGCCCGCAGAGCCGGCTGTATCCGCGGGCTCGCCGCGCCTATATCGCCTGGGGCACCGTGCTGTACCTGCTCGGGTGCATCCTCGCGGTCGAGCTGGCCGAGATCTGGAACCTCGCGCACTGATTTCGTAGGGCCGCGCCCGAAGTGCGTCAAAACGGATCGAAGTACTCAGCCGGCCGCGGGTCCTTGTAGACCTGAGGCTTGAGTCTTACGTCTTCGGGCATCGCCGCTACCCGGTGAGCGGCAGCACCATGGTCGGCTTCTCGATCTCGTGATCCTCACGCGTGGTGACGACCGCGGTGCCGATGGCGAAGAACTCGATCACATGCGAGCCCCAGCCGTGGCTGCGCTCGACGATCCGCGCTCCCACGATCCCGCCGGACCGCAGCTCGTCGGCCTCGGTCTGCATCCGCTCCATCGCCAGCTCCCGGGCTTCGTACAGAGCCTGGGTGTAGTTCGGCATCTCGACGTTGCGCCCGATCTGCTTGAGCGAGGCCAGCATGCCCTGGCGGCCGACGTGGTAGACGCAGTTGCCCATCACCATGCCCACCGGCCGGTACCCCGCCCGGAGCAGGGTGGCGAAGTCCTGGCCGTTCAGATCCGAGGTGAAGGGCCGCCCGTTCGGAGCTCGGTGCAGCACGCCCTCGCGGTGTCGGACCGCGGTGCCCACGGAGATGAACTCGGCCAGATCGGCCCCCCATTCGTAGCGCCCGATGTCGAGCCGCACGCCGACGATGCCGTCGGCGCCGAGCTGGTCGGCCTCCTCTTCCATCCGGGTCATGGCCAGCTCGCGCGCGTGGTACATGGCCTGTGTCAGCACGCCGAGCTCCTGGCTCTGGTTCCACATGGCCTGCTGAAAGCCGATGTGGTAGATCGAGCTTCCGAGCACGAGGCCGAGCGGCTCGAACCCGGCCTGCTTGACGAGTAGGAACTCGTTCACCGACAGGTCGCTGGTGAAGAAGCCGCGCTGGACTTCCTTCTTCATCCGCTCGATCCGCTCGCGGCCCGAGCCCGGGATGCCGGCCATCGAGCCGGCCTGGTACGCGGCCGCGTGAGGCGCCTCCTCGGAGGCCACCGCCGGGGGCGTGGCGGCCGGGGCGGGCGCCGGATCGTCATCACGTTTCAGGAATCCCATCGCTCACTCCTCATCCGATCAACAGCCTCTCCAGCGCGCGCCGGGTCACCTCGCTGCGTCTGGCCTCCTCAGCCAGGGCCTGTCCGAGCAGCTCCAGCCAGGCATCCGGGTCGACCGCCTCGCGTTTGAGCACGATCCCGCCCGAGAGCTTGCCCGCCCGAGCGTCGAGCGACCCGCCGTCTATCTGGAGCTCGAGCCGCCGATCGCCGGCGTCGAGCGCGATCGACCGCACTCGCCTGGCGCCCACCAGCCCGGCTCGGCGCCGGTCGACGCGCACGCGACCCGGCACCGCCTCCTCGAGCTTCACGGCCAGGCTCTCGACAAACGCGCCCACGTCGCCCGAGTCCGCCCGCAGCGAAGCTGCGAGCAGGTCGAGATCCAGATCCGGCCTGGCAGCCACAAGCCTGGAGGCTACGGCATCGCCGTGGTTTCGCCGGCAGGAGTCGGGTAGCCCAATTACATGAGCACTCAATCAGAAACCACGCCCTATCTGGACTTCAACGACGGCCATCGCGTGCCGCAACTCGGATTCGGGGTCTTCCAGGTCCCCGAGGAAGACACCTTCGAGACCGTCAGCGAGGCGCTTCGGGTCGGCTATCGCCACATCGACACGGCGGCCGCCTACGGCAACGAGGCCGGCGTCGGCGAGGCGCTGAAGGCCGCCGAGCTCAAGCGCGAAGAGGTCTTCGTCACCACCAAGCTGTGGAACAACGATCAGGGCCGCGACGAGGCCCGCCGCGCTTGCGAGCACAGCCTCGAGCAACTCGGGCTCGAGTACGTCGACCTGTATCTCATCCACTGGCCCGCTCCGGCCCAGGACCGCTACGTGGAGACCTGGGAGACGCTGACCGAGCTGCGGAACGAGGGTCTCGCGCGTTCGATCGGGGTGTCGAACTTCCGCATCGAGGACCTCGAGCGGATCGTCGACGCCACCGCCGTCGTCCCGGTCATGAACCAGATCGAGCTCCACCCACGCCTGCAGCAGACCGAGCTCCGCGATTACCACGCCGAGCACGGCATCCTGACCGAGGCGTGGAGCCCGCTCGGTCAGGGGCAGAACCTCGACGACTCGGTCATCGCCGAGATCGCCCACGCGCATGAGCGCACGCCCGCGCAGGTGGTGCTGCGCTGGCACATCCAGCTCGGCAACGTGGTCATCCCCAAGTCGGTCACCGCGGCCCGGATCGAGGAGAACTTCCAGCTCTTCGACTTCGAGCTCTCCGACGAGGACATGCGGGCGATCGCGCGCCTCAACTCGGGCGATCGCATCGGGCCGGATCCGGCGAAGTTCTCCTGACGCGGTTGCCGCGGGCGCGGAGGCGCGGGGCTGCCGAGATTGACAAGATGCAGCCCGTGACTCTCCGCGCCGCGGCGCTCGCCGTCGCTCTCACCCTGCCGCCGGCGGCCGCCCTGGCCGCCGGCTCCTCGGCCCAGACTCGCGTGGTCAACGACTGCGGGCGCGCCCATCTCAAGCCGGCACGGATCGTGATCGCGTGCGGCGATGGCACCGAGGTGCTGACCAAGCTGCACTGGTCCTCGTGGAAGCGCGCGACGGCGACCGGGACCGGCGTCGACAATGTGGTCAGCTGCAATCCCGACTGCGCCGCGGGCAAGCGCACGGCGTATCCGGTCGCCGTCACCCTCAGCCGGCCTCAGACCTGCCCCGGGCGCCGCTACACCACCTTTACCCGGGCGGTGCTGAAGTTCGGACCGACCCACCCACGCAAGAGCCGGACCGAGACGGACACCTTTCCCTGCCACAGCTGATCACAGGAGGCGTGAGCAACTTGTCTGATGTCGAGGCCCACATCACGGGCACCGTGTGGAAGATCGAGGTCGAGGTGGGCGACAACGTGGCCGAAGGCGACACCGTCGTGATCCTCGAGTCGATGAAGATGGAGATGCCCGTCGAGGCCGAGGATCCAGGCGTGGTGAAGGAGATCCTGGTCGCCGAGGGACAGTCGGTCTCCGAGGGCGACTCGCTCGTTGTCCTCGAGTAGCCCCGGCCGGCTCCTGGTCGACGAGCCGGCACCCGGCGTCGCCAGGCTCACGATCTCACATCCGGAGAAGCGCGGCGCTCTGGACCACGCCATTCTGGACGGGTTCGCGCAGACGATGCCGGGCCTCGACGCGCGCTGCGTGATCATCACCGGCGAGCAGACGACCTTCAGCGCCGGGTATGACATCGGCGACCTGCCGGACTCGGTGTTCGCCGATGAGGCGGAGAAGCTCGTCGCCCACCCGTTCGCGGCCGCCATCGACGCCATCGAGGCGTATCCGTATCCCACCGTGGCCGCACTGAACGGCCACGCCATCGGGGGCGGCCTCGAGGTGGCGCTGGCCTGCGACCTCCGGGTCGCCGCGGGCACGATCGCCTTGGGCATGCCGCCGGCCAAGCTCGGGCTGGTGTACTCGCACACCGGGATCCGCAAGTTCATCGACGTGATCGGCGCCTCGCGCACGCGTGAGCTGTTTTTGGTCGGGCGGAGGATCGACGCGCGGACGGCGCGGGCGTGGGGTTTGGTCAATGCCGTGGCCGAGGACGTGGCCGCCGAGGCGCTCGACTGGGCGCGGGAGATCGCCGCCAACGCACCCCTGGCCCAGCGCGGCAACAAGCGCGTGATCCGCGCCGTACTGGATGCCGAGGCCGAGCTCGACCCCGCGGTCGAGCGCGAGTTGATCGAGCTGCGCCGTGCCTGCTTCTCCTCGGAGGACTTTCGCGAGGGCGTGCGCGCGTTCGCCGAGAAGCGGCCGCCGCGCTGGCAAGGGCGCTGAGTCCGTCCGCGGGCCGCCTTATCTTGACCCGCGGGAGCATGATCGAGATCGAGGGGCATGTGGAGGAGTTGAAGGCGATGGGCCTTCTGCACCGGATGCGTCTGGTCAGTGGGCCGCAGGGGCCGCGTGTGCTGCTCGACGGAAAGCCGGTGCTCGTGCTGTGCTCGGGCAATTACCTCGGCCTGGCCAACCACCCGGAGGTGCGCGAGGCCGCCGCTGGAGCCGCGATGCGCTGGGGCGTGGGCGCGGGAGCGCCGCGGATGTCGTGCGGGACGATGACCATTCACCGCCGGCTCGAGGAGCGCCTGGCCGTCTTCGCGGGGCGCGAGGCGTCGCTCCTGTTCGGGTCCGGCGGGCTCGCCAATGCGGGCGTGATCGCCGCGCTCGCCGGCCCGGGCGACGTGATCTTCTCCGATGCCCTCAATCACGCCTCGATCATCGACGGGTGCCGGCTCTCGGGCGCGGAGGTGTTCGTGTACGAGCACGCAGACGTCGAGCACCTCGAGTGGGGCATCGCCCGGGCCGACGGCCGAGGGGCGCTGATCGCCACCCACAGCGTGTTCCCGATCGACGGGGACCGCGCCCCGCTCGAGGAGATCGTCGAGCTCGCCGCCGACTACGACCTGCGCACGCTCGTGGACGAAGCCCACGCCATCGGCGCGGTCGGGCCGGGTGGCCGGGGCGCCCTCGCCGAAGCCGGGCTGGAAGATCAGGTCGACGTGATTGTCGGTTCGCTGGGCACGGCGCTGGGTTCCTACGGCGCGTTCATCGCCTGCGACCGCGCGCTGGCGCGATTCGCGGTCAACGCGGTGGGCACGTTCCTTCACTCCACCGCCCCGCCGCCGCCGGCCGTGGCAGGAGCGCTGGCCGCCCTCGACCTGCTCGAGGACAGGCCGCGCCGGGTGGCGCGCCTGCGCGAGAACACGCTCGCCCTGCGCACGGCGCTGAGCTCCGAGGGCTTCGACGTCGATCCCTGGGGCACGCAGATCGTGCCTTTGATGGTCGGCGACGCCGGCCTGGCGGTGCGCATCTGCGAGGCGGCGTTGGCCGACGGAGTGTTCGCCGAGGCGGTACGACCGCCCGCGGTGGCACTCGGATCGTCGCGTATACGCCTGGCCGTCATGGCTTCACACCGCGCCGAGGAGCTCCGGGAGGCGGCGAAGACGATCGCCCGCGCCGCCACGTCGGCGGGCTTCGATCCGCGCGTCCAGGTTCGCACTGAGCCGGCGCGGCACACGCCCGCGCTGGCCAGCGTCTTCGATTACGACGCTCGCGCGGCTTAGAGGATCAGGCCGCGCAGTCGCGCCGCCCGGTGGGCGCCACGTGGTCGGCGATCAGAGTGAACTCGTCCTGGTGATAGAGGACGTTGGCCTGCTGGCAGGGCCCGACTGAACCGACCGCACCACGCAGGCGCAACGTGAGGCCACCGGCCGTGTCGAGCAGGATCGAGCCGCCCGAGACGGCGCTCACCACTCCGGTTACCCGATGCCTCGTCCCCACCCCGGACGGGAGCCCGAGGCTGACGTTGCCGTCGGACGCCTGGTGGACGCGGACGAGGACGCCGGGATCGAGGGCCGCGACCGCCGCTGCAGCGCTGCGGGGACCGCCGGCCATGTGGGCCAGCGGCGGTCGCGCGCTCCCCATCCCTTCCGGCCGGGCCGCGATCTGTGCGGCCGTGTACGTGACCGTCCGCCCGTCGACCCGGCGCAGGACGAGATGCAGCGGGTCAGACCGGACCACCCGGGCATTGAAGGTAGCCGCGAGCGCACTCGCGGGCAGTGCGAGCATCGCGACGGCGGCGGCAACGGCGACGCGCTTCATAGCTCCGGGGATGCAACGGCGCATCCGGCCCGCAGGGGAAGGTCAGAGCTGCCGCTCTGCGCGAATGTTCGAAGCAGGGAGTTTGCCGCCAGGCAAAACTCTCAGGGTAAGTCGCGCAGCGACTGTGCGCGAATGTTCGAAGCAGGGAGTTTGCCGCCAGGCAAACTCCCAAGGTAAGTCGCGCAGCGACTTACCCCTCTTCGTAGGGCGAAAAGTCGCGCTTCCGCGCGCCGCAGACCGGACAGAACCAGGTCTCCGGGATGTCCTCGAACTCGGTGCCGGGCGGGATTCCTCCGTCCGGGTCACCGTCGGCAGGGTCGTAGATGAATCCGCACGATTCGCACATCCACTTCACCCGGCCAAGCGTACCGGCGCCGCGGGAGGGATGCGCCCACGACAACCGCACCGGCGCTAGGGTCACCGAGATGGAGGAGGCGGTACCCGGCCCCGGCGAGGAGCTCAACTTCGAGCAGACCACGGTGGCGCGCCCGGCCGCGACCGTGATGCTCGTCCGGGGTGGCAGCACGATCCTCGAGGTCCTCCTGGTGCGGCGCAATCCCGCGGCCCGGTTCATGGCCGGCGCGTGGGTGTTTCCCGGCGGGGCGGTCGATCCCGGCGAGGGAGAAGGCGAAGACGCGCTGCGCGCAGCGGCGATCCGCGAGGTGGCTGAGGAAGCCGGAGTCGAGATCGCCGGCCCGGATGACCTGATCCCGTTCTCGCGCTGGATCACCCCGGCCGAGGTCAAGATCCGCTACGACACGTGGTTCTACGTCGCCGAGATGCCCGCCGGCGTCGAGCCGGAAGTCGATCGCCGCGAGGTGGTCGACGCGCGCTGGTACGCCCCCACCACGGCGCTCGAGGCAGCACAGCGCGACGAGCTGCTGCTCGTCTTCCCGACGATCAAGCACCTCGAGCAGCTGTCGGGGTTCCGATCCGCGCAGGCGCTGATCGACCACGCCCGCGGCCGAGACGTGCGCCCGATCCAGCCGCGGGTGATCATGTCCGGCGAAGTGGCGCGAATCGTGCTTCCGGGCGAGCCCGGATACGACGACTGACAGAGGTATATATTCGCGCCGTGACGGCGTCGCTGCCCTCGGAGGTCCAGGCGGTCTTCGCGCAGTTCAGCACCACGGAGCTGACCATCGTCGACGACCGTGGCCAGCCGGTGAGCCGGCCGGCTACTCATTCCTACCGGCCGGGCGCCCCGTGCATCGACGTCAGCACCGACCTCGACCAGCCTGGGGACGCGCAGGGGAATCCGCTCGTCGGCCTGCTGTTCTGCGAGGCCGAGGGGAGCGGCCTGAGCGACCCGCCGATGGTCTTCGTCCAGGGCAGCGCCGAGGTCGACCCCCAGGGCCTGCACGTTCGCCCGGAGCGGGTGTACGTGTGGCGAGGCGGCGACATCGCCGCCGACCCCGAGCTGTACGACGCTCACATGGAGGAGGTCCGCTCGGGCCACTCCGAAGAGCCCGACCGCTACCACGCCGACCCGATCGGGGGCGCGAGCGCGTGGACCGATCGGCTCACCGGCCTCGGGCCGGCGGCCGTGCTCTCGATCATCTCGCCCGACGGCTTTCCCTTCGCCCTCCGGGTCCCGATCCACGTCGATGACGCCGCGCGGGCGATCGCCATCGACGGGGCGCCGACCGGCATACCGTTCCAGCCCGGGCTGGCCTGCCTGACCGCGGGCGACGTCCAGGTCCGGGGCGACCTCGTGTATGCGGAGGGGAGCTGGGCCCTCGTACCTCACGAGGTCGGCTCCCCGGGCGGCCGGTAGCGGCTCTCTCGGCCGAGAGCTCGCCGCCAGGCGATCTCATGGAGTCCGGGACTCCACCGGCAGTTCGCCGCCAGCCGAACTGCTAACGGAACCCGCAGGGTTCCCCCGAGAGTTCGCCGCCAGGCGAACTCTTAACGGAACCCGGAGGGCTCCGCCTCTTCCGCGGAGATCACGTGGAGCACGGCGTTGATCAGGGCCAGGTGGGTGAAGGCCTGGGGATAGTTGCCCAGGTGACGGCCGGTGTGGGCCTCGAGCTCCTCGGCGTACAGCCCCAAGGGCGAGGCGTGGCCGAGCAGGCGCTCGCACAGGCCGCTCGCGCGCTCGTGCTCGCCGATCTCGCACAGCGCCGAGACGAGCCAGAACGAGCAGATGAGGAACGTGCCCTCGGCCCCGTGGAGGCCGTCGTCGGTCTCCTCGACCTTGTAGCGGAGCACGAACCCGTTCTCCTGCAGCTCCTCAGCGATCGCCAGCACGGTGGCCCGGACCCGCTCGTCTTGCGCGGGCAGGAAGCGCACGAGCGGGATCAGGAGCGTTGAGGCGTCGAGCGCGTCGGTCTCGTAGTGCTGGCGGAACACGCCGCGCTCGGAAACTCCGTGCGTGAGGATGTCGTCCTGGATCGTGTCGGCGGCGGCCCGCCACTGATCGGCGAGCTCGCGCTCGCCCTCTATCACGGCCAAGCGAGCTCCGCGATCCACGGCGACCCAGCACATGAGCTTCGAGGACACGTAGTGCTTGGGCTCGCCCCGGGCCTCCCAGATCCCCTGATCGGGCAACTGCCATTGGTCGAGCGCGCAGCGGACCTGGGCCTGGAGAACCGGCCACAGCCGCTGGGGGATGTGGCCGCCCATCTTGGTGTGCAGATAGACCGAGTCGAGCACGGCGCCGAAGACGTCGTTCTGGCGCTGGGTGAAGGCGCCGTTGCCCGTGCGCACGGGCCGGGCACCCTCGTAGCCGCTCAGGTGCGTGAGCTCGTGCTCGCTCAGGTCTCGCTCGCCGCCGAGGCCGTACATGATCTGGAGTGAGCCGTCGCCGTCGCGCTCGAGGTCGGCCACGAACTGCATGAAGTCATCGGCTTCCCAGTCGAAGCCGAGCGCGTGTAGACCCCAGAGCGTGAAGGTGGCGTCGCGCATCCAGCAGTACCGGTAGTCCCAGTTGCGCTCGCCGCCCGGGGTCTCGGGCAACGAGGTGGTGGCAGCGGCCACCGTGGCCCCGGTCGGGGTGTAGATGAGACCCTTGAGGGTGAGCGCGGAGCGCTGCAGATGCGTGCGCCAGCGGTGGTCGGGGAAGCGGCCGCCGGCCAGCCAGCTGCGCCAGTAGTGGCTGGTCGTGCGGATGCGCGCCCAGGCGTCTGCGGCGCCGTCGGGCCGATCCAGGTCGGGCCCCCAGGACAGGGCGAAGAAGCGCTGCTCGCCCTCGCCCATCGTATGCCGGGCCCGGATCCGGTTGCCCTCGATGCCCATGCGCAGGTCTGAGCTCAGGCGCAGGCGCAGATTCCCGTCCGTGGCCTCGGCACACAGCCAGTCGTCGCCGATCATCTCCCAGCGCCCCGGCGTGCGTCCGTAGTCGAACATCGGCTCGCAGACGGCCTCGATCTGAACCTGGCCCTGCGTGCACTCGACCAGCCGGAGCAGCACGTGCTCGGCGTCCTCGTCTGTGGGCGGGCGCGTGTGAGAGCTCGTGTCCACGTGCTCGGACCGCCAGGGCCCGATGGTCATCACGTCGCGCACGACGATCCAACCGGACGGGGTCATCCAGGTGGTGTGGAGCGTCATCGTTCCGGGGACGTAGCGGACCGACAGCGGGACCATGAGCCCGTAGGGGCCGACGCGGAACGACCCCGCGCGGCGATCCAGCATCGAGCCGAACACGCTCGGGGAATCGAACCGGGGCAGGCACATCCACTCGATGCTGCCGTCGGGTGCCACGAGCGCGCCGGTGTGGCAGTCGGACAGGAACGCGTAGTCGGCGATGGGCGGAAACGGCGAGCCACCGCTGAGCGGCTGGTCGTGGGGTGGCAGCGGGATGCTCGGACTCATGGGGTGCCGGTGGCGGCCTTCGGCCGCCAATGCGAGTTTCGCCTGGCGATGAAACGTCGCGGGCGGGAGCGTATCCGGGTAGGCCCGCGGTAGGCTCTGAAAAAGGCGAAGGAGAGGAGACCGCAATGGCCGAGCACAACTCGTCCGAGGACAAGCACGGATCCCGCCGCTCAGTCGAGGCGGCCCGGGTGCGCTGGAGCGAGCAGCATCCAGACGAGGAGGTCGACCATCCCGCTCCCGATTCGGCACCCGAGGACGACGACGTCGTCCCCAATCGCCACTCGGCCAGCGCCGAGGCCGCGCACCTGCGCTGGCACGAGGAGCACGAGGATCACGACGAATAAGGGCCGGGGTCCGGATGGGGCTGCCCGGCCCCACGGCGTGGCGGCCTTCGGCCGCCATTGGCAGTTTCGCCTGGCGGCGAAGCCCGGCCGGCCCTAAGACTCAGCCGCCGCCGGCCGCGACGATCAGGTCGGTGGCCACCCCGACCATGAACCCGACCGTCACCATCAGCAGCCCGAGCTCGCGGTGGCCGTAGCGGCGCATGCCGTTCCAGACCTCGCCGATCACATACAGGATCGCCCCGCCCGCCGCCGCGTAGAAGGTCAGCTCGAGCGGATGGCTGGTCACGCCGTAGCCGACCAGCGAGCCGAGGAAGGTGGGAGCGCCGGCGATCAGGCCGGCCAGGCCGAGCCAGCGCCAGGACGGCCGCACATCGCCGAGCGGGCCGACGATCCCGAACCCCTCGGTGGCGTTGTGCAGAGCAAAGCCGATGATCAGCACCGTGGCCAGCCCGATCGCGCCCGACCGGGCCGAGACGCCAATGGCCAGACCCTCGGCGAAGTTGTGCACGCCGATCGCGCCCGCGATGGTCAGCCCGGTGCGCAGAGCGCGCCGCCGGCGATCGTCCGCCTCGGCGGCGAGCACGTCGGTCTCGGAGGGGCTGAGCGCGGTGGCGCCGCCGGCGATCGGGGGGACGGCGGGCCGGCGGGGGCGCATCCGCTTCTCGATCGTGGCCAGGCCGGCACTCCCGGCGGCGAATCCGACCGCGAGCAGGACGACGAGCCAGATCAGGTAGGCAACCGAGCCGTGGTCGTGCTGGGCGGAGTGAAGCGCGTCGTCGACGATCGATAGCCCGTTGGAGAGGACGTCGACGAAGATGAACGCGAGCACGCCGATCGAGAACATCGCCATGGCGACGCGGGCCCGGTTGCCCAGAAGCTGAAGGCGGCCGACGGGCAGGCCAAGGAAGATGGTGAATCCGGCGAGGGCGCCGAGGGCGACTGTGGACGCGAAGGACATGGGGGCGAAGTCGATGCTACCTGCGATTAGGGCGCCCTAAACCCTACCGTACGGCTAGGAGTTCGGGGTCTGACCTAGGTGTCGGGGTTGAAGTTCGGTAACCCCAGCGACTGGAGCCAGTGATCGACAGTGATATTGAGCTGGGTGAATTGGCCGGTCCAGATCAGCACCCCCATCCCGATCAGGATCACGCCCCCGAGGCCAATGATCACCGGATAGTGGCGCTTGATCACCGTAAAGGCGGAGGTCGCGGTCCCGAAGGCGAGCCCGGTGATCAGGAAGGGGATCCCGAGCCCGGCGCAGTAGACCGCAAGCAGGAAAGCGCCGTGGGCGGCGGAGGCGGATGCGCCAGCCGCGGTGACGATTGCCCCCAGCGTGGGACCAGTGCACGGAGTCCAGGCCAGGGCAAAGGCCGCGCCGGTGAGCACCGGGCCGCCGCGACCGGCACGCTCGATGAGCCGGCCGACGTGCCATTGACGGGACAGCTGCGGAATCAGCGGCGCGGCCACGAACAGGACGCCCATGGCCACGATCACCGCCCCGCACACCTTCTGGGCCGCGGGTCCCGTGAGCGCGCCGTGCAGCGCCTGCTGGCCGATCAGACCCAGCGCGATGAAGATGACCGAGAAGCTGGCGACGAAGGCGAGGCTCGGGCCGAGGACCCGCCGGGCCGGCATCGATCTCATCTCGGACGGCGCCACGCCGGCCACGGCCGAGATGTAGCCCGGGACGAGGGGCAGCACGCACGGCGAGAGGAACGAGATCAGCCCGGCGCCGAAGGCCACAGGTATGCCGATGCCCGAGGCGGGGTCCATCAGGTCCTCGGGATCGAGGTTACTCCCGGCCCAGCAGCAGGGCGATCCCCTGGCCGCCGCCGATGCACAGCGTGACCAGCCCGAGCTCGTGGTCGCCGCGCTCCATCTCGTCCAGGATCTTGGTCGTGATCGCGGCGCCGGTGGCGGCGATCGGGTGGCCGAGGGCGATCGCGCCGCCGTTCGGGTTGACCTTCTCCTCGTCCAGACCGAGCTCGTCGATCACGGCCAGAGACTGGGCCGCGAAGGCCTCGTTGAGCTCGATCACGCCCACCTCGTCGAGCGATCGCCCGCTCCGCTCGAGCACCTTGCGCACGGCGGGGACCGGCCCGATACCCATGATCGCCGGGTCCACGCCGCAGCTGGCATAGGCGAGCACGCGAGCCCGCACCGGGGCGCCGAGCTGCTTGGCCTTCTCGGCATTCATGAGGACAATGGCGGCCCCGGCGTCGTTCAGGCCCGACGCGTTGCCGGCCGTGACCGTCCCGTCCTTCTTGAACACCGGCGGGAGCTTGGCCATCGACTCGGTGGAGGCGTCCTGGCGGAAATGCTCGTCGCGAGTGAAGTCCTTGGTCTCCTTCTTGACCTTGACCGGCACAGGCACGATCTGGTCGTCGAACCGTCCCTCGGCCCAGGCCTCGGCGGCCCGTTGATGCGAGCGCACGGCGAACTCATCCTGACGCTCACGGCTGATCCCGTCTCGCTCGGCCAGGTTCTCCGCCGTCACGCCCATGTGGATCTCGTGAAAGGGATCGGTGAGGGCGCCGGTGACGGGGTCCTTGACCGTCGTCTCCCCCATCCGGGCCCCCCAGCGGGCGCTCGGCATCCAGTACGGCCCGCGGCTCATCGACTCCGCGCCGCCGGCCAGCGCGACTTCGGCCTCGCCGGTCTGGATCGCCTGCGCGGCCGAAACGATCGCCTGAACCCCGGTGCCGCACAGCCGGTTCACCGTGTAGGCGGGCGTCTCCTTGGGGACACCGGCCTTCATGCCGACCACGCGAGCCATGTACATATCGCCCGGCTCGGTGTGGATCACGTTGCCGAACACGACGTGCTCGACCTGGCCCGGCTCGATTCCGGAGCGCTCGAGCGCGGACGTGGCGGCGATCGCGCCCAGTTCGGAGGGCGGCACGCCGGCCAGGCCCTTGCCGTAGGACCCGATCGCGGTGCGAGCGGCAGATGTGATCACGACGTCGGTCATTCAGGTTTCCTCTCTGAGCGGGCGCCGAAGGGTAGAACCAGCGGCCCCGAAATGCGCCCCGGCGTAGCCCCGGGCCGGTGGTAGCGTTGGCTTGATATGGCCACCGTGACCTCCACACTTCAGAACTTCATCAACGGCGAGTTCGTCGATCCCGTCGAAGGTCAGACCGAGCCGGTGCTGAACCCGGCCACGGGCGAGACGATCGCTCAGGCACCGCTGTCGAGCGCGGCGGATGTCGACCGGGCGGTCGCGTCGGCACGTCGCGCCTTCGAGGAAGGCGACTGGGCGACGGCGACGCCCGGCGAGCGGGCGCTGGCCCTGCTGAAGCTCGCCGACGCGATCGAGGAGCACGGCGAGGAGATCGCCGGGCTGGAGTCTGACAACGCCGGGAAGCCGATCAACGCGGTCCGGGAGGACGAGGTCCCGGTCATGGCCGACAACCTGCGCTTCTTCGCCGGCGCCGCGCGGTGCCTGGAGGGCCGCGCCGCGGGCGAGTACATGAGCGGCTACACATCGATCATCCGCCGCGAGCCGGTCGGGGTGATCGGCCAGATCGCGCCCTGGAACTACCCCTTGATGATGGCGATCTGGAAGATCGGACCCGCCCTCGCGGCCGGGAACACGGTGGTCCTGAAGCCCGCCGAGACGACGCCGGTCACGACGCTCAAGCTGGCCGAGCTCGCGGCCGAGATCCTGCCCAAGGGCGTCCTCAACGTGATCACCGGCCACGGCGATCCGGCGGGGCGTGCGCTGGTCACCCACTCCGAAGTCGACATGGTCTCGCTCACCGGCTCGGTGGACACGGGCAAGTGGATCGCCTCGGCCGCCGCCGACACGCTCAAGCGCGTGCACCTGGAGCTCGGTGGCAAAGCCCCCGTGGTCGTGTTCGACGACGTCGACATGGCCACGGCGATGGAGACGATCGCCGGCACCGGCTACTACAACGCCGGCCAGGACTGCACGGCCGCCACCCGGGTCCTGGCGGGCCCGAAGGTGTACGACGACGTGGTCAGCGGGCTGGCCGAACAGGCTCGGGGCCTGGTCCTGGGCGACACCCGCTCGGCCGACACGACGCTCGGCCCGCTGAACTCGGCCCGGCAGCGGGAGCGCGTCGAGGGCTTCCTGGAGCGACGCCCGTCCTACGTCGAGGTGGTCACCGGCGGGCACGAGCCCGACCGCCCCGGCTTCTTCCTCGAGCCGACGGTCGTGGCCGGTCTCAAGCAGGACGACGAGATGATCCAGCGGGAGATCTTCGGCCCGGTGATCACGGTGCAGCCGTTCACCGACGAGGACGAAGCGGTCGCCTGGGCCAATGGCACGCCCTACGGTCTGGCCTCGTCGGTGTGGACCCGGGACGTCGGCCGGGCCATGCGGGTGGCCAACCGTCTGCGGTTCGGATGCGTGTGGATCAACGACCACATCCCCCTGGTCTCCGAGATGCCCCACGGCGGCTTCAAGCAGTCCGGCTATGGCAAGGACCTCAGCATGTATTCGCTCGAGGACTACACCGAGGTCAAGCACGTGATGGTCTCGCTGGCCTAACCCGGCGCATACGGAAAAGTGCGCCTGCCGCCCGCGGCACCCGGTAGAGTGCCAGCGGGGAAACGTGGAAGCGTCCGCCATCCAAGCACCGGCAGTAGTCGGCCGCCCGAGGCCCTCGCTGGGCGCTTCGATGCTCCGGCTGCGCTCGGACGAGCAGCTCGTGGCCCTGTTTCGCGCCGGACACGACGAGGCGTTCCGGGTCATCCATGACCGCTACCGCCAGCGACTGTTCGCATACGCCCGCCAGATGCTCCCGGGCCGCCAGGACGCCGAGGACGCGCTCCAGGACGTATTCGTGCGCGCTTACTCGAACCTGCGCTCGAACGATCGTGAGCTGGCCCTGCGTGCCTGGCTGTATCGCGTGGCCCACAACCGGTGCGTGGACGAGCTCAGGCGCCCCGCGCCGCCGCCGCCGGAGACGATGCAGTTCATCTGCACGCCGATTCAGGATCCGATCGCGCAGGCCGATCAGCGGGAATCGCTCCGGCGTCTGGTCGCGGACGTTCGCCGCCTCCCGCCCCAGCAGCGCTCGGCCCTGCTCATGCGCGAGCTCGGCGGCATGCCCTACGCCGATCTGGCCAACGCGCTCGGCGTCACCGTTCCCGCGGTGAAGTCCCTTCTCGTCCGCGCCCGGATGGCGCTCGCGCAGGCCGTCGAGGCCCGGGAAACCGCCTGCTCGGACATCCGTGAGGAGCTGATCCTCGCCCATGACCGCCGGACTCGGCCCAACGCCAACGCCCGGCGACATATGCGCGACTGCCCTGGCTGCCGGCAGTTCCGCGGCCAGATGCGGGGCATGAGCCGCCAGCTCGCCGCTCTGACCCCCGCGATAGGACCGCTCGGGGTGGCCGCAAAGGTCCTGGGGATCGGCGGTGGAGCGAGTGGGGGTGCCGCGGCCGGCTCCGGGGCCGCGCTCGGCGGCGGCGCGGCTGCGGGCTCGGGCGGCGCGATCGTTTCCGCCGGGGCCTTGGCCACGGGCGCCGGCCACGTGGCGACGCTGATCGCCGCCACCGTGGTGACCGCAGGCGGCGCAGTCGAGATCCAGCGCACGATCAACGCGCCCTCACCCGCGCACCACCGCCACGCTCATCACGCCCGCGCCGCCGCCACGCCGGTCACCTCGGCCGCCGTGGTGCAGCTGTCCTCGGGGATCGGCACCACCGCAATCGTCACTCCGGCCGCCCCGGCCAGTCCTTCCGTGCCCGCCACCTCGGCGGCCGCGACGCCCACGAGCATGAGTTCCGCCACGCCGCTCAAGGTGATCACAGGCAAGGCGGTGAAAAAGCTCTCGACCGCGGTCACGACAACGACGAAGGACGCGACCAAGCGGCTGAAGACGGGAACCAAGGAGGCAGTCGCCACGGGCAAGTCCAGCTCCTCGACCTCGACCTCGACCGCCTCAGCGGGCACCGAGGGCTCGGCGAGCACGACCGCGGCGTCGGGCGCCGCCGGGTCGGGCACGACGACCTCGGACACGACGTCGTCAGGCTCGAGCGGGACCGCAACCGAGGGGACGAGCCCCAGCGCGGGCGGCACCTCGGCCTCCGCCGCGACCGCGTCCGGAACCGCCGGCACGGGCTCGGGTGCGTCCAGCACCTCGTCGACCGGATCCAGTACCAGTTAGCGCGATCGACCAGTCGCTCGAGAAGCTCGACCACGAGGAGGTTCTCGTGAGGCGCGGGCCACGCTCGGGTGCCTACACGTTCGTCGCCGTTCATTCGACGGTCCGCGGACCGTCGCTCGGCGGCTGTCGCATGTGGACCTATGACGACACTCGCGCCGCCCTGCGCGACGCCCTGCGCCTCTCCCGGGCGATGACATTCAAGGCCGCGGTGGCCGACCTGCCCCTGGGGGGCGGCAAAGGAGTGATCATGGCCGCCTCGGCCGAGCGGTGGCCGGGCGGCCGTCGCCACGACGCGCTGCTCGACTTCGCCGAGACCGTGGACACGCTCGGGGGGCAATACATCACCGCCGAGGACGTGGGCACGTCGAGTCGCGACATGAGCGTGATCGCCAAGCGCACTCGCTGGGTCGCCGGATTGGCGCGGCGCCGCGGGGGCTCGGGCGATCCGAGCCCTTTCACCGCCCTCGGAGTCGAGTCGGCGATCCGGGCCTGTTGCCGGCGAGTGTTCGGATCCGACTCACTCCGGGGCCGGACGGTGTCGATCATCGGGCTCGGACACGTCGGCTCGCGCGTGGCCACGCGCTGCGCGCGGGCGGGCGCCCAGTTGGTGCTCGCCGATGTGGACGAGGGCAAGCGGCGGTTCGCCGAGCAGCTGGGCGCGCGCTGGATCGCCCCAGCGCGAGCCCTGGAAGCCGAGGTCGACGTGCTCGCACCCTGCGCCCTGGGAGGAATCCTGGATGAGCACTCGGTGCCGCTGCTCCGCTGCCAGGTGATCGCCGGGGCCGCGAACAACCAGCTCGCCGACGATCGGGTGGCCGACCTGCTGAGCGCTCGGAGCATCCTGTGGGCGCCGGACTTCGTCGTCAACGCGGGCGGCCTGATCAACATCGCCGAGGAGTTCGGAGGCTATGAGCCCGCGGCGGCGCGGCGGCGGGTCCGGGGCATCGCCGACACGCTGGCCCAGATCTTCGACGCCGCCGATTCGATCGGCGCCACACCGTTGACGGCGGCGATGGAGCTGGCGCGCCAGCGCCTCGTGGCGAGCTGACGGCTGAGGCGGACAGTTTCGCCGCCAGGCGAAACTGTCAATGCCCGCGAAGCGGGCACTACCACCACGGGGCCGGGCGCTCGACGCCCTCCGGTAGCCGCCCCTCGTCGGCCAGCTTGTCCAGGTGCGCGGCGAGCGTCACGGTGGCCGGGGGCCGCAGCGCCTCGGGAACGTCGGCCCAGGCCTCGTCGAGCAGTTCGTCCACGGTCCGCCGGCCGTGCTCGAGCGCGGCGACGAGCCGCCGCTCGCGGTCCAGGCGGTGACGGATGTATTCGTCGAGCTTCAGTACCGGATCGCCCACCGGCGGACCATGTCCCGGACACAGGATCTCCAGGTTCTGGCGCTTGAGCGCCTCGAGCGCTTCCAGGTAGCCGGCCAGGGCTCCGGGGTCGGGATGAATGAACACGCTGCCCTCGCCTAGGACCGCATCGCCGGTCATGGCCGCCCGGCCGGTCAAGAACACGAGGTGGTCGGGCGCATGGCCCGGTGTGACCAGGGCGCGGAGCGGACCGAAGGTGGCACCGTCCTCGAGCTCGACGTCGATCGACCCGCGGGCGGCGGCGAACGGAGCGCCGGGGAAGCGCCGGCGCAGCTCGGGAACCCCCTCGGCGTGATCGGGGTGGTCGTGGGTGAGGGCGATCCCGCCCAGGCCACCGCGGCGCTCGATCTCGACCGTCAGCGCGTCGAGGTGGGGTTCCAGCGCCGGTCCCGGGTCCACGACGTAGGCCGGGTCGCGGCCGACGATCCACGAGTTGGTGCCGCTGAGCGTGAACAGGCTCGGGTTCTCAGCCCGGATTCCGAGGATGTCGTGCTCGGTCAGCGGATATGTCGTCACGGGGTGAGGTGCCGCCCCGCCTGGGTGCTCAGGCCACGTGGGCGAGCGCCTCGCGCTCGGACTCGTAGGTCTCGGCCCGCTGCAGGCCCACCTCGGAGAAGTGGTAGAGCGACCACACAACCTT
Source organism: uncultured Solirubrobacterales bacterium (assembly GCA_963748585.1). Taxonomy (GTDB): domain Bacteria; phylum Actinomycetota; class Thermoleophilia; order Solirubrobacterales; family Solirubrobacteraceae; genus Palsa-465. The sequence goes on along the minus strand of CAVVJR010000005.1, from coordinate 146,696 downwards.
CGGGGTTCCGTTCGCCCGCGGGTACTCGCAGCGGACGAGCACGTCCGAGCCCACGGCACGGAACTCGGTAGCCTGCACCGCCTCGGCGACCGGCCGGGCGGCCCAGAAACGGCGGAGCTCCTCGCGGCCGTGGAACACGCGGCCGTCGGCCACCGACGGCCGCCACTCGACATCGTGGGGAACAAGGCGGAGCATCGCGTCGGCGCCGCCGGCGCGGAACGCCTGCCACAGGCCACGGACAAATTCGAGGTTGTGCTCGCGCCGATCGCCGATCCGGTGCGGCGCGGGCGGGGCCGCGAACGGGATCGTCGTGGCCAGGCCGGTGAGCTCGAACACCTGCTGCACGCGCGAGGGTCCCCGGAAGACGACGGTGCGCTCCCCGATCAGCAGGACGGAGGCGAGAATCGCGCACACGCCCGTGCCGTCGATGAACGTGAGCCCACGGAGGTCGATCAGGACCTGGTCCACCGGCTGGGCTGCGGCCTCCTTGACGTGAAAGCTCAGCTCTTCGGCGCCGGCGATGTCGAGCTCGCCCTCCAGCGACAGGACGACGAGCCCGGGCGCGCGGATCGACTCGACGTGGAAGATCCGAGTCGGCGCGAGGTCCTGATTCGCCATCGCGGGCAAGCTTATAGCCCCGCGGGACCCGACATACCACATCTCGGACATTCAGCGCAAGACTCGCCACGGCGCGGCCGGCATGGAAGGATCTCCCCGACCGACGAGTACCAACGGAGGCCCGTGCATGAGCGAGATGACACCACTCACCGAGCGTCCGGCCTGGCGCGCGCTTCAAAGCCACCACGCCGAGGTCGCGCCTCGGCACCTGCGTGAGCTGTTCGCCGAGGACCCGGACCGAGGCGAGCGGCTGACCGCGGAGGCGGTTGGCCTGTATCTCGACTATTCCAAGCACCGCATCACCGACGAGACGCTCCGGCTCCTGATTCAGCTGGCCGAGGAGTCCGAGCTTCAGGCGCGGATCGAGGCCATGTTCACCGGGGAGCGGATCAACGTGTCCGAGGGGCGCTCAGTGCTCCATGTGGCGCTCCGGATGCCGCGCGGGTCTTCGTTGTTAGTTGACGGCGTGAACGTGGTCGAGCAGGTGTGGGAGGTGCTCGACCGGATGGCGTCGTTCGCCGACGCGGTGCGCTCCGGCTCGTGGACCGGCTTCACGGGGCGCCGGATCCGCAACGTGGTCAACATCGGGATCGGGGGATCCGACCTCGGGCCGGTAATGGCCTACGAGGCGCTTCGTTTCTATTCCGAGCGCTCGATGACCTTCCGGTTCGTGTCCAATGTGGACTCGACCGACTTCGCCGAGGCCACCCGCGACCTCGATCCGGCCGAGACGCTGGTCATCGTCTCCTCGAAGACGTTCACCACCCTGGAGACGATGACCAACGCCCGCTCGGCTCGGGACTGGGTCCTGTCCGCGCTCGAGGACGAGGCCGCGGTGGCGCGCCACTTCGTCGCCGTGTCCACGAACGCCGAAGCGGTGCGCGAGTTCGGAATCGAGACCGAGAACATGTTCGGGTTCTGGGACTGGGTGGGCGGCCGGTACTCGATGGACTCGGCGATCGGGTTGTCCAACATGATCGCCATCGGCCCCGAGCGCTTCCACGAGATGCTGTCGGGCTTCCACGACATGGACGAGCACTTCCGGACCGCTCGGTTGGACTCGAACCTGCCCGTCCTGATGGGTCTGCTGGGCCTCTGGTACCGCGACTTCTTCGGCGCCCAGACGGTCGGAGTGATGCCCTACGACCAATATCTGAAGCGGTTTCCGGCCTACCTGCAGCAGCTGACGATGGAGTCGAACGGCAAGCATGTGACGATCACGGGCGAGCACGTGGGCTGGGACACCGGCGCCGTGTACTGGGGCGAGCCCGGCACCAACGGCCAGCACAGCTTCTACCAGCTCATCCACCAGGGGACGTCGTTGATCCCGGTCGACCTGATCGGCTTCGGGCAGAGCCTGAACCCGCTGCGAGAGCATCACGACCTTCTGAATTCGAACGTGTTCGCCCAAGCGCAAGCCCTGGCGTTCGGCAAGACCGAGGAGGAGGTGCGAGCCGAGGGCACGCCCGACCACGTGGTCCCGCACCGGGTCATGGAGGGCAACCGCCCGACCTCGGTCATCCTCAGCGACGTGATCAGCCCGTATCGGCTCGGGACGCTGATCGCCCTCTACGAGCACCTCGTCTTCACCCAAGGCGTCATCTGGGAAATCGACTCTTTCGACCAGTGGGGCGTCGAGCTCGGCAAGGTCCTGGCCAAGCAGATCGCGCCAGAGCTCGAAGCCGACGCCGAGCCGGATTTGCAGCACGATTCGTCCACCAACACGCTGATCCGGAAATACCGGCAGCTCAAGCAAGCTCAAGGAGCGCTAGCCCATGGCGACTGACAATCCAATGCAACTCGGGATGATCGGCCTCGGCCGGATGGGGGCCAACCTGGTCCGCCGGCTCATGCGCGACGGCCACGAGTGTGTGGTCTACGACGTCAACGCGGACGCCGTGTCGGGGTTGGCCGGCGAGGGCGCCACCGGCGCGGAGTCGCTGTCCGAGTTCGTCCAGGCTCTGGATAAGCCGCGGGCGATCTGGGTCATGATCGCGGCCGGTTACGTCCAGGACACGGTCGACCAGCTGGCCGAGCTGTGCGACGCCGGCGACATGATCATCGACGGCGGCAACTCGTACTACCGCGACGACATCGACCGCGCCGCCCAGCTGCGCGAGAAGGGAATCCACTACCTGGACTGCGGCACGAGCGGCGGCGTGTTCGGCCTCGAGCGAGGGTTCTGCCTGATGATCGGGGGCGACGACGAGCAGGTCCGCCACCTGGATCCGATCTGGAAGACGATCGCGCCGGGCGAGGGCGAAGCCGAGCCGACCCCGGCCCGGGACCGGCCCGACGGGACGGCCCAGCACGGTTACCTGCACTGCGGGCCGCCCGGCGCAGGCCACTTCGTCAAGATGGTCCACAACGGAATCGAGTACGGGATGATGGCGGCGATCGGCGAAGGCCTGGCCATCATCAAGAACGCCGACATCGGCAAGCACCAGCACGAGATCGACGCCGAGACAACGCCGCTGCGCGACCCGCAGTACTACCAGTTCGACATCGACCTGCCCGAGGTGGCCGAAGTGTGGCGGCGCGGCTCGGTGATCTCCTCCTGGCTGATCGACCTGACCGCCGACGCGCTCGCCCGGTCGCCCGAGCTCGAGGATTTCAGCGGCCGGGTCTCGGACTCGGGCGAGGGCCGCTGGACCGTGCTGGCGTCAATCGACGAGGGGGTTCCGGCCTCGGTGATCACGGCGGCGCTGCACGAGCGCTTCGAGTCCCGCGGGCTGGGGTCGTTCACCGACAAGGTCCTCTCGGCCATGCGCGCCGAGTTCGGCGGGCACCTGGAGAAGGCGTCGTAGCCGTCGTGATCGCGGTCAGCCGCCGAGGGCGCGGCTGACCAGGTCCTCCCACCCCCGCTTGCAGCGCTCGAGGTCGATCCCGGCGTCCAGCTGGTAGACGACGACCTCGGGCGTCAGCGCCGCCAGGAGCGCGTTGGCGAGGTAGTCCGGATCCTCGACCTCAGCATCCTCGAGCAGAGACCTGATGTGGGCCCGGTAGGCGGCGTACACGGCTGAGCGGTATCGAAGGGCCGGCTCGCTCGGCTGCGCGGCCAGAAGCAGATCGCCGCGGTCGACCGTGAGCTCGAGGAGGGCGTGACCGAAGGCGATCAGCCGCTCTGCCGGGGGCGCGCCGGGGCCGAGCGGCGCCGGGCCGCGGATGAACCCTTCCTGGAGGCGCTTCTCACTCTCGTCCAGAAGGGCGTGAAACAGGCTGGCCCGATCGCCGAAGCGCCGGAACAGGGTGCCTTTGCCCACGCCGGCCTCGCAGGCCAGCCGGTCCATCGTGATCGCCTCGGCTCCATGGACGCGCAGGAGGCGCTCGGCCGCCTCCAGGATCGCCGCCCGGTTGCGAAGCGCGTCCGTGCGCGGGGCGCGGGGCGAGATTACCTGGGGCAACTCGTTCGGCTCGGGCACCGGCGCATCGTATGCGGGGGGTGCGTCGGGGGCGAGGTCGGGACTTATACGGACCACAGTCCGTTTCATGTTACACTGACCGTAGATATTCGGACTACGGTCCGCTTAGCCCCAACCTCAAGGAGTTATCCATGTCCGTCACCGACGTGACCACCAGCACCACCGGCCTTCCGGTCGGCACCTGGCAGCTTGACCCCACCCATTCCTCGGCCGGCTTTGCCGTCAAGCACATGGGGGTTGCCACCTTCCGAGGCCGGTTTGAGAAGTTCGACGCCACCCTCACCGTCGCCCCCGAGTCGGCCGAGCTGATCGGGACCGTCGAGGCCGGCTCGATCGTGGTCAAGGACGAGAACCTGCAGGGCCATCTCGGCTCGCCTGACTTCTTCGACGTCGAGCGCCATCCCGAGATCGTCTTCCGCTCCTCCTCGCTCCGCCGCGAGGGCGACCACGTGATCGTCGACGGCGAGCTCACGATCAAGGGCAACACGCGCGCGGTGGAGGCGCGCGGCGAGATCTCCGGCCCGGCTGTGACGCTGGGCGACGTGACCAAGCTCGGGTTGACGCTGGAGACGATCGTCGACCGGACCGAGTTCGGCCTGAACTGGAACGCACCTCTCCCGAGGGGCGGGTTCGCCGTGGCCAACGAGGTCAAGCTGACGGTCGAGCTCGAGCTCATCCAGGCGTCCTAGTCCGATGAGAGTGCTCGGAGTCGCGGGCTCGCTGCGCCGGGACTCGCACAACCGCAAACTGCTTCGGGTGGCGGCCACGCTGCTGCCGCCCGAAGCAGAGCTGATCGAGTACGCAGGGCTGAAGGCGCTTCCCGCCTTCGACGAAGACGACGAATCCGCTCCGGGCCGTGCGGTGGAGGAGTGGCGCCGGGCCATCGCGGATGCGGACGCGATCCTGTTCGCCACCCCCGAGTACAACTCGTCCGTTCCCGGGCAGCTCAAGAACGCGGTCGACTGGGCGTCAAGGCCGTTCAGCGCCACCGTGCTCCGGAACAAGCCGGTCGCGGTCATCGGGGCCAGCACCGGGATGTTCGGCGCCGTCTGGGCTCAGGCCGAGCTCCGCAAGGCACTGGCCGCGGCGGGCGCCCGAGTGGTCGATCGGGAGCTGCCGGTGGGCGGTGCGGATGAGGCCTTCGAGGACGACGGAAGTCTGCGCGAAGAGGATCTGACCCTCGAGCTGGAGGGCATCCTGGCCGAGCTGACCGAGAGCGCCCGCCGGCGCTCGGGTGCGCCGGTCAGGAACTGAAAATGGGGGCCGCCGGTGGCGGCCCCCCGTTTTGTGGCCCAGGTGCTCTCGAGAGTCAGGAAGCGGCCGGAACGCCGAGCAGCGGGGACGCCGAAGGCGAGAGGGCGACGCGCCGGCGCCACAGGATGACCGAGCGCGTGACCAGGTCCGCGGTCGCCATCAGCACCAGCGCCGCGACCCAGGCCTGCGCCGAGTGGATGCCCACGTCGGAGGAGAAGCGGGCGATGGACGGACCGAGGCCGTTGGTCGCCGCGGCGGCGAAGCCGAGTCGCCCGAGGAAGGCAAACGCGGTGAGGCCGACGGCCAGCGGCGTAGCGGCGGCGATGACCGCCCCGGAGGCACGGTCGCGCTCCACCCGGGTGGCCAGCGCACTGATCGCGCCGCAGGTGGCGCCGAGGCCCAGGCCCAGCGCCACGAGGACTGCGTCCGCGCCTGCAGTCGGGACGCCGTGAAGGAATGCCACGCAGACGATGCCCGCGATGATGACCGGCCGCCGCAGCCGCCGGTTGGTCAGCTCGTGGCGGCGCATGTTCCAGAGGACGAGGGCCAGCGCCGCGAGGCCGAGGATGTAATCGAGAGTGCTCATGGGCAGATCATCCGCCCGGGGCCGGAATCTGTCGTCGGCTCGAGGGTTGATTCTGCGCCTCAACCCGTGGGTTGATCCCGCGATCCGTCCGGCCGAGACGGTATTAGTTGCAGTTGTGACCAGCTGGTCGCCCCCGCCAAGCCCCGTACCGCCCCGCCGGCGGCGCAGGTCGTGCGCAGCGTTGACGAGGATTCGCGGGGAATCGCGTCGAACGGCGTGTTTGAGCCCGCAGACCCCGGGAGAGCATAGGTTCTGATGGATTTCGCAACCGTGCTATTCGTCGCGGGCGGAGTGTGGATTTGCGTCCTCGGCTTGTTCGTAGCGCTGTGCCGCGCGGCCAAGCTGGGCGACGAGGCCCTGATGAGGGCGATGGTTACCGAGTCGGGCCGCCGCCGGCGCCCGCGGAGACCGGAGCGCTCGCATCTCCGTGTGGCCGGTGGCCGCACGGCCGGGGTCTACTCCGCCCGCCGCTGACCGCCGCGCACGACAAGTGATCTCCGGGCGTCCTGTGGAATACTGGAGCCTTCGGGGCGTGGCGCAGCCTGGTAGCGCGCACCGTTCGGGTCGGTGAGGTCCCCGGTTCAAATCCGGGCGCCCCGACCTCACAGAAACCCCCGCCACCGCGGGGGTTTCGCATATCCGGACCCCGCCCGGCGCCGCTGCGCTCGGGCGCTGAAATCGGGCCTCTAATCACCGGCAACGAACGCGCGCCCGGAAACTTGCGCAAATTTCTCGTTTTCGTGGGCGACCGCGATGAAAGGCGGCGCGCCTGCGATCCGGAACCGATCAGCCGCCCGAACGGGAGCCGCCGAGGCCAGCGGCTCCGCCGACCAGGCTCGAGGCGGTACTCCCCATCGAGTCGACCGTCTGGGCGGCGTTGTCGACCACCTGCTTGGCGGCGTTCGCAGCCTGGTTGGCCGCCTCCACCGCCCCCTGGGTCGGTGGGTTCACAACCGCTTTCAGAGACGCGCTCGGCAGCGAGACCGACCGCGAGGATGGAAGCCCCGGCCCCCGCGTGCCCGAGGAAGAGGACCCGCCACCGAGCAGCGACCCGAGGAGGCCGTGGCTACCGCTGCCCTGCGACGAGCTCGTCGTCATGGGCTGACCGGCCGAGCCCGAGCTCACGGACGAGCGAGCGCCGGGGGCCGACGCGGCGCCGGAGCCCGGCTGCGCGCCTGCGTGACCGCTCCGCGGCGAGCTCCCGTGATGAGCGGCTCCCGAGCGGGCGGCCTTGTGCGCACGCGGGCGATGTGACGATGACGTTCTGGAGCCGCTGACGGCGCCGCCCGCGGGCGCTATGGCGTGACTCGCCCGGATGAAGACGGCGGTCGGGTGAGCCGGGAGCGGCTGCAGGGTCACGGCGGCCGGCTTGGTGGCGACCGAGTGGTGTGCGTCCGAGCCGGCTACGACGTATCCGCTGCCCGCCGCGGCGAACGCGATCGCGGCGGCGGCTGCCGCGGCTCGGCCAAGTCCGACCTGGGAGACGGGCTCGCTGTAACGCGCCAGCCTGGCGGTCACCCTCGCGGCCGTCACGGACGGGGCCCGGAGCGCGTGCCTCGCCCCGCCAGCATGGGCCCACCAGCCCACCGGGAGCAGCGCCGCGATCCGCTGAGCCGCGGTGCGCCGCTTGAGCGACGAGGCGTCGAAGCCCGCCGTCCACGCGTACTGGCGGCATCGTTGGCAATAGGCCATGTGCCGCGCCACCTGTCGGCGCTCGCGGACGCCGAGGAGCCGGGGTGAACCCAGCTCGGATCGGTCGATGGCCGAGCGGACCCGCTCGCAGCGCTGGCCGCTCTCGAGCTCGCGAAACTCCTGGTTCAGGCGCTTGCGGGCTCGGAACAGCGTGCTCTCGACCATCGCCCTGGACATCCCGAGGCGCTTGCCGATCTCGCCGTAGGAAAGCCCCTCGAGCTCGCGCATGACGAGGATGCGATGGTGGTTCTCGGACAGGCCGCCGAACGCGCCCTGCAGGTTGCTGAGCTTTTGCCGCTCCTCGAAGATCACGTCGGGCGGGGGGACGGGCGAGGCGAGCTGAAGCTCGGCCACCGTCGACTCCCCGTCCTCGTTCAGCGAGACCTCGCTCGTGCGCCGGGTCCGGCGAAACTCGTCGATGCAGGCGTTTCTGGCGATCTCGTAGATCCACGGCTTGAACGAGATCGGACGCTCGGTGTCCCGCATCCGCCGTAGCGCGGAGATGAAGACGTCCTGCGTGATGTCCTCGGCGCGCGCGTGATCGCCGACCGCGCCGTGCACGTAGGCGCTGATCCGGTCGCGGTAGCGCGAGAAGAGCTCTTCGAAGGCACCGTCGTCGCCGCTCCGGACCGCGGCCACGAGGCTTTGTTCCGTCTCTGACGGGGCCGATCGGTTTACGCGAAGCGCCAGTCCCATTCCAGTTCTTCCCCTCGGGGCGAGTTACCCGTTTCGAAACATCTTTGAACTCATCCGTTTAATGGACCGTCGGAGGCGTTTTTATGCCCGTTTCGACGTATGTCCGAGGCCGCGGCTTGAGACCGTCCGTCCGGCGCGCCATACTTGTGGCCATGTAGTAACCGGCACAAGGAGGAATCGACCCGATGGCCATTCACCTGACGCCCACCGAGCTAGCACGAGAGTCGGGGCTTGATCGCCGCGACGTGATCGTGAAATGCGTCGAGTTGGGCGTCCCGATCTTCAACGGTCGGATTGACAAGACTCTCTTCCTCTCAAGTCTTCGCGAACTGCCAGGCTCGCCCGCACAGCAGCCACAGGCAGCAAGCGTCTAACTACTCAGCCGCCGGACCCGGCGGCACACACCTACAGGCGTCGGCCGCGTCCCGTCGGTTTCGCTACTCCTGCGCGGACTGACGCAGGAGAGTTGAGGTGGTCTGCTCGAGGATCTTGCGCCAAGCACGCGTCTTCTCGCGCTCGGCCTCGAAGTGCTTGACCACCTTCCGGACGCGGGTGGCCGATATGTCGATCCCGTGCCGGGCGCAGATCCGCTTGAACCGCGGATAGTCGTGGGCGAGCTTCAGGGTCACCGACTGGAACCCGTGCCGGGCGATATCGACTCGCGAGGTGTAGTTCATGATGCTGGTCTGGAACATCAGCTCGTCGTTGGGCTCGGGCTCGATCAGGATGATGTCGACCCCGGGATAGCGTTGCTCCCAGCGGCGCGCGAGCTCGTGCAGGCGCTGGTAGGCCAGGAGCTTGAACGCCTGGTAACCGATCTGCGGGAAGCCCATGTCCGACACCCGGCGGGCGCGCGACCCGGTGATGGTCGGGATCCGCTTCTCGAAGTCGTTGACGTAGGGGACGAGTGGATTGACCACGACGATGAACTTGGCCCCGGCCTGGACCGCGATGTCGAGATTCGTGGTCGAGAGGATGCCGCCGTCGATCAGCTCCCGATCCTTGACCTTGACCGGGTTGTAGAGCATCGGCAGCGCGCTGGACGCGCTCACCGCCTTGGAGATCGGGACATCGTCCCAGTCCTCGGCGCCGAACACGATGCGCTCACACGTGTCCAGATCGGTGGCGGCGAGATACAGCTCGTTGTTGAGGAGCCGGAAGTCGTTCGTCCGCGCCGGATCCGAGAGGATCGTGCGGACGTACTTCTCGATCCCCGCGCCGGAGTACAGGCCCGAGGGCAGAATCTCGGCCAGCCCGATCGCGATATCAACCGTCGACATCTGCTTGAAGTCCCGCAGGAGCGTGCGCAACAGCTGCACGGCACGAAAGGGCAGTAGCGCCCCCCGGGCCAGGAAGTCCAGGTAGTTGGGGCGCAGCAGCGAGCTCACGCGAGCGTCCGGGAACGGGGTCGGGACCTGCTGGACGATGACCCGCATCATCTCCTCGGGGGTGACCCCGTTGGCGACGGCGGCGGCCACGAACGAGCCCGCGCTCGTGCCCACGTAGACATCGAACTCGTTCACCGTCCGGTTGACCGAGAGGAGGTCGAGCGCCCGCAGCGCCCCGATCTCGTAGACCCCACCCGTGAAGCCTCCGCCGCCGAGCACCAGCGCCGACTTCGAGCGCTGCCGGGAGCGTCGCTTGGTCGCCTCGCGTGAGCCCGCGCTGGGACGCTCAGCCGCGACCTGGTCGAGCTTGACCACCTTGCCCATGCGCACCGGATTGTAGGGGCGCCGGACGGGCCCGCCGAACGAGCTTTGGCGCAATCTCCAGGGGACTCGCGCAATTTGCAGGGTCTGATCCGAACCTTTTTCCCCGGTCGCGGGTTAGCCCTGGCATGCGTGGGTTCTTTGTCGCGCTCGGGGCGGCGGTGGTGCTGGCGGCGTGCGTCCCGGCGGGTGCCCTGGCCCAGTCGACTCCGCCGGCCCAGCAATCGCTCAAGGACGCTCTGGGCAGAGGACTCGCGCAGGCCGGTGGTCGCGACGGCGCGTACGTGGTCGACCTGACCTCCGGTCAATCCCTGTTCGCCGCCTCACCAGACGTCGGCCGGCTGCCCGCCTCGGTGCAGAAGCTCTACACCACCTCCACCGCGCTCCTGCGCTTCGGGCCCCGCGCCACGCTGACCACAACGGTCCTCGGCCAGGGCAGCCGCGGGCCGAAGGGCACGTGGATGGGGACGCTCTATCTGCGCGGCGGCGGCGATCCGACCTTCGGGTCCGCCGGGTTCGATCGGGCCTACTACGGCACCGGTGCGACGATCCAGAACCTGGTGGCCGGCCTGCGCCAGCAGGCCGGCATCACCGGGCTGCTCGGGCGGGTGGTCGGCGATCCCTGGTACTTCGATCTCCGGGCCGGCACGCCGGCCACCGGCTATCGGTTCTCGCCCTGGGTGGAGGGATCGCTCAGCGCGATCGCCTTCAACCGCGGTCTGCTCAACCAGGGCTACTCCGGAGTCTCGCGCCCGGCGCTGTTCGCAGCTCAGCAACTCGTCTCCGCCCTCCGCGCCGGGGGCGTGAAGGTGCCAAAGCGGACGGCTGCCGCGGCCGGCAGCACTCCAGGCGGGGCACAACCCCTGGCCACCGTGCAGTCGCCGCCGATGGCGACGCTGATCGCGCTGGCCAACACTCCATCGGACAACTTCATCGCGGAGACGTTGCTCAAGGACATCGGCGCCCGTTTCGGCGGCCGCGGGACGACCGCGGCCGGTGCGGCGGTGGTTCGCTCCGAGCTGGAGAGCAGGTTCGGCGTCACCCCCACGTTCGATGACGGCTCGGGGCTGTCCTATGACGACTCCACGACCCCTCGACAGGTGGTGACGCTGCTCTCGAAGCTGGCCACCAACTCATGGTTCGTCAACTCACTGGCCACCGGAGGGGAAACCGGGACGCTGCAGCACGAGATGCGCGGCACGGTCGCGCAGGGTCGCTGCCGGGGCAAGACCGGCACCCTCAGCTCGGTGGCCAACCTGGCCGGCTACTGCCAGGCCGCCGACGGCCACACCCTGGCCTTTGCCTTCCTCATGAACTCGGTCAGGAACACGAACACGGCCCACGCGATCGAAGCCAACATGGCCGTCGCGCTGGCCAGGTACGACGGCTAGCCGAGCAAGCCCCGGAGGCCGTCCTCGTCGAGCACGGCCACCTCGAGGCGCTCGGCCTGGGCCAGCTTCGAACCCGGGCTCTCCCCCGCGACCACGTAGTCGGTCTTCCGCGACACCGAGCCGGTGACCCGTCCGCCCGCCCGGGTGATCATCTCGGTCGCCTGCTCGCGCGTCAGCTCCGGGAGGGTGCCGGTGAGGACGAACGTCTTTCCGGCCAGCCGACCCTCGCCCGGCGGCGGACCCTCCTCCTCGAACCGCAGGCCCTGCCCGCGCAGGTCCTCGATCAAGCTGACCATCTGCTCGTCGTGCAACTGGTCGTGGATCGTCCGGGCCATCTTCGGTCCCACGCCGGGCGTCTCCTCGATCTGCTCCGGCGATGCGGCGAGGAGCGCGTCGACCGAGCGGAAGTGCTGGGCCAGGTTGCGGCCGGTGACAAAGCCGACCTCCTCGATCCCGAGCGCGTAGAGGACGCGGCCGAACGGCTGGCGCCTGGAGTCGGCGATCGCCCTGGTCAGCTTCTCCGCCGAGACGGCTCCGAACCCGGGCTGGGTGGCAATCTGCTCGGGGGTCAGCCGGTAGAGGTCGGCCGCCGTACGCACCCAGCCGAGCTCCATGAACAGGCTGACCTGCTTCTCGCCCAGGCCGTCGATATCCATCGCCCCGGCGTAATGCTTGAGCAGCTGCCACCGCCGTCCCGGACAGTCGCGGTTCGGACAGCGCGTGAACACCGAGTCCTCGGGCTTGACCGTCGGCGTGTGGCAGATCGGACACTGGCTCGGAGGGCGCGGCGAAGGCGGACGGTCGCCGCGCTCGGCGACGTGGGGGGCGGGCGAGAGGACCTGCGGGATCACGTCCCCGGCCCGCAGCACGATCACCTCTTCGCCCTCACGGATGTCCTTGCGGGCCAGATCCTCCTCGTTGTGAAGCGTGGCCAGCTTCACCGTCACCCCGCCGACGCGTACGGGCTCGAGCATCGCGTAGGGATGCAGGTCGCCGAACTTCCCGGGGTTCCAGCCGATCTGCCTGAGCATCGTGACCGCTGTGGTGGGGGCGAACTTCCACGCGATCGCCCACCGCGGCTCGCGGCCGACCACCCCGAGGCGGCGCTGGAGCTCGACCTGGTTCACCTTGACGACGACGCCGTCGATCTCGAAGTCGAGCGAGCCGCGTCGCTCCTCCCACGAGCGGCACTGGGCAACCACCTCGTCCTCGGTGTGGAGCTTCTTGACGTCCGGGTGGACGGGGAAGCGGTGCGCCCGCAGCCACTCGAGCGCGTCCCAATGAGCGTCGAACGTGATCCCCTGGGTGGCGCCCACCTGGTAGGCCCAGAACGACAACGGCCGCTCGGCGGCCAGCTTGGGATCGAGCTGGCGGATCGTCCCGGCGGCTGAGTTGCGCGGGTTCATGAACGTCGAGAGCCCGGCTTGCGCCCGGCGCTCGTTGAGCTTGGCGAAGTCGGGCAGGGACATGTAGACCTCACCCCGCACCTCTACGAGCGGGGGCGGGTCGGGGGCGTCGAGGCGCAAGGGGATCGAGGGCATCGTGCGCAGGTTGTGGGTCACGTCCTCGCCGATCTCCCCGTTGCCCCGGGTGGCGCCCCGCTCGAATACGCCGTCTCGATAGATGAGCGAGATCGCCAGCCCGTCGATCTTCGGCTCGGCCACGTACTCGAACTGCGGATCCTCGATGCCCTCGCGGGCCAGGTGGTTGCGCATGCGCTGGATCCACGCCCGCAGCTCCTCGGCCGACCGGGCGTTGGCGAGGGAGAGCATCGGCTGGGGGTGGCTGACCTTGACCAGGTCGCTGACCGGCTCCCCGCCGATGCGCTGGGTCGGAGAGTCCGGTGTGACGAGCTCGGGGTGAGCGGCCTCGAGCGCGCGCAGCTCGTCGAGCAGGGCGTCGTACCGATCGTCGCCGATCTCGGGGTCGTCGAGGACGTAGTAGCGATAGCCGTGGTAGTCGAGCTGGCGGCGAAGCTCGGCCGCCCGAGCGGCCGCGTCGTCTTTCTCGGCGGTCGCGGGCTGTTTGTCGGCGGTCACGGCCCGAGCTGGCTCACGGCTCGGTGACCTCGCGCTCGGCCGGGGCGATCAGCCGCGCGAGGTCGTGCTGCTGAAGTGCCGACAGGCCGTCCCGGTCGGTCAAATCGAAGTGAATCGGCGTGACCGCGATCCGGCCTTCGGCCACCGCGGTCACGTCGGTACCCGGCTCGTCCGCGCCGTAGGAGGCGTCGCCATAGATCCGGTACTGCCGCCGGCCCTCCCCCTCGTCCACAAGCGCCAGCTCGTCGCGGTACATCCGCTTGCCCAGGCGAGCCACGTCGACGCCGGTGGGGTGGGTGCCCGGGACGTTGATGTTGAGCAGCGTCCCCTGGGGCAGAGGCACGCTTTCGAGCTCGGAGACCAGGCGCGCGGCGAACGACGCGGCGGCTCCGAACTCGAACCCCTCTCCGGTCAGGTAGTCGAGCTCCCGCGCGTGCGACTGCTGGGAGACGGCGATACCGGGCAACCCGAGGACGATCGCCTCGAGCGCGGCCGCCACCGTCCCGGAGTAGGTGATGTCGTCCCCCAGATTGGCGCCGTGGTTGATACCCGAGACGACCAGCTCGGCCTCGAAGCCCTCGATCAGCCCCAGCCGGGCCAGGCGCACGCAGTCGACCGGCGTCCCGTCGGTGGCGTATCCGACCGTCCCGTCGCTGAAGTGCACCTCCTGCACCCACAGCGGCCGCCGGGTGGTGATGGAGCGCGCCATCGCCGACCGGTTCCCATCCGGGGCGATGACCGCCAGCTCGATTCCCGGGAGCTCGAGCAGAGCCCGGCGCAGGGCCTGAAGCCCCGCGGCTTCGATCCCGTCGTCGTTGGTCAGCAGCACGCGCACGTCGATTGATGCTAGCCCCGGGGCCGGTCACCGAGCCACGGCGTCGGGAGACCCGTTCCACCCTCCATGACCCGCGCGCCGTCGTATCCCACCCCGGCCAGGTAGAGCCCGTGCGGCGGCGCGGTCGGTCCAGCCTCCGGCCGGGTCCGACCCGACAGGAGCTCCACGAACGAGGCCACCGACCGCCGCCCTCCCGCCACCTGAAGCATCGTGCCCACGAGGACTCGGTTCATGTTCCGCATGAACGCGTCCGCCTCGATCCAGAACTCGAGCACCTCCGACGAGCCGGTCGCCAGGCGCCAGAGGGCGGCGAAGACGTCGCGGGAAAAGCGGACGTGATCGGTCTCGGTGGGCGTGAAGGCGGTGAAGTCGTGGGTTCCGACCAGCGCGGCGGCGCACTCGTGCAGGAGCGCCACATCGACCGGATGGGGCCAGTGAAGCGCACGCCCGGCCTCGAGCGCTCCGCGGGCGCGGCGGGTCAGCACGCGGTAGCAGTACGCGCGGCTGGTGGCGCTGCGGCGGGCGTCGAAGCCGGCCGGAGCAGCTGCGCACGTGCGCACCGCCACGTCGTCGGGCAAGAGGGCGTTCAGCGAGGCCACGCGGGCGGGCGGCCCGGCATACGACGCCACCTGGCCCCAGGCGTGGACGCCGGCGTCGGTGCGTCCGGCCACCGTGAGCTGGACGGGTTCGCGCAGGACCACGGCCAGCGCCCGCTCGAGCTCGTCCTGAATCGTCCGCGCCCCTGGCTGGCGCGCCCAGCCGGCGAACCCACTCCCGTCGTACTCGATCAGCAGGCGGGAGACCGGCGACGAGGACACGCGGGGCAGACAAACCGGGGTCCGCGCCAGCGGACCCCTTTAGACCAGCTCGAGCAGCACCATCTCGGTCGAGTCGGACCGGCGCGGTCCCAGCTTCAGGATCCGCGTGTAGCCACCCGGCCGCTCGCTGTACCGCGGCGCGATCTCGTCGAACAGCTTGTAGACGGTGAACTTGTCCTGTCCGAGCGCCGACAGAGCCTGCCGGCGGGCGTGCAGATCGCCTCGCTTGGCCAGCGTGATCAGCTTCTCGACCTCGGGCTTGACCGCTTTCGCCTTGGTCTCGGTGGTCTGGATCCGCTCGTGCTGGATGATCTCCTTGCTGAGATTCATCAGCAGCGCCTTGCGGTGGGAGGCGCTGCGCGAGAGCTGATACCGGTTCCGCTGGTGGCGCATTACTCGCCTCGGAGACCCGAGACCGCGAGCGTGCAGCGTCTCGATCACCTCGTCGATCGACTTCTTGCCGAAGTTCGGGATTGCGTTCAGCTCACCCTCGGTCTTCGAGACCAGGTCGCCGACGGTCTGAATCCCGGCCCGCTTCAGGCAGTTGTACGAGCGAACGCCGAGCTCGAGCTCCTCGATCAGGATGTCGTCCATGGCGTTCGGCGGCCGCGACGGCCCACCCCCCACGGCTCCGGTTCCGGCCAGCCCCGGCTCCAACGTGCCGGGAGTACCGGCCTCGCGGAGCTCGACCACGCGGTCGGCGTCGGTGAAGATGGCCAGCTGCGAGATCAGGATCTCGGCCGCCTCGCGCAGAGCCGAGTGCGGGTCGATCGATCCGTCGGTCTCGATGTCGAGGGTCAGCTTGTCGAAGTCGGTCCGCTGGCCGACGCGAGCCTGCTCGACGTTGTAGGCGACCCGTCGCACGGGCGAGAAGATCGAGTCGATCGGGATCACGCCGATCGGCTGATCCGGTGACTTGTTCTCCTCGGCCGGCCGGTAGCCGCGTCCGCGGCCGATGGTCAGATAGACCTCGAGCTTGGTCTTCTGCTCCAGGGTGGCGATGTGGGCGTCCGGATTGAGGATCTCGACGCCGGACGGCAGGTCGATGTCCTTGGCCGTGATCTCACCGGGCCCGGTGACGACCAGTGGCGCCTCGATCTCGGTCGCATCGCTGTGCATGCGGCAGACGATGCCTTTGAGGTTCAGGACGATGTCGGTCACGTCCTCCTTGACGCCCTGGATGGTCGAGAACTCGTGGGCCACGCCCTCGATCCGCACGCTGGTCACCGCCGCGCCGGCGAGCGAGGACAGCAGCACACGCCGCAGAGAGTTGCCGAAGGTGTAGCCGAAGCCACGATCGAGCGGCTCGATCGTAAATGAGCCGCGGTTGTCGTCGACACTCTCGGAGGAGATTCGGGGGACTTGGAAGTCAAGCATCACGGTCCTAACGTCGTGGGTTCCTGCGCCGCCTGAGCGGCTGTGCGCGCCGCACCGCGGCCGGCGAGACGCCGGTCCGGGCGGCCATAAAGACTTACTTCGAGTAAAGCTCGACGATCAGCTGCTCCTGCACCGGCGCGGCGATCTCCCGCCGCTCGGGCTTGCGGAGCACCTTCGCCGTAAGCGAGTCGTGGTCGGCCTGGAGCCAGGCCGGGACCTGGCCGGTCAGCTCGGTCGCGTCCCGGATCACCTGCGAGGCCGTCGAGCCGGCGTGGATGCCGATCACGTCTCCGTCACGAAGCTGATACGAGGGGATGTTCACGCGACGGCCGTTGACCATCCAGTGACCGTGCAGAATCAGCTGCCGGGCCTGGCGGCGCGAGGCGGCGAAGCCGAGCCGGACGAGCACGTTGTCGAACCGGCACTCGAGCATCCGAAGCAGGTTCTCGCCGGTGATCCCCGGCTGGCGCGAGGCCTTGTCGTAATAGATCCGGAACTGCTTCTCCAGCACGCCGTAGTAACGGCGGGCCTTCTGCTTCTCGCGCAACTGCACGCGGTACTCGCTCTGCTTCTGGCGACCGCGGCCGTGCTCGCCGGGCGGGTAGGAGCGGCGCTCGACGCCACACTTGTCAGTCAGGCAGCGCTCTCCCTTGAGGAACAGCTTCTGCCCCTCACGACGGCACTGCTTGCACTGTGGTCCAGTATCGCGAGCCATCAGACGCGCCTCCGCTTCCGGGGCCGGCAACCGTTGTGGGCCTGCGGAGTCACGTCCTTGACCCCGGTGACCTCGAGGCCGGCCGCCTGGAGGGACCGAATCGCCGTCTCCCGGCCGGAGCCCGGGCCCTTGACGAACACCTCCACCCTTTGCATGCCGTGCTCGATGCCCTTGCGGGCTGCCGCGTCCGCGGTCACCTGGGCGGCGAACGGAGTCGACTTGCGTGAGCCCTTGAAGCCGGCGCCGCCGGCGGACTCCCACGCGATCACGTTGCCTTCCCGGTCGGTCAAGGACACGATCGTGTTGTTGAACGAAGTCTTGATGTGGGCCTGGCCGATCGGCACGTTCTTGCGAACGCGGCGGCGGCCGCGCTGGGGACGGCGGGGAGCTGGCATTACTTCTTACCGGCCTTCTTCTTGCCCGCCACCTGCATGCGCTTGGGCCCCTTACGGGTGCGCGCGTTGGTCTTGGTGTTCTGACCGCGAACCGGGAGGCCACGGCGGTGGCGCAGACCCCGGTAGGAACCGATCTCCTGCAGCCGCTTGATCGCCTGCGAGCGCTCGCGCCGCAGATCGCCCTCAACGGTCATCCCGCTGTCGATCGCCTCGCGGAGCTTGATCACCTCGTCCTCGGTGAGATCGCGGACCTTGCGGTCCGGCTCGACCCCGACCTGGCTCAGCAGCCGGTTCGAAGTGGACCGGCCGATGCCGTAGATGTAGGTGAGCCCGATCTCCACGCGCTTGTTCAGGGGAATGTTGACGCCCGAGATGCGTGCCATTACTTAACCCTGCCTCTGCTTGTGCCGCGGATTCGAGCAGATCACGAGAACCCGCCCGTTTCGGCGGATGATCTTGCATTTTTCGCACATCGGCTTGACCGACGGTCGTACTTTCACGTCTCGCTCTTCAGTCCGAAAGATTTCTCAGGTCCACCAGCCCGGCTCTGGCGACCGCTTCAGGTCGCCGCTACCGTGCTGAGGCGCACCGCGCAGGAAGGAGATTCAGCCTGCGGGCGCAACGGGCGATATTAGCAGGGAGCCTCAGGCGGCTACCCGGCCGCCCTTGGCCTCGTGCCAGGGGGTGAGGATCCGGGGTCCGGAGGCGGTGATCGCGATCGTGAACTCGAAATGGGCGGCCAGCGACCCGTCCTGAGAGTAGATCGACCACTGGTCCTCGGCCACGCGGACGGCGTGCCGGCCGGCCGTGACCATCGGCTCGATGGCCAGGACCATCCCCTCCTCGAGCACGATGCCGGTGTCCGGGGTGCCGTAGTTGGGGATCTGGGGGTCCTCGTGCATGCTCCGCCCGATCCCGTGGCCCACGAGGGAGCGGACGATCGACAGGCCGGCGGCCTCAACGTGCTCCTGGATCGCGTGCGAGACATCGCCGAGCCGGTTTCCGGGCCGGCACTGCTGGGCGCCGCAGAACAGAGACTCCTCGGTCACCCGTAGGAGCTTCTGAGCGATGGGCGAGATCGGCTCGACCGGGAAGGTGCGGGCGGCGTCGGCGACCCAGCCGTCGTAGACGACGCCGATGTCGATCGAGAGGATGTCCCCCTTGGCCAGCTTGTAGGGGCCGGGGATTCCGTGGACGATCATCGAGTTGGGCGAGGCGCAGATCGAGCCCGGGAAACCGCGGTAACCCTTGAACGCCGGCGTCGCCCCCTGGGAGCGAATGAACTTCTCGGCCGCTTGATCGAGCTCCGCCGTGGTCGCGCCCGGGCGCACCTTTCCGGCCAGCAGGCTCATCGTCTTGACCAGGATCGCCCCCGCGGCGGCCATCCGATCGATCTCCTCGGGGGTCTTCTTGATGATCAACTCAGGCGTTCACTTCCGGGCGGGGCCGAGGTCAGACGTTCTCTTCCAGCCGCAGCGTGGCGATCACGGCCCGAATGTGATCGTGGACCTCGGCCGGCGGCCGGGTTCCATCGATCCGCCGCATCAGGCCATGCTCGTCGTAATAGTCGATCAGCGGCTCGGTGTTCTCGTGGTAGACGTTGAGTCGGTTCTTGATCACGTCGGGCTTGTCGTCGTCCCGCTGGACCAGGCGCGAGCCGTCCTGATCGCACTTGTCGGCGTGCTTGGGCGGATCGAACTCGACGTGGTAGTTGTGGCCGGCCTTGACGCAAACGCGCCGGCCCGACAGCCGGCGGATCACCTCTTCGTCAGGCACGTCGATGAGCAGCGCGGCGGTCACCCGGCGACCGAGCTCGGAAAGCTGCTTGTCGAGCGCCCTCGCCTGCTCGGTGTTCCGGGGGAAGCCGTCGAGAATGAACCCGTCCTGGGCGTCGTCCTCCTGCAGGCGCTCGGCCACCATGGCGACGATCACGTCGTCGGGCACCAGGTCGCCGGCGTCCATGAACTTCTTGGCCTCGCGGCCGAGGTCGGTCCCCTCCTTGACGTTGGCCCGCAGCATCTCGCCCGTCGAGATCAGCGGCACCTGGAAGTCCGACTGCAGGCGGTCGGCCTGGGTGCCCTTGCCGGCGCCCGGAGGACCGAACAGAATCAGATCGAGCTCAGACACGCCTCAACCTTACCGACGCCCCGGCGAAGGTGCTACTTCAAGAACCCTTCGTAGTTGCGCATCATCAACTGCGCTTCGAGCTGCTTCATCGTGTCGAGCGCGACCCCGATCACGATCAGGATCGAGGTGCCGCCGAAGAAGAAGTTGGCACTGGTCTGGTTGATCAGAATCGTCGGCAGAGCGGCGATCGCGGCCAGGAACAGGGCGCCCGGGAAGGTCAGCCGGGCGAGGATCCGGTCCAGGAACTCGGCCGTGGGTCTGCCTGGCCTCACCCCTGGGATGAACCCACCGTACTTCTTGAGGTTGTCCGCCTGGTCGACGGGGTTGAACGTCACCGCGGTGTAGAAGTAGGTGAACAAGATGATGAAGATGCACTCGCCGAGCACGTAGTGCCAACCCTGGGGGTTGAAGAAGTTGGCCACGCTGGAGGCGAAGTTGTTGGTGCGATTCTGGCCCAGCAGCTGGCCGATGGTCGGCGGGATGGCCATGATGCTGGCAGCGAAGATGACCGGGATGACGCCGGCCATGTTGACGCGCAGGGGCAGATAGGTCTGGCCGCCCTGGGTCATTCTTCGCCCGATCACCCGTTTGGCGTATTGGATCGGGATGCGCCGCTGGCCTTCCTGAACGAACACGATCGCGGCGACGACGCCGATCGCGATGAAGGGCATGATCACGCGGAAGACCTGATCGGGGTTGTTCCACCAGGACTGGACGCCGCTGGGAATCCGGGCCACGATCGAGGCGAAGATGAGCAGCGAGATCCCGTTCCCGATCCCGCGCTGCGTGATCAGCTCGCCGAGCCACATGAGCAGCACGGTGCCGGCCGTGAGCGAGACGACGATCAGGAAGACCTTGCCCAGATTGAAGTTCTTGATCAGCGTGACCCCGGCCTGCGTCTCGAAGCTGCGGAACAGGAACACGTAGCCGATCGATTGCGCGAAGGCCAGGCCGACGGTCAGGTAGCGCGTGTACTGAGTGATCCGCGCCTGGCCGACCTCGCCTTCCTTGGAGAGCTTCTCCAGCGAGGGCACTACGACCTGGAGCAGCTGCAGGATGATCGAGGCCGTGATGTAGGGCATGATCCCCAGCGCAAAGAGCGCGATCCGCCCGAGTCCCCCGCCCGAGAACAGGTTCAGCAGGCCGAGGATGCTGTTGCCCCCGAAGTTCTTCTGGATCGCGTTGACCGCCTGAGCGTTGATCCCCGGCGCGGGGATGTGGGTGCCAAGGCGGTACAGGGCCAGCATCGCCGCGGTGAACAGGACCTTGTTGCGAATCTCGCCGATCCTGAACGCCCCGAGGATGGTGGTAATCACGTCGGGAGACCCCCGCCTTCCACCTCGACGATGACCTCACAGGTTCCGCCGGCGGCCTCGATCTTCGCCTGAGCCGCCGCGCTGAACGCGTGGGCCTGGACGTTGAGCGGCTTCGTGAGCTCGCCCTTGGCGAGGATCTTGACCGGAATCCCCTTGCGCTTTCCGAGTCCCTTGGCGTGCAAGGCCTCGAGCGTCACCTCGGCTCCCGAGTCAAATCGCGCCTCGAGGTCGAGCAGGTTCACCGGCTGTGTGTGGGTGCGGAACGGCTCGAACGGCATTGACTTCTTCATATGCGGTCCGCGCAGCTTGCGCATCCGCATGTGGATCGGGTTCTGGCCACCCTCGAAGCGGGCCCGGCGCTTGGCCCCCGACCGTGAGCCCCAGCCCTTCTGCCCGCGCCCGGCGGTCTTGCCGGTGCCGGATCCCTCGCCGCGACCGACGCGCTTGCGCGGCCGCCGCGAGCCGGGGGCCGGCTTGAGGTTGTGCAGACCGATTCGCTCTTCGCGATCCTCAGCCATCGTTCGAGACCTCGACCAGGTGAGCCACCTTGTAAATCATCCCACGCAGCTGCGGCGAATCAGGATGTTCGACCGACTGGCCGATCCGTCGCAGTCCGAGCGAGCGCAGGGTCTCCAGCTGGCGCTTGTCCGAGCCATTGCGCGACTTGCGCTGGGTGATCCGGACCGTGCTCACTCGGCTACCGCCTCCGCATCCTCGGACGTCGCCTGCTCGTCCTCGGAGAGCTCGGCTGTGGCGCCGCCGTTATCGGTGCTGAGACCCAGGACCTGAGTGATCGAGATACCGCGCAGCTCCGCCACTTCGTCGGGCGTGCGCAGTGACTCCAGACCGGCCATCGTGGCCTTGACCAGGTTGATCGGGTTCTGGGAGCCGAGGCTCTTGGACAGGATGTCGTGAATCCCGGCCAGCTCGAGCACCGCGCGCACGCCGCCTCCGGCGATGACCCCGGTTCCCGGGGAGGCCGGCTTGAGCAGCACCCGGCCGGAGCCGAAGATCCCGAGCGTCTGGTGGGTGATCGTGGAACCGTGCTTGGGCACGCGGTACAGATTCTTCTTGGCCCGCTCGACGCCTTTCTGGATCGCCACCGGCACCTCGTTGGCCTTGCCGTAGCCGATGCCCACTACCTCCCGCTCGTCGCCGACCACGACCAGCGCGGTGAACGAGAAGCGGCGGCCGCCCTTGACCACCTTGGCCACGCGGTTGATTTCGACCACGCGCTCCTGGAGGTCGAGGCCGGTGGCGGAAACTGTGCGATCACGTGCCATGAGCAAATCCAGGGTAGCGGGACACCTAAAAGTTCAGCCCGCCCTCGCGGGCCCCGTCGGCGAGCGCCTTGACCCGCCCGTGGTACTGGTAGCCGCCCCGATCGAACACGGCCGACTCGACCCCCGCCTCCCGTGCGCGCGAAGCGAGCAGCGCCCCGGCGCGGGTGGCCTGCTCCATCGGCTTCAGGTCGCGCAGGTCGGCCTCGGTCCAGTTGACCGCCACGAGCGTCCGGCCGGAGTCGTCGTCGATCAGCTGGGCGAAGATGCCGCGGTTGGAACGGAAAACGGAGATCCGCGGCCGCGAAGCGGTGCCATGAACCTTGGCCCGCACCCGGCGGCGGCGCTTGAGCCGCTGCGCCGGCTTGGTCAAAACGGTCATGCTTGAGCCTCCCCGCGATGCTCGCCGCCAGGCGAACTCGCAATCGAAGACGAGGTCTTCAACGTCATGCCCGCTTACCTACCTTCCGGGCCACGTACTCGCCCTCGTAGCGGATGCCCTTGCCCTTGTACGGCTCGGGCTTGCGCTGCTTGCGGATCAACGCGGCGGTCTCGCCGACCATCTGCTTGGAGGCGCCGCGCACGACGATCCGGGTCGGCTGGGGGACTTCGAATTCGATGCCATCGGGGGCCTTGATCGAGACCGGGTGCGAGTAGCCGAGCGCGAGCTCGAGGTCGCGGCCGCGCAGCTGGGCGCGGTAGCCGACGCCCTGGATCTCGAGCCGCTTCTCGAACCCGTCGGTCACGCCCTGGACCATGTTCGCGACCAGCGTCCGGGTGAGCCCGTGCAGGGCCCGGTGCTCGCCGCGATCAGTGGGCCGCGTGACGCGCAGCTCGCCGTCCGCCTGCTCGACCGAGATGTCGCGGGGAATCCGCTCTGACAGCTCGCCCTTGGGACCGTTGACGGTGACCCGCTCGACCTCGATCGCGACCGTCACGCCGCTCGGCACTGGAATTGGCTGCCTTCCGATCCGCGACATGGCTACCAGACCCTCGCCACGACCTCGCCGCCGACGCCTTCGCGCCGGGCGTCGTGGCCGGTCATCACGCCGCGGGAGGTGGAGATGATCGCCGTCCCCATGCCGCCCTGGATGCGCGGAATGTGGTCGTGATCGACGTACGTGCGCTGCCCGGGGCGGGACACCCGCTCGAGGCCCGTGATCACCGGCCGGCGATCGGGCGTGTACTTGAGCGTCACGGTGATCTCGTCACCGGGGCCCCCGCCGCTCGCGGGATGGATCTCGAACTCCTCGATGTATCCCTCCTCGCGCAGGATGCGGGCGAGCTCGGATTTGAGCTTCGACGACGCCACGGTGAAGTCGTGATGCTGCGCCTTGGCGGCGTTGCGCAGGCGGGTGAGAAAGTCCGCGATGGGATCCGTCATCGACATGGTGAAGTCCCCTTGCCTACCAACTCGACTTGGTCATCCCGGGGATGTAGCCGTTGTGCGCGAGCTCGCGCAGGCAGATGCGGCAGATCCCGAACTTGCGATACACGGCGCGCGCGCGGCCGCAGCGGCGGCAACGGCTGTATCGCCCTTGTCTTGTATTTCGGAGTCCGCTGCTGACGGACCCTCTGTGAAACCTTGGCCATGAGCTCCTACGTGGTCGCGGCCGCCGGCTGGCGGCCATCCTTGGTGAACGGCATCCCGACCGCCTCGAGCAAGGCGAACGCCTCATCGTCGGTCTGGGCCGTGGTGGTAATGGTGATATCGAGGCCGCGCACCTGATCGATCTCGTCGTAGTCGACCTCGGGGAAGATGATCTGCTCGCGCACGCCCATCGAGTAGTTGCCCCGGCCGTCGAACGCGCGCGGATTGAGTCCGCGGAAGTCGCGGATCCGGGGAATCGCCACCGACATCAGGCGGTCGAGGAACTCGTACGCGCGCTCGTTACGCAGGGTCACCGCCACGCCGACCGGCATGCCTTCGCGGACCTTGAACTGGGCGATCGACTTCCGAGCCCGGCGAACGTTGGGACGCTGGCCGGTGATCGTGGCCAGCTGCTCGCTGGCGGCGTCGAGCATCTTCGAGTCCTGCTTGGCCTCGCCGACGCCCATGTTGACCGTCACCTTGACGATCCGCGGCGCCTGCATCGGAGTCGAGTAGCCGAACCGCTCGATCAGAGCGGGGCGGATCTCTTCGAGGTACTTGGTCTTCAACCTGGCCGTGGCCATCAGTCGAGCCTCCTTCCACTCCGGCGCGCCACGCGGAAGCGCTTGCCGTCCTCCACCTCGATGCCCACGCGCGTCGGCTTGCCGTCGGCGGGGTCGACCAGCGCAACGTTGGAGAGGTGGATCGGGCCTTCCCGCTCGATCACGCCGCCGACCTCCTCGGCCCGCTGCGCGCCGGCGACCTGACGCGGGCGCTGGTGGCGCTTGATCATGTTCAGGCCCTCGACGTAGACGCGGTTCTTGGCCGGATCGACGCGCAGCACCTTGCCCCGCTTCCCCCGGTCCTTGCCGCCGATCACGATCACCTCGTCGTCGGTTCTGATCCGCGCCGGCATGGCTACAGCACCTCCGGAGCCAAGGAAACGGATTCGGGCGAATCGTTGCGACGCATCACAGCACCTCCGGAGCGAGTGAAACGATTCGCATGAAGTTGCGCTCGCGCAGCTCGCGGGCCACCGGCCCGAAGATGCGCGTCCCGCGCGGGTTGCCCTGCGCGTCGATGATCACGGCAGCGTTCTCGTCGAAGGCGATGTAGGTCCCGTCTTCGCGGCCGTGGGACTTCTTGGTCCGCACGACCACAGCCTGCACGACCTCGCCCTTTTTGACCGAACCCTGGGGGATCGCGGTCTTGACCGTGGCCGTGATCACGTCGCCGACATGGGCGTAGCGGCGGCGATGCCCACCCTTGACCCGGATGACGAGGATCTCGCGCGCGCCCGTGTTGTCGGCCACGCGCAGTCGTGTCTCGTTCTGGATCATGGGAAAACCCTCCCGCGGAGGGCGCGGTCGAGCAGCGTGTTTCGCGGAGGGTTTTCCTCAACGAATCCCCGCCGAGACGCCAACGCAGCCAGGGCTGTTGCGCGGGGATTCATCACTGCGCGCGCTCCACTACCGACACCAGCCGCCACCGCTTGCTCCGGGACAGGGGCCGGCTCTCCCGGACGATCACGGTGTCGCCGATGTGCGCATCGTTCTGCTCGTCGTGCGCGTGGAGCGTGTTCGAGGTGCGCACGATCTTCTCGTACCGGCGATGGCGCCGGGCGATGTCGATCCGGACGGTGATCGTCTTGTCGGCCTTGTCGGATACGACCACGCCCTGGCGCGTCTTCTGGCGTCCGGGCTGGCGCTCGCGGGGCGGCGTGGGCTCGCCGCTCGGGCGCGCGCTCGCCTTCTCCCGTGCACGCCGGCGCTGGGTCCGGCGGGCGGCCGCCTTCTGACGGCGGACCTCCTGGCGCTCGGCCTGGCGTTCCTCGGGCGTGCGGGATCCGCGCGGCGCTGTCTTCGCCGCCCGGGCGGCGCGGGCACGCTGGCGGCGCTCCTTGGGGGCCAGGACCTCGGCCGGCTCGGCCTGAGGCTCGGCGGCCTCAGACTGAGCGGGCGCGGCAGCCTCAGACTCGGCGGGCGCGGCAGCCTCGGACTCGGCGGGCGCGGCAGCCTCGGTCTCAGCCGGGGTCTCGTCCACCGGGGCGTCCTCTGCGGGGGCGTCGTTGTTGGGTTCTTCAGCCATTTCTCTCGATATCCAGGTCGCGCTCGCGCGCGATCGTCAGGGCCCGTGCCACCTCGCGCTTGGCGAGGCTGAGGCCGGCGGTGTTGTCCAGCTCGCCGGTGGCGTGCTGGAAGCGGAGCCCGAACAGCTCTCGGCGCGCGGTCTGGAGATGCTCTCGCAGCTCGCCGTCGCTCAGGTCACGCAACTCGGCCGCCTTCACTACATCCCCTCCTCGCGCATCACGAACTTCGTCTTGACCGGGAGCTTGTGTCCGGCCAGCCGCATCGCCTCACGGGCGAGCGGCTCGGGCACGCCCGCCAGCTCGAACATCACGCGGCCGGGCTTGACCACCGCTACCCAGCCCTCGGGCGAGCCCTTGCCGGAACCCATCCGGGTCTCGGCCGGCTTCTTCGTGTAGGGCTTGTCGGGGAAGACGTTGATCCACACCTTGCCGCCGCGGCGGATCTTGCGGGTCATCGCGATACGGGCGGCCTCGATCTGCCGGTTGGTGAGCCAGCCGGCGTCGAGCGCCTTCAGTCCGTACTCGCCGAACTGGACCTTGTTCTGCCCACGGGACAGGCCCGCGCGGCGTCCGCGGTGCTGCTTGCGGTGCTTTACGCGCTTAGGAGCCAGCATCAGGAGCGGCCACCACCGCCGTTGCCACCGCCGGCCGGACCACGACCGCCGCCACCACCACCGCCGCCGCCGCCGCGCCCACCACGACCGCGGCCGCCACCGGACCCGCCGGGACCGCCCGGGCCACCGCCGCGACCACCACGGCCGCCGGGACCGCCCGGGCCACCGGGACCACCGCCACGACCACGACCGCCGGGACCACCCGGGCCACCGGGACCACCGCCACGACCACGACCGCCGGGACCACCAGGGCCACCGGGACCGCCGCCGCGACCACCCCGACCGCCGCCGCGGCCATCGCGCCCGCCGCGGCCATCACGGCCACCGCGCTCGGGCGCCTGCGGAGCGGGCTCGTCCATGATCGTCAGATCGGCGCCGGTGTAGCCCTCGGGCATGATCTCGCCCTTGTTGATCCAGCACTTGACGCCGATCCGGCCGAACGTCGTGCGGGCCTCGTGAAAGCCGTAGTCGATGTCGGCCCGGAGCGTGTGCAGAGGCACACGGCCATCCGAGTAGCCCTCGGTCCGTGCCATCTCGGCGCCGCCCAGGCGACCCGAGACCTGAACCTTCACGCCCTTGGCGCCAGAGCGCATCGCGCTGGTCAAGGCCCGCTTCATCGCGCGCCGGAAGGCGACGCGGTTCTGGAGCTGCTCGGCGATCGACTGCGCGACCAGGCGCGCGTCAAGCTCGGGACGCTTGATCTCGAGGATGTTGACCTTGACCTGCTTGCCGGTGATCCGGTGCAGGTCACGGCGGAGCTGGTCGACCTCCGAGCCCGACTTGCCGATCACGATGCCCGGACGCGCGGTGTGGATGTTGATCTCCACCTCGGTGGCGTTCTTGCGGATCGTGATGTCCGACAGGCCGGCGTGAGAGAGGCGGCGAATGATGTGCGCGCGGATCTGCGTGTCCTCGTGCAGGTAGTCGGAGAAGTGGCGCTCGTTGAACCAGTTCGACTTCCAGTCGTGGATGTAGCCCACGCGCATCGACTCGGGATGAACTTTTTGACCCATTCAAATACCTAATCTGGAATCGTCTGTGCGGGGCACTGGCTAGTCCTTCGGCGTGAGCAAGATCGTGAGATGGCTGGTGCGCTTGCGGATCCGCGTCGCGCGTCCCATGGCGCGCGGCTGGAACCGCCGGATCGTCGGACCCTCGTCGGCATGTACCGCCTTGACGTAGAGGTCCTCGCCGACGAGCTCGTGGTTGTGCTCGGCGTTCGCGACCGCGGACTCGAGCAACTTGCTCCAGTCGCGCGCGACCGCACGCGGCGTGTGAGCCAGGATAGCTCGCGCCTCGTCGACGCTCTTGCCGCGGATGTGGTCGCAGACCAGGCGGGCCTTCCGGGCCGACGAGCGCACGTATCGGGCACGGGCCCGGACGACGGGCGGCGGACCGGCGGGCCGCTCGCGGCGGCGCCGGGGCGTAGGCGCAGGCGCCGGCGCCGCAGGTGCCTCCGGTTCGGAGGCTGTAGCGGCTTCCGTGGGCTCGGCCTCGCCGTCCTCGGCCTTCCGGCGCCGACGGCGACGCGGCTTCGGCGCCTCCTCGGGGGCGGGGGTGGCAGGACCTACGGGCGCCTCCGGCTCGCCGGCGGCGACCGGCGGGGCGGTTTCGGCCTCGGGCTCGCCCTCGGCTTCGTCGTCGGCCTCGAGGACGACCTCAGTGGCCTCCTCGGCCTCGAGATCCGAAGGCGTCGGCTCGATTTCCTCGCCGTCGCGTGGCGTCTCTTCGCTCATCGCCTCTTACCTGTAGCCGCGTGGCCGCGATACAGCCGCGTGGGGGCGAACTCGCCGAGCTTGTGACCGACCATCGACTCGGACACGAACACGGGCACGTGCTTGCGCCCGTCGTGTACGGCGATCGTGTGCCCGACCATCTCGGGGAAGATCGTCGAGGCGCGGGACCAGGTGCGGAGCATCCGCTTCTCGCCCGAGGCGTTCATCGCCTCGACCCGCGCCATCAGGCGCTCGTCCACGTACGGTCCCTTCTTGCTGGATCTACTCACAGGAGAACCTCCACGAGAGTTCGGCGCCAGCCGAACTCTTAAGCGAACACGCAGTGTTCGCCCTCATCGCTTTTTGCCTCTTCTGCGTCCGCGCACGATGTAGCGGTCTGAGTTCTTGCCTTTCTTGCGGGTCCGATACCCCAAGGTGGGCACGCCCCACGGCGTCACCGGATGACGGCCTGCTGTGGTCGAGCCCTCACCGCCGCCGTGCGGGTGGTCGACCGGGTTCATCGCGGTGCCGCGCGTCTGCGGGCGCACGCCGAGGTGGCGCTTACGACCTGCCTTGCCGATCTTGACGTTCTGGTGATCGGTGTTGCCGATCGTGCCCACGGTGGCGCGGCACTCGGCCCGGACCATCCGCATCTCGCCCGAGGGGAGCCGGAGGGTCACGTAGTCACCGTCCTTGGCCAGGAGCTGGACGCCGGCGCCGGCCGCACGAGCCATCTGGCCGCCGCGACCGGGCGTGAGCTCGACGTTGTGGACCACCGTGCCGGCCGGCATGCTGGCGAGCGGCAGCGAGTTGCCGACGCGGATGTCGACGCTCGGGCCCGACTGGACCGTCATTCCCACCCGCAGCCGCTGCGGGGCGAGGATGTAGCGCTTCTCGCCGTCGGCGTAGTGCAGGAGCGCGATGTAGGCCGACCGGTTGGGGTCGTACTCGATCTCCGCCACGCGAGCCGGAACGCCGTCCTTGCGCCGCTTGAAGTCGATCTTGCGGTAGAGCCGCTTGGCTCCGCCGCCGCGGTGCCGGGCGGTCTTGCGCCCGTAGGAGTTGCGCCCGCCGGACTTCTTCAGCCCCTCGGTCAGCGACTTCTCAGGCGAGGAACGCGTGACCTCGGCGAAGTCCGGATAGGTGACGAACCGCCGTCCCGGGGAGGTCGGCTTCGGGTTACGAATCGGCATCAGGCACGCTCCTCATCGGGCGTCTGGGATGCGGTGGCTGATATGCGGACACTCAGTCCCAGGCGCATCACTCGCCACCCTCCAGGCCGCGGAAGATCGGAATCGTCTCGCCCTCGCGGACCTGGACGATCGCCTTCTTCCAGGACCGGGTGCGACCCGAGGTGTGACCGCGGCGCTTGGGCTTCGACTTGACCGAGGCGGTGCGGACCTCCAGCACGTGGACGTCGAACAGCTGCTCGATCGCCTGGCGGATCTGCGTCTTGTGGGCCTTGTCGTGAACGCGGAAGGTGTACTTGGACGCCTCCGCGAGCGCGAAAGTCTTCTCGGACACGATCGGCCGGATGATGACCTGGCTTGGATCCATCAGGCGGCCTCCGTGGTGGGAGCAGGAGCTTCATCGATGGGGGCGCCGGCCCGGGCCAGGACCGAAGGCAGCGCGGCCTCGGAGATGAGCAGCGACGCGGCGCCGACGATGTCGGCCACGCCCGCGTCGTCGACCGGCATCGCGTCGACGCGGGTGAGGTTGCGGAACGACTTGCCCGCCACGGCCTCGGCCGCACTCAGGAGGATCAGCACCGGGCCCGGAGCTCCCCAGTCCGCCAACAACGAGACTGCCTCCTTGGTCGAGGGCTCCGAGAACGATCCCGCGTTGAAGACGGCGAGCGACGAGCGACCCGCGTGGAGCGAGAGCGCGCTTCGCAGCGCGGCCCGGCGAGCCTTGCGGTTGACCTTGACCGTGTAGCCACGCGGCGTCGGCCCGAACACGGTGCCACCGCCCGTCCACACCGGCGAGCGAGACGAGCCGGCGCGCGCGCGCCCGGTGCCCTTCTGGCGCCACGGCTTGGCGCCGCCGCCGGACACCTCGCCACGCGTCTTGGTCGCGGCGGTGCCGCGCCGCCGGGCGTTGAGCTCCGCCCGCACGCACTCGTGCACCAGGGGCATGTTGAACGACGCCTCGAACGCGGCGGGATCGAGCGTCACCGTGCCGCCGCCCAGTACCGGAGCGCTAGCCATCGGTCCGCACCTCCACCACTCCGCCCTTCGGCCCGGGCACGGCACCGCGGACGAGAAGCAGGTTCCGGTCGCCGAGAACATCGACCACGGTCAGCCCGCGCTGGGTGACCCGGCCGCCGCCCATCCTGCCCGCGCCGCGGATGCCCGGCATGACGCGCGAGGGCGTGGCCGAGGCCCCGATCGAGCCCGGGGCGCGGACGTTGTGCGAGCCGTGGGACTTGGGGCCGCGCTTGAAGTTGTGGCGTTTGATCGTGCCCTGGAAGCCCTTGCCCTTGGCCAGGCCGGAGATCTTCACCTTGTCGCCGGCGGCGAACGCATCACACGTCACCGTCCCGCCGACCAGCAGCTCGCCCGCCTCGTCGCGGAACTCCCGGACCACGCGATGCGCCGAGGTCGACGCCTTGCGGAGGTGCCCCAGCTCGGGCTTCGACAAAGACTTCTCCTTGCAGCGGTCGAAAGCCAGCTGCACGGCCTCGTAGCCGTCGCGCTCGACCGTGCGGATCGCCGTGACCGGGCACGGCCCCGCCTCCAAGACCGTCACCCGCTCGACCCGGCCGTCGTCTTGGAACCGCTGGGTCATGCCGAGCTTGCGCGCCAGAATCGCCGCCATAACCCTAAGAAGCCAGTCGGATCTCGATATCCACGCCGGCCGGGAGGTGGTCGAGTCGCTGGAGCGAGTCGACCGTCTTGGGCGTCGGCTGGTGGATGTCGATCAGTCGCTTGTGGGTGCGGATCTCAAAGTGCTCGCGCGAGTCCTTGTCCTTGAACGGCGAGCGGATCACGCAGTAGACGTTCTTCTCCGTGGGCAGGGGCACGGGACCGGACACCGTCGCGCCGGTGCGCGTGGCGGTCTCGACGATCTCCTTGGCCGCCGTCTCGATCGCCGTGTGGTCATAGGACTTCAGGCGAATCCGGATCTTGTTCTGGGCGATGGTTGCCACGTAAACGCTTTCAGTCAGTCAAAAGGGGCGGAACCCCGGGCTTCGGGGCCCGCCCACAAAGGTCGTATCTCATATGCCGAAAAAACGGGGCGGCGGGCCGAAGGCCCAGCCGCCCCATAAATCACTACTGGATGACTTCGGAGACGACCCCCGAGCCGACCGTGCGGCCGCCCTCGCGGATCGCGAACCGCAGACCCTGGTCCATGGCGATCGGCTGGATCAGCTCGATCTCCATCTGGACGTTGTCGCCGGGCATGACCATCTCGGTGCCCTCGGGCAGCCGGGCCACTCCGGTGACGTCGGTGGTGCGGAAGTAGAACTGCGGCCGGTAGCCCGTGAAGAACGGGGTGTGACGACCACCCTCCTCCTTCTTCAGGACGTACACCTCGGCCTTGAACTTGGTGTGCGGCGTGATCGAGCCGGGCTTGCACAGCACCTGGCCGCGCTCGATGTCGTCTCGCTTGGTCCCCCGGAGCAGGCAGCCGACGTTGTCGCCCGCCTGGCCCTGATCGAGGATCTTCTTGAACATCTCGACGCCGGTGACCACCGTGTTGGTGGTAGGCCGGATGCCGACGACTTCGACCGTCTCGCCGGTCTTGATGATGCCCTGCTCGACGCGACCGGTGGCCACCGTGCCGCGGCCGGTGATCGAGAACACGTCCTCGACCGGCATCAGGAACGGCTTGTCCAGGTCACGAACCGGCTCGGGGATGTAGCTGTCCAGCGCCTCGGCCAGCTCGAGGATCTTGGCCTCGTACTCCTGGTCGCCCTCGAGCGCCTTCAGCGCCGAGCCGGCGATGAACGGGATGTCGTCGCCCGGGAACTCGTACTCGGAGAGCAGGTCGCGGATCTCGACCTCGACCAGCTCGAGCAGCTCGGGGTCGTCGACCATGTCGACCTTGTTCAGGAAGACGACGATGTAGGGCACGCCGACCTGGCGCGCGAGCAGGATGTGCTCACGCGTCTGGGGCATCGCGCCGTCGGCCGCCGAGACGACCAGGATCGCGCCGTCCATCTGGGCGGCGCCGGTGATCATGTTCTTGACGTAGTCGGCGTGGCCCGGACAGTCGACGTGGGCGTAGTGCCGGTTCTCGGTCTGGTACTCGACGTGGGAGGTCGCGATCGTGATCCCGCGCGCCTTCTCCTCAGGAGCGTTGTCGATCGATTCGAACGACCGAACCTCCGTGCCGCCGAACTTTTCGTTCAGGACCTTGGTGATGGCAGCCGTCAGCGTCGTCTTGCCGTGGTCGATGTGACCGATCGTGCCGACGTTGACATGGGGCTTATCGCGTTCGAACTTGGCTTTCGCCACTTTGACTTGCTCCTTCTAAATCAGTGGGTGTCGCTCGCCCCGAGGGCGAACCAAATCAGGATAGAAAATTCCGTCCGGTACTGCTGTTAGGGCGGCTACGCGGCCTGCTGCTCCCCTCCGACCACCTTGTCGGCGATGTTAGGGGGCACCTCCTCGTAGCGCTCGAACTGCATCGTGTAGGTGGCCCGGCCCTGGGTGTTCGACCGCACATCGGTGGCGTAGCCGAACATCTCGGCCAGCGGCACGAAGGCGGTGATGACCTGCGCATTGCCGCGCTGCTCCATCCCGCTCACCTGGCCGCGACGGCGGTTGAGGTCGCCGATCACGTCGCCCATGAACTCCTCGGGCGTGACCACCTCGACCTCGAAGATCGGCTCGAGCAGCACGGGCTTGGCCCGCTGCACGGCCGCCTTCAGGGCCAGCGAGCCGGCCACCTTGAAGGCGATCTCCGAAGAGTCCGT
This sequence comes from uncultured Solirubrobacterales bacterium, assembly GCA_963748585.1. Lineage (GTDB taxonomy): Bacteria > Actinomycetota > Thermoleophilia > Solirubrobacterales > Solirubrobacteraceae > Palsa-465. Next base: position 113,496 of record CAVVJR010000005.1, on the reverse strand, counting down.
GTCGTGGTACTTGCCGTCGTTGAGGGTGACGCGCACGTCGACCATCGGATAGCCGGCGCGAGGCCCGTTCTCGAGCGCCTCCTCGACGCCCTTCTCGACCGCCGGGATGAACTCGGTCGGGATCGCTCCGCCCTTGATCTTGTTGATGAAGTCAAAGCCCTCGCCCGGAGCCGGCTCGACGTCGATGTAGACGATGCCGTACTGGCCCGAGCCACCGGTCTGACGGACGAAGCGGCCTTCTACCTTCTCCGCCGTGCCCCGGATGGTCTCCCGGTAGGACACCTGGGGCCGGCCGACGTTGGCGTCGACCTTGTATTCGCGCAGCATCCGGTCGACCAGCACCTCGAGGTGGAGCTCGCCCATCCCGGAGATCTCGGTCTGGCCGGTCTCCTCGTTGGTGCGGACCTGGAAGGTCGGGTCCTCCTCGGCCAGGCGGCCGAGCGCGGTCGACATCTTCTCCTGGTCGGCCTTGGTCTTGGGCTCGATCGCGACCTTGATCACGGGCTCGGGGAACTCGATCGTCTCGAGCTTGATCGGCCGGTCGGGCGCGGCCAGCGTGTCGCCGGTCACCACCTGCTTGATCCCGACCGCGGCGGCGATGTCGCCGGCGTAGACGTCCTTGACCTCTTCACGCTCGTTGGCGTGCATCATCAGGATGCGCCCGATCCGCTCGGTCCGGCCGGTGTTGACGTTGAGCACGCGCGCGCCCGCCTCCAGGTGACCGGAGTAGACCCGGAAGTAGGTCAGCTTGCCCACGTAGGGATCGGCCATGATCTTGAACGCCAGCGCCGCGAACGGCTCGTCGTCGTCGGCATGGCGGACAGCCTCGCGCTCGCCCGAGTCCGAGCCCTTGTCGGGCTCGACGCCCTCGACCGGCGGGACGTCCAGCGGGCTGGGCAGGTAGTCGATGACCGCGTCGAGCAGCGGCTGCACGCCCTTGTTCTTGAAGCTCGAACCACAGAGGACGGGGGTCAGCCGGATCTGCAGCGTGGCCGTGCGGATCGCTGCCTTCAGCCGGGCCACGGGAATCTCCTGCTCCTCGAGGAGCATCTCGAGCAGCTCGTCGTCGTACTGGGAGACCTCTTCGAGCAGGTGCTCACGGGCCGCCGCGGCGACCTCGGCGTGGTCGGCCGGGATCTCGACCACGTCCTGCTCCTTGCCGAGCTCGTCCTTGTAGATGATGGCCTTGTTCTCGACCAGGTCGATGATCCCGCGGAAGTCGGCCTCGGCGCCGATCGGCAGCTGAATCGGGACCGGGTGGGCACCCAGGCGGTCGACCATGGTCTGCACGCCGCGATCGAAGTCGGCCCCGATCCGGTCCATCTTGTTGATGTAGGCGATCCGGGGGACGTGGTACTTGTCGGCCTGGCGCCACACGGTCTCGGACTGCGGCTCCACGCCGGCGACCGAGTCGAACAGCGCGATCGAGCCGTCGAGAACTCGGAGCGAGCGCTCCACCTCGACCGTGAAGTCGACGTGGCCGGGCGTGTCGATGATGTTGATCCGGTGGCCGTTCCACTCGGCCGTGGTGGCCGCGGAGGTGATCGTGATCCCACGCTCCTGCTCCTGGGCCATCCAGTCCATCACGGCCGCGCCCTCGTGAACCTCCCCCATCTTGTAGGTCCGCCCGGTGTAATAGAGGATGCGCTCAGTCGTCGTCGTCTTACCGGCGTCGATGTGGGCCATGATCCCTATGTTGCGTGTCTTCTCTAGAGCGAACTTGCGAGGCATAAGCGTGTTATCCGGGTCGGTCTGCGGACATGAAAAAGGGCCCATAAGGCCCGTTCACGACGCAGATGTCGGGAAGGGGCGTGTGACTATCGGGTCGACGTCTCCATTGCGAGAAATCTCCGCGCCCGGGAGTGAGCACCGGTGAGCGCTACGCCGCCCGAGGCGAATACCGAATATAGCAGAGGTCCGGGGGTCTCTCGGCGCCCTCAATTCGCCGTCCGGTCAGCCGATTTCCTCTGTGGCCACGGTCCTGATCGGGGCCGCGCTGCTCGGCGCGCTGCTCCTGATCGTGGCCGAGTTCACGACGCTCTACTCGGTCAACGTGGCGGGTCGCTACGTGGCGACGATCCAGACCGAGACGGCGGGGTCGCACAACACCTACGCGATGCTGCCGATCGCGCTGCTCGCGGCCGGGCTGGCCCTGGTCGCATTCCGGACCCGCAGCCGGCCCGCGCTTCTGGCCCTCGCCGTCCTCGGAGTGGCCGCGCTTCTGATCGCGGTGCTCGGCGACCTGCCCGACGCGCACGCACACGGGCTGACCCGGCGCTACCAGCTGGCCAGCAATTCTCCCGGGCCTGGGGCTGTATCTGGAGACGCTCGGCGCGGTCCTGCTGCTCGTGGCCGGCGGCCTCGGCTTGGCCGGCCTGGGAGCGAGCCGGCGCCCCGACCCGAGCCGCGGCCGGGACACGCGGCGACGGGTCGCGAGAGGCAGCTAGAGGTACCCCGCCCCGGCCGGTCTCACACCTGATTCAGGCGTGACTGGTCTGGATCCTGACCAGGGCACGGCACCCCATCGGAATTGACGTGGACGGGAGCTACGCTTGAGCCCGCGAGGGTTGTCCCACTGCAGCCCCCGGTCCCGTGTGGTGGGCGGCCCTCGCAGTGTTTTCCTCCTCCGCCGGCCCGAGATTGACAGCGCTTTCGCCGAGCGCAACACTGTGCGAGGAGCAGCGACGATGGCAAACGCGGGATTCGTCAAGGACATCGCGAACGAGCCCCCGGGGGGCGCTCGGACCAGGCTCCCGTCCCTGCGCCGGACCCTGTTCGCCGGCGTCGTCCTCACCGTGGCCGGCGTGGTGCTGGTCTGGGTGTTGATGTTCCTCCTCGCCAACGGCTAGCCCCGGCAGCCGAGCCGTCCAGGTAGCCCAGCCAAGAGCTCGCCGGCGCCTGCGCGGTCCTATACGGGGAGCGGGACCGTGTGTGACCCATGCCGGGGCACGAGCACCGGCATGACGGCTCCGTCGTGACCGGTCATCCGCCGGGTCGCGGTGAAGGCCCGGGGCCTGACGATCCCCTGCGGCTGCCACGCCTCGGGCACGAAGAAGCCCGGGTTCCGGGCCCTCAGGCGCCGCCGGCACCTTTCCGCCATCCACCGCCCGGTCGCGTTGGCGGCCCCGGGCAGATCCGGGTCTCCCGTGTGCTCGGACAGGCTCACCGTGGTCCGGTCAAAGCACATCTCGAGGTGCGAGAGACGGGTCACGAGCGCGGGCTCGAAGCGCGTCCGCTCGGTCAGGACACTGCGGTGGCGGTGGCGGCGGACGAGGAAGTGAAGCCGTCCCCGGCGGTAGTCGGCCGGGGAGAGCTCGCGCAGCATCACGCCGACGGCGCAGCCGCCGCCGTCGTAGCCGTCGTAGAGCCGGCCGGCGATCAGGCGACCCGCGTGGCGCTCGAGCCCGAGCGCCAGGGCGCTCAGCAGCTCGTCCGGGAGGTGGCTGAGGGCCTGATCGAGAACGGGCTCGCGATACCGAGCGACGGGCTGGGGCAGGTGGTGCACATAACAAGAAACGGCGCCGTCATCGCACCGCTTTTATGTGCGTTGAGGGCCTCTACCAGCGGTAGTGCGCGAAGGCCTTGTTGGCCTGGGCCATCCGGTACACGTCGTCCTTGCGCTTGTACGCGGAGCCCTGCTGCTGGGTGGCGTCGAGCAGCTCGTGGGCGAGCCGCTGGGCCATCGTCTTCTCACGCCGCTGACGGGAGTACTGGACCAGCCAGCGCACGGCCAGGGTGCGCGCCCGGCGGGGGGGCACCTCGACCGGGACCTGGTAGGTGGCGCCGCCGACGCGGCGCGACTTGACCTCGAGCACCGGGGTCAGCGCCTTGACCCCGTTCTCGAGCACCTCGACCGGGTTGCGGCCGGACCGCTCGGCCAGGATGGCCAGCGCGTCGTAGACGATCTTCTCGGCCACCGACTTCTTGCCGTCCAGCATCACCTTGTTGATGACCTGCTGGACGAGCCGGTTGCGGTGGACGGGATCCGGCTCGGTCGGCCGGATCGCTGCTGCAGCTCGGCGCGGCATGATTACCTCCGCGGGGCGTCCAGCCCCGCGGTCTGAAACAGCTGTTCTGCGTCCGGCATCACTATTTGCTCTTCACGCCGTATTGAGACCGGGCCTTCTTGCGGTCGCCGACGCCGGCGGCGTCCAGGGTGCCGCGGATGACCTTGTAGCGAAAGCCCGGGAGGTCCTTGACGCGGCCTCCGCGCACGAGCACGACCGAGTGCTCCTGCAGGTTGTGGCCCTCGCCGGGGATATAGGCACCGACCTCCATGCCGTTGGTCAGGCGGACGCGGGCCACCTTGCGCAGGGCCGAATTCGGCTTCTTCGGGGTGGTCGTGTACACGCGCGTGCACACCCCGCGCCGCTGCGGCGCGGCCACCTTCTTCTTTCGGCCCTTCCCGGACTTCAGGCCCGGGGTGGCGAGCTTCTTCTTGGGCGCGGTGCGGCCCTTACGGATCAACTGGCTTGTCGTCGGCATGAGCTCGGGAGCGTAGCAGGGGACCTGCTGGCGCAGGTCCCTTGGGAATTCGCCCAGGGGGCGAATTCCCGGAGCCGCGAGCCAGCACGCGACCTGCTGGCGCAGGTCCCTCGGGAAGCCGCCCAGGGGGCGAATTCCCGGGGCCGCCAAGTCCGCAAAGCGCCGTTACGCCGGGACCGCCGCCAGCGCCTCGTCCACCGGCACAGCCGTGACCCCGACCGCGTCGGCGACCGGCGCATAGGCGACCTGACCGGCGGCTACGTTGACCCCCATCTTCAGTCCGGGGTTCTCGACCACGGCACGATGCACGCCCGACGAGGCCAGGTGGACGACGTAGGGCATGGTGGCGTTGGTGAGCGCGTAGGTCGAGGTCACCGGCACCGCGCCCGGCATGTTGGTCACGCAGTAGTGGGTGATCCCGTCCACCTCGTAGGTCGGGTCCGAGTGGGTGGTCGGGCGCGAGGTCTCAAAGCACCCGCCCTGGTCGATCGAGACGTCGACCAGAACCGCGTGGGGCTTCATCAAGCCGAGCTGGGCTCGGGTGACGACGCGCGGAGCCCGCGCCCCGTGCACGAGCACGGCACCGATGACCAGATCCATCTCGGGAAGCCGCTCCTCGATCGAAAGGGTCGAGGCAAAGCAGGTGTCGGCCCGGCCTCCGAAGGCGATGTCGAGCTCGCGCAGGCGGTCGATGTTGCGGTCGTAGACGTACACCGTGGCCTCCATGCCCAACGCGATGAAGGCCGCGTTCATGCCCACCACGCCCCCGCCGATGACCATGACGTTGGCCGCCGCCACCCCGGGCACGCCGCCGAGCAGGATGCCGCGGCCGCCCAGCGGCTTCTCGAGCATGAACGCCCCGGCCTGAGTGGCGATCTTGCCCGCCACCTCGGACATCGGAGCCAGCAGGGGCAGCCGCCCGCGCGCGTCCTCGACCGTCTCGTAGGCGATGCAGGTGGCGCCTGACTCCATCAGGCCCCGGGTCAGCTCGGCGTCGGCGGCCAGGTGGAGGTAGGTGAAGAGCGTGTGACGGGGCTCGAGCCGCCCGACTTCCTCGGGCTGAGGCTCCTTGACCTTGACGACCAGCGTCGCCTCGGCGAACACCGCATCGGCGTCGGGGACGATCGTCGCCCCCTGGGCCGTGTAGGCCTCATCGGTGATCGCCGAGCCGAGTCCGGCACCGCTCTGGACGAACACCTGGTGACCCGCGTCGACCAGCTCACGCACGCCCGCCGGGGTCAGCGCCACCCGGTACTCGTCCGCCTTGACCTCACTCGGCACCCCGACGTTCATTGCACAAGCTCCCTTCCTCGTAGGGCCAGCCAAAAGTCGATCCGGTCCCGGGCGCTGCCGAGGTTGCGCCCGGTCAGCTCCTCGACCCGCCGGATCCGGTAGCGCAGAGTGTGGCGGTGGCAGTACAGCCGGCGGGCCGCGCGCTCCCACTGCCCGTTCTCCTCGATGAAGGCCTCGAGCGAGCGCATGAGCTCGCCGCCGTAGTGGCCCTCCGAGGCCTCGATCGGCCCCAGGATCGAGTCGCAGAACAGCCGCAGGGCCTCGTCGTCCTGGAGCGAGAGCAGGAGCTGGAACGAGCCGAGTTCCTTGTAGGTGGCCACGCGGGGAGCCGGCTCGGCGCCGTGCCCGTTCGATCCGTTGGCGCTCACCCCGAGGCTCAGCGCCTCGACCGCGCAGCGGGCCTCGTGGAAGCTACGCCGGGCCTCCCCCGCGGGAACCGCGCGGCCGACTCCGACCCGCACCGGAGCGCCGATCTCGGCCTCCGCCGCGTCGGCGATCCGGCCCGCCAGCACGACCAGCTCGTCGTCGGCGATGCCCGGGCACGAGCGCGCCGGTCGCCGCCCCGGTGATCGCCACCAGCCCCGGCATGGCCTCGTCCCGGAGCGCGCGCCAGACCGTGGCCTCGAGCGCGGGGCCGGCCGGCCGTCCGTCCGTGCCCCGCTGGACGACGAGCGCCGCCGCCCGCTCGCCGATGCCGAACGGGGCCAGTCGCCGCGCGAGCTCGCCCCCGGTCAGGTCTCCCCGGACCACGGCCTGGAGCACGTCGCCGGCCAGCCGGCGCTCGGTGTCCCCGGCCACCCGGGCCCGGAGCAGCTCGAGGGCCACGATTGTCACCGCCTGGTGCAGGGTGAGGCGATCGAAGTCGGTCAGCGGCCCGGCGTCCTTCACCGCGACCAGCCAGGCCCGCGGCAACGGCACCGGGGAGCCGTTGGCGGGCGCGCCATCGGCGGCGACCGGCAGCGCCAGCCCCTGGCTGCCCTCGGGCACGGTGGGGACGAAGGCCCGGGCTTCCCGCCGCCGGGTCCGCTCGCGCACCTCGCCCTGCAGCGCGGCGACGGCGGCCGGCTCGAGCTCACGCCGGAAGGCCCGCTGGATCAGCGGCTCACCCCGCGCGTCGAGCACGATCACGGTCGCCCCGACGAGCGCGGACAGGGCGGCGGCGAGCTCGTCCAGCCCGCGCTCGGACAGGACGATGCGCTGGAGCCGCTCGTGCGCGGACAGAGCCCGGCGCAGGACCGCGTACTGCTCGTTGACCAGGCGCGAGAAGGCCGCCTCGGTGACCGCGATGAACGGCAGCTCGTAGGGAACCTCGAAGACCGGGAACTCCCGCTCGGCCGCCGCCTCGAGCAGGGCGGCAGGGACCTCCGGGTGCTTGAAGCCGGTGCCGAATCCGAGTCCGGCCAGGTGGTGATCGGCCAGACACGCGATCAGCGCCCGCTGGCGCTCGGGGGTGTCGAGCTGCATCCCGGTGGTCAGCAGCAGCTCACCCCCCGACAGCCACGGAGTCGGATCGTCCAGCTCTGAGATGTGGACCCAGCGCACGGGCAGGTCGAGGTTCCGCTCCCCGGCCAGGAGCCGGACGTCGAGGTCCCGCAGCAGTTCCCGGACGGTGAGCATCAGACCTCGTGCCGGAGGTGGACCGCGTGCGTGTGGTGGTGGACGTCCATCCGGTCTCCGGCCTCGGTCAGCACCGAGCGAAGGATCGACTCGATCTCCTCGAACTGCTCGGGGCCGGCGATCAGCGGCGGTGAGAGCTGGATCACCGGGTCTCCGCGGTCATCGGCGCGGCAGATCAGGCCCTGGCGGTACAGCTCGCCGGACAGGAAGCCGCGCAGCAGCGTCTCCGCCTCGGCGTCGTCGAAGCTCTCCTTGGTCTCCTTGTCCTTGACCAGCTCGATGGCCTGGAAGAAGCCCGCCCCGCGGACATCGCCGACGATCGGGAGATCCCGCAGCGACTCCAGCGTGTCGCGCAGCTTCTGCTCGTTCTCACGCACGTGCTCGATCACGCCCTCGTTCTCGAACGCGTCGAGGTTGGCCATCGCGACCGCGGCGCAGATCGGATGCCCGGCGAAGGTGAAGCCGTGGGTGAAGCTGTTCAGGCCGTCCATGAACGGCTCGGCGACCCGGTCGGAGGCGATCACGGCCCCCATCGGCGCGTAGGCGCTGGTCAGGCCCTTGGCCGTGGTGATGATGTCGGGCTGGTAGTCGTAGCGCTGAGCGCCGAACCACTCGCCCAGCCGCCCCCAGGAGCAGATGACCTCGTCGGAGATCATCAGCACGTTGTATTCGTCGCAGATCTCGCGCACGCGGTCGAAGTAGCCCTCGGGCGGGGTGAAGCAGCCGCCGGCGTTCTGGACCGGCTCCATGATCACGGCCCCGACCGTGTCCGGGCCCTCGAACTCGATTCGCTCGGCCACCGTCTCGGCCAGGTCTTCCGGGGCGATGTGATTCGGAAGCCGGTAGAGGTTCGTGTTCGGAACGTGACAGCCCCCGGGCGTGAGCGGCTCGAACGGCTGCCGCAGACCGGTGATGCCGGTGGCCGAGAGCGCGCCCAGGCTGGTGCCGTGGTAGGCGATCTCCCGCGCGATCACCTTGGTCTTGTTCGGATGGCCGGTCAGCTTGTGGTACTGGCGGGACAGCTTGAGCGCGGACTCGACCGCTTCCGAGCCGCCGCTGGTGAAGAACACGCGGTTGAGGTCGCCGGGAGCCAGCGAGGCGATCCGGGCCGCCAGCTCGATCGCGCGGCGGGTGGGCATAGGACCAGTTGGTGAAGAAGCCGAGCTCCTTGGCCTGCTCGGCCCCGGCCTGGGCGATGTCCGCACGGCCATGACCGATGTTGACGCAGAACAGGGCCGAGAGACCGTCCAGGTAACGCTTCCCGTGCTCGTCGTAGACGTAGCAGCCCTCGCCGCGCACGATGATCGGCACCTCGGTCTGCTCGTAGGCCGACATGCGCGTGAAGTGCATCCACAGGTGGCGCTTGGCCAGCGCCTGAAGCGTTGCGGTCTCGGTCGTCGCCATTGCTCTCCTCGTTCGACGTTTTGTACAACGAGAGCTTATCCATTGTGGAGCGCTTCTTGTACTTAATGCGCTCCGCCCTTCGGGCTCCGCGCCGTTGCGTCGGCCTCGTTGCCCTACGAGCGCCGAACCCCCGCGGCCCTGGGAGAATCAGCGGCCATGGCGACCTCAGGCGGGAGGTCCAACACCCAGGCGATGGTGCGGCGCGTCCGCATCCGCTTTGCCTATGCGATCGCAGCCGCCAACGCCGCCGGCGCGTTGGAGGTGTTCCTGTTCCTGTCGTTCGTCCTCCCGAACCCGTCGGGCACGCCGCACGCGACCCGGCTGCTGATCATCAACGCCGCCACCTTCGTGATCGCGATGCCGATCGGCTTCACCATCGCGTGGGGGTGGTCCTACCGCCGCTGGCAGGCCGCCGTCGGCTGGGCATCCCTCGGCCGCGAGCCCACCGAGCGCGAGCGCGAGCTGACGCTCCGCTTCCCGCTCTCCCAGCAGGGCATCAATGCCACGCTGTGGGGCCTCGCCGCCGTCGTCTTCACGGCCGTGAACGCGCCCTTCACCTTGGAGGGCGCCGGCAACGCGGCGATCACGATCGTGCTCGGCGGGCTGGTCACCTGCGCGCTGGGCTATCTGCTCGGCGAGCGGATCATGCGGCCGCTGGCCGCCCTGTGTCTCGCCGCCGGGTTCCCACGGCGACCACAGCTGCCGGGCGTGGCCGCGCGTGCGCTGTTGTCGTGGACGCTCGGGACCGGCGTGGTGCTGATCGGACTCGCGCTGGTGGGGGTCGGCGGCCTGCACGATCCCGGGTTCACGGCCACCCGGCTCTCGGTGGTGATCCTCGTGCTCAGCGCGCTCGGTCTCGTGGTCGGACTGAGCATGACGATCGGGCTGGCGCACTCGGTGAGCGACCGCATCGAGGCCCTGCGCAAGGCGGTCGGCCGGGTCGAGCAGGGCGATCTCGAGCACGAGCTCGAGGTCGATGACGGAAGCGAGCTCGGCCTGCTCCAGGCCGGCTTCAACCAGATGCTCGACGGGCTGCGCGAGCGCGAGCAGATCCGCGACCTGTTCGGCCGGCAGGTCGGCGAGGACGTGGTCCGCCACGCGCTCGAGCACGGAGTCGACTTCGATGGCGAGGCGCGCGAGGCGGCGGTCCTGTTCGTGGATCTACAGGGCTCGACCGCCCTGGCCGAGGAACGGGATCCGGCCGAGGTGGTCGCGCTCCTGAACCGCTTCTTCGCCATCGTGGTCGAGGTGGTGGCCGAGTGCGATGGCTGGGTCAACAAGTTCGAGGGCGACGCGGCGCTGTGCGTGTTCGGCGCCCCGCTGGCCGATCAGGCCGCGGCCGATCACGCGCTGGCCGCGGCCCGGAGGCTGGCTTCCCGGCTGGACGCGGAGCTCAGCACGCTGCGGGCCGGGATCGGCGTCTCGGCCGGCCGTGTCGTGGCCGGCAACATCGGCGCGGCAAGCCGGTTCGAGTACACGGTGATCGGCGATCCAGTCAACGAGGCGGCGCGGCTGACCGAGCTGGCCAAGGGGACGGCCGAGCGCGTCCTCGCCTCGGAGGCGGCGCTGGCGCGCGCCGACGCGGCCGAGGCCGCGCGCTGGGAGCGCAGGGACGAGGTAAAGCTGCGCGGACGCTCGTCGCTTACGACCGTGGCCACGCCCGCCTGACCGGTACCGGCGCCGGACCGCGGTATCGGCGCCGGAGAATTGCGGCGCAGGGTACGCTCCACTTTCCTGGTCTATGAGGAGGAGCTCTGCGATGAGAAAGGCCCCGGTTCTCCTGCTGCTCGGCGCGCTGTTGGCCCTGGCGCCGGCCGCCCATGCCGCCTCGATCGGCTTCTCCCACGCGGCCGTGGTCGATAACCAGCGACCGGGATTCGAACCGGACATCAAGGTGGCCCCCGACGGCCACATCTTCACCAGCGTCCCGTTCGGCTTCTCGACCACGCAGAGCTTCGTCTGGTCCTCCCGTGACAGCGGCAACTCCTACCAGCTCACGCCGGGCAACATCGGGCCCGGCAAGCCGACCACGTGCGCGGGCGGCGGCGACACCGACCTGCTCGTCGATCCCGGCGGCGCCCTGTATTTCTCGGACCTCCAGGGCCTGACCAACATCTCGAACAGCGCCAGCACGGACGAGGGCGCGACCTGGTCGACCAACTGCGTCGGTTCGCCCAACACGCCCGACGACCGGATGTGGTTCACGGCCACCGGCTCGCTGGCGGGCGGGAACCTCAACCTGTACCAGGACTACGACGTGGTGGCGAGCCCGAGCGGCGGCAACCAGCTCGTCGAGACGGTCTCGCACGACGGCACGACGTTCGCGCCCGTGGTCAACACCAATCCCGGCCCCGACTGCGTCGGCACCGCTCTGCACGACTGCGTGACCGGAAACGAGGGCATCTCGGGGAACCAGGTCGTCGATCCGGGAACCGGCAACCTGTACATCGCCCACACCACGACCAACGGCAGCAGCGGGACGCCCGGGGTCCAGGTCTCCGAGGGCAAGATCACCCAGGGCACACCGACCACGGCGACGTGGACCGAGAGCCCCAACCTCGACGCCGCGCTGTGCCCGAACCCGAGCTGCGTCGACTCGAACGGGAACCCCGAGGAGATCGCGGGCGAGAACTTCGCCAGCATCGCCCGTGACTCGTCCGGCTACCTGTACGTGACCTTCACCGCGGGTCCGCTCGATCACGGCTCGAGCTCGGATCCCAACTTCGGAGCCCTCACCGCGCCCGAGCAGATCTACGTCGTCCACTCGCTCGAGCCGGCGGGCGCGAATCCGTCGGCCCTGACCTGGTCGGCCCCCCAGCGGATCACCAGCGTGGGCACGAACACGTTCCCGTGGGTCACGGCCGGGTCGGGCGGCCGGGTCGACGTGGCCTGGTACCACACCGACGAGACGAGCGAGCAGGGCACCTGCGCCAGCGGCTCGGGGACCTGCACGGTCTACGGCGCGGGCAACTTCCACAACGCCGAGTGGTCGGTCCAGCTCGGCCAGAGCCTCGACGCCAACTCCGGCAGTCCGTCGTACGGAATCGCCAACGTGAGCGAGGGCTACGTCAAGCACGGCCAGATCTGCACCAACGGCTTGGGTTGCGCCACCGGCGGTGATCGCAGCCTCGGCGACTTCCTCCAGGTCACCACCGACGGCCAGGGAGCGGCGCTCGTCTCCTACGTGTTCGACACCTCCGCCAACAGCTCGGCCGGCGAAGACGCCGGGCCCGAGGTGATCAGCCGCCAGATCTCCGGCCCGAGCCTCTTGACCGGTTCGGTCAGCCAGGGCGCCGGTCCGGGCGTACCGATGGGCTCGGTGGGCGATCCAGCCGGTGACGCCGACTACTCGGCCAACGGGACACGTCAGCCGGGCGGCGACAACCTCGACCTCACCGGGGCGTCCCTGGCCAACGGCGACGGAGAGCTCGACGCCACGATCAAGGTCAAGAACCTGGCCAGCCTCACCCCCTCGGGAAGCGCCGGAGGCTCCGACGCCAGCTGGATCATGCGCTGGACCGACGTGCGGCCGGGCACCACCGGCAACGGTCACATCTACTACGCCGGCATGGACAACAACCAGGGCGCCGGGGGGTCGGGGAAGCCGAGCTTCTTCGCCGGCGACACAGCCGGCATTCCGCCGTCCAACTCGGCCGAGCACACGAAGTACATGGCCTTCCCGCAGACTCACCCGATCAGCGGGTCCTACAACGCGAGCACGGGGACGATCACGTTGAAGATCCCGCTCTCCGACGTCGGCAGCCCCGCCTACGGGACGCCGCTCTACAGCGTTACCGCGTTCACCGCCACCGCGCCGACACCGCAGTCCTCGAGCACCCTGTTCAACCTGATCGACGCCGCCTCCCCGTTCGACCTGGTCATCGGGCCGGCCGGCTTCGTCGGGACGACGCCGTCACTGTCGGGCGGCGGGGCCAACGCGGGCCGGGCCTCCTGCCCGACCGCCACCGGCCGGTTGACCGGCCGGGGCCTCGGACCGCTGTCGCTCGGCATGACGCGCACGCGGGCCCGGCACGTGCTCAGGAAATGGTCCACCCGCGGCCGCCGTTACATGGACTTCTTCTGTCTGAGCCCGATCGGGATTCGCGACGCCTACATCACCCCGGCGCTGGCCCGAACCCTGCCGAGCAAGCAGCGTCGCGGCGCCAAGGGCCGGGTCATCTGGCTGCTGACCTCGAACCCCCACTACGCGCTCCGCGGCGTTCGTCCCGGGACAAAGCTGACCAAGAAGGTCAAGAAGCATCTCCGGGTCAGCCGCCCGTACAGGGTCGGGCTCAACACCTGGTACATGACCGCGGACGGGAAGAACCCCGGCCTGATCAAGGTCCGCCGCGGCTATATCGAGGAGATCGGGCTCGCCGACGCCCGCTTCACCCACGGATTCTCGGCGACCTTGCGGTTACTGCGCGCGTTCCGCTGATCAGCCGAACGCCTGGACGGCTCCGCCGGCGGCGAGGTAGATCCGCCCGCCGGCGGCCGCCGGCGTGGCGAAGTGGGCCGGCGCGCCGATCGAGGCCTGGTACCGGATCGCGCCCGTGCTCGGATCGAGCTGGTAGAGCGTTCCCGTGGCGCTCATCGCCCAGAGGCCGGGGCCGGCCACGATCGGCGGGAGACCGGCGGCGCTCTGGGTCCACCGCTTGGTCAGCTCGCCGCCGGTGATCCCGACCGCGCTGATGCCGCTCGTGGTCGGGATGTAGAGGGTGCCCCGGGCGTACGCATCGCCTCCGAACCCCGCGCCGACGGTGAGCGAGGGCACCGGCGCACCGAGCCCCCCGAGCGCGCGCGTGTCGAGCAGGTAGCCGACCCCGGACTTGCCCACGATGAAGGCGCGCGAGCCCGGGAGCAGGATCGGACCGGTCGAGCCCAGGTCGGAGTCGGTGGTATTGAGTGACCCGGCGTCGGAGGGAGCGAAGAACGACAGCGCCTTCAGATCCGGTCCCAGCTTGATCACCGCATTCCCGTAGTCGAACGACGACGCGTCCCCGTTGCCCGTGGCCACATACAGGTTCCCGTCCCCGTCGACCGAGGGACCGGGCGGAGCCCAGATCGCACCTTCGTTGTGAGTCGGCACCCGGTAGCTGACCAGCGCGCCTGCGGGCCCGGAGGCGGGCGCCCCGATCACCCAGCCGTGGTAGCGACCGCAGTCCCCGTACAGGCCGCCGTAGGCGACATACACGCGGCCGTGGGAGAGGGCGAGAGCGGCGCGCTGCTGCTCGGTCGCGGGGTCCTCCCCCGGCGGGTCGATCGAACGCTTCCACCGAACCGCCCCGGTGGTCAGGTTCAGGGCAACGAGCTCATGCCGAAGACCGGCCCGGTACGTGACCACGAAGACGGTGTTCGAGGAGGCGTCAGCCACCGGCGTGCTGGTGATCCCCGATGGATCGATGTTCCCGCACGGCAGCGAGCCGCCCGGGACTGGCGTGCCGAGAGCGGCCCCCCAGACCTTCCGCCCGGTGGCGGCATCCAGGGCATAGACGGTGTCGGCCTCGGTGGCCACGATCACCCGGCCGCCGACGATCAGCGGCTCGGCGTATACGGCGCCGGCCACCGGCGTCTTCCATAGGCGGTGGGCCCGGCCGAGCCGAGGTCCGGATGCGACGGCGCCGGTGCGAGCGTTGCCGGCGTGGTAGGTCGGCCAGTCCGGGGCCGGGGTTCGGCGGCCCGGGGGCGTGTGTGCGGGCGCGGTTGAGCTGGCCGAAGCGCTGGTCGCCGTGCCGGACGTCTTCGGCGCGCTGGAGGTGTGCGAAGTCGAACTTCCGCACGCGGCGAGCGCCGCGGTCAGCAACCCGGTCGCGGCGATCTGGACGGCTCGCCACATGGCGACAGATCGTAGACCGGCGGGCCGGGCGGCCCGCGTGAATCTACGCGGCGGCGGCGCGGGCCGCGCGCACTGGCGCGGGCATCAGCCAGGCCGCGATGATGACGAGCAGGAAGGCCGCACACTCGACCCCGAGCATCACGGGGTCGTTGGACAGGGGGTCGCCGAACACGAGGATCCCTCCGACGATGCCGGCGATGTTGGCCGCGGTCCCGGTGACCGCGATCACCGGCACCGCCTCACCGTCCTGGAACGCCTTGGCCGAGGCGTAGAACGCCGCCACCGACGAGCTCAGCGCAAACAGCGTCCACGGGGTGAAGAAGCCGGTCACGCCGTGGGCTCCGATCACGCCGGTCATCGCCTTGACCGCGATATCGGAGACGCCGAACAGGATGCCTGCGGCCCCACCGAGCATGTACCCGTGGTGCTCGCTCGGGGCTCCGATCCGCGGGCCGACTATGAGCAGCGTGCCGATCGTGATCAGCACCGCCTCGACGGAGATCATCCCGGGAGTTGAGAACTTCGAATGGGCGCCGTGGACGGCGGGCAGAGTCACCGCCAGCATCATCAGCCCGAATGCGGTCGAGCCGAGGCCGAGCCACTGCCGCCGGCCGATGTGAACGCCGAGGACGCGCTCGGCCATTACGGCCAGGAGCACCACGCCGCCCGCCAGCACGGTCTGCACCAGGGACAGCGGCGCGAACCCCATCGCGCCGACGTGCAGGATCCAGGCGCCGACGCCGACGCCCCAGCCGATCGCGAACGGGCGGGAGGCGAACAGGGCGCGTGCGCTCTTTCCCGGGTGACGCATGTCGACCGCCGGAGCCGCGCAGGCACCGCGATGCTTGTAGAGGAAGCCCACGTTCCCGGCGAGAGCGCAGCCGAGCGCGAGCAGGAGTCCGAGTATCAGGGTCATGGATGGGGCTGGCAGGCGGGGGCCGCAGATCCGTTGCGCCGCCTCACGTTCCTAACTCGACAGCGCCGGCGCGGTCCTTGAGTCCGCGGTGCCTCAGTACAGCAGATCAATGGCTACCCGCGAGGCGATCAACCAACTCCTAACGATAAAAATTTCGTATGGCCGCGCTCGACATTCCGCTGCTCCTGATCGACGTCGACGGCGTGATCTCACTCTTCGGGTTCGAGCCGGGATCGGTGCCGCCGGGCCGGTATGTGAACGTCGACGGCATCGTCCATCTGCTTTCGGCCACCGCCGGGGGACACCTGCGAGAGCTGGCCGGCGCATTCGAACTTGCATGGTGCACGGGCTGGGAGGACAAGGCCAACGACTACCTGCCCGGCGCCCTGGGGCTACCTGGGCCGCTGCCCTGGCTGTGCTTCGACGACGTGGTCAAGGAGGCCGACGCCCACTGGAAGCTCGCCGCGATCGACGCCTTCGCGGGCCCCCACCGGGCGGTGGCGTGGATCGACGACGCCCACGACCACTCGTGCCACGCCTGGGCCGCGGGCCGGAAGGCCCCCACGCTGCTCGTGGCCACCGAGCCGGCGGTGGGCATCACGGGCACGCACGTGCGCACCCTGTTCGAGTGGGCAGACGCCGCGCGTCAGCCGCGGGCCGACACCGAGTAGACCGGCGCCAGCCGCTCTGCCACGCTGGCCCAGGTCCGCCCTGCGTCACCGGAGCCGAACACCTCGCCGGAGGTCGCCCCGAAGTACAGCTGGAGGCCGTCGCCGCCTCCGGCGCTGCAGAAGGCCTGCCGCAGAATCGTGAGGTACGCGTCCCGGGCCGGCAGGCCCTCCCCGCACGGGTTCCACGAGGAGCCGCCGTCCCGTGTCTCGTATACCCGGACGGCACCGCCGGGGGTGACCCGGTCACGGTCGGCCTCGAGCGGGATCACGAACGCGCTGTCGGGATCGCCCGGATCGACGGCGAGCGGGAAGCCGAAGTCCGACGGCAGGCCGGTGCCGATGTCGGTCCAGCTCTCACCCGCGTCGTCGGAGCGGTACACGCCACCGTGGAACTGCATGAACAGGCGCTCCGGCCGGCCGGCGGCGCGCTCGAGGTGGTGGATGCACAGGCTGGTCGCTCCCTCGCGCGCCTCCTCGGGCAGATAGCGCGCGGTGATGCCCTGGTTCCGGCGCTCCCACGTCATCCCGCCGTCCTCGGTGTGCCAGATTCCGGCCGCCGAGACCCCGACGGTCAGGCGCTGCGGGTCGCCCGGCCAGGGCACGATCGAGTGCAGGCACAGTCCTCCGCCACCCGGCTGCCACTCCTCGGCCACCCGGTGCTCCCATAACGACTCGTTGATCGACCACGTGGCGCCTCCGTCCACGCTCTGGAACAGCACCCCCGGATCGCCTCCGGCGTACAGCACGCCGTCAGCCTCGCCCGGCTCGATGACCCAGATCCGGACCAGCGCCTCATCGCCGCCCTCCGGTAGCGCGACGCCCTCGGCCTGGGTCCAGCCGTCGGGGTCGGAGACGTCGTCGGTGTAGAAGATCTTCGGGCCGTAGAACGGCGAGGTCATGGTCGCGAACGCGCGCCCGCTGCGCGCGTCCCGCATCGCGTAGTCGATCGGCTCCCCGGCGAACGACCGGGCGACGACGTGGAAGCTCGAGCCCGGCTCGCCCTCCAGCGCAAACAGGCCCTTCTTGGTACCGACCAGCAGCTCGGTCATCGGTTACGCCATACCTCCGGTGATCGCGGGGACAACCTCCACCCGGTCAGACTCCGCGACCGCCGTGGATTCATCGCCGCGCTCCCCATTGACGTACACGTTGATGTGCCGCCGGATCAGCCGCCGCTCATCGAGCACCCAGCCGGCCACGGCCGGATGCGCCGTCTCCAGGCCGATCAGCAACTCGGCCACGGTCCCGCCCTCGAGCTGATGCTCGGAGCGCCCGCCGGCGAGCTTCTTCAACGCTCCGCGGACACAGACACAAGCCACGGCCAGATCGTAATTACTCGAACGCGCCATGTCTGCCCGCGCCGGCCCGAAATCGCTCGAGCCCGGTTTGGACCTCGGTGAGCGAGCGCAGTCCGTGCTGGAGCTCGTTGGCCATCGCCTCGGGCTCGGACAATCCGCCTTGTTCGAGCAGCGACAGGCGGTCCTCGCGCAGGCAGGTCTGAGGGAACGCCGCCAGCGACCGGGCGAGCGCCTCCGCCTCCGCCCGGGCGGTGCCGTCGGCCACCACGCGGTTGGCCAGTCCCATCGCCAGCGCCTCCGAGGCCGGGACCCCCCGCCCGGTCAGCACCATGTCCATGGCGCGGCTCACCCCGATCAGGCGCGGCAGCCTGACCGTGCCGCCGTCGATCAGCGGCACCCCCCAGCGGCGGCAGAACACGCCGAACACCGCGCTCTCCTCGGCCACGCGGAGGTCGCACCAGAGCGCGAGCTCCAGCCCGCCGGCCACCGCGTGCCCGGCCACCGCGGCGATCACCGGCTTGGTCAGCTGCATCCGGGTCGGACCCATCGGCCCGTCGCCCTCCGGGGCCACCCGGTTGCCGTCCGGTCCGCCCACCGCCTGCAGGTCGGCCCCCGCGCAGAACACCCCGCCCTCGCCGTGGAGCACGGCCACCGAGGCCGAGGCGTCGGCGTCGAAGGCGCGGAAGGCGTCGGCCAGCGCGACCGCGGTCGGCCCATCGACCGCGTTGCGCCGATCCGGGCGAGCGAGCAGCACCGTGAACACCGGCCCGTCGCGCTCGACTCTGACCGCCTCGGTCACGCCGCCCCCACCGCCCGGCGAACGAACCCGCTCAGCGCCGCCACCACTTCTCCGGGCGCCGGGGCGGAGCCCGACAAGGGCGAGAGCGGCCCGACCAGGGCCTCGCCACACCCGCCCACCAGCGCCGCGGCGGTGAAGGACACGTCCTGGGCCGGAATCTCCTTCGCGCCGATGGCGGCGCTCAGCGCCTCGGCCACCAGGCCCGCGTAGCGCTCGCGATAAGCCAGCCGCTCGGCATCGACCAACCGGTCGACGGGCTCGGCGATCAACGCCCAGGCCAGCCGGGGGTTGCGCAGCGCCCGCTCGGCGAACGTGGTCAACACGGCCTCGATCCGCTGCACCCCACCGGCACCCGCCGGCATCGCCTCGGCGGCGGCGCGCATCGCCCGCTCCTCGCCCGAGCACACGCTCCGGAACACCTCGACGAACAGGTCCTCCTTGGAGGCGAAGTGGCGGTACAGGGTGCCCGTCGCCACGCCTGCGCGCTCGGCGATCGCCGCCACCGATGCGCCACCGTAACCGGCGTCTTCGATCACCTCGCGCGCCGCCTGGAGCAAGCGCTCCCGGGTACCGGTGAGAACCTCGGTCATCCCTTGAAGGTCGAGCTCCCGAAGTCGCCGAACGGCTCATCGCGTTCGCGCACCGCCGCCCGGAAGCCGGCCTCGGCGGCGCGGCGCTGGAAGGCGAACCCCTCCTCGGTGTGACGGGCGATGCCGTCGAACACCGTGCCGAGCAGCTGGGTGGGATAGAGCCCCTGGGCGTACAGGGTCTGGTTGACCAGCAGCTTCATCATCTGCAGCTGGTTGAGGGGCATCTGCGCGATCCGCTGCACGAGCACCTCCGTGCGCTGGTCGAGCTCGCCGGGCTCCGGGGCCTCGATGGCCAACCCCCAGTCCACCGCCTCGGCGCCGGACAGGCAATCTCCGGTGAACAGCAGCCGCTTGGCCCGCTGCGGACCGAGGCGGTAGGACCACAAGGCCGTGGTCGGCGAGCCCCAGACCCGGGCCGGGGGATAGCCGATCTTGGCGTCGGCGGCGGCCACGAGCAGATCCGCGCATAGCGCCAGATCGGTCCCGCCGGCCACGCAGAAGCCGTGGACCTTGCACACGACCGGTTTCGAACAGTGGAACAGCGACATGAACGACCGGACGTTGCGGCTCATCATCGCGTGGTCGACCATCGGGTCCCAGTGGCGGTCGGGATCGTGATTGGCGGCCATCCGGACCGGATCGAGCGGCGAGCCCGGGGCCACGTCGTCGCCCTCCAGCGCACCTTGCCCCTCGGCGCTCTGGACCAGGTCGTAGCCGCCGCAGAAGCCCTTCCCCCGGCCCGCCAGCAGCAGCACGTGCACGGAGGGATCAAGATCGGCCCGCTCGACCAGGCGCTCGAGCTCGGCCAGGAGCGCGCGGGTCAAGCCGTTCCCGCGCTCGGGCCGGTCCAGCGTCAGCCGGGCCACGCGCCCGCTGACCTCGTAGCCGATCTCGCTCACACCGGCAGCGCGCGCTCGACGATCGCCCGCGCGTCGGCCCCGGCCGGGAGCGTGCCGTAGGCGAGTCCGCCCTCCCGCCCGAGGCGGGTGGCGCAGAACGCGTCGGCGGCGGCCGCGGGGGCGTGGCGCACGAGCAGCGACGCCTGCAGGGCCACGGCCAGGTCCTCGACCAGCCGCCGGGCTCCGAATTGCGGGTCGCCGCCGGCGAACAGAGCCGACATCTCCTCACGCAGGCCGGCCAGATGGCGGTCGAGCCGCGGGTCGCCGCCCGCGGCGAGCGCGCACTCCTCGAGGAACGCCTCCACCCCGGCCGGCTCACGCGCCATGGCCCGCAGCACGTCCAGGGCGGCCACGTTGCCCGACCCCTCCCAGATCGAGTTCAGGGGCGAGTCGCGGTAGAGCAGCGGCATTCCCGAGTCCTCGACGAACCCGTTGCCCCCGAGGCACTCGAGCGCCTCGGCCGCATGCCCGGGGGCGCGCTTGCACACCCAGTACTTCATCACCGCGGTGGCGAAGCGCCGGAACGTCCCCTCGGACGGCGAGTCGTAGCTGCGCGCCACCCGCATCGCCGCCAGGGTCGCCGCCTCGGACTCGATCGCCAGGTCGGCCAGCACGTTCGTCATGGCCGGCTGGTCGACCAGACGCGCGCCGAAGGCCGAGCGCCCACGCGCGTGGTGGATCGCCTCGAGCGTGGCCCGGCGCATTCCGGCCGTCGACCCGAGCAGGCAATCCAGCCGCGTGTGGTTGACCATTCGGATGATCGCCGGCACCCCCCGGCCCTCCTCGCCGATCAGGCGCCCCCGGGCATTCCGGAACTCGACCTCGGAGGACGGCAGCGACCGGGTCCCGAGCTTGTCCTTGAGGCGCTGAAACTCCATCCCCGGTCCGCGCTCGACCAGGAAGCACGAGAGCCCGGCCGGCGCCTGGGCCAGAACGAGGAAGACCTGACAGGGCGGATAGGAGCAGAACCACTTGTGGCCGTTGAGCTCGTACACGCCGTCGCCGGCCGGTTCGGCCTGGGTGATGTTGGCCCGGACGTCCGAGCCACCCTGGCGCTCGGTCATCGCCATCCCGGCGAGCGCACCCCCGGCGTAGTCCGGACGGGTCAGGCGAGGCTCCCACTCCGCGGCGAGCGCGGGTGCGCCGTCCCGCAGTGCCGGGACGGCGGCATAGGTCATCGACACCGGGCACATCACGCCCGCGTTGGCATTGCTCCAGAGCATGAACAGGGCGCCGCGCACGACATGGGCGCCAGGACGCGCGTCGCGCCAGGGCAGCGAGTGGATCTCCCGTTCGACC
This sequence comes from uncultured Solirubrobacterales bacterium, assembly GCA_963748585.1. Taxonomy (GTDB): domain Bacteria; phylum Actinomycetota; class Thermoleophilia; order Solirubrobacterales; family Solirubrobacteraceae; genus Palsa-465. The sequence goes on along the minus strand of CAVVJR010000005.1, from coordinate 92,389 downwards.
GCGCCACGCAGCAGCCAGTGCCAGGACGGGTCGAGCTCGACCTCGTCGATTCGCCGGCCGTAGCGGTCGTGGGTGCGCAGGATCGGCAGGTTTCGCTCCGCGCGGCGCCCGTGTTCGAGCACCTCCGCCGACCCGGCCACGCCGCCCGCCTCCCGGGCGCGATCGACTCCCCAGTCGCCACCCTCGCGGTCGAGGGCCTCGATCAGGGCCAGGTCGGCCTCGAACAGGTTGATCGGCTGCAGCGGTGCGGCCTGGTTGAGGACCTCGCGAGCGGGGTCGCGCACGTCGGTGGCGCTCATTCGTCTCTCCTTCGCGGTCAGCATCGACATCTTCTCCGCATAGCGGACAAGATGTCGATCTCGGACTCGGTGAATCCTAGTGAATCCGGATTCACATTGGAAGCGGAAGCGCGCGCCCGCCCCGGGGAGAAACCGTTCCGGGCGGCGCAGTCGCCGTTCCGGGCGGCGCAGTCGCCGTTCCGGGCGGCGCAGTCGCCCTCTAGTCGCCGTTGCGCAGGCTGAGGAGGGCGGCGCGGGCCATTCCCGACACCACCTCGTGGCCGCTCGACTGCGCGCGGCGGTAGGCGTCCTCGGCCGCGGATTGATCGCCCCGGCTGGCGAGCAGGACGCCGAGGCTGAAGGCGGCCGCGGCGCTGCCCCGAGCGTCGGCGCGCCGGTAGGCCTCCTCGGCCCCATGCAGATCGCCGCGCTGCTCGAGCAGCGTCCCGAGGTTGTAGGAGGCCTCGCCATCCCCGTGATAGTCGGCCCGGCGGAACGCCGCCTCGGCCCCGGCCAGGTCCCCGCGCTCGGCCAGCAGACGCCCGAGCCGCCCGGCCGCGTCGGCGTGACCGAGCTCGGTCGCCCGTCCGTACGCCGCCTCGGCCTCCCGCGGGTGACCGCGTTGCTCGAGCAGCATCCCCAGCGCCATCGGGGCGTCGGCGGCGCCCCGCTCCTCGGCCCGCAGGTACGCCTCGGCCGCGCCCTTCATGTCGCCACGATTGGCCAGCAGGCCGCCCAGCGCGAACGCGGCGGCCGCGTCGCCGCGCTCGTCGGCTCGCCGGTAGGCCGCTTCGGCACCCGCGAAGTCGCCCCGCTTGGCCAGCAGCTCGCCCAGGCTGAAGGCACCGGCCGCGTGACCGCGCTCGTCAGCCCGCCGGTAGGCCTCTTCCGCCCCGTCGGGCTGGCCGCGAAGCTCGAGCAACGTCCCGAGATTGCACGCCGCCTCGCCGTCCCCCCGCTCGGCCGCGCGCCGATACGCCGCCTCGGCCCCCGACAGATCGTGGCGCTCGGCCAGCAGCCCGGCCAGGTTGAAAGCTGCGTTGGCGTGGCCCCGGCGGTCAGCGCGGCGGTACGCCTCTTCGGCATCCTCGGCCTTGCCCTGCTGCTCGAGCAGCACCCCGAGGTTCGAGGCCGCGTCCGGATGACCGCGGTTCTCCGCCCGCCGGAAGGCCGCCTCAGCACCCCGGACATCGCCCCGGTGAGCCAGCAGCGCACCGAGCGCGAACGCGCCGCCCGCATCGTCGAGCCGGTCAGCCCGCCGGTAGGACGCCTCGGCGCCCGCCAGGTCACCGCGATCCTCGAGCGTCCGCCCGCTCTGCAGCGCCTCCCGCGCCGCCGCCGCTTCCGGCGACGGGCCGGCCTCGAGCTCGGGCAGAGCACCGACACCGGACTCGGCACGGCGCCGGCGCGTGCGCAACGGCAACAGCAGCGGCAAAGTAGCCAGCGCGCCCACGCTGGGGAGCAACCGCCGCAGGCCGGGAAACCATCCCGCCGCCGGCCGCAGACCGGGCCTACCGCCCCGTCCGCCCAGGCGCTCGCGCAAACCGGCCACGCCGGCCCCGAGCGCCGCCAGCCCCTCGGCCACCGGCAACCCCCGGCCCTGTCGCCCGCCCGCTCCTGACACCGCGCCCGCGGACCCGATCCCCTCGGCGATCACCGGCCCACCGTCGAGCTTCGGCCGCCGCGCGCGCATCACCTCCCACGCGATCACCGCCGCCGCGGCCAGCGCGGCCGCGATCAGCAGCCAGTCAAACCCACCGCCATGGGGCGCGGGCGGAGAGATCGCCGCGCCCTTGACCTGGGGCGCGGGGCCGGCACCGGCGCTCGAGCTGGTGGCCGACTGCGCGTGTGCCCTGGTCGCCGCGCCGCGGGACCCGGGGCGGCTGGCCGTCCCGGTCGACGCCACGGCCGTCGAGCCCACCGGCGCGACCAGCGGCTGCACGATCTCAAGCGGCGCCTGCGCGACCAGCACGGCGATCGCGGACACCGGAGCGGCCGTGCCGCCACACCCCGTGTGCGTGGAGGCGGCCTGCAGATCGGAGATCGCCGTCTGCTCGATCTGGCCCTCCTGGCGGAGCGTCACGCCGAGGATCTGCGCCACCTGACCGCGGCTGTACGCCTGCCGCTGGCCGTACCCGGTCCGCAGCACGAGCGTACGCGCCTGGCGCCGCCGGATCGAGGTCAGACAGCCATCCAGGCGGGAGACGAGGTTGTTCAGCTGACGCTGGGGCAGCAGATGCGAGCCCGTGCTCGCGCGGCCGCCGTGACGCCCGGACCCGGGCCCACTCCGTCCCGAGCCGCCTGCGCTCGCTCCGGTATCACCCGCGGCGCCCGAGCCTCCGGCCGATCCGCCGTACGCCGCACCCGAGCCGGTTCGCGCCGGCGCCGCCGTAGCTGCCGCCCGAGCCGCCGCCGTACGAGCCCGAGTACCCGCTAGCGCCCCCGCCGCCCCCGCCGCCGCCACCACCACCGCCGCTGTGCCCGCCGCCCGCCGAGGGCACGGACACCGGCGAGGAAGGGAGCGACGGCCTGGAGACCGACGGCACGCTGACCGAGGGCGCCGTCACCGGCGGGGTGCTCACCGGCGGGGTCTTGACCGGCGGAACCGAAACCGAAGGAGTGCTCACCGCCGGCGTGCGCGAGGGCACGCTCACCGTCGGGACACCGACAGCGTCGCTGACCGCCGGCTGCACGGCCAGGAGCGCCACCGTGAGCACGCCCCCGAGCACGGGCACGCGGGAGCTCAGGCAACACAAGGCCAGCTTCCTTGATCGGCGCCGAAACCCCGCGCTCTGGGCCATGGTGGCCGATATTTACCCCTCGTTGAGGAACTCGAACCCACTTCGTGTCCTTGAACAGGCCCGGCCTGGCGCAGACGGTCAGACCGCCGGGGCCAGGACCCGCTCGGCCACGCGATCGGTGGCGTCGTGAGTGCCGCCCAGCAGACGCCGGGAAAGCTGCGCCCGGCGGAAATAAAGCGGCGCGTCGTGCTCCCACGTCGCGCCGATCCCGCCATGGACGTTGATCATCGAACGGGTACCGAAATCGAGCGCACGCCCGGCCACCGAACGCAGTGCGCTGGCGGCGAGCGGAAACTCGTCCGGCTTCGACTCCCGCGCCCAGCCGGCGTAGAACTGAAGCCCGCGGGCGTTCTCGATCCGGCGCAGGACCTCGGTCAGCTCGTGCTTGATCGCCTGGTAGGAGCCGATCGCGCGGCCGAACGTGAACCGATCCTTGGCGTAGGCCACGCTGACCTCGAGGCACGTCTGGGCCGCTCCCAGCGACTCGGCTCCGACCAGGGCCTGTCCGAGATACCAGGCGTCGGCGAGCGTGCCCGGGCCGGTGCCCACCCGGCGGCCGGCCGCCGAGGCGAACCGCACGTGCCCGAGCGAGCGGGTGGGGTCATAGCGGGTCACGGGCTCGACCGATACGCCGTCGCCGTCGGCCGGCACCACGGCCGCCACCGCCTCGCCGTCTTCGGTCTCTCCGACCGCTACGAGCAGGTTGGCGCCGGGAGCGTCGGGCACGAAGGCGGCCGTTCCGTCGAGGACGACCCTTTCCCCGTCGACGGTGGCCCGCGGCGCCTCGGCTCGCCGGACCCCCGCCCGGGGCTCGACCGTCCACCCGTGCTCCAGGTCGCCGGGCGGGCGGGCGGGCACGAGAGCCGGCCGCAGCTCGCCGGCGGAGACGGCGGCGAGTGCCTCGTCCTCGCCCGCCTCGAGCACCGCGGTCGCGGGCAGAAGCCCCAACAGGGGCGCACCGGCGAGCACCCGGCCGCACTCCTCGGCCACCAGCAGCGCGTCGAAGGCGCCCAGGCCCGCGCCGCCGTGCTGCTCGCCGATGAGGAGGCCGGGCCAGCCGGCCTCGACCACGGTGGGCCACAGGTCGGGAAGGGCGGACGGCCCCTCCTCGAGGGCCTGGCGAGCCGCCTCGAGCGTCCTGATGCGAGACAGCGCGCCCCGGGCCGCTTCCCGGAGCAGCTCCTGCTCGTCCGAGAGGGCCAGGTTCATCGGGTCACCGCCTCGCGCTCCTTGGCCCGCAGCTCGCTGAACGGCACGCCCTTGTCGAGTCGCGGCTCAGGCGGGAGACCGAGGACCCGCTCGCCGATCGTGTTGCGCAGGATCTGCTCGGTCCCCCCGGCCGACTTCAGCCCCGGCAGGAACGAGGTGAGATAGCTCCACTCTCCGCCGGGGTCCAGCGCGTCCGGGCCGATCACGTCCGTGGCCAGATCGGCGGCGCGGATTCCCGCGTTGACCATGGTCACCTTGGCCAGGCCGGCCTCGGGCCCGGGAATCTGGCCCTGCGCCAGCAGGGTCAACGCGCGGTACCCGTTGAAGCGCACGGCGAGGAGATCGCAGATGATCTCGCCCAGCTCCTCCCGGACCGCGGGATCGGTGCGAGCGGCGGGATCGGCCGCCACGGCGGCGGCCAGGCGGGTCGGAGAGCCGAACGTGTCCGAGCCGAACCCGATGGTCAGCCGCTCGAACATGAGCACGGTGAGCGCCGTGCCCCAGCCGTTGCCCACGCCTCCGACCACGGCGTCCGGGCCGAGCCGGACGTCGTCGAAGAAGACTTCGTTGAACTCCGCCTCACCCGAGATCTGCCGCAGCCCGCGGACCGTAACCCCGGTCGCGTCCATCGGGACGACGAACATGGTCAGGCCCTTGTGCTTGGGCACGTCGGGATCGGTCCGGGCCAGCAGGAGCCCGAAGGACGCGAAATGGGCGTTGGTCGTCCACACCTTCTGCCCGTTGAGAATCCAGCCCCCTGAGTCGTCCTGACGGGCGCGAGTCTGCACCGCGGCCAGGTCAGACCCGGCCGCCGGCTCGGAGAACAGCTGACACCACACCTCGTCTCCGTGCAGCATCGGCCCGAGATGCCGCGCCTTCTGCTCCTCGCTCCCGTGGGCGATCAGGCACGGACCGAGCATCCCGATCCCGATCACATCGAGGATCCCCGGCACCCCGGCCCGCGAGATCTCCTGGTTCAGCGTCACCTGCTCGATCGGCCCGAGCCCTTGCCCGCCGTATTCGCGCGGCCAGGTCACGCCCGCCAGACCGGCCTCGGCCAGGCGCCGCTGCCAGGCCCGGCGCGCGTCGATGTACTGCGCATCCTCATATGACCCCTGGGCCGACGGGGCCGACTGGCGATGGGATTCCAGCCACGCGCGGACCTTCTCGCGGTAGGCGGCTTGCTCTGGCGTGTCGTTCAGGTCCACCTACGTCTCCTGGCGCTCGGGTGTGAATCGAAATTCACGCCCGATCTTACCGGCGCCCCAAACCTCGCCCGCCTACCGTCCGTCGCCTCCGAGCCGCCGCCGCGTGCCGCGGTTGCGAGCCAGCCGCGTCTTGCGCGGGTCGACGCGGGTCGGCGGGTTCGTGCGCCCGCGCGCGGGCGAACGTCCCGTCGCGGGCGGGCGAGCACCGGCCCGCGAGCGCGCCTCCCGGGCCCGTTCGGCGTCCTCGCTTCGCCCCACCTCGTAAAAGACGAGGCTCACGATCGCTACCAGCCCCACTCCGATCAGCACCATGGCCACGATCTGCGCGGTGCCGCCTCCGATGACCGCGGCCGCGATCCCGGCGGCCACGAGCAGAGCGCCACCGCCGAAGCCGACGATCCTCTCCCGCTTGCTCACCGCGGTTGGTTTACCCGCCGTGGTAGGGGTGACACGCCGCAGCGCGAATACCGACCGCAGTCAACCGTTGATTGGCCACCCAGCGCCCTTCACGGGGGAGAACCTGGCCGAGGACATTCAAGCCTCGGCCAGGTCGAATTTCGGCGCTGCTACTCGTCTCCGTCGTGCGGCACGTCGAGATCGGCCAGCTCCTCGGCGAAGCCCAGCGATGAGGCGCCGTTGCCGATGTCCTCGAGATCGCTCAGGTCGGCCTCCATGCCTCCGACCGAGAAGCCGCTCAGCGACTCCCCGTCCGTGAGCCCGAGCTCGGCCGCCAGATCGTCGTGGTCGAGCAGGCCGACATCGTCCATCCCGCGGGGCAGCGGCTCGGACGGCTCGATCTCGATCCGGCGGTAGCGCTTGAGGCCCGTCGCCGCCGGGATCAGCTTCCCGATGATGACGTTCTCCTTGAGCCCGTTCAGCCGGTCGATCTTGCCCTCGAGCGCCGCGTCGGTCAGGACCTTGGTGGTTTCCTGGAACGAAGCCGCGGACAGGAACGAGTCCGTGTTCAGCGACGCCTTGGTGATCCCGAGGATGATCTCCTCGGCCTGTGCCGTCTCACCGCCGCCGTCGAGCACCGCATTGTTGATCCGGGCGTAGTCGAACCGGTCGACGAACTGACCGGGGAGCAGGTCGGTGTCGCCCTTCTGGTCGACCCGGACCTTCTTCATCATCTGGCGCACGATCAGCTCGATGTGCTTGTCGTTGATGTCCACGCCCTGGGACTTGTAGACCTCCTGGACCTCGCGGACCAGGTACAGCTCGGTCTCGGTTCGCCCACGGATGGCCAGCAGCTCGTGCGGGTACAGAGACCCCTCGTTGAGCTGGGTGCCCGGCTCGATCTGCTGGCCGTTGTCGACGTAGAGGATGGTCCGGCGCGGGAACGTGTTGCGATGCTCCTCACCGCCGTCATCGGTGATCACGACCGTGACCGCCTTGTCGGACTCCTCGATTGACACCGCGCCGCCGATCTCGGCGATCTTGGCCACGCCCTTGGGCTTGCGGGCCTCGAACAGCTCGACCACGCGGGGCAGTCCGTGCGTGATGTCCGCGCCGGCGATACCGCCGGTGTGGAACGTCCGCATGGTCAGCTGCGTGCCCGGCTCACCGATCGACTGGGCGGCGATGATCCCCACCGCGTCACCGATCTGGGCCACCTTGCCGGTGGCCATCGAGCGGCCGTAGCAGGCCTGGCACACGCCGGTCGGGGCCTCGCACTTGAGGACCGAGCGGACCGGCAGGAAGACCGAGGTCTTCCCGTCCCCATCCGCCATAACCGTCCGCACCAGCTCGGCCATCTCGGCCCGGTCGATTTCCTGGCCCTTCTCGACGATCACGCGACCGCTCGAGTCGGCGATATCCGCCGCGGCGATCCGCCCGATCAGGTTGTCGTTCGGCTCCCCGGTCGGCCGCAGCCGCCGGGTCTCCGGGTCGACCTCCTGCTTGGACACCGGCATGTCGATGAACCCCTCGGTGCCGCAGTCCTCCTGGCGGATGATCACGTCCTGGGAGACGTCGACCAGGCGTCGAGTCAGGTAGCCCGAGTCGGCCGTGCGGAGCGCCGTGTCGGCCAGGCCCTTACGCGCGCCGTGGGTCGAGATGAAGTACTCGAGCACGTTCAGGCCCTCCATGAAGTTGGCCTTGATCGGTCGCTCGATGATCTCGCCCTTCGGATTTGCCATCAGGCCGCGCATGCCGGCCAGCTGGCGGATCTGGGAGAACGAGCCACGAGCCCCGGAGTTGGCCATCATGAAGATGGGGTTCATCTCGTCCAGGTGATCGGTCAGCGCCCGGGCAACCTCGTTGGTGGCCCGATCCCACAACTGCGTGACCGCCTCGTGGCGCTCCTCTTGGTTGATCTCGCCGTTCTCGTACTGGGCCTCGATCGTGGCCAGCAGATCGTCGTAGCGGGCCAGGATCTCCCCCTTGCTGGGCGGCGTCTGCACGTCGTTCTTGGAGATCGTGACCCCCGCCTGGGTGGCGTAGTGGAAGCCCACGTCCTTGAACGCGTCCAGCACCTGCGAGATCGAAGAGGCGCCGTACTTCTGCACCAGGTCGTCGACCAGCTTGGTCGTGTCCTTCTTCTTCATCGATCGGTTGATGAACTCATAGGTGGCGGGGTCGAACTCCGAGCCCATCGCCGCCTCGAGCGCGCGCTCGATCTTGTCGTTCCAGATGATCCGGCCCACCGTGGTGAGCACGTGACCGCCCTCGCGCCCGAGCGGGCGGAACTCGGCCAGGTCGTGCAGCTTGGTCACACCGTGCTCGTAGGACCACTCGGCCTCCTGGGCCGTGCGGTAGACGTGCGGGCGAGGATCGGCCGTCGCCGGATCAACCTTCTCCAGCTCATCGGCCTCCGGCCCGTAGGTCAGGTAGTACGCGCCCAGGACCATGTCCTGGGTCGGGGTGGCGAGCGGGGCGCCGTGGGCCGGCGAGAGGATGTTGTTAGCCGAGAGCATGAGGATCCGCGCCTCGGCCTGGGCCTCCGCCGACAGGGGCAGGTGCACGGCCATCTGGTCGCCGTCGAAGTCGGCGTTGAAGGCGTGGCAGACCATCGGGTGAACCTGGATCGCCTTGCCCTCGACCAGCACCGGCTCGAACGCCTGGATGCCCAGACGGTGGAGCGTCGGCGCGCGGTTCAGCAGCACCGGATGCTCGTGGATGACCTCCTCGAGCACGTCCCACACCTCGGGGATCATCGAGTCGACCATCTTCTTGGCCGCCTTGATGTTCTGCGCGGACTTGCGCTCGACCAGGCGAGCCATGATGAACGGCTTGAACAGCTCGAGGGCCATCAGCTTGGGCAGGCCGCACTGATGGAGCTTCAGCGACGGGCCCGACACGATCACCGAACGGCCCGAGTAGTCGACGCGCTTGCCGAGCAGGTTCTGGCGGAACCGGCCCTGCTTGCCCTTGAGCATGTCCGACAGCGACTTCAGCGGGCGGTTGCCCGGCCCGGTGACCGGCCGGCCGCGGCGGCCGTTGTCGAACAGCGCGTCGACGGCCTCCTGGAGCATCCGCTTCTCGTTGTTGACGATGATCTCCGGCGCGCCGAGGTCGAGCAGCCGCTTCAGGCGGTTGTTCCGGTTGATCACCCGGCGGTAGAGGTCGTTGAGGTCCGAGGTGGCGAAGCGGCCGCCGTCGAGCTGGACCATCGGACGCAGCTCCGGTGGGATCACCGGGACGGCCTCGAGGACCATCATCTCCGGCTTGTTGCCCGAGTGGATGAAGGCCGAGACGACCTTCAGCCGCTTGACCGCGCGGGCCTGCTTCTGGCCCTTGGCCGTCTTGACCTGATCCTGCAGGTCCTCGGCCTCGGCATCGAGGTCGACCTGCTGGAGGAGGTCCCGCACGGCCTCGGCACCCATGCCGCCGCGGAAGTACTCGCCGAACCCGTAGGGAGAGCCGAAGCGGTCCTTGAGCTCACGGAACGTGGTCTCGTCGTTGACCACGTCCTTGGGCTTCATCCCCTTGAACAGCTCCCACACCTGGCGCATCCGCTCGGCTGCGTCCTCGATGTAGGCCTCGGTGTCGTCGATGTCGGCCTGGAAGCTCTTGCGCAGGTCCTTGAGCAGCTTCTCCCGCTCGTCGTCGGACAGCTTGGAGATGTTGACGTCGAGCGTCTCGGCCCACAGGTGGTCCTCGTCGGAAAAGTCACGGCCGGTCTTGCCGCTCTCCAGGTGCTGCTCGCGGCGCTGGAGCGACTCGCGCAGCTCGAGGATCCGCTCCTCCTTCTCGGCCGCGTAGGAGTCGAGCACGCTGTTGACCTCGCCCTCGAGCTTGTCGAGGTCACGGGCACGGGCCTCGTCGTCGACCCAGGTGACGATTGAGGCAGCGAAGTACAGGACCTTCTCGAGCTCCTTGGGAGCCATGTCGAGCAGGTAGCCGATCCGGCTCGGCACGCCCTTGAAGAACCAGATGTGGCTGACCGGCGCGGCCAGGTCGATGTGGCCCATGCGCTCGCGGCGAACCTTGGAGCGGGTCACCTCGACGCCACACCGCTCGCACACGATGCCCTTGTAGCGGACGCGCTTGTACTTGCCGCAGTAGCACTCCCAGTCCTTGGTCGGACCGAAGATGCGCTCGCAGAACAGACCGTCCTTCTCGGGCTTGAGCGTGCGGTAGTTGATGGTCTCCGGCTTGATGACCTCCCCCGAGCTCCAGGAACGGATCTGCTTGGAGGAGGCGAGGCCGATCTCGATGGCGTCGAAATTATTGATGTCGATCATTCAGATCTCTTTCGTGTCAGTGAGGAAGGGGCTTAAAGGGCGCGGCTTATGCCGCGCCCGTGTTCAGGCCCTCATCCTCTTCAAGTACTCCTTCAGCTTCACCGGGTTCGACGTCGGCCTCGAGCATCGGGTCCACGTCGCTCGAGAAGTCCTCCTCCTCGAGCGCCTCACCCGACTCGAGGTCGGGATCCTCGACCGCGTCCTCCTCCTCGGAGGCCTCGACCGTCTCGCCCTCGTGCTCGGTCGACTCGTCGGCCGCCGCGCCATCGGTGGCGCGGACGCCGCTGAGATCGATGCCCAGCTCCTCGGCCGCACGCAGGAGGTCGTCGTCCTCCTCGCGCATCTCGGCCCGCTCGCCCTCCTCGGAGACCACGTTGACGTCGAGCGCCAGCGACTGCATCTCCTTGAGCAGGACCTTGAACGACTCGGGGATCGAGGGCTCGGCGATGTTCTCGCCCTTGACGATCGCCTCGTACGCCTTGACCCGCCCGACCGTGTCGTCGGACTTGATGGTCAGCATCTCCTGCAGGGTGTACGCGGCGCCGTAGGCCTCGAGCGCCCAGACCTCCATCTCGCCGAACCGCTGGCCCCCGAACTGCGCCTTGCCGCCGAGCGGCTGCTGGGTGACGAGCGAGTACGGGCCGGTGGACCGGGCGTGGATCTTGTCGTCGACCAGGTGGAGCAGCTTCAGGATGTACATGTAGCCGACCGTCACCTGCTCCTCGAACGGCTCGCCGGTGCGGCCGTTGAACAGCCTGGTCTTGCCGGACGCCTGCTCGCCCGCGCGCCGCGTGGTGTCGACGTCCATACGGATCCGACCCTCGTGCTCCTGCTGCCAGCGCACGAGCGCCTCGTCGACGTCGGCGACCGTGGCGCCGTCGAACACCGGCGTGGCCACGTACACCTTGCCGGCGCGGCCGTCCGGCCGCGACCCGCCGTTGGTTGCGTGCTTGCGGGCCTCCGAGCCGTCCTCGTACCAGCCGTTGGCGGCCACCCACCCGAGGTGGGTTTCGAGGATCTGACCCAGGTTCATCCGGCTCGGCACACCGAGCGGGTTGAGGATCACGTCGACCGGCGTGCCGTCCTCCAGGAACGGCATGTCCTGGACGTCGACGATCTTCGAGATCACGCCCTTGTTGCCGTGCCGGCCGGCCAGCTTGTCGCCCTCGGCGATCTTGCGCTTCTTGGCCACGAACACGCGTACCAGGTCGTTGACGCCCGGCGGCAGGTCGTCGCCCTCGTCGCGGCTGAACGTCTTGACGTCGATCACGACGCCGCCCTCGCCGTGCGGAACCTTGAGCGAGGTGTCGCGGACCTCACGCGCCTTCTCCTTGAAGATGGCGCGGATCAGCTTCTCCTCGGCCGTCAGCTCGGTCTCGCCCTTGGGCGTGACCTTGCCGACCAGCAGGTCGCCGGACTGGACCTCGGCGCCGATGCGGACGATGCCGCGATCGTCGAGGTTGCGCAGCGACTCCTCCGAGCGGTTCGGGATGTCGCGGGTGATCTCCTCGTCCCCGAGCTTCGTGGTCCGGGCGTCGATCTCGTACTCCTCGATGTGGATCGAGGTGAGCTCGTCGTCCTGCACGAGGCGCTTACTCAGGATGATCGCGTCCTCGAAGTTGTAGCCCTCCCAGGACATGAAGGCGACGAGCAGGTTCTTGCCCAGCGCCATCTCGCCCATGTCGGTGGCCGAGCCGTCGGCCAGCACCGCGCCCTCCTGCACCGTGTCTCCGGCGGAGACGATCGGCTTCTGGTGGATCAGCGTGCCCTGGTTGGAGCGCATGAACTTCTGGAGCTCGTACTCGTCCTGACCGTTGCCGTCGCTCTTGTCGACCACCAGGCGCTCGGCGTCGACGTAGGAGACGGTGCCGCCCGCGTCGGCCAGCACCACGTCGCCGGTGTCGATGGCCGCCCGGCGCTCCATACCGGTCCCGACCAGCGGTGCGTCGGTGACCAGCAGCGGGACGGCCTGGCGCTGCATGTTCGAGCCCATCAGCGCGCGGTTGGCGTCGTCGTGCTCCAGGAACGGGATCATCGCCGTGGCGACCGACCAGATCTGCTCGGGCGAGACGTCGATCAGATCGACCTCGTTCGGCGCGACGGTCACGTACTGACCGGCCTGGGTCCGGCAGATCACCTCGTCCACGGTGATCTTGCCCTTGTCGTCGACCGGCGTGTTGGCCTGGGCGATGATCTGCTCCTCCTCCTGGGTGGCGTCCAGGTGGAGGATCTCGTCGGTCACCTTGCCGTCCTTGACCACCCGGTAAGGCGTGGTCACGAACCCGTGCTCGGAGATCTCCGCGTAGGAGGAGAGCGAGCCGATCAGGCCGATGTTCGGACCCTCCGGGGTCTCAATCGGACACATGCGGCCGTAGTGGGTCGGGTGGACGTCGCGGACCTCGATCGGGGCGCGCTCGCGGGTCAGGCCGCCCGCGCCGAGCGCGGACAGGCGCCGGCGATGGGTGAGACCGGCCAGGGAGTTGGTCTGGTCCATGAACTGCGATAGCTGGGAGCTCCCGAAGAACTCCTTCAGCGCGGCCACGACCGGGCGGATGTTGACGATCGTCTGCGGGGTGATCGTGTCGGCGTCCTCGGTGGTGAGGCGCTCGCGCACGACGCGCTCCATCCGGTAGAGCCCGATCCGGAACGCCTCCTGGATCAGCTCGCCGACCGTGCGCAGCCGGCGGTTGCCGAAGTGCTCGTACTCGTCGAGGTGATCCTGGATCGGCTCGCGGGGCATGGACAGCGCCTCGGCGGCGTAGTCCTTGACGTCGCCGTCGAGCTCCTCGGGAATCCCGAGCCGCTTGGGCAGCGAGACGAGCTCCTTGACCAGCGCGATGATGTCGTCGTGGGTCAGGGTGCGGGTCTCGAGGTCGATGTCGAGCCCGAGCCGCGAGTTCAGCTTGTACCGTCCCACGCGCGTCAGGTCGTAGCGCTTGGGGTCGAAGAAGAGCTGGTTCAGGAGCGACCGCGCGGCGTCGACCGACGGCGGCTCACCCGGACGCTGCTTCTTGAACAGCTCGATCAGCGAGCCCTCCTCGGTCCGGACCATTTCCGGGTCGGCGTCGAGGGTGAGCTGGAGATAGATCGAGTTGTCGAAGAGCTTCAGGATCTCCTCGTCCGAGGCGTAGCCCATCGCGCGCAGCAGCACGGTGACCGGCAGCTTGCGCTTGCGGTCGATGCGGACGTAGACGCGGCCCTTCTTGTCGATCTCGAGCTCGAGCCACGAGCCACGAGCCGGCATCAGGTTGGCGATGAAGACCTGCTTCTCACGGTCCTTCGGCTCCATCACGTAGGCGCCGGGGGAGCGCACGAGCTGGGTGACGACGACACGCTCGGTGCCGTTGATCACGAACGTGCCGCGCTCGGTCATCCACGGGAAATCGCCCATGAACACCGACTGCTCGCGGATCTCGCCGGTCTCGCGGTTGATAAAGGCGACGGTGACGGTCAGCGGGCGCGCGTACGTGAGGTCCTTCTCACGGCACTGCTCCAGGCTGGCCACCGGCTCGTCGAAGGTGAACTCGCCGAACTGGACGGCGAGATTCCCGGTGTAGTCCTCGATCGGCGAGATGTCGTCGATCGTTTCGCGCAGGCCGCCGGTTTCAGGATCGGTCAGCCAGTGGAAGGACCTGCGCTGGATATCAATGAGGTTGGGGACTTCAAGGACCTTGTTCAGACGCGCGAAAGTCCGGCGCGTCCGGGGGGCGTGAGTGGTTGCCAAGACGGCGACTCCTCGGGCGGTCGAGAGGGAGGCGGATCAGCGGCCCCGGACGCACCTATGCATCCAGAAGCCGGACCAGCAAAGATAGCACACGGCATCGGTGCCCTGTGCAGGCTGCTCAGCGCTCACGGACCCCGCCCTCGGATCACCGCGTATGTGGCGCGGCGCCGTTGCAATCGGGCGGCTACGGCTATTGGCTGACGCGGGGAGTGTAGGGGGAAATCGGCGGCAGAGCAAGCAGATGTGCTGCTCAGAGGGCCAGGAGGTCGTCCAGGATCTCCCCGATCGAGCTGATCAGAAGCGACAGGTGTCCGTGCTCGGGGAGCAGATGGGCGTAGCCCGGCAGATGCGCGGCCAGCCACTCGCCATGGGCGATGGGCACGAACCTGTCCTGTCCTCCGTGCCACAGCGACAGCGGAGCTCTGATCTCGCTCAGGCCGAAGCCCCAGTCGGAGAAGAACGCCTTGTCGTCGTCGAACCATCCCCAGATGCCGCTCGAGAGTGAGTGCTGGGTGTCGCTCACAAGGTGCTCGGCAAAGGCACCGGTGATCACCTTGCGATCCGGCTCGGACACGTTGTCCCCGAGCACGGCGACGATCTGCTCGGCCGTCGCACCGGCGATCTGCCTCGCCTCACGCTCCAGGAAGGCCACCAGCTCTCCGTCACCGGCCCGCAGCGCGGCGACCTCATCGAGGTTGTCCTGTCCCATCCCCTGGGTCCAGTCGAGGCCCTCGGCGTCGATCGGAGCCGGGGAGGCGATCGACACTCCTGCGATGACCCGGTCGGGGATGAGCGCGGCGCAAGCCATCACGTGCGGCCCTCCACCGGAGCCGCCGGCGGTGTAGAAGCGGTCGAAACCCAGCGCGTCGACGATCGCCACCACATCATCGACGCACGCAGCCACCGTACGGCCCTCGAGCCGGTCGGACGGGCCGTAGCCCGGCCGGGAATAGGACACGGTCAGCAGGTTGCGCTCGGCGGCGGCCTGCACCCACGGCTCGTACGTCCCGGCCGCTCCGGGGGTCCCGTGGTGGGTGAGCAACGGTTTTCCATCAGGCGGCCCGGCCAGTTCGACCTCGAGCAGCCGACCGTCAGCCGCCTGGACGGTTGTGCGCTGGCGCGGCGAGACCCCCACGCGCCGACCTTATCCGATCGACGCCGCCTCGCATCCGGGGTCGGCGGGATCGAGCTCCAACACGGCCGCGAGCGTATCGGCGGCATCGACGATCTCGTCCAGCTGGAGCAGCAGCGCACCGGTCTCCTCGTCCCCCGGCGCCGCGTGCTCGAACGCGTCATAGGCGGCGCGGAGATCGGGCAGCGCGCTCGCGATCGCCTCGCCTCGGAGCGAGGCCTCCGCGGCGAGGAGGAGCCGGTCGAGTCCATCGAGCAACGGCCGGAGCGCCGGAAGCGGTCGCCGCGGGCGGTCCTCCTCCCACTCGAGCCGCACGACATGGACCGAGTACACGAGCCGGCGCAGCGCGCCGAGGGCGCCCCGCGTCTGGTCGGCATCGATTCGTCGTGTCTGCGGCTCTGACAGCGACACCGCGACCGCCGACTCAGCCCGCGTACGCGCGAGCCGGGTCTGACGGGAGAGCGGCCCGAGCTCCTCCGGACGGGCGCGCCGGCCCGCCACCACGCCCGTCAGCACGGCGTCGAGGTAAGCCCGAATCGCGGCGATCAGGTCGGCCAGCGCATCGCGCGCGGGCTGGCGCCCCCAGGTGGGCCAAAGCGCGTAGACGGCCAGGCCGATGGCGCCGCCGATCAATGTGTCGAGCAGCCGAGCCGACGCCGTGGCGAGCGTGTCCGGGCTGATCGCGTTGAGCAGGAACACGACGAGCGCGGTGATGAAGCCGAAGCCGGCCGCGAAGCTGGCCGGGAAGACCGAGTAGGCCGCCCAGGCGAGCCCGCCGACCAGCACGACGGTGGCGCCGCCGCTCGGATGCAGGCCCACCGTGATCGCGCCGGCCAGGGCCACGCCGGCGACGGTGCCGAGGACCCGCTCGGACCCGCGCGTGAACGTGGCCCCGAACTCGGGACGGATCGTCGTCACCGAGGCGACGACGAGCCAGTAGGTGCGCTGGAGCGGGATGTGCCGCGCGATCAGCTCAACCGCGACCACGAGCACCGCCAGGCGTACCGCATGGCGGCCCGCCGGCGAGCCGAGCGAGGCGTTGGCTCGCAGGGCGGCCAGGTTGGATCGCAACCGGGCCAGGGGGTCGTCACCTCGTCCGCGCGGGCGGCGGCTGCGCAATCCGCCCCCCTCGCCGGCGGTGGCGGCCAGCGTGCCCACGGCGCGCAGCTGACCGCCGAGCGCGGCCAGGCGGCGGGACAAGGGCAACGCCACCGCGGGCGGCAGATCGCCGAGGGCGGTCCGCACCGGCACCGAGAGCGTCCGTAGCTCCTCGGCCGCACCGTGGTCGCCCTCGATGGCCTGCGCGGCGCGATCGAGCACCCGGGCCACGTCCTCCAGGGCGGCCGGCGGCTCGCCGTGGCTGAGCAGCGACCGAGCCGCGGCGAGCTGGAGCCGGAGACGCCGGCCCTCGTCAACCAGGCTGCGCAGGGTCAGCAGCGCGGGGTCGCCGAACAGCGCGGGCGCGGCCAGCGCGATGTTGGCCTCGTCCAGGCTCGCCGCCGCGGCAAGGGTCGAGGCCTCCTCGTCCGGTGGGGCGGCGGCCACCGAGGCGAGCGCTCGGTACGCGGCCGCCACGGCCTGTCGCTGGCTCCGGAGCGCCGACGGCCAGCGGACGAGAGCCTGGAAGACGACCTGGGCCGCCGCCCCCGTGACCACGAGCGCGGCCAGCCCCAGCGCCGCCGCGGGGGACTGGCTGAACCGGCCGAAGATGATCGCGGCCAGGAGGGCCTGAGTGCCGATCACGCCGCCGCCGGGACCAAGGGCGACCATCAACCCGCCGACCAGGGCCCACAGGCACAGGAGCAGGAGGTGCAGCCACTCGATCGACCCGGTCACGCTTCCGACGAAGGTCGAGAGCGCCATCAGCGCCGCATCGGTGGCCATCAGCGCCAGTGGCGCCCGGCCGCCGCGCACGCGCCAGGCGATCCCGACCAGCATGGCCCCCGCGGCCATGATCACTCCGTGGACGGGCGAGCCGGCGGCCGTCCCGATGGCCAGGACGGCGGCGACCGGAATCGCCGCCAGCAGGCCTCCGGTCGGCGAGACCAGGCTGCGGTCGAACCGGGCGGCGTCGCGCACGGCCGAGGTGACGACCGTGGAGGTAGTCGACGGCTCGGTCGATTCGCCGGCCATCAGCCCCCGGCGGACGGTGGGCGCGCGGGCGGATCCGGCACCGCGAACAGCGCGCCGGATCCCCGCAACGCCGGAACTACTTCAGTTCGACAGTGGCGCCGGCCTCTTCGAGGTCGGTCTTCAGCTTGTCGGCCTCGGCGCGGTCGACGCCTTCCTTGACCGGCTTGGGCGCCTCGTCGACGAGCGCCTTGGCCTCCTTCAGGCCCAGACCGGTGGCGGCGCGCACGACCTTGATGACCTGGATCTTCTTGTCGCCGGCGGCCTGCAGGACCACGTCGAACGAGGTCTGCTCCTCGGCCGCGTCGCCGGCTCCGTCGCCCGCCGGGGCGCCGGCGGCCGGGGCGGCCGCGGCGACGGCGGTCGCCGATACGCCGAACGCCTCCTCGAGGGCCTTGATCCGCTCGGAGAGCTCGAGCACGGAAATCGACTTGAGCTCGTCGATCCATTCCTGGGTGGTGGTCATGTTTCCTCCTTAAGCCTCTGACGAGGCGTCCGTGTCAGCAGTTTGTTCAGTGGTTTCGGCCTCGGGCTCGGCGGCGGCCTCCGGTTCGGCGGCCTCGGGCTCGGCGGCGGTCTCCGCGGGCGCCGCGGCCGGCGCGCTGTCGCCTTGCACCAGTCCCTGGTCGGCGATCGCCTGCAGCTGGATCGCCACCCCGGCGATCAGCGCGTTGAGCGTCCGCACCAGGCCGCTGATCGGAGCCGCGATCGTGCCCACGAGCTGGGCGTGCAGGACCTCGCGGGAGGGCAGCCGGGCGATCGAGCGCACGTCGTCGGCGCTCAGCGTGGTCCCGTCCATGACCCCGCCCTTGAAGTCGAGCAGGTTGA
This sequence comes from uncultured Solirubrobacterales bacterium, assembly GCA_963748585.1. GTDB lineage: Bacteria > Actinomycetota > Thermoleophilia > Solirubrobacterales > Solirubrobacteraceae > Palsa-465. Next base: position 74,394 of record CAVVJR010000005.1, on the reverse strand, counting down.
ACGCGCGCGCCGCGTCGTTCAGCGCCTTGGCCGCCAGCGCGGCATCGCCCTGGACCAGTGCCAGCGCGGTCGGGCCGACCAGCATCGGCTTCAGGCTGTCGGCTCCGGCCTGATCGGCCGCCCGCTCGGAGAGCGAGTTCTTGACCACCCGGAAGCTGGTCTGGGATTCCCGCAGCCGCTCGCGGAGATCGGCTGCCTGCTCGACGGAGATGCCGCGGTAATCGACGGCGAAGATCGCCTGTGAGGCCTGGATCTGGCCTGCGATCTCCTCTACGACGGCTGCTTTTTGATCTCGGTTCATATTCCTCTCGAAGAAATCGTGCCCAAGCGGCGCCCGAGAGGGTGAACTCGAAGCGGTCCGCCTGTCCCGGGCTTACGCAGGAAACGGCCGGGGGTCTCGGGCAGATATGCGAAAAGCGATTCTACGCCGCGACCGGCTCCTCGACGATGTCGCGGGTGCGGGACGGGTCCACCTTCACGCCCGGGCTCATCGTGCTGGCCACGGTGACCGTGCGGATGTAGCGGCCCTTGGCCGCCGACGGCTTGGCCCGGATCATCTCGTCCATCACCGCGGCGTAGTTCTCGAGCAGCCGGCGATCCTCGAAGTCACGCTTGCCGATCACCAGATGGACGATCGCGTTCCGATCGGTTCGGTACTCGACCTTGCCCGCCTTGGCTTCCTGCACGGCGCGACCGATGTCGGGCGTGACCGTGCCGACGCGGGGATTCGGCATCTTGCCCCGCGGTCCGAGGATCCGCCCCAGCCGCCCGACCACCGGCATCAGGTCCGGGGTGGCGATGGCCACGTCGAAGTCGTCGAAGCCGTCCTGGATCCGCGCCGCCAGGTCCTCGGCCCCGACGATGTCGGCTCCGGCCTCTTCGGCCTCGCGCGCCTTGTCGCCCTGGGCGAACACGGCCACGCGCACGTCCTTGCCCAGGCCGTTGGGCAGCGTCAGCGTTCCGCGCAGCTGCTCGTCGGCGTGGCGAACATTGAGGCCGGTCCGGATGTGGACCTCGATCGACTCGTTGAACTTGGCCCGCGAGAGCTCCTTGACCAAGCTGATCGCCTCCGCGGGCGGGTACTCCCGCTCGCGGTCGAAACGCTTGCGCGCCTCTTCATATGCCTTGCCATGGTGCGCCATGAGACTTACTCCACCTCCACACCCATCGACCGCGCGGTGCCGGCGATGATCTTGGCCGCGGCGTCGACGTCGTTGGCGTTCAGATCCTTCATCTTGCGCTCGGCGATGTCGCGCAGTTGCGCGGCGGTGATCCGTCCCACCTTCTCGCGATGGGGCTCGGCCGAGCCCTTGTCGAGCGAGAGCGCCTGCTTGATCAGCACGGCGGCCGGCGGGCTCTTGGTCACGAAGGTGAACGAGCGGTCCTCGTAGACGGTGATCACGACCGGGATCACCGTGCCCAGGTCGCCCTGGGTCTGGGCGTTGAACGACTTGACGAACTCCATGATGTTCACGCCGTGCTGGCCGAGGGCCGGGCCCACGGGCGGAGCCGGAGAGGCCTGGCCGCCCACTGCCTGCAACTTGATCTGTGTCAGAACCTTTTTTGCCATCTAAGGACCTCAGCCGAACCATAGGGCCGCGTGAGCGGCCCCCTAAACCTTCTTCACCTGATCGAACCCGACCTCGACCGGAGTTTCGCGGCCGAAGATCGATACCAGCACTTTGAGGCGCTGCGCATCCTCGTTGACCTCGGAGATCTCACCCGAGAAGTCTGACAGCGGACCCGAGATGACCTTGACCGACTCACCGATCGAGAACTGGGCCCGGCTGCGGGGACGCACCTCCTGCTCGCGGTGGAGCAGCCGGTTGACCTCGTCCTGGGTCAGCGGCACGGGTTCGTTCGACGCGCCGACGAACCCGGTCACCCCCGGCGTGCCCTTGACCAGGACCCACGAGTCCTCGTTGAGGTCCATGTTGACCAGCACGTAGCCGGGCATGGTCCGCTTCTCGACCGTGACCTTCTGGTTGTCCTTCATCTCCGAGACCGACTCGGTCGGCACGACGATCTGCCGGATCGCGCGTTGCTGGCCCAGCGACACCACTCGATGCTCGAGGTTGTGCTTGACCTTGTTCTCGTGACCCGAGTATGTGTTGACTACGTACCAGCGGAACATTGCTTTCCCTGTGCCGGCGCTGGCCTTGTTCCAGGCCCGCGGCTCTACTTGAGGATGAAATTCACGAGCCTCGACGCGACGGTGTCGGCCAAGGCGAGGTAAAGACCGGCGACGATCACGAATCCGATGACGACCCCGGTGGCCTGCATCACCTGACGGCGATCGGGCCACTGTACGCGTTGGAGCTCGCGCCAGCTTCCCTGAATGAAGTTTACGACGCGGTGGCCCGGCGTCGCCCGCCGCTCGGGCAGGCGCGGAGCCCCTTCCTCGGCCGGCAGCTCCTCGTCACTCGTCTCGACCTGAGGCGTGACGCCCATGACGCCCGGAACCCCGCGCTCGCCGGGCGGCTGGCGATCGACGATCTCCTCGTCATCGAGCTCATCGCGCCCGAGCGCGAGCTGAGCCTCGGCCAGCTCGACGTCCGGCGCGGCGTGGCTGATCGGCGCCGGCGGCGCGTCCTCGCGCTCGCCGCGGCGAGCCGCGACCGCCTCGGGACGCCGGGCCCGCCGCTCCTTCGCCCGTTTACGGTTACGCGCCACGACTCAGCGGGTTTCGCGATGCGCCGTGTGGCGCCTGCACCACTTGCAGTACTTGCGCAGCTGGATGCGCTCGGGGTTGTTCCGCTTGCTCTTGTTGGTCTGATAGTTGCGGCGCTTGCACTCCTCGCACGCGAGGGTGGCAGCGATCCGAACGTCTCCGCGGGCCATAGATGCTTCCGTACGGGGTCAGGGCTGGCGACGTCGAGTTGCGGGCGCGATTTTGAACGCCGCCCCGGCGCCGTTCAGCAGTGTAGCTACTCGACCAGCTCTATCGGCATGAGCTCGAGATCCAGCCAGCGCTCGCCCCGGAGCACCCGCGCCGCCAGCGGACGGTCGATCGCCTCGTAGGTCATCAGCCTCTGCACGTCGTCGACGCGCTCCACCGGACGACCCCCGAGCTCGACGATCATGTCCTCCGGACGCAGCCCGGCACGCTGGGCCGGCCCGCCCTCGATCACCTCGACGATCTCGACCGCGCTCTCGCGCCCGAGCCGGACCCGGGCCGAGGGCGGCAGCGGACGCGGACCGCCGGCGATCCCGATGTAGGCCCGGCGCACCCGCCCGTCCCGCATCAGAGCGCCGACGATGCGCCTGGTGGCCTCGTTGATGGGCACGGCGAGGCCGAGCCCGACACCGGCCACCGCGGTGTTGATCCCGATCACGCGCCCGCACGAGTCGGCCAGCGCGCCGCCGGAGTTGCCCGGGTTCAAGGCCGCGTCGGTCTGGATCACGTTGTCGATGTAGCGCACGGCGCGACCCGAGCGGGTGGGAAGCGAGCGGCCCAGGGCCGAGACGACGCCGGCGGTCACCGATCCGGCGAACCCGTTCGGGTTGCCGATCGCCACCACGAGCTGGCCCACCTTCAGCCGCTCCGCCTGGCCCAGCGACGCCGGGACCAGATCCTCTCCGTCGGCCCGCAGGACGGCCAGGTCCGACAGGCGGTCGGTTCCCACGACCCGAAAGCGCAGCTCGCGGCCGTCGACGAACACCGCGCGGCCGGCTCGTCCCTGGCCGGCCACCACGTGGGCGTTGGTGAGCAGGAACCCGTCGGGCGTCAGCGCCACCGCGCTACCCGCGCCCGCCGGCACGTGGCCGCCTCGACCCGGACGGGTGACCCGGAGGTTGGCCACGCTCGGCGCGAGCCGCTCGGCCACCTCGGTGACCACCCGGGAGTACGCGTCCAGCGCCTCCGCCTCACGCGGGTCCTCGACCACGGCGCTCATACGACCTCGGCCTCCGAGGCGAAGCTGACGGTCACCGACCGCTCGTCGGTTCCCCGCACGATCGACAGCTCGAGCGAGGCATCGGCGGCGTCGAGCGCCTCGTAGAGGACCTCGAGGCGGTCGACCGGGGTGCCGGCGGCGGCCACGATCAAGTCGCCGCGCTCGATCCCGGCCCGCGCCGCCGGGCTCTCATCCTGAACCGCGCGCACGAGCACTCCGTCCTGCTCGGGCAGACCGACCGCGCGGCGCATCCGGCGTGCCACCCGGGGGGGCACGATCGCCACCCCGAGGCGGGGCGACGACGACGCCTCGCCGCGTCCCAGCGCCTCGACGCGCTCGCGCAGCACGGCGTCGGCGGGAATGGCCAGGATCAGGCCACCGTCGGACCGGACCGAGTTGATCCCGACCAGCCGGCCCGAGGTGTCGAGCAGCGGGCCGCCCGACGAGCCCCGCGGGAGCGGCGCGGTGTGCTCGATCGCGCCCGCGATCCGGCGCCCGCGCGGGCCCCGGAAGCTTCGCTGGGCCGAGGAGACGATCCCGAAGGTGGCGCGAAAGCCGCGTCCACCCGGGTTGGCGAGCGCGATCACGGGGGTGCCGATCGCCGGCTGCTCGCCCGCGGCCCACTCCAGGGCGGGCGCGTCCGCCGTATCGACCTCGACCACCGCCACGTCGCCGTCCGCATCGGCGCCCGTGACCCGGCCGGCGGCGCGGCGCCCGTCGGCGAAGGTGATCGTCACCTCGTCATGACGGAGGTTGTGCGCGTTGGTGAGCACGCGGCCGGGCGCAACGATCACGCCCGAGCCGAGGCTCCATCCCCGCCCCAGGCCGACCACCGACTCCCGGTGCGCCGCCGCGGCCTCGGCGACCGCGGCTCCGATGTCATCCAGTACCGCCATCTACGACTCCTTACTTGCAATTTGCAAGTCACAACCTTACCACCGTCCGCGGGGCTACGATCCAACGACATGGCGGAACCGAACACCACGGGTGATGAGTCGATGCTCGCCGACGCGAAGGCCGAGGAATCGGCGCTCGCCGGCGCGAAGGGCGAGAAATCGGCGCTCGCCCGCGCGAAGGCCGAGGAATCGGCGCTCGCCGACGCGAAGGCCGAGGAATCGGCGCTCGCCGACGCGCTGGCCGCCGTCGGCGACCGCTGGACCCTCCGGCTCGTGGCGGCGCTGCTGGACGGTCCGCTGCGGTTCGGCGATCTCCAGCAGGCGATCCCCGGGATCGCGCCCAACGTGTTGACCCAGCGGCTGCGCCAGCTGGAACGCAACGCGCTCGTGATCACCCGCCCCTACTCCGAGCGTCCGCCGCGCTTCGTCTACGAGCTCAGCGCCGCCGGACAGGAGCTGGCCGGGGTGCTGCGGCTGCTGGCCGGCTGGGGGGCGCGGCACTCAGAGGCAGCTACCGCGCCGCGCCACGCCGTGTGCGGGACGCCGATGGAGGCGCGGTGGTGGTGCCCGACGTGCGAGGAGCCGGTCGACGACGTAGACGCCGGCGAGCTCCACTTCGCCTGAGCCAGAGACCCTGAGAACACCCTTACCCCCAGCCGGGCGGCGACGGGCAAGAATTCCGCTGTGCTCCGTCTCATCGGCCTCGTCGTCTCGATCGGCCTTGCCGATTCGCTGAACCCCTCGACCATCGGCCCCGCGCTCTACCTGGCCACCGGCGAACGGGCGCGCGGCCGGGTGGCCGAGTTCACGATGGCGGTGTTCGCGGTCTATCTCGTGGGCGGGATCGCCATCGCCCTCGGCCCCGGGCAGCTCGTCCTGTCTGTGGTGCAGCGCCCGTCGGACGAGGCCCGGCATTGGATCGAAGTCGGCGTCGGAGTGGCGATGGTCATCGCCTCCGCGCTCCTGTGGCACCACCGCCGTCGCCTGGCCCGCCGGGAGCCTCCGGATTTCGATCCTCACGGCCGCTCGAGCGCCGTGCTCGGGGCCACGATCACCGCGATCGAGCTCCCGACCGCGTTCCCCTACTTCGCCGCCATCGCCGCCGTCGTGGGCTCGGACGTCGGCGTGACCCGCCAGCTCCTCCTGCTCGTCCTGTTCGACGTCTGCTTCGTGCTCCCGCTGATCGGGATCGTGGGCGTCCTCACCTTCGCCGGGCCGCGAGCCGAGCGGATGCTGGCGACCGCACGCGCCTTCCTGCAACGCCACTGGCCGATCGTGCTGGCCGGCCTGACGCTCCTGGCCGGCGTGTTCGTGATCCTGCTCGGCGCCACCGGGCTGGCCGGCGAGAGCCACAACCACTTCGGGCGGTTCATGCGCAGGCTCCGGCACATCATCCACCCGTAGTGGTGGCCGCTTCGCGGCCATTGCGAGTTTCGGCTGCGCCGAAACGTCGCGCGGCACCAGCTCAGAGCGCCCGCGTGAGAAATATCATCGGGCGATAGCCACCACCGCCCCGCAAACCGAGGATTTCGATCCCAAGCCGCTCCAGCGTCTGCTCGACGGCTCGTACGCCGAGCTCCGAGAGCGCTACCGGGAGGTTCTCCGCCGACCCGAGTTCGCCCCGGTGATCGCGCCCGAGACGGCCGAGTACCGCAAGCAGGTGATGGAGTGGGCCAAGGCGCTCGCCTCGGAGGGCATGACCGCGCCCGGGTTCCCGGAGGAGTTCGGCGGCGAGGGCGATCCGGGCGCCAACGTCGCCGCGTTCGAGACGATCGCCTTCGGCGACCTGTCGCTGCTGGTCAAGTTCGGAGTCCAGTTCGGTCTCTGGGGGGGCGCGGTCCAGCAGCTCGGCACCCGCCGCCACCACGAGCGCTACCTGAAGCCGACCGCCACCCTCGAGCTCGCGGGCTGCTTCGCCATGACCGAGACCAGCCACGGCTCGAACGTCCAGGAGCTCCAGACCACCGCCACCTACGACTGCGACACGCAGGAGTTCGTCATCTGCACCCCGTCCGAGGGGGCCAACAAGGACTACATCGGCAACGCCGCCGACCACGGCCACGTGGCCGCCGTGTTCGCGCAGCTGATCGTCGGCGAGGAGCGCCACGGCGTCCACGCCTTCGTCGTCCCCCTCCGCGATGAGAACGGAGACCTGAAGCCGGGCGTGCGGATCGAGGACTGCGGACCGAAGATGGGGCTGAACGGGGTCGACAACGGGCGTATCTGGTTCGACAACGTCCGGGTTCCGCGCGACGCGCTTCTGAACCGGTACGGGAACGTGAACGAGGAGGGGCGGTACGAGAGCCCGATCGAGGACGCGAACAAGCGCTTCTTCACCATGCTCGGCGCGCTCGTCCAGGGGCGTGTGTGCATCGCCGGCGCCTCGCTCAGCGCGTCCAAGAGCGCGCTCGCCATTGCGGTCCGCTACGGCCTGCGCCGCCACCAGTTCGGGCCCCCGGACGAGGACGAGGTGGTCATCCTCGACTACCGCACCCATCAGCGGCGGCTGCTGCCGCTGCTGGCCAAGACGTACGCCCTGCACTTCGCCCAGGACGAGCTCCGCCAGAAGTTCCACGAAGTGACCCAGGCGGGCGACGAGGCGCAGGAGCGCGATCGCCGCGAGCTCGAGACGCTGGCCGCCGGCATGAAGGCGACCGCGAGCTGGCACGCCACGACGACGATCCAGACCGCGCGTGAATGCTGCGGTGGCGCCGGTTATCTGAGCGTCAACCGATTCGCCGCCCTGAAGGCCGACACGGATGTGTTCACCACCTTCGAGGGCGACAACACGGTGCTGATGATGCTCGTGGCCAAGGGGCTGCTGACCGACTTCAAGGACCAGTTCAGCGACTTCAACCCGCGGGAGATGGTCACCTTCGTGGCCGGCCAGGCGGTCGAGACCGTGGTCGAGCGCCTGTTCGCGCGCAAGATCGTCCAGTTCATCGGCGACGCGGTCACGCCGAGCGAAGACGACGCCGACATGCTCGACCGCGAGTACCAGCTCGAGCTCTTCCGCTGGCGCGAGGGTCACATCACCGCCGCGGTGGCGCAGCGGTTCAAGCGGGGGCTGGACGACGACTACGACCCGTTCGAGGTCTTCCGCGCCGTCCAGGATCACGCCACCAACGCGGCCCGGGCTCACATGGGCACGGTGCTGCTCGAGGCCTTCCACGCGGCCATCGAGCGCTGCGAGGACGAAAGCGCGAAGACCGCGCTGAGCCGCCTGTGCGACCTGTACGCGCTGTCCGACGTCGAGGCCGACAGCGGCTTCTTCCAGGAGCACGGGCGGCTGTCGGCCAACCGGTGCAAGGCGATCAGGCGCGAGGTCAACCGCCTGTGCAACGAGGTACGCGGCCAGGCCAGCACGCTGGTCGACGCGTTCGGCATTCCCGACGAGGTGCTTGCCGCCCCGATCGCGGTGGCCGACCGGGCGGCTGTGACCTCTTAGCCTGGATCCACGCTTAGCCCCCAAGGCTCCATAAAAGCTGCATTCCGGTAAAGCGCGCGCGTAGGGCGGTCGAAGGGGCCGCATGGATGGGCCGCGGACGCGTGGAGACCGCACCCTGGAGTCACCCCTGGGCAGAGAGGGATATCCCGCCCAACCGCGAAACGGCGGCTTGGGTATGGCTCCGCGCATCCTGCTCATAGACGGGGACGGCCGGCGGCGGGAGCGCAGCGAGGCCGCGCTCGCACAGGCCGGCTATGCCGTGACCGCGGCCGCGAGCGGACTCCAGGGCCTGAAGCTCGCGCTCGAGGCATCACCCGACGCGGTGGTCAGCGATCTGCTCATGCCGGGGATCGACGGATATGAGCTGACGCTCGAGCTCCGCAGCTCTCCCGGCACCCGGGACCTCCCGGTGATCCTCACCTCCGAGGCGGGCAACCCCGAGCTCGTGAGCGCGGTGGGCGGGAACGCGCTCGTGGTCAGCTCGCCCGATCAGCGCGAGGTGCTGGGCGCGCTCGCCGTCTGCCTCGGCCCGCGCGCGCCCGTGCCCGCGCCGCCCGCTCGACCCGGACCCCCCGAGGTCGAGCTGGCCTTTCTGGCCGGGTTCGGGATCGGGATTTCGTCCGGAGCCGACGCCGACCGCCTGCTGGGCGAGGTCCTGACCCGATGCGCCGAGGTGACCGGCTTTACCCGCGGGGCGGCATTCCTGATCTCGCACCGCGGCGCCCGCCCGCGCCTGCGGGGGCAGATCGGTTTCGAGGACGCCCAGTCGCTGTCTGACTTCTTCGGCGACCCGGGGCTGCTGGACGAAGCGGTCGCCGCCGCCCGCGGCGGAATCGCCCGGATCCCGTCGGCGCCGGTGGACCGGGACCGCACCCAGGCCGTGCTCGCGCGGTCGGGCCTGGCGTCGTTCCTGATCGCGCCGGTGATCGACGAGGGCGAGCTGCTCGCGCGTGCTCGTGCTCGGGTCTCCCGCGGCCCCGGCGAGCGCGGACGACGAGCGGATGATCGCGGCCATCGCGAGCCAGGTCGCCCGGTGGCTGTCCCGCGTGCGCACGATCTCCGCGGTCACGAACTCGCAGCGCCGGACGGTCGAGCGGCTCGCCCGCGCGGCGGAGTTCCGCGACGAGGAGACGGCCAACCACACCGAGCGGGTCAGCCGCTACTGCGGCCTCCTGGCCGCTCAGGCCGGCCTCGACGAGCGGCGCAGCGAGCTCATCGCGGCCGCGAGCATGATGCACGACATCGGCAAGCTCGGGATCCCGGACAGCATTCTGCGCAAGCCCGGCGCGCTCAACATCCATGAGCGGCTGCACATGCAGCGCCATGCCGACTACGGGCGCAAGATCCTCGTCGGCGAGGCCGATCCGCTGCTCGACCTCGCCGCCACGATCGCCTGGACCCACCACGAGCGATGGGACGGTGGCGGCTATCCGCGCCGGATCGAGGGTGGCAACATCCCGCTCGAAGGCCGGATCGTCGCCATCGGCGACGTGTTCGACGCGCTGACCTCGAACCGGGTGTACCGGCCGGCCATGTCGGTCGACCACGCGGTGGCGCTGATGGGAGCCAGCCGCGGCACCCACTTCGACCCCGATCTGCTCGACCTGTTCATCCACGCGATGCCCAAGGTGCTCGACATCCGCCGCCGCCACCCCGACCACGTCAAGAGCTACGACGAGCCGCGCCTCTCGGGGCCGCGGGCCGCGTTCGACCACGCCCGGGCGCTGACCTGCGGCAACCGGCGGTTCGTTTCTTGAATGGGGGCGGCTGCCGCCGCCCCGGTGGTGTGGCCTTCGCTGATCAGGAAGCTTGCCCGAGCCCGCGGCGCACCAGGCGGCGCATCCCGCGCATCCACCGGTCCGGGTCGGCGCCCTTGCGGGCCACGAACTCGGCCACGGCGGGGTGAGGCAGGATCAGGAAGCGCTCCTCGCGCACGCCGGCGATCACCGCCTCGGCCACGTCGGCCGGCTCGAGCACGTCGTTGGAGAGCAAGGCCGTGGCGGCGACCTCATCCTCGAGCGCGTGCTCGAGCATGGGGGTGCGCACGGCCAGCGGGCACACGCACGACACCTTGACCCCCGCGTCGCCGTAGGTGATGGCCAGCCACTCGGCCGCCGCCACCGCCGCGTGCTTGGTCACCGAGTAGGTCATGGCCGAGACCTGGGTGAGCAGGCCGGCGGCCGAGGCGACGTTGACCAGGTAGCCGTCGCCCCGCTCCACCATCGCCGGAACGAGTGCGCGGGCCGCCCACACGTGGGCCATCACGTTGACCCGCCAGGCCAGATCCCACTGGTCGTCCGGGGTCTCCGCGCCGCCTCCGAACCCGGCCACCCCGGCGTTGGAGCAGAACAGGTCGATCGGCCCGTGGGCCTGCGCGGTCTCGATCAGGCGCAGGATCTCCGCTTCCTGGCTGACGTCGGCCCGGACCGCCACTCCCCCGCACGCCTCGGCCACCGTACCCACCGCTTCGCCGTCGAGGTCGGCCAGCACGAGGGCCCGCGGCCGCTCGGCGGCGACTCGCTCGGCCAGCGCCCGGCCGATGCCGCTGGCCGCGCCCGTGATCACGATGGTCCGTCCCGCGAGCTCCACGGTCAGCCTCCTTCGATGCGTTGCTTGAGCTCATCGGCCCGCGCCCCGGCCAGCATGTGCCGGAGCAGGTCGACGAGCGGTCCCCGGATGACCATCCCGAGCACGCGCCCGAGCTCGGCCTCGATCCAGTACGTCGCCTTCGTGCGGCCGTCGCCGAGGTCGGCGAGCTCCCAACTGCCCTCGACCGACTTGAGCTCGCCCTTCTCCTGGACCCAGCTCAGCCGCTCGGGGCCGTCGTAGCGAAAGCGCACGATCGACTTGACCGTCCTCACCTTGGCGTCGGTGTGCGTCTCGCACAGGACGGGCAGGCCGTCGCCGTCGCGCTCGAGCACGTCGATGCCGTTGAGCCCGCCCTGCCATTCGGGCGCGCTCTCGACGTCCTGCACGACCTCCCACACCTGAGCCAGCGGCGCCTCGATCTCGGCCGTCGAGCTCCCGTTCAACTTCGACATTTCAGCGCGGACCTCCTCCGTCCAGATACCAGTGGCGCGTGACCGACGTCAGCCAGTTCTCTTCTCCCACGGGCGTGAGCCCAAACCGGCTGATCGTGCGCTGACCTCCGACCTGGTCTGTGTACATGAGCTCGACCGTGATCGGCTCCCGGCCGCTGACCGCGCCGGCGATCTCGCCCCGCAGCGCGTCGGTTTCCTCGCGCAGGGCGCCCTGCCACAGGCCAATGTCGCCGGCGGGAATGTAGAGGTCCCGGGTCAGGGCGCGGAACTCGCCGTCGTCGGAGTGCTCGTGGCGGGCGTACTGTCGCCCGGTCCGGACCGCCCAGGACGTGAGCACACCGATGCCGGCCCCGACGTTACGGAGGCTCATGGCCAGGTACACGGTGCCGTCGACCACCTCGGCCACGCCCGAGCTCCCGGCCGCGCTCACCCAGTGCCCGTCGCCGAACATGATCTTCTGGTTGGGGTCGTCGAGCCGCGACTGGACCAGCACCGGGCGGCGTTGCTCCTTGAGGGCGAGCTCGGCCACCCGGGCCGAGCGGTTGGCCGAGCGCACGGAGGCAAACGTAGCCACCGCCAGCACCAGCGTTCCCCCGCCCGTGGCGAGGGAGGAAATCGTGGCCCAATCGGTCATGCGCGCATAAAGTTTGCGCTCTCGGGGCCGATTCCGGAGTTATGAGCGCCCACAGCGCCGGGGCGGCGCCTGCGCCGCCCGAGGAGGCTACGCCCGACTATCCGCGGGGATTGGTCCCGCCGAGCCGGCGTGGACGCTCCCAGCGGCTGCTCGGCGACGTGATCGTCGACATGGGCTTCGCCCGCCGGGAGGAGGTCGAGCAGGCGGTTTCCGACGCCCGCGAGCAGCACCGCACGACCGGACAGGTACTGATCGAATCGGGCGTGCTCCGCCGCGACCAGCTGGCCCGGGCCCTGGCCGAGCGGTTCGGCGTCGACTACATCGACCTCTCGGTCTTCGACATCGACATGGGCGTCGTGAACCTGATCGAGCCCGAGGTGGCCAAGCGCTACCAGGCCGTCCCGGTCGGCTACCTGGCCGAGGGCGTGGTCCTGCTCGCCATGTCCGACCCCACGAACGTGATCACGCGCGACGAGATGGCGATGATCACCGGGCTGAAGATCCACCCGGCGGCCGCGGCGCCCGAGGACATCACGGCGCTGATCGGCAAGCTCGGACGGCTCGAGAACGAGATCAGCGACGTCGACGAGGAGATCGAGCCGCACCTCGAGGTGACGCTCAACGACAGCGGCGAGGCCGACGCGCCGATCGTCCGCCTGGTCCACTCGATCATCGCCCAGGCCGTCGACCAGGGCGCCTCGGACATCCACTGCAATCCCGAGCACGGCGACATGCAGGTCCAGTTCCGTGTCGACGGCGTGCTCACCCCGGCGGCCACGATCGCCAAGAACATGATCGGCGGCGTCGTGTCGCGCATCAAGATCATGGCCAGCCTCGACATCGCCGAGCGGCGCATCCCCCAGGACGGCCGGCTCGCGGTCACGATCGAGGGCCGCCGCGTCGATGTTCGCGTGGTCACCCTCCCGCTGGTCAAGGGCGAGGGCGTGGTCATGCGGATCCTCGACGCCAGCGCGGTGGTCCGGAACCTCAACTCGCTCGGGATGCACCCTCATGCGCGCGAGCGGTTCGAGTCGGCCGTGCTCCGTCCCTACGGCGCCGTCCTGGTCACCGGCCCGACGGGGTCGGGCAAGTCGACCACCCTGTACAGCGCGCTCGGGGTCCTCAACGACGGCGAGCGGAGCATCATCACGGTCGAGGACCCGGTCGAGTCCCAGATCGCCGGGGTCAAGCAGATGCAGGTGGCGACCAAGGCCGGGGTGACTTTCGCCACTGGCCTGCGGGCGATGCTGCGCGCCGATCCGGACGTGATCATGGTGGGCGAGATCCGCGACCGGGAGACCGCGGAGACCGCGATCCAGGCCGCGCTGACCGGCCACCTGGTCCTCTCCACGCTTCACACCCGGGATGCCTCGAGCGCGCTCACCCGGCTGATCGACATGGGCGTCGAGCCGTTCATGGTCGTGGAGGCGATCGACTGCGTGGTCGCCCAGCGCCTGGCCCGCACGCTGTGCAAGCAGTGCAAGAAGCCGGCCCAGCTGCCCGACGAGGTGCTGGCCGAGAACAAGCTCGAAGGAGCCGAGCTCTACGAAGCCACCGGATGCATCCGCTGTAGCAACACGGGCTACTCCGGCCGCCTCGGGCTCTACGAGGTCATGCCGGTGACCGAGGAGATCCGCTCCCTCGCCCTCCAGGGCGCGGGAGCCGACGCCGTCCACACGCTCGCGCTCGAGCAGGGGATGCAGACGATGCACACCGACGGGATCGACAAGGTCCGCCAGGGTCTGACCACGCTGGCCGAGGTCGGCCGCGTGACCTCGGACGCCTAATGGCCCGGGCTATCGTCCCCGCCCGGTGCTGCAACTCCTGATCGAACTCGGCCTGGCCCCGGCCCTGGCCGCGCTCGCCACGCTGGCCGGACGCCGCTTCGGCGCCCGCGCCGGCGGCGTGGTGAGCGCGTTTCCGGCCATCGTCGGACCGGTGCTCCTGGTCGACGCGCTCGAGCACGGCGATGCCTTCGCGGCCCGGGCGGCCAACGCCACCCTGCTCGGGCTGGTCGCCCTGAGCGCGTTCGCGCTCGCCTACGGCGCCGCAGCGGCGGCGGGCGGGCGCTGGCCGGTCAGCCTGGGTGCCGGCTGGGCGGCGGCCGGACTCAGCGCGCTCCTCACCGGCGTGGTGGCCGGGGGCGCGGGTCCCCCGGCCGGACTCGGGGTGGCCGTTGGCTCGCTGCTGCTGGCCGCGAGATGGCTCCCGCGGCCACAACGGACGACTCCGGCCGGCCACCGGGCCGGGATCCCGTCGACCATGGCCGTGACCGCGCTGCTCGTGATCGGCCTCTCGGCCGCCGCCGGCGCGCTCGGCCCGGTGGCGGGCGGGATGCTGGCCGCGCTGCCCGTGCTGGCCTCGGTGCTGACCGTGCTCACGCACCGCGACGGCGGCGCGGCCTGCGCGGTCGCGCTGCTGAGCGGGACGGTGCGAGGGATGGCTGGGTTCGTCGCCTTCTGCGAGGTCGTCTCGCTTGTCATCGCCCACGGGGGCATAGTCCCCGCGCTCACCGGAGCCACCGCCGCGGCTGTAGCGGCCATGGTGGCCGCCACGCGGCAACTTTCTCAACGCAGCGTTTAGATATAGTCAAACGCGGTATGCAGGCTTTGATGGACGGCGACCGACAGGTGGTGGCGGGACTGGCCGAGCTCACGCTCGAGACCGACGAGCTCGCAACCATGGAGCGGTTCTACCGCCAGGCCCTCGGTCTGCCCGTGCTCTCCCGGGACGAGGACCGGGTGTGGCTGGCCGTGGACGAGCGGACGCGCCTGGGCCTATGGTCGCCCGGAACCAAGGAATTCGGCGACCGCGGCGGCCGGCACGTGCACTTCGCCTTCTCGACCTCGCGCGGGCGGCTCGATCAGCTGGCGACTCGGCTGACCGAGCACGGCTTCGAGGTGCGCGGACCGGTCGAGCACCCGGGCGGCGACCGCTCGCTCTACTTCGAGGACCCGGCCGGGAATGTGGTCGAGGCGTGGGATTTCTTCGCCCACGGAGACGGGGCTCGGGACGGAGTGGAGGCGCTACGGTAGAGCGCGTGTTCGCGCGTTTTCTGCACCGCGCCGGGTTGCGCGGGTGGCACCTGCACGCCGCCTCGATGAGTGCGGTCGGCCTATGCCTCGGTCTGTGGATCCGCGCGAAGACGGTGGACCAGGAGGAGCGGGGTAACGCCGAGCGCCGGGCTTTGTTCGTTGGGCTCTGGCCCCCGACCCTCTACCTGATCGGTGACTCGCTCGAACGCTTCGAATAAGGGCTACTTCGACGACGAGTCGATGATCCGCCGCGTCCACCGCGAGCAGGTGATCGCCCTGTCCGGTCCGCGCGCGCTGCTCATGCAGGCCGCCCACCCGGTCGCCTTCGCCGGCTTCTTCATGTCGACGGGCGCGCTCGACGAGCCCTACGAGCGGCTCCGCCGCACGGCCAATGTCCTGCATCTGGTCACCTACGGCAGCCGCGCCGCGGCCGACCGGGCCACGGCGCGCGTCCGTGCCGTTCACCGCCGCGTGCGCGGCGAGCTCGGCGAGTCGGCCGGCCGCTTCGATGCCGGCACGCCGTGGGCGGCCGACGACCCGGACCTGCTCCTGTGGATCATCGCCACCCTGGTCGACAGCGCCCTGCTCGTCCATCAGCGCTACGTGGGCGAGCTCAGCCGGGCCGAGCGCCAGGCCTACTGGGACGACTACCGGGTGGTCGGCGGCCTGTTCGGGCTCCGCGATCAGGACATGCCGGCCACGATCGAGGAGTTCGAGGCCTACATAGAGGACATGCTGACCGGGGACGTGCTCTACGTCTCCGAGCAGGCGCGGGAGCTGGCCATCCAGATCGTCCTCAAGCCGCCGGTGCCGCGCCAGGTCCGGCCCCTGCTCGAGCTGGCCAACTTCATCACCGTCGGCCTGCTGCCGGCCGGCATCCGGCGTCAGTACGGGCTGAGCTGGGACCCGGTACGCGGGCTCATGCTGCGAGCGGGGGCCGAGTACGCAAAGCGCCTGCTCGTGCCGGTGCTCCCGCGGCGCGTCCGCTACACCGGGGTCCGCGCCGCCGCCTGACCGGCGCCGTCGCGCCCGCCGGCCGCGTAGAGCACGATCCGGCTCGTCAGCTCGACCACGGTCCGGAGCTCCGCACGCGCGGTCGGGAGCGGATCGCGCAGCCGCTCCCCCACGCCCGCGACCAGGTCGGGGGCACGGGCGTCCACCAGCTCGCAGCACGCCCGCGCCGCCTCGCGCACGACCTCGCGCTCGGCGCTCCAGATGGTCTCGAACCGCCGCTCCCCGGACGGCGTGCCCGGGGGCTCGAACCCGGCCAGGCAGGCCGCGAAGCCGTCGGACTCGCACACCAGCACCCACTCGCGCAGGAGCGGCTCGGTGGGCCGGATCGGCACCTCGGCCGGAGCGCCCCGGGGCCGGCGCTCACGGGGGAAGTCGGCCAGCACGATCGCCTTCGTGGCCGTCTGGGCCATCTGCCGCCAACGGGTCTCGGCGTGGCGATAGAAGCGCTCATGCTGAAAGCAGCCGAAGAGGAGCGGCCGCTCGCCCCGGGCGCAGCACTCGTCCTCGATGGCATGGCTGATGTGCACGAGCCCCGACTTGGGCATCAGCTCGGGATGCAGGTGGGGATAACGGTCGCGCAGCCGAGCGAACACCGAGGGGCTCGGAGCCGCACTGAGGTGGCGAGCGTGGTCGATTGCCGTGGCCAGCGACAGTCCGCGCTCCCGGGCCTGGACCACGGCGAGCACCCGCTTGAGATCGATCTCCGAGTACCGGCGGTGGCCGCTGGGCAGCCGTTGCGGGACGGGGAAGTGGTGGCGGGCCTCCCAGATGCGCAGGGTCCCTTCGGCGACGCCGCTGCGCGCCGACATCTCGCGCATGCTCAGCGTCGGGGTCGTATCTGAGTGATTCACCAATCCACCTGCACGCAGAGATTAGAAACTACTAGACGGGTTGTTTGGACGCTCCAGCGGCGGGCAACATCGAGTGGTGTCGGCTTCGACCCAGACCACAGCCCGGTCGCCGCGCGGGGGCCGCCGCGGCGCCCTGACCGTGGCGGTGACCGGCGCGAGCGGAACCATCGGCCCGAGCCTGCTCGCCCGGCTGTCGGATTCGAGGCGGGTCGGGCGCATCGTCGTGCTCGGACGCCACCGGACGGCCGAGATGCGTGAGCACGAGTTCCGCACCGTCGACGTCCGCGATGCCGACGCGGTCGAGCGCGCGGTGGCGGGTGCAGATGTCGTCGTCCACATGGCCTTCGCCCTCTACGGACTGCATCTGGGCGAACGCGACCTGTTCGCCACCAACGTGCACGGCACCACCAACGTCGCCCGCGCGGCGGCCCGCGCCGGCGCCCAGCGGTTCGTCTATACCTCCTCGGCCGCGGTGTACGGAACTCGCGAGCACCAGTCGGCCCCGCTGCGCGAGGACGAGCCGCGGCACGCCAACGCCCGCCTGTTCTATGCCCGGCAAAAGGCGCAGGCCGAGCTGACGGTGACCGAGGCACTGGCCGGCTCTGACACCGAGCTGTACATGTTCCGCCCGTGCGCGATCGTCGGTCCCCACGCCGTCGGCGCCGCGGGCCAGCGGATTCCCGCCGCGGTCAAGGCGGGCGTGCGGCGCACGGCGCGGATCGGGCTGCGGCCGCCGCTCCCGCCCGCCCCGGTGCCGCTCCAGTACGTCCACGAGGACGATGTCGCCCAGGCCATCCAGCTCGCCGTCGAGGGCCGCGGACGGCCCGGGGCCTACAACCTGGCCGGGGAGGGCGCGCTGAGCGGCCCCGAGTCGCTGCGCATCCTCGGACTTCCCCCACTCCCGGTGCCGGCCCGGGTCCTCAGCACCTCGCTGCGCGCTGCTTCGCCTCGTCCCGCCCGTGGTCCCCGCGCTCGGCTGGCCCGAGCTGGTGAGTGGCTCGGTGCTCGTCGACTCCACCAAGGCCCAGCGCGAGCTCGGGTGGCGCCCGGGCTGGACCTCGTCCGAGGCCCTTCGGGCCACGCGCGAGGGGCTCGGGTACTGATGCCGGCCTACGAGGACAGCCGCCACGTCGAGGTCGAGGCCCCGCCCGAGGACTGCTTCGCCGTGCTCACCGACTATGAGCACCTGCCCGACTGGCAGAGCCGGATCAGCGAGTGCCGCGTGCTCGAGCGCGACGACCAGGGGCGCGGGAGCGTGGTCGAGTACGCGATCGACGCCAAGCTGCGGGTCGTCCGCTACCGCCTGCGCCACTTCTACGACGAGCCGACGTCGATCGGGAGCGAGTACCTCGAGGGCGACTTCAAGCAGTTCTCCGGCGACTATCGCTTCAACCCCCAGGACGGCGCCACCGACGTCGAGTTCAGCCTCAAGATCGACCCCGGGTTCACGGTCCCCGGGCGGGTGGCGCGGATGCTGGGACAGGCGGTGATGGGCAAGTCGCTCCAGGATCTGAAGCAGCGGGTCGAGGAGGTGGCCGGTGGCGCGCAATGAGGCCTTCATCGCCGCCCCGCCCGAGCGCGTGTACGAGGTCCTGAGCGACCCCGGCAGCTACGGGCATTGGGTGGTCGGCTCGCGGGAGATCCGCTCCGCCGACCCCGAGTGGCCGGCGACCGGGACGAGCTTCGAACACGCCTCCGGACCACCCGTGCTCGGCTCCGAGGACGAGACGACGGTGATCGACACCCTGGCGCCGGTGATGCTCGAGCTGCACGCGAAGGTTCGTCCCTATCCCGGGGCGCGGGTGACCATGTACCTGCAGCCCGACGGCGAGGGCACGCGCGTGGTCATGATCGAGGACCCGGCGAACCCCGCGCTCAACCTCCTGATCGGACCCCTCGGGCACGGGCTGATCAAGCTGCGCAACGTCGAGTCGTTGCGGCGGCTCAAGGAGATCGCCGAGTGCCCGACGCCGTAGTCATCGGCGCGGGGCAAAACGGGCTGGTAGCGGCCAACCTGCTGGCCGACCAGGGGTGGGAGGTGACGGTCCTCGAGGAGGCCGACCGGCCGGGCGGGGCCGTGCAGTCGGCCGAGCTGGTCGAGCCCGGCTACATCAGCGACCAGTTCAGCGCCTTCTATCCGTTCGCGCTCGCCTCTCCTCACATCCAGCGGCTCGAGCTCGAGCGTTGGGGGGTGCGGTGGCGAACCGGGCGGATCCACGTCGCCCATCCCGACCGCGAGGGGCGCTGCGCCCTGATCTCGAGCGATCTGGACGAGAGCGCCGCCTCGCTCGAGCAGTTCGCCCCCGGCGACGGAGACGGCTGGCGCTCGCTCTACCGGCTGTGGGAGCGCGTGCGCCGCGGAGCGCTGGGCGCCTTCTTCTCGCCCTTCCCGCCCATCCGGCCGGTCGTCTCGCTCTTGCGCGTGCTCGATTACGAGGAGCTCGTGCGCTTCGTGCGCTTCTCGCTCCTGCCCGTGCGCCGGATGGGCGAGGAGACGTTCGCCGGTGCCGGCGGCCCGCGCCTACTGGCCGGGAACGCCCTGCACGCCGACGTGAGCCCCGAGGCGCCGCTGAGCGGCGTATTCGGCTGGGTGCTGTGCTCGCTGGCCCAGCAGCATGGCTTCCCGGCCGTCGAGGGCGGCGCCGGCAACCTGACCGCCGCGCTCGTGCGCCGGCTCGAGCACAACGGCGGACGAGTGATCTGCGGCACTCGCGCGACCCGGATCGAATGCCGGGCCGGCGCGGCCAGCGCGGTGCTGACCGCCGACCAGCGGTACGAGGCGCGCCGGGCCGTGATCGCCGACGTCGGCCCGCCCCAGCTCTACCGCGACCTGCTGGCCGGCCAATCGCTCCCCGGACGCCTGATGCGGGACCTGGACCGGTTTCAGTACGACAACGCCACGGTCAAGGTCGACTGGACGCTCGACGGCCCAATCCCCTGGTCGGCGCCGGAGACCCGCGCCGCCGCCACCGTGCACGTGGCCGAGGGCGTGGACGCGCTGACCCGGCATTCGTCCGAGCTGAACTGCCGCACGATCCCGGCCGAGCCGTATCTGGTCATGGGCCAGTACGCCCACCTCGACCCGACCCGCCAGCCGGAGGGCAAGGAGACCGCGTGGGCGTACACGCACGTGCCCCAGCGCGTGGTCGCGGACGCCGGCGGGGAGCTCACAGGCAGTTGGGATGAGCACGAGGCGGCCGTGTTCGCCGACCGGATCGAGTCTCACGTCGAGGCGCTCGCCCCCGGGTTCCGCTCGCTCATCCGCGGGCGGTTCATCCAGACGCCGCCGACGCTCGAGGCCGCGAACCGGAACCTGGTCGGCGGCGCGCTGAACGGGGGCACGGCCCAGCTCCAGCAGCAGCTCGTGTTCCGGCCGGTGCCGAGCCTGGGGCGGCCCGAGACCCCGGTCGAGCGCCTGTACCTCGGCTCGGCCTCCGCCCATCCCGGCGGTGGCGTGCACGGCGGGCCGGGCGCCAACGCGGCCAAGGCGGCCCTCGGGCGCTCGCGCATGGTCGGCCGGCTCAGCCGGGCGCTCCAGCGATAGGGCGTTGCCGCGGCGCGCCCGCGCCGCCCCGCGCCACCCGCGCCACCCGCGCCACCCGCGCCACCCGCGCCACCCGCGCCACCCGCGCCACCCGCGCCACCCGCGCCACCCGCGCGACCAAAAGGTCGCCCGCTGCCCGGGCCGGAAACCGGTCGGTTGACAAAAGCGCCGTCTGGCGGCGAAAACGTCGCCCGGTGACCGCGCAGGTGCGTGGCGGGCGACGTTTTTGCGGGTCAGCGCTAGGTGAACGTGTCGGCGGGGACGCGGCGGGTGTCGATCTCGATCCCGCCGTCCAGCTTTCCGTGCGTGCGCTGGGCCACCTTCTCGACCACCGAGGTCCACATGTGGAGCTGGACCTCCTTGGCCATGCGCAGGCGGTCGTGGAGGATGGCCGACACCCGGTCCCCGGCCCGGGCCCAGGACTCGATCTGGAACACCAGCCGGTCGTCCTCGTCGCGGGCCCGCCACTCGATCTGGCCAGCCTCGAGATGGCCGTCCAAAGTGACGAAGCGAAACGAGGTGTCGGTGACTTCGATCGCCCGCACCGGCCCGTCCCACGGTCCCGGCATCCGGACCACGAACTCGTCCCCGAGCTCCATCCGCCACGGCGGTCCGGCGACCTTGCGAAACCGGGCCAGCGAGAGCGGGGAGACGAAGTTCGGGTCGGCCCTCACGCGCTCCATGAGCTCGGTCGCCGTCCACTGGGAATCCCGGACACGGCCGGTGTAGCAACGGCGAAACAGCGGGCCCGAGCCGTCCTCGAGACGCTGCACGCCCTCGGCGGGCACCGGCGGCTCGCTCGGGGGGAGGTCGTCGGGGGCGACGCCGTCTTGATTGAGACGGTGGATCGGGGTCGTTCGCCACACGTACGACCACGAGGTCAGGGTGACGCCGAACGGCCACATCGCCGCCGCGGCGAGCCGGCGGTGGAGCTGCACCGGCATGTCAGCTCCGCACGCGCAGGCGGGTGAGCACCGAGTGGCGGCTGGGGAGGTCGCCGCTGCGCTCGGCCGTCTGCGCCGGGTCGGACAGCGCGTTGGCGGGACTGACCGGCCGCTTGTGGCGCCGGCGCCAGCCGAGCTTGGCCGCCGGACCGGCCAGCCGGACGCCCAGGTTCGGCGCCAGTGCGTCGGCGAGCTCCCACGCGGCCATCAGGCCGCCGACCGTCCGCTCGAGCCGGCGGTCGTCGCGCAGGGCCAATTCGATCTCCGCCGCCACGTCTTCGGCGCTGTAGACGCCGGCCAGCTTCGGGGGCAGGCGCCGGTCGGGCGTGCGCACGCGCTCCCAGAACGGGGTGTCGACCGGCCCGGGATTGACCAGCGCCACGCGGACCGGGATCTCCTGGGCGTGGAGCTCGGCCGAGAGCGAGCGGGCGAACCCGCGCACCCCGTGCTTGGCCGCGGCGTAGGCGGCCAGCCACGGAACCGGGACGCGCGCGGCCACCGAGCCCACGAAGACCAGCGTGCCGCCGCCGTGGCCGGCCAGCGCCGGTAGGGCGGCATGAGCGGTGTTCATGGCCCCGAGCAGACCGGACTCCACCGTGCTGCGGTAGTCGTCGGGGGTCATCTCGGTGAACGGGCCGTAGGCGGCCGCGGCGGCATTGGCCACCAGCGCGTCGAGGCGGCCACCGTGAAGGGCCACCGCCTGCTCGACCGCGGTCTTCAGGGAGTCCAGGTCTCGGGTGTCGGCGACCACCGCCCCGTCGCACCCGGGCACTATCCGGCACGCCTCCTCGAGCGCGGGCTGGCCGCGGGCGATCAGCACCGTGCGGGCGCCGGCGCGGCCAAGCCGGGCCGCGGTGGCCAGGCCGATCCCGCTCGAGCCCCCGGTGATGAGGACGCGCTTTCCGGCCAGCCAGTCGGGGTGGCGGCGACTCACGCGGCGGCGCGGGCGCCCCCGTCGCCGGATTGCTCGAGCAGCGACCGGCACCGTTCCCACACCTGCTCGGCCTGCGCCCGGGTGTGGTCGGCGGCCCCGAGCGCGTAGTGGGTGGGACGGGCCCGGCGGTCGGTCCAGAAGTCGCCCGTGGTCTCGAGCGCCTGCGGCGCGGCGGCCAGCCACACGATCGTGTCGGCGCCCTGATCGGGCGAGCGGATGATCGGGCGCGTGAGCTTGCGGAACACGGGTAGCCAGTCCCGCACGCCCTTGGTGTCGACCCAGCCCGGGTGCATGGAGTGGACGACCACGCCATCGTCCTTCAGGCGAGCCGCCCAGGCCTCGGTGAGCGCCACCTCCTCACGCTTGGTGCGGGCGTAGAGCTTCTTCGAGCTGTAGCTGGCGCGCTCGGACTCGAGGTCGTCCGCGGGAAGCGCCTGGCCGTACATACCGCCCGAGCTGACGTTGATGACCCGCGAGGGCGCGGCCGCCTTGAGCCGATCGCCCAGGAGCCACGTAAGCGCGAACGGGGCCAGCACGTGGGTGGCGAACATCAGCTCGAGGCCGTCGGCCGACTGGGTGCGCTCATCGGGCATCACGCCGGCGTTGTTGACCAGGGCGTCGAGACGGTCGTGCGCCGCGGAGAATGCGGAGGCGAAGGCGCGGACCTCGTCCAGCGAGCTCACGTCGCAGGCCCAGGGCTCGACCGCGGCGCCCGGGACGGCCTCGAGGATCAGCGCCGCCGCTTCGTCGGCGCGGGCCTGGTTGCGGCCCACCGCGGCGATGCGAGCGCCCAGCGCGGCCAGTCGCCGGCCGGTGGCCAGGCCGAGCCCCGAGCCGGCGCCGGTGACCACGACCGTCTTGCCGTCGATCCGGGGCGGGTCGGCCGGCCAGCCAGGAAGCCGGCGCCGGAGCTCGTAGCCCACGTTGCCGTACCCGAGGGCGACCGAGCGGTCGAGGACGGTGTCGACGGTCTCGTACAGGGACATGGTTGGTGGCTACCCGCTCAACTCCGCCTGACGCACAGGGGGTTCGGATTTTTCTCGACGTGCCGTGGAGAGCACGGGAGGGGCCTGCCACGGCGGCTTGGCCAGCACCATCTGGACGTCGCAGATCCGGCGCTCGGCAAAGCCGGCCTCGCAGTAGGCCAGGTAGAGCGTCCACGTGCGCTGGAAGCGCTCGTCGTAGCCGAGCTCGGCCAGGGCGGGCGCGTGGTCGACGAAGTTCCGCCGCCACTCGCGCAGGGTGGGGACGTAATGCTCGGTGATGTCATCGAGCCCGACGGCCTGGAGGTCGGTCCGCCGGCTGAGCTGGCGGGTGATGACCTCGAGCGAGGGCAGACAGCCGCCGGGGAAGATTCGGGTGCTCATGAACGAGCGCGAGGCCTTCTCGACCGCGTAGGCGCGGTCGTCGATCGTGATCGCCTGGAGCAGCATCGTGCCGCCGGGGGCCAGCAGCCGCGAGCACTTGTCGAAGAAGGTCCCGAAGTGGCGCCAGCCGACCGCCTCGATCATCTCGATCGAGACCAGCTTGTCGTAAGCGCCCTGGCGGCCGAGGTCGCGATAGTCCTGCCTGAGCACCTCCACCCGGTGCTCGAGTCCGGCTTCCCTTATGCGCGCCCGGGCGTACTCGTACTGCTCGGCCGAGATGGTGGTGGTGGTCACGTGGCACCCGCGCGTGGCCGCGGCGTGCAGGGCGAGGGCGCCCCAGCCGGTCCCGATCTCGAGCAGGCGGTCGCCGGGCCGCAGGTCGAGCTTTTCGCAGATCCGCTCGAGCTTGCGGCGCTGTGCCTCTTCGAGCGTTGTGCGGTCGTCGTCGAAGATCGCGCACGAGTAGGTCATGGTCGGGTCGAGCATGCGGGAGAACAGCTGGTTGCCGAGGTCGTAGTGGGCGGCGATGTCCTGGCGGCTGCGCCGGCGGGTGGTGCGCCGGGTGAGCGCGCGCACGCGCTGGAGCGGGACGAGCAGGGCGCCCCAGCGCCGGCGGGCGCGGTCGAGCGCCGGCGCGTTGCGCGCGGCCAGCCGGACCAGGGCGACCAGGTCGGGCGAATCCCAGAGGCCCTCGGCGTAGGCGTCGCCCATCCCGGCGCTGCCGCGCAGGAGCATTCGCCAGACCCGCGGCGAGTTGACCTGGACGGTGGCCACGGGGCTCCCGGAGCCGAAGGTGCTGCGCTGTCCGCGTTCGGCCACGACCAGCGTCCCGGTGGCCATCCGGCGGAGCAGCCGGTGGATGATCCAGCGCGCGATCATGGCCTCACCGGCTCGGGATGGCGGAAGTAGGGCGCGCGGGCGAGCGCCAGCCCGACCGCGTGGCCGTAGATCAGGGCCACCGTGCGGGCGCTGCCGAGGACGAGCCGGCGCGCCGCGGACCGGGTGAGCGGCCGGCGCTCGAGCTTCAGCGTGGCATCGAACCCCGCGCGGTCGGTTTCGATGTGCACGGACAACGTCCGGTCCGGCGCGGTCAGCCGCACCCGGTAGCGGTCGTCCATGGCCATGAAGGGCGAGACGTGCAGCGCCTTGGTCATCTCGTCCCGCGTTCCTCTGATCACGTAGGCGTGGCGCTCGCCCCACGGCGTGTTGGTCACCTCGGCCACCACCGCCTGCACCTGCTCGTCGCCGTCGAGGCAGTAATAGAACGACACCGGGTTGAAGCTGAGGCCGAACGTGGAC
This sequence comes from uncultured Solirubrobacterales bacterium, assembly GCA_963748585.1. GTDB lineage: Bacteria > Actinomycetota > Thermoleophilia > Solirubrobacterales > Solirubrobacteraceae > Palsa-465. The sequence continues at coordinate 49,491 of CAVVJR010000005.1, read as the reverse complement.
ACCTGGGTGAGCAGGCGGATCGGCCCGTGGGGCCGGGTTCCGGTCTCGCTCTCCACCAGGTCCCGAACCGCGTCGGCCAGCGGGACCGCCGGATCGCCGAGGTAGTCGCGCCGGCGAAAGCGCAGCGCCCCCGGACGCCGGCGGACCAGGCGGCCGCCGAGCAGGCCGGGCAGCTCGTCGAGGTCGACGTAGAGCAGGGCCAGCCGGTGGCGGAACTCCTTGCCCGGGGTCTCCCGGCGGTGGCGGATCGTGCCCGCGTAGATGCAGCTGGCGCTCACAGCCTTCCTCCCAGCCGCTCGGCCACCCGGGCCGCGCTGACCACGCCGTCCTCGTGAAAGCCCCAGCCCCAGTACGCGCCGGCGAAGCTGGTGCGGTTGCGGCCGCTGATCTCGGCCACGCGGGCCTGGGCCTCGACCCCGGTCTGGGTGAACACCGGGTGGGCGTAGTCGATCGTCCGGATCACCTTCCCGGGATCGATGTCCGCGGCGCGGTTCAGGGTGACGCAGAACTCCTGCTCGGCCCGGAGCGATTGCAGGCGATTCATGTGGTAGGTCACCGTGGGTCGATCGCCCGGCTCCCCGGCCAGGTGATAGTTCCAGCTCGCCCAGGCCCGCCGCCGCCGGGGCAGCATCCGCGTGTCGGTGTGGAGGACGGCCTGGTTGGGCTGATACGGGATCGCGCCGAGAATCCTTCGCTCGGCCTCGCTGGCGTCGGTCAAGAGAGCCAGCGCCTGGTCTGAGTGGGTGGCGATCACGACCTCGTCGAAGCGCTCGGGCTCCGCGCCCCGCGCCTTGACCACGACGTGATCGTCACCGCGCGTGATCGCCTGCACGGGCGTGCTGAGGCGCAGCCGCCCGGCCAGGGTCCGCAGGAGCGCGTCCACATACCGGGCCGAGCCACCGGCGATGGCCCGCCACTGCGGGCGACCGGAGAACCCGAGCATGCCGTGGTTGTCGAAGAACTCGGCCAGGAAGCGCGCCGGAAAGCTCCAGCGCTGGCGCGGGTCGGCCGACCACACGGCCGCGACCTGGGGCACGATCAGGCGCTCGACGAAGGCGCGTGAGAACCGCTGGCGGTCGAGCCAGTGGCCGAGCGAGGGGTCCTCGCCTGGCGTGCGCAGCAACCGGGCCGCGGCCCGGTTGAACCTGGCCAGGTCGGCCACCATGCGATGGAAGGACGGGCTGATCAGGTGCCGGCGGCTGGCGAAGAGGCCGTTGGCCGAGGCGCTCGAGTACTCGAAGTCGTGCCCGTCGCTGACGCTGAACGACATCGTCGAGGGCTGTGAGGCCACGCCCAGCCGAGCGAGCAGACGCTCGAAGTGCGGGTAGTTACGGTCGTTGAAGACGATGAAGCCGGTATCGATCTCATGGGTCTCGTTCGGCGTGTCCACGCGGATGGTGTTGGTGTGCCCGCCGGGGTAATCAGCCGCTTCGAAGACGGTGAGCTCGTGCCGGCCCTCGAGCATGTGGGCCGCCGCCAGCCCCGATATGCCCGCTCCGATGATCGCGATTCTCATGTCTTCCTCTATTCGCCTGGCCCGGGTGATCGGATCACTCGGTGCACACGTCGTGTTGAATTAAATCTATACAGCATGTTAGGGTATTTGTCATGCGAGTTGTTGTCACCGGCGCGACAGGACTGATCGGCAAGGCGGTCGTGCGCGCCCTGCAGGTCCGCGGGGATGAGGTCGTGGCGCTGAGCCGGGACCGCGACCGGGCTCGAGAGGCCCTCGGGGAGGGGGTCGAATGTTTCTCCTGGCCCGATCCCAAGGCCTCCGCGCCCCCGCTCGAGGCATTGAAGGGATCCGACGCGGTGATCCACCTGCTGGGGGAGCCGATCGCCCAGCGCTGGACCCGGGAAGCCAAGCGGGAGATCCTCGACTCACGCGTGCTTGCCACCCGCTCGCTCGTGAAGGCGATCGGGTCGCGTGCCCGACGACGGCCGCCCCGCGGTGCTGGTATCGCAGTCGGCCACCGGCTTCTACGGCCCGCGCCAGGACGAGACGATCGATGAGAGCGCGCCGGCCGGAGACGACTTCCTCGCCGTGGTGGCGACGAGCTGGGAGCGGGAGGCCGCGGCCGTGGCCGACGGGGTCCGGGTCGCGCTGGCCCGCACGGGCGTGGTCCTGAGCGGCGACGGCGGCGCCCTGGGCAAGATGCTGCCGCCGTTCCGGCTCGGGGTCGGTGGCCCGGTGGCCGGCGGGCGCCAGTACGTGCCCTGGGTCGACCGCGATGACGTGGTCGGCGGCCTGCTCCGCTGCGTGGACGACGACCGCGCGCGTGGCCCCGTCAACCTGACCGCGCCGCACCCGGTGACCAACGCGGAGCTCTCACGCGCCCTGGGCCGCGTCCTGCACCGGCCGGCCGTGATGCCGGTCCCCGCCCTCGCCGTGAAGCTGCTCTACGGCGAGATGGCCGCCACCGTGCTCACGGGTCAGCGGGCCGTCCCCGCCCGCCTGCTCGAGCTCGGATACGAGTTCCGGTATCCGGAGGTCGAGCCCGCGCTCCGGCACGCCCTGGGTCAGGCTTGACCGAGCACGTCCTGGAGCGCGAGCAGGTCGTCCGCGCGCCGGTCGAGCGGGTGTTCGAGTTCTTCTCGCGGGCGCGCAATCTCGAGGCGCTCACCCCGGCGTGGCTGCGCTTCGAGGTCCTGACGCCCGAGCCCTTGGAGATGCGTGCCGGGACCCTGATCGACTACCGCCTGCGCCTGCACGGACTGCCGCTGCGCTGGCTGACCCTGATCGAGGCCTGGGAGCCGGGGCGGATGTTCGTCGATCGCCAGATCGCGGGCCCATACGAGCTGTGGCACCACACGCACCGCTTCGCCGAGCATCCCGCCGGCACGCTGGTCGGCGACCGGGTCCGCTACCGGTTGCCGCTCGGGCGCCTGGGTGGGCTCGCCGAGCGGGCGTTCGTGCGCCGGGACCTCGACCGGGTCTTCGCCTTCCGCCGTCAGGCGGTCGTCCGGATGCTCGGCTGATACCTCAAGCGCGGGGGGCGACGCTCCGACTATTGGTGGGTGTCGGCCGTCCCCTTAGACCCGCACGCCGATCTCGTCGAGGCGGTCCTGCACGTCCAGGCTCTGGTCGCGCGCCGGGCCGAGCCCGAGCAGATCTACGAGGCCGTGGTGGAGGGGGCGCTCGGCCTCCTCGGAGCGGAGATCGGCTCGCTGCGCTTCGTCGACCTCGAGGACCCGGCCTGGATGGTCGCGGTCGCCTCGGTGGGCTGCCGGGGCGCGGCCGAGCGCTGGCGACAGCGCGCCCCGATCACCGAGGGCGCCTCGGGCCGGGTCATCTCGACCGGAGGACTGGTGGCGATCGAGGGAGACGAAGGCGGGGCGCCGGGCTCGCAGCTCGCCCCGGCTGACACGCACGCGATCATGGCCGTCCCCATGCGCGAGGGCGACCGGGTGATCGGCAGCCTGCTCGTGGCCACCGCCGACAAGCGCCGCCGCTGGAGCCACCGCGACCGCGAGCTCCTGGCCGCCTACGGAGATCACGTCAGCATCGCGCTGGCGGTGGCGCGGGCCAGCCACGCGATGCACCAGGCGTTCACCGACTCGCTCACCGGCCTGGGCAACCGCGCCCTCCTGCTCGACCGCCTCGATCACGAACTGGTCCGCGCCGACCGCGGGGCCGAGCCCCCGACCGTGCTGTTCCTCGATCTCGACCGGTTCAAGCTCGTCAACGACTCGCTCGGCCATCTGGTCGGCGATCAGCTTCTGGTCGCGGTGGCCGAGCGCCTGCGCCAGGCCACCCGGGGACACGACGTGTGCGCGCGCCTGGGCGGAGACGAATTCGCGCTCCTGCTCGTCGGCGCCGAGGACCCCGAGCACGTGGCGGCGCGGATCATCGAGGTGCTGACCCAGCCGTTCGAGATCAGCAGTCACGTCGTGTTCGTCAGCGTGAGCGTCGGAATCGCCAGCGGCCGTGAGGACGCCGAGACGCTTCTGCGCAACGCGGACGTGGCCATGTACCGGGCCAAGCGGACCGGGGGCGCGCGCTTCGAGCGCTTCGAGCCGAGCATGCACGCCGCGCTGGTCTCCCGCCTCGGTCTCGACACCGAACTGCGGCGCGCGGTCGAGCGCAACGAGTTCGAGTTGCACTACCAGCCCCTGTTCGACCTGCAGTCCGGCCGGATCGCCGCGCTCGAGAGCCTGATTCGCTGGCGCCACCCGGTCCGCGGGCTCGTCCCGCCGATGGAGTTCATCCCGGTGGCCGAGGAGACGGGGCTGATCTCCGAGCTCGGCCGCTGGGTGCTGGCCGAGGCGTGCCGCCAGTTCGCCATCTGGTGGCGGGAGACGCCGCTGGCCATCAGCGTCAACGTCTCCATGCGGGAGCTGCAGATCCCCGAGTACGCGGCGGCGGTCGAGCAGGCGATCCGCAAGTTCCCGCCCTCGGCCCTGATCCTCGAGGTGACCGAGAGCGCGCGGATGGAGGACACCCCGAACGTGCTCGCGTCGTTGCGCAAGATCCGTGAGCTCGGGGTTCGCGTCGCCCTCGATGACTTCGGGACCGGCTACTCCTCGCTGCTCAACCTCTCCCACCTGCCGATCGACCTGCTGAAGATCCCGCGCGAGTTCCTCCCCGCCGCCCGGGGCGAGGAGCCAACCGAACAGGGCCTGCTGGCCGGCATCGTGGGGATCGGCCGCCACCTCGGGCTGACCACGGTGGCCGAGGGCATCGAGCTGCCCGAGCAGCATGCGCTGCTGGTCGAGCTCGGGTGCGATCTCGGCCAGGGCTACCTGCTCGGACGGCCGATCGACGCCGCTCACACGAGCGAGTTGCTGCGCGCCCACGCCTAGGTGCGGTGGCGGTCGGCGGCTTCGCCGCCATTGGCAGTTCGCCTAGCGGCGAACGTGCCGGTGACGGGGCAGGTGCCGGGCACGGAGGCCCGGCGCAACGGCCCCACGGATGACGGGCGAAGCCCGGCCCCATAATCTCCGTCCATGGCCTATGACGAACAACTGGCCGCCCGCATCCGCGAGCTCGTCGGCTCCGAGCCGGGGCTGACCGAGAAGCGGATGTTCGGCGGGCTCGCCTTTCTGATCGGCGGGAACATGGCGGTCTCGGCCAGCGGTCAGGGCGGCCTGCTCCTGCGCTGCGATCCGGCGCAAACCGACGAGCTGGTCAAGAAGCCCCACGCCGCGCGATTCGAGATGCGCGGTCGGGCAATGGATGGGTGGCTTCGGGTCGACGCGACGACGGAGGAAGAGCTGCGCGACTGGGTACGGATCGGGGTCGCCTACGCCCGTTCCCTGCCTCCCAAAACCTGAGCCGCAGTACGCGCTCGGCCTCCCGCTCCTCCTGCAGATCGATCAGCCGTCCGCTCAGCAGGTCGACCAGGGTGACCAGCCCGAGCAGGGCCTCGGGCCGTTCGCGCTCGACCACCGGCACCCGGGTGACGCCGCGGTCGGCCATCAGGTTGGCCGCCTCGCGCAGCGTCTGATCGGGGTGGACGACCACCGGGTCGTCGATCGCCAGGTCGTCGATCAGCCCGTCCGGAGGCCGGAGCGCAGCATCGAGCATGTCTCGCCGCGTGACAACGCCGACGATTCGGTCGTCGCCGTCGAGCACGGGATAGAGGCGCTGGCGGTGCTGAGCGTCGCGGGTCTGCCGGTGGCCGGAGACGAACGTGGCCGCGGCCTCGACCAGCGGCGTGCCGGCCCGGAACAGCGCCACCTGCGCGGTCATCACGTCGCGGACGAACAGGACTTCGAGCGGATCGATCGTGTACTCGCGGGTCAGGTGCATGTCCCGGCGAGCGAGCTTCTCGGTCAGAACCGAGCGCTTGAGCAGAAGCGCGGACACGCCGAAGGCGGCCGAGGCGGCGATCAGCAGGGGCAGCAGCGCACCCCATTGGTGGGTCAGCTCCATCGAGAAGACGACGCCGGTGAATGGCGAGCGCATGACCCCGCCGACCACCGCGCCGAGACCGATCAGGGACCAGAAGCCGGGCGACACGGCGGGGAACAGATGGGCCTCGAGCGCCCCGAGGGCGGCTCCGATCATGAACGTCGGGGCGAGCACTCCGCCCGAGGTCCCCGAGCCGAGCGACAGCGACCAGATCAGCGTCTTGACCACGAGGATGCCGATGACCAGTGACAGCCCGGCCCGGCCGAGCAGGAGCTGGTGGATCACGTCGTAGCCGACACCGAGGGCGCGGGGCTCGAACAGGCCGCCCACCCCGATGATCAGCCCTCCGATGGCCGGCCACCACATCCAGTGGACGGGCAGCCGCTGGAATCCGTCCTCGGCCGCGTAGACGATCGCGGTGGCGACCACGGCCAGCCCGCCCCCCAGACATCCGGCGGCCAGGCACAGGGCGTAGACGCCGCCGCTCAGGTGCAGGCTGACCTGCGGCACGCCGAACACCGGGTGGGTGCCGAGGAGCACGCCGCGCACCGTCGTGGCCACGGCCACGGACATCGCCACCGGCAGGTAGCTGCGCGGCCGCCATTCGAAGAGCAGGAGCTCAACGGCCAGGAGCACCGAAGCCAGGGGGGCGTTGAACGTCGCCGCCATCCCGCCCGCGGCTCCGGCCACGAGCAGCGTCTTGCGCTCGTCGGCGGTCATGGCCCAGAACTGCGCCACGAGCGAGCCGAAGGCGCCCCCGGTCATGATGATCGGCCCCTCGGCCCCGAACGGTCCGCCGGTGCCGATCGCGATCGCGGCCGAGACCGGCTTGAGCAGGGCCACGCGGGGCTGGACCTTGCTTCCGCCGGCCAGGATCGACTCGATCGCCTCCGGCATCCCGTGGCCCCGGATCTTCTCGGACCCGTAGCGGGCCATCAGCCCGATGACGAGGCCGCCGGCGATCGGCGCGGCCAGGATCAGCGCCGGGCTGTGATGGTGGGCCCCGGGGGCCACGAGCGACGTGGCCACCCGCTGGTAGAAGACCAGATTGGTGATCAGGCCGATCAGCCGCAGCAGTGCGTAGGCCACTACCGCGCTCAGCGCCCCGACCGGAACCGCGAACGCCACCAGCGTGAGCACGCGCGGCGTCAGTGCGAAGTCGCCCAACCGCCGGACGCCCGACGGCGGGCGCTTGGCTCCCGGCGGTGGGTCTTCTCCTTCGTCGGGCTGGGGGCCGATCATGAGCGCTTGATCGCGCGGGTGGAGCTCGCGGTGGTCACGGTCAGGACAGGAACCGGCCGGCTCGTGGATCGGTGGGGTCGAGCACGAGCGCGGATTCGGGCTCGGCGAAGCGGCCGCAGCGGGGGTCGGTCGGATCGACGATCGCGTGGGGCAGGTCCGGATTGAGCGCGATTTCGCGGGCGCGCTCGCCGGCGGTGGGGTCGAGAGCTGGATTGGTCATGGGTGCTCCTTGGGTCCTACTTGGTGAATCGTATCGTCTTACGATATCGTACCCCGATATGTCGCTCAGCCAAACCGATTACGGGCGATTGCTGGCGTTGCGGTCGAGCCTGCGCCGGTTCCTGCATTGGAGCGAGGAGCAGGCCCGGGAATCCGGGCTCACGCCGGCCCAGCACCAGCTCCTGCTGGCCATCGCCGGCCACCCCGATCCGCTCGGTCCGGCCATCGGCGAGGTGGCCGAATACCTGGTCCTGCGCCACCACAGCGCGGTCGGCCTGGTCGATCGCGCGGCCTCCGCCGGCCTGGTCACGCGCCGCCCGGACGAGCACAACCACAGCATCATCCGGCTCGCGCTGACCGATGCGGGACTGGAGAAGCTCGACCGCCTGACCGAAGCTCACCTCCGCGAGCTCGACCAGCTCGCTCCGGCCATGCGCAGGCTCTGGGAGGGCCTGGCTCCGGACCGCAGCCGGGCCGGGAAACCGCCCGCCGCCGCATCGGCCTGACTTCGCCTGGTTTGGCGGTAGGTTTCCCGTGTGGTCCAGGCAAGCGAAGCGGAAACCGAGACGTCTCCCGCGCCGGACGCGGCCTCGGACGAGCGCGGTCCCGAGGCGTCGCCGGTGAGCCGGCGCGGTGCGCGGGAGCGGTGGCCGTTCTGGGTCGCCGTGGGCGTCCTGGTGCTGGGCCTGGTCGTGACCGGCGTCCTGACCTGGGCCTCCCGAGCGTCGTACATCAACAACGAGAAGCGGCTGCTGCGCCTGCGCGCGCGCGAGGCGGGCTCGGTCCTGTCCGCGGCGGTACCCGGGATCCAGACGCCGCTGGCCTCGGCGGCGGCGCTGGCCACGGCGACCAACGGAGACGTCCGGAAGTTCCGCCAGTTCATGGCCACCTACGTCGGGCCGACGCCGCATCCGTTCATCACCGCCTCTTTGTGGCGGATCGGCGCCGTCGGCCGCGGACCGCTGACCACGCTGGGTGTGGCGCCGGTGATGCAGGGGTCCGGCCCGGAGACGACCGCGTTCTTCGCCCGGGCCGCGCGCGCCCGCACCCTCGCGGTGACCGGGATGCTGAACCGATCCTCCCCCCGGCTCGGTTACGCGCTGGCCTCGCCGACGGCACGCGGCGGCTACGCCGTCTACGGGGAGGCCGCCCTGCCGCCCAACCGCCGCTCCCCGATCGAGAGGAACCAGGCGTTCTCGGATCTCAACTTCGCGATCTATCTAGGCCGCACTCAACGCCCGGCGGCGCTGCTGCTGCTGACCGCCGGCGCCCCGTTGCCCCTCCGAGGCACGCATGCGACGGAAGTCGTGCCCTTCGGGGACAGCGCCCTCACCGTCGTGGTGGCGCCGCGGAGCTCACTCAGCGGGGGGCTGTCCGAGGACCTGCCATGGATCATTCTCGGCGCCGGCGTACTCCTGTCGGTGAGCGCCGCCACCCTGACCGCGGGGCTGACCCGGCGCCGCCGAGCGGCCGAGCACCTGGCCGAGCGGCTCGAGCAGGTGGCGGAGGAGAACCGGCGCCTGTACGCCGAGCAGCGCAACATCGCCCAGACCCTCCAGCACGCGCTGCTCCCCCACGAGCTGCCGCGGCTCCGCGGAGCCGAGGCCGACGCACGGTTCGAGCCCGGCGAGCGGGGCGTCGAGATCGGCGGCGACTGGTACGACCTGATCGTCCTGGACCAGCAGAGGCTGCTGCTCGTGGTCGGCGACGTGTCCGGGCGCGGCCTGCGCGCGGCGGCCACGATGGCCTCGCTCCGCTTCGCCATCCACGCCTACGCCGTCGACGGCGACTCGCCCGCCCGCATCCTGACCAAGCTGTCCAGCCTGGTCAGCATCGATGCCGGAGGCCGCCTGGCCACGGTGCTCTGCGCGCTGGTCGACCTCGGCACGCGTTCGCTGACGCTCACGAGCGCGGGCCACCTGCCGCCCCTGCTGATCAGCGATGGACGCAGCGAGTACCTCGAGAGCGCCGTGGGCCTGCCCGTCGGGGTTGATTCCGGGGTCAGATACGAGTCGACCACGGTCACCGTTCCACCCCGCGCGACCCTGCTCGCCTACACCGACGGACTGATCGAACGGCGGGGCGAGAATCTCGACCAGGGGCTGGCCCGGCTGCAGGCCGCGGCCACCGGAGCCCACCTCCCCCTCCCTGAGCTCATTTCCGGCCTGCTGGATGAAATGCGCGATGGGCCATCCGAGGACGACACCGCGATCGTGGGGCTGCGATGGACGGAGTAGACGCCAAGCCGCCGGCGAGCATGGACTTCACCGTCGCGTCCCCCGCGGAAGGGACAGCCGTGGTGACGATCAGCGGCGAGCTCGACCTGAGCAACATCGACCGGCTCGCGGCGGCGGTGGACCCCCTGATCGCCGACGGGATCAAGAGGCTGATCCTCGAAGTGGAGGCGCTCCGGTTCGCCGACAGCTCGGCCATCGCGCTGTGGGTTCAATGGTCAAACGAGGTCGGCCGGGTCGAGCTGCGCGAGCCCACCGCGCTCCTGCGCCGCGTAGTCACGACGATGGGACTGGCCAAGAGGATGGGGCTGAGCGGATGACTGAGACCCGGCGTTTCCCGGCCCAGGCCACTTCGGTCGCCGCCGCCCGGCGCTTTGCCACCGGCCTGCTGGCCGGCCTGCCGGCGGAGACGCTCGACGCGGTCGAGCTGATGGTGTCCGAGCTGGCCACCAACTGCGTCCGCCACGCCCAGGCCGCCTTCGAGATGACGATCGCCGCGGGGGGTGGCCAGGTTCGCGTGGAGGTCACCGACGACGCGGGCGGCACCCCGACCAAGCGCTCGCCAGGTCCCGAGGAGCCGCGAGGCCGGGGCCTCCAGATCGTCGAGATGTTCTCCGACGCCTGGGGGGTTGATCCCGGCCGCGGCGCGGGCAAGACGGTGTGGTTCGTGCTCAGCGGCGAGGCGGCGGCCTCGATCGGCTGACCGGGTCGTCCCGGTCCTAAGCTGCAGTAAGTCGAGTGAATTACTGTAGTATCGGAGTCATGAGTTTGCACCCTGCGCAGCTGGAGCGGTTCGTGGACGAGCTGGTGGAGCAGCCCGAGCTGTGGCACCACCTGATCCGGCACGACGACGACCTCCGGGTGTACGAGCAGATCTGGGACGACGAGCACGTCAACGCCTGGCTCATCTGCTGGAGCGAGGATCAGGACACCGGATTCCACGATCATGACGAGTCGGCGGCGGCGATCGCCGTGCTCGACGGGGCCGTGCGCGAGGATCGGCTGCGGCTGGGGACCGACCCGGCCACCCGCCTGGTCGGGGCCGGCGAGACGTTCCATGTGCCTCCAACCGCGATCCACCGGGTGCTTCACGCGGGCTTCGGGCCGGCCGTGACCATTCACGCCTACTCGCCGCCGCTGCGACGCTCGGGCACGTACCGGGTCGGGCCATCGGGCGAGCTCGAGCGGACGGCCCAGCCGTACGAACTCGAGCTCCGAGCCGAGGCGGCGCTCAGCTGAGCTCGCATTTTGCGCGAGGTAAGCTGAGATTCTGGACGATTTATCCCAGCGGAGGGAAAACACATGGCTTTGAACATTGGCGATACCGCACCCGACTTCGACGCCGAGACGACCGAGGGGCGGATCAGCTTCCACGACTGGATCGGCGACTCCTGGGCGGTGCTGTTCTCGCACCCCAAGGACTTCACGCCGGTATGCACGACCGAGCTCGGCTACATGGCTCAGATCAAGCCCGAGTTCGACCGCCGGAACGTGAAGATCATCGGCCTGTCCGTGGACCCGGTCGACCGCCACGGCGACTGGGCCAAGGACATCGAGGAGACGCAGGGCACCGCGCCCAACTATCCGATCATCGGCGACTCCGACTACAACGTCTCGAAGCTCTACGGGATGCTGCCGGGCGGCGTGGACGGCGATCCGCTGTCACGCACGCCGGCCGACAACCAGACCGTGCGCAACGTGTTCGTGATCGGGCCGGACAAGAAGATCAAGCTGATCCTGGTCTATCCGATGTCGACGGGACGCAACTTCGACGAGGTGCTGCGGGTGATCGACTCGCTCCAGCTCACGGCCAAGCACCAGGTCTCGACGCCGGTGAACTGGACGCCCGGCGACAACGTGATCATCTCGGGCTCGGTCTCGGACGAGAAGGCCAAGGAGATCTTCGGCGAGTGGGAGGCACCCCGCCCCTACATCAGGATCGTGCCCCAGCCGTAAGCGCGCTCTGAGTTACCTCCGGGACCGCCGCCTCGACGGCGGTCTCGGAGGTCTACTTGAACCACGCGATCAGGTAGAGGAGGAAGGCCGCGGCGAGCCACGCGAGGGTGGCCAGCGCGAGCGTCACCGCCGCGTTGAAGTGCCCGAACAGGACCGCGGCCACGGCGGCGAACGCGCCCATGGCCGCCCCGCCCGCCACCGCTCCCCGAGCATCCTCTCGGGCCTCGGCGCTGTCCTCCTGCTCCTCGATCAGGGTCAGGCTGGCGGCGAGGATGGCCGGGAAGGCAAGCATCACCCCACCGATCCGGGGGCCGAAGGCGATGGTCAGGAGGCCGGCGACGACCGACGTCAGCGCGCCGGCGAGAAATCGGTAGCCGAGATCCCGGGCGTGGATGTCGCGCAGCTTCGACGGATGAAGCCGGGGCCGGTCGCCGACGCGGTGGGTGATCGGGAGTTCTTCGTCGCCGGCGCTCACGCCAGCATCACCGGGACGGCGACGACGGCCGCGACGAGGAGCCAGGCACTCAGGGCGAGCGCGGCGGCGCGGGAGGCGCGCATGCGCCGCAGGAGCGGTACGACGAGGGCGGCATAGGCGATCATCCCGGCGACCCCGGCCAGCATCCCGACGGCGCTTTGGTGAGCGTCGTGGTGACCCTTGTCGAGAACCGTGATGGTCAGTGAGGCGATCGCCACCGCAGGCGCGGCGCTGAACAATCCGGCGAACCGCTTCGGGCTCAGGCTCTCGGAGATGGCCGCGAACGCGAGCACCAGAGCACCGCCCGCGACCGCCTTGATGGCGAGGATGGCGACGTCGTGCACGGTCCGGGGACTACCCGGCCGTACCGGGTGTTCACAACTCGGGGCTGTGGTGGTCAGTCGTCGCCGGCGAACCCAGGCTCGGGCCTGCCGCGATCCACGCGCCTTCTCGCCGAGCCGGCCGTGGCAGGCCTGAACCTGCCACGGCCGGGGGCGGCTAATCCTGCTTGCGCTCGGCCTTGGCGCGCTCGGCCGCGTCGCGCAGCCGGCTGGCCTCGTCGCGCGCGGTGAGCTCGTGCTCACGCTTGCGCAGCGCTTCGCTCTCGGCCTGGAGCGCTTCGAGACGGGCCTCGGGCTCGCGCTCCTTGACCGCGGCTTCGGCCCGCTGTGCGGTCTTTCGATTGGCGTCCAGCCGCTGCTGCTCGGCCTTGGCCGCGTTGGTGGCCTTGGCCTGGCGCGTGCGCGTGGCCTCCTGGCGCTTGGTCTTGGCACGCTGTTGGGCCTGCTGGCGACGCTGGTCGGCCTGCTCCTCGCGCTGCTCGAGCCGCGAGTCGGCCTTGGCGCTCTGGCGCTCGGCCTGCTCGCGCAGTTCGACGGCCCGCTCGCGCTCGTTCACGGCCTTGCGCAGCCGCTGGGCCTCGTCGATCAGCGCCGGATCGCGCAGCGCGGTCCCGGCCAGCGTGCGGACCGACGCATCGACGCGATCAAGGGTTGCCTTGGCCACCGGCTTCACGCCGGTCCCGTTGCCCGGGAGCAGGTTCACGGCCCCGGTCAGCGGCGCGCGCACCAGCTTCAGGTAGCGGTCCACGGCGACGCCGGGGAGTTGTCTGACGTTCATTGAGTCACCTCGTTGTCAATAGCTTCTGCGGTCTGTTCCGCGCGGCGAGCCTCCTGCTCGAGCCGCACGGTGTCCTGAGCAACGGCGACGCGTTCGCGCTCGGCCTGCTGCTCTGTCGTCTGCGCGTCGTGCTCCTGGGCCCGGCGCTCGGACTCGGCGCGCTCTTCCTTGCGCTGGGCTTCAGCCTGAGCTTGGCGCTCGGCCTCGTGGCGATCGGCTTCGATCCGCTGCTCGCGCTGCTGGGCTGCCACTTCGGCCTCCAGCCGCTCGCGCTCGAGCTCGGTCTCCTTCTTCTCTTCCACCAGCTTCGCCTCATCCTCGTGCTGCTTGGCGTCCCGAGCCTGCCGAGCCGCCTGGGCTTCGGCGTCGACCTGCGCCTGCTGCAGCCGTCCTTCCCGCGCGAGGTCGGAGTCTCCGACCACATTGCCGGCGGCCTCCTTGGCCTTGCCGGCGATCTTGCCGGCGATCCCGCCGGCGACGCGCTCTGAGTCGTCTTGATTGCTCACGATTCACGTGCTCCTTAAAAGGTCCGGTTCAAGGGTCTGCCGCCGAAGCGTGCGAGGCGCTCCGGCCGGACGGGCAAGGGCCTGGCTCGCACCCGCCCCGGTGTTATCCGCCCGTAGTCGTTTCTACCCCGGTCTTGCGTGAAGCAAACGTGTGTTCGGGCGATTTCGGGGTGCGCGGCACCCGGCCGGCCGCCCCGGCGGCTACACTCGGTTGAGTTGGCGCTAGCGGCGGGGCAGCGCCATTTGGGGGGCGTCGCCACGACCGATGGGCACGAACTGAACCGATGACGGGCGCACCGTTTGAGACCGAGCTTCCGCGTTCGCACGACGCGCCCTGGCTGGCGCGCCGCCTGCTGGCGCAGTGGTTCAGCGCCGATCTACCCAGTGACGAGCTCCACCGGACCAAGCTGCTGGCCAGCGAACTGGTCACCAACGCCGTCCTGCACGGCCAGGGCACGATCACCCTCCGGGCCGATCTGAACGACGACCGGGCCCTGATCGAGGTGATCGACGAGGGGACCGGGTTCGAGCACGAGATCAGGCAGCGGGAGTTCGACGACCTCCACGGCCGCGGACTGGCCATCGTCGACACCGAATCCAGCCGGTGGGGCATCCACGAGGGGACCACGCACGTGTGGTTCGAGCTCGAGCGTCAGGGCCCGCGGCTCGGGGAGGCCGCCAAGCCGGCGGACTGACGCCGGTCGCGGCGCTCAGGCGAGCCCGTGCCGGTAGGCATAGCGCACCGCCTGAGCGCGGTCGCGCGCCCCGATCTTGAAGAAGATCCGGTTGACGTGCGTCTTCACCGTCGCCCCGGAGACGACGAGCTCGGCCGCGATCTCCGAGTTCGACAGCCCGGCCGCGATCAGCGTCAGGACCTCCGCCTCGCGCGGGGTGAGCTCGTCCGGGAGCGCAGGCTCCGCGTCCGCGGCTTTGGCTGTCGCCGCGGCTTTGGCCGTCGCCGCGGCTGGGGCTGTGGCGGTTGCGGGCGGGGCGGCATCGAGCACCGCGTTGACCAGGCGCTCCTGCACCTCTGGATCGAGGTGCGTTCGCCCGGCCGCGATCGCCCTGATCCCGCGCTCGATCTCCTCCGCGCTCGCGTCCTTGGTCAAATAGCCGCGCGCGCCGGCTTCCAGCGCTGGGAACAACGATTTGTCGTCGGCGAACGTGGTGAGCACGAGCACCTGCGTCTCCGGTAGCTCGGCCCGGATCTGGCGCGTTGCTCCGGCCCCGTCCAGTCCCGGCATGCGCAGATCCATCAGCACCACGTCGGGCCTCTGATCCCGGGCCTGGTCGACCGCCTGCACGCCGTCGGCCGCCGTTCCGATCACCTCGACGCCTTCGATCAGCCCGACCAACATGCTGAGACCGTCGCGCACGACCCGCTGATCGTCGGCGATGAGGACGCGGATCGGCCGGACGCTCATGCCGGCACCTCCAGCGTGACCTGCCATCCGGTCTCGGTCGGCCCGGCATCGAATCGGCCCCCGACTCGCTCAACCCGCTCGCGCATGCCCTCGAGGCCGCGCCCCCCGCCTACGCCGGTCATGTCCCGGTCCGGTGCGACAGCGGGCGTGGGAGCCGGCACGCGATCTTCGATCGTCAGGGTCGGTGCGGTCCGCCTCGTAGCTCAGCCGGACCACCGTGCTCGCCCCCGGCGCATACCGGGCCACGTTGGTGAGCGCTTCCTGGGCGCCACGGTAGAGGGCCAGACCGGTGTCGGCGGGCAGTGGCCGGGGGTCGCCGCGGACCTCCAGACGAGCCTCCGCGGCCACATCGCCTTTGAAGTTGTCGACCAGCGAGCCGAGGTGGGCCACGCCGGGGAGCTCTTGGCCCCTCAGGGCGCCGACCGCCTGGCGCGCGTCCGCCAGACCCTCGCGCACGAGCTCGCCGGCCCGCTCGACCGCGGCTCGGAGCGCCGGCTCGGCCTGCTCGCGCTCGGCCAGTCGCCTGGCGCCCTGGAGCTGGATCGCCGCCGCCGAGAGCGAATGGGCCAGCACATCGTGGAGCTCGCCGGCGATCCGTCCGCGCTCGGCGATCGCGGCCGCCCGGGTCTGCTCCGCCCGAGCATCGTCGAGCTCGGCCAGCAAGATCTCGGTCCGGTCCTGGCTCTGGCGCGCCTGCTTCATGAAGTGCGCCATCAGCCCGAGCAGCGCGCACAGCAGCGTGTCGGCCAGCACCGCCGCGGCGGAGCTCCCGGCCAGGCTGGTGGCGAGATCGAGGCCGACGGTGATGGCGGCCCCCAGCGCCCAGCCGAGCGGCGCGTCGAGCCGGGCCACGGCCATCCAGACGGCAGCGCCGGCGGCGAGCGCGGTCGCATCGTGCGGTTGCAGCCCGGCCAGGGCCACACCTCCGGCGCCCATGGCCGCGATCACGGCCACCTGCATGAGCCGGCGCCGAGCCGGGAACGAGTCGCGGATCGCCGCCGCCATCGTGGCGGCGAAGTCGACCACGGCCAGCGTGACTCCGAGGCCGACGCCGCGCAGGGCCGGCGCCGGCTGGCCGTTGAGCGCTCCGGCTATCACCACGACGATCACCGCCCACCCCAGCGGTCGAAGCGTGCTGCGCTGACGCAGCAGCCGAAGCTCCGCTCGTGCGCGGGCCTCGGCTACTCGCCCACTCTGGTTCTCAGCACCACCGGGGTCCCGACTCGCCTTCACGGTGTGAAGACGATAACCCCGCCCCGGGGCGCGCCGGAATCAGTTCCGGCGCGCCGCGGTGCGCGGGGAGATCAGTGCCAGACCCAGCGGGCCAGATGGACCGTGTAGGACAGCTTCTGTCCGGTGCTGCTGGTCGCCGTGACCGTGACCGCGAGCAGATGCCACACGCCGTTTGACCCGAGCATCTGCTTGCCCTGGGAGGTCAGCTGCATGTTCTGGAACCCGCCGCTGTCAGAGGCGATCCTGTAGTCGCGCTGCGCGATCACGGTGCCGTTGTGGCTCATGGTCAGATGACCGGCGCAGTCGCTCGTGCCGTGGAAGCATCCGAGCTCGACGCCCACCACTCCGCCAGGCGAGACGAATCCCTCTCGTCCCAGGATCACGGCCTGGCTGGAGGTGGTCGTGAACGTCTGGTCATTCCCGTACGACGTCCCGCCGGCGTTCTGGGCCACCACCTGGTAGTGGTAGGTGGTGTTGGCGCTCAGGCCGTAGATGGTGGCGTGAACACCGACCGGTCCGTTGCCCGAGCCGGCCGAGCTCGGACTCGTCTGGGTCCCGTATGAGGTCGTCGTGCCATACCGGAAGTAGTACGTCGTCGACTGACTCTTGGGATCCACCGAGCCGCTGAGCGCGGCCGACGAACGGGTGATGTCCGACGGCGGTCCGGTGGTCACCGTGGGCGGTGTGGTGGTGGTGAACGTCTGGTCCGCGCCGTCGGTGGTGCCGGCGCTGTTCACGGCCACGAGCCGGTAGTGGTAGGTGGTGCTGGGCGCCAGTCCGGTCAGATTGGACGACACAGACTCATCCGAGGTACCCGAACCGGCACTGGTGGAGGCCGTGTTCGACCCGTAGCTCGTGGTGCTTCCGTACTGGAAGTAGTAAGTGGTGTCACTGCCATTCGGATTGACAGTGCCGCTCACCGTTGCACTGGACTGCGTCACGTTGGTGGCCGAGCCCGTGGTGGCACTCGGGGGCGCGGGGTTGGCCGCCGACGCAACCTGCGCCGATCCGGCGAATCCCACCGCAAGCGCCACGGGGGCGCAGGCAACCAGGGCGGTGATCAGGGCGATGCGCAAGCGGCGCATGCTGCCTCCCTTCATATGAGTGGACACGTCACCCAACAGGAGCCGGTCGGCATAGTTGCGACGCAGTCGGAATGCTGACTGCTTACCGTCGTCTCACATAAGATGCGTGTCAATTAGCCGGTTGATCGGCCCCGGCTGCTCGACCGCGGCGATGTGCGCGGCGGACCCGACGATCTCGTGCCGAGCGCCTGGAATCGCATCGGCGATCAGCCGCTGGTGCTCGACCGGTGTGGACTGGTCGTCCGCACCGGATATCACCAGCGTGGGCGCGCGGATCCCCGGCAGCTCGCCGCGCAGGTCCATCCGCTCGATGGCTCCGCAGCAGCGGGCGTATCCGTCGGGCGGGCTGCTCGTGAGCATGTCGCGCAACTCCGCGCGCACCTCGGGATGCGCAGCGGCGAAGGCGGGGGTCAGCCACCGCTCGACCACGGTGTCGGCGATCGGCTCGGTCGAGCCGGCAGCCAGGACGGCCCTCGCTCGCTCCCGCCACGCCTCGGCCGGTGGCATGTGGGCCGAGGTGCAGAGCAACACGAGCCGGTCGATCCGCTCGGGCGCATGAGCGGCCAACCACATGCCGACCATGGCACCGATCGACAGGCCGCAGTACGACGCCCGCACGAGGCCGAGCGCGTCCATCAGCTCGAGCACGTCGCGCCCCAGGTCGGAGATCTCATACGGCCCGTCGGGCACCGGCGAGGCGCCGTGTCCACGGTGATCGAAGCAGACCAGGCGCCGCTCCCGCGCCAGCGGCCGCTGGCGGTCCCACATGCGCAGGGTCGTCCCGAGCGAGCCGCCGAGCAGGAGCGCGGGCGCACCTTCGGGCCCGGCGATCTCGCGGTGGAGGGTCACCGTGAGCGCTTTGCCAGAGCCCGGTCGATGAGGAGCTCGGAAGCCCCCAGATCCGGGTCCTCGCCGGCTCCCTGCCGCATGGCTGGTTCGTCGACTTCGAGATGCTCGAGGAGGTCGCGGGCCCAGGCGGCCGCGGACCCGGTGAGCCGGAACAGGTCGGTGATGGTTCCCCACTCGGCCTGCCAGGCCCCGGCGGCGCGCTCGTGCTCCTGCTCCATCGAGGCCAGCATCGTCGCCACCAGTCCGGGCACGCGCCGCGTGCAGGCGAGGATGGACACCGCCGCGACGGGGTTCTGCTTGTGCGCCATGGCCGAGGAGCCGCCCCGGCCGGGCACGCCCTCGCGGAGCGCGTCCGAGAGCGTGACGTCACGGGCCACCTTGCTGAGCGAACCCGCGAGCAGGCCGAGCGCCGCGGCCAGGCGCGCGGGCCCGACGCGGTCCGTGGCCCAGGGCAGGACGGGCTCGTGCAATCCGAGCTGGGCCGCGACGCGCCCGGCGGTTTCCGGGGCGCGGTGCCCGACGGGGCCTCCCATCTGCACGGCCAGCGGCACGTTGGCAAGCTCGTCCCGGGCCTCATCAATTGCGGTCATCCATCCCGCGGCCTTGAGGCCGAACGAGGTGGGCAGGGCATCCTGGAGCAGAGTCTTGGCCATCACCGGCGTCTCGCGGTGGCGGTCGGCCAGCCGCGCCGCGCCGTCGGCGGCCGCAGCTGCATCTTCGAGCAGGGGCCCGCGTGCGCGCTTGGCCACCAGCATCATCGCGGTGTCCAGGATGTCCTGGGAGGTCGCGCCGGCATGGGTGTCGCGAAACCGGCGCGCCAGGGGCACCACCGGGGACGCGTGGTCGGCTCCTTCCCGGCCGAGGGCTTCGATGTCGATCTGATCGGCTCTCAGCGGTTCCCCCCCAGCGCGGCCTCGACATCGAGCATGGCCTGGACCCAGGCTCGGTCGCTCACCGCCTCCGCCACGGGGCCGCGGGCGTACAGGCCGCTGAACAGACCCCCGCCCACGTCATGCCCCGAGCATGCTGTGGCCCCCGTCCGCGATCACGAACGAGCCGGTGATGTGATGAGCGTCCTCGCTGGCCAGGAACAGCGCCGCGCCGGCCATCTCGCGGGGGGCGGGAATTCGCCCGGTGGGGGTGGCGGAGAGCACTTGCTCGCGCCGGCCGCCCTTCCAGTCCGCCCGGTCACGCAGGGCCGCGGTCTCCATGAAGCCGGGTCCGAACGCGTTGACGCGCACCGTGGGGGCGAGCGCGCGGGCGTATGACTTCGTCACTCCGAGCAGGCCGTATTTCCCGGCCGCGTACTGAGGCGCGCGCGGGCTGCCCTCGACGATCACGTTCGAGCCGATGTTGACGATCGTGCCGCCGCCCCGGTCGACCATCCGGCGGCCGAACTCGTGCACCATCAGCATCGTCCCCTTGATGTCCACGGCCAGGACGTGGTCGATCGCCTCTTCGGTCAGCTCCTCCCACGACCGCTGAGCGGAGGCCATCTCGCCCACGTTGTTGACCAGGACGTCAATGCCCTGTTGCTCACCGAAGACGAACTCGGCCATTCGCTTGACCTCCGACCACGAGGTGATGTCGCCTTGCACGAGGGCGGCCTGCGCCCCGGCCGCTCGCACCCGCTCGGCCGTGGCCTGCGCCCCGGCCCGCGAGCGCCGGTAGTGGACCACGACCAGGGCGGCCCCTTCCTCGGCCGCGCGCGCGGACAGCTCGGCGCCGAACCCGGTGCCCGCGCCGGTGACCATGAACCTCTTGCCCTCGAACCTGCGCTGCATCGGTCGTCCGTTCCGCCTGGTCGCGGTTTCGTGGCGCCGGACCCTACCGGCGTCGCGGGCGTTCGCCAAACCCCTTCCGGGTGGGCGCAACCTTGCAGGGCTCAAGCGGTTTGGCGCCGGCGCCGAGTCCCCGAAAAGAGCCAGCCCGGTGAGCGTGGGTAGGTGGGAGAGCCAAATCTCCCGGGGGCGAAACCTGCGGTGATCGCAGGCAGCGATCGAATCGGGGCGAGCGCCAGCCCGTAAGCAAACCCCGCAGGCACCAGGCACCAAAGCGATCGATCGCGAGGAGCTTCGCGTGCTCATGCCCCCTGCCTGCCGCGCCCACGACACCATCAGACGTTGCCTTCTTCCGTTGGTCGTGGCCGGTGGGCTCCTGGCTATGGGAGGGATCGCCCACGCATCCGCTCGAACCGGCCCGTTCGCCCGGGTGCTGCGGGTGGGAGTCAGGGGAGGCGACGTGCGAACGCTGCAGTCGTGGCTGAACGCGGTGGGCGTGAGGACGAGCGTCGACGGGAGCTTCGGCCCCGCGACCCGGCAGTCGGCGGCGCGGTTTCAGTCCGCGGCCGGCCTGCGACCGGTCACCGGAGAGGTCGGGGTGGTGACCGCGAGCACGTTGCAGTCGTGGGTGCGCGAGCACCGCACGGTCTCCACCACCACCAGTCACTCGACCACGTCCGTGAGCTCGCCGTTTGCCCGCGTGTTGCGTGTCGGCGTCACCGGAGGCGACGTGCGGACATTGCAGTCGTGGCTCACCGCCGTCGGCATCCCGACCAGCGCGGATGGCAGCTTCGGCGCCCAGACCGCCCAGGCGGTGGCCCGATTTCAAACCGCCGCCAGGCTCGAACCGGTGACCGGGACCGCCGGCCGGATCACCGCGAGCACGCTCGCCTCGTGGATCAAGGCGGGGCGCAAGGTGACCTCGTCGACCGGTGACTCGGCATCGGCCGGGTGGGTCTTTCCGATGCGCCCGGCGTCCCGCGTGCTCCCGCCGAGCACGTGGACGCTCGACCAGGGCGTCGACATCGGAACCGTCGGCGGCGCGTGCGGCTCGAGCGTGGTCGAGGTGGCGGTTGGGTCGGGCAGGATCGTGGCCGAGGGGATCAGCGGCTTCGGGCCCGCCGCGCCCGTGCTCCAGCTCTCGAGCGGTCCGCTGGCCGGCCGGTACGTGTACTACGGGCACGCCGAGCCGGCCCTCGTGCCGGTGGGCGCACACGTGAGCGCCGGCCAGCCGATCGCCGAAGTCGGTTGTGGCCGGGTCGGGATCTCGGCCGGACCGCACCTCGAGATCGGGATCAGCGCTCCTGGCGGTGCGCCGTGCTGCCCCTCGATGGGCGAGACCTCCCGTCAGGTCTACGCCATCGTCGATCCGCTGTACAGCGGCGCTCCGTGATCCCGATCATCGGGTGAGGCGATTATGATCGCCCGCGCCTGGCGGGGATCACCACCACATCCGAGACAGCTGGTCCGCTCGAGCGCGCTCGGCGATCGGGCGTTGCGGCGGAGTCACGGCGCACGGCCGACCTCGTACTGCTCGCGGCCGTAGTGCTCGGGCTGGTGCTGCGGCTGTATCAGCTGACCCGCCCCGGCTTTCTCACCGGCGTCACCGAGTACGACGACGGTGCCTACTTCGGCAGCGCCCTGAGACTGCTCTCCGGCTCCCTCCCCTACCGCGATTTCGTGATGGTGCAGCCGCCGGGGATCACCTGGCTGATGGCGCCGCTCGCCCTCCTGGCGAAGGTGACCTCGTCCGGCTCCGCCTTTGCCGTGGCTCGAGTGCTGACCGCGCTGGCGGGCGCGGCCGGGGTCGCCCTGGCCGGTCTGCTCGTGCGCCACCGGGGACCCGTGGTCACGGGTGTGGTGTGTGGAGTTCTGGCCGCTTACCCGTCCGGAGTGAACGCAGCCCACACCGTCCTGCTCGAGCCGTGGGTGGTCGTGTTCTGTCTCCTTGGAGCGCTGTCGGTGTTCCAGGGTGACTTGATCACCGGCCGGCGGGGTCGGCTGATCTGGGGCGGGGTGGCATTCGGATTCGCGGCCGCGATCAAGCTGTGGGCGGTCCTCCCGGCGGTTGTGGTTCTCGTGCTGTGCCGGCGCCGCAGGGCGTGGCTGCCCTACCTGGGCGGCCTCGCGGCGGGATTCGGAGCGACCGTCTTGCCCCTGTTCGTGCTCGCTCCGCACGCGCTGCTCCACGACGCGGTGGCGGCCCAGTTGGGGCGGGTCGACGTGTCCAGGCTGCCGGTGTGGGACCGCCTGGCCAATCTGACCGGCCTGAGCGCGTTTTCGCCCGTGAGTCACGGCGCCATCCTGGCCGCGGTTTTCGGGCTCGGCGCGCTCGCCGGCGCGGGCTTTCTACGCGACCGCCGGCGGCCGGACGCGCTGGAGTGGTTCGCGCTCGTCACCGCGGTGCTCGTGCTCGTCGCCTTCCTGTGGCCGCCGGACTACTACCTCCACTACGGATGGTTCTTCGCGCCCTTCCTCGGCTTGTCCCTCGGGCTCTCGGTCGGACGCCTGGCCGAGCGAGTGGGAGTGCCGTCTCGTCCGCGCTCGGTCAGGGCCGCCGGTCGCCTCCTGATCGTGCTGGCCGTAGCCGCGGCGGGGGTGCTGACAGTGGTCCAGCTGCGCCAGGAGGCACGGCTCCGCGGTGACTCGTCTCCGCGCGCCGCGCGGGCGGTGATCCCGGCCGGAGCCTGCGTCCTGACCGACCTCCCGTCGCTCACCATCGCCGCCGACCGCTTCACCTCCAGGGTCGCCGGATGCTCGACCATGGTCGATCCGATCGGCACCGACTACGCCCTGTCCGGGGGCCAGAACGGAGTCACCGGCGCGGGCCGCGTCCCCGCGGTGCAGGCGCGTGTGGCTGACCGCCTTCCAGCACGCCGGCTATGTCTGGCTCAGCTGTGGAGCACCCTCGGACCGGCGGTGCAAGACCAACCGGCGCGTGCCGTGGACGCCGGCCCTCCTGTCCTACTTCCGCCATCACTTCACGCGCGTGCGTACTCGTGGCGTGGCGGCGCTCTACGTTCGCTCCCACGGCCGGGCCGGCTTGTCGGCGCGGCGACGTGAGCCGCGGGCTTCGTCCTAGTCGAGCGTGAGTTCTGCGCCGGTGCGGGGGAGTTCGCTGTGGGTCTCGCGCCATTTGACCGTGGGCATGACCGCGGCGAGATCGACCCGGTCCCGATAACGCTCCACGACATCGAACATGTGATCAATCAGCGCGTTCGAGAGCAGCGTCGGCTTCAGACCGAGATCGACCAGCGCCGTGTGCCGAGGGTTGTAATAGTGATCCTCCTGCTCGACCCGCGGGTTCTCGACATGCTCGATCTGACACTCGCCCGGGAACTCGCTCGCGACCGTCTCGGCGATCTCCCGCACCGACTTGGACTCGGTGAACTGATTGAACACCCGGAACTCCCCCCGCTCAGCCGGAAACTCCGAAGCCAACCGAATGCACTCCACCGTATCGACCAGATTGATCATCCCCCGCGTCTGAGACCCATTCCCATACACGGTCAAAGGATGACCCAACACCGCCTGAATCGTCATCCGATTCAAAACCGTCCCGAACACCCCGTCATAGTCAAACCGAGTCGCCAACCTCGAATCCAACCGCGTCTGATCAGTATCGACCCCATACACCACCCCCTGATTCAAATCCGTCGCCCGAAGCCCCCAAATCCGACACCCGAACTCGATGTTATGGCTGTCATGCACCTTAGACAGGTGATAGAAGCTCCCCGGCTTCTTCGGATACAACATCCGATCCCGCCGCCCATTGTGCTCAACCTCGAGCCACCCCTCCTCAATATCGATATTCGGCGTCCCGTACTCCCCCAACGTCCCCAACTTCACCAAATGAATCTCACGATCCAAATCCGCGATCGCGTACATCACATTCAAATTCCCCACCACATTATTCGTCTGCGTATACACCGCATGAGCCTGATCGATCATCGAATACGGCGCCGCGCGCTGCTCCCCAAAATGCACGATCGTCTCCGGACGAAAATCCCCCACCATCTGATGCACAAACCCCGCATCACACAAATCCCCCACATAGCTAGAGATCTCCCGCCCGGACACCTCACGCCACGCCGCCACCCGATCCTCCAACGACGCGATCGGAATCAGACTCTCAACCCCCATCTCCACGTCATAACCCCGACGCGCAAAATTGTCATTCACCGCCACCACATGCCCAAGCGCGGACAAATGCATAGCCGTCGGCCACCCGAGATAGCCATCACCGCCGAGGATAAGAATTCGCATATTCGGCACGATATCCAAACCGGCGGCGGGGCCGTCCACTCGCTCCGTTCGCGTGTTCGCGTGTTCGCGTGTTCGCGGGCGAGCGCGGTGGGCCGGGCGGGCCGGGGCGTTGCCGGGCGAGCGCGGTGGGCGACAGCGGCTCGGAGAGCGCCGCTCCTAGAGCTTCTTAGCCTGACCTGACGATCCCTTTGTTAGCTTCCAGGTCCGGTGTCTGAGACGACGATCCCGGCGCCGGTGATCGCAGGCCGCCCGTCGAGGCCGCGCACGGGCGCGCGCCCCGGCATACCTGCCCCTCTCGCCCGCCACCCCTGGGTGGTGGTGTCCGTGGCCATCGTGCTGGCCTCGGTCGGATTCGTGATCGCCACCGGGGTGAAGCCGGCCTACGACGCGTATGGCTGGCTGGTCTGGGGGCGGCAGGCGGCGCACCTGCACCTCAACACCGACGCCGCCCCGTCGTGGAAGCCGCTCACCTTTCTCTTCACCTTCCCCTACGCGCTCGCGCTCGGACGGGCGGCCCTGTGGCTGTGGATGGTCACCGCCACCGCGGCCGGCTTCGCGGCCGCGATCTTCGGGGGACGGATCGCCTACCGGCTGAGCGCACCCGACGGCGGCCGGCGGATCGCCCCGCTCCTGGCCGCGGTGTTCGCGGGGGTGGGCGTGCTCGGGATCGAGGGCTACTGGCACTTCATCCTCATCGCCACCGCCGACCCGATGATCGTCGCCCTGTGCCTGGCCGCGATCGACTGCGCGCTGGGCCGGCGGCCCGGGTGGGCGTGGGCGCTCCTGGTGCTCGCCTGCCTCGGTCGCCCGGAGGCGCTGCCGGTCATGCTCGCCTATGCCGCGTGGGCATGGGTCAAGGTGCCGCGGTTGCGCGTGAGCCTGGTCATCGGCGTGGCCGCGGTCCCGCTTCTGTGGTTCGGGATCCCCTCGCTCACGGCCGGGAGTTGGAACTCGGCCGGCAACGTGCTCAGCGAGTCGACCACGTCGCTTCCCGGGGACAAGTTCCTTGCCGTTCTTCGCGGCTTCGTCAGCCTGTACGAGCTTCCGATGCAGGTGGCGGCCGTGCTCGCGGTCGTGCTGGCGGTGGCGTTCCGGCTCCGGGCCTGGCTGTGGCTGGTGGCCGCCGCCGTGGCCTGGCTGGGGGTCGAGATCGGACTGGCCTATCACGGCTGGGGGGTCACCCCGCGCTACATGTTCGAACCGGCCGCCGTCATGGTCGTCCTGGCCGGCGCCGCGGTGGGCCGGGCCCTGGCGGCCGACCCGCGCCGTCCCGTCCCGCTTCGGTGGCTCGCGCTGGCCGGGGTGCTCGTCCTTATCGGCACGCTAGCGCCCCAGGCCCGCGTCCGCGGTCGTCTGGTTCACAACGGGATCGTGCTCGGGCGGACGTGGGCCCGCCAGATCCATCGGCTCCATGCCGTGATCGCCCGCGAGGGCGGAGCCAGGCGGCTCCTGGCCTGCGGGCAGCCCGTGACCGAGGTCCCGTTCCAGAGCATCCTCGCGTGGGAGCTCGACGACAACGTCATCGACGTGGGCTGGGAGCCTCCGGTGTGGCGCTCGCTCGGGGTGCCGGTCGTTCTGTTCGAGCCGGTGGGCGCGGGCTGGCAGATCCGCCTGCTCAACCCCTCTGGCCCCCGCGGCGCACGGGCCGTCCGGACAGTCGATCAAGCCAGGTCGGTCCCGCAGGCGACCGCGGTGACGTCGAGCCTGCGCCATTTCTTCACCCCCCAGCACCGGAGCAACCCGGTGGCGGCGGCGGCGCGGCCCCGCCAGTGCGCCAAGCTCGCCGCGGATACGCCGACGAGCTGACGGGTCAATCGCGCCCGAGCGCCGCCACCCACTCCTCGGGTAGGAACCGCGGGATCGGTTCGGGGAAGTCGGGAAACAGCTGCCGTGCGGCGCTCGTCGCCGGGCGGGGGGCCACCACCTCCCCGAGGTCCTCGAAAGCGGCGAGAGCGCGGATCGAAGAGAGGATCTGGAGCGTTGCCGCGTTGGGCGCGTCCACGCTCAGCGTGGAGTCGGCGAGCAGCGCATCGGCCCGGTCAAGAACGGCGGGCAGGCTTTCCACGGCCCGCCGGGCCGCCGCCTCGTCGGCGCCGATCACCCAGGCGTAGTACCGCGCCGCCGGCGTGCTCGCCCGGGCCGCGAGCCCGGGGGCCGGAAGGTCCGACGCCTCGCCCAGCCACCGTCGCAGGTGCCGGTGGTGGACCAGGCCCCAGCGCAGGAGCATCCGCGGGAGGTCCTGCAGAACCTCGTCGCCCCACCGCTCCGCCTCCTCGACGCGGGCGCGCAGCTCGACGTCGCTTGGGAACAGCGCCGGCTCGGGCTGGAACTGGTCGAGCGCGCGAGCGATCTGCCGCGACCCCTGGACGCGGCGCCCGTCGAGCTTCAACGCCGGCACGGTGCCGCCCCGGAACCGGACCAGCCGCAGGTGGACACGCTGGGCTCCCGGAAGGACGTTCACGGTCTCGTAGTCGATCCCCTTGAGCTCGAGCATCTTCCGGGCCGCCATGGCGGGATGGGAGGTGGCGAACGAGTAGAGCTTGGGTCTCACGGAGGCGTCAACCCTAGCCGCCCGGCGGTGGCCGCGCCGGCCGTGGCCGCGCCGGCGATGGCCGCGCCGGGCGGGTGTCGTGTGTGGCGTCGACTCGATTCGACCGGCTTTTGCCTAAGCTCCTCCGACGGAGCGGCATGGGGTGACGGCACAGGTCTGGTTTCGGGGGGCCCACGGGCCGCGGTGGCGTCCCGCCGCGGGGCTCGCGCTCGTCATCGCCGTTTTCCTGGTCGGGGCCGGGTCGCTCGTTTCGGTCGACTCGGGATCGGCAGCTGGGCCTCCGTCCACGGTGGTGGTTCCGCGGGTCGGCGGTGGGGTGCTCGCCGCCTACCGGCGCCTGCACGCGCGCGGGTTCCGGGTCAGCATCCCGCGGGGTTTCGCCTTCGACACCACGGCGCCGGCCCGTGTCGTCCGCGCGGTGCCGAGACCGGGCCGCCGGGTCCCCCCTGGCTCGACCGTGGTGCTCTATCTGGCCCGGGGGCCGTACCGCTCTCCGGCCGCGTCGACGCCGTTTCCCAGCTATCGGGTCCCGCGCTTCGTCGGCGTCACGGCGGACCACGCGTACGGATGGGTCCAGGCCCGGACGCTGGCCTTCCGGGCCTACCTGGGCGCGCTGAGGGCAGGAGCGGCCGGCAGCCTGCTCGGCAACTACCGGATCACCTCGCAGCGCCCCGCCCCCGGCCGGAGGCTCGCCCTCGGTTTGAAGGGCCGAGCCGCGAAGGGCAAACGGGTGGCCGTGCGGCTCAGTCCGCTCACCGTATGGGGCGTGCAGCGCAGGCCTACTCCGCCCCCTCCGCCACCCCGGCCGCCCCAGGTTCAGACCGGCTCGGCGGTCGTCTCGGGCCAGAGTGCCGCCACCGTGGCCGGGACCGTGAATCCCGAGGGCAGCTCGACCTCGTATTACTTCAGCTTCGGACCGAGCACGGCGTATGGCAGCCAGACCGGGACGGTATCCAGCGGCTCGGGAACGGGGAACGTCTCCGTTACCGCCACCCTCGGCGATCTCTCGCCGGCTACGACCTACCACTACCGCGTGGTGGCGAGCAGCCACGCCGGAACCGCCTACGGAGCCGATCACACGTTCACGACCAACGGCTATTACCAGAACCCCGTATTCGGGGCCGCCGCCTTCCCGGATCCGTTCGTCCTCGACGACGGAGGCGGTCACGCCAGCTACTGGGCCTTTGCCACCGGCGACCTCTTCCCGGTCATGCACTCGACCGACCTCGTGAACTGGACGCCCGAGGGCAATGCCATGTCCGCGCGGCCCAACTGGGTGCTCGCCTCGGGCGACTGGCATCCGTGGGCGCCCAGCGTGCTGCGCACCTCCGGAGCCTGTCCCGGTGCCTCGTCCGGCGCCTGTTACGTCATGTACTACGTCGGCCTGAGCGCCCAGCTCAACGTCAACTGCATCGGCGTGGCGACGGCCTCGAGCCCCGGCGGTCCCTACGCCGACCAGGGTCCGCTCAACCTTCTGAATCCCAGTGATCCGAGCGCGCCCCCGCTCGGATGCGCCGACGCCTCGGGCCGCGGGAACATCGACCCTTCGCCGTTCATCGATTCTTCGGGACAGGCGTACCTGTACGTCTCCACCGACTTCGCCTGCACGAACGGCAGCTGCACGCTTCAGCCGACGATCTCCGTGATCCCCCTCAGCCCCGACCTCATGCATGCCGCCGGTCCCCGTGCCCCGCTCTTCTCAGGCGATCACGGCACATGGGAGCAAGCCGGCCTGGCCACGCCCACGGTCGAGGGACCGTCGGTGACGCTGCACAACGGCACCTACTACCTGTTCTACTCGGGCGGGAACTGGCGAGGGGCCTACGGCATGGGCTACGCCACCTCCGCCACCCCGACCGGGCCGTTCAGCAAAGCCGCGGCCAACCCGATCGTGACCGAGGGCCAGGGCGTCCTCAGCCCGGGCGGCGGCGACCAGTTGGTCACCGGGCCGCACGGTGGATCGTGGATGCTCTACGCAGCCCGGACCTCGACCTACAGCGCGCCACGGACGCTGCGCCTCGACGCCTTCAGCTGGGAGCCGGCGGCGAACGCGGGGGCACCCGACACCCCGGTCGTCCACGGGCCGACCTCGGCCCCGCAGCCCACCCAGCCCTGACCGCGGACCGGCCCGGGACTGAATTCGCGCTGCAAAGGCGCGACTTCCTGCCGATGACCCGGATTGCGGCGCGGCTCGACGCGCTGGCGACATGTTCCGACGGCGCGTACATACTCGGGCGCCAGCCCTGTTCGCCGCCCTGGTTGCGGTCACGCTTCGCCCTGCTCGGGAGCATCCTGACGGGTGACGAGCTCGGGCGACCTTAGGGGCGATATCAGTTCGGCTCAGAGCGCGGCCGCGGCGCTCCAGGCTCAAGTGGCTGCGGACGTCGCCCGGATCCACACCACGGCTGGGGGTCTCGCCGACGCCTCGGCCAAGCTGCGTGCGCTGCAAGGCGACCTCCG
Organism: uncultured Solirubrobacterales bacterium; assembly: GCA_963748585.1. Classification (GTDB taxonomy): domain Bacteria; phylum Actinomycetota; class Thermoleophilia; order Solirubrobacterales; family Solirubrobacteraceae; genus Palsa-465. Next base: position 20,237 of record CAVVJR010000005.1, on the reverse strand, counting down.
CCTGCGCGAGGCGACGCTCAGACGGGTCCAGTCGGGCTTGCTCTTCGCCCGCGAGCACCTGGTCCGGCTCGAGAACCGGATGCATCAGGCGTCGGTGGCGCTGTCGGCCAACCTGGTCTCTCGCTACGAGGACGACCAGCCGGACGTGACCACGGTCGTCTTACAGTCCAACGGCTTCAAGCAGCTGCTCGAGCAGCTCGCGTTCCTGCGGCGAGCCGGCGCCGAGGACGCGCTGGTCATCTCGCAGACCAGAGCGGCCCGGACGGCCGTCCGCCACGAGGTCAACCACCTCGCCTCGCTCGAAGCACGTGACCGCACGCTCACCCAGCAGATCGTCGACCAGCGCAACCAGGTGGCCGCCTGGCAGGCGGCGCTCCTGACCGAGCAGGCGTCCGAGCTTCGCGCTCGCTCCGCGGACAAGGCCCAGCTCGAGGCCCTGCGGGGGCGCCTGAAGACGCTCGAGGCCCGGGCCGCCGCCGAAGCCGCCCGCGAGGCCGCCGCTGCCCGCGCGGCGGCGTCCTCGATCTCGGCCGGGACTGTGACCGGGGGCGCCCCGATCATCCCGGGTGGAGTCGCGGTCGACACCGGCGGCATGGTCCAACCGCCACCGGGAGCCCCTCCGGCGGTGGCCCAGGTCATCGCCGCGGGCAACGCGATCGCCACCCTTCCCTACATCTGGGGCGGTGGCCACGGGTCCTTCCAGGCCAGCGGGTACGACTGCTCGGGCTCGGTCAGCTATGCCCTGGCCGCGGCCGGGCTCGTCACCTCACCGATGGTCTCGGGTGACTTCGAGGCCTACGGGGATCCCGGCCCCGGGAAGTGGATCACCATCTACGCCAACGCCGACCACGTGTGGATGGACGTGGCGGGCTGGCGCTTTGACACGGTGGCTCAGGCCTACAGCGGGACGCGCTGGGCTCAGGGCGGTGGCGAGTTCAGCGGGTTCGTCGTCCGCCATCCCGCCGGCCTCTAGCCACGCGAGCCTGCGCGTCAGCTGTTGCCCGCGTTCGCCCCCAGGCTGTTCAGCCAGTCCCGTATCGACTGGCCCGCCGGGGTGACCTGCCCCTCCTCGTAACCGGTCGTCGCCACCGCGAGCGTCACTCCGCTCGGGGTCGACCATCCGAACTCGATCCCGGTTCCCGCGGGCGCGTAGCGGGCGATCGGCTGGCCCTGCTGCGAGGATGCTTCCGGGCTGCGCGATGGCGGTGATCTCTTCGGCCACGTATTGCACCTTCCCGGCGTCGGGTCCTCCGAGCAGCTCCCAGTAGACGAGCGGCTGACCGGCGTACCAGTCCGGCTCGATGGCGAGGATCTTGATCGTGCCCGGGGCCAGGATCGGCGCCCCGACCGGCATGTTGGCGTCGACGCCCTGGTCCGTGCGCTCCCAATGGTTGACGAACTGCAGCGGGTCGATGTAGGAGGCACTCGTCGCCTTCGCCGACACCAGCTCGGCCTTCAGCTCCGATTTGATCTGGCTGAGGGGTGGCGCGTGGGCGTGGACGTCGCCAACCGGCGTGGCGTCCGATGTGGGATCGGCGGAGACCGGGGCGGCCTGGCCGGCCACGGGTTCGACCACCTGGGGATGGGCCTGGGGGACCGCCGGGGTGGGATCGGACGCCGTCGTCGTCGGGGTGGCCGGGTGCTGCGCCCTTCCTGCCGGGCGGGCCGCGCCGCATCCGGCCACGGCGACGAGAAGGGTCAACAGCGCTGCTCGTCTCAGCATGCTCAGCTTGTATCGGTCGGAACGGCGAACCCCAAAGCCCCGATCGCCGCCAGCGCGTTTGGCGTGGATGGAATCGGTGATCGGCTCAGGATGCCGGATCGGTTCGCCGCATGTCGCACCGTTGGTCTGCCGGAGCCGCTTGACCGAGGCGGGGTCCCGGGCGTAGGGTCGGCTGACCAACCACATCGACACCGGGGGGTTCGATGAAGACGTACGTGATTCTGCGCCGGAGCGGCTGGAGGTCGCCCGACGAGCTCCAGAAGGCGGCCGAGCGCTCGGCCGCGGTAGGCGACGGCGAGATGTCCGAGGACATCCGCTGGATCCGGTCCTATGTGCTCGAAGAGGACGGCGGTGCCGTCGGCACCGTCTGCATCTACCAGGCCAGCAGTCCGGAAGCGATCCACGACCACGCACGGCGGGCGGAACTTCCCGTCGACGAGATCATCCCGGTCGCCGACACGGTGATCGTGCGGCCGGATCCGGAGAAGGCTGCGGTCTAGGTCACCGGGTCTAGCTGGTCGCTGGGAGTAGCGGGCTCGTCACGGCGCCGGTGAGGCCGCGCGGCGCGGCGAGCCTTTCCAGCATCAGCGCGGTGTCGGCGATGGGCACGCCGGTCAGGTGCGCGTCGCGATGCTCGAAGTCGTGCACGATCGCGGAGATGGCTCCGGTGTAGGCCGCTTGGTCTCGGGTCGCGAGGGCGTCGATCGCCGCCGCCGTTCGCTCGAACGAGGGCGGGCCGGCGCGCATCGCCCCCGCCCACTCCGAGGCCGCTGTGTCGTCTCCGGTCACGAGCGCAGCCAGCGCTCTGGCGTACGCCGCCGGCGCTGAGGTCACCTCGTCGTCCGGGACCGCGGTGACGACATAGCCGGAATACTGCTCTGCGAGCCCCGCGAGGATCGCCGACTTCAGCATTCCGATCAGCCGCCCGTAACTGCGCGGTGGCGCCACCTCCCACGATTCCCGGTACAGCTCCGCCGCCTTCCCGAACGAGGCGCGGGCGGTTATTGCGTCGCCCTCCAGGAGCGCCCGCTGGGCCTCGGCGTCCCGCGCGATCGCGGCCAGCATCAGGGCGCGGTGGGGTTCCTCCTCGGTCACTGGTTGATCGTAAGAGAGGACGGGGAGTTTGTGCCGATCTACGATTCTTCTTCGACGTGGCTCCCTTGATTGCGGTAACCGGCGCTTCCGGCGCCGTCGGCTCGCGGGTGGCGACTCGGCTGGGCTCCCTGGGGGCGCGGCAGCGGCTCGTCGTCCGCGATGCGGCACGGGCCCCGGAGGTGCCCGGCGCGGAGGTCCGCGTGGCCTCCGGTTACGGCGCGGGGGATGAGATGCGCGCGGCGCTCGAGGGCGCGGAGATCGTGTTCCTGATCCCGGCCGCCGAAGCTCCCGACCGCGTCGAGCAGCACAAGGTCGCGGTCGATGCGGCCGCGGCGGCCGGGGTTCGGCGCATCGTCTACCTGTCGTTTGTGGCCGCGGCGCCGGATACGACCTTCACCCTCGGACGCGACCACTGGTACACGGAGGAGCACATCAGGACGACCGGCTTGCCGTGGGTGTTCCTGCGCATGAACCTGTACATGGACTTCCTGCCCACGATGGTCGACGCCACGGGCGTTATCCGAGGGCCGGCCGGGGACGGGCGCGTAGCCGCGGTGCTGCGTGACGATGTCGCCGCGGCGGCCGCGGCGGTCCTGACCACCAACGGCCACGAAGGGCGTATTTACGATCTCACCGGGCCCGAGGCGTTCTCGTTCGCCGAGGCGGCCGAGCTGATGAGCCGCTTCACCGGCAAGCCGATTCGCTACTACGACGAGACCGACGAGGAGGCATTCGCGTCCCGGGCCGGGTCCGGGGCACCCGAGTTCGAGATACGAGGTTGGGTCAGCTCATACTGGGCGGTCCGCGACGGCAGCCTGGCCGCCGTGAGCGGCGACGTCCTTGGGTTGACCGGGCACGAGCCGACATCGCTGGCCGCCTACCTCGAGGGGAATGCCGAAGCGCTGTCGCACGTCCGCTCGTCTTAGCGCGGTTGACCACCCCGGTGGTCATCGGCGCATCCGGCGACGGCCGGGGCGAATATTCCGGTTCGTGAAGCGGAGAGTGCTGGGTGCAGTCGCGGTGGCGATGATCGCCGCGTCGGTGGCGATGGTCATCGACACGGGCACGAGCGCGCGGGCCGCCGCTCCGACGCCGATCTATCAGAACCCGCTCTACTCGCCGGCCGAACGCGCGGCCGACCTGATCTCACGCATGACGCCGGATGAGAAGGCGGCCCAGCTTTCCACCACCAACGCGCCCGCGATACCCCGGCTCGGGGTGCAGGAGTACGCGTACTGGAGCGAGGCTCTCCATGGTGTCAACGCGTTCTGGGGCGGGGACTACACCAACCCGTCCGGCGTGGACGTGAACTCGGTGCGGGCCACCAGCTTCCCCAGCAGCCTCTCGGCCAGCCTGACGTGGGACCCGACCCTGATCCGGCAGGAGACGAGCGACATCTCCGACGAGGCCCGCGGCTTCCTCGATCCCTCGCTCTACGGCAATTCTCAGAACGATCTTGGCCCAAGCCCGAGCGACTACGGAAGCCTCTTCTACTTCGCGCCCACGGTCAACATGGATCGCGATCCGCGCTGGGGCCGCGCCGACGAGTCGTTCGGCGAAGACCCCTTCCTCACTGGGACGCTGGGAACGGCGTGGGTCGAGGGGTTCCAGGGCGAGAACCCCAGCGGTCAGCTTCAGGGCCGGTATTTGAAGGCGGTGACCACGCTCAAGCACTACGCGCTCAACAACGTCGAGAACGACCGCATGGGGCTGTCATCGGATACGAGCGAGGCGACGATCCGCGACTACTACACCCGCCAGTTCCGCCAGATCATCCAGAGCGGCCACGCCACCGGCGTCATGTCCTCGTACAACGCGATCAACGGCGTGCCGGCGGTGGCCAACAACCTGACGCTGAACGTGCTGCTGCGGCGGACCTTCGGCTTCGGCGGCTACGTCACCTCGGACTGCGGCGCGGTGGGGACGATCTACCGCGACGACAATCCGACGGCCAAGAATCCACCCAACCCGGCCGTGGCCGCGTTCATCACCAGCGGGCATGACTGGACGCCCGCCGGCTGGACGTCGAATCACGGCGATGAGGCTTCGCTGTGGACCGAGACCGGGAGTCCCTTGACCACGATCAGCGGCCGCTCGGGCGCCGAGGCTTGGTCCCTGCGCACCGGAACGGGGCTGAACTGCGTCGGCTTCAACGGCGAGGTCGGCCATCCCGCGTTCTGGGATCCGCTCCGGCCGCTGTTCTCGGACGAGAACCGTGTGCAGTACGTCGATCAGGCGATCTCGGCCCAGATCCTGAGCGAAGGCGTGATCGACCGAGAGCTCCTGCCCGTGTTCACCCAGCGCATGCGCACGGGAGAGTTCGATCCACGCAGCCAGCAGGCCTATACGAGGATCAACAAGAGCACGATCCAGAGCCCGGCGCATCAATCGCTCACCCAGACCGTGGGGGACGAGGCGCTGACGCTGCTGCAGAACAACCGTCCCGCCGGTTCTCGGCAACCGCTGCTGCCGGTTGATGCGGCTGCGGCCAAGCGCGTTGTCGTGGTCGGAGATCAGGCCAACCAGGTGTTCCTCGGCGATTATTCCGGTCAGCCGTCCGAGCAGGTCAGCGTTCTCGACGGGATCCGTCGTGCGCTGCCGGGCGCCCAGGTCGTGTACGACAGCGGCCAGAGCTCGGACACGTCCACCCAGCCGCCGTCGCTTGCGCCCTCTACACAGGCGGCGATCAAGACCGCGGATCTGGTCGTGGTGATGGTGGGCACGGACGCCAACGTGAACACCGAGGGCTACGACCGCAAGTCGCTCGAGCTGCCGGGCAACTACGAGCAGCTGATCGACCAGGTCACCGCGCTCGGCAACCCGCGGGTGCTTCTGCTCGACCAGTCGGCCGGTCCGGTCGATCTCACCCGCGTCCGCAGCCGGGTGGCCTCGATTCTGTTCAGCGCGGCCAACGGCGAGCGTCAGGGCCTGGCCGCGGCCGACGTCATCTTCGGCAAGACCAACCCCTCGGGGCATCTGAGCTTCACCTGGTATGCCAACGACGGTCAGCTGCCGGACAAGAACGACTACAACCTCGCCCCCGCCGGCACTGGCGGTCTCGGCCGGACGTACATGTACTTCACCGGCCGGCCGACCTATCCGTTCGGTTACGGATTGAGCTACACCACTTTCCGCTACTCAGGCGCTTCGCTCCCTGGGGTTCGTCGATCTTCTGTTGGTTCGTCGTCCCCGGGACGCGCGCCGGCATTCACCGCCGCAGCCGGCGGGCCGGTTGACGGAACACTTCCGGCCGGGGCGACGTTGCGCGTGAGCTTCCGCGTGACGAATACGGGGCGGCGCACCGGCGCCACCGTGGCGCAGCTGTATGCCACGCCCCCACACCCGGGCGGCGATGTGCCCGGCGAGCAGCTGGCCGGATTCGCCCGGACGCGCGTCCTGGCGCCGGGGAAAAGCCAGCAGCTGACGATCTCCGTCCCGGTTGCGTCAGCACTCCGCCGATGGAGCCCCGCGGCCGGGCGCGAGGTCGTATCTCCCGGCATATGGCGGTTCCGGCTCGGTCGTTCCTCACGGGACTTCGTGCGGACGTTCCGAGTGCGCATCACCGGGTCTATTCCGCGCACCATCTCCACGGTGACGGTGGCGCCACCGACGCTGGCGTTGTCACCAGGAGAGAAGCTCGACCTGCGGGGCCGAAACCCGTGGCTCGACGGCCTTGCGCCGGCTCAGTATCAGGGGGTCGGCGACACGATCATCAGCGCGGTGCGGCGGGACGACTCGTTCGTCGATCTCACCCACGTTCAGATGCAGTTCAGGAGCAACCGGCCAGGCGTGGTCTCCGTGGATCGTGCAGGGATCGTGCGAGCGGTGTCTCCGGGCGTGGCGACGATTAGCGTGACCATCGGAGGCGTCACCGCCAGTACGCCGTTCGTCGTGAGCTCGTCGTCACCGTCCGGGCTGGTACCGGGGCTGCCGATCCCTCCGGTTCCGCCATTGCCCTCGTCATTGGCTACGGATCGTGCGCATCGGACGAGATAGGGTCACGGCCTGAGGCCGTCTCCGTGTAGGTCGCCCGTGTCGTGCAGCGACATACACCAGCCCGAGCACCGGAAGTAACGCTGGCGTACACGCCCCGGCGTCCCGGACGGTCGCCGACGGTGTCAAGGAGATATCGCACCGTCGACCCCGGCGACCTTCGGGTTATGAGCCGACGATGATCAAGTCCGAACGTCGCCGACGTCTAGTGCAGCTCGGTCCGGTTGGGCCGACCAACCAACAGGTACCCGAGCCGTCCAGACCGTACCTCTGGGTCCGGCTCTGTTCGTTTGCCGGGGTTAACACGTGGTTGCCACGGCCCCCTCGGCGGCCAAAGATGGGGACTCACAGCATCACTCTGCCTGACCGGGCCCTGTCCGATTAGGCAAGTGCTTCCGGCAAGCGACGATGTCGCGTTTACCCTAGACACTCTCGGTCGCAACATCTGGAGCGGCCGGGTGCGGGTCACGGACGCGGAGGACGCTACGTGTCCACCGGGGCATCCACCAGTTCGCGTTGCCCAGCAAGCACATCAGCGCCGGCACGAGCAAGCAGCGGATCACCGTCGCGTCGAAGATGATCCCAGCCGCGAGCCCGATCGCAAACAGCTTGATCTCGAAGCCCGGGCTCGAGGACAAGACGAGAAAGGCGAACATCAGGATCAGAGCCGCACTCGTCACCAGCTTCCCGGTTCGTGCCAGGCCGAGCTCGATCGCGCGGTTGGTCGAGCCCGTCTCGTCGTACGCCTCCCGCATGCGGGTGAGCATGAACACCTCGTAGTCCATCGAGAGCCCGAACAGGAAGGCGAAGATCATGATCGGGATCCAGGGCGTGATCGCTTGAGTGGCATTGATCGACCACAGCGAAGAGCCGTGGCCCTGCTGGAAGATGAAGACCACGATCCCGAAGGCGGCTGCGAGGGACACTAGGTTGAGAATCACGGCCTTGATCGGCAGCACGATCGAGCGGAACGCCCGAGCGAGCAGGATCAGGGTCAGGATCAGCACGAACGCGAGCACGTACGGGAAGTTGCCGTAAATGGCGTGGATGAAATCGCGGTCAACCGCGGCGACGCCGGTGAGTGTGCCGTCGCCGCCTTTGAGCGTGCGGTTGACGCGGTCGATGATCCCCTGGATTTCGGGGGCTGACCCGTCAACGGCGGGGAACGCCTCGACGAGCGAATCGGGACCGCGATGCCACGCTGCCGGTGCGGTTGCACCAACCACGCCGGGCACCACGCGGACCTGGGCGGCGATCGCCGGGGCGTTGCCACCGTTCTCCACCAGCACGTCGAGCGGCTTCATTACTCCGGGACTGATCCCAGCGGAGGCGAGCTGGTCTCGGCCGGCAATCGCGGTACCGCTACCGGGGAAGTTCTTCAGCTCCGACTCACGCGGGTTCAGCTGCGTCCCCAGGGCCACGAGCACTCCAACGATCGCCAAGCCGACGATCGCAACCGGCACCGGACGGCGCAGCACGAACCGCGCCCACCGGCCCCAGGGGCCGTCCTCAGGGTGGCCGCGGTCGACCAAACGCCTCGGCATCACGCGCACGCTGTTGATCCGGGTGCCGAGTGTCGCCAGCAGCGCCGGCAGCAGCGTGATCGCCGCGAGCACCGCCACGACGGGAATCAGCATGCCACCAAGCCCGATCGAGCGGATGAACGGCACCGGCAGCACGAGCATGGACAGCAGGCCGACCGCCACCGTCGAGCCGGACACGACCACGGATCGCCCGGCGTGGGTCATTGTGGCCACGAGAGCCGACTCCGTGTCTCTGCCCTCCCGCAGCTCATCACGGAAGCGGAAGATCATCAGGAGCGCGTAATCGATACTTACGCCGAGGCCGACCAGTGCGATCAGGAACTGAACGATGATCGACACGTTGGTCACGTAGGTCAGGAGCCAGACGAGGGTGAACGTGTTGAGGATCGCGGCGACTGCGACGACGATCGGCATCAGCACCGCCGGCAGCGTCCCGAAAACGAAGAGCAAGATCACGAGCGCCCCCAGACCGCCGATCAGCGCCTCGAGCAAGACGCTCGCGCTGCCACTCGAGCCGTGCAGCGACGCCTCTTCGAGCGGATCGTGTCCGGTCACCTGCACGCTGATCCCGGCCGGCAGGCCGGTCGCCGCGGCTGTCCGCATCGCGGCTTCACGGCTCTTAGTGCTAAACGTCGGCGACCCCGGCGGGTAGATCTCCTCGAAGGTCGTGTGCCGGTCGCTCGAGACGTACATCGCGTTCTGCGTAGAGAAGTACGAGCTCCTCAATGCGCCGGGCATCGTGCTCGCCGCCCGCTGCATCGCATCTCGGATCGGGGCGCTCTTGGTCGCATCACCGCCGGTGTGGAAAACAACCACGCTCGGAGGACGCACACCCGCTCCGAACGCCCCCAGCGTCCGCTGGCTCGCCTCATAGGCCGGTTTGCCCGGAATCGAAAAGCTCTGGTACCAGCGCTTCGAGAGCTGGCCGGCCGCAAAGCCACCGAACAGCGTCAGCACGATCCACACAGCGATCACCGCCCACCGATGCCGGGCAATGAAATGCGCGAGACGCCCCAGAAGCCCAGAGTGGCCTCCGTTCATCTCCCTCCGCGCAGGCTGGCTGGCTTCCACGATCAAGTCCCCCTAATTGCGCTTAGCAAGTGTCTATCAGACCGGGGCGAGCGCCCGAACTCATCGAAACCCCCGGACGCGGGTTCCGATGAGCTCGGAACCCGCGCGCGCGGGCCGGGACCTGCCGCCTTGTCCGGCCCTCGTCATGTTCCCCCACGTTGCGGCTCGGTGCCGTCAGGAGCCGGTAGAACGATTGGTAGACGCGGTAGCCGCGAAAGTCACCTGCCGCAATGCAAGGGCCTGTGCCAAGACTTGGCGAGCTACGGGGCGGGATTCGAACCCGCGACCTTCGGGTTATGAGCCCGACGAGACCAAGCCACTCGCCTGCTCCCCGCCATAGTTTGCGTTCCTCGCGCCGATCAAGAAGCGGAGGTCAGAATCGCTGCTGACACTTCGCATGCCCTTCGGGGAGCGCTGAGGCTGACCTCGATGGTGCCAGCAGCTGCGACCGCGGCATTGATTCGTGCTGTGCGCCATATTCGGCGCATGGTGCGCCGAATATGGCGTAGAGGGCCGCTCGACCCGGCTCGCCTACGAGCATGCGCCAGCAGGTTGGCTCGCGGTTCAGCTCGTCGACTGCTGCCCGCACCCGCATCCCCGCCCTTCTCCTCACAGACGCCGGCCTCGCCGAGGACTGGACCCACCGCTTCCTCGACACTGCCGTGAGTGACGAGCTGTAGGCAAGCCGATTATCGGTTTCGTGACAGCCAAAGCGAACACCATCCGCAGTCGGATGCTCGAGCTTCTGGAGCAGAGAGGCGAGGGGAAGACGATCTGCCCATCGGATGTCGCCCGATCGCTTGACCCGGAGAAGTTCCGCGCCCTGATGCCAGCGGTCCGTGCCGTCGCTTCGGAGCTCGTTGAAGAGGGCATGATCGAAGTGACCCAGCGAGGCGAGGCTGTCGATCTCAGCGCTGCCCGGGGACCGGTGCGGTTGCGACTCCGTCGCTAGATGAGATCGCAGGCCGCACGGCACCGTCGCAACAGCTCGTTGCCGTCCGGATGCGCGACGTTCCGCACTGAGGCCCGACCACCATCTCGCTCGAACGGCTGTCCTCACTACACGGCGGCGGCGAGGCGGCAACCCCGGCCCCTGTGCATCTAGGGGAGTGGACGCTCCGGCTCATCAGGGAGAAGAGCCCCGATCAGCGAACATCCGCCTCCGCACCGGCCCCCGAACAGCGCCTAGGAATCCTTGGTTTCGTCAGCCACACCGGGGTCCTCAATTGGGTCGATGTCGATGATGACCACCTGCTTGACGTCCTCGAAAAAGAGCCTGATGCACGTAAACCCGTACTCCACGTGATCGGGCTGCGGAAGTCCGGCTTCCTCGAGCAGATCGCGCATGCACTTCTCGGTCTCAATTTTCTGTGCCAGGGTCGCGATGCAGCAGGATCCCCTCCGGTGTTGCAACGGAACAAGACACGACTGTGCTCTAACCCTGTGACAACCGCCGGCGTGGAGCAGCACCCGGCGGCGGCGAACCCTCCCAGCGTGGTCTCCCGCCGCGGATTAAGACATCGGCGTCCGAACTCCGGCCCACCCCGTCCGTTGCCGCTGTACGCACGTATGGGACCTCGAGCACAACCGCGCGACCGGGCGGAACAAGTATTAGGCGACGCCGATCTTTGAGGCGGTTCGAGGACTGGACCCGCCACCGGAGTCGCCGGCGTCCGTGCTCGGCAAGCCCGCGGCCGCGCGGCTTCGCGGGCTGGTCTCCCCGGGAGTTTCAGGCAAGCGGACCGTGCATGCCAGCACGACCCAGGCCGCGCCTCGGTCCTTCAGTCTCCGCTCGAGGCGCCACCGGTCTGAAGCATGGCCTCGATGCTGGGTGCCAGGAGCTGGGTGATCGTCGTAGCCGCCTGCGCCGGTGTGCCTCTCGGCGCGATCGCGTGACTGATCGCCAGTCGCACGAGCGCGTCGGCGCCGGCGCGCACACCGGCCTTGCTCGCGGCCGGCCAGCGAGCGGTGATCGCTTCCGCCAAGCGCTCGCCTGCCCAGTCCAGCACCGGCACGCTCTGGGTCGTCACCAGCGGCAGGAGACCGCTCGTGCCGTCGTCCGCGAGCAGCAGCCGGACGAACGGATCCGTCGTGGCGATCGTGAGGAATCGCTGGAGCGCCGCTCGGATCGCGTCGAGAGGGTCGTCGGAGTGCGCATCGATCGCCTCTTCGACGGCGTTCAGGAAGCGGGCCGACTCCCGGATCACGAGCGCCTGCCCAAGCTCGTCACGAGTTCCGAACTCGTTGTAGAGCGTCTGGCGGCTCACTCCGGCCGCGCTGGCGACCTGCGCCATCGCCACCTGCCCCCAGCTGCGGTCCTCGAGGAGATCCCGCGCGGCATCGAGCAGCCGGTCGCGAAGCAGCTGTCGAACGGCGTCGCGATAGCCCTCGTCCCCCGCGGGCCGTCCCGCGCTCGCCGCCCTCGGCACCGCTAGCCCGTCGCGGGATAACGGGCGAGCAGCCGCTTGCGCGCCCGCGGGTGGATGTTCGCCCGGCTCATGTCTCCACCATAGTGGGCGAGCAGGCGCGGGTCCATCACCCGCCGCCACAGCGGTGGGATGAGCGCCAGCAGGATCATCCCCGCATATCCGGTTGGAAGCTGCGGGGCTTCGTCGAAGTGACGCAGGGCCTGGAACCGCCGCGTCGGATTGGCGTGGTGATCGGAGTGGCGCTGCAGGTGGTACAGGAGCACGTTCGAGGCAACGTTGTTGCTGTTCCAGCTGTGCTCAGGGCGGGTGCGCACGTAGCGCCCGTCATCGCGCTTCTCACGCAGCAGTCCGTAGTGCTCGAGGTAGTTGACGACCTCGAGCAGTGGGAAGCCGAGCACCAACTGCAGAACGAGATACGGAAGGACGCGGACGCCGAAGATCGCGGTGAGGGCGCCGAACAGGGCGATCGTCATCGCCCACGCGTTCAGGACGTTGTTGTGCAGGCTCCACCAGCTTCGGCCGTGGCGCTCCAGCCACTCGCGCTCCAGCTCACAGGCCGAGCGGAGACTGCCCGTGACGGTTCGCGGGAGGAACGACCAGAAGCTCTCGCCGAGACGTGCGCTCGCTGGGTCCTCGGGGGTTGCGACCCGCACGTGGTGGCCTCGGTTGTGCTCGACGAAGAAGTGCCCGTATCCGCTCTGGGCGAGCGCGATCTTGCTGAGCCACTTCTCCAGGCGGTCACGCTTGTGCCCCAGTTCGTGTGCGGTGTTGATCGCGATCCCCGAGACCATCGCCTCGGTAATCGCGAGACCAACCTTGTCGATAATGGTCAGGTCGCCGCTCGCCCATAGAGCGCACGCGAATACGAGTCCGGCGTACTGGAGCGGCAGGAACGCGTAGGTGCACCAGCGGTAGTAGCGATCCTGCTCAAGCCACTTGAGCACGCTGTCAGGCGGGTTGTCCGCGTCAAGCCCGATCACCAAATCGAGTGGCGGGAAGATCCCGAAGATGAGGATCGGTCCCCAGAACCAGAACAGCCCCAGACCCGTGGCGTGCACGAGCCCGTAGACCATGAATGGGAGCGTCGGAACGAGGATCCCGAGCAGCCATGCGTAGCGCTTGCCATCGCGCCAATCGGCCCGCGACTGGGCGGGTGCCTCGACAGGCACAGATCCCCCCGCGGTGCGATCTGTGATTTGAGGTGCTCCTACTGATGAACTCATTTGGCGCCTCCTAGAGCGAGCTTGGAGTTCGAGGCCACATCTTTACAGATGTACCTGAAATGTCAAATGAATAGGCACCTCGTTCGTAGATGTACGTGATGAGCAGGCTAGTCACGCCGGTCTGACGCTGAGCGCTCGGCCATCTCTTGGCGGAGCCGCGAGAATGGGCTGGATGACCTCAGGCAACAACGAAGGCGAACCCGTCACCGAGGCGGGTCTCGAGGCCCTCCGGGCCGAAATCAATGAGCTGGAGACGACCGGGCGCCGTGAAATCGCCGCGCGGATCCTGACCGCCCGGGGTCACGGCGATCTCAAAGAGAACGCCGAGTACCACGCGGCGAAGGAGGATCAAGCTCACCTGGAGACCCGGATCAGCCGTTTACGACAACGGTGGCGCAACGCCGTGGTCGTCGACGTGGCCGAAGGCCCGGGGACGGAATTCTCGTTCGGGCGCTCCGCCGAGGTGCGCGACGAGCAAACGGGCGAAGTACACCGCTGGACGATCGTCGGAGCTGCGGAGGCCGACCGCGAACAGGGCAAGCTCTCAGCGGAAGCCCCGGTAGGAAAAGCCCTCCTGGGCAATCCCGTCGGCGCGACGGTCGAGGTCCCGACGCCGCGCGGCAGCCGGCGACTCACCATCTTGCGCATCCTCTAGGCGCGGCCGCGCCGGCCCGATCCAGGACAGCGGGGTGCGGGACGGGCCTGTCCGCTCAGTTGCCCGACGTCTTAGGAGCCCTCTGTCGGACTCGAACCGACGACCCCTTCCTTACCATGGAAGTGCTCTACCAGCTGAGCTAAGAGGGCGCGGGTGCGAGCGTAGCGCGTTTGGAGGCGTCAGTAGGAGGACTGCAGGAGCGACATCATCGCCCCTGCGGTGCCCGGGCCGAGGGGGTTGCCGCTGGCGTCGCAGAAGCCGATCTCGATATGCGGACCGGTGGACATCCCGACGATGCCGGGACCGATCGAGCTCATGACCTCGCCGGCGCTCACGTGGGTGCCGACCGGTAGCTGATTCTCGGGCCCCGCATGGCCGTAGTAGACGTAGCTGTAGCCGCCAACCGAGCTGTCGCAATGGAGGATCGGCGCCCACGGCCCAAAGCCGCCGATCCCGTGCCCGACGATCGTGCCCGAGCAGACGGCGTATTCCGGCGTGTTGCCGGGCGCGGCCATGTCGACGCCGTCGTCGGGCGTCCAAGACCCCGGTCCCACCACCGACCCCTTCGGCAAGGGGAAGACGAATCCGCCCGGTCCCGCGGGCGCCGAGCTCGGCGCTCCACCGGAGGAGGCGCTCGAGGAAGCCGGCGCGGACTGTGCCGCGGCGGCGCGCGCGGCGGCAGCGGCCGCAGCCGCCTGGGCGGCCTCGAGGCTCGAGAGCTGGTGCTGCAGGCCGGAAACCTGACTCTGGGCGCTCGCGAGCTGGCTGGCCTTGGCGTCACGGGCGCGGGCGACGGCCAGGCGCTGCTGCACCAAGCTCACCTTGGCGCCGACGACGGAGTTGCGCTGGTTGAGGATCTGGGTGGTCAGCGCCTGCTCCCGGACCTCGAGGGCGCCGAGATGGACCGCCTGCTTGGCCACCTCCCGGCGGATCCCTCGCACCTTCTGCACGACCCGAACGGTCTGCTGCTGGATCTGTGTCGCGAACGAGATGCGCTCGAGCAGGTCCTGAAAGCCGGTGGAGTTGAGCACCACGCTGACAATGTCCGGCCGGTCGCCTTCGTACGTGCTGATGAGCTGCTGGGAGAGCACGGTCTCATCGCGTACCTGATCGGCCTCGAGCTCGGCCAGGCGCTTACGCGCCGCCTTCAGCTCGACTCGGGTCTGGTGGAGCTCGGCGAGCTTGGCGTCGAGCTGGGCTTGGAGCCGAGCGATCTGCGCCTCGAGGCCCGCGATGCTCGAGTTCAGGTGAGCGAGATGGTTCGAAGCCACGTTCAACTGGCCAGAAAGATCAGAGATGCGGGACTGGCCGACACTGATCTGCTGCTGCAGCTGCCCAACGCTTGCGGCCCGCGCGACCGGCGACTGGCTGGCGGCGAGCGCAACACCGGCGCAGGCGACAACCGCCGCGGCGGCGCAGCCAGCACGTTTGTATGACCGAAAGACGGATTGCATCGAGTCGCAGGCAGGCGTAAGCGCACCGGCCGGAGGGCGGTCTCCCGGTCCCGGGACCCCGGGGCGCGGAGACGGTAACACGAAGGCCTTTTTCGGCGCGTGGCCCAGCGCCGCCTGCAATAAATCCTGCAAGGAGCAGGATTTCGGACCGCGATGCGGTCGAGGCTAGTCGCGAGAGACGCGCACCACTTGGAGAGCTCCGCGGGGCGCCGTCGGCCTTCAGTCGCTTCGCCTTACCGAGGCTGAACTCGCCCCGCTCCAGGCGCGTGAGCACGATGTCGGAAACCAGGACCTGATCGGCCTTGGCCGCGTCGGCGACCCGAGCGGCGATGTTGACGTCGACGCCGATGAAGTCGCCGCCGATCTTCCGGGGCCGCCCCCAGTGAATTCCCGCGCGCATATGAGGCTGGTAGCCGTTGACCTCGACCTCCTTGAGCGACTCGTTCGCCTGGAGTGCCGCCTCGATCGCAGACTCGGGCTTCAAGAACGTGGCCATGAGCCCGTCGCCGAGGCGCTTGATGATCCGGCCCTCGTGGCACAGGATCGCCGACTCGACGGCGCTCCCGACCGCTCGAAGCAGCTCGAGCGCCTCCTCGTCGCCGGCGTTCAGCGCCCAGGAAGAGAAACCGACGAGGTCGGTGAACAGCAGCGCCATCTCTACGTCCCCGCGCCCGCGGCCGGTGGCTTCGGAGATCGATTGCCACACCTGAAGTCCGGCCATGCCGAGCTCGCGAGAGACGCTCTCGGGCTCCGGGCGGAGCGTCGAGACGCCGCGTGCGATCACCTGGACCGGCCCGCGCCCCGCGGTCGAGAGCGGGTCGCCGAACTTCTCGTCGCCGGGCAGGCGCCGCCGCAGCTGCCGGGCTGCCTCCACCAGCGAGGACCGGGAATCGAGCTGCGCGGTCACGCGCCGAAGCCGCGCCAACCGTGCGGCCTCCTCTTCAGGAATCCCGTCTACTTGCTGTGTGGCCGTTTCGTCGGCGTGGTCCCCGTCGCTGCCCATACGGTCGAGGATATATATGCCCATTCAGCGTCCGGTGACGCACCGAAAAATGGCGGGACCAGGATTCGAACCTGGGAAGGCAGAGCCAATGCGTTTACAGCGCATCCCCTTTGACCGCTCGGGAATCCCGCCGGGGCCCTCAGTTTAACGCCGAGGCATCTCAGGGAGAGGCTCCTCTCGACTGCGAACGGCTGGCGAACGGCCGGCCTCGATCGATCTCGAACTGCGTACTTGGGACCGCCAAGGCAGATCGCCGTCTTGCCGCCCAGCGCGCTCGGCCGGTATGAACCAGCGCCGACCGTCAGCGACGTGGACGAAAACCGCATCGCAGCGAGTCGCATCGAGGTGTTTGACGATGCCGTTCCAGCTTTGGTTGCCGCCGCGGGTGCAGAGCGCGACGACATATCGCCCACGCCGGCACTGTCCGGATGTCTTCACCTGGACGCGATGGAGAGATCCCCGATATCCGCGACGAGGTCGTAATCCGGATGCTCAACGAGCGGCTTGAACAAACCATCGCTGACGCTGCCCGAGCCACTCGATCGCCGATAGCTCACCGATGTTCCCTTGGTTGCGGGGAGTCCAGCGCATGCCCATAGGCAGCAAGATACGCCCTGCCGCGGACAGGAACTCCCTGCAAACTGCGACAAAAGTGCTACAAGCTCAGGAGGCGTCGCGCAGCCGCTGCGCCTCGGGCAGAGCCTCGAGCTTCTTCAGCGTGTGGTTCTCGATCTGGCGGATCCGCTCGCGGGTGACGTTGAACGCCCGCCCGACCTCCTCGAGCGTGTAGGGCCGCTCGCCGGTCAGGCCGAAGCGCATCTCGATCACCTCGCGCTCGCGCTGGGGCAGCGCGGCGAGGGCGCGGCGGAGGTTCTCCCGCCGCAGGCGCTCGGCCGCGAGCTCGAACGGCGACTCGGCGGTCTGATCCTCGACGAAGTCGCCGAGCTCGGATTCCTCCTCCTCGCCGATCGGCTTCTCGAGCGAGATCGGCTGCTGGGCCATCTGCAGCACGTCGCGAACCTCGCGCACGGTGGTCTCGAGCTCGGCCGCGATCTCGTCCGGCGTGGGCTCGCGACCGAGCTGCTGGACCAGCTGGCGCTCGACGTGCACGACCTTGTTGAGCTTCTCGACCATGTGGACGGGGATCCGGATCGTCCGGCCCTTGTCGGCGATCGCCCGGGTCACGGCCTGGCGGATCCACCAGGTGGCGTAGGTGGAGAACTTGTAGCCGCGCCGATAGTCGAACTTCTCGACCGCGCGGATCAGGCCCATCGACCCCTCCTGGATGAGATCGAGGAAGGTGAGTCCGCGGCCCAGATAGGACTTGGCGATCGAGACGACCAGCCGCAGGTTGGCCTCGATCATCTGCTGCTTGGCCAGCATGTCTCCGCGCTCGATCCGGCGGGCCAGCGTGACCTCCTGATCGGCGGTGAGCAGATCGACGCGGCCGATCGCGCGCAGGTACAGGCGCAGCGAATCGAGGCTCGGCTCGACCGTCAGGTCGACCTGGACCTTCTTGGGCTGGTGGGGGATCGCCTCTTCGGGCGCCACCGCGCTTGCCTCGACTCCGCCCCCGTCAGACTTGGCCAGGCGGCCGTCGGCTTCCACGACGTCGATGCCCTGCTCGTCCAGGTAGGAGTGCAGCTCCTGGATCTGCTCCTTGGTGACGTCCGCTTCCTCCAGGCAGGAGGCGATCTTGTCGAAGGTGAGGAACCCTCGTTCCTGACCCTCGGCGACGAGCGACCGGAACTCATCGAGCTCCGCGATCGGCGCCTCGTCGCTTAACGGCACAGCTACTTGTTCGCTCACAGCCCCTGAGCCCCCCTCTATGTGTTCCTCGTCGCCCGTCCGGGGCACCTCGCCCTGCTCGCTAGCGCCCCTGCAGCAACCTGAGTGATACCACAATCCCAGCCTTTGTCCAGCATGCGACCACAGTCCGCGCTGCCGCCTCTCTACCCTTTAGGCAGAGATGAGCGCGAACCAAACCAGCAACCTTCCGATGGTCGATGTGCAGGCAGCCGCGCCCTCGTGCAGCTGAGCCTGTCCAGAGTCGGCGTGACCGGCGTCGAGAAAGTGATTCGGATCCGCCAGGACGGGACCGAGCAGCTGTTCTCGGCTCGGTTCGAGTGCGTGGTCGATCTCGGGCTTGATCAGAAGGGCGCGCACATGTCGCGCTTTGAGGAGGTCATCAACGACGCCATCGGTCAGGTCGTCCTGGGCGAGTCCACGTTCAAGGTCGAGACGCTGGCCGAGCACATCGCGCAACTGGTGCGCGAGCGCCAGGGGGCCCGGCGGGCCGAGGTGACGGTCGAGGCGCGGTTCCCCGAGCACAAGCCCGCCCCGGTCTCGGGCATCCAGACCCAGGAGATCTACACCCTCCACGGCGCCGCCGTGTGTAGCGAGTTCGGAACCCGGCGTCTGATCGGCGTCACCGCCCAGGGGATCACCGCCTGCCCGTGCGCGCAGCAGCTGGTGGCCGGGGCCGCGCGCGAGCGGCTTCAGGAGGGCGGCTTCGACGCGGATGAGATCGTGCGGATCCTGGAGGCCGTACCGGTGGCCACCCACAACCAGCGAGGACTCGGAACGCTCCATATCGGGTGCACGGAGCTCTGCGACGACGACATCGATGCGACCACGCTGCTCGGCATCGTCGAGTCCGCGATGTCCTCCGAGGTCTACGAGCTGATGAAGCGCTCGGACGAGGCCCACGTGGTCGAGAAGGCGCACCGGCGACCCCGGTTCGTCGAGGACTGCGTGCGCGAGATGATCCAGGGCGTCATCGAGACTTACCCCGCGCTTGATGACCGCGCCTTTGTCTCGGCCCGGCAGGTGAACCTCGAGACGATCCACCAGCACAACGTGGTGGCCGAGCGCTTCGGCACCATGGGCGAGGTTCGCCAGGAGCTCGAGACCGCCACGCCCTCGCCGGCCCAGACGACGGCGCGGGCCTGGCTCGACGCCCTCCCCTAGCGTCGCTTCACGACACTAGAGCGTCGTCCGAGACTCTTGCGCCGGCCGGTCGATCCGGCGCCGCAGCCCGAAGAAGTAGTCGGCTCCCGATAGCACCGTGACCACGACGGTCACGTAGACGAGCAGCGACACCCAGAGCGGGCGGCCGTGCACCGCGATCAGGCTCATCACCATCGCCACCTGGGTGGCCGTCTTCAGCTTGCCGAGCGGGCTGGCCGAGATCACCTGTCCCTGGCTTCCGACCGCGCCCCGCAGCACGGTCACGGCGAACTCCCGGGCGATGATCACCATCGCCACCCACGCCTCGAGCCGGTTCAGCGATACGAGGGCGATCAGGGCGGCCACGATCAGGAGCTTGTCGGCGATCGGATCCATCAGCTTGCCGAACGTCGTCACCGCGTTGCGCGACCGGGCCAGGTAGCCGTCGATGGCATCGGTGATCGAGGCCACGGCGAACACCACAGCCGCCAGCAGGTCGCCGCCCGCTGTCTTCTCGAGCAGGGCGACGATCAGCACCGGGACGAGCAGGATGCGAACGACGGTGAGGAAGTTGGGGAGGTTGAGGGGGAACAAATCGAGGCGAACGCTAGCGAGCCTTTAGGGTCATGATTACCCGGCGTGCGCGCGGCAATCCTCGAACAGCCCGGCCGGCCGCTGAGGGTCACCACCCTGCCGGACCCGAAAGCCGGCGAAGGACAGCTGCACCTGACCGTCGGAGCCTGCGGCGTGTGCCGTACCGACCTGCACCTCCGCGACGCGGAGATCGAGGCCACGAGGCTGCCGGTCGTACTCGGCCACCAGATCGTCGGCCGCACCGAGGACGGGCGCCGGTTCGGCGTCCCGTGGCTCGGCTGGACCGACGGGACGTGTCGGTACTGCACCAGCGGCCGGGAGAACCTGTGCGTTCACGCCCGCTTCACCGGACGCGACCTCGATGGGGGTTCGCCGAGCAGACGGTGGCCGACGAGCGTTACTGCCTGCCGCTCCCCGACGCGCTCAGCGACGAGCAGATCGCGCCCCTGCTGTGCGGCGGCCTGATCGGCTACCGCGCGCTGCGGTTCACCGGCGACGCGCAGC
>CAVVJR010000004.1:0-241824 GCA_963748585.1 uncultured Solirubrobacterales bacterium | reverse complement strand
CGCGAACAGCGATCGCCCGCCTTCCGCGATAGCAGGGCGTGGTTCGCCCGGCCAGAAGTTCCACCGGCGCGAGGGACGTAGGGCGGGCTCGTCCTCACCCGGCCGCTGCCCTGCCGCATCGTCATGGCGATGATCCACCGTCAACTATTCGGTTGTGGCTGTGGTCGCGGCTGGTGCGAGCACGAACCGGGCCACGTCATAGCGCTCCACCTTAGGGGCGGGCAGCCCGGAGTCGCGCAATGCCTGGGTGACGTCGGGGTGCATCGACGCGTTCTCCTGCCCGTCGCTGTTGGCCATCAGGTTGAGCACGAGCAGGCCGTCGGGGGTCTTGGCGGTGATGTGCAGCAGGCCCCCGGCCTGCGGCCCCACGCGCGCGGTGACCGGATCGAGGTGGCGCTGCTTGCGGGAAAGCAGATCCTCCGGATCACCTTCGAAGCGGAGCAGATTGAGGTGGGACATAGGTGATTCCTCCTATTCGATGCTTACGTATTCAGCATATATAACCTCTATCGAATAAGCAAGTGTTATCCTGACCCTGTGGCACCAAAGCGCGAGTATCGGTCTCCGTTGCGCGCCGAGCAGGCAGCGGAGACCCGCCGGCGGATCGTCGACGCCGCGCGGATACTGCTCCTGGAGCGCGGGTTTGCCGCCACGAAGCTCGATCAAGTTGCCGTCCAGGCCGGCGTCGCCGTACCGACGCTCACCGGATATTTTCCAAACAAAGCAGGGCTGCTGGAAGCAGTGCTACGTGCCGCAGTTAGCGGAGACGCCGACGAACAACCTCCAGCGATCGGCCAGCAGCTAAAGGCCCTGCTCGAAATACCTGATCCGCAAGAGCTCCTTGCCGAAGTGGCAGCAGTCAACCGCAACGCGAACGAACGAGCGTTCGAGCTGTTCGAGATCATGCGGAAGGCCGCCGCCGCCGACCCGAAGATCGAGGAGCGACGCCACAAGGGAGCCGAGGCCCGCCGCCGCGACCACGAGCCAATCGCCCGCCATCTCAAGCGGACTCACGCGCTACGGCCGGACCTCTCAGAACAGCAAGCCACCGACATCCTCTGGCTCTACAGCTCCGCCGACGTATACCGCCTACTCGTCCACGACAGCAACTGGCCCACCACACGGTACGAACAATGGCTCGCCCAAACCCTCCAACACGCGCTTGTCGCACCGGACCACTCAAATACTCGGCTCGGCGCATAGGCGACTATGTCGTCGCCAACGAGGCCGACGGCGTGCATAGGCAAAACGGTCCATCGAGCGGATCGAACCGGACGAGCGCTACGCGCGAACAGCAGTCGCTGCGCTGCCGATCGACACCTATGTCAGCAGTCAGCTCGTCGCGTCGCAGGTGCCCCGGTTACTGGCCGAGCAGAAGAGCGCCGACCACGACGGCGCGGTTCTGCGATCCGTCCGTTGCAGGAGGCACCTCGGGGTCGGCGCGCACTTCTGCTCCGGCCAGATCGTTAGCAACGAGCTTGCTAGCAGCGGGCACGTCGGCGGGCGCGCATTGGCGATTTCCGAGACGAGCTGAGCAGGTGCAGCTCTGCCCTGCTTTGGCGCCGCGACGCGCGCGTCGGCGCTTCCGCTCGCACCGCTAGCAGCACTATGCCGTGCCCGGAAATTGGACGCTCGCTCCTCGTCCGGATCGGTAACGCGAGGCAGCCGACCGACGCGCTCGCAGCCTGGGATTCCGGCGGTCAGTGTCGGCAGCGGACACCGGCACTCGCCAACCCTTTGACGTAGGTGATCGCCGGTTCAAGATCCCCGCCTCGGGGGTCCCGGCGGTTGTAGGCTTGCCCCGTTCCGCCGGGTCCGACCGGCGGCTTTCCGCACACAACGGGAGGCGAATATGCGATCAAGCACACTCCTGCTCTGTCTCGCCGCGGTCGCGGTTGCCGTGGCGGGCTGCGGCAGCAGCAAGACGCAGACGGCGAGCGCGCCGCCAGCGAGCACTGCCTCGACGTCGCAAACGCCCCCGCCGGGGGCTACCACGCTGACTGCCCCTCCGCCGGCCGCCCGCGCGCGGACCTACCGCCTGAAACTCGCTGGCGCTGCCGAGACACCCGCGGGCGCCCCAAGCGGCTCGGGCATTGCCGTCCTCAGCATCAAGCCCCCGAACGAAGTCTGCTGGCAGTTCTCTGAGCTCAAGAATGTGAGCGCGCCGACTGCCGCGCACATCCACCACGGTCTCCCCGGCACGTCTGGACCGATCGTGATCCCGCTCGGCGGCACGTACAAGCCGGCTGGCTGCGTCAAAGGCATCGCGCGGCAGCTGCTTGCCGTTATCGAGCTCAACCCGCGGCGGTTCTACGTAAATGTCCACAACGCCAAATACCCGAGCGGAGCGGTGCGCTCTCAGCTATGAATGCCCGCACGGGCAGTTCGAGACCAGCGCCGCGGTCACTGTCGGCGGGCCGCCGCCACTGAATCCTCACGATTCCGGCCCTCGATCGCCGCGATCGAGCGTGCCCAGTTGAACGAGCGCCATCAGCGTTGCTGGTGCGGACATCGAAACCGCCGGCTCCCCAACGCGAGCGACAGCGGCGTGCGCACGATCAATTACAAAGAGGCCGGTGATGAGCGCGACGACCAACGAGCTTAGTCCGACGTCGCGCTTGTTGCTCAAGTTCCCGGCCACGAGGGGAAGTCTCATCAGCCCTCCATTACTCGTGGCACGGGCATCTCGGCGTAGACGATCGGGTCCCCGCCAAGCGCGGGAAGGCGAGCATTCGCCGGCTCGGTGTGCTTGCAAGGTCGGTGCTAACGATCTGGCCGGAGCAAAAGTGTGCGCCGGTCTCGAGCCGCCTCCTGCAACGGACGAATCGCAGAACCGCGCCGTCGTAGTCAGCGTTCTTCTGCTCGGCCAGCAAAGCAGCCACCAGCGAGCCGTCGGCATGACTACCCCTTCCGGACAGAGGAGCCGCGCACTACCGGTGGAGGGCCGCCCTATAGCGCGGACAGACGGACCGGCGTTTACATAGGCGCCGACGCCCTCACCGGCGCTTGCAGCCGGCGATTGCTTCGCGCGAGATCCGCTCGCGCACCCTGGCGACGGTCTGGCGAGCGCTTTCATCATCCCGGTCGGCAAGCCGACCGGCGATCGGATTGGCGACTTGGGAGTGGCGCGGCAGAAACCCGCTTTTGTCGCGAATGGCAGGTGCGCGGCGCTCGGGCTGTAACCGAGCTGGCCGAGCAGTTCGCCTCGCCACCTAGACCACGCCGGCGGTTGACCAACGGAACCTACCGGCAACCTTCATCCTACTTGTCACCTATGGGGCCGATGAGCCCATTAGCACTGCTCGGTCAGGGCTGGGAGCGCGTGCCGGATCAGCGCGATCAGCGCGTGTGTGAACATCGCGTGCACCTCTTCGCGGGTGGCCCGCTCGTGGTAGAGCCATTCGCCGGCGGCGGCGCCGGTGAGGCCGAGGTAGCTGCGAACGAGGAAGCGCATCTGCGCCGAGGCCTCGGTGTGGAGGGCCACGGCGCGCATGATCAACTCGACGATTTCCTCGCGCGCAGCCTGGATGATCGCCATCAGCTCTGGGTCGTCGGGATGCATGCCGGCGCCGATCGTCAACGCGATCTGGCGGTGCTCGGCGATGAAGTCGATCCAGGAGTCGACGCGGATTGCGACCAGCTGCTCGAGCGGCAGATGGGGGTCCGGCGCGGTCATCGGTACGCCGAACTCGGCGAGTGAGGCGACGAGCGCGCCGTAGAGCTGGGTCTTGCTGCCGAAATAGTGGTGCACGAGTCCGCGCGTCACCCCAGCCTCGCGCGCGATCCCGCTCATCGACACCGAGCTGTAGGGCTTCTCGCTGAACACCCGGAGCGCCGCGTCGAGGATCTGGCGCCGGCGTCCCTCTGGATCCAGTCGTGTGAACGCGGGCTCCGGTGCGGCCATCGAACGGGAGAATAGCGCTCGTTTGACACGTAGTTAACAAGCTGTTATACACACCGCCAACAAGGTCCGAATCCAGGAGGATCGAGAGCATCGCCCTGTCGTCCCTCAATCGACGCCGGCGGCTGCGGGTTGCGGCGCTGGCGGTGGCGGTCGCCGTGCTCGCCCCCTGCGGCTTGTGGCCGGGACAGGCTGGCGCCGCCACGCGCCCATGCGTGCTGTTCCTCGAGCCGACCACCGACCGGGAGAACATCATCTTCCCCGAGCAGACCACGACCTACGAGTCGGGGTCCGTCCCCATCCCCCCGGGCGGCTACGCGGAGATCACTGGCCAGTTTCCCCACTCGCGGTTTTTCTCTTTCCAGACTTCGGGCGAGAACGGCCAGAACATCGGCGGCCTGCTCGACCAGGACATACAGCCCGACCCGGAGTCCAGCAACCCGTTCGTCCCGGGCGCCGACCGCACGACGACTCATCGCTCGTACACGGTGCGCGTGCTCGACTCGCCTATGCCGGCGGGCGGACCGGCCCCGAACACGCTCTACAGCATGAGCGCCGACGGAAAAACCCGCACGCTTCCAGGCAACGCGATCGTGACCCTTCGCTACTACCTCCCTGACATCGGAACCGGCCGGCTGGCAGGGGTGCCGGCGCCGACGATCACGATGGTCACCGCCACCGGGCAGCAGATCCCAACACCCACGTGCACCGACAACCTCGGAGATCCGGGCTACACCCAGGCAATCGCGGCGTTCGGACCGCCGGACAACGCGTTGCCCGGCACCGGCCCCCTGGTCGCCCATCGCGTGCCGGTCTGGCACAAGTTCGTCAACGCCCCCACCGGGCTAGCCGGAGGTCTCACCGACAACGATGCGCTGGGGCAGGACGCCTACGACCCGGTCAGCGGCTACACCACCCGCCTGCCGGCCGGGTTCTTCGAGAACATCTACATCAACTACATCTATACCGCGACGTCGACGGACTTCGGTCAGGTCGTCGCGATGCGCGCCAGGCTCCCGACCCACCCCCACACCTACCACGGAGAATCCCCGATGGGCACGGGCCAGGTGCGCTTCTGGTCGATGTGTACCGCCAACTACCCGTCGACCGCCACGTACGCCTGCGTGGTGGACAAGGACATGCCCCTCGACCGCCACGGCAACTTCACGCTCGTGATCTCGCCGGCCGCCGCCCGCCCCGCCAACGCCGTTGCGCGCTGCGGCGTCGCATGGCTTCCCGCCGGCCCGACTAGCCAGACCGTCGTGATCATGCGCAACATGCTCCCGGCGCCGGGTTTCAGGCAGGCGATCCAGAACGTCCAGCCCGGACACGAGCAGGCACAGATGGGCCCGTACTTCCCCCTCAGCCGCTACTACCAGACGAAAAACGACTTCGAGCGGCTCGGCTGCCCGGCGTCCGCCGCCCACCAGCGTGCCCCCGCCCCACACCACCGCCCCGCCAAGACCCGGCACGGACGGGGCCACCGTAAGGCCAGCGGCACTGGGCACCACCCCCAGTTCACTGGGTGACTGACGGGGCGGCGCGGTCGCTCCGACCAGCAGCCGGCGGCGACCGGCGCTCGCGCCAACGTGCGCATTGCGCCGCGGAACCGAATCCTTTCCCGGCCCCCGCACGATCGCACTGGTCGTTCGGCCAACCGCCAACCGGGCGATACCTATCGCGACGAACGACGCCTTGGGGCGCCGTCGGCGCCGGCGATGCAGCCTCAATGTGTCCGGGCTGCGAGTTGTGGTCGCTACCCGATCGTGACTTTGGTGCGACGGGCCCGGTGCCTCTCGTGTCAGTCTGCGTGGTCACCGACACGAGTTGGAGGCGTGCAGTGCCGCGTGGAAGCTCGACGGTCACCGTCTCGCCGACCTCTCGACCTATCAGGGCGCGGCCGATCGGTGAGTGGGATGAGATCTCGTCGCGTGGCGAGTCGGGACGCCTGTCGGCGATGATGGTCCGGGGCCGCTCTTCGCCCGACTCGAGGTCCCGATAGACGATGTGCTGCCCCGGCCGTATTCCAGTCGACTGGTCCTTAGTCGATCCTACGTCTCGTGGTGTGCTCGGTGGGTGCTGGGGCCGGCCGGCGACTGCCTCCCTAGGTCTTTGCTCGTTCTCGCGAGCGGCGGCGATTTCGGCGTCAACCAGTCGCTCGCGTCAGCATGAGCTGACGTTGCATGCACAGAAGCCCTTGTGCCTCACCGGCACGTTGCGCGTGTCGCAAATCGGGGTTGGCGAGCGCGTTCCCGGCAGGGGCGGTGATCGGACTTGTTCAGACCTCACCGGCCAATCGGGCCTGCGGCTGCGGCGGGCTCGCATGCGCCTTCAGGCTAGGCGCGGCGCCTTGGTGCTGGAGGAAGAACCGGATCATTTCGGCGGAGGAGTTAGGGCCGCTGCGCGTCGGTGTAGGAGCCAACCGGACTGCCGCCGTACCAGGCGTGACCGCCGCCGTGGACGATCAAGGACTCCGCGACGGCGATCCCGGCGCCATTGCGGTGCACGGTGCGGGTGTGGCTGCGCCCGTTGCCGCTGCGCGTCGTGATCGCCGCGTCGTGGCCTGTGATGTCGCCAGCCGCGAGCCGGGAGGCGATCACCTTGTCTGCGTTGACCGGAGCCACGATCGTGTCTCGGTCGCCGTGGATGACGAGCAGCGGCACAGCGCTGGTCGGGGCGGGCGTACCCCCGGTTCGCATAGCGGCGAAGGCGGAGCCAACGTCCTGTGCGGCGCCGTAGGCGATCCCCGAGTGCACCCCGACCGCCGCGTACAGGTCTGGGTAGGTCGCGGCCATGACGGCGGCCATGGCGCCACCGGCGGAAAGCCCGGCGACGTAGACGCGAGTCGGATCGACGAGGAGATCGCGCATAACCTCGCGGGTGATGCCAGCGATGATTGCCGGCTCGCCCGCATTGGCCTGCTGGTCAGACGCGGAGAACCAGTTCCAATAGCCACCGTTATTAGCCGCTCTCGACTGCTCTGGGTAGGCAACGAGGAAGGTGTGCTGCTCGGCGAACTCGTTCATCCGCGTGCCGGCCGCAAAGTCCGATCCGTTCTGCTTGCCGCCGTGGAGCATGACCACAAGCGGAACGGGTCCACCGGCGTAGCCCGTCGGAATGTAGAGGTCGTAGCTGCGAGTCCCGGCGCGATCGGTGTGAGTGAGGTGTCGAATCTCACCCCCTGGCGCGGCAGCAGCCCTCGCCGATGCGCCACCGCTAGACGGCCGTGGTCTCGGGCCCACCTAGCCGGGCTGATGATGTCTGGCAGGCCCGGCAGCGTGGTCTGGAGATCCTCAACCAGACCCCGGCGGGCGGACGCGGCGTAAGCGCGCGGCTCTTCTCGACTGTTTGGCATCAGCCTCCGAAGGTGGCCGAGATCGCCGAAAGGCTGCGCGACAGTCGATTCATCTGCCGCGGCGGTGCCGGCGCTCGCCAGACCCCGCTGCAGAACCTCAGTCGCCTCGGTCAACCGCCCGGCACGCGTGAGGCGCAACGCCTCGACCATCGTCATGTTCGTATCGAGGCTCATCGCACGTTCCTTTCACGGAGGTCGTCAGCTCGCGCCGACAGGTGAGTCGTTGGATGGACGTCCTCCCGCCGATCGCGGCCGCCGGCTCGGAAGGTGATCATGTGGTGCGCGCCGCGAGCGCCGCCTTCACCGCCTGCGGCGCCCGAAAGGCACCGAGGACCTCGACCCGCGCGATCGTCGCGACCGCGAGCTCGGGCGAGACGTCATCGTCAATGGTGGCCAGCCCAAGGACGCGCAGCTCCACCATGCGACCGGAGTCCCGGAGCTGCTCCAGCGCGTCGCGGCTGTAGCGCTCGATGCCGAGAACCAGCTCGCGTCGGGCCACCGTTCTCTCTACCGCGTCTGACCGGCTTTCGAGCTGCCGCCGGATGGCTGTACGAATGAAATCGGTGCGGTTCGCGAAAAAGCCCTCGCTGACGAGTAGGTCGATCTGACCTAGGTCGACAGGCCCGACGTTGATCGTGATCTTTTCGCTTCTCTCGGCATCAACCATCTTTTCCCGGCCGCGGCCCGCCATCTGAGAACCATCCTATCACCATCCACTTGGATGGTGACCCACCAGGGTCGAACGTTCCGAACGGTCGTCCAGTGGCGCCGCTTTCCTGCTATCTCGCCAGCCCGGCCTCGATCGCTTAGCCCCTCTCGGCGCGGAGCAGTAGCCGCGCCGGCGTGACCCCTTCAGGCGTCACGCGGCAGCCTGGCGGTGGCGCGGCGCACGACTCCTTTCGGCATCCGGCGGCAGTTTCGAGCGGGTGCTCGCATCGGCGACCATTCAGCGGTGGGGCGTCGCCGGCGCCGGGCGAGTGGTTAGGCAAGGTAGTGAGGGCCCGGTCGGGCTCTGCTGGCGGGATCGGATGGCCAACGACGAGTTCCTGGTGTGCATCAAGGGTGTGATCCACGCGCGGCAAGATTGCGTAGGACCCGTTAGTGCCAATTTGTCGCGACATATCCAAGGACGGGGAGGTGGGCAGGTCGCCGTTGGCGAGCGGTTCGGTACACGAGCACGTGCTACGAGGCGCCGCCGGGCTGCTCGCCGCGGTGCTCGCTATCGCGCTTGTGGGGATCGTCGGCCCAATGTCGCTTGCGCTGCTCATGCTCACCGCCGTCGCTTGGCGCGGCTGCCCGACTTGCTGGACGGTTGGCCTTCTCGGCACGTTGGCCGACGACCGCGCTCGCGGCAGCGGCTGCGCGACCGGAAACTGCCGCCAAGCGGGCCGCGATGCCGGCGTCTGGTCCGACAGCTGAGCTCGTGCGACCCCGGCCCCCGTTGCTCAGCGCAGATCGGGTCGCGCTCATCTGTGGGCTGATCTTCGTCGCTGCCGGCCTTGTGAAGTTCGTCTTCTACCACTGGGAGCTGCATGCCTTCCGAGACTTCGGGATCCCGTTGGCGGGTGTGATGGAGCCACTTGTAGGCGTGCTCGAAACGGTTGGCGGCGTGCTGCTCGCAAGTCGAGTGCTGATCGTGCCGACCGCTTTCGTCCTCGCGGTGATCATGTTCGTCGCGTTCATCGCCGGCGGGATCATCCACGGCTCCCCGATTCCCAGTGACACCTTGGCACCGGCGCTGCTCGCAGCGATGATCTACCTCATCCGCGCCGGCCAGAGCGCTTCATCCAGCCCGCCGACACGCTCACGCGCGGCCTCGGTCCTCAAAGACGCCCGGCTCGTGGCGACCGACGATGATTAGATGAAACCCGAGCCCTGACAGCCGCGCCGGTGTCAGCCGCTGCCCGCACGAGCCGAGACCTCGACAACCGACTCAACCTCGAGACCCCAATGGCGAACATGCCGCTGAGACCGCAGCACGCGTGATCGCTCTGTCTCGAGCACCCGTGCCGCACAGGAGTACAACGGCGAGGACTAGATCATGTATCTGCCGGCCGTCGCGGCTGGCGCCCGGTTGTCTGCGTGAAGCCTGGTCGCCTCACGTCACAGCGCGGTGAGGCCGCGGGTCGAGAGAATGACAAATAGTGTCGATTACTCGACCGGCCTCTCCCAGCCGTCTCTACTGACGGTGGTCTTTGAGGCCCGGCGTGCTCTGAACGATCGTGCCGAGCCCGCGCCCGATGAGCACGCAACCCGCCAGGAGCACGGCGTACGCCTCGACCGGCGGGAACGCGCCGGAGATCAAGATCAGGCCGAGACCGGCGAGCAACCGCCAGGTGAGACGGACGGCGGTGGCGGGCCAGCTTCGTGGCCGAGCGGGCCCGCCATCCGCGGGAGGCGGGGGCTCGCGAGTATCGATCAGCATCAACACGGCTACTGGCGAATCGCTTGAACGACGGTCACCTTGTCCTCGACGTCATTGGCGAAGGCCTGCATGCAGCCGTTGTTGACCGCCGTCATCACACCGCCGGCTTGACCCGGGACGGGTCCGTGCTCTCGCTGGTAGAGCCCGCCATAGGCCTGCTGCTGCGCCTGGCTCGCCGAGCTCCATTCGGCGCACGTAGTCGAGTCGCTCACCGTCGCGGTGCTCGAGCCCACCACATCGACTGCGAGCATGGCCACCAGCAGCACCACCAACAACGCCACGATCAAAGACAGGCGCTTGTATCTGACAATCAGCGCCCTCGTGGTGATTGGCTGATCGGCTTGGCCCACAGTCGCAGCCGGGGGCGCCGGCGTACCAGCGCTATTCATAGGAATCGGCTTCCGCGCATTTCTCTCACTCGGTTGGCTTCCGCGCGGCGGCCCCGAGTCCGCGAGGTCGAAGACCGCTCTGCGTTATAGCCCTGCGCGCCGCGGACGTCAACTGCGCGGGCCCGAGCGGCAGCCGTGGTCAGGCCGGCAACCGCGCGCGGCCCAGGATGTGCGGGATCGGCGGGACGGGCGCCCCCGGACTGAAGGTAAACCGCTCACACTCCTCGATCGTGAAGCCACCGCGCTCGATCTCGGCGGCAGTGTCACGAGCCAGGTGACAGCCTCCGGCGACGTGCGGCCAGACCAGCCGGTCCGCGACGCGCTGCAGCGACGCCGCGGCGGCATGGTGCGCGATCACGTGCTCATAGAAGCGAAGCTCTCCGCCCGCCCGGAGCACACGGCCGAACTCGGCCAGCGCCGTACGTTGATCGGGGACCGAGCACAGCACGAGCGACGCCACCACGCCGTCCATACTGGCATCGGCGGCGGGGAGACGTCCGGAGACGCCGTCGACGACGGTTACCGGCACGGGCGCCTCGGCTGCGTGTCGGGTGGCCTGCGCCCGGAGGACCGGTTCAGGCTCGACGGCCAAGACGTGTTCGACCGTATCCGGGTAGAGCGAGAAATTCACCCCCGAGCCCGCACCGACTTCGATCACGTGACCGGCGAGGCCGGACAGTAAGCGCCGGCGATAGTCGTCCTCGGGTCCGCCGGCCCGACCCTCAACCGAGCGGAGGTAGAGCCGCGCGAACACCGGGTGGTGCACCTTCTCCTCGGAGCCGCGCGCAGCCATGCCGTCGTTCACGGTGACGATGGTAAGCGACGGCGTCGGTTGGTCGGGGCGACTCAGCGCCGAGCGGTCCAGGCCGAGGGGTCGCCCGTCAGCAGGTAGCGACCATCGGTCGTGCGCACCACCTCGTGTCGTTGATGTAACTGACCCATGGCGTGGGTTACCGACGGTCGTTGCGCTCCGAGCATCTCACCGAGGACCTCGTGGGTCAGCCGGAACGGAATCGCGACTCCGTCCGCGGTCACCCGGCCGTACGAGCCGGCAATGTGCCAGAGAGTTGCCAGCAGCTTGTCGTCCACGCGGGTGAGATGGCTGATCGCCCTGAGGTAGTGACTGGCCTCGGCGCGCCGCAGGAGCCGGCTCGTGAACGCGACCACGAGCTCCGGACGCCGGCAGATCAGCCCGGTGACCCGGTCGTCCAGAAGCGCCAGACGCGCGGGCTGGAACACACGCCAGTCGACCTCGGCCGGGACCAGACTCCACGGTGCCGGTTCGTCCCAGGGCCGCAGCACATCTCCGCTGCCAACCAATTCGGTGGCGATGGCGGATCTGACCCGGAGCCGCCGTCCGATCAAGCCGTCGAGTACGAGCAGGCCGAGACTGTTGCCCGGCATCCACTCAGGCGGCGTCCACCGGGGCGCGTCGACCACCACCAGGGGCGCAAGCAGCATCCCGGCCGCCACCCGACGGTCTTCCTCGGTCAAACCTTCGGCGAGATCCGGATCCTCTTTGAGGATGTAAACCGCGGCCTGCCGGCCATCGAGAACCGGGTCCCCGCCGCCTTCGTCCTGCCCATTCCCGCCAGCTTCACGCAATGCAGTAATCCTCCGACGCCAGATGACGACATCTGCCGGATCCTCACCGCGCCCGTTGCCAACGCGCGATATTCACCCGGCCGGATTGCCTGCACCGCGCCTACTGCGAATACCGCAGTCAACGCCCGCCTGCTCAGACGCGCGACTTTAGCGTTCGGCGCCGAGACAACGTGTTAGATCTGATCGGGCGGCGGCAGCCGACGCGCGCGACGATTGATTGCGCTCCATGGGTCTCCCGCCTCGAGCCGGTCGCCAAGACTGCGTACCGTCCACCGGTCGGGCTTGAGCGCGCGATCCGACAGCTCCTCCCAGTGGAGTGGAACCGCGACGGGAGCCTTGGGCCGCGGCCGTACCGAATACGGGGCCACCGCGTGCTGGGCGTAGGCGATGCGGTTGACATCGAGGTAGATGCGCTCGCCACGGTCCACTTTGTGCCACTCGAGCGTCAGGTGGCCAGGATCTTCGGCCACCATCGCTTCGGCGAGCCGCCTCGCGAACCCATGCACGTCGGAAAAGCTCGGACCGCGACGCAGCGGGCAAACGACATGGAGTCCCCGCGACCCGGTGGTCATGGCAAACGGGACCAGGCCCACATCGCGCAGGCGGTCCCCCGCGGCGCGCGCGGCCGCTCGCACCTCGGCGAAGCTGCTGCCGGACGGATCGAGATCGATCGTGAGGCGGTCCGGACGGTCGGGAGCGTCCGCCCGCGAGAGCCAGTTGTGCACCGTGATCACGTTCTGGCCCGCCAGGTACACGAGCGTGGCCGCATTCTGGGCGAGGACGTGGGTGATCGTCCCGCCTTTCTTGGGCACGGTGACGCGCTCGATCCAGGAAGGGAAGTAACTGGGCACCGCCTTCATGAAGAAGCCGGGTTCGTCAATGCCATGAGGGAAGGCCTGGAGGGCGAGCGGACGGCCGCGAACGTGAGGCACCATCACTTCCGCCACCCGCTCGTAGTGACGAGCGAGGTCGAGCTTGGTCAAGCCGCCGTCGGGAAACACCGTGCGGTCGGCGTGGGTGATACGTACGGCGCGGCGTCCGATTCGGAGCGTGTCGGTCATCGCTCGCGGACGACCTCGGCCGCAGCCTTGTCGTCTCGAAGTCCGAGGAACCGCGGGTGACGGAGGCGACCGTAGGGCGTCCATTCGCTGAACCCGATCTGAGCCACGAGCCGCGGCTCCACCCACGTCACCCGACGCTCGCGAATCGAGCCAGGGTCGGCGAACGCGGGCTCGTCGCGGCGAAGCGATCGAAGCTGCGCGCCGAGCGATCGAAGTGCGTCACGTCCGAAACCAGTGCCGACCTTGCCGGCGTACTCCAACGCGTCGTTTTGGTAATAGCCCAGGAGCAGCGCACCGAACTCCTCCCGAGCGCCTCTGGGCTCGGTGTAGCCGCCGATCACGAGTTCCTGTCCTTGCTGGCACTTGAACTTAAGCCAGTCACGGGAGCGACTGCTGACGTAGGTGCTGTCGGCGCGCTTGGCGATCAGTCCCTCCCAGCCTTTTCGGCACGCCTCGGCGAACAGCGCCTCACCCTCGCGATTTCGATACGGGGTCCAGCGGACCGGCCCGCGAAAGCCGAGCGCGGCGCGGAGCAATCGCTTGCGTGCGCGCAGCGGCAGTCGGGTCACATCGAAGCCGCCGACCCAAACGATGTCGAAGACGTAATAGAACACCGGGACGTGAGTTCGGCCGCGATCCGCCAGCCGGGCAAAGCTCGTCTGCGCTCCGTCAAAGGCCACGACCTCACCGTCGACGGCGAACTGCTCGCACGGCTCGGTCGCCAGAGCCTCGGCCACCTCGGGATACCGCCGGTTGAGCGAGAGGTCATTACGCGAGAGGAGCCGCGGCTCCCCGCCGGCGCGGATGGCGATGCACCGAACGCCGTCGAGCTTGCGCTCATAGATCCATTCGGGATCCGAGAACCGAGCCTCGGTCAGAACCGCTTTCATCGCCTGCGCCTTGCGCGGAGGGGGTGCGCGGCGGCACAGCTCACGCTCGGAGTCCGAGAGCGCGGCCAGCGCGGTCATGGCGATACCGGGGCCACGGCCGCAGGGCCGTGCCGCCGCACCGCTCGGCCGGGGACGGTGCTCAGAGCAACAGCCGGAACGGCAGCAGCACGATGTCGATCACGAGAGAGATCACCGCGACCGCCGCCAGCACCACCGTCGCCAGCACCGCCACGATGAGCCCGAACAACTTCAGGATCGGGTGACCCAGCGAGCCGTGCCAGCCCCACACCGGACCAAACGGAACTCTGCGCGTAAGCGTGAACATGCCGGGTCAATACCCGGCCGAATGCGGCCAAAAACCCGCCGTACGCAGGCCTCAATTGCGCTCCGACACGTCATCCTCGAAAAATCGGGTCAGCTCGCCTGCCACCTCGGCCGGGCAATCCTCGACCAGGAAATGCGAGGCCTCGATTCCTCGTCCACGCACGTCGGATGCCCAGTTCCTCCAGACGTCGAGCACGCTGCCGTAGAGGACCTCGAGTGCTCCGCGGGTACCCCACAGCACCAGTACGCGGGCAGCCGATCATCCGCCCGCGGTCGGCTTCATCGTGCTCGCGGTCAACGGTCGCCCCGGCGCGATAGTCCTCGCAGATCGCCTCCACCGTGGCGGCATCGTCAAGCTGGTCTCGGTATTCCTCCATCGCGTCAGCGGGATAGCGGTCCGGCAGCGCGCCGAGCCCTATGGCGCGTAGATGATGGTCGAAGTATGCCTGGGGATCGCCGGCGATCAGGCGCTCGGGGAGCGGCGCGGGCTGGGCGAGAAAACCCCAGTGCCAGTAGGCCATCGCCAGACGGGCGTCAGCCCTCGCCCACACCTCGGCTGTGGGGACGATGTCGAGTGCGGCGACGGCCGTGACCCGGTCAGGATGGTCCAGCGCCATCCGGTAGGCCACGCGTCCTCCGCGGTCGTGGCCGGCCACGGCAAACCGCTCGAACCCGAGCGAGGCCATCGCCTGCAGCTGATCGCCGCCGACGGCGCGCTTTGAATGCGGTGCGTGATCGGGCGCCGGACGGGGCCGGAAGGAGCGGCCATAGCCGGCCAGGTCGGTAGCCACCACGGTGAAGCGCTGGCTGAGAATGGGAGCGACCGCGTGCCACATCGCGTGAGTCTGCGGGTAGCCGTGCAGCAGCAGGAGCGGCGGTCCTGCGCCGGCTACACGCGCGTGGATCGCCCCCCGCTCGGTTTCGAGCTCGTGGGTGGCAAAGCCCTCGAACACATGGCGACCCTACCGGCGCCGAGGCGCGCTCGTCGCGGCCACGCGTCGGAGAGCCACATATCGACCTTCCGGCATCGATGGCTAATGCGACGAAAACCTGCCCAGGACTCAAGCCAGGGCACCGAGCGGCCGAGAAGAGCGCCGTGGAGACCCAACTCGACGACACCGAGCGCCGCGAACTGCGACGCAAGGCGCGGGAGGCCACGCTCGCCGCTCTCCGAGCCCTGGGTGGGCGCGGCCCGCGGGACGCCATCCGGGCCCGGGCAATCGAGCTCGGAGGCTTCACTGCGCGAGAACTGTCCGCGGTCGGGGTCGAGCGTTCGGGCGGCAAGCCGGGCCGGCTCGTCGATCAGCAGCTCTCATGGGCCCTCAGCGACCTCAAGCGTGAGGGCCTGGTCGAGAACCCCCAGCGCGGAACCTGGAAGCTGACCGGCGCCGCGTTGCGGCTGGGCGAGCTCCAGACGATGCCGTACGTCGAGTATCTGAAGACGCCGGAGTGGGAGCGCACGCGCGCTGCGGCGCTCGAGCGCGCGCAGTTCTCCTGCGCCATCGACGCCGACCACATCGAAGGACTCGAGGTCCAGCACCGGTCCAAGGAGCGCATCGGGGCCGAACAGCCCGGCGACCTGGTCGTTCTGTGCGCCGGGTGTCTCGAGCTCTACCAGGACGATGCCGCGCGACCGAGGCGCACCGGGTCCATACCACCGCCCGTTCCGCAGTCGGTGCCCCAACCTGTGATCCCGATCACCGCGGCCACCGGCCGCAAACCGAAGCTGCTCCGTCGACTGCGCGCCAGCTAGGCGCCGCTCCGCACCGGCTCGAACCTCACCGCCGGCCCGTTATCGTCCGTCCGCGCGATGCCGGACACGACGTACCCTGCCGCCTCGGCGGACGAGCTGCGCGCCTACCTGGCCCTCCCGCGAGGTGCGGGACCGTGGCCCGGCGTCGTGGTCATCCAGGACGCGCTCGGGCTCAGCGACGACATCCGCGGACAGGCCGACCTGCTGGCCGCCTCGGGCTATCTCGCCGTGGCTCCGGACCTCTACTCGGGCCGCGGCATCCGCTGTGTGCTGGCAACCATGTCGGCTTCGCGCTCGGGCCGGGGTGCGGCCTACGGCGACATCGACGCCGCGCGTCAATGGCTGACCGAGCGCGGAGACTGCACCGGCCGGGTCGGGGTCATCGGGTTCTGCATGGGCGGCGCATTCGCGTTGCTGAGCGCGCCGAAGTACGAGTTCGCCGCCGCATCGGTCAATTACGGTGAGGTGCCCGAAAACGCGGTGGAGCGGTTGCGCGGCGCCTGCCCGATCGTGGCCAGCTACGGCGGCCGTGACCTGACCTTGCGCGGACGGGCGGAGCGCCTGGAGGAGGCCCTAACCGAGCTCGAGGTGCCGCACGACGTCAAGGAGTACGACGCCGCGGGCCACAGCTTCATGAACCGCATCAACGCCGGCCCGGGCTTCGGGACCGTCCTGAGTCTTACACGGTTCAACTACCACCATCCCTCCTCCGAGGACGCGTGGGGGCGGATTCTCGACTTCTTCGAGACCCACCTGGGCGAAGGCGATTGAGATGAAGCGCTCGGCTCAGGGAGCGGAGCTCGGCGCGGCCACCGGCTCGACGGCGTCGATCGCCTGAGTGGCCTTCGCCGGCTCCTCGGGATAGCGTTCGGCGGCGTCCTCGGCGAGGGCGAAGAGCGACGTCGCGACGCTGCGAACGTCCTCGATCAGGCGGCTGCGCTCGTGCCAGATTGAATCGGTTTCCGAGTCGAGCGCACGGAGCTGCTCGGTCGCGCCTTCGGTGACTGCCAGTACGTTGGCGGCGGCGTCGGCAAGCATCTTGTCCGCCTGGGCCTGGGCGTCGCGCGTGACCTCGGTGGCCTTGTCGTGGGCCACCCGGAGAATCGACGCGGTCTGCTCACCGATCCGGTCGATCTCCTGCGCGATGGCCTTGTCGGGCCGACCAGCACGGAGCTGCTCGAGCTCTTGTTCGAGCTCGAGGACGTACTCGTCCACCGTGCTCGTGTCGTAGCCATGCCGAACGATCGGAAACGGCGGCTGGAGCTCCTCCCACTGAGCGGTGGCCTGGTCGTCCGCGGGGCCGTCACCGTCGCCCGCGGGTGCCCACACCGGCGCATGGTCCTTCGGCCGTTCGAAGGTGGCGAACGAGCGCGCGATGCGGTCCCCTAACTGGGCGAAACGAGACCCGGTGGGCCGGCGCTTGGCGCGCGGCTCGAGTGTCATGCCAACTGAATCGAACTCGCTCATGCCCTTACTCCTTCACGTGCGTGCGGGACAGTGGGCTGTTCGGCGTGCCGTTCTGGATCCCTCTCGGCCCGCCGCAATGGGACGGTGCGTGCAGGTGGACGATCAACCGCGCTTGCCGTCCACGACGATGCGCGGGCTGTCGGCGAGAATTCCACGTCGGCGTAGGCCGTTCAGGAGTGACTCCTGGTCCGAAAAGCTGACCAGAGTGGCCACTTCCCGGCGCAGCGAAATTTCCATCACGCCGGCGTCGGCCTCCGTGCGCTGCCCGTCGAGCTCGACGCGCGCCCCGCTCTGGCCACCGTCGGTCTCCAGCCGCAGACGGGAGCCCGCACCGATCACCAGCGGCGGGTGGGTTCCTCCGTGGGTGGGAAGCAACGTGAGAACGAACGCGTCGGCTCCAGGCGCCAATAGCGGACCGCCGGCGGCGAGCGTATACGCGCTTGAGCCGACGGCCGTGCTGACGATGCAGCCGTCCCCGGCGAACCGAGTGAACAGAGCACCGTCGACCTCGGCGCTGCCGCGGATCTGCCCTTGGCCCGCCCGTACGATGGCCAGGTCGTTGAGGGCGAGGAAGTCCTCGCCCTCCTCACGACGGATTTCGAGGGCCGGAAGGCGGCGCGGCACCCAATCCCAGCGCGCGAACCGACCGAGCGCGCGGTC
This sequence comes from uncultured Solirubrobacterales bacterium, assembly GCA_963748585.1. Lineage (GTDB taxonomy): Bacteria > Actinomycetota > Thermoleophilia > Solirubrobacterales > Solirubrobacteraceae > Palsa-465. The sequence continues at coordinate 223,994 of CAVVJR010000004.1, read as the reverse complement.
GATGCCATCCGCCTCGACGGAGGTCAGCGCGCCGAGGCTCCCACACGCGATCCCGAGCACGGGCCGGCGCGCCTCCATGGCCGCCCGGGCGGCCGCGAGCATCGTGCCATCGCCGCCGATCGACACGACGAGATCGCAGTCCTCGATGCGAGCCCTCCGGCGCCACGTCGCGCTGAGCACTGCGGACGGGCAGCTGGACGAGATCGACGCCGTGGGCCGAAGTCCACTTCTGTACGGCCGTCAGCGGCTCGTCGATCGGTCGTGCCGGATGAACGACGAGACCGATCCGGCGGAGTGCCGGTCCTTCGAAACCTGGAGATTGATCGGTCATGGGCTCGAGTGCGTGATTGTCGCGAGACGAAGCGGCGAGCGCCGCGCTCTGAGCCCCGGCCGGAAAACAGGCTTCCCGGCTCGTTAGCTATGCGGCGGGCGGGATGGCGGTGCGAGCATGCTCACCGCGCCCGAGCGGCTGCGCGCCGATGGGACGAGGAGAGTAGTCGACTCGCGTGAGCTCGCCGCACTCGCTCCCGCACTGGTCGCAGACGACGACCAGCCGAAGCTGCGCGGTCTCCCGAACGTACCGCGTGGCACCGCTGTGGGTGCCCGAGTGATCGCAGGCGGTCGGCATCTGTCCGAATAACGGAGCGGGTGGGCGAAAAATGTCGTTACCGCTAACAAATGACCTGCGCATGAGGAGGTCGGCGACTGTCCGGTCTTCAACGACACCGGACGCGAGCTGGGGCTGATGTCGGGGCCAGCGTTCGACCGCGTCGAGATTTCGAGTCCGGGCCGAAGCGGCTTTCCTCGTTTCGGGCCTTTCGAGCCTGAGGCCCGAGCATCGATTTACCGCAATCGGGCCGAATGGACGGCGCAGATCCGGGTAGGCCGACCATGTGAGCGCTGGCAACCCATCCGGACCGTCCGAACGGCTGGTTGAGAGCTACCCCCCGGAGGCCGGCTCGGTGGCGCGCGCCCGTCGCGCGCTGGCACGGATGGCCGCGGCCCGCGGGGCCCCGACCGTCCAGATCGATGCCATCCGCCTCGCCGTGTCCGAGGCGATGACCAACGCAGTGGTGCAGAGCGAAGGAAGCGGCCCGGACATCCGGGTGCGGGCAGCGGTGATCGACGATGCGCTCTCGGTGTCGATCGACGCTGATCGCTCGCAGCTTCCGCCGCTCCGGCCCGCACCGGGCCTGTGCGGCGGTGTGGGGCTGGCGCTCATCGCTCATGCCTCGGACGAGCTGGCGATCGCGAAGCGCTCGGGCGGGGGAACCGAAGTGCGAATGCGCTTCGGTCTCGGCGGCGTCAGTCCTCGAACGTGAACGCGTCGGCCGTCTTGGTCAGCTCGAACACGCGCTGAACCTGGTGCGGAGCACGCCGTCAAGGCCAGCTGGTGGCCGTTGGTGTTGGCGCGCTCGCGCGCCCGCAGCAGCGCCTGAAGGCCGGTGCTGTCCATGAAGGCCAGCCCGCCCAGATCGATCACCAGGCGGCTGGGGCTGGCGGCCTCCGCCTCACGCAGCTCGCGCTCGAGCATCGGGGCGGAAGCGAGATCGAGCTCGCCGGAGAGCACGAGCACGACGGCGCCCTGCTCGTGCGTCTTCTCGATCACGAGCTGGCCGGGCACGGGAGCTTGCGGTGACGCTGCCTCAGGCATTTTCAGTGAATTGTCTCCCTGCCCAGAAGAGTCGGGCGCTGCTCGCCCGATCGGAATCGGCGGCTCCCCTGAGCTTCGTACAACATCGAATCTAGCAGTGTGCCGGACAGGCGAGCGTCGCTGCGCCAGCGGGGCGTCACGGCTGCTCGGCCGCGAGCTGCTCGGCCAACTCGCCAAGGTTGTCGACCGCGAGATCGGCCTGGGGAAAGACGTCGGGCAGCGCCTCGGCCTCCCGGCGCACGAGCGCCGTCCTGAGCCCCACATGCTTGGCGCCGGCGAGGTCAAAACCGTGCGCGGCGACCATGAGCACGTCCTCGGGGTCAAGCTTCCCGAGCGTCTGAAGCGCGTAGGAGTAGACGTCCGGATGAGGCTTGAACGATCGCACGGCGTCGACGCCGAGAATGGCTTCGAAGTAGGCGTCCAGCCCGGCCGCCTCGAGGGTCCGGCGCCCAGACTCCGCACCCGAGTTGGTGAGTACCGCGAGCCGGAGCCCGGATGCCTTCAGCCGCTCGAGCGCCGGCCTGACATCGCCGAACGGCGGGAGCCGACCGGCCTGGACCAGCGCCTCTTCGGTGCGTGACTCATCCAACCGGCGCCGGCGCACCTCGAGCCGCAGAGCGCCCTCGATGTGCTGACTGAACTCGTGATAGGCCCCGATCAGGGTCTCGGCCATGGCGGACTGAATCGCGCCGGCGAGCACGGCCGCGCCCAACTCCGGCGCGCGCCAGGGAGCGCCGAGGGCATCGGGGTTGGTGAGCGTTCCGTTCAGGTCGAAGACGATGGTCCGCGTGGCGGGCATTGCGGTCGAGGTACCCGGGGGCCGAGCCGGCAAGCGCGGCTTCTCACGCCGCCTCGATGGCCCGGCCGGGATAGTGCCGCGCCACGTCGGCCAGCACCTTGATCATCGTCTTGGCCGCCGGCGGGACGGCCGGGCCGCCGACCGTGGCGGCGACAACCGTGCGCGCAGGGCTGCGAGGCGTGAGCGCGCGGATCACGATGTCCGGCCGCACCTGGGTGAGCGCCAGGCGTGGGATCAGGGCCACCCCGACCCCGGCGCCGACCAGCCCCTGGACGGTCTCATAGTCATCGCTCTCGAACGTGACGTGCGGCTCGAAGCCCGCGGCCAGACACGACCGGACGACATGGCGGGCACATGGACTGGAGGCGGAGGTCTGCACCCAGTCCTCCTCGCTCAGGTCGGCCAGCGTGAGGGCAGGCTTGGTGGCCAATGGGTGGGTGGCGGGAAGCGCCACGTCGAGCGGGTCGACGAGCAGCTTGACCGCATGCAGACCCCGAGCCGTCGCACCGCGATCCCGCGCGAATTCGAACAGGAGCGCCAGGTCGAACTCACCCTGGCGAAGGCGCGGCGCCATCTCCTCGGGCTCCCCTTCGGCCAAGCTGATCGCTATTCCCGGGTGGCCGCGCCTGAAGTTGGCGATGGCGAGCGGCATCAAGGTCGAGCCCGCCGACGGAAACGAGGCCATCCTGAGCCGGCCCGCTCGGACCCCCAGCACCGCGGCCAGCTCATCCTCCGCCGCCTCGAGCTGGGTGAAGATCGACTCGGCATGGGCGAGCAGCGTCGCCCCCGCGGCGGTCGGCCTCACGCCCCGGCGGTCCCGCACGAGCAACGTCGTGCCGGTCTCCGATTCCAAGCGGCCGACGGCCTGCGAGACCGCGGACTGGGTGTAGGACAGCGACTCAGCCGCGGCAGAGAACGAGCCCGTGCGCGCCACCTCGGCCAGGATTCGAAGACGGCTCACGCTGAGCATTAGCAAAGCTTATCGAGCTCATGATCAGATTCACTTGTACTGATCGAAGGGGGATGGCATCGTGCCGGCCATGCCCCCCACCGCGATCGTCTCCTACGACGACACTCTCAACGATCACGACGCTCTGGCCCTCGGCCGCATGCTGGGCGAGGCCGGCGCCGAGCTGGTTCTCGCCTACGTCCGTCACACCACGGAAAGCGAACCCACGCGCGAGCAACTCGAGGAGCACGAGGTCCGGGCGCTCCTGGACCGCGGCGCTCGGTGGCTCGGCGATCTTGACGTCGAGCGCCGGGTCGTCCTCAGCGCCTCGACCGGTGCCGGTCTGAGATGGCTGGCCGAGCACGAGGCGGCCGATGTCATCGTGTTCGGCTCCGACTACCGGACGGCCGCCGGCCACGTCGCTCCGCAGCGATCAACCCAGGCATTGCTCGAGGGCGGGCCTGCGGCGGTGGCGATCGCTCCGGCCAACTTCCGCAGCCACCGCGAGCCCCGGATCCTGAGCATCGCCGTCCTCGAGGCCACGAGCGACGAAGCGGCGACCGAGACCGCGGATGAGCTTGCTGCGCGCCTCAGCGCCACGGTCACCCGCGATGTACGCAACGCCGACCTGCTGATCGTCGGCTCCCGCGACGAGGCGCCCGCGGGCCGAGTCATGATCAGCTCCAGGGCACAGCGTGCGATCGAGGACGCCGAATGTCCCGTTGTGGTCGTGCCGCGGTCGGCACCGCTGCGCTTTGAGAGCGCGCTCGCCGTGTACTAGCTGACGACGCCGGGGTGGGTCGCACCGGCCCGTATATCGTGGCCGCCCGTGCGCACCCTCGTCGTGTCAGATCTCCATCTCGGCACTCGGACGCGAGGGGATGTCCTCACACGCAGCGACCCGCTGGACGCCCTGCTGGAGGCACTCGACGACGTAGACCGACTGCTTCTACTCGGCGACGTGGTCGAGCTCATGGGCCGTGGACGAGCTCGCGCGATGGCGGTGGCGGAGCCGGTGTTACGAGCGATCGGACAGCGTCTCGGGGCCGAGCGAGAGGTCGTTCTCGTACCCGGAAATCACGACCGGGCGCTCGTCCGCCCCTGGCTTCGGCGCGTGGGCGCGGCGCTCGCCGTCGACAGTCGCGTGCCCGTCGACGCGTCGGCCGAGCTGTCGGCGGTGACCGCCTGGCTCGGTCCGGCCCGGGTCAGCGTGCGCTATCCCGGCGTGTGGTTGCGCAGCCGCGTATGGGCGACCCACGGTCACTATCTCAACCGGCATCTTCTGCCGGCATCGTCGATCGGGATCAACCGTGGGTGGCTCGGGCGGCCCCCGCGCGAAGGCGGGAGACCGATCGACTACGAGCGTCCCGGCGCAGGTGCGCTGGCCGGACCGGCGCAGGCCTTGAGCCGTTGGGCGACGGCCACTCCGCATGCGCTCGATCACGCAAGTGGGGGGCTCCTCGGTGGATTGTCCAGCAAGCTCGGAGGGCTAGCTCGTGCCCTGACCATGCCGCGCGTGCCGCAGGGCCTGCTGCGGCGCGAGCTGGCGCCACTCAATGCCTCGCTGCTCAAGGTGCAGATGACGCATGCCAGTCTGCCCGCCCTCGCCCACGTGGTCCAGCGGCTGGGCATCGACGCCGATTGCGTCGTGTTCGGCCATGTGCACCGGCTCGGTCCGCTGAGCGACGACGATCCTTCGCAGTGGGAGGGGCCGGGCGGCAGGCCGCGGATGATCAACTGCGGCTCGTGGCTGTACGAACCGCTGCTGGTCCACCACGCGATGCCGCCTCATCCCTACTGGCCGGGCGGGGCGGTGAAGGTGGAGAGTGGTGAGGACCCGCGGGCGGTGGGCCTGCTGGACGGCCTGGCCGCCCGCGCGATGGTTTGAGCGGCCGCTGCGACAATAGGGTCGTGCCCCGCCACTGGCTCCTCATCCAAGCCTTGATCCTGGTCTTCGTGGCCGCCGGGATGATCATCGCGATCACCAAGCTCGTCTGAGGCCGGGCGGGATGTTCGCCTCGATTCTGGTGGGCACGGACGGGTCGGACACCGCGCGCAAAGCGGTCAGAAGCGCGATCGAGCTGGCTCGCCAAGTCGGCGCCCCGCTCCACATCGTCAGCGCCTACGAGCCGCCGTCGGCTCAGCGGCTCCGCCGGGCCGGCGACATCGGCGCGGGCGCCGAGCCCGACTGGACGGTGGGTCCCCATGGCGACGTGCTGGCGCTACTCGAGCAGGCGCGCGAGGAAGCGAAACGGGCCGGCGTGGATACGGTGGAGACGTTCGCCAGGCAGGGCGATGCCGCGGATGCGATCCTCGACGTGGCCGAGGAACAGGGCTCGAGCCTGATCGTGGTCGGAAACAAGGGCATGACGGGGGCCAAGCGCTTCCTGCTCGGGTCGGTCCCGAACAAGGTCTCCCATCACGCTCCCTGCTCGGTACTGATCGTCCGGACTACTTGACGCGATGCTTGCGCGTACGCCGCGCGGCGCCCGCGATGGGCGTGGTCGCCGCTCCGGCGTCGACCAGCCCGTAGCCGTAGTTGCTATTGGGAGTCGTGCCACCGAGGGGCTGTGCGGTGTGCTCGAGGCGGGACAGGACCTGGTCCGGGGTCGGACGAGGCCCGAGGACACCGCTTGCGATCACCAACGCGGCCACCGCGGCAACGTGCGGTGAGGCCATCGACGTGCCGTACCACCCACCCGGAAGGCCGAACCGGCCCGGGGCGTTGGGATCCGGGAAGGTCATCTGGAAGATGTCCGGGAGGTTGCGGTCCGGGTTGCAGTTGCTCTGGCCCAGGCTGGCGTCATCCCCACCACCCGGGGCGACCAGGCTCAGCCCCGCGCCGCCGTTGGAGTAGTCGGCCAGGCACAGGTCCTTGGTCGTCGCGCCGACGGAGATCACCGTGGGGGTCCGCGCCGGGTAGGCGAGCTCCTCGGAGCTGTCGTTTCCAGCCGCGGCGACCACCACGACCCCGTGCCGGTGGGCGTAGAGGATCGCGCTCTCGATGTCTGGGATGTCCGCCGCAGTCACGGTCATGTCGAACTCGAGGCTCAGGTTGATGACCTGCGCCCCGTGACTGACCGCATACCGGATGCCCTTCGAGATCGTCGCGGCGTCGCCGGCGCCGCTCGCGTCGAGGACGCGGACCGGCATGACCGAGGCACCGTAGGCGATGCCGGTCAGGCCCACTCCGTTGTTGGTTCCCTCCGCGATCGTTCCCGCCACGAACGTGCCGTGGCCCTCCCGGTCGAGCGGGTACCGGTTGCGGGCCACGAAGTCGTAGGGAGCAACGAAGCGGGTGCCAACGAAGTCGGGCGCGATGCGGAACTGGTGCCAGTTTCTGTACGCCACCCCGGTGTCGAGCACGGCCACGACGACTCCGCGTCCGCCGGGGCGGCCGTCGGCGTTCAGGTTCGCCCACGCCGCGGGAGCATCGACGCCGGTGCCCGCGAGGAAGTTCCACTGCAGCGCCTGCCACCCACCCGCCGAGCCGGTATGTCCCCGATCGTCCGGGGTCCAGCTGCCGGCTGCATGGGCGACGAAGTTCGGCACCGCGTAGGTCACGCCGGGTTCCGCCCGCAGGCGGCTGATCGCCGTCGACACGCTCACCCCGTGGTCCAGCTGCAGTACCTGAACCCCGGGCGAGGGCGAAGCGGCCACCGACCGGATCCCGAGGCGTGGAGCCACGCCCCGGGGCACCGAGGCGGACGAGTAGCCGACGACTACTTCACCGGGGACGTAATCTGCCGCGCTCGCGGACGTGACGCTGATCGTCAGCAGCACCGCAAGAACCGTCACCGCGGTGGCCAGACGGCAAATAAGCAAGTGATGCTTCATCTAGCTCTGAGGCGCCCCAAGTCCGTTGGCGGCATCATCGATGCCAGAGTGCCCTACGCGAAATCCTATCGCCCTGAGTGAACGCGGATGAGTACCCACTTCTTCCCTAAGGACGAGTACTTCATGCGCTTGGCCCTGCGCGAAGCGGCGCGCGCGCTCGAGCACGAGGACGTGCCGATCGGGGCCCTCGTGGTCAGGGAAGGCGAGGTGATCGGCTCCGGTCACAATGAGCGCGAGGTTCGCGCCGATCCGACCGCCCATGCCGAGATGATCGCGCTGCGCGAGGCCGCCCGTTCGCTCGGCAGCTGGCGCGTGCTCGACGCGGTCATGTACGTCACCCTCGAGCCCTGTGCAATGTGCGCCGGGGCGATCGTGCTCGCGCGGGTGCCGCGTATCGTCTTCGGGGCCACCGACCCCAAAGCGGGCGCCGCGGGCAGCGTGTTCGACATCCTCGACGAACCGCGGCTCAACCACCGCCCGCGGGTGGAGTCAGGCCTGCTGGCGGAGGACTCGGCCGACCTCCTGCGGGCGTTCTTCTCCTCCCGGCGCTAGCTCCCACGCGCGGTTCGTCTACCTTTCACGGGACATCCGGAGAGGTGGCAGAGCGGTTGAATGCGCCGGTCTCGAAAACCGGTATGGGCGTATCCGTCCATCGGGGGTTCGAATCCCCCCCTCTCCGCTCGCACATCAGGCGTGCCGGCGACGGCTCACCTGTGCGGCGGTGGCAAGCGCCAGCCCGGCCATGATGGCGAGCAGGAGCGTGTAGCTGGCCAGGTGGGCGGCGAGCGCAAGCAGGTACGGCGCGGCGAAGCCGAGGTAGGTCAAGGAATAGAAGATCGCGGTCAGGCCGGCGAGCGCGCGCTGATCGGCGAGCCGCTGGACCTCGACCAGGCCCGCGACCAGGCACATGCCGAATGCTCCCCCGAGCACGACCGCAGACGGGATCAGCAGCCACGTCTCGCCCATCTGCGCGGTCAGCGCCGCCAGCACGAGACCGACCGCGAGGATCAGCAGACCCGTTGTGGCGGCGAGATTGCCGCTCGCCCGCGCGTCCAGACGGCGCGCCAGCGGCTGCGCCAAGACGCCGGCGAGTGCGCACAACGTCGTGATTGTGGCCGTCAGAGCGACCCCGTCGGTGGCATGTTCGGCGCCGACCACGCTGGGGAGAAGCGCGAAGGCGATCGCCGGAGCGGCGAACACCCACGGCGCCATCGGCACGAGCACGCCGCGGAACCGGCGGCTTCGAACGCCGGGCAGCGCCCGTCGCAGAGTCCCCGAGGCGCGGGTCGAAACCGACTCGGGCGCCGCCTTCAGGCCGACGAGAACCACCGCCATGAGCGCGAGGTGCGGGAGGTAGGGCACGACTCTCGGCAGCGGGGCCCACTGGGCGAGCAGGCCCGAGACGAGGGGCCCGAGCGCGAACCCGCTCGTCATCGCGACCGCGGCGCGCCGGGCCGTTGTCTGATCGGAGGCGTCGCCGAAGGGCGGCCGAGAGAGCTCTCGCAACCAGGCCGTGCCGGCGCTGAACGCGGCACCGCTGCTCAGGCCGGCCAGCGCACGCCCCGCGAGGAGCAACCACACGCTGCGCCCGGCGAGGATCAGGGCCAGGCTTCCGGCAAGGGACAGCACCGCTGCGCATAGGACGACCGGACGCCGGCCGCGGGCGTCGGAGACGGCCCCGGCGATGAGCAAGCCGGGAATCAGGCCGAGGGCATAGAAGCCGAACATCGCCTCGAGCGTGCCGGTGCTCAACCCGAGTGCCCGGTGATACACGAGCAGCATCGGCGTGAACTGATTCGAGCCCCAGCCCGCCCCCAGGAGCACGAGCGCCACGGGCAGCCACGCCATCCGGGTCAGGGATCGGGGCTCACCCTTAGCCGGCCTGACCTGAGTCGCTGGCATGACGCCTTCCTTTAGGTTCGGTGATCGAACTTCTGAATCGGGATCCTACCGCATGGGTTCAATGATCAAACTCATGACCGCTAGACTCGGCCGAGTGTTAGGTAAGGACTACCCCCGGCAGGATTGTGCGCTGGCCCGCGCCCTGGAGGTCGTCGGCGACCGCTGGACCCTGCTGATCCTCCGTGACGCCTTCTACGGCGTACAGCGCTTCAACGACTTCCAGGCCCACCTCGACATCCCGAAGGCCGTGCTCTCGGAACGGCTCAGCCGGCTCGTCGACGAGGGCATCCTCGAGCGCGAGAGCGATCCAGGGCACGCCGGTCGCCACCTCTACCGCCTCTCCTCCGCCGGCCGGGAGTTATGGCCGGCCCTGCACGCGCTGCTCGTGTGGGGCGGCCGGCACCGCGGGCCCAGCGGCCGCAGCTTCCTGCACGCCGCGTGCGGCACGCCACTCGACGACGCCGGCGCCTGCCCGGCCTGCCACCTCACGCCGGCTCCCGAGGCGATCCTCACTCAACCGCGGCCGGGACGGCGGACGAAGCGAGAAGACCCGGTGAGCGGCGCCCTGCGCGTGCCGCGCCGGCTGCTCGAGCCGCTCGAGACCTGATCGCGCGCGTCGCCCCCTGGAGATCTCCGCAGCAACCCCCGATCAGCGCAACAGGGTGCGGAAACGGTCGCTATCGCGAACAAATCGCATCCGGACGCGGAAGCCGTCAGGCACGGCCGGCCCGGGCGGCCGGATGACAGGCCCCACGGATGCCCGCCAAGCGGGCCCAGATCGTCACTCAGCCGATTCCGGACAGCACTGAGACCACCGAGGCGACCAGCAGCCCCGCCATGGCGAAGTTGAACCGGCGCAGCGACGCGGGGGTCCGGGCGACCCGGGACACGCCCACTCCCACCGACGTCCACAAGGCGGTTATCGGCAGGGTCACGGCCAGGAAGACGCCCGCGAGGATGACCGCGCGGCCGAAGGCGGGGTGGTGACCCACTGAGGTGAGCGTGGCCAGCGCGCTGATCGTGATCAGCCAGGCCTTCACGTTGACCCACTGGAACAGCGCCGCCTGAACGAAGCTGAGTGGACGGCTGTTCGCCCGCCCATGCTGCCCGACGTCGGACTGCTCGGCGTGCGCCTGCGGATCCGCGGTGGCGATCTTCCACGCCAGGTAGAGCAGGTACACGGCGCCGAGCCAGCGCATCACCGTCAGCACCGTGGGGTGTTTGACCAGCAGGTCGCCCGCACCGGCGGCGACCGCGAGCAGCATGATCGGAAAGCCGATCGAGACCCCGAGCATGTGCGGGATGGTCGGACGAAATCCCCACAGCGATCCCGACGAGGTCAGCATGGCGTTGTTGGGCCCGGGCGTTCCCGCGGTGGCCACGGCGAAGGCCAGCGCGGAAGCCAGCCAGGCCAGGCTCGCGGCCGCCACCGGAATACCGATCACGCGCCCTCCGGGTTCGACCGGAGCCAGGCCGGCACTTCACCGGCGTGTTCGTTCGGAGGAAAGATGGGATAGTCGGCCACGGACGCAGCAGATAGTGCCACCCGGCGTCGCCTCGATCTCCCGCGGCCGCTTACTCGGTCAGCGGAGGGTCGCGGAGATTCGAGTTGATCTGGGCGGAGAGGGCCTCCGACGCCGCCCGCACCGCGGCACGGCGCTGCTCCTCGTCATCGCGGGCGAGCAGTGTTCGCTGGAAGGCGTCGTTGGCCACCCCATAGCGGTCGCGAGCGCGAGCTGTGGCCGTCGCGGCCTGGCGGCGCAGGAGCTCTGCCCGCTCGGTCACCAGCGCCGCCGGCTCGTCACCCGGGTGAACTTCGGAACCCTCGATCTCGCGCACGAACGTGAACTCGTGCTCGCCCACCGGCACCGGTCGGTGATGCACGGTGGCGATGGTTATCGAGCCGTCGTCCTCGACCCTCGTCGACACCGACCAGCGGGAGTACGGCTCGATCGCGGCCAGCCACCGGCCCCGGCGTTCGAGCACGTCGCGGTGACTTCGAGCCTCGAGCGCGTTGGCGCTCACCTCGGCGACGTGAACCCAGCCCCAGTGCGTGGCGACGAGCGCCAATCCGATCACCAGCGCCGCAACCGCCGCCGCATCCACCCCCGAGGCGATCACCTCGATCGCCGCAAACGCCATCAGGGCGAGACCGCCGAGCAGGGTCACACCGGTAAGCGTCGCCCCGGCGGCGACGATCCGCCGGCGAGCCGGACTGGACGGCACCTCCTCCGGCCGCCCCAGCCCGTCGGGAAGCTCGCCCGCGGCTGCCCCCAGGAGCCGCTGGTCAGGTTCACGACCGACGAGATCGAGAAGGTCAACTTCCCGGGTCATTGTCCCGTCAAGGTACTCTCCGTACCAATACGCCGCGACCGCTGGAGGCGACCGAATGCCTTTATTTTTCTTCACCGTCGAACAGCAGGAGCGCGCGATCGTCGAACGCTTCGGAAAGTTCGTCCGGGTGGCCGGGCCGGGCCTGCAGTCGAAGACTCCGTTTGTGGAAAAGGTCGCCGGCCGGATGAGCCTTCAGGTCGAGCAGCTCAATGCGCAGATCGAGACCAAGACGAAGGACAACGTCTTCGTCCAGGTCAAGCTCGCCGTGCAGTACAAGGTCGGGGCCGAGCCGCAACAGGTCCAGGACGCCTACTACAAGCTCGACGACCCAGAAGTGCAGATGCAGTCATACGCCTTCGACGTGGTGCGCTCGCACATTCCGAGCCTCGACCTCGACGAGGCCTATGCCGACGCCGACACGATCGCCATGCACATCCAGGACACCCTCCATCGCAACATGGCCGACTACGGCTACGAAATCGTCAAAGCACTGATCACCAACATCGAGCCCGACCAGCGAGTCAAGGACGCGATGAACAACATCAACGCGTCGCAGCGCAACCAGATCGCGGCGGCCGCCCAGGGCGACGCGCAGAAGACGCTCGCGGTCAAGAAGGCCGAGGGCGAGAAGGAGACGATGCGACTACAGGGCGAAGGCGTAGCCGCCGAGCGTCGAGCTATCGCCGAGGGCCTGAAGGAGTCACTCGAGATCATCGCCGAGCAGGGCCTCGACCCCAAGGAGGCCATGGCGCTGGTGGCGCTGACCCAGTACACGGACATGATCCGTGCCCTCGGCGAGGCATCCAATACCAACACCATCCTTCTGCCTCACTCGCCGAGCGGGGTGGGCGATCTGATGACCCAGATCCGGGACGGGATCCTGATCGCCGACGCGGCCAGCGAGTCGTTGGTCTCCGGTCAGCGGCCGAACCGCCGGCCCGACGGCCCGCCGCCCGGACTCGAGCGCGGCAGCGGCCGCTGACCCCCGGGGGGTCAGCCTTCGACGTCCGGCTCGAGCCTGTGCCGGGCCGCCTCCGGCGTTTCGGCGATCGAGTCGGCCCAGTCCAGGCCGGCGAGGCGCAATGTGTCGTTGATCAGCGAGTCCGCCGGGATGACCAGCTGAAGTCTCTGGCCCCGGGCCCGCAAAGCCTCACGCAGGCGATGGATGAGGTGGATCCCGGCGCTGTCGAGGTAGACGACGTCGCTCAGGTCGAGCACCAGGCCGAGCGCGTCGTTCGGCGTCATCTCGCTCAGATCCTGTCTGAGCTCTTCGGCGTTCGACATGTCGACCTCGCCGCTCAGGCTGGCGTAGATCACGGCGTTCCACGGCTCGACCTTCAGCTCGGCAAGCCTCACGGGCGCCTCAGCTGACGTCGCATCAAGATCTCGGTGCCCCCGTCGGCGGCTCTCACGTCGAGCGAATCCATCGCTGCTTCCATGATCTTCAGCCCGCGGCCGCGGTTCTCTCCCCGCGCCGGCCGCCAACGCCCGGTATCCGAAACGGCGACTTCGATCGAGTCACCGCCGGATTCGGGCTCGCCGATCCGCCGAGCGCGGACTTCAAATCGACCGCGGCTCGGACCGTAGGCGTGCTCGACCGCATTGGCGCACGCCTCGCTTACAGCGATGAGGATCTCCGCCTGTACCTCGCGCTCGAGGCCCTGCGCGGTCAGCCACCGAGTCAGCATTTGGCGCACCCGCCCCAGCATCGACGGGTCCGCGGGCAGCTCGACGTCCAGCACCGCCGGCACGGGGTCGTTGCGAACCGCGATCACCGCCACGTCATCGCGCGGGCCACGGTAGGGCACGAGCCGATCCATGGTGAGCAGGCACGCCTCCTCGGGCGAGCGCGCGCCTCTGACGACGTCCACCAGCTCAGCCAGGCTGCGCCGCAGCGGAATCCCGGGGCGCTCGACCAGTCCGTCGGTGTACAGCATCAGCGTCTCGCCCGGGCCAAAGGGCAGCTCGTGCTCCGAGCAGTGTTTGAACCCGAACGTGCCGAGCGGGGGCGCGAGCGGAACCTCGATCAGCCGACCCACTCCGTCGGGCGAGACGAACACGGGGGGCAGGTGTCCGGCGCTGGCGTAGCGCACCACACCGGCCTCGCCATCCACGAGCGCGAAGGCCGCGGTGGCCATCACGTCGCGGTCGAGGCTGACCGCGAAGCGATCGACGAGCTCGAGGGTGCGGGCCGGCCCGTTGCCGTCGAGGGCGTAGGCGTGCAGGGCCGTTCGCAGTTCGCTCATCAGGGTGGCCGCGTCGAGGCCGTGACCGACCACGTCGCCGATGACCACGCCGACCTGGCTGCGGGGCAGTTCGATCACGTCGTACCAGTCCCCGCCGACCTCGTCCCGGGCGGGGACGTAGCGGGCGGAAACCGTGACTCCCGCCACCGACCCCAGGCGGCGCGGCAACAGGTTCCGCTGCAGCGTCACCGCATTGCGGTGCTCGCGTTCGAGCGCCTCCAGCAGCCGCGCCCGCTCGATCGCCGGGGCGGCGCGGGCGGCGGCCAGGTCCAGCACGGCGAGGTCGCGCAAATCGAAGATCCGTGGCACGAGCGATCCGACGTGCAGCACGCCGATCAGCTCACCTTCCACGATCAGCGGTACGCCGAGAAGCGAGCGAATCCCCTTCTCCCGCAGGATCGGATTCATGATGTCGGCATGGTCGACGTCGGCGATGAACACGGCGACGCGCTCGGCGGCGATCCGGCCGGCGAACCCCCGGCCGATGGGAATCCGCACCCCGGCCTCAACCTCCTCCTCGATGCCCCGGGCGGCGCGAGCCACGAGCTCATCGGCGGCTGGATCGAGAAGCAAGATCGCGACCGTGTCGACGTCCAGCAGATCGCGCACGCGGACCAGCAACTCGTCGAGCAGGCGATCGAGGCCCATCTCCGACAGGGCGGGATCGCTGATCCGTACGAGGTCGCGTAACTGGTATTCGGGAGCCGAGATCGACCGATCGAGCTCCAGGGCAACCTGACCGGCCCCCAGCTTTCGGGCTCGAAGCCTCTCCGTCACCGCCCCATCCCCCGCCCGGGAACGCGGCGCGCGGTTGACGTCGGTCTGCGGGGACCCCGGGTACAGCCCACCCATACCTGGCGCGGCGGTGTCTCGAGGGCGATGCGCGCGTTGATCATTCGTCGGCGCGGGCGACGTGACAGTGGAGCCGTCGCACGCTTATGCAGGGTACCGCCACCCACTCGCGATCGCGGCAGGCGAGGCCGTCCGGCCCAACCGGCCTGCCGCCGCTGCACGGTCGGGGCCTCAGCCTGGCGTCACGGCGGGCCCCTTGTCGGCGCGCCCACGCCGGCGCCGGGGCCATAGAGTGCCACTCCGTGGTTCTCCTGGAGCGCGCGTTTCTCCGCCTTCAGTCCGCGCTGGCGCGGGCCGTCATGTACCTGCCCGAGCCCGTCCTGCGCCGGCTCGCCGGAGGCGCGGTGGTGGTCGACGGACAGCGGCTCCACCCCGAGCCGCAGCTCACGCTCAGGCTGCTGGCCGTGGTGAGCGGCCCCTCGCGGCCCGATGAGCTGACCGCCGAGCAGGCGAGAGCGAACTTGAAGCGCGACATCCGCCGGGTCTCGGGCCGGACTCAGCGCGGGGCCACGGCGACCGATACCACGGTCGGCGGCGTGAGCGGACGGCTGCGCGCCCGGCTCTACGTACCCTTGGACCGCGGCGAGGCGACCGCAGGCGACCCCCTGCTCGTCTACTTCCACGGCGGAGGCTTCGTCGCCGGGGATCTCGATTCGCACGACCATGGGTGCCGTTTCCTGGCCGGCCGATCCGGGACCCGGGTGCTGGCGGTCGACTACCGCCGCGCCCCCGAGCACCCGTTTCCGTCTGCCCTCGACGACGCGCTCGCCGCCTTCGCCTACGCCGTCGAGCACGCGCCCGAGTTCGGCGCCGACCCCTCGAGAGTCGGCGTCGGCGGTGACAGCGCGGGCGGGAACCTGGCGGCCGGCGTCGCCCTCGTGAGCGCTCGCTCCGACCGTCCCGGGGCGGCGTTCCAACTGCTGCTCTACCCGTGGCTCGATCTATCGCGCAAGCACCCGTCGTACGTGGAGTACGGACATGGCTTCTATCTCGAGGAGTCGGAGCTCGACTGGTACCGGCGCCAGTACCTCAGGGACGAGACCGACGCGCTCGACCCTCGTTGCTCGCCGCTGCTGGCCGAAGACCTGGCCGGTGCGCCGCCCGCCTACATCGCCACCGCCGGCTTCGACCCGCTCCGAGATGAAGGTGAGGCCTACGCGCAGCGGCTGAGGGCGGAGGGCGTGCCGGTCGCCCTCCGACGCCACATCGGGCTCTTCCACGGCTTTCTGAACACGGTCGACATCGGCCGCACCGGTCGGGAGGCTTTGCTCGAGGCGGCAGGCGCCCTGCGCCTCGGCCTGGCCGACGGGACCCGGCTCGCGAGCGCGATCAACCACGAGGAACCGGGATGACAACCACCCAGGCCCGAGAGATCGAGATCGCCATCATCGGCGCCGGCTTCACCGGTGTCGGTATGGCCATCCGCCTGCGCCAGGCCGGAATTCACGACTTCGAGATCCTCGAGGCCGCCGACGACGTCGGCGGTACGTGGCGAGACAACCGGTACCCGGGCTGTGCGGTGGACGTGCAGTCGCACCTGTACTCGTACTCGTTCGCTCCGAATCCCGACTGGAGCGCCGTCTACGCCCCGCGGGAGGAGATCTGGAGGTACATCAAGAGGTGTGCCGAGCGCTTCGGGGTGACCGGACACGTGCGACCGGGCCATGAGGTGCACCAGGCGAGCTGGGACGACGAGCGTCAGCGGTGGCGCATCGACACCGCGGCGGGGCCGGTGGACGCTCGCTTTCTGATCTCGGCTATGGGTCCGCTGAGCCGGATCTCCGTCCCGCCGCTACCCGGCCTGGACAGCTTCGCCGGCGCCTGGTTTCACTCCGCCGCGTGGGACCGCAACCACGATGTCACCGGCGAGCGGGTGGCCGTGATCGGTACCGGCGCTTCGGCGGCCCAGGTCGTCCCGGCGATCCAGCCCGACGTAGAGCACCTGACCGTGTTCCAGCGCACTCCGGCGTGGACCTTTCCGCGCATGAATCGCCGGATCACCGTCTTCGAGCAGCGCCTGTACCGCCGGCTTCCCGCGCTCCAGCGCCTGGTCCGGGCACGCCAGTACTGGTATCGCGAGTCGCTGGCCAGCTTCTTTCACCGCTCGGCCCGCGCGCGGCCGCTCGAGGCGCTGATGCGGCTGCGTCTGCGCTGGCAGGTCAAGGACCCCGCGTTGCGCCGGAAGCTGACCCCGGGCTATCGCATCGGCTGCAAACGGATCATCGTCTCCGACGACTACCACCGAGCGTTCAACCAGCCCAACGTCGAGCTGGTCACCACTGCGATCAAGGAGATCCGGCCGCACGCGATCCTCACCGACGACGGCACCGAGCATCCCGTCGACACGATTGTGCTCGCCACCGGCTTCCGGCCCATCTCGGTCGCCGACCCGCTGAACGGCCGTGACGGAGTCGCGCTGCGCGACCGGTGGGCCGAGCGCCGGGAGTCCTACTTCGGCACCGCGGTGGCGGGCTATCCGAACTACTTCATGCTCCTCGGCCCCAACACGGCCACCGGCCACACGTCGGTCCTGTTGCTGGCCGAGGCGCAGATCAACTACATCGTGGGCTGCCTGGAGCACATGCGTCACCGCGGGCTGCGCTCGTGCGAGATCCGGGCCGAGAAGCAGGACGACTTCACCCGCCGCCTGCGCGAGCGCGAGGCCGGCACGGTGTGGACGTCGGGTGGGTGCGGCAGCTGGTATCTCGACGCCGACGGGGGGACCTCGGTGATCTGGCCGGGCTACACCTGGGAGTTCGAGCGGCCGTTGCGCCGCTTCGACCCCGCGGCCTACGTGCTCCGCTAACCGCGCCAGGTCGGCCTTTATCCCGAACGACCCTGCGCCACCTCGCGGGTCGTGCCGCTCCGCTCGCGGCGGTCACGCTGGCGCCGGAGCTCCTGACGGGCCAGCGAGAGCTTGTGAACCTCATCGGGGCCGTCGGCCAGGCGCAGCGTCCGCAGGTGCGCCCACATCATGGCGAGCGGGAAGTCGTCGCTGACGCCCCCGCCCCCATGGATCTGGATCGCCCGGTCGATGATCTGCAGGCAGATCTTCGGCACGGCGAACTTGATCCCCGAGATCTCGATCCGGGCGTGCTGGTTGCCCACCGTGTCCATCAGCCATGCCGTCTTCAGCACGATCAGGCGGGCCATCTCGAGCTCGATTCGCGACTCGGCGATCCAGTCGCGGATGTTGGCGTTCTGCGAGACCGGCTTGCCGAACGTCTCGCGCTCGTCGGCCCGATCGCACATCAGCTCGAGCGCCCGCTCGGCCGCGCCGATCGCGCGCATGCAGTGATGGATGCGCCCCGGGCCCAGGCGCGCCTGGGCGATCAGGAAGCCCATCCCCTCCCCGGCGATGATGTTCTCGGCCGGCACCCGCGCATCCTCGAAGGTCAGCTCCCCATGTCCCTCGTGATCGTGGTAGCCGAACACCGGGAGGCTGCGCAGCACCGTCACTCCCGGCGTGTCGAGGGGGACCAGGACCATCGACTGCTGCTGGTAGGCCGCGGCGTCCGGATCGGTCTTGCCCATCACGATGAGGATTCGCGTGTTCGGATGCATCACGTTGGTCGTCCACCACTTGCGCCCGTTGAGCACGTACTCGTCGCCCTCGCGCTCGATCCGCATCCCGATGTTGGTGGCATCCGAGGAGGCCACGTCAGGCTCGGTCATCGCGAAAGCCGAGCGGATCTCGCCCTCGAGAAGTGGCATCAGCCAGCGCTCCTTCTGCTCCGGGGAGCCGAACTGGTGCAGGACCTCCATGTTGCCGGTGTCGGGGGCGCTGCAATTGCATGCCTCCGCGGCGATCCGGGTCCGCCCCATGATCTCGGCCAGGGGCGCGTAGTCGCAGTTCGTGAGGCCGGCCCCGTGCTCCTCGTCGGGCAGGAAGAGGTTCCATAGTCCCTGGCGCTTGGCCTCGGCCTTGAGCTCCTCGATGACCGGAGCGTGGACGTGCGGGGTGTCTCCGGACCGGACCTGCTCCACCCACACCGGCTCGGCCGGGTACACGTGGTCATCCATGAACGCGAGCAGGCGCTCCTGGAACTGCTTGGCGCGGTCGGATAGCTCGAAGTCCACTTGTTCTCCCTCCGGGTCGGACGCAGCCGCGACGGGCCGGTCCGCCCGCGCGCCGCTCCATCATGCCAGCATGCCGGCGGATGCCGGTGAGCCGCTCGCCTGCATAATCGACGCCCGATGCCGAGCGCGACGACCGATCACGGGAGCGACTGGCGCGCGGTCGTGCATGAGCTGGCCGGGTTTGCCCGGCCGTCGGCCTCGGACGGCGAGCGCCGAGCGGCCGAGTTGATCGCCGGCCGCCTGCGCGGGCTCGGCTGCCGCGCCACCGTCGAGCAGGAGCGGGCCCACGGGACCTACTGGTGGCCGATCGGCCTGGCCAACCTGTGCTCGGCCGGGGCTGCGCTCACCGCCTTGCGCGCCAGCGCCCGCGCCCGCGCCGGCGGCCGGCCCGTGCGCGCCGGAGTTGCGCTCGCCGCGGCTGCCTGCGCGGCGGGAGTGTGGGACGACCTCGGTCAGGGACGCCGATGGCTGCGCCGGCTGCTGCCCACTCGCCCCACCTACAACGTGGTCGCGGAGGCCGGCGCCCCCGCCGCCCCGCGCACAGTCGTTTTCATCGCTCATCACGACGCCGCTCACTCGGGTCTCGTGTTCCATCCCGCGCTGGGCCGGATCCCCCCACGGCTCACGCCGACGCTGCACGAGCGCTCGACCCAGAGCCTTCCGATCCTCTACGCCGTCTGGCTCGGGCCGGTCCTCATCGCCGCCGGAGCCGCACTCGGACGCCGCGGCCTGCTGAAGCTCGGAGCCGCGTTCGGGCTCGGCGCCGCCGCCGCGATGGCCGACATCGGCGTGCGCGGGGTCGTCCCGGGGGCCAACGACAACCTGGCCGCGGTCGGAGCCCTTCTCGCGCTGGCCGAGACGATCCGCCAGAACCCGCTCGAGAACGTGAAGGTGCTGCTCGTCTCGACCGGCTCGGAAGAGTCGTTCAGCGAGGGCATGGAGGCGTTCGGCCGCCGTCACTTCGGCCGGCTCGATCCCGCCAGCACCGAGATGGTGTGCCTGGAATGCCTCGGCGGTCCGACGCTGGCCGTGATCGAGGGCGAGGGGATGCTGCGGATGCGCCACTACCCGGAGGCCATGCGGGACGCCCTGGCCGACGCCGCCGCGCAGGCCAACGTCCCGATCATGCGGGGCCTGCGCACAGTCGCCGCGACCGATGCCCTGGTGCCGCTGCGCGACGGGTACCGGGCCGTGACGCTGGCCTCGATCGACTACACGAAGCTGCCGCTGAACTACCACTGGCCCACCGACGTGCCCGAGGCCCTGCACTGGGAGACGATCGAGCGCGCGGTCGCCGTATGCGAGCGATTCCTGCGGACGCGCGAGGGCTCAGGCGGGCTCGATGCCCCAGCGCCCGGCGAAGCGCTCGCCGGGCTCGAGCGTCACTAGCCCGTCGCCGCTCTGGAACGCGTTCGGCGCACACGTCATCGGCTCGACCGCGAAGCCCTGGCGGCGGCGCTCGGGCGGCAGGGTGTCGCCCGTGAACAGCATCAGGTACGGGTAGGCCGCGTCCATCCACAGACTCACCCGGGCCTCGCCCTCCGGCTCCTCCACCGTCACTCGGGCCAGCCCGTCGGCGTCGCGCGCCAGCTCCCCGTACCCGGTGTCGAGCTCGAGCGAGCCGATCGTTCGCGCCGAGCGGAAGTCGTATTCGGTGCCGTCCACCGGCTTGCTCGCGGTGGGGATCTGCCGCTCGTCGGTCTCCATCCAGGTCGCGCCCGGGGCCCGGAGGACCCATTCGTCCACCGGCCCGGCGCCCACGGTCAGATATGGATGGGCGCCGGCGCCGAATGGGCACGGTTCGGCACCGACGTTCAGGGCCCGGGTCTCGACCGTGAGGCCGTGCTCGTCCACCGAGTACTCGATCTCCAGCGAGAGCGCGAACGGATACCCGGTCTGGGGGTGGAGGGTGAGGCGCATCACGACCCGGCGCTCCTCGCGCTCGGCCGGCACCCAGTTGCTCCAGCGGGCGAGGCCGTGGATGGCGTTGCGCTTGTCGGGCTCGGTCAGGGCAAGCTGCAGCTTCCGGCCTTCCCACTCATAGCGGCCGTCGCGCAGCCGATTGGGCCACGGGAGCAGCATCTGGCCGCGTCCGGCGGAGCACATCTCGTCCTCGCCGTAGCCGTCGAGCACCGGCCGGCCGGCATAGGTGTACTCGCGCAACCCGCCGCCGACCTCGACGATCACCACACGGTGCTCGCCCGCGCGCAGCTCGATCTGTTCACCTGACGGAGGCATCGACATGGCGGCGATTATTCTCGAACCGGGCCGAGCATGTGCGGGTCGAGGCCGACGCGGCGCAGCTCCTCGGCCGCGAGCCGGTCTCCGCTCGGCGGACGTCCACGCCGCTTCGGGAAGGCCGTCGTAGGGGAGCGTGGCGAGGGCTCGGCGGGCCAGGAACTCTCGGTAGCGAGGGTCGTTCCGATGCTCGCGAACTGATTGCGCCAGGGCACGGGCCTGGCGACGACGCTGGATTCGCAGCGGAAGGTAGAAACCGAACACCGGCACCGAGGGCACGATGGCCACCGCGATCCCGAGAAGCCAGCTCAGGGTGCGACCGAGGACGAGCTGGCCTGGCCGCTGGACACCGTGCTGCTCCCGGCCCGCTCGATCTCCTGGGCGGCGCGCCCGATGCTCCCGCCGGCGAAGGGGAGACCCGAGAGCGTGTTGAGCGTCCTCCCGACCGCCTCGATCGCGCTCCCGCTGAGCGTCACCGTCTGCCCGAGCTGGGTTAGGCGGTGCACCTCGATGGCGATCGCCACTCCGACCGCAATCCACACCGCCACCCAAAGCGCAGTCGCCGCATCGAGCAGACGCAGCGCGCGTCCGCTCGGAAGCACCGTCACTTGGCCGCCGCGCGCACCGCCGCCGCTCCGGCCGCACCCGCCGCCGCCGCGCCGACTCCGGCCAGCACCAGGCCCCGGCGCTTGGCCAGCTCGTACTGCAGGCTGATGCTGTGGGCCAGGTCGTCGAACGGGCCGTGGGCGCCGCGGTCCTCGTCCACGGGCTCGAACAGGTTGTCGTGGCCTTGTGGGTTGAGCGGATGGTCGGTCTGCTGGGACTTGAATCCGGTCCTGGCCAGGTACCGGTCGAGCAGCCAGGGCGCCACGCGCTCGCCGATGATGTTGGCCACGGTCGGGATCCCGACGTAGATCTGACGGCGCCTGTGATGGGCGGCGTGATGGATCGCGTCGGCGGCCACCTCGGGCTGGTAGATCGGTGGCACGGGCATCGTCTGCTTGGGCAGCTTGGTCCGGCCCCAGGTGAACTGCGTCGTGTTGAGGCCGGGGAGCTGGATCATCGAGACGCGGACCTTGGATTTGTGGTGCAGGAGCTCGGTGATGATGCTCTCGGTGAAGTTCTTGCACGCGGCCTTGGCCCCGCAGTAGGGCGACTGCAGCGGGATGCCGCGGTAGGACATGGCCGAGCACACCTGGACGATCACCCCACGATCGCGCGGGACCATCCGCTTCATAGCCACCCGCGTGCCCCACACCATCCCGTGGTAGGTGACGTCGGTGGCGCGCCTGAACTCATCCGGCTCGATGTCCATGAACTCGGCGTACACGGTCACCATCGCGTCGTTGACCCAGATGTCGATGGGTCCGAACGCGTCCTCGACCGACGAGGCAGCAGCCTCGAGAGCGTCGTAGTCCGCGACGTCGACCGGGAGCACGAGCGCCTGGCCACCCGCCTCCTCGACCTCGCGCGCGGCGGCCTCGAGACCGCGGCGGCCGCGAGCGATCAGCCCGATCTTGCATCCGTCGGCGGCGAACTTCCGTGCCGCCGCCCGACCCACCCCGCCCGAGGCTCCCGTGATCACGACTGTTTCGTTGGCCATGCGTCTCTCCTTCAAATTGTCAGTGCCCGAGACCTACCCCGGTCCCCGAGGGACAAGTCGAAGATGTCCGTGACCGAACACGCCGGCGCTCCCGCCATCCCCCCGGGGGTACACCGCGACCATGGCCCAGCGCATTGATGGATATCTCTCGATCGAGGACTACGGAGTGATCGGGGACAGCCGCTCGCTCGCGCTCGTCGGGCTCGACGGCACGATCGACTGGATGTGCGTTCCCGAGCTCGACTCTCCCAGCCTGTTCGCCGCCCTGCTCGACCCCGAGCGCGGCGGGCGGTTCGAGCTCCGGCCCGAGATCGCATTCACATCCGAGCAGCGATACCTCGAGCGGACCAACGTCCTCGAGACCACGTTCCACACCGACCAGGGCGTCGTCCGGGTGACCGACGCCATGACGATCGACAACAGCCAGACCGCGCCCTGGCGCGAGCTGGCTCGGCAGAGTCGAGGGTCTGGCCGGGCGGGTGCCGATGACCTGGCGCTTCGCCCCCGCCCCCGACTTCGCTCGCCGCCCGGCCCAGTTCGGCCCACCACGGAGACGCGATCATCCTCCGAGGGGGCTACCTGCAGGCCGGTCTTCAGGCCTGGGACTGCGGCCGGGTCGAGCTGACCGCGGCCGGCGCCAATGGAAGCTTCGAGATCGCCGACGGCGAACGCTCGCTCATCGGCCTCACCATCACCGGCGACGAGGCGCTCCCCCTGCCGGCGCGCGCGACGATCGAGCGCCGCCTGGCCGAGACGGTCGAGGTGTGGCGATCGTGGGTGGGCCGCCACTCCTACGACGGACCCTGGACCGACGCGGTCGAGCGCAGCCTGCTGGCCATCCGGCTGCTCGCCGATGGACGCACCGGCGCGATCGCCGCCGCGGGCACGATGGGTCTGCCCGAGGTGCTCGGGGGTCAGCGCAACTTCGACTACCGCTTCGGATGGGTGCGCGATCTGAGCTTCACGCTCGAGGCGCTGATGGCGGTCGACATGCTCGAGCTCGTCCACGGGTCGGTCACCTGGCTCCTGGGCGCCGTCGGCCGCACCCACCCGCGCGTCGATCCGCTGTACGAGCTCGGCGGCGACGTACTGCGCTCGCAGACCGAGCTGCCCGAGCTGTCGGGTTACCGCCGGACCCAGCCGGTCCTGCTCGGCAACGGCGCCGGCAGCCAGTTGCAGCTCGGCGGCTTCGGCGATCTGATCGAGACCGTGCATCAGTACGTGATCAAGGGTCATCTGCTGTCCCCGGCCGCCGGAGAGCGGCTGGCCGACAACGTGGATCTCCTGTGCGCGTTCTGGCGCAGCGAGGACTCGGGACTTTGGGAGCTCGGCCAGCGGGCGCATTACGGGACCTCGAAGCTCGGCTGCTGGACCGCCTTCGACCGCCTGCTCGATCTGGTCGAGCGCGGGCAGGTTCCGGCGCGGCACGTCCGGCGCTGGCGCCGGAGCCGCGAGGAGGTCCGTAGGTTCATCGAGACCGAGCTGTACTCGGAGGCCAAGCGGAGCTACCGCTTCAAGGCCGGCAGCGACGAGCTCGACTGCGGCATGCTGCTGGCGGCGCGACGGCATTTCGGCGACCCCGACCGGTCAGCGGAACCATCGACGCGATCCGGAGCGAGCTCCGCGCCGACGGCCCGCTGCTCTATCGCTACAGCGGCATGCAGGATGAGGAGAACGCGTTCCTGGCCTGCTCGTTCTGGGCCATTCAGGCGCTGGCCCTGACCGGGCGCCGCGACGAGGCGGGCGAGATGATGGACGCCATGGTCAAGCTGAGCAGCCGCCTCGGGCTCTACAGCGAGGAGATGGACCCGACGAGCCACGCGATGATGGGGAACTTCCCCCAGGCCCTCACCCACCTCTCGCTGATCAACGCCGCCACAGCGCTCCAGACGGATGGCGACGGCACGTCGAGGGCGGCCTTGGCACCCTTGACCAACCGTGCCGCGTCCTCGTTTCAAGGCTGACGGAATCGCGACCGCCCTGGTCGCCGGCGCCGCGTGGTTCGGCCCCGGCGCGGCGGTGCACTGGCCTCCGCTGGCCCGGGCGCTGGGCGTTCCGCTGTCGCGGCCGGAGCTTCCGGGAGTGGCCCTGACCTTCGACGATGGCCCGCACCCGGAGGGCACGCCGGCCGTGCTCGAAGCGCTGGCGCGCGAGCAGGCGACCGCGACCTTCTTCCTGGTCGGCGAGCAGGTGGCGCGCTACCCGTCCCTGACCGCGGAGATCGCGGCCGCGGGCCACGTGTGCGCCGTCCACGGTTACCGTCATCGCAACCAGATGCGGCTGACCCCGAAGCGCTTCGCCGACGACCTCGAGCGCGCGGTGACGGTGATCGGCGAGGCGTGCGGTCCGCCCCGCCTCTACCGGCCGCCCTACGGCGTGTTCACGCTGCCCGGGCTGGCTGCGGTGCGCCGCGCGGGCCTCGAGCCGCTGCTGTGGTCGAAGTGGGGACGCGACTGGCGCGGGCGCACGACCCCGGCCGAGATCATCGCCCTGGCCATCGACGGCCTGGCCGCCGGCGATGTCGTGCTGCTGCACGACGCCGACTGGTACTCGCACGCGGGCTCGCACCGGCGGACCGCGGTGGCGGTGCCGGCGATCCTGACCGAGCTCCGGCGCCTCGGGCTTCAGCCCCTCCCGTGTGTCTGAACGGCCCCTATGAGTGCTGAAGCGCGGGCTCTCCCTTGGTGGCGCTCGTGCCCTCGCCCGAGGAGCCCTTCCCGCTGCGCCCGAGCTCGCGCAGGGCCGGCAGGCCGGCCAGGGCGCCGGTCATCGGCCCGAACAGGGTGAACAGCCGGTAGGCCGCCACCCCGAGGGTGGCCGCCGCGAACGGCACCGCGGCCCCGTACCAGAGCGTCGGCACGAGCGCGACCAGTCATCACCCCGGCACCGCCCAGCGGCGCGGTACGGCGGGTGAACAGCATCCCGGTGGCCAGCACGACGATCACCGACAGGACGCTCATCTTGAATCCGAACGCGGCCGTGGCCGCCCACAGCGCGAACATGTCGCCGGCCCAGTACAGGGCCATACCCGCCACCGCCGCGCCGTGCCGGCTCGGATGCCGGAGCTGCTGGCACACGAGGTGGAGGGCATCGAAGAAGATGCCCGACCTTGCCTCGCCAGCCGTCGCGTTCGCGCAGCCGGTCGCGGTAGCGCTCGGCCAGGAAGAACAGCATCACGAAGCCGATCGGCGGAACGATCGCCCATGGCTGGGTGAAGTCCTTACGCGGGATCACGTCGCCGAGCGCCCAGGCGATGATCGAGGCCGACGCACACGATCAGCGCCAGCACGCCGAGCTCGAGGCAGACCAGCGAGTTGATCCGGACCTTGGCGTCGCGCTCGCTCGCGCCGCCGGCCCGCATCGCGTACTCGTCGAGCGCGGTCCCGCCCCGCACGAAGAAGCCGCCGAACCCCGCCGCCACCACGGGCAGTCGGACCCGCAGCTCGAGCTCGGGGCCGCCGTTGGACGCGCTTCATCCCCCGGTAGGCGACCAGGTAGCCGCCAGAACGCCAGCAGCGACCCCGCCCGCGGTGGGGGCCAGCCACCACCAGTGCGCGTGCGCCAGGCGGTGTCCGACGGCGCTGAACCCGGCCACGTACGCCATGCCGACGCCCGCCGGCCGACGTACAGCGCGACCGTGAGTGCCACGAGCGCCGACGATGTGCGGCGTCTTCTGCTCTCCTGAGAACACCCTCGCTCGGGTGCTACCCAGATTATCCGGCCTATCGTGCCGTCAGCGTGCGGCGCCCGAGCCCCAGACCGAGGCTGGCGTAGCGGCGGAACAGGTGATCCTCGGCCTCGGCCAGCACTTCGGTCAGCGCGGCCACGAAGCCCCGCAGCTCCTCCTCGGTGATGATCAGCGGCGGCAGCGCCTTGATCACGTTCATGTGATGACCGGCCACCTGGGTGAGGATCTGATGGTCGTGGAACAGCGGCACGATGACCATCTGGGCGAACAGCCCGGGCTGCCGGCGCTCGATCGCCTCCCACAGCCGGCGCCCCGCCCGGCCGGCCGGCGGCCCGAGCTCGATCGCCCACATCAGCCCGAGGCCCCGCACGTCGCGGACGATCTCGAACCGCTCGACCAACGGCCTCGGTGAGCTCGAGCAGCAGCGCGCCGAGCGACGCCGCCCGTTCGATCAGGCCGTCGCGCTCGAGCACGGTCGAGCGAAGCCAGCGCGGCCGCGGCGGCGAAGTCGCCGCCGCCGAACGTCGAGCCGTGGACGACGCTCCGCTCCATCGAGTCGAAGGTGGCGTTGAACACGCTCCGGCTGGCCAGCAGCGCGCCGACCGGCACGTACCCGCCGGAGAGCGCCTTGGACAGGGTGACCAGATCCGGCTGCACGCCCCAGTGCTCGAGGGCGAGGAACCGGCCGGTCCGCCCGAGCCCGGTCTGCACCTCGTCGACGATCAGCAGCGCGCCGTGGCGCCGGCACAGCTCCTGGGCGCCGACCAGGTAGCCCGTCGGGCGGAACGTACACGCCCTTGCCCTGGACCGGCTCGACGATGAACCCGGCGACGTCGCCGCGCCTCAGCTCGCGCTCGAGCGCGGCCAGATCGCCGAACGGAACCGCGTCGCATCCCGGAAGCAGTGGCTCGAATCGCTCGCGGAACTCCTCGTTGCCGTTGACCGACAGCGAGCCGTTGGTCAGGCCGTGGAACCCGCGCTCGCAGTAGAGCAGCCGCGGTCGCCCGGTGGCCGCGCGGGAGAGCTTGATCGCCGCCTCGACCGCCTCGGTGCCCGAGCTGTTGAGCACCACCGCGTCGAGCGAGTCCGGCGTGCTCTGAACCAGCTCGCTCGGCCAGCGCGCCGGCCAGCGTCGAGACGCCGAGCTGGGGCATGCTCGGGGCGTCCGCCATCAGCATGCCCTGAAGCTGGTCCTTGATGTACGGGTGGTTGCGGCCCAGCGCGAACACGCCATAGCCCGGAGAGCAGGTCGAGGTACTCGCGTCCCTCGCGGTCGATCAGGTAGGCAGCCGCGTCCGGCGATCCATTCGCGGTCGAAGCCGAGCGTGCGCAGCACCCGCCCGAGCTGCCGGTTGAGATAGCGCTGGTTGAGCGCCATCGCCTCACCGGACCGAAGCCCGATGAGGTCGGCCACGTTCGGGGCCTCGGTGGTCTCTCGATCCAGCACTCCGGCCCCGGAGGATATCCCCTGACCGGGCACCCGGCCCTCGCGCGGGCCACGCCTCGGAGGGCCCCGATACGCCGCCTGTAATAGTTCGAACATGTGGTCGCGCGCACTCCCGGGCTGTCTTTATCTTCGGTTTGATGGCCACCCGTGTTCCAGGTCCTCGTGCGCGGCCTGCGCGGTGAGGCCAAGCTCGTCCGCGCGCTGATCATCCCGGCCGACGTGGGCGAGAGCCATCCCGCGGGACGGGTGGCGGACCGGCGGCTGCGGGAATTCCCCACCGCAGCCGAGGTCACAGTCGCCCTGGCGCGCGGCCTCCGGGCAAACGACCTGCTTGATCCGCACAATATCGTCCTTATGCACCCTATGGACCTGGTTAGGAACTCCCGTGGCCTCGATTAGCGACATGGGCGAGCAGACTCCCGCCGCGGGCCTGGCCGCGCCGGCCCTGGACGCGCAGACCGCGCTGTTCCGGGCCCGTGACCACCTCCTGGCGCTCCAGGACTCCGGCCGGGTGGTGGAAGGGCGAGCTCGAGACCAACGTGACCATGGACGCCGAGGACCTGCTCCTGCGCGAGTTCCTCGGCATCCGCGAGGACGCCGCCACCGAGCGGTCGGCGGCGTGGATCCGCTCGCAGCAGCGCGACGATGGCTCGTGGAGCAACTTCTTCGGCGGACCGGGCGACCTCTCGACCACGATCGAGGCCTACGTGGCGCTGCGACTGGCCGGGCGATCCGCCCAGCGCATCCGCACATGCGGACCGCCGCCGCCTTCGTCCGCCGACGGCGGCGGGCTCGAGCGGGCGCGGGTGTTCACCCACATCTGGCTGGCGCTGTTCGGGGCCTGGAGCTGGGACGACGTGCCCGGCGCTGCCGGCCGAGATGATCTTCCTGCCCCCCTGGGTGCCGCTCAACGTCTACGACTTCGCCTGCTGGGCGCGCCAGACCGTGGTCGCCCTGTCGGTGGTGCTCTCCTACCGACCGGTGCGGCCGTTCTCGTTCGGGCTCGAGGAGCTGCGCGGGTCCGAGCCGTGGCAGGGCTATCAGACCGCATCCGCCGCTCGGGCGCGGGCCTGGTCGCGCTCGACCAGCTGCTGCACGTGTACGAGCGGCGGCCGCTGCGGCGGCTGCGCGAGTGCGGCGCTGGCCCGGGCCGAGCGCTGGATCATCGACCGCCAGGAGGCCGACGGGTCGTGGGGCGGGATCCAGCCGCCCTGGGTCTATTCGCTCATCGCGCTGCACCTGCGCGGGTATCCGCTCGACCATCCGGTGATGGCCCGGGGCCTCGCCGGGCTCGAGCGGTTCACGCATCGAGGAGCCCGGCCTTCCGCCGGCTCGAGGCCTGCCAGTCGCCGGTCTGGGACACCGCGCTGGCCCTGATCGCGCTGGCCGACGCCGGCGTCCCCGGCGACGACGAGGCGGTCGTCCGAGCCGCCGATTGGCTGCTCGGCGAGGAGGTCACCGGCCGTGGCGACTGGGCGGTACGCCGTCCCGCGCTCCCGCCCGGGGGATGGGCGTTCGAGTTCGCCAACGTCAACTACCCGGATATCGACGACACCGCCGAGGTCGTGCTCGCGCTGCGCACGGTCGAGCACCCGCGACCCGGAGCGGATCGCCGGCGCGATCGAGCGGGCGGTGCGCTGGCTCGAGGGCATGCAGAGCTCCAACGGCGGATGGGGCGCGTTCGATGCCGACAACTGCCGGGCGCTCGTGCGCGACCTTCCGTTCTGCGACTTCGGCGAGGTCATCGACCCTCCGAGCGCCGACGTCACCGCTCACGCGGTCGAGATGTACGCGCTGCTCGGTCGCGACCAGCGACCCGGCGGCGCGGCGCGGCGTTCGACTGGCTGCTCGAGGCGCAGGAGGCCGACGGGTCGTGGTTCGGCCGCTGGGGGGTCAACCACATCTACGGCACCGGCGCCGCGGTCCCGGCGCTGATCGCCGCCGGCCTGTCCCGGCAACGACGAGCGGATCCGTCGCGCCGTGCGCTGGCTCGAGGACCACCAGAACGACGACGGCGGCTGGGGCGAGGACTGCCGCTCCTACGACGACCCGGCCTGGATCGGGCGCGGAGCCAGCACCGCTTCGCAGACCGCTTGGGCGCTGCTGGCCCTCGACGCCGCGGGCGAGCGCTCCCCCGCGGCGCAGCGCGGACGTGACCTGGCTCGTCGAGGCCCAGCGACCGGACGGGAGCTGGGACGAGCCCCAGTACACCGGGCACCGGCTTCCCGTCGGACTTCTACATCAACTATCACCTCTACCGGCTACTGTTTCCGATCATGGCGCTGGGGCGCTACACGCGATGAGCGCCTTCGCGCCGCCGAACGCGCCCGCGACCTCATTGCCCTCGCGCGAGGCGGTGCTCGAGCAGGCGGCGACGAGAGAATTTCACCGTCGCGAGCGCGGTGCTCGGGCGCCAGGCGCCAGGCCCACCTGATGGCGATCTACGGCTACGCGCGGCTCGTCGATGACGTGGGCGACGAGGCCCACGGGCGATCGCGACGCGATGCTCGACGCGGTCGAGTCCGAGCTCGACGCCATCTACGCGCGGCGAGGCGCCGCCGCCACCCGGTGATGGCCGCCCTGGCCGACACCATCGCCGCGTGCCGGCTGCCGCCCGGACCGTTCAAGCGGCTGCTCGCGGCCAACCGGCAGGACCAGCGAGTTACCCGCTACGGGACCTTCGCCGAGCTGCTCGACTACTGCTCGCTGTCGGCCGCCCCGGTGGGCGAGCTCGTCTTGCACGTGTTCGGTGCCGCCACACCCGAGCGAGTGGCGCTGTCCGATCACGTGTGCGCCGGACTCCAGGTGCTCGAGCACCTCCAGGACGTGGCCGAGGACTACGCGCGCGGGCGCGTCTACCTGCCCCAGGACGATCTCGAGGCGGCTGGGCGTCGCCGAAGCCGAGCTGAGCGCCGGCGCGCCGCCCGCGCTGCTCGCGTTCGAGAGCGAGCGGGTCAGCTGCGCTGCTCGACGCCGGCGCGCCGCTGGCCCGCACGTTGCCAGCTGCGCCCGCGCATCGCCGTCGCCGGCTTCATCGCCGGCGGCCGCAGCGCGCTCGACGCGCTTCGCCGCGGCGGCCCGCGCAGCCGGCGCGCGTTCGCGGTCGGCGTTCGCGAAGGCGGCGATCGGGCCGATGACCGTGCCGGCGATCGAGGTCGAGCACGCCTACCGGCGCTGCGAGGAGATCACCCGGCACGAGGCGGCCAACTTCTACTACGGCATCCGGCTGCTGCCCCGCGGGCAAGCGCCAGGCGATGAGCGCGGTCTACGCCTTCGCCCGCCGGGTCGACGACATCGGCGACGGCAACCTGGCCGCCGACCGGCAGTTGCCCGCGCTGGCGCGCCGCGCGCGATCTCCTCGCCGGCGTGGCCGACGACCGCGCCGACGAGAAGGACCCGGTCGCGGTCGCCCTGGCCAACGCGCATCTTCACTACCGGCTCCCGCTCGACGCGCTCGAGCTGCTGGTCGAGGGGGTCGAGCTCGACGTGCTCGGCACGCGCTATGAGACCTTCGACGAGCTGGTCGGCTACTGCCGCCGCGTGGCCGGCTCGATCGGCCGTCTGTGCCTGGCCATCTTCGCCGACGGCCGGACCGCCGCTCCCGCCCGACGCGTCGGAGCTCGCCGACGATCTCGGCGTGGCCATGCAGCTGACCAACATCCTGCGCGACGTCCGCGAGGACCACGAGCGCGGCCGCCTGTACCTCCCCGCCGAGGACCTGCGCCGGTTCGGCTGCGCGGACCTGTTCGCCGGCGGCGCCGAGGCCGGTGAGCTGATCCGGTTCGAGGCCGCCCGGGCCGGCGAGTGGTTCGACCGCGGGCTGGAGCTGGTCGAGCTAGCTCGACTCCCGCAGCGCCTCGTGCGTGCTGGCGATGACCGGCATCTACCGCGGAATCCTCGAGCGGATCGAGCGGGACCCGGCCACCGTGCTGCGAGCGGCGGATCTCGCTGCCGGTTTGGGAGAAGGCCTGGGTGGCGGTGCGGAGCCTGGCCGCGGCCCGACCGGACGCCACCGCTCCCAGCTCGCGACCGACCGGAGCGCTCCGGTGAGCGACCGGCGGGTGGCCATCGTCGGCGGCGGCCTGGCCGGGATCACCGCGGCGCTCGACTGCGCGCGCGCAGGCGCGGCCGTCACCCTGCTCGAATCGCGCGGCCGACTCGGCGGCGCCGCCTACTCGTTCACGCGCGACGGCATCCTCGCCGACAACGGACAGCACGTCTTCCTGCGCTGCTGCACCGCCTACCGCGAGCCTGCATCGAGCAGCTCGACGCCGGCGAGCTCGTGACCATGCAGCCGCGGCTCGAGATCGCCGTGCTCGGCCCCGGCGGCCGGCGCGGCTGCCTGCGCCGGTCGAGCCTCCCGGCGCCGCTGCACCTGGCCGGCGCGCTGCTCCGGTATCCGTTCCTGACCGCCGCGCGAGCGGCTCAGCGTGGCGCTGGGCGATGCAGCGCCTCGGCCGCGTCGACCCGATGACCCGGCCGCCGACGCGCCGCCGTTCGGCGACTGGCTGCGGGACCACCGGCAGAGTCCGGACGCGCTGGAGGCGGTCTGGAGCCTGATCGCACGGCCGACGCTCAACCTCGACCTGGAGTCGGCCTCGCTGGCCCAGGCGGCCCAGGTATTCCAGCTCGGCCTGCTCCAGGACGCCGCTGGCCGGCGACATCGGCCACGCGCGCGTGCCGCTGTCGGAGATCCATGACGTGGCCGCCCGCCGCGCACTGGCGCGGGCCGGAGTCGACGTGCGGCTGCGCCGCGGGGCCACCCAGATCGTTCCCGGCGCCGCGGGCGGCTTCTGCATCGAGCTCAACGGCGCGCCGACGATCGAGGCCGATGCGGTGGTCCTCGCCGTCCAGCCCGAGCGAGCGGCCCGGCTGCTCCCGCCCGGCGCCGGGGTCGACCGGCGAATCGGCGGCCGAGCTCGGCACCTCGCCGATCGTCAACCTCCACGTCGTCTACGACCGCCAGGTGCTCGACGTCCCGTTTGCCGCCGGCGTCCATACGCCCGTGCAGTGGGTATTCGACCGCACCGACAGCGGCGGCCTCGACCACGGCCAGTACCTGGTCGTCTCGCTGTCGGCCGCCGACGATGAGCTCACCGCCACCGCGGACGAGCTCCGCGCCAGGTATCTGCCCGCGCTGGCCGACCTGCTGCCCGCCGGCGCGCGAGGCCACGGCCGAGGCGTTCTTCGTCACCCGCGAGCATGCGGCGACGTTCCGCGCCGGCCCGGGCGCCCGAGCCTGGCGTCCCGGCTCGCGGACCGAGCTGCCCGGGCTGGTGCTGGCCGGATGCTGGACCGACACCGGCTGGCCGGCCACCATGGAGGGCGCGGTGCGCAGCGGCCACGCCGCCGCGCGGGAGGTCCTCCGACACCGCCCCGGCGCCGCCGATTCCGCGCGCCCGAACACCAGCTGGCCGGAGGACGAACGTGAGCGCGACCGCCTCGCCCGCACGGCCCGAAGGGATCGTCGTCCTGGCCCCGCTCTCGGTCGAGGCCCGGGCGGTCCGCTCGGGCGCGCCGTGGGCGAACGTCCACCAGATCGGCATGGGGCCCAAGCGGGCCGCCCGCTCGGCCGAGCTGGCCAGCGGCACCGACGGCCGCGCCGTCCTGATCGCCGGCTTCTGCGGCGCGCTGGACCCGGACCTCGAGCCCGGCGACGTGGTCCTGGCCAGCGAGCTGCGCGGCCCCACCGGCACGACGGTCTGCGACGACCCGTCGATCCTGGCCGGCGTGCTGCGCCGCGGCGGCCTGCGCGTCCGGGTGGCGCCGATCGCCTCGAGCCAGCGCCTGGTCCTCGGCGAGCGCCGGCGGACGCTGCACCGCACCGGCGCGGCCGCGGTCGACATGGAGTCGGCCTGGCTGGCTCCGGCGGCGCGGACGCGGCCGCTGGTCACCCTGCGCGTGGTCGCTCGACACGCCGAACCACGAGCTGCACCGCCCGCTGCGCACGGTGGCCGGCGCCGCCACCGCCTACCGCACGCTGCGCCGCGCCTGCGCGCTGGTCGAGGAGTGGGCCCACGCGCTCGGTCCGCGGGAGGTCGTGCTCGCCTCGCCCCGGGCATCGTGCGCGGGGTCGAGCGGGCGGTCGAGATCGTCGAGCGCGCGCTCGCGTCCCGTGGCGCCCCGGTGTACGTGCGCAAGCAGATCGTGCACAACTCGCACGTGGTCGCCTCGCTGGAGGAGCGCGGGGCGGTGTTCGTGGACGAGGTCGAAGAGGTGCCCGAGGGCGCCACGGTGATCTTCTCCGCCCACGGCGTCTCGCCCGAGGTACGGGCCCGGGCGGCCGCGCGCAACCTCGAGGTGATCGACGCGACCTGCCCGCTGGTCTCCAAGGTCCACGCCGAGGCGCGGCGGTTCGCCGCCTCGGACTTCGACATCGTGCTGGTCGGCCACGACGGCCACGAGGAGGTCGAGGGGACGTTCGGCGAGGCTCCCGGTCAGACGACGGTGATCGACCGCCCCGAGGAGGTGGCCTGCGCTCGACGTGCGTGATCCCGAGCGAGTCGCCTACCTGACCCAGACCACGCTGGCCGTCGATGAAACCGCCGCGGTGGTGGACGGCCCTGCGCGAGCGGTTCCCGGCCGCGGTTGGGCCGACCTCGAGCGACATCTGCTACGCCACCCAGAACCGCCAGGACGCCGTCCGGGCGCTGGCCGCCGAGTGCGACCTGATCCTGGTCGTCGGATCGGGCAACTCGTCCAACTCGCGCCGCCTGGTCGAAGTGGCCGCAGCGCGCCGGCTGCCCGGCGCTGCTCGTCGAAGGCGCGTCCGAGATCCCGCCCGAGATCGCTGGCCGGCGCCACCCGGGTCGGCCTCACCGCCGGCGCGTCCGCTCCCGAGCCGCTGGTCGAGGGCGTCATCCGGGCACTCGACGGCCTCGGCGGCGCCTCGGTCACCGAGCGCATCGTGGCCACCGAGGACGTCCATTTCAAGCTTCCCCCCCAAGTCCGATCCGAGAGTTGAGCTTTAGATGCCCGTACCCCTGAGACAGTCCGCCCGCATCGGCGCCTACCTGATGGAGCAGAAGCTCCGCCGGCGCGACAAGTTCCCCCTCCTGGTCGAGCTCGAGCCGCTGTTCCAGTGCAACCTCGAGTGCGCAGGCTGCGGCAAGATCCAGCACCCCGAGCACGTCCTGCGCCGGCGCATGCCGGTCGATCAGGCGGTGGCCGCGATCGAGGAGTGCGGCGCCCCGATGGTCTCGATCGCCGGCGGCGAGCCCCTGATCCACCCCGAGATCGACGAGATCGTCCGCCAGCTGATCGCGCGCAAGAAGTTCGTCTACCTGTGCACGAACGCGATCCTGATGGAGAAGAAGCTCGACCGGTTCGAGCCCTCGCCCTACTTCGCCTGGGCGGTGCACATGGACGGCCTGCGCGAGCGCCACGACGCGTCGGTGTGCCGCGACGGCGTGTTCGACAAGGCGGTGGCGGCGATCCGGACGGCTCAGGAGCGCGGCTTCCGGGTGACCACCAACACGACGTTCTTCACCAACGACTCGCCCCAGAGCGTGCAGCAGGTGCTCGACTTCCTCAACGACGAGCTGAAGGTCGACCAGATGATGATCTCGCCCGCGTTCGCGTACGAGAAGGCGCCCGACCAGGATCACTTCCTCGGCGTGCGCCAGACCCGTGAGCTGTTCAGCCAGGCCTTCGCCGACGGCCGCCGGCGGCGGTGGCGGCTCAACCACTCGCCGCTGTTCCTCGACTTCCTCGAGGGCAAGGTCGACCTGCAGTGCACAGCCTGGGGGATCCCCTCGTACTCGCTCTTCGGGTGGCAGCGGCCCTGCTACCTGATGTCGGACGGCTACACCAAGACGTACAAGGAGCTGCTCGAGACGACCGACTGGGACAAGTACGGGCGCGGGCGCGATCCCCGGTGCGACAACTGCATGGCGCACTGCGGCTACGAGCCGACGGCGGTGCTCCAGTCGACCAAATCGGTCAAGCAGTCCGTGCGCGCGGTCCTGCAGCGGTAAGGGGTTGGGGGCCGCCGGCTGGCGCCGGCGGCGTCCGTGGGGCCGGGTGGGCCCGTCCGGACCGCATCAGTGTCCAAAAGGTCCACCGATGGGCGACGTTCCGGCCACCGGTGGACCTTTAAGCGCGCAGGCAGCAAAAAGGACCACCGATACCGGGACGCCGGCGAACCGGTGGACTTTTTGGTCAGCGGTCGCGGCCGGGGTGGTTGCGGCGCTCGATCACTCGAGCCATCCCCCACCGTTATCCTGCGCGCGGTGCGTCTACTCGTAGGCAGAGCTCAACGCGAGCTCCAGGGCGAGATCACCATCCCTCCTTCGAAGTACCACGCCCACCGCGCGCTCATGCTGGCCGCGCTCGCGCCGGGAGAGTCCACGATCAGCGATCGCACGACCGCGCGTCACGTCGGCTTCACCCTTCAGGCGCTCAGGGCGCTCGGGGTGCGGATCGCCCCCACGGGAACGGGCTGGCGAGTCAGTGGCGGAGCCTTCTCGCCGCCCGGGGACGTGGTCCCGGTCGGGAGCTCGGGCACCACCCTGTACTTCCTCCTCGGGCTGGCCTGCCTCGGGGACCGTCCGGTCCGGTTCGTCGGCCAGCGCTACTTCCGCCGGCGACCGATCGGCCCGCTGCTCCGAGCCCTTCAGCGCCTCGGAGTGGAGCTCGAGTACGAGGGACAGCACCTGCCGGTGACCGTTCACCCCGGCCGTCCGCGCGGCGGGCGCATCCGGATCGACGGCACGTTGTCCCAATGGGTGTCGGGGCTGCTCATGCTGGCTCCGTTCGCCGAGAGCCCGACCACGATCGAGGTCACCGGCGAGCTGAACGAACGGCCCTACCTCGAGCTCACGCTCGAGCTGATGCGCGACTTCGGTCTCGAGGTGCAGGTGCGCGAGGACTGGCGTCGGTTCGACATCGAGCCCGGCCAGAAGGCGATCGCCCGGGACGTCGTGCTCCCGCCCGACATCGGCTCGGCCGTGTTCGGCCTCGCCGCCTGTGCGCTGCACCCCTCGCGTGTCACCTTCCGCAGCGCGGTGCCGATCCACGGCCATCCCGAGGCGTCGGTGCTCGGCGAATTGAGCTCGGTCGGGGTGCCGATGGAGTTCAGCCCCGACGGACTGGCCATCCGAGTCGAGCACGACGGCACACCGCCGGTGGCCGGCCGGCTCGACTGCCGTGACATCCCCGACATGGTCCCGATCCTGTGCACACTGGCCAGCCGGGCCCGGGGCCGCACGGTGCTCTCGCACGTCTCGCACGTGCGCCTGAAGGAGTCCGACCGCGTCGTCTCGATGCTCCAGCTGCGCAAGATGGGCGCTCAGGTCGAGTTCGACGGGAACGACATGGAGTTCGAGGGCGTCGACGCGCTGCGCGGCGCTTCGCTGTCGTCGTACAACGACCATCGAGTGCTGATGGCGCTCGCCGTGGCCGGATCGACCGCCGACGGCGTGACCGAGCTCTCCTACCCGCACGCCTACCGCATCTCGTATCCCGAGTTCGTCGATCACATGAACGCGCTCGGCGTGCCGATCGCGGAGTCGGCACCGGTGCCGCCGACGCTCGAAGGCCTGCAGTGATCCTCGACGACGTGGCGCGCCACACGCGCGAGCGCCCTCGCGAGCCCGCCGTGATCACGGTCGAGGGCGGCTCGGTCACCTGGTCGGAGCTGACCGAGGAGGTGGAGCGCTGGGCGGGCACGCTGTCCTCGCTCGGCGTGAAGCCGGGCGAGGCCGTGGCCTTCCAGCTTCCGAACCGGATCGAGTTCGTCGCCATCGCGCTGGCCACGCTGCGGATCGGCGCCGTGTGCGAGCCGCTGATGCCGATCTTCCGCGAGCGCGAGCTCGAGTTCATGCTCCGGGAGAGCCGGGCGCGAGTGCTGATCGTGCCGCGCGTGTTCCGCGGTCGCGACTACGCGGCCATGGCCAGCGGGCTGCGAGCGGATCTCGACCATCTGATCGTGCTCGGGGAGCATCGCTGGCGGCGAGGACCGGTGGACGCGCCGCCGCCCGGGCCCGATGCGTTTGCCCAACTGCTGTTCACCTCGGGGAGCACCGGCGAGCCGAAGGGCGTGTTGCACCGCCACGCCGTGCTCGACCGGGCTGCCGACGCCCACATCCACCATTTCGGCCTCGGCCCGCACGACGTCATCTACGTCCCCTCGCCCCTGGCCCACCAGACCGGGTTCCTGTACGGAATGTGGATCGCCCTGCGGCTCGGAGTGCCGCAGCTCCTCCAGGAGGTGTGGGACGCCGAGGCCGGCTTCGACGCCATGCGCGAGCACAGGGCGACCTTCGTGCAGGCGGCCACGCCGTTCCTGGCCGACCTGACCCGCGTGGCGGAGGAGCGCGGGGAGGCGCCGGGCGCGCTGCGCACGTTCGTGGCCACCGGCGCGGCGATCCCGCGCGAGCTCGCCCGCGAGGCTCGCGCAGCCCTGGACGCCGAGGTCGGGGGCGCCTGGGGGACGACCGAGAGCTGCCTCGGCACGGCCTTCGTTCCCGGCGACCCGCCCGAGCTCGTCTGGAGCAGCGACGGCCGGCCGCTCGACGGGGTCGAGATCCGCGTGGTCGATGACGAGGGCCGGGT
Source organism: uncultured Solirubrobacterales bacterium (assembly GCA_963748585.1). Lineage (GTDB taxonomy): Bacteria > Actinomycetota > Thermoleophilia > Solirubrobacterales > Solirubrobacteraceae > Palsa-465. The sequence goes on along the minus strand of CAVVJR010000004.1, from coordinate 185,811 downwards.
GCTGGGGCCCGGGGTCGAGGGGAACTTCGAGGTCCGCACGCCGTGCCTGTTCGACGGCTACCTGAACCGGCCGCAGGCCACCGCCGAGGCGGTCACCGAGGACGGCTTCTACCGCCCCGGCGACCTGGCCCGGATCGACGAGCACGGATACATGCGGATCACCGGACGGGTCAAGGACGTGATCAACCGGGGTGGCGAGAAGGTTCCGGTGGCCGAGATCGAGCAGCTCCTGTACGCGCACCCGGCCGTGCGCGACGTGGCGATCGTGGCCATGCCGGACGAGCGGCTGGGCGAGCGGGCGTGCGCGTTCGTGGTGCTCGAGCCGGGGGCGCGAGCTCGATTTCGCGGCCGTGCTCGAGTACCTCGACGGCTGCAAGGTCTCCAAGACCTACTGGCCCGAGCGGCTGGAGGTCGCCGAGGCGCTGCCCAAGACGCCGTCGGGCAAGATTCAGAAATACGTTCTGCGCCAGGAGGCGGCGCAGAGAAAGGCGATACCGCACATGAGCACAGTGACGCGCGGACATCACGCGCTCAAGACGAGATCCGGCCGTACGTCGAGGACGAGGGCGAGCGCTGGGCCGAGCTGATCGAGCGCGAGCACCGCGTTCCCGACGGAGCTGTGGGACGAGCTGCGCGATCGCGGCTACCTGCGGCTGGCCGCGCCGGCCGAATACGGCGGCGAGGGCATCCCGTTGACCCGGTACCTCGAGCTGCTCGAGCTGTTCTCGATGTCGCACGCGTCGCTGCGGATGATCGTCCACGTGTGCAACGGGATCTGGCGGCCGCTGGACTCGCACGCGACCCCGGAGCAGCGCGAGCGCTTCGTGCTCCCTCAGGTGGCGGGCGAGATCAAGGTCGCGTTCACGCTCACCGAGCCGACCGCCGGCACCGGCGCCGACCTGCGCTGCAGCGTCGTGCGAGAGGGCGACACCTACTACCTGACGCGGCGAGAAGCACCTGATCACGTTCGGGACGATCGCCGACTACCTGCTGCTGTTCGCCCGCGTTCGAGGGCACGCGCGGGGCCGAGGGCACGGTGGCGCTGATGGTCCCGCCGCCGGGGCGAGGGCGTGAGGGCCGAGGTGATGCCCGAGACGATGGGCGTCCGCGGGACCGACCACGGCCACCTGATCTTCGACCGCGCGCCGGTCCCGGTCGAGAACCGCCTGGGCGAGGAGGGGCAGGGACTCGAGATCGCGCTCAGCGGCTTCCTCGCCCCGAGCCGGATCTCGGTCGCCATGACCTGCGTCGGCCTGGCCCGCCGGGCGCTCGAGCTGGCGATCGCCTACGCCGACCGGCGGGAGACGTTCGGCAAGAAGATCGCCCAGCGGCAGGCGATCGCGTTCAAGCTGGCCGAGGCGGCCACCGACCTCGAGGCCGCGCGGGCGCTGACCCTCCAGGCGGCGCGCATGTGGGAGGCGGGCGAGGACGCCAACACCCAGTCGGCCATGGCCAAGCTGTTCGCCTCCGAGATGCTCCAGCGGGTCACCGATGCCGCGCTTCAGGTCCACGGCGGGCTCGGCTACTGGTCCTCGAGCCCGATCGAGCGCGTGTACCGCGACGCCCGCGCGCAGCGGTTCGAGGAGGGGACGGCCGAGATCCAGAAGACGACGATCGCCCGGGAGCTGCTGCGCTGAGCGCGCTCACGACGGCAAGGTCGCGCTCATCACCGGGGGCTCGCGCGGGATCGGCCGCGCGCTGGCCCTGTCGCTGGCCGAGCGAGGCGCGACCCCGATCATCAACTACCGCCGCAACGAGGAGGCCGCGCGCGCGACGCTGTCGGAGCTCCAGGCGCTCGGCGCGGCCGAGGCGGTGGCGCTCCAGGCCGACATCGAGGACCTCGACGAGCTCGGAGGCTATGTTCGATCAGGTGCGCGAGCGCTTCGGCCGGCTCGACTTCTTCGTCTCCAACGCGGCGGCGAGCAACTTCCACTCGATCCTCGATCTGAAGCCCCACCACCTGGAGCGCACGTTCAACCTCAACGTGCGCGCCTTCGTGGTCGGAACCCAGCGGGCGGTGGGGCTGATGCGCGACGGCGGGCGGATCGTCGTCCTCTCGAGCTACGGCAGCATCCGCGCCTATCCCGACCTACGCCAACCTGGGCGGGGCCAAGGCGGCGGTCGAGGCGTGGACGCGGTACATGGCGGTCGAGCTGGCGCCGCTCGGGATCAACGTCAACGCGGTCAACGGCGGCATCATCGCCTCTGACTCCTCGGCCTACTTCTACGGCACCGGACGGGTGGCCCCGCTCGAGACCGTGCTGCCGAAGATCCCCAAGGGACGGATGGGCACGGTGCAGGAGGTGGCCGACTGCGTGCTCTTCCTGCTCGGTCCCGAGTCCGAGTACGTGACCGGCACCAGCCTGGTCGTGGACGGCGGCTTGACGGCGATCGCGCCGCCGTTCGCCTCCGACCTGCCGTGAGCGGCGCTGGACGCACGTTTGGCGGCCCGGGGCGATCGGGCCGCTCGAGCTCCCCCACCGCATCGTCATGGGGTCGATGCACCTCGGCCTCGAGGGAATCGACGACGACGGCCGCGCGCTGGCCGCGTTCTACCTCGAGCGGGTTCGGGGCGGCGCGGCGCTCGATCGTGACCGGCGGCTCCGCGGTCAGCCGGGTCGGCGCGGGCGGACGCAACTACAGCTTCGTCAACGACGACGCCGACGCGCCCAAGCTCGAGCGCATCGCGGCCGCGGTCCACGAGGCGGGCGGCCGCGTGCTGCTGCAGCTCTTCCACGCCGGCCGCTACGCGTATCGAGAGCTCGTTCGGACTGCAGCCGGTGGCGCCGTCGGCCGTGTACTCGGCCTACAGCCGGTGCGAGCCGCGGGCGCTGAGCGCCGACGAAGTGCTGGAGGTGATCGACGAGTTCGCGCGTGGGGCCGCCCGGGCGGTCGAGCTCGGGTTCGACGGCGTGGAGCTGATGGGCTCGGAGGGCTACCTGCTCAACCAGTTCATGGCCCCGGTGACCAACCTCCGCGAGGACGACTGGGGTGGCGACCCCGAGCGCCGCCGGCGCTTTCCGCTCGCCGTGGCCGAGGCGGTGCGGGCGGCCTGCGGCCCGGGCAGGGCGGTGGTCTACCGGATCTCCGGCGCGGACCTGGTCGACGGGGGCGCGCCGCAGCAAGAGGTGATCGCCCTGGCCCGGGCGCTCGACGTCGATGCGCTGAACGTCGGCATCGGCTGGCACGAGGCCCGCGTCCCGACCGTCCAGGCGCTCGTCCCCCATGGCGCGTGGACGCCGTGGGCACGCGAGCATGCGGGCGGCGGTGGCGGTGCCGGTGATCGCCTCGAACCGGATCAACACGATCGAGCTCGCCGACGCCGTGATCGGCGCCGGCGAGGCCGACTTCGTCTCGCTCGCGCGGCCGTTCCTGGCCGATGCCGAGATCGTGGCCAGGACGCGCCAGGGCCGGCCCGGTCAACGTCTGCATCGCCTGCAACCAGGCCTGCATCGACCGCTCGATCTTCGACCGGCGGGTCTCCTGCGTGGTCAACCCGCGGGCCGGCTACGAGCTGGAGGTCGGTCCCGGGCGCTCGGCCGGGCGCCCGGATCGCGGTAGTGGGCGGCGGGCCGGCGGGCATGGAGGCGGCCCGGTCGCTGGCCGCGGCCGGGAACGCGGTCCAGCTCTTCGAGGCCTCGGACCGCCTCGGGGGTCAATTCCGGCTGGCCTGCCGGATCCCAGGCAAGGAGGACTTCGAGCGGACGATCGAGTATTTCGAGCGTGAGCTGCCGGCCGCTCGGCGTATCGGTCAGGTTGCGAGCCCCGGTGACCGACCCCGCCTCGCTCGGCGAGTTCGACGGAGTGGTGCTGGCCACGGGCGTCCGACCGCGCCAGATCGACCTGCCCGGGGCCGGCCTTCCGCACGTGATCAGCTACGCCGAGTTTCTGAGCGGCGGCGCCGATCCTCGCGGGCCACGTGGCCATCATCGGGGCGGGCGGGATCGGGGTCGACGTCGCCCACCTGCTCAGCCATCCCTCCGCGGCCGACCCGCGCCGGGCCTTCTACGAGGAGTATGGACTGCTGGGGGAGCAGCCGCCGGCGGGGCCGGTCTCGCCGGCGGGTGACGCTGATGCGCCGGGGCCCACGGGTGGGCGAGCGGATCGGGCCGTCGACCCGGTGGGCGGTGCTGGCCGCGCTCAAGCGCGCCGGGGTCGAGATCCTCACCGGCGTCGCCTACGCGGCGATCGAGCCCGATGCGGTGGTCCTGCAGGACGGCCGGCGGATTCCCGCCCAGACGGTGGTCGTGGCCGCCGGCCAGGAGCGCCAGCGACGAGCTCGCCTCGCAGGGCTGGGCCTCCCGCACGTGGTGATCGGCGGCGCGGCCGGCGCGGGCGAGCTCGATGCCGAGCGGGCGTTCCGTGAGGGCGACCGTGCTGGGTGCGGCGCTCGCGCTCCGAATTGGTAGGTTCGCGGCCGTGACTCCTTCTCTGCGCTGGGCCCTGACCGTCCCGTTCGCCGGCGTTCCCCTGTCCGACCATCCCGATCTGTACCGCCAGGCCGAGGCGCTCGGCTACGACGACCTGTGGTCGAGCGAGACCCCGAACGGCACCGACGGCTTCACCCCGCTGGCGCTGGCCGCGCCGGTGACCGAGCGGCTGCGGCTGGTCACCGGCATCGTCAACCCGTACACCCGCGGTCCGGCGGTGCTGGCTCAGATCGGCCGCCTCGCTGCAGGAGGCCTCCCGCGGCCGGTTCGTGCTCGGGCTCGGGGCATCCTCGGACGTGCGCGGTGGAGCGGTTCAACGGGATGAAGTTCGAGCGTCCGCTGTCGAAGATGCGCGAGGCGGTGGCCGCGATCAAGCCGGTGCTGTCGGTCCCGGCCGAGCGCGGACCGGGCGGCCTGCGGCTCGAGCGGCCGGTGCAGCAGCCGGTGCCGATCGTGCTCGCCGCGCTGCGCGGCAAGATGCTCGCGCTGGCCGCCGAGGTGGCCGACGGCGCATTCACCAACTTCCTGCCTCTGTCGGGCCTGCCCAAGGTGCGTCGAGGCGCTGCGCGAGGGCGAGCGGGGCGCGGGGCGCGAGGAGGGCACGACCGAGCTGGCGTGCCGCTTCTTCATCCTGCCGATGCCCGAGGAGCAGGGCGCTCGGGCTCGCGCGCCAGATGTTCGCCGCCTACGGAAGCGTGCCCGTGTACACCAACTTCTTCCGCTGGCTCGGCTGGGCCGAGCAGATCGACCCGATGGTCGAGGCCTACACGGGCGGCGACCGCCAGCGGGCGGCCGAGCTCGCGCCGGTCGAGCTCATGCGCGAGGTGTTCATCTTCGGCTCGCCCGACGAGATCCGGGCCCGCGTGCGACGAGTTCGTCGAGGGCGGCATCACCACCGCCGTGCTGACGCCGATCGCCGGCCCGGACCAGGTTCCGGCACTGATCGACGCGCTCGCCCGCTCCTGAACGCGGGAGCCGGGAACCGTCCCCGCTCGCTCGTTCCAAACCATAGAATGCGGTGCATTGTTCACTTCGGCGGCTTGAACGGGGCGCCGACGGGGAGAGGCATGGGAGAAGCCGGAACCACCGGCCGTGATCGAGTCGTGAGCGCCAGCGGGTCAGGGCGATCGGTTCGAGCTGCTGGCCGCGGTCGGCGAGATCGCCGACGGGACGCCTGTCGCTGTCCGAGACGGTGGAGCGGCTGCTCGACCTCGTCGTGCCCGGCCTTCGCCGACCTGGCGGTCGCTCGACGCGGTCGGGTCCGGCGGATGACGCTCCGCCGGCTCGGCGCGCGGTCGGACGGCCCGCGCCGGGTCGAGCTCGAGCCGGCGCTGCTGCGCCGGCGCCGGGTCGCCCGACGCGCAGGTCGGCGTGGCCAGTCGCTCGCCACCGGGCGCAGCGAGCTGCTGGCTCCGGTGACCGAGCGACCATCTCCGGGCGATAGCCTCGAGCGAGCGGGACCTCGAGCTGCTGCGCGACGCTCGGGCTGCGCAGCGGCCATCTTCGTCCCGCTGCGGGCGCGGGGGCGAGTCGATCGGCGTGTTCGCGCTGTGCGCGTCGGCACCTCGGGCCGCGAGTACACCGAGCGCGATCTGCGCTTCGCCGAGGTGCTGGCCGGGCGGATCGCGCTGGCGCTCGACAACGCCGGGCTGTCGGAGACTGGTCACCGGGCTCGAGCAGCGGCTCGAGGCGGTCCTGGCCAACCTGGCCGAGGCGGTGATCGTCCGGGACGCCGACGGCCGCCTGGTCTTCGCCAACGAGGCGGCGGTCGCCTGCTCGCCGTCGGCTCGCCGAGCAGGTCATCGAGCGCCGAGCCGCGAGGAGCTGATGAACGCTCTACGACGCCTTCGACGAGCAGGGCCGGCGCCTCACGCCTGGACCGACCTGCCTTCGGCGCGAGCCGACCGGGGTCGAGCACGGCCGAGCCGCTGCTGGTCCGCAACGTCGTCCGAGCGACCGGGCGAGGAGCGATGGCTACTGCACAAGGCCACGCCGGTGTTCGATCCCGACGGCTCGCTCTCGATGGTGATCAACGTGATCGAGGACGTGACCGAGGTCAAGCGCGCCGAGCTGGCCCAGCGCCTGCTGGCCGACGCCGGCGAGGCACTGGCCTCTTCGCTCGACTACGAGCAGACGCTGCAGCGGGTGGCCCAGCTCGCGGTGCCCGGGCTGGCCGACTGGTGCGGGGTGTCGATGCGTGGCGAGGGCGATCTCCTGGAGCAGGTGGCGGTGGCCCACGTCGACCCGGACAAGGTCGAGCTGGCGCGGGACTTCGGCCGGCGGTATCCGACGCGACTGAACGGCCCGGGCGGCGCGGCCGAGGTCATGCGCACCGGGCGCGCGCCGCCTGGTCCCGCGAGATCACCGACAGAGATGCTCGACGCAGCCGACGGTCACCGAGGAGCAGCGTCCAGCTCGTCCGCGAGCTGCAGATGCGCTCGATCATCATCGTGCCGCTCGCCGTGGCCGGGGGCCGGCCGCCGTTCGGCACCCTCTCGCTGGTCATGGCGGAGTCCGGCCGGACCTTCAACGATGACGACCTCGTCCTGGCCGAGGAGCTCGGGCCGGCGGGCGGGCACGGCGGTCGAGAACGCGCGCCTGTACACCGAGCGCTCGCGCATCGCCGACGCGCTGCAGCAGAGCCTGCTTCCACCCGAGCTGCCCGACCTGCCCGGATTCCGGCTGGCCAGCCTGTACCGGGCCGCCGGCGACCAGAACGAGGTCGGCGGCGACTTCTACGACGCCTTCGAGGTGCCGGGCGGGTGGATGGTGGTGGTCGGGCGACGTCGAGGGACGCGGTGCCGAGGCGGCGGCGCTGACCTCGCTCTCGCGCTACACGCTGCGCACGGCCGGGAAGCTTCTCGGCGATCCGATCGCCGCGCTCGCGGAGCTCAACGCGGCGCTGCGCGAGCGGCCGCGGCTCTCGCTGGTCACGGTGTGCTGCGCGCTGCTGCGCGAGCTCGACGGGGACGCCGAGGCCGAGATCGTGCTGGCCGGGCATCCGCCCGCCTACCACATACGTGACGGGCGTCCCGACGCCGGTCGGCGTCTTCGCGCCGCTGCTCGGGCGTGTACGACGCGCGCCGAGTGGGAAGCGGTCAGCCTCGTCCTCCAGGCCGGGCGACCAGCTCGTGCTCTACACCGACGGGGTGCTCGACACCGTCGGGCGAGCGCGAGCGGTTCGGCGAGGCGCGGCTGGCCGACGCGCTCGTGGGCGCGCAGGACGCGGCCGACTCGGTCCGGCGGATCCGCGAGGCCGTGAGCGGGTTCGCCCACGGTCCGCAGGTGGACGACACCGCCGTGCTGGCGGTCGAGCGCGTGGCGGCTGCGGCCGCCGGCCGGCAATGCGAGTTTCGCCTGGCGGCGAAACGTCGCGCCGCGATGGCTGAGTACCTTCATCGCCGACCTTCAGACCGGCTTCAGGTGTAGACCGGTTCCCTGAACTGCCTTGATCGAGGTTTCCGAGCTCACCAAGCGTTACGGCGCCACCGTCGCCGTGCGCGATCTGTCCTTCACGGTCAAACCGGGGGTGGTCACGGGCTTCCTGGGCCCCAACGGCTCGGGCAAGTCGACCACCATGCGCCTGATCCTCGGGCTCGACGCGCCCGACCACGGCCGCCGTGGTCAACGGCAAGCCCTACCGCGATCATGCCGCACCGCTGCGCGAGGTGGGCGCCCTGCTCGAGGCGCGGTCCGTCCACACCGGCCGATCGGCCTACAACCATCTCCTCGCGCTGGCCCAGACCCACGGCATCGGCCGCACCCGGGTAAGGGAGCTGATCGAGATGGTGGGGCTGGCCGACGTCGCGGGCCGGCGGGTCGGCGGCTTCTCGCTCGGCATGGGCCAGCGCCTGGGGATCGCCCAGGCCCTGCTCGGCGACCCGCACACGGTGATGCTCGACGAGCCGGTCAACGGTCTTGACCCCGAGGGCATCCAGTGGGTGCGCAACCTGCTCAAGCGGCTGGCCTCCGAAGGACGGGCCGTGTTCGTGTCCTCGCACCTGATGAGCGAGATGTCCCAGACGGCCGAGCACCTGATCGTGATCGGGAAGGGCCAGCTGATCGCGGACACCGGCGTGGACGAGTTCGTGCGCCGCGCCTCCAAGCGCTCGGTCCGCGTCCGCTCGCCTCAGCTCGACCGGCTGATCGAGCTGGTGGCCGGGCCCGACGTGACCGTCGACCCGGTCGAGCCCTCGACGGCGGTCGTGCACGGACTCGACTCCGAGCACATCGGCGAGCTGGCGGCCGAGCGCGGCATCGTCCTGCACGAGCTCACGCCTCAGATGGCCTCGCTCGAGGAGGCGTTCATGGAGCTGACCCGGGACGCGGTCGAATTCCACGGCGAGGACGCCCCGGCCGAGCCCGAGCAGGCGGCGGTATGAGCGCGGTGTCCACGTCGCCGGCCGGCGTCAGCCAGCGCCGGGTCGCCGTCTCCGAGTGGACCAAGCTCCGCTCCGTCCGCTCGACCCGGTGGACGCTGCTCGTCACCCTGCTTCTCATCATCGGGATCGGGATCCTCGCCTGCGCCGTGTTCGAGGCGCGCTGGGCGCACCTCAGTCCCGATGACCGGGCGCACTTCCGGCCGCTGCGGGCCAACCTCGCCGGGGTCAATTTCGGTCAGCTGGCCATCGGCGTCCTCGGCGTACTCGTGATCACGGCCGAGTACTCGACCGGGATGATCCGCTCGACCTTCATGGCCGTCCCCAAACGCCTGCCCGTGCTCTGGGGCAAGGCCCTCGTCTTCGGCGCCGTGGCGCTGGCCATCAGCCTGCCCTCGGTGTTCATCGTCTTCTTCGCCGGGCAGGCGATCCTCTCCGGGCAGCACATCAACATCTCGATCTCGCACCCCGGCGTCCTGCGAGCGGTGTTCGGAGCCGCCCTGTACATGACCGTCATGGGCCTGTTCGGGCTCGGCCTCGGGGCGATCATCCGCAACACCGCCGGAGGGATCTCCGCCCTGGCCGGGATCGTCTTCGTCCTTCCGCCCGTGCTCGACCTGCTGCCCTCGAGCGTCTCCAACTCGGTCGGCCCGTACCTGCCCAGCAACGCGGGGGGCGCGGTGTGGACGATCAACCCCGACCCGAACACGCTGGCCCCGTGGGCCGGGTTCGGCGTCTTCTGCGCCTACGCGGCGGTGGCGCTGGCCGTCGCCGCGGTGCTGATGCGCCGCCGGGACACGTAGCCGCCGGCGAAGGCCGGCCGGACCCCGGCGAAGGCCGGCCGGAGCGCCAAAACGTCGCCCGGTTGGCGATCCCACGGTCGGCGGGCGACATTCTCGCCGTACCGGCGACAAAAGGTCGCCCGATGGCGGCTGGACTCGTGGTCGGGCAACGTTTTGGCGGTCGGGGTGGGGCGAAAGCCGGCCACCCTCGGGGCGCTGGGCGTGCGGATGGTCGGCCCCACGGACGTCGAGCCGGGGGAATCCGGCCCCGACGCGTTCGAGTGGCGATCGGCGCGGAGCCGGATTCCGCATGGCGAGACCCCTGATCAGGGACGCTCGAGCAACCCGGCCTCGGCGTCGGAGCGGGCCTGCTCGCGCAGCACGTAGTGGAGCTTCTTCCCAGTCGCCGTCATCGGCACCTGGTCGATGAACCGGTACGCGCGCGGGCGCTTGTAGGCGGCCAGCATCGGGTGCCCGTGGCAATGGGCCTCCAGCGCGCCGGCGTCCACCCCGTGGTCGCGGCGGACCACGTAGGCGACAACGACCTCGCCCCAGCGAGGATCGGGCAGGCCCACGACGACCGAGTCCGAGACGGCCGGGTGCTCGTTCAGCACCGCCTCGACCTGGGTCGGATGGACGTTCTCGCCGCCGGAGATGATCATGTCGTCCTTGCGCCCGACGATCGTGACGTACCCGTCGGCGTCCCACGTGGCCAGGTCGCCGATGTACAGCCACCCGTCGCGGAACCGGGCTGCCTCCTCAGACGGCTGGTTCACGTATGCGTAGCCGGACTTGACCGAGCGGACGATCACCTCCCCCACCTCGGTCCCGTCGGCGGCGGCGAGGTCGTCCGGCGCGGCGACCCGGTCCTCGTACACACGGACCACGGCGACGTCGTCATCGGTGCACGCGCGCCCGGCCGAGCCGGCGTGCTCGGGCAGATCGGGCGGGCGCAGGAACGTGTTCCAGAACGCCTCCGTGGTCCCGTAGCCGTTGAAGATGCGCGGGGTGAGCAGCTCCTGGTAGCGCAGGCAGGCCTCGCGGTCGAGAGGCGCGCCCATGGTCACGATCCCGTGCAGGCTGGACAGGTCGCGCGGCCGGGTCTGCTGCTCGGCCGCCAGCATGGCCAGGTTGGTCGGCGCTCCGATGAGGAAGGTCAGGCCGTGCTCCTGCACCCAGTCGAGCACGGTGGCGGGATCGAACTGGCGCAGCGGCACCGCCTCGGCCCCCACGTAGAACACGGGATTGGGCCCACCCGAGTACAGCCCGCCGCGGTGAAACCACGGGGTCATGTTCAGCGTCCGGTCCTCGGGCGAGAGGGGGAAGTGCATGATCACGTCGTGGGCCGAGAGCACCTCGACCAGCCCGTTCAGCGACACCCCCTTGGGCAGGCCGGTCGTCCCCGAGGTGTACAGGCGCGTGCTCTCGTCGTAGATCGTGCGCTCGGGCAGCGGGGGGTCGCCGTCGGTGGCCAGCAGCTCTTCGAAGTCGGCCACGAGTGGCTTGTGCGTCGCGCGGGCCAGCGCATCGCGAGCCACCGCGGCCATACCCGAGTCGTACAGGAACACCTTCGGGCGGCTGTCGTCGAGCACGTGCGCGACCTCCCCGCCGGCGAGCCGGAAGTTGATCGGTGAGGCGATCGCGCCCAGGCGCTGCACGGCGAGCCATAGGAGCGCGAACTCGGGGCTGTTCAGAAGCTGGAACACGACGACATCGCCGGCCTGCACGCCCGCGGCGGCGAGACCGGAGGCCAGCCGGCCCGTGTCTTTCCAGAGCTCCGCGTAGGTCCAGCGGCGGTCGCTCGCGGGATCGTGCAGCGCCGGCCGGTCCGCGAACCGCCGGCTGTTGCGGAGCACGCCGGCCAGGTAGGTGAAGTGGTGCTCGAACACCTGGCGGAATGCCGTCGGGTCATAGGTGTACATCGGCCCGCAGAATAATCGGCGGGTGCATGAGCGCCGCTACTTGCGGGTAGCCGCTCGCCTGGAACCGGGTGATGAAGTGAATGTACGCAGGACACGCGAGGGGTCGCGGTGAGACCGGCGCCCCTGTTGCCAGGCCGCACGCACGCGGCAACCGTGGCCTTCAGGCCGCGCGACGGGCACTGGTGGATGTGGCGACCGTGCGCGAGATGTGGGGGCGCCGAGCTACCGGTCCGGCGACCGGCTTCCGCGGCCGGGCTGGACTGCCCCGAGTGCGAGACCCGGCGCCGCCGGCTTGAGCCCGTGGGCGACGATCCGGCCGTCTGGTACGACACGTGGATCCGCGACTGGGTGGTGCGGCTGCCATGCGGTGATCCGCCTGCCGGGGCGCTGCTGCCGATCGAGGTGCGTTGGTACGACGCGGACTGGGCCGAGGTCCATCGGACCGCCGCGGACCTCGCCTACGGCGCCGAGCCCGCCTGAGGCGGGCTCGAATACGATCCGCTCGATGACGTCCTACACCCGCGGGCTGCACGAGCTCGGCAACGGGCTGTTCGCGTTCCTGCAGCCGGACGGTGGCTGGGGATGGAGCAACGCCGGACTGGTCGTCTCCGGCGAGGGCTCGCTGCTGATCGACACCCTGTTCGACCTCCGCCTGACCCAGGAGATGCTCGATGCGATGGCGCCGCTGACCGAGCGCGACCCGATCCGCCAGGTCCTCAACACGCACGGGAACGGCGATCACTGCTACGGCAACCAGCTCGTCCCCGACGAGGCCGAGATCCTCGCCGCCGACGCCGCCGTGCAGGACATGCGCGACGTGCCGGCGCCGCTGATGGCGGCTCTGTCCGAGGCCGAGCTCGAGGACGAGAACCTGAGCGCGTTTCTCCGCCACGCCTTCGGGCCGTTCCAGTTCGACGGCATCGAGATGCGTCTGCCCACCCGGACCTTCACCGGCTCGCTCGAGCTGGCTGTGGGTGGCCGGCGGGTCGAGCTCGTGCAGCTCGGTCCTGCCCACACCCGCGGTGACGTGATCGCGCACGTGCCCGACGCCCGGGCCGTGTTCACCGGCGACATCCTGTTCGTCGGCGGGACGCCGATCATGTGGGCGGGCCCGGTCTCGAACTGGCTCGGGGCGTGTGAGTACATCGAGCGGCTCGACGTCGACGTGATCGTGCCCGGTCACGGCCCGGTGTGCGGAAAGGATGGCCCGCGGCGGGTGCGGAGCTACCTCGAGTACGTGCGCGACGAGGCCGCCGCGCGCCACCGCGCGGGCATGTCGGCCGAGGAAGCGGCGCTCGACATCGACCTGGGGGAGTTCGCCGATCTGGGGGACGCCGAGCGGATCATGGTCAACGTCGACACGATCTACGCCGAGCTCGATCCCGGCCACGAGCGCGCGCTCCCGCCGGAGCTCCTGGGCCGCATGGGGATGTACCTGCGCCGGCGCGGGCGCGGGCGCGGCTAGGTTCCCCGGCGAGCGCCCGGTGAGGCGCTCTGATCACGGTCGTCCCCGGCCTCCCCGGACGAGGCGCGCCGGTCCTCCTGCGCCTTCTCCTCGTCCTCGAACGAGACGTGGACCCGCTGCGGGGCCACCTGCTCCTCGGTCCTGGCCACTCCTTCCAGTACGCGCCTGTCCTCTTCTCGCTTGGCCCCGAACAGGCTGCGCGGCCACAGCTTGCGGCTCAGCACCGTGTTCAGCTCGGCCGAGTAGATCACGGCCTGGGCACCGAGGTGCAACCACACGAGCAGCCCGATCACGGTGGCGAACGTGCCGTAAGTGTTGGAGTCGTTCTTGACCACGTGGCCGATGTAGGCGCCACCGACCGACTGGATGATCAGCCACAGGATCGAGGCGCAGGCGACTCCCGGCCACAGCTCGCGCGTCGGCACCGAGTCATCGGTGAGCAGTCGGAAGGTGGCGAAGAACAGCACCCCGTTGAGCAGCAGCGAGACGACGATCCCGCCGACCGTCGCGAACACGCTCTTGCTCGCGCCTCCGGTCACCGCGCCCGATACGCCGGTCGAGACGACTTGCAGGAGACCGAGCACGACGAGGATGGCCAGACCGCGCAGGCGAGAGTGGAGGAAGTTGGGGCGCTCGCGCTCGGGCACCGCGTAGACCTTGTTGAACGCGTTCTGTCCCTGGAGGGTGACGCCGAGCCCGCCGAGCAGGGAGCCGACGATGCCCACGGCCAGCGCGACGCCGCTGCCGGTCAGGGAGTGTGCCTTGACCTGGGTGCTGATGATCGGGAACTGACCGAGGGCGGAGTTGACGATCGACCTCTGAGCCGACTGGTCGCCCTGGAGCACGAACCCGAGAATGGTCGTGAACAGCAGCAGCAACGGGAAGATGGCGAAGAAGCCGTTGTAGGCGATCAGCGAGGCGAGGTTGCCCGCCTTGTCGTTGCCGAACTTCTTGATCACCGCCAGCGGGATGGCGAGGAAGGCATGGCGCTGCTGGAAGTTGTCGATCTTCTCGAGCACTGGCGTCCGGCTACCCGCTCGGAACGCCGATAAAGCCGACTAGGGCGCGGTCGAGGCCGTCCCCGGCGCGGGATGCTGCGACAGGACGGCCGGCGGCCGCGGCGCCTGGCTGAAGTTGAAGTCGGACTTCAGGTTGCCCAGGAGCGGATTCGCCTCGCGTACGTCGGGCCTCGGGTCCGGGCGCCCGTCGGTGGCCGGGTTCAGGCGCTGGCCGCCCATGAAGTCGTCCTCGATGAACTTGTTGTAGGCGTCGTGGCTGAGCGTCTGGTGATCGATGTAGCCCGACTTGGCGTACGGGCTGATCACGATGCCGGGAACGCGCAGCCCGTATCCGTTGCGGTCGACCACCGGCGGCTGCACGTGATCGTAGAACCCGCCCCAGTCGTCCCAGGAGAGGAAGATCGCGGTGCTGTTCCAGTCCGGGCCGTTCATGATCGCGTTGATCAGCCCGGTGACGTAAGCCTGGCCGGCGCTCACGAGCGCCGGTGGATGCTCGGACACGGTGCCGTTCGGATCGATCCACGACACCTTCGGCAGGGTCCCGTTCTTGGCCGCGGCGTAGAAGTTGCTCAGCGATTGGATGTTGTTCAGCTGGCCATCCTTGCTCACGTCGGTGAACGAGGGCAGCGGGTTCCAGATGCCCGGGGTCTGCGCGGTCTGCTGAATCGGGGAGCAGTTCATCGAGGCGTCGTTCTCGCAGTCGGGCTCGCTGCCCTTGAACACGTAGTAGCCCCAGCTCACGGCCTGCTGGTGCAGCAGATAGGTCAGGTCGGTCCACGCGTAGTGCAGTTGGTTGTCCGAGGGACCGTTGATCGCGGACACCGCCCCGGTCTGCCAGTCCGGGTTGGGCCACTGCAGGGCGCCGTGGCAGGAGAACGGGTTCTGGGCGTTGTTGCAGAACGCCGACCACTCGGAGACCATGAACAGGTGGGCCGGCAGGCTCCACGACGCGTTGGGCTCGAACATGTGGTCCTGGAGCACGAAGTTGTTGGCGTAGCTCCAGTAGTTCGGGATCTCCCGGGCGTCGTGGTAGCCCATCACGTCCACGCACTGGCTGGAGTTGCCTTGGCGCATTGGAGCCACTCTGGAGCTGGCTCTGCTCGCATGGGCTGCAGTCCGGATTGGTGCTGCTGCACCCCATGCCCTTCTCGGCCGAGGCCACGAAGCCGTCCATGGCACCGCCGTCGATATCGGCGGTCGCGTCACCCTGGGAGTGCGGGCCGCCGAAGTTGCGGTCGGAGGCGTCGTGGTAGGGCGCCACACAGCCCCCGTTGGCGGGGTCGGGCACGCACACGCCCGGCGGTATTCCGTCGGCGCCGGGATAGGTGCCGAAGTAGCTGTCGAACGACCGGTTCTCCTGCATGATCACGACGACGTGGCGGATCTTGTGGATGCCGGTCAAAGGCGCCACCTTGAGCGCGACCACGGGCGAGACCGAGGCGATGTTCCGGGCGCTGGCGGGGAGGAACACCCGCCGCTGGGCGGTCCCCGCCTGCTTGAAGAATCGGGTGTAGGCGAAGTTCGACTTGCGGTCGAGGCGGGGCCGCGCCACCACGAGCCACCGCCGCCCCGAGCGCTGCTCGAGCAGGACCTGCTGGCCCGGGCGGCCGGGATCGACGTGGCCGCTCAGCGTGTCTCGGTCTCCGGCGACGGCGAACGTCGGGGCGCTGATGAAGGTCACGGTGGCGCCCACCAGCTCGGTGGCCACGCTGCTCTTGAGGCCGTGCACGCTCGCGAACCAGCGACCGTTGGTGGTGATCGCATCGGCGCGGAACACGACCTTGAACCGGCCGGCACGGTCGGTGACCGTCCGGGCGGCCACGGTGTATTGCCGGGCTGCCCCCGCGCGCTGCCACAGGGTCACCGGCTGCCCGCACGCGCGGCCGCCGGACAGCCGGCCGCTCACGGTCACTCGCTGGCCGGCCTGGGCGGGGTCCGGCGAGAGGCGGATGGTCAGGGCGCGCTTGCCCTTGGTCGCGGGCTGAGGCGAGAGCGGACAGCAGGTCTGCGGGGATGACCCGGGGCTCCCCCCGCCCGTGCCCGGATTCCCCGAGCCCGAGGTGCTCGAATTCCCCGATCCCGGGGTACTCGAATTCCCTGATCCCGGGGTGCTCGAGTTCCCTGAGCCCAGGGAAGAGCCTCCGGAGCTGCCGGGGCACGTCCCTCCCGAGTTGCTCGAAGGCACCGTCGAGCCGGAGGGGGGCGCCGTGGCGCCAGTGGTCGGGGCCGCCAGGGCAAGCGCCACCAAGCCCCCGAGCGCCGCCGCCGTCACCACGACTGCCGTAGCTAGGCGAGAGATTCGGAGTCTCATAGGCCCCGCCGTCCTGCCAGCCGCATATGGACTTCGATAACCCGTCCGGGCGCAGCAAGTTGCGGCCTTGATCAGTACAACTGGGTCTAGTGCCGGCAGATCTGCAGAGCCACGATCGCCCCGCGCCGTCGCTCGGGGTCGGGCAGAAGATGCTGGAGCCGGGGCCGACGCCCCCGGCCGAGCAGCTTGTCGACCTGTATCGGCTGAGCGACCCGGCGCTCTCGGAACTGGCCCTGGAGCAGCTCCTGGACGAGCTCCTCGTCCGGGCTCGCGACGCCCTGAGCGTCGATACCGCGGCCATCCTCCTGCTCGACCAGGGAACCCAGCAGCTGGTTGCCCGGGCAGCGCGCGGCCTGGAGGAGGAGGTCGAGCAGGGGGTGCGGATCCCGATTGGCCGAGGCTTCGCCGGCCGCATCGCGGCCGAACGGGTCGCCATCTTCATCGAGGATGTGGACCACGCCGACATCCTCAATCCGATCCTGCGCGAGAAGGGCATTCGCTCGCTGCTCGGCGTCCCGCTGATCGTCGAGGGCGACCTGATCGGCGTCATGCACGTCGGATCTCTGCACCCGCGGATCTTCAACCAGAACGATCTGGCCATCCTGCAGGTCGCGGCCGCCCGGGCGGCGCCGGGGATCGAGCGAGCGCGCCTGCGCGCCGAGCTGGAGCACGAGACCGCGGTGGCCGAGGTCCTGCAGCGAAGTCTGCTTCCCAAGCGCCTGATCGACGCCGTGGGCGTGTCCGCGGCGGCGCGTTACCTACCGGCTCGCTCCGTGGTGGGCGGCGACTGGTATGACACGTTCGAGCTCCCGCGAGGCCGCATCGGGGTGGCGATCGGCGATGTCGTCGGCCACGGGGTGAGAGCGGCCGCGCTGATGGGCCAGCTCCGGACGGCGCTGCACTCCTACGCCACCGAAGGACACGGACCGGGCAGGACGCTGGAGCTGGTCGACCGCTTCGTGCAGGGCCTGGGCGACTACGCGATGGCGACCGCCGCGTACGCCGTCTTCGACCCCGAGACGGGCGACCTGTGCCTGGCCACCGCGGGACACCTTCCGCCCGTGGTCGTGTCCGGGGACGAGGTACGCCTGCTCGAAGTTCCGCCCGCCGTGCCACTGGGCGCGTTTCCGTACGGGACGTTCGCCCAGCACGAGTTTCATCTCGATCGGGGCGAGATCCTCGTTCTCTACACCGACGGGCTGGTCGAGCAGCCCGGCGAGGCTCTGACCGACGGCATCGGCAAGCTCGAAACCGCCCTGCGCGGGGTCAAGACGGCCGACGAGGCCTGCCGGCGGGCGCTCGCCGAGCTGCTCCCGAGCGAAGACCTGCGCGATGACGTGGCCGTCGTCGCCCTCGAGCACAGCCCGCTGCCGGCAGAGCTCTCGCTACGGCTTCCGGCCGAGCCGGGAGTCCTCTCCAAGGCCCGGCGCATGGTGCGGCACTGGCTGCGCAGCCAGGGCGCAAGCGATTCGCTGCTGACCGAAATCACGATCGCGGTCAGCGAGGCGTGCACGAACGCGATCGAGCACGCGTATCCGCCCGCTCCCGCCACCTTCGAGCTCGAAGCGCGTGCCTCCGACGGCGTCGTCACGCTGATCGTCCGCGACAGTGGTCGCTGGCGGGCCCCACGGGGTAGTCACCGGGGACGGGGACTCAAGATGATCGAGGCGGCCATGGACGAGGTTGAAATAAACACCGGTGAGACCGGGACCGAGGTCGTGATGCGGCGGCGGCTCGCCGCATGACGCTCGCGGACATCCACTTCAGCCAACGCGGAACCTTCCTCGTCGGGACGTTGCGGGGCGAGCTCGACCTGTCCAACGCCGAGGTGGTCGGCAGCGCGGTGGTCGAGCAGATGCCCGGCGGCACGACCGGCGTGGTGCTTGACCTGTCCGAGGTCGAGTACCTCGACAGCGCCGGCATCTACACGCTGTTCGGGCTTCGGGAGAGCCTCCGCGCGCGCGGCCACGCGCTGATCCTGGTCGTCCCGGAGGCCTCTCCGGTCAACGACGCGCTCCGGCTGGCCGGGGTCAAGCGGCACACCGACGTCGCGCTCACCCTCGAGGAGGCGCTGGCGAAGGAGGCCTAGGGAGTTCCGCCCTGGGCGTCGCTCGAGTCGCCCTGGGTGTCACTCGGGTCGCCCTGGGCGTCACTCGGGTCGCCTTGGGCGTCGGCGACGCGCTCGTCCTCGAGCTCGGTCGAACGGATCGCGTCCGGTTCGCCGTAGGCGGCGGTCGAGCGATCGCTCTCGCGCTCGGGTGAGAACGCATCGCGCTCCGGGTCGGCGTATCCGTCCCCGTGCGAGGCGTTCTCGATCAGGAGGTCCTCGGCCTGCTCCCAGCCGTCCTGCTCACCGCCACCGGCCTGGTAGACCGGGTCCATGGCCGGATCGGTGACCGGCGAATCAGCCGCCCCTCCGATCCGGGCCGCCGCGGCGGCCGCCGCCGCCTCTTCACGCGCCACCAGAGGATCGAACTCGTCTTCGGGGCGGCTTGGCAGCTCGGCCGGCAGCCGCCGGCGGGGGTCGTCGGCCTCGGTGCTCTCCCGACTTCCGGGCGTGGGCCGGTCCGGGGTCCGGGCGGCAGTCCCTTCCCCGTCACCGGCGCCCGCCTGCGCGCCGCGGTCGCCTCCTGCGCTCGCGGTGTCGGGGGCATGGTCACTGGGGCGGCGTGAAGTCAGGGCCGCGGCGCCGATCTCGGCCGCCCCGACGACCACGTGGGGCAGCCAGTTCATCGTTCCGCCCCCGCGCCGGCGCAGCCGGCTCGCCACCCCGCCGCCACGGCGGCGCAGCCACAAACCGCCTCCGGCGGCCAGCGTCGCTCCCGTGGCCGCGTCGATGAACAGGTGTACGGGCATCGGAAGCCGGCGGAGGATCCCGAGCTCGTAGTCGGTAACCGCGCTCAGGCCGAGGATCGCGGCGCCGGTACCGCGCAGCACCCCCGCGGCCACCGGGTCGTCGACGCCGAGCAGATGGGGTACCGCCAGCAAGCCGACGCCGGTCGCGTAGTCGCCGGCTCCGTGCAAGCGCGTTGAGATCACCGCCATGGCGTCCTCTTACCCGGCAGCGATCGAGGCCATGCGGAGGTTATGCCGGCGCCTCGGCGTTGACGAAGCGCTCGCGCAGGTCGGTCTTCTTGAATTTGCCCGTGGCGGTGCGCGGGATCTCCTCGATGAACTCGATCCGCTCGGGCAGCTGCCACTTGGCGAACTCCTGGGCCAGGTGCTCGCGGAGCTCGTCCGGGCTGGCCTCCTGACCCTCGCGCAGCACCACGGCCGCGAGCGGCCGCTCACCCCAGCGGTCGTCCGGTATCGCGATCACCGCCGCCTCGGCCACCGCCTTGTGAGCCATGAGCAGGTTCTCCAGGTCGACCGAGGAGATCCACTCGCCACCCGACTTCACGAGGTCCTTGGACCGATCGCAGATCCGGATACAGCCGCGCCGGTCGATCTTCACCACGTCACCGGTCTGGAACCAGCCGTCGTCGGTGAACTTCTCCTCGCCCTGGCCGCGGTGATAGGCCGCCGCCACCCAAGGCCCTCGCACCTCGAGCTCGCCCATCGTCTGATCGTCCCACGGAATCAGCTCGCCGTCGTCTCCGCGCGCACGCAGCTCGACGAACGGGCTGGCGATCCCCTGCCGCGACCGGTAGTCGTACTTCTCCTCCTCCTCGGCGTCCTCGAGGTCGACCGGAAGCCGGCAGACGCTGCCCAGCGGCGAGGTCTCGGTCATCCCCCAGGCCTGGATGATGGTCAGGCCGTGACGGTCGAACCCCTCGAGCAGGCTGCGCGGGACGGCCGAGCCTCCCACGACCAGCCGCTGGAGGGCGCTCAGGTCCCACCGGTCGGGCTCGGCGTCGATCGACTGGAGCAGCGCCATCCAGACCGTGGGCACGCCTGCGGTCATGGTCACGTGCTCCTGGGCCAGCAGCTCCAGCACGCTTTCCGAGTCGAGCTTCGGCCCGGGCAGCACGAGGCCCGCGCCCGCCAGGGCCGCGGCGTAGATCAAGCCCCAGGCGTTGGCGTGGAACATCGGCACGACCGGAAGGATCACGTCGCGCGAGCTCACCCCAAGGGAATCGGGAAGCGCGGCGACGAGCGAGTGCAGCACGGCTGAGCGGTGCGAGTAGACGACCCCCTTGGGCCGTCCGGTGGTGCCCGACGTGTAACACATGGCGGCGGCGCGGCTCTCATCGAGCCGCGGCCACGCAGGCAGCTCCTCGGGGGCGGATTCGAGCAGCGACTCGTAGTCGATCGTCCCCTCGGGCACCGACCCCGAGTACGAGACGACGATCACGTGGTCGAAGTTCCATCGCTCGCGCACCGGCTCGAGCATCTCGAGCAGGGTCTCATCGACGATGATCGCCCGATCCTCGGCGTCCGCGGCGATGAAGCACAGCTCGTCACGGTGCAGACGCGGATTGAGGGTGTGGATGACCGCTCCCATCAGGGGCACGGCGAAGTAGGCCTCGAGGTGCTCGGGCTGGTTCCACATCATCGTCGCCACCCGATCGCCCTCGCCGATCCCCAGCTCAGCCAGCGCGGCGGCGAGCCGGCGGGACCGTGCCGCCGCCTCACCCATCGTGGTGCGATGGATCGATCCGTCGGGCCGGCGCGAGACAACCGGCCGGTGCGAGCTCAGCTGCTCGGCCCGCTCCACCACCGCGGTCAAGGACAGCGGAAAGTCGTCCATCATCAGGCCGTCGCGCATTTTCTCGGTCATCTCGCCTCCCAACGGGTGATTTGCTCGCTCATGGCCCTCGGCCCTGAACAGCATGAGGCCGATCGGCCATCCGCGCAACCGCAAGGCTCGGGATGGCAGCCGCGAGGACCGGGGATGGCAACCGACGGGCGGACGGGATACGGTCCCGCGCCGTGGCCCTCGCCCGCCCCAGCGCCGCCTACCCTGATCCCTCGTGGTGGGGTTGGGGCGACGCGGCGCAGGTGCCGGTGCTCTCCGAGCGGGTGCTCGCGCTGCTCCGCGACGGGTTGAACGTTCGCGAACCGCTCCCGAAGCCCGCCTCGCTCGAGGACCTGCCGCTGGGCGCGCCGCGCCTTTCGAGCGATGACGTGGACGCGCTGGCCGCGGTCGTCGGCTCCGGCCAGGCCCGCGCCGACGCCGAGAGCCGCCTTCGCCACACGCGCGGGAAGTCGACGCTCGACCTGCTCCGCCTCGGGCCGGCGACACCGGCGGGGCGCCCGACCTCGTTGTACTGCCGGGCTCCCACGAGGAGGTCCTGGAGGTGCTGCGCGTCTGCTCTGCGCGGGCGATCGCGGTCGTGCCGTTCGGCGGGGGCACCTCGGTCGTGGGCGGGCTCGAACCCGAGGCCGGGCGGGGCCGGACCGTGGCGGGGCCGGAACCGTGAGCGGGGCCGGGTCATTCGCGGGTACGGTCGCCCTCGATCTCCGGCGGATGAACGCGCTGCTCGAGCTCGATGAGGAATCGCAGCTCGCCGTTCTCGAGCCGGGGCTGCGGGCGCCGGAGGCCGAGGCGCTGCTGCGCGAGCGCGGCTACACGATCGGTCACTTCCCGCAGTCGTACGAATACGCCACGCTCGGCGGCTTCGCGGCCACGCGCTCGAGCGGGCAGGCCTCGGCCGGCTACGGCCGCTTCGACGATCTCGTGATGGCGCTCCGGGTGGCCACGCCGCAGGGCACGCTCGAGATCGGGCGCGCGCCCAAGACGGCGGCCGGGCCCGATCTGCGGCAGATGATCCTCGGCTCGGAGGGGACCCTGGGCGTGATCACCGCTCTGACCGTGGAGCTGCACCGCGCCCCGCAGCTCTCGGTCTACGACGGCTGGCGGTTCCCGTCGTTCTCGGACGGCATGCGTGCCTTGCGCGGGCTGGCCCAGACCGGGCCGATGCCGACCGTGCTGCGCCTCTCCGACGAGGCCGAGACCGCGCTGTCGCTTGGCCACGCCGGACGAGCTCGCCGAGGACGACGAAGGCGAGGGCGGCTGCCTGGCCATCGTCGGCTTCGAAGGCTCGGCCGAGGATCTGAGCCCGAGGGTGGCCGGGGTCAAGTGGGCGCTCGAGCGCACCGGGGCCGAGCGCGACCGGATCGCCGGCGCGCAGTGGGCGGAGGGCCGCTTCCGCGGGCCCTATCTGCGCGACGCGCTGCTCGATGCCGGCGCCCTGGTCGAGACGCTCGAGACGGTCGCCTTCTGGTCCCGGCTACCGGCGCTCTACGCGGCGGTGAGCCAGGCCCTGCGCGGATGCTCTGACCGCGGCCGGCACCCCGCCGGTGGTCCTGTGCCACATCTCCCACCTCTACCGCGACCGGCGCCTCGCTCTATTTCACCGTCGCCTGTGCCCAGGCCGAGGACCCGGTCGCTCAGTGGCGGGCAGCCAAGCGGGCGGCCGGCGACGCCATCCTGGCCGCGGGCGGGTCGATCACCCACCACCACGGAGTCGGCACCGACCACCGCCCGTGGTACGAGCGCGAGGCCGGGCCGCTCGGGCTGCGGGCGCTTCGGGCGGTCAAGGCCGAGCTCGATCCGGCGGGGATCCTCAACCCCGGCGTGCTGATCCCGCGCATCTGAGCGGCGCACTCGTATCCTCGCCGGATGACCGCCCCCGTGGCCGTGCCGGACGCGACCATCGCCGACCTGGCCCGGCTGATCGTCCGGTTCGGCGCCAACGTCCAGCCCGGGCAGGTGGTCTCGGTCTCCTCCGAGCCGGGCAAGGAGCCGCTGGCCCGCGCGATCGCCGAGGCCGCCTACCGGCACGGGGCCAAGTTCGTCGACCTCTCGGTGTTCGACATCCACTTCAAGCGGGCCCGCGCGCTCACGCCGACCCGCAGACCCTCACCTTCGTGCCGCCTTGGTACGGGCGCCGGCTGCGCGCGCTGGCCGAGCTGCGGGGGGCCAACATCTCCCTCGTCGGGCCCGGTCGCCCCCCACGCGATGGACGGCGTCGACCCCGCCCTGCTGGCTCGAGACATGCTGCCCGCGGGTGCCGCGAGTCGATCGAGATCGTCAACGCTCGGACGACCAACTGGACGGTGGCACCGTGTCCGACCCCCGGCTGGGCCGAGCTCGTCCACCCCGAGCTCGAGCCGGCCGAGGCGCTCGCTCGCCTTTGGGAGGAGATCGCCCACATCTGCCGGCTCGACGATCCCGATCCGGTCGCCGCCTGGCAGCAGCGGATGTCCGACTTGACCGCGGCGGCCGAGAAGCTCGACCGACTCGCCCTCTCGGCGCTGCGGTTTGAAGGGCCCGGCACCGAGCTCACCGTGGGGCTGTTCCCGACCAGCCGCTGGATGAGCGCCCGCCTGACCACGGTGGACGGCATCGCCCACACCCCCAACCTCCCCACCGAGGAGGTGTTCACCACGCCCGGACCCCGAGCGTGTCGACGGCGTGGTCACCGCCACCAAGCCGTTGTTCGTCTCGGGCTCGATGATCACCGGGCTGCGGGTCCGCTTCGAGGGCGGCCGGGCGGTTGAGATCGAGGCCGACCGCGGCGCCCAGACGCTGCGGGACCTATCGGCGCGCGACGCCGGGGCAGCGCAGGCTCGGCGAGGTCGCCCTGGTTGACCGGGAGAGCCGGATCGGCGGCCTGGGCACGGTGTTCTTCGAAACCCTGCTGGACGAGAACGCGGCCAGCCACATCGCCCTCGGCGAGGCGCTCGGCTTCGCCCTTGGCGACGACGCGCGACCGCGCGAAGGCCAACCGCAGCCAGCTCCACATCGACTTCATGATCGGCGGTAACCAGGTCTCGGTCACCGGGGTGACGCGGGACGGCGGCGAGGTGCCGCTGCTCCGCAACGGCCAGTGGCAGCTCGCCTAGCGGCTCGGGGGACTTCGTCCTTCAAGAGGTTGCCTGGCGGAAGTCGCTGGCGCGACCTCCCTTGGGAGTTTGGCTGGCGGCAAACTCCTGGGTCCGGCGGTACCCTTGCCCGGACCCCGGAGAGGTGCCGGAGCGGTTGAACGGGCGCGACTGGAAATCGCGTAACGGGGGTTAACCTCGTTCGGGGGTTCGAATCCCCCCCTCTCCGTTGTGTTTCGTCCCGACGGCTCCGTTGAGCCCCATCTGGACGGGCGCGACCATCATCTCTGTGAGGAATGGCGAGGTTTTCCAGCTTTTCCCCCGGTCAACCGGCGAGAACCTGGACGGGGTGGTCGAACGAGCGTCCGTCGGCTCTGGACGAATCCAGACGAGTTCCCGACTCCAGAACCGCGCGCCAACCGCCGAAGCAGAGACCATGAGTTGCCCCGGTAACGTCATGTCACCACTGGCCAAACGGCAAGCTGAACAAATTCCTCTATGTCGCTTCCGTCGTCTTGGCCCACAGGCTAGGATGCCGATCTAAGGGCCATGAACGCGTTCGGACGATCCAGGCCGGCATTGAGGCTGGTAGAAGGGGCTGGCACCCAGGCCGCTGAGTGGGCCTGGTTCTGCGGCCATTGCGCCGCGCCCGCGCCCAAGGACGAGGCCCCCGCGCCCACCGCCCGCGTGTGCCGCTCGTGCGGTCTCGGCCTGCTGCTCGAGACCCGGCGTGAGATCGTCCCCTGCGACCGTGACGCCTTCCTGGTCATCGACAGCTCGCTGCTGATCCAGGCCATGTCCCGCCGCGCCCAGACCCTGCTGGCGCTCAGCGAGGAGGAGGCGGTCAACCGGCCGGTGGCCGAGCTGCTCGTGCCCGCCGACGCCGAGGCCCAGACCGCGGCCGGGTTTGCCGCCGCCATCGCCGATGCCGCCCGCGGGGCCGAGGAGCCCGTGAGCGCGGTCGTCCGGCCGTGGAACACCTTCGGCGTGCGGATGCGGGCCCGGATCGCTCCCTGCGGGCCGCCCCGGGCCGCCCTGGTCGTGCTGCAGGGCCCGCGCGACCGGCGCCTGCGCGCGGTCGACTAAGCCGCAGCCGGCAGCTCCGCCGGCGCGCCCCGCTCGACCAGCACGCCGGGGAAGGCCACCGATCCGTCGTCCCGCTGGCCGTTCTCGAGCAGCGCGATGATCGTCCGCCCCACCGCCACCGCGGTCCCGTTCAAGGTGTGGACGAAGGCCGGCCGCCCCTCGGCCGGGCCGGTAGCGGATGTCGAGCCGGCGGGCCTGGAAGTCGGTCGTGTTGGAGGTCGAGGTCAGCTCGCGGTAGCGGCCCTGCCCGGGCAGCCAGGCCTCGCAGTCGTACTTCTTGGCCGCCGAGGCGCCGAGGTCGTTGACCGCGATTGCCACCACTCGGTAGGGGATCCCTAGATCGGCCAGGATCGACTCCTCGATCGCCAGCAGCCGCTCGTGCTCCTCCGCGGCCGAGGACGGCTCGACGAACGAGAACATCTCCACCTTGTCGAACTGGTGCACGCGGAAGATCCCGCGCGTGTCCTTGCCCGCCGCGCCCGCCTCCCGGCGGAAGCAGGGCGAGTACCCGGCGTATCGCAGCGGCAGATCCGCTCCGGCCAGGATCTCGGCGTCGTGCAGCGAGGCCAGCGGGACCTCGGACGTGCCGACCAGGTACAGCTCGTCCTCGGGCAGGCGGTAGATCTGCTGCTCGGTGTCGGGCAGAAAGCCGGTGCCGAACAGCGCCCGCTCGCGGACCAGCACCGGCGGGATGACCGGCTCGAAGCCGGACTCGCCGCAGCTTCTCCAGCGCGTAGCGGACCAGGGCGAGCTCCAACATGACCAGCGCGCCGCGCAGATAGGCGAACCGCGAGCCCGAGACGCGGGCCGCGTGCTCCATGTCGATCAGGCGGCCCGCCAGCTCGAGGTGGTCGCGCCCTGTGCGGCTCGCGTCCCCGACCTCCTTGAGCACCGTGTCCTGCGCCGGGGCGTCGGGAGCGGGCAGATTCGGCAGCGTGATCAGAAGCGCGTCGAGCTCGGCTCGCACCGCGGTCTCCGCGTCGCTCAGCTCGCGTCCCCGCGCCGCGCGCGCGGCCAGCTGCTCGCGCTCCTCCGGGGTGGGCGGCCCCTTGCGGCCTCGGCTGGCCCGGTTCTGCTCGGCCTGAAGCTCCTCGAGCTCGGTGCGGATCGCCCGCCACCGCTGGTCCAGCGCCAGCACCTGGTCGACCACGGCGCTCAGCTCCGGGCCGCGACGTGCCAGCGCCGCGCGCACCGCGTCGGGATCGCGCCGGATCAGCTGGACGTCGAGAACGCCGGGCTCCCTACTTCTTGGTCTTCTTCTTCGGCCGCCGCCGCCTTGGTGGCACCGGTGGTCGGCGTGCGGCGTCGTCGCGGTGGTGTTGGTCGGGCGTCGGTGTGCTGCTCGGGGTGGTCTGATTGGCGCGCCAGCAGCGTGCCCGACCGGCTGTTGTTCGCACTTGGTCGACCCAGGCCCAGGCACGTTTGGCGCCTGCGCGGCCGGCGTACGTGGCCACGAACTGAGCCACCTCCCGGGCCTGCTGGCCGACGACGATGTTCTGGGGCATGATCTGGCCCGAGAAGCCGCCGTTCTCGATCGCGTAGAGCACGCGGTTGACCGGGCGCTCGCACCGGATGTTGAAGTTCGGGCCGTTGTTGAACTGGGCCGAGCGGACGTTGGCCGCCGAGCCGCGAGCGGCGGCGTAGGACAGCGTGTGGCAACCCGAGCAGCGCTGGTTGAACAGCAACGCGCCCGCGTGCAGTGGGTTCTCGCTGGCCACGGTGATCTTCTGGGTGCCGCAGGCCCCGGCGGCCAGCGCCACCGCGACCGCCGCGGCTGTGCTCAGAAACAGCTTCATCGGGGCCGGGATCATACGGAAGATACGATCCGCCGATGCCTGGGGCCGACGGCTGGCGCTCGTGCTCTGCGCCTGTGCGGCGGCCGGCTGTGGCCACACCGCCGTGGTGGGCGGCGCCGCGCTCGATCGACGTCGGTGTGACCGAGTATCACCTGAAGCCCGACAGCGTTCGGATGAGCGCCGGCGTGGTCACGATCGTGGTGCACAACTACGGCCGGCTGACCCACAACCTGGCCGTCTCCTACCAGGGCCAGACCGAGGCCTCGACCAAGCCGCTGTGGCCGGGCCAGAGCGCCTCGCTGACCCTGACGCTGACCCCGGGCCGCTACCAGCTCGCCTCGACCCTGCTCTCAGATCAGGCGCTCGGCGCCTACGGGACCCTCACGGTGACGCGCTAGAAGGAGTCGCCCCGGCCGCGCCGAAACAGGAGGCCCCGGCGCCGGTCGATCGAGACGTTCGCCCGACCCCAACGCGATCGTCCTTCCAAGGCGGCAACCAAGGGGCCGGCGCCGGGGCCCCCTTTTTATGGGCGGGCTTCGCCCGCCCGTGGTTCGGCTTTCGCTACGCGGTGGCCGCCGCGCGCCACAGGAGCACGGTGTTGACCGCCGCGGCCAACGCCATCAGCCCGATCTCCCGCTGGACGATGCTGAGCGCGAGGACCTGCTGCTCCTCCTCGGGCAGCTCGCCGACCGCCTGCGCGGACTCGAGGCCACGGGCGTCGAGGACCATCTGGGCGGTGCCGACCCGCAACTGCTCGGCGATGAACGAGACGAGCAGCGGAAGCACCCCGTAGAGGGTGTGCAACCCCGGTGACTTCTGGCCGAGGGCGAGCAGGACCCCGCCGAGCACGACCTCGATGATGACCATGCCCTGGCCGGCCCGGAGGATCCGCCAGAACCACACCGAGGTCTGAACGCGCCACCAGCGCCATCCGCCGTAGATTCCGGCAATCCCGGTCAGGGTAATTGCCAGAACGCCCACGACCATGTGGACCTGTTTCATTTCGCACTAAGTAACATCTTGTTACAAGGTCGCGAGACCCAGTGATATAACGGTCAAAAGGATGCTCCGAGACTACCTTCCAGCCATCGTCTTCCTGATTCTCGGAAGCGCTGTTGGTCTGCTCTTCGGGGTTCTCAACGTCCTGGTCGGACATCGGCAGCCCGAACCGCTCGCTCGAGCCCTACGAATGCGGCCTGCCCTCCGAGGTGCAGCGCGGCTTCAGGTTCGGGATCAGCTTCTACCTGATCGCGATGCTGTTCATCCTGTTCGACATCGAGGTCATCTTCCTCTACCCGATCGCGGTCGAGCTGCGCTCGTTCGGCAAGTTCGCCATGAGCGAGACGATCGTGTTCGTCGTCCTGCTGATGATCGCCTTCGTGTACGTGTGGCGGAGAGGAGCGCTGACATGGAAGTGAAGCGCGAGCCGGTGAGCGACTTCCGGGTCCGCCAGCTCAAGGCGCGCGACATGCTGCGCGGCGACCTCGACGACGAGCAGCTCGAGCGCTACGTCGAGGAGCGCGTGCTCACGACCACGATGGACAAGGCGGTGGCCTGGGCCCAGGGCAACTCGATCTACCCGTTGACCTTCGGGCTCGCGTGCTGCGCGATCGAGATGATGTCGATCGTCGGCTCGCGCATCGACATCGCACGGTTCGGCTTCGAGGCGTTGCGCGCCTCGCCCCGGCAGGCCGACCTGATCATCCTGTCCGGGCGGGTGTCGATCAAGATGGCGCCGGTGATCCGGCGGCTGTGGGATCAGATGCTCGAGCCCAAGTGGGCGATCTCGATGGGCGCGTGCTGCTCCTCGACCGGGGTGTTCAACAACTACGCGCTCGTACCGGCGGACAAGTTCATGCCGATCGACGTCCACGTACCCGGCTGCCCGCCCCGTCCCGAGGCGCTGATGCACGGCGTCCTGCGCCTGCGCGACAAGATCCAGGGCCACGCGGCCGAGAACTGGCGCGAGCGGTACGCGGCCCGCGGGACCGAGGAGCTTCTGCCCGACAGCCTCGACGACCCGGCGGCCGTGAACGTCTTCCCCGAGGGAGACACCGCCGGTGCCTGACGCGACCGAGCTCGAGCTGACCGCCCAGGAGATCCGCGACGCATACACCGATTCCGATCCTCGACACCGAGTTTCGGAACGACCGCGCCGTGCTCGTCACCCACCCGCAGAGCGTGCGCCAGGTGGTCGAGCACCTGCGCGGCAAGGGCTACCGCTTCCTGGCCAGCCTGCACGGCGTCGACTACTACCCGGAGCAGCCTCGGCTCGGGTCCTCTACGAGATGCTCGACATGGATCGGGTGGAGCGGATCAGCGTCAAGGTCCGCGTCCACACCGACGATCCGCACGTGCCATCCGTGGTCGACCTGTTCCCGACCGCCAACTTCCAGGAGCGCGAGGTCTACGACATGTTCGGCGTGATCTTCGACGGCCATCCCGATCTGCGGCGGATCCTCATGCCCGAGGACTACGAGGGCTACCCGCAGCGGCGCGACTTCCCGATCGGAGGCGAGCCGGTCCTCTTCACCTTCAACGAGGCCCAGAACTACGGGCAGTGGCAATGAGCACCACCGAGTCGGACACCACGATCCAGCCACCCGCCAGCCCGCCGTACTCCGGTCCGAGCGACTACCGCAGGCGCGAGGAGTCGATCACGATCTCCTCCGAGCCGGCCGGCGAGGGCGAGACCCACGAGCTGCTGACGCTCAACATCGGCCCCCACCACCCGGCCACGCACGGCGTTCTGCGGCTGCTGGCCACGCTCGAGGGCGAGGTGGTCGCGACATCAAGCCGATCATCGGCTACGTCCACACCGGGATCGAGAAGACGGCCGAGGACAAGGCGTACTGGAAGGCCATCCCGGTGGTCGAGCGGATGGACTACCTGGCCTACTACTTCAACGCGATGGCGTACTGCGGGGCGGTCGAGAAGCTGCTGAACCTCGAGGTGCCGCCCGCGCGCGCAGTATCTCCGCGTCATCCACCTGGAGCTCAACCGGATCATGTCCCACCTGGTGTGGCTCGGGACGAGCGCCCTGGACCTCGGGCGCGATCTCGATGTTCTGGTACTGCTTCCGCGAGCGCGAGACGGTCCTCGATCTGTTCGAGATGTCCTCGGGCCAGCGCATGCACACCCGCTACATCCAGGTCGGCGGGGTGTTCGAGGACATCCCGCGCGGCTTCGAGCCCAAGCTGCGCCAGTTCATCAAGGAGATGCCGAGCCGCGCGGACCAGTACGCCGACCTGCTGGAGAAGAACCAGATCGTGCTCGAGCGGCTACGCGGCACCGCGGTGGTCGACGAGCGGACGCTGCTCGAGCTCGGGGTCACCGGGCCGCTGCTGCGCGCGGCCGGCAATCCCTGGGACCTGCGCAAGGCGCACCCGTACTCGAGCTATGACCACTTCGACTTCAAGATCCCGGTCGGCACGGTGGGCGACAACTACGACCGCTTCCGGGTCCGGCACGCCGAGTTCTACGAGTCGGTCAAGATCATCGAGCAGGCGCTCGACGGCCTGCCCGAGGGTCCGCACATCACCGACGACCGCAAGGTCGCGCTTCCGCCCCGGCACGAGCTCGCCACCTCGATGGAAGCCCTGATCCATCACTTCAAGCTGGTCACCGAGGGCTTCCGGGTCCCGCCGGGCGAGTGCTACTACCCGATCGAGGGGCCGCGCGGCGAGTACGGCTGCTTCGTCCGCGCCGACGGCTCGGCCAAGCCGGCCCGGGTGCACATGCGCGATCCGAGCTTCGTCAATCTCCAGGCTCTGCCGGTGATGGTTCGCGACGGCTACATCGCCGACCTGATCGCCACGCTGGCCATGCTCGATCCGATCCTCGGAGGGATCGACCGCTGATGAGCGTCCACACGGGAGATCCCCGGCTCGACCCGGGTTCGGGCGACGGCGCCCGCGGACGGGATGACCGCCGCCGCACCACCGCGCCCGTGCCGCGCTTCGGCCACGGCTCCCGCGTTCCCGGGTGGGACGAATCGGTCGACCTGGAGCAAGGATCCCGCGGTCGTCCCCGACCTGGCCACCACGCCGGTGCCCGAGGACCTGCGCATGTCGATCGAGGCGGCGATGGCCAAATACCCCGATCGCCGCTCGGCCACGATCCCGGCCCTCCACGCGGCCCAGGGCGTCCACGGGTGGTGCTCGCCCGAGGCGATCGAGCAGGTGGCCGCGGTCATGCAGGTCACGCCGGCCTACCTGATCTCGGTGGCCACCTTCTACGACATGTTCAAGACCGAGCCCCTCGGGCGCCACGACGTGTTCGTGTGCACGAACATCTCGTGCTCGCTGCGCGGCGCCGACGAGCTGTTCGCGGCTATGACCGCGGCCTCGGAGGGCACCGAGGACGTGAACGTGCGCTCGTTCGAGTGCCTGGGCGCGTGCGA
Source organism: uncultured Solirubrobacterales bacterium (assembly GCA_963748585.1). Taxonomy (GTDB): domain Bacteria; phylum Actinomycetota; class Thermoleophilia; order Solirubrobacterales; family Solirubrobacteraceae; genus Palsa-465. The sequence continues at coordinate 154,449 of CAVVJR010000004.1, read as the reverse complement.
CATCGCCCCGATGGCCTCGGTCGACGGCGAGTACATCGGCCCGCTGTCCGCCGGACGACGTGACCGAGATCTTCGAGGACCTCCGCGCCGGCCGCCCCGTGCTCCCGGCCAAGCAGCTGCGCTATCGGCCGTCGCGCCGATCCCGGCGTGGCCGAGGGAGCGCGCGACTTCGGCCCTCCCTCGCCGGACACGCCGAAAGCCGATACGGCCGGACTCGGCCCTGGTGGCGACCCGGTCGACCGTCCCGGCGGGACGGCGCCGGTCGAGATTCCCCGCGAGGAGGCCGAAGAAGAGTGAAGATTCTGTTCGACGGGATCGACGAGCCCGGCCTGAACACACTGGCCGTGTACGAGCGGCGCGGTGGCTACCAGCCGCTGCGCCGGGCGCTCGGCATGTCGCCCGAGGAGGTGCTCGGCGAGATCAACGAGTCCGGGATCCGAGGCCGCGGCGGGGCCGGCTTCCAGATGGGCAAGAAGGCGTCGTTCCTGCCCCGCGGCCATATGGAGAAGTACCTGGTCTGCAACGCGGACGAGTCCGAGCCGGGCACGTTCAAGGACCGCGAGCTGATGCAGAAGAACCCGCATCTGCTCATCGAGGGCATCCTCATCGCCGCCTACGCGACCGAGATCAACCGCGCCTTCATCTACATCCGCGGGCGAGTACGCCCACCAGGCCGACATCCTCGAGGCGGCGATCGCCGAGGCGGCCGAAGCCGGCTACCTGGGCGAGCGGATCCTCGGCTCTGACCTGTCGATCAGCCTCGTCCTCCACCGGGGCGCCGGCGCCTACATCTGCGGCGAGGAGACCGGCCTGCTCGACTCGCTCGAGGGCAAGCGCGGCAACCCGCGCCTGAAGCCGCCCTTCCCCGCCATCGAGGGCCTGTACCACGGCCCGACGCTGATCAACAACGTCGAGACGCTGGCCACCGTTCCCCACATCCTCCGGATGGGCGGCGAGGAGTACGCCAAGCTCGGCACCGAGACCTCGACCGGCACCAAGCTGGTGTCGGTGTCCGGCGACGTGCAGCGGCCGGGCAACTACGAGATCGAGCTCGGCACCCCGTCTCGGGAGATCATCTACGGCCTGGCCGGCGGGCCGCCCGAGGGCCGCGAGGTCAAGTTCTGGTTCCCGGGCGGCTCGAGCGCACCGGTGCTGACCGGGGACGATCTCGACCTCCCCTACGACTTCGACAGCATGGCCAAGGCGGGATCGATGCTCGGCTCGGGCGCGATCATCGTCGTCGACGACTCGCACTCCGTGCTCGAGGTGGCGATGAAGGTGGCCAAGTTCTACGCCCATGAGTCGTGCGGCAAGTGCGTGCCCGTGCCGCGAGGGCACGAACTGGACGGTCAAGATGCTCGAGCGGATCCAGTCGGGCGAGGCAACTCCGATGGATCTCGACATCATGGCCTCGGTGCAGGAGCAGATCATCGGCAACTGCCTGTGCGTGCTCGGCGACGCGATGGCGATGCCGATCGGCTCGATGGTGGAGAAGTTCCGGGAAGAGCTCGAGGCCGAGATCGAGGCCGCGCGCAAGCGCGCGGATGCCGGCGCCCTGGAAGACGTGGTCCCGCTCGGCGTGGCCGACGCCCACTCAGGCCCGTTGCCGCGTTCACTGATGCCACGCCCACAACAGAAGAAGATCCAGCTCACCATCGACGGCCGCGAGGTCGAAGCGGTCGAGGGCGCCATGCTCGTGGACGCGGCCAAGGAGGGCGACGTCGAGATCCCCTACTTCTGCTACCAGCCCAAGCTCGGCAACCCGGTGGGCGCCTGCCGGATGTGCCTGGTCGAGATCGAGGGGATCCCCAAGCTTCAGACCTCGTGCTCGACGCCGGTCAAGGACGGGATGGTCGTCAACACCCAGACCGATCGGGTCCGGCACGCGCAGAACGCGATCGTCGAATTCCTGCTCGTCAACCACCCGCTCGACTGCCCGGTGTGCGACCGGGGCGGCGAGTGCCCGCTCCAGGACATCACCTTCGGCTGGGGCCTCGGCCGCTCGCGGTTCATCGAGCCCAAGCGACACTTCCAGAAGCCGCTGAACCTCTCGCCGCTGATCGCGATCGACCGTGAGCGCTGCATCCTGTGCTACCGCTGCGTGCGCTTCTCCCAGGAGGTGGCCGAGGACTACCAGCTGATCTTCGCCGAGCGCGGCGCTCACTCGTTCGTCTCCACCTACGACGGCCATCCCTACGTGGCGCCGTTCAGCGGCAACATCATCGACCTGTGCCCGGTGGGCGCCCTGACCTCGAAGCCGTACCGGTTCCGGGCCCGCCCCTGGGACGTCGAAGCGCGCGGGCACCGTGTGCACGCTCTGCCCGTCTCAGTGCAACGTCGAGCTGACCGTCCGCGACGAGCGCGTGATGCGGGTGATGGCGCGCGACCACCACGAGGTCGACGACGGCTGGCTGTGCGACAAGGGCCGTTTCGCCTTCCAGGCCATCCACGTCGACGAGCGGATCACCCAGCCGCTGGTCCGCGACGGAGGCGAGCTGCGTCCGGTGTCGTGGGAGCGCGCGCTCGACGCGGCGGCCGGGCTGTCCCGCCACGGCGGCCGGACCGGCGCACTGGTCGGCGGCCAGGCCACGAACGAGGAGGGCTTCCTGCTCGCGCGCATGTTCCGCGACGGGCTGGGCTCGGGCCACATCGATTCCCGCGCCGGCGAGCCGGTGCCACTCGACGTCACCCGTGCGCTGGCCGCGCCCCCGCTGCAGGCCTCCGTGCCCGACCTCGAGTTCGCCCACACCGTGCTCGTCCTCGGCTGCGAGCCCCGTGACGACGCGCCGATCCTCGACCTGCGCATCCGCAAGGGCGTGCGCCGGCGCGGGGTGCAGCTGGTGGTCGCCACCTCGCGCCCGAGCGCCCTCGACGTCAACGCCCGGCAGGTCATCCGCTACGCCCCGGGCGGCGAGACCGAATTCCTGGCCGGGCTCGAGGCCGCCCTGACCGGCCAGTCCTCCGAGGCGGTCACGGACGAGATCCGGACGCTGTCCACGCAACTGCGCGACGGCGGCGAAGACGTGGTCATCCTGTGGGGCGAGCGGATCGGCGCGGCCGCCCTGCCCGTCGCTGCTGCGGATCGCCGGTCACCTGGGCGTGGCCGATCGCGAGCGGCGCCGGCCTGCTCGAGATCCCGGCCGCGTCCAACGGCCGCGGCCTGCGCGAGGTCGGCGCGGTGCCCAACTCCGGGCCCGGATACGCCTCGCTTCGAGATGACGAGGCGCCCGGCCGGGGAGCGCTCGAGATGGCCCAGGCCGTGGTCGACGGCGAGCTCACGGCGCTCTACCTGTACGAGACCGATCCGCTCCGCGACCAGCCCGACCGCGCCCTGTGGGAGCGGGCGCTCGACCGCGCTGGGCTCGTGGTCGCCCACGCCTGGGTGCTCACCGATGGCCTGCGCGAGCACGCCAACGTGATCTTCCCGGCCGAGTCCTACGCCGAGAAGGAGGGCACGGTCGTTCATCCCGACGGCCGCCTCCAGCGGCTGCGCACCGCGATCAGTCGCCCCGGCGAGGTGCGGGCCGGGTGGCAGGTCATCGCGGAGCTCGGACGACGCATCGGGTATGACTCGCGCGTGCTCACGAGCCCGATGGTGTTCCGAGAGATCGTGGCCGCGGTGCCGTTCTATCGCGGGCTGACGCTCGAGGAGCTCGGCGGCCGCGGCATCCGCTGGCCCGAGCGTGAGCAGGCCGCCGAGATGCCGGCCGGAGCCGTCCCCGGCCGCCTTCGGCGGCCATTGCGAGTTCGCCTGACGGCGAACGTCGCGGCGCTGTGCCCCAGAACGGAACGCTGCGGCTCGGCCGCTACCGGCCGATCTGGGCCTCGCCCGAGGTCGAGGTCTCGCCGGCGCTCAAGTTCACCGTCGCCCGGCAGCAGGTCGAGCTCTCGCCTGAGGACGCCCGGCGGCTCGGCATCGCCGAGGGCGACGAACTGGTTGTGGGCTCGAACGGCACGCGCATTCGCGGCACCGCCCACGTGCGCACCGGCGTGCCCGCCGGCACGGCGTTCGCCGCCGAGGGGATCGCGGCCGACTCCGCCAATGCCCTGACCGAGCCGGTGGTCGAGGTCCGCAAGGCATGATCAGCTTCGCCGCCGTCAACTACTTCGAGCCCTGGTGGATCCAGATCATCAAGGCGCTGGTCATCTTCGGCGCGGTGTTCGCCGTGTTGCCGATCCTCGTCGTCTACGAGCGCAAGTTGCTCGGCCGATTCCAGAACCGCTACGGCCCCAACCGCGTGGGTCCGTTCGGCCTGCTCCAGCCGATGGCCGAGATCGTGAAGTTCGCGCGCAAGGAGCCGTTCCAGACCCGCACCGCGGTCGGCGTCCTCTACCGGATGGCGCCGATGATCGCGATCCTGTGCGCGATCACCGCGCTCGCCCTGGTCCCGTTCGGACCGGTGGTGAACATCTTCGGCACCCCGGTCGGGCTGTATGGAATCGACGTGTCGATCGGGGTGCTGTACGTGTTCGCGTTTGCCGGCATCTCGTTCTACGGGATCATGCTCGGCGGCTGGGCCTCGGGATCGAAGTACTCGTTCCTGGGCGCGATGCGCGGGGCCGCGCAGCTGATCTCCTACGAGGTCTCCCAGGGCCTGTCGCTGGTCGGGGTGATCATCACCGCGCAGACGCTGTCGCTGACCGGGATCGTCCACGCCCAGAAGGGCATGTGGTTCGTCGATCCCGCAGATCGTCGGCTTCTTGATCTTCATGGTCGCCTCGTTCGCCGAGACCAACCGGGCCCCGTTCGACCTCGTCGAGGCCGACGCCGAGCTCGTCGGCGGCTATTTCACCGAGTACGGCGGCACTCCGTTCGTGGCCTACCTGTTCTCCGAGTACGCGAACATGATCGTCGTCTCCGGGATCGCCACCGCCGTCTTCCTCGGCGGCTGGATGATCCCCGGCAACCCCCACGTGCCGGGGTGGGTCGATCCCCTCGTGGTGATCGCCAAGATGTTCCTGTTCCTGACCTTCTTCATCTGGGTCCGCGCCACCCTCCCGCGCCTGCGCTATGACCAGCTGATGTCGTTCGGCTGGAAGATCCTCCTTCCGCTCGCGACCCTGAACCTGCTCGTGACGGCGATCGTGGTGGTGTTGCAGTGAGTCCATACGATCCCGGTGACGTCGTCCAGGTTGTCCGCAGCCCTTCGCCGAGTCCCGCGGCCGGCGCCTACCGCGCCTTCGGGGAGACCCTGCGCGGGCTGAAGACGACGTTCGCGCGCGTGGTCGAAGGCGTGACGACGATCCAGTACCCGGAGGAGAAGACCGCCGGTCTATCCGCGCTTCCGCGGCCGCCACAAGCTGCACCGCTTCGAGGACACCGGGCTTGAGAAGTGCGTCGGCTGCTCGCTCTGCGCGGCCGCCTGCCCGGCCGACTGCATCCGCGTGGTCGCGGCCGAGAACACGCCCGAGAACCGCGTCTCGGCCGGCGAGCGCTACGCGGCCGTGTACGAGATCAACATGAGCCGCTGCATCTTCTGCGGCTACTGCGAGGTCGCCTGCCCGTTCGACGCCATCACGATGGGCCACGACTACGAGCTGTCTGACTACACCCGCTCGGATCTCATCTTCACCAAGGAGATGCTGCTGGCCGAGGCGATCGAGCGCTCACCGCTGCGGGCGGAGGGCGAGTGATCTTCTCGGACATCATCTTCTTCATCGCCGCGATCGGCGCCATCGCCGGCGCGATCGGCGTGGTCGCGGTGCGCAACCCGTTCTACAGCGTGCTCATGCTGATCGTCCACCTGGTCTCGCTGGCGGCGCTGTTCCTGCTCCTGCGGGCCGAGTTCGTGGCCGCCGCGCAGGTGGTCGTGTACGCGGGCGCGGTGATGGTCCTCTACCTGTTCGTGGTCGCCTACGTGGGCGGCGGCGAGCAGCTGGCCAGCGGCATGGTCCTGCGCTTCCTCGGTCCGCTGTTCGCGCTCGGGCTCGCGGTCGAGCTGTGCGTGGCCATGCTCGGGTCGGCGCTCAAGGGCATCCACACCCGCGGAGCCCCGTACCACCTCGGCTTCGGCACGCCCGCCCACATCGGCAGGCTGCTGCTGACCAAGTACCTGTTCCCGTTCGAGGTCGCCTCGATCATCCTGATGGTTGCCGCCGTCGGCGCCGTCGTGCTGGCCCGCCGGCGCCGCGGCCTCGAGCCGACCAGCGGCGAGCGGCTCGCGTTTCAGGTCCGCACGGCGCGGCCCCCGCTCACCGGGACGATGGCCGAAGCGGCCGGCATCAAGGTGCCCCGGCCCGAGGACATGGAGCCCGAGGTCGAGGTGGCCGGACGCCACCGCGAGGGGGGCTGGTAGTGACCATCGGCTGGTATCTGGCCGTCTCGGCGATCATCTTCTGCATCGGCGCCGGCGGCGTGCTCACGCGCCGCAACCCGCTCGTCGTCCTGCTCTGCCTGGAGCTGATGCTCAACGGGGCCAACCTGGCCCTGATCGCGTTCGCCCGTATGTGGGGCGGAGAGGACGGCCAGGTATTCGCGCTCGTCGTGATGGTGATCGCCGCCTGCGAGGTGACGGTCGGCCTGGGCATGATCGTCGCCATCTACCGCCGCCACCTGCCGATCGACGTCGACGAGCTGAACGAGCTCCAGGGCTAGTGGCCCTAGATGACGCTGACCACCCTCGGCTGGCTGATCCTGCTGTGCCCGCTCGTCGGAACGACCGTGCTCGCGCTCGGCTACCGGCTGTGGCCCGGGCGCACCGCGGGCTGGCTCGGGACGCTCGCGATCGCGGCCTCGTTCGGGTTCAGCGTGGCCGCGTTCTTCAGCCTGCTCAGCCGCTCGCCCGAGCACCGGCAGGTCGTCTCCTCGCTGTGGGACTACGTCGTCACGGTCGGCGTCGATGCCAAGGCCTCGATCCTCGTCGATCCGCTGTCGATCTTCATGGCCCTGGTCGTGTCGGGCGTCTCGACGCTGATCCACCTGTACTCGATCACCTACGTGACCAGCGATCGAGGATTCAATCGGTACTTCGCCTACCTGAACTACTTCGTCTTCTCGATGCTGCTGCTGGTCCTGGCCGGGAACTTCTTCCTGCTCATCATCGGCTGGGCCTTCGTCGGCGCGGCGTCCTACCTGTTGATCTCGTTCTACTACCGGCGCACCACGGCCACACGCGCGGGCCTCAAGGCGTTCGTGATCAACGTGCTCGGCGACGTCGGGCTGGTGCTCGGCACCTTCTTCATCTTCATCCACACCGGCACGGTCGACTTCCTCGGCACGTTCCACGCCATCCATCACGTGTTCCACCAGGACAGCACCGATCTCGTGGCCGGATCCCTGCTCCTGCTCGTGGGGGCGTTCGCCAAGTCCGCCCAGGTGCCGCTGCACACCTGGCTGCCCGACGCCATGGAGGGCCCGACCCCGGTCTCGGCTCTGATCCACGCCGCGACCATGGTCACCGCCGGCGTGTACCTGATCGCCCGCATGCATCCGCTGTTCGAGCTCGCCCCCATCGCCGCCGACGTGGGGGCAGCTGTGGGCGGGCTGACGCTCGTCCTGGCCGCGACGGTGGCCCTCGTCCAGGTCGACATCAAGCGGGTGATCGCCTATTCGACCATGTCGCAGATCGGCTACATGATCATGGGCGTCTCGATCGGCGCCTACTCGGCCGGCCTGTTCCATCTGATGACCCACGCCTTCTTCAAGGCGCTCCTGTTCATGGCCGCGGGCTCGATCATCGGCGCCATGGCGGGCGCGCAGTCGCTGGACCGAATGGGCGGCTTCCGCCGGGCGCTGCCCTTCACCTTCGTCTGCTTCCTGGTCGGCGGGTTGGCCCTGTCCGCGTTGCCGCCGTTCTCGGGCTGGTTCTCCAAGGACGAGATCCTCGACTTCCTGGGCGAGCGCGGCGGCGCCTTCGTCATCCTCCAGATCTTCGGTTACGTGGGCGCGCTGCTGACCGGCGTCGTACACGTTCCGGATGATCTTCCGCGCCTTCTTCGGCGAGCCGGTGGCCGAGGCGGTCGAGCTCGAGCACGGACACCTCCACCACGCCGAGGTGCCGACCAACCCGATGACCGGCGAAGAGGAGGACACCGACGTCGGCTTCCCGGGCCCCGCCCACTTCGTGGCCGAGCGCGAGTGGCCGATGAAGATCGCCATGGGGCTGCTGGCAGTGCTCGCGCTGGTGGGCGGCGTGGGCCAGATCCCCGGGGTCGACGATGCGGTCAGCCGCTTTCTGGAGCCGAGCTTCGCCGACTCGAAGTTCGTCCACACGCAGGTCAGCACCGGCACGGCCTGGGTCGGTCTGGTCATCGGGGCGGCCATCGGACTGGCCGGCATCGCGATCGCGTACGTGATCTGGATCCGCCGGCCCGGGACCTCAACTCAGCTGCGCCAGCGCTTCGTTCCTCTCTACGAGTTCCTGGCCCACAAGTGGTACTTCGATGAGCTCATCGACTTCCTCGTCGTCCGGCCGTCCCTGTGGTTCGGCGGCTTCGCTCAGACGGTGCTCGAGCGGATCGTGGTCGGCGGCGCGATCACCGAGGGGACGACCGGCGTCGTCCGGGCCGGGTCGGCCATCGTCCGCCGGGGGCAGACCGGGTTCGTGCGCTACTACGCGGCGTTGATGGTGGTCTGCATCTTCGGCGTGGCCCTCTACTTCCTCGTCGCCTCATGACGCTGTCGATCCTCATCTGGGTTCCGGCCGCGCTCGCGCTTGTGGGCGCGCTCCTTCCGCGGCACCTGACCAGGTTCGCGGCCTGCCTGGGCGGCTTCGCCGCCCTCGGCATCTCGATCTACTTCCTGGCCAAGTTCAAGCTCCACCACGCGGGGCTGCAGTTCGTCACCGACCAGATTTGGATCTCCGCCCTCGGGATCCACTACAAGCTCGGGCTCGACGGGCTCAACGTCGCGCTGGTCGTGCTCACCACGGTGCTGTTCAGCGCCTCGCTGGTGTGGTCGGCGTTGCGCGAGTGGGATCGGCCGGGGACCTACTACTTCTTCCTGGGCCTGGCCGAGAGCGGCGTTCTGCTGGCCTTCTGCGCCCAGGACCTCGCCCTGTACGTGGCCGCCTTCGACCTGATGCTGATCCCGTTCTACTTCCTCATCGGAATGTGGGGCACGGGACCAGACCGCATCCGCGCCACGACCAAGCTCGTCGTCTACACGCTGGTCGGGTCGTTCTTCATGCTCGCCGCCGCGATCGCCACCGGCGTGCTCGCCTCGAGCGATCACCACACCGGGATCACGTTCGCCCTCTCGGCTCTGCGCACCCTGCCGCTGCCCCACGCCACCCAGGAGTGGATCTTCGGCTGCTTCGCCATCGCCTTCCTGGTCAAGATGCCGCTTGTCCCCTTCCACGGCTGGCTGGCCGACGGCTACAAGGCGATGCCGATCCCCGCCGTGGCCGTGTTCTCGGCCATCCTCTCGAAGGTCGCCGCCTACGGGTTCCTGCGCATCGTCCTGCCGCTGTTCCCGTACGCCGCCGTCCACTACCAGACGCTCATGCTGCTGATCTGCCTGGTCTCGATCCTGTGGGCCACCGCGATCGCCTTCACCACTCCCGACGCTCGGCTCGTGGTCGCCTACTCGAGCATCGCCCAGCTCGGGTTCATCACGCTCGGCATCTTCTCGCTCCGGCCCGAGGGCGGTCAGGGAGCCCTGCTGCAGATGGTCAACCACGGTCTGGTCACCGCGCCGGCGTTCTTCATCGTCGCCGCCCTGGCCGCACGCGCGGGTGGATCGGAGCGGTTGCGCGACATGGGTGGCATCGCCATGCGCGCGCCGGTGCTCGCGAGCCTGTTCCTGATCGTCGCCCTGGCCACGCTGGCCATGCCCGGGTCCTCGAATTTCGCGGGCGAGTTCCTGATCCTGCTCGGCACGTTCAAGTCCAAGCTGGTGATCGCCTCGATCGCCTTCCTCGGCGTGGTCGGCGCCGCCGTCTATGCCCTTCGGCTGTTCATCTCCTCGATGCACAACCGGACCGGGCCGCGCGTCGCCTCGAGAGAGATCGTGTTCCCGGAGATGGTGGCGATCGCTCCGCTCGTCCTCGTCATCCTGGCCCTCGCCTTCTATCCACAGTTCGTCCTCAAGCGGAGCGAGCCCACGCTGAAGTCCTCGGTGGCCGCCGTGTCCTCGCCGGTGCCGGTCAGGGTGGCTTCGCGATGAGTGCGCTCCTCGCCGCGGCGGGTCACCTGCCCGCTCCTCACGTCGACTGGGCCCAGATCTCGCCCATCCTGGCCCTGGCGGCGGGCGGGCTGGTCGTGCTCATGGTCGGCCTGCTGCCCGGCGCGCGTGGTCCGCCACCAGATCGTGCCCGCGCTGACCATCGTGGCCTTCGGGGCCACGATCGGGCTGGCCATCTGGCGCTTCGGTCATCAGAGCTCGGTCATCGCCGGCGCCCTGCGCATGGACGATCTCGCGTTCCAGCTCGACATGCTGTTCGCCGGCGGCCGGGATCGCCGCCACGCTCATGTCCTGGCGCGTCCTGGCGCCTCGCGAGGCGGGCCACGGGGAGTACCACGCGTTGATGCTGTTCAGCGCCATGGGGATGGCGATCCTCGTCGCCGGCCACCAACGTGGTCACGCTGTTCATCGGGCTCGAGCTGCTGTCGATTCCGCTCTATGTCCTGTGCGCGTCGGAGACGCGGCGCGAGGGATCTCTCGAGTCCGGCCTCAAGTACCTGATCATCGGCTCGGTCGGCTCGGCCACGCTCGCCTACGGGCTGGCTCTGATCTACGGCGCCACCGGCGTCGACCGACTTCAGCGGCATCGCCCACGCGCTGGCCGGCGGGAAGCTGAGCGGCGGGTCGCTCGGATATGCCGATGGTCCTGACCGGGATCGGGCTGGCCGTGGTGGGATTTGCCTTCAAGGCCTCGGTCGCACCCTTCCACCAGTGGACGCCCGACGTCTATCAGGGCGCGCCCGACCCCGATCACCGCCTTCATGGCCACGGCCACCAAGGCGGCCGCACTCGGCGTGTTCATCCGCTTCTTCGACGTGGCCGTGCTACGGCGCGCGCGGTACCTGGGCGCCGATGCTGGCCGCGCTGGCCACGATCACGATCGTCGTCGGCAACGTCGGCGCGCTCGGGCAGGCATCGCTCAAGCGGATGATGGGCTACTCGGGCGTGGCCCAGGCGGGCTACATGCTCGGCGGGCGTCGTGGTCGGCAGCCGCCTCGGAGTCCAGGCGACCGTCCTCTACCTGTTCGCCTACCTGGCCATGAACATGGCCGTCTTCCCGGCCATCGTCGCCTCCGAGCTCGAGCGTCCCGACGGCGACGACGTCGCCGCGCTGGCCGGCCTCGGCGCCCGCAACCCGTGGCTGGCCTGGCCGATGACGGTCGGCATGCTCGCGCTGGCCGGGATCCCGGGCACGGTCGGCTTCATCGGCAAGTTCCAGCTCATCCACGCGCTGGTGGCCGGCAACTACACGTGGCTGGCCATCGTGCTCGTGATCGGGTCGATGATCTCGCTCGGCTACTACCTGCGCGTGGTGGCCTCGATCTGGATGCGTGGCGGCGTTGTCGGCGAGCGCGGGAGCCCCGGTCGGCGCCGGCGCCCTGGCTCCGATCGCCGGTGGCTCGCAGGAGGCCGACGGTGGCTCGAGGAAGCTGGCGCTACCGGCGAGCCGGCCGGCAAGTCGCCCGAGCGGCCGGGCGCCTCCGAGGAGCCGGGCGGGCTCCCGGGCGAGGGTGGAGGCGGCCACGCCGAAACGTCGAGCCGGGCGAGCTGCCGGGCGCGCTGAGCGAACAGGGCGCGCCGAGCCCGCGCGGGCGCCGACCTCCGGTGGCGCGAGACGGCGACGGCGAGGCGGGGGCCCCGGGATCACCGGAGACGCCTTCCGGGTCGCTCGCAGCCGGGTCCAGGCGGGTCGGTGCCCGGTGAGGACTCGTCCGCCTACACCCCCGGCGGGCGGCGTGGGCCGGCCGGTGGAGGCCGGCCTCGTCGGAGTTGCCTTCGCCGCCGCGACGGTGTTCTTCGGGATCGTGCCCGGACCGCTGTTCACCTTCGCCGCCCACGCCGGGCACGCGATCGCCGGTCTCTTCTGAGCCTGGTTCTCCGCCTTCACGCTCGGGTAACAGCTGGCCATGGAAGAACGATCCTCAGATACCGAAGAGACCTTCAGCAGCCAGGGACCTCCGTCCGACGTCTCGGGCCAGAACGCCGAGGAGAGCGAAGCGCCCTCCGGCGGCGGCGACGGCGGCGGCGGCGACGGCGGATCGGACCCTCAGACCGAGGGCGGACGCGAAGGTGGCGGCGGCGAGGAGTCGCAGGCCACCGGCAATCCCGACAACGCCGGCTAGCCCCGCCGGCCCGGGACTACGCGAGCGCCGATAGCTCGCTGGCGAGGAAGTCGGCCTCGCCGGGAATGCCCTTGCGGTAGGAGACCCAGCCCCGGAAGTTGGCCGACCAGCCTTCGCCCGCTTCGAGCTCGTCGGCGGTGAGCGGCCGGGCGGCATGCTCGAACGGCGACAGGTGACCACTGCTCAGGAGGCGGTCATGCAGCGTTATGTCGGCTGACAGGTCACGCTGGCCGGAATGCGTTAGGTAGCTGACCCGGGCGCAGCGGCCGACGCAGACCTTGATCGCGTCCTCGAGGCTCGGGCCGCCCGGCGCATCGATCCGGAGGTCGTCGGTCAGCGGCAGATGCCAGTCATCGGCGCCGCACCGGCGAGGCGTCGAGTCTTCGAAGGCGTCGCGCATCATCACCGCGATGCGGCGGATCTCCGGCTGCGCGTCGGGATGGGCGCGCAGGTGCCAGAAGTTGTCCCACTCCGTCGCGCTCACGATGACGGTGTGCCACATGAACGGCTCGAGCAGACGGTTGGCCAGCTGCTTATGGACGTTGAGCCAGGTCTCGGGCACCTCCCCGCCTTCGGTCGCGGCGCGAAAAGCCGCAAGCTGGGCGGGCAGTCCGTCGCCGGAGCGCAGCGGGCAGAAGTCGGGGTGGGAGATCAGCCCGAGGACATGCGCGACGGCGCTGTCCCGCGCGCTCAGCCAGTGGGCGCGGGCCACCCTCGCCTTATCGCCTTCGAGCACCGGGCCCGCCTGCATGCCACGCTGGTTGGTTCCCCACTCGAACGGGACGTAGGGATGGTCGAGCACGCGCTGGAGCTGCTTGACCACCGGGATCGCCCGGGAGCTGGCCGAGTTGCGCGAGAACACCCGATGAGTGTTGAACTCCGGTAGGACGAGCCGCGGAAAGGTGATTTCCAGCGTGGTGAGCCGGTGCCCCTCGGGCGAGAGCGAGTCGGCGAGTATCGAGGCTGCGTACTCCATCGTGGCTGCGTCAGCCTAGGCCGCGCATCGGACGTGATGTTGGCACACGACGGCGGCTCCCACGGCGAGGAAAACCGGCAGGCGTCCGGTCGCGGTCCAGGTTGGCAAGGCGCAAAAACGTTGCCCGGTACTCATCCGCGCGGGCACCGGGCGACGAAAGCGTCGTGGAGCACCCAAAACGTCGCCCGGCGACTGCGGAACAACCCACCGGGCGACGTTTTGGCGGGCGAGAGGCGAAGGCGGCGCAGAGGCGAGCGGGCAGAGGCGGGCGGGCAGAGGCGAGCGCCGCGAGTTTTGCCGCCAGGCAAAACTCGCAATGCCGGCCGAAGGCCGGCACCGCTACCAGGTCTTGATCCGCTGCGGGAGACGCCGGCGCTCCCCGCGCAGGCGCATCTCGAGCACCGTGTAGCCCCGGGGCATCAGCCGGACCGGGTTGAGGTCGACCTCGGCCACCTCCGGATGGTCGCCGAGCAGGACCGAGAAGCGCAGGATCAACTCCCGTAACGCGTCGCGATCGAGGGCCGGGCCGCCTCGGAAGCCCCGAAGCTGCGCCACCACGCCCTCCGAGGCGTCGATCAGCTCATCGGCCTCGACGTCGGTGGCGGGGAGCAGCCGGAAGGCGGCCGTGCCCGCCAGCCCGGCTTGGCGGCCGCCGAGCCCGACCGCCATCACGGGCCCGAGGTCGGGATCGCCGACCGCGCCGACGAGGATGTCCGCGCCGGGCGGGACCAGCCGCTGCACGAGCGCGCCGCTCCAGCGTCCGCCGCCGAGCTCCACCCGCCGCCGCAGCTCCTCCCACCCGGCGCGCGATCGCCGCTTCCCCCTGCAGTCCCAGCAGCACCGCGTCGAGGTCGGACGGGTTTCGCGGCGGCGGGAGCTCGGCCTTCATCGCCACGGGGCCATCGAGCGAGCTCGCGGCGGCGATCGCCTCGCTGATCGTTGCGCACACGGCCGACGGCTCATAGGCGATCCCGTAGCTCCGGAGCAGCGCCTCGCCGTCGCGGGTCTCGAGCCAGCACACTGTCGGTTCCGCTGCGCTCCAGGCAGGCGGCAAGCAGACCGTCGGTGGACTGGGTCGGCCGCTCGATCCGGGGCCGTTCCCCCACGCGGCCGCGAGAGCCATTGCCGCCGTTCGGCCGCGCGGCCGAGGACGTTGGCGCAGGCCTCGGGGAACCGGTAATTGGGCACGCATCGTGCCCTCGGCCGCGGGCAGCTCGCCGTCGGCCCCGACGATCGAGGCCACCACGGGAGTCGGCGTGCCACGCGCGACGTCCGAGACGGCGGACAGGACCTCGGCGGGCGCCCCGCCGTAGCGGTCGACGTAGTAGACCATGACCGCGTCGACGCTCCGGTCGGCCAGCAGCCGGCGGACACTCTCCGCGTACTCTCCCGGCCCGGAGCCGACGCCGAGCACGTTCGGGTGGTCCGGCCCGGCCACGCTCAGCCCGCGGGTCGCGCAGGCATCGACGGCCAGCGTCGCCACCCCGGCCGAGTTGCTGACGATGGCCACGCACCGCCCCCGGGGCAGCGGCTGGCTCTCGAAGAACTCGGCCGCGTCGAACAGCTCATCGCCACTGCGAAACCGCATCACGCCGGCCTGCTGGAACAGTGCGTCGGCCACGGCATCTCCCGCGCAGCGCCGCGGCGCTGTGCGATGACGCCTCCCGGTGCACGGCCTCGGCCGCGCGGCGTCCCTTCACGGCCAGGATCGGCTTGTGGCGCGAGACGCGCTGGGCGATCCGGGCGAAGTGCTGGGGATTGCCGAACGTCTCGACGTAGAGCATCACCGCGGCACGCGGTCGTCGTCCTTCCACAACTCGAGCAGGTCGTTGGTCGACACGTCGACGCGCTCGCCCAGCGACACGTAGGCGGCCACTCCCAGCCGCCGTGCAGCCGCGTGTCCGAGCAGCCCGATCCCAACCGCCCCGGACTGTGAGCACATGGCCAACCGGCCCGGCTTCACCGTCGCGCCGGCGAAGGTGGCTCGGAGCGAGACGCCCGGGATCGGTGTTGATCACCCCGAGTGAGCTCGGGCCGATCAGCCGCAGCCCTCCGGCCCGCACGATCTCGAGCAGCTCGTTCCGGCGCGCCTCCGCGTCGCCATCGCCCTCAGTCCGTGGTCAGCACGAGCAGGGCGCGCGCTCCGCGGCCACCGCAGCCGAGGAGGCATCGAGCAGATCGTCGGCCGGCACCGCCAGGATGACCAGCTCGGGGCCATCTTCGCGAACTCGGACAGCGATCTCCGCCACAGGGCCTCGGAAGCCGCCGGACCGGATCCCCTCCAGGACGGCGGCACCCGCGTCCGTGCCGGCGCCCCCGAGGCACCGATCACGGCGACCGAGGCAGGCGCGAACACCGGACGCAGCGACGCCACCGCTCCGTCATGATCGCGCCGGTCGATCCGCTCGCGCACGGTCTCGGTGGGGGTGATGTCGAGTGAGACCGTCAGCTCGCCGGAGCCGGCCCTGGCGCCGGATCTCAAACCCGGCGTTCTCGAACACGGACAGCATGGCCCGGTTCTCCGAGAGCACCTCCGCATCGAAACGCCGCATCCCGCGCTCGCCCCCGATCACCGCCAGCTGCTCGAGCATCCGGGTCGCCGTTCCGCGGCGCTGGAAGTCGTCGGCGACCGCGAACGCGGCCTCGGCTGCGCCCGGCTCGCGGAGCTGCTCGTACTGCGCCACCCCGACGACCCGGCCGCCGTGGCGGGCGATCAGCGCGGCTCGCCCGACCCCGCCCGCCTCGACGAGCGCTTGGGCGACCCGTCGACCCGCCCGTAGCCGTGGAAGCGCATATACCGGCTCTCGGGCGAGAGCGCGGTGTAGAAGGCGATGATGTCGTCGAGGTCATCAGGCGTTGGGAGCCCGCAGCCGGAGCGTCGTGCCGTCGATGAGCAGGACATCGCGGACCAGCTGCGGGCCCAGCCGCGGTCACATCTCCTGGCCGCCGTTGACCGCCCAGATCTGCCCGGTGATGTAGGACGAGGCATCGGCGGCAAGGAAGTGGACGACCCGCGCCACCTCCTCCGGACGCCCGAGGCGACCGAGCGGGATCTGACCCCTGAGCCGGTCGAGCACCTTCTCCGGGATGCTCTCGAGCATCTCGGTCTCGATGAACCCGGGCGCCACGGCGTTCACCGTCAGCCCGACGCCGTCGATCGTCGGCCTTGCCGCTCTTCTGCAAGTTGGAGGCCACCTCACGAGCCAGCGACTTGGTCAGGCCGAACATGCCCGGACTTCGAGGCCGCATAGTTGACCTGGCCGATGTTGCCGATCTGGCCCGACGATCGAGGAGATGTTGATGATCCGCCCGCAGCCCCGTTCGAGCATGTGGGGAATCGCCGCCTTGGACATGAAGAACGCGCCCGAGAGGTTCACGGCCAGGACCTTGAACCAGTCCTCATCCTCCATCTTGAGGATCGACTTGTCCGCGGTGATGCCGGCGTTGTTGACCAGGATGTCCAGGCGCCCGTGGCGCTCGATCACCTCATCGACCGTTCGCTTGCAGTCCTCGTTGGAGGCCACGTTGCCCTGGTGGACGCTGGCCTCGACGCCGGTGTCGAGCAGCTCCTCGAGGAACTTCTCGGCCTTCTCCTGATTGCGGCTGTAGCCGGCGGCGACCGTCGCGCCCTGGTTGGCCAGGCTCATGCAGATCGCCGCCCCGATGCCGCGCGTACCACCGGTGACCAGCGCTACGCGGCCCTTGAGCTTCTCCCCGCCCGGGACCTGCGCGCCCTCACGCGTCTTTTCTGCCGTTGCCATTGCTTCTCCCTCTCCTCGTGATTTTCGACCGCTCTTGCAGCCACTCGTCGATGTCCGGCCAGATCTCCTTTTTCGCCTTCGACCCGGCCATCAGCCCGATGTGGCCGCCCGGCCGGTCGATCGTGGTCACGTCGTCGCTGCCGACCAGGCCGAGCAGCGGCTGCGTGCCCTGCGGGGGCGCGATGTGGTCCGCCCCGGCCGTCACCACCAGCAGGCTCTGGTCGATCCGGCTCAGATCGATCCGCTCCCCGCGCAGGCGCAGGCGGCCTCGCACGAGCCGGTTCTCCTTGTACATCCAGGTGATCCAGTCCCGGTAGGCGGCGGCCGGGAACGGCGGATTGTCGGCCACCCAATGCGCCATCGGCTGGTAGGCCTCGCGTCGGGCCTCGCCCTCCAGCACCGCCTTCCCACAGCCGCCGGTAGGTGGTCCAGTAGTTGGTCACCGGCTTCATCAGCTTGTTCGCCCAGTCGATCATCGGGCCGGGAATCGCCTTGTAGGCCTCGGCCACGTAGTCGACGTCGAACGCAGTCCCGCGCGACCCAGTTCCCGTACAGCGAGCCCCGGGTGTCCACCGGCGTGGTCAGCAGCGCCATGTTGCGGATCGGGTTGTCGGGATGGAAGGCCGCCGTAGAGCAGACACAGCGTGCCGCCGATGCACCACCCGAGCAGCGACAGCTCGTCCTGGCCGCTGGCCCGCAGCACCTCGCGGATGCCCCAGTGCAGCTCGTCGCAGACGTACTGCTCGAGTCCCATGTCGGCGTCCTCCTCCGCCGGGTAGCCCCAGTCGATCAGGAACACGTCGTAGCCCTCGCTCGAGCAGAAACTCGACGAACGAGTTGCCGTGGCTGCAGATCGAAGATGTCCGGCCGGTTGATCAGCGCGAACACCAGCAGAACCGGGATCGGATGCTGGCGCTTGTCCGAGCGATACCGGTACAGCGTCGTCTTGCGGTGGGTCCACACGACGTCCTTGGGCGAGACCCCGACCTCGACGTCGTTCTGGGTCAGCAGGATGTTGGCGAACTCGAGCGCGGCCACCGGCGCGCGGGCCGCCCGCTCGAGCACGTTCACGACGAACCGTTCCCGCTCGGAGCGCGTGCGGCTGACGCGCGAGCGAGATCGCGTGCTCCGGCTCGAGCTCCGCCGCCGTTGCTCGAGCTCGACGACCGGCCGCGCGGGGCTGCGCCCGGAGCGCTCCACCTGCTCGCTCAGCCGCTCGACCTCCTGCAGGACGAGCTCGAGCTTGTCCTCGGTGCGGGCCAGCTGCCGAGCCAGCCGGGTGATGTCCTGGCGCCCGGCCAGCCGAAGGTTGCGCAGCACCAGATCGAATGCGTCGTTGCCGATCTTGATCACGCCGACCACGTTCTCGGTCAGCCGCGCCAGCAGCTCGCCGAAGCTGTCCCGCGCCACCAGCTGCTCGAACGCCTGCGCGGTGCGCTGCTCGCTGTCCTCGTAGAGCCGCTTGACCTGATCCGTCGGGCTCGGATGCCGTTCTTCGGTCATCCTCCTCTCCTCCCTCCGGGGGCGGTTGAGATCTCTCGTTACTTGGCTGCCCCCTCGCGGGAGCCGGCAAACGAGTGATCCGCCCATGATTGCGCTCCCGCCGCGCCCGGCTCAAGCAACCGGAATCCGGTCCTCGGGCACTTAGTAAGCTTCGCAACGATTTTCATGACTCTGGCGATCGGGGTTCTCCTGGGGATCGGCCTCTCCGCCCTGGCGGTGGCGGTGTGGAGATCGACTCGCGCGCCCCGCTCGACTCGGCATCCCGGAGGCCGCCATGCAGGCGGCGCTGCACGCCGCCAGTGCGACGCTGCCCGTTCCTGCGCCGCGGCCTCAGCGCCTCGCACCGCCGAAGGCGCCACTCCGCATCTGCGCGCGCTGACCGGCGCGGCCGCGATCGCGCTCGCCGACACGCGCGCGGTGCTGGCCATCGACGGAGAGGGCCGTGAGCAGGTTCGGCCCGGGGATCTCCTCTCCCGGCTGCTGGCCGCCACCCGGGACAACCGCCTGCACATCGTCCCGCGGCTCGTCTCCTCGGACCCGTCCTGCCCGCTGCGCTCGGCCGTGCTGGCGCCGCTGATGGTCCAGGGCAAGCGAGCGGGCACGCTGATCGCCTTCTACCGCTCGGTCGGCCGGCCGAGTCAGCACGAGCTGCGAGTGGTCCAGGAGGGGCCAGCCTGGTCTCCGCCCAGGTCGAGCTGTCGGTCGTCGCGGCTCAGGAGGAGCGGCTCGCCCAGGCCGAGCTGCGAGCGCTGCGGGCTCAGATCTCACCCCACTTCATCTACAACGCCCTGGCCGCCGTGGCCGGCGACATCCACGTCCGGCCCGAGGAGGCGCGGGAGCTTCTGATCGACTTCGCCGAATTCACCCGCTACCTGTTCCGCGACGGCCGTTCGTACGTGACCCTCGGCGAGGAGGTCGACCATGTCGAGCGCTACTCCGGCTCGAGCAGGCTCGATTCCGCGACAGCCTGCACGTGACCTTCGACATTCCCGGCGGACACCCGCAAGGCGCTCGTCCCCGCCATGTCGGTGCAGCCGCTGGTCGAGAACGCGGTCCGCCACGGGGTCGAGCGGCGCGCCGGCTCCGGCGCGGTCACGATCACCGCCCGCGTGGCCGGCGACGACGTGGAGCTCCGGGTCAGCGACGATGGGGTCGGCATCGCGCCCGAGCGCGTGCCGGAAGTGCTGGCCGGAGCCGGCGGCGGAATCGGTCTCTCGAACGTCGACCAACGGCTGCGGACCACGTTCGGCGAGCGGTACGCGCTGCGCATCGATTCGGCCCCGGGCCGCGGCACGACCGCGATCATGACGGTCCCGAACCTGCCCGGCGAGACCGAGCGCCCAGAGCTGAGCTCGACGGCGGCCCGCGCGTGAGCGCCGACCGGCTGCGGATCCTGGCCGTCGACGACGAGCAAAGCCAGCTCCAGGACCTGGCCCGCCTGCTGCGCAGCTTCCCCGCCGTCGAGGACGTGGAGTGTGCGGCCGACGGCCATGACGCCCTGCTCAAGGCGTCGGCCCAGCGCTACGACGCCGTCTTCCTCGATGTGCGGATGCCCGATCTCGACGGGCTCGAGCTCGGGCGGGTGCTGCGGCGGTTTGCCGCCCCGCCCCAGCTCGTGTTCGTGAGCGCCTATGACAACGCGGCCGTCGATGCCTTCGAGCTCCGCGCGCTCGACTACCTGCGCAAGCCGGTCAGCCGCAAGCGGGTGCAGGAGGCCCTCGAGCGGGTGACCAGCGCGATCGACAGCGCGGCGTCCGCCTGAGCCCGTCGCACGAGCGCGCCGCCGGCCCCGTGCCGGACAACAGCGAGATGGTCGCCGTGGCTCACGTCCGCAGCGGCGCCACCCGCCTGATCGCCCGCAGCTCGATCCTCTACGTGCAGTCGCACGGCGACTTCGTCCGTATCGTCACCGAGGACGCCCGCTATCTCCTGCGAGCCACGCCTGCACGACGTCGAACGCCGCTGGGAGCCGCACGGCTTCGTCCGCGTCCACCGCCAGTACCTGGCCAACCTGAGCGCGCGCGGTCGAGCTGCGACCGCAGCTGGGCGGGACGGCGGAGCTGGCCTTCGCCGACGGCCAAACGGTGCCGATCGCCCGCCGTCACGTGGCCGAGCTGAGCCGCCGGCTCGGCGTGTGACGAAAACGGGGGCCGCGAAGGCGGCCCCCGTAATCCTGCTCTACTCCTCCTCGGCCTTCTGCTCTTCCTTGATCTTGCCTTCGAGCTGCTTCATCACGTCGGGATCGCGCAGCGTGGTCACGTCCCCGAACTCGCGGCCCTCGGCGATGTCGCGCAGGAGCCGGCGCATGATCTTGCCCGAGCGGGTCTTCGGCAGATCGTCGGCCCAGATGATCCGCTTGGGCCGGGCCAGCTTGCCGATCCGCTTGGCCACCGTCTCGCGGATCTCGTTGACCAGCTCGTCCGAGCCCTCGGTGTCGTCGCCTTCGAGGGTGACGAAGGCGGTGATCGCCTGACCTGAGTCCTCGTCGGCCTGTCCGATCACCGCCGCCTCGGCCACCTTGTTGTGGGCGACGATCGCCGACTCGACCTCGGCGGTCGACATCCGGTGCCCGGAGACGTTGACCACGTCGTCGATCCGCCCGATGATCCAGAAGTAGCCGTCCTTGTCCTTGCGCGCCGCGTCGCCGACCAGGTAGGTCTCCTTGCCGAAGCGCTCGAAGTACGTCTCGACGAACCGGTCGTCCTCCTTGTAGAGCGTGCGCAGCATCGACGGCCATGGCCGCTTGAGCACGAGCAGGCCCTGACCGTCGTCCAGCGGCGTGCCCTCCTTCTCGTCGACCACTTCGGCGGCGATCCCCGGGAACGGCTTGGTCGCCGACCCCGGCTTGGTCGAGACGATGCCCGGAAGCGGCGAGATCATGATCGCGCCGGTCTCGGTCTGCCACCAGGTGTCGATGATCGGACAGCGCTCGCCGCCCACCACCACGTGGTACCAGAGCCACGCCTTCGGGTTGATCGGCTCGCCGACCGTGCCGAGCAGGCGCAGCTTCGAGAGGTCGTGCTTCTCGACGTGCTTCGGGCCCCACTTCATGCACGCGCGGATCGCCGTCGGGGCGGTGTAGAACAGGGTCACGCCGTAGCGCTCGCACAGCTCCCACCAGATGCCCTTGTGCGGGTAGTCCGGCGCGCCCTCGAACATCACGCTGGTCGTGCCGTTGGCCATCGGCCCGTAGACGATGTAGGAATGGCCGGTGACCCAGCCGACGTCGGCCGAGCACCAGAAGACGTCCTCCTCGGGCTTCAGGTCGAAGCACGTACTTATGGGTGGCGCTGACGCCGGTCAGATAGCCGCCCGTCGTGTGCAGCACGCCCTTGGGCTTGAGGTCGAGCCGCTGGTGTAGAGGATGTAGAGCGGGTGCTCGGCGTCGAGCTCCTCGGCCGGACACTCGTCGTCGGCCTTCTCCATCACCTCGTGGAACCAGACGTCGCGGCCGTCCTTCATCTCGCACTCAGCGTCGGTGTGCTTGACCACGATGATGTGCTCGAGGCGTCTCGAGCTCGCCCATCACCTCGTCGACCTGCTGCTTGATCGGCGCGGTCTTGCCCTTGCGCCGCGCGCCGTCGACGGTGATCAGCGCCTTGGCCTCGGAGAACTCCATCCGCTCCTTGACCGAGCCGGCCGAGAAGCCGCCGAACACGACGTTGTGGATGGCTCCGATGCGCGCGCAGGCCAGCATCGCCACGACGACCTCGGGGATCATCGGGCAGGAAGATCCCCACCACGTCGTTCTTCTCGATGCCGAGGTCCTTCAGCGCGTTGGCGAACTTCTGCACGTCGCGATGGAACTCGGCGTAGGTGATGTCACGCTCCTCGCCCTCCTCGCCGCGCCAGTGGAAGGCGACCCGGTCGCCGTTGCCGGCCTCGACGTGGCGGTCCAGGCAGTTGTAGGAGGCGTTGATCTTGCCGTCGGTGAACCACTTGTAGAACGGCGGGTTCGAGTCGTCGAGGGTCTCGCTCGGCTCCTTGAACCAGTGGAGCTCCTTGGCCTGGTTGAGCCACCACTGCTTCCAGTCGCTCGTCGGCCTCCTCGTAGATCTTCGGGTCGCTGACCAGCGCGTGCTTGCGTGAACTCCTCCGGAGGATCGAAGGTCTCGGTGTCGAGCATCGACTCGAGCTTTTCCTCCAGCTTCTCCCCGCCGGCCTTGGTTGCCGTGTCTGCCATGGAAAGCCTCTCCTTTACTCCGCTCTAGCGTCCGCCACCTGGCGCGCCCCGGGCGCCGGCGTTGCCACCGGCGCCCGAATCGCCCGCATGGTGTGCGGCGATTGCCTCCTTAGTTGTACCCCACGGGGGCTATCGCTATCTAGACCCGGCGGAGGGGGAACACCGGAGCGATCACCCGGCCGAAGGTCGAGTTGATCACCGCGGCGAATGAGGCGTACCAGGCCGCGATCGCGGTGGCGATGCCGATGTAGCCGCCGATCTTGATCGTGTTGTTGTAGATGCTGTGGGTGCCGGCCAGAGGGAGTTGCCGATCCCGAGGACGATGAACGTCGCCGCCAGGAGCAGGAACACAAGCGCTATCGCCCCCGTGGTCCGCAGCGAGGCGACGAACATGTAGGTGGTGAAGATCCCCCACATCCACAGGTACAGGCCGAGACCGCTGAACACCTCGGTGGGCAGAACGCTGGACACCGAGTGGACCACGAAGTAGAACGAGATCCAGAACGCTCCGTACGAGCAGAACGCGACCGCCCCGAACGTGTTACCGGTCCGGAACTCCCAGATCCCGGCCACGAGCTGGACGATTCCGCCATAAGCGAGCGCGAGGGCCGCGACCAGCGGCAACAGCCCTCCGCCCACTGCCTTGCTGTTGCCGACCAGGCCCGCGTTGACCAGGCTGAGCACGAACGTCGTGCCCGCAAAGGCCGCAAGACCGAGCGGCCCCGGATCGGCCGGTGCCCACCCGGCGAGCGCGCCACGACCGCCGGTCGGGTCGACGGCGGGAGCGGGTGCGACATCCGCCTCGCGGGCGCCGCGGCCCGGGATGTTTGCAGCTTCCATCTATCCCTCCTACTCGAGGTTTGCGAGTGGCCGACACGGTGCACAGAGAACAGGTGCACCGCAAGCGGGGGATCGGTGAACGGCGCTTTGGGATCGGTGAGCGGCGTCTGCGCCACGACGAACGGTGGCCGTCCGGGAGGGGCCCCGCAGTCCCGGCCCCTGGCGTGGACAGGGGCCGGGACGGTCTCGGCCGGGGCCGCTAATCACCGCGAGGGCACCCCCGTTACCCGGACAATCCTTGTCGGTCAGGCGAAGGCGCTAGGCGCGGCGAGGTAACGATCTGTGACGGTTGGCGCGCTCTTGCAGGCGCACTGAGGGCATCGGCATCCGCGGGCGTCGGGCGAACGCGGGGCCGGAGCGCGGACGAATGTCCTAGCGTCGGCTTCGCCGGCAGTGCGAGTTTCGCCGGCGGCGAAACGTCGCGGTGCGGCGGCTTATTTACGGCGCTTGCGCTTGCGCTTGGCTCGATTGGCGCCCGGGGACTGCGAGCCCCCGTTGACCGGCGTGGCGGGAGCGGCCGGCGCTCCGACAGTCTGCGGCGCCGGGGCCCCACGGCCGGCGCCTCGGGCTCCCGCGGCGCGGACCTTCTGCTCGCGCATCTCCTGCGCCGACGGCCACTTCTCGGCCCGGCCGCTGCGCCACGCCGGGGGCACACCGCGTCGGCCAGCGCCCGGAGAACAGGTAGGCGAGCGCGAACAGCCAGTAGGCCTGGACGATCGGGATCTGCGTGATCTGGAACAGCACCAGCGCCCCGGCGAAGATCCCGATGTAGCCCATCATCCGGGTCAGCAGCCCGACCCGCATCGCGGCCAGCGAGGTCAGCACGAGCGACAGGGCGAGCAGCAACGCGCACACCAGACCGAGCAGCGGCACGATCTGGAACGCCGTCCCGCTGGTCAGGTGGTTGGCCTGCGGATAGGTCTGGGCTCCCCCGGTGACGAACTTGTGCGCAGTGGTGGTGATCAGGACCTCGTTGATGATCCCCATCAGCGCGCCACCGATGCCGCCCACCAGCGCGAACACGGGGATGAACGATTGGGTCTGGGCGTTGCGAGCCTTGGCGGCGCCGAACAGGAACAGGAGCGTGAACGCCAGTGCGGTCGAGCCCGATCGCGTTCAGGCAGGTGGCCACGATGTCGAGCCCCACGCGCTTGTTGGCGTAGATCAGGTTGAGCGTGAGCTCGTTGATCGCCGTGTGCGGGCCGACGAGCTGGCAGACGGCGCCCGCGATCAGCATGGCGCCGGCCAACGCGGCGATCACGGCCTGGCGCGGACGCACCCGTGACTCGAAGAGCAGTCGCTCGTCCACGGTCATCGGTTCGCCCGCGGTGGCGCGGGTCAGGAAGCTCATGCCGCCTCGCTCGCACGGGGATGGCCGTCGAGCGCACGGGGCGCCGACCGGCCCTCGTGCTGCATCCGGACCAGCCCATAGCCGCGATCGCCGCGCGTGAGCGCCCGCGAGATGCGGTCCCCGGCCACCAGCGCGAGGTCGAGCGCGGGGCCGGCGAGGCGGAGCACCACCTCGAACGCGCGACGGGCTCGCAGGTTGGAACGGGAGGCCGGCATGACCGCGAGTTTAGGGGCTCGGGCGCCGTCGGTCGGCCTCTTAGCTCGCCTTCCCGGCCGAAGGGCGCGGGCGGCTACCATAGGGTATGGAAGGAAGTGGCTTCGGAGGACTGTTCGGGGATCCCGACGAGCTTCAGCGCCGTCTGGGCGAGTTCGCCGAGCAGATGCAGGGCGCTCAGCGGCTGGCTTGGGCCGACAACGCGATCAAGCTCGCGGTCGACCTCACCGTGGCGGCGATGAACCGGGCCAACATCCAGGGAACCATCGACCAGCAGGCCGAGCAGCTCCGCTCGGTCATGGCTCGCGTGTTCCCCGAGGCGGTCACCCTCGTGCGCGAGGCGCGCGAGGGCCTTCAGTAGCGGCTCAGGCGACCGCAGCTCAGCCGCGGATCGCACCGAGCACGAGGTCGTCGTGCTCGGCCGGCTTGACCTTGCGGAACACGTCGCTTGATGCGGCCGTCGGGCGTCGATCACGAACGTCGTGCGCTCGTTGCCCATGTACGTGCGCCCGTACATCGACTTCTCCGCCCACACGCCGTATTGCTCTCGCCACCTCGTGGTCCTCGTCGGCCAGGAGCGGAAACCCGAGCCCGTACTTCTGGTCGAACTTGCTCACCGCCTTGACCGGATCGGGCGAGACGCCGAGGACGACCGCGCCGCCGTGGGCGTAGTCGGCGCTGTGGTCACGGACGCCGCACGCCTGGGTGGTACATCCCGGGGTGTCGGCCTTGGGGTAGAAATAGAGCACGACGGTCTTGCCTTTGCAGGTCCGCGAGCGTGACCGGGTTGCCGTGCTGGTCGGGGAGGGTGAAGTCGGGCGCCTGATCGCCGGGGTCGAGCATGCAGTGACCGTAAAGCATGTCGGCTCGTTCGGGCCTGCGGCCCCGGCTTTTCACGAGCTCCTGCAGGTTCGCCAGCGGGTGCTGTCACCGGGCGGGAGGGCGGGCGGGCGAGGGCCGGAGGAGGGCGTGGCACCGGATCCCCGCCGGGACGCGGCATAAAAGTCCACCAGCACGTCGCCTTCGCGTCGCTGGTGGACCTTTGTGTCGTCATATGGCAAAAAAGCACACCAGCGCCACCGAGAAGGGAAGCTCGTGGACTTTTTTGCCAAACGAGCCGGTTCCGGCACCGCCGGCTCAAGAATTCGACCCCGAGGCGCCGCTGCTAAACGCGCTGGGTGTCGCGCACGTAGGCCCACCGGGCGAGCGACACGAGCACGACCGTCCAGACGATGACCACGACCCAGCCCTTCGTGGTCCAGCCCTGGCCGTGGATGGCGATGTGGCTGGCCTGGACGATCCAGTAGCCCGGGAGGTACTGGCCCACGTCATGCAGGAATCCGTGGGTGAGAGGAAACCAGGTGCCGCTCAGGAAGGCGAGGATGCCGACCAGCCCGCCGGTGAGGGGCCCGATCGAATCGACGTTCATGAGGTGCCCGAGGGTGATGCCCAGGGCGGCGAAGGGAAGCAGCGCGATCAGGATCAGCCCGGTCATCGAAAGCCATTCACCGACCGTGAGGCGAACGCCGAGGCTGGCGCCGGCCACGTAGAGGAGGAGGAGGCTGGTGAACGCCATGGTGTAGGAGGCGACGACCTTGGCCCGGAAGTACTCCCGGGGGCTCAGGGGCGTGATCCGCAGCTGCCGGGTCCAGCCGGCCTGGCGCTCGGCGGCGATCCGCGCGCCGCTGGAGATCATCGAGGCCATGGTTCCGAACGACGCCAGGCCGGCCATGTAGTAGAGGGGAGCCGAAATACCCGAGCCGGCCAGGTCGGTGGTGTTCTTCTGGGGCCCGGCGATGAGGAAGTACAGAACGAGCGGGAAGCCGAACGAGAAGATGAAGAAGCGCCGATTGCGAAACGCCCGCAGCAGTTCGAACCGGGTGTAGAGGAGCCCGCTCAGCGGACGCCCTCCACCCCGGCCGGGGCATCAAGCGGACCGGCCGGCGCGGCGGTCAGCTCGAGGAACGCCTCCTCGAGCCCCGCGCCGGTGATCTCGATGTCACGCGCGGAGGGATACCGGTCGAGCAGCGCGCGGATAGCGCTATCCGAATCCGAGCAGCGCAGGAGCACGGCGGCACCGTGGCGGTCCGCGCTGGTCACCCCCGGCAGCGCCTGCAGCTCATCCGCCGCGGCGTCCGGGAGCGTGGCCCGGATCGTGCGCGTCCCCACCCGGGCCTTGATCTCGGTCGTGGGCCCGTCGGCCACGACTCGGCCTCCGGCCATGAGCACCGCCCGGTCCGCGTTCGCGTCGGCTTCCTCGAGGTAGTGGGTGGCGAACAGGACCGTCCGACCACGGGCCGCGTACTCCCGCATCGCGGCCCAGAAATCCCGCCGCCCCTGGGCGTCCATCGCCACCGTGGGCTCGTCCAACACGAGCAGCTGGGGATCCGAGACCAGCGCCATGGCGAACCGGGCCCGCTGGGTCTGGCCTCCAGAGAGCTTCTGAGTGCGCTGGTCGGCCGCCTCGCCGAGGCCGGCCACCGCAAGCACCTCATCAACCGCCATCGGGCGCGGGTAGAGCGAGGCGACGAGCGAGATCAACTCGCGTACCGACAGGTCCCGGATCAGCTCTCCGGTCTGCAGCATGGCCCCGACCGTCCCCGCCTGGACCGCGTCTCGCGGTGAGAGGCCGAACACGCGGACCTCGCCCGCGTCCGGGCGGGTTAGGCCCAGCATCATGTCGATCGTGGTCGACTTGCCCGCACCGTTGGGTCCGAGCAAGGCCACGGTCTCGCCCCGGGCGATCGAGACATCGATCCCGCGCACCGCAGGCACCGGACCGTGGGGTCCTCCTCGATACGTCTTCGCAAGCCCCCGCAACTCGATCCTGGGGTCCACCGCCGTGAGGCTACCGCGGACACCAGAGGCTCGTAAGACGGCCGGCCCGACGGCTATTTGAGCAGGCGGGAGAGCCGGCGATCCTTGAGCAGCTTGCCCTCGGTCTGGCACGTCGGGCAGTAGCACATCACGTAGTCCTCGTAGAAGACCGCCTCGAGCCGGTCACCGCAACGAGGGCAGGGCTCGCCGTTGCGGCGGTGGACGGTCAGCGGCATCGGGAGCTTGTCCGGGATCGGCAGCGTGATCGAGGCCTCGTAATGGGCGATGGCATCGCCGACGCGGCCGATGACCGCCTCGCGCAGCCGCGCCGCCTCGTCGGGGTCGAGATCGGAGCCGCGCTTGAACGGGGAGATCCGGGCCGCGTGCAGGATCTCGTCCACCCACGATCGGCCGATGCCGGCGACCACGTGCTGATCGCGGAGCAGCGCGTACAGCGGCCGGGGCTCGTCGAGCAGCTGCTCCAGCGCCGGCGGGTCGGGCCACGCCTCGGGGCCGAGCTCGGCCAGAGCCTCCTCGGTCTCCAGGTCGCGGTCGCGGAGCAGCTTGACCCAGGCGCGCTGGCGAGTGCCGAACTCACGCAGCCGCAGCTCCCGTCCGTCGGCCAGGCGCAGGAGAAAACGGGATGTCTTGTCGCGCAGCGACGCGCGGCTGTCGAACAGCTGGAGCCGGCCGGCCGACATAAGGTGGATGAGCACGGTCAGATCGGCGTCGATCGAGATCAGGAACAGCTTGCCGCGCCGGCCGACGCCCGTGATCGTGCGCCCCTCCAGCGCGGTCAGCGGCGGGTCGTAGGTCTTCAGCGCGTTGATCCCCGGGGCCAGCACCGACTCGATCACGGCTCCGGCGACCGCATCGCCGATCCGGCGCGCGGTGATTTCGACTTCAGGTAGCTCGGGCATCTCCTGCTTAGAGCGTACTTCGGCGGCAATTGTTCGCCGCCCTTCAGCCCCGCTTTACGGGCGGTCTGCACAGTGCCGCCCATGACCGATGTTCTCGCCATTGTCGGACCCGCGGACGGCGACGACGGGCTGCTCGACCAGCTCGCCCGGCGGCCGGCGGACCGGGTGACCGTGCTGGTCGACACACCGACCGTTGACTGGGCGGCCGACGAATCCGAAACCGGCCAGGCGCTCCGCGACCGGATCGCGCGCCTGCTCCAGGCGATCGAGGCCCGGACCGGGGCAATCGTCGTCGGATTGGCCGGAAGCCGGGACCAGCTGCGCGGCTGGCGCTTCGACCGGATCGTCGGAGGGCGTTCGTCGATCGCCGTGTGAGCCGGGGCGGCGCCTGCGTCACGGGCGCCGCGCCGGTACGCTGCCGTCAGCGATGGCCGTGACCCTGGCCCCAGACGACGTCGTGCGGACCCACGAGGACGGCGCCGCCAACCGGCGGGAGCCGCTGCTGGTGATCGAGCCCCTGCGGGAGTTCCTCGGCGCTTGCGAGCTCGATCATCCCGAGGACCTGCGGGCCGAGCCGATCGGGGACGGCCACTCGAACGTGACCTTCGCCCTGTCCACCGGGGTGGTCTTGCGGCGCCCGCCGCGGGGCCCGCTCCCGCCGAGCGCTCACGATGTCCTGCGGGAGGCCCGTCTCCTGCGCGCGCTCGAGTCCACGCCGGTCCGGGTGCCGAAGGTGCTCGCCGTGTGCGACGACACCGGCGTGATCGGAGCGCCCTTCTACGTGATGGAGAAGGTCGAAGGCGAGGTGCTCCTCGATTCTCTCCCCGACGCGCTGGACAACCCAGACGAGCGCGGGCGGGTGGCCGACGAGCTGATCGAGGCCCTGGTCGAGCTGCACGCCGTCGACTGGACGGCGATCGGACTCGAGGGCTTCGGCAAGCCGACCGGTTACCTGGAGCGTCAGCTGAGGCGCTGGACCGGGCTGTGGGAACACAACCGGACGCGCGACCTCCCCGCCGTCGAGCAGGTGGCGGAATGGCTGGGCGCCAACCGGCCCGAGTCGCCCCCGGCCACCATCGTCCATGGCGACTACCGGCTCGGGAACACGATGTACGGGCCCAACGCGCCCGCCGATCTCGTCGCCGTGCTCGATTGGGAGATGGCGACGATCGGCGACCCGCTGGCCGACCTCGGCTATCTGATGATCCACTGGTTCGAGCCCGACGACGACACCGGGGGGTTCAACCTTCAGAGCGTCACCCAGCTCCCCGGCTTTCCCAGCCGTCGGGAGCTCATCGCTCGCTACGAGGAGCGTTCGGGGCGGTCGATGCAGGCGCTGGACTGGTACGTGACCCTGGCCCTGTTCAAGGCCGTCGTGTTCATGGAGGGCAATTACAAGCGCGCGGTCGAGGGCTCGACCGACGATCCGTACCTGAAGTCGTTCGGCGAAGGCGTCGTTCAGCTGTCCGAGCGGGCGCTCGGCGTGACCCGGCACGGTCTCTGACCCCGCCGCCCGACACCTACCAGGGCCTGCTCGTCGACTGGGGGGGCGTGTTGACCAGCGACGTGTTCGAGTCCTTCCGCGCCTTCTGCGAGGCCGAGGGGCTCGCGGCGGACACGGTGCGGGAGCGCTTTCGCAGCGACCGCAACGCGCGTGAGCTGCTCATCGGCCTGGAGACGGGAACCCTGCCCGAGCGCGACTTCGAGGTGGCGCTGGCCGAGGTGCTCGGCGTCGAATCCGATCACCTGATCGATCGGATGTTCGCCGGCGCGCAGCCGAACGAGCCGATGATCGAGGCGGTGCGCAAGGTGCACGCGACCGGGATCCGGACCGGACTGGTCTCGAACTCCTGGGGCAGCCGGCGGTACGATCGTGAACAGCTCGGTCAGCTGTTCGATGCCGTGGTCATCTCAGCCGAGCTCGGCATGCGCAAGCCGACGCCGGAGATCTACGCCATCGGGGCGGAGCGGATCGGCCGGCCGCCGCAGGCGTGCATCTTCGTCGACGACCTGCCCTTCAATCTGAAGCCGGCGGCAGAGCTCGGGATGGCGACGGTCCATCACACCGATACGCGGGAGACGATCGCCGAGCTCGAACGACTCCTCGGTCTATCGCTCCAGTGAGCCGCGGCCTTACGGTCGTGCTCGCGCTGGTGGCGGCCGGATGCGGATCGGGCAGCGAGTCCGCGCGTCAGTTCCGCCAGTCGGCGACCGGGATCTGCCGCACGGCGTCCAGGCAGGGAGCACGCGTAAGGACGCCGACCGCGCCGTCCGGAATGACCGTCTTCCTGAACCGGGGCGTCACGGTGTTCACACCGGAGCTGCGCCGGCTGCGCCGCCTCCGGCCGCCGCGGGCGCTCCAGGCCGATTACGCCACCGCGGTGCGCGCGTTGTCGGGCGAGCTGAGCCAGGTGCGGGCGGCGGCCGCGCAGCTGAAGCGCGGCGCCGACCCGATCAGCACCACCCAAGAGCTCCAGCATCGGCTGACGCCGATCGAGGCGCGTGGTGACGCTGCCTGGCGCGCGCTCGAGCTGCCGGCTTGCACGAGTCGCTGAGCAGCCGGACGAACGCTCCCCCCGGCCCCAGGGACGCCGCGCGAAGCGCGGCCCATCACAGCACGTCCTCCGGCTCGAGGCCGAGCTCGCGCAGGACCTCTTCGGTGTGCTCGCCCAGGAGCGGCGGCGGCAGCGGCGCGACCGAAGCCGGCGGATCGAGCCGGATCGGCCCGGCGGTCAACGGGAGCTCGCCGATCGTCGGGTGCTCGACCGTGATCGTGGCCGCCCGGCCGGCGTCCGCCGCGGCCTCGAACGCCTCGCGCACGCCGCGCACCTTGCCCGCGGGGACTCCGCCCGCCTGCAATGCCGCGAGCCATTCGTCGGCCGTGCGCGTCCGGAACGTCCGGGTCAATGTCCGCACCAGATCGTCGCGGTTCTCCACCCGGTCGCGGTTGTGGGCAAAGCGCGGCTCGTCAGCCAGCTCGGGGCGCTCGCACGCGTGGCACAGTGCCCGCCACAGCTGGTCGTTGGGCGCCGCCACGGCGACCCACCCGTCGGCGGTCTCGAACGGCTCGTAGGGGACGATGCTCGGGTGTGCGTTGCCGTACCGGCGAGCCTCGACGCCGGTGCTGAGCGCGGCCTGGGCCGCGTTGACCAGGCCGGCCAGGCCGCTGTCGAGCAGCGACACCTCGATCCGGCGTCCCGCCCCTTCTCGAAGCGCGGCCAGGATCCCGGCCGCGGCATGGAGGCCGGTGAGGACGTCGACCACGGCCACCCCGGCCTTGGTCGGCGGGCCGCCGGGATCGCCGGTCACGCTCATGAGGCCGCATTCGGCCTGGACGACGAAGTCGTATCCGGACCGTCCGGCCGGCTCGCGCCCGGAGCCAAAGCCGGTGATCGAGCAGTAGACGACCTCCTCACGCAGCCTGCGCGCGTCGTCGTAGCCGAGCCCCAGCCGCTCGG
Organism: uncultured Solirubrobacterales bacterium; assembly: GCA_963748585.1. Classification (GTDB taxonomy): domain Bacteria; phylum Actinomycetota; class Thermoleophilia; order Solirubrobacterales; family Solirubrobacteraceae; genus Palsa-465. The sequence continues at coordinate 122,181 of CAVVJR010000004.1, read as the reverse complement.
CCACCCCGGCTCGGAAGTTCTCGATCACCACGTCTGCACCGGCGAGCAGGCGCTCCACGGCCGGCCGTGTCCCGGGGTCCCCGAGGTCAAGCGCAATGCTCCGCTTGCCGCGGTTCACCGACAGGTAGTACGTGGCCTCCTCGCCGGCGAACGGCGGTCCCCAGGTCCGGGTCTCGTCGCCGCTCCCGGGCCGCTCGACCTTGATCACGTCGGCCCCGAGGTCCGCCAGCACCATCGTGCAGTACGGACCCGCGAGGACGCGTGAGAAGTCGACTACGCGGACGCCGGCGAGCGGCGCCGTCATCTAGGCCAGCTCGATCGACTCGATCTGCGGCGGGTCGACGGGACGGTCGTTGGCGCCGGTGGGCAGCGCCTCGATCGCGTCCACCGCCTCCATCCCGTCGGTCACCTGTCCGAACACCGTGTGCTTGCCGTCCAGCCACGGGGCCGCGTCGGTGGTGACGATGAAGAACTGGGAGCCGTTGGTGTTCGGACCGGCATTGGCCATGGCCAGCGCCCCGCGGACGATCTTGTGCTGGTTGATCTCGTCCTCGAACGTGTAGCCCGGGCCACCGGTGCCGGTGCCCTTGGGGCAGCCGCCCTGGATCATGAAGTCGGGAATCACCCGGTGAAAGATGATCCCGTCGTAGAAGTGCTCGCTCGCGAGCTTGCGGAAGTTCTCGACCGTCTTCGGCGCGTCCTCGTCGAACAGCTCGATCGCGATCGTTCCCTGCGTCGTGTTCATCTTGGCTGTGCTCATGGGATTCGAGACTAGCTGGGTGGGCCTCGCGTTGCTCGGCATCCATGGGGCCGTTCCGCCGGGCATCCGTGCCCGGCGGGCGATCAGAGCTCCGAAACCGCCCCGAGCCGGGTTGCCTGGGGCCACGCGCGCCCGTCCGGACCACAATTCGGACCACCACAACGTAGCCGGGCTACGTTTTCGCGATCCTCGAGGGCCGGAAGGACCGAGTCGACCCGGCTAGACCTTCGCCGCCTCGAGCCGGAGCGTGTGGCCGTTCAGGTGCGCCCCGTTGACCGCCTCGACGATCCGCTCGGCATCCGACTCGGGGACCTCGACGAAGCTGAACCGCTCGAGCACGCGGACGTTGCGCACGGCCTCGCCGTCGAGTCCGGTGGCGGCGGTGATCGCGTGCACGATGTCCGAGGGCTCGAGCCCGTTGGCCCGGCCGCCGGCCACGATCAGCTTGCGGGGCGGGGCCTCGCTGCTGGGCGACAGGTGCGGCTTGGAGTGACGGCGGGGCTTGGCCGTGACCGGCGTGGGCGCCACGTGGGCGTCCTTGACCCAGGGCGCGAGCTTGACCCCGGCGTGCTTCTCGATCGCCTCGATCTCGCGCCCCTGCCGGCGCTCGAAGAACGTGATGGCGCGGCCGCTGCGCCCGACCCGGCCCGTGCGGCCGATCCGGTGGACGTAGACGTCGGGCGAGGTGGGGACGTCGAAGTTGATCACGTGCGAGATGCCTGAGATGTCGAGGCCCCGCGAGGCCACGTCGGTGGCCACGAGCAGTGGCAGCCGGCCGTCCTTGAACGAGATCATCACCCCGTCGCGCGCGCCCTGGGTCATGTCCCCGTGCAGCGCCTTGACGTTCATCCCCTTGTCACGCAGGGTCCGGAACAGCTGCTCGCAGCGGATCTTCGTCCGGACGAAGATGATCGCCTGCTCGGGCCGCTCGGATTCCAGCACCTCGAGCAGCTTGTCGGTCTTCTCCTTGGTCGGGACCTCGACCGCGAACTGCTCGACCGTGTCGACGGTCAGCGTGGCCGCCTTGACCTTGATCGTGACCGGGTCGTACAGATACTGCTCGGCCAGCCGGCGGATCTCCCGCGGCATGGTGGCGCTGAACAGCGCCGTCTGACGGCTCGACGGGGTGAGCGAGAGGATCCGCTCGACGTCCTCGAGGAAGCCGAGGTCGAGCATCTCGTCCGCCTCGTCGAGGACGACGAAGCGGGTGGAGTGCAGCATCAGCGAGTGGCGGGAGATCAGATCCTTGACCCGGCCCACCGTGCCGACCACGATGTGGCCGCCGGCCCGCAGCTGGGCCTGCTGGGTGCGAATCGGCGCGCCTCCGAACACCGCCACCACGTCGATGCCCTTGCCCTTCCCGTAGGCGCGCAGCGCCTGGGTGACCTGGATGCAGAGCTCGCGCGTAGGGGTGAGCACGAGGCCCTGCACCTCCTGGTCGCTCGGGTCCACGTACTCGATCATCGGCAGGCCGAAGGCCGCCGTCTTGCCCGAGCCGGTCTGGGCCTGGCCGATCACGTCCGAGCCGGCGCGCAGGGGCGGGATCGCCTGCTCCTGGATCGGGCTCGGGGACTCGTAGCCCAGATCGTGGACGGCATCGAGGATCTCTTGGCTGAGGCCAAGTTCGGCGAAAGTCGGCATTACCTCTGAAGATAGACGGCGCGGCGTAACCACCGCTGGTTCAGCGGTTATAGTTAGGAACCGAATCTTTCGGAACCGTATGAGCATGGGGAAAATCGAAACCCACGTCTGGCGGATCAGCGCCGTGGTGATCGTCGGATCGATCATGTCGATCCTCGACACGACGATCGTCAACGTCGCGCTGGCCACCCTCAGCCGCGAGCTCCACTCGACCATCGCCGAGATCCAGTGGGTGGTGACCGGCTACATGCTCTCTCTGGCCGCGGTGATCCCGGTCACTGGCTGGGCCGCTCGGCGCTTCGGGGCCAAGCGCGTCTACATCGTGTCACTGGTCCTGTTCACGGCCGGTTCGGCGCTGTGCGGGCTGGCCACCTCGAGCACCGAGCTGATCATCTTCCGCGTCCTTCAGGGGATCGGCGGCGGCATGATCCTCCCCATCGGCCAGCTGATGATGGCCGAGGCGGCGGGACCGGAGCGGATGGGGCGCGTGATGAGCGTGGTCGCGGTCCCCGCCATGCTGGCGCCCATCCTCGGGCCGACGCTGGGCGGCCTGATCCTGGATAACGAGTCCTGGCGGTGGATCTTCTACGTCAATCTCCCGATCGGGATCATCGCGATCGTCACCGCGCTCCGGGTGCTACCGAACGTGAAGCCGGCCCCGACCGACCGGCTTGACTTTCGCGGCCTCGGCGCTCATGTCGATCGGCCTGCCGCTGCTGACCTACGGCCTGGCCGAGATCGGCATCACCGGCTCGTTCAGCTCGGCCAAGGTGGTGATCCCGATCCTGGGCGGGCTGGCGCTGATCGCGGCCTTTGCCGTGCACGCGCTCCACGTGCCACGGCCGTTGCTCAACCTGCGGCTGTACCGCCGCCCCACCTTTGCCTCGGCCTCGCTGGCCATGTTCTGCCTCGGCGCCGCGCTGTTCGGCGGCATGATCCTGCTTCCGCTGTATCTGCAGGGGATCCGGCACGAGAACGTGCTCGACACCGGCCTGCTGACCGCCCCGCAGGGGCTCGGAGCCGCACTGGTGATGCCGCTGGCCGGCAAGCTGGCCGACCGAATGGGGGGCGGACCGCTGACCCTGTTCGGGGTCGTTCTGACCACCGTCGCCACGGTGCCGTTCGGGCTTCGTCGGCGCCCACACCTCGCTCGTCTGGCTGTCGGTGGCCATGTTCGCCCGCGGGGTCGGAATCGGCTTTGCCTTCATGCCCGCGATGGCGGCCGCCTTCGCCTCGCTCGAGCGGTCTGAGCTATCGGACGCCACCCCGCAGATGAACGTGCTCCAGCGGGTGGGCGGGTCGATCGGGACGGCCATCCTGGCCGTCGTGCTCCAGCGCGCGCTCGTCGGCGACGCACTACCCTGTCGCGCGGCCGCCGGCGCGTACGGCACCGCGTTCTGGGTCTCGGCCGGGCATCACCGCGGCGGCGATCGTGCCTTCGATGATCCTGCTGCAGGCCGAGCGCCGGGCGCGCGCGCGCAAGGGCGCTGCCGCAGCACCGGGCGTGTCGGCCGAGCAGCTGGCCGAGGCGGTCGCGCGTGACCGAGCGGTCGCGCTCCGACGGCGAGTCGAGGTTCAGCCGAACGCGCAGACGCGCGAGGCCGCCGAGCAGCTCGGCCGAGCCTTCAAGGCGGCGATGGCTGCCCTGCGGCGGATGCGCGGCCGGGAGCACCGCGGGCAGCGGGCTCCTCAGCGACGCTCAGTACAGCCTGCTCTTCTGCCTGCGCGACCGCCAGGGCCTGTCCTCCACCGAGCTCGCCCAGGATGCCGATCTCAGCCCAGCCGCGGTAACCGAGATGCTCGACGGGCTCGCTCATGCCGGCCTCGTCGAACGCTCCCGCTCCGACCGCGACCGCCGCGTAGTCCTCACATCGCTCACCGAACGGGGGCATGCCCTCGTCGAAGCCCGGCGGGCACAGTTCGAGCCACGGTTCCGAGCCGCCCTGGCCGAGTTCTCGGATGACGATCTCCTCACCGCCGCCGCCGTGCTCGACCGGCTGCGGGGCATGTTCGACGAGTTCGCCGAAGAGCGGAGAGCTCCCGACGGCGACCATCCGCTCGAGTAGCGTCAGCATCTCGCCGTGGGCGGCGTCGTCGAACCGGCGCCGCGGAAGACGGCTGCGGGGCCGGCGGGCCATCGAGAAGAGCACGTAGTCGGCAATCTCCTCCGGGCCGGCGTCCCGGTCGGGTTCCGAGATCCGGGGACGGCGGCGCTCGCGGACGTAGTCGAGCGCGAGCTCGGCCCGAGTCCTTTGCAAGATGAAGTCTCCACGGGTTCCGACCGCGTCGGAGGCGAACCGGTACAGGTCCTTGCGGCGCCGGCCGTCGAGCGCGTCGTTGTAGGCGCGGACGATCGCGGCCACCTGGGGACATACCGACGTGGGCCGGTCGGTGAACCGCTCACCGGCCAGCATCGAGGCGAGCTCCATCACGCAAACTTCGCCATCGGGACCATCGTGCCTGCCGGGGCCGAGCCGGACAGTTTGATGGGACTCCATCACTCCCGCGGTTATCGGCCGCGAGAGGTGGGCGTTAAGTCACGAAAACTTGACTTCGCCGTCGAGGTGTGGCGTGCCCTTGTCCGGGTTGCGGACGCCGAAGCGAATTCCCCTGGAAACCGCCTCCTCAGCGAATCCCACCTTGGCCGGGAGGATGATCGGCTTCTTGAACGCGGCCTCGGCGGTGAACCGGTCCGGCAGCTTCGGCGCCAGCGCGGCCAGGCAGCGCGCCTTGGTCCACATGCCATGGGCAATCGCCGAGGGGAACCCGAACAGCCGCGCCGTGAGCGGGTGGACGTGGATCGGGTTGAGGTCGCCGGAGACCGAGCCGTAGCGGCGCCCGAGGTCGCCGGGCAGCCGCCAGGTGGCGGAGATCGGGAGGTCCTCGGCCGACGGCGGTCCGGGCGACTGCGCGGCATTCGTCCCCGCCCGGAGCCGCGGCGGAGGTTGGTCGAGACCTCCTCCCACACCAGCTCGTCGCCGGCGTGGACCTCGGTCAGCAGCGAGAACTGGCGACCGCGCGGATGGGGCTCGAGCGGCGTCGCCCTGACCGTGATCGACAGCGGCTCGCTCAGCCGGATCGTCCCGGTGCTGGACGATCCGGTTGTAGATGTGCACCAGGCCGATGGCCGGGAACGGGAAGCTTCCGTCGGTCATCAGCGACAGCTGGAGCGGGAACGCCAGCATGTGCGGGTAGGTGGGCGGGAGGGCATCGCTCAGGGTGAACCCGCACACCCTGTCGTACGCGGCCAGACGGTCCTGGTCGACGCGGACGTCGTTCAGGACCAGAGTCAGATCGGGGATCTCATCGCCCCCGCCGCCGACCCCGAGGAACGGGAGCCTCGAGGCGAACGGGATCATCGACGCCCCGGCCCGGGCGAACATCGGCAGCATCCCGGGCGAGCTGCTGAGCTCTTTGACGTTGTCGGCCATGGCTCAGGCTCCGAGCAGGCTCTGCCCGCACACGCGTACGATGTTGCCGTTCACCCCGTTCGAACCGGGATGGGCGAACCAGGCGATCGTCTCGGCCACGTCGACGGGCAGGCCGCCCTGGGACATGCTGTTCATCCGCCGCCCGGCCTCGCGCGTGGCGATCGGCATCGCGGCCGTCATCTGGCTCTCGATGAAGCCGGGGGCGACGGCGTTGATGGTCGACCCCTGCTTGGCGATCACCGGCGCCGAGGCCTGGACGATGCCGATCACCCCGGCCTTCGAGGTCGAGTAGTTGGTCTGTCCGGCGTTGCCGGCGATCCCGCTGATCGACGAGACGCAGACCACCCGCCCGTTCGGGCGCACCGCCTCACGCTCGTACAGCTCGCGGTCGATCCGTTGCGGCGCGATCAGGTTGACGCCGATCACGGCGTCGCCAGCGGTCCTCGTCCATCCGCCCGAGCGTCTTGTCCCGGGTGATGCCGGCGTTGTGGACGACCACGTCGACGCCGCCGTGCTGCTCGAGCAGGTGCGAGGCGATCTCCGACGGGGCGTCCTCGTCGGTGATGTCGGCGGTCAGCGCCGACCCGCCGATCCGGCCGGTCAGCTCTTCGAGCTCGTGCTCCATCGCGGGGACATCGACGCCGACCACGTGGGCGCCGTCCCGGGCCAGCACCTCGGCGATCGCGGCGCCGATCCCCCGCGAGGCGCCGGTGACCAGCGCCACCTTGCCGTTCAGCGGCATCTCCCAGTCGATCCGGCCCGGCCGCCTTGGCGGGGCCGATCCGCACCACCTGGCCCGAGACGTAGGCCGACTTCGGCGAGAGGAAGAAGCGCAGCGTCGACTCGATCCGGTTCTCGGCCTTCGGGGCCACGTAGATGAGCTGGGAGGTGGCGCCCGCGGCGGACCTCCTTGCCGATCGCCCGGGTCAGCCCCTCGAGCGCGCGCTGGGCGATCGCCTCCGGCGCGGTTGCCGCACGCCTCGGGCGGCGTCCCGAGCACGATCACCCGTCCCGACCGGCTGACCCGGCGGATCGAGGGGTGGAAGAACTCGTACGCCTCCCGCAGCTCCTCGCTCGAGGTGATGCCGGTGGCGTCGAACACGAGCGCCTTGAACGTCTGCTCGGCCGGCGTGGCGTCGGGCTCGAAGATGCGCGCGTCGAGATCCGCCGTCTGCGGCCGCGCCGCGGACATCGTCCTGCATCGGGGTGTGGGTCTCCGCCTCGATCGCCGCCAGGACGCGGGCGATCGCGCCGGGTGAGGCGCCCCCCGGGGCGCTGCGCCCAGCAGCACGGGGCCGTCGATGACCGGCTCGCCGGGCTCGTAGCGGTCGAGCCGTACCGGCGCGGGCAGACCGACCTGCTTGGAGACGATCCGCCCGACGGGCGTGTTGATGAGTTGTTGGTACCGGTCGGCCATTTATGCCGCCTCCATGATCGCGGTGACTCCGAGGCCGCCCGCGGCGCAGATCGAGATCAGCCCGCGGCCGCCGCCGTTCTGGCTCAGCATCTTGGCCAGGTTGGCCACGATCCGGCCGCCGGTGGCCCCGAACGGGTGGCCGGCACCGAGCGAGCCTCCGTTGACGTTGAGCTTGCTCCGGTCGATCGTGCCCAGCGGCGCGTCGAGGCCGAGCCGCTCCTTGCAGTACACCGGGTCCTCCCACGCCCTCAGGGTGCACAGGACCTGAGCGGCGAACGCCTCGTGGATCTCGTAGTAGTCGAAGTCCTGCAGACTCGCGGCCGGCCCGAGCGAGCATCCTCGGCATCGCGTAGGTCGGAGCCATCAGCAGGCCCTCGCGCTTGTGCACGTGGTCGACGGCGGCGGTCTGAGCGTCGGTGATGTAGGCCTGGACCGGGAGGCCGTGTGCGGCTGCCCACTCCTCGCTGGCCAGGAGCACGGCGCTGGCGCCGTCGCTGAGCGGAGTCGAGTTGCCCGCCGTCATCGTCCCCTCGGCCCCGCCGAACACCGGCTTGAGCTTGGCCAGCTTCTCCATGCTCGAGTCCGCGCGCAGATTCTGGTCGCGCTCGAGGCCGAGGAACGGGAGCACGAGGTCGTCCTCGAAGCCGGTGTCGTAGGCCTTGGCCAGGTTTCGGTGGCTCTCGACCGCGAGCTCGTCCTGCTCCTCGCGGGTGATGCCCCATTCCTGGGCCATGATCGCGGCGTGCTCGCCCATCGAGAGGCCGGTCCGGGGCTCGGCGTTGCGCGGAATCTCGGGCACGAGCTGCTGCGGGCGGATGCCGGCCAGAGCCTTCACCCGGCCGGTCGTGCTCTTCGCCCGGTTGGCGTTCAGCAGCACCTGGCGCAGGTCCTCGTTGATGGCGATCGGCGCGTCGCTCGTCGTGTCCACCCCGCCGGCGATGGCGAGTCGATCTGGCCGAGAGCGATCTTGTTGGCGGTCAGGATCGTCGCCTCGAGGCCGGTTCCGCACGCCTGCTGGACGTCGTAGGCCGGCGTCTCCGGGGCCAGCTTCGAGCCGAACACGCATTCACGGGTCAGGTTGAAGTCACGGCTGTGCTTGAGCACGGCGCCCGCGGCCACTTCGCCGACGACCTCGCCTTCGAGATCGAACTTCTCGACCAGCGCGTCCAGGACCGTGGTCAGCATGTCCTGGTTCGAGGCGTTCGCGTACGGGCCGTTCTGGCGGGCGAAGGGGATCCGGATGCCGCCGAGCACGGCCACGCGACGGGCATTTGCATTCATCTTCGGTTTTCAGCTCCTTGGATCTGTAGCTACAGGTGTGTAGCTTAGGGCCTGGCGGCTGATCGCGAACCGCGGAGGCGTTGGAGCCTCAATCGGAAGCGCCGGTTTTCGTCGTCAGCGCTCCGCCCGCGGTGGCGCGCCGAACGATCGCCGGCATGAGGATCCGAGCCGCCGCGGCCAGCCAGTAGCCGCGGGGGGCGTAGCGCTCGGCCTTGCCTCCGGGCCCAGCCTGCAGGATGGCCTCGGCCACGACCTCGGGCTTCGAGACGATCCACCGCGTCAGCGGCTTGGACAGCGAGCTCCTGCGCCGGGAAGCCCTCGGTCTTGACGAACCCCGGCAGCACCATGCCGACATGGACGCCGTGCTCGAGCTCCTCGCCGGCCAGGGCGTCGCTCCACGCCGCGAGCGCGAACTTGCTGCACGAATACGCACCCGACTTCGGCCTCGATACGCGCGCGGCCGTGCTCGCCACGTTGACGATGCAGACTTTTTCGTCGCTGCTCCGCGCGGTCGTTCGCAGCAGCGGCAGGAGCGCTTCGGTCAGCCGCACCGGGGCCTCGAAGTTCAGCTTCATGTGGCGCTCGATGTTCTCCCACCCGGTGTCGGCGAAAGTGCCGCGCCAGGCCGCGCCGGCGTTGTTGACCAGCATGTGCAGGGCTCCGTGGTCGCGTTCGACCACGTCCCTGATCTGTCCGGGCGCCTCGGGATCGGTCAGGTCGGCCGCGACAGCGGTGGCGTTGCCAAGCTCGCGGGCCAGCGCGTTCAGCTTGTCCTCACGCCGGGCCACGAGGACAACGTGGAAGTTGGGCTCTCGCGCCAGGCGGCGGGCCGTCGCCTCGCCGATCCCGCTCGAGGCGCCGGTGACCACGGTTACGTACGGACGAGGAGGGGCCAAAACGCAGTGCAGCGTAGTGATGTACTGGCGGGTAGGGTCCCGGTTGCCTTGAAACCGAGCCTGGTCGCCGTCATCACTGTCCCGTTCGTCACCGGTGCGATTGGTTACCTGACGAACTGGACCGGCGTGCTCATGCTCTTCTACCCGGTCCACTTCAAGGGCCTCCGGGCCGAGTGGCTGCACAAAGTGGCGCGGGTGATGCCGTACAAGATCAGGCAGATCCCGGGGCTGATGATCGGGGGGATCGGCTGGCAGGGGATCGTGCCCTCGCGGGCGGCGAAGATGGGCTCCCTGGCCGTCGACAGCGGGATCGCGAAGCTCGGCACCCCGAAGGAGTTCTTCAACCAGCTCGACCCGGAGAAGATCGCCGAGCAGATCGTGGTCAAGACCCAGGACGACATCCGCGAGGTCGTCGACCGCGTGATGTCACGGGAGCAGCCGCGGCTGTGGAACGACATGCCGCCGCAGATCAAGGAGTACGTCGTTCAGCGCGTGCAGGAGCAGCTGCCCGAGACCGTGAGTGAGCTGACCCACGAAATCGGGGAGAACATCGATCACCTCGTCGATGTCAAGTTGATGGTGATCAAGCGCTTCGATCCCGAGCTGGCCAACCGCGTGTTCCTGGACATGGGAAGGCGCGAGCTCAAGTTCATCCAGAACTTCGGCTTCTTCTTCGGCTTCGCCCTGGGGATCCCGGTGGCCGGGATCACCTACATCCTGCCCGACTGGTGGGTCCTGCCGCTGCTCGGCGTGATCATCGGCTACGTGACCAATTGGGTGGCCCTGTGGATGATCTACGAGCCGCCGGATTGGAAGAAGTACGGTCCGATCAAGTGGAAGGGCCTGTTCATCCGCCGCCAGCCGGAGGTCTCCGAGGTCTACGCCCAGATCGTCGCCGACGACATCCTGACCGTGGCGGAGTTCGGCAAGGAGCTGGTCAACGGACCCCAGGCCGACCGCACGCGGACGCTGATCGAGACGTCGATGAAGCCGGCCATCGACCGCGCCATCGGCCCGGCCCGCGGCGCCGTGCGAGTCGCCGTGGGCTCGCGCGAATACGAGTCGATCCGCCACTCGTTCGCCACCGAGCCGATCAAGCGCATGATGGAGCCGCTGTCCGATCCCGAGTTCAGCAAGGAGCAGGGCCGGACTATGCGTAAGCTGATCACCGAGCGGATGCAGGAGATGTCCCCCAAGGACTTCGGCGAGATGCTGCGCACCGCCACCCGTGAGGACGAGTGGCTGCTCCTGCTGCACGGTGCCGTTCTGGGCTTGGCCGGCGGCTTCGTCCACCTGGGGATCTTCGGATGACCAGCATCGACGATCCCCCCGAGGTGCAGGTCACCGTGGTCGAGGGAACGAGCGACGAGGATCCGCCCGACTCCGAGCAGGAGTCCGACTCCACGTTGCCGGCGTTACGCCTGGAGACCCTGGCCGAGACGCTGCCCGTGATGGTCCGGCTGGCCGGTGAGGCGTGGGTCCGCGGCGCCGTCTGGAGCGTTTCCACCGGGGTGCGCGTCGGCGCTCGGCTGGCCCGTGCGGCCACCGATCCGCGCTCGGCGGCCGAGCTCGTGTACGACGTGCGCACCGGCATGCGCGAATACGCGCGCGAGTTCCTCGGCATCGACGACCTCGACCAGCGAGTTCGGATCCTCAGCCCCAGCGACAGCCGGTTCGTGGCCGGTGCCGGCCCCGGCGCCGCCGCGCGGGCTCGGAGAAAGCGCGAGGACGAGGATGACCAGCCGCCCGAGGTCGCGCTCCGGATGCAGGCCGCCGAGCTCCTGCGCCAGTCCGCCGACGTGCGCGTCGATGACCGAACCCATCCGGCCTACGGGCGGATCCTCCAGGAGCTCGCCCCTGACGAGGCCCGGATCCTCCGCCTGCTCGCGGTCGAGGGTCCGCAACCGGCGGTGGACGTCCGCGCCGCCAACCTGATCGGGGTCGGGTCCCAACTGGTGGCCCAGGGCCTGAACATGGTCGGGCCCGAGGCCGGGGTCCGTCACGTCGACCGGGTGCAGGCGTACCTCAACAACCTTCAGCGCCTGGGCCTGGTCGAGTTCTCCGACGTGCCGCTCGACGACGCCATCCGCTACCAGGTCCTCGAGGCTCAGCCGCACGTGCTGGATCCGATCCGCGAAGCCTCGCGGGCCAAGTCTCAGCACCGCACGCTGCGGCTAACTCCGTTCGGGAAGGACTTCTGCGATGTCGCCCTTCCCGTGGATACGAGCGAGATCGAGGCTCTGACCGACGAACGCTGAGCGTTGCGGGTTCCTGATCCTGAGGAGCCCCGCGCCGTCCGTTTCAACCCACGCCCTCCGAGAAGGTGGCGTTCGGTTCGTAGCCGCTGAAGCGCACGCTGCTCGCCAGCGGCAGTTGTTCGTCGACGACGACGCAGTATGTGCGGCGCCCGTCCTGGCTCGGGACGCAGGCGCGATAGATCCGGCCCGGCTCGATCGCGAACATGTCGATCCACTCGAGGTTGCGCCGGAACGTGGGCGGCGCACGGTCGCCGATGAAGGCCTGCGCGCGGACGATCGCGTCGCGCATCGCCCGCTGGTTGCCCATCACGTCGGCGTGGTGGGCCAGCCCCACGAGCGCGATCGCCACCGTGACCAGGCCGACCACGAACATCCCCGCGTAGTTGCGCGCGATCAGCAGCGGCATGTCGCGCCGGCGCCGTCGCGGATCAGCATGCCGAGCGGACGCGAGAGCAGGATCACGGCCAGCAGGTTGAGCACCAGGCCGGCCAGCGCCGCCGCCCACCACCGACTCCGCGTCCCCGGACGCCGGAAGCAGGTGTCCGATCACCGCGTCGGCGATCGTCGCCGCGGCGAAGGCCGGCCACAGCCAGGCGCCGCGCCACCGCCAACGCATTCGGCGCACCCAGCCACCGTCCATGCGTCTAAGGGTACGGCTCGCGCTGGGGCAGCTAGTAAGCTCGACGATGCCCGATCGAGGGGACCGCACCGGAGACCCCGGGTCGGTTCGAGAAGCGGATCGGGGACGGAGATCCCGTCCCGGTCCACGGAGGAAAGGGAACCCATAGATGGCCACTGAACTCGCTGAGGCGACCGCCGGCGCGACGGGTCATTTGACCCTCGAGGACCGCATCTGGTTGCTGCGGGCGATGCTCCTGATGCGCGGCCTGGAAGAGCGCGCGATGACCCTGTACCGCCAGGGCAAGGTGCCGGGCTCGTTCTACGACGGATTCGGCCAGGAGGCCGTGTCCGCCGGGCCCGCGTTCGCGATGAGCGCCCAGGACCGCCTGTGCATCCTGCACCGCGACCTCGCCGCCCACATCATCCGCGGCGTGAGCACCCGAGCGAATCCTCGCCCAGTACATGGGCCGCGCCTCCGGCATCACCGCCGGGCGGGACGGCAACGTCCACTTCGGCGACCGTCGGCTCGGCTGCGTCGGGATGGTCTCGATGCTGCCCGACATGATGCTGGTGGCGACCGGCATGGCGATGGCGTTCAAGCTCCGCGGCGAGCGACGCTGCGCGCTGACCTGGTTCGGGGACGGCTCCACCTCGCGGGGCGACTTCCACGAGGCCATGAACTGGGCCGGCGTGCAGAAGCTGCCGGTGATCTTCGTGCTCGAGAACAACCAGTACGCGTACTCGACCCCGCTCGACAAGCAGTTCGCCGTCGATCCGGTCGAGCGCGCGGCCGCCTACGGGTTCCTCGGGGTCACCGTCGACGGCAACGACGTCGAGGCGATGTTCGAGGCCGACGCGCGCCGCGCGCGAGCGAGCGCTGGCCGGGTCGCGGGCCGACCCTGATCGAGGCGGTGACCATGCGCATGCATGGACACGCCGCCCATGACGACATGAAGTACGTGCCCAGCGAGCAGGTCGAGGAGTGGCGCCAGCGCGACCCGGTCGACCGCCAGGCACGGCGGCTGGCTGATGCCGGAGTCGATGTGGAGGAGTTGCGGGCCTCGGTGCAATCGGAGATCGATGCCGCCGCTGCGGCGGCTTTGACCTCGCCGATGCCCGACCCGGCGACCGTCCTCGAGGGAGTGTTCTGCGACGGCGAGGCGGAGCCGCTGGGCGACGGACAGGCACCGTGGAGCGGGTTCCGGTCATGACCACTTTGACCTACCTCCAGGCGATCTCGTCCGCCCTCCGGGACGAGCTCCGCGACGACGAGCGCGTGCTCGTGATGGGCGAGGACATCGGCGTCTTCGGCGGCGCGTTCAAAGTGACCGACGGGTTCGTCGAGGAGTTCGGCGCGGACCGCGTGATGGACACGCCCGCTGGCCGAGTCGGCGATCATCGGATGCGCGATCGGGGCTGCCGTAGTGGGCCTGCGCCCCGTGTGCGAGATGCAATTCTCGGACTTCATCTCCTGCGGTTTTGACCAGCTGGTCAACGTGGCCGGGAAGATGCACTACCGCCAGGGCCTGGCGGTGCCCCTCGTCGTGCGCCTGCCCTCCGGGGGCGGCTTCTCCGGCGGACCGTTCCACTCCCAGAACCCCGAGGCCTGGTTCATGCACGCGCCCGGGATCAAGGTGGTGGCGCCCTCGACGGCCGAGGACGCCAAGGGTCTGCTGCACGCCGCCATCCGGGACCCCAACCCGGTCTGCTACATGGAGCACAAGCACCTGTATCGGAGGATCAAGGGCGAGGTAGCGGACGGTGTGTACGAGACCCCGTTCACGGCGCGGGTCGCCCGGCCGGGTTCCGACCTGGTCGTGATCGCCTACGGGGCGATGGTCCACACGGCGCTCGAGGCGACCGCCGATCTCGAGGGCGCCTCGGTCGAGGTGCTCGATCTTCGGTCTCTGGTCCCGCTCGACGCAGAGGCCATCCTCGATTCGGTCGAGCGCTGCTCCAAGGTAGTCATCCTGGACGAAGCGAACTCGACCTGCGCCGCGGGCGCCCAGGTCGCGGCCTTGATCGCCGAGAGGGGCTTCGAGATCTCTGGACGGCCCCGTGGTCCGGGTCTCCACCCCGGACGTCCCGATCCCGTTCTCGCCACCGCTGGAGCAGGCGGTGCTGCCTAGTGTCGACCGAGTGAGGGAGGCCTGCCGTGAGCTCCTCGAATATTGATTTATCGGTCGATGTGACGATGCCCCAGATGGGGGTGTCGGTGGCCGAGGGCACGGTGGTCGGCTGGCGCGTCTCGGTGGGCGACCGGATCGAGGCCGACCAGCCGATCTGCGACATCTCGAGCGACAAGATCGACACCGAGGTGCCGTCGCCGGCCACGGGCGTGGTGGCGGAGATCCTGGTCCCGGTCGAGACGACGGTGTCGGTAGGCGAGGTCCTGGCCCGGATCGCCACCGGCGATGGTGCGATTTCAAATGGGGAAAAGGCGCCGGCCAGAGCCGGCGCCCGTGGTGCGGCGCCTTCGGCGCCGGGGCCTTCGCGCGGCAACGGCCACCGCCCTCGTTCGCAGCGTTATTCCCCCGTGGTGCAGCGCATCGCGGCCGAGCACGACATCGATCTCGCGACCGTGTCCGGAACCGGCCGCGACGGCCGGGTGCGCAAGCAGGACGTGCTGGCGCTCGTGCGCGACGGTGGTCCGGCCGTCGAGGAGCCGCCGCTGCACATCGAGAGCCCGTACCGCCCGGATCCGCCCGCCCCGCCCACTGATGGGCTGTCGCGGATGCGGCGGCAGATCGGTGAGCACATGAAGCGCTCGCTCGACACCGCCGCCACCTGCACCACGTGGATCGAGGTCGACATGACCCGGGTCGAGGCCGCCCGGTCACGGCTGGGCGTGACTGCGCTGGCCTTCGTGGCCCGGGCGGTGATCGATGCCCTGCGCGAGCACCCGGCCCTGAACGCCTGGCTCGACGGCTCGACGTATACGAGACATCCGGGCGTGCACCTGGGGATCGCGGTGTCGCTCGGCGACGACGGGCTGATCGTGCCGGTGGTCCGCGACGCCCACGAGCTGTCGGTCGAGGGGCTGGCGGCGCGGATCCGCGACCTGGCCTCCCGGGCCCGGGCGGGCAGTCTCAAGCCGGACGAGGTGCGCGGGGGCACGTTCACGATCACCAACCCGGGGCAATACGGGACCATCATGGCCACGCCGATCATCAACCAGCCCCAGGTTGGGATCCTCGACCTGGAGGCGGTGGTCAAGCGACCGGTGGTCGTGGAAGGCGACGCCATCGCGGTCCGCGCGATGACCATCCTCGGCCTGAGCTGGGATCACCGCGCCCTCGACGGCGTCCAGGCGGCCCAGTTCCTGGCCTCGGTCAAGAAGGGGCTCGAGAATGTCCTCTGAGCTGTGGGTGTGCCACCTCGGCGTGGTCGAGTACCGCTCCGCGCTGGAGCTCCAGCAGCGGTTGTGTGCAGTGCGGCAAGCCGACCGGCTGCCGGACGTCATGCTGCTGCTCTCCCACCCGCCCGTCTATACGCGCGGGCGCCGGTCCGAGCCGGGCGAGCTGCCGATGGGCGAGGAGTGGTACCTGCGGCAGGGCATCGACGTGGTCGAGACCGACCGCGGCGGCAAGGTGACATACCACGGCCCGGGCCAGCTGGTCGGCTACCCGATCGTCCACACCGAGGACGTTGTGGGTTACGTGCGGAAGTTGGAGTCGGCGCTCGTGGCGGCCCTGGCCGAAGAGGGCGTGACGGCGCACGCTCGCGAGGCCGAAGGGCCGGCGTTCACGGGGGTGTGGGTCGGCGAGCGGAAGATCGCCTCGATCGGAGTCCATCTCAGTCGCGGCGTGACTACCCACGGCTTCGCCGTCAACGTCGAGAACGACCTGCAGCCGTTCAACTGGATCGTGCCCTGCGGGCTCGAGGGGGTGCAGATGACGTCGTTGATGCGCGAGCTCGGCGGCGCGCGGATGCGGTGCTTCCGGCGCAGGACGGCGTTCGCGGTCGCGGAGGCGCTCGGACGCCGCCAGCGCCTGGTCAGCCTCGAGCGACTGCTCGCCGCAGCAGGGGCGCCAGCTCCGCCGGCCTACGCATGACCTGACGCCAGGTGGTGCGGATCACGCGCCACCCGGCCAGCATCAGCCGCTGCCCCGAGCGGGGCCGGATTCACCCCCCGGTACGCTTAATCTCATGGCGACGCGATCACGAGCAAATCCGGGTGGCGCCAGAGACGTCTTGGAAGTCCTGGGCCCCGAGGTCCTGGACCACCGATCGCGCAAGCCCCCGTGGTTCAAGGTGCCCGCGCCCGGGAGCCCGCGCTACCGCGAGCTGCACTCGCTGATCAAGGCCGAGAACCTTCACACGGTCTGCCAGGAGGCGGCCTGCCCCAACATCGGCGAATGCTGGACCCGGGGGACGGCGACCTTCATGATCCTCGGTGACACGTGCACGCGACGGTGCGGATTCTGCAACGTGAAGACGGGCAAGCCGACCTGGAACGACCCGCTCGAGCCGGCCCGGGTGGCGCGGTCGGTGGCCAAGATGCAGCTCCGCCACGCGGTGATCACGAGCGTGGACCGGGACGACCTGCCCGACTACGGCGCCCACGCCTTCGTCGGGGTGATCCGGCAGATCCGCAGGCAGGCCCCGAGGTGCAAGATCGAGGTCCTGACCCCCGACTTCCGGGGCGAGGAGATGCCGCTGGCCAAGGTCATCGACGCGCGCCCCGACGTCTTCAACCACAACGTCGAGGTCGTTCCCCGGCTGTACAGCGTCGCCCGGCGCGGCTCCACCTTCGAGCGGTCGACGCGGGTTCTGCGCACGGCCAAGGAGATGGGCGGCGACGAGGTCACGACCAAGTCGGGGCTGATGGTCGGGCTCGGCGAGACCCACGGGGAAATGGTCGACACGCTGGGCCGGCTCCGGGACAGCCACGTCCAGGTGATCACGATCGGCCAGTACCTGCGGCCGACCGAACGGCACCTGCCGATCGTCCGCTACTGGCACCCGGAGGAGTTCGCCGAACTGGAGAAGGCGGCCTATGCGCTCGGGTTCGACCACGTGGCCGCCGGGCCGCTCGTCCGCAGCTCCTACCACGCCGATCAGCACATCGTCCAGGACCAGCCCGGAATCGGGCCGGTGGCGGCGGCGGTGAACGCATGACCCGCCGGCGCGCGATCCTGCTCGCAGTGGCCGTGGTGGCGCTGGCGCTGATCGTCGCGCCGACGGCGCTGGCCGCCGCCGGTGGCGGCTCGGCCGGCTTCGGCGGCGGGGGAGGCGGTGGCGGAGGCCGTGGCGTCGGCATTTACATCTTGATCCAGATCCTGGTCCGGATCGCCATCCTCGGACACGGCCTCGGAGCGCTGGTGCTGATCGCCCTCGATCCTCGTCGCGGCGCTGGTCATGCGCATGTCCCCGGCGGCCCGCAGCTTCGCCACCGCCGGCGCCCGGCAGGGCCGGCGCCGCAGCCGCCACACGGCCGAGCGGGAGCGCCGCGTGAGCGCGGCCGCGGCCGAGGCCGCCGAGGACGATCCGGCCTTTGCCGCCGACGCGGTCAAGTCCGCGGCCAGTCAGCTGTTCGAGGGCATCCAGACCGCGTGGGCCGCCGACGACCGCGCCACTCTGCACCGGCTGGTCGCCCCCACGCTGGCCCGCGAGTGGGATCGGCGGCTGGACGACTTCGCTCGGCGCGGCTGGCGCAACCGGGTCGAGACGCTGGGCGAGCCCCGGGTCGAGTATGTCGGTCTCGACGCCACGGCCGAGCGCGTCGTCGTGCGCATCGAGGCCAAGCTCCGTGACTACGTCGAGGACGCGTGGGGCAACCACATGCACCGCGCCGGCCGCCTGGGCGAGATCGTCAAGGTGCGGGAGTTCTGGACCCTGACCAGGCGGAACGGCGGCTGGCTGCTGACCTCGATCGAGCAGGGGGCCGAGGGCGTGCACGCGCTGGAGGAGAAGCTCATCGCCACGCCTTGGTCCGACGATCAATCACTCCGCGACGAGGCCCTGATCGAAGGCGCCACCGCGGACACCGCGCCGAACATCTCCGAGCTGGCCAAAGTGGACTACGGCGGCGACGCCCATGGAGCCGCGCTTGACCTCAGCCTCGCCGACGGCCGCTTCGCGCCCGAGGTGTTGGAGATCGCCATCCGCCGGGCCGCCGACGCCTGGGCGGCCGCGATCGACGGCGATGCCGCCGCGCTTCGGCGCGTAGCGACGGCAACCGCCGCCCACGCGATGCTCCACCCCGACGGGGACCGGACCCGCCTGGTCGTGCGCGGGCCGCGCGTCGATCGGATCCGGATCACGGCCGTTGAACGCGCACGCGCACCCGCCGACGATGACGGCGGAGATACACATCACCGCCCGCCGGTATCTGCAGGATCGCGACACCACGGCGATCCTGGGCGGCAGTCCCTCACGGGAGGCCAGGTTCACCGAGCGCTGGACGTTCGCGCTCACCGGGTCAGACCAGCAGCCCTGGCAGATCTCCGACGTCGGCTAGGCGTGCGGGAGCCTAAGCTCCCGCCCCCACGTGATCCCGCTCAAGGACAACATCCCGACGGACAGGTTCCCGTTCGTCACCGTCGGTCTGATCGTGGCCAACGTGATCGTCTACCTGCTGGCGGTCAGCCACGGGGGCTCGCTCATCAGCGGCCCGAGCACGTACGAGGTGGTGAAGTACGGGTCGATTCCGTATCGCGCTCACCCATTGCCTCACCCACGACGAGGTGATCCGGGGTGGCCAGCTGCTATGCGCAACCGGGCCCCACGTGGGCGGGATCCCGACCTGGGCCACCGCCTTCACGGCGATGTTCATGCACGCCTCGATTCTGCACATCGGCGGCAACATGCTGTTCCTGTGGATCTTCGGCAACAACGTCGAGGACGCGATGGGGCCGGTGAAGTACCTGCTCTTCTACCTCGCCGGAGGACTCGCGGCCCTCGCCCTCCAGGTGGCCGTGGGACCCAACTCGTCCGCGCCGACGCTCGGGGCCTCGGGGGCGATCGCGGCCGTGCTCGGCGGCTACATCCTCCTCTATCCCCGTGCCCGAGTCCTCTCGCTCGTGTTCATCATCATCCTCTTCACCGTGATCGAACTCCCCGCGCTGGTCGTGCTCGGCCTGTGGTTCGCCGAACAGGCCGCCTTCGGGGCCGCCCGGCTGACCAATCCGGCCGGCGGGGGCGGCGGGGTGGCGTACTTCGCTCATATCGGGGGGTTCGCCTTCGGGCTGCTCACCGTGAAGCTCTTGGCCACGAGACGCAAGCAGATCCCCGCCGCGCGCTTCCCGGTTTACTAGGTTGCGCATCGCGATCCTCATGCTGGCGCTGGTCTTCACGATCGCGCTGGGTGCCTTCACCGGGCTCGACCTCGCGCACTACGGCGTCACCTTGCCCGGCGTGTTCGGCGCCATCATCGTGGTTCTGTTCACGGTGGCGATCGTCGGAGCCCTGACCCAGCCGCCCGGCAAATGACCCAGTACTCGGTGCTTCAGGGAGGCCGGGGTCGCCGCCGGCATCCGCCCCGGCGCCGAAGGCCGGCGCCGCCGGACCGGGCATGCGCTCCTGGTCGTCGGCGCCACCGGCGTCCTGGCGCTGGCCGCGCTGCTGATACTGATGGTCGCCCGCGCCGCCGACGTGAAGCGAATCCCGGTCGCGCACCACGCGGCCAGGACCCTCCGGCCACAACCGGAGCCGTCGCTCTACGCCACTCAGCCCGCCTCCCGGCAGGTCAGGGTGAGCAAGCTCAAGCGTGGCCTGCGCAGCGGGATCCTGTTCGACGTCCGGACCGGACGGCTTCTGTGGTCCCAGAACCCGGACAACGTCCTCCCGATCGCCAGCCTGACCAAGATGATGACCGCGCTGATCGTCGCCGCGCACACCAAGCCCACCGACACCGCGGTGATTACCACCCAGGCCGTCCACTTCAGCGGCTCGGGCGTCGGCGAGCTACCGCTGGGCAAGCGCGTCTCGGTGTTGTCGCTCCTGTACGGACTGCTGCTCCCCTCCGGCAATGACGCGGCGATCGCGCTTGCCCAGCACGTCGCTCACTCCGAGCGCCACTTCGTGGCCTTGATGAACGCCAAGGCCAGGGAGATGGGACTGACCTGCACCCACTTCAGCACCGAGTCGGGCGTGATCGATCGGGACAACTACTCGTGCACGAAGGACCTGGCCGCGCTCGCCCACGCCGTGCTCGAGCAACGGCTGCTGGCCAAGATCGTCGCGACTCGCAGCGCCAGCCTCCCGTTCCCGATCAAGAGCGGCAAGCTGTATCTGTACAACAACAACCCGCTCCTGCTGTCCCGGTACCGGGGTGCCGACGGGGTCAAGACCGGCTACACCCAGGCCTCGGGGCAGTGCCTGGTGGCGACGGCCAAGCGCGGGAGGACTTGGCTCGGCGTGGTCCTGCTCCATTCCGGCGATGCCGCCGACCAGGCGCAGCAGATTCTCGACGCCGGCTTCAAGAAACTTGGCTCGTAATCGTCAGCGACCGCGGTAGAGGTTTGCGTCGGCGGCTCCACCGCGATTGAATCCGCAGGGAGCGGAAAGACGAGAGGAACAACGGACTTCTAGGAACGTAAGGCCGCTTACCAAGCCGAGGTAAGCAGGGCCCAGGCCTAGTAAGGAATACATCAGCCGTCAGCCACGACCGACAGGAAAGGCGCAGATGTCCCCCGTTACCTACCAAACCATCAAGCTGAGCAAGGGCAAGCACACCTCGCCCGAGGACGGCGCTTGCGTGATGGAGCTCGCCTCGATGCTTGCCGGCGAGCAGTTCAGCGACCATCCGGCGTCCGTTTGCCCCGTGATCGGATCTTTCCTGCGGGCCTATAACGACTCGGTCGATGACGACCGGCGCCAGGACCTGTACGCGTATGCATCGAAGGTCGTGGGCACGCGCACGTCAGCCGAGGGCCAGCGCGCGCGGGCCGAGCGGCTGCTCGAATGGGCGGCCGAGGTCCGACAGCGTCGCTGGACGCGGCTGTTCCTGCCCCCGCGCCTGCGGGCGGTCGGGCTGCACCGCCACCCGCCGATGGACGCCGTCGGCACCCACGCCGTGCACGCGATCCCGCGGCACACGGCGCAAAGCACACGGAAGCACTCGAGCTGGTCGACGAGCTGCTGAGTATCGGCGGGCGTGAGCCGGACGCCATGCCGGCGCCCCGACGCGGCACGCGCCGCATCGACGTCACCGTCTGAACCAACGTCCAGCCGTCGACGCCATCCCGGCGTCATCCTCGCGCCCGGCGCAAACGCCGGGCGCGACGCTTGCCCCGCCCCATGCTCGAGGAGCCGACCGAGAGCTACATCGATCAGGGAACGACCGCGACCTCGCGCTGACCGTCGAACTCCCCGGCGACCAGGATCGCGCCCTCGCCTTCGCTGTACGCCTCCTCGCCGTGCTGGACGACGTCGAGCCCGAGGGACTCCTCGTGCTCGGTGACCCGGAGCGGCATCACGAGCCCGATGACCCGCAGGATGACGTAGGTGCCGGCGAACGCGTAAGCCGGGGCAACCAGCGCCGCGAGCGCCTGCCATCCAAGCTGGCCGGCGTGCCCGAAGAACAACCCGTTGGACACCCCGTTCCAGGATCGCTGCGCGAAGAAGCCGATGAAGAGGATTCCGGTCAGGCCGGCCAGACCGTGGGCGGCCAGCACGTCGAGCGTCTCGTCCAGGCGGCGTGCGCGGGCGCCAGACGATCGCCGCGTAGCTGGGCAGCGCGGCGAGCGCGCCCAGGAGCATCGCGAATCCAGGGCTGACAAAACCGGCTGCCGGCGTGATGCCCACGCAGCCGACGATGATCGCGGTGGCGGCGCCGATCGCGGTGACCTTGCGCTGCCGGATCAGATCGAGTCCCGAACCACACGACGAGCGTGCAGGCGGGCGCCAGCAGCGTGTTGACGAACGCCAGCACGCCGGGATGACCGGCCGAGTAGCCGCTGCCGCCGTTGAACCCGAACCATCCGAACCACAGCAGCCCGGCTCCGAGCAGCGCGTACACCGCGTTGTGCGGAAGAAGCGCCTGGCGACCGTAGTCCTTACGAGCGCCGACGACCGTGGCGGCGGCGAAGGCCGAGAACCCGGACGCCATCTCGACCGGGACGCCGCCGGCGAAGTCGAGCGTGCCGTGATGCTGAAGCCAGCCGCCGCCCCACACCCAGTGCGCCATGCACGGCGTAGACGAGCACCGACCACAGCGCGATGAAGACCAGGAAGGTTCCGAATCGCATCCGCTCGACCACGGCGCCGGAGATCAGTGCTGCGGTGATGATGCAGAACGTCGCCTCGAAGGCCATGAACAGCAGGTGCGGGATCGCGGTCCCCTGGCCGCGGCGCGAACGTGACGCCGTGCAGGAACGCGTAGCCGAAGCCGCCGATGAAGCCGTTGCCGCGGTCGAAGGCCAGCGAGTACCCGATCGACCGCCCACATCACGGTCACGACGCCGAGCGCACCGACGCTCATCATGAACGTGTTCAGAGTGTTCTTGGCCCGGACCAGGCCCGGCGTAGAACAGGCCCAGCGCCGGCGTCATCATCAGCACGAGCGCGGTGGCGACCAGCATCCAGGCGGTGTCGCCCGCGCTTACCTGCGAGGCGAACGACATCAGCCGACCACCGGCGTGACCGCGCTGTGGTCGGTCTCGCCGGTGCGGATCCGCACCGCCTGTTCGAGCGGGACGACGAAGATCTTGCCGTCGCCGACCTCGCCGGTGCGCGCGCCATCGCAGATGGCGTCGATCGTCGGCTGCACGAACGAATCGGAGACGGCGATCTCGAACCGGACCTTCTCGGCCAGCTCCATCTTCACCGTCGTGCCCGCGGTAGGTCTCGACCCGGTCGAGCTCACCCGCCGTGGCCGCGTACGCGGCTGATCGACGACCCCGCGGACCTCGGCGCGGTAGAGCGCCTCAAGCACGTCATTGGCCTTCTCCGGACGGACGATCCCGATCACGAGTTTCACGATGTCTCAGCTCCTCGCTTGCCTGCTCGATGCCCGCACGCGGGACCGACCGCCGGCCGCGCCGTTGACAGTGACGAGCGCCGCCGCGCGACAACCCGGTCCCTGCCACCGGCTCCCGCCACATGTAAGCTCGCAAATATATGACCACCGGGATTGGACAGCGGGTCCGCCGCCGCGAGGACCCGCGCTTCCTCACTGGTCGAGGCCGCTACGTGGACGACTTTCGTCTCGCGGGAGCGCTTCACCTGACCTTCGTCCGCTCCCCGTTCGCCCACGCCCGGATCACCTCGATCGACGCCAGTGAAGCGGCGCGCGAGTTCCGGGCGTGCACGTGTTCACGGCGGCCGACCTCGATCTCACCGTCTTCCCGCCGCCACCGTTCTTCGAGCTCGACGCGCGGCTGTTCCGTCCCTTCGTGGCCTCGGAGAAGGTCCGCTTCGCCGGCGAGATCGTGGCCGTCGTCCTGGCCGAGAGTCGCGAGCAGAGCGTCGACGCGGCCGAGCTCGTGATCGTCGACTTCGACCCGCTGGACCCCGTGACCGACGCCGCCGTGGCCGCAGAAGGACGAGATCCTCCTGTTCGAGGACGTCGGCAGCAACGTGTGCGTTCGCGTGCCGGCGGAGAATCCCGACCCGGACCTGTTCGGCGGGCTGCGAGGTGGTGGCACCGCGGGCGGCTGACCAGCCAGCGCATGGCCGTGTGCCCGATCGAGCCGCGCGCGACCGCGGCCGAGGTCGACGACGCACGGCCGGCTGACCGTCTGGCTGTCGACACAGACCCCGCACCAGGACAAGATGCCGGCCTCAGCGGCCTGCTCGGGACCGATGCCGATCGGATCCGAGTGGTGGCGCCCGACGTGGGCGGCGGCTTCGGCGGCAAGGGTCTGGCGGTCGAGGACGTGCTCGTGGCGCACCTGGCGCAGAAGACGGGCCGACCGGTCCGCTGGACCGAGACGCGGAGCGAGAACCTGGTCGCCATGCACCACGGCCGGGCCCAGCGGCTCGACTTCGAGGTCGGAGGCAGCCGCGACGGCCGGATCGAGGCGCTGCGCGTCGACATCCTCCAGGACGCCGGGGCGTATCCCGGGCTCGGAGTGTTCCTGCCCACGCTGACCGCGATGATGTCGAGCGGCGTCTACCGGATCCCGTCCATCGATGCGTCGGTCGACGTGCGGTGTTGACCAACACCACCCCGACCGGGCCCTACCGCGGCGCCGGCCGGCCCGAGGCGGCCCAGATGATCGAGCGTGCGCTCGACGTCTACGCGACCGAGATCGGCATGGACCCGGCCGAGGTCCGCCGGCGCAACTTCATCGACGCCGGCGCCTTTCCGTTCACAGACCGCGGCGGGGCCGAGTACGACTCCGGCGACTACGCCGGCGCGCTCGAGCGGGCGCTGGAACGCGCAGGGTACGCCGAGCTGCGGGCCGAGCAGGACCGCCGCCGCGAGGCCGGCGACCCGGTCGCCATGGGCATCGGGATCAGCGTGTACGTGGAGATCACCAATGGGATCGCCGAGACCGAGTTCGGCGCGGTCGAGATCACTGCCGACGGGGGCGCGATCCTCAAGACGGGCTCGTTCTCCCAAGGCCAGGGCCACGAGACCACGTTCGCTCAGATCGCCTCCGAGACGCTGGGGATCCCGATCGAGCAGATCACGGTCCTCAAGGGCGACACCGACGCGGTGGCGCGCGGCACCGGGACCTACGGTTCGAAGTCGACTCAGATCGGCGGCATGGCGGCCCGGCAGGCGTCCGAGGAGGTGGTCGAGCAGGCCAAGCGGCTGGCCGCGGAGGAGCTCGAGGCCAGCCCCGAGGACCTCCAGCTCGACCTCGAGCGGGGGCGCTTTCACGTGGCCGGCTCGCCCGAGCCGGCCTTGAGCTGGAGCGACCTGGCCCAGAGCCTTGAAACCTCGGGCCGGCTCGGCGAGCTGCAGATCGAGACCGACTTCACCCCCGAGCGGCCGACCTTCCCGTTCGGAGCCCACGTCGCCGTGGTCGAGGTGGACCGGGAGACCGGACGGGTCGAGCTCAGGCGGCACGTCGCTGTCGACGACGCGGGGCGGATCATCAATCCGCTCGTCCTCGAGGGGCAGGTGCACGGCGGCGTGGCGGCCGGGATCGGCCAGGCCCTGTTCGAGGAGGTGGCCTACGACGAGGACGGCAACCCGGTGACCTCGAACCTGGTCACCTACTGCATGCCCGGGGCGACCGAGCTCCCATCGTTCGAGACGGTGGAGATGCAGACCCCCACGCCGGCCAACGCGCTCGGCGTCAAGGGCATCGGGGAGTCGGGCACGATCGGCGCGACGCCGGCCGTGCACAACGCCGTGCTCGACGCGCTCGCGCCCTTCGGGGTACGCCACCTCGACATGCCCGCCAACGGCGAGCGGGTGTGGCGGGCGCTTCAGGAGGGAGCGAAGGCATGAGCGCGAGCCGGGACCTCCGTTCCGCGCCGATCACGTCGGCAGCCTGCTCCGTCCGCCTCAACTGCTCGAGGCCCGGGCCGAGCACGCAGCCGGGCGGATCGACGACGGCGAACTGCGCGCAACCGAGGACGAGGCGATCCGCTCGGTGGTCCAGATGCAGCGCGACGTCGGCCTGCGATCGGCCACCGACGGCGAGTTCCGGCGCTCCTCCTGGCATATGGACTTCATCTACCGGCTCGGGCGGAATCGAACGCGCGCCGGGGGACATGCACGTCAAGTTCCGCAACCCCGAGGGCGAGATCGAGTTCACGCCGGCGGCGATCCATGTGGCGGACAGGGTCAGCCTGGAGGAGCCGATCTTCAAGGACGACTTCGAGTTCCTTCAGCAGACGGTGGCCGACGGGGTGACCCCGAAGCTGACCGTGCCCTCGCCGAACATGGTCCACTACCGCGGCGGCCGAGCGGCGATCGACGCCGACTTGTATCCCGACATCGACCAGTTCTGGGCCGACCTGACCGCCGCGTACGCCGAGCAGGTCAGGGCGGTGGCCGGCCTCGGGTGCAGGTACCTGCAGTTCGACGACACCAGCCTGGCCTACCTCAACGATCCTCAGCAGCGAGCCGAGCTCGCGAACAAGGGCGAGGACGCCGAGCACCTGCACGAGACCTACGTGCGAAACCTCAACCGCGTGCTGGCCGACAAGCCCGAGGGGCTCGCGGTGACGACGCACATGTGCCGAGGAAACTTTCGCTCCTCATGGGTGGCCGAGGGCGGCTATGACTTCGTGGCCGAAGCGCTGTTCGGCGGCCTCGACGTCGACGGCTTCTTCCTCGAGTACGACGACGCCCGCTCGGGCGGCTTCGAGCCCCTGCGCTTCGTGCCCAAGGGCAAGAAGGTCGTGCTCGGGCTGGTCACGACCAAGCGGGGCGAGCTCGAGGCCAAGGACGAGCTCAAACGGCGGATCGAGGAGGCCTCGAAATTCGTGCCGGTCGAGCAGCTGTGCCTCTCGCCACAATGCGGCTTCTCCTCCACGGTCGAGGGCAACGTGCTCAGCTACGAGGAAGAGGTGGCCAAGCTGCGCCTGATCGTCGAGACGGCGAGCGAGGTCTGGGCCTAGCCCGTTTGCGCGCCCGAGCCACCGGGAAGAACGAGGCGGAGGGCCTGGCAAAGCTGACGTGCCGATAAGACAAGGAGGCCGTGGTGGACCACGAGCGCGAACACGTATCTATGGATGAGATCGAGTCGGAGGACGCCGTCTCGCTTCCGAACAAAGAAGTGCTTTCCCTGCTCGACGTGAACGCCAACGTCGACCTCGGCCTCGACCTGGCCGCGCCCGTCGATCTGGCCGCAGCGGCCAACCTGAACGTCGCCGCGCCGATCGAGGCCGCCGCGACCGCGAACGTCCTCAGCCCCGGCGCCGAGGCGGTCGGGCTGGCCCACCAGAGCGGCTCGATCGATCAGAACCTCAGCGGCACCGCCAACGCGGACGCGCCGCAGCACGCCACCGTCGCCCAGAACAGCCAGACCGGCACGGGTGCCGGCGCAGCCGCTCCCGCCGCCGGCGGGACGGCCGGCGCAACCCCGGCCGATGCCGGCGCCACCCATGCCGCCACGCCGACGGAATCCGGCACCACCCCACCCCGGCCGAGTCCGGCACCCCGGCCACCCCGCCACCCCGGTCGAGTCCGGCGCCGGCGCTGCTCCGGCCGAGCCCGGCACCGCCGCCACCCCGGCCGATGCCGTGTCCGGGGCCACCGGCGCGGCCACCGGTGCCGTCGGCGGTGTGGCCGATGCGGCCGGCGGCGCGACCGATGCGGCCACGGGGGCGGTACACGACGCCACCACCGGTGCCACCGGCGCCGCCTCGGGTGCCACCGGCGGTCTCGGCGGCGCGGTCGAGGGTGCCACGGGTGCCGTCGGCGGGGCCGCCCAGGGCGCGACCGGCGCGGTCGAAGGCACGACCGGCGCCGTCGGTGGCGCCGTTCAGGGCGCGACCGGCGCGGTCGAGGGCGTCGCCAACAGCGGCGCGGTCGGCGATCTGGCCGGATCAGCCGGCAACGCTCTGTCCGGCACGACCGGAAGCGTCGACTCGCTGCTCAACGGCGGCAGCCTCCTCGATGCCAACGTCAACATCCACGCGGCCGCCAACGTGGCGGCGCCGATCGACGGTGCGGTGGCGGCCAACGGAAACGTTGCCGCCCCGATCGATGCGGCCGTGGGCGCCAACGTCGGCTCGCCGAACGCCGTGTCCGAGGCGCTGGCGCCGCAGGAGGTCAACGTGCAGCAGAACCTCGACCACGTGACCGCCGACGCCACCGCCAATCAGGACGCCAACGTCAACCAGAAGTAACCCTCTCCGCGAGGGGCATCCATGACAACGACCGCCGAGCCGCCCCCCACCCGGGTCGAGGCGCCGAATCAGGCTCCCCTGGGCCGCGCCGAGGGTGTGGAGCTGCTCGGCGGCGTCCATGGGTCGGGCTACAAGGAGGGCGCCGCCCTGGTCCGCCGGGGCGACGGCCAGATGGTGCATCTCGGGCCGCTCATGTACGGCCTGCTCGAGTGCATCGACGGCCGGCGCGAGGGCGCTGAGCTGGCCGAGGCCCTGTCAGCCGCCTCAAGCGCAAGGTGGGTCAGGAGCACGTCGCCCGGATCGCCCAGAAGCTGGCCGCGCAGGGGCTCTTGGCCGGAACCGAGGCCAAGGCGCCACCGCGGCGCAACCCGCTCCTGGCGCTGCGCTGGAAGGTCCTGGTCAGCAATCCCACGGCGACCCGGCGCCTGACCGCCCCGTTCACCCCTCTGTTCCGGCCCTGGCTCATGTGGCCCGTGCTGGCCTGTTTCATCGCCGTCCTGTGGTTCGTCCTCATCGATAAGGGCGTGGCCTCGGCCACGGCGCAGGCGTTCAACCGGCCCGGGCTGCTGCTGCTGGTGTTCGCGCTGGCCGTCATATCGGCCGGCTTTCACGAGCTCGGCCATGCCGCGGCCGCTCGCTACGGCGGAGCGACGCCCGGAGGAATGGGCATGGGGCTGTACCTCGTCTGGCCGGCCTTCTACACCGACGTCACCGACGCATACCGCCTGCCGCGGCGCGACCGCCTCCGGGTCGACCTCGGCGGCCTCTACTTCAACGCCGTGGTCGCAGTGATCACGATGGCGATCTGGCTGGCCGTGCGGGCCGACGCGCTGCTGCTGCTCATCGCGCTCCAGGTCCTGCAGATGGTCAAGCAGCTCTCACCGGTCATCCGCGCCGACGGCTACCACATCCTCTCCGACGCCACCGGCATACCCGATCTGTTCTCCCACATGGGCCCGACGATGCGCCGGCTGCTGCCCGGTCACCGCCACGAGCCCTCCGCGCTGACCGGCCGGGCGCGCGCCCTGGTCACCCTGTGGGTTCTGATCGTCGTCCCCGTGCTCCTCAGCTTGTCGCTGAGCGCGATCATTCTGCTGCCGAAGCTGGCCACCACCGCGTACGACAGCGGCCGCCACATCGCCCTGGCCATTCCACACCAGGCCGATCAGGGCGACATCCTGGGCCTGCTGGCCTCGCTCGTCCGCCTGCTGGCGCTCCTGCTCCCGGTGCTCGGAAGCGTTCTCGTCACGCAGAAGATCTCCCGCACGGTGATCGGCAAGGGCCGGACCTGGAGCGCAGGCAGCCCTGGGCGCCAAGCCCTCGTCATCGCCGCCGCAACCGCCGCGGTGGCGGCCATGATCTGGGCCTGGTGGCCCTCCGGGCAGTACCGGCCGATCCGCCCCACCGACCACGGCACGCTGACCGCGATGGTGACCATGGTCGGATCGCCGCAGTCCGTGGCCAGGCCGCCGGCCGGGCAGGCCGAAGCGGCACGCGGCACGGGCAGCACCACCACCCCGGTCGCCCTCTCCCCGGGCCGCCACCTGGCCGTCTCGATGATCCCGGTCGGAGGCGCCACCAAAAAGCATCCGGCCCTGTTTGTGATCCCGGGCAAGAACGGCAAGCCCGCAGTGGCGGTCATCAGCACGTCGACCCCCGATCCATCCAACGCGAGCGGGGGCTCGCTGAGCCAACCGGCGACTCCCACGTCGACCGCCGGCTCATCTCAATCGAGCACGCCCACGCCCGCGGCCGCCTTCCCGTTCAAGCTCCCGGCCAAGCCCGGCCCGGGTGGCTCGCAGGCCGTGGCCGAGAACACGACCAACGGCGGCGTCCTGTACGACGTCGCCTACTCACTGGTCACGGTGAGCGGCGGAGCGCCGGTCACCAACTCCAACAGCGCCTTCGCCCTGGCGCACTGCCAGGCCTGCACGACCGTGGCGGTCTCGTTCCAGGTCGTGCTGATCATCGGCCAGAGCCGCACGATCGCGCCCATCAACGCCGCCGGCGCGCTGAACTACGACTGTCCCGCCTGCACGACGACCGCGGTCGCCGACCAGATCGTGGTCACGCTGAAGGCGCTGCCCTCGCAGGAGGTCCTGGCCCGGCTCGAAGCCGACCTCAAGCAGCTGAACGCCCTGCCCACCCTGGGCGCCAACGGCACTCCGGGCGCGGTGGCGGCCGTGGTGTCCGGCGTCCAACAGCAGATCCAAACCGAGCTGAGCCAGAGCGGGCTGCAGGCCAACCCGCCGGCGAGCAGCAACACGACCACGAGCACGACCCCGTCATCATCGCCCTCCGGCCAGACCACCTCGACCTCGACCTCGACCTCGCCGGCGGCTCAGACGACGACCACCACCACCTCGACCGCCCCGACGGACACGGCGCCCGCGACGTCCACCGACACGACCGCGACGTCGACCACGACGACCCCCTGACCCGGTCCTCGAGCGGCGCGAGACCCCTAGCGGGCGGCGGCGACCGACCGCTCGGCCGCCAGCACCGTGTTGCGCATCAGCATGGCGATCGTCATCGGGCCCACGCCGCCGGGCACGGGCGTGATCGCCGACGCCACTTGCGCCACCTCGTCGAACTGCACGTCGCCCACCACGCCGTCGGGGGTGCGGTTGATTCCCGACGTCGATCACCACCGCCCCCACCTTCACCCAGTCCGCCTGCACCATCTGCGGCCGCCCGACGGCGGCGATCAGCACATCCGCGCTCCGGCACACCGCCGGCAGATCGTGGGTCCGGGAGTGGCAGATCGTCACCGTCGCGTTGGCGCCGAGCAGCAGCTGGGCCATCGGCTTGCCGAACAGGTTCGAGCGCCCGACCACGACCGTGTTCGCCCCCTCGAGGGCCACGCCGGCGTCCTCCAGGAGCACCATCACCCCCGACGGCGTGCACGGCCGCAGCCCGGGCAGTCCGAGCGCCAGCCGCCCGGCGCTGAACACGGTCAGCCCGTCCACGTCCTTGTCGGGATCGATCCGGCCCGTCAGCTCGTTGCCATCCAGATGCTCCGGGACGGGAAGCTGGCACAGGATCCCGCTCACGGCAGGATCTTCGTTCAGCTCGTCCAGCAGGGCCAGCACGTCCTCACGGGCCACGTCGGCGGGCAGTTCGTGGTGGAAGCTCTCGATTCCGAGCTCCGCCGACACACGCCGCTTGGACCCCACGTAGATGGCCGAGGCGGGGTCGTCCCCGATGAGCACGGTGGCCAGCCCGGGCGGCCGCCCACGCTCGGCCACGAACCGCTCGACCGACCCGGCGACTTCCGAACGTACGCGCTCGGCCACCGCCCGGCCGTCGATGACCTGCGCCGCGGTCACGTCTGGAGCGTGATCGGATCGTGCTCGAAGTGCGTGATCCGCCGCAGCTCGCTCGACCCGGGCGTGAATCTCATCCGCGGTCAGCCGGGCCACTCGCTCGGTGCCGAACTCCTCCACGTTGTAGGAAGCCAGCGCGGTGCCGTAGGCCATGGCCTGGCGCAGAACCTGGTCCCCGAACCGATCCTCGAGGTTCCGGGCCAGGTGGCCGACGAACCCCCCGGCGAAGGTGTCGCCGGCGCCCGTGGGGTCGACCACGGTCTCGAGCGGGTACGCCGGCAGCGCGAAGAAGCCATCCCCGGTGATCAGCGCCGCCCCGTATTCGCCCTGCTTGGCCACCACCACCGACGGGCCCCAGCCCAGCACCTCAGTCGCCGCGGATATCAGGTTGGGCTTGGCCGTGAGCTGCCGCAGCTCGGCGTCGTTCAACACCACGCAGTCGACCCGCCGGATCACCTCGAGCAGCGGGTCGCGGGCGATATCGATCCACAGGTTCATCGAGTCCATGGCCACGAAGCGCGGGCCCGAGCACTGCTCGAGCACGCTGAGCTGGAGCTCGGGCTGGATATTGGCCAGAAACAGGACGTCGCACTCGCGGGCGCCGGCGGAGAGCTTGGGCTGAAAGTCGGCAAACACGTTGAGGTCGGTGGCCAGGGTCTCGCGCGAGTTCAGGTCCCACCCGTACTCCCCCTTCCAGAAGAAGGTCTTGCCCCCGGCCACGCGCTCCACGTCGTCCACCTGAGTGCCGCGCAGCCCGAGCACGGCGAGCTCAGCCTCCCCGAAGTCGTCCCCGACCGGCCCGACCACCTTGACCGTGTCGAAGAACGAGGCCGCCAGCGCGAAGTGCGTGGCGGCGCCGCCGAGCATGCGCGGGCGCTCGCCGAACGGCGTCTTCACAGCGTCAAAGGCGATCGAGCCGACTACGGTCACGCTCATAACGGGGGCCAGGTTACCCGGCGAGCTCGGCCAGCATCCGCATCTGGCCCGCGCGGTCCTCGGGCGTGGAGCCCACCGGGTTGACGAGCAGGGTGCCCACACCGGCCTCCCGGTAGGCGGACAGCCGGTCGCGGACCGCTCCCGCAGGGCCGCACAGCGAGACCAGATCCACCAGCTCGTCCGGCACCGCGGCGGCGGCGGCATCCCGGCTCGCCCGAGAGATACAGGTCCTGGATCTCGCGCTGCCGCGTCGGAGAAGCCGTACCGCTGAACGAGCTGGTTGTAGAAGTTCTGCTTTCGCGAGCCCATGCCGCCCACATACAGGGCGAGCGC
Source organism: uncultured Solirubrobacterales bacterium (assembly GCA_963748585.1). GTDB lineage: Bacteria > Actinomycetota > Thermoleophilia > Solirubrobacterales > Solirubrobacteraceae > Palsa-465. Next base: position 89,579 of record CAVVJR010000004.1, on the reverse strand, counting down.
CGGGCGCATCAGGTCTCGCGCCGCCGCGTGGTCATCGGAGATGCGAAGGTTGACCATCGGGGCGATGTCAAAGCCGTCCAGCGAGCGCCCCGCCCGCCCGGCCCCCTCCTCGAGCAGCGCGCGGAGCGAGGCCACGTGCTCGGGGGAGAAGAAGGCCGGGATCCACCCGTCGGCGATCTCGCCCGCCAGCGCGGTGTTGCGCGGACCGATCGCGGCCAGGTAGACGGGAATCCTCTCCTGCACCGGCGCAATGGTCAGCTTGAGCGGCTTGCCGGGACCATCGGGAAGGGGCAGCTCGAGCGTCTCGCCGTGGTACTCGACGCGTTCCCGAGCCAGGGCCAGCCGCAACACGGCCACGTAATCTCGCGTCCGCGCGAGCTGGCGGGCGAACCGCTGGCCGTGCCAGCCCTCGGAGACCTGCGGTCCCGATGTTCCGAGCCCGAGCATGACCCGTCCGCCCGACAGCCCGTCCAGAGTGGCGGCCGTCATCGCGGTCATCGCGGCGCTCCGGCCCGGCATCTGGGCGATGCCGGTCCCCAGGCGGATGGTCGAGGTCCGGGCGGCCAGCCAGGCCAGCACGGTGAACACATCGGAGCCGTAGGCCTCGGCCGTCCACACCGAGTCATAACCCAGCCGTTCGGCCTCCTGGACGAGGTCGAGCTGTTCCCCCGGCGACACGCCGAGGCCCCAGTACAACAGGTGGAGCCCGAGTTTCACCGGCGGGAATGTACGCAACGGCGGCGGCGAGCCGCCGCCCGCCGCCGCCGCTGCCCCCCAACCGGCCGGTTAGGAGACCAGGTAGGTCGACCAGGAGCCGAGGCTCCAGCTCGACAGCGTCGGGTCGACGCCGCCGTTGCCGTTGCCCGAGCAGGCCGCGCAGCTCCAGCTCGAGAGGGCGAAGCCGGCGCTCAGCGTACCCTTGGCCACGCTCCAGCTGGAGAAGCTCCAGCTCGAGAGCTTGTAGTCGATGTTGCCCGAGGCGTCGGTGATGAGCGAGTTCGGCGTCAGGCCCCGGTTGGCCGCCGGCGCAAGCGTCATCAGGGCCATCCGCTCGCCGCTGACCTCGGGGAAGTCGCGGGCCCCCCTGACCAGCGAGCTGGTCAGCGCGCCCTTGACCTGATCGGGCGTCCAGTTCGGATGCCCCTGGAGCAGGTCGGCCACCAGGCCCGAGATCATCGGAGCGGCCATCGAGGTGCCGCTGGTCTGGATGTACTGGTTGGAGACGACGCAGCTCGCGCACATCTTCGAGAACGTGCTGTCCGGAGCCAGGACCGAGATGATGTGCGAGCCGGGGGCGTACACGTCAGGCTTCTGGAAGCCGTCCTGGGTCACACCGCGGCTCGAGAACGCGGCCGGAGCCTCGTCGGTCGCGCCGTCGGATCCGCCGTTGAGCGCGGCCCCGACCGTGACCACGTAGGGATCGTTGGCGGGAGCGAACTGGACCGCGTCACCCGCGCTGCCGCGATTGCCGGCGGCGGCGACGACGACGATGCCGTGCATCCAGACCGACTCGACGGCCGCGTCGAGCGGATCGGTCTTGTAGGACTGCGGGGTGGTCGAATCCAGCGACAGGTTGACCACGCGGAGGTTGAAGTCGTGCCGGTGATCGACCGCGAACTGCAGGCCGTAGATCACGTCCAGCACGGTGGCCCGGCCGGCGTCGTCGGCGACCTTGACCGAGACCAGATCGGCGCCCGGAGCGACGCCCATGTACTTGCCCCGGAGCGGGTCGGAGTGGGTGCGGTTGGCCCCGTTGCCGGCGATGATCCCCGCCACGTCGGTGCCGTGGCCGTAGGTGTCGGCGCACCGTGCTCGCGCCCTGGTTGACCACCGCGGTCTCGACCACGCGAGAGCCGCCGTTCGTGCGCCCGGAAGTCGGGCAGATCGCCGTCGATGCCGGTATCGACGACGGCGACGCCGACGCCCGAGCCCGTGAGCCCGGCCCGCCACAGCGCGGTCGCGCCCAGCGCCCGCGTGTATGAGTTCGGCCGTCAGCTTGCGGGTCAGGTTCCGGGTCGCCGCTGCCAGCAGGCGCGCTCGAGGGAGACACCGTCGTGTTCAGCGAGACCGCGTGGACGTCGGAGTTGCCGGCCAGCGCGCGGGCCTGCGCAGCGGTCAGCTTGACCGCGAGCGCGTTGATGATGTGCAGCTCACCGACGACGTCGGCCGTCAACGGAGGCGGCGTCGCCTCGCGCGACCGCCGCGGCTCACGCCGGAGCGGAACTGGACGATCGCCTCGACCGAGCGGCCGGGATGGCGGTCGGCCAGCGTGGCGATGCGCGGGTCGAGGGTGGCCGAGGAGCCGCCGGCCGAGGACGCCGGCGGACGGCAGCCGCCGACTGCGACGCATGGAGCGTGTGCAGTCCCACTGCGACCACGAGGGTCAGCGCGGCGGAAGCGAGCAGCGCCGACATCCAGCGCATCCGCTCGACGATTCCGATTGAGCCTGTCATTACCGGCAACCTCCGTGTCGCAAAGTCGTTCACCAGCACGATCGAAACTGGCGGCTGGGCGATCTCCGGTGGGAGACCCCTGGCTTTGCGTCCCCGCCTCGCGACGGGTTTGCCCTGAGCAGGCGCTCGTGGTCAATCTGTAGGGGGCTCATCGGCAGCGCGCGGCGCACGCGCCTTTGCCCTTTTGGACGCTTGTTCGACACCCAAGCTCCACAAAACCTGCCGCGGGCTCAAATCCGAACCCTCCCGGCCCCCGGGCGTCGTGGGCCGGAAATGCGTGAGCAGCGTCGACGAGCGGCGGCAGGTAGCGTCCGCGCCCCGTGTCCGCCGAACCCACGCCGGCTCCGATCCCGGCCGGATTGCGCCGGGTCACCGCCACTCGCTACGTGGCCCCGCTGCGCGAGGGCGGGTCGATGCCCGGGCTCGTCGAGGCCGACGACGACGGCCTGTACGTGATGAAGTTCCGCGGCGCCGGCCAGGGACCGGCCGCGCTCGGTGGCCGAGGTGGTCGGCGGGCGAGCTGGCCCGCGCGCTCGGACTGCTCGTGCCCGAGCTGGTGATCGCCGAGCTCGACCCCGAGCTGGCCAGGGCCGAGCCCGACGTGGAGATCCAGGAGCTGGCCGAGGCCAGCGTGGGGATCAACCTCGGCGTCGATTTCCTGCCCGGCGCGCTGCCGTTCACCCCGGCCGCCGCGCGGCTCGATCGATCCGCGGCCTGGCCGCCGAGCTGGTCTGGTTCGACGCGCTGGTCATGAACGTCGACCGCACGCCGCGCAATCCGAACCTGCTGCTCTGGCACGGCCGGACGTGGCTGATCGATCACGGCGCCGCCTTCTACCGCCAGCACGGGGACCGCCCGCTGGCCGCGTCCGCGCAGGCGCCGTTCCCGCTGATCGCCGACCACGTGCTGCTCGCTCCGCGCCGGCTCGATCGAGGAGGCCGACGCGCGGCTGGCTGAGCGGGCAGCGGCGCGGTCGATCCACGGCGCCGTCGACGCTCGTGCCCGAGGACTGGCTCGGCGAGCACGCGGCGGCCGCGCGCCGGGCCGACTTCGCCGAGTTCCTGCAGTTCCGGCTGCGGCCCCGCGCGGTCCTTCGTCGACCGAGGCCGAGGCAGCGCGGCTGCGCAAGCGAGGTGGCGGTCTGAGCGGAGAGCGGAAGCGTTCCAGTACACGATCCTGCGCGTGGTGCCGCGGATCGAGCGGGGGGAGCGGATCAACGTCGGCGTGGTCCTGTTCTGTCCCCAGCGCCGGTTCATCGGCGCGCTGATCGAGCTCGACCCGGCGCGGCTTGCGCGCCCTCGATCCGAGCTCGACCCGGGCGTCGGTCCAGCCCCATCTCGATGCCATCGCGGCCGTGGTGGCCGGCGACCGCAGCCGCCGGCCCGCTGGCCGAGCTGCCGGCGTCCGAGCGCTTCGGCTGGGCGGCGGCGCAGTCCTCGACCGTGATCCAGCCCTCGGAGATCCACACCGGCCTGAGCGAGGACCCGGAGCGGCACGCTCGCCCACCTGTTCGATTCGCTCGTGCCGGTGACGGGCCGCCCGGACCCAGACGCGTCGGGCGTGCCGGATCCCGGCCGCGGGTAGACCGATTAACGCGATGAGCCCGTACGACGATGACGAGGATTGGGTCGGCACCCCGCCGGAGGGTCGCTACACGCCGTGACCGAGCCAAGCCAGAGTTCTGGCTCGCCCAGCGCCCCGTCCAGCTGGCGGGCGCCGGGATCCTGCTCGTGATCATCGTCGTGGTGATCGTCGCGCTCGCTCACTGACGCTCCACCTCAAGGAATCCGCCAATCGGCCGAGTGATCTGGGCCAGTGGCCGCAGGGACGGCGGCCGAACTCCTCGACTCAAGGAGCCCACGACCCTTGACTGGAACTGAGCAGCGGATGCGACCCACCTTGTTGATCGCCGACGACGACCCCGTCGTCTGCTCGATGCTGAGCATGTCGCTCGAGCAGCGCTTCGAGATCGTCGCCGCCGTGGATGACGGCGAGCAGGCGGTGGCTCGCGCTGCGGCCGTCCAGCCCGACGCCGCGGTCGTCGACGTGCAGATGCCCGCGGGCGGCGGCTCGCGCGCCGTGCGCGGGATCGCCGAGGCCTCGCCGGACACCGCGATCGTGGTGCTCTCCGGGCGACGAGACCGACACCGTGGTCCGCGACCTGGTCCAGGCGGGCGCAATGGCGTACGTCCGCAAGGGCATCGGGGCCCGCGACCTGATCGAGACGCTCGAGAGCGCGATGCGCGCTCACCGCGCGTACGCCTGAGCCGCGTACGGGGCCAGGGCGATGGGCCTTCGTCCGACGCCGCGCGGGCCAGGGACGGCGAGCGCGGACTGCGGCGGCTCGTGGCCGGCGCCTTCATGGTGCTGGCCCTCGGCCTGGCCGGCGTGTTCCTCGCCATCGCGCTCGGAGTGCGAGGCGCTGCGGCACGACGCCGACGCGCGGCCATACCCAGGCGCGTGGCGCTGACCGCCGCCGACAGCCTCGAGCGGTCGGTGGTCGACCTCGAGACCGGGGTCCGCGGCTACCTGCTCACCGACCAGCCGCTGTTCCTCGAGCCCTACCGCCAGGCGCTGCTCGACATCCCGGCCGGAGCTGTCCTCGCTCCGGGCCCAGGTCGTCCGACCACGCGCGGCCAGACCGCCCGGGTCGACCGGCTCGACGGCCTCGATCCGCGCCTACGAGCACGACTTACGCGGCTCCGATCGCCGCCGGCACCTCTCGACCGCTCGCGCGCTCGAGATGGCCGCGCTGACCAGCCGGGGCAAGCGGCTGCTTGACGGCATCCGGGCGCAGTTCGCCGACTTCGACGCGATCGAGGACGCCGAGGCGGCACGGGCCAACGCGGCCACGGCGTCGGGATCGACCCTGGCGCTGGCCATCGCCGCTCGGCGGGTTGCGGTGCTCGCCGTGCTGCCTGCTGGGCACCCTCGTCGCCTATCTGAACCGGTGGATCCTGACTCCGGTCAGCCGGGTGGCCCAGGCCGCGCTGCGCCGCCAGGCCGGCGAGCGCGGCGTCCAGGTGGCCGAGGACGGACGCGGGGAGATCCGCGCGCTGGCCCGGGCGTTCAACTCGATGGCCGACACGCTCGAGGAGCGCGAACGTGCCCTGATGATCGCCCGGGACCGCCTGCAGGGAATCCTCGACCACGCCCAGGCGATCATCTACATCAAGGACTCCGAGGGTCGCTACCTGCTGGTCAACCGGGCCTTCGAGGAGACGCGCGGGCCTGCCGCGCCGCCGACGTGATCGGCCGGACCGAGCACCACTGCAGCGCGCCCGAGGTGGCCGCGCAGATGGCCGCCGACGATCGCCGGGTGATCGAGACCGGAGAGCCGATCTCGACCGAGTACGAGATGGCGATCGGAGGCGACACGCGGACCTACCTGGCGGTCAAGTTCGCCATCCCGGCGCCCAGCGGCGGCGAGGTGACGATCGCCGGCATCTCGACCGACATCACCGAGCAGAAGCGGGCGCTCGACGCCGCCACTCGAGGCGTCCCGGCTGAAGTCCGAGTTCGTGGCCAACATGAGCCACGAGATCCGCACGCCCGCTGAGCGGCGTGATCGGCATGACCAACCTGCTCCGCGACACCGAGCTCGCAGCCGGCGCAGCGCGAGTACGTCGAGGCGCTCGCCGCCTCGGGCGAGGCCCTGCTCGAGGTGATCGGCGACATCCTCGACTTCTCGAAGATCGAGGCGGGCAAGGCTCGAGCTCGACCGCACCGACTTCGACCTGCGCGCCCTGGTCGAGGAGAGCTGCCTGATCGTGGCCGAGCCGGGCCCACGCCCAGGGGCTCGAGCTGAGCCACTGGGTCGACAACGACGTGCCCGAGTTCGTCCGCGGCGACCGCGCCCGGCTGCGCCAGATCCTGCTCAACCTGCTCTCCAACGCGATCAAGTTCACCGCCGAGGGCGAGATCATCGTTCGGGTCTTCCGCTGGGGCGACCGGCTGGTGCGCTTCGAGGTCTCCGACACCGGCATCGGCATCGACAGCCGCCACACCGACCTGCTGTTCGAGGCGTTCTCCCAGGCCGACCAGTCGACCACCCGCGAGTACGGCGGCACCGGCCTCGGGCTGGCCATCGCGCGCGAGCTGTCCACTCTGATGGGCGGCGAGATCGCCGCCGTTGCCGCGCGAGGAGGGGGGCAGCGTGTTCTGGTTCACGGCCGAGCTGCCCCGGTGGCCGGCGACAGCAGGGCCCCGAGCCGCGCCCGCGCCGACCTGTCCGGCCTGCACGCCCTGATCGTCGACGACAGCCAGACCAACCGCACGATCCTCAGTCAGTACCTGGCCGCCTGGGGCCTGGTGTGCGACGCGGTCGATCCGGAGCCTCCGAGGCCCTCGAGGCGCTCGATCGGGCCCGCCGGGCCGGCCGGCCCTACCAGCTCGTCGCTGCTCGATTACCACATGCCGGGCATGGACGGGATCGAGCTCGCCCGCGCAATCCGCGCCCGTCCCGCGCTGCCGGGCGACCGCGCTCGTGCTCCTCACCTCGTCGGTGGCCGACATCGAGAGCGCCGACCGCGGCCGGGGTCGACCACTACCTGATGAAGCCCGCGCGCCAGTCGGATCTGTACAACGTGATCTGCGAGGTCGCTCGGGCGGCGGGCACGGTCCCGCCTCGCTGCCGGTTCCCGGTCGCGGCCAGGACGCCGTCGCCGAGGACGGGCCGCTCGTGCTGGTGGCCGAGGACAACGAGGTCAACCAGCTCCTGGCCACCACGATGCTGCGCCAGCGCGGGCTGCGCGCCGACCTCGCGCGCACGGGCTCCGAGGCGCGTCGAGATGCACGCGCGGCGCGAGTACGCCGCCATCTTCATGGACTGCCAGATGCCCGATCTCGACGGCTACCGGGCGACCGAGCGAGATCCGCCGCCGCGCGAGACCGAGCGAACCGGACGCCGATCATCGCCATGACCGCGCAACGCCATGCCCGGCGACCGCGACCGCTGCCTGGCCGCCGGGATGGACGACTACCTGGCCAAGCCGATCCAGCCCGCGCAGCTCGACGCCGCGCTGGCTCGCTGGCTTCCCGGTCTGCGGTCAGCGAGCCCGACCCCGCCGGACGCCGCCCGCCGCCGCGCTGCTCGACCTCGAGGTCGTGGCGCGCATCAAGGCCGACCTCGACGCCTCGATGCGCCGGCGGCTGATGAGCACGTTCGAGCGATCGCTGCGCGAGTGCGTGACCGGGATCGTGGGCGCGGTCGGTGAGGGCGACCGGACCGAGGTCCTGCGCATCGCCCACCTGCTCAAGGGCAGCAGCGCCACGATCGGCGCATCGCGCCTGCTCGAGACGTGCGCCGAGCTCGAGCAGTCGGCCGAGCCGGACGACGTGATCCGCCAGCTCAGCACGCTGGCCGAGACCACCCGGTCGGCGCTCGAGGCCGAACTGCTCGCCGCCTGAGCTACCCGGGCAGCCAGCTGCGGTCGAACGTCACCGGCTCGTCATCCGGGATGCCCGCGTAGGCCTGGGCGGGATCGGGGGTGTCGCGCTCGACCCCGGCGCGGTGGCGCTGCGCCACCTCGTTGGCCGGATAGACGACCGCGTCCCGAATCCGCGTGCCCATGGCCAGGACGGTGCACGGGCCCTCGCCCGCCCCGACCAGGACGTGCTCGGTCCAAGCCGGGCAGTGCACGAAGTCCCACTGCTTCAGGGCGCGCTCCTCGCCTTCGATGATCAGCAGGCACTCTCCGGACAGGACGAGGAAGTCCTCCTGGGCGTCCTCGCCGTGGTACATGCACGCCGCCTGGCCGGGCTCGAGCACGCCGATGTTGATCCCGAGCTCGGGAAACTTCGCCGTGTCCTCGCCCTCGAACCGGGTGTAGGCACCGAAGGTGCCGGTCAGCCACTTGGCCTCGGCCGTGTTGAGCACGAACCACCCCGCGCCGCGCGGGACCAGTCCGCCGTCGTCGGGCTCAAGTGGCGCTTCAGGCACCATGTTCAACCCACCCTCGTCTCGCTTGCGATGGCCACCATCTCTTCGACCCCGATCAGCTTCACCCGGGGCCGGCCGAGCGGCTCGCCGACCGAGCGCTCGTGCTGATCGATCCGGACCCAGCCGTCCCAGCGCACCGCGCCGGGCGCGCACCCGGCCAGCCACTCGGTCACCGCCTCGGGATCGGCCGGCTCCCCCGGCCGGTTGACCGCTCCGGCCTGCAGGTCCTCGAGGATCCGCTTCACCGTGTCGGCGGCATCCTTCTTGTTCGTGCCGATCACCCCGACCGGTCCGCGCTTGATCCATCCGACCACGTACTCGCCCGCCGCCCCGCCGATCACCCGGCCGCCGTCATTGGGAATCAGGCCCCGCCGCTCGTCGAACGGAACTCCGGGCACGGGCCGGCCCCGGTAGCCGATCGAGCGCAGCACGATCCCGCATCCGATCTCCTCTCGCTCGCCGGTCGGGACCGCGATCAGGCGACCCTCGGCGTCGGTCTCCAGGCGGTTGCGCACGACGACGAGCCCCCGCGTGCGTCCCTGATCGTCGGTCAGGACCTCGACCGGGGAGCGCAGGAAGCTCAACTCCACCCGGTGCGAATGACCCCGGGGAGCACGCGCGGCGTAGTCGCGCAGGATTTCCACGTTCCGGCGCGCGGTGGCATCGGCCGCGTCCGAGTCGAGCCACGCGGCACTGACCGGGTCGAGCTCGAGCGCCGCCGGATCGACGATCACGTCGGCCCGCTGCAACTCCCCCAGCTCGCGCAGTTCGGGGTTGGTGAAGGCGGCCTGGGCGGGACCCCGTCGCCCGAGCACGATGACCCGCTGGACGGAGGAGTTGACGAATGAGCGCACGGCGTGATCGGCCGTGTCGGTGAGCTCGAGCTCCTCCGGCGTGAGCACGAGCATCCGGGCCACATCGAGGGCCACGTTGCCGTTCCCGATCACCACCGCGGTGTCGCAGCTGAGGTCGAACTCGCGCGTGGCGAAATCGGGGTGGGCGTTGTACCAGGCCACGAACTCGGTCGCCGGATGCGAGCCCGGCGCATCCTCGCCCGGGATTCCGAGCCGGCGGTCCTCGGACATGCCGATCGCGTACACGACCACGTCGTAGCGCTCGAGCAGGTCCTCGCGGCGGACGTGCTTGCCGAGCTCGACGCCGCCGAAGAACTGAAATCCCTCCTTGGCCGCCGTCTTCTCGTACACCCGCGTGACGCTCTTGATCTTCGGATGGTCGGGCGCCACCCCCGAGCGCACGAGCCCGAACGGCGTCGGGAGCATGTCGAACAGGTGCACGTGCAGCCCGGCCTGCAGGAGCTGGTCGGCCACGTAGAACCCGGACGGACCGGAGCCGACGATGGCGGCGGTGGGCTGGTGATCTTCTGGGCCCATCACTTCCGAGCGTAGCTATCTTCAGCCCGTCACCGCCCCCGGAGAAAGGACCCGAGTTTCATGCCCAACCGTGCCGCCCTCGTCACCGGAGCCTCCCGCGGCATCGGCCGGGCGATCGCCGAGACCTTGGCCGACGAGGGCTTCGACCTCACCGTGTCGGCGCGCAAGCCCGAACCGCTCGAGCGGATGGCCGCTGAGCTCCGCGACCGGGGCATCCAGGTCGAGGCGGTGGCCGGGAACGTGGGCGACGAGGACTCGGTCCGCGAGATCGTCGCACGCCACCGGGAGCGGTTCGGCCGCCTCGACGTGCTGGTCAACAACGCGGGCGTGGGCATCGGCGCCCCCGCCGGCGAGCACCAGACCAAGTTCGTCGACATGCAGCTCGACGTGAACCTGCGCTCGATCGTCCTCTTCTACCGCGAGACCGTCGACCTGCTCAAACAAGCCGAGCGCGCGCTCGTGGTCAACATGTCCTCGATTGCCGGCAAGTCACCCCAGCCGTGGCTGTCGGTGTACGCGGCCACGAAGGCCGCCGTGGTGGCCTACACCCACGCCATGAACCGCGAGCTCGGCGCCGAGGGGGTCAAGTCGGTCGCCTTCTGCCCCGGCTGGGTCGACACCGACATGACCGACTTCGTCAAGGAGCACGTCCCGGCGGAGGAGATGCTGAAGACGAGCGACATCGCCGAGGCGGTCCGCTTCCTGCTCCGGGTCTCGCCCGCGTGCGTGGTGCCGGAGATCGCCTTCGTCCGCCCCGGAGAGGGGCTCTGAGTCGCGCGGCGGCCGGCTGGCGCACACTGTATCGCCGTATAGTTGAACGGACTGTTGAGGTCTTCTCTGAATTACGAGCGCTCGGGGTCCGGTGAGCCGGTCCTCCTGCTCCACGGGATCGGCGGCGACCTGTGCGTGTGGGAGCCCGTCCTCCCCGCCCTCTCCGCGGCGCGCGAAGTGATCGCCGTCGACCTGCCCGGGTTCGGGCGCTCGCCCGCGCTCGAGGGCGAGGACCCGACGCCGGCCGCCTTGGCGCGCGCCGTGGCCGCATGGCTGGGCTCGCTCGGGGTGGACCGGCCGCACGTGGTGGGAAACTCGCTCGGCGGCTGGATCGCGCTCGAGCTGGCCCGGACCGGGCATGCCCGCTCGGTGGTCGGCCTGTGCCCGGCCGGGCTGTGGAGCGCCCCCGCGCACCCGGAGCGGATCGTCACCCGAGGGCGGGCCCACCGGCTGATCCGCCGAACCGGACCGGTGCTGCGGGTGGCCCTCCTGAGCGCCCGAGCACGGAGACTGGCCCTCGGCGGGTTCGTGGCCCACCCCGAACGGATCCCGTACCGAGCCGCTTTGCAGATGATCTCCTCCTACGGGCGCGCCACCGCCTACGACGCCACCAGCACGGCGATGCGGCGCGGGCACTTCTCGCGGCCGGAGGAGATCGACGTGCCCGTGCTCCTGGCCTTCGGGGAGCGCGACCGCCTGATCCGCCCCCGCCAGGTTCCGGGGTATCGGAGCATGGTCCTGCCCGACTGCGGACACATCCCGATGTGGGACGACCCGGATCTGGTCACGCGGTTGATCCTCGAGCACACGGCTTTAGAGTCCCGGACCGATGTGGGAGCTAACGCCTGAGCAGCAGGAGATCCGGGCGCTGGCTCGGAGCTTCGCCGACGAGCAGATCGCCCCCCACGCCTCGGCTTGGGACCGCGAGCATCACTTCCCGCGCGAGCTCTACTCGCGCATGGGCGAGCTTGGCCTCATGGGCGTCTGCGTGCCGGCCGAGTTCGACGGCGCCGGCGCCGACTACCTGAGCTACGTCCTGGTCCTGGAGGAGCTCTCGCGCGCCGACGCCTCGGTCGGGGTCACGCTGGCCGTCCATCTGGGCGCGGGGATGCTGCCGATCCTCAACTGGGCCACCGAGGAGCAGAAGCAGCGCTATGTCCCGGCGCTGGCCCGAGGCGAGGAGATCTGCGCCTTCGCCCTGACCGAGGCCGAGGCCGGCTCGGACGCTTCGGCCTTGCGGGCTCGCGCGGTCGACGGGCGGATCTCCGGGGCCAAGCAGTGGATCACCAACGGCTCCCATGCATCGACCTTCACCGTGTTCGCCCGCGAGGAGGCGGCAGGTGGGATCTCGGCCTACCTGGTCCGAGGGGACGCGCCCGGCTTCGAGGTCACTCGAGAGGAGGAGAAGCTCGGCCTGAACGCCTCCTCGACCGCCGACATCGTCCTCGCGGACACGCCGGGCGAGCGGCTCGGACCGGCCGGGGCGGGGATGCGGATCGCGCTGTCGACCCTGGACGGCGGGCGGATCGGGATCGCCGCCCAGGCGGTCGGGATCGCCCAGGCGGGGCTCGAGCTGGCCACCGGCTACGCGCGGGAGCGCCACGCCTTCGGCGGGCCGATCGCGCGCTTTCAGGAGATCCAGCACAAGCTGGCCGAGATGCAGACCGAGATCGAGGCCGCTCGGGCGCTGGTCTGGCGGGCCGCGCGCTTGAAGGACGCGGGACGGCCGCACACGGTCGAGGGGGCGCAGGCCAAGCTGTTCGCCAGCCGGGTGGCCCGGTTTCACACCGGCGAGGCCCTGCAGATCCTGGGCGGCTACGGCTACACCAAGGAGTTCCCGGCCGAGCGCTACTACCGGGACGCCAAGATCACCGAGATCTACGAGGGGACCTCGGAGATCCAGCGCCTGGTCATCGCGCGCGCCCTACTCGGCGAGGCCGCGCGCGGGTGAGCTCGGCGTCCGGCTGAACCGCGGGGCCGGCGAGGGCTGCAGCACGCCGTCGACGGTCCGGTACACCTCGCGAGCGGCGTTCTGGGGGTGCGCGGCCGCCTCCTCGGGCGTGAGCACGGGCGCGAAGCAGGCATCGGTGGCGCCGAGGAGCTCGGTCCACTCGTCGCGGGTCTTCGTGACGAAGATCTGCTGGAGTCGATTGCGCAGGGCCGGCCATCGGTCCCGGTCGTACTGCGGCCAGTCGTCCAGGTTCAGACCGAGCCGGGTCAGGAGCTCGGCGTAGAACTGGGGCTCGAGCGCGCCGACCGAAACGTAGCGGCCGTCGGCGGTCTCGTAGGTGTCGTAGAACGGTGCGCCGCCGTCGAGCAGGTTGCTCTCCCGCTCGTCGCTCCACAGCCCGACGGCCCGGAAGCCCATGATCATCGCGAACTGCAGCGCGGCGCCGTCGACCATCGCCGCGTCGACCACCTGACCCGCGCCCGACTTGGCGCGCTCGACCAGCGCCGCCGCGATGCCGAGGGCCAGCAGCATCCCACCCCCGCCGAAGTCGCCCACCAGGTTGATGGGCGGAGGGGGCGGGCTGTCCCGGCGGCCGATCGCCGACAGCGGACCGGCCAGCGCGATGTAGTTGAGATCGTGTCCGGCCGCGCCCGCCCAGGGTCCGGTTTGCCCCCAGCCGGTGATCCGGCCATAGATCAGCCCGGGATTGCGCTCGAGCATCTCGTCCGGTCCCAGCCCCAGCCGCTCGGTCGTGCCCGGGCGGAACGGATCGATCAGCACGTCCGCGGCGGCGATCAGCTGCTTGACCCGAGCGAGGTCGTCGGGGTTCTTCAGGTCGGCGGTCTCGAACCGGCGGCCGCGCAGGAGCACGTCGCCGCGACCGTTGAGCCCGGGCAGCGCCTGCGCGCGTGAGGGACGATCGATGCGGGTCACCTCGGCGCCCAGATCGGACAGCATCATGCCCGCAAACGGCCCCGGTCCGATGCCGCCGAGCTCGACCACCCGGGTGCCCTCGAGCGGACCTGTCATGGCCCTGAGCGTACGGGTTGCTGCACCCAGATCGCGCCTGTAGGGTCAGGACAAAATCCGACGCAGGGAGGAGCAGCGCATGGCAGACAGCGTCTACCGGGTGACCGAGGTGATCGGCTTGAGCAGCGAGTCGTGGGAGGCCGCGGCGAAGAATGCCGTCGAGACGGCGGCCAAGAGCGTCCGTGATCTGCGCATCGCCGAGGTGGTCCGCCAGGACGTGACGATCCAGGAGGGCGGCGTGAAGAGTTTCCGGGTTCGCCTCGCCATCTCGTTCAAGTACGAAAGCGGTGAGTGACGCCGCACCCGTTGCCTGACCGCTCGGCTCCTCCCCGTATGAGGACATACGAGGAGGAGCGCGAGCGCTATCGCCCCCAGGTCCCGGAGACCTACAACCCGGTCATCGACATCGTCGAGCGCTGGGCCGCGGACGAGCCGGAGGCGCTGGCCGTGGTCTCGCTCGACGGGTCCGGCGGCGTGGTGGCCGAGCAGACCGCGGCGGAGCTCGCCCTGGCGGGACGCCGCGCCGCCCACGCCCTGGCCGGCCTCGGGATCCGCAAGGGCGACCCCGTGTTCATCATGCTCCCGCGTGTCCCCGCCTGGTATGCCGCCATGCTCGGGGTCATCCGGCTCGGCGCGATCGCCATGCCGGGCACCAACCAGCTCACCTCACGTGACATCGCCTACCGGATCCGCAGCGCCGGCGCGGTGGCGGCCATCACCGACGGCTCGGGCGCGGCCAAGATCGATGCCATCGAAGAGTCCCTGCCAACGCTCAGGCACCACATCTCGTGGGGTGCGCACGAAGGCTGGCACGAGTTCGACGCCCTGGTCGCCACCGCCGGCGACGGTCCGACCCCGACCGAGCCCACGGGGCGCGATGACCCGATCCTCCTGTTCTTCACCAGCGGCACGGTCAGCTACCCGAAGATGGTCCTGCACGGGGCCTCGTACGGACTCGGCCATGTATCGACCGCCCGCTTCTGGCACGACCTGCGCGCCGGCGACCGCCACTGGACGGTGTCGGACACCGGCTGGGCCAAGGCGGCCTGGGGCGGTTTGTTCGGCCAGTTCCACGAGCGCGCCACCGTGGTCCAGGTCGCGCTCGGCAAACCCGACGCGGACACGATCCTCTCGATCATCGCCGGCGGACGCATCACTTCGTTCTGCGCCCCACCCACGCTGTACCGGCTGCTCGTGCAGGCCGACTTCGGGCGTCACGACCTCTCGGTCCTGCGCCACTGCACGAGCGCCGGTGAGCCGCTGAACCCGGAGGTCATCCGGGCCTGGAAAGACGGCACCGGCCTGGATGTCTACGACGGCTACGGCCAGTCCGAGACCACCCTGCTGGTGGCCAACTACCGAGCAGTCCCGGTCCGTCCGGGCTCGATGGGCAAGCCGGTGCCGGGATGGAACGTCGAGGTGCTCGACGAATCGGGCACGCGGGCGCAGGACGATGTGGTCGGCAACATCGCGGTGCAGGTGACCGATCCGCGTCCGGTGGGGCTGTTCCAGGAGTACTACCGCGACCCCGACGCCAACGCGCACTCGTTCCGCGACGGCTGGTACTTCACGGGCGACAAGGCGTGGCGCGACGGCGACGGCTACCTGTGGTTCGAGGGCCGCGACGACGACGTCATCACCTCGTCCGCCTACCGCATCGGCCCGTTCGAGGTCGAGTCCGCGCTGATCGAGCATCCGGCCGTGGCCGAGGCGGCGGTGGTGGGCAAGGACGACCCCGAGCGCACCCAGATCGTCACCGCGTTCTGCGTCCTGGCGGCCGGCTACGCGGGTGATGACGGGCTGGCACGCGAGCTACAGGAGCACGCCCGGCGGCTGACCGCGCCGTACAAGTACCCCCGGGAGATCCACTTCGTGGCCGAGTTGCCCAAGACGGTGAGCGGGAAGATCAGGCGCTCGGAGCTTCGGGAGCGGCTCCGCTCCTCGTCCCGGCGGTGAGCCCCGCGGACCGTCCGGCCTGGGTCCCCGAGGCGCTGTACCCCTTCGCCGACCGGTTCGCCTCCGGCCTGCACTACGTGGACGAGGGATCCGGGCCGCCGCTCCTGCTCCTGCACGGGAATCCGACCTGGTCGTTCCTCTACCGCGGCTGATCCTCGGCCTGCGCGACCGCTACCGGTGTATCGCGCCGGACTATCCGGGGTTCGGGCTCTCGGGCGCGCCGCCCGGCTACGGCTACACCCCGGCCGAGCACGCGGCCGCGGTCGAGCGCCTGGTGCTCGAGCTCGATCTCTCGGGCGCGACCCTGATGGTCCAGGACTGGGGTGGGCCGATCGGCTTCGCGGTCGCCGGGCGCCATCCCGAGCGCTTCGCCGCCTTCGTGATCGCCAACACCTGGGCGTGGCCGAAGTCCGACCTCCCCACCCAGAAGGCGTACCGGGGACCGTTCCCGACCCCGGACTCGCGGCGGCCGACCTGGGTGTTCCCGCGGGAGATCCTGCGCAGCCGGCCCTGGCTGGCCCAGATCGAGCGTGGCCTGGAGAGGCTGCGCGACCGGCCCGCGCTGATCACCTGGCCGACCCGCGACGTCGCCTTCGGCGACCGCGAGCGGCAGCGGTGGGAGCAGCAGTTCCCAGATCACCGGACGGTGCCGATCGAGGGCGCCGGCCACTATGTCCAAGAGGATGCGCCAGACGAGCTCGTGGCGGCGATCCGGGCTTGGCGCCCGGCCTAGGCCTCGGCCAGCGCCGGCTCACAGCGGGGGGCCACGGCGCGGATCTTCAGCCTGACCCCGCCGAGCACCGCGGCGAGCGCGGCGAACGCGGCGCCGATGACGAAAGCGGCGTGATAGCCGCCGGTCAACGCGACCAGGTGGCCGGCTCCGGAGCCGAGCAGGCTCTGAGTTCGGGACGCCGCCACGCTGGCCAGGACGGCCAGACCCAGGGCGCCGCCGAGCATGAACGAGGTGTTGACCACGCCCGAGGCGAGTCCCGACTGACTGGGCTCCACGTCGTTCATTGCCGCCAGCAGCACCGGGTTGAGCGCCATGCCGGCGCCGAAGCCGAGCAGGATCATGCTCGGCAGGACATCGGCAACGAAGTGGCCGTGGACGGGGGTCAGGGCGAGCAGCAGCAGCCCGGCCGAGGCCAGTGTCAGCCCGACGGCCAGCGGGGGCCGGATGCCAAAGCGCATGACGAGCTTGGCCGAGAGCCCGAGAGAGAATGCGCCCATGATCAGGTTCGACGGCAGGAAGGCCAGCCCCACGTCGAGCGGGCTGTAGCCGAGGACGAGCTGGAGGTAGAGAGCCGAGAGGAAGAACCACGCGAACATCGCCGCCGCCCACAGCACGCCGACCATATTGGCGGTGGCGAGGTTGCGGGAGCGGAACAGCTTCAGTGGCATCAGCGGCTCCGGCACGCGGGATTCGATGAGCACGAACACCGACCCGAGGCCGGCCGCCCCGGCCAGCAGACCGAGCGTCTGGGCCGAGGTCCACCCCGCCTGGTTTCCGTTCACGATCGCGTACACGGCGAGCATCACCGCGACGGTCACGGTCACCGCCCCCGCGACGTCGAGCCGCACGGGCGCCTGGTCGTCGTTGCCCGCCGGCAGCCGGCGCAGTGCCATGACGCACACGGCGGCTCCAATGGGCACGTTGACGAGAAAGATCCAGTGCCAGCTCAGCACGTCGGTGAGAATGCCTCCAAGGAGCACGCCGAGGCTGCCGCCGCCCGCGGCCACGAAGCCGAACACTCCCATCGCCTTGGCGCGCTCGGCCGGCTCGGTGAACAGGGCCATCATCAGCGACAGCGAGACCGCCGAGACGACGGCCCCCCCGAGTCCCTGAACCACGCGGGCACCGACCAGCTCGGCCTGACTGGTGGCCAGCCCGCAGGCCAGCGAGGCGAGTGAGAACAGCACGATGCCGGCCAGGAACAGGCGCCGGTGGCCCCAGAGGTCTCCGAGCCGGCCGCCCAGCAGCAGGCAGCCGCCGAAGGTGAGCAGATAGCCGTTGACCACCCAGGCCAGCGCGGTGGAGGAGAAATGCAGGTCGGCGCGGATCGAGGGCAGGGCGACGTTCACGATCGTCGTGTCGAGGACGATCATCAACGAGCCCATGCAGAGCAGCAGCAGGGCGATCCAGCGTTCACGGCTCTCGGTCATCGGTATGGCTCCCGTGGTCGTCATATCTGAGTACGGAGACCGCGGCCGGTCCCCGAACTCATCGGTGCGTGTCAGTGCACACCCTCGGGCGGTCCGATGACCGCCGCCTCGGGCGGGAACCGCTCGGCGTAGCGCGGGTGCACCTCGGCCCAGCGGCTGAGCTCGCTCGCGCGCGGTGCCCGACCCGCCGAGGGTCGCCTCGAGCGCGTCCAGGCAAGTGTGCCAGCCCGCGCCGTCGCGCACGCCCTTGCCCACGTCGTCGAGCACGTCGGTGAGGGTCAGCTCGGTGCCGCCGTCGACCGGCCGCAGCTCGATTCGAAGCACATCGGTCCCCCAGCGCAGTTCGAGCATCGACGGCGGGTCGTAGGCCAGCATCTCGCCGTCGATCGGATCGACGATGGCGTCCGGGAAGCTGAATCTCAGCCGGGCGCCCGCGGCGCGCTCGCCCTCGATCGTCGAGGGAAACCAGTGCGCCAAGTGCTCGGGCTCGGTCACCGCCTGCCAGACCTTCTCGATCGGATGGGCCAGCGTGCGGGTGAACCGGAGCTGCCAGTGGCCGTCATCCCGCTGTTCAAGAGCTCCGTACACGCTGCTCCTCATGGCTGGCTGTCATCGTCGGGCATGGCGTCCAGGTGGCGCTCGAGTTCGTCCAGACGCGCCGCCCACAGACGCCTGTAGGGGACGAGCCAATCCTCGATCGCGCGCAGCGGCTCGGGGCGGGTGCTGTAGAGCCGGCGCTGACCGTCCACCCGGACCTCGACCAGACCCGCGTCCCTCAGGACCCGGAGATGCTTGGAGACGGCCGGCTGGCTGATCGCGAGGACTTCGACCAGCTCCCCGACCGGGCGCTCCCGGGCGCACAGCTGATCGAGGATCAGGCGGCGGTTTGGCTCGGCCAGGACCTCGAACACGGACACGAGCGCTATATAACCACTAAGCTATATAGCTGTCAATGCATACGTGGCCCAGCCACCCCGGCTGCCTCCGCCGGCGGCAGCTTGACCACCTCGAGGGCCAGGGGCGCGCACATGAGCGCCGGCTTGTCGGCTCGCATCAGCCTGCGTCTGAGGACGAAGAAGGCCGGGGTGCCGAGCAAGGCCGGGACGGCGAGCTCGAACAGCCGGTAGAGCAGGACCGCGGCGGTGGCGTCGTTGAGCGCGACGCCGTACAGCGCCAAGAAGCCCACGAGCCCGGCCTCGGTTCCGCCGATACCGCCGGGGAGCGGGATCAGGTTGCCGAGCTGCCCGAGCAGGTAGGCGAGGACCAGGACCCCAAACGAGGGCGCGCTCCCCACCGCGGCGAAGGCGAAGCCCAGCGCGGCGATGTCGAACGCCATGTAGGCGAATGCGCCAACGAGCACGCCGGCGCTCCGAGACCGCAGCAGGTCGATCGCCTGCTCAACCCCGTCGGCGGCCGCTTGCAGGCCGTCGCGGAGCGCATTCCCCACGCGTCGCCTGAGTCCGCTGCCCTTCGCCTCCCGCGCCCCATCGCCACGAGCGCCGAGCGCGCGCAGAAGACGCGGGCTGAGGACCACGAGCACGATTCCGAGCGCCGTGATGAGCGCCGGCAGGAGTGTGAGCGCGGCTGATTCCGAGCCCGGGAGGAGACCCGCGAAGAGCGCGAGCCCCACGAGCACGACCCCGAGGAAGTTGGGCGCGCTGGTGATCACGAAGAAGGCGACGGTCCGCCGCGCGATGTGCCCGGTCGGCATCCCCGCCTGCCGCAGGGCCCATACACCCAGGGCCAGCCCTCCGGCGCCGCCGGCCGGCAACAGCGCATTCGCGGCCTGTTCGGCCATCGCGATCTCATAGCTGAGGCTCCACGACATCCCGGCGCAGAACGTGGAGCGGAAGGCCAGCACGTAGCCGGCGCACGAACCGGCCTCGGCGACCGCCACGGCGGCGATCCAAGCTGGGCTGGCGCCGGCGAATCGTGCGCGGACGTCGTCCAGCCCCGGCAGCGCGCCGATCGCGATGGCGACCGCTCCAACCACGGCCGCAATCTGAGCCACCCGGATGGCCAGGTGCCGGGGCGACAGCTCATCGGGCATGCCTCGGCCGCGCGGCGGAGGTGCCGTCGCCGGCGATCCGCTCCCCATGCCGATCGAGCTTACGCCCCGGCGGCGGTGGCGAGCCAGCCCTCGCTCTACGATGCCCACCCGTTGAGGCGAGAGGTGACCACCGACCTGGCGATGCTCGAGCGAATGGTCCAGCTGGAAGGGCGCGACGTGGTCGACATCGGGTGCGGGGCGGGCACCGTTGCCCGCGCTCTGGCCACGCGAGGGGCGACGGTGACCGGCATCGAGACGTCCGAGGCCCAGCTCGGCCGTGCCCGCGACCACGCGGACGGCATCCGGTATTTGATCGGCCGGGCCGAGCGGCTGCCCCTCGCCGACTCGAGTGTCGACGTGGCGGTCTTCATGCGCTCGCTCCACCATGCGCCCCCGGCGGCCGCCCTTGCCGAGCTGCGACGGGTGCTGCGCCCCGGCGGCCTTGGCTACGTCGCCGAGCCGCTGGCCGAAGGCGACTTCTTCGACCTGGTCAGGCTGGTTGAGGACGAGGAACAGGTCCGCGCCGCCGCGCAGCAGGCGATCGCCGACGCGCCGCGCACGGGGCTGGAACGGATCCGGACGGTCGAGTACGAGGTCAGGATCTGCCTCTCCGGCCTGGCCGCGCTCCGTGATCGGACGGTCAGCGTGGACCCGAGCCGTGCCGCCGTGTTCGACGCCCGAGCGCAGGAACTGGGCGACGCGTTCGCCCGTCTCGGAGAGACGGGAGACCGCCCCGGGGAGCGGTGCTTCAGCCAGCCGATGCGTGTCGACCTGCTCCGCCGGTAGCGTCTTGGAGATGATCGAAGGCACGGTGGCGCCGGGATTCGAGCCGGTGCGCGAAGCGTTCGAGGCTAATTTCGCCCGCCGCGGAGAGCTCGGCGCCGCCTGCGCGGCCTATCACCGGGGGGCGCTCGTCGTCGACCTGTGGGGCGGCTGGCGTGACCCCGGACAGAGCCAGCCCTGGATGCAGGACACGCTTGTGCTCGTCTACTCCACCTCCAAGGGCCTTGCCGCGATGACGCTCGCGCTGGCCCATTCCCGGGGCTGGCTCGACTACGACGCGACGGTGGCCGGCTACTGGCCCGAGTTCGCCCAGAACGGCAAGGCGGCGGTCACGGTGCGCCAGCTCCTCGCCCATCAGGCCGGCTTATGCGCCATCGATCAACCCTTGAACGCGGCCCGGCTCGGCGACCTGGCCGGGTTGGCCGAGGTCCTGGCCCGTCAGCGACCGGCCTGGGAGCCCGGGACGCGGCAGGGGTATCACGCCCTCAGCCTCGGGTGGTATGAGAACGAGCTCATCCGCCGGGTTGACCCGCACGGCCGATCGCTGGGCCGGTTCTTCGCCGAGGAGATCGCCGAGCCACTCGGACTCGAGTTCTACTTTGGCCTCCCGCCCACGGTCCCGCCCGACCGGGTGGCCACGATCAAGGGCGGCGGCGTGATCGATGCGGTACTGCATCCGCGGGGCATGCCGCCCGCCATGCTCGCCGCCTTCCTGCGCCCTTCGTCGCTGACCGCGCGGGTGTTCGGCAACCCGCGGCTTCGCAGCACGGCCGGGCTCGACGCGCCCGAGTACCGCGCGATCGAGAACCCGGCCGGCGGCGGCATCGGCCAGGTGCGAAGCGTCGCTCGCGCCTACAGCGAGCTGGCCAGCGGCGGCCAGGCCCTCGGCCTATCCGCGGCTACGCTGGACGAGCTCACCGCGCCTCCCCGGGCTCCGACCGCGGTTACCCGCGACCAGGTTCTGCTCACCGATGCCGCGTTCGCGCTCGGGTTTGCCCGGCCGGGGGCGGGGTTCGAGTTCGGCTCGACGCCGCGCGCGTTCGGGCATCCCGGCGCCGGCGGATCATTCGCGTTTGCCGATCCCGATCTCGAGCTCAGCTTCGCCTATGCCCCCAACCGGCTGGGCCACCATCTGCGCGACGACCCCCGGGAGACGGCGCTTCGCAACGCGCTCTACGACTGCGTCAATAAGCGCGCTGTCACGACTTCAGTCTGAGGCGAACAACCGCGCCGCTCGCTCGGCCATCTCCTGACTCGACAGGATCTCGAGCCGCGCGCTCAGCATCCACTGCTGACCGAACGGATCCCGCACACGGCCGCCGCGCTCGCCGTAGAACTGATCGGCGAGCGGGAAGACGACCTCGGCGCCGGCCCGCAACGCCTGCTCCCACACCGTGTCGACGTCCTCCCAGTACGTGGCCATGATCGCGGTGGCGGTACCCCCTACACCATCGGGCGAGCGGGCCGGACCGCCGTCGCCCGTGTCTTGGGTGATCATCACCACCGAATCGCCGATCTTGATCTCGGCATGGATCAGCTCACCGCCCGGTCCGGTGAAGCGCTCGCTGATCTCGACCGCGCCGAAGGCCTCGCGGTAGAAGTCGATCGCTCCCGCGCCATCGCGCACGACCAGCCGCGGGGTGACGGTATGGAGATGCTCGGGAACCGGGCGGACCGGCTCGGACGGGCTGGGCATTAGCGTTCTCCTCGCCGTTCGGTCGCGAAATGGGGCCACTACGGTACTCGTTCCCCACTATCTCGGACATGCGGTCAATTCTGGTCCGCGATTTGTGCGAGGCTTGCGCTTCCCATGGTGCAGACCTCAGCTCGGCTGCTCGCCTTGCTCTCCCTCCTCCAAGTCCGCCGTGAATGGACCGGCCAGGAGCTGGCCGACCGGCTCGAGGTCGGGCCGCGGACGATCCGCCGCGACGTGGACAAGCTTCGCTCGCTCGGGTACCCGATCGAGGCCGCTCCCGGCGTGGCCGGCGGCTATCGGCTCGGCGCCGGCGGGGAGCTCCCGCCCCTGTTGCTCGACGACGCCGAGGCGGTGGCGGTCGCGGTCGGACTGCGGACGGCCGCGACGGGCTCGATCGCCGGCATCGAGGAGACCTCGGTTCGTGCCCTGGCCAAGCTCGAGCAGGTCCTGCCCGGCCGGCTCCGCCGCCGCATCAGCGCTCTCGGTGACACCACGTCGGCGTTCAGCGTCGATGCCCCGCGCATCGACGCCGACACGCTTGCCACCCTGGCCGGCGCCTGCCGCGACGGTGCCCGCCTGCACTTCCCCTATGTGGCCAAGGACGGCCGTGCCAGCGAGCGTCACACGGAGCCCTGCGCGGTCGTGCACAGCGGCTACCGGTGGTATCTGGTCGCCTACGACCTCGACCGGGACGATTGGCGGACGTTCCGAGTGGACCGCATCCGGGGACGCCTGCGCGCCGGCGGGCGCGGCCGGCGCAGGACGGTTCCCGGTGGCGATCCGGCCGCTTACGTCAGGAGCCAGCTCCGAGCCGAGCCCGCCGAGGGCGAGACGGCACCGGGGCGAATCCGCCTGCGCGTGAGCGCCGCCGAAGCCCGCGTTCGCATTCCGGCCCGCTACGCGGCCGTGGAGCCCGACACCGAGCACAGCTGCATCGTGACCACCCGCGGCGCCTGGTCACGGAGCTTCCTGGTCTGGATGGCGCTGCTCGACGAGCCGATGCAGGTGCTCGGTCCGCCGGAGCTGGCTGAGATGGCCAGGACGCTGGTCTCGCGGCTCGCCGCCGCCGCATAGCGCACCGAACGGTCCACTTTGCCCCCGGGTGGCTTCAAGGCGCGACTCCGGGTGCCGACAAAGAGGACACCCGCCCGGGTCGCGCCATGCCAGACGCCTTCATCGCTCGCCAGCCCATCTTCAACCCCAAGCTCGAGGCGGTCGGCTACGAGCTTCTGTTCCGCGGCGACGGCTACGTCAAGGACGCGGCTTCGTTCGCCGACGGCGAGCGGGCCACCGCGACCGTGGTGCTGAACTCGCTGACCGAGCTCGACCTGCCCCGGATCGTCGGGACCAAGACCCCGTGGATCAACGTATCGCGTGAGTTCGTGGTCGACGGCCTCGCCGAGGCGATTCCCGCTGATCTCGTCGGGCTCGAGATCGCCGAGAACGAGCAGTTCGACGACGAGCTCAGCACCGCGCTGCGCGATCTCAAGCAGAAGCGCTATCGCCTCGCCCTCGACGACTTTCAGGCCCGCCCGGGGTCCGAGCCGGTCCTCGAGCTGTTCGATGTGGTCAAGCTCAACACCGAGGTGCTTGGGCGCGACGGCGTGCGCGAGCAGGTCGAGCGTCTGCGCTCCCACAGCTCGCGTCTCTTGGCCGACAAGCTGGCCACCCGGCCCGATCACGAGTTCTGCGTCGCCGCGGGCTGCGATCTCTTCCAGGGCTACTTCTTCTGCCGCCCGGCCATGCTCGGAACCCGCGGCATCGCCGCCAACCGCCTGGCCCTGCTTCAGGTCGTGTCCGCGCTCCAGAGCTCGGCGGTCGAGTTCTCGGACATCGAGCAGCTGATCGCCCGCGACGTCGCCCTCAGCTTCCGCCTCCTGCGCTACGTCAACTCGGCCTTTTTCGGGTTGCGCGGCGACGTACGCTCGATCGGCCAGGCCCTGGCCCTGCTCGGGGTGGAGAACGTGCGGCGCTGGGCGACCCTCAGCGTGCTGGCCAGCATCGACGACAAGCCGACCGAGCTCACGGTGACCGCGCTCATCCGCGCCCGCTTCTGCGAGCTCGCGGGGGCCCGGCTCGGCGGCCTCGGGAGCCCGGCCGAGCTGTTCACCCTCGGGCTGTTCTCGGTCATCGACGCCATGATGGACGCCCCCATGCACGACGTCGTGGCCTCGCTTCCGCTCGCCGACGACGTTCGCGAAGCGCTCGCGCAGCGTAAGGGCAAGAAGGGCCAGCTGCTGGACTGCGTGGTGGCGCTCGAAGCCGGCCAGGAAGCGCCGGCCCCCGCGGTGGTCACCGGCGCCGGCGAGCTCTACCTCGAATCGCTGATGTGGGCCAACGGTGCCGCGGAGTCGCTGCTGGGCGAATCGACCGGGCCCCCGCCCGCCGCTTCGGCGTCGCCGGTCGCCGTCAACGTCGCGGGTGCGCAGCCCGCCGACACGGCGGCCAGCAAGCCGCCTCCGCTCACCCTGGTCGCGCCGAGCCCGCCGCCGGTGGCGGCCGAGCCCGCGGCGCCCGTGCTCGTAGCAGTCGAGGAGCCGGTCAGCCGGGGCCGCGTCGCGCGCTTCTTCGATCGCTGCCTGGCCTTCTTCCGCCGCCGCGGCGAAGACGCCAGCGCCGCGTAGCGCGCCCCGCGCGTCACGCGGGCGCCGCCCGCTCGTTCGGCGCCGTAGGCCCACGGAGGCGTTCCGGTAGGTTTGCCCGATGCGCACGGTGGTGATCACCCGCCATGGTCCTCCCGAGGTACTCCGGGTCCAGGAGCGGCCAGATCCGCGCCTCGGCCCGGGGCAGATCCTGATCGACGTGCGCGCCGCGGGCATCAACTTCGCCGACCTGATGGCGCGGCTCGGCCTCTATCCCGATGCGCCCAAGCCGCCGTGCGTGGTCGGTTACGAGGTCGCCGGCACCGTGGCCGCGGTGGGCGAAGGCGCGGACCGTTTCACCGTCGGCGATCGCGTGGCCGCGCCGGTCCGCTTCGGTGGCTATGCGGAGCGGGTGGTCACCGCGGACGCCGGAGCCTTCGCCCTGCCCGAGCGGCTCAGCTTCGAGGAAGGCGCCGCGATCCCGGTCAACTACGCCACCGCATGGGAGGCGCTGGTCCGGGGCGGAAACGTGCAACCGGGCGAGCGCGTGCTGATCCACTCGGCCGGCGGCGGCGTCGGGATCGCCGCCACCCAGCTGGCCAAGCAGGCGGGCGCGGAGGTCTGGGGGACTGCATCCCCGGCCAAGCATGAGGCGATCGCCGGTTTCGGCGTCGATCACCCGGTCGACTACACCCGCGAGGGCTGGGAGCGCAATCTGCCGAGCTTCGACCTCGTCATGGACGCGATCGGAGGCTCGAGCTTTCGCCGCAGCTACAAGCTGTTGCGCGCCGGCGGCCGGCTCGTCTGCTTCGGCGCCTCGGGGGTGGTCGCGGGAGCTGAGCGAAACCTCCTCGCGGCGGCCAGGACGGCGATCCAGATGCCGTGGTTCAGCATCGTTCGCCAGATGTCAACCTCGAAGGCGGTGCTCGGCCTGAACGTGCTCACGCTCTGGGACGAGCACGGGGCTGAGCGCTGGTCGGGGCCGCTGACCGAGCTCATCGACCGCGGTACGATCCGCCCGGTGGTGGCGCGCGCGTTTGCCTTCGACGAGGCCGCGGACGCGCACCGGTTCATAGCCGAGCGCCGCAACCTCGGCAAGGTGGTCCTGGTTCCCCAGCCGCGCGACGGTTAGGCGGCCAGGACGTCGGACGGCGCGGTCGCGTCGCCCGGAGTGGCCGGGACCCGGTCGGCCGCCTCGAGCGCCGCGTGCACGCGGCAGAACGCCTCCACGATCCGGGGCGAGAATTGCGTGCCCGCGCAGCGGCGAAGCTCGGCCACGGCGTCGTACGGGTCGACCGCCGCGCAATAACCGCGCTCGGAGGTCATGGCGTCATAGGCGTCGCAGACGAAGATCACCTGCGAGCCGAGCGGGATCGCATCACCGCCCAACCCGTCGGGATACCCGGCGCCATCCCAGCGCTCGTGGGCGGATCGAATCATCGGTCCGAGCGCGCGCAGGCCCGGAGCGCTGAGGACGATCCGCTCGCCGATGATCGTGTGCTGGTGCATCAGCTCCCACTCGGACTCATTGAGCGGGCCCGGCTTTCTCAGGATCGAATCGGGGATTGCGACCTTGCCGATGTCATGCAGCTCCGCGGCCAGCGCCACGCGCTCGGCCTCCTTCGGCGGCAGCCCGAGCTCGAGGCACACGGCCGAGCACATCGACGCCACCCCGTCCATGTGCGAGCCGAGCTCGTGCATTCGCTCGGACAGGGCGCGGACGAGCGCGTCCTTGACCTGCACCCCGGCCGGCGGGCTCCCGCTGTGCTTCTCGGCGAACATCCGCTGATCGGCCAGCCGCAGCGCATCCGCCGCGGTCTGCGCCTCCTCGCCGATCACGGCGTATCCCGTTGAGGCACCGATCTGGAACCCCTCGCCACGCTCCTGCAACGCCGCCCGCAGACGCGCGACCAGCGGGGGCACGGAGGAGCCGATGTCGGCCAACACGCAGAACTCATCCCCGCCCATCCGGTAGGCGCGGGCGTTCTCGCAGATGCACACCGCAGCGAGCCGCTCGGACAGCCCGCGCAGCAGCTGGTCGCCGGCCAGGTGCCCGAACGAATCGTTGTAGGACTTGAATCCGTCGAGGTCGAAGAGGACGAGCAGGCAGGGCTCGCCCGCGGCGACGACGTCCTCCAGGTCGGCGAGCAGGCGCACGCGGTTGGACAGGCCGGTCAGCTGATCGGTCAGCGACTGGGTCGTCACGGCGGCGAGCGCCCGACGGGCAGCGCGGTGGGTGAGGTGCAGCCGCGCCAGGACGCCGAATAGCGCCAGCGCGGCGACGAGCACGCCGGGCAGCTCGCCCACGCTGAGGTTGCGGACCGCGAGCGCACTGACCGGGATGGCGGCCATGATCAGCAGCCACCCCAGCCGGCTCTGTGCATCTGAGCGCCGTGCGGGAACGCTGGAGGACGGCATCCACGCCGCGAGCGCGAACAGCGTGAGCGCGAGCAGCCATCCTGCCACCACCGGTCCGCTGAGGCTGAAGGTGCTCTGAGCCAGCTCGACCAGATACACGCAATCGGTGAGCGTGAACAGCGCCGTGCCCACCCCCAGAACCAGCCAGCTCTTCGCCGCGTGGGCGCGTGAGGCGATCAGCGTCGCGATCACCACGCCGATCAGGGCGAGATCGGCCATCGGCTCGACGATGTCGAGGCCGAGCGCCGCGCCGTGCAGATGCCCGTGGACGATCCGCGGAAGCGCGAACAGCAGCCCCGCCGAGGCCACTCCGAGCGCCCCGATCACCCCGTCGAGCCACAGCCGGGCGTCCGCCTTGGCCGCGTATTTACGCGACAGGGTGATCAGGCCCGTGACCGCCGGGCCGTAGAACAGCAGCCAGAGCACGTTGGCGGGCGACATGCCGGCCGGCTGACCGGCGAGCCCGTAGTAGATGCCGCCAAAAGTCCAGGTCAGAGCGGCCACCCCGATCCAGGTCCAGCCGCGCTGGCGGCGGTGCAGCCCGGCGCCCAGCGTGATCACCCCCGCCGCGAGGCAGAGCACGTAGTACACGGGCATCCCGATGCTGAGCGCCTGTGGCGAGGCGAAGGCCCCCGCCAGGATGAACCCGACCATGGTCACCGTACCCAAAGTCAGAAAGGCCAGGGGGATCACCCAGCCGAGCGGGATGTGTCTGCGGACATGCATGGGTGATCGAGCGCGCGTCACGCGCGCATCGGCACGACTGTCCTTATTCCTGACCATTCAGGCGGCGGTTGAGCAAATGTCCCTATGGACGAGCCGTCCGCTCGGCCGGCTCTCTCGGCCGGCTCGCTCGGCCGGCCAGGCCGCCTGGGTCACCCCGTCGGGCCGAACACGCCTTTTTCCTCGCCCAACCGCCTGACCGCAGCGGCCACGTCGCCCGGGTCTCGATCCTCGGTTCCGAGCACGAGGTCGATGCCCCGAAGACGCGGGATCACCTCCGCCAGCTCCCGCGCATGCGCCACGAGTGCCGCCTTCCCCGGCCAGGAGTCAGGCTCGCGCGTTGCGATCCGCCGAGCCACCACGTCGGCGCAGGCCTCAAGGCACACGACCGCCGTGCGGTCGCCTCCGATGGCGCCGCGAACCGCGTTCAGCTCGCGCTCGGTCTCGGTCGTGGCCACGACGATGAACGTGTCGCGTCCGGCCGCCCGCTGAAGCGAGACGATCGCCGCCAGCTGCGGCAACCACTGCTGGAGACCCAGCCAGGGCCAGCCACGCGAGAGCTCCTCGCTCTCGATGGCGCCGAACGGGATCCTCTGGGTTTCGAGTTCGGTGCTCAACGCCTCGAGCACCGAACTCTTGCCCGTTCCGGGCGCGCCGGTCAGGATCAGCGCTCCGCTCATCCTGGCCGCCTCCGCCGGTCCTTCGTCGCGCCCGGGCGCTCGGCCGCGCCGATCGGCGCCGCCGCCAGTGCCTCGGTGCTTCCTAGTAGAAGCCGACCAGGCCGCTGCTCGAGCTCGGCTTGGTCACCTGCAGCTTCGTTGAACCGAAGTTGCCGCCACCGCACCGCCCGTTGACCGAGTAGCTGCCGGCCTTCACGTTCTTGCTCAGCGTGATCGCGACCGAGAAGCTGCCGTTCTTGCTCTTGGCCAGCGATGCGCTGATCGAGGGCACGCCGCCGAAGCTGTGCTTGGTGGCGCCCTTGAACGCGCGCGAGTAGATCGTGGCCGAGTCGTTCTTGTGGCCGATCTGGCACCCCTTGCCGACCGAGCCGGAGATCGTCACCTTCTTACCCGCGGCCACCTTGGACGGCGTGACCTTGACGAAATGGCTTGCCGCAAGCGCTCCGGGCGCGAAGACGGCCAGCGCCGTCAGCGCGATGATGAGTTTTTTCACTTTGGCTCCTCTGATTGGGTGGACCGCTGTGCGCAGCCACAACGACTCAACACGGCTGGCGAGCGATCGTTGCGCCTCGTCGGATTCTGAAACCAGCGCGGGCGGGACGACCTGCCGCGATTGAACCACACTCCCGGCGCGGTCCCGATCAGCGGTAGGTGACCAGGCGGAGCCGCCCGAAGCGCAGGTAGTCGTTGTTCGGCCGGCCCGGCGCCACCACCACGACGGTCACCGTTATCGAGTTCTTGTCGGGACTCTCGGAGACGATTCGCTTCAGGGCATCGGTCACGATCACCGCCTTGGTGGCCGGGGTGAGCTGATGCGGGCCCCGGAGGTCGAACGGGTCTCGTGGCTCGTCCGGCACGTCGCAGTGTCCGGCGTCGCCGAAGCAGCCACCGTGCCCGAAGATGTGAAACGACCCCGCATAGGCGGGATGGTCGCGGCCCGTGCTCGCGTCCGCGTCGCGTTCGTTGAGATAGATTCGCGCCTCGTACGAGGCCAGCGAGTGGTCAACCTCGTCGAAGATGAGGTCGGCGCGCGCGTAGTCGCCCGACGCCAGCGCGGGCGCGAGCTCGATCGGCGCCGAGACGTACCGATCGACCATCAGCTCACACCGTCCACACCGGCCGTAGAGGCGGCGTAGTCATATCCGAGGCTCGAAGGATCGAGGGTCTGGGCGACCGTCATCGGGAACGGCGGCAACGCGCGTCCGAGCAGCGACGCCGGCGGTGCGGCGTTCGGGTGCTGGAGCTGCCACAGCCGCCAGATGCGATCGATCATCGCGTGATGGGCCCAGAACAGCGGGTCGTAGGCCGCAGTCGCGATGTCGCTCATCGTGCCCCCGACCCAGACGTGGACGCCGTTGTGAATGTCCTCGAGCTGGGTCTGGAAGTCGATGAAGTCGTTCAAAGCCAGCAGACCTTCGACGTCAGCGGCGGTCGGCAGGGGCGGCGCGCCGTCCTGTCCGGGCGCGCGCACCGTCTGGTCCGAGCCGCCGGGCTCGCGGCCCGAGGGCTGGATCGGCGAGCTGACGAGCGGGTTGTTGTCGCCCTGCGCGTACGCCGCCGGTACGTCCTGGTCAACCGTCCAGTCCCACCATGGGAGAACGACGTCGGCCACCTGATCGCGCAGCGCCAACTCGAACAGATACAGATAGGCACGGTGCCAGGCGAGGAACAGCGGTGAGTTGTGAGTGCAATACATCGGCAGCGGCAACCCGTGGATCCCCGCCCAACGTTGGTAACCCCGGTCGTCGTTCAGGTCCTGCGCCGCCGTGATTGCCTGGCGCAGGCTCGCGAGCTGCTGATCGGTCATCTGATCGACGCTCGGCCGATGGCGCACCGGCACGGCGGGTTGCGTCGCGGTCGGTGCCCCGGTTGGGCTCATGGCCAGCGATCATTACAGAGGCCGCGAGGCTGGATCAACGGCCGATGACAGTTGTCGTCGCGGTTGAGCAACCGTGGTTAGGTTTTGCCACGCTCCCGGCCGCCGTGCGTGAGATGCTCCCGGTCATGGAGCAGCGAATCAGTCTCGTAACGCTGGGCGTGACCGATCTGAACCGGGCGCGAGCCTTCTACGAAGCGTTGGGGTGGAGCGGTGCTCACCAGCCCGACGACGAGGTGTGCTTCTTCCAGGCGGGCGGCATGGTGTTCGGTCTCTGGACCGCGCTTGGCGGGCACGGTGCGCCGGGGATCGAGCTTGCCCACAACGTGCGCAGCCCCGACGAGGTCGATGCCGTGCTGAGAGAGGCCGAGCGCGCAGGCGGATCGATCGTGCGACCCGCTGGACGCGCCGAATGGGGCGGCACTACGGGCGCCTTCGCCGACCCGGATGGATACGTCTGGGAGATCGCGCACAACCCCGGCTGGAGCCTCGACGAGAGCGGCGCGGTCACGATCTACGGCGCGGTCACGATCTGACCGCGGGGGTCAGGTGACCAGGACTTAGCGGCTGCGCCTGGACCAGCCCGCCGTCTCGGTCGACATCCCCGACCGCGTTGCCTTCCGGATCTCGGAACACCGCGACCTGCAGCGTGCCTCGGGGCGAGGCTCGGTGGTGATGCCGGCTCATAGAACTCGGGCGCCCGAGCGGCTCTTGGCACCAGATCTGCAGGTAGGTCACGTCTCCGGGCCGGAACACCGTCGGTGCTTCTGTCCGCGCTCAGCGCTTCGGGGGGCGGATCGGCTCGGGGCACCGGGCTGCTGCTGGTGGCAAAGGGCCCCGCGAGGCCTCCGTCTCAGTACGCGCCGTTGGCGCTCAGGGTCATCGCGAACTGGAGCGAGAACGGCCCGGCATTGACCATCCACGGCCTGCCCAGCCACATGTACGCGTCGGCTTGCGCTGCGGCGATCCTGCGGTCGGCTGAGCTCAGATGCCAGCGCCCGTTGGCAACGTCAGTGGTCGGGGGAATCCCGAGCCGCTGGCAGACCCGCTGGCCCGGATAACTGCAGCGGGGCGTGTAGTTCGACCGGGCCCCGCCGCCGGGCACCTGGCCGGCGAGGTACGGGGTGCCGTTCTCGTCGGTGTTGATCACGAAGTGCTTGGCCCGTGCTCCGTCAGCCGCGAGCACCCGGTTGATCGCCGCCCCCCACTGCAGCTCCTGGTCGGTCGAGGCGTATTGGGTGACGTTGAGCGCAAACCCACGCGAGTGCCAGATGCCGGAGCGCTCGAGCATCCGGGCCATCGTCGCGGGCTGATACCAGTCGTAGCTGCCCGCGTCGATGTATACGGCCGTGTGCGGGAGAGCGTTGAAGACCTGCGCCGCGTACGAAACAAGCTGCTCAGGCACCCCCGAGGACACGCAGACCGCGAACGGCAGATCGGGCTGCAAGATCACCGCCACTCGTGCCGAGCCGATCCCGGCCGCATAGCTGCGAACCCAGGCCTTGTAGCCGGCCTGGTTAGCCGCCGACCAGTACCCCGAGCAGCTCTCCCACGGGTCGAGGCGGAAGAGCGCGACTTGCGCCAGGACGTTCGGATTGCCCTGCGTCGAGTCGTATACAGATTCCCGGGCGGTGGCCCTGGGGTTGCCGTCCCAGAATCCATCCCACACCGCATGGGGCCGAAGCGCGATCTTGCCCAGCAGGCGCTTGTTGCGTCCATGGGCGCTCGCGTACGCGGGCCACACGTCGTCGATCGGTCCTTGGTAGACGCCCCACTTCAGCCCCGCGAGGGGGTTTCTGGGTGCCTTGCGCAGCCCACCATTGGCTGTGCCGGCCCACGCCGACGTGACCCCCGCGGCCAGCGCCAGCACGGCAACGAGCAGCCCAAGACCAGCGCGACGCACCCCCAAAATCCAGTCCATCGTGGGAATCGTAGCCGCTACGGCGGCAGCGTGGTGAGGCGTGAGGCGCATGACGTCACCCAATCCAACAGAGTGTTGACGCGCTCCTCGGTCAGGTCGTGCCCCCCGTCGAAATGTCGATGCGAGAGCGCCCCGGCCTCGCCGTAACGGTCGTATGCGCGGCGGGCACGAGCCACGGCAGCCGGCGCGTCGAAGGAGTAGGGATCGTCGGCCGCGGAGACGATCAACACCGGTCGTGGCGCGATCAACGCCAACAGTCCGTCGAAGTCGGTGATGTTCAGGATCCCCGGGATTATCTGCGCGAGCTCAATCCCGATCCCCGCGTCGATTCGCGCCCGGTAGCCGCAGAGCGCGCCGCTGATGCACGCGAACCGCACGCGCTCGTCAAGGGCGGCGGCAAACAGGGTGGTGTGTCCTCCCATGGAGTGACCCACCATCCCGACAGCCTCAGGGTCGACTGCGTCGACTGACCGTAGAACCGAGACAGCTGTAGCTGCGTCGGCGAGAACCACACTCATAAGCAGCGATCCCCGCACCAGCCGGTAGGCCATCTCGTCATAGTGCTGTTGCTCGTCCTGCGGGTGCACCTCGGTCCCGGAGGCGCCACGGCGACGATCCTCAAAACAAATCGAGTCCGGTGCGAGCACCACAAACCCGCGCTCCACCAGCTTGGGCCCAAAGGCCTGGAGCGGATCCCCGGCGGCTCCGATGACCTCGCTCTTACCGAGTTGCCGCTGCCCGTTGTGCTGATGGTGGACGACTACGCCGGGAAACGGGCCGGAACCCTCCGGCCGCAGCACAAACGCCCGCACCTCCTCGTTCTCGAGGTTGCGATACGCCACCAACTGCTGCACATGTCCCGTCAAGTGACGCTCCTCTACGAGATCAACCCGCGGCGGCGATGGCAAACCCGGCCAGGCCAAGAGTTCACGCAGCCGTCCGGCCAGAGCACTCACGGCAACAACCTACCGCGGTAACCCGTGCAAGCTCGCGCCGTAGCGCGATCGAGCGGCTCGCGCACTGCAAGAGGGCCACGGACTATGGGCTCGCATGCCACCCTATGCCGCAAGTGACGTCGACCGGTCATAGACCTGTGGGTGGGGCGGAGATACGACTCGCCACGTATGGCACCTTGGCGCCGGGGCGCCAGAACCACGCCCAGCTCAGCGAGCTTTCCGGACGATGGCTCACCGGCCACGTCCACGGCGCACTAGTCGAGGCCGGGTGGGGCGCGGAGCTCGGATATCCCGCGTTGATCCTCGATCCCGAGGGAACATCGGTCGAGGTGTTCGTCTTCGAATCTGAAGCGCTGGTTGACCACTGGAGCCGGTTGGACGCCTTCGAGGGCCCCGGCTACCGTCGCACCGCGGTTGATGTCTGGACCGCCGAAGGTGTTCTGGCTGCATCGATCTACGTCCTCGCCGATTCCAACCATCTGCGGTAAACCGCGGACAAGCATCAACCGCCGTGCAAGATCTCCGCTGCACGTCAGGCGCTGACACCTACCGGTCTTCACTTACTGCGAGAGGTCGCGCGCCACGAACAAGGAGACCTTGCCGAACCCGTGTAGCCACGCACGAACCGGGTTGCGGGTGCCCGCGCCGGCGATTGCCTGCACGAGAGCGGCAATCGCTTGACCCGGTTACCTGGATGCTCGGTTACCTCTCATGTAGTCACCCGGAGGCGTACCTCGTCTCGGCGGCTAACCAGTAGCGTCACCCGTGCCAATCGGGATCACCCACTCCGCTTGCATCCTTGGTCTTTGTACGCGCGGGACATGCTTCGCGCGCGTGCGTACGCCCAGCGGCTACGCAGTCGGTTACGCCGCAGCTGGGTGCTCGGCCTTTAGCCGCTCGAGTGTCATGGCCGTCTCAGGATCGCGGCTGAGAACGACTTCGCGCATCATTTGCGCGTCCAGCCTGGCCGGCTCGGTCTCGTGCAGGAATGCTTCGAGCACCCGGGCGAACCGGACCGGTTCGTCCATGTGTGGAAAGTGACCTGCTTTCTCGAATAGCTCGAGCCGACTGCCCGGCATCGCCTCGTGCGCTGGGCCTGCATGTTCGACCGGGATGATCCGATCATGACGACCCCAAACAATCAGCGACGGCATCTGCGAGGCAAGGTAGAGACGATCCGAGGCATTTATCCGCTGCCCGGTGGGGTCGATCACCGCACGCACGGTGTGTACGAACGAGTTCCGCGCCTGGGCGTTGGCCAGCGACTGATAGCCCCGTGCCATCTCGGTCAGGTCGACCCGGGTCCGCAGGCCGAGGCGCCCAAGCGCTCTCGGTATCACGGATACGATCTCGAGCAACCGCGGGTGCGCGAGCAGCGGCAGAACGAACTCGGACCCCGGCAACGTCGCGGCTCGAAGCAGCGTATGCACCTCTTCGCCGAGGCCACCGCTCGAAACGAGCACGAGCCGCTCACACCGCTCCGGGAACTGGTAGGCGAACTGCATGGCGATCCCGCCACCGAGCGAGTGCCCGACCACCGTCGCCCGCTCTATCCCGAGCCCCAGGAGCAGATCGCGAATGCCAGACGCATGCGCGCCGAGCGAGTAATCGCCACGGGGCTTTGCCGAGTCCCCGTGTCCAAGCAAATCCGGTGCGACGACCGTGTGACGCTCGGCGAGGAGCTGGGTGGTCTGGTCCCACTGCGCGGCCCGTCCAGCGACGCCATGTATGAGAACGACTGGCGGTCCCTGTCCGGCGATGTTGAAGTTCACGCGGTGCCCGTGCAGCGCAACCTCGACCCGCTCGATCGTCGGGACGGCCCAGACATGCCGCTCGCGGTCTTCAACCGCTGGCTTTGCCCGCGCGCGGTCGGAAGCAGGAATCGACGCCACCGCACCAACATACCGAGTTCAGTGGCATCCCAAACCGCCGCCCCCGGCGATCCGATCGACGCCACGACCCCCCAGGTAATCGCCACGCTTGTCGATCCCGTGCGTGAAATCGAGCCCGCCGCGACTGGGAGAATCGCGCGGCGCGTTCGAATGCTCAAGCGTGACGCTCGCTCCTGAGGTCGACGCCTCGACGTCCGCTACACCGAAGCAGAAGTGGATGATTAGCAGGAGCTATGCGGAGTGAAGGCCGCCGCAATCGGACGGGCGACTCTCCCGCTCGCAAGCGCGCAGCTCAGTTCAGCTTTGGGCCGGATTCAGCTCTCCCATTGAACCGAGGTTTCCGTCGCAGTTGCAGATCGTCTGAAGGTCGTGGCCGGGAACAGAGGCTTCCAAAAGCTTCCATCCCGCCGCCTACTTTCGAGCGTCGATCAAGACAAGCACTCAGGCCTACAGATGTCTCAAACACCGCTCTCGGGCCGCCGCGGCCGGGGTAGGCGTGTGCTGGCTGGGAGACCCCGGACACAGGTGACGGCGATACGTGAACGGCACAGTCGAGCTGGCGGTCTCCGCCTCGGCTTGACGCGCGAAGTGCCGGTCCGTCGGGGTCGGCAGCGCCCTGCTGCTTGCCCGATTTCGCGAACCGGGTTTCTTCTGGCGCGTGCGGTGAATTCAGCAGAGCGCCCCGACGGTCCGGATGCGCTTCGTTGTCACCTGTTTTGGGGGATGCCAGCACTCGGTGTGGGCTCGATGATCGGGTGCTCCGTGCATGAACGGCGAAAGGAAGATGAATGACCACGAAGGCAGATTTCACCGAGGAGGAGTGGACGACGGTGCTCGAGGGCCCGACGAGCGCGGGGATGATCGTGATCACCGCAGCTCACGGCGGGACGTTTAAGGAGACGTTCGCGATCGGTAAGGCCTACGCTGAGGCCCGTGGGCAGCATGGGGCGAGTGAGCTGCTCGACGCAATCGTCTCCGCCAAGCCCAAGAGCGATCGCACTCACGATCACTCGGTGGAGGGGCTAAGGGAGCGCGGGCTCCAGCACCTGCGTGATGCAGTCGAGGTCCTGGAGCGTAAGGCGACTTCGGCGGAGCTAGACGACTACCGGCAGTTTGTCCTCGGCCTTGCTCGGAAGGTCGCGGAGGCGCATCGAGAGGACGGCGTGACGGTCAGCGACCAAGAGCAGGCGGCACTTGGCGAGATATCCAGGAGCCTTGGGACCGGGGCTATGTCAGGTCACGCGGCTGAGCCAGACCGATAGTCATTGGCGACATGCCGAGCGTCCGAGACGGCACCCCGCGGCGCCTGCCATGCGCTGGTGAGGACAAACACGATCGCGACTGAGTTACTGCAGCTCGCCGTCGCCTAGGGGTCCGCAGACGAATCCGAGCCAGGCGCTCCGACGCCGCTTCGGGCGCCGGCGCAAGCGAGCACCAAGGTGCCGGATCGGGTACAGCGCCGGATGGACGCATCATTGCGTACAACCTCGTCCACCAGGACAGCGCACGGCTGGCGAGCGAACGGCGACCTTCGGATCGGCGGGTCGATTGGCGTCGGGTGCGACGCGCGTGTCGTGGTCGGCGGGAGGAGCACGGTCCCGCGGCGTGAGTTGAGCAAGCTGCGGAGCCGCTGGTCACGCCGATGTGGGCACGGACGCGGCAAGTGCGTCGTCGCCTGGAAGGGTAGGAGTATGTGTCTCGGTCCCGTACGCTGAGGCTGGTCTCATGAGTTCGGCTAGCGACATGGACGCGGCGGCGTCCTCCTGCGAGAGTCTTGTTCGCGCTGCGGAGAAAGCTTCGGCGCAGGCACGCGAGCAGGCGGCTGCGATCGAGCGGGAGCGTCGGCTGCCCGCGGAGCTCCTTACCGAATTGCGGGTCTCGGGCCTGATGAGCGCCGGCGCGCCAGCGTCGCTCGGCGCCGCCCAGGCGCCTCCGGCGGTGACGTTGCGCTGTGCCGAGATGGTTGCCTGCGGTGACGCGTCGGCCGGCTGGTGTGTGTCCATTGCCGCCACCAGCAGCCTTCTGGCGGCCTACCTGCCCGCGGATGGAGCGGCGGAGATCTTCGGCGACCCGGGAACGGTGGCTGCGGGCGTGTGGGCGCCGCGGGGCTCAGCTTGCCCGGTCGACGGTGGGTTGCGCGTGTCCGGCCGGTGGGCATACTGCAGCGGGATTACCCACTCCGACTACCTGTTCGCCGGCACGATCGTGCAGGCGGACCCGAAGCCTGAGGTGAGCGAGCCAGTGCTGCGCGTGGTTGCGATCCCGACCGCTGAGCTGCAAATCCTCGACACCTGGCACGCCAGCGGCCTGCGTGGCACCGGAAGCCACGACGCCGTCGCCGACCAGGTCTTTGTCCCAACTCACCGGACCCTTTCGCTATTCGACGATGTGAACGTCGACGGCCCGCTGTACCGTTTTCCGATCTTCGGGTTCTTCGCGCTGTCGATTGCGGCGGCTGCGCTGGGTAACGCGCGCGGCGCGATCGATGAGCTCGGACAGCTCGCAGCAGAAAAGCTTGGCCAGGACTCCAAGCGCACGCTCGCGCAACGCCCCGCCACGCAGGCGGCGGTCGCGCAGGCGGAGGCGTCGCTGCGGGCCGCACGCGCGTTTTACTATCAGGCGATCGATGACGCCTGGCGGGCCGCGCATCGCCCGGAGCCGGTGTCGGTCCGGCTGCGGACCGCGTTGCGACTGGCCGCAACGCATGCGGTGCGGACCGCGGCCGACATCACCCGCTCGATGTACGACCTTGGCGGAGGCTCGGCAATCTACGAGGACTCACCGTTGCAACGCCGCTTCCGGGATGCCTACACGGCCACCGCGCACTTCCAAGTCAATCCCGCAAGCTGGGAGCTGACCGGCCGCGTGCTGTTAGGCCAACCCACGCAAACAGCCATGCTTTGAGCGCCGAGATGAGTTGCGCAGCGCGAGCCTCGACTTTCGGCGCGTCGGAGCCATAGCAGAAGCACCTCGGACACCGCCAGCGCGCCCGCGCCTTCCGTCTCAAGCTCCGACAAGAGCCAACCCGCACAGCCGGACGATTCCGTTCGTACTCCTAGCATGCGGTGCTCGTGCGATCGCGTTGGCGTCGGACCAGGCGTCCGCCGATGACGCCGCAGATGAGTGCTCTGCCACGAAAGGTCGCCACTGGCCACGGACGCGGGCGCCTGCTTAGCCGCGTGGCATCGCCGCCGGGGCTCGCCCGCTAAACCGGCTGCGCCTCGATCAGGCCCTGGACGAGGCGCGTCGCGCGCCAGCCGGCGTCGCCGAGCAGCACCCGCCACTGCTCAGCCGTCCGTTCCCGGCCGCCGGCGAGTACGAGCATCAGCAGGTCGAGCCATTTCGCGCCGTCGGGCGCGTTGCCCGGTTCGATCACACCGTCCAGCACGACCAGCCGCTCGCCCGCCGCGGCCCGAATCGTCTCGAGGATCCGCCGGGCCGAGCGGTCGTCCCAGTCGTGGAGGATGGTCGAGAGCAGGTGGGTGTCGCCGCGGGGCACCGACTCGAAGAAGCTGCCCTCGACAAACGTGCACCGCTCGCCGAGCGCCTGCTCGTCGCGCACTGTCTCCGGAAGGTCAAAGACGATCCCACGCATCCGTTGGTGGCGCTCGAGCAGCGCGAGGAGCAAGGACCCGTTGCCGCCGCCGACATCGACCACGAGCTCGTCATCACGCCAGTCGACGCGCTCCAGCCGCTCAAGGCGACCCTGCCACCCCTGCCCCATGGCGCGGTCAAAAGCGGCGCGCTCCTCCGGACGGGCTGCCAGCCACGCCCACAGTTCGCTGCCGTGGACGCGCGGGAACGACGGCTCGCCGCTCAGCTCGAGCGCAGCGACCGCCTGCAGCCAGTCGCCGCCGAAGAGGTGGGCGAAGTCGCCCCAGCCGTCGCGCGCCAGCACCTCGGAGGCGGCGGTGTTGCGGAACACGCCGGGCTCGGTCTCCTCGAAGATGCCATCACTCGCGAGCGCGCGCAGAACGCGGTACAGAGCGTCCGCGTCGGCGCCCCGCTCCCGTGCGAGCGCCGCATGGCTCCGCGGGCCAGCCGCCAGCGCCTGCGCCACCTGCAGATCGGCGGCGAGCCCCAGCGCGCGAGTCACCAGCGCTCCTCGCAGCGCGTCCCAGATCACCTCCTCCGCGTTCATGCGCGAGCGGCCAAGACGGCGGCCATCGCGTCGTCTAGCTCCATCAGGAAGACGATAGAGGGCGGCTCGCCTCGGACCGCCGAGCCTCCCCGCCCCGCCCTGCACATATAGCCCGGGGTACACCGCCGCAGCCCATCAGCGTCGCGCTCGGGCTTGCTCTGTTCGATGAGAGCCTTCATGCCAGCGGTCTCCAGGCCGGCTGGGGCGTTCGTCGCGCTCGCCGCGGCGCTGCTCGGCGTGGCGGTGCTTGCACGAGCCGAGGCTCCCGAAACGATCACCTCCTCATGACTCGGCTGGGGAATGCTGCGGGCAGATCAGTCCGCATAGGGCGCATTCATCCTTGAGCCGCTCGCCGGGACGCACCGGGGCCCAACGTCCGCGTCGCGGGGTACTTCCCGCCGGAAGACGGCCCATCCGGGCCTGTCTCCCGAGTCTCCAGAGGTCTGCACGCGGCGCCCGCATCGTCGTATGTGCCGACCGCGGTGCCACCGTCTCGGCCGGCAAGCCGCCCACCCTCTCAGGAGGCGACCACGAGTGCCGCTGCCGGCCAACGTACCCGTATGCAGCGTCCTGGGAGCAAACGCGCCATGATCATGGTCGGCGGACGCGAGAAAGCGCAGCGCTGTGAGTGGAGGCTCGGTGATATCAGGTACGCGCAAACTGCTGGTTTTGTTGCGGTGGCCGGCCGTCGCGGTCGGCGTCGCCGCGGTCGCTCTCGCAGTGATCGGCTCAAGCGCCGGAACGGCCGCGCCGCGGCATCGCCGACCACCTCGGGCGCCGGCAGCGCCGACGATCTACTCGCTCGTCCACCGCTGTGAAGGGCTCATGGGGACCGTCGCCCACCAGCCTGTCGCCCCCGCCGACGGGCCGTTCCGGATGCAGGCCGCTGCGCTCGGCACCTACCTCCTCTACACCCCGCAGGGTCAGTACCTGACCGCCATCGGATCAAGTTCGCTCGCCGCGAAGCCCGACCCGAGCCCGGCGGCCGAATGGGTCGTTAAAGGCAATGCCCACCGAGGCTTCACGATGTCCAACCGTGCGACGAACACGCAGATCCCGGTGCGGTTCGTCCCTGCGCATGGCTGCGCCACCTATCCCGAGGCCCAGGTCGACTCGACCGGCAGCTCGTTTGCCGGCTCGAGCCCGGAGGCCAGCGCCCTCGGCACGGTCGAGGGACATGCCCACATCACCGCGTTCGAGCTGTTCGGCGGTGACTGGCATTGCGGTGCTCCCTGGAGCCCGTACGGAGCGCCGTATGCGCTCCCGGCAAGCTGTGCGAAAGACGAACAGGGCAGCAACGGCGCGTTCCAGAAGCTGTTTGACTACGGCGGCGGCAGCCGACCGAGTGACCTCCACGGCTGGCCGACATTCGTCGGCTGGCCATCGCCGACCGCGCTCTCCGAGGAGGGCGACTACTACACGGGTGTCGAGCGCGCGTGGCGTGCGGGCCTTCGGATCTTCGTCACCGATCTCGTTGACAACGAGCAGCTCTGCCAACAGATGACCGTCCGGCACCTCCCGTGCAACGACATGTCCTCCGTTCACGTCCAGAGCAAGGACCTCTACGCGCTGCAGAACTACATCGATGCGCAGTCGGGCGGTCCGGGCAAGGGTTGGTTCAGGATCGTCACCGATCCGTTCCAGGCACGCCGGGTGATCAACCAGGGCAAGCTCGCGGTGATCGAGGGGATCGAAGTCAGCCGGATCTTCGGCTGCGGCGAGTACAACAACGTCCCGCAGTGCGGCCCGGCCCAGGTCGACGCGGGCCTCAAAGAGATCCACGCTCTCGGCGTGCGGACCTTCTTCCCGGTTCACGAGTTCGACAACGCCTTCGGCGGCACGAAGATGATCGCCGGGGACGCCGGCGCCGTGGTGAACGCCGGCAACCGGGAAGCCACCGGGAGCTTCTGGACGACCGAGCCATGCCCCGCGCAGGACCAGGACGCCGAGCAGACGTCGACTCCGGCCAGCGGTCTTCCGGCCTCGCTCCTCAACGGTCCTGTCGCAAACCTCACCGGCGGCAACCCGCTGCCCGTCTACGGCCCGGGACCGCACTGCAACGTCCACGGCCTTACGGGCCTCGGTGCGTACTTGGTGAACCGGATGATCCGACAGCACTACCTCATCCAGACCGACCACATGTCGTCGAAGACGGCCACGGCGGCAGTCGCGATCGCGACCGCCCACCATTACGCGGGCGTCGTCTCGGCACACTGCTGCTCTTCACCGCAGCTGTTCAGGCAGATCTATCACGACGGCGGGTTCGTCTCAGAGCCAGTGAACGCGCTGCAAGCGTTCGTGAACATCGCGCACGCCGACAAGGCACAGGCCGACCCTACGTATCACTTCGGGTTCGGCTGGGGTTCGGACATGAACGGCCTCGGCGCTCAGCCCGGGCCGTCCTCCGCGTATCCAGTGACCTACCCGTTCAAGTCCTACCTCGGCAACGTGACGTTCACCCGCGAGGTGTGGGGCCAGCGGACTTTTGATCTCGACTCGGACGGCCTCGCCAACTATGGACTCTATGCCGACTGGCTGCACGGCCTCCAGCTCGCGGGTGGCAACGCGATGATGCATGACATGTTCCAAGGTGCGGAGTCCTATCTCGAGATGTGGGAGCGGGCGGTGGGCGTGCCGTCGACCAGCTGCTTCGCCCCACGGACTCGCTTCAGCGCGCGCCGGTTCGGTCGCCGCCTGCGGCTCGGTGAAACGACGACCCAGGCGCTGTTCTCGGCCGGCCAGCCGGTGACCCGGCCGGGCCGGAGTTTCCGCTATTGCGTCACGGGCTCACCGTCGCATCACGTGAGCGCTGTCTTCGATCGCGGAGGCCGTCTCGTGCTGATCGCCAGCAAGAGTGCGACTGGTCGGGTTCGCTACATCGCCGCCAAGTCTGAGCGCCGCGCCGGCCGCCTGCGTGCCGATCTTCGCGCGGCTGGCTTCTGAGGATCGTCTGAAGGTCGTTTGGCGGGGAAAGAGGCTTCCAAAAAGCTTCCATCCCACCGACCTACGATCGAGCGTCGACGATCTTCAGTTTGGCGAGCGGCGCGAACACGATCCGTGCGGCACCGTCGAGCGGTGGCTCGGTGATCTCCACCATCGCCGTCTCGCCGGGGCGCAACTCAAGGACCCCGCCACGTGCGCCGGCGGGTGCGTCGTCGACGCGCTCTGTGAGTTCGACGATGTCGAACTCGGCAATGCGGCGAGCGACGGCCATGACTCAATCCTAGAGCGTCAGGTACGCGGTCACGAGCCTCGGCGCCGACTCCGCGGTGGCGAAGTGCCAGCTGGTCGTGACCGTCGCGGTGCGCTCGCCGATCGTCAGCTCGGCCTCGACGCCGCAAACGATGCCGTCGGCCCCTCTGTCGCGGATCGTCGTGATGCGTGCGCCGCCAACCGCCGCGACGATTGCCTCCCATACCTCTTGGCGATCCTCAACGCCCACTTGGAACACCCGCCGCCACTCCTCTTAACAAAGTCCCCCTAGTCGCTTCGGTGGCTGGGTGCGAGGCCCGCGATGCGGGCCTCAGCGATTTAAGGAGCCTTGCCGTGACCGGACCCGTCACCGACATCGAGCGGGTCATCCGGAACCTCGTCCCTCAGCGAGGTGCGGAGCACCTCTGCGAACTCGGTCGCCATCCGAGAACGGCGCATCGTCCGTCGACGAGCGTCGGCCAGTTCTCGCACGTAGACCGCTCGCGTCACGTTGGCGTCGCGATGCCCGAGCAGGAACGCGATCTCGTCAACACTCTCCCCTCCCCGAAGCGCCCTGCTGGCGACGGTGTGACCCCGAACCTAGCCCTCGGCCAATGATCCTCCCGATCAGAACCTGCCAATTAGCAGGCACTTACTCCATGGAGCCAGCCGGGATCGAACCGGCGACCTCCTGCTTGCAAAGCAGGCGCTCTCCCAACTGAGCTATGGCCCCGTGGCGGCGAGTCTAGCCGTGGCGGCCGGGTCGGCGCATGCGCCGACGGCAGCCTCGAGACTGAGAATCAGCCGTCGAAGTTGAAGTCGCGCGGCGGCCGCTGCTCGAACCACAGGCGGTCGTGATCAGGGGTGTCCTGGAGGAACTCCGGCGTCTCCTCGAGAACATCCTCGCGCTCGTCGGCCGCACGCTGCTCGGCCTCGACGTCGTACTCGGCCGTTTCCTCGCCAACTCCCCCGGCGCGATGAGGCGGCGGGACGGTCGGATCGACCGGCTGAGCCGGAACGGCCGGCGCGGAGGGCTCCGGGCGGACCGCCTCGTGCGGCTTCGTGTCGATGCCGGGGTGGGGCTGATCGACGCGCTCGGGCTCGGGCTCGTTGAAGCGCTCAGCCTCCGGCGCCGGGGCTACGTCATGGCTTGAGGCGGCCGGTGCTGGGTCGCGGGTGGGAGCCGGGGGTTCGGGCTCGTGAGCCGGCGCATCTTCCCAGCCCCCGACATCCGGCTCGAG
Organism: uncultured Solirubrobacterales bacterium; assembly: GCA_963748585.1. Lineage (GTDB taxonomy): Bacteria > Actinomycetota > Thermoleophilia > Solirubrobacterales > Solirubrobacteraceae > Palsa-465. The sequence goes on along the minus strand of CAVVJR010000004.1, from coordinate 45,773 downwards.
GTCGTCCTCGTAGGCGAGCGGCTCGTCGTCATCGTAAAACAGCTCGTCCGAGCCGCCTGCGCCGGATTCGGAGGCCGAGATCGGCTCGTCGGCGTAGTCGAGGTCGTCGGAGCCTTCCGGCTGGCGCCGGACCGGCCCGAGGGCCTCCTTTTCTGCCCGCTCTACCTCGGCGGGATCGGCGCCGCGCCGGCGCTTTAGCTCGAGATGGTCGCGAATTGCGTCGTCGAGTAAGCCCATTGGCAAAGCCTACTCGGCACTCAGCGCCTTCGCTGCTCGAGCGACAGCCTTAATGGTGCGGTTCTTGCCTTGGCCCTTGGCGTCGTAAAGAGCCGCGTCGGCGTCGGCGATGAGCGCATTCTTGTCGCCCTCGTTCGACGCCGCCACGCCGAGACTGGCCGTGATCCGGAGCGTTCCCTGCTCGTCGATGCGAGGCACTTCGAGTCCCTCGATCGCGGACCTGACGCGCTCGGCGATCGCGTAGGCGCCCTCGAGATCGGTGTGAGGGAGGATCAACGCCATCTCCTCCCCACCGTAGCGAGCCGGCGAGTCCGCATCGCGGGAGTTTTCCTGCAGAACGCGACCCACCGCTCTGAGCACCGCGTCGCCCTGCTGGTGGCCGTAGGTGTCGTTGACCGACTTGAAGTCGTCGATGTCGAGCATGATCAGCCCGACCGGGTGGTGGTACCGGCGAACCTGCTCGGTCTCAGCGTGTAGAAGCTCCTGGAAGCGGCCGTGGTTTGCCAGACCTGTGAGCTCGTCGGTGACCGCCTGCCGGCGGACCTGATAGTGCAGCTCGACGTTCTCGAGCGCCAAGCCGGCTTGAGCAGCCAGCGAGCGCAGGAGCTCGCGCTCGTCGTCGGTGAAGGCCCGGTCGCGGCGAGCAACGCTGATCACGCCAGGCGCGCGGCGGCCGGAGCCCAGCGGCCCGAGCGGGACCGAGGCCACGTGGACGTCGTCGGCCGCGCTTTCCCCCAGCGAGCCCGATGAGAGCGCGGCCAGCTCGGCCTCATAGATGCTGTCCTCGATTCCAGTCAGGGAGCCCTCACGCTGGAGCTCGGCCAAGGGCTGCTCAGACTGCCGACGGGCACTCACGCGCCCGCATTCGGCCTGAGCGGCATCGATCGCCGTCTTCAGCGCGAGGTCAAGCAGCGCGGCGCGATCCAAATTGGACGCGAAGGTCTGGCCGATGCGCCGGATGGCTTGGCGCAGCTGTGCCCGCTGCTCGGAGAGCTCCTCGAGCCTGCGTGCGAGCTCGGTCGACATATTGTTGAACTCCTCGCCCAGTGCGGCAAATTCGTCCCGGCCCTGCGTGCGAATGGGGGACGAGAAGTCGCCGCCCGCGAGGCGTCGAGCGGCCTGGAGAAAACGGCTGAGCTGGCCCTGGAGAGCGCGCGAGACCAGGAGCGTGAAGGCGAGGGCCAGAACGAGGAAGGCCGCGATGAACGCCCCGGCGACGATCCGGGTCGAATTGACCGTGGCCGCCGTCGCGGCGAGGCTGGAAAGGACCGTCACCCTGACGGGGGCGTGCCCGAAACCGGCGAACGTCGACGACACCGCTCGGTAGCGCCTGCCGTGAAGTCTGACGTTGCCCTGAGCGGGCAGAGAGATTCGGGGCGCGACGGACAAGGTGCCGCCGAGGACATGTCCTCCCTGCCGCACCACCACCGCGGCCTGCCGAGAGGCCAGATCGCGCACATATTCGCCCGCGGTCACCTCGGAGACCACGATCGTCAAGGATGGCGCGCCGGTGGTGAATTTCACCTCGGCCGCTCCGGGTGCGATCGCGCTCCGGTCGCCGACGTCAGCGATCGGGCCCGCGGCCGAAGCCACGCTGACCCGCGCGAGGCCGCTACGAGCAGCGATCCTCGGCAGAGCGGCGCGCAAGTGCGCTGGGTTCAGCAACACCGGATCATGCGCGATCGCCCTTGCATCCGCGTTCGCCGCCGCGGTATCGCGGGCGTACAAGCTGGCCGCAGCGCTGGCGATGCCATTCGCCCTCGCGTCCGCCTTACCCTGCTCGCTGGCGCCGATGAGGCGGTAGACCAAGACCCCGACCGCGATCATCGGCACGACCACGATAAGGACGAAAAAGCTGACTAAGCGTGTGCGAAAGCTCATAGGGTTCTCCGAACCCGTGTTCCCAGCGTATCGGCCGATCGGCCGTAAACTGAACGCCCGGGCGGCCGCGTACAGCCCCAGAGTGCGCGCTCTGACGATCAGGTCGGGGTTACACTCTCGTCAAACCGCGCGGCATCCGCCGCCGCTCGGGGCTATAGCTCAGTTGGGAGAGCGCCTGGATCGCACCCAGGAGGTCGCCGGTTCGAGTCCGGCTAGCTCCATTCGCTAAGGGCCTGCACAGCCCAGTGTTTCGGCAGCTTTACGCGGGGCTCACCGAGCGACTCGCCCGGACTGGGCATCAGAATTGGGCATCAAGTGTCAGGTCGGATGACTGCGACCCTCGGGGGCTAGCGGTCGCTCCACTCCTCAAGCTGGGCCTCAAGCCTGTCGGCGACCTCCTCATTGTGGGCCCGGATCGCGTCGGCGACGCGCTTTCCGTGGCTGCCGAACAGCCGCTCGGCCGATCACGCAGGCTCGGGTGACCATCCGGGGGACAACGGCGAGGTTTGTCGCGGCACGGCTCTCGGTGGCGCTCATCGCGGTCCCCTCTCGGTGCGTTATCCAAGGCCAAACCTAGATCGCCCATGGCAGCGAGATCAAGCCCAGAGCGTCCCTCATCGTGCGTCCGAAGGGCCGTATCCAGACGGCCGTGCCTGTCCGAGCGCGAAGTAGGTGCGGGAGCGGCAAAGGCGCTTGCGCCGCCGGGTCCTCGCTGCTCGAGACGGTCCTCCTCCGCAATTGTTGGAACGGGATCGGGAGCATGCGCTGATCCTTCCGCGCCGTTGCACGTAGCCCAATCGGGCCAGCGACGGAAGAGCTGACGATCGCGAAGCGCGGTTCCCGATGCCGCGGCCTCCGGGAAGGCCTCATGACTAGGGGGGCCCCGGAAGCGAACGTCCTCATACCAAGCGTAGGTTCGTCACTGTGAACGATCTCATCAACCGTGCGACACCCAGCGCGGATGAAGCGGATCGGAAACGCGACAACCAAACAACGGGAAAGGAGCGATCCATGCCCTTCATCGACATCAAGGTAATCGAGGGTGTATTCAGCGCCGAGGAGAAACGCGAGTTGGTCGAGCGTGTGTCCGAGGCCGTGATCGCGGTGGAAGGAGAGGCTTTGCGCCCGCTCACCCACACCGCAATCACCGAAACTCCCAGTGGTGAGTGGGCGGTGGGTGGAAGCGCCAAGACCGCCGACGACGTCAAGGCACTGCGATCGGCCGCTGCAGCCGTGTAGCGAGCCGCTGGGGCCGCGGCCAAGTGCTGCGGCCCTAGCCCAGCCCTCTAAGGGGCCGGTTTTCCGCACGCGGCCATGCCAGCTCGCAGCCGCGATTCGGCCATTAGCACCGTCATCGGTCCGCGTCGCCGCCGTCCGGCCCGGGCTGCGTAGGTAAGTGTATGCCGGCCGACCCATCGCGCCGGTGATTGCAACGCGCGCATAGGAATCGCCAGAACGCGGCGTGCGCACGGCGAGGGTAAGAACAAAGGCGTCGTTGGGATCCGCAGCGGGTTGACCAATCCGAGTGGGCGGGGGAGAATCGTCCGGCACCGGGATTGACTGAGCGGCGAGGAGCGCGCAGAGATGTCGCGAGGGAACATGGAAACGATTCGCGCCTTCTATGAGCGATGGGACCATGACGACCTTCCCGGCTTCAGCAAGCTGCTCGCCGACGACGCCGAGTTCGTGAGCCCGCCCGGGGCGATCGATCCCGGTGGCCGTCGCGGGCCTAGCGGGTTTGTGGCGGTCCGCCGAGCGGTTGGCGACCGGTTCGGCCGGCTCTCGCACGAGATCCGCGACTTACGTGACGGTGGGGACCTGGTCCTCGCCTCCGTCGTGTTCAGAGCCGAAGGGTTTACTGGCTCTCCGGTGGAGCAGCCTGAGTTCCACCTCTGGACGCTTCGCGATGGCCAGATCATCCGGCTCCTTTGGTTCCATAGCCTTGGTGAGGCGCTCAACTTCGCTGGGGTGGCGAGCTTCGAGTGAGCCCGTCGTTCGATAACCACGACACAGCTCCTACACGGCCCGGACCGAGGACGTAACCCGGAGTCCCACCCAGGGGCTGGTCCGGCCTGACGGCAAAGCTGACGCCCAGCGCCGGCCCCGGTCCGATCGCGGCAAGAGCAGGCCTTTGGTCACTCGGACCTGGCTGCGTAGGCAGCCTAATCGCGCTGACCCGTCGCCGCTGGCGATCGCTATGCGCGAGAGGCGATCGTGTGAGGATGGGTGCGGCTGCTGGTGTCCAGGGGTAGGTGTGCGGTTGTCCGTACCTTGCGAGTGGTGGCCACCGCATGGTGCGTTGCCGGGCTGCCGCACTGACGCGTCAGCGGTCGTGTGGGACTCTGTGGTTTGTAATGCGGGCGCTCGGGGGCATGTGCCGAGCTAGCGGATAGGGGAGTGCTCGGCGCAGCGGGCCGTGTCGAGCGGTGACTTCGTTGATAGGGGCGGTTTGATGGCTAGGTCTGGTGCTGACTGGTGTATGTCGCGCAGCTGTTCGCTGGCGGGCGGGGGGCTTGTGGTCCTGCTCGTGTGCGCTGTCTGGATGCTGCTGGTGCCAGCGGCTCAGGCGAGCGGGTGTGTGAGCGGCCAGCAGACGTTCACCTACAACGCGATTGAGCAGTGTTACACCGTGCCGGCGGGGGTGACGAATGTGCAGGTGGTCGCGGTTGGCGCTCCTGGGGGTGCCAGCGTTGACGGTGTCGTTGGCGGCGATGGTGGGCGGGTGACGGCCGAGGTGCCCGTGTCTGGCGGCGAAACCCTTTACGTGGAGGTCGGCGGCCCGGGGGGCGGCGGCGCTCCGTCCGGGGGATCCGGTGGCTTGAACGGCGGCGCGCTCGGGGGCGGCTTTGGGGGTGGTGGCGGCGGCGCAAGCGACGTGCGCTCCATTGCCGCGTCAGCGAGTGGTTCGCTGCAATCTCGGCTGGTCATCGCGGCCGGCGGCGGTGGCGGCGGAGAATACGGAGGCGTCGGCGGTGGAGCGGGCAGCTCCGGGGTCGGGGCGCAGAACCCTTATGAGGGCGCGGGGGGCAGCGCGGGCACGTCGACCGCCGGCGGTCCGGGCGGCGCGAACGGCAGCGTGTGCACGTCGTGCGCTTCGGGAGCAAGCGGCTCGCTCGGCGCAGGTGGTGCTGGTGGCGGCGGCGGCTACCCGGCCGGTGGTGGCGGCGGCGGCGGTCTTTACGGCGGCGGCGGCGGCGGGGCCGGCGCGTACACCAGCTCCGGCTTGGGTGGTGGTGGCGGTGGAGGTGGGTCGAGCTTCGGTCCCGCGGGAGCCAGCTTCGCTCAAGATACGACCGGCACCCCGCAGGTGACGATCACCCCGCCACCCGCGGCGGCGGAGCTGTCCTCTTCCAGCCTTGCGTTCTCCCCCCAGCCGCAGACCACGCTCAGTGCCCCGCAGACCCTGACAATCAAGAACGACGGCGGCTCCCCGCTGACCGTTTCGGGGTTCACGTTCGCGGGGGCTGACGCGGGCGATTTCCTAATCGGTTCCGATAACTGTCGGGCGATGATCGACTCGGGCCAGACCTGCCAGCTGACGGTTCGTTTCGCCCCCCAGGCGCCAGGGTCGCGCTCGGCGACGCTTGAGGTTCAGAGCAACGATCCCAACAGTCCAACGAGTGTGGCGCTGTCGGGCACGGGCGGCGAGCTGCCCCGTGGCGCCGTAGGCCCGACCGGCCCGCAGGGACCCGCTGGCGTTGCTGGCCCGCGCGGACCAGCCGGCGAGGTCGAACTCATCACCTGCCAGACGGTCACCCACACCGTCACCAAGAGGATCCGGGGCCAGCAGCGCAAGGTCGCGGTTAGTCGGCAGGAATGCACCGGCCGGGTCGTTTCAAGTCCCGTGAAGTTCACCACCGCGGGAATCGCACGCCGCGCGAACATTACGCGTGGACACGCGCTGTACGCGACCGGGACGAGCGTCGCCAATGGCCGCGGACGTTCTCGCCTGGCCATCACCGACCTCCGGCCGCTGCCCCGCGGACGCTACACCCTGACGCTTCGCACACGCCGCGGCCAGCACTGGATCAACCAGCGAACGACTATCTCGATCGACTACCAGCGACAGCGGCAGTGAGGCCCACGCGACGAGCGATCCGCGACAAGTGTTCTATGTCGACGACAGTACATAGGCACAAGGCTCCCGTACGCCCGATCAAGCCGCGATCGCAATGCGCGAGATCCACTCGCGAGCCGTCTGGCCGACCTGACGATCGGTTTCGCCATCTCGAGCACCCCGTGGCCTGCGATGCCTTTGGCGACGCTGCAGTCACCTCCGATCAGTCTCCACGGAGAAACCGTGGATCGCTGCGTCTACTTATGCTTCTTGGGGGTCGGTGCCAGCGCTAGGTAGGAATGTCCGGCCGTGATCAGAACCGTGATGTGTTTGACGAGGTCGTTCACCAGCACGCTGTGGATTTGCACACGGACGGCGGTGCCGTTGCAGCGGTCGCTCGTGGTCCACTTCGTGCCCCGGACGGTGGCCGCCGCATACCGTCCGCGGGTGCGGAAACGGCCGCTCGAGCGGGACCGCAGCGTCTGGAGGACCCGGGAGCTCAGTGCGATCCGCGCGGCTGGTCTGCCGTCGCTTGCGCCTTTGGCCTTGCAGCTGGCATAGCTCGGAGCGCCGGTGAACGCGCCCTCGACGATCTGAAGCGTGGTCAGCCCCTGGTCGCGCCCGGACCGCGTCTGCGTGAGCTTGAACACCGCGCCGCCGAAGGTTCCGGTGTACTTCTGTCCTTTCTTGCCGGATGCGGCGACTAGGTTCACGGAGCCGTGCAGCGCGTCGAGCACCGTGCCGGCTGGGAGCTGCGTCTTCTCGGTCAAGGGTACGAGCGCTCCGTGGATGACCACGAACACCAACCCGGCCGGGGTGACGTTCTCGGACTTCCCCAGCTTGGGAGCTCCGGGCGGAGGCGTCGCTTTGGTGGTGAAGGTCTGGTCGGGGCCGAACGTGGTGCCCGTACTGTTGGACGCGACCAGGCGGACGTGGTAGACGGCGTTGGGGACCAGTCCCGACACAGGCGCTGAGATGAAGTGAGCCGACGCGTCCGAGCCGACCTGCTGCACCGCAGTCGACTGCGTGTACGTAGGCCCGTTCCCCAAGCCCGAGTAGCGCGAGTCAAGGCCGTATTGGAACGATGCGGTCGTCGCCTGCCCGTGGGGATTCACCGTCCCGGCGAGCGTCGCCCCGGTCGTCCCGATCGTCGTGGGCGATGAGGTCTGCGCCGCCGGGGTGATCGCGGTGACGGTGGCCGTTCCGCGCGCGACGGTGCTCGCGCCGCCGGCGTCGGCGATCGAGACGGTCGTCGTGTAGGAACCCGGAGTCGTGTAGCCGTGGCTGGCGTTGACGGCAAACCCGCCCGACACCGCGCTGATCGACCCACCGGAGCTGGAACCGTCACCCCAGTTGATCGTCGCCGAGTAATCCGAGGAGGTGCCGGCCGGGTCGGAGTCCGAGAACGTCGCCACCTGACCGCTGAACGGCGCCGCAGGCGTGGCCGAGACGGATTTGCCGCTCGGGTTCGTCAGCGCGGCATCGGAGACAGCCATGTCGAACGGATCGTTATGAGGACCACAATCGTCGGTGTAGGTCACCGACCCGTGGTAGGTGCCCTCCTCGGCGTACGTATGAGTCCCCGTAATCGGCCCCGACGACCCGGGCGGAGGCGTATTGCCGTCCGAGGTCGTGCCATCTCCCCAATCGATGACCGCCGTGCCCGACACCGAGCACCCCGCGGTCGTGACCGTCCCCGAGAACTGAGCACCCTCGGTAGCCGAAAGCGCCGCCACCGCAGCCGGCGCCGCAATCGCCACGAACACCGCAACAGCGATCGCAACGATAAGACTCCGACCCACCGCGCCTTGCCTACTCCGGTTCACGCCAACACCCGCCAATCCCAGTGATCCGTCACGCCGGCCCCGTGACCCAACCCCACACGGCCCCACTATACGCCCCAAGGGCAAGACCCCCGACGGCCCCGACGCGTCACGCAAGATCGAGCTCAAGCCCGCCGACCCACCCCGGCGAACAGGTCGATACCTCGACCAACACTGGACTACAACGACCGGAAAGTCGCCGTAGCGCCTTATCGGCGCCGGCCGCGAGCTCAAGCGAAACCACTCGTCTGGCGCGGCGTTCCGCGGAAACGCGCGCTGCCGGCTCGTCGGCATAGGGGATGACGCGACCCGCGTCCGAGCTAGCGAGTCCCTTTGCCGCAAAGGACTCACCGTCCCCCGTCACAGCTGACGATTCCGTCTCGCGCCAAGCACTCGTCCGCTCGACGTGACCGCCGGCAGTGTCGTGCATATGCGCACGGCCAAGATGCCGTGATTGGCCACGAGGGCTGGCTCAGCACTTGTACCGGCGCATTTCCTATTTCCACAGCGGTCGCCGTGGGCCGTAGCTCCGAGCCTGGCATCGCCGCCGCTTTGGCACCGTAAGCGGCAGCCACGCGCGCCGTCGCGAGGCCGAGTGCGCCGAGTCGGCCACCGCTGTCGGGTATAGCCCCGATGCAACAGCGTTGCTCGATGTGCCGATCAGCGGGGATCGCGCCACATGCAGGCGACGGTCGGGCCGCCATGTGGAGCCGCGAACTCGCCCACCTGTACGAACCCGTGACGCTCGTACCGATGATCGTTCGCGCGATTGCTCGATTCGAGGTACGCGGGCAAGCCCTCCTCATCGATCTGCGCGAGGTTCGCCGCTAACAAAGCCATGCCCTTGCCTTGTCCACGATGATCGGGGTGGGTGCCGAGCAGGCTGAGGTAGTAGTGGGGCGTGTCATGAGGATGGTTTGCCTCGAAGCGATCGAGCAGGTCTAGCACGTCATCGGCGTGCGAGCCGACGAGCCGACGGAGCATCGGCTCCACTCTGGCTTCGTCCTGCTCGTTCAGCTCCGGCTGGCCGGGCGGAATCCAACTGGCCGCCGCGCCACCATCGTCGGTCATCCAGACCCATCCATACGTGAGGGCGCTGCTGATGTAGAGCCCCCACCACAGGCGGTGGTGCTCCGTCCGGCTCTCGGCGTCGGGGAAAGCCCAGCCCCACGTAGGGTCGTCGTAGAAGGCGAGGGTGAACAAGCTGGTTACGTGACCAGCCTCGCGTTCCGTCACCCGCCTGATCTGTTGCGGCACGTCCGAGCGACTCAGCCCATCAGGCACTTCAACTCCTCTCGCTCCAAGCGCCCCCCGGCCATCCTAGTCCGAGCGGACACGCAGCGTAAAGGCCCCGTCCGATCCGAACAAAGAACTGCCGCATCGATCGAGTCGCGAAAGGCTTGCTACTCGTCCCGTACCAGGACTCCATCGAGGTCTATCGGGCCAAGCACCAGGACGGGAGCTTCTGCGGAGCCGAACCAGAGATGCAGCTCGTTCTCGACGATGGCTCCGCCGGGCTCAGGGAACCCAGCGTAACCGGGACCCGATCGCGCGGGCCACGGCTCCGTCGAATCCTCCGCGATCTCCTGCTGGATTTGATGCAGGCTCTGGACTGCGTAACTCACCGCCTCGTCCTCAAGAAGGGAGTCGCTGGTCAGCCAATATGAGCTGGATCCCGCCATGCTTCCGTCACGCTTGAGTAGCCACAAGACTTCGTGCTCGATCTCCAGGGAATAACCAGGCGGCAGTACGGACGACATCTCGTAAATGAACATGTCGGCGTGTTGGGGCTGAGCCATCGCAAACTGCTCAATATCGAAGCCGCCCGGCTTCCGCAACGATCGAGTTGGGGGAGCGACGGCGGGACGCCTGCACGGCAGACGACGATGCGGATCGTCAGTTGATTGCGGCGGCGCGGACCTGAGCTGCCGCGTATAGCGTCTCTGGTGCGATGTCGGCTTCGTTGGGCCAGACGATCGTGCCGGCTTCCTCATCAGCGCGAAGTCGGCGGAAGTACTCGGGATCGCGTAGCGGCTCAAAGACCCCGCCGTAGTCGAGCAGGTAGGAGAGGTCCACGTCAGCCTCGATCCCGTCCTCGAACGCGACGTGAACGACATGGCCCTCGAGCGGCTTGGCTTCGGTAATCATCGGCGTGCCACGCATCCCCAGAGATGGTAGATCGCCTAACGGAGAGGTTCGATCGGCCGCAGCGGCTCGTGCCGGCGAGCTCGCTCCCAGTTATCGCGCAGCTCGACCTCATGCTCCCGAGCCCATTCCCCGACCAGCCTTAGGGCACGGGTAGGCAGCTCACCCGCGATCACCGTCACCGTATCGATGTCGATCGAGGCCTCGTCATCGGCGTACCGAGCGTGGAGTGCGGGCGTCCGAGATGGTGAACCTGATCGTGGTACATCCAGAGCACGATTCCGTAGAAGGCGCTGATCCGCGGCAGGGCGTCGATGATCTCGCGTCAATCGGTCGCTTCCCAACTCGATCTAAGCGATAGCGCTGCGCCGATCGGGGTAGGGACCGCCCGTGCCCGCCTTGCCCTGGACCGAGTGCCAGTACCGGCCACGTAACGGTGAGTCGCTACACGTACTCACCTCAACTCTTCCGCTTCAGAGCTATCGCGATGTCCCGCGCTTTCTCAGATGGACGCTGAGGATTCGTAAGCAGCTCGCAAAGGCTGAGGGCGCCGCCGGCTATAGCCTCGATGCGCGCCTGCTGCGGAAGACCTTCTACACGCTGTCCGCGTGGTCCAGCGCGGAGGCGATGAACCGGTTCGTACATAGCGGTGATCACGCCAGCATGCTCGCCGATATGGCCGGCCGCCTCGGACAGCCGGCGTTCGTTGAATCGAACGCGAGCCCCGCGGAGTTGCCCTTAGATTGGGACGCAGCCAAGCAGCGACTCGCTGATGAGCGCGTTCGCAGCAGCTAGCGCCGCGATGGCGATCCGCAGCGGTCCTGCTGCGCACGGTGCGCTCACGAAGTCGCTTGGCTGTGCTGCTCCGTCGGGATAACTACGAGAGGCGGATCGGACTTCGGCGATTCGGTTCCGAGTGGTGCCACCCCAAACGCCAAAGCTCACACGCAGCCACTTCCGCAACGCAAGTCCGGGCTTCCCCTAGTCGATCTCAGCGGAAGCGACCGGCAGAGCGCCCTATCACGCGAAAGCAGTGCCGCGCTGAGTCGCGAGTCGGACCGGTCTTAGCAGTGCCTACTCGGCGGCGCGTACCAGCCGTTCCGAGCTGACGCGGTGGCCACCCTGCCTGCCGCTCATAGCGGGGCGCTCGTTCTAGTCGGACGAGGTTCGCGTTGCGTCGCGAAAGCAGGTTGAGCGCCGGGCGCACGCCGCGCCGCGTCGCGGTCATTCCTGCGGCGCCGGCTGGGTGGTGGCCGCGTTAGGGCGTCGGGGGATCGTCTCTTGTCGGTAGCGGCCGTGCGTCTGTCGCGAAGAGGCCGGTCTGGTGGGCTAGCACGATGGCTTGGACCCGGTCGTGAAGCCCCAGTTTTTGGAGGATGTGGGTGACGTGGGTCTTGACGGTCGTCTCGCTGATGTAGAGCTGTTGCCCGATCTGCGCGTTGGAGAGTCCGTCGGCGATGAGGCGGAGGGTCTCTTGCTCACGGGTAGTGAGTTCGTCGAATTCTTTCGGCGGCTGGGGTTGCGGCGCGCGCGCGAATTGCTTGATCACGCGTTTGGTGATTGCCGGTGAGAGGAGGGCGTCTCCAGCGGCGACGACGCGGACCGCGGAGATCAGTTGTTCGGGCGGGTCGTCTTTGAGGACGAACCCGCTCGCGCCCGCCCTTAGTGCTTCGTAGACGTATTCGTCCAGTCCGAAGGTGGTCAGTATGAGGATGCGCGCGCTGCTGTCGGCGGCGAGGATGCGCCGTGTCGCCTCGAGGCCGTTGAGCTCAGGCATGCGGATGTCCATCAGGATTACGGTCGGGTCAAAGCGTGCTGCTTTGGCGACTGCGTCGAGCCCGTTGATCGCCTCGGCGACGACGTCGATGTCTGCTTCGTCGGCGAGCAGCATCCGAAAGCCGGCGCGGACCATCGACTGGTCGTCGGCGATGAGGACGCGGATTGTCACGACCGTTCTTGCCGCGACCGGCAGGCGGGTGGTGAGGACGAAGCCGCGGCCGTTTACCGTGCCCGCGCTCATCTCGCCGCCGTAGAGGTTGACTCGTTCGCGGACCCCGATCAGCCCGTGCCCGAGTCCGTCATTGGTCTGGGGTCCCTGACCGTCGTCTGATATGTCGATCCGGACTTCGTCGCGCCCGTAGTGCACGGTGACCTCTGCGTGGCTGGCCGCGGCGTGCTTGACCGTGTTGGTGAGGCCTTCTTGCACGATTCGATAGGCGGAGAGGTCGATCCCTCGAGGCAGCGGGAACGGCTCCCCGTCGATCCGGACCCGGACTGGCAGGCCGGTGCGCTCGATCCTCTTCACCAGCGAGTCGAGCCCGTCGAGGCCAGGCTGGGGCGCCAGCTCGACGTCGTCGCTATCACGGCGCATCACGGCGAGCAGGCGGCGCATCTCCGCCAGTGCGGCCCGCCCGGTCTGCTCGACGCCCATTAGGACGTCCCGATCCTCCCCACGCGTGTCGCGGAGCTTGTGCCTGACTGCGCCGACTTGAAGCACCATGACGCTGACGGCGTGCGCGACGATGTCGTGCAGCTCGCGAGCGATCCGCGCGCGCTCCTCGGAGACGGCGATCCGCGTGGCCACCTCCCGGTCCCGCTCGGCCTCGCTCGCGCGGACTAGCGCCGCCTCGGCCTCCTCGGCACGCTCGCGCAGGGCGAAGCCCGCGACCCAACAGATCCCGAACAAGATCGGGATGAACACGAGTTGGCTGGCCGGGTGTCCAGGGATGTTGTGAACGATGATCACCTCGGCGACGAGCACGACGACCAGCCCGATCCGAGCCCGTCGCGGCGTTGTGCACGTTCCCGAGCAGGAATGCGACTGCCATCCCCAACACGAACGTGCTGGTCGTAAACGCGACCAACTGCCCGTCGACGAACGTCACCGCGGCCGCTATCAGCCAGAACACCAGCGGCGCGCCAAACGGGAAGCGCCGGCGCGCGAACAGCGGGACCACTAGCACAGCGAGGGCCGGCACCGTGAACCACAACGTGGTGCGCGGCGCGTCCGGCGCATGTCGTCGGACGAGGACTTCCACGATCCCGTCGACCGCCAGAAGGATGATCGGCACCTCAAACCAGTACGTCCGCGCGAGATCACGAATCCGAGTCACATCGTGAAGCTATCCGACCCACACGCCGCTCGCCTCCTACCTGAGGAGGAGAAGAAATCGTACGCAGGGATGAGTCCCAACCCGGCCTGCTGACGATGCCGCGTCCTGCGTCCGCCCGTAGGTTGGCGACATCACAACGACGCCGCACTTTCACCGAGCCGAAGAAGGGACCTCCATGTCCAAATCCACTCTCGCACCCCCTGGGCCCGCCGTCCGCGCTCCCGCGGTCGCCCTGCGCGATGTTCGCAAGGTCCACGGCCGCGGCGATGGCGAGGTCGTGGCGCTTGATGGCGTCACCGTCGGCCTAGCGGCTGGCTCGTTCACGGCCATCATGGGCCCCTCGGGCTCGGGCAAGAGCACGTTCCTGAATGTGGCGGCCGGGCTCGACCGGCCCAACTCCGGCACCGTCAGGCTGGGCGAGATCGAGCTGGGGAAACTCAGCGAGCGGCGCCTGACGGTTCTGCGCCGCGAGCGGATCGGCTTCGTCTTTCAGGCGTTCAACCTGATGCCCTCGCTGACCGTGGCCCAGAACATCGGTCTGCCGCTGCGCCTCGATCGTCGCCGCGTGCGGCGCTCCACGGTGCGTGAAGTGGCGGCGCGAGTAGGGCTTGAGAAGCGCCTGCGCCACCGCCCCTCACAGCTCTCTGGCGGACAGCAGCAGCGGGTCGCGATCGCGCGGGCGCTGGTCACGGCCCCGGAGGTCGTGTTCGCGGATGAGCCGACAGGAGCGCTCGACACTCGTAACGGACGTGATGTGCTCACGCTGCTGCGGGAGGTGGTCGACCAGGATGGCCACACGGTGGTGATGGTCACCCATGACCCTGTAGCGGCGGCTCACGCCGACCGCGTGATCCTGCTCGCCGATGGTCGACTCGCCGGCACGCTCGACGCTCCCAGCGCCGACGAGGTGGCCGAGCAGCTCGCCCATCTGGGGGACTGACTGATGCTACGTCTCGCCATCTTCAGTGCTCGCGGGCGCCTCGGCACATTCACCGGCGCGCTAATCGCCTTCGTCGCCGCATCCGTGCTTGCGATGGCCTGGGGCATGCAGCTCGAGTCGATGCTGCGCACGCATCCGCCTGTCGAACGCTACGCCGCTACAGCGGCCGTCGTGACCGGGCAACAGAATGTCGGCGCCGACCACGACGTGCTGCTCACCGAGCGCGCCCGGGTGAACGCCGCCCTCGTCACCCGGCTGGCGGCAGTCCGCGGGGTTCGCGCGGCGATCGGCGACGTGTCCGTTCCGGCGCGGCTTGGCACTCGGACCACGGTTGTCCATGAGTGGACCAGCGCCGCGTTGACCCCGTACCGGCTGAGCGCCGGACGCTCACCCACCCGGCCCGACGAGGTCGTGACCGGATATCCCGCTGCGCTCGGCACGCGGGTGCCCCTCGCGTCTAGCGGGCCGACTCGGAGCGTCAGGGTCGTCGGCGTCGCCCGCCCCCGCCACCCCGTCTCCCAGCAGAGCGCCATCTTCCTGACCGACGCGGGGGCGATCCGGCTGGCCGGCCATCCCGGGCGCGTCGACGCGATCGGCGTGCTCGCTGGTCCCGGCTTCGACATCACCCGCGTGCGCGCCGCCGCTGGCGGTGCCCGGGTGTTCACTGGCGACGCGCGCGGCCAGGCCGAGTACCCAGAGCTACAGAGTTCGCGCACGGCGCTGATACCCGTCATGGCCGCGTTTGGCGGACTCGCGTTGTTCATCGCGATGTTCGTCGTCGCCAGCACGCTGGGCCTTTCGATCCAGCAGCGCGAGCGTGAGATCGCTTTGCTGCGAGCAGTGGCCGCGACGCCCGGTCAGATCCGTCGCATGATCTCCTGGGAGGCGGCGATCGTCGCCCTGATCGGCTCCGTGGTGGGAATCTGGCCAGGGGTTCTGCTCGGTCGGACGCTGGCACACGCGCTCGTGCGCCACGGCATAGCCCCGGAGAACTTCGTCCTCCACACGGACCTGCTGCCCGCTGCCGCAGTAGTCGGCTGCGCGGTCACGACGGCTCTGCTCGCGGTGCTGGCCGCGGGCCGGCGCGCCGCCCGGGTGCCGCCGACGCTCGCGCTCACCGATGCGGCGGTCGAGCCGCGGTTGCTAGGGCCCGGTCGGATCATCGGTGGGCTGGTGGCGCTCGCCGGCGCGGTCCCGCTCATCAGCGTCGCGACCACCACCAGCACGCCCGCGACAGCCGCCGCGACGTCAGAAATGTCCGCGATCCTGCTCGTGCTTGCCGTCGGCTTCCTCGGACCGATCGTGGCCCACGCGGCCGCTCGGCTGCTGGCGCCCGCGCTGGGGGCAGTCTCCCCCGTCGGTGGCTTCCTCGCCTCCGCCAATCTGGGCGCCGCGACCCGTCGCTTCGCCTCTGCCAGCACGCCGCTGGTCCTCACGGTCGCGTTGAGTTGCACGCTTCTGTTCAGCACGACCACCATCGAGCACGCCATCAGCCAGCAACGGCACGCCGGGCTGACCGGCCAGCTCGCCCTCACCAGCGCCGGTCCGGGAATTCCGGCCGCTGCGCTGAACGACGTGCGCGCCACGTCTGGAGTGCGCTCGGCGGTCGGGATGACGGCCACGACGCTCGGTCCGAGCTTGCACGCCGGTGACACAATCCCCGCCCAGATCCTTGCCGGAGGCCAGGGCGGAGGGCTCGACGTCGGGGTCACCGCCGGGTCCCTGACCGCGCTGCACGGCGACGCGATCGCGCTCGGGCGCCACCGCGCCCACGCCGCCCACGCCCACATTGGCGACCGCGTGCAGGTCATGCTCGGCGACGGGACCCGCACCCACGCCCGGGTCGTCGCCATCTACAGCCGCGACCTGGCCTTCGGCGACGCCCTGCTCGCCCCCGAGCTCGCCGCCGGCCACCAGACCACCCCGCTCCTGGGGAGCATTTTCGTCCGAGCCGACCATCCCGCCCCGGTCACTCAGCACCTCCAGGCGCTAGCCGGGCGCTACCCGGGACTGCGGGTCAGCGACCGTGCGTCACTGGCCACCGCGACAGATGCCGACCGCGAGATGAACCGCTGGTTTGGCCCCCAGTTCGTCGCCGAGATCTTCGCCTTCACCTCGATCGCCATGGTCAACACGCTGATCATGATCGCGCTCGGGCGCCGACGCGAGCTAGGGCTCCTACAACTCGTCGGAGCCACCCGCCACCAGGTCCGCTCGATGGCGCGCTGGGAAGCCGCCCTCGTCATCACAATCGGCCTCGGCGTCGGCCTGGCGATCGGCGCCATCGCGCTCCTGCCACTCAGCCACGCTCTGAACGGTGGCCTCCCGCACATCCCCGCGAGACCGTTCGCGGCGATCCTCGGCATCTCGGCGCTGCTCGCCCTCCTGGCCCTGGCGCTACCGACCCGGCGAGCGCTGCGCACCCGGCCGGTCGAAGCGATCGGGATCGGCGAGTAGCACCGCGCCATGATGAGCGACCTCGTCGATCCAGCCGCCGCCCCACGCACGCAGAAGCGAGCACAACCGCGTTCGACGGACAGCTCGCGGAGCGGTGGCCACCAGCGCCGCGAGACCTCATCCCCGCAGATGATCAGCGGCGTGGCCGAGGCGCGGCTGCTCGAGGCGCTGATCGTCGTCGGCGGCGTTCGTCACGTGCTCGAGATCGGGACGCTCACCGGCGTCGGCACCTGGCGATGGCGGCGCGCTGCCATCCGGAGAGCGGATCACCACACTCGAGCATGACGAAGGGACGGCCGTAATGGCGCGCGGGCACTTATGCGCGGCAAGCGAAGCTGAGACCGCTCGGCGGCGATCGCTTTGCGCGAGATCCGTTCGCGAGAGGTCCGCTTCACATCACGGTCGCTGTCGACCCGCGGCTGGCTCTTCTTCGGCGACTGCTTAGGCGAGGGGTGGTTGCTGGAACCTGTTCCGGACGCGCTCCAGGCCCCGAAAGGACCCGTCATCCGCCCCGATCGCGCGTTTCTTTTGGTCAGGCCTTGCCAGTTGCGATGTAGGCCAGCACGTAGTAGCCGAAGGCGGCGAGGGCGAGCCCAATCGGGATGGACCCGACTAGAAGCCAGGTCGCCCAGCGACCGCGCGCGTCTACCGCCGTGGCTGCGGCCTCGCTTGAGCTGATGCCGTTGTAGCGCGCAGCGAATGTCGGCACGAGCTTGTGATAGGTGGCAAGTGGTTTGCCATCTGCCCGTCGGCGTTCTGCAAAGAACAGCTGCACGTCGTCGTAGACCCCGCGGCCGACCCGACGGGCAAACACGATCGAGGCGAACAGCCCGACGATTTTCTGTGAGACGTTGCCGGTCCAGAGAGTCTGGATCAGCGCATCAGAGGAGACCTGGTGCAGATGCACGTGCGCGAGGCCGTGCTGGATCAGGCGCGCGACGCCGGCGCCGATTGCGAATCCCGGGATCGCGTACACCAGGACCAGCACCGGGAGAGCCATCAGCTGCCAGCCCGAGGTCCGTCGGTCGTCCTTGAGGTTCGGGATGTGCAGCGCGATCTCGACCCGGTCGATCCAGTTCCGAGGCTTCGGCGGGTGCTTGAAGTGGTTCCAGATGATTGCCTGGCCCAATACGCCGCCGAGCAGCCCTTCGCCGACGTTCCGGATCAGGTGACGCCACTCAGCCCAGTGAGCCTTCGACAGCAACGCGAGATGGACGTGTACACCCCAGAAGTGCAGGCCACCGGTCAACAGGTGATCCCAGTCGTACTTCACCCCGGGGATCGTCTGAAACGCCAGGTAATACAAAGCCACGACGATCAGCGTCCCGACATGGACGAGTACCAGGCCATCCGCCAAGACGAGGGTCTTGTTCCTGAGCCACCTCAGTGGATGGCGAAACAAGGTCGCGTCCAAAGGGGGCGGAGCCTCCGGGCGGGGCCTGCGCCGCCAGAAGCGTTGCGTCGGCTCGGTTGTCGTCGCGCTCATCTACCGCCCGCAGGCTACGAGATCCCGTGCAACCTGCACGCAGCCGCCCCCAGGGCCAATATCCCACCGCGCGATCGGGCTCGGTCGCGCCAGTGTTTGAGACTCGATCGCAGCCCTGCACAGGCATCAGCCGTTTGCCAGCCCCGCCAAGTGCGCGATCGCTCTGCGCGACAGTCGATCGTCAGCCTGCCACCGCGACGAGGGGGCGGCTGCAGCTCCGAAGTGCTCTCTTGCATAACGAGGAAGCGGGTCCCGGGGCGGCGGGGCCCCCCGTGGGGTCCCACGCGATCTAGGCGGAGGCGGCGCGTCGGGCCCAGGCGATTCGGCGGGGCAGCCCGCCGCAGTCGCCTTTTGCTTGCGATGCTGTGGCCCGGGTCGTGGTCCGGTACATGAGCTCGGTTTTGTTCCGCCGGCGGGAGTCGACTTCGACCCTCGCGTGCATCGTGAAAGCGTGACAAATGCATCGCGCCCGCCCCGATCGCGTGGCGCGGTGCGAAGGTTATCCCCGCTCATCCGCGACCAAAGGACCAAGATGCTTCGCGATAGCTCTCTTGACGTTGTGCTCCTCGCCACCGATCTTGACGTTGCCAAGGACTTCTACGCCAACATGCTTGGCCTACCACTGATCGACGAAAGCGAGCATTCGCTGACGCTCAGTTGTGGTGGCGGCAGCAGGGTTCTCATCAGCAAGAGCTCGACCGGCACGGCCGACAGTCAAACCCAAGCCCAATGGCGTGTGCAGGATCTCGCGGCTGAGCTAGCTGATCTCCGCTCCCGCGGAGTTCAGATCCAGGAGTACGACGATCCAGGGTTCAAGACCGAAAACGGGATCTACGACGCAAGCTTCGGCCTATTTGCCTGGATCATG
The DNA here is from genome assembly GCA_963748585.1 of uncultured Solirubrobacterales bacterium. Lineage (GTDB taxonomy): Bacteria > Actinomycetota > Thermoleophilia > Solirubrobacterales > Solirubrobacteraceae > Palsa-465. Next base: position 26,766 of record CAVVJR010000004.1, on the reverse strand, counting down.
GATCCCGCCGGGAACTCGTTAGCGCTACTGCAATACAAGTGATGCCCGCGCGCCGGCGGCGTCTCCTGAGATCGGCAGTCGGCATCGCTAGTGCTTCTTGTGGCTCTTCTTCACGTGGACGGTGACCGCAAACACCTTGACGATTGGCTTGGCCGCTCCCGCCGGGGTGAATATGAGTGTCTCCTGGACGTGGAGCGTCTTGCCGCTTCGTAGCGCACGCATCGCGTTGGCGTTGGCGGTCACCTTCACCGTGTAGCGGCCGGCGGCGTGGACCGTCAGCGTCTTCGAGCCGAACGAGTCGGACACGCATCGCTTCTTGCCGTGGCTCTTGACGAGCACCTGACCGCTCTTACAGCCCTTCTTGCGGACGGCGGAGGCGAGCGCCTGGCCATTGCTGATCAGCGTCGTCGCGGCCAATCTGCCACTCGTGTTCACGAGCGCGGTGGTGGTGATCGTCGAGCCTTGCACGCTAGGCTTGCTCGTCGCGAGCTGTGGGATCGGGTTGAGGTCGGCGACCCGCAGCAGCTGCTGTCCGCCACCGTAATCGAAGAAGCTCAGGAAGCCCTGACCGTCGTCGGCGGCCGCGATCCGGATCGAGTCCGGGTAGATCGAGTAGTTCGGCGTGCCCTCAGCCACGTCGCCCACGCTGGCAAAGCTCGCCCCGCCGTTGGTCGAGCGGTACAGGCTGATGCCAGTTCCGCCGTCGGGCCGGGTCGGGGCCTGCCAGGCCACGAGCAGCTGGCCACTGCCCGGCGTCTCGAACATGTTCCCCGCGTTGACGTCGGAGGCGTTGCTCTGAACCGTCACCGGCGCACCGAACCCTGCGCCTGGGCTGTACTTGCGAACGTTGACTGGCGTATAGGTGCCATTCGCGGAGTCCTGTGAGGCCAGGAAGAGTCCGTTGGGGCCCCCGGCCAGGCTGGGCAGGATTCCATTGGTCACCTGAGACGGCCCGCTCCAGTTCGCGGCGCTGTTCGGGTCGCCGGTGCCGCTGTAGCTGCGGAACCCAATCGACTGAGGCTGGCTCCCGTTCAGCGTCGAGAACGCTTCGACCGGATTCCCAGAGGCGAGGCCGAGCGTCGAGCCGCTCATGTTGGTAAACCCACCGGGGGGGGTGAGATCCGCGCCGCTACTCGGGTCCGTACCTTGCGCGGCGATGAAGTTCAGGCCCGGGTTGTGCGAGGAGATGAAAAAGCCGCTGCCCGCCGGGAGCACGGCCGTTGGATCACTGCCCGCATAAGCGCCTGACTGAGTCACCTGCACTGCCGGGCCAAAGCTCAGGCCACCGTCGGCCGAGGTCCAAACCACGACATCCCCGGCTACGTACCGCGGACCGACTATGTAGACGGTCGAGCCGGCCCCGAGGACCGGGAACGCCGCCGAGACGTCAGTCGAGTTGAACGGCGCCGGATTCAACGGCGGGGTCGGGAGCACGACCGGATTCGTGCATCCCCCGCCTCGCGGGACCTTGCAGAACTCCGTGGCCGTGTTGTTGTCCGCGCTGTTGTGCTCCCAGGCGAAATAGCCCGTACCGGCACCATCGACCGCCACGCCCGCACGGCCGGCCGGACTGCTATCCAGCGTGAACACATTCACGGCAGCGGCAGAGCTGGGGGCCACCCCGGCGATTACGCAGGCGATGACCGCCGCGCGAAGCACGGACCGATGCCGAGCGTTACCAGGCCAGCGAAATTTCGGTAGTGATGTCACGACGTGCCCTCTCGGTCAGTGCGTAGCGGGTAGTCACGCATCAGCGAGAGCGCCGTGCGTAGAGGCGTTGCGCGTACAGGTGTTTCCGGACCGTGGCTCGTGATCGTCGCGAGTCGAGGGGTTCCCTCTCCACGGAGGTGCTCAGAGCATCGACGGCCGCGCATGTTCATCGATGTCCAGCCCACGACCACGATCGCATCACCCAGTGCCCCGATCTCGGTACCGGGTTGCCTAGAGAGGCAGCCCCTTAGGTCGAGGGTAGGAGCCGGAGCAGCCTGTGTAAATGGCTTGAGTGAACCGTCTTGCTTCGCACCGGGGGTGCGATCGAACTACGTCCCGAGGCCATAACTGAAACCGTGGAAGAGCGCCTGGACCTTGGTAGATTGCTGCGGATAGGACTGACCGGACACCCTGATGCCACCTGCGCAGCATCACCCCGCAGAGCGACAACCGCCGATCACGGTCGTGGTGGTCGACGACGAGCAGCTGATCCGCAACGCGCTCGCTCACGCGTTGTCGAGCAGCGGACTCGAGCTCGTCGGCGAGGCGGACAATGGAGAGAATGCGATCGAGATCGTGCTCGGCGTTCGCCCAGACGTTGTGTTGATGGATCTCCGGCTCCCTGGAATCGATGGGGTCCAAGCGATTGAGCGGCTCACCCTACTTGCCCCCGCATCGCGCATCCTCGTACTGACCCGCAGCGAACAAAACCGCGTCGTCGAAGCCATCATCGCCGGCGCCAGCGGCTACATACTCAAGAGCGCACCACCGGACGCCATCGTCAGCGCGATCAGAGCCACGGCTTCCGGCGGATCAGTGCTCTCCTCGGAGATCGCAGGGAAGCTCTTGGATCGCATCCGCGAGCTCGACATCCCGCGTGCCACGACCGACGACACTGCTGCGTTCACGATCCGTGCGGCACTGACCGACCGCGAGCTCGAGATCTTCACCCAGCTCGCCAGCGGTAAGAGCAACTACGACATTGCGCGCGAGCTCTCGCTCAGCGCGAATACGGTCGCGAACCACATCGCCAGCATCCTGGCCAAGCTCCACCTCCAGAACCGAATCCAAGCAGCTGTCGAAGCAGTGCGTAGCGGCATCTCCTAATCGCTCCAGAGCGCGGCCCGATAACGGCGCTTCCACGCGAGGTGCGAGCACTGAATCCAGGTCGTGTCCGCTTACGCGGCGACCAGATCGGGCGTGGGGAACAACTTTTGCGGCCGATGCAGGCTCGTCTGACGCGCGGGTGCCGGGGGTTATACGACTGCGCGAGTACGGTATCCCTCACACGCGCGGCCACGGACGATTCTCGCATGACCGTTCACTTCTCGCGTGTCGAGATTCACGTCCCACGACCGGCAAGGTTGTCGCCCGGTAACGACGCCACTGAGCATGTAAAGCTCTCCACTAGTTACGACGCTCCGAGCTGGACCTGAGCCTCCCATCGTCGTAGTGTTTGCCGCGCCGCCCCGCCGCTTCCAAAAGTGATGCCACTTCGAGCCGTACCCTCGCATGTCGCGGCTAAATAACTCAGCAGCCTATGAGGGACGACCTAATACAGTGGCGAGCGTTTACTGACCAAACGCGGCAACTCCTTGGATCGCCACAAGGACGAACACCAAGATCGCGTAGGCAAGCAAAGCGCCGAACGCGGCTAGTCCCAGCACGATAGCCAGCCTCGATGCCCCCCAGCCGATGGCGTGAAGTGCAGTTTGCATCGTGTCCTCCTTTTGGCGCCAGCGCTCGGGGAACAGAATTCGGGGCGCTAACGACCGATCGAAGCGGGCCTGACTCGGCTTCGACGCCGACAACCGCTCAGTCGGACGCCAAATGTCGGCTGGTCAACTACAGAGAAGCCGGCTAGTTGGCGACCGTCCATCAACCACACTACGCCCATTCTCGGCGAATTGGAGATTTGTTCAAAATAATCTCGTCTGTGCTCGTTCCCTCCCCCTCCGTGCATGCGAGCGCTTCGGCGTCGCATCGAGGATCTCCAGTAAACAAAGGATCCGGTTCCGATCGAAGCCCCTCATGCACCCCAGGAGCCGGATCGAACCAGGAGGTCGCCGGTTCGAGTCCGGCTAGCTCCATTTTCAATGGCGCTGGCGCTGTTTCGGCTTCCGCTGGTGGAATTTACGCGTCAGCAGCACCGACGGCGGCTGCTTGGAGGCCTTGAACGCGGCGCTCTTGCGCGCCCGCCCCCAGTCCCCCAACACACCGCGGGCGCTGACGCTCACGCGTCCTCCGACGGTCAGCGGGAACCGGCGGATGGCGAGCGTGCGCCGCGCCGCTGAGACGATGTACTGCTGCTGGGAGCCGTCGCTGCGGTTGACGAGCACGCCGTAGCGAACCGCGCCCTTTGCGGGTGTCCACCTCACCACGAGCGTCCCGCCCCGGCGGTGAACCGTGACCGTGCGCGGCCGGCCGGTCCGGGGGGTTCCGCTGAAGTGGAAGCGGGCCAGGGTCTGGCTACGGATCGGAACACCGTCAACGGTCGCTCGGGCCCGGGACGCGCGCGAGGCGCGCCGGGACGGCCCCGCCGACGGCGGTCAGGCGCCCGGCACCGGAGTCGGTGTCGCGCACTGCCCGAGCGACTGGCCCCGGACGATGTTGGCGTAGTTGATCGTCGGGGGCGTGTTGCCGTAGCAAGCCAGGTTCCGGCGGATCTCGTTGGTGTCGACGTCGGTCGGCGACTGGTTGCCCAGCACGAGGACATTGCCGCCGATCGTCTGGCCCGGTCCGCTGACCGTCCACCCCGGGTTGCCGGCCGGTGTTCCAGTGATCGTGACGTCGCCGGCGATCGTGCTCGCGAAGATCGACCCCGCCTGCGTCCGCGCGGCGGCGATCGAGCCACGCACGGTCGCGTTCTGCATGTAGAGGCCGGATGCCTGATACAGGCGCACGTTGCGCACTGTCCCGTCGAGGGTGAGGATGGTGTTCGAGGCACCAGAGGTGGCTCCGTCGACCGTCCATCCGGTGTCCTCATACACCTGGCTGCCGGATGCCGCGGTCAGGTCGCCGCCGATCGAGCCGTTGGTGAAAAGGATCAGCGAACTGCCCGTGTCGGCGGTGGCGTCGCCGAGGATCCGGACGTCGTTGAGCGTGCAAGAGCCGTTGGGCGGGACATAGATGCTGGCGTACGTTCCGGGCGGCAACGTCCCGACACAGGCGGCCGAGCCCGCCGGCGGCGCGGCGAGCGCGGAGGCAGGCAGGGCAACGCACGTCAGACCGGCAAGCACGGCGAGCGCGCGACGAGCAGCGCGAAACATACGATCTCCTAGGACGAGGAACGAGGGACGAGGGACGAGGGACGACGCAGCGGGGCACCCTAACCGGTCAGCACCACAAATGTGATTATCGAGTGGCCGCCCAGCCGCTCCAGCGTGCGACGTCGACGGCGACGACCAGTCCCGTCGCCGCCTGCTGGGGGTAGCGGGCGGCCAGCAGCTGCACCGCCCAGGACGCCTCGGCCGCCTCCGCGCCCTCGCCACCCCCGGCGGCCGGGTCCAGTATCCGCACCGTGCCCTCGGCACGCACCCACCACAGCGCCGACCAGTCCTCCTCGTAGTGGTCGACGAGCAGCGCGACGGCGGGATTGACCCGGATGTTGTCCAGCCGCCGCAGCGATGTCGTGCGCTTGGGCTTGGCGTCGACGACGCTGTAGACGGTGTCGCCGTCGACCGCGAAGACGATCGGCACCAGGTGCGGCCGCCCCGCGCCGTCGGCGGTGGCCAGTCGGGCGACGCGGGCGGCCGCGAACCGCTCCTGGGCGTGCGTCGGGTTGAGCCCGGGCGTCAGGCCTCCCCGTTCAGATCGGCGATGGCCGACTCCCACTGCTCTAGCGCGGCCTCGATTACGGACCGGTTGCCCGACGGGATCCAGTGCAGGACCCGGCGAAAGCCCGCCTCCTGCAGGGGCGCCAGGGCAGCGGCGTCGGCCGGCACGCCCATCGCCTCGGCTGCAATCGGGCGGTCGGCCCGCGTGCGGAGCTCCTGCACGCGGTCGAGCAGGTCCGGCGGGCCGTAGTTGGGAAACCACGCGTCGCCGAAGTCGAGCACGCGGTCGAGCACCGTCTCCCCCAGGCCGCCGACCAGGACCGGCGGGTGCGGGTGCTGGGCGGGCTTGGGCCACGACCACACCCGGTCGAAGTTAACGAACTCGCCGTGGTAGCTCGCCTCATCCTGGGTCCAGATCGCCTTCATCGCCTCGATGCGCTCCTTCATCACGCGCATCCGCCGACGGGGATCAGTCCCGTGGTTGGACATCTCCTCGCGGTTCCACCCGGCCCCGACACCGAAGTCAAAGCGCCCGCCAGACAGGTGGTCGATCGACGCGACCTCCTTGGCGGTCAGGATTGGGTCGCGCTGGATAACCAGGCAGATGCCGCTGCCGATCCGCAGCTTCGACGTCGCCGCCGCGGCGTGGGTCAGCGCGACGAACAGGTCATAGGTGTGGATGTACTTGCGGGGCAGGTCCCCGCCGCCGGGGTACGGGCTCTCGCGGCTGGCCGGGATGTGGGTGTGCTCGGCGAAGACGAGCGACCCGTGGCCGCGCTCCTCGGCCAGCCGAGCGAAGGCCCCGGGCGACATCGCGTCGTGGGTGGGGAAGTAGCCGAGTCCGAATTCCATGGCTTCGACCCTACCCGCCGCTCACCGAAGCGCCTAGCGCAATCGCCGCTATATCCGACAAGGGAACCGTGTGGTTTGCCGACTTTCGGCACTCGGGCATCTTCGAGCATGCCAAATAGGCTCAGCTACTACACCCTCGCTTTTCCCACGGCAACCTTCGGCGCCCGCTTCCATCTGCGACGCGAAGGCGTCTCTCATATCGAGCGCGGCCACACCCCCCACTTCAAGGCGAGTTGACGCGAATGCCGCCATCCCGTCAAACACGAGGAACCCGGCCTTGTCGAGCGCGGCTAGCGAGTTCCAGACAAATAGCGCTTCAGGCTTAGAAGGGCATCCGGAGAACCCGGCGCCACGTTCAACTCCATTGGCCCACGGCATCCTTCGATCCACAGCATGCCCCTGCGCGGGCGCAGAGGCGCGAGCCTAGGTCGGCCTTGTTGCCTGCAGGCGCGGTCCAGACTGGCGCTTCGAGGCAAGAGGAGCAGCGTCGGCGGCAGCAAAGCCCGGGCTCGAGACTGCCCCTTACGGACAAGCCAGCCACGCCCCTCGAGACGCATAGCGATCTCAGGTGCCGGTCTCTAGCGCATCTTTGCGTAGGCAAGGCCCGTTCAGCGGCCGGGTCGCGCGGACGATCGGAATCGCGAACACCAGTCGTGCGCGATGCCAACGGCCTAGCATCGCTTTCGTCATTTCGGCTGGCGCTGGCAGCGCGATCCCTATGGCGACGACGCAGCAGTCGAAACAGGTACACGCGTTCCACGCGCCCGGCTCGGAGCTCGGCGTCACGGGCTCTCGAGATTGGCGACTCGGGGAGACTCCGGCCAGCGGTGCCGGGGAGCGCGTTTGTTGGTCGGTGAAGAACAGATCGTGGGCCGGCCCTGGGGCCGCGCAATACTGCAGTGCTACACCGGCGATGGTCGAGTCGACAAGGAGGCGGATGATGGAAACGCCATATGCATTCGTGGCCCGTATCGAAGCCAAGCCTGAGAAGGCCGAGGAGGTCGCCGGATTGTTGACGGGTGCGCTGCCACTCGCGCAAGCGGAGCAGGGAACCATCGACTGGTACGCCGCGCGGACCTCTCCCACCACGTTCTGGATCTTCGACACCTTTGGTAGCGAAGAGGCCCGCCAAGCGCACATCAATGGAGAAATCGCGGCCGCGCTCATGGAGAACGCGGACGAGCTCCTGGCGGGACCCCCGGAGATTCTCCCCGCAGATGTGCTAGCCGCGAAGTAGCCGGCTATAGCGTCAGATCGGACGGCCTTCCCGGCTCACAGGCCGGACGGCGTTTTCCGACCGGCGTTGCACGCCCGGGAAAGTGCGCCAGGAGCAGCTGGGCATCTCATCATCCTTCCGGCGCACAGCCAGCGTATGGGACCGTCCTGCCGCGCACGGAAGCCGCGGATGTGCTTGACGATGGCATTTAGCGTCCCCGCCTTACGCCGAGCCGCGATGCCTTTGGCGACGACCAGGCGTCAGCTCGTGCGGCCGCTGAGCGCCCTCCCTGAGTTCAGACTACGTCTTGAGCACCGCCAGGGTCTCGGCGAACGCCGAGTCGGTCGCCTCGGGGTCATAGCGCGGTCCGATATCGCGGCCGAAGGCGTGCTCGGCGTCGTACAGGCGCCACCGATACTCGACGCCTGCCTGCTCGAGCCCACGCTTGATGACTGCGCGTCCGTCCTCGGGCGTGTGCGGATCCTTGGTGCCGAAGATCAGCAGCATCTTCCCCCGGATCTCCGACGCGCGCCCGAGCGATCCTGCGTCGGGTTCGCTGGCCAGCTTCCCGTCGTGCAGACCAGTTGGGTACCAAAGTGCCGTCACGCGGACGCGTGGGTCAAACGCGGCGCGGAAGCCCAGGTGACCGCCGGTGCAGTGGCCTGTGGCGCAGAGGCCGCCCGCGGCTACGCGCTCGTCGGCCTCGAGCCAGTCGAGAGCGGCGCGGATGTCCTCGTCGAAGTCGGCGAGTGGGGTCGCGTCTGCGTCCGCCTGTCCGCGGCGCTTTCCATCGTCGTCGAACTCGAGCACGGTGCCGGCGGGCTCGAGGCGGTGATAGATCTCCGGTGCGGCGACCACGAAGCCATAGCCGGCCAGTCGCATACACCATCGCAGCGTCGAGTCGGTGAGCTGGAAGATGTCCGAGTAGAAGACGACGCCCGGGTAGCGCCCGGACGCCCGCGGGGCGGCCACGAACGTGCGCATTACTTGATCGCCGACCGGGACATCGGCGTACTCCTGGGATATCACCATCGACTGAGTTAATCACCGCGCCGAGCACGAGGTACGTCGGGTCTGAATGCAGTTAGACCCTCGCACCCCCACTGCGATGGCAAGCGAGAGCTTGGTCAGCCCGCTCTCCGGTCGGGAGCTCGGCGGCCCCGAGAGCGACTTTGTGATCGTCGAGTGGACGGATTCCGGCGACTCTGGATGGGAATGGATCGCACCGTTGGATGTGCATCACGCCGACGACGAAGCGTGGTACGTGCTTGAGGGAATCCTGCGCTTTCGGATCGGCGACGAGACGTACGAGGCCGGTTCTGGTGTCGCGGCCTTGGCGCCAAAGGGAACACCGCATGCCTACGGCAACGCCAGGCGCGGCCAGCCTGCGCGCTACCTGCTTGCGACGACGCCGAAGGTTGTCGCGCTCGTACACGCCCTACGCGAGCCCGGAACCGTTGATTACGCGGCCGTTTTTCGTGCTTACGACTCTGAATTGCTGAGCTGACCCAAACGATCTGGCTCGCGAGGACACCAGCTCGCGGACGAGCGGTCCTCGCGCAAAGCGCTGACGCGATAGACAGGCAGGCCCCGCTTTACCCGTGCTGCGGGTAGGCACCACTCCGTCGCGCCGATCGGACAGCAGCAGCCTGCGTCACTCATCGGGCCCGGCGAGAGCGGCGCAATGCCGGCGCTGGGGGCGATACGACGCGCGTCCAGAGCGTGGTGGACGCCTCCGACGTTCGCCGAATCGCTGCTGGACTGAGCGCTGGCTGCCGATAGCGCCTGCAGATCGAACTGAAAAGGGCAAACCTGGCGTGAGCCAGGGACGCAAAGCCAGAGGTCTCGCGCAGGGCGAGATAGCTCGGCCGCCAGTACTACGCCACGGAAGGTGTACTGATGAGCGCAGCCCCTTTTTTCGGCCGTCTGATGAGCAAGGCGCTCCTGATTGGTCGTCTCCTCGCGCTCGCGGTCGTGATCGCGGCGGTCGTCTCGAGCTCCGCGCGGGCGGCCACGAGCAGCGTCGACACTTCGATGTGCAATACCAATCCGCTGCTCACTCAGCCGTTCCTGTCGGCCGGCGATCGCAACTACTACACGCTGGTCCCCGGCCAGAGCGCGGACAACTTCGACGGCACCGGCTGGACACTGACCGGCGGAGCCAAGCTCGCCGCCACCACGCTGGCGGACGGCACGACGGGGTCAGTGCTCGACCTTCCGAGCGGCTCGAAGGCGGTCAGCCCCACGATCTGCGTCACTTCGGCCTTCCCGACCGCGCGGATGATGGTCCGCGCTTTGGTCGGCTCCCAAGGCGTCTTCTTCTACGTCTCCTATGCTGGGACGAGCACCTGGAACACACCGAAGAACACCGGCCAGGTCCACGGCACTGGGACCGCTTGGACCTTGTCGGGCTCGGTCAACCTGCAGCCCTACAACGTCACCGGCTGGCAGCCGGTTCGCTTCACCCTGATCCCAGGCGGGAACAGCGACTTCGAGGTCTACAACTTCTACGTCGATCCGCGCCTGAAGCATTAGCCGGATCCGCAGGGATCGCTAAACCGGGGGGTCGGACTGTCGTGGGCGGCGTCAGACAAGGACGTCGCGCCGGCCCGGAGGCCCGTCGTCCGGTCAATGCGCCTCATCATTCCGGCGCCGCGAACCACCTGCCGGTGGAAGGTGGTCGACCAGAGATGACCGCCTGCCGGTGCGACGCCGTACCGGATTACTCCTAGTTGGGGGCGCCGCGCCCGCGTGGCCGCTTTCGTCGGCGACCGGTAGCGCGACTGTTCTCATAGTTCGCGGTTCGGGCGCGAAGGCGCCGGTCCCCGAAGGCTCGTCCGGGTGCGACCGAAGTTATCTCGCGACGGCGTTTCTCCAGTCGCTTGCGCTTGGCGTCACTCAGCCCTCGAGGTCGACCCGGTGAAACTCGATGCGATAGACGAGCGTGTCCTCGTCGATCGGGCCGGCGTGCGCGGCGCGCTGGCGCAGGGCCTCGCGGTTGTGCTCGCCGGAACGTCGGATGTCGCCCCTCGTGATCGCCGCGAACGGGACAAGCTCGATGGAGTCGACCTCGATCTCGCCGACCCCGACCCGATAACGGCCGCCCCGCTTGACCTGCGGCCGCTTCCAAAGTCGGACCGAGAGCGTGATGTCTCCCGCCAAGACGTCGTTGCGCAACTCGCGGCTGAACTGCACAGCTGAAACGCTAGCTGGAGGGTGAACGAATCGTCGCCGTAGGCCTCGTCACGCCTCTTCCTCTTCCCTGATCAAAGCGATCACGCGGTCTAGGGCGAGCCGGTGGGCCCAAGGGGCGACGTCGTGTCGACGAGCGCCTGCACGCGGCGATCGCACGGCCCGACGCCTTATCGACCGCCCGCTGTCTTGGAGGCGCGTACATGTCTGCCGGCGTTTCTGGTCGCGACGCCCCGGGGAGGCGGGTCGACCCCGGCGCTCCCGCGCACTGCGGGAGGCTTGTGGACCGCCCCACGCGCGCGCGTGAACAACCCGGTGTCTGGTTCCATGAGCGCTCAGGGCGAGCGCTGACCGACGAGCGCCGCTTGCAGCTCGCGGCGCCCGTCGATATGCAGCTTGCGGTATGCGTGCATGAGGTGGAATTCAACCGTGCGCACGGTGACGAACAGCGCTTCCGCGATCTCACGATTGCTCATGCCGTTGGCGGCCATCTGCGCGGCACGTCGCTCGCTTGGCGTGAGGGCGTCGGGACCGCTGAGCCGTGCTCGGCGGGGGCGGGCCCCCGCGGCTCGCAGCGCAGCGAGAATATGTCGCTCCAGGGCGGTCGCGCCACAGACGTGCGAGCGCTCGAGCGCGTCGCGCAGCACTGTCCGCGCTTCGGCACGGAGCCCGGACCCGACAAGCTTCTCTCCGAGGCTGGCGAGCGCCCGCGCATGCTCGAGTCGAGCCGGCGAGTCGGCGAGCACCGCGACGGACTCGCGAGCGAGCTTGAGCCCCTCCTCGTCGGTGACCACTGAGGCGGCGCGCAGCGCGATCCCGGTGGCGCGGGACGCGCCGAAGTGCCGCGCGCGGCGCAGTTCCTCGCTTGCGAGCCGACGGGCCTCCGCTGACTCGCCAAGCGCATGGTATGCGAGTGCCGCCTCCGAGCGCCATGGGATCAGGGCCGGGTTGTGCTCCTGCCACGCCTCCTCACGCCGTCCGCACTCGAGCAGGTCCTCGAGCGCTAGTCGTGGCTCGCCGACGGCGGCGCGCAGGCGCCCGCGCGCCAACAGAAGCATGTTCGAGGTGTAGAGCGGTGCCAGGTCGCGCGCGGGTGTGGTGAGCCCAGACTCGGCGAGTGCCGCCTCGGCCTCGTCGAACTCGCCCCGCTCGACGAGCGCGGTGACCAGGTGGCAAAGGATCGCCGGTCTACCAATGGGCCAGCGGAGCTCGAGCGCTAATTGATAGGCCGCGCGTGCGTCGGCTTCCGATTCGAAGAGGTCGCCCCGGCGGTACATCACGTCCGCGCGGAACACCGACGCGAACGCGAAGTCGAGCACCGAGCCGCTGCGTCGACTGTTCACCAGCAACTGCTCGAGCGCCTGGCCCGCCTCCTCCAGCCGGTCGGAGACGATGAGTGTCCGGATCAGAACCAAATCAACGATGCTGCCAACGAGGGCCTGTTCTGCACCGAGCGTGCCGAGGCCTCGAAGCGCGACGCTTGCGACCCGTTCGGCCGGTGCGCCGTCCATTACCAGTTCGGCCGCCAGCGCGGCCAGGGTTGTCGGGTCAGTCGTTCGCGTTTCATCGAGGCGGCGCAGAGCCAGCGCGATTGGCAGCGCCTGGACCCGCGCCTCCTGGTGAAACCGGGCCGTGTTGGCGATGTGAGCCTCAATCGAGGCGCTCACCTCGGGGTTCTCGGCGAACTCCTCGCGTGTCCGCGCGAGCAGCGCGATCGCCTCCACGACGCGGCCGCTGTGCCCGGACAGCGCCGCGGCGAGCAGCGCGGCCCCGAGCCGCGTGTCCGGATCGGCGGCGGCCTCGACCGCGAGCGCGAGATGGTCAGCGGCGGCGTCGAGGTCGAACACGCGACCTTCCGAGGCCGCCAGTTCGAGTAGAACGCCGGCTCGGGCAGCCGGGGCGGGCGGCTCCGCGAGCGCTCGCCGCAGGTACCGCACGGCCGCCTCGGGGGCCCCCCGCGCGTGGGCCTGGTGGGCGGCCTCGACGAGCCGTTCGGTGACAGTTACGTCGCCCGCCGGCTCGCAGCGCACGAGGTGAGCCGCGATCGCTTCGCACGGCGCGTACTCGGCCGCGAGCAGCGAGGCCGCACGTCGGTGCGCTCCCGCTCGAGCGCTGGGAGCCTGGTCCTCGTGCACGGCCGCGCGGACGATCGGATGCATGAACTCGAGCGTGGACGCTTGCGAGAAGATGCCTGCAGCGCGCAGCTGGTCCGCGGCCTCCTCGGCCGCGATGGGCTCCACCTCCGCGAGCGCGGCCGCGCGACGAAGGGTGGCCTCGTGGCCCAGGATGGCGACCGCCTGTGCGAGCCGACGCGCCTCGACCGGCAGGTGGACCAAGCGGGCAGTAAGTAGGCGAGTGACGCTCTCAGGGCTCCAGTCGCGCACCTGCGCTGCCGTTCGGGGCCCCGCGTTCAGGCCCTCACCGAGCAGTCCGTGCGCGAGCTCGCGGACGAACAGCGGGTTGCCGCCGGTCGCCACGTGGCACGCCCGACTCACATCGGCATCGGTCCCGGGCGCGATCGACTGCACGAGCGTCCCGGTCCCCAGCGCGGTGAGCGGAGCGGGGCGCAGGACCGAGTGACGCCCAAGCGCGGCGAGCACTCGCTCGCCGTCGGGGCCTGAGCGTGTCACCACTACAACCAGCGCCGGCAGGCCGTCGAGGCGCTGAGCGAGATAGGCCAGGAATCGGATCGAGGCATCGTCGGCGAGATGAACATCGTCGGCCAGCAACGCCAGTGGCTGCTGCTCGGAGAGGTTCACGACCAACCAGTAGAGACCCTGTAGCGCCGGGAAGATCGTGTCTCCCGGGGTCAGGCCATCTTGATTGGAAGGCTCGTCATCGAGAACGGACCTCGCTAAGCGGGCTCGCCCTCGCAGCAGGCTCTCGGGGCCTGTGCGCACAGCTGTATCGAACAGTTGGCGCACCAGCCCAAAGCCAAACTCCCGCTCGAGCTCCCCGCCGCACGCCTCGAGGACTCGCATCTCGCTCTCCGACGCGCTCGCCTTTGCCGCCGCGAGCAACGCCGTCTTGCCGATGCCGGCGGGTCCCTCGATCACCAAGACCCGGCCGTGCCCCAAGCCGACGGCACCGACGGCGGATCCGATCACGCCAAGCTCATCCGCCCGTTCGAGCAGCGAGTCCGTCTCCCGATCGAGCAGTCTGTTCAACCTAAACCCCGTAGTCGCAGGTGACAACCCTAGCGGTCCCACGAGTGCGGACGCTGCAAGCATGCTCGGATCACGGGGCGGAAATGGGGCATGCGCAGCGGTACATCGGGCATCGCGGAGAGGGTGGTCCCCTCCACGGCGAGGGTTGCAGGACTCGTACGCGGCGGCGGGCGGGGGCTCGCCCTGGGAGCCGTCGGGGTGGTGGCGGTGCTCAGTCTCGGTGTGGCGCTGGCGGCGGGCGGCCACCGCGCCCTGCGCCTGCACGGGCTGTCGGCATCGGCTCGGCACCGGCTCGTCTCCGCCTACGGCAGACTGCCGCTGTCGTTTGAACAGAACCTCGGCCAGGCCAACAGCAGGGTCCGATTCCTGGCCCACGGAGGCGGCTTTGCGCTCGGCCTGACTACGACGGGCCCGGTGCTGGCGCTGTATCGAAACAGTCCGCCGGCCCGGACGGCGGGGGGCGCGGGCCACAGTCGTCCCCGTGACTTGCGCGCGTCGGTGCGGGCGCTGTCGGTCGGTTTCGTGGGGGCGAGCACGGGGGTGCGACTGGCGGGCGCCGGCCAGCTCCCTGGGCGCGTGAACTACCTGATCGGCAACGATCGCCGACGCTGGCACACCGAGGTCCCGACGTTCTCAGGGGTTGCCTATCGCGGCGCGTGGCGCGGGATCGACGCCGCCTTCTCGGGCTCACAGCATTCATTTGAGTACGTGTTCACGGTCGCGCCCGGCGCGGACCCGCGCCAGATCGGGCTCCGCTACCACGGTCAGAGCGGCCTGCGCCTCGATCGCAGCGGGAGCCTGCTGCTCGCCGCCGGGCCCGGACGCAGCGTGCGCCAGCTCGCCCCTCGGGCCTACCAGCTAATCGGGGGCCAGCGCCACAGCGTCAGCAGCCGTTACGTGCTCACCGGCAGTCGGGTCGCGATCAGGCTCGGGGCCTATGACCACCGCGTAAGGTTGGTGATCGACCCGACGCTCGACTATTCCACCTACCTCGGCGGGACGAACAACGACTACGGCACCGGGATTGCGGTCGATGCATCGGGCAGCGCGTATGTCACCGGCTACACCTCCTCGACCGACTTTCCCACTTTCCCCACGCCGGGCGCCTACCAGCCCGCAAACGCAGGGCCCGGTACTTACGACGCGTTCGTCTCGAAGCTCAAGCCGGATGGCTCAGCGCTCGTGTACTCGACCTACCTCGGCGGCGGAAACGCCGACCAGGGACAGGGGATCGCGGTCGATACGGCGGGCAGCGCGTACGTCACCGGCTACACCTCCTCGGGCGACTTCCCGACTACTACCGGCGCCCGTCAGACCGCCAACGCCGGCTACAGCGACGCGTTCGTCTCGAAGCTCAAGCCGGATGGCTCAGCGCTCGTTTACTCGACTTACCTCGGCGGCAACGGCCAGGACATTGGATACGGGATCGCGGTCGATACGGCGGGCAGCGCGTACGTCACCGGCGACACGTTCTCGACCGACTTGCCAACGACCGCCGGCGCCTACCAGACCGCGAACAGCGGCAGCCGCGACGCGTTCGTCTCCAAGCTCAAGCCGGATGGCAGCGGGCTCGTGTACTCGACCTACCTCGGCGGCACGGGCACCGATTACGGGAATGCGATCGCGATCGACTCGGCAGGCAGCACGTACGTCACCGGCTACGCCGGCTCGACCGACTTCCCGATAACCGCCGGCGCCTACCAGACCGCCAGCGCCGGCGGCGTCGACGCGTTCGTCTCCAAGCTCAAGCCGGATGGCAGCGGGCTCGTGTACTCGACCTATCTCGGCGGGACGGACCGGGATGTGGGAAGCGGGATCGCGGTCGACGGCGCCGGCAGCGCATACGTCACCGGCTCCACCAGTTCCACGGGCTTCCCGACGAGCGCCGGCGCCTACCAGACCTCCAACGCCGGCGGCTCCAACGCGTTCGTCTCGAAGCTCAAGCCGGATGGCAGCGGGCTCTCGTACTCGACCTACCTCGGTGGCTCGCAGTACGACTGGGGTAACGCGATTGCGGTCGACGGGTCGGGTGGCGCGTACATCACCGGCCACGCCTCCTCGCCGAACTTCCCGACGACGCCGGACGCCTACCAGCGAACGAACGCCAACGTCAAAGCATTCATCTCGAAGCTCAGTGCGAGCGGTGCCGCGCTCGCCTACTCGACTTTCCTGGGCGGCGGCGGCGACGAGGGCTTGGGGATCGCGATCGACGCGGCGGGCAGCGCATACATCACCGGCAACACCTACGCGAGCGCGCTTTCCGACCACGACCGGCGCCTACCAACCCACGCTCGGCGGCGCCTACGACGGGTTCGTCGCGAAGCTGACACCGACCGCGCCGGCGTTGCGGTCGACTTCGACGTCGGTGTCGTGCTCGCCGAGTTCGGTGACCGTCGGTAGTACGTCCTCGTGCACGGCGACGGTGTCTGACACCGATGCGGGTACGAAGAGCACGCCGACGGGGTCGGTCAGCTTCGTCAGCGATTCGCCGGGCGCGTTCAGCAGCCCGGGGGCGAGCTGCACGCTGGCCTCAACGGCCACTGCCGGCGTCGCGTCCTGCACGGTGGATTACACGCCGTCAGCGGTCGGGTCGGGCACGCACAAACTCACCGCCAGCTACGGCGGCGACAGCACCCACGCGGCCAGCGGGGGCAGCGCCAACTTGGCCGTGACCGCGGTGGCGAAGCGCTCGACTTCGACGTCGGTGGCGTGCTCGCCGAGTTCGGTGACCGTCGGTAGCGCGTCGACGTGCACGGCGACGGTGTCTGACACCGATGCGGGTACGAAGAGCACGCCGACGGGGTCGGTCAGCTTCGTCAGCGATTCGCCGGGCGCGTTCAGCAGCCCGGGGGCGAGCTGCACGCTGGCCTCAACGGCCACGACCGGCGTCGCATCCTGCACGGTGGATTACACCCCGTCAGCGGTCGGGTCGGGCACGCACAAACTCACCGCCAGCTACGGCGGCGACAGCACCCACGCAGCCAGCGGGGGCAGCCAGACGGTCGTGGTCCAGCCCGCCGGACCGCCCCCAGGGCCGGTGCACCCCGCCGCCGTCCGGAGCGCCTTCGGCGACGATCATTACTCCGGCTGACGGCGCCAGTTACTCGTTTAACTCGAATGTGAACGCAAACTACTCGTGCTCTCCGGGCGCGAACGGCGGGGTCCTGAAGCCCGGCGCGTCCGGCTGCTCGGGCACGGTGCCCAACGGCAGCCCGATCGACACCACGACATACGGGGCGCACACGTTCACGGTCACCGCCACCGATACCGACGGCCAGACCACGACGACGACCCACAATTACACGCTGAACTACAACCAACCGATTCCGACGCCCACCCGCCCGCAGCGCCCGTTGGGCACGGTGATCGTCAATCCTCGGGTTGACATTCGGGTGACCGGCATTGAGGTCACACAGGGGGTTCAAGCTAACACCTGTAACTGCGCGGGCACGCTCCCTAACCGTCTCGACCCGTTCGCGAACACTCCGGGACGCGCTACCTATGAGGGCGTGACGATGGCGGCAGGCAAGTACACCATCGTGCGAGTGTTCGCGCACTTCACGCCCGTCGACGTCCCGTCGGCCACGAGCCTGCGTGGAGCCACCGCGCAGTTGCGGATCTTCGACGCGCATGAGCGCGAGATCTCACCGCCGCTGAGTCCGGACATCTCACCATCGACACTGAGCCGGCCTGACTGCGTCGCCTGCGTGAGCGAGAGCGAGCGCGCCAGCCCGCGCGCCGCGTTCACGTTCGTCGTGCCCACGGACGAGACCTATCACCGCTCGCTGAGCTTCCGCGCGACGGTCAGTCCACCGATAGGCCTCGGAGCCGTGGTCCAGTGCGGCGGGTGCAATGCGAACGTGTTCACGCTCCGCGGCGTGCCGTTCGCAACGACCGCGAACGTCGAGATCTACCCGATCCCGCTGACCGTGGGCGGCGTCCAGACCAGCAAAACCGAGGATCAGGTTTTCGACAGCACGCAGACCGCGCTCCCAGTCAACGTGGATATCCATCCGTACGACGCGCCACTGGCGGTTGATGGCTTGAACGCCACCCAGGCTACGGCCGCGGTCGATGGGCGGGCGCTGGATGAGCTACGCGTCAACTCCCAGTACCCGGTTGGCGTGTTCACCGCGGGAGGCCTCAACAATAGTGGCGGCCTCACCATCGGCGGCCGTTATCTCTTCGCTCGCAGCAACGTTTTCTGGCGGGCGCAATTCGGCCTCGATCCACCGATCTCGGTGGTGGCCGACAACCGGCCGCTCACGAGCGTGATGCATGAAATCGGTCACGGGCTCGGGCTCGTGCACGCCGACACCGGCTACGACACTGGCGCCGCGGGCGCGGCCCGTTTTAGCGGGCAGCATCCCGATGGAACCGGCGACTGCGGAGGAAACTCGGGCGGCCAAGTCGGGGAGGCATGGCCGCCGGATAACGAGGGGCGAATCCAAGGTGTCGGTCTCGACCTTCGCGCCTGGACGTTGCGAATCCTCGAGGAAAACCATCCTGGCCTTGGCAGCACCTACTACGACTTCATGTCCTACTGCCCTGGTTCGGGGGGCACGATCCAGGGCACCGTGCAGCAGTTCGAGGCCGACCACTGGGTCTCGGTGCGCAACTGGAGCCGGCTGATCGCGTTTCATCCCCCGGCGCAGGCTCTGCCGACGGCCGTCGACGCCTCGACTGCCAGCGCGCACGTCGCGGCGGTCCCGCCGCTGCGAGTGATCGCCACCGTGGACTCCGCGGGCACAGCATCCCTCTTCGACGTCGCGTCCGGCGAGCGGACGTTCGCCGACCCGACGCCCGGGAGCCCGTATCGCTTCGAGTTGCGCAACGCCGCGGGTGCCACGCTTGCCAGCGTCGTGCCCGCCACGACAAGCGTCCACAACGACGGCGCGCGCCCGGGGCTCGTGCTCGAGGCCACGCTGCCGTTGGCCCCATCGGCCGCAGCAGTTGTGCTCAGCGCGGGTGGCGTCGAGCTCACGCGGCGCACCCGCAGTGCCCACGCCCCGACCGTCAAGCTCGTCAGCCCGCGGCCGGGGGCGCGCATCGGTCGCAGCTCCAGGACGCTCGTGCGCTGGCGTGCGCACGACGCCGACGGCGACCGCCTGACCACCACAGTCGACTACTCAGCCGACGGAGGCCGTCACTGGAAAGTGGTGGCGAGCACCAAGGGCGGTGACTCGACACGTGTGCCGAGCCGCCTGCTGAGCACTTCGCACAACGCGCGGATCCGAATTCGGGTCAGCGATGGGTTCGACGTGGCGAGCGCGACCTCTGGTCTCCTGCGCGCAGCCGGGTCACGCCCGGTCGTGCACATCATCGGCGGCCCCCCCGGCGGCCGGATGCGAGCGGACCGCACACTGTTCCTGCGCGGAGAGGCCTTCGATGACTCAGGCCGACCGATCAGCGGTCGGCGCCTGGCCTGGTACGACGGCCGCCGGCTCCTCGGCCACGGGAAGCTCCTAACCGCTCGCAACCTGCCCACCGGGAACAGTGGGATCCGGCTCGTCGCCACCGACACGCTTGGACGCTCGACGCGAGTGGTGCGTCCTCTCAGAGTGCTCGCCCCGCCGCCGACCTTCCTCGTGGCGCGCGCCCCGTCGCGCGTGGCGCCGAAGGCGCGGAGGGTTCGGATCGTCGTCGCCTCGACGGTTCCGGCAACCCTGGCGATCGGCCGGAAGCGGTATGCGGTCAACCGTAAGCCCCGGGCGATCACCATCTCGATCCGGCGCGGGCGCTCGATCCTGCGCCTGCCCTACGTGCTCAGCGGGCGTGGAGGAGCCTTGCGCGGGACGTACCTCGCTCTCCGCTAGGGGAGAACCCTTCCTCGCCCCCGGGACGGCGGCCCATGCGAGGCAGGGCTGGTGCACCGCCGCAGGGCTCGCGGGGGCTGGACTTTCCGTGTGGCCGTCCCCCATATGGGCGTAGTCCTCAACGCCGGCCACGGCACAGGCTCCTGCGGGCAGGTAACTGGATTCTTCGGGCAATCGGTTTGCGCGAGCGAGTCACGTTGTCCTCGTCGCTCGCCTCGCCCACGGCGAATGCAATCGGACACAAGCACCCCTCGCTGAGCGTCGTCGCGCATGATCGCTTTGCTCAGAGCGGGCGTCGCGGACCGGACGATCGGGTTAGCGACACAGGAGCGCTCCGCCGGCCCCGACGCCGAGCCAGCCCTACAAAAAACGGGTCCTCTATTGCGGATCCGGTTGCCTGCGCGTCTCGTGACGGTGGGACATCTGGCACGTGAGCTCCCCGTGCCGCCATCGCGCTCACGGCGCAGCCTGTCTGGCCCGGGGGGTTTGCTGGGAGGCGATCTCCGCGTCCTCCGCGACGGCGCGGGCTAGGGCCTCGTCGAACCCGATCGGGTGAACGTCGAACAGTTCCATCCCTGACGGCTCGGTGACGACCGTGGGAACGGCGAGTCCTTCGATCAACGGCCGTGCCACGCCCGCGTCGACCGGCGTCACGAGCCCGATCCAAAGCGAGGACAGCCACGGCGTGATGAACGGGACGGGCACCTTCGGACGGCGACGCAGCCCGAGCACCGCCGCCATGCGATCGAGCATCTCGCCGTAGGCGAGGACCTCGGGTCCGCCGATCTGGATCTCCCTCCCAACCGACGCAGGATTGGACAGCGCTTGCGTGAGATAGCTCAACGTGTCGTCGATCGCGATCGGTTGCGTCTCGTTCTTCAACCACGCCGGCGCAATCATGGCTGGCAGGCGCTGCACCAGATACCGCAACGTCCTGTAGGACTCGCTCTCTGGGCCGACCACCATTCCAGCGCGGAAGTACGTGAGCGCCGGACCGTGCTCTTTGAGAGCGAGCGCCGTGTCGTGACGACTGCGCAGATGCTTCGAATGTGGGCGATCACCGAGTCCGCCGAGGTAGACCACTCTTTCGACCCCCTCCGCTTTGGCCATCTGCGCAAATGACGTCGCCGCCGCCCGCTCACCGGCGGCGAAGTCGCCGCGACCGCCCCGACCCATCGAATGAACCAGGTAGTACGCCGAGCCAACGCCTCGGCAGGCGCCGCGTAGGCTCTCCGAACGCAGTACGTCCCCCACGTGCAGATCGAGCCCGCTCTGTTCCAGCTTACGAGCCCGTGCGCTTCCGCGGTCACGCACCAAACAGCGTACGTCCCAGCCTGACTGCGCCAGCGCCAAGGCGAGGCGCCCACCGATAAACCCGGTCGCGCCCGTCACGAGCACCCGGTCGGCCATCAGCCCCCGTCAACCATGGAACTCACAGAACGATGCTAGATCATCCACGACGTCGGACGACCGCCCGCAGATCGGAGATGCCCCGGCGGGTGGGCAGCCGCCCGGATGTCGCTCTAACGAGGCTCGGGCCAACAGGTCGGACAGCGCACCGGCGGCTCGCCCCGACCGCCTCGAAAACCCATGCGGACCGCCGGGGCTACTTGACGGTGAGCCGAGGGCCGAGCCCGGTCAGCCTGAAGAGCCGGTCGGCGTGGGCAGGTACGCGTGTGAGGACGAGCTGGTGACCGTTGGTCTCAGCGCGCTGCAGCGCGTCGATCAACAGGTGGATACCCGTGCTATCGAGGAAGTCGAGCGAGGCTAGGTCGAGCACGAGCCGTCGAGGCACCGAGCGCTCGGCGTCCTCGAGCTCGCGCTCGAGCGTGGGAGCTGACTCGAGGTCGAGCTCGCCGCCGATGGCCAGTGTCACGCTGTCGCCTTCGACCTGGCGGGAGATCGTCAGCTGGCCCGGACTGGGAGCGGGATGATCTTGGGATCCCGTCACGGTGCTCGTCACGGTGCTGGTTCCGAGCTGCGAGTCGCGGCCGGCGGCCCGGTCGCTTCTCCGCCAGACTGGAGGCGCCGTCGCGTCCGC
Source organism: uncultured Solirubrobacterales bacterium (assembly GCA_963748585.1). Classification (GTDB taxonomy): domain Bacteria; phylum Actinomycetota; class Thermoleophilia; order Solirubrobacterales; family Solirubrobacteraceae; genus Palsa-465. The sequence continues at coordinate 4,996 of CAVVJR010000004.1, read as the reverse complement.
GGATAGCGCTGCGCGGACTCGTTCGCCACCTCGGGGACCGGCGGGCGGGAAAGAAGCGGTGGATCGATGACTCGAGTACATGCGACGCAGCATACACGAAATGCAAGTCGCGTATATGATGACGCGATCGGCCTATCGCGAAACCATGGCCGGTCCTCCGGCTAACCTGTTCTCTGTGCCTCCTTTCGGGTTCCTTACCAACCACGGTTTGGTGCTCCTGTGCATCGCCCACGATCCAGGAGCCCGGATGCGGGACATCGCCGACGATGTGCAGATCACCGAGCGGGCTGCGCAACGCATCGTCGCCGATCTGATCGAGGCCGGGTACCTGAATCGGGAGCGGGTCGGCCGACGCAACCGTTACACGATCCAGGCGGGCCTGCCGATCTCGCTTCCTGCGCGGCGCGACATCGACCTCAGTTCCCTGCTGAATGTGCTGCTTCCCCACGACTCGAGCGCCGAGCGCCGCGACGCCATGCCTGTGGCCGCCGACTGACCCAGCCGGCCGCAGCAGGACCACAGCCGCCGAGCGCGGTCTGCAGCCGGCGTTTCGGTCCGCCGTGCGATGACGGTGCGGGCGGTCGGCGCGCGGCCGGCTGGGGCAGCGCGGGGCCGAGGAGCGACCCCGGGGTGGGACCGTCCACTGCCCGCGCGCCTCGATACCGGGCCGGGCCAACCTGATGCCCTAATGGCTAAGTATCCGCTCAATGGTCACGTGCCGAAGTTCCGGCCGACGCGATCGCCAGAGCCATGCGGGTGACTGCGGTCCTCGAACGCGTTGCACACCTCCGCCGCCGGCAGTAGGCTCGCTACCCGGGCCATAGGGCCGGACCGACTGAAGGGGGCATATGGCGAACGGGACTGGGTGGACGTCGTGGCTTGCGCGTGCTCGGGGACGCGATCGGCGCGCGGGCGCAGGAGGGCGCGGTCTTCCCTCGATAGCCCTCGTCCTCCTCACCTCGGCAGCCATCGTCTTCCTCGTCCTGATTCCTTCGGCGAGCGCTCAGAGCATCACCGGTTACACGGAGCCGGCCACAACCGGCACCGTCAACGCCGACACCACCGGCACCGTGACGAGCGCATGCCCAACCGGTGAGGTCGTGGTTGGGGGCGGCTATCAGCTCTCCACCACGACCAACGCGCTGGTCACCGAGTCAGAACCGGCCGCGGGCGGGACGGTCGTCAACAACCAATGGGAAGTCACGGTCGAGAACAGCAGCGGGAACGGCACAGCCGTGACCGTCACCGTCACCGCGGTATGCGTCTCGAACTCGATCTCCGGCTACGAGGAGCGGACGAACAACCAGTCGGTCGGGGCGAGTACGGCCGTCGACGTGACCGCGACGTGCTCGACGGGCAACTTCGTGGTCGGGGGCGGCTTCACCGTCCCATCCTCGGTGGAGAACTTCGCCTCCGAGCCGACCAGGAGCTCCAATCTGGCCAACAACGTCTGGACCACCAGCGTCGACAACACGGGCACCGTGAGCCAGACCGTGACAACGGTGGCGATCTGCGTGTCTGGCCCCCTCCCCGGCTACGAGGAACAGCTGATTCAGAACAGCAACATCGGCGCGGGGTCGAACACCACCGTGTCGGCGGCCTGCTCGACGGGGAACGTTGTCCTCGGCGGCGGGGCCCAAGTCGAGAACCCCGCCGTGGTGCGGCTCGCCTCCGAGCAGCCGGCCTCGGGCGGGAGCGTGAGCAACAGCACGTGGAGCGCCGCAGTCGAGAACCACGCGAGGACGGTCGAGGAAGCCAACGTGGTCGAGGTCTGCGCAACCCTGGCGCCGACCGTGACCGTGGTCAAGCCCCCGCTGGGCTCGGCCACGGGCGGCACGAACGTGACGATCGCGGGCTCGAACTTCCTCAGCGGGGCTACCGTCGCCTTCGGGGGCAAGGCCGCGACCAACGTCAGCGTTGTGAGCCCGACCCAGCTGACCGCAACCTCGCCGAGCGGGGCCGACGTCGTAGACGTCACCGTGACGACGAGCGGGGGCACCAGCGCCACCAGTGCGCGCGACCAGTTCAAGTATGTGCCGTCGGTGTCCGGGGTCAGCCCGTCGGCGGGAGCGACGTCCGGCGGGACGGGAGTAACGATCACGGGCGCCGGGCTCACCGGCGCGACCGCGGTCGACTTCGGCGGGAACCCCGCGACCACGTTTACGGTCAACAACGACAGCTCTATCGCTGCCACGGCCCCCGCCGGCAGCGCCGGCGCGGTGGACGTGACGGTCACGACCCCCGGCGGCACCAGCGCCACGAGCAACAACGACAAGTACACCTACGACGCGGCGCCGACGGTCACCGCCGTGAACCCGCCCACCGGCCCGACGGGTGGTGGGAACACGGTAACGATCACCGGGACGAACTTCCTCAACGGGGCCACCGTGGCCTTCGGCGCCAACGCGGCCACCAACGTGACCGTCAACAGCGCCACCCAGATCACCGCGCATGCGCCTGCCGGCAGCCCCGGAACAGCGGATGTCAAGGTCACGACCCCCGGCGGCACCAGCGCCACGAGCAACAACGACAAGTACACCTACGACGCGGCGCCGACCGTCACCGCCGTGAGCCCGCCCACCGGCCCGACGGGTGGTGGGAACACGGTGACGATCACCGGGACGAACTTCCTCAACGGGGCCACCGTGGCCTTCGGCGCCAACGCGGCCACCAACGTGACCGTCAACAGCGCCACCCAGATCACCGCGCATGCGCCTGCCGGCAGCCCCGGCACAGTGGATGTCAAGGTCACGACCCCCGGCGGCACCAGCGCCACGAGCAACAACGACAAGTACACCTACACGACTCCGGTCATGCCGGCTACGCCGCCATCGGTGTCGGGTATCAATCCGTCGTCGGGCCCGCAGACGGGCGGGACGCAGATCACGGTTTCGGGCAGCAATCTCGACAACGCGAGCATGGTGAGCTTCGGGAGCTCGGCCGGATCGATCGTCTCCGACAGCGCCTCGCAGATCGTGGTCAAGTCGCCGGCCGGCTCGGGCACGGTGGATGTGACGGTGACGACGCCGGGCGGTTCGAGCCCCACCAACAGCCAGGATCGGTTCAGCTACACCGCGCCACCGGCGGTGTTGTCAAGCACGACGGCCACCCCGAGCCCGAGCGCGGCCAATGCCTCGGCGACGGTGGCTACGGGCAATCTGCCTACGACCGTGCACTGGGAGTACGGGCTTGATCAGAGCGAGCGGCCCCCCGGGTTCACCGGGAACCTGTTCGACCAGTCCACCCCCGATCAGGCCTTGGGCGCCGGTTCTGCGCCCCAGCCGGTCTCCGTCCAGCTGACCGGGCTGATCCCCCACGCGCATTACAAGCTGCGGCTGGTGGCGAGCAACGCGGCCGGGAGCACGATCGCGCCCGAGCAGGACCTCTTCACCCCGGCGGCCCCTCCGCCGCCTCGCCCGGTGCTCGGGAAAGCCAACGTTGCCCCGTCGGGGGCGTGTTCGTGTACGAGAATGGCCAGGAGGTGCCGCTGACCGAGATCACGCAGGTGACGTCGGGCACGGTCATCAACGCGCTCCGCGGCGTGATCACCGTGACCGCGGCGAGCGGGCTCAAGGGCAAGACGGTCAACATCACCGTCGGGGGCGCGGTGTTCAAGCTCGCTCAGACCGGCGCGGGACCGAACAAGGGCCAGCTCACCTTCAACCTGGTCGAGAACCTTCCCGGCGCCCCGAGCCTGGCCGTGTGCCGGACCGGCCACGCCCCCGACCGGAACGCCCACGCCAGTCGTCTCAGTAGCCGCGTGTTGCAAACCCTGCACGCGAGCGAACGAGGCGGTCGCTATCGCACGGTCGGCCGCTACGCCGCCGCCACCGTCCGCGGCACCGCCTGGGACACCACCGACCGCTGCGACGGCACTCTTATCGGCGTGCATCGCGGTGCCGTCGCCGTGACCGATCTCGTCCACCACAAGACGATCAACCTTCACGCCGGCCAGCACTACCTGGCCAAAGCGCACTAGCTCGCTCCCCGCGTCACTCGCTTCCGCGACGCGCGAACCACCAGGCGCCTGCCGCCAGGGCGCCAACCAGCAAGACCTCCAGGTCGATCGCTCCGCGGTCCAGCAAGGCGATAACGCACACGAACGAAAGGCTCACCGCCGCGGCCCCGGCGCCGCCGCGGACCGCAAGTCGCGACGTCAGGACCTCACCGCGTCGCCTCTCACGCGCGGCACGGAGGAGCGCTCCGGCGATGATCGCTCCTTCGCCCAACAGGGCGATGACCACGAGGGCGAAGAACTGGAGGCCGCTCGTGTTGTCCCCATTCGGGCTCACGCGCCAGTCGCCGTGGACGACGAAGAAGGCGGTCAGGCCGATCACGACCGCGATCGGCAAGAGCGCGGTTTTGCGCCCCGGCCAGAGAAAGCCGGCCGCCAGGCTCAGAAGGAGCAGGAACGGAACGAGCGCCGGCACGTCGTCGTGCTCGTCCCGCCGATGCCAAAGCTTGATGACGGGATGCGAAACCGGGCGGATGTGCAGCCGTCCTCGCGGCGCCGTGTGCCGACTCGCGTTGCTCCCAACGCCGGCTCCTGCCCCTGGCAAAGCCGTCCCGATGTGCCACGATTTCGCCGTGACCAGCGAAGCCGCGGCGGCGCAACATCTGCGCGACCTCGCGCGGCTGCGCCGAGTCCGCGACCGGATCGATCGAGACTACGCGCAGCCGCTGGATGTCGAGGCGCTGGCCCGCGACGCCCACATGTCGGCCGGCCACTTCAGCCGCGTGTTCCGACTCGCTTACGGCGAGTCGCCCTACAGCTATCTCATGACCCGGCGCATCGAGCGCGCGATGGCGCTGCTCCGGCGTGGCGATCTCGATGTCACCGAGGTGTGCTTCGCCGTCGGCTGCTCGTCGCTGGGCACGTTCAGCACACGCTTCACTGAGCTGGTCGGGATGCCACCCAGCGCGTACCGTAGGGACGCGGCGGGCGCGACGGACGGCATGCCGCCATGCGTGGCCAAGCAGGTGACCAAACCAATCA
>CAVVJR010000003.1:0-366902 GCA_963748585.1 uncultured Solirubrobacterales bacterium | reverse complement strand
TGGTGGCGGTCGGCGTCGTCGAGGCCTTCGAGGGCCTGGCTCAGGGCATCGGTCCGCTCGCGGCGGATCTTCTCGACCAGCTTTCGGCCCGCCGGGGTGGCGGTGACCCAGGCGGCGCGCCGATCGGACTCGTCGCTCGTGCGCTCGATCAAGCCGGCGTCGGCAAGCGCGGCCACGATCCGGGAGAGCATCGTCGGGTTGATCCCCTCCGCCTCGGCGATGGCCGAGAGCCGGAGCGGGCCCTCGCGATGGACGGCGAGGAGGATCGAGGTCTTCGTCGGGGTCAGTTCCGCCGCCGCGCCCGCGCTCGTGGGACGGAGCCGCCGGGACAGGCTGCCCGATGACCGCGCGCAGCCGGGCGGTGGTCTCGGTGTCGAACTGCGTTGGGGTGGCGGGTGGCGTGATGGTTCCTTCGGGTCGATGCGTCGGGACTCGTCCCTTGCTCGTCCTTGCTGGTGGTGGTGGTTGTTGCTGTTGTTGGTGTTGTTACTTGCTTGCTGGCAAGCATTATTGTAGCGGCGGTCGGCGTCTCGTAGACCGTGCCGCCTATAGCGGCAAAATCTCCGACCGGGCGGCTCAGTTCTGCGGCTGCCAGGCGCTGACCGCGTAATACCCGTCGGGCTGGCGGGCGACGGAGGCCAGCGCCACGTGCCAGCCGGGGCCGAGGCCCTGATAGGCGGTCGTCGCGGTGGCGATCGTCTGCTCCTCGGTCACGACCACGTACTGGCCGGGATGCCCGGGACGCGGCGCCACCGCCTCCACCGTGCCGCGGTTGGACGACCTGTCCGCGCTGGAGCTCGTAGTCGCCGCCCGTCTGCGCCGCGGCCAGCGTCATCGCCGCGCGGGCCTGGCCCACGCTCGCGGCCGCGAGCCCGCGCAGGGAGGCCGCCACCGTCGGTAGCTCCAGTTGATGTAGCCGGTGGCGAAGGCGCGGACCGCGACGGCGGCCGTGGGCGCACCGGCGGCTCGCTCGGCCGGCGGCGCGGAGGACGGGTACTCGTGGGTCCGCTGGGCCTGGGCGATCGGGCTCCTCGGGCTCCTCGGGCTCCTCGGGCTCAGACGCGGGCGAGGGGTCGGCCGAGGGGTCGTCCCAGACGGCCCGGTCCCGGTGGCGCCGCAGCCGGCGGCCAGACAGACCAGAACGCAACCCGCGGCACCAGCGAGCCCCCTCACAGTCCCACCGGGTGCCGAGCGACGAACCCGTTCGCGTCCCGGACCAGCGGGTGCCAGCCGATGCCGCTGCTCCCGTCCCCGGCCCCGGCCGCGTCGTGGGTGTCCCAGCGCAGCCCGGCCACGTACATGAACACGTGGTCGGGGTTGGCGTACAGGGTGACCCACCGGCCCGGCCCGGGCGCGCCGAACGACTCGAGCTCGCCCGACGGGGCGCCGTAGGTCACCGGAACCAGGCGCGCTCCGTAGAGCAGGTGCTCGACGCTGCTCGAGCAGTCGTAGGCGGGGGCAAGGTCCGACAGGGGCAGGCCGTGCGCCGCCCCGTAGACGTAGGGCCGGCCGGCGATCTGGTTGCCGGCGGCGATGATGCCGCGCACCGCGGGCGGGGCGTCGGCCGGGCGCGGCCGCGAGACCGTCGGGGAGGAGTTGCGCCCGGTCGCCGGGAGCGATCGGCACACCCGAACCGAGGGCAACGTCGGGACATCCGGCGGTCGCGGTGGCGTCCGCGCTGGTCGGCGTCCGCGCTGGTCGCCTCCGGCCCGAGGCCGGGCGCTCCGAGCAAACTCCCGGCACCGGTGTCCGGCGGGCGACCAACCCTCACCGGACCCGACCACAAGCCGTTCTCGTACGGGATCCCGAGCCTGGGCCCGGCGAACTGCCACCAGAGGTCGATCACCCGCGGCCGTCCTTCCACCGGGCCGCCGCCGAGACCGAAGTCGCGCTTGTAGGCCACGGCGGCACGGGCGCCCCAGGTGATCCGCAACGGCGTCCCGTACGGCAGGCCGCCCATCGCGGTGGCGGTCTGGAAGGTGTCGCCGCCGAGCTCGGCGTAGCTGTCGGGGTACTCGAGCAGGTTCGCTCCCGGAGGCCCCGACCACCCCGCTGCTCGGATCGCCGGGACCGCCGTACTCGGTGGCGCCGACCAGCACGCCCGAGGCGCTCGAGGGCGCGTGGGCCGCGACCGAGTCCGATCCGCACTGGCCCGCTCCGCCAAACGAGCCGATCGCCATCAGCAGGACCACGCCGCACAGGGCGGCGGCGGTGGCGCCCGCCACCAAGCCGCACACCGCGATCCCGGCTCGATGGCTTGGCCTCGGCACGGCGCCGACCATACGTCCGGAGACCCGGACCGTCCGGAATTGGAGCTGGTTTGTTACAGACGCCGTGGCCCGTCCGCCAACGCTAACGTTGTCGGTTCATGCCTCGGATCCTCGACGTCGAACAGGCTCTCCTGCTCCTCGAGCTCGAGGCACCGTTCGAGCAGCGCGACGTGCAGCTGGCGCGCCGCCGGATGGCCAAGCGCTGGCATCCGGACATCGCCCCACCGGGCCGCCAGCACGAGCACCAGCGCCACCTGCAGGCGATCAACGAGGCCGCCGACCAGCTCGAGCAGCTGGCCGAGCAATCGCGCGGCGGGCGGGTGAGCCGGAACGCGGTCAAGGTCTCGGCCGCCGCGACGCGCAAGGCGCGCGAGGAGGCCGGCCGGCGGGCCTACGAGGAGGAGCAACGCGCCCGGGCCGCGGCCGAGGACCGAGCCAAGCACGACCCGTTCGGCGCCCGCGTCCCCGACCACTCGGTCGTCCATCGCTACGCCCGCTGCGTGTCGTATCCGGAATGGGGCGTCGGACACGGTCAGCGGGATCTACTTCTCCGGCGACGACGAAGATTCTCAGCAATGGGCGCGGGTGATGTTCTCGGTCGGCGTGCGCACGATCCCCGCGGGCTCGCTGCAGTTCGTCGACTTCTCGAAGCCCGATGCCGCCGCCGACCGGGTGCAGAGGTTCATGACCGCCGCCCAGCACGCGCTGGCCGAGGGTAACGCCGAGCTGGCGGCGCAGCGGCTGGTCTACGCCCGGGACGCCGAGCCGTCCAACCCGATCGTCCTGCGGCTGCTCACCACCGCGTTCTGGCAGGCCGGGAACCTGCCCGCGGCGGCGCGAGCGGTGCGCGACTGGGCGCGCGTCGAGACCGACCGCCCGACGCCCGAGCGCTTCGCCTCCCGGATCTACGAGGACATGGGCGCATACGACCTGGCCGCCGACGCGGCGGCGCGGTGCGCCGATCGGGCACCCGGCGACGCATCGGCCTGGGAGCGCCTCGGGCGCCTGCGGCTTCGGCTCATGGACCGGCCCGGCGCGATCACGGCCCTGGAGCGCGCGCGGTTGACCGGCCCGTCGGTCGAGGGCCTGCTCGACCTGGCGCTCGCCTATCACCTGGCCGGCGACGTCGGCGCGGAGGTCTCGGCCGCCGAAGCGGCGACGCGGCTCGATCCCGAGTCGCGCGAGGCCTGGTCCTCGTACGCCCACGCGCTCGCACGCACCGACCGGTTGAGCGAGTGCATCGAGGCGTGCCGGCGCGCTCTCGCGCTCGGGGCCGACCCGGAGGTCGCCGACCTGCTGGCCCGCGTCGAGGCGGCGCAGCCGCGCGAGCTCTCCGCGCGGACCGCGGCTTAGCGACCGCTGTCCACGCGGACCGCAGCTCAGCGCGACCCGCGGCTCAGCGCGAGCTGACCGAGCCCTCGCGCCCGCACACGGGGCAGGACTCCTGAGGCCCGAGCGGCCGTCCGCCGCACGCCGGGCAGTCCTCGACGCGCTCGAGCACACCGAGCAGCTCGCCGATCCGGCACACCAGCAGCCGCTCCTCGTCGACCTCGATCCAGCGTCCCGCCGCGGCGGGGAAGACGACGTGATCGCCGGGCTTGACCGGCATCACCACGCCGACGTGATCCCACCAGTCGAGGCCCGGGCCCGACCGCGAGCACGATCCCATGCTGGGGCGGCGGCTCGTCCGAGCCCGGAGGCACGAGCAGCCCTGAGCGCCTGACCCGGTCAGGGTCGAGCTCCTTGATCACGACGCGGTCGAAGAGGGGGCGCAGAAGATTTCGCATGATCGTGTCGCCAACGATCATAGGCGGGCCATCCCCGGATCCCGTCAGGGGACCATCGGGCACCAGCGGTGAGGCGCTAATCTCCGTAGTCATGATTCCTCCGGGTCTGAGCTATCAGATCCCCGCTCGCGCCTTCCCCGCGCGCGCCTCACGCCGGCGCACCTCCCCCCTGCGCCGGCCGTTCTTCCCCGGAGGTCCTTCTTGCCGTATCCGTCCGCCTCACCGAACGAGGTCCCACCCCAAGCAAATCGACGCCACGCCGCGCCCGCCGCGGTATCGCTGCGCGGAGTGGTCAAGCGCTTCGGCTCGCTGGTCGCCGTCAACGGGTTGAACCTGGACATCCCGAGTGGAGTCTGCTTCGGCCTCCTGGGGCCGAACGGGGCGGGCAAGTCGACCACGATGCGGATGCTCACCGGGCAGGCGCTTCCCGACGCCGGCGAGCTGCGGCTGCTCGACTACACGTTGCCGGCCCAGTCGAAGCTGGCCCGGGCGCGGACTCGGCGTCGTGCCGCAGGAGAGCAACCTCGACATCGAGCTGACCGTCCGCCAGACGCTGGCCGTGTTCTCCGCGCTGTGCCGAGTGCCGCGGGCGCGGCGGGACTCCGCGGTGGCGAGCGCGCTGGGCCTGGCCGGGCTGACCGACACGAGCCGGCGACCGCGTCGGCGCGCTCTCAGGCGGGATGCAGCGCCGACTGCTGATCGCGCGGGCGTCTCGTCCACGAGCCCGAGCTGATCCTGCTCGACGAGCCGACGGTCGGGCTCGATCCCCAGGTGCGCCAGGAGCTGTGGTCGCTCGTCCTGCGGCTGCGCGACTCCGGCGCCACCGTGGTCATGTCGACCCACTACATCGAGGAAGCCCAGCGGCTGGCCGATCTGGTCGCGATCGTGGCCGCCGGGCGCGTGGTCGCCGAAGGCTCGCCCGCTGACGCTGATCCGTCGAGTACGCGGGACAGCGAGGTCCACGAGGTCGCCTACGCCGAGGATCGAGAGCTCGAACGGCTGCGCGCCGACGCCGCGCAGCGCGGGGCTCGTCGTCCGGTCCAGCGGCCCCGCCCTGGCCTACCTGCACGCCGAGCGCGCGGAGGCGCGGCTGCCGGACGGACGCCGCCGCGCGGCCACGCTCGAGGACGTGTTCGTGCTCCTGACCGGCGAGGAGGCGAGATGAGCGCGACGTCGGCCGAACGGGGCTGAAGCCGCGCCGCCTCGAGCCCGGGGCCCTGTCCGGCGTCCTGCTCCGGGAATGGATCGTCTTCCTGCGCTTCTGGCGGACCCGGACCTTCTCGGCCGTGGTCGAGCCGGCGATCTACCTGCTCGCCTTCGGCCTCGGCTTCGGCCGCCTCGTCTCCCACGTCGACCACATCCCGTACGTGCAGTTCGTCGGCACCGGCACCGTGGCCACCGCGGTGCTGTTCAGCGCCGATGTTCTCGGGCATGTTCGACTCGCTCTACAAGCGGCGCTATCAGCGCGTGTACGACGCGATGCTGGCCGCTCCCATCGACGTCGAGGAGATCGTCACCGGCGAAGTGCTGTTCATCGGCGTGCGGGCAGGGGTGTACGGCACCGCACCGCTGCTGGTCGCGTTCGCGTTTGGCCTGCCGCCGAAGCCGGCCATGTTGCTGGTCCCGTTCGATCGGGGCCCTCACCGGGCTCGGGTTTGCCGCGCTCGGCATGCTGTTCGGCGCCCTCGTGCAGACCTTCGATGCCTTCGGCTACGTGATCAGCGCTCTGGTCACCCCGATGTTCCTGGTCGCGGGGACGTTCTTCCCGCTCAGCAGCCTGCCGCGCGTGGGCCCGCGACCTCGGCCAGGTCAACCCCCTCTACCACTGCGTCGAGCTGGTGCGGCATACCGCCTTTGGGCTGCGGGTCGTCGATCTCCTGCACGTGGCCGTGCTGGCCGTGTTCGGAGTGCTGGCCTGGCGCACGGCGGTGTGGCGCAGCCAGGCCAAGCTCATCGACTGACCGGCGCTTCGAAAACGTCCGCGCCAGCTCCATATCGTCGCCGCGATGAGGTTGATGGTCGCGCGCTGCGAGGTCCGGTACTCGGGCCGGCTCGACGCCCTGCTTGCCCGAGGCGCTCCGGCTGATCATGTTCAAGTCCGACGGTTCGGTGCTCGTCCACGCCGACGCCGGTGGGTACAAGCCGCTGAACTGGATGACGCCGCCCACCGTGCTCGAGGAGTCCGACGGGCTGATCGTGGTGCGTAAGCGCGCCGGGGCGAGCGAGGACCGCCTCGAGATCACGATCTCCGAGACCCTCTCCGACGTCAGCCATGACATGGGCGCGCCGGACGAGGACGCTGGCGCTGGCCAAGGACGGCGTCGAGGCCCATCTGCAGGAGCTGTTGGCCGACCAGCCGACCTGGTGCGGCGAGGGCTTCCGCCTGGTGCGGCGGGAGTGGCCGACCGACATCGGACCCGGTCGACCTGATGTGCCGTGATCGCCGCGGACAGCTGGGTGGCGGTGGAGATCAAGCGGGTGGCCGGGATCGATGCGGTCGAACAGCTCACGCGATATCTGGATCGCATCCGGCTCGACCCGGCGTTCACCGGCTGCCGCGGCGTCCTGGCCGCCCAGACGATCAAGCGCCAGGCCCGGGTCCTGGCTCAGGCGCGCGGGAATCGACTGCGTAGAGGTCGACCTGGCCGTGCTCCGAGGCGAGCGGGCGCCAGAGCTGAAATTGTTTGCCGCATGAGTGCAGATGAACCAGCCGTTCTGACCGAGCGCCGCGAGCGCGTTCTGGTCATCACGATCAACCGCCCCGACCAGCGCAACGCGGTGAACGCTGCGGTCGCCCAGGGCATCGCGGGCGCCCTCGATGCGCTCGAGGAGGACGAAGCTCTGTCGGTCGGGGTGCTGACCGGCGCCGGCAAGGGCTTCTGCGCCGGCATGGACCTGAAGGCGTTCGTGGCCGGCGAGCGGCCCTACGCCGAAGGCCGCGGCTTCGCCGGCATCGTCGAGCAACCGGCCGAGAAGCCGCTGATCGCCGCGGTCGAGGGATTCGCGGTCGCGGGCGGCCTCGAGGTGGCGCTGGCGTGCGACATGATCGTGGCCGCCCGCGGAGCGCGTCTGGGCATCCCCGAGGTCAAGCGCTCGCTCGTCGCGGCGGGCGGAGCGCTGTTGCGCCTGCCCAAGGTGCTGCCGCGCACGGTCGCCATGGAGCTCGCGCTGACCGGGGAGCCGATCAGCGCCGAGCGCGGGCACGAGCTCGGGCTGGTCAATCGCCTGTCCGAGCCCGGGGGCGCGCTCGACGCGGCGCTCGAGCTGGCCGCGCAGGTGGCGGCCAACGGACCGCTGGCCCTGGCCGCGACCAAGCGCGTCATGCAGTACTCGGTCGACTGGCCCGAGCGGGAGTTCTTCTCCCGCCAGCGGGAGCTCATCGATCCGGTGTTCAGCTCCGAGGACGCGCGCGAGGGCGCGAGCGCCTTCGCCGAGCGGCGCGAGCCGGTCTGGAAAGGCCGCTAGCCCTCACCCCAGGCGGTGGCCACGAGCGAGCGGGGCCCGCCGTGGTCCCGGTGCTCGCACAGGTAGATGCCCTGCCAGGTACCGAGCGCCGGCCGCCCGCCCGAGATCGGGAGGGTCAGACTCGGCCCGAGCAGCGACGCCTTGATGTGGGCGGGCATGTCGTCCGGTCCCTCGAGCGTGTGCGTCCAGTAGCCGGCCTGCTCCGGGACCGCCCGGTTGAACCAGGCTTCGAAGTCCCGCCGAACGTCTGATGAGGCGTTCTCGTTCAGGGCCAGCGAGGCCGAGGTGTGACGGATCAGCAGGTGGAGCATGCCGGTCTGGATCCGGTCGAGGTCGGGCAGGCCACCGAGCACCTCGCGGGTGACCAGGTGAAATCCCCGGGGCCTGGCCTCCAGGGTGATCTCGCGCTGGATCCAGATCACAGCTCGGGCAGGCGCGCAACGCGCATGTCGACGCGGGCGCCGCGAAACGGCACACCCTCGGCCTCGAGCAGCCGGCGCTGACGGTCGCCCTTGGCCAGCGAGCCGTCGGCGCGGACGATCCGGTGCCACGGCACCGCCGGATCGTGGCACCCGGCCAGCGCCGCTCCGGCCGCCCGCGGCGCGCCCGGCGAGACGTCTCCGTAGGTGCGCACGAAGCCTTCCGGGGTGCGCCGGACGCGCCTGAGGATGTCGTTCTGCCGCGGGGACCGCACAGCCCGGCAGGATAGGCGTGATAACGTGGCGCTCGCCGAATCCCCTGCTGTGGCAGGGGAACGGGGAACCCACTCACCCAGGGCCCACCCGGGTCTTTCGGGGCGAATCGCCGCCTGATGGCGGCGTAGCGCTAACCGCGCGAGCCCGTCAGCTAACCCCGTAGGCGAACTGCACATGAACTTCAGCCGGCGCCTCGCATCCCTACGCATTCCCGCTGCCCTGGCGGGCCTGCTCACCGCAGCGCTCGCCGCGGCCGCCCTGCCCGGGGCCACCAGCGCCGCCCCCGGCCTCGATCAGCTCGGGGCGCAGCTCAGCCAGGAGCAAGCCCGCCAGCAGGGCCTCTCGGCCGATATCGGCAACCTCTCGGCCTCGATCGGCGCGCTCAGCGGTCAGCTCGCGCTCGTCCGCTCCCGCGAGGCGGCGCTGCAGGCCGAGCTCGCCCGTGACCAGGCCCAGCTCGCGGCGGTGAAGCGCTCACTCGTGGCCGAGCGGCACCTGTTGGCCGAGCTCAAAGGGCGGCTCGCCTGGTCGCGACTGCTGCTGTCCCGCCAGCTCGTCTCGAGCTATGAGGGCGGCCACCCTGATCTGGTCGGCGTCGTCCTCAGCGCCCAGGGGTTCAACGACCTGCTCGAGCAGCTGACCTTCCTGCGCGCCGCCGAGAGCCAGCAGCAGGCGATCATCACCGTGACCCGGCGGGCCAAGGCCCAGGCCGACACCGCGGCGCGTCAGCTCGCCGCGCTCCAGACCCGGGACCAGCAGATCGCCGTCGCCACCGTCCTGCGCACGCGCGCCATGGCCTCGATGGACGCGCTGATGCAGTCGAAGCAGACCGCCCTGGCGCAGGCGCGGGCGGCGCAGCAGTCGGCTCTGCAGGCCAGCATCGCGCGCGGCGGGCAGCTGCGGGCCCGGATCGCCACCATCGAGCAGCAACAGGCGGCGGCACGGGCGGCCGCCGCCGCGGCCGCGGCCCGGGCTGCGGCGACGCGCGCGGCCGCGACCCCCACCACCCAGGCGAGCGGGTCGGGCTCCGGCGCCCCGGTCCAAACGGCATCCGGCGGCTGGACGATTCCCGGGTCGATCGTGCAGTGCGAGTCGGGCGGGCAGAACCTGCCGCCCAACGGCGCGGGCGCGTCGGGCTATTACCAGATCCTCCCCTCGACCTGGAAGCAGTACGGCGGCACCGGATCCTCCGCCTACGGGGCCAGCCAGGCCGAGCAGAACGCGGTGGCGCAGCGGATCTGGAACGGTGGCGGTCCGTCGCAGTGGGTGTGCGCCGGCATCGTCGGCATCCACTGACGCGGCCGGGCGAGCCCGGCGCATCGAAGCCCGGCGCAGCGAAGCCCGGCGCAGCGAGCCCGGCGCATCGAAGCCCGGCGCAGCGAGCGCGGCGCGCTGAGGATGCCGGGGAAGTGTTCCCTTTTTCCCCCGAGGGGTGGGCGAAAAAGGGAACGCTTCGCAGCTTCGCAGCCGCCCAGCCAGCCGCAGCCGCCCAGCCGCCCAGCCGCCCAGCCTTACGACGCGGTACGCCAGTCCGAGGTCAGGGCGGGCCGGCGGTGGCGCCCGGACAGGCTGAGGGCGTCGAAGTGAGCGAGCGCTTGGCCCGACCCGGTGGCCACGCAGGTCAGCGGCGACTCGGCCGAGAACACCGGCATCCCCGTCTCGGCTGCTACGAGATCGCTGAAGCCCCGGATCAGCGTGCCGCCACCGGCGAGCAGGATCCCGTCCTTGGCGATGTCGCTGGCCAGTTCGGGCGGCGTCTCCTCGAGCGTGTCGCGGATGGCCTGGAGGATCTCCCGCGCGGGCGCCGCGATCGCTGCCCGGACCTCTTCGCTGGTCAGCTGGACGGCGGTGGGCAGGCCGGTGATCAGGTGGCGGCCCCGGACCTCGAAGGTCTCCTCCTGAGCCAGCGGGATGACCGAGCCGATGGCGATCTTGATCGTCTCGGCCGTGCGCGAGCCGATGGCCAGCTGGTGGGCGCCGCGCAGGTACGAGGTGATGGCCTCGTCCATCTCGTACCCGCCGACCCGGACCGACCTCGACACCACGATGCCCCCGAGCGAGATCACCGCCATCTCGCTGGTGCCGCCGCCGACGTCGACGACCATCCGCCCCACCGGCTCCTCGATCGCCACTCCCGCCCCGATCGCGGCCGCGATCGGCTCCTCGATCAGGTGCACGCGCCGGGCCCCGGCGGCCAGGGAGGCCTCCTCGACCGCCCGCTTCTCCACCTCGGTCACCCCGGACGGGGCGCACACGATCAGCCGGGGATGGGCCAGCCGGCGGTCGAGCACCTTGCGGATGAAGTAGCGGAGCATCTCCTCGGTGACCTCGAAGTCGGCGATCACGCCGTGGCGCAGCGGCCGGGTGGCGGCGATCGTGGCCGGGGTGCGGCCGATCATCCGCTCGGCGTCGGAGCCGACGGCGTGCACCTGGCCGCTGTCGACATCGGAGGCGACCACGGACGGCTCGGAGACCACGATCCCGCGGCCGCCCACATACACCAGCGTGTTGGCGGTGCCGAGGTCGATCGCCATGTCGTGGACGCCGAAGGTCGGCGCCAGGTGGCGGCGCGAGTAGTCCTTCTTGGAGCCGTCTCTACGAAACCCCATCGCTCAACAAGCTTGTCAGATAACGCGTGGTAGGCGAGGCCGGGGAGTTTGCCGCCAGGCAAACTCCCGAGGGACCCCGAAGGGGTCCCCCGCTAGCGCTCTCCCGGCGCCTTGCGCGGGTACTGGGAGACCGGCTCGGCCAGGTCGAGCGCGGTGCAGACGATCCGGTTCTGCTCGCCCGCGTGGGCGACCGGATAGCCCTCGCCCGAGGCCGCGCGCTCGGGCCGGCCGATGTAGCCGACCTTGAGGTGACGGGGCAGGATCTGCATGAGCCGCGGGGACATGTGGGCGCGCGCGCCCATGTTGCGCGGCTCCTCCTGGACCCACACCACCTCGGTGAGCTGGGGGTAGCGCTCGACCAGCTCGAGGATCTCGGCCTGCGGGAACGGGTACAGGAGCTCGACCCGCCCGACCGCGATCTCCGGCCGCTGCGCCCGGTCGGCATGCCCGACCAGGTCGTAGTAGATCTTGCCGCTGCACAGAATCAGCCGGGTCACCCGCTCCGGATCGGCGCCCGGGTCGTCGAGCACCGGATGGAACCGCCCGGTCGCCAGGTCCGGCAGGCCGCTCGTGGCCTGCGGCAGGCGCAACAGGCTCTTGGGGGTCATGATCACGAGCGGCCGCTGCTTGGCGATCCGCGCCTGGCGGCGCAGGAGGTGGAAGTACTGAGCCGGCGTGGTCAGGTTGGCCACCCGGATGTTCCCCTCCGAGGCGAGCTGCAGCCAGCGCTCGAGCCGAGCCGAGGAGTGCTCGGGGCCCGAGCCCTCATAGCCGTGCGGGAGCAGCAACGTCAGACGCGAGGTCTGCCCCCACTTGGCCAGGCCGGAGACGATGAACTGGTCGATGA
Source organism: uncultured Solirubrobacterales bacterium (assembly GCA_963748585.1). Taxonomy (GTDB): domain Bacteria; phylum Actinomycetota; class Thermoleophilia; order Solirubrobacterales; family Solirubrobacteraceae; genus Palsa-465. The sequence goes on along the minus strand of CAVVJR010000003.1, from coordinate 355,229 downwards.
TCACCTGGGCCCCGTTGGCGAAGTCGCCGAACTGGGCCTCCCAAAGGACCAGGGTCTCCGGAGCCTCCTGGGAGTACCCGTACTCGAACCCGACGCACGCCATCTCCGAGAGCGGGCTGTTGTGGAGCTCCATCGGCGCCAGCGCGCCCGGCAGGTGGTCCATCCCACAGTGCTCCTGGCCGGTGTTGGGATCGTGCAGCACCATATGCCGCTGGCTGAAGGTGCCGCGCTCGGTGTCCTGGCCGGTCAGCCGGACCGGGATCCCCTCGGTCAGCAGTGAGGCGAACGCGAGCGCCTCGGCGTGAGCCCACAGCACACCGCCCTCCGCCCCGTCCTCGAGCGCGCTCCGGCGCTGCTCGAACTGCTTGACCAGCTTCGGATGGACGGTGAAGCCGTCGGGCACGGCCAGGAGTTCCTCGTTCAGCACCCGCAGCCGCTCGGGCGTGACCGCGGTCTTGACCTCGGGCGAGGGGGTGCGGTCGAGCTGGTACTCGCCCGTGGCGTGCCGGACCTCCTCGGCGTGGGCGATCCGGTCCTTGAGCTCCTGGTGGGCGTCGGTGAGGACCGACCACACCTCGTCGGTCATCTCGGTCGACTCCTGCTCGGTGACCACGCCGCGCTCGATCAGCTGCTTGGCGTAGAGCTCCCGGACGGGCGGGTGCTTCTTGATCACCTGGTACATCTCGGGCTGGGTGTAGGCCGGCTCGTCGGCCTCGTTGTGACCGAAGCGGCGGTAGCCGATGAGGTCGATCAGGACGTCGTGGCCGAACTCCTGGCGGAAGGCGAAGGCCAGGCGGACGGCGGCCACGCAGGCGGTCACGTCATCGGCGTTGACGTGGATGATCGGGACGTCGTAGCCCTTGGCCAGGTCAGACGCCCACGTGGTCGAGCGCGAGTCGTCGGGGTCGGTGGTGAACCCGACCTGGTTGTTCTGGATGATGTGGATCGTCCCGCCGACCGTGTAGCCGTCGATCGCCTGCAGATTCAGGGTCTCGGCCACCACGCCCTGGCCGGGGAAGGCCGCGTCGCCGTGGAGGATGACCGGGATGGCGGCGTTGGTGTCGCGGTGCGCGTGCGGCCCCTGGCGCGTGGTCTGAGCCGCGCGCGTGGCCCCCGCGGCCACCGGGGCGACGAACTCGAGATGAGAGGGATTGGACTCGAGACGGACGATGATCGACTCGCCGCTCGGCAGCTGATAGCTCCCCTGGGCGCCGTGGTGGTACTTGACGTCGCCGGTGCCGCCCTGGGGAATGGTGGTGATCGGCTCGAGCGTCGAGGCCCCCTCGAACTCGGCGAAGATCGAACCGTACGGGCGGCCGAGGTTGTGGGCGAGCACGTTCAGCCGCCCGCGGTGGGCCATGCCGAGGACGACCTCGCGCGCGCCGCGGGTGGCCGAGAGCTGGATCAGCTCGTCGATCATCGTCACCGTCACGTCGAGGCCCTCGATCGAGAACTGCTTCTGGCCCAGGTAGGCCTTGTGCATGAACCGCTCGAGCGCGTCGACCTCGGTCAGGCGCTTGAGCAGAGCCTTCTCCTCCTCGGCCCCGAGCGCACGGCGGAACTGCCCGGACTCGATCGCCTCGCGCAACCACAGCCGCTGCCGATGCGAGGAGATGTGCTCGATCTCGTAGGCGATCGGGCCGCAGTAGGTCTCGCGCAGGTGCGGGAGGGCGTCGGCCAGGGTCTCGCCCTTCACATAGGTGCGGAGGATCCGGGTCGGGATCTTCTCCATCAGCTCGGGGGTGAGGCCGAGCGGCTCGGGTTGCAGGCTCGGATCGCCTTCGGGCTCGCGTCCGAGCGGATCCAGACGCGCGGCCAGGTGGCCGTGGGTGCGGTGGGCCTTGAGCAGCGAGGTGGCGGCCTGGACCGCTTGCAGAAGCTCCTCGGACGGAGCCGCCGGACGACTCGGCCGCCGGTGCGGCGACCGACGGGGCGGGCGCCGGAGGCAGGAGCGGCAGCTCAACCCCGAGCGCGCCGAAGACGTCCTCGTAGAAGTTGCCCTCGCCCTGCAGGTTGGCCTCGATCCACTGCAGGAAGCGACCGGACTCGGCTCCCTGGATGATCCGGTGGTCGTAGGTCGAGGTCATCGTCATGACCTTCTCGGCCCCGATCGCCTCGCCGATCCGCTCCAGGCCGACCGGATAGCTGATCGAGCCCGTGGCCACGATCGTGCCCTGGCCGACCATCAGCCGCGGCACCGAGGCGACGGTGCCGATGCCGCCCGGATTGGTGAGCGAGATGTTGGCGCCGGTCAGGTCATCGGCGCCGAGCGAGTTCGTCCGCGCCTTCTCGACCAGCGCGTTGTAGGCATCCAGGAACTGGTCGAATCTCAACCGGCCGGCGTCGCGGATGACCGGGACCATCAGGGTGCGCGAGCCGTCCTTCTTCTCGACATCGACGGCCAGGCCGAGGTTGACGGCGCCGTCATCGACCCGGTGCGGCTTGCCGTCGACCTGGTCGAAATGATGGGCCATGACCGGCATCTCCAGCGTGGCCACCCGGGCGATCGCGTAGGCGATCAGGTGGGTGAACGAGACCTTGCGCCCCGCCGCCTTCAGCTGATTGCGCCGCTCGGCCAGCGTGGTCACCGTGAGGGTCCGGAACGAGGTCGCGGTCGGAATCGAGCGGCTCTCGTCCATATACCGCGCGAGCGCGGCCGCGCCGCCGCGGATCGGGGTTTTTATGGGGGCGGCTGGCGCCGCCCCGGTGGGTGTGGCGGTCGCTCCGTTGCCGGCCGCCGCGAGCACGTCTGCCTTGGTGATGCGACCGCCGCGCGCCGTGCCGTTGACGTGCGAGAGGTCGACGCCCTCCTGGGCGGCGACCCGGCGGGCGACCGGGGAGGCGTTGCCGGTGGCCGGCGTGGCCGAGCTCGGGGCCGGCGCCTCGGGAGCGGGCGTCGCCGCCGGAGGCGTCGGCGCGGCCCCGGTCGTGGCGGACATCCTCGCTATGACCTGGCCGACCGTGACCGTCTCGCCGTCCTGGGCCAGGATCTCGGTGATCGTGCCCGCGGTCGGGGCGGGAAGCTCCATGTCGACCTTGTCGGTCGAGATCTCGACCACGGTGTCGCCGTCCTTGACCGTGTCGCCGACCTTGACCGCCCACTCGAGGATCGTCCCCTCGGTCACCGACTCGCCGCCGGTCGGGGTGACGATGTCGATCGTCTCGCCGACCACGGCATCGGTCTGGGCGGCCACCTCGGCCTCGGTCACCGCGGCGGCAACCGCCTCCTCGGGCGTGGCCGGGGGCGACTCGGCCGACACGGGCGTGGCCGGGGCGCCGTTGGCGCTCCCATTGGTCGAGATCTCGGCCAGTACGGCGCCGACCGCGACCGTCTCCCCCTCGGCGGCCAGGATCTTGACCAGCCGGCCGCTGGCCGGCGACGGGACCTCGGCGTCGACCTTGTCGGTCGAGATCTCGACGATCGTCTCGTCGGCCTCCACCGTGTCGCCTTCCTGCTTGTGCCACTCGAGCACCGTGCCCTCGGCCACGGAGTCGCCCATGACGGGCATCAAGACCTGAACAGTGCCGGTATCGATAGCCATCCGGTATTCAACTGTAACGCGTGCCTGCGCCTCTGCGGCGTTCTGCAACGAGGAACCCGATCGTCCCCGCGAACGGCCCCAGACCGCCCAGCACGGCGACCGTGATGGCCAGCCAGTACGGGATCACACGGGCCCGCGCGGCCGCGATGCAGACGAGCGACATCCCGATCCACAGGCAACCGTGGGCCATGCCGAGGATGAAGGTCTCGGGCTGCGGATTGGACAACGCGAAGGCGCACAGGAGCAGTCCGAGGTAGATGGCCGAATGGGTGAACGAGACCACCTCGAGCCGCCGGAAGGTGAGCGCGCGAATCACTGGAGCAGGGTCGCCATCCGCCGGAGCGTCTCGTCGGCCTCGTCCGGCCAGCGATCGATCTCGGGCGGCCACCAGGCGAATGCGTCGTGCTCATGGTCGGGGACGACGTCGGCCCCCTCGGGCAGCCACGCCTGCCCGACCATCAGCACCACCTCGCTGGGCAGCAGCACAAGGGCCTCGACCCGCAGCCGCTCGGCGTCGACCGACCACTCCTCGCGGAGCTCGCGGCCGAGCGTGTGGGTCGGGTTCTCATCCACCTCGACCGAGCCGCCGGCCCCGAGCGCCCAACGCCCGGCCCATGAGGCGAGCCATTGCGCCCGCCGGCCGGCCAGCCAGCTGCCGTCGGAGGCCCGGACCACGCACAGCGCGGACAGGCTGCAGGCCGCGTTTTCGGAGACCAGCCGGAGCGCCCACCGCGCGGGTTGGAGCTCGAGTGACAGCGAGCCCGTTCCGGTCTCGAAGTCGACCAGCCGCGCCGCCAACCCGTCGTGACTGGGCGAGCCGCGCCGGCGCAGGGCGTCGAGCGCCTCGTCGGCCGCCTCGGTCACGCTGGGGGCCGGCTCGTACGGCTCGGGTCGCCAGCTCGCCTGCACCTGGGCCGGCTCCCAGGGACCGCGCGCGATGATGCCGGGGGACAGCTTCACGAGGGGAGAGATTATGGAGCGGCGGCGTAAGCACTGGGGATGGGGTTACGAGGACGAGGAGCTCCCACCCGAGACCGCTGCCTTCGCGGCCGGGCACCTGGGCTTCGGCTCACCCCGGCTCGCGCGGCCGAGCCGGTTCACGCTCGCGCCCGGGCGGCTCGCTCCGCCGCCCTCCCTGGCCGCGATCTGCGCGACCGACGACTACGACCGGGCTCTGCACGCCTATGGCCGCTCCTACCGGGACGTCGCGCGCGCCTTCGCGGGCCGGTTCGATCATCCGCCCGACGTGGTGGCCCATCCGCGGAGCGAAGCCGAGGTCGCGGACGTGCTCGACTGGGCGCTCGGCGCCGGCGCGGCGGTGATCCCGTTCGGGGGCGGAACGAGCGTGGTCGGGGGAGTGGAGGCGTCGGGGTGCGAGGACTATGCCGGCGTGGTCACGATCGACCTGAAGGCGCTCAACCGCGTGCTCGAGGTCGATCCCGTCTCACAGGCCGCCCGGATCCAGGCCGGGGCCACCGGCCCCGAGCTCGAGCAGCAGCTGGCCGAGCACGGCCTCACCCTGCGCCACTTCCCCCAGTCCTTCCAGTTCTCGACCCTCGGCGGGTGGATCGCCACCCGGGCCGGCGGCCACTTCGCCACCCTCTACACCCACATCGACGACCTGGTCGAGTCGATCCGCGCGCTCACCCCGATCGGCCCGTGGGAATCCCGCCGGCTGCCCGGATCCGGGGCCGGAGTCTCACCGGACCGCATGCTGCTCGGCTCCGAGGGAACCCTGGGCGTGATCACGGAGGCGTGGGTCCGGGTCCGCCCGCGGCCGACGCAGCGCGCCTCGGCGGCGGTCCGCTTCGCCGATTTCTCGGACGGCGTGGAGGCGGTACGGGCGCTGTCCCAGTCCGGGCTGCACCCGTCAAATTGCCGGCTCATCGACGCCACCGAGGCCCGGATCACCGGAGCCGGCGACGGCTCGCACGCCCTGCTCGTACTCGGCTTCGAGTCGGCCGACCACGACGTCGAGCCGTGGATGACGCGGGCGCTCGAGCTGTGCGGAGGGGAGGCCAACCGCCGCTCTGACGCGGTGGGCAACTGGCGCGAGGCCTTCCTGCGCGCCCCCTACCTGCGCGATCTGTTCGTGGCCATGGGGATCGTCTCGGAGACATTCGAGACCGCGATCACGTGGGACAGGTTTCCCGACTTCCATGCCCGGGTCATGGACGAGACCTCGGCGGCGGTCCGGGAGGTGTGCGGAGCCGGATCGGTCACCTGCCGGTTCACCCACGTGTACCCGGACGGCCCGGCTCCCTACTACACCGTCCTGGCCCCCGGCGGTCTCGAGCAGTGGCAGGAGATCAAGCACGCGGCCTCGGAGGCGGTCATTCGCTGCGGGGGCACGATCACCCACCACCACGCGGTCGGCCGTGACCACCGGCCGTGGTACGACCGTCAGCGGCCGGACCCGTTCGCCACCGCGCTCGGAGCGGCCAAGCACGCGCTCGATCCGCGCGGCGCGCTCAACCCGGGGGTGCTGCTTGATCCAGTAGGCGCTCGTAGACCCGGTAGCGCTTGATGAGCTTCGCGCCCATGGCCTCGAGCGCACGGTTCATCGAGTGATTTGACTCGAGGATGAAACCGGGCTCGCCGACCGTCTGCCGGGTCTTCTCGGCCATGTCGTAGTGCTCCATGTAGAGCGACGCCGCGGCGCCCGTGTGCTGGTGCTCGGGCAGCACCCCGAGGAAGCCGACGCGGACGGCGTCCATGATCCGGTTCCGGTTCAGGAAGTACCACCAGCCGAAGGGCAGCAGGCGCCCCTTCATCTTCTTGAGCACCTGGTTGATGTCGGGCACCGAGATCGCCATGGCCACGGTCTCGCCGTCGAGCTCGGCGACCATGAACCAGTCCCGGCTGTACACAAGCTGGTAGGTCCGGGCGAGCTCGTCGAGGTCCTCCTTGCCGTAGGGGACGAAGCCCCAGTTGCCCGACCAGGCCGCGTTGTAGACCTTGGCGAACTCGTCCATGTCGCGGCGCAGCCCGCGCCGGGACATCTTGCGGATCGTGATGCCAAACTTGTCGCGCGCGCGCTCGGCCATCTTGGGCAGGATCGGGAGGACCTGCTCACGGTCTGAGACGTCGAGCCAGTAGCCGTAGAGGTCCTGCGCCTTGGTCAGGCCGGCCGCCTCGACCCGCTGCTGGTAGTAGGGCGGGTGCCAGGGCTGGCGGATCATCGGCGAGAGCTCGAAGCCCTCGATCAGAACCCCGCTCTCGTCGTTGAGCTGGAAGTCCATCGGCCCGACCATCCGATCGGCTCCGTGCTCGCGCAGCCACCCCTCGGCGGCGGCGAGCAGAGCGTCGAGGATCTCCTGGTCATCCTCGAACTCGAGAAACCCGAAGTTGCCCCACCGGTTGCCGTGGTACTCGTTGAAGGCGTGGTCGATCTGCGCCGTGACCCGCCCCACCACGCGCCCACCGCGCCGGGCCAAGAAGTACTCCCCCTCCCCGTGCGTGAAGTAGGGGTTCATCTTCTTGATCAGGAACATGTAGCGCTCGAGCTTCAGCGGCGGGATCCAGGGCGTCCCGGCGTGCAGTCGGAAGGGGAGGGCCACGAACGCGCGCAGGTCCCGGAACCCGCGGACAGGCTTGACCTCAACCGACGTCGTGGGCTCGACCGTGACTGCCATCCGGGGGGAAAGTACCGATATACCTGATCGGATGATCGCCGTGCTCGGACCGGGTGGCGTGGGCGGCTTCCTGGCCGCCGCGCTCACGCGCGCGGGCGAGGAGGTGATCGTGGTGGCGCGGGAGGCGACGGCGCGCCCCGGGATCGACGTCCAGAGCCGCCTCCTGGGGGACTTCGCCGTCACGCCGGCCGTCACCACGCGACTGACCGAGCCGGCCGAGGTCCTGTTCGTATGCACCAAGGCGACCACGCTCGAGCCGGCGCTGGACCGGATCGCCACTCAACCCGGGCTGGTCATCCCGCTGCTCAACGGAGTCGAGCACATGGCGACGTTGCGCGCGCGGTTCGACCGCGTCTGGGCCGCCGTGATCCGGATCGACTCCGACCGGCCGGCCCCCGGGCGGATCGTCCAGAAGAGCCCGTCGGCCCGGATCGACCTGGCCGGCGAGCCGCCGCCGATCGCCGAGACGCTGCGGCGGGCCGGGTTCGACGTGCGAGCCGGAGACCCGGAGGCCCGCGTCATGTGGTCAAAACTCACCCGCCTGAACGCGCTCGCCCTGACCACGAGCGCGGCCGACCGGCCACTCGGGTTCATCCGCGAGGACCCGCGCTGGCGCTCGGCGCTCGAGGGCGCGGTCCGCGAGACGGCGGCGGCCGCCAACGCCGAGGGCGCCGGCCTCGACCCGGCCGACACGCTGGCCGAGCTCGATCAGGCTCACGCCGACCTCGGGTCCTCGATGCAGCGTGACATCGCAGCCGGCCGCGAACCGGAGCTCGACGCGATCGCCGGCGCGGTGATCCGGACCGCCGACCGCCACGGCCTCGACCATCCCGTGACCACCTGGCTGCGCGACCGGGTGGCCGCGCGGGTCAGAGCGGCGGCTTGAGCGGCGGGGGCGCCGGGCCGGGCCCGGGCGCGTAGACCGGCTCGGCGATCTCCTCGGCGGCCACGGCGTCGACCACCTCTTCCTCCTCGCGCTCGGCCTCGCTGTCGTGATCGCCGTCGCACAGGATGCGGAACTGACCCGTCTGGCCGCCGTCGGCCTTGAGCACGATCCCGGGCAGGATCTCCTCGCCGTCCTCGAGCCCGAGCCGGTCGATGTCGAAGAAGGCCATCCCGATCCCCCACGTGTTGTGGGAGGGGTTCTCACGATCGTGGGCGGCCACGCCCTGGGCGAAGCGCTCCAGCAGCTTGCCCATCTTGGTCGTGTCGCTCATCAGCCCTCGCGCTCCAGGATCTCGATCCGGTACCCGTCGGGGTCGCGGACGAAGCAGAGCCGGTTGCCGCCCTCACGAATCGTGTACGGCGGCCGCTCGGGCTCGATGCCCTGTTCCTTGAGCCGGGACAGCGCGCCGTCGAGGTCGGCGGTGGTGATCGCGATGTGGCCGTAGCCCGTGCCGAGCTCGTACGGCTCGGTCCGCCCGTGGTTGCACGTGAGCTCCAGCCGGGGCTCCGGGCCGTCATCGGGGAGGCTCATGAAAACGTTGGTCGCCTCGTCGCGGATCGGGACCCGACGGCGCTCCTCGAACCCGAGCGCCTCGTAGAAGGCCACCGAGCGATCGATGTCGACAATCCGATAACAGGTGTGGATCAGGCTCACGCTCTCCGGGCAGGATACGCTGCAGCGGTGATCCTCGAGCGTTCGATGAGCGACCCCTGGCTGTCGAACACCTACGTGGTGGCCGATGAGCCGGGCGGCCACGCGGTCATGATCGACGCCGGCGGCCCGGTCGAGCCACTGCTGGTGTTCCTGCGCCGGGGACAGCTCACGCTCACCCACGTGCTCCTCACCCACCACCACCACGATCACGTGGCCGAGCTCGATCAGGTGCTGGACCGGTACCCCGAGGTCCCGGTCCTGATCCATCCGCTCGAGCGCGAGAGCGTGCCCCAGGCCACGGGCACGATGGAGCCCCACCAGGTGATCGAGACGGGAGCCCTGTCGATCGAGCCCCTGCACACGCCCGGTCACACGGCGGGGATGTTCTCGCTCCTGGTCAACGGCACCGACCTGTTCACCGGCGACACCCTGTTCAAGGGCTCGGTGGGCGGTGTCCGGGCCCCGGGTAGTACGAGTTACCAGGACCTCAAGGACTCGATCATGGTCACGCTGCTCGGCCTTCCGCCCGAGACCCGGATCCACCCCGGCCACACCGACCCGACCACGGTGGCCAAAGAGCTCGAGCACAACAAGTTCGTTCGCATCTGGCGCGGCCTTGACCCCGAGGGCACGCAGCCGTGCACGGCCCTGGGCGAGCCGGCCACGCTGATCCTGCTCGGAGACGACTACGACGGCGGCCACAAGGCCTGGGTCCGCTGGCCCGACGGCTCGGACGACATCGTCCCCGGCTCCAAGGTCGAGGCCTAGTGGCGTCGGACGACAAGATCCCGACCTCGCGGGTCGGGCGGACGGCGAAGATCGGGGGACTGGCCGCCGGACAGGCGATCCGGCAGGCGGGCACCCGCGCCGCCAACGTGGCCCGGACCAAGGAGGGCCGCAAGGTCGCGCTGGAGCGCAGGCACATCGAAGCCGCCGAGCAGATCGTGGCCGCACTGGGGACGATGAAGGGCGCGGCCATGAAGGTCGGGCAGGTGATGTCGTTCCTCGACGTCGGCCTCGTGCCCGAGGACTACCGGGAGGAGTTCCAAGCCCGCCTGGCCGCGCTGCGGGACTCGGCCCCCAAGGTCAGCTTCAAGGACATGCGCAAGGTGATCGAGGAGGAGCTCGGCGACAAGCTCAAGGAGATGTTCTCCGAGTTCGACGAGGACCCGATCGCCGCCGCCTCGATCGGCCAGGTCTACCGCGCCCGGCTGGCCGAGGACGGCCGTGAGGTGGCGGTCAAGGTGCAGTACCCCGGCGTGGCCGCCGCCGTGCGCTCGGACATGCAGAACCTGGGCCTGATCCTGCGCCTGGTCAAGCGCATCGCCCCCGGCCTCGACCCTCAGGCGATCGGCAACGAGATCCGCAACCGGATCGAGGAGGAGCTCGACTACGAGCTCGAGGCCCAGAACCAGCGCACGCTGGCCCGCATCTTCCGCGGGCATCCGTTCATCTTCGTCCCCCCCGTCGTCACCTCGCTCTCGCGCGAGCGGGTGATGGTGTCCGAATACGTCGAGGGCACCGGGTTTGAAGCGCTGAAGGCCTACGAGCAGGACCAGAAGGACCGGATCGCCGAGATGCAGTACCGCTTCTACTTCGGCTGCCTGTACCGCCACCACCAGTTCTCCGGCGACCCCCACCCGGGCAACTCGATGCTGATGAGCGACGGCCGGATGGCCTTCCTGGACTTCGGCCTGTTCAAGCGCATGCCGCCGGGAGCGGTCGAGCTGGAGATCCGGGTCGCCCGCGCGATCATCGAGGGCGACAAGGAGACGATCATGCGGCTGGGCACCGAGAGCGGCTTCTTCCCCGAGCCGGAGAAGTTCGATCCCGATCGCGTGCTCGAGCACTTCCGGGTCGCCACCGCCTGGTACACCGAGGACGCCTACATCCAGCTCACCCCGGACTACGCCACCCAGGTCCTGATCGACATGAGCGATCCGCGCTCGGAGTACTTCGGCCAGCTGCGCCACGAGGCGGCGCCCCCGGACCACATCTTCGGCCGGCGCATGGAGGTGCTCACCCTGGCCGTCATCTCCCAGCTGCACGCGCGGGGCAACTTCCACCGCATCGCGCGCGAGTGGTTCTACGGCGACCCGCCCGCCACCGAGCTCGGCGAGCAGGAGGCTGAGTTCTACTCCCGCGCCGCGGCCTGACGCCACGATCAGACGCGCTGGATCTGGACCAATGACGTGGTTCCGGGGCGGCCGGAGGGCAACCCGGCGGTGATCCCCACCCGGGCGCCCGACTTCACCCAGCCGAGCTCGACCACCCGGCGAGCGGCGTCCGCGATCAGGGCCTCGGTGACCTCGTGCCGGCGCATCGAGGCCGCCTGCACGCCCCACATGAGCGAGCAACGCCGGACGGTCTCCTTGCCCGGGGAGAGGGCGAAGATCGGGACCTGCGGGCGGTGGGCGGAGATCAGCCGGGCCGAGCGCCCGGACAGGGTGGGCACGACCAGCGCGGCCAGATGCAATTCCCGGGCGGCGGCGCAGGCGCTGTAGGCGACCGTGTAGGCGGGATCGCGGGCATCGCGGCGGACCCGGTCCTCGTTCCACTCGCGGTAGGGAAGCTCGTGCTCGGTCCGCTCGGCCACCGCGGCCATCATCTCGATCGCCTGCACCGGGTACTGACCGATCGCCGTCTCCTGGGAGAGCATGACCGCGTCGGTGCCGTCGAGGATGGCGTTGGCCACGTCGGCGACCTCGGCCCGGGTGGGCCGTGAGCTGTTGACCATCGAGTCGAGCATCTGCGTGGCGGTGATCGAGGGGCGCGCGAGCTTGCCCGCCGTTCGCAGCAGGTGCTTCTGGGCCATCGGGACCTGCTCGATCGGCAGCTCGATCCCGAGGTCGCCGCGGGCCACCATGACGCAATCGGCGGCGCGGATGATCTCATCGGCCGCCTCGACCGCCTGCGGCTTCTCGATCTTGGCGATCAGCGGCAGCCGGGTGTGGCCGCGGACGCTCGAGATGTCCTCGGCCGTGCGCACGAACGACAGCGCCACCAGATCGACTCCGATCGACTCGCCGAACTTCAGCATGTCGAGGTCCTCCTCGGGCACCGCGGCCAGGCCGCGGGTCGAGCCGGGGATGTTGAGGCCCTGGCGCGAGGCGACCGTGCCGCCGACCTCGACCGCGGTGTCGACCTCGCCCTCGCGCACGGATCGGACGCGCAGGCGGATCGCGCCGTCGGCCAGATAGATGACGTCGTCGGGGTCGACCGCGCCGGACAGGCCGCGCCAGGACACCGACATCCGCTCGCCGTTGCCGACCTCGGTCGAGCCGCACTGGAGCACGAGCATCTCACCCGGCTTGAGCTCGGCGATTTCGTCCTCGAGCGCGCCGATGCGGATCTTCGGCCCGGGCAGGTCCTGGAGGATCGCCACCTGGCGGCCCGCGCGCGCCGGCCGCGTTGCGCACGCGCTCGGCGTTCTCAGCGTGCAGCTCGCGGTCGCCGTGGGAGAAGTTCAGCCGCGCCACGTCCATCCCCGCCTGCACCATCCGCACCAGCGTCTCCGGATCGCGGGACGCCGGGCCGATGGTGGCGACGATCTTGGTGCGGCGCATCTTCCCTGGAAGCTACTTGGTTGCGCGGAGGTCGAGCGCCTCTCCGTCGACGGTTATCCGACCCCCGTCGCGCAGATCGCAGATCAGGTCCCAGTGCAGGGCCGAGTCGTTCTCACCGCCGGTCTCGGGATACGAGCGGCCCAGGGCCAGATGGACCGTCCCCCCGATCTTCTCGTCGAGCAGGATGTGACCGGTCGGGCGGTCGATGCCGAAGTTGGTTCCGATGCCGAGCTCACCCAGGTAGCGGGCGCCGGCGTCGGTCTGCAGCGCGGCCTGGAGATACGAGTCGCCGCGGTCGGCCCGGGCCTCGACCACCGCGCCATCCTCGAAGCGCAGCTCGACGCCCTCGACCGTGACCCCGCGCGGGCCGGTCGGCACGGTGAAGCGGATCACCCCGTTGGCCGAGCGCTCGAGCGGTCCGGTGAACACCTCCCCGCTGGGCATGTTCCGCCGCCCGTCGGAGTTCATCCAGGTGCGCCCGTCGACCCGCAGGGTGAGCTCGGTCCCGTCGGCCTCGATCCGGACCTCGCTCGCGGTGCTGAGGCGCTCGGCCAGGCCGGCCTGCCGCCGGCTGAGCGCGCGCCAGGCCTGCGCGGGGTCCGGTTGATCGAGGAACAGGGCGCCGGTCAGGAAGGCTTCGTACTCGCGGAAGCTCATGGCCGCGTCCTGGGCCAGAGCCGGGGTGGGCCAGATCGAGCCGCACCACCGAAGGGCCAAGCGCGCCTCCTGCACCGGGCGGCGGGCCCGCGCGGCCCGGGCGATCAGCTGCGGGTCGACCTCGGCGAGCGCCCGCGTGTTCTCGGGCGCGTCGATCCGCAGGTGTGAGTCGGCGGCCTGGACCTCGGACAGCTCGAGCGGCGCGAAGCCGTCGATCTGGGCCTCGGAGGCCACGCGGTAGAAGTCCTCGGCCAGCCCGGCCGGCGAGACCCGGAGCAGCGGCCACGCGCCCCGGCGGAGCACCTCCCGGTGCAGCGCGACGACGAGCGGTGCGGCCAGCGTGGTCGTGTGGACGAGAATCTGCTGGCCGGGCGCGACCTCCAGGCACCAGTCGCACAGCAGCCCGGCGAAGGCGTCGGGATTCACGGCGCCTCGAGCTCGGGGAAGTTCTCGGCCACGTGCTCGCGCAGCGAGTCGCGGACGAATTGACGCTCCTGCGCCGAGGCGACGCGGTAGCGGGCCAGGAGCTCCTTCTGCCGCGTGGTCTCGAGGCCCGAGATCGTCCATCGCACGGTGAGCCGCTCGAACAGGAGCTCGGTGGCGCGCTGCCAGGCGTCCTCGCGGTTCAGGCCGCCGGACAGGGTGTCCGCATATTCGCGCCGTGCCGCCGGGGTGAGCGAGCCGCGCAGTGTGAGCACATTTCCCTGCTCGTCGGGGTAGTCGGTGGTGGGCGCGGCCAGCTTCTCGCGCTGGCGGTGGCGGCGGCCCAACCCAGCTAACTCGGGTTCGAGGTGGCGGCGCGCTCGAGCGTGCGCACCACGTCGGTGGCGACCGGCGCGCCGTGGCCGGCCCACACCGCCGATGGCTCGAGCATGGCCAGCTTCCGGATCGACGCGCGCACCATGTCGACGTCGAGGTCGAAGGCCGGGTGCGGGATCCCGGCTGGTTGCGGGCGGAGCGTCTCCGGGTTCACCGTGTAGATCACGTCGGAGACCAGCGCCAGCCGGTCGGAATCCCGGAACAGGCCGATCAGCCCGGGCGCGTGGCCGGGAAACTCGTAGACCCGAAACCCGGCCACCTCGTCCCCCTCGGCCACCGTCCCGGCGATCTCGACCGCGCCGCCGTCCCACACCGGCATGATCCGCCGGTAGAAGATCGGGGCGCGGCGGCGCCTGAGCTTCGAGAAGTCGAAGTAATCCCGGAAGTGGGCGTCCGACTCGGCCGCCTCGCGCTCCAGCGCATGGCAGTAGACGGGGGCCCCGAGGCCGGGGGCGGCACCGCGGTGGTCGCAGTCGGCGTGGCCGAGCACCACTCGGTCGATGCCGCCCAGCTTCGCCGCCTCGGCCCGCAGCCCGTCGGTCATGTCGGAGATGCCGGCGTCGAACACGGTCACCCGGCCCTCGTGCTCGATCAGGTACACGTTCATGCCCTTGATCGGGAAGCCGCCGCGCACCACGGAAACGCCAGGGGCGATCGGCTCCACCTCGACCCCGCGGACCCGCTGGGTCAACTTGGTGCGCAGGTTGGCCAGCTTGGCCAGGCGCGTGCCGGCGGGCGAGGCCGGGTCGGGCAGGAAGCCGAGCTGCCGGGCGAGCGCGGCCGCGTTGAAGTAGGCGTTGTTCTGCGCGATCAGCCCGTCTTCGCCCACGGTGACTACGTCGCAGCCCTCGAGGTCGACAGCGGCGCCGTTGGGCTCGAAGCCCTGGAAGCTGCCGGGGCCGGCGAAGGTCCCGCGCGCGCGCCAGCGCACCGCGGTGCGGTGGTGGCGATCGGAGGTCGTCTCGAGGATCTCGAAGCGCCAGTCCGGGAAGGCGGCGAACAGCCCGGCGAAGTACTCGCGGACCTGGTCGGGTCCGGTCAGCGTCTGCTCGCCGACGAAGCGATCGACTCCGTCCGGCCGCCAGCACGCAGCCGCCGTGTCCAGATCGCGTGCGGCCAGCGCCTCGAAATACCGCCTGACGACATCAGTGCCTGACATCCGCGGGCTGAGTCTACGATGGTCCGCGCCATGGTCGCCGCGAAACGTGAACTCGGGCGCGGTGAACGGGTGCTGCCGGGGCTGTGGCGGCTGCGCCTACCCCTTCCCTTTCCCGGAGTCCCGCACTGCAACGCCTGGGCGATCGCGGCCGGGTCGGGCGTGGTGCTGGTCGACACCGGGATGCACGAAGCCGGGTCGATGGCGCAACTCGAGCGAGCCATGGAGCAGGTCAACCTGCGCGTGGAGCACGTTCGCCTGGTCGTCATCACCCACGCCCATGCCGACCACTGGGGGCAGGCGGCGCCGATCTGCCGGCGGGCGGGGTGCGAGATGTGGATGCACCCGCGGCACGAGCACGCCACCGCGCCGGCTCAGGACCGGTCCCTGGCGCTGGCCCGGAGGCTCGAGATCGGACGCCAGAGCGGGATCCCGGAGGCGACGCTCGAGCGCTACGCGGAGCGGATGGGGTCGATGCCGTCGGGGATCGCCGAGACGATCGCCCCCGACCGGGAGCTGGTCACGGGCGTCACGGTCGAGACCGACCTCGGAGCCTGGGAGGTCTACGAGACGCCCGGCCACGCGCCGTCGCATGTGTGCCTGTACCAGCCCGAGCGCCGGCTGCTCATCTCCGGTGACCACGTGCTCGGGCGGCCGTCGCTGTATTACGACTACGGGTGGACGCCGGACCCGGTGGGCGAGCTCCTGCAATCGCTCGACGTGGTGCAGGGTCTCGACGCCCGGCTCGGCCTGTCCGGGCACGGCAAGCCGTTCGTGGACGTCCCGGGCCACATCGCCGCCACACGGTCGATGGTGGAGGAACGGCTGCGCGCGGTGATCAAGGCCCTGGATGGGCAGGCCCTGACCGCTGCGCTCGCCGCCCCGATCGTGTTCGAGCGCGAGCTCAACGAGACGAACGCGCCGTGGCTGCTGGCCGAGGTGCTGTGCTACCTCAACCACCTGGAGCGGGCGGGGAAGATCATCCGTGTCGGAGAATGGTGGCGGCAACCTTGACACAATCGTGTCAAGGTTGGTAGATTTCCCGCCCATGCGGATCGATCACATCCTTGCCGAGGCCGACGAGCCTGTGTTCTCGTTCGAGTTCTTCCCCCCGAAGACCGAGGAGGGCGAGCGCAACCTGCGCGCCGCGCTCGAGGCGCTGGCGCCACTCGAGCCCGATTTCGCCTCGGTCACCTACGGCGCCGGCGGCTCCAGCCGCGATCGCACGCTCGAGGTCATCCGGTGGCTCAAGCAGGAGCTTGGAATCGAGGCGATGGCGCACCTGAGCTGCGTCGGAGCCACCCGGGAGGAGCTGTGCGCCACCCTCGATCGCGTCGCGGAGACCGGAGTGGAGAACGTGCTCGCCCTCCGCGGCGATCCGCCCCGGGGCGAGACCGAGTGGCGACCGCACCCGGGCGGCCTGCGGTACTCGACCGAGCTGATCGAGCTGATCCGCAGGGGCTACCCGTTCAGCGTGGGGGCCGCGTGCTTTCCCGAGGTCCATCCCGACGCGCCCGATCTGGCCTCGGACCTGCACTACCTGCGGGCCAAGGTCGATGCCGGAGCGGCGTTCCTGATCACGCAGCTGTTCTTCGACAACGAGCTTTACTTCGGCTTTGTCGAGGAGGCCCGAGCGGTGGGCATCGAGGTCCCGATCATCCCCGGGATCATGCCGATCACCGATCTGAAGCAGATCAAGACGATCACCGGCATGTGTGGCGCCTGCATCCCCGAGGCCCTGCTCGAGCAGCTCGAGGACCGGGCGACCGATACCGAGGCCGTGGCCGAGCTCGGGACCGCCTACGCCACGCTTCAGTGCGCGGAGCTGCTGGCCCGCGGGGCCCCGGGCATCCACTTCTACACGCTCAACCGCTCGCCGGCCACCCGGGCCATCCTGTCGGCGCTGAAGCTCGCCCGGCCCTGGGTCAGGCGGGAGGTGGTCCGGACTCAGGCGGGATGATCGCGAGCGCGTGGGCGACCATCGGCCGCCCGTCGAGCTCGTAGCTCACGTCGACCTCGTCGTTGCGCTTGTAGGTCCCGATTCCCCAGAAGCCGAGCAGCCACGCCCGCAGGCCGAGCTTGCCGGTCACGAGCTCCTTCTCGAACAGCAGCTCGCCGCGCGAGACGTGGTAATCGGCGCCGAGCTCCTGGCGTACGCCGTTCACGTAGACCTCGAACGGGGTGCGCACGCCCTGGGGCAGCTTCACGCGCCAGTAGCGGCTCATCGGCTCGACGTCGGTCGAGAGCAGCGAGAGCACGGCCACGTCGATGCGCCGGCCGCGGCGGCGCTGATGGCCGCGCAGCACCCCCTCGGGGACGAAGCCGGCGGCCCGTGCGGCCCGGATGACCGAGGCGTCATCGGGGTCGGCGAGGATCTGGAGCCGGACGAGCTCGGTTCGGGCCAGCAGCCAGGACGCCACCAGCCGGAGCGCCGCGCTCCCGAGGCCCCGGCCGCGCGCGTGCGGGGCGAGCCAAATCGCGAGAGATCCCCGCCGGTGCTCCCAGTCCACCTCGCGCACGTGGATCTGCCCCTGGCACACGTCGCGGCCCGGCGCGACGATGGTCAGCGTGGCCCGCAGACCGGCCGCCCGGACCTCGGACTCGGCGTCGGCGCGACGGCCGAGCTCGGCCCCGCTCGGAGGCCGCTCCTCGCCCAGGCGCAGGTGGAGCTCGGGATCGTCCTGATAGGCGATGAGGATCTCGGGGATGTCCCGTTCGGCGGCATCGCGGACCTGCACCGTGTGATCGCCGAGTGGTTGGTGGAGGGCCGGGATCGAGGGCATGTCAGGGCCGGACCGTACTCTCCGGCTCGTGGACACGATCGCCTACAGCATCCGGCGCTCCGAGCGGGCCCGGCGGGTGCGGGTCACCGTCGACTCCGGCGGCGGGGTCGAGGTGGTGCTCCCGCGACGGGCGCCCGAGCGTGAGGCGGCGGCCGCGGTGCGAGAGCTGCGGCCATGGATCGAACGCCGGGTGGCCGAGGTCGACCGGGCCTTGGCCGTGGTGGCCTCGCGCGGGGACACGGTTCCGTACCTGGGTCTCGATCTGACTCTGATCCGCCAGCCGGGGCGGACCCGCGTGCACCGGCGGAAGTCCGAGCTGCTCGTGCCCGACGGCGACGCCGGGCCGGCGCTCGAGCGTTGGTACCGGCGGGCGGCGGTGTCCGAGATCGGCCCGCGGCTCGAC
Source organism: uncultured Solirubrobacterales bacterium (assembly GCA_963748585.1). GTDB lineage: Bacteria > Actinomycetota > Thermoleophilia > Solirubrobacterales > Solirubrobacteraceae > Palsa-465. Next base: position 337,068 of record CAVVJR010000003.1, on the reverse strand, counting down.
CGAGCCTGCTCGATCGCCGGGGCGTCGTACCGCCGGCTGGTCATCCGGGGCCAGCGGACCCGATGGGCGAGCTGCTCGCGATCCGGGACGATGAGCTTCAACTGGCGCCTGCTGCTGGCGCCCGAGGCGGTGCTCGACTACGTGGTCTGGCACGAGGTGTGCCACCTCCACGTGATGGACCACTCGCCCCGCTTCTGGTCGCTCGTGGAATCCGGGTGTCCCGACTACCGGACCCACGTCCGGTGGCTCAGGCGGTACGGGCCTACGCTGGTCCTGTGACCCGGGTGGCTCGGCGCAACGCGTCGAGGGCCGCCTCCCCCTGACCGACGTCGAGCGGCCGGCGGCGGAAGCGGCCGGTGAAGGCGACCTGCGATCCGTCGCCGTGGATGTCGAGCCCAGCGCGGACGCGGTCGGGTCCGGTTAGCTCCAGGCGAGCCACGACCTGTTGCTGGGGCTCGAAGCGATAGCGCTTACGCGTCGGCGTGTCCGGGGTGAGAGCGCTGACCTGTGCTTCGACGGCGGCGAGCGCGGGCTCGAGGCCGTCGAAGCGGCTCCGGGTGGTCTGCGAACCGGCCCGGACTGTCAGGGTCCAGCGTTCGCCTATTTGCGCTTATCCATCGGGACGTAGTCGAGGTCGCGCTCGCCGAGGTAGATCTGCCGGGGACGGGCGATCTTCTGCTCCTTGTCCTCGATCATCTCCAGCCACTGGGCGATCCAGCCGCTGGTCCGGCCGATCGCGAACAGGACCGGGAACATCTCCATCGGCATCCCCAGTGCCTCGTAGATCAGGCCCGAGTAGAAGTCGACGTTGGGATACAGCTTGCGCTCGACGAAGTAGTCGTCCTCGAGCGCGATCCGCTCGAGCTCGAGGGCGATGTCGAGCAGCGGGTTCGTGCCCGTGACCTCGAACGTCTCGTCCACCGCCTTCTTGATGATCTTGGCCCGCGGGTCGTAGTTCTTGTACACCCGGTGGCCGAAGCCCATCAGCTTCTCCTTGCCGTCCTTGACCCCCTTGATGAAGTCGGGGATGTTCTCCTTGGTCTCGATCCGCCGCAGCATCCGCAGCACGGCTTCGTTGGCGCCGCCGTGCAGTGGGCCGTAAAGCGCGGCCACGCCGGCCGCCACCGCGCTGTAGGGATCGACCTGTGAAGAGCCGACCGCGCGCACCGAGCTGGTCGAGCAGTTCTGCTCGTGATCGGCGTGGAGGATGAACAGGACGTCGAGGGCATGCTCGAGCCGCGGGTCGGGCTCGTAGCGGATCTCGGTCATCTTGTAGATCATCGAGAGGAAGTTGCCCGCGTAGCTGAGCTCGTTGTCCGGATAGACATAGGGCTTGCCCTGGTTGTGGCGGAACGCGAACGCGGCCAGGGTCGGCATCTTGGCGATCAGCCGGATGACCTGGATGTAGCGCTCGGCCTCGTCCTTGATCTGGCTCGCCTCCGGATAGAAGGTCGAGAGCGCGCCCACCGAGGCCAGGAGCATGCCCATCGGATGGGCGTCGTAGCGGAAGCCGTGCATGAAGTCCTTGATGTTCTCGTGCACGAAGGTGTGGATCGTGATCTGGTGCGTCCACTCGTCGAGCTCATCCTGCGAGGGCAGCTTGCCGTGGATGAGGAGGTAGGCGACCTCGAGGTAGCTCGATTGCTCGGCCAGCTGCTCGATCGGGTAGCCGCGGTACTGGAGGATCCCGTTCTCGCCGTCGATGTAGGTGATCTCGGACTTGCAGGAGGCCGTGGCCATGTAGGCCGGGTCGTAGGTCATAAGACCGAAGTCGTCGTCTTTGACCTTGATGTTGCGCAGCTCGGTGGCGCGGATCGTCTCGTTCTCGATCGGGACCTCGTACTCCCTGCCCGTCCGGTTGTCGACGATCGTGAGCGAATCCTTGCCGGTCTCTACGCCGGCGCCATCCTTCTGCTCTGTTTCGGTTGCCATCGCACCACTCCTGTCGGGATTGCCGCTCTGAGTCGATCCGGCTCGGGGCGAGCGGGGGACGACAAAAACTCTAGTACCCGGAAGGTGTGGGCTCGTAGCTACTTGTGCAGGAAAGCGCTGGTGAGGACCGCGGTTGCGATCGTTGCCGCCACGAGGATGGCGCTCACCCCGATGACTCCACGCTGACCGCGGAGGCCATATGGGAAGGCCGGCCTCGCCAGGCCGACCGCGGCCAGCAGCACGGCCCAGAGCACGAGCACGCCGCCCGCGATGTAGAACGGCGTCTTCGAGGGCTCGCCGGCCGCGATCAGGAGCGTGAGCACGGCGGGCAGCCTATCTCATGATCCGGGAGAAACCGCAGGTTTCTCCCACGGTGGCGCGCCCTGGCGCGCCACCGCACCCTCGTATCGGCTCTCGGTGGCCGCCCGCTGACCCTGATAGTGACTGCCCAGCTCGGGGCTGCCGTACGGGCGCGCGGCCGCCCGGTCGAGTGCCATGAACGACAGCTGCGCGATCAGGAGCCCGGGGTAGAGCTTGATCGGGATCCGGGTCAGGTTGTTGAGCTCCAGCGTCAGCGTCCCCTTCCAGCCCGGGTCGCAGAAGCCGGCGGTGGCGTGCACGATCAGGCCGAGGCGGCCGATCGAACTCTTGCCCTCGATCCGCGCGACGATGTCGTCGGGCAGCTCGACCCACTCGAGCGTGCGGCCGAGGCAGAACTCCCCGGGGTGGATGACGAACGACTCGTCCTGGGCGATCGTCACCTCCTCGGTCAACCCGGCCGGCGGCTCCCGCAGGTCGATCGCCGAGGCGCGGTGGTTGTGAAAGACGCGGAACGAGTCTCCCAGTCGGAGATCGACGCTGGCGGGCTGGACCAGCGCCTCGTCCCAGGGGTCGATCCGGATCCGGCCTTCGGCGACCAGCCGGGTGATGGTGGCGTCGGAGAGGACCGCGGAGGTCACAGCATGGGAGTGTGCCAGCGCCGGCGGACCTTCGGCGTGCCGCTCGCCGCCCCGAGCCCGCTCAGTGGCCGTACGTGCGAGCCCGCGCGCGCGTCGTCCGCACTCGGGCGGGCGGAAGCGGAGCCGGATCGCCGTGAGGTCCGCGCCGCGGGCGCCGTGGGAACGGCTTGGGCGGATGCGGCCGCTCCCGGCGCTTCACGCCGCCGTCCTCGTCGCTGGGCGGAGACTCATCGGGGCTCTGCTTGATCGCCCACCAGACGATGCAGATCAGCCCGATGAGCGGAATCTTCAGCGCCAGCATGAGCCACAGGAATCCCCAGGTCACGACCCGGCGATCGTACCCGGTCAGAAGCGGACTGTCACCCCGAGTGTTCGATCGCGTGCGAGTATCTCGCCATGAAGCAACGCATCGCCGCCAACGAGTCCGCGTTCCGCGAAATCAACGAGGCGATCGAGCGGGGTCAGTGGCCCGGAGAACCGGCCGGCCCGGTGGCCTTTCGCTGCGAGTGCGCGCGGCTTGGCTGCAACGAGCTGATCGAGCTGTCGATCTCCGAGTACGAGGAGATCCGCGAGCATGGGCGCCGATTCGCCGTCGCGCCCGGCCATGAAGCGTCCGAGGCCGAGGCCGTGGTGGAGAAACGGCCCGGCTACGCGGTGGTCGAGAAGCTCGGTCAGGCGGGCGAGGTCGCCGAGAGCGCCGATCCGCGGACCTGACGACGGCGGGTGCCGTTCCCGGGGCGGATCTCGAAGCGCATCTGTATCTCGGTGCCACCGCCGGACCGTTTGACGATCGAGAAGTAATCGGCGGCGCAGGCGATCAGAGCCAGCCCGACTCCGAGCCCGGGGTTGCCCGAGCCTGCGTGGAGGCCGCACCCGTCGTCGGCGACCAGGAGCCACAGCTCCTCGCCCGTGATCGCGGCGGTGACGTGGACATCGCCTTCGCGGTCGGGATAGGCGTGACGGATGGCGTTGGTCAGCGCCTCTGAGGCCGCCAGCCGGATCGCCTCGATCGCGTCCTCGTCGGCGCCCATATCGTGCGCGAGCTCGGTCAGCTCAGCCCGTGCGCAGGGGACCGTCTGGGCCACGGCGGGGTAGCTCTTGATCAGGGTTGCGCCACCATCCATCAGGTCCGAGGCTACCCGCTCCCCTCGGGCCTAACCGCGGTCCGCACGCGCTCGCCGCGCGGGTCGAACACGGGCTCGCGGACGACCTCTCCCTCGACCCACCGGCCAAAGATGTCGATCTCGACCGCCTGCCCGGCCGCGACCGCGGCGGGTAGGTAGGCGTAGGCGATCGAGCTCGCCACCGTGTAGCCATAGCCGCCGCTGGTCACGCGTCCGGCGATCGTGCCGTTGAGCCGCACCGGCTCGTTGCCGAGCGCCACGGAGCGGGGGTCGGCGAGGACGACGCATCGCAGCCGTTTCTGCGGCTGCTCGTCGAGCGCATCCGCGCCGATGAAGGTTCGGTTTTCGCGGCGCACGCAGAAGCCCAGCCCGGCCTCGAACGGCGTCTCGTCCGGGGTGATGTCGGCCGCCCAGACGCGATAGCCCTTCTCGAGGCGCAGGGAGTCGATGGCGCGGTATCCGCCGGCGATCAGCCCATGGGGTCGCCCTGCCTCGTACAGGGCTCGCCACAGCCCGGCGCCGTACTCGGTCGGGCAGTAGAGCTCCCAGCCGAGCTCGCCCGCGAAGGTCACCCTCAGGGCGCGGACCGGTACGTCGGCCACCGCGGTCTCCCGCATCGACATGTACGGGAAGCCCAGATCGTCGGGGGTGAGCGGGCTGAGGATGTCGTGGGCGCGTGGACCCCAGAGGGCAAAACAGGCCCAGCGCGAGGTCACGTCGGTCAGAGTGACGCTGTCATCGGCCGGGAGGTGGGCCCGGATCCAGGCCGCGTCGTGGTTCCCGAATGCGGTTCCGGTGACGATCTGAAAGCGCTCTTCGGCCAGCCGGGTGACGGTGAAGTCGCACTCGATCCCGCCCCGGCGGTTGAGCATCTGGGTGTAGGTGATGGTGCCGATCGCGCGCGCGACGTCGTTGTCGCACAGCCGCTCGAGCAGCTCCGCCGCGCCCGGCCCGCTCAGCTCGAGCTTGGCGAACGATGATTCGTCGAACAGGCCGGCCCGCTCGCGCGTGCCGCGATGCTCGGCCTCGATGGCGGGCGACCAGTGCATGCCCGCCCAGCCGCGTGGGCGAAGGCTCTCGTCGCCGTCGGCGGCGTTGGGCTCGTACCAGTTGACCCGCTCCCAGCCCGCCTTCTCGCCGAATGCGGCTCCGTGGCCTTGGTGCCAGCCATAGGCGCTCGAGGTCCGCAGCGGCCGCCCGGCCTGGCGCTCGTGGCCGGGGTAGCGGATGTCGTAGTAGGTCTCGTAGACCTCCCGGGCGCGTTTGAGCGTGTAGCCGGGCGAGCGGTAGTGGGCCCCGAACCGGCGGATATCCATCTCCCACACGTCGTGGCCGGGGTCGCCGTCGAGCACCCAGTGCGCCATCACCTCGCCGATCCCGCCCGCGCCCGCCAGTCCGTGGGCGCAGAACCCGGCGGCGACGAAGAAGCCCCCGAGCTCGGTCTCGCCGAGGCAGAACTCGTTGTCGGGCGTGAACGCCTCCGGGCCGTTGATCAGTCGCGTGACCTTGACGTCCTCCATCGCGGGCACGCGCTTGCGCGAGTTCTCGGCGATCTCCTCGAAGCGGGGCCAATCCTCCTCGAGCAACCGGCCGTTGAAGTCGGCCGGAATCGCGTCGCGCTGGCGGTGGTCGAGAAACCACGGGGCGCTGCGGCGCTCATACCCGCCCATGACCAGGCCCCCGCCCTCCTCGCGGAAGTAGATCAGGAGATCGGGATCCCGCAGCGTCGGCAGGTGCTCGCCGGCCGCGCGCTCGCGGAACGGCTGGGTGACCAGGTACTCGTGCGCGAACGGGACGACCGGCACTCGGACGCCGGCCATTCGCCCGATCTCGGCCGCATACATCCCTCCGGCGTTGATGACGATCTCGGCCTCGAGCCGGCCCCAGTTGGTCTCCACGGCGCGCACCCTCCCCGCACGGATCTCGATCGCCTCCACGCGCGTGTGCGTGTAGACCCGGCAGCCACCCTCCCGCGCTCCTTCAATCAGCGCGTAGGTGAGCTGGGACGGATCGAGGTAGCCGTCGGTCGGCAGATAGGACGCGCAGCGCACCCGGTCGGTCACCATAAGCGGGAAGCGGCGCTGGGCCTCCTCGGGTGAGAGGAGCTCCAGCGGCAGGCCGAAGGTCTTCGCCCACGCCACCTGGCGCATGACCTCCTGCTCGCGTTCGGGCGTGCAGGCCAGCCGCAGGCCCCCGCACTCCACCCATCCGCAGTCGAGCGTCCGGTAGAGCGCGACCGAGCTCATCATCAACCTGGTCAGCGCCACGCTGCCGCGGAGCTGTCCGACCAGCCCGGCCGAGTGGAAGGTCGAGCCCGAGGTCAGCTCGTCGCGCTCGAGCACGACCACGTCCCGCTCGCCCAGCCGAGCCAGGTGGTAGGCGATCGCGGCGCCCCCGACCCCGCCGCCGATGATCGCCACCCGGGCGCGGTCCGGGAGCTCACGCGGCCGCGGCATCGTCCAGCCAGTCGTCGAGGTGAGCGGCCGCGCGCCGCAGCCGGTCGAAGTGCTTGCGCGCGTAGGCCGCGAACTCGAAGTCGAGGTCGGAAATCACGCCCTGGACCACTCCCCATGCGCCCTCGCGCGCGTCCGACATCAGCCGCATCAGCTTCAGTCCGGCGAGGCGCGCGGCGCTCGGCGGCTCCCCGAAGTAGGCGGCCAGCAGGCGCCGCTCGGCCGCGGGGCCGAACTCGTTGTTGACGGCCAGGTTGCCGAGGTCGAACAGGCGGTGACCCATGCCGGCGTACTCCCAATCGACCAGGACGACGCGGCCGTCCGCCTCGAGCAGGTTGCCCGGCAGCAGGTCGTTGTGACACGGCACGGGCGCGCTCAGGGGAAGCACTGCGGCGATCCGGCGGGCGATCGCCTGGGCCTCGCCGTATCCGTCGGGCAGAGCCGCGCCGCGCTCGCGGACGATGGCCGCATATCCGTCGAGGAGGTCTGGCACCCAGAAGGTGACCGACAGCTCGGTGGCGCTGTCGTGGAAGGCCCGAAGCGCATCGGCGAGCGGCTCGGCCAGGCGGTCGGCGTCCGCGGGAGCACCCACGAGGAACGCTGTGACCAGACAGTCCGCGTCCGCGGCCGCCACCGGCGGCGCGATGCCGAGCGCCGCCGCGGCGACGTTGGCCTGCCGCTCGGCCGCCCGGTCGATCCCGAGCAGCGCGGTGTCCTTCCCGGGCAGGCGGACGACGTAGTCGCGCTCGCCGAAGCGCACTCGGAAGTTGCGGTTGGTGATTCCCCCGTCCAGAGGCTCTGGTTGCCCGGCCGGCGCTCCGAGGCGCTCGCCGAGCCGGTCGAGGAGAGCAGCGAGCTGCGCCATGGCGCAAACCTAGCGTTTAAGGCCCGGTTCCTATACCTTCACCGCCCGTGAAGTTGGCGGAGCTGGAGGAGAAGGTCCGCGCGGGCGAGATCGACACCGTGCTGCTGGCCCTGACCGACATGCAGGGCCGGCTTCAGGGCAAGCGCCTGACCGCGCGCCACTTCCTCGACGAGGTGAGCGAGCACGGCGCCGAGGGGTGCAACTACCTGCTCGCCGTCGACGTCGACATGACGCCGGTCGAGGGGTACGAGATGGCGTCGTGGGAGCGCGGCTACGGCGACTTTGCCATGCGACCCGATCTCGGCACCCTGCGGCCCGTTCCATGGCTGCCCGCCACCGCGCTGTGCCTGGCCGATCTCCAGTGGGGTGACGGCTCCCCCGTCGCAGCCTCGCCGCGCCAGGTCCTGCGCCGCCAGCTGGCCCGGCTGGATGAGCGGGGGTGGAAGACCAACGCCAGCACCGAGCTCGAGTTCCTCGTCTTCCGCGATACCTACGAGGAGGCCTGGCACAAGGGCTATCGCGAGCTCGAGCCGGCGAACCTCTACAACGTCGACTACTCGCTGCTGGGCACCGCGAAGGTCGAGCCGCTGATCCGGCGCATCCGCAACGCGATGGACGGGGCGGAGATGTGGGTGGAGAACTCCAAGGGCGAGTGCAACCTGGGCCAGCACGAGATCAACTTCCGCTACAAGGACGCGCTCGGCACCGCGGACGACCACTCGGTGTACAAGAACGCCGCCAAGGAGATCGCCGCGCTGGAGGGGATGGCGATCAGCTTCATGGCCAAGTTCAACGAGCGCGAGGGGAGCTCGTGCCACATCCACTTCTCGCTCGCCGACGCGGATGGGCCGCTGTTCCATCGCGAGCGGGCCGTGTTCGAGTCGTTCCTGGCCGGGCAGCTGGCCTGCCTGCGCGAGCTGACCCTGCTCCTCGCCCCCAACATCAACTCGTACAAGCGGTACGCCGAGGGCTCGTTCGCCCCGACCACGGTGGCGTGGGCGGAGGACAACCGGACCTGCGCCCTGCGCGTGGTCGGACACGGGGCCTCGCTGCGGTTCGAGAACCGCGCCGGCGGGTCCGATCTGAATCCGTATCTGGCCTTGAGCGCGCTGATCGCCGCCGGGCTCCACGGGGTCGAGCACGACCTGGCGCTCGAGTCGCCCTACGCGGGCAACGCCTACCTGGCCACCGACAAGCCGCGCCTGCCGACCACGCTGCGCGACGCCCGCGACCTGTTCGCCACCAGCGAGGTGGCGCGGGCCGCGTTCGGCGACGAGATGGTCGACCACTACACCCACGCCGCCGACGTGGAGCTGGCGGCGTTCGAGTCCACGGTCACCGACTGGGAGCGCTTCCGCGGCTTCGAGCGCCTGTGAGCAGAGCCCTAGCCCCGCTGGAGTCGGTCGCGTCGCTCGACATCGTGTTCGCGCCCGTGCGCTCCCAGACCGCGTTCGAGGAGACGGTCGAGCGGCTCGGCACGGCGATCCGGCTCGGTCTGCTCCCACCGGGCACCCGGCTCCCGGCCGAGCGTGAGCTGTGCGAGACGCTCGGCATCGCTCGCTCGACTCTGCGCCAGGCCCTGGTCGCGCTGGCCCAGAGCGGCCTCCTGCACGCCACCCGCGGGCGCGGCGGCGGCACCTTCGTGGCCGACCCGCAGCCGCCGGTCCGCCCGCCGCCCCCGCAGGCGATGACCGAATGGCGCGACATTTGCGCCAAGCGGTTCGCGATCGAGGTCGGGGTGGCGACGCTCGCCGCCTCCCGGGCCGACGCGGCGATGCTCGACGCGCTCGATGAGCTGGTGGTCACCCTTGACGGCCTGCTGGGCGACTTCGCGTCCTACCGGCAGGCCGACGTGCGGCTGCACGTGGGACTGGCCGAGTCGACCCGCAGCCCGCGGGTCGTGTCGGCCATGACCGAGATCCAGGGCGAGATGACCGCACTGATCTCGCTCATCGCCCACCCGCCGGAGGTGCTCGACTCATCGAACGCGCAGCACCGGCGCCTGCTCGGAGCGGTCCGCCGTCGCGACGAGGCGGCCGCGGCGCGGGCGATGGCCGAGCATCTGCGGGGGACCGAGCACGTGCTTGGGGGATTGCTGCCGAAGGCTTGACTTATCTCGCGACGCCGACATATGGTTCCCGCGCTAAGGACGGAGGACCAGACCTTTACCGAGGAGGGGCCGTATGGCGCCAGCCCGGGACACACTCTCAGCCGACGAAGAGACGCTGGCCCAGCTCGGGTACAAGCAGGAGCTGAACCGCGGCTGGAGCGGGTTCTCCAACTTCGCGATCTCGTTCTCGATCATCTCGATCCTGGCCGGGTGCTTCACCACCTACGGCCAGGCGTGGAACAACGGCGGCCCGGTCGCGATCTCGATCGGCTGGCCGCTGATCAGCCTGATGATCCTGCTGCGTCGCCTTCTCGATGTCCGAGCTCGCCTCGGCCATGCCGACCGCCGGCGGGATCTACTACTGGGCCTCGAGGCTCGGCGGCGCCGGGCTGGGGATGGTTCACCGGCTGGTTCAACCTGATCGGCCTGGTCGCGGTGACGCGTCGGTCGACTACGCCGCCGCGACGTTCCTCGAACTCGACCCTCTCGTTCTACAACCTGCACTTGTTCGGTCAACTTCGCCGCGCTCGAGCGTGCAGTACCTCGCTCACCACAATTCGTGCTGTTCGCGATCATCCTCGCCGCCCACGCGCTGATCAACATCTTCTCCTCCCATCTCGTGGCACTGTTCACCGATGTCTCGGTGTGGTGGCACGTCATCGGCGTGGCGGTGATCATCGTCCTGCTGGTCGCGGTCCCGAGTCACCACTCAGAGCTTCAGCTTCGTGTTCGGCCACCGCCAGAACCGTCTGGGTTCAGCAGTCACGGCATGTACTGGTTCTACGTGTTGCCGCTCGGCTTCCTGTTCACGATGTACACGATCACCGGATACGACGCCTCGGCTCACGTCTCCGAGGAGACCCACGGCGCGGCCATGGCCGCGCCCAAGGGCGTGTGGCGCTCGGTCTTCTACTCGGCCTCTTCGGCTGGGTCGGTACTCCTTGCGCTGACCTTCGCGGCCACGCACGTCAGCGCGATCAACGCCGCGGGCGGGACCTCCCAGTCGATCATCGACTCAGCGCTCTCATCCGCCGCGGCCAAGGCGGTCCTGGTGATCTCCACCGTGGGCCAGCTGTTCTGCGGCATGGCGTGCGTGACCAGCGCGTCGCGCATGACCTTCGCGTTCTCCCGCGACGGCGCGATTCCCGGGCATCACCTGTGGCGCCGGCTCAACCACCGCCGCACGCCGACCTGGGCGGTTGTGTTCGTCGCCGTGTTCGCTCTGATCATCACCGTTCCAGCCTACTTGGGCAACCACGCCGGCCTGCCCGTGGCCTTCTTCGCTGTCACCTCGATCTCGGTCATCGGCCTCTACATCGCCTACACGATTCCGGTGTTCCTGCGCTGGCGGATGGGTGACCAGTTCGAGACCGGGCCGTGGACGCTTGGGGCGCAAGTATCGGTGGATCAACCCGATCGCGATCGCGTGGGTCGCCCTGTGCGTGATCATCTTCTGCCTGCCGTTCACCCCGGCGGCGGTGCCGTGGAACGAAGGAGTTCAGCTGGTCGTCGTTCAACTACGCGCCGCTGGTCACCGTCGCGGTGATGGTGGCGGTGACGATCTGGTACCTGGTCTCCGCGCGGCATAAGTTCAAGGGCCCGGTTCGCACATTCGAGGTGGCCGACGACGGCGTCACGATCGTCGATCCGGAGCCGGAGGTTGCCTGACGGCTCCCTGCCGGTCCTGGAGCCCGCCACCGAGGCGGTGCTCCAGGAAGTTCCGCGCGCGGATGCGTCGGATGTCGATGCCGCTGTGGCCCGGGCCCGGGCCGCATTTCCGGCCTGGCGGGCGGTGCCGCCGGGCGAGCGAGCGGCGCTGCTGCACGCTTTAGCCGACGCGCTGGTCGACTGCCGGGAGGAGCTGGCCGTGCTCGAGGCCCGCAACGCGGGCAAGCCGATCGCCGACGCCCGCGGCGAGATGGAGATGGTCGCCGCGACCTTCCGCTATTACGCCGGGGCGCCCGAGCGACTGCTCGGCGACACCATCCCGGTCGCCGGCGGCCAGGCGTGGACGGTGCGCGAGCCGCTTGGCGTGGTCGGGCTGATCGTGCCCTGGAACTTCCCCCTGACCATCGCGGCCTGGAAGCTCGGGCCGGCGCTGGCGGCCGGCAACACCGTGGTCTTGAAGCCGGCCGAGTTGACGCCGCTGACCGCGCTGCGGTTCGCCGAGATCGCGGCCGGGGCCGGGATCCCGGCCGGCGTGATCAACGTGGTCGTCGGACCCGGGTCGGTGTGCGGCGAGCGGCTCGTCTCGCATCCCGACGTGGACAAGATCGCCTTCACCGGCTCGACCTCGGTGGGGCGCTCGATTGCCGCCACCGCGGCTTCGACGATCAAGCGGGTCACCCTCGAGCTGGGCGGCAAGTCGCCGAACCTCGTGTTCGCCGACGCGGATCTGTCGGCGGCGGCCGCGGCGGCTCCGCTGGCCGTGTTCGGGAATGCGGGCCAGGATTGCTGCGCCCGCTCGCGCATCTTGGTCGAGCGCTCGGCCCTCGACACCTTCATGGCCTTCATGGAGGAGACGGTGGAGGAGCTGCGCGTCGGCGACCCGCTCGATGAGTTGACCCAGATGGGGCCGCTGATCTCGGCCTCTCACCGGGAATCGGTGGCCTCGTACGTGGACGGCGACGCGCCGGTGGCCATCCGCGGAAGCGCTCCGTCCGGGCCCGGTTACTGGTTCCCGCCGACCGTGCTCTGCCCGGTGGCGCCGGATTCCCGGGCCGCGCGCGAGGAGATCTTCGGGCCCGTGGCGTGCGTGATCCCGTTCAAGGACGAGGACGAGGCCGTACGGCTGGCCAACGACACGATCTACGGCCTGTCGGGCTCGATCTGGACCCGCGACGGTGCCCGAGCCCTGCGGGTGGCGCGCGCGCTCGAGACCGGCGTGCTGTCGATCAACTCGAACACGTCGGTCCGGGTCTCGACCCCGTTCGGCGGGTTCAAGCAATCCGGCTACGGGCGCGAGCTCGGGCCGCACGCGCTCGACGCCTACACCGAAGTCAAGTCGATCTTCTATGCGACTTGACGGGAAGGTCTGCGTGATCACCGGCGCGGCCGGTGGGATCGGCGGCGCCAGCGCTTCGGTCTTTGCCCGTGAGGGGGCAACGGTGGTGGGCGTCGACCTCCGTTCGCATTCGGTCGGCTCGCTCTCGCTGAGCGCCGACGTCTCGGATGAGGGCTCGGTGGTCGACCTGTTCGCGCGGGTGAAGTCCGAGCTCGGGCGGGTCGACGTACTGTTCAACAACGCCGGGATCTCGCCCACCGACGACGCGTCGGTCGTCGAGACCGCGCTCGAGGCATGGGAGCGGGTGCAGGCGGTGAACCTGCGCAGCGTGTTCCTGTGTTGCAAGCACGGGATTCCCTTGCTGCTCGAGAGCGGCGGCGGCTCGGTGATCAATACCGCTTCGTTCGTGGCCGTGATGGGCGCCGCGACCTCGCAGATCTCCTATACCGCCTCCAAGGGAGGCGTACTGGCGCTGTCACGCGAGCTCGGGGTCGAGTTCGCGCGCCGCGGCGTCCGGGTCAACGCACTCTGCCCCGGCCCGGTCGACACGCCCCTGCTGCGCGAGCTGTACGCGGCCGATCCCGCGCAGGCGGCGCGCCGGCTCGTCCACGTGCCGATGGGGCGCTTCGCCCAGGCCGAGGAGATCGCCAACGCCGCCCTGTTCCTGGCCAGCGACGAGTCGAGCTACGTCAACGCCACCGAGTTCCTGGTCGACGGCGGGATCAGCGGGGCGTACACGACCCCGTTGTAGTTGGGGGGACGGCGCCCGGCGAAACTGCCAATGCCGCGCAGCGGCACGCCGTCCGGACGGGTTCTGTTGGCCCCACGGACGCTGCGCGGAGCGCAGCCCAAATCATGCCGCCGCCAACGCGCGCTCGGTGGGCGCACGCGCGGCACGGTGTCGGTAGGCCAAAGCCAGCCCGATCCCCAGCAGCGTCCACGAGAACGGGTCCTCGAGGAAGTCGGCGTACAGCTCGGTGTGGAACACCAGGGCCAGGAAGGCGGCGCCGATCGCCGCCCGCACCGGGTCGCCGCGCGCCCCGCGCAGCAGGGTCACCACGGCGACGGCGACGAGCGCGAGGTACGGCAGCTCGCCGATCAGCCCCTGCTCGGCCGCCACCGTGATGGCAATCGTGTGCGAAGCGGCCAGCGTGGTCGAGGTGCGGGGATGCTGCTTGCGGTACTCGGAGACGAACCCACCCGAGCCGTAGCCCCACAGTGGCCGCTGTCCGAACATGTGCACGCCGCCCGTGACCAGGCCGGCGCGCCCGCTCGAGGCGCCGTTCAGCCCCTGGTTGAGCCCGAACGTCTTGGGCGAGGCGGCGATGGCCACGGCGCCGATGACGATCACGGTGCCGGCGGCGATCAGCACCGGCTTGGCGCGCCAGCGCAACGCGGCCAGGGTGCACAGGCCAACCAGAAGCGCGCCGATGCTGGACCTCGACAACGTGAGGACGAGGCACCCCCAGAGGACGGCCAGCACCGCGGCCGCGGCCACCTGCTCGCGCTGCCGGCGCGAGTACAGCAGCACGGCGGCAAGCAGGATCATCACCAGGGCGAGGAAGCGCCCGAAGATGTCCGGGTCGAAGAAGACCGAATTGACGGTGAAGTAGGCGTGCAGATCGTTCTGCACCACGAGCTTGGGATTGAGGAAGACCGACTTGGTCGCGTACTCGAGGAACCCGACGATCGAGAAGACGACCGCCATGCCGGCCACCACCTCCAGACACCGCCGGGTCAGGCGCCGGCTCCAGTCGAGCGACCGGAGCAGGCAGAACATCAGGGCGAAGGGCGCGTAGAAGAACACCATCTGCTGCAGCGCCCGCTCGAAGTCGACCGAGTAGATCGACTGGATCGCGTAAAGAGCGACGTACACGGACAGCAAGCGCTCGATCCAGCCCGGCCTGATCTCCGCCCGCTCCGGGCCTTTCAGAGCGGGGCCGATGAAGGCGAGCGAGCCGGCGGCGACGACCAGGTAGAGCGGCACGAGCAGATTCGAGGTCGTGCCGCCGGCCTGGATCGGCACCCGGAACGGCAGCGCCAGGACGATCAGGGGGGCGAGAATCGACGGCCGGCGGTAGATCACGCGCGCGGCCGCGCACAGCAGCCCGACGGCGACGACAGCGGCGACGAGCGCCGGCAGCGGATGGCGGTGGACCGAGGCGAGCTGGGGCGAATGCCAGATGTCGGCCAGGAGCAGGGCGGGCGACAGGCAAAGAGCGCCGAGCATCGCGCCCGCGCGCACACGGGCTGACGCGGCGAGCAGCGCCCCGCCGATCAGCGCTGCCAGCACAACGACCCCGAACTTGGGCAGCGGACCCGTGAGAGCGGCGAACGCGATCACACCGAGATGATCCTCTACCCTGTCGCGCGATGCCCTCTGCGAAGCTCGCGATGGTGTCGAGCCTCGCGGCTGTTGCGATGGCCGGGTGTGGCGCGGTCCGGGTTACGCCCGCCGCCTCGACCGGCGCCTCCAAGCTCAGCAGCCGCGGCGTGATCGACGATCCACGCACGCACAACCCAGATCGGATCGCCTGTCTGCGCCGCGACGGATTCAACGTCACCGAGACCGGCCGGACCGGGATCCAGATCGGTGCTCCGCCGGCCGGCCCCACCGTCACCTTCGCGCCCACGCCCGGCGCGGCCCAGGCAGACCAGATCGAGGGCCTGGTGCCGGGCGCCGAAGTGATCGGGGGCGCGCTCCTGTACCCCCATCAGGCCGCCGGGGCGGCGCTGCAAAAGGTCGAGAACTGTCTCGCGAAGAGCGTCACCGGATAGAATCACCCGCTTCCCGCCCGTGCTGCCCGCGCGGGCACGTCTGACTATGCCGCCGTCGTCGCTAGCTTGTGCGGGCGCGGCACCCGAGTAACCGCCCCTTTTTGTGTCTGTTCCCACTGCAGAGCTGACCACCCCGCCCGCGCCCGCGCGCGGAGCGACGCGCAGTCTCCGCGTGCCCGACTTCCTCACCGGGGGACGGTTCTATCTCGGCCTGGGGTTCGTGGCCCTGGTCATCGGAGCGTTCTCGCTCTTGTTCCCGTCCACGCCGAGCTACGACCCGTGGGCGTGGCTGGTGTGGGGGCACGAGATCGTCCATCTCGACCTGCACACCACCGGCGGCCCGTCGTGGAAGCCCCTGCCGGTGATCTTCACCACGATCTTTGGCCTGTTCGGCAAGGCGCAGCCGGACCTGTGGCTCGTGATCTCTCGGGCCGGGGCCGTGATGGCGTTCGTCATGACCTTCCGCCTGGCCTGGCGGTTGACCCGCGCCCTGGGCGCCGGCTTCCGGGAAACGACCGGTGCGGCCCGAGTCTGGGCCGCCGTGCCACCTCTCCTGGCCGGGTTGATCGCCGCCGGCAGCCTGGTCAATTCGAGTGGCTTCATCAGCGACAACGCGCTCGGCTACTCCGAGGGGCTGGCCACCGCCCTGGTACTGATCGCGGTCGAGCGCCACATGCTCGGCGCGCGCCGCCAGGCGTTCGCGGTTGCGTTCGTCGCCGCGCTCGACCGGCCGGAGCTGTGGCTCTTCTGGGGTCCGTACGGGCTGTGGCTGTTCTGGCGCGACCCCGGAGCTCGCAAGCTCGTGGCGGCGCTGTTCGCGGCCATCCCGGTGCTGTGGTTCGCGCCCGAGCTGTGGGGTTCCGGTCACTTGCTTCGCGGCGTCACGCGAGCTCAGCACCCGCGTTCCAACAGCGCCGCGTTCACCAGCTGCCCGGTGTGCACAGTGTTCACCCACGAGGCCTGGCGGGCGGTCCTGAACCGGGTGAAGGTCCCCGGCATCATCGGGCTCCTCGCCGCCGCGTGGGGCCTCTGGCGGACGCGGCGGAGCTGGTGGCGGGCGCAAGGCGGAGCGATCACCCCCGCCATCTCCGCGCGCGCCTGGCTGCTCGTGATCGGTGTGTTCGGGTTCGTCTGGTGGCTCGGGATCGCGGTCGAGACCGAGGCCGGCTTCTCCGGCAACAACCGCTACCTGGTCCTCGGGACCGCTCCGGTGGCGATGGCGGGCGGCGTGGCCTGGGGCTGGTTCATGTTCACCGTGGCCGGGCTGGGCCGCCGGCTCGCCGACCGCGCTTCGGCTTTGCGCCGCTTCGCTTCGGCCGCAGTCGCGCTACCCACGGGTGTGCTGGTTGGGATTGCGTTATTCCTCGCCGTCCCCCCGTGGATCTCCAAGAACATCGTCAGCCTCCCCCGGACCCACCACGCGCTCTTCTACCAGGCCCTCCTGCGCAAGGACGCAAGCGCGGCGATCCAGCGGCTCGGCGGCCGCCAGGCCGTGCTCAACTGCGGCTCGATCATGGTCGAGGGCTTCCAGGTGCCGATGCTGGCCTGGACGCTCGGCGTCCCGACGCTGCGCGTCGAGGCGACGCCGCTGACCCTGAGCGGGGCGCCCTGGCCGAACATGATCTTCCAGACGCGCGCCCAGTCGAAGTCCACCCTGCTGCCGCAATGGAGCCAGATCAACGCGTGGGAGCGGGCGGGCGCCCATTACCGGGTGGTGGCACGCAACCGGGCCTTCCGGGTGCTGTCGACCTGCCCGGTGGCCAAGGCGGGCGCGTAGATGGCGACGACCACCGCTCCGCCCACTCCGGGCATCCCGCGGGTTCGCGAGGTCAGCGGGCCGGCGTGGCTCCAGCGGATACCAGCGTGGGCCAGCACCGTGGCGCTGATGGTCGTGGTCATGGCGATCTCCGCCTATCTGCGCACGAAGTACGTGAGCGGCCAGTTCTGGGAGGACGAGTCGATCACCACCGGCATCGCGTCGCATCCGCTGAGCCAGATTCCGGGCATCCTGAGGCACGACGGCTCGCCGCCCCTCTTCTACCTGCTTCTGCACGTGTGGATGAGCGTCTTCGGCTCGAGCGAGACCGATATCCACTGGCTCTCGGTGACGATCGGTCTGCTCACGGTCCCGGTCGGGACGTGGGCGGCGTGGAGCCTGTTCGGTCGCCGGGCCGGGCTGTACGCGACGGTCCTGTTCGGCTTCAGCACGTTCCTCACCTCCTACGCCCAGGAGGCGCGGATGTACGAGCTGATGGGGCTGCTCGGGATTCTCGCCACGGCGGCCTTCATGCACGCCTTCGTGTACCGGCGACGGCGCTACCTGATCCTGTTCGCGGTCTGCGAGGCGCTGATGCTCTACACCCACGCGTGGGGCATCTTCTTCGGCCTCGGGTCGGTGGTGGCGCTGATTCCGGTCTGGCTGACCAGCGACGACCGACGAGGCATCGTCAGGGACGCCGCTCTCGCGTACGTGGGCGCGGCGGTGCTGTTCCTGCCCTGGCTTCCGAACTTCATCTACCAGTCCTCGCACACGGGCGCTCCGTGGGCGCCGCCGCCCCGGTTCGGGGCTCCGGTCCTGATCTCACGGGATCTCCTCGGCGGTGACCGGATCACGGTGGCGCTCCTGCTCGCCACCGTCATCGGCCTCGGGCCGCTGTTCACGCGCCGGCTTCGCCGCACGCCCGACGGCGTGGCCATGTGGACTCTGATCGCGCTGCCGGTGGCCACGCTGGTCATCGCGTGGCTGGCCTCACAGATCACGCCGGCCTTCGTCTCCCGGTACTTCGCGCCGCTGCTGGCCTCGATCCTGCTCCTGGCCGCCTGGGGCGCGGCCCGCTCGGGCGTCGTCGGACTCGTGGCGATCGTGTTGTCGGTCGTGTTCGTCACCCACGTGTCCTCGTACGCCCCGCAGAACAAGAGCGACATGCGCGACGTGGGCGGCGAGATGACCCAGCTGCTGCACCCGGGTGACCTCGTCGTCTCGGCCCAGCCCGACCAGCTGCCCCTGGGTTGGTACTACCTGCCCTCCGGCTTGCACTGGGCGACTTCGCTCGGACGCGTATCCGACCCGAGTTACATGAACTGGGTGTTCGCGTTGAAGCGGCTACGGGCCGCGCAGCCGGCCGCCGTTGCCGATCCGCTCATTGCTAGCCTCAAGCCCGGCCAGCAACTGCTGTTCATGCGGCCGTTGACCGAAGGCGCCCAGAACTGGAAATCGGACTGGACGCAACTCGTCCGGCGCCGCGCGGCGCAGTGGGGCCAGATCCTTGAGAACGACGTAAACCGCGGGATCCTCAAGCAGGTCGCCTGGGCACCGCACAACTACCGTGGAGCCTCGATCCTCGCCGACAGCGCGGTGCTCTACGAGAAAGTCACCTGATGCCTGACGAAAACCTCACTCCTTTCGACGCCGCCTCCGGATTGGGCGCCGAGATCACGCCCGAGCGGCCCGTGGTCGCGCTGGGCGGCGGCCCGGCCGGCTTGACCGCGGGCTATCTGCTCTCCAAGGCCGGTAAGCCCGTGATCGTCCTCGAGTCCACCGATCAGGTGGGCGGAATCGCGCGGACCGAGGTGCGCGACGGGTATCGCTTCGACCTCGGCGGCCATCGCTTCTTCACCAAGGTCAAAGAAGTCGACGACCTGTGGCACGAGATCATGAAGGAGGAGTTCCTCAAGCGCCCGCGGCAGTCGCGGATCTACTGGAACCGCAAGTTCCTCGAGTATCCGCTTCAGGGCATGGACGTGATCAAGAAGCTCGGGCCGGTCGATTTGACCAAGGCCCTGGTGTCCTATCTATGGGCTGCGATCAAGCCGAAAGGCCGTGAGGACACGTTCGAGCAATGGGTGTCCAACCGGTTCGGGCGGTGGCTGTTCAACCAGTTCTTCAAGTCCTACACCGAGAAGGTGTGGGGCGTACCGACGTCCGAGATCCGGGCCGAGTGGGCGGCCCAGCGGATCAAGGGCCTGTCGTTCTTCAGCGCCGCCAAGTCCGCCTTCTTCGGCAACCGCGGCAACAAGATCAAGTCCCTGATCTCCGAGTTCAACTACCCGCGCTTTGGGCCGGGTCAGATGTGGGAGCAGATGACCGAGGACATCCGCGCCCACGGCGGCGAGGTGCGCCTCAACGCCCCCGTGACCCAGATCCGGGTCTCGGATGGGCGCGTGACCGAGATCGTGGCCGGCGGGGAGACGATCACGCCCTCGCACGTCATCTCATCCCTGCCCCTGCGTACGACGGTGGGGATCGCTTCGCCGGAGGCGCCCGGGACGGTCCGCGACGCGGCTCGCGGCCTGCGCTATCGCGAGTTCCTGACCGTGCTGCTCGTGATCGAGGGCGAGGATCTGTTCCCGGATAACTGGATCTACATCCACGAGCCGGGCGTGCGCGTGGGCCGGATCCAGAACTTCAAGTCCTGGAGCCCGTGGATGGTCCCCAACGATCGCGACGCCTCGATCGGCATGGAGTACTTCTGCTTCGAGGGCGATGACCTGTGGACCATGGACGACGACGATCTGGTCAAGTTCGCCACGGCAGAAATCCAGCAGATGGGCCTGGCCCGCGCCGAGAAGGTCAAGTTCGGTTTCGTGGCGAGGGTCCACAAGGCGTATCCGATCTACGACGCCGAATACGCCGAGCGCGTGGCCACCATCCGCGGATGGCTCGACGGGATCTCGAATCTCCAGCAGGTCGGTCGAAACGGTCTGCACCGCTACAACAACTCCGACCACTCGATGCTGACCGCGATGCGCGCGGTGGACAACATCCTCCTCGGAGCCCACCACGACCTGTGGGCGGTCAACGCCGAGAGCGTCTACCACGAGGAGCATCAGGAACCCGAGCAGCCCTATCGGAACCCGCCCGAGACCAAGGCGATGGAGCAGCCACTGGCGTAGGCCCCACCGCGGGGGCGTTGGTGGGTGCGTAGGAGAATCAGTGGCGAGATCTGACGAGTGGCTGGGCGTGTCAGGCGCCGTCAGAGGCGTCGATAAGTCTTCTACGGGGCCCCGGTAAGGTGGCGGCGGTGAGGCAGACGCGGCCGCAGGATCTGGCTTCGATTCGATCGTTCGCAGTGGCGCTCGTCGCCGCCTGCCTGCTCGGGCTGCCCGGATCAGCGTCTGCGCAGTCGGGCCTCGGGAACCCGCTCTCGCCCGGGCTGCCCCAGGGTCAGGGGACGACCGCTACCTCCGCCACCGCCCCGGCTCTGCCCCCGACCTCGACCACCT
The DNA here is from genome assembly GCA_963748585.1 of uncultured Solirubrobacterales bacterium. Classification (GTDB taxonomy): domain Bacteria; phylum Actinomycetota; class Thermoleophilia; order Solirubrobacterales; family Solirubrobacteraceae; genus Palsa-465. The sequence continues at coordinate 316,620 of CAVVJR010000003.1, read as the reverse complement.
CGACGTCGAGCGGCAATGGTCTCAGCGGGACCAGCGCGATCGTGATCGCAATCGGCGCCCTGGTCATCCTCGGCGGGATCTCGATCTTCATCTGGCGTGACGCCCGCCGGCGCGCGCCGGTCCGCGCCCGTGGAGCCGGCGCCGACGTGCCGGGCGGCTCGCGCCCGGGGTCGAAGGCGCGTGCCAAGCCGCGGAAGCTCAGCCCGGCCGAGCGGCGCCGCCGCAAGCGCGGCCGCGCCCGCTAACGGCCGGCCATCCGGAGCTCCCCTTTCGCCTGCGCGAGCTGGCGCTCGATCGTGCGGACCGTGCAGCGCTCGTACGAGGCCATCTCGTCGTAGCTGAGGCCGAGGGCGCGGAGCCAGACGAGCCGCTGCCGGCGGACCGGCAGGTCAGCCAACGCGGCTAGCCGCTCACGCTGGGCTACTCGTTCGTAGGGTCCCGGCGATCGCACCGCCAGGGGCGACTCGCCTTCTGCCTCGACGAGCGAGTCGAATGGGACCTCAAGCCTGGCGCGCCGGAGCAATCGAAACGCTTCATGGATCGCCGTGGCGACCAGCCAGGCGAAGGCGGTGTCGCGCCGGACTCGATCGGAATGATCCAGCAGGCGTCCCCAGGCGACCTGGCACGCGTCCTCGATCAGTGGCTCGGGCGCGTGGACGTCCCCCCGGACGATGTGTTCGAGCCGCCCCGAGAGGCGGCGATACAGCCGATCAATGTCCTGGTACGGGCCGTCCGCCGACCATTCAAGCGCCATCGTTACCTCCTGAAGGCAAATGAAGCTGATTTGAGGCGGCCTAGCCTAGTCGAACTCAAGGAGATTCGCTAGGTTTATTTGGCTCAATTAGATTCAAGGAGGCCCGCTGTGTCGAATCCTTCCTCGTGGCTTGCAGCCGTGACCGCTCACCCCACGCTCACCGCGTTGCCGGGCAGCAACGTGCTCCAGCAGCTCGTCAACGGCGCCGAGGCGTGGGCGCTCTCGATCTCGCTCCTCGGCGCATTCATCGGGGCGGCGCTGTGGGCCGTGGCCGCCCACACCCACAGCCATCACTACGCGGCCCGGGGCCGGATGGCGGCCCTGATCTCCGGCGCCTCGGCGCTGGTCGTGGGCGCCGGGCCGGGGCTGGTCAACTTCTTCGAGCACCTGGGGACGACGGCCAAATGATCCGGGGTCATCGCCTTCGGCTGGTCCCGGCCCTGGCGCTCATCACGGTGGCGATCGGCGCCCTGTTGCCGGCGACGGCGCCAGCAGCGCTATCCGGCCCGCAGGTCGACGCGGTCGCGGCCGCGCCGATTTCCGCGGCCGGTGGGGGCCTGAGCGACGGCTCACCCGGCGGCGGCCTCGGTCTGGGCGGAGGCACCGCGGGGTCTCGGGCGGAGGCAGCGGTCTGGGCGGAGGCCTCGGTCTGGGCGGAGGCCTCGGCACCGGCCTCGGTGGTGCGCTCGGCGGTGCCGGTCCCGTGGCGAGCCTCCCCGCGCTCCTTGGCCTGTCGGTGATCGGGGGCTCGGTCCTCGGCGGTGCGAAGTTCGCTCTCGACGAGACGGCCAAGGTGCTGACTCGAACCACCACGCCCCAATTGCGAAGCACGTGGTTCTCGGCCACCTACTGGCGCATGACCGCGATCGCGGCTGTGCTCACCCTGCCCTTTCTGTGCGCCGCCGCCGTGCAGGCGATGGTTCGCTCCGATCTGTCATTGCTGATGCGAGCGGCGCTCGGCTATCTGCCGCTGGCCATGCTCTCCACCGCGGTGGCCGCCCCGGTGACCATGCTCCTGCTGGCCGCGTCGGACGAGCTCTCGCATGCGGTGGCGGCGGCATCCGGCGGCGCCGACGCCGACTTCCTGGCCAAGGCGGCGACACTGATCGGCGGTCTCTCGGCCGCTGCCCGTTCGCCGTTTCTGGCCATCCTGGTCGGCGGCTTCACGATCGCCGGGGCGCTCGTACTGTGGGTCGAGCTGTTGATGCGGGAGGCCGCGGTATACGTGGTCGTGCTGATGCTGCCGCTGGCCTTCGCGGCGATGGTGTGGCCGGCGCGCCGCGTCTGGGCGACGCGCGCGGTCGAGTTGCTGGTGGCGCTCGTCTTGTCGAAATTCGCCATCGTCGCCGTGCTCTCGCTGGGCGGGGCGGCGATGTCGGCCACGGCGGGGAGCGGAGACGTCGAAGCGTGGCTGGCCGGCCTGGTCCTGCTGGTGATGGCGGCATTCACCCCTTGGGCGCTGCTGCGCTTCGTTCCCGTGGCCGAGCTCGCCGCCGGCGCAGTGGGGAGCCTTCGGCACGACGTCCACCGAAGCGCGGGCTTTCCGGCCGGGCAAGCGCTCGAGAAGTCCTGGCAAGCTCACCAGGCGACCGCGTCGGCCATGGCGGGGATGGGTCGGGATCCGGACCGCGCTGCGTCGCGTGCCCGGGACGACGCACTACGCGGCGCACAACCGGACGGGGAGGCTCCGCGCGGCGCGGACCCGCAAGTTGAGCACCCGGGCGCCCAGGCCCCGGACGACCCACCGCCGGCCCCCGGTCCGAGCGAGAGCACGGCTCCGTTCCCCGAGGAGCGGCTGGAAAGCCAAGGGTCAACCCCCGGCCCGGACCACGAACCGTCCACGGAGGCGGCCTCGATCCCCTTGCCCGGAGCTAGGGCGCACGCGGGCAGCGCAGAGCCCGTGAGCACCGGCCCGTCGACCGCCCCACCGGCCCACGACCCCGACGACGCCGGCGACGCCGGCGACGCCGGGGACGCCGGGGACGCCGACTCGGACTTGTCTCGCGTGTTTACGAAGCGTGTGCAGCTCGACCACCCGGTCATGTCGATCGGCGTCGCACAGGATGGGACGCGGGGCTGGGGCGCGCTCGCCGCGGCGGCCGCGGCCATCGACCTCGAAGGTGACGCCGCGCCACCCGGCGACGACTCGGACGAGGCGACGCCGGACCGGCCACCGGCCGAGGATGGGCGGCTGTGAGCGAGGAGCGCCTTCGCTACCGGTTCGGTCCGCTGGAGCGGCGCGGACTGCTCGGTGGCTTCAGGGCTGCTCAGGCGGCGGTGATCGCCGCCGGTCTGCTCGCGGCTGTGGTGATCCTCGACCGCGCGCCGGCAGCCGCCGGCGCGTTCGCGGCATTGGTCGTGTTCGCGTCCGCCGTCGCTCTCACGGTTCTGCCGGTCGGCGGGCGAGCCGTCGATCAGTGGGCGCCCGTGACGGGGCGCTACGCCATGCGGCGGTTGAGCGGGAGATGGCGCGTCCGCTCCCCTGTGCCGACGGAGGGCATGCGCGTATGGCTGCCGGGCACGGAGTCCGGTGGCCCGCCGCGGGTCTCGCTTCCCAGCGCGGTGACCCCACCGGCGCTTGAGCGGGGTGCGGATCAGCGAGGCGCGGTACCGGGACCGGTCGATCGGCATTCTGTCCGAGCTCCGGGGCCGCCGCCTGACCGCGGTCCTCGCCTGCCGGGTACTCGCCTTCTCGCTCCTCGACCCGGACGCCCAGGAGCGCCGTCTCAGCCGCTGGGGCCTCGTCCTGTCCGGCGCCGCCGGAACGGCGATCCGGCGCATCCAGTGGATCGAACGGACTGCGCCGGCCCAGGGCGATCAGCTCGCTCGCTGGCTTCATGCCGAGCGCGACCCCGGCATCCCGCTCCGGGGCACCCCGATGATCGAGTCCTACCTCGAGCTCATCGGCACGACGGCGCGGGTCAGCCAGGAGCACGAGATCCTGGTTGCGGTGCAGGTCGACGCCCGGCGGGCGGGCCGCGAGCTGACAGGCACGGAAGCGTTGATCGAGCAGACCGAGCGCGTCGCCGAAGGGCTCGAGGCGGCTGAGATCTCTGTGCTCGGCGCGCTGAGCACCGGCCAGCTCGCGCGTACGCTGCGCACGGCGTTCGACCCCTTCGCGGGCACCGAGCTGGCCGAGCTCGAGGCCGCGGACTCCTCCCGGGACGGGTTGGCCACGGCGAACGCGTGGCCGCTCGGAGCCGAGGACCGGTGGGACACCTACAGGAGCGATGGAGCCCTCCACGCCACCTACTGGATCGGCGGGTGGCCGCGCATCGAGGTCTCGCCCATGTTCATGGACGCGTTCCTGGGACGCTCGAGCGCGGTGCGCACCGTCGCCGTCAGCTTCGAGCCGCTTCCCACCGACCGCTCGACGCGGGAAGCCGAAGCGGCGATCACCCGCGACCGGGCCGACCGGGAGCTCCGTGCCCGGTTCGGCCAATCCGAGACCGCGCGGCAGCGGCAGGCTCAAGAGGCCGCTCTGCGGCGCGAAGCCGAGCTCGCGGCCGGCCACTGCGAGCTGCGTCTGGCCGGGTTCGTCACGGTGTCCGGGCGCAACGGGGACGAACTGCGTCGCGCCTGCTCCGAAGTCCACGAGCACGCCGCCCGCGCGCGCATCGAGCTGCACCGGATGTACGGCCAGCAGTCCGACGCGTTCACGTTCACCCTGCCGCTGTGCCGCGGGCTGCGATGAGCGCGCGCAGTGCGCAACGGCCGGGCCACCGGTGCACGACGCGGCACGCCCAGGCGATCTACCCGTTCGTTGCCGCCGGCGGCCTCGGCGGTCGAGGTGTGTTCGTCGGCCGCGAGTCGAGCGGCGGGGCGTTCTGCTTCGACCCGTGGGTGCTCTACGGCGACCACGCCCTGGACGACCCCAACGTGATCGTGCTGGGGAAGCTCGGCCAGGGCAAGAGCGCACTGGTCAAGGCACTGCTGTGGCGCATGCTTCTGTTCGGCCGCCGGGCCTTCGTGCTCGACGTCAAGCGCGAGTACGGCCCGCTCTGCGCCGCCGTCGGAGTGCAACCGGTGGCGCTCGAGCCCGGAGGCGGCGTGCGCCTCAATCCCCTCGCCGCGCGGCACGAGGAGCACGCCCAGCTCGACCTCCTCCGCGCCGTGACCGTGACCGCCGTGGGCGAGCCGCTGACCCAGGTCGAGGCCTCGGCACTCCGGGAGGCCCTGCACACGATGCGGGCCCGCGGGGTTGCCGAGCCGACCCTCCCTCAGATCGCCGCGCTGCTGTTTTCACCCGTGGCGGAGATGGCCGAGCGACTGCACACCGAGGTCGCCAGGCTGGCCGCCGAGACGCGCCGTGCCGCGCTGGCGCTTCAGGACCTGTGCGAGGGACCGCTGGCCGGGATGTTCGACGGACCGACGACGCCGGGGCTCGACCTCGACGCGAAGCTGCTCGTGCTCGATCTGCATGCAGTGCGCGACTCGCCGGCCGTGGGGATCCTGATGGCCTGCGCCACGGCCTGGATGAGCGCACTGCTGTCGCGGATGGCGGCGCGGCCGGGGCGTGAGCGACTGATCAACGTCGCCGACGAGTCGTGGAAGATCATCCAGCACCACGGCCTCGGTGAGTGGTTTCAGTCCAACTTCAAGCTCGCGCGCCAGTACGGGGTGATGAACCTCGTCGTGCTGCACAAGCTGGCCGACCTTCAGGGCGCCGGGGATGCCGGCTCACGCGCGGCGCGGATCGCCGAGGGGCTCCTCGCGGACGCATCGACGCGCGTCATCTACCACCAGGACGAGAGCCAGATCCCCGTGACCCGGAGCCTGCTCGGGCTCTCGGAGAACGAGGCGGGCCTTCTCGCCGCTCTTGGGCCCGGGCAGGCCCTGTGGCGAGTCGGCAGCCGCTCGTACGTCGTCCAGCACTACCGCTCCCGGCTGGAGAAGCGACTCACCGACACGGACACCGGGATGACGGTGAGCGACGGCCATAGCCGCACACGATGAGCGGAACTCGAAGCGACGGCATCTCCGATGTGGCCATCATCGCCGTGATCGGTTCGGTCGCCCTGGCCACCTTGGCGCTCTGGCTGTGGGGCGGGGTGGCCGGCGTCGCGTTCGGGCGAGGCTGGCCGCACGTCACGGCCGAGCAGTTGTTGCCGATCCTGATCCGGCTCCCCGGAAGGCTGGCCGATCCCAGGCAGGCGTGGCCGGCCCCCGCCCGCACGGCCCTTCCCGGTGCCCCCGGCATCTACGCGGCGCTGGCCGTCAACGCGGCCGGCGCCTGCGCCCTGGCCTGGATCGCCCGCGGCGCGTGGTCCTCGGCCTGGCCGCGCCGTCGACCGTCGGGCGCGCACTGGGCGAGGCTCGGCGAGCTGCGGTCGCTCACTCACCCCGGGAGGTCGTCGGCCGCCGGACGGATCGCGCTCGGCCGTCGCCGCGGCCGGGTGCTCTACGGAGAGCACCGGCACGCGCTGATCGCCTTCGGCCCTCCTCAATCGGGCAAGTCGGCCGGCATCGCCGTACCGGCGCTGCTCGAGTGGACCGGTCCGGCCGTCGCCTCCTCGATCAAGACCGACCTGCTCGCGGTCACCCGGCGCCGGCGCGAGGCCTCCGGAACCGTGTTCGTGTTCGATCCCTTCCGGCTCGCCGGCGGCACCGGCCACACCTGGTCTCCGCTTCGCGGCGCCGCGAGCTGGGACGGCGCGCTCGAGGTGGCCTGGCGGCTGGCCGCGGCCGGCGAGGTCGACCAGCGCGGGGTGGAGGGAGGCGACTTCTGGGCCATCGCCGCCGAGCAGCGGCTGGCCCCGCTGCTGTTCGCCGCCGCGCGGACGGGCCGCTCGATCGAGGACGTCGTCCGCTGGGTCCACGGGCAGGGCATGCGAGACCTCCGCGCCGCTCTGGCCAGCGTGGCCGCGGCGGCGTCCGGCCCCGCCGAGACCGTCGACGCCCGCGCCGCGACTGATGCCGTGTACGCGTTCGAAGCCCAGGCCGATCGGACGCGCTCCTCGATCGAGGCGACCGCGCAGGCGCTGCTGCGCGCGTATCGGTTCACGCGTGTGGCCGAGTCCGCGCGGACTTGCGAGATAACCGCCGGCCGGCTTCTGGACGAGCCGGGCACGCTGTACCTGATCGGCGACGCCAAGGCATCCAAGCTCCTGCGGCCGATCTTCCTCGGGCTCCTGGGCGAGATCGTCGACGCCGCATACGAGCGGGCCACGCGCGCGGGCGGAGCGCTCGAGCGGCCGCTGCTCGTATGCCTCGACGAGGCCGGCAACGTCGCACCCCTGCCAAACCTGGCCGAGATCGCGTCGACGGCGCCCAGTCACAACATCCAGCTCGTGTCGATCTTCCACGACCTCGCCCAGGCACGCGCACGCTACGGTCGCCAGGCCGAGACGGTCGTCAACAGCCATCGAGCGCGGATGCTGCTGCCGGGCGTGGCCGATCTCGACACCCTGCGTTACTTTGCCGGGCTGGTCGGCGAGGAGGAGGCCAGCGATCTGTCGCACACGACCGGGCCGGGCGGGTCCACGCGATCGACCGCACGCCGCCGCCGCCCACTCGTCGCGGCTGAACTGCTCCGGCAGCTGCCCGACCGCCGGGCGCTCCTGCTGTACGGCCGGCTGGCTCCGACCGAGGTCAGCCTGCGACTGTGGTTTCGGGACCGCCGCCTTCGGAGGCTGGCCGGATGAGCTGGGACGAGCCTGAGGACGAGCGCTGGCGCGGGCCCGAGGACGACCTCGGGGAGCCGGGGGCGCGGCGATGGCCGCTGGACTGCCAGGGCCTCTATCCCCGCGAACGGTGGATGTGGTTCGAGCAGCTGTGGGCCGATGTGTGCACGCTGCGCGAGCGGTACCACCTGCCGGTGCAGTCGGGCTGGTGGGAGGATCACGTACACGTCGAGGCGCTCGCCGCGCTGGCCGCCTGGGTCGAGCGGTACGACTCCGGCGAGTGGGATGACCCGCCGGGAAAGCTCGCCCTGCTCTTCGACCTGGAGCGCGTGGCGACCCTGCTCAAGGACGGCGCCGGTCCGTTCCATCCCGATCGCGATCGAGTGGCCTTCGCGCGCCATCTGGTCGACCTGGGCTGCCAGCCGCCGCCTGCACGGGATCCGCCGTGACAAGCTGCGTCGATGGCGCCCGGCCTCGGCACGCAAATCGAGCTCGACGATCTGGAACTCGATCCTCATCCGGTTCTGGCACGGCTTCGGGCGACCGAGCCGGTGGCCTGGATCCCGGTGCTGGGCGGCTGGCTCGTCACCGGCTTACGAGCCGCGCCGTCCGCGTCATGCGCGACTCCGAGACATTCACCGTCGACGACGCACGGTTCTCGACCGCCCAGATCGTCGGCTCGAGCATGCTGAGCCTCGACGGACTCCGTCACACGCTCCATCGGAGCCGTTCCTGGCGCCGTTCAGCGCCCCCGCGGTGCGCGAGCGCTTCGAGCAATCCGTCGCCGCTGAAGCCGACGAGCTGATCGACGGCTTCGCGGAGGCCGGATCGGTCGAGCTGAGACGGGCGTTCGCGGCTCCCATGGCCGCGGCGATCGTCGCCCGAGCGCTCGGCCTCCAGCGCTCGGAAGTAGACGCGGTGCTGCGCTGGTACGACGCCATCGTGTCCGCGGTCACCGACATCACGGCGGGGCGCGAGCGATCGGCGGCCGGCGCGGAAGCGTTCGGTTCGTTCCGTGCCCGGCTCCAGGGGTGATCGACCGCGCCGATGGCTCGTCGGTCCTGAGCGCGGCCGCGGCACGATCGCGCCTGACCCACGACGAGCTGATCTCCAACGCCGCGGTGCTCCTGTTCGGGGGCATCGAGACGACCGAGGGGATGATCGCCAACGCCGTCCTCGCGCTGCTCGAGCGCCCGGCCGACCTGGCCCGGGCCCGCCACCACACGGACATGCTCGAGGCCGCGCTCGAGGAGTCGCTGCGGCTCGAGCCCGCGGCGGCGGTGGTCGACCGCTACGCGACCACCGACGTCGACCTGGCGGGGGCCGAGGTCGCCGAGGGCGATCTCGTCCGCGTCTCGCTGGCGGCCGCCAATCGGGACCCGGCGGTGTTCGCCGACCCAGATCGCTTCGACCTCGACCGGGCGCCTCACAGGCGCCACCTGACCTTCGCCCAGGGACCGCACGTGTGCCTGGGAGTGCACCTGGCACGACTGGAAGCGCGCACGGCACTGGCCAGGCTCTTGGCCCGGCTGCCGGACCTCGAGCTCGATCCCGCCCACCCGGCCCAGGTCCGGGGCCTGGTCTTTCGCAAGCCACCTGAGCTCCACGTTCGCTGGAGCTGACCCCGAAATGGAGGAACCGTCATGGCCTTGACCCAGCAAGAGGAGCCGAATCGCCCGCCGTCCGCGGCCCCACTGCCCGACCAGGACGCCGGAGCGGAGCTCCCCGGGCACGAGCTCCCGCACAAGGGCATCGGCAGCGAGGCCGCCTATGACCTGATCTCCAGCGAGCTGTTGCTCGACGGGCACTCGCGGCTCAACCTCGCCACGTTCGTGACCACATGGATGCCGAAGACGGCCGCCCTGCTCATGGCCGAGACCGCGGACAAGAACATGATCGACAAGGACGAGTATCCGCAGACGGCGGAGATCGAGTCCCGGTGCGTGAACATGCTCGCCCGGCTGTGGAACTCCCCCGGGGCCGACAACGCCACCGGCTGCTCCACCACCGGATCGAGCGAGGCCTGCATGCTGGGTGGACTGGCCCTGAAGTGGCGCTGGCGCGAGCGCATGCGCGCCGCCGGCAAGCCGACCGACCGCCCCAACCTGGTCATGGGCATCAATGTGCAGGTGTGCTGGGAGAAGTTCTGCCGCTACTGGGATGTGGAGCCGCGGCAGGTTCCGATGGAGGGCGAGCGCTACCGGCTGAGCCCGGAGGACGCCGTCGCGCTGTGCGACGAGAACACGATCGGCGTGGTGGGGATCCTGGGCTCGACCTTCGACGGAAGCTACGAGCCGATCAAGGACATCGCCGACGCGCTCGACCGCCTGGAGGCGGACAAGGGGATCGACGTCCCGCATGCACGTCGACGCGGCCTCGGGCGGGTTCGTCGCCCCGTTCATCCAGCCGGAGATCGAGTGGGATTTCCGGATCCCCCGGGTCCAATCGATCAACGCCTCCGGCCACAAGTTCGGGCTCGTCTACCCCGGCGTCGGCTGGGCCGTGTGGCGCGATCGCGAGGCGTTGCCGCAGGACCTCGTGTTCGACGTCAATTACCTCGGCGGCAACATGCCCACGTTCGCGCTGAACTTCTCCCGGCCGGGGAGCGAGGTGATCGCGCAGTACTTCATGTTCTCGAGCCTCGGCCACGCGGGGCTACCGGCGCGATCATGCAGGGCGCCCAGGACGTGGCGCGTTACATCTCGGGCGAGATCGCGTCGATGGGGCCGTACCGGCTCCTCACCGACGGCAGCGACCTGCCGGTGTTTGCGTTCGCGCTCGATCCGTCGGTGACCAACTACACCGTGTTCGAGGTCTCCGACCGGCTGCGTCAGGCCGGCTGGCTCGTCCCGGCCTACACGTTCCCGAAGAATCGCGAGGACCTGAGCGTGCTGCGGATCGTCGTCCGGGCCGGCATGACGCGGGAGATGGCCGAGGTGCTGGTCGATCACCTCCGGGCCCAGACCGAGTTCCTCGAAGCGCTCGATGGTCCCTTGCCCGGAGAGAAGCGGGCGGCGTTCGCGCACAACTGAGACGGCGACGACGACGAGTCGCCCGTCGACAGACAGCACAAACGTCGCCGAACGCGCAGATCCACCGACGCCGGGCGACGAAATGGTCGCCCGCCGACGCTTTCGTCGCCCAGCCTCCGCCGAAACGGCCGGCCGGCGACGTTGTGGTGGTGGCGCCCGCCCCGCGGGCCCCAAGACGCAGCGCATCACCTCAAGGACTAGGCCGCCGGGGTCGATACCACCCGGCACATGCTCAAGCGACTTGTCATTCCCGGGCTACTGGCCGTTGCCACGCTGGGTTGGCTCCTGCCCGCCACCGCGACCGCCACCGCGCCGCACCGCGCCCGCGCCGCGAGCCGCCCACCGCCAAGCGCCACCACGCCCACGCCACCGAGGCCGGCTACGTCAACCCGTTCGCCGACCCCGCCTGGTCGCCGTCCCGGATCGATATGGGCGTCGACTGGATCCCGGCCCACAAGCTGCCCGTGCTGGCGATCGGCGACGCGGTCATCCTGGGCTCGAGTACGCATTCCGGGTGGCCCGGCGGGCGCTTCATCTGGTACCAGCTTCTGAATGGCAGCCACGCCGGCGACATCGTCTACGTGGCCGAGAACCTGCGTCACGTCCTCCCGGCCGGGACCACGGTCAAGGCCGGACAGCAGATCGCGGTCGCGCTCCCGGGCTATCCGTGGACCGAATGGGGATGGGCCGACTCGTACGGCGAGACCCGCGCCCAGCCGTGCTACAAGGACGGCCACCCGACCAGCTCCGGCCGGGAGATGGCCCGCTTCCTCCAGGAGCTCGGGGCGACGCTCGCGCAGGACCCCGGTCCGGGCTCGGACCAGCCCTCCGGCAAGCGCTGCTAGCCGATCCAGATCAGATCAGGTCGGCCAGCCGCCGGCCCGCGGCCTCGATCTCGGCCGACGTGCTCGCCTCGAGCACGGCCTGGAGATCGAGCACCCGCTGGCCGAACGAGTCGAGCTCACGCGTGCCCACGACGGCGTGGCAGGGCACGCCGGTCTGCCGGGCGCGGGTGGCGATCTCGGAGACGAGCTTCCCGGCCAGGCTCTGCTGATCGAGCTTGCCCTCGCCGGTGACCACCGCCCGCGCGCTCCGCAGCCGTGAGTCGAATGAGACGGCGTCGAGCACGAATGACGCGCCGGGCACCAGCTCGGCGTCGAGCTCGGCCCACAGGCCGCCCGAGAGGCCACCGGCGGCGCCGGTGAGCGGAACGCCCGCGCGGATCCCGGGCGAAGCCGGCCGCGAGCTCGGCGAGCCGGCGCTCGTCAACTCGCGTACGTCCTCAGCCGAGGCGCCCTTCTGGGGGCCGAACACCCGGGCCGCGTCCTCGAACGGTGTCCGCACGTCGCACAGCACGATGAGCCGGGCCTCGCCCAGGCCGCCCGCGGAAGCGATCGCCTCCAGGGCGCCGGCGCCGCCGTCGGTCGTGGCGCTGCCGCCGACGCCCACATACACCGTCCGGGCGCCGGCCGAGACGGCCGCTGCGATCAGCTCCCCGTCCCGTACGTACTCGCCGCCACCGCGTCGCGCTCACCGGCATCGACCAGATGCAGGCCGCTGGCCGCGGCCGTCTCCACCACCCCGACCATCGCACCGCGCCGGCGGCCGGAGACCAAGCCGAAGCGCGCCTGCACCGGCCGGCCGAGCGGGTCGTGAACCGAAGCTGTCTGCAGCGAGCCGCCCAGCGCCTCGATCAGGGCCTCGAGCGTGCCCTCGCCCCCGTCGGCGACCGGGCAGAGATCGACCTCGCGGCCGGCCGACGCCAGCCCCGCGCCGATCGCCCGGGCCACCGCGGCGGCCGACAGCGTCCCCTTGAACGAGTCGGGAGCGACGAGGACGACCGAAGGAAGACCGGGAACCGACGGAATCCGGGCAGTATCGGTCACCGTCATCAGTCATGCTGCGCAAAGATGCACGAGACCGGCGCGGACCTCGAACGCCTGCAATCGCTGCTCGACCGCAGTCACGACCGGGCCGGGCCGCATCTGAAGAGCATCATCACCGCGGACCGGCGCGTCGGGGCCGAGGACCTGGCCAAGCGGCTGACCGGCATGTGCCTGCTCGTGCTCGCCACCGTGACCGCGGATGGACGGCCGATCAATGGCCCCGTGGACGGGATCTTCTACCGCGGCGCGTTTCACTTCGGCACCGCGCCGAACGCCGTCCGGTGGCGCCACATCAAGGCTCGCCCCCACGTGAGCGCCACCCATCTCCCAGCCGAGGAGTTCGCGGTCACCGTCCACGGAAAAGCCGTCCCCATCGACCTGAAAGCCGACCGTGGGTTCCGCGCTGCCCTGCTCGAGGTCTACACCCCCCGCTACGGGCCGGAGTGGGAGACCGAGTTCCTCGACCAGGTACCGGCGTACGCCCGGATCGAGGCCGACCGGATGTTCACCTTCCACATGCCGCAGTAGGGCTCAGCGCATCGCCGAAGCCGCGGCCCGCCCGGCCACCCGGCCCGAGAACAGGCAGCCGCCCACGAACGTGCCCTCGAGCGAGCGGTAGCCGTGGACCCCGCCGCCGCCGAAGCCCGCCACCTCTCCCGCGGCGAACAGCCCGGGGACGGGCTCGCCGGAGCCGTCCGCGGAGGGCGCGAGCACGCGCGCGGACAGGTCGGTCTCGAGGCCGCCGAGCGTCTTTCGGGTCAGGATCCATAGCCGCACCGCGATCAGCGGGCCGGCGGACGAGTCGAGGATGCGGTGGGGGGCGGCCACCCGGGTGATCCGGTCGGCCGGATAGCGCCGGGCGCCGTGGATCGCGGTGACCTGGAGGTCCTTGGTGTACGGGTTGGCCATCTCACGATCGCGGGCCACGATCTCCCGCTCCAGTCCACCACCGTCGATCAGCTCCGAGCCGGTCAGCCGGTTCATCCCCCGCACGAGCTCGGGCAGGGAGTCCGCGACCACGAAGTCGGGCCCGAAGCGCTTGAACGCCTCGACCGGTCCGGGGGCGCCCGGCAGCACGCGGTTGCGCACGAGCTCCCGGATGCTCCGCCCCGTCACGTCGGGATTCTGCTCGGAGCCCGAGAGCGCGAACTCGCGCTCGATCATCTTCTGGGTGAGGACGAACCAGCTGTAGTCGTAGCCGGTCTGGCAGATGTGCTTGAGCGTCCCCAGCGTGTCGAAGCCGGGGAACAGCGGCACGGGCAGACGGCGGCCGCGTGCGTCGAACCACATCGGCGATGGCCCGGGCAGGACCCGGATGCCGTGCCGGCTCCACACCGGGTTCCAGTTCGTGATGCCCTCGGTGTAGTGCCACATCCGATCCGGGTTGATCACGCTCGCGCCGGCCTCCCGGCACACGGCGATCATGCGCCCGTCGACATGGTCAGGCACGCCGGAGAGCATCCGTTCCGGGGGCTGGCCGAGCGTCGAAGGCCAGTTCTCGCGCACTAGCTCGTGGTTGGCGCCGATACCGCCCGAGGTCACGATGACCGCGGGGGCGTGGAGCTCGAACGAACCGGCGACGACCCGTGAGCTCGCGCGTCCGCGCCCAGCCAGCGAGGGCTCGAGCACATCGCCGAGGACGCCGTCCACCGCCCCGCCGGTCACGCTGAGCGCGCTCACGCGATGGCGGAACAGCATCTGGACCAGGCCACGCTCAGCCGCCGACCGCACCCTGCGCACGAACGGCTCCAGGAGCCCCGGCCCGCTGCCCCAGGTGAGGTGAAACCGCGGCACCGAGTTGCCGTGCCCGGTGGCCAGGTAGCCACCTCGCTCCGCCCACCCCGGCACGGGCAGGAAGCGCACTCCGAGCGAACGCAGCCAGGCGCGCTTCTCCCCCGAGGCGAACTCGACGTACGCCTCCGCCCACCGCCGCGGCCACGCGTCCTCGGGGCGGTCGAATCCGGCCGTGCCGAGCCAGTCCTGGAGCGCGAGCTCGGGCGAGTCGCGTATCCGCCAGCGCCGCTGCTCGGGCGTGTCGACCATCAGCAGGCCCCCGAAGGACCAGAATGCCTGGCCGCCCAGCGAGGCCTCCGGCTCCTGCTCGACCAGGATCACGCGGCGTCCGGCGTCGGCCAGTTCAGCCGTGGCCACGAGGCCGGCCAGCCCACCCCCCACCACGATCACGTCGGCGTCCATGCCCAGATCCTCCTCAGTTCTGCATCTGCGCGAGCAGGCACTCCGTGGGCGCCTTGTCCTCGCGCCACCGGAGGATCCGGGTGCCATGACGGATCCGGCCGCCGCTGGCATGGTCGAAGGTCACCTCGACCACCAGCTCGGGGCGCAGCTCGATCCACTCGAGCTCCTTCTCGCTCTTCCAGCGGCTGGGATCGCCGTGGCCTCGGTGGCCGGTCTGATACGCGGCCAGCCGCTCCACCAGGGCTCGCTTCTCGGCCGCGCGCAGGCCGGACGAGTGCCCGACCACGTGGAGCGAGCCGCCTTCGTCGTATAGCCCGAGGATCAGCGACCCCACCGTGCCCTCCTCCTTGCCCGGCCGGTAGCCCACGACGACGGCATCGATCGTCCGCACGCGCTTGACCTTGACCATCCCGGTCCGCTCGCCGGGCCGGTAGGACGCGCGCACGTCCTTGGCCACGACCCCTTCCCCGCTGCGCAGCCACGGGCTCGCCTCTTCGCGCGAGCGGGTCAGCGGCGTGACGTCGGAGCCCGGGAAAAGCGACTCGAGCCCGGCCCGCCGATCGACGAACGGACGCTCCAACCAGGAGTCCCCATCGAGGGCCAGGAGATCGAAGGCCACGTAGTGGGCGGGAGTCTGCGAGGCCAGCATCTGGACGCGCGACTCGGCCGGATGAAGGCGGTTCTGGAGGGCGTCGAAATCCTGCCCGCCGTCGGGATCGTCGATCACGATCTCGCCGTCGACGATGTAGTGGCCCTCCGGGAAGGCCAGCTCGGGGAAGTACCGTGCCAGGGGCCTCCCCGACCGGGACTGGATCATCTCGGCCCCGGAGCCGTTGACGAACACGATGGCGCGAAAACCGTCGTACTTGGGCTCGTACGCCCACTGCTCACCCTCCGGCAGCTCGGGGCGGGAGCGCGCGAGTTGAGGGGCGATCGGGGGCTTCAGCGGCAGGTCCACGACACCCGATCCTATGAGATCGCGGTCGGTAGCATCCTTGGCATGGGGTCGGAGGCCACGGTCGCAGAAGAGGAGTATCTGCAGAGCCTGTTCTGGCTGTTCGAGGCCGAGCTCCCGATGACCGGCGCCAACCTGTCGAGGGCCATGCAGCTCTCGGCCCCGACCGTGCACGAGATGATCCGCCGCCTGGAGAAGGACGGCTACATCGTCCGCGACTCCGAGCGGACGATCGAGTTCACGGACTCCGGACGCGACCATGCCGAGCGGATCGTCGGCCGGCATCGCATGATCGAGCGGTTTCTCACCGACGTGGTCGGCGTGCCGTGGGACGACGTGCACGAGGAGGCCGAGCACCTCGAGCACGCGATGACGCCCCGTTTCGAGGCCTACGTCCGCGCGTCCGTCGGTGACGCCAAGACGTGTCCGCACGGTCACCCGATCCGGGTGGGCGAGCGCATCGACGGCGTGCCGCTGGCCGACTGCGCCCTGGGAGCCAAGGTAACCATCCTGCGGCTGGAGAACGAGGCCGAGGATCTGCTCCACTACCTCAAGGACGCCGGCATCGAGCCCGGGCTCACCGGACAGGTGACGGCCAGCGACGATGGCTACGTCTCGGTGGCAGGGCCGGACGACAGCGTGGCCACGGTGACGGTGAGCGTCGCCGAGACGGTCTCGGTCCTCGCCGATCCCTCGCCGCCCCCACGCATCGCCCTGCCCGAGCAACTCGTGCTCGGCCGCGAGCGCTACGGCCGCTGAACGTCGCCGCTTCGCGGCGATTGGCAGTTTCGCCTGACGGCGAAACGTGCCGCGGCCTAGCCGTGCCGCGGCCTAGCCGCCCTGCGGCGGCGGAAGCTCCGGCCTGCCGGCCAGCCATCCGCGGATGGTGTCGTACACCGCCGGATGATTGAGCAGATCGAAGTGACCGACGCCGGCGATCTCCCGGTAGTGGTCGACCGGGAAGCGCATCGGCTGGCCGCCGCCGGGGTGGGCCCAGGCGCTCTCTCGGTCGACCGGGGAGAGCCCGGCCGCGGAGACGAAGTAGTACGAGGCCGAGCCCAGGAACGGGATCTCGGTCGGGCTCGAGACGGCCCAGTCCTCATCGACCAGGGAACCGTGTCGGAGGTCCTTCATCCCGGCGCTCCGGGCCTCGATCGCGTGCGCGACCGGCCGGGTCTCCGGCACGCGTGCCAGCAGCGCGCCCGCCGTCGCCGCGACCCGCTCGAGCCGCGCCCCGCGGTGCGGAGTCCCGAGCGAGATCACCTGCCGGACCCGCCCCGCCCACGACTGGCCGGTCCCGTAGTGGCACGCGCTCCGCGCCACCAGCCCCCCGACCGAATGCGCGATCACCGCGATCTCGGTCACCCCGCCGGGCCAGGCCGAGACGACTCGCTCCAGCAGCCGGGCCAGGTCGCGCCCGTTCTCGGAGATATGGCGGCCGGAGTTGTAGCGGAGATACAGCGGCGTGACGCCCAACTCCTCCGACAGACGGGCCCCATAGGGCTCGCCCCGGAACCCCCAAGCGTCCTCGGTCTGCCCCAGTCCGTGCACGAACACGGCCAGCCGCGGCGTCGGAGCCGGATAGGCGCGGCGCAAGCCGTCGTATGACACGTCGACGTCGGCGCCGCCGACGCGCAGCGTCATCGGCAACGCGAGCCGGTTTCCCTGCCGGACCAGCGCGTCGCCGGCCGCTCCGTTCAAGACCCCGATGACGGCGCGCCCGGCCACCGAATCCTCGAGCGACCCCGACCCGGGCGCCACCAGCGCCACCGCGCCGGCGCCGCCGCGCACGACCGCACGCCCGATTTCGCCCGCCGCGGAATAGGCACCCCGGGCGATCGCATCGTGGGCCAGGCGCACCGGGAAGGCCAGAGGACCAACGGCCCGGAAGATCCTCCCCGCGACGCCGGTGTGGACCTCGCGCACCTGGAGCGCGACCGCCCGCACCGCATCGCCCGTGACTTCTCCGATCGCCGAGATCTCGTTCTGGTCCGCGCGCACCGCGGCTCTAGGCCGCATCGGCGGGCCGGAGCTCGCGGTAAGCCTCAGCCAGTCGGCTCACGCCTTCCCGGATGTCCTCGGGCGTCACCCCGCTGTAGGCGAGGCGCATCGACGACTCGGCTCCGTCGAGCACGAAGTCGGTGCCCTTGACGAAGTGCACATCGCGCTCGGCCGCGGCCACGAACAGCGCCGCCACGTCGGTCCCGCGCGGGAGATCGACCCACAGGAAGTAGCCGCCCTCGGGCTCGACGAAGCGGGCGTCGGGGAGCTCCGAGCGCAGCGCCTCGCACAGCGTCGACGCCCGTTCGCGCAACGCGACCTTGACCGTCTCGATCGACCGCTCCAGGGCTCCCGACAGGCAGAACTCATGCACGATCGCCTGCGCGACCATGCTCGGCGATATGTACGTGTTGGTGGCGATCTTGGCCACCCGGGCGATCAGCTCGGCCGGCCCGACCAGGTAGCCCACGCGGATGCCCGGGCACACCGTCTTCGAGAACGACGACGCGTAGACGACGTGCTCGCCGTCCATCGAGAGCATCGTGGCCAGGGGCGAGCCCTCGAACCGCAGCGACACGTACGGATCGTCCTCGAACACGGTGAAGTCGTAGCCCTGGGCGAGCTCGAGCAGGCGCTCCCGCTTGGCGCTCGAGAGCGTGTACCCGGCGGGATTCTGGAAGTTCGGAATGATGTGCGCGAGCTTGGGCCGCGCCCCCGCGGCCAGCACCCGCTCGACCGCCGCCACGTCGATGCCGTCGGGCTCGAGCTGGACCATGCGGACGTCGGCACCGCGGTTGCGCAGGGACAGGAGGGTCCGGTCGTAGGTGGGGCGCTCGACGATGACCGAATCGCCCTCGTGCACCATGGCATCGAACAGGAAGGCGTCGGCCTGCATCGATCCGTTGGTGACCAGGACCTGCTGCGCCGACACCTGGTGGCGCTCGGCGATCCACTCGCGGAGGGGCGGATAGCCGACCGAGGTCCCGTACGCGGTCACGCCGGCCGGGTCGTTGCTGAACGCGCGCTCCGCCGCGGAGCGCAGGCCGTCGACGTCGACGATGTCGAGCGAGGGCGCGCCGCGGGCGAAGGAGATCGACTTGGCCACGCCCTAAGAGTAGTGGTCGTCCGCGCGCGAGCCCGGGCTCAGCGCAGCTGGACGTCCCAAACCGCGCGGTCCTCGGTGTCGTAGCCACGCAGGGCGACCGAGCGAACGCCCGGCAGCTCGGACAGCGCGCGCTCGAAGTCGCGCAGGGCCGGCGTGCCCGAGAACGGCCCGGCGGAGACCGCGACGCCCTCGAATTCGGGGCGGGGCGGCGGGGAGGGCGAAGGCGAGGGTGAGGGCACCCCGGCCACGAGCTCGTATCCGGTCAGCAGCTCGCGCATCGAGGCCAGCAGGCGCTCGTACAGGGGGAGCAGGATGTCGCGCGCGGGCTCGGGGCGGGCGGGGGCGACCGGAGCCGGGATGGCGTTGGGCCGGACCGAGGCTCGCGGCACCGATTCGCCGTTGTCCAGCGGGTCACCGGGCGGCATCGAGGACGGCGTGAGCTCCTCCTGCAGCTCCCGCAGGCGTTGGTCCATCGCGGCCAGCCGCGTCTCGAACGAGGACACCCCTGATCTGCTTTCCGGCATGTCGCAGTCGGCAGCCTACCGGCCGCGGCGGCGACGACAAACCGAGCCGGGTCAGGCCGTGGCGCCGAGCAGCGAGACGGCGATCTCGGCCACCTCGGTCGGCGTACGCCCGACCCGCACCCCGCGGCTCTCGAGCGCCTCCGCCTTGGCCTTCGCGGTGCCCTGGGAGCCGGAAACGATCGCGCCGGCGTGGCCCATCGTCTTGCCGGGCGGGGCCGTGAACCCGGCGATGTAGCCGACCACCGGCTTGGACACGTTGGAGCCGATGAACTCGGCCGCCTTCTCCTCCGCGTCGCCACCGATCTCCCCGCACATGACGATCAGCTCCGTCTCCGGGTCGGCTTCGAACATCTCGAGCACGTCGATGAAGTCGGTGCCCGGGACCGGATCGCCGCCGATCCCGACGATGGTCGAGTTGCCGAAGCCGCGATGGGCGAGCACGTTGCCGATCTGGTAGGTCAGGGTGCCCGACCGGGAGACGACCCCGACGTTGCCCTCCTTGAAGAACGACGCCGGGATGATGCCCACGCTGGCCTTGTTGGGCGAGAGGATTCCCGGGCAGTTCGGGCCGATCAGCCGGGCCCGCCCGTTCTTGCGAATCGTGTTGTAGACCCGCAGCTCATCGTGGGCGGGGATGCCCTCGGTGATCGCGATGATGAGCTCGATGCCGGCGTCCTCGGCCTCGAGAATCGAGTCGGCGGCGAACCGCGGAGGGACGAAGATCATCGCCGTGTTGGCGCCTTCGGCGGCGACCGCCTCGTAGAAGGTGTTGAAGACCGGGATGCCCTCCACGTCCTGGCCCCCCTTGCCGGGGGTCACCCCGGCCACGACCTGGGTGCCGTACTCGCGGTTGCGCAGCGAATGGAAGGTGCCCTCCCGCCCGGTGATCCCGGACGTGCACAGCCGGGTCCCGGCGTCGACGAGGATGCTCATGCCGCGGCTCCCGCGAGCTCGACCACCTTGGCGGCGGCGCCGTCCATGGTCGACTCGGTGTACACGTTGGGCAGATTCGCCTCGGCCAGCATGGCCCGGCCCTGTTCGCCGTTGGTCCCGTCCAGGCGGACCACGAACGGCACGTCGGGACTGATCTGGTTGAACGCCTCGATCAGCCCCCGCGCGACCTCGTCGCACCGGGTGATCCCGCCGAAGATGTTGAACAGGACGGCGCCTACCTTGGGGTCGGACAGGATCACCTCGACCGCGCTGGTGATCGCCTCGGCCTTCGATCCGCCGCCGGCGTCGAGGAAGTTCGCCGGCGCCCCGCCGGCCTCGGCCACCACGTCGAGGGTCGACATCGAGAGCCCGGCGCCGTTGGCCAGGATGCCGATGTTGCCGTCGAGCTTGACGTAAGTGAGCCCGCGCTCCTTGGCCATCCGCTCCTGCTCGTCCTCGCCCGAGATGTCGCGCAGCGCGGCGTTGTCGGGGTGGCGGAAGAGCGCGTTGTCGTCCAGCGTGACCTTGGCATCCAGGGCCGTCACGTCCCGCTGGGGGGTGACGATCAGCGGGTTGACCTCGACCAGGGTCGCGTCCTCCTCGATGAACACCTCGTACAGCTTGGCCAGCATCGCGCCGACCGGCCGGACCACATCGGGATCGACGCGGGCCTCGAAGGCCAGCCGGCGGCCGTGAAAGTCCTGAAAGCCGAGCAGCGGATCGACGTGGAGGCGCGCGATCGCGTCCGGATCCTCGTCGGCCACCTGCTCGATGTCCATCCCGCCCTTGGTCGAGAGCATCAGCAATGGCTTCTTGGCCGAGCGGTCGAAGATCACCGAGGCGTAGTACTCGGAGTCGATCTCCGAGGCGCCCTCGACCCAGAGCTCGTGCACGGTCAGACCGCGGATGTCCATCCCGAGGATCGCCTGGGCGTGGTCGGCCGCCTCGTTGCGGTCGTTGGCGACCTTGATTCCCCCCGCTTTGCCGCGGCCGCCGATCTGCACCTGCGCCTTGATCACGCACGGGTATCCGATGTCATCGGCGGCGTCCAGGGCCTCATCCACGGTCGAGGCGGGGCGGCCCTTGGGCACCGGCACGCCGTGGCGGGCAAACAGCTGCTTTCCCTGGTACTCGAGGAGGTCCATGTCGGCTTTGCACTGTATTGAATCGCTCCCCGTGGCATCATCCCGGCCGCCATGGCGATCCCCAAGGAAGTCACGTTCGTCACCTTCGATGTCTACGGCACCCTGATCGACTGGGAAACCGGCGTCTATGAGGCGTTCAAGCGGGAGGCCGACCGCGACGGGTTCTCGCTCGAGCGCGAGGAGCTCATCCCGCTCTTCCACTCGGTCCAGCAGCAGATCCAGGCCGGGTCGTATGAGCTCTACGCCGAGGTGCTCCGGCGGACCGCGGTTCAGATCGCCAAGGAGCTCGGATGGCCGCTCGAGCCCTCGCGGTCAGGCTTCCTCCCCGATTCGGTCAAGCGCTGGATGCCGTTCAAGGAGACGAACCCGGTCCTCCAGAAGATCGCCAAGAAGTACAGCGTGGGGCTGATCTCGAACATCGACGACAAGCTCCTGGGCGAGACCCGCCGGCACATCCCGACCGACTTCGACCTCGTCGTGACCGCGCAGCAGGTGCGCTCCTACAAGCCCGATCCGGCCCACTTCACCGAGTGCGAGCGCCGGATCGGCGCCAAGAAGGGCTGGGTCCACATCGCCGCCAGCTACTACCACGACGTCGAGCCGTGCCTGAAGAAGAAGATCCCGGTCATCTGGGTCAACCGAAACAAGCAGGAACTCGAGTCGAACCAGAAGAAGCCCGACGCGGAGGTCACCACCCTGCGCGAGGCGGCCAAGCTCATCGGCATCAACTGAGCCGGTGCGCGTCGTGTCCCTGCACCGGGACGTGATCGTCTTCGTCAGCGCCTTCTGGCAGACCACCTGCACGGCGGTTCGCTCCCCGGACGGGGAGGAGGGGTTCGTGATCGACTCACCCGTCCTGCCCGAGGAGCTGGAGGCGCTGCCCGGGGTGCTCGAGCAGGCCGGCTTCAGCGCCTCGGCCCTGATCGCCACTCATGGCGACTGGGACCACCTGCTCGCTCGCACCGCCTTCCCCGAGGCCGCGCTCGGAGTGGCCGAGTCGACCGCCGCCCGGCTGAACGCCGAGGTCGGCCAGGCCCAGCGAGCGCTGCGGGTCTTCGACGACGATCACTACATCGCCGAACGCCCTCCCTTGCCCCTGGCCGGCCTCCAGCACCTGCCCGTGCCGGGCAAGCTCGAGCTCGGCCAGGCCACGGAGCTCGAGCTGTATCCGACCGCCGGCCACACCCGCGACGGCCTGGCCGTCTTCGTTCCCGGGGCCGATGTCCTCGTCTCCGGCGACTATCTGTCCCCGGTCGAGATCCCGATGATCGAGCACTCGCGCGACGCCTACGCCGAGACCCTGCGCCAGTTCAAGCCCCTGATCGACCGGGCCGAGACCGTCGTCCCCGGCCACGGGCGGCCGATGGCCCGCGAGCAGGCGCTGCAGATCCTGGCGCAGGACATCGCCTACGTGGACGCGGTCCCCGACGCGGAGCTTCCCCCCGGGCGACGCACGCCGACCCAGCGCCGGATCCACGCCGACAATGCGGACCGGGTCCGGCCGCAATCCCTGCCAGGCTGAGGACATGATCACAAAGCTCGACTTCGTCGCCATCCCATCGACCGACGCTGACCGGTCGCGAGCCTTCTATCTCGAGACGCTCGGCCTCCGCCCGGACCCGCACGGCAGGTACGAGTTCTGGGTCGGGGAGACGTGCTTCGGCATCTGGGAGCCGGGCCGCCTGGGGATGCCGTTCGCGCCGCAGAAGAACGGCCACCTCGCCCTCCACGTGGACGACATCGAAGCGGCCCGCTCAGAGCTCGAGGCCAAGGGGGTTCAGTTCGCCGGCGACACCTTTGACACCGGCGTCTGCCACATGGCCTTCTTCACCGACCCCGACGGCAACGACCTGATGCTCCACCACCGGTACGCCCCAGGGCCGGCGTCTGAATTAGTGGCGGAATCTGACGAGTGACTGGGCGTGATTGGCGCCGGCGGCTCGGCCTGAGAATACCGGGAGTATTTGATGCCGAGCCGGTGGCGCCAGGCGCGTCCAGGCGCCGTCAGAGCCGTCAATAATTTAGACGCGGGTCCTCATTCCGAGCTGATCACCGCCAGCGTGTCCCCGGTGGCCACCGAGGCGCCGACGGCGATCGGCAGCTCGGCCACCTTGCCCGCCTTGTGTGCAGTGATCTCGTTCTCCATCTTCATGGCCTCGATCACGGCGATCAGCGCGCCCTCCTCGACCGCGGCGCCCTGCTCGACCGCCACCTTGAGCACCGTGCCCTGGAGCGGGGAGGCCAGCGTGTCACCGCCCCCTCCCCCTCCGCCACCCGAGCTGGCCCGCCGCGGCGGGCGCCGGCCCGCCGCCGGGGCGGATCCGTTCACGGCCGCGGCCGGAGCCGCGCCCGCCGCCGGTGCACCGATAACGCGCACGTCAAAGCGCTTGCCCGAGACCTCGACCGTGTAGGTGTGCTCGACCGTCTCCTCTTCGTCCTTCGGCGCCGCCTCTACCGGGACCGCCAGCTCCTTGAGCCACTTGCGGTCCTCGATCAGGTCGCGGCAGGTCTCGGCCTTGGCCCACTGCTTGGTCTGGAGGATCGCCGTGTGGAACGGCAAGAGCGTCTTCACGCCCTCGATCTCGTACTCGCCGAGCGCCCTGACCATCCGGCGGGTGGCCTGCTCGCGGTCGATATCCCAGACGATCAGCTTGGCCACCATCGGGTCGTACATGGGTGAGATCTCCGATCCCGGCCCCACCCCCGAGTCGACCCGCACGCCCGGACCCGCCGGCTCGCGATAGTGCCCAATCGTCCCCGGCGCGGGGGCGAAGTTCTTCGACGCGTCCTCGGCGTTGATCCGGCACTCGATCGCGTGACCGCGCAACTCGAGCTCGTCCTGGGCGATCGACAGCGGCTCACCCGCGGCCACCCTGATCCCCTCCTTGACGATGTCGATTCCGGTCACCATCTCGGTCACGCAGTGCTCGACCTGGACACGGGTGTTCATTTCCAGGAAGAAGTACTCGCCGTCCTGGAGCAGGCCCTCGATCGTGCCCGCGCCGGTGTAGTTGACCGCCGCGGCCGCCTCGGTGGCGATCTTGCCGATCTTGGCTCGCAGCTTCTCGTCCACCGCGGGGGCCGGGGCCTCCTCGATCAGCTTCTGGTGGCGGCGCTGGAGCGAGCAGTCGCGCTCGCCCAGGTGGATCACGTTGCCGTGCGTGTCGGCCAGCACCTGGACCTCGACGTGGCGCGGATCGGGCAGGTAGCGCTCGAGGTACACGGTCGAGTCGCCGAAGAACTTCTCGCCCTCCCGCGCGGCGCCCTCGAAGGCGTCCTTGAGCTTGGACTCCTCGAGCGCGACCCGGAAGCCCTTGCCGCCGCCGCCGCCCGCGGCCTTGACCGCCACCGGATAGCCGATCGTCTCCTCGATCACCTTCTGAGCGTCCTCGAGCGTCTCCACCGGCTCGGTCGTGCCGGGCACGATCGGGACACCGGCCTTCTGCATCAGCTCGCGGGCACGGGTCTTCGAGCCCATGGCCTCGATCGCCGACGCCGGTGGGCCGATGAAGGTGATCCCCTCCTTCTCGAGCGCGGCCGCAAAGCCGGCGTTCTCGGCCAGGAAGCCGTAGCCGGGGTGGACGGCCTCGGCGCCCGAGCGCTTGACCGCGTCGATCAGCTTGTCGATGACCAGGTAGCTCTCGCTGGCCGGGCCGGGGCCGAGCAGGAACGCCTCGTCGGCCCGCTTCACGTGCGGGGCGTCTCGATCGAGCTCTGAGTAGACCGCAACCGTGGCGATGCCGAGCTCCTCGCACGCGCGGATGATGCGGACCGCGATCTCCCCGCGGTTGGCGATCAATACCTTCGAAAACATGGGGCGCGTGACTTTACAAGGGGCTGGGGAATTCGGCTCGTGGCCGCGGCCTATCGAGGAAGTTGGGGCCGGGTTCCCCGGCGTCCATGGGGCCGATCATCCGGCCGCCCGGACAGGCCGCGGCAGCCCGCTTACGCGACCGCGGGTGACGGCTATCGCGCGCCGACGACCATGCCGCCGCCCACCGTGTCATTGGTGGACTCGTCGATCAGGATGAAGCTCCCGGTGGTCCGGTTGCGGCGGTAGCGGTCGACCATGAGCGGCGCGCTCGTGCGCAGGCGGACGCGGCCGATCGCGTTCAACCCGAGCTCGAGCGCTTCGTGGTCGTGCTCGAGGGTGTTGATATCCACGCCGTACTCGAGCTCTTCGACGACCGCCCGGGCCGAGCTCGTCGTGTGCTTGATCGCGTAGCGGGCGCCCGGCCGCAGGGGCTTCTCGCTCATCCAGCAGATCATCGCGTCGAGCTCGCGCGCCACCGTCGGTGGATCGTCGGCCTCGACGATCATGTCGCCGCGGGAGACATCGAGCTGGTCGGCCAGGCGTAGGGTGACCGACATGGTCGGGAACGCGGCCTCGACCTCGCCACTGAATGTGTCTACGGCCTCGATCGTCGTCCGGTGCCCGCCCGGGAGCACGACCACCTCGGCGCCGGGCCGGAGCACGCCGCCCGCCACCTGGCCGGCGTAGCCGCGGTAGTCGTGGTGCTGGTCGCTCATCGGCCGGACCACCCACTGGACCGGGAATCGGGTGTCGGCCAGGTTCCGGTCGGGCGCGATGACCACATGCTCGAGGTGGTAGAGCAGCGGCGCGCCCCCGTACCAGGACATGGCCTCGGAGCGGTCGACCACGTTGTCGCCGTGCAGGGCGGCGATCGGGATGAAGGTGATGTCGGCGATGTCGAGCCGGGCGGCGAAGTCCGACAGCTCGTCGACGATCCGGTCGAACACCGCCTCGTCGTAGTCGACCAGGTCCATCTTGTTCACGCACACGACAAGGTGGGGGATCCGCAGCAGCGAGGCGATGTAGGCGTGGCGGCGCGTCTGCTCGCCCACGCCCTTGCGCGCATCGACGAGGACGATCGACAGGTCGGCCGTGGAGGCGCCGGTGACCATGTTGCGCGTGTACTGCTCGTGCCCGGGGGTGTCGGCGATGATGAACTTGCGTCGCGCGGTCTGGAAGTACCGGTAGGCGACGTCGATCGTGATTCCCTGCTCGCGCTCGGCCCGCAGGCCGTCGGTCAGCAGGGCCAGATTGAGGTAGCCGTCGCCGCGGCGCTCGGAGGTCTGGACCACGTGCTCGAGCTGGTCGGTGAGGATCTGCTTGGAGTCGTAGAGCAGCCGCCCGATCAGGGTCGACTTGCCGTCGTCGACCGAGCCGGCGGTGGCGATGCGCAGCAGCTCGCTGGTGCGCGTGCGCACCGCGTGTCCATTGGTGGCGCTCATCAGTGGTCGCCCCCGTGGGTGCGGTCGCACCGAGAGTGGTGCCAGGCGGATGCCTGGCGAGGACGCAGACGGCGCCGTGTGGCCCTGCCACACAAGCCGTCGAGGACAAAGCCAGGTGCCGCATGGTGCCGCTCGAATGCGGGCGTATCCGCGGGGGCGGCCACTAAAAATAACCCTCGCGCTTGCGGTCTTCCATCGCCGCCTCGGTCACCCGGTCGTCGGCCCGGGTCTCCCCGCGCTCGGTGATCCGGGTGGCCGCGATCTCGGCCACCACATCGGGCAGGTTGGTGGCGAGTGAGCGGACCGCGCCGGTGCAGGTCATGTCACCTACGGTGCGATAGCGCACCGAAGTCTCGAACGGCGTCTCGCCGTCGATCAGCTCCACGTACGGGCTGAGCGCGTAGAGCATCCCGTCGCGCTCGAACACCTGGCGGTTGTGGGCGAAGTAGATCGGGGGCACCTCGAGCTTCTCCTGGGCGATGTACTGCCACACGTCGAGCTCGGTCCAGTTGGAGATCGGGAACACGCGGACGTGCTCGCCCTTTCGAATCCGTCCGTTGTACAGCGCCCACAGCTCGGGGCGCTGGCGCTTGGGCTCCCATTGGCCGAAGTCATCCCGGAACGAGAACACCCGCTCCTTGGCCCGGGCGCGCTCCTCGTCGCGGCGCGCGCCGCCGAACGCGGCGTCGAATCCGTGCTCGGCGATCGCATCGAGCAGCGTCGTCGTCTGCAGGCGGTTGCGCGATGCGCGCGGGCCGGTCTCCTCGGTCACCCGACCGGCGTCGATCGAGTCCTGCACCGAGGCGACGATCAGTCGCTCGCCGATCTGCGACATGAGCCGGTCGCGGAACTCGATCACCTCGGGGAAGTTGTGCCCGGTGTCGACGTGCATGACCGGGAAGGGGAAGCGCCCGGGGCGGAACGCCTTCTCGGCCAGCCGGAGGAGCACGATCGAGTCCTTGCCCCCGCTGAAGAGCAGGACGGGCCGTTCCAATTCCGCGACCACCTCGCGGAAGATGTGGATCGATTCGGCCTCGAGAGTCTCGAGGTG
Source organism: uncultured Solirubrobacterales bacterium (assembly GCA_963748585.1). Lineage (GTDB taxonomy): Bacteria > Actinomycetota > Thermoleophilia > Solirubrobacterales > Solirubrobacteraceae > Palsa-465. The sequence goes on along the minus strand of CAVVJR010000003.1, from coordinate 289,159 downwards.
TGACAGCTCGAAGGTGAACGGGTTCACAGGTGAATCCCGCACTCGGTCTTGTCGGTGCCGGCCCACCGGCCTTCGCGTCCCTGTCCAGGCTGGGTGCAGGGCGCACACCCGATCGAGGCGTACCCGTGATCGTGAAGCGGGTTGTAAGGCAAGTCGTGACGGTGGATGTACCGCCACAGGTCCTTCTCGGTCCAGTCGGCCAGCGGGTTCAGCTTCCAGATCCCGCGGCGCTCGTCGCGCTCGAGCTTGGCTGAGGTCGCGCGGGTGGTCGCCTGCTCGCGCCGGACGCCGGTGAACCAGGCGTCGACCCCCTCGAGCGCGCGCTCGAGCGCATCCACCTTGGCCTGACCGCAGCAGTTGGTCGCACTCCAGGGGCCGGTCGCGTCCACCACTTCGACCTTCAACCCGAAGCGATCCTCAAAGTTCTTCCACGTCTGCAGCGTCTCCGGGAACAGCACGCCGGTGTCGATCGTGAACACCCGCGCTTCCGGGCAGACCGAGGTCAGCATGTGAACCATGACCGACTCCTCCTTCTGGAACGAGCAGGCCATGGTCAGGCGCGGGTGAAAGCGCTCGACTCCGTACGCGATGACCTCCTCGGCCGAGGCCGTGTCGAGATCCGGGGCGACGGCGCTCATACGGCGCACTCGCCCTCGCCGCGGATGACCTCGAACGGCGCGCTCTTGGTCCAGTCGACGAAGTAGTTCATGTTCTCGAGGCTGAATTCGATCGGCATGGTCAGATCCTTCACCTGGGCCTCAAATTCCACGGCGCCGACCCGGTCGGCGAATGCGTTGAATTCTTCTCCCGCCTCACGGCCGGACTCGTAGAAGCGTACCCACCGCTCGACCGCCTCCGGAACGCGCTTGGCCGGGATCCTCGCCTTCAGGCGCTGACCGTACCGCACCTCGCCGCCCTCGTACGCACCTCCGATGTGGGGGATGTAGGCGGGGAGGGTGTGCTCGCCGACCTTGATCGAGGCGCCGTAGAACCCGATGTTGGCGATGTGGTGCTGGCCGCAGCCATTCGGGCAGCCGCTCATCTTCACGTGGATGCGGCGGGTGAGCTGGTCGTCGATCTGCATGGCGACCAGCCGCTCGTGGATGGCCTGATTGACCCCCATCGAGCTCGTGATCCCAAGCTTGCACGAGTCGGTCCCGGGGCAGCTGACCACGTCGGTGATCTCATCCGCGCCGGGATCGCCAAGCTCGAGCTCCTGGAGACGACGCCAGACGTCGTAGACCGCCTCGTTGCGCACCCAGCGCAAGACCAGGTTCTGGTGCACCGTGGTGCGGGCATAGCCGCCGCAGTACTCGCGCATGATCTGCCCGAGGCCGCGCAGCTGGTCGGGCGTGAGGTCGCCGCGGCGCACCGTGACCTCCACGGTGGAGAAGCCGGGCTGACGCTGCGCCCACACATTCGAGGTGAGGAAGTGGTCGAATTCGGCGCTATCGCCGTTGGGCGCGGCATAGGAGTCGCGTGTGGCGGGCGCGCTGGCCTCCTCGTCGATGTCGTAGAAGATGCCCTCGAGCGAGAAGTCGCGCTCGGAGACCCAGTCGCCCTCGAGCTCCTCCTCGACCTGCGCGCGGAAGGCGTCGATCCCGATCTTGTCGATCAGCACCTTGATCCGCGCGCGGGCTCGATTCGCGCGCAGCCATTCCTGGCGGTCGAAGATGCGCATGCACGCCTCGGTCACCTTCAGGTAGTCGCCGTTGTCGAGCTCGACGAACTCGTACAGCGTCGGAGCCAGGCGGGGCATGATCGAGGTGCCGCCGCCGACTCGGACCTCGACCCCGCGCACGCCGTCCCGCAGCTTGGGCACGAAGGCCATGTCGTGGATCCGCGTGATCGCGTTGTCATCGTCGGTCGCCGTGAACGCGGTCTTGACCTTCCGCGGCATCCCCTGGGTGGTCGGATGACGGACGAAATAGCGCACATACGCCCCCGCGTAGGGGGTGATGTCGAACAGCTCGCCCTCGAGCGTGCCGGCCCGCGGATCGCCGGTCACGTTGCGCATCGTGTTCCCGCACCCCTCGCGACTCGAGAGCCCGGCGTCGCCGAGCTCGCGGATCAGCTTGGCCGCATCGGGCAGCGGAACGTGGTGCATCTGAATGTTCTGCCGGGTGGTGATGTGACCCTTGCGCAGAGGCACGTACTTCTCGATCCCCATGGCGAAGGCGTCGAGCTGATCCGGCGTCACGCCGCCCATCGGCAGTTTGACCCGAACCATCTGAACGTCGGCCTGGCGCTGCCCGTAGACGCCCTGCTTGAGGCGGAACTTGATGAATTCGGTCTCGTCGAATTCACCTTTGAGAAAGCGCGTCGACTCGGTGTCGAAGTCATCGAACTCCCGCTCGAGGATCGGAATGACATGGCCCGGTACGTTCTCGATCACCTCAGGGTTCTCGAGCGAGCCGGTCTTCGTGCTGGGCAGGGATGCAGGCTCCATGGAGGCGAGATCCTTCCGATGGCGGACGGGAGCACGTGAATCTAGCAAAACCCTGTCGGGTTATAGCTATTTTCCCGCCTGCGCACGGGTTTTATCCGGCGTGCCGGACGCTCGGCTCTAGGGGGCCCAAGGCTGTCCGGCAGCCGCAGCGGTGGGGCCATCCGCCGCGGCTGCCGGCGCGCTCTCAGCCGCCGCCTGCCCCGGCATCGGCATCAGCGATGGGGGCGACGCGATGCCGATGGCCGTTGGCGTTGCGGCGAGCGCGAATCCGAGCCCGGAACGGCGGGGCCACCCGCCGTGCAGACGTGGGCTCGGTAAGCCCTTGCGCTATCCACCAAACCACCAAAGCCCTTACTCCCCCTTGTTCCACCCGCTACACCACGCTCGCAGGTGATCATCCCCCCGGCGGACCCCCACAGTCGGCCCGAACCGGCCGCGCGTCCACGCTCCCACACCGGCCTGACGGTGTCAAGACGGTTGCGTTGTTCTTAGGCTGTTTTCAACACCCTTGTTGCGGTGTTTGCCAACCGAGGCTCAATCCCAGGGCGGGGGGAGCCCGGGCGCGCGGGCCACGCCCTCGCGCAGCGCCGCCTCCTGCCACGGGTTGCGCCTGTCCTCGGGTGGCGCCGGCACGGGCGCCGTCTCACGCATGAACCGCTCGAGCGCGGCCACCACGGCGGCGGCCTCCTCGGGCGACGCGTTGGGGGCGACGATGGTCAGCTTCGGGCGCCGGTTCACCGGCCGAGCGTATCGTCCCGCGTCCGTGCCCGCGATCGCCGTCCTGAACCACGACGCCGTCCTCGCCGCCGTCTCCCCGGCGCAGGCGATCGAGCGCGTGCGCGCGGCGTTGCTCCGCCACCACACCGGAGAGTGGGCGATGCCGGCCAAGGTGTATCTCGAGAGCCCGCCCTTCGGCGACTTCCGGGCCATGCCCGCCCGCGGCGACGGAGTGGCGCTGCTCAAGTGGATCACCTCGTTCCCCGGCAATCCCGAGCGCGGGCTTCCGACGGTGACCGGCGTGGTCTGCCTGTCGGATGCCACCACCGGTGAGCCACTGATGCTGCTCGATGCCCGCTCGGTCACCGCACTGCGTACCGGCGCCGTGGCCGCGGTGGCCACCCAGGCACTGGCCCCGCCGGGAGCGAGGTCGGTCGGGGTAGTGGGCTGTGGACTGCATGGCGCCTGGACCGCTCGCTGCCTGGCCGCCGCCGGCTACGGACCCGGCGTGTGCAGCGACCCGCGGCCCGAGGCGGCCGAGGCGCTGGCGGCGGAGCTGGAGTGGGAGACGGGGGACGCGACCGGGTGCGACGTCGTCTGCTGCATCACGCCGGGGGCCGAGCCGGTGATCGACGTCGCCGACCTGCGGCCCGGGCTTCACCTGAACATGCTGGGCGCCGACGGCCCGGGGAAAGCCGAGGCCACGGTGGAGGCCGTGGCCGCGTGCGAGCTGTTCTGCGATGAATGGGAACAGGCCTCGCACGGCGGCGAGCTGACCGGCGCTGTGACCGCAGGGCTGGTCACGCGCGATCAGGTCACCGAGCTCGGCGCGGTGCTGGCCCGGGACGCGCCGGGCCGAACGAGCGACCAGGCCACCACCCTGTTCGATTCGACCGGCCTGGCCATCCAGGACCTCGCCGTGGCCATCGGCGCGCTTGAGGCGTGGCGGGCCGGAGGGATCACCGCGCAGTCCGTGGTGCTGTAGCCGAACCCATCGGGGCGCGCTTGCGCGCCCCTTAAAGCACCCTCCCACCACGTCCGCGAACGTGGCGGTTCCGAAACGGGTGCTCAATCACAGCGGGATGTTCCCGTGCTTGCGCCGGGGGCCGGGCTCGCGCTTGGTCTGCAGCGTCTCGAGCGCGGTGATGATCTTGGGCCGCGTCTCGTGGGGGATGATCACGTCGTCTATGTAGCCCCGCTCGGCCGCCGCGTACGGGTTGGCGAAGTGGGCCTTGTAGTCGTTGATCAGCTTCTGCCGGCGCGTGTCGGGCGTGGGTGAGCTCTGGATGTCGCGCCGGTAGATGATGTTGACCGCGCCCTCGGGCCCCATCACCGCCACCTCCGCCGTCGGCCAGGCGAAGTTGAAGTCGGCCAGCATGTGCTTGGAGGCCATGACGTCGTAGGCGCCGCCGTAGGCCTTGCGCGTGATGATGGTGATCTTCGGCACCGTGGCCTCGGTGTAGGCGTAGAGCAGCTTGGCCCCGTGGCGGATGATCCCGCCCCATTCCTGGGCGGTGCCGGGCAGGAAGCCCGGGACGTCGGTGAACGTGATCAGCGGGATGTTGAATGCATCGCACGTGCGCACGAAGCGGGCGCCCTTGGTCGAGGAGTCGATGTCGAGCACGCCGGCCATCTGCGACGGCTGATTGCCGACGATCCCCACCGCGTAGCCGTTCAGGCGGGCGAAGCCGCAGATGATGTTGCGGGCATAGTGCTCGTGGACCTCGAAGAACTCGCCGTCGTCGACGATCAGGCGCACGACCTCGCGCATGTCGTAGGGCTTGTTCGGGTTGTCGGGAACGACGTGGTCGAGCTCCTCGTCCTGTCGCAGCGGGTCATCGGTGGGGATGACCCGAGGCGGGGTCTCGAGGTTGTTCTGAGGCAGGAAGGAGAGGAGGTATCTCGTGTCCTCCAGGCACTGGTCCTCGTCGTCGGAGGCGAAATGGGCCACGCCCGACTTGGAGTTGTGCGACATCGCGCCACCGAGGTCCTCGAAGCCGACCTCCTCGCCGGTGACCGTCTTGATCACGTCGGGGCCGGTGATGAACATGTGGCTGGTCTCCTTGACCATGAAGATGAAGTCGGTCATGGCCGGCGAGTACACGGCGCCACCGGCGCACGGGCCCATGATCAGGCTGATCTGGGGGATCACGCCGGAGCACTTGACGTTGCGCACGAACACGTCGCCGTAGGCGCCCAGGCTGACCACGCCCTCCTGGATTCGCGCCCCCCCGGAGTCGTTGATCCCGATCACCGGGCAGCCGATCCGGGCCGCCAGATCCATCACCTTGCACATCTTCTCGCCCATGACCTCGCCCAGCGAGCCGCCGAAGACGGTGAAGTCCTGGCTGAACACGCACACCCGCCGGCCCTCGATCGTCCCGTGCCCGGTCACCACCGCATCGCCGTACGGGCGGTTCTTGTCCATCTCGAAATCCGTGGTCCGGTGGCGCACGAACACGTCGAGCTCCTGGAACGACCCGGGATCGAGCAGCTTCTCGATCCGCTCGCGCGCGGTGTACTTGCCGCGCTCGTGCTGCTTCTCGACCGCCTTCTCCGAGCCGGCGTGGATCGCCTCGTAGCGGATTTCCTCGAGCTGGGAGAGTTTCTCTTCGTAGGTCTCTGGAGCTTTGTCGCGCATCCGGGTTCGTCGGTGGAAGGTTGGTGGAGTCGGGGCGGTCGAGGAGCGAGCGAGGCGGTCGCGGCGAGCGGCGTGGCGTAGCAGCGCTACGCGAGCCGCTCGACGCGGCCGCATTCGCGAAGCTCATTCGGCCGCATCCGGCCGCCGACTTTCCGCCGGCGAGCCCTGGGCGGGCGAGTTTAGGGCTCGCTGCGCGAACGCGGATTCGGGACCGCCGCCTCCACGTGCGGGTTGGAGATCTTGCCGCCTATAGCGGCAAAATCTCCATCAGGCCCGTGAGAACGGACGGTGGTGGGCCTGGCCCAGGCTGTCGAGCGCCTGCTCCAGGGCCATGAGCTCCAGCGCGACCGCCGAGGGCGGCTCCACGGGGGCGGCCGATTCCCCGACGGCGGGCGGTTCGTCCGGTCCAGGCTCGACGACCACTGAGGCCTCGGCCTCGGGCGCCACTACCGGCTCGGTGTCGTGCGCTACCGCCGGCTCGCCCTGGGGAGCCACCGCGTGGCGGCGCCGCAACAACCCCAGCAGCCGCGCAAACGGGCCCGGGCGGGGCTCCTCCGTCGCCGGTGGCGGGGTTTCGTCGACCGGATCCGGCTCCTTCGCCGGAGGTTGTGGATCCGCCTCCACCGGGGCCGGCAGGTCGGCCTCCGGCGGCGCCAACTCGCGCTCCGGCTGGGCGGTCAGGACCACCTTCGTGCCCCATCCGGATGGCTCGAGCCGAACCGTGCCGCTTGCCGACTCGCCCTCCCAGGCAACGACTGTCTCCGGCTCGAGCCTCGTTATCCGGATCTGCCCGAACCGGTCCAGGTGACGGCTCAAAGAGGCGGCGTCACTGCACTCCGCCCACAGCTCGGGCGGGGACTTGACCAGGGTTCGGCTCGCTGTCAGCTCTGTCATGCCTTCGAGGTTCGGCGGGTACCTTGGGGACTCCTTCAGGCGAACCGGAGAACCCAGAATGACTCGAAAGCTCGGCTCAACCGGCCCCGCGGCATCGGATCTCGGCCTCGGGGCGATGGGCATGTCAGGCATGTACGGCCACGCCGACGAGGCCGAGAGCACCGCCACCATCCATGCCGCCATGGAGGCCGGAATCAACCTGATCGATACCGGCGACTTCTACGGAATGGGGCACAACGAGATGCTGATCGGCCGCGCCCTGGAGGGCCGGAACCGCGACGACGTGCTGATCAGCGTCAAGTTCGGCGCCCAGCGCGGTCCCGACGGCGCCTGGCTCGGCTACGACGCGCGGCCGCAGGCGGTGAAGACCGCGCTGGCCTACTCGCTCCGACGGCTTCGAACCGACCACATCGACGTGTACCGGCCCGCGCGACTGGACCAAGCGGTTCCGATTGAGGAGACCATCGGGGCGATCGCGGAGATGATCGAGGCCGGCTACGTGCGCCACATCGGCCTGTCGGAAGTGGGGAGCGAGACGATTCGCCGCGCTGCCGCCGTGCATCCGATTGCCGACCTCCAGATCGAGTACTCGCTCATCTCGCGCGGGCCCGAGCGGGACATCCTTCCCACCTGCCGGGAGCTCGGGATCGGGATCACCGCCTACGGGGTGTTGTCCCGCGGGCTGATCAGCGGCCACTGGTCGGCCGACCGGCAGCTCGCCGCGGGCGACTTCCGCGGCCGCGCGCCGCGGTTCCAGGGCGAGAACCTCACGCGCAACCTGAGCCTCGTCGACGCCCTGCGGGAGGTCGCGGCCGAGACCGGCGCCACCGTGGCGCAGGTGGCGATCGCCTGGGTCCTCTCGCGCGGCGAGGACATCGTGCCGCTGATCGGAGCTCGGACGCGTGAACGGCTGACCGAGGCCCTGGGGGCTTTGGAGCTACGGCTCAGCGAGGAAGAGCTGGCCCGCATCGAGGCCGCCGTTCCCCCCGACGCGGCCGCCGGCGACCGCTATCCCGAGGCCCAGATGGGCCAACTCGACAGCGAACGGTGAGGTTGGTCGAGAAAGCGAACAACAGGTTCGCTTTCTCGACCAGCCTTCAGAACGTGGGCTGGTACTCCCCGAACACGTCGCGCATCGCGCCGCAGACCTCGCCGAGCGAGCACCGGTCCTTGAGCGCCTGACGCAGGACCGGGAGCAGGTTGTCGGTCCCGCGGGCGGCCGAGCGGATCTCCTCCAGGCGCTGCTCGACCGCCGAGGCGTCCCGGTCCTCCTTGAACTTCTTCAGGCGCTCGACCTGCTCACGCTCGGACTCGGGGTCGACGCGGAGGATGTCCGGGACCTCGGGCTCGCCCTCGTCCTCGAACTTGTTCACCCCGACGACGATGTCCTGACCGATCCGGTAGCGCTCGTGGTAGCCGAAGGCCGACTCCTCGATCTCGTTCTTGATGAAGTCGATTGCCTGCACCGAGCCGCCGAGCTCGTCGATCTTGGCGATCAGCTCCCGCGCGCTGGTCTCGATCTCATCCGTCAGCGCCTCGATGAAGTAGGAGCCGGCGAACGGATCCACGGTGTCGGCGGCGCCCGACTCGTAGCCGATGATCTGCTGCGTCCGCAGGGCGATCCTGGCCGCCCGCTCGGTCGGCAGCGCCAGCGCCTCATCGAAGCCGTTCGTGTGCAGCGACTGGGTGCCGCCGCACACGGCGGCGAAGCCCTGCAGGGCCACGCGGACGATGTTGTTCTCCGGCTGCTGGGCGGTCAGGGTGACCCCGCCCGTCTGGGTGTGGAAGCGCAACCGCCACGACCGCTCATCCTGAGCTCCAAAGCGTTCGCGCATCACGGAGGCCCACATCCGACGGGCGGCCCGGAACTTGGCCACCTCCTGGAAGACGTTGTTGTGGCCGTTGAAGAAGAAGGCCAGCCGGGGACCGAAATGGTCGATCTGCAGCCCGGCATCGAGCGCCGCCTGAACGTAGGCGATGCCGTTGGCGAGCGTGAACGCCACCTCCTGCACGGCCGAGCAGCCCTTCTCCCGGAAGTGGTAACCGCTGATCGAGATCGTGTTCCACTTGGGGATCCGCTCCCGGCAGTAGGCGAACAGATCGGTGGTCAGCCGCATCGCGCCCTCGGGCGGGTAGATGAAGTTCCCCCGCGCGATGTACTCCTTGAGAATGTCGTTCTGGGTCGTTCCGCGGAGCGCCTCAGACGAGACTCCCTGCTCCTCGGCCACCAGCTCGTACAGCAACAGCAGCGCCGACGCGGGCGCGTTGATCGTCATCGACGTGGATACCTGGTCCAACGGGATCTCGTCGAAGGCAACCCGCATGTCGTCGATCGTGTCGATCGCCACCCCGGTGCGGCCGACCTCGCCCAGGCAGCGCGGGTCATCCGAGTCCAGGCCGAGCTGGGTCGGCAGATCGAAGGCCATCGACAGCCCGGTCGAGCCGTGGCGCAGCAGGTACCGGTAACGCTCGTTCGACTCCCGCGCGCTGGCGTAGCCGGCGTACTGCCGGTGGGTCCACAGCTGGCGCCGGTACATGTCGGGATGGATGCCGCGCGTGAACGGGTACTCGCCCGGATTCCCGAGGCGCTCGGGAAGATCCTCGGGCAGGTCGTCGGAGGTGTAGACCCCCTTGATCTCGAGACCGGAGTCGGTGAAACGGCGGGGATCGTCGGGGCCGACGATCGGAGCGATCGTGCGGTGCTCGTCTGCAGTAGCCATGATCCGGAGGCTAAAGCACCGGCTCAGCTCGTCGCCCCATTGATCGCCAGCCGGGAGGCCGGGATGGCGTCCGCCTGGATCCCCCATCTGGTGAGGATCTGGAGGTACTGGCCGCTCCCGGTGACGTCCTTCAGGGCGGCGAGGATGGCCTTGTCCAGGCCGTTTCGCTTCGAGGAGGCGAGCCCGTCGTAGGAGTTGGCGTAGCTCGCGCCGACCAGCCTGAGCTGACCGCTGGACTGCTTGACCTGGTACTCGGCCACGGGGGAGTCGACGAAGCCCAGACTCGCGCGGCCGGCCGCCACCGCCTGGTTGGCGGCCGTCTGGTTGGAGAAGGGGAGGAGCCTAACCGCGGCCTTGCCGGCGCCCACGCACCTCCGGCTTTGCGCCGACGCGTCGGCCTGCTCGGTCGTGCCCGCCTCAACCGCCACGCTCATCCCGCAGACGTCGGCGATGCCGTGAATCGAGGAACCACCCGAGGCCCGCGTGTAGAAGGACTCGCCGCCGACGAAGTAGTCGACGAAGTCGACCAGCTTCTCCCGCGCCTTCGTATCGGCGATCGAGGAGGCGCCGAGGTCGTACCGCCCAGCCGCGACGGCAGGCAAGATCGTGTTGAAGGTGGCGTTGACGATCCTCGCCTTCAGCCCCATCACCGGGGCCAGCGCGTCGATCAGCTCGGGATCCATCCCGAGCACGGTGTGCCCGTCGGGCCCGAGGAATTCGTCGGGCGCGTAGCTGGCATCGGCGGCCACGGTCAGCGTCCCCTTGGACCTGATCGCCGCCGGCACGAGCTTCTCCACCGCCGGGTCGGCCACGCTCGTCGCCGCCGCGCCGGCGCTCGAGGCGGATCCCGCCCCGGAGCTCGAGGCGGAGCTCGAGCTCGTGCCCGAGGACGAACTGCCGCCGGCTCCGCCACAGGCCGCGACCAGCACGGCGCACAGCGCCGCCAGCGACGCGAGCAGAGCCCTCCCTGATCCCCGCATGGCCCCAGGATAGAGACGCCGGCGACGAACGCCGGCGGGACGGCCGGCGGCGCCGGTTAGCCTGTGCGGGATGTTCGTACGCGTGCTGCTGTTCGCCGGCCTGCGGGAGCGCGCCGGCGCCACGGAGATCGAGCTCGAGCTGCCCGAGGGAGCGTCGGTTCGGCAGGCGCTCGAGCAGCTGGCGCACCTGACCGACGGGGTGTCCGTGGTCATGGCGGTCAACCACGAATACGCGCACGAAAGCCAGACCCTCCAGACCGGAGACGAGGTGGCGCTGATCCCGCCGGTCTCGGGCGGGAGCGGGACGACGCCGAAGGCCCATGCGCGCGTGACCACCGAGCCGCTCACTCTCGACCCCCTGGTCGAGCGCGTGCGAGATCCGCGCGCCGGAGCGGTGGTGACCTTTCTGGGGGTCACGCGGGAGGTTGACCATCTCGACTACGAGGCCTACGCCGAGATGGCACAGACCAAGATCGCCGAGATCGTGTCCGCGGCGATCGAGCGCCACGGCCTGTGCGCGGCTGCGGCCGAGCACCGGATCGGCGTGGTCGAGCTGTCGGAGCCCTCGGTCGCGGTGGCGGCGTCGGCGCCACACCGGGGCGAGGCGTTCGCCGGCGCGCGCGAGATCATCGACGAGATCAAGGCGCAGGCTCCGATCTGGAAGAAGGAGGAGGGGGAATGGGTGAGCGGGGCGACGCCGCAGCCACCGCGCTGAGAGGGCTCCCGCCCGTCCACGAGCTCGCAGCGACGCTCGACGCTCCTCACGCCCTGGCGGTCAAAGCGGCACGCCAGGCGATCGCAGAAGCGCGCGAGGCCGTGATCGCCGGCCGCCCCGGTGCCGGAGTGCAGGAGCGGGCAGTCGAGATCCTGAGTCAGCTCGGTCAACCGTCGTTGCGGCGCGTGATCAACGCCACCGGGGTCATCCTGCACACCAACCTGGGGCGCGCGCCCCTCTCGGCCCGGGCCCGCGAGGCGGTGGCGCGCGCGGCCGAGGGCTACTCGAACCTCGAGCTCGATCTCGCCACGGGCGAGCGCGGCAGCCGCCAGGGCCACGTCGAGGAGCTTCTGACCGAGCTGACCGGGGCCGAGGCCGCGATGGTGGTCAACAACGGGGCCGGCGCGGTGCTGCTGGCCGCGTCCGCGCTGGCCGGCCCGGGCCGCGAGGTCGTGGTCTCTCGCGGGCAGCTGGTCGAAATCGGCGGCGGTTTCCGGATCCCCGAGGTGATCGCCACCTCCGGGGCGAAGCTCACGGAAGTCGGCACGACCAATCGCACGCGGATCGCAGACTACGAGCGCGCGCTCGGCCCGGACACCGGCGCGATCATGCGGGTCCACCCGTCGAACTTCCGCTCGGTCGGCTTCGTCCAGGAGGTCTCGATCGAGGAGCTGTGTGAGCTGGGGGTCCCGGTGATCGACGACGTCGGCTCGGGCGTGCTGGCCGAAGACGCGGCGACCCGGGGGGAGCCGGGGATCCGCCGCTCCGTGCAGGCGGGGGCCGCGCTCATCTGCTGCTCGGGCGACAAGCTTCTCGGCGGACCCCAGGCCGGAATCATGGCCGGCAGACGTACCGCGGTCGCCGCCGCGCGCAAACATCCCCTGGCCCGGGCCCTGCGGATCGACAAGCTCTCCCTGGCCGCGCTCGAGGCCACCCTGATCAGCTATCGCGATCCAGCCGACCGGCTGCCCGTGCACGAGATGCTGACCGCCGACCCATCCGTTCTGGAGGCGCGCGCTCGCCGCCTGGCCGATGAGATCGGCGGCGCGGCCACAGTCGTCCGCACGGCCGGCAAGGTGGGCGGCGGGGCCCTGCCGTTGCTCGAGCTCGAAGGCCCGGCGGTCGCCCTCAGCGGGGGCCAGGGGCTGGCCGAACGGCTCCGACGCGCCGACCCCCCGGTCGTCGCCCGGGTCCAGGACGGGCGCGTGCTGCTCGATCCGCGCACGCTCGCCGACGACGAGCTGCCCGTGCTCGCACACGCCGTTCGCGCCGCGCTGTGAACGTGCCGCTCCGCTGACGCTGGGCACCGCAGGGCACATCGACCACGGCAAGACGGCCTTGATCCGTGCCCTGACCGGGGTCGACACCGACCGCCTGCCCGAGGAGCACGCTCGCGGGATCTCGATCGAGCTCGGCTACGCCTCGCTCACGCTCCCGTCCGGCCGCCGCGTGTCGGTCGTCGACGTCCCAGGCCACGAGCGCTTCGTGCGGACGATGGTCGCCGGGGCCACGGGGGTCGACCTGTTCCTGATGACGATCGCCGCCGACGACGGCGTGATGCCCCAGACGCGCGAGCACGCCGCCGTCCTGGCCGCGCTGGACGTGAGCAGCGGCGTCGTCGCCGTGACCAAGAGCGATGTGGCCGACCCCGAAATTGCGCTGCTCGAGGCGGCTGAGCTCCTGCCCGGATCCGAGGCGATCGCCGTCAGCGCAAGAACCGGTCAGGGCATCGAGGACCTGCAGGCCGCGCTCGACCGAGCCGCCGCCGCGGTTCAGAGCCGGTCCGCCCGGCCGGGAGCGCCAAGGCTGCACATCGACCGCGTGTTCACGATCAGGGGCGCGGGCACGGTGGTCACGGGGACGCTGTGGGCCGGCCGGATCGAGAAGGGAGCCGAGGTCGAGCTCCTCCCCAGCCGCCGGCGGGCCCGCGTCCGCGGCGTGCAGATCCACGACCGGCCGACCGACGCCGCCGAGGCCGGGCAGCGGGTGGCGGTCAATCTGACCGGGGTCGCGGTAGCCGAGGTCGAGCGAGGCGATGTGCTGACCACGCCGGGACTCGGGCCTGAAGCCGGCGTACCTGATCGACACGAGCCTGGATCTCGGAGATCGGGACCTCGAGCCCGGGACGCCGGGTCCAGGTCCATCACGGAACGCGCGAGGCGCCGGCCCGGGCGGCCTGGCTCGGCGGCCGCTTCTACCAGCTGCGACTCGAGCACCAACTGGTGGCGGAGCACGGAGACCGCGTGGTCGTCCGCCAGATCGCCCCGCCGGACACCCTGGGCGGCGGGACCGTGCTCGACCCCCATCCCCGCAAGCACGGGCCGAGTCGCGACCTGCTCGTGGTGCTCGAGCGGCTGGCCCGGGGCGAGCGCGCCCCGGCACCCGAAGCGACCGAGACCGCCCCAGTCCCCGCGTCCGCAGCGCCCCCGGAGGCGCTGACGCCGAGCGCGATGGCGCTCGAGCAGCGCCTGCGCGAGGCCGGCTTCGAGCCGCCGCTCGACTCCGAGCTCGACCCGGACGATCTGGCCCTGCTCCGCCGCGCCGGGCGCGCCGTCCGGGTCTCGAAGAGCCTCCACTACCACCCCCAGGCCCTGGCCGAGCTCCGCCGGACCGTGATCGCACTGGCCGGGCGCAGCGACGGGAAGATCACGCTGGGCGAGCTCCGCGACGCGCTCCAGACCTCGCGCAAGTTCGCCCAGGCCCTGCTCGAGCATCTCGACGCCGAGAAAGTCACGCTCCGCCGCGGCGACGAGCACTTCCTCCGGCGCGCGGCGCGCGAAGACTCGCGCTAGATTCCGGCCCCATGCCCACCAGCCTGGTCACCGGCGGCGCCGGCTTCCTCGGCTCGCACCTGTGCGACGAGCTCCTGCGCCGCGGCCACCGCGTCATCTGCATCGACAACCTCGAGACCGGCTCGCTCAACAACATCGAGCACATCCGGACCCCGGAATTCACCCATCTGAATCTCGACATCATCGAGCCCTACTTCATCGACGAGCCGGTCGACTTCGTCTACCACCTCGCCTCGCCCGCCTCGCCGATCGACTACCTGCGCCTCCCGCTGCACACGCTCAAGGTCGGCTCCTACGGGACCCACCACACGCTGGGGCTGGCCAAGAAACACCGGGCCCGGTTCCTGATCGCCTCGACCAGCGAGGTCTACGGCGATCCCAAGGTCCACCCCCAGCCCGAGACCTACTGGGGCCACGTCAACCCGATCGGGCCTCGCGGTGTCTACGACGAGGCCAAGCGCTACGCCGAAGCGCTGACCATGGCCTATCACCGCCAGCAGGGCGTCGATACCGCGATCGTGCGCATCTTCAACACCTACGGCCCGCGGATGCGCCCGCACGACGGCCGGGCGATCCCGACCTTCCTGCGCCAGGCCCTCCAGGATCGGCCGATCACGGTGTTCGGGGATGGTTCCCAGACCCGCTCCTTCTGCTACGTGGCCGACGAGATCCGCGGCCTGATCACGCTGGCCGAGTCGGGCTACCACAACCCGGTCAACATCGGTAACCCGGACGAGTTCACTCTGCTCGAGCTGGCCGAGGCGGTGGTCGAGATCACCAGATCGCGCTCGGAGATCGTCTACGAGGCGCTGCCGACCGACGACCCCCAGGTCCGCCAGCCGGATATCACCCTGGCCCGCGAGATCCTCGGCTGGCAGCCGGAGATCACTCTGCGCGAGGGTCTGAAGCGGACGATCGCCGAGTCCGGCACCGAGGCGCTGGTCGGCCGAACGGCCTAAACGGAGGCTGGCCGGGTCGCCGGCACAGGGCCCGATAGGCCGTAACTTCGATATGGAGCTACCGTTATCCCCGGTAGGGACTGGATGACGCGTGGCGTTTCTGAGGTGAGCATCGACCAGACAGAGTCTGTGAGGACCCCGGCGAACGGCAATGCCGTGCGGGTTCCGCTGACCCTGAGCGAGCAGGACGTCCGGCGCAAGCGGCCGCCCCTGTTCTCGTTCATGCTGCGCCTCGAGACCCTGCGCAAGGTCTCCCGGGTGGCCTCCCTGCTCGCTCTCGACTACATCGGAGTGATCGCGGCGCTCTTCACCGCGCTGTGGGCCAAGCTGCTCATCATCGGCCATCCGGACGGCGCGCTCGCCTGGCAGGAGACCCGGCACTGGGTCGCCTTCGGCTACCTGATGACCGTGCTCATGTTCGCCCGCTCGGACCTGTACACCGAGCGCACCCGGCAGGCCGGGGTTCAGCCGCATCGCGGTGGCGCTGTTCCAGGCCACGGTGATCGCGCTCGTGTTCGCGCTGGCCAACCGCGAGCACTTCTCGAGCTACTACGTCTTCTACGGCTCGCTCATCTTCGGCACCATCTACATCACGACCCTGCGTGAGCTGCACCTTCGGGTCACCGGTGCGCTGCTCGCCCAGGCCGGGTACCGCCGCCGCGCCGTGCTGGTCGGGTCCGGGCGCCACATCGAAGCGGTGGCCCACGCGCTGGCCGATCGGTCGCACACACGGGTCGAGGTCGTCGGGTACATCTCGCTCACACCTCGGCCTCAGAACGGGTTGCGCTCGCTCGGCGACCTCGACCAGCTGCCTGACCTGGTCGGTCCCGAGCGGGTCCAGGAAGTGATCATCGCCGATCCGGACTTTCCTCAGGACCGGGCGGTCGAGCTCGTCGACATGTGCCACCGGCGGGGCGTGACGGTTCAGGTGGCGCCGTCGACGATGGAGATCCTGATCGACCGGGCCGAGTTCGTACCCGGTCAGACGGTCCCCCTGTTCAAGCTCCGGCCGCCCGTGTTCGAAGGGATCGACTACGCGCTCAAGCGCACGTTCGACCTCGTGCTCTCGCTGGTCATGCTGACCTTCCTCACCCCGGTTCTCCTCGTCATTGCGGCGGCGGTGAAGCTGAGCTCCCGCGGTCCGGTCATCTACCGCTCGGCCCGGCCCGGGATGGCGGGCAAGCCGTTCTACTGCTTCAAGTTCCGCACCATGCGCGAGGAGGCCGACCAGATCCAGGACGATCTGGAGCCCCTGAACGAGAGCTCCGGAGCCCTGTTCAAGATCCGCCGTGACCCCCGGCTGACCAAGGTGGGGCGGCTGCTCCGCCGGTTCTCGCTCGACGAGCTGCCGCAGCTGGTCAACGTGGTCAGAGGCGACATGTCCCTGGTCGGGCCGCGCCCGCTGCCGACCCGCGACTTCGAGCGGCTCGAGGAGTGGCACAAGAAGCGCTATCTGGTCCTGCCGGGCATCACGGGCCTGTGGCAGGTCTCCGGCCGCTCGGATCTCGATTTCGACGACCTGGTCCGGCTCGACTTCCTTTACCTCGAGCGCTGGTCGATCCTGCTCGACCTGACGATCCTGTTGCGGACGATCCCCGCCGTGCTCAGCCGGCGGGGTGCTTTTTAGGGGACGCGCTACCGCGCGTCCTGTTCGGGTCGGCCCGGGTAGCCTGCCGCGCATGCCTCCCACCGATCGTTTCGTGATCAGCTTCGCCGCCGAGCCTCCCCAGGAGGGTCTCCCGTACGGGCGCTGGGCCGACACCCTGGCCGGTCATTTCATCGCCGCGGTCAACGACATCGACACGGAGGGCGAGGCGATCGGCGAGCCGCAGCAGATTCGCTGGTTCCCAGATCGGACCTACGCCGGGCGGACCTACGTCCCCGCCACCGCGCGGACGAGCGAGAACTACGAGCTGTTCGGCTACGTGTCCTTCGGTGAGGCCAACGGCAGCCCGGCCGACTTCCAGGCCGCCGCCGACTTCACCTCCGAGGTGGCCGAGGCCAACCCGGACTGGAAGCTCGACCTCAACGACGACGTGATCGGCGGCTGGCGCGGGCGACCAGGGCAAGCGGGCCGAGATGACGCTGGTCTGGGGCGTTCCGCTCATCGCCGGCGGCGCGATCGTCACCGCCGAGCTGGCCAACCTCGCCGTCGACCAGTGTGAGCTGGTCGAGGAGCGGTTCACCCTGATCGCGCCCGACAACTATCGCTCTGACTTCCTCGAGGTCAAGCTCTGGAGCCGGAGCGGCGACGAGCTGGCGCGCGAGTCGCTCTACGTCGAAGAGGAGGACGCCTGACGGCGTCCTTTAACAGTTCGCCTGGCGGCGAACTGTCCGGTTAGGACTCAGCGGTCGCCTTGGGGGCCGGGGCCTGGTGGCGGCCGCGGCGCCGTTGGTCAGCGGCGGCTGGAGGGGGAAGTGGCAGGCGGCGAAGTGATCGGGCCCGAACGGGATCAGCTCGGGCACCTCCTCGGCGCACTTGGCCTGAGCCCGGGGGCAGCGGGTGCGAAAGCGGCAACCCGACGGCGGGTTGACCGGGGAGGGGAGCTCGCCCCGGATCGCCACCGTCACCGGCCTTCTCCTTGGCCTCCTCGGGGTTCGGGACCGGAATCGCCTCGATCAGGCCGGCGGTGTACGGGTGGGCCGGCCCGCTCGTAGATGTCGCTGCCCGGACCGACCTCGACCAGCCGGCCCAGGTACATCACGCCGATGCGGTCGGCCAGATAGCGCACGACCGAGAGATCGTGGGAGATGACGATGTAGGTGAGCCCGTAGCCCGACTGCAGCCGCTTCATCAGGTTGAGGATCTGCGACTGGATCGAGACGTCGAGCGCCGACACGGGCTCGTCGGCGACGATCAGCTCCGGGTTGATGGCCAGCGCTCGGGCCAGCCCGAGGCGCTGGCGCTGACCGCCGGAGAACTCGTGGGGGTATCGATCCGCCGCGTCGCTGGGCAGCCCGACGTCGTCCGAGCAGCCGGCGGACCGTCTCCTGCACGCTCCTTGTCGCTGCCCGACCTTCGGCGATGTCGAGCGGCTCGCCGACGATCTCCTTGACCCGCATCCGCGGATCGAGCGAGGCGTACGGGTCCTGGAACATCAGCTGGAGGTTCCGGCGCATCTGGCGGAGCTCGGCCGCCTTGACCTCGTGCAGATCGGTGCCGTTGAACACCACTTGGCCGCTGGTGGGCTCCTCGAGCGCGACGCCGAGCCGGCCGAGGGTCGTCTTGCCGCAACCGGACTCGCCGACCAGGCCGAAGGTCTCGCCGCGGCGAACGGCCAGGTTGACCCCGGTAACCGCGTACAGGCTGCCGATCTTGCGCCGCAGGACCGCGCCCGGAGGTGACCGGGAACTCCTTCGAGACATCGCGGAAGTCGAGGATGATCTCGGTCTGCCGCCCGTCGCCGGCGGGCGTCGGGCGCGGTCGCGCGATCCTCGACCGCGAGCACCTCGATCTCCCTGCCGTACCGCTGCATCAGCGCGGAGTTCTTCTCCGGCTTCGGCGATCAGCGCCGCACCGAGGTCGTTCATCTCGGTAGCCGAGGAGCGGCGGGGGTGGAAGCAGGCGAAGGGATGGTTCGGGCGATCGTCCTCGGCCAAAGGCGGCTTCTCGGTCCGGCACCGCTCGGTCGCGAAAGCACAGCGGGGAGCGAACCGGCACGCCGGCGGCGGGCGCCGCAGGTCGGGCGGCACGCCCGGGATCGAATACAGCTCCTGCGACTTGTCCTGGTTCAGCTTCGGGATCGAGGCCAGCAGCGCCTCGGTATATGGATGGCGCACGTGGCCGAACAGATCGGACGTGGTTGCGGTCTCGATCTTCTCGCCCGCGTACATGACGACCACGCGGTCGGCCCGTCCGGCGATCACTCCCATGTCGTGGGTGATCAGGATGATCCCCATGCCGAGCTCCTGCTTGAGCCGGTCGAGGAGGCGGAGGATCTGATCCTGGATGGTGACGTCGAGCGCGGTCGTGGGCTCGTCGGCGATCAGCAGCTGGGGCTCGCAGGCCAGGGCCATGGCGATCATCACCCGCTGGCGGAGGCCGCCCGAGAGCTGGTGGGGATAGTCCTTCAGCCGTTCCTTGGGGCGCGGGAGGCCGACCAACTCGAGCGTCTCGGCCGCCCGGTCCATGGCCTGCTGCTTGGAAACGTCACGATGGATCCGGACCACCTCGGCGATCTGCCTGCCGATCGTCATGGTCGGGTTGAGCGAGGTCATCGGGTCCTGGAAGACCATCCCGATGTCGTTGCCGCGGACCTTGCGAATCTGCGCGTCGGTGAGCGTGACCAGATCGGTTCCGTTGAACCGGATCTGGCCCCCGGCTATGTAGCCGCGAGGCGGCAGCAGCCGCATGACCGACATCGCCGCCATCGTCTTGCCACAGCCCGATTCGCCGACGATCCCGACCGTCTCGCCCTGTTCGACCTCGAAGCTGAGGCCGTCGACCGCGTGCACGGTGCCGCTGCGGAGCTTGATCCGCGTCCTCAGATCGTCGACTTCGAGTAGACGGGCCACTACTTCTCCTGCAGGCGAACGTCGAAGGCGTCTTGTAAGGCGTCCCCGATGAAGTTGAATGCAATAACCACGAGGACGATCGCGATCAGGGCCGGATACACCTGCCACCAGTAGCCGTTCTGCAGGTCCGAGGTGCCGTCCGAGAGCATCGAACCCCAGGTCGGCGTGGTCGGGGGCAGACCGAAGCCCAGGTACTGCAGAACCGCCAGGGTGAGGATCGCGTTGGCGATCTGAAACGTCACCGTGACCATGATCACGCCGATGGTGTTCGGAATGATGTGGCGGAGGATGATCCGCCCCGATCGGCCGCCCATGACCTGGACCGCCTGCACGTACTCGCGCGTTCGGAGGCTCAGCGTCTCGCCTCGCACCAGGCGGGCCGGAATCAGCCAGGAGACCAGGGTGAGCAGGAAGATCAACAAGAGCAGGCTCGGCTTGAAGATCTGGGCCATGAAGATGAACAGGAAGACGATCGGAATCGCCAGGCCGATGTCGATGAGCCGCATCAGGACGCCGTCGAGCGCGCCACCGAAGTAGCCCGAGACCGCGCCGTATATCAGCCCTGCGACGGTCGACACGAGCCCGACCGCGATCCCCACCTCGATCGAGCTCTGACCGCCTTCCATGAGCCGGCCGAGGATGTCGAACCCGCTCGAGTCGGTTCCGAGCGGGTACGCGCCGCCCGGAGCCAGGTTGACGTTGCCCAGATTCGGATTGAGCTGGTCGGTGTGGTACAGGAGCGGTCCGATGAAGCTGAACAGAAGCGTCAGGGCGACGATGACCAGCCCCACGATGGCCAGCTTGTTCTGGGCGAACGTCCTCGCGACCAGAACCCACGGGCTGCCGCTCGATACGACCTCGCCGCCCTCGGCCAGGACCTCGACCTCGAGCTCGTTCGGGCTGACCTGACCGACCGCGGCGCCAGAGGTCCCCGACGTGGCGCCGTCGGTCACGCTGGCGCCGTCACGCCGGCCGGGCGCTTGCTCAGTACCGGATCCGCGGATCGAGAATCGCATAGCCGATGTCGGCGATTAGGTTGCCCAAGACGGTGACCACGCCGACGACCACCGTGATCCCCAGCATGACCTGGTAGTCATTGCGGAGCGCGGACTGGAGGTATTCGAGCCCCACTCCGGGGTAATTGAAGACCTGCTCGATGATCAGGGTTCCGGTCAGGACCAGCGGGATCGACAAGCCGACCAACGTGGTCACCGAGATGAGCGAGTTGCGGAGCAGGTGGCGCCACAGGACGAGCCGCTCGGAGAGGCCCTTGGCCCGCGCCGTGCGAATGTAGTCCTGGGCCAACGTGTCGATGGCCGAGGATCGCATGTACCGGCTGAACGCGGCGTAGGTAACCAGGGTCAGCGACAGCACCGGCAGCACTAACGCCGATGGTTGGGAGAAGATCGCGCTCACCGACGACCCCTGCGGCGCCTCGGCCGGGAAGACGTGGAAAGTGATCGCAAGCAGCTGGATGAGCAGGAGCGCGATCGCGTACTGGGGCATCGAGTAGAGCAGGAAGCTGACTCCGGTCCCCGCATAGTCGGCCGCCGTGTTCCGCTTCACGGCCTGCCAGATCCCGATCGGGATCGCGATCATGAGCGAGAAGATCAGCGAGAGCCCGCCCAGCACCAGGTCCTTGGGCAGCTCGGTGCCCAGCAGCGACGTCACCGAGCGGTTGTACTGGTAGGAGTAGCCGAGGTCGCCGTGCAGCAGCTTCTTGAGGAAGAACCAGTACTGGACGAAGACCGACCGGTCCAGGGCGTTGTCGTGGTTGAACTGCGCGATCGCCTGCGGCGTGGCCCGGTTGCCGAGGATGTCGCGAGCGAGGCTCCCGGGCAGTGCGTGCAGCAAAACGAAGGTGATGATCGTGACGCCCAGCACCACGATGATCGCCTGACCGAGGCGGCGGATGATGAATCCGGTCATGCTGCCGGATCCATCATCCCACCTTCTTGCCGCGTACGTCCACCAGCTACTTGGTGAAGTACCAGTCCTCGGGATTCATCGCCCCGATCGCGTTGGCCGCGTAGCCGCCGAGCTTCTTGTCGACCACCACGCCGGCCTGGCCCCCGTAGGTTCCGACCGAGGTCGGCGCGAACACCACCGGCACCTGCTGGGCCACGTAGTTGTCGTAGTTGGTCAGGGCCTGGGACTCCTGGGACTGCGGCCCGGTGATCGTCGCGGCGATCAGCTGGGTCATCTTCGGGTCGCTGTAGCTGCCCGCGTTGGCAGCCGAGCCGGGGTTGAACAGAGGCTCGCCGGTCGGCAGGTAACCAGGGCCGTAGATCCAGCCCGCGCCCCACCACGCGGCCTCCCACGCGCACGTCTTCTCGGTCGGCTTGCACGGGACCGCCGACCCGACCACAGTCGCGAACGGGTGCGTGGTCAGGCTGATGCTGATGCCGACCTTCTTGGCCTGCGCAGCCAGGTCGTTCATCGAGTTCTGGACCGCCACCACGCCCGACTCGTAGTCGATCGTGAACGCGATTCCCTGGCCCTGCTTGATCCCCGGCCCGCACTCACCCGTGCCCGTGCCGGGCTTGACACACGTCGTCTGCCCGCCCGACACCACCTTCCAGCCGTTCTGAGTCAGCAGCTGCTTGGCCGTGGAGACCGAGAACGCGTACGGGTTCTTGGTGATCGCGCTCGTGTTGACCAACGGGCTCGACGGCGCGAACGGAATCGGACCGTACGTCGGGTTGGCCGTGTGCAGGAAGAACGCGTTGATCCACCCGTTCTGATCGACCAGATGCTGGAACGCCTCCCGGAAGTAGGTCTGCTTGAAGATCATCCCCACCTTCGGGTTGTTGAAATTCAACGGGAAGTAGTCAAACGAGTAGCTCGCCGCCTTGTTGACGACATAGCCCTGGGAGGCGAGCGAGTTGAGCTGCGGCGCGTACTGAGACGGAACGTTCCCGACCGTGATCGCGCTCGGACCTTGGGACTTCTCCTGGTTATAGATCGCCGCCTCACCCGTGAACGGCAGCTCGACCAGCTTCGCGATCTTCGGCTTCTGAGCTCCCGAGTAGCTCGCGTTCGGCACCAGCGTGGCCTGGCCGTTACTGGTGAAGTTCTGCAGCCGGAACGGCCCGTCCACCACCTGCCAGAGCGGCGATGTCGCCCAGCTGGACGACTTCTTGCCCTGGCCGTCAAGGAACTTGTACACCGCCGCCGCGCCCGACTTGGTCGAGTCCGGGAGATGCCCGTTGTCGGACTTCGGCGCCGGCTGCGACAGCGACGTCCGATCCCACGCCAAGCGGCATCGGGGTCAGCTGCGAGAGCACGTTGTAGGTGACCCACTCCTCGTTGTAGGCCTTGTTGAAGTGCATCACGAAGGTCTGCGGGTCCGGTGATGAGTAGCTCGTTATGAGGTCGGGGAAGTAGCCCGGCGCGTACCCGCACCACTCAGTGGACGGACTCGCCTTCATCACGTTCAGCCAGAACGCCAGATCACGCGAGGTCACGCTCTCCCCGTTGGACCACTTCCAGCTGTTGAGCTTGAGCGTGACGGTCTTATCGCCGTTAGAGAACTGCGGCTTCTGACCGATCGAATAGTCATAGTTGATCGTCGGGCTGTACTTGTTCCCGTACCAGTACAACGGCCGGTACATCATGTTCATGAACTGGTTGATGTTGGTCGTCGTGCACTCGGCGAAGTTGTACATCGGGAAGATGTAGGTCGGCGGAGCGTCCGGACCTTCGGTGAAGTACACCGTTCCGCCAGACTGCTTGCTGCCGCTCGGACTCGTCGGCTCGGTCAAGCCAGGTCCACTAGTCGGCACGGACAACTGCGTGCCATTCGCGTTGGTCGAGGTCGAGGACCCCGACGAACCACAAGCCGCCGCCAACAGCGCGACCAGCCCCACACCGATCAACGCCAACACCGACTGTCTCATCCTTCGCATCGAAAATCCTCCTCCTCCATGTCCCATGACTAGGCGGCCCACTCAGAGGCAAGCTCTGTGTGGCGTAGCGTCGCTCCGCCGGCCGCAAGATCGGCTGACCGCGCGATACGTACCTCTTCCCTACTGCCGTTTGGGGCGCAAGACATTATCGAACAACGCAGAGCTGGGGCGACGTCCCAAACCGCGGCCATTCGCCACGGCTGGAACGGTCGTGCCGGCGTCTCAGTTCACCATCACGAGCCAGATCCCTGCTCCACGGCGCGTGGGATTATTGCACCGGGCGTCGACCGCGAAGCCGGGTTAACCAATCACAAACCTCCGGTGTCCGGAGAGGAGGCTCGAGCGGGCGGCCGTTGGCCGGCCCGGCCAGTCACTAGGCTCTGGCGGCGGCGCCCTCGTAGCTCAATGGATAGAGCACGCGCCTCCTAAGCGCGGGATGCAGGTTCGATTCCTGCCGGGGGCATGAGACGGATCCGGATCCGGCGCGGGGTCCGCGGACACCCGGGCCCGCATCAGCGCCCGTGCTACCGTCCGCCAGTCTCGTGTCCGAGAGCACGCTAGAAGCGCCGGTCGCTGCGGAGCCTGCGGCGCCGGACCAGACGCTCGCGCCCGAGCCCACCCCGTGGACCCTGCGCAGCTTCGCGCGCGAGCATCCCGGGTGGACCACCTCGGTGCTCATCGCGGTGCTGGCCGCGATCCTCGTCGTGTGGGCGCGCACCCGCCCGAGCTTCGACGCCTACGGGTGGCTCGTGTGGGGCCACCAGACGCTGCACGCATCACTCGACCTCGGGGGTGCTCCCTCGTGGAAGCCCCTGCCCTACCTGTTCACCGTTCCCTTCGCGCTGGCCGGCCATTACGAGCTGTGGCTGTGGATGTTCTTCTCGGTCGCGGTCGCGCTCGGCGGCGCCGTGTTCGCCGGGCGGATCGCCTATCGGCTCAGCGGTGGCGGAGGCCCGCACCTGGCCCGGGCCGGAACGATCGCTCGCCTTGCCCCGCTCGCTGCGGCGGCCTTCGCGGGCGCGGCGGTGCTCGGGCTTCAGGACTACTTCCACTACATCCTGAGCGTCCAGAGCGATCCGATGCTCGTGACGCTGACGCTCGCCGCCATCGACATGCATCTGCTGGGCCGGTACCGCTGGACGCTCGTGTTCGGCGTGCTGGCCGCGCTGGGACGGCCCGAGGTGTGGCCCTTCCTGGGCCTCTGGGGCCTGTGGGTCTGGATCCGGGTGCCCCGGATGCGCTGGATGCTCATCGGCGGCGCGCTGGTGATCGCCTTCATGTGGTTCGGAATCCCGACCATCACCAACCACCGGCCGAACATCGCCGGGCAGTTGGCGCAGAAGTCCCCCCGGGCGCTCCGCCACAACCAGCTCTTCGGCACCCTCGGGCGCTTCACGGCCCTGGAATACATCCCGGTTTGGGTCGCCGCCGCGCTGGCTCTCTTCATGGCCGCGATCCGCCGCCAGCGCACGGTCCTGTTCCTCGCCGCCGGGGCCGTCGGCTGGGTCGTGGTGGAGATCGCGTTCGCCTATCACGGCTGGCCTGCCCTTGGGCGCTATATGTTCGAGCCCGGGGCGATCGGAGCGGTGCTGGCCGGGACCGGGGTGGGGCTCCTGCTGACCGAGCTGCCGGGCCTGCGGCGCGGCGTACCGCGGTGGGCCGGGATTCCGGTCGTGGTCGTGCTGATCGGCGTGCTCGTGCCCGGCGCGCTGGCCCGGATGCGGACCGAGCGGCGGGATCTCCGCCACGAGCGCTCCCGCACGCACCAGGTCAATCTGTTGCAGACCACGACGAGCGTGCTGGGCGGGGCGCGCCACATCCAGAACTGCGGCCAGCCGGTGACCGACGTCTCTTATGTCAGCGCACTGGCCTGGCTCTATCACCGCAACGTGGGTTCGGTGGGCGGATTGCAACAGCACGTCGAGGGGGCGGAGCTTCGCAACCCGGCGCTCCCGAAGGTCCTGGTCAAACCCCTCTCCCACGGCGGCTGGTCGTTCCGCCCCTGGCACACGCGCGCCCGGCAGGTGGCGCGGTGCCGCGGTGTGAACGCCGCCTACGTGGTCACGCCTCATCACCCGGGCGGCATCCTGATCCGGCGTTGACCGTCACCTCGCCCCGTCTCCCGCGCACCGACGAGGACGAACCTCGCCCCGGCCGGCGCCTGGCCACTCCGGCCCTGTGGGTGCTCGGCTCCTCCGTTGTCCTGCTCGTGGTCTCGATCGCGATCGTCCTGTGGGCCCGGACCCGCCCCGGCTTTGACCCGTACGGCTGGCTCGTGTGGGGACACCAGGCGGTCTCCGGGTCGCTCGACACCAATGCCGCGCCGTCATGGAAGCCGCTGCCGTTCATCTTCACCGTGCCCTACGGGCTGTTCGGCCACTACGAGCTGTGGCTGTGGATGATCACCTCCTTGGCCGTCTCGTTGAGCGGCGTGGTGTTCGCCGGCGCGGTCGCCTATCGCCTGACGGTGGTCCCGGCTGGCGCCGGGTCCATTGCGAGTTCGCCTGGCGGCGAACTCGCGGCGCCGCGGCGGTATGCGGCCTGGGCCGCCGCGGTGGTCGCCGGCGTAGCCCTGCTCTGTCTCAGCGACTACTGGCACTACATCCTCAGCTACCAGTCCGACCCGATGATCGTCTCGCTCTGCCTGGGCGCCATCTACTGGCATCTGACCGGGCACCAGCGGTGGGCCTTCGTGTTCGGTGCGGTGGCTGCGCTCGGCCGGCCCGAGGTGTGGCCGTTTCTCGCCGTGTACACGGTGTGGGCGTGGCGAGCGATCCCGTCCATGCGCTGGCTCCTGGTCACAGGGGTGGCGGCGATCGTGCTGCTGTGGTTCGGGATCCCGGCCATCACCTCCCGGTCACCGTTCGTGGCCGCCAGCAACGCCATGGGCTCAGGCCGCCGGCTGCATTCCAACCGCGTGTTCGGGACGATCGGGCGCTTCCTCGATCTGCACGAGCCCGGGGTCTGGATCGCCGCCGGGCTCGCCGTGGCGCTGGCGGCATGGCGCCGAGATCGAGTGACGCTGTTTCTGGCCGCGGGCGTGGCGGCCTGGGTGGTGGTCGAGATCGCCTTCGCGTTGCACGGCTGGCCCGGACTCGGGCGCTACATGTTCGAGGCGGCGGGAGTCGCGGTGGCGCTGGCCGGGGCGGCCGTCGGCCGTCTCCTGCTCGAGTTGCCCCGGGTCCCGCGGATCGCCGGCGTCGTGGTCGCCGGGGCGCTCGCTCTCAGCGTCATCCCAGCCGCCGTCTCCCAGGGACGGAGCGAGCATCGCGACCTGCGCGTCCAGCGCGCCCGCACGACCACGATCAACCGTCTCGCCTCTGTGGTCTCGAAGTACGGCGGCCCGGCGCGCTTTGAGCCGTGCGGCGAGCCGCTGACCCGGCTCGAGTACCAGACCACGCTGGCCTGGACGCTGCACCGCAACGTGGTCCGGGTCGGGTTCAAGTACGGGCCGGCCATCGCCAGCGGTCGTCCGATCGTGCTCTTCACCCCGACGTCCAACGGTGGCTGGCGGGTGCAGGCGCTGCACCAGCACCTCCACGCCTGCCGCACGCTGCCCCGTTAAGAGCCCTCGGGTCGGCGCGATGTTTCGCCGCCAGGCGAAACTCGCAATGCCTGCGGAGCGGGCTCCCGGTCGGGCCGCTCCGGGTACACGTCGTCGATCGTGGTCAGCGCCACGTACGGCACTCCGGCCGCCTGCTCGATCGCCTCGCCGCCTCCGGCCAGCCGGTCGCAGATCGCGAGCACCCCGCACAGCTCGTGGCCCTCGGCCCGAACCGCCTCCAGCGCGCGGATGGTCGAACCACCGGTGGTGACGACGTCCTCGACGAGCAGGCAGCGGTCGGCGGCGCCGAGCACGGGTCCCTCGATGCGCCGGGCGAGTCCGTGCGACTTCGCTTCCTTGCGCACGAAGAAGGCCTTCACATCGGCGCCGCCGGCCAGAGCTGCGCAGGCGATCGGATCGGCGCCCATGGTCATCCCGCCCACCGCGGTGGCGCCCCACTCGCGCGCCTGGGCGGCTACGAGCTCAGCCAGGGCGAGGAAGCCGGCGGGACGGAGAATCGCCCGCTTGGCGTCGACCAGATACTCGGCCGTCCGACCACTCGTGAGCACCACGCGGCCGATCACGAGCGCGTGCGCGCGCAGCTCTGAGAGCAGCGTTGCATGGGCCTTCGTATGGGCGTCCAGGGTCACGGGCCGAAGTCATCCTATTGTCCAGTCCGGCCGATTCGGAGCGCGTGCTCCGTCGCGCTCTCCGCCTCACCTCATTCCTCTGCTGCGCGCTCGTGCTGGCCTCGTTTGCCGTCTTCACCAACGACCAGCTCGCCGACGCCTCGGCCCACCAGCAGAGCGAGCTCGCCTCGGGCACGACGGTGACCGCCTCGACGACGGTCGCCCACGGCCAGCCGTGGCGGTTCGTCGACGACGCCGCCGGCCGGTTGACCGCCCCCTTCGACTCGATCGTCCCCTCTCACAACCCGTGGGTCAACCACGGCACCACGGTCGTGTTCGCGCTGCTGGTCTATGGCCTCGGCCTGGGCTGGGTGGCACGCTTCTCCAGCGGCCGGGCGATCAGCTGACGGGAATCCCGGACGCTAGTAGTAAACGTCGACGCGGTCGCCCAGCCTCAGCCAGTAGAAGATCGACTTCGCGTCGACGATCGGCACCCGCATGCAGCCGTGGCTGGCGGGATAGTCAGGGGCCGGGTTGTAGCCGTGAATCGCGTAGCCACCGATGAAGAAGCTCGAGTAGTACATCCCGTCGGGGAGGTAGCCGGGATCCTGCTGGTAGACGCGGAAGTTGCCCAGGATCGTCGGAGTTGACGGCTTGCCCGAGCTGATCGGGTAGATCCGGTAGACCGTCTTGCCGTAGATCAGGGCGATCAGCTGCCGGCTCAGGTTGCCTTCGACGTGCTTGCCGTGGCTCGGATAGCGGACCGGGAAGCTCCCCCAGCCGTTGAGCAGATAACTGACCGTGCGGCCATCGAGCGTTTCCGAGGTACCCCAGTGGAGCAGGCGGTGGTAGGCGTCGACGGCCAGCCCGGTGCCCGAGTCATAGACACCGGTCTGCGGAATGTAGAAGTGCAGCGCGGCCAGCCTTTGCTGAATCAGCTGCACGAACCGCCCGGTGGAGCCGAAGCCGACCCGTTCATCGAGCGAGGCGAGATACCGCCGGGCCAGGAAGCTCTCCATGGCCGTGGTCCGCTGATGACCGACCTCGACCTTCACGATCCCGGCCGCCGGGGCCGAGAACGCCTCGGTGAACTGTCCGTAGCGGCCACCCGGCCCGGGCTTGACGCGCAGCTGGTCGGTCTTGAAATGCCGCGAGCCGACCCAGATCCGGACGTTCACCATCTGGCCGGGCACGTACGGACGTACCACTCCGCGCACATGGGTCACGCGTCTGGGCACCGTGAGCGCATCGCCGTGCACGAAGAAGGCGTCCGGCAACGAGAGCGCCACCGACGCCTTGGCCGGCGGCTGCGCCAAGCCGCCGTCGGCCAGCGCAGCAGGCGCCAGAGCCCCCGACATGAGCAGCGCCACCAGCGCCGGCCCCAATCTCCGTGTCATTAATCGGGAATTAAACCAGAGCCGGCGAGTCGGGCTGCTTCGGGACAGCGGTCCGGTCACCGCGGCGATCACCATGAGGGCGCCGACCATGAGGCCGAGAATCTCGAGTCCGTTCCAGTGGAGCTGGTTGACGCCGAGGGCGAGCGAGTTGTTGATCGAGTGCAGGGCCATGCACGGATACAGCGAGGCCGTGCGCCAGCGGACGAGGCAGAGCACGAAGCCGAGGAAGCCGAGCGGGATCAGATATTGCGACGACGCGGAGCCCGTGTGGGCCAGGCCGAAGAGGATCCCGGTAATGACCGCCGCGACCCATGTGCCGAGGTCCCGGCCCGCGACCACGATCCGCATCCGGCGCAGGGCCCCGAAGATGAACCCGCGGAAGAAGAACTCCTCGCACACCGGAGCGATCACGCATACGAACGCCGCCGCCGCGACCAGGGCGGCAGTGCTCTTGCTCACTCCGAGCTCGCTGGGCAGCTTGTCCGACCCGTGCAGGCCGATGAGCGACGCGTACAGCGGCCGTGACCACGTAGTAGCTGATCCCGGCCACCAGAACGGCGAGGATCCCCCGGCCGAGTCCGATGCGCCGGAAGCCGAAGTCGGCCGCGTGGAGCTTTCGGTGACCGCGCGCGGCCAGGTAGATCGCGGCGGCGACGAAGCCGAGGTCGAAGACGATGTCGGCGGCGATGTTGGCCGCCGGCCCGAGGTGGCCCGGCTGGGCGCCGCCGGCCTGCGCGACCGCGCTCACGATCACCCCCCCGAGCAGGCCGATCACCAGCCCGAGGACCACGGCCGCCGGGGCCGTCCAGACCGGCCACGGGACCTGATCGGCCTCGGGCGGGGGGTCGGGGGCCACGGAGGCCGCGGCAGGCGCCGGCTCGAGCGCGTTTGGAGGCGGGGGGCCCGACATCGCAGGCCTGAGATTACGTCGTCGCGTCGAACAACTCGGTAAGAGCGGCGATCACCTCGACTCCGGGCGGGGCCGGTTCGCCGTGCCGCCGGATCAGCACCGGAGTGACGCCGGCGTTGCGCGCGCCCCCGACATCCTCCTCCAGGCTGTCGCCAACGTGCACGGCCGCGTCCGCGCTCACCCCGGCCAGGCGCAGCGCACGCTCGAAGATCGTCGCGGCCGGCTTTCGCTCGCCGACCTCGGCCGAGGTGAGGACGCCGTCGAGCCAGGGCGCGAGCTCCAGGCGTTCGAGCACCTCGTGCAGCGAGGCGTCCCAGTTACTGGCCACGACGAGCCGCATCCCGCGCTCGCGGGCGAGCGCGAGCGCCGGGCGCACGTCTGGATAGGCGGTGAACCGCAGCGAGGCGAGCAGCGCCTCGGTCAGGTCCTGCGGGCTCACAGAGTCCAACCGCGGCGATGGCGGGAGCGCGCTTCGCAGCACCTCCGCGCACCGAGCCCGGAGTGCGTACACGCGCCGCTGATCCGAGCCCTCGTCGAGGTGAGCCCGGTAGTAGGCGATCTCGGCCGCGATCGCCTGATCGGCCTGCGCCTGCGTCACCTCGAGGCCGAACCGCGCCCCCAGCTCGGCACGCAGCCGCGGCGACGGCGGCTCGAGCCGCACGAGCGTGCCGAGCGCGTCGAGCAGAATCGCCCTCGTCGCACGGAAGGACACCGACCTGACGGGACGAAAACCCACTCCCGGTACACTCGCAGGTCAAGTTTCGGCGCCGAGCCGCGCCTCTGAGCCGCGGCGCCGTCACTTCGCAGAGTCCTCAATGAGCCGACGCGAACGACAGAAGCGCCGCGCGCGCCATCGTGGCCACCCGGTCAAGCGGGTGGCGCTGATGGCCACTGGCCTCGCCGTGTCCGGCGTCGTGATCGGGATTCTGGCCGCGGTCGGCTGGGTCGTCTCGGTGGCTGACTCGGCCCCGAATCTGAAGCAGCTCAAGCCGCGCAGCCCGCACCCGCTGTCGGAGATCTTCGCCGCGGACGGCACCGTGCTCGGCTACATCCACTCCGACACGGTCTACAAGCACACGGTCGGAAACCAGATCCCGAGGACGCTCAAGGAGGCGACGATCGCCATCGAGGATCGCCGCTTCTACCAGCACGGCGCGCTGGACTACCAGGGCATCCTCCGGGCGGGCATCAAGGACGTGTTCGGCGGTCACAACTCGGTCCAGGGCGCCTCGACCCTGACCATGCAGCTGGTCGACAACGTGTACCTGCCGCTCGACGTCAAGAAGACGCACAACCTCAAGTACAAGATCGTTCAGGCCAAGCTGGCCGAGCAGCTCGAGGGCGCCCATACGAAGAACTGGATCCTCAACGGCTACCTCAACGACGTCCCGTACGGGACGGTCGGCGGGGAGACGGCGATCGGCGTCGGCGCGGCCGCCGAGGTGTTCTTCGACAAGCCGGTCACCCAGCTCACGCTCGGTCAGGAGGCCCTGCTGGCCGGCCTGCCGCAGGCACCATCGCAGTACAACCCGTACCTGGCGCCCCACCTGGCGCTCGACCGGCGCGCGCAGGTGCTCCAGGCGATGGTGGCCTCCCACTACATCACCCAGGGCCAGGCGAACGCAGCCAAGCACGAGCCGCTCAACCTGCGGTCGAACACCGCCTACAACCTGCGGCCATGGCCGTTCCTGTTCGACTACGTCCAGCAGCAGCTGGTGGACAAGTACGGAGCGAAGACGGTTCAGGGCGGTGGGCTCAAGGTCTACACGACCATCAACATGAAGATGCAGCAGCAGGCCCAGCGCGCAGTCGACGCGTACGAGGGCGGGTCCGTACTCGACAACCAGCCTGCCGCCGCCCTGGCCACGGTCGATCCGGCCACCGGTGACATCACGGACATGGCCTCCACGGCCAAGTACAGCCAGACCAAGTTCGACTTCCCCGCCCAGGCGCTGCGCCAGCCCGGGTCATCGGCCAAGGTGTTCGCGCTGATGACGCTGATCCACGACTACCACGGCGATCCGAGCTCCACCTATTACACCTCCCAGTACCTGCCCGCGGGTTGGCTGTCCTCCGAGCCCACCTGGTCGGTCCACACGGCCGAGCAGAGCTATCAGGGCACGATCAACCTCAAGCAGGCCACCATCACCTCCGACAACACGGTGTTCGCGCAGCTGGTGGTCGACCTTGGGGTGGACAAGTTCGAGGCCACCGCGAAGGCGATGGGGATCCCGGCCAACTTGCTCCACGGCAATCCGGCCGAGGTGATCGGAGGCTGGCAGCAGGGAGTCACTCCGCTCGAGATGGCCGACGCCTACGCCACGCTGGCCGCCGGAGGGATTCACCACCCGAGCACCGTGCTGAGCAAGGTCGTGTTCCCGGATGGCAGCTCGCAGAACCTCGGCACCTCGCCGGGGACGCGCGTGTTCACCTCGGGCGAGGCCTACACGGCCACCCAGGTGCTGAAGGGCGTGATCCAGAGCGGCACCGGAACCGCGGCCAACTACGGGTGCCCGGCGGCGGGTAAGACGGGCACCGCCGAGAACCTGGCCAATGCCTGGTTCGTCGGCTATACGCCAAAGCTCTCGACCGCGGTGTGGGTCGGCTACCCGCAGGGCAACGTCCCGATGTCCAACGGGTTCGGTGGCACGCTGGCGGCGCCGATCTGGAACGCCTTCATGTCGGCGGCTTCGAACGGCTACTGCGGCGACTTCGCGCAGCCGAGCGATCCGTTCTACGGCTCGGCCTTCACCGGCTCCCATTCCGCCGGTAACGCACCCGGCTACGGCGGCAGCGGCTCGTCGAGCTCGAGCGGAGGCGGCTTCGGCAACCAGACCTCGACCAACCCTTACAACAACCCGACCCTGTACGCCCAGCCCCCGAGCAGCAGCACGGGAGGTGGTGGCACCGGCGGCGGCGGTGGCGGGAGCGGAACCGGCGGGTCTCACTCGGGCACGAGCGGCGGCTCGTCCTCCGGCGGCGCCGGTTTGGGCGGCGGCGGGCATTAGCGCCCGCCTTTCAGCCACTACAGTTAGTGCCGAATGCCTAAAGAAGAGAAAGTAGAGCTCGAGGGCGAGGTCGTGGAGGCCCTGCCCAACGCGATGTTCCGCGTCAAGCTCGACAACATGGACCGCACGGTGCTCGGGCACGTGGCGGGGAAGATGCGGCGGTTCCGCATCCGCATCCTGCCCGGCGACCGGGTGAGGGTCGAGCTCTCGCCGTACGACCTCGACCGCGCCCGGATCGTCTACCGGCACCGCTGATCGCCCCTGAGCCGCGGGGTTCGAGCCGATGCGTGAGCTCGAGCTGATCGAAGCGCTCGAGGCGGCGCTCGCTCCCGCGGGGGCGCGGATCGTGAGGTGGCTGGGCGACGACGCCGCAGTGGTCCGCGCCGGCCGCTACGCCGTGACCTCGCTCGACACGATGGTCGACGGCGTCCATTTTCGCTCCGCTCAGCTGCCGGCG
Organism: uncultured Solirubrobacterales bacterium; assembly: GCA_963748585.1. Taxonomy (GTDB): domain Bacteria; phylum Actinomycetota; class Thermoleophilia; order Solirubrobacterales; family Solirubrobacteraceae; genus Palsa-465. The sequence goes on along the minus strand of CAVVJR010000003.1, from coordinate 255,924 downwards.
CGCGACATCGGGCGCCGCGCCGCCGCGGCGGCGCTCTCCGACCTGGCCGCGATGGCGGCCGCACCGGGCGAGGCCTACCTGGCGCTCGGCCTGCCGGCCGGGACCGAGCCGGGCTATGCACTGGAGCTCGTGGAGGGCGCACACGCGCTGGCGAGAGCCTACGGCGTGACGATCGCCGGCGGCGATGTGACCCGCGCCCACGACCTGACCGTCTCGGTCACCGTGGTGGGCTGGGCGGATGATCCGGCCGCGCTGATCGGACGCGACGGAGCACAGCCCGGAGACCTGGTCGGCGTGACCGGGAGGCTCGGCGGGGCGGGCGCCGGCCTGGCGGTGCTCGACGGGCGTGCCGGGGCCGATCTGCCCGCCGAAGTACGCCGCGGCCTGATCGAACGCTACGCCCGCCCAGAGCCGCGCTTCACCGAAAGCCGGCAGCTGTTCGACCTCGGGGCACGGGCGATGATCGACATCTCGGATGGCATCGCCACTGACGCCGGCCACCTGGGACGGTGCAGCAGCGTGCGGATCGAGCTCAGGCTCGCCTCGCTGCCGCTGGCCGACGGGGTGGCCGAGGTGGCGGCCGAGCTCGGCGTCGATCCGCGCTCGTTCGCGGCCACGGCCGGCGAGGACTACGAGCTCTGTATCTGCGGCCCGGCGGCGACCGCCCGCAGCCGGGAGGCGATCGCGCGCATCGGTCCCGGCCTGACCTGGATCGGGTCGGTCACGCAGGGCGAGAGCGGCGTGGTGTTCGTGGATGCCGACGAGCCGTTGTCGGGGTACGAGCACGCCTTCTGAAGCCTGAGCCGACGCAGGATCGCATCGGCCACGATGGCGGGGTCCACGCGGTACTCACCCCGGTCGATCTGGTCCTTGAGAGCGGACAATTCTCGGTTGCGGTCCTCTTCCATGATTCCCATCGGGTGGATCGGCACCCCCCTTGCGCTACTGGATCAGGTCGCGACCCCAATCGACGCCATTTCGGTTGACCCCGCGAAGCGTTCGGACGGGCGGCCCGCGCGAAGTGAGCCCATCATAAGCCCGTGGCAACCGCGTGCTCGAGGCGAGCGAAGACGATGATCCGCTGCGCCGCGCTGTACAGCGGGTTGCAGGCCGAGAGGACGAGCCGGTCGTAGCCGGCGTCGCGGGTCACCCAGACGGCGGTCGGGGGGACGATCCTCCGGTACTGGACCACATAGGTGAACCGGCCGTAGGGCATGCGCAGGACGAGCAGGTTGCCCGGGCGCAGCGCATCGAGGTTCCGAAACGGGGCCAGATAGGTGGTCCGATGGCCGGCGATCGCAACCGTCCGGCCGAGGCCGGGGAGTGCCGTACCCGGGTAGTGCCCGGGCCCCTTCTCGAGGCTGGCCGCATCCGTCCCCTGCACGACCTCGAACCCGGCTCGGAGCCGGGGGATGACGAGCTGTCCGAGAGCGGCGCCGACCGGGACCTCGCGCGCTTCGCGCCGGGCCAGGTAAGCCATGCGGGCCCGCCTGTCGGGAACGTGAACGAGCGCGGATCGGTCGGCCGGGCCGAGCCGCCCGGTGACGAACCGCTGGTCGATGCGGCTGCGCTGGATCACCCCGACCAGTGCCGTCACCGGCTCCTGCCAGACCAGCGTGACCCCGGCATCGAGCAGGAGCAGGAGACCGGCCAGGATCAGCACCGACGCCACGTCACGGATTAGCCGGGTGCCCCGGCGCCGGCGCGGCGCCACGGTGATCATCGCCGCAGCGCCGACCCCGTTCCGGTCCCGCCCAGCGAACCCGGTCCGGCGTAGGTGACCGGTCCGCGCACGGTGATGGGGACGTCCTCGGGCTTGGCTTCCCGCGCGGCCACGAGTGCCGCCGCGATCAATGTGGCCAGACAGCCGAGGACCAGAGCGGCCGCAATCACGCCGCCGATCCCGATCCCCCCGCCCGCCACCAGCAGCACGGAGCTCCATGCCGTGGCCAGCGGTCCGAGACCGAGCGCGTGCGCGTAGTAGACGAGCGCCGCCGCCGGTAGCAGCAGGCCGCTCACCAGGAGCGCCGCCGCGGGTGCGCGGCGCGGCCCGACCGCCCACATCCAGAAGTGAAGCGCGGGCACGAGCAGCGCCGCGGCAAACGGGTTCGAGAGCCACAGGGCCAGCGCGACCAGCGCGAGCACCAGCAGCACCACGGGCGGTGCCGCAGGCCCGGGATGGGCGAGGCCGGGAGCCAGACGGGAGCGCAAGGCGAACGCTCCCGCGACCAGACACAGCCCGAGCGCCATGATCACGATGCCCGACGTCCCGACGGTCAGCGCTCCGCCCGGGACGGCGGCCCGGGTCGCCGTGTCGATGGCGCCGAAGGCCCGAAGCGCCACCACGAACACGGCCGCGAGGAGGAACGGCGCCGTGGCCGAGACGACCGAGCCGAGCGCGGCACCGAGCGAGTGGCGCCGGCGCCGGGACCGGGCGATGCCGTCGATGGCGACCATCAGCGCCGGTGCGATCAGGGCGAGCACGAGGAGCCGGACGGCCCACGCCGGCAGCACCTTGCCGCTGTAGAGCAGGTAGGCCGACGGTGGCGGCACGCGGGGTCCCGCCGAGAGGGCGCCCACGCTCTCGAGTACGGTACGGCCGGCAGCGGTGATCTGGACCAGGCTGGTCGGCTCGTGCGCCGCGGGTGGCCGCTCGCCCGAGAACGACAGCAGCACCGACGGGATCCCGAGCGAGTTGAACTGCGCCTGATCGGTCACCCCGAGCGGGAGCGCCAGGTGCAGGAACTGGCCCGGGAGCGACGTGTGACCCGCGGACAGACCGGCTTGCGCGGCGAGCGCGGTGGCGATCGTGTTGCGCAACAACTGGGGGGCCAGCCGGGCCTCGGTGCCCCAGGGGACCACCGTCGGCTGGCGCACGTCGGTTCCGGCCAGGTCTCCGAGCACGAGCACGGCGTCGACCGGACCGGGCACGGTGCGAGCGAGCTCGGCCGCCCCGGCGCCGCCGGTCGAACCGCTGGTCGAGGCGAGGACGATCGAGCGGTTCTGAGTCTCCCCGGCCAGCACGCGGGCCAGCTCGAGCAGGACCGCGGTGCTCGATATGCCCGCGGTGGCGGGACGGCTGAGCGCATCGCGGGAGGCGACCACGACCACTGTTCCGTTGGACAGGCCCGCGAGCGTGCCGGTGACCGTCTGCAGCGGCCGCCTCCCGTCCACGGTGGCGCCGCTGAACCGGTCGGTCGACACGCTGAAGCCGTCGTGGCGGAGCTGGCCGGCGACGTAGCGGCCGAGAGCCCGATCGCCGGCCGAGCCCGGCCGCCGGTCCGGATATCGGGCGGCGAGCCTGGTCATGAGCGAATAGGCGTCGCCGCCGTTGAACGCGTCCGGAGCGAGATTCGTGGTCAGCGAACCCTGCTGGGAGCCGAATGAGAACGCGACGATGATCGCTGCCAGCGCCACCCCGATCAGCCCCGTGCGGTAGATCCGCGGATCAAGCATCGAACCCAGGGTATCCGGGATGGTTAGGTGTGGGCAGGTACTCTTCTCCCGCAGAGGACGGAGATTTGGCCGACCACTCAGCGCGCATCCTGCTCGTCGACGATGAGCAGCCCATCCAGACTTTGCTCTCCTATCCGCTGCGCAAGGACGGCTATGACGTGGTCCAGGCCACCGACGGCCAGCAGGCTCTGGACCGGTTCGAGGAGCAGCCGTTCGACCTCGTCGTGCTCGACCTGATGCTGCCCAAGGTCGACGGGCTCGAAGTCTGCCGGCGCCTGCGCCGGCGCAGCTCGGTGCCGATCATCATGCTCACGGCCAAGTCGGAGGAGATCGACAAGGTGGTCGGCCTCGAGCTCGGGGCCGATGACTACATAACCAAGCCGTTCTCGCTGCGGGAGTTCTCGAGCCGGATCAAGGCAGCCCTGCGCCGGGCGGAGATGAGCCGCCCGGCCGAGACCGCGCCCGACGAGGCGCCGCTCGAGATCCGCTCGCTGCGGATCGACTTCTCCAAGCGAATCGTGCGGGTGCACGGCCGGGAGGCTCCGCTCACGTTCGTTGAGTTCGAGATCCTCTCGGCCCTGGCCCGGGCGCCCGGGCGAGTGTTCACCCGAGACATGCTCCTGTCCCGGATCTGGGGTGACTCGGCCTATCGTGACCCGCGCACGATCGACGTCCACATCCGCCACCTACGCGAGAAGATCGAGCGCGACCCGAAGGACCCCGATTACCTGTTCACGGTGCGCGGTGTCGGCTACCGGTTCCGTGATTCCGAGCCGTGAGGCTGTCGCTTCGCAACCGGCTCGCGCTGCTCTTCTTCTGCATCGACTGCATCGCGATCGCGGCCCTGTATCTGTACGTGGCGCCGGGGCTGCAGACCCGGCTGCTCAACCAGACCCTCAACGAGCTTGCCGCCAGCGCCCAGACGTACTCGGGCAAGGTCGGCCGAACCGTCGGAAGCTCGGTTCCCCAGTCGGCGGTGACGACACAGGTCGACGCCGCCGGCCTGGCCTCGGGGTCGCGGGTCACGCTGCTGCTGGTCACCTTCGCCCCGGGCGGTCCGCAGCTCTCGACCGAGGCCGACTCGGGCAAGTCGGGCGCGAGCGCGCCCCTGCGCTTCCCGGTCGCCGTGCGCGCGGTTCGCTCCGGCGGGCTCGAGACCGGGACCGAGAAGGCGCGCGACGGGACGGTGGCCGAGGCGGCGATGCCGATCCGCTTCGACGGCCGGGTCGCCTCGGTGATCGTGTTCTCGACCCCCGTCTCGGACATCGTTCGCAGTGTCGCCGTGGTCCGGCACGAGATCCTGGTCGCGGGCGGGATCGCGCTGTTGCTCTCCCTGCTCGGCGGCTACGCGCTCACGCGCGCGCTCGGACACCGGGTCAAGCGACTCGAGCGCGCGGCCGAGGAGGTGGCGGCAGGTCACTTCGAACATCCGATCAAGGTGGACTCGCGCGACGAGCTCGGGCAGCTGGCGGCCGCGTTCAACGAGATGCAGCGTCAGCTGGCCGAGCTCGAGTCGGCCCGCAAGAAGTTCATCGCCACCGCCTCGCACGAGCTGCGCACGCCGATCTTCTCGCTCGGCGGCTTCGTCGAGTTGCTCGAGGATGAGGACCTGGACGCGGAGACCCGCCAGCGCTTCCTGGACCAGGTGCGCCAGCAGGTCGAGCGGCTGCGCAAGCTGTCGGTCGACCTGCTCGACCTGTCGCGGCTCGAGTCCGGATCGCTCGAGCTCCGGCCCGAGTCGGTCGACCTGGCCGAGTTGACGCGCTCGGTCTCGGGGGAGTTCGAGCCCACGCTGGCGGTTCATGACGCGCACCTGGAGCTGCGGCTGGCGGCGCGGCGGATCGAGGCTCAGTGCGATCCGGTTCGCGTGGCCCAGATCATGCGCATCCTGATCGACAACGCATTGACCCACACGCCCGCGGGAACGCGGATCGTGGTCACCGCGGGTCAGGTCGACGGTCACGCGCGGCTGGCTGTCCGCGATGACGGGAGCGGCATCGACCCGATCGCGGTGCGGCGGATCTTCGAGCCCTTCTACACCGCGGACGACGCCCAGGGGTCGGGGCTCGGGCTGGCCATCGCCAGCGAGCTGGCCGAGCGGATGGCGGGCCGGCTCACCGTGCAGTCGGCGCCGGGCGAGACCACGTTCACGTTCGAGATCCCGGTTTGAGCTCGCCGTCGTCGGAGGGGCTCGTGTTGGAGCTTGCGCTGCACCTGCGCACGGTCGTGCTTCCGTCGCTGGGGTCGTTCGAGGGGCGGGCCCATGCCGGGGACGCGGTCGGCGGGGATGTCACCTTCGCGGTAGACGAGGTCGCCGAGGAGGCGCTGGCCTCGTTCCTGGCCGAGCGGGCGCCGCGGATGGCGTGGTACTCCGAGGACCGCGGGCTGGTGTCCTCCGATGATGCGTCCGAGGTACTCGTGGTCGATCCGATCGACGGAACGCGTCCCGCGATGGCGGGTTTGGAGTCCGCGTGCGTGGCCGTGGCCCTGGCGCCGCTGGGCGACGGCGACCCGGTGATGGGCGACGTGTCGGTGGGCTGCGTGGTCGAGATCAAGACAGGAGACTGGTACCTGGGTGTGCGAGGCTCCGGGGTGCGGGCGACCCGTTCGGTCGGGTTGAGCACAGCCGTCGACGTGGGGCGGATGTTCTGGGGCTACGGCTTCCGGGGCCGGCCGGCCCGGGCGGTGGTCGAGGTGCTTGGCGACCTGATCGACGCCTCCTCGGTCGGAGGAGGGACCTTCGAGCTCGGCTCCCAGGCCTTTGCCATGACGCGGATCGTCACCGGCCAGCTCGACGCGGTGGTCGAGGTCGGATCGCGGATGATCGACGATGTCCCCGGGATGCGGGCCGAGTTCGAGCGCGTGGGTGGCGGCGAGGTGCTCAACAACTCGCCCTACGATCTGGCGGCGCCGTGGCTATGCCTGGTCGAGGCCGGCGGCGTGGTCTCCGACGGCTGGGGGCGGCCGCTGGACAACCGGCGGCTGCTCGGCTCGGGTCACGAGTTCCAGATGTCATCGATTTCGGCCTGCAACCGGGAGTTGCACGGTCAGCTGGTGCGGGCGGTCGACGCCGGGGTGGCGCGCCTCCAGGCCTTGAGCGGCTGAGCGCGGTGAGAGCCGCGGCCACTTTCGCGGCCAGGGCGCGATGTTTCCCGCAAGGGCGGCGCAGCCGCCCCAAACTCGCAAGGGCGGCCCAGCCGCCCCAAGCGCAATGCTTGCGAAGCAGGCCCGTGATGTTCGCCGTCAAGCGAACTCACAATGCGAGCGAAGCGAGCACGCTATCGTGCGGCGCCGTCCATGCTGCAGCCCGTCTCAGTCGCCAACAAGCAGCTCGCCGACTACGCCAGCATCGTGGGCCGGCCCCTGGTCGACGAGATCCGCGAGCGGGCCGACCGGCTCAAGGGCAAGCGCATCCTCCACGTCTCAGCCACCGCGTTCGGGGGCGGGGTGTCGGAGATCCTCAACACGCTGGTCCCGCTCATGGTCGATGTGGGGCTGGCCGCCGAGTGGCAGATCATCTACGGCCGCGAGGAGTTCTTCAACGCCACCAAGCTCATGCACAATGCCCTGCAGGGCAATCCGCAGGACCTGAGCGAGGATCAGTGGCAGACCTGGCACCACTACAACGAGATCAACGCCCGTCAGCTGTCCGAGAACTGGGACGTGTGCATCGTCCACGATCCCCAGCCCGCCGCCCTGGCCTCGCTGGTGCCCGAGAAGGCGCGACGGTGGATCTGGCGCTGCCACATCGACCTCTCGACCCCGAACGTCGACACCCTCAGCGGCCTGCTGCCCTACCTCGATCCGTATCCGGCCGCGGTCTTCCACATGCCCGAGTACGTGCCGGGCGACATGAACGGCCGGGCCCACATCATCCCCCCGGCCATCGATCCGCTCGCGCCCAAGAACATGGCCTTCTCGCCCGAGGACGCGGTCTACATCTGCGAGCAGTTCGGGATCGACGTCGACCGGCCGATGCTGTGCCAGGTTTCCCGCTTCGATCCGTGGAAAGACCCGCTGGGAGTGATCGACGCCTACCGGATCGTCAAGGAGCAGATGCCCGACGTGCAGCTGGCGCTCGTGGGCTCGATGGCCACCGACGACCCCGAGGGCTGGGACTTCTTCAATTCCACGATCGCCCACGCCGACGGCGACCCCGATATCCACATCTTGAATAATTTGAACAACGTCGGGGCGATCGAGGTGAACGCGTTCCAATCACATTGCGACGTGGTGCTGCAGAAGTCCACCCGCGAGGGGTTCGGGCTCACCGTGACCGAGGCCATCTGGAAGGCGCGCCCGTTCATCGGCGGCAAGGTCGGCGGGATCCCGTTGCAGGTGAGCGACGGCGAAACCGGGTTCCTGGTCTCGAGCGTCGAGGAGTGCGCGAAGCGCTGCCTGGAGATCCTGGCCGACCCGGGGCTGGGCAAGCGGCTCGGCCGAGCGGGCAAGGAGGCGGTACGTCGGCGGTTCCTGATGCCGCGCCTGTTGCGCGACTGGCTGGAGCTGTTCGAATCCCTCGAGGCCTAGGGGCCTGATGGAGTCCTCGCAGTCCGACTCACCGCTTGTCCTGGTCTCCAATCGCGGGCCGGTGACCTTCCAGCCCGGAGGCGAGATCAAGCGCGGCACCGGCGGCCTGGTCACCGCGCTGATCGGCCTGGCCTCCTACCGGGAGGTGACGTGGGTTGCCTCGGCGATGACCGACGAGGACGTCGAGCAGGCCGAGAGCAACGACGGGCGGCCGTTCCCGGTCTCAGCGCCGGGGGGAGGCGAGTACCGGGTCAAGCTCGTCGCCTCCGACGGCGACGCCTACGACCGCTTCTACAACATCATCGCCAACCCGATGCTGTGGTTCATCCAGCACTACCTGTGGGACCTCTCGAACGCGCCCGACATCCGGCGCAATGAGACCGAGGCGTTCGAGTTCGGCTACAACGCGGTCAACGAGGACCTGGCCCGGGCCGTGCTCGAGGAGATCGAGGACGTCGAGCACCCGATCGTGATGGTTCACGACTATCACCTCTACACGCTGCCCGGACTGATCCGCCGCGTCCGCCCCGACGCGTTCCTGCACCACTTCGTCCACATTCCGTGGAGTCAGCCCGACTCGTGGCGGGTGCTGCCGTCGATGATCCGCCGCGAGCTCTACAACGGGATCCTGGCCAACGACATCATCGGCTTCCACACCCGCTCTTACCGGCGGAACTTCCTTCAGTGCTGCCGCGACCTGATGGACCTCGAGGTCGACATGGAGGCCGGGGTGGTCCAGTGCGACGACCGCGAGGTCTGGGTTCGCGCCTACCCCCTCCCGATCGACTCCTCGGCCATCCAGCAGGTGGCCCGGCGCGACCGGGCACGGGAGTTCGAGGAGGAGTTGCTCCGGCGCCGCCGGGAGTATCTGATCCTGCGCGTCGACCGCGCCGACCTGTCGAAGAACGTGCTGCGCGGGTTCAGCGCTTTCGACGTGTTCCTGGAGCAGCACCCCGAGTTCCGCGAGCGGGTGACCTTCATCGCCCAGCTCATGCCCTCACGGACCGACGTGCCCGAATACGCCGAGTACCTGGAGCGGATCGAGGCGGTGGTGGCGGTGGTCAACCATCGCCACGGATCGCCGGACTGGATGCCCATCCAGCTCAAGCTCCGCGACGACCTCGAGGAGGCGGCGGCCGCCTACAAGCACTACGACGTGCTGATGGTCAACGCCATGTTCGACGGGATGAATCTCGTGGCCAAGGAGGGCCCGATGGTCAACGAGCGCGCCGGGGCCTCGATCCTGTCCGAGAACACCGGGGCGCACGAGGAGCTCGGCGAGTATGCGCTGTCGGTCAACCCGTTCGACATCCAGGAGCTGGCCGACTCGATCCATGCCGCCCTGACCATGGACCCGGACGAGCGTCGCCGGCGCCACGAGGGGCTGAAGTCGATCATCACCGCCCGCAACCCCGGCGACTGGGTCGACGACCAGCTCGCCGATATCCGGCGCAAGGGCGGGGTGGAGTAGGGGCCGGTTCGGCCGGGCCTCCACGCCGGCCGTTAGTCGTGCAGGGTCTGCCGCCGGCCGAGTAGCTCGATGTAACTCTCGATCCGCCTCGCCCGGTTCTCGGGGCGCTTGACGTTGTGCAGGCGGTAAAGGAAGGCGTAGCGCCGGGCGCCGGTCAGCGTCTCGAAGAAGGCCTTCGCGTCGGGGTTCCGGTCCAGCGCCGCTTGCAGATCATCGGGCACGGTGGCACGGCTCTGGGGCTCGTACGCGTCGTCCCAGCGGCCGTCTCGCCGGGCCGCCTGCACCTGGGCCAGGCCGGCCGGGTGCATCCGGCCCTCGTCGATTAGCCGCTGGGCGGTTTGGCGGTTGACCTGGGACCACTTGCTCTTTCGCCCGCGCGGGGTGAAGCGCTGCAAGAAGTAGGTGTGGTCGTAGGCGATCCGCTGGCCGTCGATCCAGCCGTACCGGATCGCCTCCTCGAGCGCCTCGGCATGGCTGACCGTGATCACGCCGGTGCCCTTCTTGGCCGTCTTCAGCCACACCTCCGTGGCCGAGTCGTGATGGCGCCCGAGCCACTGCGCCCATGCGGCCCGGTCGGGCAGCTCTTCGGTCGGGCGCTCTTTCACTTCGGCCACGGGTCAAGTATCCCGGCCACGGGTCCTGTGTCGCAGCCCGGCGCCTCCAGAGGCCGTTGCTATAGTCGGCCGCCGCCCGCCATGGCCCCGCAAGCACCCCTTTACGACCTGACGCTTCTGCTCTCCACGAACGCTCCCGACGAGGAGCGGTCGCGGATCCTGAGCGAGGTCGAAACGGCCATCTCGGGCGCCGGTGGCTCGATCGAGCGCAACGACGACTGGGGCACGCGTCCGATGACCTATCGGATCAACCACCAGGGGGATGCCGAGTACCACCTGCTGCAGTTCACCGGCCCGACCTCGCTGCTCGAGTCGCTCAATCACTCGCTGCGGATCGCCGACGAGGTGCTGCGCTTCCGGATCATCAAGGTGGTTCCGGGGACCCCGCCGGCCCCCGAGTCCGCCCCGCCGGTGATCGCGCCGGTGGCGGCGAGCGCCGCGCCCGAGCTGTAGCCGGCTCCTTCGCCGGTCCCACCCCCTGTGGGGGCGAACTGTTCCCGTTTTCGCCCACCCCTCGGGGGAAAAAGGGAACAGTTCCCGGTCACGGCCGGCTTTGGCGGCTCCGTGCAACGCCATAGCGACGCCCCGCAACGTTTCTGCGCCATTTTCCGGCCAGGGGGGAGATTCGCTCCGACCTCAGGCCTAGACTCGGCGACAGACTTTTACGCGATCTCCGGAAAGGAGCCTCAGCATGAATATCAACCGGGTGGTATTGACCGGAAACCTCACGCGGGATCCGGAGGTGCGCTCGAATCCCAGCACCGGCTTGTCGATCTGCAAGCTCGGCATCGCGGTCAACGGCCGCCGCAAGAACAACGACACCGGCAACTGGGAGGAGAAGGCCAACTTCTTCCGCGTGACCGTGTTCGGGCGCCAGGCCGAGAGCTGCGGCCAGTACCTGAAGAAGGGCCGCGCCGTGGCGATCGACGGCCGCCTGGAGTGGAGCCAGTACGAGCGCGACGGACAGACTCGCGAGTCGATCGATATCATCGCTGATTCCGTGCAGTTCCTCGGCGGGCGCGATGACGCCGGTAATGGGAACGGGAACGGCTTCTCCAGCAGCGTCCGCGCGACGGAGAGCGACATCCCGATCGACACCGGTGACTTCGAGGCCGCCCCGGTGGCTGCCGGCGTCGCCGACGACGACATTCCGTTCTGAGGCGGCGAATCGGACGCAAAGGCATATCGAGCTAGGTGATTCAGGTTGGCGAAGCAGCGGAGAAGGCCGGTACGCCGGCGCGACAGAAAAGCAGGACCGACTTCCGGGCGCCGGAAGCCGTGTCCGTATTGCCGCGACAAGGTGGATCAGGTCGACTACAAGGACATCTCGTCCCTGCGGCGGTTCATCTCCGAGCGGGGCAAGATCCGCTCGCGCCGGATCACGGGAGCCTGTCGCCGTCACCAGAACCAGGTCGCGCGCGCGGTCAAGCGCGCGCGCGAGCTCGCGCTGCTGCCCTACGTGGCTGAAGGCGCGGGCGGCGGGCGCGGCGACCGCGAACGCGACCGGTAGTCCCAATGCCACAGGCGATTCTGCTTCAGGACGTCGACTCGCTCGGCGAGCGCGGAGCCGTGGTGGACGTGTCCGCCGGGTACCTGCGCAACTACCTGCTGCCGCGGAAGCTGGCCGAGCCGGCGACCTCGGGGTCGATCCAGGCCGCCTCACGGCGGCGTGAGGCGGCCGAGAAGGCCCAGCAGGAGGCGTCCGAGAAGGCCCGTGAGAGCGCGGCCCTGCTGAGCCGGACGGTGCTCACGATCCCCCAGCAGGCCGGTGACGACGGGCGCCTGTTCGGATCGGTGACCACGCAGGACATCGCGGACGCGATCCGCGAGGCCCGTGGGCTCCGAGTGGATCGCCGGAAGATCCACCTCGAGGAGCCGATCCGTCACACAGGCACCTACATGGTCGTGGTCGAAGTCGTGGACGAGGTCACGGCTACCGTCAAGACCATGGTCGTTGCGGCTTAGGGTCTATCTCGATAGGCCCCTTGGGGCTCGCTCCGGGCGGGCCGCTGACGGGCTCGGTCGCGTAGCCGGCACGGACTCCTCGGCGTAGCCAGCACGAACTCCTCGGAGCTAGCGGGGAGGGCTTCGGGGAGCCGCCTGATTCGAACTTAGACTCGGGTCTGACGATGAGCACCGCCGTCCAGAACATCGCGGTCCCGCCGCACAATCTCGAGGCCGAGAAGTCGGTGCTGGGCGCGGTGCTGCTGGACGAGCGGCATCTCCATGCGCTCCTGGTCGAGGAGCAGGTGCGGCCCGAGCACTTCTACCGCGAGCAGCACGGCGCCGTCTTCGCGGCCATGCTCCAGCTGTACGAGAACGACGGCAAGATCGACCAGCTGACCGTCTCCGAGACACTTCGTCAGCACGGCAAGCTCGAGGAGGTCGGCGGCCCCGAGGCGATCGACGAGCTCGCCGGCTGGGTGCCGGCGGCCGGCCACGCGCGGGAGTACGGGCGGATCGTCCGCGACAACGCGCAGATGCGGGCCCTGTTGCACGCCTCCTACGACATCCAGGCCAGCGTCCTCTCACGAGAGGCTCCGGCACGTGACCTGGTCGAGCGTGCGGAGCGCTCGATGCTGGAGGTGGCCCATGACGATCGCCAGAAGAAGATCCGGACGATCGCCGACATCCTCCACGAGGAGACCGACAAGCTTCACCGCCTGTCGGTGGCCAAGACCGCGCTCACCGGCACCCCGTCCGGGTTCAAGGACCTGGACGAGAAGACCGGGGGCTTCCAGCCGGGCAACCTGATCGTCGTCGCCGCCCGCCCTTCGATGGGCAAGTCGGCACTCGTCTGCAACGTGGCCGAGAACGCCGTGCTGGCCGGCAGGCCGGTGGCCCTGTTCAGCCTCGAGATGTCCGAGTCCGAGCTCGCCCAGCGGTTCGTGGCCTCCCAGGCCCGGATCAAGGGCGAGGACCTGCGGCGAGGCAAGGTGCCGGAGGCCCGGTGGCCGAAGATCCTCGAGGCCTGCCAGCGCCTGGCCGACGCGCCCCTGTTCGTCGATGACTCGAGTGACACCGGCGTGCTCGAGGTGCGGGCCAAGGCTCGCCGGCTCCACCATCAGATCGAGGGGGGCCTCGGTCTGATCATCATCGACTACCTCCAGCTGATGCGCCACGAGGGTCGCGTCGAGAGCCGCGTCGAGCAGGTAAGTCAGATCTCCCGCGGATTGAAGGGACTGGCCCGGGAGCTCCAGGTCCCGGTCATCGCCCTGAGCCAGCTCAGCCGCGCCGTCGAGCAGCGAGGGGGCGAGAAGAAGCCGATCCTCTCCGACCTGCGCGAATCCGGAGCCATCGAGCAGGACGCCGACCTCGTCATGTTCATCTATCGCGACGAGTACTACGAGAAGGATTCCGAGCGCCTCGGCGAGGCCGACATCATCATCGCCAAGCACCGCAACGGCCCGGTCGGCGACGTCGTGCTCACCTTCCAGAAGGAGTACCCGAAGTTCATGAACTACGCGGGCGACCGCTTCGCCGGATGAGCACGCTCAAGCCGATCGCCAGCCAGGTGCTCTACACCAACACCGACGCGTGCCCGTACAAGCTCTGCGACGGCTCCGGCCTGCTCTACGACGAGACCAGCAACACCGCCTACAACTGCCGCTGCCGGCCCCAGCGCGTGGCCCTGAACAAGGCCCGCAGCCTGTCCGCGGTCATCCCCCGCCGGTATCGCGACGTCGCCTTCGACCGCCCACCGGTGACCGAGATCGACGCGTCCGTGGTCAGGGAGGCGCGGCGATTCTGCGATGACATCCATCGCCATCTGGACGCTGGGCACGGCCTCTGGTTCATGGGCCCGGTGGGCACCGGGAAGACCACCCTCGCCATGCTGGTCTCAAAGGCCGCGCTCAGGGAAGGGCGCTCGGTCGCCATCTACTCGCTCCCCAGGCTGCTGAACGAGATCCGCGACACCCACCGGGCCGAGCGCTCGCACGTCGAGCTGCTCGACCGCCTCACCGCGGTGGACCTGCTCCACATCGACGACGTCGGGGCCGAGCGCACTACCGACTGGGTGCTCGAGGAGCTCTACTCGATCGTCAACGCTCGGTACGAGGACCGGCGTTCGATGGTCATCACGACCAACATCGACGATCGTGACCGCCTGTGCGAGCAGATCACCGAGCGAACGGTTTCGCGGCTGACCGAGATGTGCGACGAGCTACCGGTGTTCGGCGACGACCACCGGATGGACTTCCGCGCGCACTGAGGTCACCCGTTGGTCTCGGACTCCTCACGTTCCTCCAGCTTCTTGCGCAGGTAATGGGCCTTCTCCGAGCGCCGCTGATGCTGGGCGAACTCCTCCTCCTCGGCCGCCGTGTCAGCGAGCTCGGCCTCTGCCATCTCCCGCTGCAGCTGGGCTTTGCGCAACTCCTGGGTGTCGGGCTCGTCAGCCATGCCGACAAGCGTACGCCCCGGGCCTGCGTACACTGAGCCAAGATGCCAGGTCTCGTCATCGTCGGCGCTCAATGGGGCGACGAAGGCAAGGGTAAAGTGACCGATCTGCTCGCCGAACGCGCGCAGGCGGTCGTGCGCTTTCAGGGCGGCAACAACGCCGGTCACACGATCGTGCGCGACGGGAGGGCGTGGAAGCTTCACCTGATCCCGTCGGGCATCCTGCACAAGGACACGCTGTGCGTGATCGGCAACGGCGTGGTGATCGACCCCAAGGTGCTGATCGAGGAGTTGGACGAGCTGCGCCGCCAGGGGGTCGACTGCGGTTCGCTGCGGATCTCGGCCAACGCGCACCTGATCATGCCGTACCACCTGATGCTCGACCACGCCGGCGAGGCCAAGCTGGGCAAGCTCCAGATCGGCACCACGCGCCGCGGCATTGGCCCGTGTTACGCCGACAAGGCGGCCCGGCTGGGCATCCGGGTCCAGGACCTCCTGGACGAGAAGATCCTCAAGAAGAAGATCATCGCCGCGCTGGACCCCAAGCGGCTGTCGCTGCGGCCGTTCGCCAAGGACCCCCTGCTGGACCTGCAGGCCATGACCGAGGAGTACCTGACCTACGGTCACCGGCTCGAGAGCTGCATCGCGGACACCATCCGGCTCGTGCACGAGCAGCTCGAGGCGGGCAACAACGTCCTGTTCGAGGGCGCCCAGGGCGCACTGCTCGACATCGACCACGGCACGTATCCATTCGTCACCTCCTCGAACCCGGTCGCCGGTGCCGCCTGCGTCGGCGCCGGCGTCGGCCCGAAGCACATCGACGAGGTCTGGGGCGTGATGAAGGCCTACGGCACCCGGGTCGGAGCCGGTCCCTTCCCCACCGAGCTTCACGACTCGACCGCGGATGAGATTCGCGAGAAGGGCGGGGAATACGGGACCACGACGGGCCGGGCCCGGCGGGTCGGCTGGCTCGACCTGGTGGCGCTCCGCTACGCGGTCCGGATCAATTCGCTGACCGCGCTGGCGGTGACCAAGCTGGACGTGCTCTCCGGGTTCGACCGGATCCAGGTCTGCACGCGCTATCGCGGGGCCGAAGGGGCCGAATTCGAGGACTTCCCCTACCACCAGACGGTGCTCCATCACGCCGAGGGCGAGTACACCGAGTTGCGCGGCTGGGCCGAGGACATCACCGAGTGCCGCGAGGAGTCAGAGCTCCCCGCGGCGGCGCGCGACTACCTGCAGTTCATCGCCGACTTCGTCGGCGTCCCCCTGGCCCTGATCGGCGTCGGCCCCGGGCGCGACCAGGTGATCTGGACCCAGGCCGGCGCCGGCATGGCGGGATCGGGCGCGGCCGTCTCGGCCTGAGCGGCGGCGGCGGCGCGGCGCGTCGGTGTCCGTCCCCCGGTGACCTTCGATTTTCCCCACCCGCCGCTGGTCGATGCGGTCGTGCTGCTGCGGCCGTGGGAACGGGCCGATATCCCGGAAAGGATGATGGCCTTCGCCGACCCCGCCGTCCGCCGCTTCTCCTGGCCGGCCGTGAGCGACTACACCGTGAACGACGCGCACCGGTTCTTCGTCGAGCAACAGGAGGGCCGAGCGCGCGGCGCGGAGCTGCATTTCGCGCTCGCCGAGCCGACCGACCCTGACGCCGTGCTCGGCGGCGCATCTCTGCACGCGATCGACCTCGAGCAAGGCCGCGCCGCGATCGGCTACTGGGTTGCCCCGCCTGAACAGCGGCGCGGCGTGGCCACCCACGCGACCCGGCTGCTGGCGCGCTGGGCGTTCGAAACGCTCGGGCTGGCCCGGCTCGAGCTGACCTGCAGCCCGGACAACGCCGCCTCGCAGCGCGTTGCCATGCGCTGCGGCTTCGTCCGCGAAGGCGTCCTGCGCTCGCATATGGCGTTTCAGGGCGGCCGGCGCGACAGCGTGCTGTTCGGCCTGCTCCCCGGCGAGCTGCGCTGACCGGCGCGGTGCACCGCCGAGCGGCGGCTCACCCGTGTCGCGACGGGTGTCCCACGCCTGGCCACGGAGCGAGCACGAAGACCAGCCGGGCATCTTCGGTGGCGCGCACGGTGCGGCGCTCGTTGGGCTCGAAGTGGGCGAGGAAGCCGGCGCCCCCTCGCTCGCTGTGGCCGTCGCTCTCGACTTCGATCGCCCCGTCGACCACGGTCAGGTACGTGCGCTCGTGGACCTGGTGCTCCTGCAGTTCCTCTCCCGCCGGCAGATGGATCGCGATCGCCCGCGTCTCCTCATCGGAGCGCAGTACCTCGGGGTGATGAGGTGCGATCGACAGTGAGCGGACATCCCAGGTCTCCATACAAGGCTCCTCGTTTTCGCTGACGGCTGGATCGTAAGCATTGGGCGCGCTTCACCGCCAGCGCTCGAGCAGTTCCTCGTCACCCACGTGGCCGGTCACCCGCGCGGGCACCCCCATCACGATCTCCCGGGAGCCCACGTCGCGGGTCACCACGGCGCCGGCGGCGACGAACGCCTCCTCGCCGATTTCCACCCCGGGCACGAGGACGGCGGCGCCGCCGACGCGGCAAGCGCGCCGCAGCATCGCCCCGCATAGGGCCTCGCCGGGGAGATGCCGCCCCATCGTGTCGTCATTGGTCGTGACCACGCCGGGCCCGATGAACGCGTCGTCCTCCACCACCACGCCGGCGGTCAGGTATACGTCGCTCTGAATCAGCACCCGTCGGCCGATCCGCGTCCCGAACTCGACCGACGAGCCGCGGCCCACCACCGACCCCGCGCCGACCTCCGCCCGTTCACGGACGTGCCCTTGATCGCCGATGATCACCTCGGGGCCGATCGTCGCCCCCGCGTAGAGGACCGCGCCGGCGCACACCGTCGTCCCCGCGCCCACGGTCAGCCCCGGCAGCTCGCCCCGCGGCGCGGTCGAGGCCCGGCGCAGGCGTGGCCGCTTGCCGAGCGTCGCCCCCGCCTCGATCACGCAACTCTCGCCGAGCGAGGTTCCGGCCAGGATCACCGCCCCCGGCCCGATCACCGAATCGGGCCCGACCACCACTCCGTCCTCGATCACCGCCCCGGCGCCGATCTCGACGCCATCGGCGAGACGGGCCCCGGCAGCGATGTGCGCGTGGTCACCCGCCACGGAGGCCGACCTCGGCCGCGCGCCGTGCTGCGCCGCCGGAGGTGTCGAGCGACTGCTGCAGCCGCTCGAGCACGCGGACGACCCGGAGCCCACTCTCGCCGTTCGAGCGCGGCGGCGCACCGGAGCGAACGCAGTCGACGAAGTGCTCACATTCCACGCGCAGGGGCTCGAGGTTGGGAATCCGGGGCGAGAAGATGTCTCCGCTGCGGGTGATGTACTCGCCGTAGCCGCGAGCGTCCTCGTCGAATCCCTTGTCGTACACGGTGAGCTTGCGCTCGAGCGCCATGTCGTCGAAGGTGGCCATCCTCCGCGACCCAACCACCGTGAATCGCCTCTCCTTGTGCGGGTCGAGCCAGGAAAGGTGCAGGTGCGCGCAAAGACCGGAGGGAAAGCGCAGGAAGCAGAACACCACGTCCTCGACTCCGGGGCGGAGGTACGACTCGCCGTGCGCGACGGCTTCGCACGGTTCCTCGCCGGCCAGGTAGAGCACCACCGAGACGTCGTGCGCGCCCAGGCTCCACAAAGCGTTCTCATCCGCGCGCAGCTTGCCCAGATTGAGCCGGTTGCCGTAGATGTAGTAGATCTCGTCGCCCAGCTCCCCGGCGTCGACGAGCTGCTTGAGCTTCTGTACTCCGGGGTGATACTCCAGCAGGTGACCGACCATGAGCACGCGGTCGGCGCGCGACGCGGCAGCCACGGCCACCTCGGCGTCGGCCACCGATTGGGCCAGAGGCTTCTCGACGAAGCAGTGCTTGCCCGCGTCCAGGACCCGGGCGGCCAGCGCGGCGTGCGTCGGCACCGGGGTGGCCAGCGCAACCGCGTCGAGTGACTGATCGGACAGGAGCTCTTCAAGGTCGCCGGTGACCTGCACCCCCGGGAACGCGGCGGCCGCGCGGGCACGGGCCTCCTCGGAGGCGTCACAGCACCAAGCCAGCTCGCAACCGGAGATGGCGGCGAAATTCCGAGCGATGTTCGGCCCCCAGTAACCCAGCCCGGCTACGCCCACCCTGAGTTGTCGGTCGTTCATGGCTCTAGGTGGAGTGTAAGAGCGTCGACGACGCGTCGGCCGGCGTCGCCCCTGCCGTACAACGGCGGGCGCTCAACCGGCGGCTCGCGCTCGAGCGCCGCGACCGCCGCGGCGGCGTCGAGATCGACGAGTACGTTCCAGCCCGCCGCGACCGTCTCGATCCACTCCGTGTTCGGACGCAGCGTCACGCACGGCACGCCGGCCAGATAGGCCTCCTTCTGCAGGCCGCCGGAGTCGGTCAGGACTGCGCGGGCATGGACCAGCAGCGCCGTCAGCTCGATGTAGCCGAGCGGGGGAGTGATGACCAGGTGCTCGGCCGCCTCAAGCTCGGACAGCCGCCCGGCCTCGATCAGCCGCGCGCGGGTGCGGGGATGGAGCGGGAGGACGGCCGGCGTGGGCAGGCCCAACAGCAGCGTGACCAGCCGCTGCAGGCGCTCCGAGTCGTCGACGTTGCCGGCGCGGTGAGCGGTGACCAGGACGTACTCGCCCGGCGAGACGCCATGCCGCGCCACCACATCCACGCGCTCTCTCGCACGGGGCTGGATCGCCAGCGCCACATCCACCATCACATCGCCCACGAGCTCGGTCGTGCCCGCCACCGCCTCGCGGCGCAGGTTCTCGACCGCGGTCTCCGACGAGCACAGCAGCAGTGCCGAGAGATGGTCGGAGGCCACGCGGTTGAGCTCTTCGGGCATCGAGCGGTCGAACGAGCGCATCCCCGCTTCGACGTGGGCGACCGGGAGCCTGGCCTGGGCACCGGCCAGCGCGCCGGCCAGGGTGGAGTTCGTGTCGCCGTAGACGAGGACCGCGTCGGCCGAGGCCGAGGCGAGCACCGGCTCGAGCGAGCTCAGCATTCGCGCTGTCTGGGAGGTGTTCGAGCCCCCGGCGATCCCGAGCTCGAAGTCTGGCGAGGGGAGGCCGAGCTCGTTGAAGAACACGGCCGAGAGCTCGTCGTCGAAATGCTGGCCGGTGTGCACCAGCACCTCGCGGTGCTGCTCCCGGAGCAGACCGGACACGGCCGCCGCCTTGATGAACTGGGGGCGGTTCCCGATCACGGTGAGGACGTTCAAAGCTGCGACTGAATGTGGCGCCCGACCGCTTCGGCCAGCCGCGCGGTGATCTCGCCGTTGGCGAACAATCGGTCCTCGATCGCCGCCACGGGCTGCACCTCACGCGTGGTCGAAGCCAGAAACGCCTCGTCGGCGGCGAGCAGTTCCTCGAGCGGACACGAGGCCTCGGTCGCATCGGCTACCTCGATCACGATCCTCCGGGTGATCGACGCGAGAATGTGGTCGTCCAGCGGCGGTGTCAGTACCGCGCCGTCCTTGATCCAGAAGATCGAGCTGGTCGGCGCCTCGAGCACCCGGCCGTGAGGCGTGATCAGCAGCGCCTCATCGAAGCCCCGTTCCCGGGCCAGCCGCCCGGCCAGCATGTTGGCCGCGTACGACAGCGACTTGACCCCGTCGAGCACCCGGGTGGGGGCGTAGGTGACCGTGCCTAGGCGGATCCGCTCCGGGACGGGAGGCAACGGCTCGGTCAGCAGCAGCCGCCGTCCCCCGCGGGTGATCACGATCCGAAGCAGCTCGTGCTCGGGTCCGGCGCCCGCCTCGGCCAACAGCCGATAGGCGTCGGCGCGGACCGACTCGAGGTCCACCGGCAACCGGAGATTGGTCGCAGAGCGCTGCATCCGGGCCAGGTGCTCGTCGAAGGCGAACGGCCGGCCGGCGTAGACACGCACCACCTCGAACACGCCGTCGCCCCGGAGGACGCCATCGTCGGTGGCGGGGACTCGCGCTTCCGAGGCGGGCATCAGCTCGCCGTCGAGCGAGGCCAGGCAGCCGGGGGCGGTGCTCACGCGGCCAGAGTACTAGCGCCGGAGGCCCACACCTCGGCCAGGCGCACGACCACGGCGGCGGCCGCGGCCATGTCGTGGACCGACGCCCACTCGCGCACCGAGTGATACTCGTGACCGCCGGTGAACAGGTTCGGGGTCGGAAGCCCCATCTCGCTCAGCCGGGAGCCATCCGTGCCACCGCGGATCGGCACTCGAACCGGCTCGATCCCCTCTGCCCGGATTGCGGCGTCGGCTGCCTCCACCACTTCGGGCACGCGATCCAGATACTGGCGCATGTTGCGGTACTGCTCCCGAACGTCGATCTGAAGCCTGGCTCGCGGCTCCGTGGCCACGACGGCCTCGGCTATCCGCCGCAGCTCCTCGAGGTGCCGCTCCAGCTCGGCATCGTCAAAGTCCCGGACGATGGCGCGTATCTGGGCCACGGCCGCGCTTCCCGTCAGCTCGTAGGGATGGATGAAGCCCCTGCGTCCGGACGTCGTCTCCGGGGCCAGATCGGGAGGCAGGGCGGCCGCGATCCGCGCCACCAGCCGGAGCGCACTGACCAGCTTGCCGGTCGCGAACCCAGGGTGAACGTCGACTCCGTGCACGGTCACGATGGCCTCGAACGCGCTGAACGTTTCGTCCTGAAACTCGCCGAGTTCCGAGCCGTCGAGCGTGTAGGCACAGCGAGCCCCGAAGCGCCCCAGGTCGAACAGCGTCGCGCCTTCGCCGATCTCCTCATCCGGCGTGAACGCGATTCGCAGCGTGGGCCGCGGAAGCTCCGGATGAGCGGCCAGGTGCGCAACCGCGGACATGATCTCGGCCACGCCGGCCTTGTCGTCGGCGCCGAGCAGGGTATCCCCGCTCGAGGTGACGATGTCGTGGCCGACCTTGGTCGCCAGCTCGGGCATCGAGGCGGGGTCGAGCCGCGTCCCGTCGCACGGAAGTTCCAGCACACCGCCGTCGTACTCGCGGTGCACGATCGGCTCCACGCCGTGACCGGGGGCATCGGGACTCGTGTCGACGTGGGCGATCAAGCCGATCACCGGCGCTCCCGCGGACGGTCGCGGGGAGCGTCGCCATGACGTATCCGTTCTCGTCCAGCGAGGCGTCGGCGAGACCGATCCGCAGCAACTCGTCGGCGAGCAGCCGGCCGAGCTCGAGCTGCCCCGGCGTGCTCGGCGACGCCTGCCGGTCTCGGGCCGATTGCGTGTCGATTCGCACGTACCGGGTAAGCCGTTCGAGCACGTCGGGGGCGAGCTCACGGGCCAGTTCTGAGGTGTACCGAGCGGGGGCCATGGGGCCAGTATGGACGATCTGTGACGTGGCGCACACGAGCCCGCGCCGCTCGTTTTCAGAACGCGCGTTCGGGTATGGCTATAGGGAGCTACGAAACGAATCCCCTGAGGAGTGACTCCGTAAATGCCACAGACACGCACCCAGCGTCAGGCCTCGGCCCAGAAGGCCGCGGCCACGAGAAAGCGAAACGCCGCCAACCGCAGCGCCTCGAGCACACGCTCGTCGGCCCGTAGTACCCGCTCTTCGGCGCGGCAGACTACCCGCAGCGCCCAGCAGACCGGCCGCCAGGCTGCTCGTACGAGCCGCCAGGCCACCCGCACCGCGGGGCGCCGGCTGGAGGTCGTCGGCGAGCGGATCGAGGAGCTGGGCCGCCGCGCCCAGCGTGTGATGTACATCCAGGTCGGAGTGGCAGCCACCGCGCGCGACGCGGTCACCACACCAGCTCCAGACCTACACGCAGCCCAAGAGTGTCGTCAAGGAGCTCGACAAGTACGAGCGCCGCGGCGCCCGCGCGCTAGGCCGCTCTGAGCGTGCGCTGCGCTCGCCGGCGCCGCCGCGACGTCGAGCGCCACACCAATGGCGTTCGACGGGACGCGCGAGGACATCGTCGATCGCGTCAAGCGGCTCGCCTAACCACCTGGTGATCCGCAGTTGTGTTCTCGAGGCCCGCGCCTAGCGCGGGCCTCGAACCTGTCTGGGGGTAATTACAGGGCGTGGCCACGACAACCGTCACCCGGAAAGGACGCCTGCGGCGCTCCGATTGCTCGGGGCCCGGGCTGCGCCGGCGCAAGAGCGGCCGCGGCTTCGTCTACCAGGACGAGCACGGCGACCGGATCGGCGAGCCGGAGGTGTTGGAGCGGCTGCGCGCCCTCGCCATCCCCCCGGCCTGGAAGGACGTCTGGATCTGCGCCGACCCGCTCGGTCATCTACAGGCGACCGGCATCGACGCCGCAGGGCGCAAGCAATACCTGTACCACCCGCGCTGGCGCGAGCGCCGGGACCGCGAGAAGTTCGAGAAGATGGTCCGCTTCGGCGGCGTGCTACCGCAGCTTCGCCGTCGCCTGGCCGCCGAGCTGCCGGGAACCGAGCTCACCCGTGACCGGGTCCTGGCGTGCGCGGTCCGCCTGCTCGACGTCGGGCTGTTCCGGGTCGGGAGCGAGGAGTACGCGGCCGAAGAGGGCGGCTTGGGCCTGGCCACGATCCGTAAGGAGCATGTGACGATCACGTCGGAGGGCGCAACCTTCGATTACCTGGGCAAGAGCGGGGTCCGGCGCCGCCACATCATCTACGACCCGCTTTCACTCGCGACGATCCGCGCTCTCAAGCGACGCCGCGGCGGCGGCCCGGCGCTGCTCGCCTACCGGGAGGGGCGGCACTGGCACGACGTGCGCTCGGACGAGATCAACGAGTACCTCAAGGAACTGCTGGGCGAGGACTTCAGCGCCAAGGACTTCCGGACCTGGAACGCCACCGTCATGGCCGCCGTGTCGCTTGGCACCGCCGGGCGCAACGCGAGGACCAAGACCGCCCGCAAACGGGCTGTCGACACCGCCGTCAAGGCGGTGGCCCAGCTGCTCGGCAACACTCCCGCCGTAGCCCGCCGCGCTTACATCGATCCGCGCATCTTCGATCGCTACCTGTCCGGCTGGACGATCGCCGCGGTGCTCGACCGGCTCCCCGATCTCGACCCCAGTGACGACCGCGTGCGGCGCCGGATCGAGACCGCGGTGGTGGACCTACTGACCGATAACCGCGAGTCACCCGCGCTCGAGCGCCAGCCCGCCGTTGCCGCCTGAGGCGTGGTCGAAAACGGACCTGGCGCGACGGCCGGACAGGGAAGTGTCCCCCTGAGAGTGGATCTATGGTAGAACAGCTTTCGTCTCCGCCCGATGGCCCCTTCACCCCTAAGCTTGTCCACGAACGGCGTCAGCTCAACGGAGCTCTTCGAGCGCTGGCGGCGCGATCGTGACCGACGCACCCGCGACGAGCTGATCGCCCGCTTTCTCCCGCTGGCCCGCAAGCTGGCGCGGCGCTACGCCCAGTCCGGCGAGCCCTACGAGGACCTCGTACAGGTGGCGAGCCTCGGACTGGTGAAGGCGGTCGAGCGCTTCGATCCAGACCGCGGGTTCGCGTTCATGTCATTCGCCGTTCCCACCATGGTCGGCGAGATCAAGCGGTATTTCCGCGACACGGCGTGGGCCCTTCACGTCGATCGCGGCGCGCAGGAGCGCGCACGCAAGATCAACGAAGCCCAGCAGCGGATCAGCGCCGAATCCGGCCGGCCCGCGCGGATCGACCAGATCGCTCAATACCTCGAGCTGAGCCAAGAGGAAGTGCTCGAGGGGCTGCAGACGGCTGAGGCTTACGACGCGATCTCACTCGACGCCCCCCTTGCCGGAGAGGACAGCGAGCTCTCCCGCCGGGTCGACACGCTCGGCGAGGCGGACGGGCGACTCGAGCTGGTTGACGTCCAGGCCACTATCTTCGCGGCCGCCAAGCACCTGCCCAAGCGTGAGCGCGAGATTCTCTACCTCCGGTTTGGCGAGGACCTCACGCAATCGCAGATCGCGGCCCGGCTTGGCATCTCGCAGATGCAGGTCTCGCGACTCCTGCGGCGGTCGCTGCAACGTCTGCGTGACCTGACCGACGACCGCCGGCCCTAGCGGTCGCCCCTTAACCGCCTAAGGGCGAATCGGAAGATTCCGATCCGCCCGAGCCGGAGAGTTCGCACGCGGCGAACTCCTGGGTAATCGCCCCCTGGGCGATTACCAGCGTCCGTACCACCTCCGCCGGCCAGCGCCTGATTCGACGCCACCGATGAAGAACCCGATCACCCACAGGATGACAGCGGCGATCAACACGAACCACAGGAAATGGGCTGCAAATCCGAGCCCACCGAAAATCGCCAAAATGAGAAGCAGGACGATCAGAGCGACCATTTGAGCCTCCTCTAGGACGTGGCGCCTCCCAGCGCCTTACGCCCCAAGATCTACCCGGCTCAGCGATCGTCCAAGCGTTCGGTGGAGTGCTCGCCGTCCGCCTCGCCGGCGGGAACGGCACGCACATCATCGGATTCTTCCGGTGCGTCCTGGATCGCGTGGCGGGCGGCGTGCTGGTCGCCGTGGCTGGCGTGCTCGATCAGTTCCTGCTCGGCCTGCTCGAAGCCCTCGGCCTCTCCTTGGCCCGCCTCTTCGAGCGGACGCGTGGCTTCGTCGGGCCCGCCGTCGACGGGCTCTGGCTCGGTGCTCGCGCGGCCACCGACCGCGCCCGCTTGCGCCGCCGCGGCGTCCTCCTGCTGACGCTCGAAATCGCGATCCACCGCCGCTTGGATACCCACCATGGCCCTCGCCAAACGATTCGGGCGCGTCCCGGCGCATACATCCTTGGCTTCGAAAGTGACATGTAGCCGGGGAGATCAGTAGGCTCGCCGCCCACATGCAGAGCGAATTCCGCATCGAGACGAGCAGCAAGGCCGGCGCGTCGGTGATCCGGATCTTTGGCGAGCTCGATCTGGCCACCAGCCCGGCCCTGGAGGAGGAGCTCGACCGAGTGGCCGCCGATGATGGGCCGATGATCATCGTCGACCTCGCGGAGCTCGAGTTCATGGATTCGACCGGGCTCAGCGTCCTCGTTCGGGCCCATCAGCGCGCGGAGGAAGGCGGACAGCGCTTCGGCCTCGTCAACGCTTCTCAGCAGGTGCTGCGTCTGCTCACCTTGACCGGGGTCAAGGAGCGGCTCGTACTCGAGGAAATCCCCGAGCTCGACGACGTCTACTCCAGACGCAGCGAACTCCCGGCGCTGGTCGGTCATCACGACGCGCAGGACCTCGTGATCGTCGGCCGCGTTGATCTGGACCTCGTCGCTCAGCATCAGCAGAGGCGACCCAACGTCGCGCACCGGCCGCTCTTCCCGGAGCTGCGACCCACTGCCGGAGCGGAACGGACCGACGGTCAACTCCAGGCGGCGCGTTCCGGTTGAAAGTCCGAAGCCGATTCGGTCGCCCTGGCTGCCCTGGCGGCATGGGCGGCAATCGCATCGGTGACCAGATAGACGTCGGAGAAGCGATCCAGGGAGAACCGGGCGCGGGCGGCCAGTGCGCGGGCCAGGCGTCCGAGCAGCGCGCCCAGGAAACTGACTGGAGACAGCGATACGACCGCGTCGCCCGACAGGCCCGCGGTCCAGCCATCCTCGGGCGCAATATGCGCCGGCGCATCGAACAACGGCTTGCCGTCGCGATCGCCCGCGAACACCATCCTCACCTCGGTCCCGCCGTCGACCGGGGAGCCGAAATTCGGCCTGGCGAGCCAGAGCCCGGATGATCGGGAGGCCGACGCCCTGCATGCGATCATCGCTCGCGGTACCGGCCGGAATTCCGCTGCCGTGATCGCGTACGACGACTTCGATCCGGTCGGCCGGCACGTAGAGATCGACGCTCAGTGGCCCCGGCTCGCCGTCGTAGGCGTGCAGAACCACGTTGTTACAGGCCTCGCTCACCGCCGTCTTCAGGTCGTCGAGCAGTTCGGGATCGAGCGAGAGCAACTCGGCTACGGCGCCCAGAGCACCACGCACGAGGGTCAGCGTCTCGGGCGTGCTGTCGAGCTCGAGCCGAACGGCAGGGGAATCTTCGTTTACGTCCACAGGTTCACCGGACGGCGCGAACCCTACACACCGTCACCGCCGGGCCGCCTGCGCGCGACGCTAGGCCCCAGGCCCACGCCACTCCTGAACCGCAGACGCTCTCGGTCGAGGTGTGCTTCAGGACTCGAGCAGCTCGTCGCTGTGCGTCAGTTCGCGCAGGCGAGCCAGCGCACGACGCAGAATCCGCGAGACCTGCATCTGGGACACGCCGATCTGCTCGGCGATCTGGGTCTGGGTCATGTCCTCGACGAAGCGCAGGACCAGCACCCGCCGCTCACGAGCCGATAGCTGACGCGCCGCGACGGCGATCGTCACGCTCGCGTCGACGAGTTCGTATCGATCATCCTCTTCACCGAAGGCATCGGCGAGCGAGCCGGACTCCTCCTCGCCATCGTCGCGCGGGGCGTCGAGCGAGGTGGAATGGTGAGCGCTCGCGGTCTCGAGCGCTTCGAGCACGTCCTCGATCGGCATCTCGAGGTACTGCGCCAACTCCGGCACGCTCGGAGGGCGACCCGTCTTGGTCGTGAGCTGCTGCTGTGCCTCCTCGACCTTCAGCGCGATCTCCTGGCGCTCCGCGCGGCACATGGACCGACCAGCCAAGGTCCCGGAAGTAGCGCTTCAGCTCGCCCAGGATCGTCGGAACGGCAAAGGACGAGAATGCGGTGCCACGGCTGGTGTCGAAGCGATCGACCGCCTTCACGAGGCCGAGGCTCGCGACCTGCATCAGATCTTCGAACGGCTCGCGCGGACCGGCGTACCGGCGCGCCAGCTTACGCGCCAGGGGCAGGAATCGATCGATTAGCTCCTCCCGCGCACGCCGGTCACCGTGCTGCTGCCAGCGTACGAACAGGTCATTGGAATCGGTTCGGGGAATGGCGAGAGTCTCCATGTGTCCGTTACCCAATCGAGTTCCCCCTGTTGCGGCGTTTCTAGTACGGTTCGACGCCCTCAGGCCGGGTCCCGGGGCTGTTCGGAATTTCTGGGGACTGCGGGCGCTCAGACAACCGGACGAGAGGGATGCACCCCCCGCGGCGCCATGCGGGCGATCAGGCTGGCCAGCACGGAGCCGACGATCAGATACACGACGGCGGCGATACCCCAGTTGACGGCCAGCGCCTCTTTGGCGTCCTTGATCTTGAACAGGTTGCGGAACGGGCCGACCAGCGTGTTGGCCATGTCGTGGATGTCCTTGACCACCGTGTTGGCCGGGTTGGCGCCGGTCACCCAGAGGACGATCGCCACGGCGATGATCAGGACGACCACCCAGGTCACGAGCCGAACCACGCGGGCGACCGCGAGCATCCCGGAGCCCACCGCCCAGGCACCGCGTGCGGCCGCCACCCTCGTCCTGGGCGCCCGCCCGTATCCGGGGCGCCGTCGGCTTCCGCTGCGCGCCGTTCGGATCGTCTTGATGTCACTGCCATCTCTCCACCTCCGTAGCTCCCTGCCCATGGCTCATGTGCGAATTGCTACCCGACCCTCGGCTCGGCCAACCGCGTGGAGTGCGACCGGCCGGTCACGGGAAGCCTGGTCACGTGCCCGATCGGAGACACCGTCGTGATCACGCCCTACCGGGACGGCCCGCTGCTGATCCGAGGCCCAGTCACCTTACTGCGACCCGGCCGGACGGCCGATCGCCAATCAGCGCAGCCCGGTCGCCCTTTGCCGGTGCGGAAAGTCTCGGATCAAGCCGTTCTGCGACGGCACCCACAAGCTCATCGGATTCCGAGCTCCAACGCCTGGAGCAGCGACGAACGCCCGCTCGGTCCAGCGATTGACCACGTGCGCGCACCAGCGCGCATCGAGTGACCGCGAGCGCGCTCGCCCCCCACAGGACCGGCCGGCTCTGGGCATGGATCCTGGCGGACCAGGCCGCCGGCGAGGTCGACCGCGGCCACGTTCTCGTGCACGGCGTCGGCCTCGACGTGCTCGTCGAAGAACAGGGTCGCGTCGCCGTCGAAGCCGAGCCGGCGCAGTCCGCTCCGCGTATCGGCGGTTGGGGATCGAAGAGGTCATCTCGAACAGCGCGAGGTGGCCGACGGTCGCGCCTCGCAGTCGGCGGTGCAGGCCGAACAGCGACATCAGGTTCACCGTGGCCAGCGTGATCGCCGGGAATGACGTCGAGATAGGCCCCGTAGGTCGGGTCGAGCCCGACCGCGCCGCATCGCGCGCGCGAACAGCTCGGCGTGAATCCAATCCGCACGCCCGCCGCCGTATTCGTCCGCCTGGATCTCGATCATCGCCGCCTTGGGGCGCCGCTCAGCCGCGGGATCGCCCACGAGTGCGGGTCGGCCTCCTTGAGCTGGTAGGCGGACCGGTGAACGAGGAATTCCTAGCACCTGCTCGAGCGTGGCTCGGACACGCACGTAGGTCGACAGCGACGGCGCGAGCTCGTCCGCCCAGGCGGCGATCCCCCGCAGCGCCAGATCGATCTCCGACGCCTCGACTTCATGGGCGGGATACGGCACCGCTTCGCGCAGAGCCTGCTCGAAGCCGGTCCTCGAGTCTGACGACGCAGCCGGAGCAGCGAGGGATCCCATTCCCAGCGTTCATCCACGCCGTCGAGTCCGCGGTAGTGGAGCTCGTAGCAGAGGTACAGCGACAGATGGAGGTCGTCATCGCTCAGCGGGTCGTCCGACCCGGGCAGCCGCAGCGGCCGAAGCTCGCCGATGTCATCTTGGAGGGCCGCAAGCAGGGCCTCGCTGATCTCACCACGGGGTTCAGGCAGCATCGTCATCGCGGTGTGTATTTACCCGTGAGTCAGCGAGCGAAGCACTCAGCGAGCCAGTGAGCCGCACTTCAGGGCGCCGCCGCCCGCCGCGGCACGCCGCTGGGCAAGCGCCCCGTTCTCGCTCACCATCGCGGCGGCGCGGCTGAGCGCGCGGCTGGTCTCGGGCGAGGGGTCGAGGGTCGTGATGGCCTCGAGGACCTCATGCAGCCGGCTCGAAGTCGGTCGCGGCTCACCCGTGACCAGATCGGCCATCGTGCCCTGCACGCCGTACCGGCACGCCGACCAGCGGTTTTCCTCGATCCGCCAGCGCGGCGGCGAGGCCAGCCGCTCCCCGGCGTCGTGCCGAGCGCCGAGCCAGACCACGAGTCGCGTGAATCACCGCCGCCACCGCACCCGCGTCGGCGACCGTGCTCTGCGCGTCTGGCACGCGGAGCTCGAGCGTGCCGAAGCGGGGGTGCAGCCGCAGCTCCCACCACCACGCCCGCGCCTCGGGGAAAGCGCCCGCGCGCGCGCCCCAGCTGCAGCATCTCCGCGTACTCCTCCCAGCTCTCGATCGCCGGCGGAACCCCCTGGCGCGGCAGGAGCTCGCACAGCTTCGGCCGCACCGACGCGAGCCCCGAGTCGGCTCCCTTCGTAGAACGGCGCGTTGGCCGCCAGCGCGGCCAGAAGCGGCAGGTACCCGCGGAGCGCGTTGTAGATGGCCAGCGCGCGGTCGGCTGTCGCCGACCGCGACGTGCACCTGCAGCGCGCAGACGAGCTGGCGCGCCGCTATCGAACCGTACTCGCGCACGATCCCGGCGTACCTGGGCGTCCGGTTCAGCTCGCCGACCCCGCGGCTGAACGGGTGCGCTCCGGCGGCGGCTGGGCGGGCCGACGCCTTGCGGCCGCCGCGAGGAGGGCGCGGCGCGCGTCGAGAAGTGCGTCGGCCACGCCGCCGGCGTCGGCCATCGGCGGCAAGACGATCTCGAGTTGCGACGCGGGAAGCTCGAGCTTGAATCGGGGGTCGCCGCGAGCCGGCTCGAGCACCTCCGGCGCCCGAGGAGCCAGCTCGAGCGTGTTCGGGATCGAGCAGCATCACCTCCTCCTCGACGCCGAGCGTGTAGGCGGCGGCGTTCGTCGAACAGATCGCGAAGCTCGCTCGCCGATGGAGCGCTGCCGAGAGGGCCGGTTTCGGGCATGGCGGACGGGGATAAGGAAGGGACCGTGCGCCTCATGCCCCTACCAGGCGTATTTCAACCACGCAGCGACAGCCGCATGCTGGCGCAGCGCGTGCGCGAGGAGCCGCTGCCTGGATCGGCGCGCGTGCTCGATCTGTGCACGGGCAGCGGCCTGATCGCCATCTCCGCCGCCCTCGCCCACAGCGCCGAGGCGGTGGCCGTCGACGTCTCGCGGCGGGCGGTCTGGACCGCGCGACTCAACGCCCGTCTCAACGGCGTCCGGCTCCGCGCCGTTCGGGGGATCTGTTCGCGCCGGTCGCCGGCGAGCGGTTCGACCTGATCGCTTCCAACCCGCCCTATCTGCCCGGACCGGCCGGCGAGCTGCCGCGACGCGGCCCGGCGCGGGCCTGGGAGGGGGGCGTACACGGACGGGTGTTCATCGACCGGATCTGCGACGAGGCCCCCGCGCACCTGCGTCCCGGGCGGCGCTTCTCCTCCTGCAGTCCTCGGTGTGCGACATCGAGGCTACCCTGGCCCGGCTTGCCCGCGCGGGTCTCGAGGCCGAGGTGGCGTTCACCCACCGAGGCGGCCTCGGCCCGATCCTCCGCGAGCGCGCGGACTGGCTCCGCGCTCAGGGCGTTCTTGGCTCGGACGAGCAGGAAGAGGTCGTGATCATCCGTGGCCGTCGTTCCCTCACCCGCGGCAGGTGAGGCTCAACGGCCGAACGTGCGCAGCAGCCGCCGACCCCGAGCCGGCGCCTCGGCGACCAGGGCGCGGGTCTCCGCCAGCCCGGCTCGCAACTCGGTGTCGCCGACGTCCACGGGCAACATCGAGTCCTGAAGTTCGGCGATCTGGTGGTCGGCCGCCTCGATCGCGTCGATCGCCCGCTCGACGTAGACCCTCGGGTCGGTGCGTGCAGACCAGCCGAGGCCTCGTTGAAGCCGCGGGTCGGCAGCCCGTGACGGCCGGCAAAGGCCGAGTAGGTGCGCTGGGCACGCCCGTAGGCTGCCTGCACGGGCCGGAACATGGCCTGCTCCAGCCGATCGGCGGTGTCCTCGTCGAGCAGCTCGTATGCCTCGCTGAGGTCCAGACAGCGCGAGGGAGAGCTGATCGATGGCGCCGGCCACGTCTTCGAGGATCTGCGTCCGCGCTTCCTCGCTGGTATAGGCCATGATCCGAGATTACCCTCGGCTTACGCCGGTGACACGGCCTCGAGCAGACTGGTGATTCTGTTCCTGCACAACCGCTACCGCTTCCCCGGTGGCGAGGAGCGGGCCGTGGAAGATTTGCTCTGGCTGGTGCGCGAGCACCTGGGCGAAGACGCCGAGCTGCTCGAGCGTGACTCCGGCCGCCTGGGCCCCGGGAAGGCGGCCGGCGCATTGCTCGGCGGGGGCTTGCATCCCGAAGAGGTCGAGCGCGCGGTCAAGCGCACGCGGGCGCGCGTGGTCCACGCCCACAACCTGAATCCCACCTTCGGCTGGCGCGCGCTCGCGGCCGCACGTGCGGCCGGCGCTCGGGTGGTCGCTCACCTTCACCAGTACCGGCTGGTGTGCGCGGTGGGCATGTGTTACACCCACGGGCAGGACTGCACGCGCTGCCACGGCCGCAACACCGTCCCCGGCGTGGTGCACAGGTGCCGCGGCGCAGCCGGGGAGTCGATCGTCTACGCGCGCCGCGCTGTCGCTCTGGCAACGCCGCGTGGCCGAGCAGGTCGACGCGTTCATCGTGCCCAGCCGCTTCGCGGCCGACCGGCTGCCGAACCCTCGGCGCGCCAGATCGGCGAGCCCCATAGTCGTCCCGCACGTGATCCGGCCGCGCGCTCCCGTCGAGGTGACGGCCGAGGCGAGACGCCACGCACTCCTGGCCGCGCGGCTGGCCCCCGAGAAGGGCGTCGATACGGCGATCGACGGCCTGCCGGCTGGCCGGGATCCCGCTGGTCCTCGCCGGGGACGGGCCGGAGCGCGCGCGGATCGCCCGGTCCGCTCCCGAGGTGCGGCTTGGTCGGCCGGGTCGGACGACTACGAGCTTGCGCGGCTGCGTCGCGGAGCCGCCGTGGCGCTCGCGCCATCTCGGTCGGCCGAGACCTTCGGACTCGCCGCCGCGGAGGCGATGGCCGCGGGCGTGCCGGTCGCCGCCTCGCGGATCGGGGCGCTGCCCGAGCTGGTGCCGGAAGACTGGCTGGCGCCGCCCGGCGATGCCGGCCGCGCTCGCCGAGGTGATCACGCGCTTGCGCGTCGACCCGGACGCTGGACGCCGGGCGCGGGAGCGCGTCGCAGGCGATGGCAGCACCGGACGTGGTGGCGCCCGCGCTGGCGGCGGTCTACGGCGGCATGAACCTGGCGACGATGCTGGCCCGAGATCGGGTATGCGGAACCGAATGCGGTTCCGGGCCGGACAGGCCCGAGCCCGCGACCAACCCGAAACTGGAGGTTGCATCATGAAGTTCGGCCTGACCGTCTTGCGCGCGGTGATTGGCGTGCTGTTCGTCGGGCACGGCACCCAGAAGCTGTTCGGGTGGTTCGGCGGCCACGGTCTCGAGGGCACCGGTCAGTTCTTCGAGTCGCTGGGGCTTCGACCCGGGCGCAGGCACGCCATGGCCGCCGGCGCGGCCGAGGCGGGCGGCGGCGCGGCGCTGGCGCTCGGGTTGTTCACCCCGGCGGCGGCGGCCACGCTGATCGGCGTCATGAGCCAGGCGATCCGCACCGTCCACCTCAAGAATGGCCCGTGGGTCACCGACGGCGGCTACGAGTACAACCTGGCCCTGATCGCCACGCTGGTCGCGCTCGCCGACGTCGGGTCCCGGGACGCTCTCGCTGGACCACGCCCTCGGGATCGAGCTCAACGGCCCTGTGGTGGCCGTGCTGGCGCTGGCGGCCGGTGTCGGCGGCGCGACGCGTCGTGACGCGGTCCGAGGCCGGACCGAGCCGGCCGGCTCAGGGCCGGTGCCGGGCGACCCGGCTTCCGCGAGTGACGCGCCCGCCACGTCGGCCCACCCGACGTCCGCCCGGCGACCCCGGCGTAAGCGCGGCCTCGCCCCGGTGACTGCTGCGCTCCGCCGCTCGGGCGGGCAGCGGCGCTGGCGGCGGTTCAGCCCACGCGGTGGGGGCGGACCTCGTACAGGACGGCTCGCACCGCCACCCCGCGTCGAGTAGGCCTTCTCGTCGGTGACCTTCATCCGCTTGAGCGCCCGATCGAAGGCGAGTGCGGTCGACCAGGCAGACGCTCGCCCGGTTGATGAGCTTGAAGTATTTGGGTGTCTTCGCCATCCCCAGCGGCGTGACGAGGAGGATGCGGGCTGCCGGGCGCCAGCTGCTGCACCAGCGGCATCAGCAACGAGCTGACTGAGTGGTGGTGGAACCGCTTGAGTGCGTCGCGCCAGTCCATCACCCGGGGATCGGGAACCGCGCCCAGCGGAGTGAGCGAACCGGTTGACGCGCGGAAGGTAGTAGGAGAGCACCGGCACCTGCTCGGGCTGGGTCGAGAGAACGAGCGGATCGGCGCCGAGATGGTGGCGCATCTTGCTCAGCGTGATCGCGACGTTGCTCTTGCTGTCCACGGAGCTCGGCATCGGATCGAGGATCCAGAAGCAGGCCACCAGCAACAGGCGCCACGAGCCCGAGCCGTCCGCCGCGCGACGCCCGAGCGCGAAGGCAAGCAGCAGCGGCGCGAGCACCGCGGCGAGATAGCGGTCCGCCCAGGCCGGAGTCAGCTTGGAGTAGCCCCACGCGAGCACCAGCGTGCCGAGCCCGAGCGCCAGGAGGCTGAGCGCGGCCAGACCCGATGCGCCTGCCCGCCGGGCCGGCTCACCTGCCGAAGTGCCAGCAGGCCCGCCCCGCCGCCGAGCAGCAGGGCGATTGCCGCTCCGCGTCCTCCGACCAGGAGTAGAGCCCCTGGCTGAGCGACCAGAGCACCGGAGGCAGGTCCCAGGGGCGCCGGTGTGGCGTGACTGGTAGAGCAGCGTGGGAAGCCACGGCGCGTACAGCACCGCGGCGGCGCCGAAGCCGAGCGCGCCATCGAGCAGCAGCGACGAGCGCGCCTCCGCGGGCGTCCTGAATACGCAGACCGCGAACGCGCACCAGCGGTCACCAGCGCCGAAGAACAGGGCCCAGTTATGCGTGTACAGCGATGCGGCCAGCGAGACCGCGAACACCGGCATGTAACGCCGGCGCCGGAACACGAACGCGTGCACGAACGCCGCCGAGGCGATCAGGACCAGGAACGCCACGAGCGCGTACATCCGCGTCTCCTGGGCGTACGTGGTCAGGTAGGGCACGAGGGCCGCCATCCCGCGCTGATCAGCCCGACCCGGCGCCCGAACAGGCTCGTCCCGGCCCAGTAGGCGGCGGGGATCGTAAGCAGGGCGAAGACGAGCGAGAGCTCGTGGGTCGACCACCTCGCTGTGGCCAAAGGCCGACATCCACAGGTGCAGCAGCAGGTAGTACAGCGGCGGCGAGCCGTCCTGGCGCAGGAGCGAGGGGATGTGAGCCAGCGGATGCGAGGCGATCCCCACTGAGATGCCCTCGTCGACCCAGAAGTGGAAATGCAGCGCGCGAGTCCGCAGCACGACGGAGACCGCAACCAGGAGCGCGACGCCCGGCGAACGCGGCCCATCGGGTCAGGCGAAGCTGGTCCCGGCGCACCGCGATCCGCGTGGGCAGCGACGTCGACGCCGGAACTTCAGGCGCCTGCGCGGGGATCGTGTCAGCGGACATGCCCGGTAATTGCACGTGTGGCGAGAGCGGGTGAGGGAGAGGTCTCAGAGCGGGAGCTCGCGGGAAGACTTCCCGGGAGCCGTCCCAGTATGGCGAGTTGGCCATGCCCGCGACTGGCGGTCCAGCGGGGCGGGCGTGCGGGGCAGGCTAGCGGACGGGCGAGACATCCCCTGCTCGTCCGGCGGAAACCGGAGCCCGCCCTAACTGACGCTTCCGAGCGAACCGACGGTCGCGGCGGCGGTCGAGCCTGGCCGCCACCCGATCGTCGCAGGCATCGAAGAAGTCACCGACCACCTGGAGCACCTGATCGAGCGACTCGGCCGCGAAGAGCACGGGCTGGTAATGCGTGATGTCGTACTCCTGAACGCCCATGGCCGCAATATCCAGGGGCCGGATCTCCGCCCCGCGGAACTCCTCGATCTCCCCGTAGGACGACAGCAGTCCGGCGCCGTAGGCGCGCAGCTCGCCATCCTCGTACAGCACTCCGAACTCGATCGTGAACCAGAACACGTGGGCGAAGAAATCCCGCGCCTCCCGCGTGCTGACCCGACGCGCGGCGCGGCCGGCGCGCCGATTGAGATCGGCCAGCCGGGGACTGGCCAGCATGCCGCCGTGGCCGACCACCTCATGCAGGAGGTCGGGCTCCGGCGTGTACAGCGGCCGCGCGTGATGTCGGAGGTATTGGGTCGAGTGGAACACGCCGTCGGCCAACGAGCCGTAGAACCGGTCGAACGGAACCAGGCCGGCGGCCGGGTGGTACTCGAACCCGGTCAGCGGCAACATCAGCTCACCGACTTCGTCGAGCTGCGGGACCCGATCGGTGGGCAGCCCGAGGCGCTTCATCGCCTCCTGGTATTCGGCGCAGGCCAGGCGCTCGTGCTTGACGGCAAGCTCGCCGGCACACCGTGCGCCACACGTCCTGTTCCTCGCCGGTGTACTCGACATGCGGGATCGGCTGACCCGGCGCCCAGCCCATGGCCAGCGAGGCGATGCGGTTGCGCCGCGCGCGATACTCCGGATCGGCGACCCCGGGATGGTCATCGGAGAGGTGGACCGTGACCGTTCCATCCTCCGCGGTGGTGATCGGCGCGTAGAGCTGAGCTTCTTTGAACATCGCGCTCCTCTGCAGACTTTGAGGCATTACGCACGATAGCGCCGCCTCCGCGCCTCCCGGCTAGCCCATCAGGCCTTTGTTCCGGAGCTCCTCACGCGCGGCATCGGTTTTGTCCAATCCGTCCAAGCCCATGCCGGCCAGGATCGATGGCTCCTTGGTGAACTGGATCTCGCGGTAGTCGACCACCTGCACGTGGTTGCCCCAGGGATCGGAAAAATCGAGCGAGCCCGGACGGTCGCACGCTCACGCCCCCCTCGCTGAGGGCCTGGCGCACCGCCTCCTTGTCATCGACCACCAGGCCGAAGTGGCGCTTTTCGTCCGGCGGCTGCTGTCGGCCGGCGGACAGCGCGATGAACTGGTCGCCCATGTCGATGAAGGCCATCCGCGGCCCGCGGCCCCGGAGCTCGAACTCGAAGAAGCGCCCGTACCACGCCAGCGCGTCCTCGATCGCGCCCACTTCGAGGGCCACATGGTTGAGTCCGACGATCCGGGCCATCACGTGGATCGTACGCCCGGTGGCTCCTCAGCCCATTGTGACGAGGCGCACACAGCTCGCCATCTCCGCGGGTAGCGTCACATTCGGTTCACCTAACCGCCGGATCTTCGACCGCTGACCTCATTTGCGCGGCGAGGGCGGGGACCCCAAGCACCGCGGCGCCGGCCGCCGTCCCGACTGATCGCCGAGCGCCATCGGGCGCTCTCTCGGGGACGCGTATGCGTACGCCGGGCCGCAAGCACGTGAAAGGAAACACATGAACGCCAAGAAACAGATGCGCAGACGTCACCGCGCCGCCACGGTCGCCGCGGGCCTGGCGACCGTCGCCGGGCTGCTCGGCGGAGCCGCCTCGGCCACCGCCGGTGCGCCGATGCTGACCGACGGCGCCTCCAGGCCTGCCGCGGCGAAGGAACAGCGCCACGCCTGGCTGCGGATCGACGGGATCTTCGGGCCGAAGACCTGGCGCGCGCTGTTCGGGGCAAAGCCCCACAAGGCGACGCGCTCGAAATCGATGCCCTCGGCCGGCCCGTCCGCCGCCACGTCCTCGACTGGTGGCTACACGATTCCGTCGAGCATCGTCAGCTGTGAGTCGGGCGGGAACTTCTCGGCCGTGAATCCGAGCAGTGGAGCGGGTGGCGCCTATCAGATCCTGCCTTCGACCTGGCATGCCTACGGCGGCCAGGGCCTGCCGCAGGATGCCTCCCCGGCTGAGCAGGGCCGGATCGCGGCCGAGATCTACGCCAGCCAGGGCCGGTCGGCCTGGAGCTGCTGATCACATCAGCGGCGTCGGCGGTCCGTGCGCCCCGCCGCTCGAGGCGACTCAGTCCTGATCGGCGAGCGCGCTCGGTCGCGTCTCGAATATTGAGAGCCGGCTGCGAAGCCCGGCGAGGTTGAGCAGCACAGCTGCCGCGGTCCCGCCGGGCGCCACCACGGCCAGGCGTCGGCTGTCACGACGCAGGCGCAGGTGCAGGTCGACCAGGGCACCGAGCCCGCTCGAATCGATGAAGCTGACCTCACTGAGGTCGACTACCACCCCGGGCTCCGCTCGGGCCGCCGCCTCGGTCACCGCGTCGCGGAACGCCCCGACCGAGGCGAAGTCGAGCTCGCCCTGGGGCGCGATGACAAGGGGATCCGGCACGGTGGCCCAGGGACGTTACCCACCCTCCCGGGCCGCCACGCCGGTGCCGGCGGGGTCGCCGCGGCCGATGATCTCCGCGGTGCGCCCGCTCCACCACTCGTTCGAGGCCAGTGAAAACGCGAGTTCGCGTGATTCGTGGTCGAGCCTTGCGGCCAGCACTGTGATCGAGACGATCATGTCGTGCATCCAACCCTCGTCGAAGCTGTCGGCCTGCTCGGTGGCGACGCTGCTCAGCGTCAGCTGCTGGCGGCTCCAGGTGCGGTCGGGGGCGGGCTCGTGATGAGCGAGCACCGAGCTGATCCACTCGAGCCGCACCTGAAGCTCTACGTGGCGATCGAGCAGGCCGGCGTAGGGCGCAGCGTCCACCATCACCCCCGCGCGCACGGCGATGATCTGGCTCGTGTGCTCACTCAGGCGCTCCATCGTGCGCTGGAGCCGTTGCCTTCGCTCCGCGTCGGCCAGCAGTTCGGTCGTGGCCGCCGAGACCCGTGCGGTGTCGAGCGCAACGTTGGCACCGGCCAGGAGAGACTCTCTCGCCCCGCTCTGGACCTCGGCCAAGCGAAGGACCTCGAGCATCGTCGTCCAGGTCCAGCGTGCGCTCTGAACGAGGGCGAACAACACGCTCTGGGCGAGGAGGTTCCATCGCCTTCGGTTGCGCGCCTCGATCAGCTCGTTTACCACCGCGACCGAGACGGCGACGACGATCAGGCTGGCCAGCAGGGAGGTCAGCATGGCGTGCCTGGCCCAGAAGGAACCGGCGGCGAAGTCGGAGGCAAGGGCGACGGCGATCAAGACCACACCCGGCACCGCGATCCGGACGGCGTGGCGCTCGCGCGGGCGGGCTGAGGCAGCCATGGCGACGGACATTACGAGAGCGCCCGGCGACTCCCTAGCCGTCTCTGAACCGGAGAAAGCACCGGTTTCCGTGCTCGCGCGGCGCGGTACCCCTGCGCTGTGACGAATGGCGCTCAATATGTCTTCGGCTACGGCTCGCTGCTCGAGCGCTGGCGCGGGCAGGACGGAGCCGGCACCGGTCCGCGCGCGGCAGAGCTAAGTCGCTTTCGGCGCACGTGGAACGTCGCCATGGACAACCAGCGGACGATCCCCGGCTACAAGTACTACGTGGACGCGACGACGGGGGAGCGCAGCGACTGGTTCGTCACCTTCCTCAACGTGGTCCCCGACTCCGAATCAACTGTCAACGGAGTCCTGTTCGCGGTCACTGATGAGCTGCTGGCCGACCTCGACGGCCGGGAGCGCAACTACGACCGCATCGACGTCTCCGGGCTGGTTGCGCCGGCCGTCGACGGACGCGCTTGGGTGTATTCGGGGTCCGCGGCCGCGGTCGAACGGTTCGAGCGCGGGCGCCGTGCGGGACGTGCGGTGATCGCACGCGGCTACTACGACCGCGTCCTGAACGACTTCGCGGCCATGGGAGCTCCCGTGCTGGCGGCATTCAAGCGCCTGACCGATCCACCCCCGTGTCCCGTGCTCGAACTGCGACGGGTGGACATCCCGTTGGGTCGTCAGCCCGCGGTCTGAGGCCGAGTCACACCCGGACGCGACCAGATGTCCGCGCACTCAGCGCACACCTCGTCGGGGATCAGGCCCGCTCGCATGAGCAAGCCGAAGATCTTGCACCCGACGCAGAAGCCGAGCAGCGATTCCAGACCCGCCGCGACGATCATCGCCACCAGCAACCCGTCGGCGACGTCGTGGAGCCCGAATCCGAGGGCCAGGATCGCCCCGGCAGTGGTCATGACGGCGCCCATCGCCTGCGCGAATCGCTTCGGGGCTCCGGATACGTACTTCGGCTCGCCGAGCGCGGGCGCGATGACGCCGCTGGCCAGGCGGCCGAGGGGGCTCAGCGTGGGGCCGGTCAAGGTACGGGCAAGGAACCCATAGGCAAGGATCGCCAGCAACCAGTACCAGCCGGTGGCGAGGGTGATGATCGCCAGCAGGGCGACGACCCCGGCGACCACGCGAGCCGCCTTCTCATTCAGAGGATTCGGGAACGACAGAAGCGCACGCACCACGATCCATGCTAGCCGTCCCGCCGCTGCGTCCCCGGGGTCTCGGCCGGGTCTCCCGCATCGCTCGTACTACGCTGGCCCAGAGTGCCATGTCCGTGATCATGTATGTCAAGCCCGGGTGCCCGTACTGCCAGGCCGCGCGGGAGCACCTCGCCGCCGCAGGCGATCGCGTCGAGGAACGCGACGCGACGCTCAACCCGGCCTGGAAGGCCGAGCTGATGAGCTACACGAACAACCGGGGCGTGGTCCCCACGCTCGTGGGCGAGGACGGCAAGGTGCTCCAGGTCGGGTTCCCACCCGGCCGCGGCTGACGCGTCCACTGAGCGGCCGGTCGGCCGTTGATCTCGCCGGTCCCGATCCTGCGTCTGCGGACCAGTCGCGCGTTACCGGGCCGGCGCCGCGGCCAGGAGCGAGTCCAGCTCGAGCGGCGTGTCGAGCGCGGGAGCCTCATCGGAGCCGTACTGCGGCCATTCCTCGAACGGGCGGTCCCACGCCAGCTCGAGGTCGTTCCCATCCGGATCGCTGAGATAGACCGCGAGGTGAGTGCCGTGGTCGGTCAGCTGGCGCAGTGGCCACTCGGCCTCCAGCAGCCGCCGTACCGCCTCCGCGAGCCTCGACTTGGAGGAGAAGTTGAGCGCTACGTGGTGAAGGCCGGCCACCCCGTCCGGCTGGGCGGAACCGCCGGCCGACTTCCACGTGTTGAAGCCGAGGTGATGGTGGTAGCCACCCGCCGAGACGAACAGGATGTCGCCGGTCGTGCCCCACCCCGGCACGTCGCGGGCCTCGAACACGACGTCGAACCCCAGCACGCCGACATAGAAGTCCCGGACGCGTTCGATGTCGGCGGTACGCAGGTGTACATGGCCGATCCGGACCTCGGGATCAATCGGCCTCGGCGCCGGGTTCGCCGGCTCGATCGGTCCTTGGGGCCCGTTCATGTCCGCCGCTCCCGCACCTGAAGGGAGATATTCCAGGGATCGCGGGCGAGGAAGCCCCGTTCGACCGATTCGGTCTCGATGCCGCCATGTTCGAGCCGGGCTCGAACCTCGGCCACATCGGCGAGCGAGGGTAGCTCGATGGTCCAGTTCTCCAAGCCGACCGCATCGGCGGGCTCGGCCGGCACTCCGGCCCCGCGCCAGGTGTTGAAGCCGAGATGATGGTGGTAGCCCCCGGCGCTGACGAACGCCGCCGTGGGCAGTTGCGCCCACACCTCGAAGCCGATCCGGTCGCGGTAGAAAGCGAGCCCTTGTTCGATCGAGCCGACGTGCAGGTGCAGGTGACCGACGCCCAGCCCCCGGCCCACCTCGGGAGGCGGCGTCTCGCCGTCGACCGTGGCCAGGAGGTCGCCGAGATCAAGCGGACGCGGGCCGCCGCGGGAGAACTCCTCCTCCGGCGTCGGCCAGAGATGCCGCTCGCGGTCGGCGGCGAGCTCGATCCCGAGGCCATCCGGGTCGGCGAGGTAGATGGCCTCGTGAGTGCCGTGATCGGAGGCGCCCTGAATCGGCACGTGCAGGTTCGCGAGACGAATCGCCGCCCGGGCGAGCTCTTCGCGGGACGGATACAGGAGCGCATAGTGATAGAGGCCGGCGTGTCGCCCCGGCGGGCGTGCCGTGGTGTCCTCGTGCAGGACGATCACCGTCCGCAAGCCGTCGCCCAGCTCGGCCACGGGCGGCTGGATCGCGTGCAATCTGAGCCCGAGAGAGCGCTGATACCAGACGACCGAGCGGTCTAGGTCGCGCACCCTGAGGGTGACGGGGCCCAGGGTAAGCGCCGCCGGCAAAGCGGGTTGGACTGAGGCGACGGCGGGGGGTGAGGAGGTGTTCATACTTGACGTATTCTAGTTGATGGGTCAAGTATCTACGGCAAAGCTCTCAGGCCGGGCCTGGACCGCGCCCTTGGACGCAATACGGCCCGCCTGAAGCAGAACCGGGAAAGCCTCAGACGGGCCGCGGGCCGCCCGGAGACTCGAAGGGCGGCTGTTATGGACCGACTCTCGCAACAGACTAAATTCCCGCTTTTCAGGCGGGCAAAACCTCGCGCCGGGTTCGAAGCTCCCGCTCGCCGGCCGGGGCGCCGAAGCCCTGCGCGCCCGGCTCACGCGCGCTGGGGCACCTTGCTGATCGCGTCCTGGTAGAGGGCCATCTGGCGGGCAACGCCCTCGTTGGCGTAACCGTCGATCAATCTCAGATCGTCGACGATCAGTGCCGCCTCGACCGTGACGCGCTGAAAATCCTCACTCTCACGAACGGCGACGAGCTGCTCGGCGCTGCCGCGGAGCGCCATGTATCCGTTCAACTCGCCGTTCGGGCTCATCAGCGTGACGTCGAAGCTGTCGATCCGCCCGTCCTGCTGCATGCGCCCGTACAGGCCCACGGCTTCATTGAACACCTCAAGGCCTCGCTCCTCGAGGCCGCGCACGGGCTGACCCCAGCTGAGGAATAGGACACGGTCGGCCATGCCGACTCCTTCCGTTCGCGGCCCGGCCGGGTGCCGAACCTTGCCCCGCGACTATCTCACCCGGTGTGCGCGTGCGGTAACGAATTTTGCGGCTCGCCGAGCCTCGGCGAGCTTCCGGACGCAGAGGCGGGCGCCGCCCCGTGAGCGAGTCTCGTGGAGATCAGCCGCGGCCGCGGCTAGGTCGCGGCGAAGTTGCGGACGATCGCGCGATCGTCCGCGGCCCGCGTGACCAGCTGCACTTGCGAGCGGGCCGGGCCGGTGAGGGGGATCGTGACCAGATGCGGCGGGCGTATGTCGGCCGCACTCCTCGGGGCCACGGTGATCCCCACGCCGGCACCCACCAGATGGAAGATCGTCACCCAGTTGGTGGCCCGCTGAACGATCCTTGCCTCGTAGCCGGCGTCGAGGCACGGTTGGAGGTTGCGCCGATAGGCGAGCTCGCCGGCGCTCTGGGGATACAGCACGAAGGGCTCGTCCCGTAGCGCGCCTGCATCGAGCCGGCGCCGGCCGGCGAGCGCGTGGTGGGAGGGCAACACGGCCACGTAGCCCTCGGTCGCGAGCGTAACCGTGTTCAGGTCGGACGCGGGTTCGCCGTCGCGGACGATTCCGAGGTCGACCTCGCCGCGCCTGAGCCGGGTCAGGGTCTGCGCCGTCTGACCCTCGTGCAGACGCGTGTGAATCGACGGGAAGCGAGTGCGGAAGCTCTGGATGCGCTCCGGTACTCCGAGCGTGAT
This sequence comes from uncultured Solirubrobacterales bacterium, assembly GCA_963748585.1. Classification (GTDB taxonomy): domain Bacteria; phylum Actinomycetota; class Thermoleophilia; order Solirubrobacterales; family Solirubrobacteraceae; genus Palsa-465. The sequence goes on along the minus strand of CAVVJR010000003.1, from coordinate 212,967 downwards.
GGCCGAGGAGACGAAGCCGATGTCCAGCGTGCCCTGCTCGCCCCGGCCGATCCGGGCCGCTTCGTCAATGCTCTCGTCGGCCAGGGCCAGGATCCGCTTGGCCCGATCAAGAAACGCCGCACCCGCGGGTGTCAGCACGACCGAGCGTGAGGTGCGCAGCAGCAGCGCAGTGCCGACGATCTGCTCCAGGCGCCTGACCTGCTGCGACAAGGGTGGTTGGGCCATGTGCAGGTGCTGCGCGGCACGACTGAAGTGGCGCTCCTCCGCTACGGCGACGAAGTAGCGCAGGTGCCTGAGCTCCAGACCCATATCTGGACAATATCGCTGCGGTCAATTCAGATATTGGACATCTAGGTGCCTCGCGGTCAAGATCATTCCGTGGTCACGGTCACATCGCTCCGGACGCGCGAGGAGGCTGACGCGTTCAGCCGCTTGAACCATGAATGGATCGTCTCCCTGTTCGCCCTCGAGGAGAAAGACCGGGAGACGCTCGCCGATCCGTTCGGGCACTACGTCTCGCCGGGTGGCGATGTACTGCTGGCCCGCGACGCCGCTCAGCGCATCATCGGCTGTGTAGCCCTCGAGCCGACCGGCGACGGGGTGTTCGAGCTCTCGAAGATGGTGGTCGCCCCGACGGCCCGCGGCCGCGGCGCGGGCCGGCGACTACTCGCGGCGGCGATCGAGCGTGCCCGTGCGCTGGGGGCGTCATCGCTGTTCCTGGGCTCCAACCGGCGCCTCACGGCGGCGGTGTCCCTCTATGAGTCGGCCGGCTTTCGGCATGTGCCGCGGGAGAGCATCGGGGCTCTGCCGTACTCGCGCGCCGACGTGTTCATGGAGTTGCGGCTCCGGACTGACCCTCCTGACGGGTCGGCCGTGCCGGGCGGCCACCGGCCACCTCGAGGTGGCTCTCGCCGACCTTCGGCGCGGCGTGTCCCTGCCGACTGAACCACCGGCCCGCCCGTCGAGCTCACACGACGGCCGCTCACGTCCGCGCCGTTCGCGACCGATGTAGCGCCGGTGACCGCCTCGATTCCGCCGCCCGGGTACACGTCACCGGATTCGTCGCGGCACCCGGCGGGGTCTCGCCCGGCCTCCGCGGCCGTCACGCCCCGACGCCGGCCCCGATGGCCCACGCTCGCGGCCGTCGGTTGCGCAGCTGCCGTGGCCTGCGTCACCGCGTTCGCGCTCTTCGGCTCTTCCGGCAACCCGGTCGCCGACGCGGTGGCCCGGGCGGCGACCATCTCCTCGGGAGCACCCGGCTACCGGATGAGCATGAGCATCTCGGTGAGCTCACCGGCGCTCACCTCCCCGCTCACCGTTACCGGCAACGGCATCATCGACGTGCGGGATCACGCGGCCGAGCTGTCGATGACCGGCAACCTGTCCCAACTGCCACAGGTGGCCCAGCAGCTCGGCGGGTCGGCCCTTCACCTGGACCTGATCATGTCCGGGACGCGGATGTACATGAAGCTTCCGCAGGCGATCACCGCGGCGGCGCCCAGCCTGGGCGGCAAGCCATGGCTCGGAGTCGATCTGAGCAAGCTCTCGGGCGGTTCGTTCTCATCTTCGCTGTGGGGCAACCCGACCATGAGCGATCCCACCCACATGCTCGATTACCTGCGCGGCCTCGCGGACGGGGTCGCCAACCAAGGGCAGCAGCAAGTCGACGGCGTGCCGACGACTCATTACCGCGCCGCGCTCGATCCCGGCCGCCTGGTCGCCGCTCTCCCCGCCGCCGACCGCGCGGCCATGCAGCAGGCGAGTTCGGCTCTGACTCAGGCCACGCACGGGCAAAGCCTTCCGCTCGACGTGTGGATCGATGCCCAGCACCTCGTCCGACGGATCGTCATGTCGGTCACCGTGCCGGGCACGAGCGGGCCGGGGCTGCAGGAAGCCGTCAGCGCCGATTTCCGCGACTACGGCCCGCAACCCGCGCCGCCTGTCCCGCCGGGCGACCAGGTTCAGGACCTCGCCTCCCTGGCCGGGAACGCAAGCGGCCTATTCGGCGGCTGACCCCCTTCGGTCACGCAGGCGGAGGGCGGTACCGATTCCCACGAACGCCGCCACCAGGATGATGAAGGCGCCCCACCCGATGCCGAGGCCCACCGTGGTCGATTTGGGAGCGACCACGAAGGCAAGCAGCGGCGCGACGAAGGCCGCGAACGCGATCGGTCGCGGGCGCAGCACCGAAGCCGCGGCCCCGATTCCCAGAACCGCGATCAACGCCGGCCGGTGGTGCAGAAGGTCGGCGATCAGTCTGCCCTTGCCGAACGCCAGCAACACGCCGAGGAACACCCACCGCATTCCCTTGCCACCGCGCCGACGGGATGACCGCTGCCCTTCTCCAGGCGTCCCTCGCCCTGCCGGCGCAGGCGGTGCAGAAAGGGTTCCGGGTCGTGCGTGTGTGTCCATGTCAGCCGCGACGGTTCACCGCCGCTCTGTGGCACCTCGGCTGTTTCCTACCCGCTCCCGCGCGCTTTCCCACGCCCGGTCACGCTGACGCCACAGCCCACGACGGAGTTACCTTCCGGGCGGAGCGCGGGCGGAGCGCGCCGCCGGTCAGCCAACGCGGAGGCTCATCGAGATGACAACTATCGCCGATCTCGTTGACGCTCGTGGTGGCGTGAAGGTGCGTGCCCGGAGGCCTTCGAGCCTTGGCTCGCAAACCGGGCGACCCGGACGGGGCCGCGCCGGTCTATCGCGCGGTTGCTAAGCGAAATCCGCAGCAACCCATACCCGTTATGGTCGGCCGGCGTGTGGTGCTGGCTGGTCACGCGCGGCGAGGAGCTGCCCGGTCAGGCCGGGACCTTCGGTCATCGCCGCCTCCATCCCGCGCCATTGCGCGGCCCCGATGAACAGGGTGCGCCCGTCTTCGCCACCGAGCATGCACGCAAAGCAACCACGGTCGACGGTGACCTTGCTGAGAATCTCGCCCCCCTCTGCCACACGTACGCAATGCTTGCCAGGGACGCTTGCGACCCAGATCGCGCCATCGGCATCGGCACAAATGCCGTCTGGAGCGTGCTCAAGCTGCGCCCAGACACGACGGCGCGACAGCATCCCGTCGTCATCGACATCGAATGCGAGGAGCTGGTCGGCGTGCGAGTCCGCGACCACCAAGGTCCGTGCATCGCCGAGCAACGCCATCCCGTTCGGCCACTTCAGCTCATCTGCGACCTCTTGGATGGTGCCGTCAGGTCCGACGCAGACGATGGTGCCAGGACCACCGTTGACGTATACGATGCCCGCCGCCGTCACGACCAGCTCGTTGAACGGTCCGGCACCGAAGCCCGCAAAATCCGCGATAGGTTCAAGCGCCCCGCCGGCATCCTGGCGCAATAACTTCTGCCGGGGACCGTCGACGACCAGAAGCCGGCCGTCGGGAAGCCAATCAATGCTGAAGGGGATCGTTTGCGGCGCGACGCGCGCCATTACCTCGCGCTCGCCGCCGGTGGTGAGCGCCAGCACCTCACCGGCGCCCCAATTGCACGCCCAGAGGCGTCCATCGTGCCAGCGCGTGGATTCTGGGAAGCCCAGCCCCTCGGCCACCAACTGTGTTTCTACCATGCGCAGTCCTCTCGCCGTGAGCGTTCGAGTCATTAGACCTCGGTCGGGGCACGTTTTCATCGCGCGTCCGCCCGGCTAGATCAGTTACCTGCCCGAGGGTGGCGCGTACGCGATTGCACGTGTCGAGATCGAGCACCAACACCGCCCTCCTCTTGGCGCCCCAGAGCTGCGTCGCGGCGACTACGAACGGGGCGACGCCAGGGCGAGTCGTTCAGCCGGCATCCTTGGTCAGACGCGGGCTGGGGCGCAGATCCGCCGTACGTGCTGCCCGTCGCATATCGAAACCCCGCCAATGCCGCGCCGAGTAGCGTGCAGCCCGTGACCCTTTAGGCGCTACCGCCCTTTTCACCCAAGGCGGAAGCCGTTTTGGTGGATTGCCTACCACTCCCTCCAACCCTCGGTTGACCAAGCGCCGGCGCGAGATACCCTGGCGGTTGCTTACTGATGGCGCTCCACGGGCGCGACCTCCTGTTGCCGCTTTACAGGCACCTCGACGGAACGTCGGGAAGGCGCTGGTCTAAAAGCGGCCCTCTGCACGGGTAAGCGTAAAGCGGCTCTTCCCGACATCCGCCGACCACCAAAGCTTGACCAGTAAGACCGAAGGAGAAGCGCGGCTGCTCGTCGCATCGGGCGTGTATGCCGATATATGAGAACCATGGTGATGGTCTTCGGCAGGAGGCACCTCCGGCTCGCGATTCTCGTGGCGGTGCTCTGCGGGCTCATAGGCGCCGTTGTGTTTGGTGGCGGGTCCCCCGCGGCGTCGTCAGATATCAATCCGCCGCTGACGCCTGCGCAAAAGGTTCTGGCAACGGCTGATCTAAAAGCGATCACGCCGCCTTACGGCTTTCATCGCTACGAACAGTGGGAGATAGGCATTGGATCACGTGGCCCAGCCTTCGTGCCCTGCCTGAGTGAACCCGCCGTTTGCTTTGGGAGTACCGGGCCCGTGCAAGCCCTCTCGAACGCCTCTGCTCGTGCGCTACTTGCACGCTTTGGCGTTCACCCGACCGAGCTCCGCTGTCCTCCCTCGTCCGTCCCGTTCGTGTCTGGTATCGAGCGCTGCCTAGGCCAAGGTAGCCTGGCCGACTTTGGATTAGGGATCAGCTTGACGGCCACGCGCGCACGATTTTCCGATCAAAGGTCCGGAACACAAGTCATGTTCTTCGCATATCGCCGGCCCTAGGATGGTCGGCCGGCGTAGGTGCAGTCCTGATCGCGGGCAGTCGGCTTGATCGAAACGGCGCAGTCGCCGGCGCGGGGGAACTCGGCGACCAGCGCCGCCCGGGTCCGTTTTGCCGGGTCGTAAGGGGGAGCGGGGATCGGCCGGTCGCGCAACCTGGTGTCCGGTTGATCCTGCGCGTTGGCCGGCGTAACGTTTCGTCGCCAGGGCTGTCGCCGGGCGGCGCGAACAGAAGGGACCGGCCAAATGACGCGTAATGAGGCAATCGCCGAGGCTGAACGCAAGCGAGTTGCAGATCCTGGTAGTAGTTGGATCGCCAGCCAACGTGACGGGGATTGGATCGTTGTGCGCATCGGCGTGGCGCCGACGAAGGTGACCGGGACGGCAACGAAGCCACCGCCAGAGGCGCCTCGTGACGATCCACATTCACCGATCGAGCGCGCGGCTTGGTTCACTGGCGGCGGGGGCTGAGACTCCGCCGGTCGCTGCGCCGCCGGAGACGCCACGCAATGCCACACGCGGTGGACGGTTGGCTGCACCTGCGCAAGCGAGCACTCGACCTCCGTCCAGAGTGGTGCTTTGATCGAGCCACCGACAGCCGGTGCTAGGCCAAAGCAGCGTTTCCCGGGTTTATCGCGCTCTTGGAAAGGATCGGGGCGTCGCGCCTGAAACCCCAGATCGTGCAGTAGATCCCGAGGAACAGCTCCCAGACAAACTCCGGGGCGGTCGCGACCCCCTGGAGGGCGCGAAGGGTGCTACTCGGATGGTTGCCGGTGAACATCACGGCCGTCCCCGACACGATGATCAATGGTCCGCCGACGAGCCCGAGCCACGCTGCGCGTCGCGGCACCAAGCCCGAGCGGTACATCAGGTAGCCGAGGATCAGCCCGTTCCCCCACCCGACAACCCAGCCTGGGCCGAGCAGGAACGTCCAGTCCTTGACCGCCTTGAGCGTGTACGCCACGGTCCCCTCAGCCGGAAGGGCGACGTGCTTCCGCAACGAGATGATGCCGAGCACGGAGACAATGCCGACGAGGATGAACGTGCACTCGACCAGCCGCGCCGTCACGTAGCCGATTGCCCCTTCTTCGCTCTGGCGTCTCATGATCGGGACGATCACGACGGCGGTGCCGATGTTCGCGATGATGAGCAGCAGCTCCAGCAGAGCGGCGAACAAGACTTGCGTGTCGTGCCCCGAACCGGCGACGTACGCAACTGGATGCCTGAGCACCGGCCGATAAAGCAGCGCCGCTGGGATCGACGTGACGAACGTGATGAGGTAGAGCACGCCGAACCAACGCGCCCTTTTCTGATCTCGAGACACCCCGTGGACCCCCTTCCCCGGTGATGGCGATCAGGCGAATTCCCACACCGCCCCCTCGACCGGGTAGAACGCGACCCTAACGTGACTTCGGGCGATCGGCAACTCGCACGCCAGCGCCGACCCGCGTCAGGGATAGCGGACCAATGCGTAACGGAGCCGTCTGACCGGCACTGCCCCGCTGCCACGAGCCGCGTCGAGGAAGCGTCGTTTCCGCAGTGATCGATTAAGGACAGCCGGCGCGGACGACGGATCGTCCTTAGGTGCCGGTCATCCGCACTTCGACGACACCGCGGTTTGGAGGTTCTTGGCGGCGGTGCTGACAGCCGAGAGTTCGGCTGGGAGTTGAGCCAGCGTCTGAAGTGACGGCTTGCCCACGACCTGCTTGACGGTGGTCGACAGCGCGTCCACTGAGGTCTTCAGTGCGGTGGTCTGGCTCGAGAAGTCGCTCTTCGCTTGGTTGACCGCAGCGGTGGCGTTCTGCTGGAGCTGCGAGACAGCGGACTTGAGCGTTCCCACCCCGTTCTTCTTCACGTCATCCACGGTCGGAAGAGACTTGACCGCGTTCTCGACTTTGCTGACCGGCGAGCAGTACGCCGGTTTGCTGCTGCTGCCGCAACCAGCGAGCAGCCCCCCGGCGATCAGGAGCGCGAGCAGCGCGAGCACGGCGGCATGCCGACGGCGGCTGGCGGCGAGCGCATCAAGAACGGGCCGTTTGGATGATTCGGTGCTCATTGCGGACCTTCCGCTCGCGGGCAGGCTCAGAGCTGACCATCCCGCCCAGGCCGAGGTCTTGCATCACCCGAAGGGGGTGACAGGTCCCCGGGCCCGAGCTCGACCAAAGAAAAAGCCCCGATTACCGGGGCTTTCCAATGGGCCGTGGAGGACTCGAACCTCCAACCTTGGGATTAAGAGTCCCCTGCTCTACCAGTTGAGCTAACGGCCCTTTCCGCGACCGATGTTACCCGCCTGCCGCCCCGAGCGGCCGGCGCCACACGGGTCCTGAATCGGCCGCTGCGAGCGCGGAGCCTCAGCAGGATACGGCCAGGGGCTTGGCCGTCGCCGGGCTCGACTTGGCCTGCTGGAGCTGCTGTTTGATCGTCGTCTGTTGGGCCTTCGGCAGCAGCGACAGCGCCTTGGCGGTGGCGAGGTCGCCGACTCGCGTCTGGGAGGCGCTGTACGCGTTGGCGGCTATGCATTCATAGGCCTTCGGCGTGTTCGGGCTGACCGTGGTCTCGGTCTCCCAGGCCCGGGCCGCCGGTCCGTACTGGCCGAGCTGGGTGTAGGCGCGAGCGGCCAGGATCGTCAGGTCGGCATCCGGTGTCTTGACCAGCTGAAGGTAACGCTGCCACGCCTGGGTGGCGCCCGCCAGCTCTTTCTTGCCCGCGGCGGTGAACTGGCCCGTGCTGGCGTCGTAGTTGCCGCCCTGGCCCGCGTTCGTCCACCGTGCCTGAACCAGGTCACCCCAGGCCTGCGGGCTGTTGGGCTGCTGCTGGGTCTCCTTGATGGCGGTCTTCTCCTGTTGGCTGACCACCGATTTCTGCCCGCTGCTCGAGCCGCTGCCGGTGAACGCGTTGAGGATCCCGCCGAAGCCGTTGCCCGCGCCGACCCCGAACAGGACGAGGCCGCCGCCCATGAGCACGGCGAGGGCCAGATAGACGGCCTGGACGGTCCGCCGCCGGCCGCGGCTGCGAAGGTCGAAGAGCATCTGATCAGGTGACGTCGAGGCTGTTGCCGGCTTGCGCCAGCTCCGCGGCGGCCCGAGCGGCCGCGCGGCGATCGGCAATCTTGAGCATCACGATACTGGCCAGGTAGAGAACGACAAGCGGGGTCATCTCCAGCGCGGTGGTCACCGGGTCGGCCCCTGGCATCGCCGCGGCGACGACCGCGATGATGACCGTAGCGTAACGCCAGTTCCGCGTCAGGGTGCTGCCGTTGATGACTCCCGCGCCCTGGAGGGCGAGCAGTCCGAGAGGGAGCTGGAAGGCGAGGCCGATTCCCAGCATGGTCAGCATCTCGAACATGTAGTACGTCTTGGCCTGGACGAGGATCTGGAAGTTCTCGCTGTTGTAGCCCTGGAGGAAGTGGACCGCCGGGGGCAGGACCACGGCATAGGCGAACACCACTCCGGCGGCGAACAGGATCGGCGCCGCCACCATGACCGGGATCGCCACCCGGCGCTCGTGGCGGTTCAGGGCCGGGAGCACGAACGCGTAGGCCTCGTAGATCAGGACGGGCAGCGAGAACAGCAGGGCGAAGTACGCGGCCACGGTCAACGTGGTCATGAACGGCTCGCCCACCCCGATCGTGATCGGCTTCTCCTGCGCCGGCGCGCTGCGCGGCAGGCCCTTGCTCGCCTCGGTCGCGCCCCGCTCGATCTGGGTCGCGGCCGCGCGGTCGGCCGCCGACAGCCGCGACGACGACGAGAGCGACTTCGCCCCCGCGGCGATCTCCGACAGGCCCTGGCGCAACCGCGCCTCCTGCGAGGGCTGGGCCGCCAGCCCGCGCTGGGCGGCGGCGGTCGGGGTGTGCGGCAGGGCCCGGTTGAGCACCTTCAGCAGCGCGTGGTTCTGCCAGAAGCAGAACCCGAACGCCACCACCAGCACCGCCCCGCACACGATCAGCCGCGAGCGGAGCTCGTCGAGGTGCTCGACGATGCTCAGCTGGTCTTCATGGCCGATCGGCCGGAGCTTCGCCATACGGGCGCCGACGTCGAGCGGTCAGGAACGGGGCTCTGACGAGGCGACGTGAGCGGGATCTCGGTCGCTCGTAACGGTCGAGGCCGACGGCGCGGCATTCGCGCTCGCCTGCTCGATCTGCGGCGGTTCCTCGTCCTCATCGCCGCCGGACTTCCCGGTGATGCCGTCCTTGAACTCCCGGATCCCCGATCCGAGCTGCTTACCCAGGGCGGGCAGGCGCTTGGGCCCGAAGATCAGCAGCACGATCACCAGGATCACGATCAGATCGGTGGTGGGGTTGCGGAACATTTTCTCTACGCCTCCGTCTAAGGGCCTCGAAGGTTACCGACAGCCGTCCGCCGGGTGGAAAAGCGGACGCTCAAGATGACCAGACAGGCCGCCGATTAAGGGCTCAGCCGCCGGAAGCACACTGTCATGAACGAGCCCTCACACCAGCATTCGGTCCGTCGCATCGTCCTCCCGAGCGGGCGGACGATCGAGGTGGTCCGCTTCGAGGAGACCACGCGCGAGCCGGCTCCGCGGGGCCTTCACGTGTGTCCGCTGTGTGACTCGGAGCTCGTCCAGCCGGTGGCCTGGAGCGAGGCGTCCGAAGGCCGCTGGGATCTCGTCCTGGAGTGCCCGAACTGCCACTGGAGCACCGAGGGTGTGTTCGGCGAGTGCGAGGTCCATGCCCTCGAGGAACAGCTCGATCAGGGCCTGGCCGACATGATCCGCGACCTCCAGCGGCTCACTCAGGCCAACATGGCCGACCACGTCGAGCGCTTCTCCGCCGCGCTCGAAGCCGACCTGATCCTCCCCGAAGACTTCTAGAGATACCGCTCGACCACGCCGTCGGCGACGAGCTCGAGCGTGGCCCGCTGGCGCGGGGGCAGCGGCGGCAGCGTCGACTTGGCCTCGGCCACCAGGTCCAGCGCATGCTCCTTGGCCACCCCGAGCGCCCCCGTGGCGCTGATCCGATCGCACACCCCGGCCGCGTCCTCGGGCGTGCGGACGCTCCGCAGATCCAGCGCGGCCAGTGACTCATCGCGCGATCGGGCCAGGATCAGCGGGAAGGTGACCGTGCCGTCGAGCAGATCGGCCCCCCGTGGCTTACCCGTGCGCTCGGGCGGCCCCGACACGTCGAGCACGTCGTCGAGGATCTGGAAGGCCAGGCCGATCCGCTCGCCGAACGAACCGAGCCCGTCGGCGCCGGTGGATCCGACCAGAGACCCGAGCTCGCATGCAGCTCGGAACAGGACCGCGGTCTTCAGACGGCAGCGCTTCAGGTAGCGGTCGAGGGTGACCCCGACCTCCCACGCGTCCGCCCGCTGCATGAGCTCGCCCTGAGCGAGCTCAGAGCTCGCCCGGGCCAGGATCCGCACGGCCGGAATCGACGCTCGCGCCAGCTCGGCGAAGGCCCGGGAGAACAGCAGGTCGCCGGTGGCCGTCGCCATGTCCCGACCGGCTGCCGCGACCACGGTCGGGCGGCCGCGGCGCAGCACCGACCCGTCGAGCACGTCGTCGTGGACGAGCGTCGCGCCATGGACGAGCTCGACCGCGACCGCGGCGCGCACGAGGTTCTCGGTTTCGGGCGGCGGGGCCCCGGCGGCGAGGCACACCAGCAGCGGCCGCAGCCGTTTGCCGCCGGCCGCGATCGTGTCACCGGCATAGCGAGCCAGCACCGGGCCGTGGCCCCCCGCGAGCTCGGCCATCCGGAACTCGACCCGCGTCATCAGGCGGGAGACCGCCTCGCCGCCGGCATCGACCACGGCCTGCACGGTGACGCTCATCAGGACCCCACCTCCCCCACGTGGAGCGCGATTATCCCGCCTGCGGTCAGGACATAGCGGATCTCCCGCAGCCCGCATCGCCACATCAGCGCCGCCAGCTCCTCCGGACCGGGGAACCGCTTGACCGAGCTCGGCAGGTAGCTGTAGGCCTGGGAGTCGGCCACACGCCCGAGCAGCGGGACCACGCGGTCGAACCACAGGCTGAAGAACGTCGACAGCGGCGGCCGCTGGGGGACCGTGATCTCGAGCACGACGACACGCCCGCCGGGCCGCACGACTCGCGCCATCTCGGACAGGCCGAGGGCGAGATCGGAGAAGTTGCGGGCCCCGAAGCCGACCGTGGCGGCGTCGAACGAGTCATCGGCATAGGGCAGGGCGAGCGCGTTGCCGCTTTCGAACCGGAGCGAAGCGCCCCCGCCCCGATCCGCCTTGGCCCGGGCCAGGTCGAGCATCCGCTCGGAGAAATCCATGCCGGTGACCGAGCCGCCAGGCCCGACGAGCGTGGCCAATTCGAAGGCCAGGTCTCCGGTGCCGGTGGCCACGTCCAGCGCCCGTCCCCCGCTCGACAGCCCCGTCAAAGACGCCGCTCGCCGCCGCCACTGGCGATGAAGCCCCGCCGTCATGACCGAGTTCATGCGGTCGTACAGCCCGGCGATGCGGTCGAACATCGCCCGGACCTGGGCTTCTTCTAGGACCCCCGGGGCGGATGGCACAGTGGCCCCACCGGGCGCCGCGGGTGCGCTCGCCGCCATCGCGACGGACTATTGCAGTTCAGAGAGGAAGCCGACCAGTTGCTGGAACTTCTGGGGACTCTTCTGCTTGAGGTCCCGGAACGACGGCATCGGCGGCGTGGGGTTGATCAGCGTCGAGGCGATGGCCTGCGAGGGCACCATGGCGCCGATGTGGGTCAGGATCGGACCGGGTCCGTTGTTGCCGTTGGAGCCGATCACGTGACAGGCCAGGCATCCGGACTGGCCGACCACCATCTCGCCGGCGGTGAACGTCGCCTTCTGCTGGGCGGTCAGCGACGCCGGCGGCGCCATGTCGACCGAGTTCGGCGAGCCGGTGTCCGCGCCCGAGTAGGTGAGGAAGGCCATCGCCGCGATCGTGGCCACGCCCGCGGCCAGAGCGATCGGACGTCGCTCGATCCGGCGCTCCGGGGTGCGGTCGTAGAACGGCAGCAGGAAGAGCAGGATCATGCAGATCGTCGGCACGCCGATCGTCGCCATCGGCGTGAACTTGGGCACGTTCTTCATGACCCGGAGGACCTCGAAGAGGAAGAAGAAGTACCAGTCCGGGCGCGGGACGTAGGTGGTCGTGGTCGGATCGGCCTTCGGCGCGATCTCGGCCCCGAACATCAGGGCCAGGAAGATGATCACGAACATCACGACCACGGCCATGATCGAGTCCTTGGCCACGGCGTAGGGGAAGAACGGCTTCCCCTGGTTCTTCAGGAGCGAGTACTCGCGGAGATACTGCTCCTTCTCGGCCTGGTTCACGCTGACCGCCTCATACGTTGTCGTGCGGTAGCAGTTCGGACTCGGGCGTGGGCTTCAGCCACGGCGGAGCGGTGATCCCGAGCTTGGAGACCAGGTACAGATGGAGCCCGATCAGCGCCCCGATGGCGCCGGGCACGAGCAGCATGTGGATGGCGTAGAACCGCGACAACGTGGTGGCGCCGAACTCCGGCCCGGCTCTGAGGAAGTCGCTCAGGTACGGGCCGATGAACGGACCCGTGCCGTTGATGTTCACACCCACGATCGTGGCCCAGTAGGCGCGCTGATCGAACGGCAGCAGGTATCCGGTGAAGCCCATGACCAGGGTGAGGATCAACAGGACGACGCCGATCACCCAGGTCAGCTCCCGCGGGTACTTGTAGGCGCCGTAGAAGAACACGCGCCCCATGTGCAGGAAGATCAGGATGATCATCACCGAGGCGCCCCACTTGTGCATGCCGCGCACGAACTGGCCGAGGAAGGCCTGGTCGGTGATGTAGCGGATCGACTCGTACGCTCCGCCCGCGGCGTCGGGGCGGTAGTACATGGCCAGGAACACCCCGGTCACGGCCTGGGACAGGAAGGCGAACATGGTCGCCGACCCGAGCGTGTAGGCCCAGTTGATCCCCTTGGGGACCTTGCGGAAGAGCATCCAGCGGATGCCCGGTGAGAGTGAGGTGCGCTCGTCGATCCAGTCGACGACCGTGAGTCCGGCCTCCAGCGGCGGGAACACGCCGTCCTGAACCTCGCCCGGGCGCTTGGGCTTCGGCAGCAGGGCCTTGGGGAGTGGAGGTGCGGGAAGGCGGGGCATCGCGATCAGCTCTTCTTCGAGGTCGAGAACCGGGCCGGGTAGAGGTACTGGCCGACGCCGTCCAGCGGTTCGCCGGGGTCGCGCGGGGAGAAGCGGCGGAGCTCGCTGTTGACCGAGTAGCGCGGGCCGATCTGCACGTAGCCGTTCACGACCCGGGTGTAGAAGCGGTCGAGCGGGCGAACCGGAGGTCCGCCGGCCACCATGCCGCGGAAGTCGTACACACCACCGTGACAGGGACAGATGAACCGCTGCGCCGCGCCCACGTAACGAACCGGACAACCGAGGTGCATGCAGCGCGATGACAGCGCCACGAAGTGGTTGTACTGGTCCTCCGGCTCGGTATCAATCGATGGGTTGCGGGACCGGACGTAGGCGGTGCTCTTCCCGGCCTCGCCGATTCCCTCCACGATCTCGACCACGCGTGTCATGTACGTGTCCGGGGGAAAATCGGACGGGACGCCGATCGTCTGCCACTGGAAGGGTTCGCGGCTGAAGATCGGCCCGACGGCAAACCCAAGCACAGGCAGGGTGAACGCGGCCGCGGCGACGGCGCCGGCCCCGTTGGTTACCAGGTCCATGAACCGCCGGCGCGTGACCGTCTCGCCCTCGAAGGCGCCGGGGATGTTCCGGTCCGTCGTGTACTTGGATCGTTGGGGGCGGCGGCGGTCAGGCATGGTCGGTCGAGCTCAATTGAAGCGCATGGCGGCAGTTCGTGAACTATGAGACGAGTGTCACTAACTGTTCGTGCGGTTACTTACGGTTAATGCTCGCTTCAGGAATCATACGCTCCCGGGGTCGGCGGGCCGCCGCCGCGGAACGGAGTGCGTCCCGCGCGGCGGGGTCGCCGACGCGGGCCAGCTCCTTGGCCTCCTGGAGCGCCTCGCTGACGCCCCAGCCGATCGCCACGGCGCCCGCCTCCCACACGGCGTCGGCCAGCTCGGTGTTACAGCCCGCGTGCGCCTGGGCGACGAGCGAGATCACGTCGGCCAGCTCAGTCACCGCCCCCAGGTCGCCGAGCGCGGCCAGCCGGGACAGTCCGAGCGCGTAGAGCTGGTCGCCGAGCAGGAGGGCGAGATCGCGGTCACGAGGGCGCACCACGAGCGCCTCGCCGTAGTGGAGCCGGGAGCCCTCGATGATCATCTCGAGCAGGAGCTCGTACTCGTCCTCGTGCCCCGCCGCCCGCGGCCCCGCGGCCGCCACCTGGGCAGGGCCGGGCCGGTCCAGCCACCCAGTCCCGTCGACCGGAGCCACCAGCACCTGCGCCACCGTCCCGCTCTCTTCCCGCAGGGCCTCGAGCAACCGCGCCACGCCCTCCCGTGCCGTCCTCATCCCGCCACCTCGGCGAACGCCGCCCGCGCGGCCTCGATCGTCTGCTCGAGCTCGGACTCACCGTGGGCCAGCGAGGGGAACCAGGCCTCGAACTGCGAGGCGGGCGGATACACGCCGCGATCCAGGAGCGCCCGGCACCAGGCGCCGTAGCGCTCGAGGTCGCAGGCGGCGGCCTGGGAATAGCGCTCCACCGGCCGGCTGCTGAAGAACGGCGTGAGCAGGCCGGGAACGCTCTGGACCCGCACCGGCACGCCGGCCTCCTCGGCCGCCGCCGACAGCCCCTCGGCCAGGCTCGCGGTCACGGCGGCCAAGCGCGTGTAAGCATCGCCGTCGAGCCGCGACAGCGTGGCCAGGCCCGCGGCCACGGCGAGCGGATTGCCCGAGAGCGTGCCCGCCTGGTACACGTCGCCGGCCGGGGCCACCCGCTCCAGCAATGCCCGCGGGCCGCCGAACGCGGCCGCCGGTAGGCCACCCCCGATCACCTTCCCGAGCACGGTGAGGTCCGGCATGACCCCGAAGCGCTCCTGGGCCCCGCCACGGGACACGCGGAATCCGGTGATCACCTCGTCGAAGACCAGCAGTGCCCCGGTCCGGTCGGCGCGCTCGCGCAGCAGCTCGAGGAACTCCGGCGCGGGCGGCACCACCCCCATGTTGGCCGGAATCGGCTCGGCCAGGATGGCGGCGAACTCGTAGCGCTCGGTAGCCTCGATTACCGCGTCGGGCTGGTTCCAGGGCACGATCACCGTCCCGGCCGCGGCCCCGGCGGTGACCCCCGGACTGGCCGGGATGGCTTGCGTGGCCAGGCCCGAGCCGGCCTGGGCCATCAGGCCGTCGACGTGCCCGTGGTAGGCGCCGGAGAACTTCAGCAGCGGCTCGCGCCCGGTCACCGCCCGCGCGAGCCGGATCGCGCTCATCGACGCCTCGGTTCCCGACGAGGTCATCCGGATCATCTCGACCGAGGGAATCCGTGCCGCCACCTCCTCGGCCAGCGCGACCTCGGCCTCGGTCGGGGCCCCGAACGACGTGCCACGCTCCGCCGCGGCCGCCACCGCCGCCCGCACGTCCGGATCCGCGTGGCCGAGGATCAGCGGCCCCCACGAGCCCACCCAGTCGACGTACTCGTTGCCGTCGACGTCGCGCAGGCGGGGCCCCGATCCCGAGGCGATGAACACGGGATCGCGACCGATCGCGCGCATCGCGCGGACCGGCGAGTTAACGCCTCCCGGCAGGAGCGGGAGCGCGCGGCGATACAGCTCGGCCGAGCGGTCGCTCACACGCCCGCGTACTTGCGTTCCCAGTTTCGGTGATCCTCGGTGAAGTAGAGAAGACGGATCTTCTTGAACTCGGTCGAGGAGTACAGCGTCGCCCGCTCGCTGATCCCGGTGTGCTCGGCGATCGACTCGAGGATTGCGTCGCACTCCTCCTTGGAACGTCCGTGGGCCATGGTGAAGACCGAGTACGGCCAGTCCGCGTAGGTCGGGCGCTGGTAGCAGTGGGAGATGCCCCGGAAGGTCGCCATCTGGGTCCCGACCTCGAGGATCCGCTCGTCCGGGACCTTCCACACCCCCATCCCGTTGGCGCTGAACCCGGCCCGGCGATGAAACAGGATCGCCGCCACGCGCCGCAGCAGCCGCCGCTCGCGCATGCCCTCGAGGTGGGCCAGGAAGGCCGGCTGCTCCATGCCCACCTCGGCGGCCGCCGGGGCATACGGCTCGCTGATCACCGGCATGTCGCCCTGGAGGGCGCGGATCACCGCCATGTCGAGCTCGTCGTAGGGCTGAGGCTCGGTCTCGGCCGGCTCGACCGCCTCGGCCGCCCGGGCCAGGTCCTCGGTCGACCCCTCCATCTCGAGGTCCATCCGGATCTTGAACAGCTTCAGGGTGGGCAGCTGGCGGATCGACTCGGCCCCGGCCGCCCGGCCGAGGACGTCGAGCGTGCCCTGGAGCCCGAGCTTCGAGCCCGGCTCGGTGGCGATCGTGAACCAGATGTTGAACTCGTGATTGCGCAGGTAGTTGTGCGAGACCCCCGGGTGCTCGTTGATCACCTGGGCCGAGCGCCACGGGTTCTCCGGATCCACCTTGGCCGCGACCAGCATCGAGGAGTAACCGAGGGCCCGGGTGTCGAAGATCGGGGTGACCTGGCGGATGATCCGCTCGTCCAGCAGCCGCTGGACCCGGGCCATCGTCTCGGCCTCGGAGATCCCGGCCGCGGTCGCGACCTCGCCATAGGGCCGGGGAGCGATCGGGAAACGGCCCTGCATCAGGTTGAGCAGCTTGCGATCCAGGTCGTCGAGCTCGATCGCCGCGCCGTGCTTGCGCGACCGCAGCTTGGGCCCGTGCTGGGAGCCTATTGCAGCCATCGCGCGGCCTCCTTTGCGTGGTAGGTGATGACGATGTCGGCGCCGGCCCGCCGGATCGAGGTGAGTGCCTCCAGCACCGCCGCCCGCTCGTCGACGTACCCGGCGGCCGCGGCCGCCTTCAGCATCGAGTATTCACCGCTGACGTTGTAGGCGGCCAGTGGCATCCCGGTGGCGTCCTTGATCCGGCGCACCAGGTCGAGGTAGGGCAGGGCGGGCTTGACCATGATCATGTCCGCGCCCTCCTCCACGTCGAGGCGCGCCTCACGCAAGGCCTCGTCGCCGTTGGCGGGATCCATCTGGTAGCTGCGCCGGTCCCCGAACGCGGGGGCGGAGTCGGCCGCCTCGCGAAACGGGCCGTAGAAGGCCGAGGCGAACTTGGCCGAGTAGGCGAGGATCGGCGTCTCGGTGTGGCCGTCGTCGTCCAGCGCCGCCCGGATCGCACCGACCCGGCCGTCCATCATGTCGCTCGGCGCGATCACGTCGGCGCCGGCCCGGGCCTGCGAGCAGGCGGTACGGGCCAGGAGCTCGAGCGTGGCGTCGTTGTCGACCGAGCCGTCGGACCGCACCACGCCGCAGTGCCCGTGGCTCGTGTACTCGCACAGGCACAGATCGGTGATCACGAGCAGATCCGGATGGGCCTCCTTGATCGCCCGGGTGGCCAGCTGGACGACGCCCTCGTCGTCCCAGGCCCCGGAGCCGTCCTCGTCCTTGGCGCCCGGCAGGCCGAACAGGAGCACGGCCGGGATGCCGAGCCCGGCGACCTCGGCCGCTCCCTCCACCGCCTGGCCGATCGAGAGCCGGCTGATCCCCGGCATCGAATCGATCGGCTCCCCGCGCTGGGCGATGAACATCGGATAGACGAAGTCGGCCGGATCGAGCCGCGTCTCACGCACGAGACCGCGCAGCGCGCGAGTGGCACGCAAGCGCCGCAGCCGGGTCTCCGGAAACGCCATCGAACTCGAGAATACTGGGGGGCTGGGCCGGCGCAGCCGGCCCAGCGTCCATGGGGCCGGTGCCGGCTCGTCCTGACGGCTCAGACCAGATTCCAGCGCTCGACCCGCCAGGCCGCGATCAGCCCCGCCTCCATATACGGATCGCCCTGGGCGAAAGCCTCGATCTCACTCGGGTCCACGCCCTGGAAGACCAGCGCCCCGGCATGAGGCGGGTCTCCGAGCGCCCCGGCCATGACGATCCGCCCGGCCTCCTTCTCGGCCCGGATCCGGCCCAGATGGGCCTCCCGATACGGACCGCGCCGGTCGGCCATGTCCTTCACGTATTCATAAAAAAGAATGTGGTGCTGCGGTACGCTGGGCGGCGTGGCGGACATCGAGAAACGCAGAAGCTACACCCCCCGGCAGGTCCGCGAGCGGCGGGCCTACCGGCTCGTGGTCACCGGCGGCACCGCCGGGGCGGTCGGCGTGGTCACGGCCGTGCTCGCGGTGGTTGGGGTCCTCGGCGCCGGCGTCCCGATCATCGCCTTCATCGTCGCCGCCATCTGCCTCGTGCTCTTCCGCTCCATCGTGAGCGGCGGCCGCTAGCCCGACGCGAACCGGCGCATGGCCAGGCGGGCCAGTGCCGCGAACAGCAGTGTCAGCCCAACCAGGTGAACCAGCGGCCAGCCGATGGCGGGCGCAGTGCCGCTGAACGCATTGCTGACCGCCTGCAGCGCGGCCCGAAACGGGAAGACGAACGCGATCGCATCGAGGACCGAGCCGAGCGCGCCGGAGACGGCGGTCGAGGGAATGAGCGCGATGAAGGCGATCGGGAGCGAGAGCAGCACCGCCATCAGCGAGGCCACGCTCACCTCCCGCGCCACCCCCCCGATCGCCACCCCAAGCGCACCGAAGGCGGCGGCGGCGAAGGCCAGCGCGACGACCCAGAGCGGGAAGCGTGCCCATTGCAGGTGGACGAACGAGGACACCAGCGCGGCCATGAGCAGGGTGACCAGCGCGCCGCCTCCGGCCGCGAGCACCACCTTCTCGGCCAGCAAGCGCCCGGGCGTGACCAGGCCGCCGACCAGCCGCGAGTACACGTTCTCCGAGCGCTCGAGGGCCAGCATCCCGGCCGCCAGCAGCAGCGCGACCAGCATCAGCGAGACGATCACCGCGATCGCCGCCGCGTAGGCATCGCTCGGCGTGGTCTTGCCCGCCAGCTCGGTCGTGTTGACGGTCAGCGGCGTCCCGATCGAGCCGAGCACCGGCCCGGCGAACCCCAGCCCGGCGATGGCCAGGTCGGCGAAGTTGACCACCTGGGTCAGCGCCGGCCGCAGGGGCGAGTTCGGGGGCAGCGAGGCGATCGTCCCCCGCACGATGGCGCGGGAGTTCTTGAGCCCGAGCAACTGAACGTTCTGGCCGAGCAGGTTCACCGAGCCGCCGTTCAGCACCTCCTGGAGGTCGGCGATGGCCACCCGGAGCACCTGCTTGGACACCGCCTGCTCGAGCTCGTTGACCCGCGTCGTGATGGCCTGGTCGACGAATTGGCGCTCGAGCGGATCACGGGAGTTGAGGATCACCTCGACCGTCGGGTTGCCCACCCCCTGGGTGACCAGGTCCTGGATCTGGCCGACGATGTCCCCGGGGACGATCAGCGCCGCCGCCGCCTGGCCATTGCGGACCAGGGCCACGGCCTGATCGCGCGAGCTCACCCTGATCGGCTGCACCGACTGGAACAGCTGGTTGGCGTACTTCGAGACGTTGATCTGCTGGTTGCCGAAGCTGATCCGCCCCTTGCCGGGCGCGACCGCCGTGTAAAAGGCGACCTTGGGCTTGCCCGGAGGCGAGGACAGCGCGAATCCGATCATCAACGCGAGCGCGACCGGATAGACGATGAGCAGGCCGACGAGCAATGGGGACCGGCGCAGGATCTGGAGGTCCTTGACCAGTAGCCAGCGCATGGCGCTCAGTGCCCGTGCGTGTGCAGGAAGTGGACGAACGCGGCCTCGAAGTCTCGTGCGTCGGCGCCCACCGCCCGGTCGAGCTCGCCCGGCGTGCCGGCGAACACGAGCTCTCCGTCGACCAGCAGCAGCACCCGCTCGGCGTACCGTTCGGCCTCGGCCACATCATGGGTCGAGTAGAGGACGGTGGTACCGCCGGCCGCGAGCTCGCCGATGAATTGCCAGAGCCGCTCGCGCTGGCGCGGATCCAGCGCCGAGGACGGCTCGTCCAGGAGGAGCGCGGCCGGATCGTTGAGCAGCCCGATGGCGATGTTGACCCGCTGCTGGTTGCCCGCGGAAAGCCGGCTCACCTGCTCGTCGGCTCGGTCCTCGAGGCCGGTTTGGGCGAGCATGCGGCGGACGGCGGCCTCGGGATCGTCCACTCGCTCGAGCCGGGCGAACAGCCTGAGGTTCTCGGTCACGGACAGCTTGGAGTACAACGCGCTGCGCTGTGGCACCCACCCGACCCGGCCCTGAGGGCGGGTCACCTCGCCGCCGCTGGCCTCGAGCGTGCCGGCCAGGATCGACAGGAGCGTGGTCTTGCCGGCGCCGTTGGGGCCGATCACCGCCACGCGCTCGCCCGCCCGGACCGCGAAGCTGACCTCGTGCAGCGCCGTCCGGGCTCCGAAGCGTTTGCTCAGCGAGCGCGCCGCGAGCGTGGCCACGGCATCGCTCGCTGGCGCGCGCATCGACATCGGCCCGCAGGCTAGCGCCGCGGGGTCAAGCGAACGGCAGCGCGCCTCAGCTCCGGGTCTGAACTGGCGGCGTCAGCGCGGCGCCACAGTTGCGGCAGTGGGCGTCCTCGCCGTCCACGGCCGCGCCGCAGTCCCGACATCGCGCGGCGGTGCGGGGCGGCCCGGGCCCGCCCGGCCGTTGGGTACCCCAGGATTCCAGGACCAGGTGGCGGCGCAGATAGAGCACGGTCTGGCGGATCACGGTGGCGAGCGGAAGGGCGACCAGCGCGCCCGCCACCCCGAACGTCTCGTAGCCGATCAGGAGGGCCAGGATGATCAGGATCGGGTTGATGCGCAGCGAGATCCGGAACACCTGCGGGGCGACGACGTGGCCTTCGAGCTGTTGCAGGGCCACGAACAGCAGCAGCACCCACAAGGCGCTGATCGGATGGTTGAACAAGGCGACCAGGATGGCCGGGATCGGGCCGATGATCGGGCCGATGTACGGGATCAGCTCAGCCAGGCCGTAGAAGGCGCCGAAGAACACCGCGTACTGCTCGCCCGCGGGGAAGATCCCGATCACGCCGAACAGCCACAGGCAGAGTGCCGCGCTCGCGCCCATGATGAAGCTGAACAGCAGCTGCCCGCGCACGTAGCCGAACACGGCTCGCTGGACCAGACGGGGGTAGTCGTCTCCGGGCGACCCGTCGCCGTCGGGCATCACCCGCCTGACCAGCTCGCCGATCTCCCGGGCATAGACCAGCATGTAGATCGACAGGACCAGGACCAGGATCAGGTAGAAGAACGTGGTGACGGCCTGGGAGAGGAGGTCCCGGGAGAAGCTGAGGATGCTTCCCGAGCTCTTGAGCACGTTCTTCTCGAGCGTCTGCAGTGCGGTCTGGCCCTGCTTCTGGACCTGGACCTTGATGCCCTGCTGGTTGAGCCAGGTCTGAACGCTCGAGAGCTCGTGGTTGGCCTGGTGGATCAGTCGCGGCACATCGCGCTCGAGCCGGCCGATCTGGCTGCTGACCGAGCCGGTCAGCAGCGCGATCACCGCCGCGACCACGACCAGCATGGCCACGTAGGCGAGCAGGATGGCCAGCCCGCGGGGCACGCGGCGGCGCTCGAGCCGCTTGACCAGCGGATTGAGGATCAGCGCGATCGTGCCCGCGGCGACCAGGAGCAGGGGGACGGGGCGGGCCGCCCGGGCGACCTCCCATAGCAACAGGAGCCCGGCCGGGAGGACCACGGCCTGGATCCAGCGCGGCACCACCACCGGCGGCACGGGAGCGCCGGGCCCTCGAGCGGCTGTTCGGTCAGCTCATCGGCCCGCTCCGACGCCTTCGGCGGCCGTCTGAAAACCCGCAGGCGCATGCAGGTGGAAGTATGCGGCCCCAGAGGACATGGTCAATCCCGTAACCATCCTGTTCGTCGGCGACGTCGTCGGCGGCATCGGCAAGCGCACGCTGCTCGCCCTCCTGCCCGGACTCCGGGAGCGCCACCGACCCGACTTCGTCGTCGTCAACGGCGAGAACGCGGCCGGCGGAATGGGGATCACGGCGAAGATCGCCACCGAGATGTTCGCGGCCGGGGTCGACGTGATCACCCTCGGCAACCACACCTATCGCCATCGCGAGGTCTACAGCTACCTCGACGAGCAGGACCGGATCCTCCGCCCGGCCAACTTCCTGCGCAGCCAGCCCGGTCACGGCTGGTGCGTGGTCAAGCGGCCGAGGTCCGGCTGGGCGTGGTCTCGCTGTCCGGCAACCTGTACATGAACGCGGCCCGGCCGGCCTTCACCGAGGCCGACTCCGCCCTGCACGCGCTGAAGGACAGAGCCGACCTGATCCTGGTCGACATGCACGCCGAGGCCACGAGCGAGAAGGTCGGCCTGGGCTGGCATCTGGATGGCCGCGCCACCGCGGTCGTCGGGCACCCACACCCACATCCCGACCGCCGACGCCCGCGTGCTCCCCGGCGGCACCGCGTACATCACCGACGTCGGCATGACCGGCCCGCGCGGCGGGGTGATCGGGGTCAAGCGCGAGCTCGCGGTCGAGGCGATGCTGACCCGGATGCCGATCCGCTTTGAGACCTCGGGCGAGGATCCATGGCTGAACGGGGTGGTGATCCGCACCGGCGAGGACGGGCGCGCCGACCTCGATCGAGCTCGTGCTCGAGCCCGCACCCGGCGTCGGCTGAACGGCTATCCGGCCCCGACCAGCGCCGGCCGGTCGACCGAGGTCTCCTCGGCGGCGGCGATCGCCCACCCGAGCGCCGACGGATGGGCGGCCAGGAGGGCGACCATGACGAGCGGGAAGAACCAGACCAGGTACGAGTAGAGCCAGTAGTTGGCGGTCAGCTGGAGGGCGATCAGCACCGCGGCCGCCAGCGCGGCCACCTCGACGATGCCCCGGCGGCGGGGCACGAAGGCCACGGCCAGCGCGAGGGCGACCGCGGCGCCCTCGGCCAGGCCGTGCTCGAGCTTGAGACCGCCCCACAGGCCCCAGATCGAGAACGGGGTGTCACGACCCGACTGATAGGCGATCGTGTCGTGCCAGAAGGCGTGGAAGTTGTGCGCCGAGGAGGATGGGCAGCATGACGGCGCCGATCGTGAGGGCGTAGGCGACCGCATAGAACGCCGTCGACCGCTTCCGCGTCGGTCCGTCGGCGCCTCGCAGCAGCAACGGCGCCAGCGCGAGGGGGGCGAACTTGGTCAGTCCGGCCAGGGCGGCGAGCCCGCCCCGGACCGGTGCCGAGCTCAGGCCGAGGAGCGCGAGGACGACCAGCAGCGCGACCAGCGAGTCGTTGGTGTTCGAGCTCAGCGTCCACAGCGTGAACGGGTAGGCCGCCCACGCGTAGGCCAGCGTCGACGCCGAGCGACGGGCCGCGGATCCGGCGACCGAGCATGAACAGGGCCAGCAGGGTGAGCAGATCGAAGGCGATCGCCGCCGCGTGGGCCGCGGGCAGGCCGTCCCAGGTCCCGCTCCACCCGAAGATGGCCCGGAAGGGGACGTAGGCGTAGTAGGCCACCGGGCCGTACGTATCGCCGCTCGCGTTGTCGTGCGGCCAGTGGCCGTACATCGGCTGGTCGTGAAGCAACCGATCGGCCCCGATCACACCGGCGTAGCCGACGTCGATGACGTTCGAGTTGGCCACGTTGAGCCCGACGCGAAAGCCAATCAGGAACACGAGCCCGACGATCAGCCACGACGTCGGGACGAGCAGCCGCACCGGCTCGCGGGGGCGGCCCCTTCCGGCCGCCAGGAGCAGCATCCGCACGAGCAGGTAGAGCAGGAAGGGATAGACGAGCGGCACCGAGAGGCCGACCTGGGCGTGGTTGAACAAGGCCAGCGAGATCGAGAACCCGAGCAGGACGAGCAGATCGAGGTGCAGAAGCGACGGCCGTCTGCGCACGAACGGGGCCACGAAGAGCACGCACATCGGGATCCAGATGTACCAGGCGTTGACCACGCGGCCGAACGCTCCCGCGTAGCCACGCGCCATCGTCCAGGCCACCTGGTAGCCGGTCCACACCTCGGTCACCCGGCCCGACGCGTCGTCGACGTAGACCTGCATCAGCTCCTTCTGATGGCGGCCGGCGCTGAACCAGCTCACCTGCCACCGTCCCGGGCCCTTCGTGTACTCGTATGGGACCGAGTTCCGGTGGTGGCGCAGCTCGGCGCGCACGGCGGGGTTGGCGGCCGCGATCCGTTCGACTTCCGACGCGGTCAGGCGGTAGCCCCTGGGTGGCGCGTCCGACGAGGTCACGAGCACCGGAGCGTTCGGGTCGGTGTAGGCCGACCGGGTCGCGGCCCGCGCCGCGGCGGGGGCCAGGAACGAGAGACTGAAGAGCGCTAGGACAAGCGCGGCAAGCTGGGCGAGCCGGGAGCCCCTGGGCCTTACGCCTTGAAGCTCCAAAGCTTTTGCCCGATGAAGGACAGCGGCGTGGCGGCCGCGACCGCGATCGCCTGGGCCAGCACCTTCATCATTCCGGTCCCGTCGACCAACGCGACCAGAATCACGTAGGTGAAGCCGTAGGCCACCAGCGAGACGGCGAAGAACCGCAGGCCCTGATGCATCGGATGGGCCTCCTTGGCCGAGAAGGTCCAGTGCCGGTTGAGCCAGAAGTTGTTCACCACCGAGACCACGAAGGCGATCGCCGAGGCGACCCGGTAGTCGATCCCGAACAGGTGGACACAGGCGGCGAACACGGCCAGGTTGACCAGATAGCCGCTTGCCCCCACCGCGGCGAAGCGCAGGAGCTGGAGCCAGTTGTGCGTCCGGCGCACACCGTGGCGCACCCGCACCCGGAAGGGCATGGGCACGGTGGTGGTCAGGTCTTCGCGCATCAAGTCAATGTATCGGCGGCATGTCGGGAGGTCGTAAGAGGCGTAAGCGTTAACGGCCTCCTAATCAGTCTCCCCCAGTGGGACGATCGCCCCAGGCTACCCCGAAATGCTCGCGAATCATCGGGGCCACGTCACGCAGCGACCACTGTTCGCGGTCCTCGCGGGAGTCCGGGCCGGTCCCGCACCACATCAGCGCTCCGAGCGAGTCAGACCGGTGGAGCGAGCCGTGGCTGCCGCCGCCGACGTGATCGGCGCCACCCCAGTCGACGAACTCGTAGCCCGGAGCGGCGGAGAGCAGGACGTCGCCCGCGGTCGGGCACTGAAGGGCCGACCACGTTCGGGACAGGGCGTCCGGATACTCCGGGCACCAGAAGCGGCCGTCCTCGATGCGCGCACCCAGTGTCTCGAGATCACCCTCGACGCTCCAGCGCTCACCTCGGTCGTCCTCGAGATCGCCGCCAGGGGCGAAGCGGAGTTCGCCGCGGCTGGAGCGGACAACCGCTTCGTCGCCGATGCAGTGGAGGGCAAGGTCGACTCCTTCGAGGTCGCACACCGCATCAACGGTGCGCGCGATCACGTCCTCCCGGTCGTCGTCGTCCAGGACGTAGACCATCGCGCTCCGCTGGGCCGGGCTGAGCGCGACCTCGGCCCCCGCCGACCGGGCGGCGCTGCGGGTGGCCACGGCGAAGTCCGCGAAGGCGCGGTCGAGCCGGATCCGCTCCTCGACCGCGGCCTGGGAATGATCCGAGGTCACGATCACGGCGTGCTCTTCGAGAAACGACTCGGGACCTCCTGCCGCGTGCATGAGCCGCTCCAGCTGGCGGTCCGCGGCGGCGATCGAGGTGACCTGGGCGTGAGGCCCGTTCTTGTGGGACCAGGCGTCGTTGTCCGGGAGCGAGAAGAGGAGGAAGTCGAACAGGTCGTGCTCGACCAGATACGCGCCCACGCACCCGGTGTGCTGATCGCGGATCCCCGGCATCCCGAGCTGGCCCCGGCACCCGGTCTTCCGGCTTGCGTACAGGTCGGCGTAGAAGAGCTCGCGCGGGCCGTCGATCGTGCGCCGGAACAGGGTCGAGGTGACGATCCGGGCCAGCGCGGTCTCGTTGGAGACCTCGTGGTGATGGCGGCCGCGGTAGATCAGGTAGGTGGTTCCGGCGGTCCGGACCTCGGCGTCGTCGAGAGTCTCGAACACGGTCTCGACCTCGTCCGAGAGGTGCTCGGCGTTCATCCGGTAGACGGTGTCGGTGAGCGAGCGCAGGACCCCGAATTGACGGCTGGCCGAGAAGCTCGACCCGTACTCGATGTAGCGGCCCTCCTCGCGGTGGTACCAGTTCATGCTCGGGATCAGGTGCTCGTCCGGGCCGACGCCGGTCGTGATCGTGGCCGCGCACACCGGGGTGACCGAGGGGAAGGCGGCCACGCAGTCGTCGACATAGACGCCCTGCTCGCGGATCAGCGCCAGCGCCGGCGCGCGGCCGGTGGCGATCGCGCGCTCGAGCATCGCCGGCTTGAGCGCGTCGATCACGACCAGGATGAGCTTCTTCGGCGCCCTCAACGGAGGATTCGCAGGCCGGCGTACTTCTGGCCCTCGCGGCGACGTCCGGCCACCAGGAGCCACCCGAGGGCCAGCAGGCCGATCAGACCGGCGGGCGGAGCCACGACCGAGAGGGCGGCGAGCAGGATCGCGATGGCCTCGGCGTACAGCGGGACCGCCGCCCCGGCCTCGGCGTCCAGGCGCGCACGCACGCGGGTGAACAGAGGTCGCGTGGCCAGCATGCCGACGGCGGCGCAGAGGACGCCACCGATCAGTCCGGGCCACCAGGTGTAGTGCCCGCGGGCCAGCGACCCGGCGAACAGGACCGCCCCCAGTCCCGCCGAGACGAGGGCGAGCAGGATCACCATCTCGCGGCGGTCATCGGCGAAGCCGAACCGTCGCTCGATCACCGCGATCGCAACCGCCGCCACGACCACACCGAGCAGGAAAGGCCAGCTCTGCAGGAAAGAAAGCGCAGTGTGATTGAAATGGATCTGCACGTGGCCGGCGGCCAGTGCGCCGACGACCAGCGCGGGCAGGAACGGGCGAATGCCGACCGCCGCGGCGACGCCCAACCCGGTGAAGATGTCGAAGATCAAATGCATGGTCGTGTACCGTGAAGGACCGTGACGATAGCCAAGAGGCCAGTGTGAGCTTCGGCTCCAGACGGCCTCGGTCGACTGCGCGGGACATCGAACGTTACGCCGCGCTCTTTGCCGAGCGAACCAGGGTGATGAAGTCCTCGGCGATGCGCGACCTGATGGCGCTCACCGAGCGCCAGGACGTCATCTCGCTCGCCGGCGGGCTGCCCGACACCTCGACCTTCCCAGCCGACTCCTATGCCTCGCTGATGAACTCGGTGGCGGCCGACTCGTGCGCCCGGGCGCTGCAGTACGGGCCCACCGAGGGGCTGTCGGTGGTCAAGCGGTGCGTGGCCGACGTGATGCGAGCCGAGGGCATGGAGGTCGACTCCGACGAGCTCCTGATCACCACCGGCGGCCAGCAGGTGATCGACCTCGTGTGCAAGATCCTGGTCGATCCGGGCGACGTGATCATCACCGAGGCGCCGACCTACCCCGGCGCGGTGCCGACGTTTTGCGCCTACCAGGCCGACGTGGTGCAGATCAGGATGGACCGCGACGGCATGCGGACCGACGAGCTCGAGTCCACGCTCGAGCAGCTCGACGCGGCGGGCCGGCGGCCGAAGTTCATCTACACCGTCCCGAACTTCCACAACCCGGCCGGCGTCACCATGGCGCTCGAGCGCCGGCGCGAGCTGGTGCGGATCGCCGGCGAGCGCGAGCTGCTCGTGCTCGAGGACAACCCGTACGGCCTGCTCCGCTACGAGGGGTCGCCGCTTCCCACGCTGCGCGCGCTCGACGGCGGCGAGTTCGTCGTCTACGCGAGCACGTTCTCGAAGATCCTCTCCCCCGGCGTCCGCCTGGGATGGGCCGCGGCTCCGGCCCCGGTACTCGAGAAGATGAACATCGGCAAGCAGAGCTCGGACCTGTGCTCGTCCTCGATCTCCCAGTTCTTCGTCAGCGCGTACTTCGAGTCGGGACCGTGGGAGGCCTACGTCCGCTCGCTGATCGAGATCTATCGCCGCCGGCGCGACGTGATGCTGGACGCGCTGGCCGAGCACTTCCCGCGCGAGGCCGAGTGGACGCACCCCGAGGGCGGCCTCTTCATCTGGGCCACGCTGCCTGACTACATCGACACCACCGACCTGCTCGCGCGCGCGCTCGAGGAGCACGTCGCCTTCGTGCCCGGCCGGGCCGCCTTCCTGGACGGTCGCGGCGGCTCGTCGATGCGGCTGAACTTCTCCGGCGTGGCCGAGGACGCGATCCGCGAGGGAATCCGGCGGCTCGGCGAGGTGGTCCGCGAGCAGGTCGCCCTGTACGGCACCCTCACCGGCGCGCAACCCGCGGCCCCCGCCCCCAGCGACCGCGCCGCCACGCCCGAGCCGGAGGCCGAGGGCGCGCGCGTCGTTCACTTGCGTAAGCGCGCCGGATGAGCCGCATCGCAGTCCTGAAGGGCGGCCGGTCACTCGAGCGCCAGGTGTCGCTGCGGTCGGGCGGTCGGGTCCAGGACGCGCTCGAGCGCCTCGGCCACGAGGTGGTCTCGATCGACGTCGGCGCGGACCTCGTGGCCCGCTTGACCGAGGCCGCGCCCGAGCTCGCCTTCGTCGCCCTCCACGGCCGCGACGGCGAGGACGGCACCGTGCAGGAGCTGCTCGACGTGATGGGCATCCCCTACACCGGCTCGCACGTGTCGGCCTGCATCCGGGCCGCCGACAAGGTGCTGGCCAAGCACGCGATGCTCGACGCCGGCATCCCCACCCCCGACTTCTTCGCCTTCTCGGAGACCGCCTTCCGCGAGCTCGGCGCCGCCCAGGCCCTGCCCGCGATCGAGGAGCGGCTTCAGTTCCCGATCGTGGTCAAGCCGGCCTCGCAGGGGTCGGCCCTGGGGATCAAGTTCGCCCGCACGGCCGCCGACGTCCCGGGCGCCCTCGTGGCCGCCTTCTCCTACGACCGCAAGGTGCTGCTCGAGCGCCACATCACCGGCCGGGACCTCGCCGTCTCGATCCTCGACGGCGCGGCGCTGCCGATCGTCGAGGCCGTTCCCATGCAGGAGGACTTCTACGACTTCGAGGCCCGGTACGAGATCGGCCGCACCCGCTTCGTCTGCCCGGCCGAGCTCGATGACGCGGTGGCGACGCGGGCGAGCGAGACCGCGCTCGAGGTCTACCGGCTGCTCGGGTGCTCGGGCTTTGCCCGGGTCGACCTGATGCTCGAGGACGACTCCCTGTACGTGCTCGAGCTCAACCCGATCCCCGGGCTGACCGAGACCAGCCTGCTTCCCCAGGCCGCCGACGCGGCCGGGATTGGGTTCGACGAGCTGATCGAGCGCGTCCTTTCCGCGGTCGCCACGCCAAAGGGTGAGAAAAGGGACGCTATGGCTAACAAATCGCACCCGAGCGAAAGCGGTGCGCCGGCGCCGACCGGGGCAGCCGGATGACAGGCCCCACGGACGCCGGGCGAAGCCCGGCCCCCTGAGACGCCCCTCACTCGTCGCTGGCGAAGTCCTCCGGGGTGACGTGGTCGAGGAAGTCCTTGAACTTCTCCACCACGTCCTCGGTGTCCTCGACCTCGTGCTCGAACTCGATCGCCGACTCGGCGATCACGTCGTCGGCGGCGAAGATCGGGGCGCCGGCGCGGACGGCCAGGGCCAGGGCGTCGGACGGGCGGGAGTCGATCTCGAGCTCCCGGCCGTTGGCGCGGAGGCTGATCGAGGCGTAGAAGGTGTTCTCGCGGAGCTCGGTCACGGCCACGCGCGTGCACTCTATGTCGAGCTCGCCCAGCATGTCCGAGAGCAGGTCGTGGGTCATCGGCCGCGGGGTGGAGGCGCCCTGGAGCTTCATCAGGATGGCCGCCGCCTCGGGATGGCCGATCCAAATCGGGAGAAATTTGTTGCTCTCGACCGTTTTGAGCAGCACGATCGGCTGCTTGCCCACCATGTCGAAGCTCACGCCGTAGATCACCATCTCCTGCACGGTCTGGCAAGTATAGGCGGCCAATTCCGGCCCCCTATTCGATTACGCCGTCTTCCTGGAGGACCCGTCGAGCCACGGCGAAGGCCGAATTGGCGGCCGGAACCCCGGCATAAACGGCGGTGTGGAGGAGGACTTCGGCGATCTCCTCGGGCGTCAGGCCGTTGCGCAGCGCCGCCCGGACGTGCATGGCCAGCTCGTTCTCGGCCCGGGCCGACACCAGCGCGGCGAGCGTGACCGCGCTCCGGGTCCGGCGATCGAGTCCGGGGCGTGACCAAACGGCTCCCCAGGCGTATTTAGTGATGAGCTCCTGGAAGGGGGCGCCGAAGGCCCCGGCCGAGGCGGTGGCCCGGTCGACGTGCTCGTCGCCGAGCACCTCCCGGCGAGTCTTCATTCCCTCTTCGTGATCCATGTCACCTTAGGCAGGAATTCGGCGTTGGTCGGCCTATACCCGGGTAGTCCAACCCTTAGCGTGGGGCGGTCGCTGGTGCTTGACGCCCTTCGGGCGCTGAAGGTTCGATAACCGTCGTACAAATGCTACAATCTTACCTGGATAAAAAGAAGACCGATTACGGAGAACCATCCTGAACTTTGAACCTCAAGATCGCGACGCCACCGTGGAAGGGCGCAACGATCATCACGAAACCAATGAGAGGCCACGGGCGCGGAGGATGCGCGCTCGAGCATCTGCGGGCGGAAACCGGCGTCAGAACCGCCGGCAGGCCGCCCATACCGCCGGCCGGGTCGAGCTGGCCGACGAGGCGCGCGTCCGGACCGAGCACAGCGCGGGTACCGGCGATTCGCTTGACCTCTTCCTGCGCCGGGCGCGGGCTCACCCCCTTCTGACCGCGGCCGAGGAAGTCGAGCTGTCAAAGCGCATCGAGCGTGGAGACCTCGAGGCCAAGGACCGCATGATCAACTCGAACCTCCGCCTGGTCGTATCGCAGGCCCGGCGCTACCAGGGCCATGGGCTCCCGATGGAGGACCTGGTCCAGGAGGGCATGCTCGGCCTGATCCGGGCGGTCGAGAAGTTCGACTGGCGGCGCGGCTTCAAGTTCTCGACCTACGGGACCCTGTGGATCCGCCAGGCCATCCAGCGCGGACTGCAGAACCATGGCCGGACGATTCGCGTGCCCGTGCACGTGGCCCAACGGCAGGTCAAGGTCCGCAAGGTCGAGAGCGACCTGAACACGCGACTGGGTCGTGAGCCGACCGACGAGGAGATCGCGGCCGTGGCCGAGCTCCCGGTCGAGGAAGTGGCCGAGCTGCGTGAGCTGAGCCGCGGACTGGCGAGCCTCGACCAGCCGATCGGCGAGGACGGCGAGACCGCCTTCGGTGATCTGCTCCCCAGCGACACGCCGGAGCCCGACCAGCAGGTGGCCGACGCCGACCGGGACAACCGCGTCAACGAGGTCGTCGACGAGCTGCCCGAGCCTGAGCGCAACGTGATCCGCCTGCGCTTCGGACTCGCCGGTCAGGAGCCGTTGACGATCAAGCAGACCGGCTCGGAGCTCGGGATCTCGCTCGCCAAGGCGCGCGAGCTCGAGGAGCAGGGTCTCCGCCGGCTGGCGGCAAGCCGCCAGCTGGAAGACCTGCGCCGCGCGGCCTAGAGACCAGCTTTGGGCGCCGGGTCCTTCGCGGGGCCCGGCGCCTTTTGCTGCCTCAGAGGCGCCGGTAGCGCGCTTCGAGGAACGAGAACAGGGAGAAGATCAGGAGCCCGGCGGCGACGAGGCCGAGCAGGAGCGCTCCGAGCGGCTCGCCGTGGACAGCGGCCAGCGCCCCGTCGATCCCGATTCCATTCGAGGTCCTGGACTCGATCGCGGTCCGGATCAGGAAGTAGCCGGTGACCACGAACACCGCCGCGCGGGCGATCAGACCGATCCGGCCGATGATCAGGAACCACCGCGCGGCCCGTCGGCTCATGTCGGTCAGCTTGTTGTCGTCGGCGAACTTGTCACACCCCGCCTCCCAGATCTGGAACATGCTGATCCCGATCAGCACCGCGCCACCGAGCATGACCAGGATGCTGCCCCCCGGCCAGTGCAGGACACCGGCCGTGGCCTGACGCTGCTGGGTGGTCTCGTTTCCGCCGGCGCTGCCGACCAGCACACGGACGGCAACGGCGAAGAAGGCCAGGTAGACGAGGCAGCCGCCGAGATTGGCGATCCGGTCCTTGAACGTGGGGCCGCCCCCGCCCTCGGGTCCCCGGCCGATCACCGCTTGGCCGAGCTTCCAGAACGCGTAGCCGAGTAGTCCGGCCGCGGCGACCGCGATCACCACGCGGCCGAGCGGCGCCTGGGCGATGAGCTGCAGGGCACCCTGCTGGTTGGGGGCTTCGCCGCCGGCACCCACACCGGCCGCGAGCGCGGCGGCAAGGCCGCCGATCACCCCGTAGGTGAGCCCCCGGGCTGCGAACCCGGCCCGGACCGTCCAGCCGAACGGGCGCGCCCGCTGCGCGGACAGGGCGTCCTTGGCCAGGTCTCCCGACGGGGTGCAGGTACGGCTGACGATGCTGGAACTCGACTCGAGCAGGGCCTCTCCCTCCTGGGCTCGAAACGCCACGCAGTCCTCCTCACGTACCCGCGGTGGCGGCCGGGCAAGCGCGGCCATAGCATCCGATCCAGTGACCTCTCCTCGGATCACGGTCGTCGGCTCGGCCAACGTCGATCTCGTCGCCCAGGTCGAGCGGCTGCCGCGCCCCGGCGAGACCGTGACCGATGCCGCGCTCGAGCGCTTTCCCGGCGGCAAGGGGGCGAACCAGGCCGTCGCGGCGGCCCGGCTGGGGGCGTCCGTGCGGTTCGTCGGCCGGGTGGGACGAGACGACCTCCCGCTGCGCTCGCTCGAGGCGGAGGGCGTGGACGTGAGCGACGTGAGCCGGGACGACGGGGAAACGGGGCTCGCGATGATCCTGGTCGAGCGCGGGGGCGAGAACGTGATCGTGGTCGCCCCGGGGGCCAACCGGCGGCTGCGGCCCGACGACGTCGACGTGGGCGAGTGCGATGCAGTCATCGCGCAGCTGGAAATCCCCGAGGACGTGGTGGCGGCGGCCGCCGCCGGGGCCCCGTTCTTCTGCCTGAATGCCGCCCCGGCGCGGTCCGAGCTGCCGGTGGACCCGGATCTGCTCGTGGTCAACCGGTACGAGTACGAGACCGTGGGTCCGCGCTCGAGGGGCTTGGTGGCGGTCACGCTCGGCGCCGACGGAGCGGTGCTGAAGGAGGACGGCTCGGAGGTCGCGCGGGCGCGGCCGCCGGTGGTGGAGGCCGTGGACGGGACGGCGGCCGGCGACGCGTTCTGCGCCGCGCTGGTCGTCTCGCTGCTCGAGGGCCGAGAGCGAGGGGCCGCCCTGGAACGCGCGTGCGCGGCCGGGGCGGTGGCGGCCTCGCGGCGCGGTGCGCAGCCCTCGCTGCCGACGAGCGAGGAGATCGAGGCCGTGCTGCACCGGTGACCCGGATCGTCCTCGACTGCGATCCCGGCCACGACGATGCGATCGCCCTGATGCTGGCGCTGGCCAGTCCCGAGCTCGAGCTTCTCGCCGTGACCACGGTGGCGGGCAATCAGACGCTGGCCAAGACCACCGACAACGCGATCCGGGTGCTCGACGCGGTCGGCCGGCCCGACGTACCGGTCTCACCCGGTGCCCCCGGACCGCTCATGCGCGAGCTCGTGGTGGCGGCTGAGGTCCACGGAGAGACGGGGCTCGACGGGCCCGGGCTCCCGCCTGCGAGCCGGAAGCCGTCGGATGAGCACGCGGTCGAGCTGATGGCGCGGGTGATCGGCTCGAGCGCCTCCCCGGTCACCCTGGTGGCGACCGGACCGCTGACCAACGTCGCTCTGTTCCTGGAGCGGCATCCCGCGCTCGGGCGGCGACTCGCGCGGATCGTCCTCATGGGCGGATCCATCGGGCTGGGCAACGTGACCCCGGCGGCCGAGTTCAACCTGTGGGTCGACCCTGAAGCGGCCGACCGGGTGTTCACGAGCAAGGTTCCGTTGACGATGGCCGGCCTCGACGTGACCCATCGCGCGCTCATGCGCGCGTCACACGTGGAGCGATTGGCCCGCGCCGGCCGGGCCGGGCGCCTGGTCGCCGGGCTGTACGACTTCTATGTCCGCCACCATCGCCGGCGCTATGGGTGGGAAGGGGCGCCGGTGCACGACGCCGTGGCCGTGGCCGAGGTGATCGATCCCTCGTTGCTCGAGACCAAGCACTGCGGCGTGGTGATCGACACCGGAGGCGAGCTCAGCCGCGGGCGCAGCTACGTCGATCTGTGGGGGGCGGCAGGGTGGCCGCCGAACTGCCGGGTGGCCGTGGACATCGACTCCGAGCGGTTCCTCGAGTTGCTGATCGAGCGGATCGGGGCCTTGCCGTGAGCCTAGAATCGCAAGCGTGAGCTCGTCGCGTTCGTGGATCGGTGCCCTGGGCTGTGTGCTGGCGGTGGCGGCATGCGGCGGCGCCTCGACGGTTCGACCCGTTGCCCCCGTGCGGCTCACCGTCGCCGGTCCGAGCGACCAGGCCACGACGCTGTCCGACGCGGTCTCGGTGCGCGGGACCGTCTGGCCCGGAAACGCCACCGTGATGGTGAGGGGACAGACGGCTTCGGTCCGGCAGGGCAGCTTCGTCGCCCGGGTCGCGCTGGCCCCCGGAACCAACGTGATCGATGTCCTGGCCGGAGCACCCGGTGCCCCGGTGGCGGTCAGCGCGGTGCGGGTCTACCGTGAGCTGCCGGTCGCCTTGCCCGACCTGACCGGGCAGGATCCATCGAGCGCGGTGGCGCAGCTGCGCCGGCTCGGGCTCCGGGCCGACGTTGTGGACGACGGCGGCTTCCTTCAGTCCCTGATCCCGGCCGCCAAGCAGGTGTGCTCTTCTTCGCCGGCGGCGGGCGCGTCGCTGGCCCCGGGCAGCGCGGTTCAGCTCCAGGTCTCGAAGGTCTGCTGAGCCCGATCAGCCGGAGGGCTGGATCGCGATCAGGGCGATCCGCGGACGGCCGCCGACGCGCTCGATTCCGAACGTGACCTGACCGGTCAGGGTCGGGCGGGCGATCCGGAGCACGGCGTAACTCGCGCTCGCCCGGCCGACCCATCCGGGCGTCAGCCGAACACCGCTGAGCCGATACCCCACGACCGAGGCGTCGCCCAGCTCGGACCGGTACTCGGAGACGACGGCGGCGCGGCCTCGCTCGATCGACCCGGTATCGGCGCGGGTGATGCCGGGGGCCAGCAGTGATGCCAGGCCAGAGGTGTCGCGCCGGCCATAGTCGAGGGCGAACGTCCGGACCACGCGGTCGATGTCTGCGCCCGTGAGCGGCGCCGGCCGATGTGTCTTGCCGCCACCGGCCAGGAGGGCCACCGCGGCCCCGACCGCGACCAGGAGGGCGAGCGGAACGAGCAGGGCTCGGCGCCCGCCCGA
This sequence comes from uncultured Solirubrobacterales bacterium, assembly GCA_963748585.1. Classification (GTDB taxonomy): domain Bacteria; phylum Actinomycetota; class Thermoleophilia; order Solirubrobacterales; family Solirubrobacteraceae; genus Palsa-465. Next base: position 177,990 of record CAVVJR010000003.1, on the reverse strand, counting down.
CGCGGGCCTCTCCGCGCTGCGGACCCGCAGGTCGAGCTTCGTGCGCAACCGAGCCGGCAACAGCCGGGTGCGGGAGGCCACCGTCGCCTCGGGTGCAGGTGGGCGGCGCCGGCTCGGGCGGGTGTCCGGCGCCGGAGTGGCGGCCGGATCGGCGAGCGCGGCTTCGGCCGCCCGGGCCAGGGCGCCCGCGGTCTCGTACCGGTCCTCGGGCCGCTTGGCCAGCGCCCGCTGGAGGACTGGATCCAGGGCCTCGGGCACGCCCGGACTATCGGAGACCAGCGGCGGCGGGTCGTTGAGCTGGGCCAGCATCGTGGCGGCGGCGGTCTCGCGGTGATGGGGCGGGGTCCCGGTCAGGGCGGCGTGGAGCAGGCAACCGAGCGAGTAGACGTCGCTGCGGCCGTCGACTTGCTTGCACCGGAGCTGCTCGGGCGAGCAGAAGTCGACCGTGCCGAGCCAGTCGTTGCTGTCGGTCAGCCGGGCGGCCGTCTCGATCGGGCGGCCGAGCCCGAAGTCGGTCAGGTAGACGCGCTCGCCGGCCAGAAGGACGTTGGCCGGCTTGATATCGCGATGGACCAGTCCGGCGGCATGGGCGGCGTCAAGGGCGCCGGCAAGATCGGACGTGATCCGCACCGCCCGCGCGGTTTGGAGACGTCCTTTCCGTTCGAGCAACGCAGCCAGGTCGGTCCCGGCGATGTAACGCATGACCAGATACAGGCATCCGCCGTCCTCCCCCGCGGCATAAACGGGCACGACGTTCGGATGGTCGATGGCCGCCATCAGCCGGGCCTCGCGCTCGAAGCGCTCGCGCATCCCGGGCTCATCGGCGCGCTCGGCCGCGATCAGCTTGATCGCCACGGGGCGCCCCAGCCGCGGGTCGGTGCCGCGGTAGACCACGCCCATTCCGCCCCGCCCGAGGAGCCCTTCGATTCGGTAGCCGGCGAGCTCACTTCCTAAAGCCGGAATCGCCACACGGGCGAGTGTGTCAGGTGGGGCTGCAACCCTCCAGCCACATCCCTCGCCGCCCGCAACTTCCGCCGGTCGATACGGTTAGGTACCGGTGGCAGGCCACGCCCGGTACGGCGTCCGCGACCGGGCAGTCACGTCAGATGCCCCCGACCCTCGGCCTGTCGGAAAGGTCTCCTATTCGATGATTCGTCGACCCGGAAAAGCCCTGCTTGCACTCACCTGCACGCTGGCCTGCGCGGTGGCCTTGCCCGCTGCGGCGAGCGCGAAGGCCACGGTGGGAATCGCCGATACAACCCCGGCGTTCTTCTCCGACCCGCGCTTCCTGGCCCTGCACATCCATGAGGCGCGGCTGGTCGTGCCGTGGGACGTCGCAACCTCCTCGTCCCAGCGGACGACGTTGAATCAGGTCGCCGCGTGGGTGAGCGCGGCCCAGGCGGCGAAGGTGAGCCCGATGATCTCGTTCGGCGACAACCTCAAGTACGTCCCGACCGTGCACCAGTACTCGGTCGCCGTGCACGCGTTCATGAAGCGGTTCCCGCAGGTGCACCAGTTCACGGCCTGGAACGAGCCTGATTTCCCGTACGTCAAGCTGGCCCACGATCCGCGGCTGGCGGCCCAGTTCTACAACCAGCTCGTGTTCGCCTCGATGGGCCATCACAACACGGTGGTAGCGGGCGACATGTTCATGCCGGCGCCACAGCTGGGCGCCTATCTGCGCCAGTACGTCCGCTACCTGGCGGTCAGGCCGTCCGCCTGGGCGCTCCACGACTACCGCGACATCCGCGGCCGGAGCACCGCCCAGCTGACGACCTTCGAGCGCTACACCAAGGGACCGATCTGGCTCGATGAGACGGGTGGGATCGAGCGGCGTGGTCACTGGACGTACAAGAACCAGTCCGCCGCCGCTGCGGCAAAGGACGAGCAGTGGCTGTTCAACCTGCCCAGCCGCTTCCACCGGATCAGCTACATCTTCCACTACCAGTGGCAGGCGGTTCCGAGCGCGGGCTGGGACTCCGGCCTGATCGACGCGAGCGGTCACGAGCGGCCGGCCTACTCCGTGGTGGCGAAGTACACCCGCTGAGTCGCTTCTCGTCAGGGCCGGCCTGGTAGGCCGGCCCTGACGCGGCTCGGTCAAGCGGACCGGTCAGCGGACCGGTCAAGCGGACCGGTCGATCTCCTCGGCCAGTATTTGCCAGCCGGCCAGGAAGGCGCGGCGGAGCTCGGGCGACATCCGCTCGAGCGCCCGGCGTACGGGCGCGATCCGCTGATCGACGAACGGGCCCAGACGGCGGCGGTGACGCTCGGGGATGCTGAGCAGCGTGCGCCGGCGGTCGTGCTCGTCCTCGGCACGCTCGACCAGGCCCGCCCGGGCAAGCTCCCCGGCCATGAGACTGACCGTGGCCACGTTGAGTCCGAGCCGCCGGGCCAGGTCACCCACCGCCAGTGGCCCTTCGAGGACCAGCACCACCAGCACGGGAATGTGGCGAGGGCCAAGTTCCCCGCCCTTGAACATGGCGGCCAGGGCCGACTTCTTACCCGAATCGCCGTCGGCGCCCCGCTTCAGCCCGCGAAACACCCGGGGCATGATGCCCACGAGCTCGATCAGGTCGGCCGTGGCCGACGCGGCGGATCGATCGGTGTCCCGCTCCGCGTCCGGGGCCCCGTCCGCGGATGCCTTGACATCCATAGTTTGAAAACTAAACTGTTTTGAAGCAAATGTAAACGGGGTCGGGTCATTTGCGACGTCCGAGGGGGAGGATCGAACGTCGGGCCCGAACAGCGCCTTCCGAGAGGAGCGACAGTGCTAGGCCTCACGCGCTGGTGCATCGCACATCGCCGCTGGGTGGTTGTCGCCTGGGTGGCCTTCGCGATAATCGCCTCCGCGCTCGCTCAGAGCGCCGGCCGCAACTACGCCACCAACTTCACGCTTCCGGGCACCGAGGCCCAGCGAGCGATCGATCTCCTCCAGCACGAGTTCCCGGCCCAGAGCGGCGATCTGGACACGATCGTCTTCCACACGTCGACCGGGACCGTCGACTCCCCGGCGGTGCAGGCGAAGATCGGGTCGCTGCTCAGCCGCGTCAGCACGATGCCGCACGTCGTCGGGGTGGTGAGCCCGTACAGCGCACGTGGGTCGGTGCAGGTCTCGCGCGATCGGCGGACCGCCTTCGCGGCCGTGTACTACGACAAGCGGGCCAACCTGCTTCCGAACGCCACCGGCACACCGGTCCTCAACGCCGTCAACGCGACCTCCGGCGGGGCCCTGAAGGTGGCCGTCGGCGGTCAGGTGATCGAGCAGGCGGAGGGTTTCAGCATCGGACCGGCCACCGCTGTGGGCGTACTCGCCGCGCTGGTCATCCTGCTCATGACCTTCGGGTCGCTGCTGGCCGCGGGGCTACCCCTGATCACCGCCGCCTTCGGGCTGATCACCGGGGTCGCTCTGATCGGCCTGGCCACGCATGTGACCAGCATGTCCAACGTCTCTCCCGAGCTGGCCCTGATGATCGGGCTTGGCGTCGGGGTCGACTACGCGCTGTTCATCGTCACCCGCTTCCGGGAGAACTACGACCGCCTGGGCGACGTGCGCGAGGCGATCGTGGAGGCCATGGACACCTCCGGGCGAGCGATCCTGCTTGCGGGGACGACGGTGGTCATCGCGCTGCTCGGCATGTTCGCCACCGGGGTCAGCTTCATGTACGGACTGGCGATCGCCTCGGTCCTGACCGTGCTGCTGACCATGTTCGCGTCCCTGACCGTCCTGCCCGCGCTCCTCTCCCGGGTCGGTCACCGTCTCGTCCGGCCCGGCCGACGGGCCCGGCGGCGGATGGCGGCCGCGGCCGCGGCCGCGCCGCGGGCTTCGCGATGGCGACAGTGGAGCGTGTTGGTGCAGTCTCGGCCCTGGCCGTTGGCCCTGGGCGCCACCGTGGTCATGCTCGCCTTTCTCGCCCCGGTGGTCTCGCTTCGCCTGGACAACAGCGACGCCGGCAACGACCCGTCGGGGACGAGCACCCGTCAGGCCTTCGACCTGTTGTCGAATGGGTTCGGACAGGGCTTCAACGGGCCGCTCTCGCTGGTCGTGCAGTCCTCGGGACCGGTCAGTCCCGGAACGCTGTCGGCCGTCCGCGCGGCCGCGGCCAAGACCCCGGACGTGGTCGCCGTGACGGCGCCGCGGATCAGCCCGTCCGGCACGGTGGCCGTCATCCAGGCCTATCCGCACTCGGCGCCGCAGGCGGCCCAGACCACCGACCTGGTCAACCACCTGCGCAAGGACGTCCTGCCGCCGATCGAGCGCTCGACCGGCGACCGGGTGCTGGTCGGCGGGTTCACGGCCGGCTCGATCGACTTCGCCAACGTACTCGCGAACAAGCTGCCGTTGTTCATCGCCATCGTCGTCGCGCTGTCCGCGCTGTTGCTGTTCGTGATCTTCCGCTCGCTCGTCATCCCGGTCCAGGCGGCGCTGATGAACCTGCTCAGCATCGGCGGCGCGCTGGGCGCGTCGGTGGCGCTGTTCCAGAACGGGTGGCTGGCCGGCCCGCTCGGGGTGGAGAAGGGACCGATCGAGCCGTGGATCCCAGTGCTCATGTTCGCGGTCGTGTTCGGGCTCTCAATGGACTACGAGGTCTTCCTGGTCTCCCGCGTCCGCGAGGAATGGGTCGTGCGCCGCGACGCCTCGGCCGCGGTCGCCGACGGGATCGCGTTCACCGGCCGGGTGATCAGCGCGGCGGCGGCGATCATGGTCTGCGTCTTCCTCTCGTTCATGATCGGTGACCAGCGGTCGCTGAAGGAATTCGGCTTCGGCCTGGCCGCGGCGGTGTTCCTCGACGCCCTGATCGTGCGCTGCGTGCTCCTTCCGGCCACGCTCGAGATCCTCGGGCCGTTGACCTGGAAGCTGCCGCGCTGGCTCGATGACCGGCTGCCCCACTTCAACATCGAGGGCAACAAGGCCCGCAGCCTGGTGGATGCAGAGCCGGAGCTGCCCGAGGCGGCCGAGCCCGAGCGCGCGCCGGTGGCGCCGTAGTTCGCCTCCCGGTAGTTCTGAGGCCATGCGCGCGGCGCTAGCCTGAGCCGATGGCCTCCCTCCTGCCGCGGCCCCAGCCCGGGGGTGACTCGTTGCGGGCGCGGATCGAGGCGGGCGAGATGGTGCTGGCGCCCGGTTGCTACGACGCGCTGAGCGCCCGGCTGGTCGAGGAGGCCGGCTTTCCCGCCGTATACATGACCGGGTTCGGCACCACGGCGGGCCGCCTCGGCCGGCCGGACATCGGCCTCTTGACCATGCCCGAGATGGTGGACAACGCCCGCCGCATCGTGCAGGCGGTCGAGGTCCCGGTGATCGCGGACGCCGACACGGGCTACGGCAACCCGATCAACGTCATCCGCACGGTGCGCGAGTACGAGGCGGCAGGCGTGGCCGCGGTCCACCTCGAGGACCAGGTGATGCCGAAGAAGTGCGGCCACATGGAGGACAAGGAGCTCATCGAGGCCGACGAGATGGCGGCCAAGATCAGCGCGGCTGTGGCGGCCCGGCGGTCGCCGGATTTCCTCATCATCGCGCGGACCGACGCGCGGGCCGTCGAGGGGCTGGAGGGTGCGCTGGCGCGCGGGCGGCGGTACCGCGAGGCCGGTGCCGACGTGCTGTTCGTCGAGGCGCCCGAGTCACGCGCGGAGCTCGAGGAGGTGGCGCGGGCCTTCGACGACGTCCCGCTGCTGTTCAACTACGCCGAAGGGGGCAAGAGCCCGGCCGTCGAGCACGAGGTACTACGCCGGCTCGGGTTCAGCATCGTGATCTTCCCCTTGAGCGCAATGCTGGCCGCGACCGCCGCGATCCGCACCGTGCTGGCGCAGATCAAGCGCGACGGGACCCCGGTCAACGCCCTACCGAACCTGATCGGCTTTCAGGACTTCCTCGAGTTCATCGGGTTGCCGGAGGTTCAAGCGCTCGAGCGCCGGTTCGCCGCCACCCCGGCGGACGCGCCCGCAGGCTGAGCGTCCAGGCGCTCGCGATCAGGAGCGCACCGACCGCCAAGGCGACCCACTCCGCCGTTCGGGAGCCGGCCGGGGCGGTGATCGAGGTCGCAGCCGGAGTTTTCAGGTGCAGGCCGGCGGCCGTGGTCAGGCGCTGGATCGCGGCGACCGCCACCGCGCCGAGGTCGGCCTGGCCGGTTGTTCGCAGCCCGTTTACCGCCGCAGGGGCTCGCTTGACCTCGCCCGGGCCGGACACGCCCACCCCCTCGGGCATGACCACGAGCAGGCGTGTGCGGTTCAAAGGCGACAGCTCCTGGCCGAGGAACCGCGCGTAGAGCTGGGGCTGGTTCCACAGCGCAGTCACCGCGCCGAGGTCGGACTGAGAGGCGACCACGGCCACCTTAAGCGCGTAGCCGGAACCGGCCGCCTCCTGTATCAGTCCGCTGAGCTCGGCCTGCCGGGCGGCGCTGAGGCCGGCGTCCTGAGGCAGGAACAAAGATTGCTGAGCGAGCACGTCACTGGCGGGGTCGCCGTCGGCGCGGGCCATCGGGCAGACGACCGCGAGAGCGAGCGCCGCGACGATCAGAGCGGTGGAGAGGCGGCGGATCCGGCTCGGCGTAGAGTCAGTCACGTGCACGGGTTGGTCCTCACGCGTGGCAAGTTTATGGCCGCGCTTCTGGCCCTCGTGGCCGCGGGTCTGAGCCTGGTTCCGAGTGCCGCCGAGGCCCATGGACCGATCGCGCCGATCGCCGGCGACTACCTGGCCCGGGTAGGTGAACTGCCGGCGGGCCTGCGCGCGCAGGTCATCGACGGCGATCAGCAATTGTGGCTGCGCGTGCCCGTCGGCCGGTCGGTGCTCGTGCTGGACTACCGGGGAGCTCCCTACCTTCGGTTCACCCCCGCCGGCGTGGCGGTGAATCGCAACTCGGCCATGTATTACCTGAACCAGACCCCGGCCGAGACGCCGCCCGCGGCTCTCGGACCGCGGACCGCGCCGAGCTGGTCGGTCGTCGGCGCCGGCCACAGCTATCTCTGGCACGACGGACGCCTGCATGCCCTGGCCACAGTCGCCCTCCGTCCCGGGGCGAGTTACCTCGGTCGCTGGAACATCCCCCTGCGCGTCGACGGTCGAGCGGCCGCGGTGTCCGGGGGGGTCTGGCACGCGGGCTCTCCGTCGATCGTCTGGTTCTGGCCGATCGTCGTCCTGTTGGCGTGCACAGTGGCCGCGTGGCGGGTGCGCCGCGGCCGGCTCGATGAACGGGTTGCTCGGGCGCTTTCGATCGGGGCGTTGATCGCGATCGCCGTGACCGCAGTGGCTCGCTCGCTCCATGGACGACCCGCGACGACCGTGCTGCAATGGGCGACGCTGGCGGTCACATTGGCGTTCATCGCCTGGGCGCTCAGGCGGGTGCTGTTCCAGCGGCCGGGGTACTTCACCTACTTCGTCATCGCCTTCGTCGCCATCTGGGAGGGCGCCGAGCTCGTGCAGACGCTGTTCGACGGCTTCGTCTTCGCGGCTGTGCCGCCGTTCGTGGCCCGCGCCGCTTCGGTGCTCGGACTCGGGTGCGGCGCCTCGTTGCTGCTGCTCGTCCTGCGTCTCGCCGATCAGGCTCGACCGCGGTCCGAGGACGAATTGGAGGCTCTCGATGAAGGGCTGATCGAGGCCGATGTGAGGAGCGCCTGAGGCGGCGTGTGACACGGCCGGGGCGAGTGGTCACGCTGCTCGCCGCTCTCTGCGCCGCCGTCGTGGCCGGGGGCTGCGGCTCGTCGCCGGGTGAGCCCGACGCGGGCACGATCCCGCGCGACCTGCAGCTCCAGGCGCGCCCGATCGGACGCGGACCCGGCTTTCGCCTGCCGGCCACCGGCCCGGTCCTCGGACGCTGCGTGGCCCGGCTCGGCTCACGGATCGGAGTTCACATCGAGGTGTTCGCCGAGAATCGCGTCGTGCTCGTACCGGCCGGGATCGGGACTCGGCCGCCGCGGCGGTACTCCGCCGGCCGGATCTCCTCGGCGGGGTGCTACGGAGACCTGGTCACGATCGAGCCGACCGGTGTGGTGCTGGTCCGGCCCGCTTCACGATGGACGCTGGCGGACCTGTTCCGATCGTGGGGGCAGCCGCTGCTGGCCACCAGAGTGGCCGCGTTTACCGCGCCTCGTGGCTCACGGGTGACCGTCTTCGTCGACGGACGGCGCTGGACCGGTACGCCCGGCGTGGTGCCGCTGCAACGGCATGACGAGATCGTCGTGGAAATCGGACCCCACGTGCCGCCGCACAGCTCGTACACGTTCCCTCCCGGGACCTGATGCGGCCTGGCCGGTGCGCCCGCTGTACCCCGGCCCGGCCCGCGTGCCAGGGCCGCGTGGCCAGGACCGCGTGGCCAGGACCGCGTGGCAGGACCGGTCAGCCGTCGGCGTCGGGCGGCGTAAAGGCGTCGTGCCCGCCCCCGGTGATCAGGCGCGCGGCGCGTCCCCGGGTGGCGAAGCTGAAGAACCACTGGATGAACACGAGGATGCGGTTCTCGAAGCCGACCAGGTACCAGAGGTGGACCAGGAGCCAGGTCATCCAGGCCAGGAAGCCGCTCAGCCTCAGCCCCTTGATGTCGGCCACGGCCGAGCCTCGGCCGATCGTGGCCAGGTTCCCCTTGTCCAGATAGTGGAAGGGCGGCGGCGGCTTTCCGTTCAAGCGCCCGCTGACCACGCGGGCTGCGTAACGTCCCTGCTGCATGGCCACGGGCGCGACCCCGGGGAGATCCATCCCCTTGCCGTCCCGGCCTCGCACGCGCACCATGTCCCCGAGCGCGAGCACCTCGGGATGCCCCGGCAGCGTTAGATCGGGCTCGACGAGGACCCGTCCGGCGCGGTCCAGCTCGGCGCCGGTGAGCGCGCCGAGCCGAGAGGCCAGCCCGGCCGCGGCGACCCCGGCGGCCCAGATCACCGTGCGGGCCGGAATCCGCTGCTCGGCCTCGTGCCCGGTCGAGACGGTAACGCCGTCCGCGTCCACACCGACCACGGTGGACCCGAGCATCGGCGTGACACCGAGGTGGCGCAGAGAGCGGGCAGCCCGGTTGGAGAGCGATGCCGGGAAGGTTCCGAGCAGGCGGTCGGTCGTCTCGACGAGGAGGATGTGTGCGCCCCGGGTGTCGCTGGTGCGGTAGTCGCGGGGCAGGGCGTCCCGTGCCAGCTCGCCGATCTGACCTGCCATCTCGACCCCGGTCGGCCCGCCGCCCACGACGACGAATGTGAGCCAGGCCGCGCGGCGCTCGGGATCGGCCTCGGACTCGGCCGCTTCGAACGCGCTGAGGATGCGGCTGCGAACCGTCAGCGCGCTCTCGAGCGACTTCACCTCCGCCGCGTACTCCTGCCAGTCGTCGTGGCCGAAATACGAGTACCTCGAGCCCCCGGCCACGATCAACGTGTCGTAGGGCACCGACGCCGGAACGGGAATCCCCGCCACCGACCGGAGGTGCACCTGGTGGGCGCCGAGATCAACGTCGTGAACCTCGCCGAGGATCACCCGAACATTGCGAGCGCGCTTGAAGATCGCCCGGAGCGGATACGCGATCTGCCCCGGCGACAGCGCGCCGGTCGCCACCTGATAGGTCAAGGGCTGGAACAGGTGGAAGTTGCGCCGGTCGATCAGCGTGACCTCCACCGGCGCGTGGCGCAGCTTCTGGACTGCCTGCAGGCCGCCGAACCCGCCGCCGACCACGACGACCCGATGAGCGGTGTCGGACATACCCCGCGCAACCTACCCCACCGGACCGGCCCTACCCAATCCGGCGCCTCGGCTCAGGGATTGGGCAGCTGTGGTCGTTCAGGCGGGGCCAGGGTTCAGGCGGAGCGAGGGTTCAGGCGGAGCGGAAGGTGACCGGGCGGTTGAGCAGAACCTGCGCGCCCTGGTGAACCACGAAGTGGATGCGGAGCCTGTGACGGGTCCGCAACAGCCGCCGGGCCTTTCGACCGAGCGTGACGATGACGACCTTGCGATGGCCCACGGCCACCCAAACGGTTCTGACGCCCAAGACCGTGCTGTGGCCTTGCTTGCCCACAGCCCGGATCGCCACCGTGACCTTGCACCTCCGCCCGCGCGAGCCGCTGCAACCCACGGTCACGCGCAGCCCGCCGGCGGCGCTCGACACCGCGCCCGCCCAGCCGTGGGGATGGGGCTTCGATCCGCTGCCTGCCGCATGGCCGGTCACCGGGTTGGACGCGCCGCTGCCCGCTGTCCCCGTGCCGCCGCCCGTGCTGCCCGACGCGTTACTCGGCCGGACCACGGGGGCGTCCGGCTGGCCCGCTCCGGTGCGCGTGTCGCCACCGACGAACAGCTCGGTCATCGAGGGCCCGTACTGCCCGCTGGCGTATCCCGCGCCCATCGCGATCGGCGTGTCGAAGTGCCACAGGACGTCGTGGCGGTGGCCCCAGCATCCGCTCTGCCCGGGGCTCGCGCAGTCGAGGTTGTCGGAACCGGGACCGTCGTCGTACATCCAGCCGAAGTCCGCCTCGAGCGCGGAGTCGTAACCGCCGGCCCAATTGGCAGTGGCCACCGTTCCGTAGAAATGGGTCGGCATCGGGTCGTCGTCCCGGACGGCCGCGGACTGAGCATCCTGGTTCAGGGCGGCGGAGAGGCCGAGGATCGGCGCCAGACCGCGATCGATGCGTTCGAGATTGGCCACATTGAGCAACTGCACCGGTACGGACATCGAGGCGAAGTTGCTCGGAAGCACCATCGGCTGGATGCCCTCGGCCGCGTGCGCGGCATTGATGTCGGCAAGCGCAGCGCTGACGCACGGGCCGCCGTTGGGATCCTCAGAGCAGCTCAGGTCGGTGTCGTGGCTGAGCGACCGGTTGGACGCGGGGTCACCGCTGCCGGCCGCCGAGGCGGTGGACGGCGCCGCCACCGAGCCGATCGCGATGACCAGGCCGAGCAGCGGGGCGAGGAGGTGACGCGGCAACCGGTCCACCGCGCGCATATCGGACGCTCCCGCCCCGAGCCGTAGCGCAAATCAGCCCGCTCGACAAATTGCGGAGGTTCTCGGCGCAAAGGCGACCTCATTCCAGCGCGCGGGCGAGTGCCGACGCGAGGTCTCCGCGTTTGGCGATCGCGATTTCGTCCAGCTCGAGCCATCTCGCCACGAGCCGCAACTCCAGGGCGAGTTCGGCCGCGACGTGCGCATGATCGACGTCCGGCTCGGCGTGGCTCGACTGGACGAGCAGTACGCTGCCACGCCGGTCGGCCTTCAGATCGACGCGGGCGACGAGCGCGTCTCCGAGCAGGAACGGAAGTACGTAGTAGCCGTGCACGCGCTGGCTGGCCGGGGTGTAAATCTCGATTCGGTAGCGAAACCCGAACAGCCGCTCGGTCCTCTGCCGGAACCAGATCAGAGAATCGAATGGAGACAACAGGGCCCGCGTATGCAGGCGTCGTGGCCGCCTCGCCTCCGGCCACAGATACGCGGGGGCGCCCCAGCCTTCGACCTCGAGCGGGATCAGCTCGCCGGCCGCGACGAGCTCATCGACTCGCTGTTTCGACGCCGCCCGGGGCAGGCGAAAGTAATCGCCCAGGTCGGGCTCGGTCGCCACTCCGAGCGCGCGGGCGGCGACTCGTACGAGCTCCCGCTGAGCTTCGGCCACCGGCGCCGTCGGCCGCGCGTGGATGTGCGCCGGGAGGACCCGGTCGGTCAGGTCGTAGAGGCGTTCGAAGTTGACCCGGCGGGCGGCGGCGATCTGCCCGGTGAAGAACAGGTACTCGAGCGCGACCTTCCCCTCGTGCCAGTTCCACATATCGCCCGGACGGGCGGGCGGGCGCACCGCGCCTGTGTCGCGGGCGCGGATGGGACCCTGCTCGGCCACCAGGGCGAGCGTCTCGGCCACGAGCTCCGGCTGGTCGCGTCCGACCCGCGCGATCGATCTCCAGGCCTGCTGCTCCACGGCGGCCATCCGCCAGCGCAGGAGCGGGTGTAGCTCAACCGGGATCAGGGAGGCCTCGTGCGCCCAGTACTCGACCAGCCGGCGGTCCACCTTCCCCGTCCCGTGGCCGGCGATGCGATCCAGACGTGCCCGGTCGTACGGACCCAGGCGGGAGAACACCGGCATGTAGTGCGCCCGCACGAACACGTTGACCGAGTCGAGTTGCAGCACGCCGAGGCGGGCGACCAGACTGGCGATCTGAGTCGTGCTCGGAGGCCTGGTCGGACGCGGCCGGCCGAAGCCCTGTGCGGCCAGCGCGATCCGTCTGGCCTGAGCAGCGGTCAGCCGGCGGATGGCCCGTCGCGAGGCGGGAGCGGCGCCGATCTCGGCTAGAAGGGGCCGCGGGGTTCGTACGAGCCCGGCCGAGCGCCCACCGAGACGAAGATCAAGCCGTCGGGACCCGCGACCGGGCAGCGCACGCTGTCGGAGTCGAAGCGGATGAAGCTGCCGGCACGGACGGGCACGTTCACCCCGTCGACTCGCCAATGGCCGGAGCCGCTGACGACCACCGCGACCTCTTCCTGTGCGGACCGTCGCTCGTCGTGTTCGAGACCGGACGTACCCGGCGGCAGCTCGAACCAGTTGATTCCGAACGCCTGGACTCCCAGCTCGCGGCGAACGAACCGCACCGCACCTCCCGGGCCCGCGCCCTCGATGTCCTCGACGTTGACGACCGAGTATCCGATGGACGGTCACGCTATCGCGTCCGTGACACTCGTGGTGACGTTCCGCAGAAACGCGCAACTCAGCGGTTGCCTCTTCCCGCGGAGGCTCTGCCTGCGTCTCACGCTTCCGGGATGCTCGGCGTTCACTATGTATGACCGCCGCCGAGCAAGGAGTGCCGTGATGCCGTTCACCGTCTTTGAAAGCCCGATCGGGCCGCTGACCCTCGTGCCCGGGGAGAGCGGCCTGCGCCACCTCTACTTTCCCGGGCGCAGTCCGGGCCTCGACGAGCGCGAGGGCGATCCCCGGCGGCTGGCCGACGTTACCGCGCAGCTGGAGGAGTACTTCCGCGGCGAGCGGCGCGAGTTCGACTTCGCGCTCGAGCCGCGCGGCACTCCGTTCCAGCTACGAGTCTGGCAAGCGCTGCTCGAGATTCCGTACGGAACGACCACGACGTACGGACGACTCGCACAGCGACTCGCCCCCGCGAATGGCTCTGGTACGACCGCGGGCTCTGGGGGCCGGGATGCTCGCGCCGTGGGTGCCGCGGTCGGCGCCACCCCTGTACCGATCGTGATCCCGTGCCACCGCGTCATCGGCGCCGACGGCTCTCTGACCGGGTACGGCGGCGGCCTTCAGCGCAAGCGGGCGCTGCTGGACTTCGAGGCCGCCGGCGGTGATCGACGAGCGCTGGGGTCGAGCTGGCGCCAGCGGCAGCTCGCCCTGCTCTGAGATGAGCGCCGCCGGCCTCGTCCGAGTGGGACAGCCTGCCGCCGGCGCGAAGTTGCCCTGAGGGCGTCACAACGGGCGGGACTCGAGCAAAGTAGCTATCGAGATGCCGGTGGAGGAGAACCGTTCGGACGGAGAGCTGCTCGGCGCGGCGTGCGAGCGCGACGGCGCGGCGTTCGCAGTGTTCTACCGTCGGCATCTCCCGGCCGTGGTCGCGTTCCTGTTGCGGGAGACGGCCGATCGGGAGCTCACGGCCGATCTCACGGCCGAGGTGTTCGCGGCGGTGTTCCTGTCCGCCAACCGCTACCGCGCGCGGGGGAGCGGATCGGCGTGGCCTTGGGTGAGGGGAATCGCTCAGAACAAGCTGCGGGAGAGTCGTCGCCGGGGCCGAGTTGAGGACCGTGCTCGCCGCAAGCTCGGACTGGAGCCCGAGGCGTTGGATGACGCTGACCTCGCCCGGGTGGACGAGCTCGGATCTCGGCCGGAGGTGTTGGCGCTGGTCGACGAGTTGCCGCGACGCCAGCAAACGGCCATCCGCGCGCGGATCGTCGAGGAGCGCGACTACGCCGAGATCGCCAGCCAGCTGCGCTGCTCGCAGATGGTGGTCCGACAGCAAGTCAGCCGCGGGCTTGCGGGGCTCAGAGATCGACTGAGGGAGCGTGAAGGTTGAGCGACTACTTCGATCGCATCGAGCGTCAGCTGGTCCGCCGCGTGGCGGCCGCCCCGCCCGGCTCGGCGCGGCTTTCGGCCGGCTTGCGGTACCTGCCCCCCGCGGCCGCGGTGCTGGTCGTGATCGTCGTCGTGGCGGTGTTCGCCGGCCTGCGTGGCAACGGCTCGCCGGATTCACCGGCCTCCGGCCGAGGGGCCGAGCTCGTCTTCGCGGCTGTGGGTGCCGGGCCTTACGCGCCATCCGGCCGTGCCATCGAAGCTTCGGTCGACATCCTCCGACGGCGGCTGGCCGCCGTCCTTCCCGGCGTCCGGGTAGCGCGCGCCGGCGATCTCGTGGTGGTTCGCGGTGCCCGTAGCTCAACGCGAGCCACGATCCTCGCCCTGGCCGCTCCCGGCGAGCTCAGGTTCTATGACTGGGAGGCGGCCGTGCTGACGCCGGATGGCAAGACCGTGGCCAGCCAGCTGCGAACCCAAGGGGCGGCCGCGACCGAAATCAGTCAGGGCGCCGGGGCGTCCCCGCCGGGTGGTCCGCAAGCTGGTGGCCTGCCGCTTTACCAGGCTGTGTCGCTCGCCGCCAAGCTGCCCGCTAAGGCCGCCGCCGGGAGCTCGCGCCGCGGCCCGCAGTACTACCTCTTCGATCGCTCAGCCAGCCCTGCGTGCGCGAGCGCCGGGCAAGGTCGCGGTGGCCCGCCGGGCGGCGGCGGGCACTGCCTGCTCGCCGGCCCCGCCGGTCGTCTCGGGGACCTGCGCCTATCGTTGCCCGCGGGCGTGCGCCCTGCACACGGCCAGGTGCTGCGGGTGCCACAAGGCATCGCGGTGCTGCAGGCCGCCAACCCCACCCCCGGTAAGACCGCGCTCGTCGACTCCCCGAAAGCCCGGTTCTACGTGCTGGAGGACCGTCCCTCACTGACCGGCGCGGATATCACCGACCCCAGGCAGAGCACCGATCAGAGCGGCCAGCCGGACGTGGCGTTCGGCTTCAGCGCCCACGGCGCGGCCCGGTTCCGGAACACCGCGGCCGCCATCGCCCGGCGCGGCGCCGCGCTCGACACGGCCGGACAGACCCTCAATCAGCACTTCGCAATCGCGCTGGACAACCAGCTGCTCACCGTGCCGTCGATCGACTTCAGGGCCTATCCGAACGGCATCGCCGCTAACGGGGGCGCTGACATCAGCGGCGTACTCAACTCCCACGCAGCCCGGATACTGAGCATCCTGCTCCGCTACGGCCCCCTTCCCGTTGAGCTCGTCGCACGCTGATCGCCGGTTGAGCCGGCCAGCGCGTTGTCTCCCGACGCTGGGGTAGCCGATCAAGGCGCCGGATCGACGTCGACCACCGCCACCGTGATGTTGTCCTGGCCACCCTGGGCGAGTGCGGCATCGGTGAGCGCTCGCGCCGCCTCGATCGCCGAGGCGTCCCCGGGTAGCCCGGCGAGGAGCGCCCCGAATTCCTCGAGCGTGGCCGCGTAGTTCCATAGGCCGTCGGTGCACAGCACCAGCCGGCCCGGACTGCGCGAGAGCGAGGCGGTCTGCGGCGGCCGCTCGGGCGAGTTCGGGCCGACCCAGTGCGTGATCGAGTGCAGAAACGGACTGTTGGCGGCCTGCTCCGGCGTCATCAGGCCCTTGGCCACGGCTTCGGTCGCGAACGAGTCGTCGACCGTGAGCTGGCGGAGCCCTTCGCCGTCGAGCCAGTAGGCACGGCTGTCGCCGACCCATCCGATCGTGATCTGGTCCCCGCGGCACAACGCCGAGACGAGCGTGCACGCCGGGTCGACCCGCATCGTGCGGGTCGTCCACGGGACGAGCACGACCGCGTCGGTGGCTGCATGCATCGCTTCGGCGAGCGTCGCGGCAGGGTCGCCGGCCGGGCCCGCGATCGCCTGCGAGAGCACTGCCGCGGCGGCGGCAGCGGCCTCCCGGGCGGCGGCGTTGCCGGCACTGGCCGAGGACGTGCCGTCGCAAACCACGACCGCGAAGCTGCCGTCGGATGCGACCTCGAGCTGGAACGAATCCTCGTTGCGGCTGTGCACGAGGCCCCGGTCGCTGACCGCAGCCGCCAGCGTCAGGTCCAACTCGGTCCGGTCATGCGGGCCCGATGCTGGGCCGGCGTCGGTCAATTGTGCGCCACATCGCTCGCAGAAACGATCGCCCTCGTCGTACGAGGCATGACAGTTCGGGCACTGATGCACCGTCGTCATCTCCCCCTCGTCACTCCCATGGAGTGTCGGTCACGGCGATGGTAACCGCGGAGCGGTCATCGGTGTGGGTTTTCCCCGCCTGACCGTGGATCCGGCTCTCGCCCCGCCCCGCCCGGAGGTCGACCGTGGGTCGGCGTGATCGATCAGCATTGCTCGGTCGGATCACCCGGTTCGGGCGATGCGGGTCGCAGCGGGCACGCTTAGGTTCCACGTCGAAGGTCAGGTGCGTTCAATCGAGCACGGCTGTCTCCAGTGACCGTGAAACCACGACAACTCGGCGACACCGGCAATGAGGAGGCTGACGAACATGAAGCAGCAAACGACAAACGCCGGCGTCAGCTCCAACGGCGAGAACTTGGATGTGCTCGAGGCGCGCTATGGCAGTCGGTTCCTTCGGCAGGAGGCTCCTTCGGACAAGCTGCCGAGCATGGGAATGCCCGCCTTGGATGCTCTGCGCCTGGTCGGCGAGGAGCTGATCCTCGACGGCTTGCCGATGAGGAACCTGGCGACGTTCGTGACGACGTGGATGGAGCCGGAGGCCCAGCGCCTAATCGCCGAGAACCTCCATCGCAACTTCATCGATCACGCCGAGTACCCGACGACCGCCGAACTCGAGCAGCGGTGCATTCGGATGCTTGCCGATCTGTTCCACGCCCCCGGAGAGACAACTGGCGCGCGGACGCAAGGCTCATCGGAGGCGATCATGCTCGGCGCGCTGTCGTTGAAATGGAACTGGCGCAAGCGCCGCGAAGCTGACCGCAAGTCAACTGATCGACCGAACCTTGTCTTCGGTGGCGACGTGCACGTGGTCTGGGAGAAGTTCTGCCGGTACTTCGACGTCGAGCCGCGGATCGTGCCGCTGAGCCGCGACAAATACACGATCGGCCCGGAGGACGTCGAGCCGCATGTGGACGAGAACACGATCGGGGTGGCCGCCGTGCTGGGCACAACGTTTACCGGGCACAGCGACGACATCGTGGGGATCAACGACTATCTGGTCTCGCTGAAACGTGAGCGGGGGCTCGACGTTCCACTCCACGTGGACGGTGCGAGCGGAGGGTTCGTCTGGCCGTTCCTGTATCCGCACTCGGAGTGGGACTTCAGGCTCGAGCAAGTCCGATCGATCAACGTCTCGGGCCACAAGTACGGGCTCGTGTACCCGGGCATCGGCTGGCTGATCTTCCGCGAGCGAGCCGACCTCGCTGAGGACCTGGTGTTCTACGAGAACTACCTCGGCAAACGCGACGCCACGTTCACGCTGAACTTCTCCACCGGCTCGGCGATGGTCGTAGCGCAGTACTACAACTTCGTCCGCTTCGGCTACGACGGCTACAGCTACATCATGCACACCATGCAGGCCAACGCCCGCGCGCTCGCAGCGGACATCGAGGCGATCGGTGAGTTTTCGATCGTGGGCGCCGAGGACGCCGAGCAGCTGCCGCTGGTCGCGTTCCAGCTCTCCGGCGAACACCCCTACGACGAATTCGACGTCGCCGCACAGCTCGCGGCGGAGCGTGGGTGGATGGTCCCCGCCTACACGATGCCCCCCAACGCCGAGCACGTGAAGATGATGCGTGCGCTGGTCAAGGAAACGCTAGGGCGTTCGCTGACTACCGCGCTCGGCGGGGATCTCGCCCAGGCGTGCGAGACGCTCAAGGAGAAGGGCAAGGTGCACCACACCGAGCGCAAGAAAGTTCATACGAGCACGGGATACTGAGCGCGGGGCGGAGTGATCTTGCCGCCGAGAGCCGCGAAGCCCCGACTTTTCCCTGCAAATCAGCGAGTGGGCGATCCAGGACTCGAACCTGGGACCTCTTCCTTATCAGAGAAGCGCTCTAACCGACTGAGCTAATCGCCCGTCCCGGGCGATTCTAACGGTGCGCCGCGAGGCGGTCAGGCCGCGGGGCGGATGCCGAGCCGGCGCGCCAGCTCGAGCGCGTCGTCGAGCGAGTCGAAGGTCAGCTGCACCCGGTATCCGCTCGCCTTGTCCGGGGAGACCTCGACCTCGCGACCCAGCGCGTGCCCCAGGGTGTCCTGGATGCGGTCGATCGCGGCCTCCTGATCGGGGTGCAGGACCTTCCGCGACGAGCGCCGCGGGCGCGAGGCGCCCTTCGTCTCCCCGGCCTGCCGGGCGCGGCTCTCCAGCTCACGCACCGACCAGCGGCCGTCGACGGCCGCGCGGGCAAGACTGCGGCGAACCGCGTGGTCCTCGGCCAGCAGCAGGGCCCGCCCGTGACCCTCGGTGAGCTCGCCGCGTTCGATCAGCTCGAGCGCCTCGTCGGGGAGGTCGAGGAGGCGGATCAGGTTCGAGACCGCGACGCGGCTCCGGCCCACCCGCAGTCCCACGTCCTCACGGGTCAATCCCAGCTCTTCGACCAGGGCCGCGCAGGCCCGAGCCTCTTCCACCGCGTTGAGGTCCTCGCGGGCCATGTTCTCGATCAGCGCGATCTCCAGCGATGCCGCGTCGTCGTGCTGGCGCACCACCGCCGGGATGGACTCTCGCTCGGCCAGGCCCGCGGCGCGCCAGCGGCGCTCGCCCGCGATCAGCTCGTAGCGGCCGCCCGGCACGGGGCGAACGAGCACTGGCTGGAGGACTCCGCGGACCCGAATCGACTCGGCCAGCGCCATGAGCGTGTCTTCCTCGAACGTGCGGCGAGGCTGGTTCGCGCTCGGCGAGATCAGGTCGAGCGGGATCTGGCGGAGCTCCTCCTCCTCATCCTTGGGCGCGACGGACAGAATCGCCGCGAGTCCCCGGCCCATGCCCTTCTGCCGCTCAGCCACGAGCCGCAACCTCCTTCGCCAGCTCGAAGTAGGCGTCCGCGCCTGCGCAGTGCGGGTCGTGGTGGGTCACCGGCTTGCCGAAGCTCGGCGCCTCGCCGACGCGCACGTTTCTCGGAATCACCGTATCGAACACCAGTTCGGGGAAATGCTCGCGGATCTCCCGCTCCACGTCCTGGGCCAGCCGCGTTCGGCTGTCGTGCATGGTGAGCAGCATTCCCGCCACCGTCAACCGAGGGTTCAGCTCACGTTGAACCAGAGAGAGCGTGTCCAGCAGGCCGGCGAGCCCTTCGAGAGCGAAGTATTCGGCCTGGACGGGCACGATCACCCGGTCCGCGGCCACGAGCGCGTTCACGGTCAGCGGGCCCAGCGAGGGTGGGCAGTCGAGGAGCGTGAACGCGTAGTCCTCACGCACGTCTCTCAGCGCGTCACGTAACCGGGCCTCGGAGCCGGCGATGCGCGGAAGCTCGACGCTGGCGCCGGCCAGATCGGGTCCCGCAGGGGCCAGCCACAGGTGCTCGATCGACGTTGGCTGCACCACCTCGGCCAGCGCCACGTCGCCGATCAGCACCTCGTACACGGTTCGCTCCGCGTCTTTGGGCAGGCCCAGCCCGATCGTCGCGTTGGCCTGCGGGTCGATGTCCACCAGCAGGGCCTCGTAGCCCGCCTCGGCCACGCACGCGGCGAGGTTCACCGCGGTGGTCGTCTTGCCGACGCCGCCCTTCTGGTTGGTGATCGCGTAGACGGTGCCCATCCTGGCACCCAAGCTAGCGCCGGGAGCGGTCAGACGCGGTTGAGCGGGCCCCGAGCGGGCGTTTCAGGGCCATCCCCGCTCGCCGCGGGAATCTGTCTGGGGTCTCTCTCACCTTCGACCATAGGTGTAGATGGCGGTGTTCTGCGGTCGGATACGGCGTCACGGCCCGGATTCCTGCCGGCTCCATGCCGAGTTCTTCGGCCGCGCTCGCCGCGGCCGCCTCGGCCGCTGGGTCGCGACGGCCACGCCAGGCCACCAGGGTGCCTCCGATACTAAGCAGCGGGGCGGCGTATTCGAGCAGCACGGGGAGCGGCGCCACAGCCCGGGCCGTGGCCAGCGAGAAGGCTCCCCGTCCGTCGGGCCACTGCTCGGCCCGCGCGTACGCGACGGACGCGTTGGCGATTCGGCACCGGCCGATGATCCCCGAGAGAAAGGCGCACTTCCGGCTCGAGCTCTCGAGCAGCACGAAGGTGATCTCGGGCCGCGCGATGGCCAGCGGCAAGCCCGGTACCCCCGCGCCGGACCCGATGTCCACCGCATGCCCCGCCTGGCGCAGGCACGGCAGGTCGAGCGCGCTCAGCGCGTCGGCCAGATGATCGTCCACCGCGCGGGCCGGATCGCGCACCGCGGTCGGAGCCGCGGGATCTTCGACCAGCGCGGTGAGCAGGCACTCGAGAGCTTTGGTACCGCCCGGGCCCACTTCATACCGGGCGGCGAGACGCTCGACCCGCGCAACCACATCCGAAGGCAGGGCCTGCTCCGGCACGGTCGCTCACCCCTCGCTTCGAGCGCGCTCGCGCGCGATGAAGTCGGCGTACCGCTGCCTCATCTCCCCGAGGCGGGCAGCCGCATGGCCGTCCAGGTCGCCGTCCAGTTCCCGTTCCAGCACGGGCAGGACGTCACGGACCAGGACCTGGCCGCGGGCCATCCACTGGTAGTAGGAGCGTCCTCCATGGTGGTAGGGACCGTAGAGCCGCGTCTCGGGAAAGCGCTCCATCAACCACCGGAACAGCGCCTCGTGGCGCACATGCATTCGAAGCGTCACCTGGGGCTGCTTGCCGTCTCCGCCGAACGATCCCTCGCCGATCAAGATGCCGACGAACAGCCCGCGGTCGAAGTCGCTGAGAGGGACCATCGAATCGGGTTCTACCATCCTCAGCGGCTGTTTCACCGTCAAGAAAAACGTGAAACGGAGCCGCGCCGGCGCTCGGCCCGGCGAGTGGAGTTTCCGCTACCCGAGGAGCGGAGTTGAGCAGCTAGCCCAGGAGCGGGGCCACGACGAGACGGCGGCCGGGCTCCTCGCCCTCGCTGTACGTCTCGACGTCGTGGCGCCCCTTCAGGTGCTCGTGCACGACGCGTCGCTCGAGTGCCGACATGGCCTCCAGGGCGACGGGCCGGCGATCGTGCACGGCGGCCTCGGCCGCCTGATCGGCGGCGGCGCGCAGGGCGATGGCGCGCCGCTCGCGATACCCGGCCGCGTCGACGATGACCCGCTTGCGCGCGTGCGCGCCGCGGAAGGCGATCCGGTAGGCCAGATGCTGGATCGCGTCGATCGTCTGCCCGTGGTGACCGATGAGCAGCCCAAGGTCATCGCCGACGAACTCGCCGGTGATGCCGTCTCCGTCCTCGTGCACGCTCACCCGCGCCTCCACCCCGGTCTCGTCGGCGATCCGCTCCAGCAGCTCCTGGACGCGGGCGCCCGCCTCGGTCAACTCCGCCCCCATCGCTACCGACGCCGGCCTGACCGCTTTTTCTTCTTGCGGGGTGGGGGCGGGGGCGGGCCCTCGCGGGTCCGCGTCGCCACGGCTGCCGACTCTTTCGATGTCTCATCGCCGGGCGGCTTCAGCCGACCCTTGATCAGCCCGCCCAGGCCGGCCATCCCGCTGCCGCCACCGTTCTGTGGCGGCGATTCATCGCGAGGTGGTGCTTTCGTCCCCCCACCCGAAGCAGTGCTGGACCCCGGCGCGTCCGCCGCCACCGCGGGAGTGACCGGACCCAACCGCCGCCGCACGAAGTACTGCTGACCCATCGTCCACGCGTTCGTGGTGATCCAGTAGACCAGTACGCCGGCCGGGAACCGGATCACGAAGATGACGAAGAACAGCGGCATGAACATCATCAACCGGCGCTGGTTCTGATCCATCCCGGGGGCGGACATCATCAGCGTTGAGGCCAGTTGGGTGCCGACGTAGAGCAGGATCAGGACGACGAGCACCACGCCGTGGGCGCTGTTCGTCAGGTCGGGGATGAAGAGGAAGTTGGCGCCGCCGTGGTAGAAGTGCGCGTACGCGGGATCGGTGCAATATGTGGTCTGTCCAGTGGCGGACGCGAGCACGTGGTGCGTGGCCGCGTAGTTCAGCTTGAAGGCGTGCTGAACCTGAGGACAGATGTCTTGCCGCAGGCTCGAGCGCAGCATGTAGAAAAGCGAGATGAAGACCGGCAGCTGCAGGGCCAGCGGAGCGCAGGACCCGAACGGGTTGACCTGGTTCTCCTTGTAGAACTTCATGATCTCCTGCTGCTGGCGCTGCTTGTCGTCCTTGTACTTCTGCTGGATCGCCTTCATCTGAGGCTGGAGGCGCTGCAGGCGCTGCATCGAGTGGAATTGCTTCAAGGTCAGCGGCAGGAGCAGCAGCCGGACCGCGACGGTGAGGAGCACGATCGAGAAGCCCCAGCCAATTCCACCACTGTTGTGGAAGAACTTGAGCACCGCCTCGAAGACGTCGATCAGCGGCTGGAAGATATTGGCGTCGATGAACATGCTCAGACGGTGGCGGCCGGCGCTCGGGGCTTGAACAGCCGCTGATCCTCGACCGGATCGAATCCCCCGTGGCTCCAGGGGTTGCAGCGGAGCAATCGCCACCCGGCCAGGACGAGTCCGCGGAGTATGCCGAATCTCTGAATCGCCTGCGCAGCGTATTCAGAGCACGAGGGGTGGTATTTGCATCGCTGCCCGAGGAATGGCGAGACCAGACGCTGATACGCGCGTATGAGCAGAACGGGCACGATCCGCAGTCGGGTCACCTCGCCGGCGCCCCCTCGCCCGAGCCGACTTTGGCGATCAATGCGGCCAGTTCCCGGCGGACACCCTCCAGACCCTCACGCTCGGCTAGACCCTGAGCATCATGGCGGGCGACGACCACCGCGTCGAGCCCGGACGGCAGGACGCCGCTCTCGCGCGCGAACGCCTCGCGCAGGAGTCGCTTGACCCGGTTTCGATCGACGGCGCCGCCCACCTTGCGGGAGACCGACAGGCCTAGCCGCGGCGGCCCTTCCTCCCCCCGTGGGAACACGTAAAGGACGAACTCCCGCCCCGCATGCGAGCGGCCGCTGCGAAACACGCGGTCGAAGTCGGCGCTCCGGGACAGCCGGCCTCGACCGGGCTTCGGCCGACCGCCAGGGGCAGAGCGCATCAGACCGTCAGTCGCTTGCGGCCCTTGGCGCGACGGCGCTTCAGGGTCAGGCGCCCTGCGCGCGTTCGCATCCGCGTGCGAAACCCGTGGGTTCGCGCGCGCTTGCGCTTTTTCGGCTGATAGGTGCGTTTCATGACTCACGGCCCATTTTGGGACTCAGCCAGTATACGCAGCGCCGTTCTGCCTCCCGCTCGCCTGGCCGACGAAGGGCTCAAAGTGGTGTCCATAACATCGCTGCCGCTTTTTTTCGCGCTTTGCGCCAAGGCTGTGGGAGGCGCCGGTCGCCCCCGATTCACGCTGGTATATTCGCCGCCCCGGGCGCGGTCAGCTCGGCCTCTCCAACTGTCCCTCAGACGCTCCTTGGGAGGAGTCGCTTCTCGTTGCCTGCGTACGCCGAGGCCGCTACGGCCTGCCGTGACATTCGCGCTGAGCTACGGCGCGTGGTCGGCGAGTCGACCTACGACATCTGGCTCGCGTCGGTCGAGATGCGATGGGCGGAGAACGGCGTCCTCCTCCTCGCCGCTCCGGAGGCGACCGAGCCCTGGATCGCCAAGCGATTCGGGCGGGTGCTCGAGGCGTGCGCGCGGGCGGTCATCGGACCCGATGTCCGCGTCGCCTTCGCCGGAGCGACGTCCGAGACCACCACCGGGGCAGCACCCGAGTCGACCGGCCCCACCGATCCTCCCACCTCCGCCGGCCTGAATCCTCGCTACACCTTCGATCAGTTCATCATCGGTGACGGGAACCGCCTGGCCCACGCCGCCGCCCTGGCCGTGGCCGAACTGCCCGGCCAGGCCTACAACCCGCTGTTCCTGTACGCCCCTCCCGGCCTGGGTAAGACGCACCTCCTTCACGCCATCGGGAATTACGTCCTTGCCTTCGCGGGCGGCGCCACGGTTCGGTACGCCACCGTCGAGTCGTTCACCAACCACTTCATTTCGGCCATCAGCTCGCGCTCACTCGACCGCTTCAAGCGCGCCTACCGGAGTGCGGACGTCCTCCTCGTCGACGACGTCCAGTTCCTGGCCAGCAAGGCCAAGACCGAGGAGGAGTTCTTTCACACCTTCAACGCGCTGTACGAGGACGGCCGTCAGCTCGTGCTCACCTGCGATCGCCTCCCCCGGCAGATGCTGACCGTCGAGGACCGCCTGCGCGAGCGCTTCGAAGCCGGCCTCGTGGCCGACATCAAGCCCCCGGACTTCGCCACCCGGGTGGCCATCCTGCGCAAGCGAGCCGCCCTCGACCGCGTTCCCCTGGCCGACGCGTCGGTCCTCGATCTGATCGCCGACCGGGTCACCCGCAATGTACGCACGCTCGAGGGCGCGCTGATCCGGATCGTCGCCCACCATTCCCTGAGCCGAAAGCCGATCGACGTGAGCCTCGCGCAGTCCGTGCTCGACAGCTGGTCTGTACCCCCCTCGGACGCACCAATCGCTCTGGGGCAGATCCAGGCCGCCGTGGCCACCCGCTTCGACCTCACCGTCTCAGAGCTCGTATCGGCCAGCCGCGAGGCCCGCATCGCCTGGCCCCGTCAGGTGGCCATCCACCTGTGCCGGGAGATGACCGACGCCTCGCTGAGCTCGATCGGTGAAGCCTTCGGCGGGCGCAACCACGCCACCGTCCTGCACGCCTGCCGCCGCGTCGCCGAGCGCCTGGCCAGTGATCAACAAGCTGTCCACGATGTTGATGACATCTCGGCCTCGCTCAGGACAAGCCAAGCCGACCGGCACTGTTGACAGACTTGGCCGTTCCCCTTCGCAACAACTGCCGCGCTATTTGCGGTCGATCGCGGACTTCTCCACAGCTTCTATTCGCCCTATGACTTCTACCTTCCTTCAGAGGTATTCATCGTGAAGATTTCCCTCGAGCGAGAAGCCTTGCTCGGCCAGCTGCAAACGGTCAGCCGGGTGGCATCGACCCGCAGTGCGATCCAGGCCCTGTCCGGAGTCCAGCTTGCCGCTTCGACCGGCGCCTGCGAACTGCGGGCGACGGACATGGACGTCGGCCTCCGTGTGCCCCTCGATGCCGAGGTCGCCCGCGAGGGCGTGGTCGTCCTCCCCGCTCGGCTCCTGCTCGACGTCGTCCGGGCGCTACCCACCCCGCAGGTCTCGCTCGAGCTCCGCTCAGCCGAGCAGGACGTTGAGCTCGTCTCCGGCAACGCCACCTTCCACATCCGCACCCTGCGCGCCGAGGACTTCCCTCCCTTCCCCGAGCCCGACCCCGACTCGGCCATCTCCGTGCCGGCCCGGGCCTTCGTGGCCACCGCGCTCAAGGTCGCCGGCTCGGCCTCGCGTGACGAGACGCGCCCCGTCCTGACCGGGATCCTCGTCTCGGCGTCGGACCGGGAGCTCCGGATGGTGGCCACCGACTCCTATCGGCTGAGCGTCAAGGAGACCGTGCTTGAGGCGCCGCTGCAATCAGCCTTCGAGGTCAACGTCCCCGCCCGCGCGCTCCAGGAGCTGGCCCGGGTCGGCTCCCACGTCGAGGACGAACAGCTCCAGGTCAGCGTGCGCCAGAACCAGGTGCTGTTCGTGCTCGGAGGGGTGATCCTGTCCTCGCGTCTCATCGACGGCCAGTTCCCCAACTACCGCCAGCTTCTGCCCGAGAGCTTCGAGCACGAGCTGCGCGTATCGAGCGCCGAGATCACCGACGTGGTCCGCCGGATCAGCCTTCTGGCCCAGAAGAACGCTCCGCTCCGGATGGCCTTCAAGCAGGGCGAGTTGACCGTGTCGGCTCAAACCCCCGACGTAGGCGAGGCGCTCGAGTCCCTCCCGGTGGCCTTTCAGGGCGAGCCGCTCGAGATCGGCTTCAACCCCGAGTTCCTGCGCGCCGGCCTTGAGGCGATCGAGGAGGGGGATGTCCTGGTCAAGCTGATCAGCCCTCTGCGGCCGGGCTTGATCGAGGCCGCCGACGAGAGTCGCTTCCAGTACCTGATCATGCCGATTCGCCTCAACGTGTGAGCGGCGATGGTCGTGGACGGGCTCAGTGTCCGCGACTTCCGCGGCTATCAGGCCGCCCGGGTGACCCTCGGTAGCGGCTTGACCGTTGTCCACGGCCCCAACGGCGCCGGCAAGACCAACCTGCTCGACGCGCTCTATTTCGGCTGCACGGGTCGCTCCTGCGCCACCGCGAACGAACGCGAGCTGATTCGCTTCGACGCGTCCACCACCCGCGTCGTCGTCACTTGCGCGGGGATCGACGGCCGCCATGAGCTGGCGGTCGGCTTCACCCCCGGTGAGCCCAAGCGGATGCGCGTCGACGGCGCGCCGGTGGAGCGCATGGTCGACGTCGAAACCCGCCCGCTGGTCAGCGTGTTTCTTCCTGACCGGCTCGAATTGATCAAGGGCCCTCCGGCCGGCCGCCGCGCTCATCTGGATCAGTTCGTCGCCGCGCTGTGGCCGTCGCGCACTGTCAACCGCCGGGCGTACGCCCAGGCCCTGGCCCAGCGCAACGCCCTCATCAGCCGGCTCCGGGCCGGGCACGGGTCAGCCGCCTCTCTGACCAGCTGGGATCTCCAGCTCGCTCGGCACGGGATCGCGCTGATGCAGGATCGCGCCGCCGCCATCGAGGCGATCCGTACGCGGTTCAGCGCGCTGGCCGAGGAGCTCGCGCTGACCGGCGAGCCGACGATCGCCTACCGCCCGCGCTCCAAGGCCTCCGAACCGGCCGAGCTGGTCTCCGAGCTCGCCGACCGGCTCAGCGGCGACCTCGAGCGCGGGTTCACCGGCCATGGGCCCCACCGCGACGATGTCGTCATCCTGCGTGAGGGCCGCGACCTGCGCGCGTACGGGTCCCAGGGTCAGCAGCGTCTCGCCCTGCTTGCCCTCCTGCTGGCCGAGCGCGAGGCGATCGCCGCCAGTCGTGGCGCCACACCGCTGATGCTGCTCGACGATGTGATGAGCGAGCTCGATCCCGATCGCCGCCTCGCTCTGGTCGAGCTGCTGCGCGAGGGCGGCGGCCAGGCGGTGATCACGACCACCGACCTCGAATACGTGCCCGGTGGCGCAGACGACGCGGTGGCTCGGCTCGCCGTGGCCCCGGGACACCGGATCGAGGACCATGAGCCCGTATCGACGTAGCCCGCGGCCGCTCACCGTCGCCCTCGACCAGATGCGCGACGAGCTCGCCCCGGCCACGCTGCTGGCCGAGGTTCAGAGGGCCTGGCCCGAGGCGGTCGGGGAGACGATCGCCCACGAGGCCACGCCGACCTCCGAGCGCGGCGGAGTCCTCACCGTCTCGTGCTCGGCCTCGGTATGGGCCCAGGAGCTCGATCTGATGGCTCCCGTGCTGCTCGAGCGGCTCAACCGCCTGCTGCGCTCCGGAGAGGTGTCTCGGCTGCGCTGCGTCGCTCTGCCGGCGCGCGGTTTCTGAGTTTCAGGCGGCGGCTTCGAGGCGCGCCCGGGCCACGGCGGGCTCCGGACGCCCGAGGTAGAAGCCCTGTCCGTACTCGCAGTCGAGGCCCTGCAGGGCGTCGACCTGGTCGCTGGTCTCGATGCCCTCGGCCACGACCGAGATGCCGAGCGTCCGGGCCAGTTCGATGATCATGCGTACGAACGAGGCCTCGCGCCCACCGCGCGCCAGCCCGTCCACGAACGACTTGGCGATCTTCAAGATGTCGAGCGGCAGTGTGTGCAGGTAGCTCAGCGAGGAGTAGCCGGTTCCGAAGTCGTCGAGGGCGAACCGGACGCCGAGGTCGCGCAGCTCACCCAGCGTCGCCCGGACGTTCTCCGCATCGTCCAGCAGCAGCGTCTCGGTGATCTCGAACACCAGGCGCCGGGGGTCCACGCCGGTGCGCATGAGGGTCGAGCGGACCCGAGCGGCCAGGTGCGGGTCGCGGAGCTCGACCGCGGACAGGTTCACGTGGACGGCGAGCTCGGAGGGCTCGAGACCGGCCTCCTGGCGCTCGATCTCCCACGCCCGGGCCTGCTGGCAGGCCTCGTCGAGCACCCACTGCCCGAGCGAGAGGATGAGCCCGGTCTCCTCGGCCAGGGGGACGAACTCCGACGGCGTGACCAGCCCGCGACGGGGATGCTGCCAGCGCACCAGCGCCTCGGTGGCGGCCGTATCGCCGGTGGCCAGAGAGACGATCGGCTGGAAGTAGAGCCGCAGCTCCTCGCGCTCGATGGCCAGCCGCAGCTCCTCCTTGAGCCCGTGCCGCTCGAGCACCGCGGTGCCCATGCTGGGATGAAACACGGCGAACCGGCCCTTGCCGGCGGCCTTGGCTTCGTACATGGCCACGTCGGCGTTGCGGATCAGCTCCTCGGCGCTGACGTCGCGGCCGTAGCTGGCCGCGATTCCGGCGCTGACGTAGACCGAGACGCTCTCCTCTCCGACGCTCACCGGCTGTACGAAGGCCTGCATGATCCGTCGCGCGACGCCGACCGCCGAAGCCTCGGCGTCGCGGCGCTCACGAACCATGACGGCGAACTCGTCGCCGCCCAGCCGCGCGGTCACGTCATCCGGGCGCAGGCAGGACTGCAGGCGCGAGGCAACGGCCACCAGCAGCTCATCGCCGGCGGCGTGCCCGAGGCTGTCGTTCACGGTCTTGAAGTCGTCGAGGTCGATGAACAGGACAGCCACATCGTCGGTGCTGTTCCCGAGCGCATCCTTGATCGTGTCGGTGAACAGCGCGCGGTTGGCCAGGCTCGTGAGCGGGTCGTGATAGGCCTGGTGGTGGAGCTGCTCCTGGAGCACGCTGAGTTGGAGGACGGCCTGCTCGAGGCGGTCGTACTGGAGCGCGACGCTGGCGTTGGTGGCCAGCGTGTCGAGCAGCTTCAGATCGTCCTCGTTGAACGAGCGAACGACGCCGAACCGGTTGGCCAGCATGATCGTGCCGATCACCCGGTCTTCGCCGGGCAGCGGGGCGATCATCGCGTGCGTGACGCCGCGGGCCTCGAGGTAGCGCTGAAGCCGGGCCTCGCCGAAGGGCAAGTCAAGGGTGATCGCCCCGGTGTTGCCGTTGCCGACCAGGACGCGCATCTCGTCCGCGACCTCGGAGTCGACCGGCTCCATGAGCTCGCGGTGATTGCCCGGCCCGAGCACCGTGCGCAGCGACGGGTTCTCGGCCGAGCCGAACAGGATGATCTCGGCCAGCTCGGCCCGGAAGGCCTCGAGCGAGCGCGCCAGGAGCCCCTCGAGCGCCGGTGCGACCTCGCGCGAGCGCGCCAGCGTGCGGTTGGCCTCGTAGAGGAATTCGAGCCGCTTGTGGCGCTCGCGCTCGGACAGGTAAGCGCGGTAGGCGGCGTAAAGCGTGGCCGACGGGATCAACAGCAGCGGCAACGCACGCGCGTCGGCCGCCGTGAGCACCGCTCCGCACAGGCCGAGGCTGGTGTTGCTCATCGTGACGACCAGGTCCATCCCCAGCATGTCGACGATCGTCTTGACCTTGACCAGCCCCTCGGAGAGGGAGATGGCCGAGGCGATCAGGGCGACCGTGACCAGGCCCGAGGCTTGGGTGGCCAGGAGCGCGGCCAGCCACGTCCTCGGATCGACGCTGTGCGTGTGACCGGCGATGGCATGAACGACCAGGACCGCGATGCAGGCGTGCAGCGCGAACTGGGCGATGTTGAAGACGAACTTGATCGGCGGCGGCCGGCGATCGAGCAGGAGCATGATCCCGCTCCCGAGCAGGCAGGCCGCGATCACCCCCTCGGCACTGCAGAACAGCAGACCGAAGACGAGCGGGATGTCGCCGAGCGAGAACGAGTGGGCCCCGCGACGGAAATGGATGTGGACCACGCACCGCTCCGCGAGGGCGAACGCGACCGCCACAAGCCACCAGGGGATGTGCGGATCCGCGATCGGGGCCATGCCCCGGGCGGGCCCTAGATAGAGCACGACCGCGAAACCGAGGACGACGACGTTCAGCACCCAAACCGGGTGCAGGCTGCGCGCGCGCCGCCAAGCCCGTTCGGGCCACAGCGGCTCAGGTGTGATGACGGTGTCCGATTGCATCGCGCACGCGCCGGTGGAACTCCGCCGGCGCCGCCTCGCGTGTACATCGGCGCCGGCGACCAAAAGCTGAAGCCGCAATGTGGCGGATTTTTGACCAATGCTGTCTTGGGGTTCCCATCGAGACCTTTTTATGGAGCGGCCGGGGGCCGCTCTGGGGTTTGGCCCGGGGGTGACCCGGCCAAGCCTCGAAGCAGCGGTCACAGGATCGTTCCCCGGCGTGACTTTTCTTCGCGGTTTGCAGGGAAAACACCCCGGGTCCAGAGGGCGTTTCCGGGGACCTCTGTGCTATCCTTCGGTACATAAGTTTTGACGCCCCGGCTTACCGCGCCAGGCGCGGACCCGGGGCGTCTCGATGTCATCGGAGGATCGTTGACGAATGACAGCGGCGCCGCTGGGCGCCCGGATAACCAAAGTAGTTATGACGCCCAGGACATCACCGTCCTGGAGGGGCTCGAGGCGGTCCGCAAGCGGCCGGGCATGTACATCGGCTCAACCGGCTTGAGCGGCCTTCACCACCTCGTCTACGAGGTGGTCGACAACTCGGTCGACGAGGCGCTCGCCGGTCACTGCAACTCGGTCTCGACCACCATCCACCCGGACAACTCGGTCACCGTGACCGACGACGGCCGCGGTATCCCGGTCGCGATCATGGAGAAGGAGAAGCGGCCGGCCGTTGAGGTCGTCCTCACCGTTCTCCACGCCGGCGGAAAGTTCGGTCAGGGCGGCGGCTACAAGGTTTCAGGCGGTCTGCACGGCGTCGGGGTGTCGGTCGTCAACGCGCTGTCCGAGCGGCTCGACGTTGAGATTCGGCGCGACGGCTTCGCCTGGCGGCAGTCGTATGAACGTGGCAAGCCGCTCGGCCCGCTGGAGAAGGGCGAGGCGACCAAGGAGACCGGCACCACGATCACCTTCCTGCCGGACGCCGACATCTTCGAGACGCTCGACTTCGACTTCACCACGCTCGAGCAGCGGATGCGTGACACCGCCTTCCTGACCCGCGGCCTGCAGATTCGGCTGGTCGACGAGCGCGGCGAAGGACACCGGGCCGAGTTCCAGTACGACGGCGGAATCGTCGACTTCGTCGCCCACCTGAACCGCAACAAGGAGCCGATCCAGAAGAAGATCATCTCCTTCGAGGGCGAGAGCGACGACGGCGCGGTCGAGGTGGCGATGCAGTGGAACTCCTCCTACCAGGAGTCGGTGTTCTCCTACGCCAACAACATCAACACGATCGACGGCGGCACGCACCTGTCCGGGTTCAGGTCGGCGCTGACCAGCGCGCTGAACAAGTACGCGCGTGAGAAGGGCGAGCTGAAGGACAAGGACGACAATCTCAGCGGCGAAGACGTGCGCGAGGGACTCACGGCGGTGATCAGCGCCAAGCTGGCCGATCCCCAGTTCGAGGGCCAGACCAAGGGCAAGCTCGGCAATCCCGGCATGCAGCCGTTCGTGCAGTCGATCGTCTACGCCCGGCTGTCCGAGTTCCTGGAGGAGAACCCTCAGGACGCGCGCGCGGTGATCCGCAAGGCCGTCCAGGCGGCTCAGGCCCGGGCCGCGGCTCGCAAGGCCCGCGACCTGACCCGGCGCAAGTCCGCGCTCGAGAATTCCACCCTGCCGGGCAAGCTGTCCGACTGCTCGGTCAAGGATCCGTCGCTGGCCGAGCTTTTCGTGGTCGAGGGCGACTCGGCCGGCGGCTCGGCGGTCAGCGCTCGCGACCGCAACACCCAGGCCATCCTCCCGCTCCGGGGCAAGATCCTCAACGTGGAGAAGAGCCGCATCGACAAGGTGCTGGCCAACAACGAGATCCAGGCCCTGATCACGGCGATCGGGACCGGGGTCCGAGACGAGTTCGACCTCGAGAAGGCGCGGTATCACAAGATCGTCCTGCTCACCGACGCCGACGTCGACGGCGCCCACATCCGCACGCTCGCGCTGACCCTGCTGTTCCGGGAGATGCAGCCGTTGATCGAGGCCGGCTACGTGTACATCGCCAAGCCGCCGCTGTACCGGCTCACCCGGGGCCAGAAGCACCGCTACCTCGAGCGCGAGTCCGAGCTCGAGGACATCCTGCTCGGCGACAAGTTCGAGAAGATCGAGGTCCGGGACCGGCACGACAAGCAGTTCAAGCTCACCGACGCGCGCTGGAAGCGGTTCTCGCGCCTGCTCAAGCAGTACGAGGGGTGGGCGTCGGCGCTCCGGGCCGCGCATGGTCATGGTGTGGTCTCGTTCCTGCAGCAGGCCCGCCTGCTCGAGGAGCAGGTCAGCGACGTCGATCAGCTGCTGCGCGTGATCAGCGAGCGCGGCGCCAACGGCGACGCATTCAAGACCGAGCTGCTCTCCCAGGATCCGTACGAGGTGGTGTTCCGCACGATCGAGGCCAAGACCGGCATGGCCACCACGCACCGGGTTCGCCGAGCGGCGCTCGAGGCCAACGAGTATCACCGGATGGCCGACGTGCATCGCGAGCTCGTCAACCTGACCGGAACGCCTCCGTTCGAAGTCAGGCTCGGAGACAACACCAAGGACGCGGTCAACTTCGAAGAGCTCCGTCAGGGCATCCTGGCCATCGCCCAGCGGGGAATCGACTACTACCGGTTCAAGGGCCTGGGCGAGATGGACGCCGACGAGCTCCGGGAGACGACGATGGACCCGGCCACCCGGACGCTGGTTCAGGTCACGATGGAGGACGCAGCCTCGGCCGACCTCGTGTTCTCGATGCTGATGGGGGACCAAGTTGAACCGCGGCGCGCGTTCATCGAGGAGAACGCGCGGCTCGTGACCAACCTCGACATCTAAGGAGGAACCGCGGATGTCAGCAATCGACACCATCGGTGGCGGCAACATCGAGCCGCGCGGGCTCGAGGAGGAGATGCGCTCGGCGTATCTCGACTACGCCATGTCGGTCATCGTCGGGCGCGCCCTGCCCGATGTCCGCGACGGCCTGAAGCCAGTCCATCGCCGCGTCCTCTACGTCATGAACGAGCTCGGCCTGCAGCCGACGCGCAAGCACGTCAAGTGCGCGCAGATCGTCGGCGAGGTCATGGGCAAGTACCACCCGCACGGCGACCAGGCGATCTACGACACGCTGGTTCGGCTGGCTCAGGACTTCTCGATGCGCTATCCGCTGGTCGACGGCCACGGGAACTTCGGGAACATCGACGGCTGGGGCGCCGCGGCGATGCGGTACACCGAGGCGCGGCTCGACCGCCTGGCCACCGAGATGCTGCGTGACATCGACCAGGAGACGGTCGACTACGCGCCCACCTACGACGGCAGCCGACAGGAGCCGGTGGTGCTGCCCGCGCGGTTCCCGAATCTGCTCGTCAACGGCAGCGCCGGCATTGCCGTCGGCATGGCGACCAACATCCCGCCGCACAACCTGCGTGAGGTCGTCAGCGGCGTGATCGCCTACATCGACGATCCGAGCATCGACGTCGACGGGCTGATGAAGCACATCAAGGGCCCGGACTTCCCCACCGCGGGCACGATCCTGGGCCGCGAGGGCATCCGGGACGCATATGCCACGGGCCGCGGCCGGGTCCGCGTCCAGGCCAGAGCGCACATCGAGCCGATCGGGCAGGGCAAGGAGGCGATCATCGTCACCGAGCTGCCCTACCAGGTCCGCAAGGGCGGCGACGGCGGCCTGATCCTGAAGATCCGTGACCTCGTGCTGGACAAGAAGCTGCCCGAGATCACCGACCTGCGCGACGAGTCGGACCGGCACGGAATGCGGATCGTGATCGAGCTCAAGCGCGACGCGATCCCGAAGGTGGTGCTGAACAAGCTCTACAAGCACACCCCGATGCAGGCCACGTTCGGGGTCAACATGGTCGCGCTGGTCGACAACGTCCCCCGCACCCTGTCTCTGCGCGAGGTGATCGGCCACTACGTCGACCACCAGCGGGAGATCATCGTCCGCCGGACCAAGTACGAGCTGCGTCGCTCCGAGGAGCGGGCCCACGTGCTCGAGGGCCAGCTCATCGCCCTGGCCAACCTCGACGAGGTGATCGCCCTGATCCGCGGCTCGCGCAACCCCGAGGCCGCGCGCGAGGGGCTGGTCGAGCGGTTCGAGCTCACCGTCGTCCAGGCCCAGGCCATCCTTCAGCTCACCCTGAGCCGCCTGACCGCGCTCGAGGCCGACAAGATCAAGCAGGAGCACGCGGACCTGATAGAGCGGATCAAGGAGCTGCGCGCGATCCTCGGCGACGAGAGCAGGGTCTACGGCCTGATCAAGGACGAGCTGTCCGAGATCGCCGAGTCCTACGGTGACGACCGCCGGACCGAGATCGTCCACGCCGAGGGCGAGATCGACATCGAGGACCTGATCGCCGACCAGCAGATGGTCATCTCGATCACCCACTCGGGCTACATCAAGTCCCTCCCCCTCTCGACCTATCGCCAGCAGCGCCGCGGGGGAGTCGGGGTGACCGGGATGGAGATGAAGGACGACGACTACATCGAGCACCTGTTCGTCTCCTCCACCCACGACTACCTGCTCTTCTTCACCAACCGCGGCAAGGTGTACCGGCTGAAGGTGTACGAGCTGCCCGAGGCCTCGCGCACGGCCCGCGGCCGCGCGCTGGTCAACCTGCTCCCGCTGCGTGAGGGTGAGCGAGTCCAGTCGGTCCTGGCCACCCGCGACTTCAACGAGGGCAAGTACCTCGTCTTCGCCACCCGCAAGGGGATGATCAAGAAGACCGAGTTCGGCGCCTACAACACGCCGATCAAGGCCGACGGGATCATCGCCATCAACATCCGCGACGACGACGAGCTGATCGCCGTGCGGCGGACCAGCGGGCACGACGACATCATCATGGTCTCTCGCTCGGGTCAGGCGGCTCGGTTCAGCGAGAGCCAGGTCCGCGCCATGGGCCGGGACACCAGCGGCGTCCGAGGCATGAACGTGGCCCAGAAGGGCAACGCGGTCCTGGCCATGGACGTCGCCCGCGACGACCAGGAGCTGCTGGTCGTGACCGAGAACGGCTACGGCAAGCGCACTCCGATTTCCGACTACCCGGTCAAGGGCCGCGGCACGATGGGCGTGAAGACGATCACCCTGACCGAGAACAAGGGCGCGCTGGCCGGCGCGCTGGTCGTCCGTGAGCACCAGGAGCTGGTGTTCATCTCCCAGAACGGGATGGTCCAGCGCACCTCGGTCCGTGGCATCAACCGCTACGGCCGCTCATCCCAGGGCGTGCGGGTCATGAACATCCGGGACGACGACCAGGTCAGCGCGGTCGCCCTGGTGGTCGAGTCCGATGCTCCGACCGCGGCCAGGGTGGAGGAGAACGGTGACCCCCTGATCGACGCCGTCGAGGCCCCCGAGGTCGACGCGCCCGAGGCCGTCGACATGGACGACGTCGAGGCCGACGAGGACGCCGAGTCTGAGGAATAACCACCCTTCTGCGGCGCCGAATGCTTCGCTAGACTGGCGCTACCAGAGAAAGGAGGTGGTCCGAACTTGTCTGACAGTTTTTGCGGGACCCTGGAGGTGTCCGGCCGCTAGGTCGGAGGCTGACCCCGCTTAGCGGAGTCCAACCCGTGACACCGCCGAGGTGGATGCCGGACTAGTCCCACCGGCGCAGGTCCAAAATCCACCCGGCTCCAGGCAGCCAGATGTTCAGCGAAGGGGCGCCGTGATCGACGGCGCCCCTTCGTGCGTCTAGGCTGTGTCCATGTGCCGAAACATCCGCACCCTCTACAACTTCGAGCCGCCGGCCACCGAGGACGAGATCCGCGCCGCCGCGCTGCAGTACGTGCGCAAGATCAGCGGCTTCAACAAGCCCTCGCATGCCAACCAGGAGGCGTTCGAGCGCGCGGTTGAGCGCGTGGCCGAGGTCTCGGCCGAGCTGCTGAGCGCGCTCGAGACCGCGGCGCCACCCAAGGACCGGGAGACCGAGGCGGCCAAGGCCCGCGCCCGGTCGGCCCAGCGCTACGCCGCCTAGTGGCGGTTACGGCGCCAGGCATGACCGCCAAAACGTAGCCCGACGGCCGTTTGGCCGGGACGCGGGCAGCGTTGTTGTCTTCTGTGGGCACAAACGTCGCCCGACGGACGCGCTCCGGCGCGCTCGGCGACGTTCTTGTCGTCCCCGGCCCCGGCCCCGGCCCCGGCTAAGCCGCCAGGTACTGACGCCAAGCGCTCGGGATCGTCGGGCTGGCGACGTGGATGAACACCGTCGGCCCCGGCGTGCGCGGCTGGCGCTGGAGCTGCATCCCTACCTGCGGCGCGAGCCGGTCGCCCTTGCGGCGGTTGCACGGCGCACACGAGGCGACGATGTTCTCCCACGAGGAGGGGCCGCCCTTCGACCGCGGAATCACGTGGTCGACGGTCAGGTTCGAGCGCGAGCCGCAGTACTGGCAGGTCCAGTCGTCCCGGGCGAACACGGCCCGGCGGGTGATCTTCCGCCGGTGGGTGTCGCGGGGCACGCGGACGTAGGTGACGAGCCGGATCACCACCGGCCGGGTCATCGTCTGCGACGCGGAGTGGAGCACCAGCTCCCCGCGCTCGACCACCTCGGCCTTCTCCTTGAGCAGGAGCACCACGGCGCGACGAACCGTGCACACATTGATCGGCTCGTACGTCGCGTTCAGGACGAGCACCCGGCCACCCTCACGTCCGCGTCGCTGGTGCTCGGGAAGCGACGCGGACCGCCCTGGCGCTGGTACTGGGGAGGGCATTCCTGGCGCGCAGTGTACCGACCGTCAAAGCGCGATCATGCGGCTGGAAAGGAGCCCAGGACGCGCAAAGTCTCCACGTGTCCGCGCAGTCCCTGGAGCGCTTCGGTCACGTGCGACTCGCGGTCTCGCCCCTCGAGATCGAGGAAGAACATGTACCGGCCGAGACCCTGCTTGCGCGGCCGGGACTCGATCCGCGTCAGGTTGACCTCACGCGCGGCGAACTCGGACAGGCAGCTCACCAACCAGCCGGGCGCCTCCGCCCCCACGCCCCAGAACACGATCGCGGTCTTCCACGGGCCGATCGGCTCCTGCTCCGGACCGCCCCCGGGTCCGCCGGCGGCCGCGCCGACCGGTCCGAGCCAAACGAAGCGGGTCTCGTTGCCGGCCACGTCCTCAACCCCGTGGAGCAGGACGCGGCAGCCGTAGCGCTCGGCCGCCAGCCGGTTGCCGAGCGCCGCCCACCGCCCACCGTGCTCGGCCACCGCGCGGACGGCTTCGGCGGTTGAGGGTCCGGCCAGCACCTTGGCCTGCGGCAACCGCGTCCGGATGAAGCGTGCGCACTGGGCGTTGGCCTGCGGATGGGAGACCACGGTCTCGATCTCGGTCAGCTCGAGCGGCTCTCGCGCGATCAGGCAGTGCCGGATAGGGAAGATCACCTCGCCCAGGATTGCCACATCCTCGGTGTCGATGGCCAGGGCATCGAGGGTGGCGTTGACTGAGCCCTCGAGCGAGTTCTCGATCGGAACCAGTCCGCGCTCGACCATGCCCGAGTGGACGGCCATCACGCTGTCGTAGATGGTGGGGAGCGGGATGAGCTCGGGCGACTGCGCATTGTGCGCGGTCGCTTCGATCAGCGCCTCGTGCGTGAACGTCCCCTCCGGGCCGAGGTAGCCGACGCGCACTTCAGTGCGCGGGCGAGCGCCCGCCGTCGCCCTCGAGCGCGATCCGCACCGCTTCGTTCTCCTCAGGTGAGAGCTCCAGCTCGCCCTGGCCCTGGTAGACCTGCTTGGCGTACAGCCGGGCCTGGTCGCGGTGATGGATCGAGGAGAGCACGATTCCCGACCGGGTGGCGTCGAGCAGCGCGATCGAGGTCGACTGGCGTCCGGACATCTCGCCATAGGCGTCGTACCGGATCAGGGCACGGTACGCGACGGCCGAATCGAGCCGCTCCTCGGCCGACCCCATCCGCCCATGCAGGTGCTGCGCCGCCTCCTCCACGTACCCGGAAAGGGCCTCGAACTGGTGCTGGAGAGAGGCGGCATGGGCGATCAGGTCTTCGCGACGCTCGCCGAGCACCACGCGCTGGTCGTCACGGAGACGGCGCAGCTTCAGATGCAGGGCCAGGCACCAGATGAGCGCCACCACCGCCACGGCCCCGGCTGCGACCGCAACGATGCCGGCTGTGCTGGTGATGCTGTGCACGGGCGCGAAGGATAGGCGGCACGCCGTCGCCGCGATCCCCGGCGGCCGGCCCGGCTAGTGGAAGGTGACCGGGAAAGTCTTCGTGTTATGAGTGGTCGTAGTCTCCCCTGGCACCTTCTCGACCGTGGCCGAAACGGTGTAGGTGCCGGCCGGCGGCGAGGAGGAGAGCGTGACCTGAGCGCTTGATTGCGCACCCGGCGTGGTCTGCGGGACGATGGCCTGACCAGTCGCCGAGGTACCGCTCACGGTCACCTTGACCACCACGTTCGTCTCCTTGTTCTGCCCGTCGTTGGTGAACTGACAGGTGAAAGTGGGCGGCGGGCTGGCGGGCAAGGTGTTGGTGGCGGAGGTGGACAGCGCGGTCCCGCCCACGCTGCAGCTCTGCATGGCGTGGCCGTGAACTCCCGGCGCCGCTTTCTGGTTGGCCGGCGTGGCCAGCGCGACGTGGAGCTGGGTGGCCACGAACGACGGAGTGACCCAGCGGATGTCGGGCACGAACTGGCCCGCGTTCATCTGCTCGCCGTTGACGCCGGCGCGGTTGAGCGCCGAGGCGATCTGCGGCAGCGCGTATGACTTGTAGAGGACGTCGGAGGCGTAAAGACGAGCCATGTCGGCGGCGATCTGGTTGATCGCGTCCTGGCTGGCGGTGTTGGCGAGCGCAGGCTGGAGCTGACGAGCCACGTCGGCAATTCCGTCGCGGCGCATCTGCAAGCTCAGCACCACGTTCTGCTGCGCGCCCTTGGCCTCGTCGGGCACGCTCAGGTTTCGCGCCCGGGACAGCTGTGAGTCGGCCTGCAAGCGCGTCTGGTCGATCTGGCTCGTCACGCTGGCCGCGTTGGTGGAGCCCGAGGCACCGCCGAGCACGCCGAAGAAGCGGCCGCCGGTCTGGTTGGAGCTCTGGATCACCGAGGCGACGTTGTCGTTGTAGTCCTTGAGCGCGTTCTTACGGGCGCTGGACTCGCAGCTGCTCACGCCGACGGCGAGCAAAATGATCAGGAGCAGGAGACCGCCGGCGGCCACGGCACGCCGGACCACGATCGCCTGGCGATCGGTGGGCGGACGCCTCCCGCCCCCGGTGGGGCGGCGTCGAGGCGAAGCCGTTCGGACGGCGGTACGAGGCTCGTCCGGCTCGTCGAAGAACGACAAGCTACTCGCTCCTTGCGGGCATCGCGAGACCGCAGTATGACCATCGCAACGGCGGCACGCGAAGAGGGACCACGCGGCCTACGTGGAAAAGCGCGCCATGCGCGCGAGCCAGCTGCCGACGGCGCGGCAGCCAGATACGTCGACCCGTGCCGCCACCGCGGCGGCCGCCGGCACGGTTGAGCCCGGGCCGCTGGTCCTGGGCCGCTACCGCTTGATCAGCCGCCTGGGGGCGGGCGGATTCGGCACGGTCTGGCACGCCCGCGATCAGCGGCTCGACCGGGACGTGGCGGTCAAGCTCCTGCCCCGGGAGCGGATCGTCGGCGGGCGGTTCGAACGGGAAGCCAAGGCAGCGGCCCGGCTCAGCCATCCCGGGATCGTCACCCTGTACGAAGCCGCCGTCGACGACGACGGCGCGTACCTGGTCTCCGAGCTCGTCCGGGGCGGCACGCTCGGCCAGCTGCTCGAGCGGGGGCGTCTCTCGGACCGCGACGTCCTCGCCGTCGGAATCGCCCTGTGCGAGGCGCTCGACCACGCTCACGCGGCCGGGGTTGTTCATCGCGACGTCAAGCCCTCCAACATCCTCATCCCGGATCGCGCCCGGGCCTCGGCGCAGCGCGCCAAGCTGACCGACTTCGGCGTGGCGCGCGTGATCGGCGGGGACACGCTGACCCGGACCGGCGACGTAATCGGCACGATGGCCTACATGGCGCCCGAGCAAGCCGAGGGGCGGGGCGCCGACGCCGCCGCGGACCTGTACTCCACCGCGCTGGTTGTCTACGAGGCTCTTACCGGCGTCAATCCGGTGCTGACCGGCACCGTCGCGGTCAGAGCGCGCAGGTTGGGCGCCCACCTGCCCCCGCTTCGCCGTCAACGCCGAGAGCTCCCACGCCAACTCGGCCACGGGATCGACCTGGCCCTCCGCCCTCGCCCGCGCGAACGGGGCACTCTGGCCGAGCTCCGGAGCGCGCTGATCGACTCACTTGAGCTGGTCGAGGACGACCCAGGGGTCGTAGAGGCTCCTTGGCGGCCGAAGTTCTCCCAACGGGAAACGCCCGCGTCAGACCCGGGGACGGCCGCCCCGGACCCGCCGCCGGCCCCGGAGGTGGCGGTGCCGCCCAGCCGCTGGCGGGCCGTGGCCGGGACCGGCTGGTCCGGACGAGCGCTCGGAGCGGCTACGGCGGCCGGCCTTGCCGCCTGGGCGGCGAGCCATCCGCTGGCGCCGGTTGCTCTCGCGCCCGCCGCCCTGGCCCTCGTCGTCGCCCTGGCCGTGGCCGCGCTTCCCCGCCTCGGGTGGCTGGCCGTCGTCTTTGCCGGGACTGCCGTCGCCGCCGCGCGCGGACACCCGGGGCTGGCCGTCGTCATCTCGGTCGGCGGTCTCGTCCCCGTCGTGCTCATGCCTCGTGCCGGATCCCGCTGGCCTCTGCCCGTCGTGTGCCCGGCCCTGGGCGCGATCGCCCTGGCCGGCGTCTGGCCGGCCCTGGCCGCGCGGTCGCGAACGGCCTGGCGCCGCGCCGCGCTCGCGGCCGTTGGGTGGGTATGGCTGATCACCG
Organism: uncultured Solirubrobacterales bacterium; assembly: GCA_963748585.1. Taxonomy (GTDB): domain Bacteria; phylum Actinomycetota; class Thermoleophilia; order Solirubrobacterales; family Solirubrobacteraceae; genus Palsa-465. The sequence goes on along the minus strand of CAVVJR010000003.1, from coordinate 137,144 downwards.
GCATGGCGATCGTGGGCCACGGGCTGTACCTCAGACGACTGCCGGGCGTGGGCACAACGGCGGTCTGGACGGCCTCCCCCGGGGCAGCGGTCGATCACCTGCTGGTCCCCGTTCTCAGCAGCGGAGTCCTGGCTCCCGCGGCCGTGTGGGCCCTGGCCGCCGCGGGCCTGCCGTGGATCCGCTCCGCTCGTCGGGTCCGCGGATTGAATGTTTTGATCGTGTTTGCGTGGGCGGTCGTGACCGCGGCGGGCACGGCGATCGTGCTCGAACTCGCCTCGCGGGGGCATGGAGTCGTCCTCCCGGGGGAAGGAGTGTTAGGCGCTGTGGCCTGCGGATTCGCCGCCCTGGCGCCGGAGGCCCGTGGCCATCACCACGGGCGCGACGAGTCAGCCGACGCGGATCACGAACTTGCGTAGCATGGAATCGCCCTGAATCGCCCGGCTGGGAAGGGCAAACCCCCTAAACCATGAGCGTTCTCAGAAGCCTCGAGAGCAAGATTGCCGAACTCGTTGAAGGCACGTTCAGTCGTGCCTTCAGGTCCGAGGTGCGCCCGGTGGAGATCGCTCGCAAGCTGGCGCGGGAGATGGAGGAGCACAAGTCGCTCTCGGTCTCGCGCACGTACGTCCCCAACGAATACCGGGTATTCCTGTCGCCGCGCGACCGCGAGCGGTTCGCCGAGTACGAGTCCGCGCTGGCGGCCGAACTGGCGGGATACCTCCTCGAGCACGCGCGTCGAGAGCGGCTCGCCCTGCTCGCACGTCCGGTGATCGAGTTCGAGACCGACGATCGCCTCGGCCTGGGCGAGTTCGGGATCCAGACCGGCGCCATCAACCCCGAGGAAGATCAGGCCGAGAAGCCGGTGCCCTCTGACACCGCGGGCCGGACAATGGTCTACAGCAGCGCCGGGAGGGTCGCCGCCCCGCTCGAGGAACGCGCGCGGGCTCGCTCTCAGACCGCCCTCCTCCTGCTCGACGGCAAGCGGATAGTGGTCGGATCGACCGGGGCCACGGTGGGCCGCAGCCGTCAGTGCGACGTCGTCCTCGACGATCCGAACGTTTCGCGCCAGCACGCCGAGATCCGGCCCCGCGGCGGCTCGTGGGTGCTCAGTGACCTTGGCTCCACGAACGGCTCGACCTTGAACGGCCGCCGGATCGACCACCCCGAGGTGCTCAAGCCCGGAGACGAAATCAAGATCGGGACATCGGTCCTGGCCTTCGAGCTGGAGTAGCGATGCTGCAACCGGTTTCAGTCGCGCTCAAGTTCGGGTTCCTGGCGGTGCTCTACCTGTTCCTGCTCTGGGTCGTGTGGAGCGCCCTGCGCGACCTGCGGCGCGGCTCGCCCGCGGCCGCCGTGCAACAGGGACCCCCGGCGGATGCCACCGGGATGTACGCTGCCGCCGACGGATTGGGCGATGCTCACGTCGACGAGATGGAGCCGAGGCTGCTGGTCGAACGTGCCAATGGCCACCCTGCCGGAGTGGCTTACGAGATTCCTGGGTCGGGCGCTACTCTCGGCCGCGGAGACGTCGAGATAAAGCTCGATGACCCGTTCGCGTCCTCGCGCCATGCCCGCATTTCACAACAGGGCCACGTCTTCGTCATAGAGGACCTGGGATCCACCAACGGCACTTATCTGAACGACGAGCCGCTCGACGGCCCGCAGCCGCTGCACCCCGGCGATCGGATCCGTATCGGCGACAGCGAGTTCTCCTACTTCCAATGAGCCCTGCCTGACGATGCTGCGCGCGGCCGAGACCACCTGCAAGACCGACACCGGACGCCAGCGGCGGGACAACGAGGACAGCGCCTTCGCGCGCGCGCCCGTGTTCGTGGTCGCGGACGGAATGGGCGGCGCCCAGGCCGGCGAGGTGGCCTCGCGGATCGCCATCGAGACCTTCGAGCCGGGGCTGCCTGACGAGGGAAGCCCGGAGGAGCGGCTAGCTCAGCGGGTGCGCGAGGCGAACAGGCAGATCTACGAGCGCTCGCGCGCCGAACACGACCGGGCCGGAATGGGCACGACGCTGACCGCGGCATATCTCGATCACGGCTCGGTGGCCATCGCGCACGTGGGCGACAGCCGGGCTTACATGTTCCGGGACGGCGCCCTGCGCCGGCTCACCCAGGACCACTCGCTGGTCGACGAACTGGTGCGCCGCGGCAAGCTGACCGAGGCCCAGGCGGCGGAGCATCCCCAGCGCTCGATCATCACCCGCGCGCTCGGTCCCGAGCCGGACGTGGAGGTCGACACGTGGACATACCCGGCCCGGGCCGGGGACATCCTGTTGCTGTGCTCCGACGGCTTGACCTCGATGATCTCCGAGGACCGGGTGGCGGACGTCCTCAATTCGGCCGACACGCTCGATCAAGCCGCGGACGCACTGATTGGCGAGGCCAACGAGGCGGGCGGCCGGGACAACATCACGGTCGTCCTCTTCCGCGTCGAAGACGTGGGCGAGGAGGGCGAACCAGAGCAGGCCACCATGGTCACCGGACCGGAGGCTCGGAGCACGACGATCGTGTCCGACCCCGAGCGCGAGCCGATTCACGGCCCGACGTCCGCGGTCGCCGTGGCGCCGGCGCCGATCCAGACCGCTCGGCCTCCCCTGGCCCGGCACCAGGGCCGGCCCATGCCACCGACGGCGACCCGTCGCCCGCCGCGCTACGCGAAGCCGCTCGCCGCGCTCATAGCGGTGGTGATCGTGCTCCTGCTCGTCGGCGCGGGCGGATACCTGGCCACGCGGCAGCTCTATTTCATCGGCACCAATCCCCAGGGCATCGTCACGATCTACCGCGGCCTGCCCTATGACCTACCGGCCGGCCTCCACCTGTACGAGACGTTCTACGTCTCCGGGGTCCCCGCCACCCTGGTCCCACCGGATCGGCGCAGCAACATCTTCAACAACGATCTGCGCTCGGAGACAGACGCCACCAAGCTGGTACGCGAGCTCGAGCTCGGTCAACTGAGCGGATGAGCGCCCGCAACCGTGAGCTGTTCGGGCTGATACCAGCCTCGTTGTTGGTGACGGCCGGATTCGCCGGCGTGTTCATTCAGCGCTCGAACGCGCTCTCCAACGTCTCGCTCACCTACGGGGCGATCTTTCTCGGGCTGTGCATTGCCACCCACATCCTGATCCGGGTCACTCTGCCGCACGCCGATCCCTTCCTGTTCCCACTCGCCGCCGCGCTGGCCAGCTTCGGGATCGTCATGGTCTACCGGATCGACGCCGGCCAGGCCCGCCAGCAGGCGGTGTGGTTCGTGATCGGCCTCATCCTGGCCGCGGTGACGATCGTCGTGTTCCGCGACTACCGGCGGCTCGAGCGCTACCGGTACACGATCATGGCCGTCTCGCTGGGGCTGATGATCCTCCCCCGCGTCCCGGGCTTCGGAGAGCAGGTCAACGGTGCCTATCTGGCTATTCACATCCCGGGCCTGGGGGCGTTCCAGCCGCCCGAGTTCGCCAAGATCGGTCTGGTCATCTTCCTGGCCAGCTACCTGAGCGACACCCGCCAGGTCATGGTCATGGGAGCCCGCCGGATCCTCGGGGTGACGATCCCGCCGATCAAGCATTTCGGTCCGGTGCTGGTGATCTGGGGGATCGCCATGCTGATCCTGTTCATCCTCCATGACATCGGCACCTCGCTGATGTTCTACGGCGGTCTGCTGGCGGTGCTGTACGTGGCCACGAACCGGATCTCGTTCGTGGTCATTGGAGTTCTCGCCTTCGCAATCGGAGCCTGGTACCTGGGAACGCACATCGCGCACGTGCACGCGCGCGTGGAGACGTGGCTGCATCCATTCGATCCCCGCCTCTACCACGCGCCGCTCGGCAGCTATCAGATGGCCAATTCGATCTTCTCCCAGGCGGCCGGCGGCCTGTTCGGCCAGGGCTTCGGCCAGGCCTACCTGAAGTTGCCCAGCGGCGGCTCGCTGCTCCCGGCGGCCCAGACCGACATGATCTACGCCGTCATCACGAACGAGCTCGGTCTGTTCGGCGCCGGCGCGGTCCTGATCACGTATCTGCTGTTCGTGGCGCGCGGCTTCAAGACGGCGATCGTGGCCCGGGACTCGTTCTCGACTCTGCTCGCGTCCGGTTTGACGGCGATGTTCGGCCTCCAGGTGTTCGTGATCGTCGGCGGGGTCACGCGAGTGATCCCGCTCACCGGCGTGACCCTGCCGTTCATCTCCTACGGCGGCTCGTCGATCGTGGCCAACCTCGTCCTTCTCGCGCTTCTGATGCTGGTCTCCGATCGCGCCCGGAGGCCGGCGCGATGAACGGGCCGATCGTGAAGCTGTTCGGCCTCCTCGTCGTCCTGTTCGCGCTCCTGTTCGTGTGGACATCGCGATGGACGGTGATCGACGCCTCGTCGCTGAACAACAATCCGCTCAACGTGCGGCCGCTGCTGGCCGAGCTGCAGACCAAGGGCGGCCGGATCCTGGCCGACGACGGCACGGTGCTGGCCAAGCCGGTTCCCGGCCCGGGCGGCACCTGGAACCGCACCTATCCGACCGGCTCTCTGTTCGCTCAGGCGATCGGGTACTCGATCCCGGCCCAGGGACGGAGTGCGGGACTCGAGCGCTACCGCGCCCTCGAACTCCGGGGGGCGTCCACCGGGCTTGGCTCGGTGTTCGGCCCGCTGACCACAAAGCGGGTGGGCAACGACGTGTACACGACCCTCGATCCCAAGGCCCAGCGTGCCGCCGTGCAGGCGCTGGGGGGTCAGAAGGGCTCGGTGGTGGCGCTCGATCCGCGCACCGGAGCGGTGCTCGTCATGTACTCCAATCCGAGCTATAACGACAACAACGTCGATCAGCCCGGGACGTCGACCTTCAACCGCGCCACGCAGGGGTCCTACGCCCCGGGCTCCACGTTCAAGATCGTCACCGCCTCGGCCGGCGTGGACAGCGGCAAGTACACGCCGAACTCGTACATCAACGGCAACTCGCCCCTGCTCGTCTCCGGGGTGCCGTTGAACAACGACGGCAATCAGTCCTGGGGGCCGGTGTCGCTCACCACCGCGATGACCTACTCGATCAACACGGTCTTCGCTCAGGTCGCCGAGACGGTCGGGCGCAGTGGCATGGCCTCCTACATGAAGAAGTTCGGCTTCTACGCCAAGCCGCCGCTCGACTACCCGTCGAACGAGCTGAACCCGAGCCAGATCTTCTCGCCCCGCGGGCGCCCGTATCCTCCGGGCAGCCCGAGCGAGGACATCGGGCGCATCGGCATCGGCCAGGGCGGCGTGATCGTCACGCCGCTTCAGGACGCGATGAACGCGGCGGCGGTGGCCAACGGCGGTACCTTGATGACACCGCACATGACCAGCAAGATCGTCAGTCCCGACGGCGCGACCGTGCAGACGATCACTCCGACCGCGTACCAGCATGTGATGTCGGCCGCGTCCGCCAGCGGGGTCACCGGGATGATGGAGAAGGTGGTCGAGGAGGGCACCGGCACGACCGTCCAGATCCCGGGCGTCACGATCGCCGGCAAGACCGGCACGGCCTCGATCGGCGCCAACGGCTCGAACCTCACGCAGCCCTCGTTCGTGGCCTTTGCGCCGGCCGGGAGCCCGAAGGTGGCGATTGCGGTCATGGTGGATGAGTCACAAGGCGGCTTCGGGGCCCAGGTGGCGGCGCCGATCGCCAAGACCGTGATCCAGACGCTGCTCGCGGAGGGCAAGTAGGCGATGGCCGAGATCGGTGCCGGCACCCTGATCGACGACCGCTACAAGGTCCTCTCGCGGCTGGGCAGCGGCGGCATGGCCGACGTGTTCCTGGCCGAGGACCAGCAGCTCGGCCGAAAGGTGGCGCTGAAGCTCCTGCACCGCCGCTTCGCCGAGGATCCCGACTTCGTCGAGCGGTTCCGGCGCGAGGCCCAGGCCGCCGCCGGACTTCAGCATCCGAACGTGGTCGGCGTGTACGACCGGGGCTCGTTCGACGACACGTACTACATCGCCATGGAGTACCTGTCCGGCCGCTCGCTCAAGCAGCTGATCCGCCAGGAGGCGCCGCTCGATCCGGTCCGGGCCATCGACATCACGATCCAGATCCTCCGGGCGGCGCGCTTCGCCCACCGGCGAGGCGTGATTCATCGTGACCTGAAGCCCCACAACGTGATCATCGACGATTCGGGACACGCCAAGGTGACCGACTTCGGGATCGCCCGCGCCGGCGCTTCGGACATGACCGAGACCGGCTCGATCATGGGCACCGCGCAGTACCTGTCGCCCGAGCAGGCGCAGGGTCACGCCGTGAGCGCCGGCTCGGATCTCTACTCGGTCGGGGTCGTTCTCTACGAGCTGGTCACCGGGCGGGTTCCGTTCGATGCCGAATCGGCGGTGACGATCGCGCTCAAGCACGTATCCGAAGCTCCCACGACGCCTACTCAGATCAACGCGGCCGTCCCGCCGGAGCTCGAGCAGGTGATCATGTGGGCGCTGAACAAGGATCCGGCCGACCGCCCCCAGGACGCCGACCAGTTCATCGCCGCGCTCGAGCATGTGAAGGCCACGCTGCTGGCGGCCGATCGCGGCCAGCGCACGAGCGCGATGGCCGCGGTCGCGGTCGGCGCTTACCGCACCGCGGCGACACCCGTCACCGATGCCCCGGCCGCGGCGCCGGTGCTGGTCCCGGCCGACGACGCGGTCCCGCCCGACGAGCCTCCGCTGCACGAGGATCCGCGGGGCCCGCGGTGGCCTTGGCTCGTTTTGCTGCTCGCCCTCCTGCTCATCGGTGGCGGACTGGCCGCGTATCTGCTCACCCGCCCGGCCAAGGCGCCGGTCCCCCGCGTGGTCGGCGAGCCGTTGCAGGTGGCCAGCGCTCAGCTGCAGAACGCCGGCTTTGGCGTGAGCACGATCAACGTGCCGGATGGCCATTCCTCCGGCTTCGTCCTGCGGCAGGACCCGCAAGCGGGGATCACGGCCAAGAAGGGGTCGACGGTGACCCTCACGGTCTCCTCCGGACCCGGGAACGCAACCGTGCCGCCGGTGGTCGGCATGCCACTGAACCAGGCCAAGAAAGCGATCAGACAGGCGCGTCTCAAGGTTGGGCACGTGACGCGTCAGAGCTCGAGCTCGGTGACGAGGAACGACGTCATCAGCACCGACCCCGCGTCGGGGGCCACGCCTCAGGTCGGCAGCTCGGTCAACCTCGTCGTGTCCTCCGGGCCGCCGCTGGTGGGGGTCCCCGACGTCACCGGTCAGTCCGAGGCCGCCGCCAAGTCGAGCCTCGAGAATCGCGGCTTCAGCGTCGGCAGCACCACGACGCAGGTCTCGAGCACGGTTCCGGCCGGCAACGTGATCAGCCAGAGCCCGGCCGGCGGCGCCCAGGCCGCGCAGGGCAGCTCGGTCGACCTGGTGATTGCCAAGGCTCCGCCACCGGCCCCCAACCCGACCGTTCCCAACGTCACCGGGCAGAAGAGCGACGCGGCCGCGGCCGCGCTCCGCGCAGCCGGCTTCCAGGTCTCCCAGCAGAGTCAGCCCGTGCAGAAGAAGAAGCGCGACGGCGTCGTGATCTCCCAGAGCCCCGGAGCCGGCGGTACGGCCAAGAAGGGCTCGACGGTGACGATCGTCATCGGTCAGTACACCCCGCCGTCGAGCTCGTCCACTTCGACCAGCACCACGCCGACCACCGGAAACGTCAGCACGACCACGACGACGTGAGCGGTCTCCGCGTCGCCGTTCTGGGAGGCGGGCGGTCCTCCGAGCACGAGGTGTCGCTGGCTTCCGCCGCCTCGGTGCGCGAGGGGCTGGAGCAGGCCGGCCATGCGGCGGTGGCGATCGAGATCGGCCGGGACGGCGTGTGGCGCCGGGACGGCGAGGAAGTGGCGATCGAGCCCGGCCGCGGCATGGCGGACGTAGACGTGGTCTTCCCGGTGCTGCACGGCCCCTTCGGCGAGGACGGAACCGTGCAGGGCTTGCTCGAGTGCCTCGGCGTGGCCTACGTCGGGGCCGGCGTGCTGGCCTCATCCCTGTGCATGGACAAGGTCATGTTCAAGGAACTGATGGCGCAGATGTCGATTCCGCAGGTCGGGTACCGGGCGGTGGCGGCGCGCCGGTTCGACGCCGAGCGCGGGGCCGTCCTGACCGATTTGGCCGAGCTGGGCCTGCCCGTGTTTGTGAAGCCGGCCCGCCTCGGGTCGTCGGTCGGGATCGCCCGTGTCGATCGAGGCGACGAGCTTGCGGCCGCGCTCGAGGCGGCGTTCGAGCACGACCCCCTGGCCATCGTCGAGGCGGCGGCGGCCGGGCTCGAGGTCGAGTGCTCGGTGCTTGGCAACGAGAGCCCGATCGCCTCCCAACCGGGAGAGATCGTGGTCAAGGGCGGTACCACGGGCTGGTACGACTACGAGGCGAAGTACACGCCGGGGGGTATGGAGCTGGTTGTGCCAGCCCGGATTCCCGACTCGGTCCGGGAACGCGTCCGGTCGCTCGCGGTCGAAGCCTTTCTGCGGTCCCGGTGCTCGGGGCTCGCCCGGGTCGACTTCTTCGTCGACGGCGACCAGGTCCTGGTCAACGAGCTGAACACGATGCCGGGCTTCACCAGCACCAGCGTCTACGCGGCGCTGTTTGCGGCCAGCGGCATACCGTATCCGGAGCTACTCGATCGCCTCGTGACCCTGGCCCGGGAGCGCCACGCCGCCGAGAGCCGCCACCGCTTCTGAGCTATAACCTCACTTCGCAGTGGTGGAGATCAACTCGGTGGCGGTCGTGGGCGGTGGGTTCATGGGCTCTGGAATCGCCGAGTCGGTCGCCGTGGCCGGGCTCCCGGTCATCGTCCGCGATGTCGACCAGGCGAGCGTCGAGCGAGCCGGGGCGCGGATCGAGGAATCGCTCCAGCGCGCGGTGCAGCGGGGCAAGCTCGGCGCCGAGGCCGCAGCCGAGGCCCGAGACAGGATCGAGCTGACCACTCATCTGGCCCCGGTGGCCGAGGCTGAGCTGGTGATCGAGGCGGTGCCCGAGCAGGAGGAGCTCAAGCTCGAGGTCATGCACCTGATCGACGATGTCGTCGACGACCGCGCGATCGTCGCCTCCAACACGTCCTCGATTCCGATCACCCAGCTCGCCCAGGCCGTGCGCCGCCCGGAGCGAGTGCTCGGGCTGCATTTCTTCTCCCCCGTCCCCGTGATGAGCCTGGTCGAGGTGGTGATCGCGCTCGACACCGCGCCGGAGACCGTCGAGGTGGCCAAGGGGTTCGTGGAGCGGATCGGCAAGTCCCCGATCGAGACCAAGGACCGCTCGGGTTTCATCGTCAACATGCTGCTCGTGCCGTATCTGATGGCCGCGGTGCGGATGTACGAGGAGGGTTTCGCCGTCCGGGACGACATCGACACCGGGATGCGCCTCGGCTGCGGGCACCCGATGGGGCCCTTGCGGCTGTGCGACATGATCGGGCTCGACGTGCTGTACGCCGTGTGCGATTCGCTCTACGAGGAGTTCAAGCGCGACGAATACGCGCCGCCGCCGCTTTTGAAGCGGATGGTGGCCAGCGGGCGCCTGGGTCAGAAGTCAGGCCGCGGCTTCTATGACTATGGGTGACGCGCCGGCGCGCGAGGCCTAACCGCCGCGCGACAGGTAGTAGAGCGCGATCTCGTTGATCGACACGCTCTGCTTGCCCGGCGGCAGCCCGGTGGCCCAGACGAGGTAATAGCGATAGCGCGTCCCGCCCGTGTTGAGCGGGATGTTCTGCTTGGCCCTCACGTGCGGAACCTGCGTGAGCCGGGTCCATCCCCGCGGTCCGGTGTCGAACGTGTTCCGGTTCGGCGGGCTCGCCCGAGCCCAGATCTGAGCCGGCCATCCCGGCGAGGACGTGTAGACCACCAGCTCCTTGGCCGCCACCCCGGGGCTCGCATCGACGTACAGGCCGACGCCCGGCTTGCCCAGCGAGTTGTCGTAGTACTGCTGGGTCTGCCAGCCGGTGTTGACGTTGCCGTCGATGGCCAGCCCAACCAGATCCGAGTTCTGAGTCTTGTTCCCATCGAGCGCGTCCGGGTTGTAATCGTGCGCGCAGGTCTGGCACAGCTGATCCTCGACCAGCTTCGGCGCCGGGGCGGCCTGCGACAGGCGTGCGGTGCCGTGATGCGCGCGAGTGGCCAGCCATACCGCCACTCCGGCCACGGCCGCGAGCACGGCCAGGGCGAGCACGAGCGATATCACCTTGTGGCGTACGCGGAACGGAACCATGGCCTGCTTGCCCGAGGGCAGCGTCTTGAGCACGCTCGTGGCCTCGCCGCTCACGGTCCCGGCTCGCGCGGTCTCGATCGCGAGCACGTCCTCGAGGTCCGCGATCAGCTCGGCGTCGTCGGCGTAGCGGTCCTCCATCCGCTTCGCCGTAGCCGTCTCGAGCACCGCCGCAAGCGCCGATGAGACCTCAGGGCGCAAGGTCTGGATGTTCGGGATCTCCTCCCGCACATGCTTCATGGCCACCGCGACCTGGCTCTCGCCCTTGAACGGAACCTCGCCCGTGAGCATCTCGTACAGCACCACGCCGAGCGAGTAGAGATCGGACTGACCGGTCACGCGGTGGCCCAGGGCCTGCTCAGGAGCCACGTAATCGGTTGTGCCGAGGACCCTTCCGTCCGCCGTCAATCCCTCTTCATCGAGGGTCCGGGCGATGCCGAAGTCGGTCACCTTGGCCTGGCCCTCCTCGTCGATGAGGACGTTCTGGGGCTTGACGTCCCGGTGGACGATGTGCCGGGCGTGCGCGGCGCCGAGCGCGCGGGCGATCTCGATGCAGTAGGCGACTGCCTCGGGGATCGGCAGCCGGCCCAGCCGGCGGATTCGCTCCTTCAGCGTCTCGCCTTCGACGTACTCGAACACGATGTACGGGCGCCCTTCGTCTTCGCCGGCGTCGATGACCCCGACCACGTGCGGGTGCGAGAGCTGGGCCACCGCGCGCGCTTCCCGCCGGAACCGCTCAAGCTGGTCGGAGTCACTCGAGACCTCGCGGTTCATCAGCTTGATCGCCACCTGCCGCTGGAGCGTCTCGTCGAGCGCCCGGTAGACGGTCGACATCCCCCCGGTCCCGATCCGGGCCTCGAGCCGGTAGCGCCCGCTGAGGGTGGTGCCGAGCAGCGTGCTCATCTGACTCTCCTATTTTGCCGCTACGCGGCCCGTGCGCACGACTATTGCCCCGACCAATCCGTGTGACGGCGCTCAGCCCGTCGTGCGCAGCCCCGACTTGTCGCCCTCGAGTCCCATCGTGGGCACCGTCACCGTTCCCGCTCGACCGGTCACGGTGCCGATCCGGCGCGTGCCCGGGTGGCGGGTCTCCAGCTTCCTCGCCGCGGCGTCGGCCTCGGCCTCGGCCACCACCACGCAGAACCCGCAGCCCATGTTGAAGACCTCCCACATCTCGGCCGGCCCCACCCCGCCACGGGCGGCGATGAGGTCGAAGATGGGGGGCACCTCCAGCGGCTCGGAGATCTCAAAGCCGATGCCCGAGCCCAGCCGCAGCAGGTTGAGGACGCCGTCGCCGGTGATGTGAGCAAGCCCCCGGACCGGAATTTCGGCGAGCAGCTCGAGCACCGCGCGCACATAGATCACCGTGGGCTCGAGCAGAGTCTCGCCCACGGAGGTCCCGCCGAGCTCGCCGGGGCACGAGTCCAGCTCCAGACCGCCGTCCTCGAGCAGCGCTCGGCGAGCCAGGGTGAGCCCGTTCGAATGCACGCCGGAGGCCGGCAGGCCGATTACGACATCCCCCGGCCGGCAAGCGCTGCCGTCGATGATCCGGTCGAGCTCGACGCGCCCAACCGCTGATCCGACCAGATCGAAGCCGCGGGGGGAAGGGTGCCCCCGGATCACCTCGGGGAGCTGGCAAACCTCCCCGCCCGGGATCTCGACGCCCGCCTGCTCGGCACCGGCCCGGAGCCCGATCGCCAGTTGCCGGAGCATCTCGGCGTCCGCCCGCTCGACCGCAACGTAATCGAGCAGCGCCAGCGGCTCGGCGCCGACGCAGATCAGGTCGTTGACGTTCATGGCCACGCAGTCGATGCCGATCGTCTCGAAGCGGCCGAGCTGTTCGGCGATGATCACCTTCGAGCCCACGCTGTCGGTGGCGAGCGCGATGCCGAGCCCGGGCGCGACGCGCAGGACGCTGGCGTAATGGCCGGGCAGCGGGACCGACAGGTGGGCTCGGCCTGGGTCGATGGCCTGCAGGACATCCACGAGCGCGGCGACCCCGCGGCCGGCCTCGTCCGTGTCCACACCCGCTGCTGCGTACGCGTCGGTCACGGGCGCATTGTCGAGCATCGGTCGGAGGTTCAATTCCACCGCCGCCAGAGGATCGCTCCGGCGAGCACGACCCGGTAGGCGGCGTACGGCCACAGGGGCCGGTCGCGCTCGATCCAGGCGATCAGGCGCGCCGCGCCCAAGGTCGAGAGAAAAGCCGCGCCGCTTCCCGCTGCCAGGCGCAGCTGGGCGGCGCGGTCCACGCCCCGCCGCGTGAGCCGGACCGCCTTCAAACCCGTCGCCCCGCCGATCACCGGAAGCCCCACGTGACGGCTCAGCCGGTGGGCCTCGACGCGGGTGAAGCACCGCCACCGGGCCACCCCGAGCGAGGCCCCGCTGCGCGAGACACCGGGCACGAGCGCGGCGGTCTGGGCCAGCCCGAGCCACAGGGCGTCGGCCGCTCCGGTGTCGCTGATCCGCCGGCGCTGGGGTGCGCGGTCGCCCAGGATCATGGCCACCGAGCCGGCGACGAGCCCGGCAGCGACCGCCGTGGGCGTGCTCAGAGCCCGCTCGACCGGGCGCTCGAGCAGATATCCGGCCAGCGCGGGAGGCGCACTGGAGAGCGCGAGGAGCCACAGCGCGTGCCCATCGACGCGGCCGATGTCGCCGCGCAGGGCCACCAGCAACCCGGCCGCGGTCCCGGCGTGAAGGCTGACCTCGAACCCTTTCTGGAGCTCGGGGTCAGACGGCGTCTCCTCCCAGCCGAGCAGCCAGGGGACGATCTGCGTATGCGCCGAGGAGGAGATCGGCAGGAGCTCGGCCGGCCCGTGCAGGGCGCCGAGGACGATCGAGTGGCGCAGCCCGGGGGCTATTCGGAGACCACGTCAACCGCCGGAGGCCGCTGCTGGCGCGAGCGATAGTGCCTGAAGACCAGGTAGACGATCACGAGCAAAGCGATCGCGACGGCGGCGTAATCCGCGTACTCGAGATGGTGGCGCCAGTTCTGCCAGTCGTGGCCGACCTCCCGGCCGAGCACTCCGAGACCCGTGATCCAGATCACCGACCCGACCAGGGCCAGGACGAAGAAGCGCCAGAACGGCATCTCGGCCACCCCGGCGGCGTAGGGGAACGCCGCCCGTACGAACGGCACCAGCCGAGAGACCACGATCACGGGATCCCCGTAACGCGCGAACCAGCGGTGCGCCGTGTCGAGACGGCGCTGGCTGAGATGGAGCTTGCCTCCGTGGCGCTCCAGCAGCTCGCGGCTGGCGAAGTAGCCGATCCCATAGGCGACGCTGGCACCGATCATGTCGCCGATCACGCCGAAGACGATGATTCCCAGTAGGCTCAGGTGCCCCTGGAAGACGTTGAAGCCCGCGAAGAGCATCGTCGGCTCCGTACCTGGTACGCCGATCACTCCCGAGGACGCGGTCAGGGCGGCGACGCCTACCACGCCGACGCTCCGAATGATGCGCGTGGCCAGATCGACGAGCGGCCCGGTGATCGAGGCGAAGGCAAGAATCACGGCCGCCTAGCCTAGCGGGCACCTGAATTAGGGTTCTCTCACCACATGGCCGCAATTTCCCTCTTCGACACCCGTAACCCGCTTCGCCCGCTGGAGGCCGAGCTCCGGCAACGCGTGCTGGCCGTGCTCGAGCAGGGCAGCTTCATCCTCGGGCCCGAGGTGACCGCCTTCGAGGCCGAGTTCGCCGACTATCTCGGTGTCCGTCACGTGGTCGGGGTGGCCAACGGGACCGACGCCATCACGATCGCCTTGCGCGGCCTGGGGGTGCGGCCGGGGGACGAGGTCGTCGTGCCATCGTTCACCTTCTACGCCAGTGCCGAGGCGATCGCCACCGCCGGGGGTGTCCCGGTCTTCTGCGAGGTCGACCCCGAGACGCGCAACGTGACCGCGGAGACGGTTCGGGCCGCGCTCTCCTCGCGTACCACCGCCATCCTGGCTGTCGACCTGTTCGGCTGCCCCGCCCCCGTGCCGGAGCTGCGCGAGCTCGGTCTCCCGGTGCTCGAGGACGCGGCCCAGGCCGCCGGCGCGAGCCTGGACGGCCGCCGGGCCGGAGCCCTCGGCGACGCGGCCACGTTCTCGTTCTATCCCTCCAAGAACCTCGGCTGCTTCGGAGACGGGGGAGCGATCGCCACCGATGACGACGAGCTCGCCGGCCTGTGTCGCGCCCTGCGCTTTCACGGCTCTCTGGACAAGCGCGACTTCCAGTACGTCGGTTACAACTCGCGTCTGGACGCGATCCAGGCGGCGGTCCTGCGGGTCATGCTGCCCGAGCTCGATCGCTGGTGCGACGGCCGGCGGGCTGCCGCGCGCGCGTACGTGGAGGCCGGCATCGGCCGGTACGCCACCCCCCCCACGGTGCCGGCCGGGGCCGACCCGGCGTGGCACCTGTACGTCGTCAACCACCCTCGCGCGGACGAGCTGATCGCCTCACTCGCCGCGCGGGGCATCCAGGCTCGTGGGTATTACCGGACGCCACTGCACCGCCAGCCGGCGATGGCGCGCTTTGCCGGTGAGCCGCCGATCTCGCTGCCCGTGACCGAACGGCTGGCCGCGTCGAACGTGGCGCTCCCGATGAGCCCGGTACTCTCGCCCGACGACGCCCGGCGAGTGGTTGACGCGGTGGCCGACTTCGCTCGGGACTGAGCTCGGACTGAGCTCGGGACCGAGGACCGAACGGAGCGCGGCCGACAATCTCAACTGGACTGGTGTACTTTCCCGAGCCGTCGCGAGAGCGGGTGCCCGGCGTTCCGCAACCTTCATCGATCGCCCGTGTTAGGTCCGTTTGCATATGTTGAGAATCGCTAAGAGAACACTTCAAGCCGCCGCCGCCGCCGGTGCCCTCGGGGCACTCGCCGCCGCGCCGGCCACCTCGTCGGCCGCGGCCATTGGGTCCTACACGACCAAGGGCGCCCTGAGCTATGTGTCGGCCCCGAACCTGCACCCACCGGCGCTGCACCCCGACAAGCCGGTGGTGGCCAAGCAGCTCGCGGGTGGCTACTTCATGGTGGCCAACTTCCCGAACCTGGCCAGCACGACCAAGTTTGTCGGTCAGAGCGGCCCCATGATTCTCAACAACAAGCTCCAGCTCGTCTGGTTCGACCCCGACTTCAATCAGAACGAGGTGGTCAGCAACCTGGCCCAGCAGCGGTACCAGGGCAAGCCGGCGCTCAGCTGGTGGCAGGGCGTGGTCACGAACACGGGGGCGACCACGAGCGGCGCCTACGTCGTTGTGGGCCAGAACTACAGGCAGGTCGCCAAGCTCACCGGCGACACCAAGGACGGCTGGGTCCTCAGCCTCCACGACTTCATCATCAGCGGCAACAACGCCTGGGTGACCGCCTACCGGGTGGTTCGTCACGTCGATCTATCTCCCTACGGCGGCGCCAAGGACGGCACGCTGCTCGACGCGGCCGTGCAGGAGTACGACCTGAAGTCGGGCAAGCTCATCTACAGCTGGGACGCCTACAACCCCGGTGGCGCGCCGAACATCCCGCTCTCTGAGGCCAAGCAGCCGCCGCCCGGCAGCGGCAGTCAGCCGTGGGACGCCTACCACATCAACTCGATCCAGCTGACCGGCAACGGCGATTTCCTCACCTCGATGAGGAACACGTGGGCGGCCTATCTGGTCAACAAGGCCTCCAACCAGATCGTGTGGCGGCTGGGCGGCAAATCGAGCAGCTTCACCTTCGGCTCGGGCGCCGGGTTCGAGTGGCAGCACCAGGTCCTGCTCAACAAGGGCAACATCGTCACCGTGTTCGACGACCACTGCTGCGAGATCCTGCCGCCCAAGAACGGCGTGGCCCAGTTCTCGAAGCCCGACGGCCCAACCCGTGGCCTCGTGCTGGCGCTGGACACGAGCAAGCACACGGCGACGCTCGTACATCAGTACACGCCGCCCAAGAGCAACCCGCAGAACGCGGCCTTCCTCGGCAGCACCACACTGCTTCCGAACGGCAACGTGCTGATCGGCTGGGGCTCTCAGCCCTGGTTCGGCGAGTACTCGAAGACCGGGAAGCTCCTGCTCGACGTCAGGTGGCCAGGCGACAACCTGAGCTACCGGGCCCAGTACTTGCCCACATGGGTCGGCAAGCCGTACTTCGCACCCAGCGGAGCGGCGCGCAACAAGGGCAGCAAGTCGACCGTGTACGCGAGCTGGGACGGCGCAACCCAGGTGGTGAAGTGGCGCGTGCTGGCAGGCGCGAACGCCAAGCACCTGGCCACCGTCGCCACCAAGGGCAAGAACGGCTTCGAGACCGCGCTCGCGCTGAGCCGGAAATACTCCACCTACAAGGTCCAGGCGCTTGACGCCAAGGGGCACGTGCTCGGCACCTCGAAGGCGTTCAGCGCGGCCAAGTCGACCGCGCCGAACAAGAGCGGCGGCAGCTCTGGAGGCTCGGGCAGCAACCTGGTCGGCTTCTACTAGGAGGCCGGTCCGATGCGGGAAGCACTTCGTGCGGCCCGAGACGGTCTCTCGGCCTGCCTGACCGCGGTCTCAGCCGCGCTTGTCCTCGGCCTGTTTCCGGCCGCCGCCTCGGCGGCGCCGGCCCAGGTCGATGCGTTCCCGATCCCAGGTGGCCGCGTGGCTTCACCCGCCAGCCAGATCACGTTCCGGGGCGTGGCGCCGTCGCAGGTCGGCCAGATCACCGTGCAGGGCTCGGCCAGCGGCGTCCACGCCGGCTCCATCCAGGGTGACTCGGACGGCCGTGGGGCGAGCTTCGTTCCCAGCACGCCGTTCAAGCCGGGCGAGACGGTCACGGTCACCACCTCGCTCAACATCGCCAACGCGTCCAGCGGCCGGTTCACGTTCACCGTGGCCACGCCGGCCGGGGGACTGCCGGTGATCCACTGGCCGGCGGCCCCGCGGGTCAGAAACGACGTGTCCTTCTTCCACTCCCGCCAGGATCTGCATCCGGCCGCGGTCGCCATCGCGAAGAGCTCCCGCGGGACGGCCCCCGGAGACATCTTCCTCGCCCCTCAGTTCGGCCCCATGCAGGACGGCCCGATGATCGTCGACTCGCGCGGGCAGCTGGTCTGGTTCCAGCCCCTCTCGGGTGCTACGTCGGCGAGCGATTTCCAGGTCCAGTCCTATCAAGGCCGTCCGGTCCTGACCTGGTGGCAGGGCTTCGTGACCGCCGGCGTCGGCATGGGCCAGGACGTCATCTACGACTCCTCCTATCAGCCCGTGGCCACCGTGAAGGCCGGCAATGGGTTGAGCTCCGACCTGCACGACTTTCAGATCACTCCCCGCGGGACGGCGCTGATCACGGCCGAGTACCCGGTCAAATGGAATTCCTCGGCCGTCCGAGGAGCTTCGCGGACGGAGACGGTGTTCGATTCGGTGGTGCAAGAGATCGACATCCCCACCGGTCTCGTGCTCTTCCAGTGGGACAGCCTCGACCACGTCCCTGTGACCGACACTTACATCGCGCCCCCGACGGGCGCCCGGTCCCCGTTTGATTACTTCCACCTCAACTCGATCCAGCAGGACTTCGACGGCAACCTCCTCGTTTCCGGTCGGAACACCTGGGCCGCGTACAAGGTCGACCACGGGACCTCGAACGTGATCTGGCGCCTCGGCGGCAAGCATTCGAGCTTCAGGCTGGCCAGAGGGACGTACTGGGCCTTTCAGCACGACGTCCGCGCCCGGGCCTCGAACGACATGTTCATCACCCTGTTCGACAACAGCGCCGGGCCTCCGACCATCCACGGCCAGTCCCGCGGGGTCAAGCTGTTCGTCGACCTGAAGCACATGGCCGCACGCCAGGTGGCGAGCCATATCCACGGCCCCTCGCTTTCGGCCGCCAACGAGGGCGACTTCCAGCAGCTCCCGAACCGGAACGACTTTCTCGGCTGGGGCAATACGGGGTGGTTCAACGAGTACAACTCCCGCGGCCAGCTCCTGTTCGACGGCCATTTCGTCGACGCCAACAGCAACTACCGCGCCTTCCGGTTCACCTGGACGGGCACGCCGTCCGCGCCGCCGGCGGTGATCGCGGGCCGCCACGGAAGCAAGATGTCGGTCTACGCGAGCTGGAACGGCGCCACCAACGTGGCGTCCTGGCGGATCTTCGGCGGTCCGAGCGCCACCGCGCTCCGCGCGCTGGCCACCGTGCGCCGCAACGGCTTTGAGACCGCCGCGAGCGTACCCGGACAGAAGTACGCGGCGGTCCAGGCGCTCGATTCCGGTGGCCGCGTCCTCGGGACGGCGCCGGCGGTCGCCGTTCGCTGACCGATTAACGCGAGCTCCCAGGGAGATCCCGACGGCCGCGCCACTACAATCACCGCCTTGATGCGCCGGCGGATCAGATCCGCGGCCTTTCCCGTCCACCGCCATTCGGTGCCCCAGCTCCTGGTTGACGGTGTCCTGGTCGCGCTTGCCTATTTCCTCGCCTTCCGGCTTCGGTTCGAAGACGCCGTCCCGACGCCTTACGAGGATCTGTTCGAGGCCACCGTGTGGTGGATCGTGCCGCTCGCGCTCGTCGTGTTCGCGGCCTTCGGCCAGTACCAGCGGCTGTGGACATTCGTCGGCCAGCGTGACTATGAGGCCGTGATCAAGGGCGTATTCGTCTCCACCTTGATCATCGTGGGCGCGATCGCGCTCATCCACCCGGTTCAGACGGCGCCGCACGAGGTGTACAAGAACTACACGCTGGTCCTGCGCTCGAGCGCGGTCACGCTACCCGCGAGCGTGATCGGATACTTCTTCCTCCTCGCGCTGGTCGTCTTGATCGGGGCGCGCTTCGTCGTGCACCTGGTCCTCGAAGGTCGCGTGCGCTCGTTCCGGGTGGCCAAGGGCGCGAGGGACGTGATCATCGTGGGTGGCGGTCAGGGCGGCCATCTGGTCGTCCGGGAGCTGATCCGCAACCCTCAGCTGCGTCTGCGGCCGGTCGGGTATGTCGACGACGACCCGCGCAAACGCGGGATCAAGGACGAGCACGGCCTCAAGGTGCTCGGCAGCACGAGCGAGGAGGACCTGGCGCGGGTGCTCGACGACGCCGAGCCGGACGAAGTCATCATCGCGATCCCCTCGGCTCCCGGCACCCTGCGCGCTCGCGTGGTCGTGGCCTGCCGCCAGCGCGGGATCCCGGTCCGGACGACACCGACCGTGTTCGAGTTGCTCCAGGACAGCGCCGGTCAGCTCAGGGTGGCCCAGCAACTGCGACAGGTCCGGGTCGAGGACATGCTCGGCCGTGAGCCGGTGCGGATGGAGCTCGAGCGCGTCGGCGCCTACCTCGAAGGCGAGGTGGTCCTGGTCACCGGCGCCGGGGGCTCGATCGGCAGCGAGCTATGCCGCCAGATCGCCCGTGTCGGTCCGCGCCGCCTCGTCCTCGTCGATCACGCCGAGGACAACCTGTTCGACATCCTCCGGGAGCTCGAGGAAGACCGGCACGTACGCACGGCCGTACCGGTGCTCGGCGACTGCCGTGAAGAGGAGCGGATGAGGGAGGTGTTCGCCGAGCACCGTCCCACCGTGGTCTTCCACGCCGCCGCTTACAAGCACGTGACGATGATGGAGCTCAACCCGGTCGAGGCGGTCCGCAACAACGCACTGGCCACCCGTCTGGTCGCCCACATCGCGGGCGCGCACGGCGTCGAGACCTTCGTCCTCGTCTCGACCGACAAGGCGGTAAAGCCGGCCACCGTGATGGGCGCCTCGAAGGCGCTCGCGGAGTGGGCCGTCGACGGCGCGGCCGCCCGCTATCCGGGAACCAAGTACGCCACCGTCCGGTTCGGCAACGTGCTCGGGTCCTCGGGCTCGGTGGTTCCGATCTTCCGGCGCCAGATCGCCGCCGGCGGTCCGGTGACCGTGACCGACCCGCGGATGAAGCGGTACTTCATGACCATCCCCGAGGCGGTGCAGCTGATCATCCGCGCCGGCTCGCTCAGTGAAGGCAGCGGCGAGGTGTTCGTGCTCGAGATGGGCGATCCAGTGCGGATCCTCGACCTGGCCGAGACGATGATCAGGCTGTCGGGTCTGGAGCCCGAGCGGGACATCGCGGTCCAGGTCGTGGGGGCCCGTCCGGGCGAGAAGTTCCACGAGGACCTGTTCAACCCCGACGAGCATCCGCAGCCCACTCCGGCCCAGAAGATCCTGCGCGCCGATCGCCAGCCGCGGGACTCGGCCTGGGTCGAGCAGACGTTCGGGGAGATCAACCTGCTCGTGCTCGAAGGAGACGCCGCGGCGCTCGCCCAGCGGGTGGCCGAGCTGTCCGGGAGCCACTTCCCGGGCGGGAGTACTGGCACGAAGGTCGCATCGTAGACTGGGCCGCTCATGGGATCGCTCGATTTCGCCGTCTCGATCCACTCACTGGTCACCACTGTCGGTAACTACGCGGGCCTCGCCGCGATAGTCGGGCTTGCGATCCTCGTGCTCCTGCACTTCGCGCAGGCGCGGGAGAGCGCGACTCTGCGCGACCGCGCCGACGAGGCCGAGCAGCGGGTCGGAGAGCTCGAGGCCAGACTGGGGCACCTGGCGCGCCAGCAGCCTGCCCCCTCGCCCCAGGCCGCCGTCGCGCAGGGAGGACCACAGACGGCCTCGGCGCAGGCGGCCACCGCTGCTCCGGTGCGAGCGAGAGCCGTAGGGGTCGGCGCAGCCGCGGCACCCGTGCCCGCCGGGGTGGCGGCGGCCTCGTTCCCGTGGGCTCCGGCCGGCGTGGGGGCGCCCGCGCTGACCGCGGCGACGACGCTGATTCCGGTCTGGAAGCCGTCCGAGGAGAGCCGGCCGCCCGCCGTGCCCGACGGCCCGGTGAACCCGGCGGGCGAGATGACCGAGGTCCAGAGGCCCGAGCCCGCGGTCGTCGGTGCCGCCACCAACGGTGGCTCTCACGCCAGAACGGCACCCCCGCCGGTGGGAGCGCCGGCCGCGGCAGCCACCGCGGCCGCCCCGAGCTCGGCGGTTCGTCCGCCCGCCGCCGGCCGTCCCGCAGGCCCGGGCAGCCGTCCCGCGGGCCCGGGCAGCCGTCCCGCGGGCCCGTCAGGCCGTCCCGGCACGTCGGCCCCGCGATTCCTGCCTCCTCAGCCCGAGCCCCCACCCCGACGGACTGGGCGGGTCATAGCGGTCCTGCTCGCCCTCGGCCTGGCCGTGGTGGCGATCGCGATCGTGCTGGTGGTGACCAAGACGATCGGCGGCAGCTCGACCAGCAACCCACCCGGTCCCGCCGCGAGCGGGGGAGGCCAGGCCCGAGCGGTGGTGTTCAACCCCCGGTCGGTCACCGTCGCGGTGCTCAATGGGACGGCGACGCCGGGGCTGGCCGGCCGCACGTCGAAGCAGCTGATGACCGACGGGTACAAGCCCGGGACCGTGGCCACGGCTTCGGATCAGACGCAGCCGACCACCACCGTGGCCTACCTGCCCGGTTACCGCGCCGACGCCATCCACGTGGCCTCGGTGCTCAAGCTTCCGGACACCTCGGTGCACCAGGTGAGCTCGAGCGCGCAGGCCGTGGCCTGCCCGCCGCCGTCGCCCTGCTCGGCCAACGTCGTCGTCACCGTGGGCGCCGACCTGCCGCACCCTTAGGCACGTGTCCTTCCTCACCCTGCCGGACCGCAGCCCGAAGCCGCGTGAGCGCGGCGTCACCCACGTGCTCGACAAGGGTCTCTCGCTGGCCGACGTGGACGGGATGATCGAGGTGGCCGGCGACTCGGTCGACATCGTCAAGCTGGGCTGGGGCACGGCGCTCGCCACGGCGAACCTGAAGCCGAAGCTGGCCCGATACCGTGACCACGGAATACCCGTCGTGCTCGGCGGCACCCTGACCGAGCTGGCGATCGCCCAGGACCGGTTCGAGCCGCTCATCCAGTGGGTGCACGAGCTCGGCTTGACCTTCTTCGAGATCTCCGATGGGACGATCGCGCTCGAGCACGAGCACAAGCTCGAGATGATCGCGCGCCTGGCCCGGGATTTCACCGTCCTGTCCGAGGTCGGCTCGAAGGACGACACGGGCGCCATCACACCGCCCTACCAGTGGGTCGAGATGATGCGCCAGGAGCTCGAGGCGGGAGCGTGGAAGGTGATCGCCGAGGGACGCGAGGCCGGCACGGCGGGCATCTTCCGGCCCACCGGCGAGGTTCGCGAGGGGCTGATCGGCGAGATCGTGCACGAGATCGACTCCGACCGGATCATGTTCGACGCCCCACGCAAGCAGCAACAGGTCTGGTTCGTCCGCCGCTTCGGCGCCGACGTCAACCTCGGGAACATCGCCACCACCGACGTGCTCTCGCTCGAGACCCTCCGTCTCGGCCTGCGCTCGGACACGCTGGCCACCGAACCCAGTGGCTGAGGCCCTCGGGCTCGAGGGCGTACTCCTCGCGCGTCACGGACAGACGGACGACAACCTCGAGCCCCTGCGCTTCCAGGGCTGGCGGGACACGCCCCTGAACGACACGGGTCGCCGGCAGGCGGCGGAGGCGGCGGAAACGATCGCCGGCCACGGCATCCGATCTCTGTGGTCGTCGGACCTGAGCCGAGCCCGTGAGACGGCGGAGATCATCGGCGCCCGCATCGGCCTGCGCCCGGCGCTCGATTGGCGCCTGCGGGAGGGCAACCGCGGCCGCTGGGAGGGACATCTGTTCGCGGAGATCGAAGGCGAGGAACCCGAGCTCTACGCGGCCTGGATGCGGGCGGGCGAGGCCTTTCGCTTTCCCGGCGGGGAGTCCTTGAAGGACCAGCAGGACCGCGTCCTCGCCTCGCTCCGGGACATCCACCGGGTCGGGCCGCTGCCGGCGCTGGCGGTCTGCCACGGAGGCTCGATCCGGGCCATGCTCGCCCTCCGTGACGCGCGCGGACTGGCGGCCTTCCATGAGTTCAAGGTGCCCAATCTCGCCCTGGTGGCGCTTTGAGCCGGTTGTCCGGCGCCACCTTCGGCGTCCTGGTGATCGCCACCGTTGGAGCCTTCTTCGTCAGCCAGCACCTCAAGGTGAGTACGCCGTTGATCGCCGGGATCGGGTCGGCCGTCCCGGGGACGATCAATCCGGTCGCCGGGCCGACCTGTGGCGGGGTGAGCCACCGCGAGGCTCGGTTCTCGTTCTACCTGCTGTACAAGGCCGACAGCGTCGACGTGTACGTGATCGACGAGGGCGGCACCATCGTCCGCACCCTCGCCTCCGGGCGCCACATGCGGCGCGGGGTGCGGATTCCCGACGGGGTTTTCCACTGGAACGGCCGCGAGGACAACCACCGCGTGGCACCGGACGGCACGTACGAGATCGAGGTCGGGCTGATCCACCAGGGCCGCACGGTGACGCTCGGAACCGCGTCCGGGCCGATCACGATCAAGATCAAGAAGGAGGCACCCCGCCCGGTGATCGAGCGCGCCTCGCCCCGCCTCATCCCCCGCCTCGGCCATGCCGTGACGATCCGCTATGCGGGAAATGAGAAGCGTGGCGGCACCATCCGCCTCTACCGCACCGACCTCGGCCAGGCACCACGGCTGGTCAAGACCTTCCTCACCCCGTGGAGCGGTCAGACCGCGGTGTGGGACGGCAGGATCCACGGCCGCCCGGCCCCCGCGGGCACCTACCTGGTCGGCATGGAGGTAACGGACGCCGCCTGCAACACCGGCTACTTCCCCTCCCGGCTGCCGCCCCGTCCGGGCTCCACCCCCCACGCCGGGGTCACCGTTCGCTACCTGGCTGCTCAGCCGCCGCTCGAGCCCGTCCCGGCGGGATCGAGCGCCCCCGTGCGGGTCGACTCGGCCGGGCGCACCTACCACTGGTTGCTCTTCCGGGCCGGGTCGGACCGACCGGTGGCCTCCGGAGCCGGCGCGGACGCCACCCTCCAGGTCCCGCTCCCGGCCGGCCGAGCGGGGCTGTACGAGCTGCAGTTACACGCCGGCCCCCACTCGACCGCGGTGCCGCTGGTCGCCGCCTCGTCCGCTCGCGTCCCCATCCTCGTGGTGCTGCCGTCGCTGACCTGGCAGGGGCTGAATCCGGTCGACGAGACGGGGGACGGGGTCCCGGCGACCCTCACCGCAGGCGCCCCGGTCGCGCTTGCCCGTCCCTTGGCTCACGGCCTCCCGCCCGGGTTCGGCGACGAGGCGGGGTTGCTCGCCTATCTGGACCGCGCACGCCAACGCTACGACGTGACCACCGACCTCGCCCTCAGCGCCGGTACGGGGCCCGGGCTGCAAGGACGCACCGCCGTCGTGCTCGCCGGAGCCGAGCAGTGGCTCCCGGCCGCGACGCTGACCGCGCTGCGCTCCTACGTGTCCGGCGGCGGGCATGTGCTGTCGTTCGGGATCGGGTCGCTCCAGCGGGGCGTCACGATCCGCAACGGGCGAGCCGTGGACCCGACCGCGCCGAAGTCGACCGACGCCCTGGGCGCCGTCCGGGGGACGCCGGTGTACGACAATCGCGCTCCCCTGACCGCGGCGGCCGACCAGCTCGGCCTCTTCCAAGGCCCGCTGACCGGATACCGGAGCTACCAGCCGCTGCCCTCGGTCGTCGCTCCCGCGTCCCAGATCCTGGCCGCCGCCGGTGCCAGGCCGAATCAGCCGGGCATCATCGCCTACGACCTCGGCCGCGGCACCGTGGTCCAGATCGCCGTGGACGGCTTCGGCGCCAGCCTGCGGCGCAACGCGCCCGCGCGGGCGCTCACGGCCCGGATCCTGAAGTCGTTCTGAGGGCCCCGTACCGTTTGGGCCGCAGATGTCCGGCTATCTGAAGCGACTGGTCAATGCGCTGGCGGCCTATCAGGTCGCCGACGTGGTCTCGAAGTTCATCGCCGTGATCCTCCTGCCGGTCTACACGGCCTATATCCCGGCGGCGGGCTACGGGACGGTCGAGCTCCTGGCCAACGGGGTGATCTTCATCAGCATCGTCGCCCGCTTCGGGATGATCGAGGCCTTCCTGCGCTACCACTTCTCCGACGAGGAGCAGGAGCGCCGGGATGCGCTGGCTCGGCGCGCGGTCCTCTTCCTCCTCGTCGCGACCACGATCACTGCTGCCGTCCTCGCCGCCGCCGCGGAGCCTCTGTCGCGTCTGATCCTCGGTCGGGACGACACGACCATCTTCCTGATCGCCGTGCTCGGACTATGGACGTTCACCAACCTCGAGCTGGCCTACGGGCTGTTGCGCGTCGAGGAGCGGATTCGCGCCTACGCCGTGGCGTCGCTCATCAACGTGATCCTGACTGTGATCGCGTCGGTGATCCTGGTCGTCGGGCTTCACCAGGGCGCCCGCGGCCTGCTGCTCGGGAACTACGGCGTCTCGACGCTCGTCCTGCTCGGACTGTGGTGGACGATGCGCCGGCGCCTGCTCGGAGGTACCAGGCGCGGGGCCGAGCGCCTGTCGACTCTGCTCCGCTTCGGGCTTCCGACCGTGCCCGCGGAAGCCTCGGTGTACGCGCTCAGCATCGTCGACCGGTACTACATCTACCACCACCGCAGCCCCGCCCTGGCCGGCCTGTACTCGATCGCGGTCAAGCTGGCCGGTTCGGTCGCCTTCATCGTCCGCGCGTTCCAGTACGCGTGGCCGCCGCTTGCCTACTCGGTCCGCGACGACGCCGAGGCCGCGCGCCTGTACGGGCTCGTCACCACCTACTACCTGCTGGTCAGCGGGTGGGTGGTAGCCGGCTTGGCCCTGCTCGGCCGCTGGATCCTGCACCTGCTCACGCATCCGCAGTACTACGGCGCCTATCGCGCGCTGCCCTGGGTGGCGCTCGGCTGGGCCCTGTACGGGCTGTGGGTGGTCTTCCTGGTCGTGGCCGGCCGGGCCAAGGTGACCACGCGGAACTTCCCCGCGTCGCTCGCCGGCCTGGGCGCGAATGTCGTGCTGCTTCTCGTGCTCGTCCCGCCGCTTGGGATCGCCGGCGCCGGCGTCGCGCTGTGCGGAGCCTACGTGGTCATGCTCGTGGTCATGTACGCGCTCACGCGTCACGCCTTCCGGGTCGCCTTCGAGTGGCGACGGCTGGTCCAGCTCGCGGTCGTGATGGGCGGGATCGCCGCCGCCGGGGACCTGCTGCTGCCCACCCACGGGCCGGTCGGGTTCCTCACCCGCACGGCGGCCTTCCTCGCCATTCCCCTCGTGTTGCTGATCACCGGCTTCGTCCATCGCCAGGAGCTCGCGGCGGTCAACCGGCTGGCCGGGCGAGCCCGGAAGGTGGTCCCGCGGTGAGCCGCCCCCCGGTCAGCGTGGTGATGCCGTTCGCCGGTGACGCGGACGCGGCCCGGGACGCGCTCGGCTCGCTGCTGGGACTCGCCACCGAGGCCGGCGACGAGCTGATCTTGTCCGACAACTCCGGCACCGTGCCCGGCGCCGACGGCGTCACCGTGGTCCGCGCCACCGCCGAGCAGTCGCCGGCTCATGCCCGCAACGTGGGGGCCGAGCACGCCGCCACCGACTGGATCCTCTTTCTGGATGCCGACTGCCGGCCCCCGGCGGATCTGCTGGACGCGTACTTCGAGCAGCCGATCGCCGACCAAGTAGGCGCGCTGGCGGGCGAAGTCGTGCCCGCCCCCGGCGGCCCCTCGCTCGCTGCGCGCTACGGCGCGGCTCGGAGCTTCCTCAGCCAGCAGGCCCACCTCCAGCACCCGTTCCGGCCCCGGGCCGTGGCCGCGAACCTGCTCGTCCGCCGCGCCGCCTTCACCGCGATCGGCGGCTTTTACGAGGGCGTCCGGGCCGCGGAGGACACCGACTTCAGCTGGCGTCTGCAGGCGGCCGGATGGCGCCTGGAGCTGCGCGCCGGAGCCGCGGTCGAGCACCGCTACCGCGCCGGCCTGGACGACCTGCGCCGCCAATGGCGGGGCTACGCGGCCGGCCGGGCGTGGCTGGCCCGACGCTACGACGGCTTCGTCCCCGAGCCGGCCGTCCGCCGGGGGGTGAGGCGGTTGCTGTCGCGCGGGGCCGGCCGGACGAGCTCACCACCGGCCCCAGGGATGACGGGCGAAGCCCGGCCCCAATACCGCGCCCTCGACCTGCTGCTGGCCGCGGAGGAGCTCGCCGGCCTGACCCTCTCCAATCGCCCCGAGCGCCGGCGCAGCCGCGCTCCGGTCGTTCTCATCGCCGACCGGTTCCCGGTGCAGGGCGACCCGCTGGCCGAGCTCGCCGGCACGGTCGAGGGCGCGCGGATCGAGGCCGCCGCGCGCCCCGACGTGCCCGACCTGGCGCTGTATCGCCGGCTCGCGGTCGAATATCGCGAGGACGACGGCGCCGCCGCGCGCTTGCTCGGCTTGCTCGGGCTGAGCGTCCGCCATCCCCTTCGCGCCGCCGCGGATGTCCTGCGCCGCCGCCCGGGCGAGCCCCCGCTTCGTGCGCTGCGCCCCAGCCGTGCGCCGGCTCGAGCCGGAGGCCCGCGTCCAGGCCCTTGGCGGTCCGGACACGCAGGCCGTCGCGCGCCGGATCGCGCGCCTGGCAGGGCGCGGTTGATGCGCGCCCACATCGTCGACGCTTCGGCTTTTACGCCGGCCTACGACCACGCGATCTCCGCCGCGCTGGCCCGGGCGGGCGCCCAGGTCGAGCTGATCACGAGCCGCTTCGGCTACGGAGGCGTCCCCGACCCCGACGGCTACGTGCGCCGTGAGCTGTTCTACCGGCACGAGGCCGGGGTCGCCGGATCGCGCCTGAGGCGGGCGGCCAAGCTCACCCAGCACGTGCCCGACATGCTCCGCTACCGGCGCGCCGCCGCCGCCGCGGACGTCGTGCATTTCCAGTGGCTCGACGTTCAGTGGCTCGATCGCCATCTGCTGCCCGCCCGTCCGACCGTCCTGACCGCGCACGACCTGCTCCCGCGCGAGGCGCGTCCGGGGCAGGCCGCCGCCCAGCGGCGGCTGTATGACTCGGTCGACGCCGTGGTCGTGCATTCGGAATACGGACGCCGTGAGCTCGTCGAGCGTCTGAAGCTGCCGCCGGACAAGGTCCGTGTGATCCATCATGGGGCGTTCGACCACCTGGCGGCCCAGTCCGAGGAGCCCGATGAGCTGCCGGCGGCCGAGGGTCCGGTGACGCTCTTCTTCGGGCTGCTGCGGCCCTACAAGGGCCTCGAGGTGCTGCTCCGCGCCTGGCGGTCGGTCGGACTCGGCGAGCTGTGGATCGTCGGGCGGCCCCGGATGCCGCTCGAGCCGTTACGGGCGCTGGCCTCACCTTCGGTCCGCTTCTTCCCCCGCTACGTCCCCGACCGCGAGCTGGCCGCCTTCTTCCGCCGAGCCGACGTCGTCGCGCTGCCGTACTCGCGCACCGAGCGCTTCGACCAGTCGGGAGTGCTGGCCACCGCGCTCGCGTTCGGCAAGGCGACAGTGGTCAGCGACATCGGCGGGCTGGCCGAGCCGGGCGCGGCTAGGGTGGTGCCGCCGGATGACGAATCCGCGCTGGCCGGCGCGCTCACCGAGCTGCTGTCCGACCCCGCCGCGCGCGCCGACCTCGAGGCGGCGGCACGTGCCGCTGCGCAGGGTCCGTACTCGTGGCGCGACGCGGCCGAGCGGACGCTGGCCCTGTACCGCGAGTTGACCGGCGCCACACCAGAATCTCTGGAGTAGGTTTCCCGCCAACGGCAGGAGGAGGCTGGTATGCGGGTTTTGAAGATGCTGGCGGCGACGATCGCGGCGCTGCTGGTGATGACGGCCGGAGCCGGAGCGCAGACGAAGGGGTTCACCACTCCGGTGCGGCTAACCGGTCCGACCGGCGGGGAGCCGAGCATCGCCACCGATCCGCTCGGGGATGTGTTCGTGGCCGGGCCGCAGGGCATTCCGGCCGGGGCCAACGACGAGGCGGGCACCGGGTTCTGGGTCTCACGCAACGACGGCACCAGCTTCGGTCCCGGGCGCGACCTCGGCTCGTTCCTCGGCGGGGGCGACGATGACGTCCTCTACTCCAAGGGGACTGTCTACCTCAACGACCTCGAGGCGATCGCCACCGAGGTGTGCAAGAGCACCGATCGCGGCAACACCTTCGAGTCGATCGGGCCCGTTCCCGACCCCGACCACTGCAGTCACGTCGGACTCGGACAGGCCGGGCCGTCGGATGATCGCCCGTGGTTGACCGCGAGCCCCTCGGGCACGCTGTACCTGACCTACCACGAGTTCGTCACCGCGCAGCCGCTGGCCTTCCGCAGTGACAACGGCGGCAACGACCTGTTCGCGAACGCGTGCGGGCCGGTCGTCACCGACCCGAGCATCGAGGCCAACGTTCCCACCGACGTCACCGGCGGAACGCTGGTGGCGCGGCCGGTGACCGACAAGGCCGGAAACCTGTACATCCTGTTCGTCACCAGCACGCAGGCGCAGAACGTGGCCGCGCTGGCGGCCGGACACCCGAGTGGCACGTTCAGCCAGGTGTACCTGGCCGTGTCACATGACCAGTGCCGGACGTTCACCGATTACACCGTGTTCGACGGTTCGAAGCTGGGCACCAACACGGTTCAGTTCGGTGACATCTTCAACAACATCGCCATCGACGGGGCCGGCAACCTGTACGTGATCGGTGCCGGTTACGTCGGTAGCCAGGCCTTCGCCACGACGGCCAACGTGTACATGTTCAGGTCGAGCACGCACGGGGTGAGCTGGAGCTCCCCGGCGCTGATCGGCAGCACCAATGCCGCGCACATGCTGCCCGCCGCAGTGGGCGGTCCGAAGAGCGGCCAGCTCGCGGTCGGGTTCTTCCGCACCACCAACGGGGTGAGCGATCCGAACAGCACGGCAGGTCAGTGGACGTACACCACGGCCGAGACGACCAACGGGTCGCAGTTCGTCTACCGGGATGTCAATCCGGGCTTCATCTATCACCACGGCCAGATCTGCAACGCGGGCATTCTGTGCGGAGCGCCGGGCGAGCCGAGCGACCGGTCGCTGCTCGACTTCACCTCGGCGGCGCTCGATTCGCACGGCTGCCCGCTGTTCACCTTCGCCGGTAACCCGAACGGCGCCCAGGCCGGCACGTCGAATTACGTGACCCGCCAGCTGGTTGGGTGCTTCAGCACCCAGGCGGCCAACACGCCGGCCACCAAGCACAAGAAGAAAAAGAAGAAGAAGCCGGCCAAGAAGCCCAAGCACGTGTCCAGGCCGTCGTTCACCGGATAATTTGGGGCCGCTTCGCGGCATCCCTGGGACCGCACATCCGAACGCTGCGAGAGTTTCGCCACGGCGGCGCAGCCGCCGCAAACTCGCAATGGCGGCGAAGCCGCCACAATCCCGCGGCTGTGAGCGCGCTCAAGGCAGCCTTCTGGACCTCGGCCGGGCTCGTGGCCTACGCCCACGTGGGCTACCCGCTGATCCTCGGGCTGCTGGCACGGCGCCGCGACCGCGAGGCGGCCTCGGTCCCGGCCGATCTGCCCAGCGTCTCGGTGATCGTGGCCGCCTACGCCGAGGAGAACGTCATCGCGGCCCGGGTGGCCAACCTGCGCTCGCTCACCTACCCCCCGGACCGCGTTGAGGTGATCGTGGCCTGCGACGGATCGCCCGACGCCACCGCCGAGCGGGCTCGGGCAGCCGGAGCGGATCTGGTGCTGGAGCTTCCGCGGGGGGGCAAGATCCGGGCCCAGGACGCCGGCGTGGCCCGGGCCCGCGGCGAGGTCGTGGCCTTCTCGGACGCCAACACGGTGTGGGAGCCCGACGCCCTCGAGCGGTTGGTCGCGCCGTTCGCGGATCCCCGGGTGGGCTACGTGTGCGGAGAGGTGCGGCTGGTCAACGAGCGCGGCACCAACCAGGAGGGGGTGTACTGGCGCTATGAGATGGCGCTGCGGCGGCTCGAGTCGCGCGTGCGCTCGGTCACCGGGGGCAACGGAGCCATCTACGCCACCCGGCGCGAGGCCTATCTGGTCGTCGACCCGATCATGGGCCACGACCTGTCGTTTCCGTTCAACCTGGTCAAACGGGGGTGGCTCGCCGTCTACGCGCCGCAGGCGCGGGCGAGCGAGAAGATGGTCCCCAGCATCGAGGGCGAGTTCGCGCGCAAGCGGCGGATGATGAGCCACACGTGGCCGATCGTCCTACGGGGCGGGATGCTCGATCCCCGCGGCTACGGGCCGGCGTACGCGCTGATGATCTTCTCTCACCGCGTCCTGCGCTACCTCACCCCGTTCCTGCACGCGGGCGCGCTGGCCGCCAGCATCGTGCTGGCCGGCCGCGGCTGGATCTACTCCGGTGCCCTGGTCCTCCAGGTGCTTGTGCTCGTCGGCGCGGCGGCCGCGGCCACCGTCCCGACTCGCCCGCTGCTGGTGGCCCGCTACTACGTGCTGACCACGGCCTCGCCGGCCGCCGGCCTGTGGGATTGGCTGCGGGGCGGGACCTCCGCGGGCTGGGAGCCCGCCGAGGGCACCCGATGAAGCGAGCGCTGGACCTCGTGGTCGCGTTCGCGGTCGCGGCGATAACGGCACCGGTCGTGATGGTGATCGCGCTGGCCATTCGGGTCGAGTCGCCGGGTCACCCGATCTACCGTCAGACCCGGGTGGGCAAGGGCGGGGTGCTGTTCTCGATCTACAAGCTCCGCACCATGGTCCGTGGGGCCGAGTTCACGGGCGCCGGCCTGGCCATTCAGGAAGGGGACGACCGGATCACCCGGATCGGGACGTTCCTGCGCCGCTACTCGCTCGACGAGCTGCCGAACCTGTGGAACGTCCTGCGGGGCGAGATGTCGATCGTCGGACCGCGGCCGACCATCCCGGTACAGGTCGAGCAGTACACCCCCCGCCAGCGCCGCCGGCTCGAGGTCAAGCCCGGGATCACGGGATGGGCGCAGGTCCACGGGCGCGCGTCTTTGCCCTGGGCCGAGCGGATCGAGCTCGACATCTGGTACGTGGAGCACCAGTCTCTGTGGCTCGATCTCCGGATCCTCGCGCGCAGCGTGCGCCTGGTCATCGGCGGTCAGGGCATCTACAAGGGAGAGCGCGGCGGATGGCATCCTCCGAGCCCCGAGTAGGCGTCCTGCTCACCGGCGTGGGCAAGCGCTACGACATCGTCTCCGCCTTCGCCCAGCACGCCGTCGTGGTCGCGGCCGACCCGAATCCGCTCGCACCCGCGCAGTACGCCGCCCACCACCGCCGGGCCGTGCCGCGGATCGACGACCCGGGCTACGTGCCCGCGCTCCGAGCGCTGTGCGACGAGTTCGGGGTGGGCGCGGTAGTTCCGCTCACCGATCTGGATCTCGAGGTGCTCGCGCACGCCCGACGGGCCGGCGAGCTGCCCGCCTTCGTCCCCGATCCCGAGATCGCCCGGGCCACGTTCGACAAGTACGAGACCCATCGGCTCCTCTCCCGGCTCGGCCTGCCGAGCCCGCCCACCGTGCTCCCCGGTGAGCCGGTCGAGTCCTATCCGGTCATGGTCAAGCCCCGCCGGGGTTCCGGTGCGCGGTCGATCCACCGCGCCCCCGACCCGAGGGCGGCGGAGTTCTTCGTGGACTACGTCGAGGAGCCGACGATGGTGCAGAAGTTCATGGACGGCCCGGAGTTCTCCATCGACACACTGTCCGACCTCGACGGGCGTTGCCTGAACGCGATCCCGCGCACGATGATCGAGTCACGCGGCGGGGAGTCGATCAAGGGCACGGTGATCGCGGACGGTGAGCTGGTCGAGCTCGGCCGCCGCGTGGTGGAGGCGCTCGGGGTGCGCGGACCGTGCACGACCCAGGTCTTCCGCGACCGGGACATCGGCCTCGGGATCACCGACGTCAACACCCGCTTCGGTGGCGCCTTTCCCGCCCCCATGTACGCCGCGCTGCCTGGCCGCACCTACCCGGAGTTGATCGTCCGGATGGCCGGTGGAGAGGCGATCGAGCCCCATGTGGGCGAGTTCCACGCCGGGGTGACGTTCAGCCGCTACTACTGGCAGCTCGAGCTCGACCAGCGGCTCGAGCCCACGGGGCGGGACATCGTCGCCCCTCCGGGACCGCCGGCGCCGCGTTAGCCGGTGGCGGCGCGCCGGGGCCGCCGGGTCCGAGCGGCCCGCACGTCGACCCAGCAGTCGTCGACGAACTCGGCGATCTTCTGGGTCAGCCGTTCCGGCTGGGTGCGCAGCTCGATGATCGAGTTGGCGTAGAGCAGCCGGGCGTTGGGGAGCTCGCCCGCCAGCATGTCCGCGTCCGAGAACGGGTGAACGGGATCCCGCGGGTGCCCGATCACGAGCGCCGGGGCCTGGAAGGTCTGGCGGAGGGCGTGGTCGGGAGCGGTCCGGCCGAACAGGATGCCCTGGAGCACGGAGCCGCTCGCGCCCGGATCCTGAGAGAACCAGTCGAGACCGAGCTCGAGCAGGAAGGGGACCCGCTCGCGCGGCACGGCGCGGGCCCCCCGGGCCAGCACGCCCATCGGCACCCGGCCGAAGGTGAGCGCGAACAGCAGCGGCGTGAAGGCCGCCATACAGGCCGGGATGGCGTTGTCGAGCACCGGCATCTCGACGATCATCCCCTTCAGTCGCTCGGGCGCGATCGCCGCCATCTCGAGCGTGATGTTGGCCCCCAGAGAGGTTCCGCCGACCACGGCCTGCTCGAGCTCGAGGTGGTCGAGCAGGGCCACCGCCTGCTGGGCGAAGGCCGGGATCGAGTAGCGCCACATCTCTGGCGGACGGTCGGATTCACCGTGGCCGAGCGGGTCGAGGGTGATCACCCGGTTCCCCGCCTTGGCCAGGCGCCGGGCCAGCCGGACCTGCATCTTCTGCGAGAGCAGCAGCCCCGGCATGAGCAGCGTGGTCCTGGGGCCTCGGCCGTGCACCGTATAGGCGAGGCGATGGCCGTCGTAGCGGAAGTGAGCCACTTCCGGCGAGGATACCTGGCGGCCCCTTTCACCCCGTCGAGCGCCGTGGCTCTGTACCTTCTGTCGCGACGTTTCGCCGGCAGGCGAAACTCGCAATGCCGCCGAGGCGGCACAATTTACGAGGAGGAAGACTGTTCATGGCGAAGGCTCCAAAATCGCTGGCCGGACAGGTAGTGGCGATCACCGGCGCAGCGCGCGGGATCGGCCGGGCCACGGCCCAGGCGCTGATCGCCCAGGGCGCCCAGGTGGCCGTCGGCGACATCGAGGCCGAACTGGCTGAGCGGACGGCGGCCGAGCTCGGCGGAGGCGCCATCGGACTGGCCCTCGACGTCACCGACCGGTCCAGCTTCGCCGCCTTCCTGGACGAGGTCGAGCAGCGCCTCGGCCCCCTTGACGTGCTCGTCAACAATGCCGGGATCATGCCCATCGGGCCGTTCTTGGAGGAGACCGACGCCACCGCCCGGCGGATGTTCGACATCAACGTCCACGGCGTGATCTTCGGCTCCAAGCTGGCCTTGCAACGGTTCGTCCCGCGCCGGCGGGGCCACCTGGTCAACGTCGCCTCGATCGCGGGCAAGGTCGGGGTGCCGCACGATGTCACCTACTGCGCCACCAAGCACGCCGTGGTCGGCCTGACCGAGTCGCTGCGCCAGGAGTTCCTGGCCACCGGCGTCAAGTTCAGCGTGGTCATGCCGGCGCCGGTCAACACCGAGCTGTACTCGGGCCTCCCGAAGGCACGCGGGGTGCCGCTGCCGGAGCCCGAGGAGGTGGCCGCCGCGATCGTCGAGGCGCTCCAGAAGGAGATCGTCGACGTCTACGTGCCCAAGCGCATCGGCGCGACGGCCCGCCTGTCGGCCGTGCTCCCGCGCGCCGCGTCAGACGCGCTCGGCCGGTGGTTCAAGAGCGACGTGGCGCTGCTGAATCCCGACCACACGGCCCGCGCGGCCTACGAGGAGCGCCTGCGGCGAACGATCGAGGGGACCGGGGCGCCGGCCCCCGAGCGCGAGCGGGAGACCGTCTAGCTCGATCCTCTGAGCCAGTCGGCGATCCGCTCGCCGATCTCGGCCCCGGCGTCCTCCTGGAGGAAATGGCCGGCGTCGCCGATCACGTGATCGATCTCGGTGCCGAGCGCCTGCGCGAACCGCCGGCCGGTCTCCAGCGGCAACACCGGGTCCGAGTCCGCCCACAGCACCAGCTTCGGCCGCTCGTCGGCTTGCAGGGCCTCGAGCACCCGCTGTCCCTGGTCGGCTCCCGGCATGTCCGGCGAGGTCGGGATCATGAGCGGGAAGGCCCGGGCGCCCGCCTTGGCCGCGGCGTTGACGAACGGCGCGTCGTAGGCGCCGACGACCTCGTCACCCGGGTCCTGCTTGCAACCGCCGCGGACGAGGAAGCCCACCGGCAGGTCGTCGGTCCGCTCGACGAAGTCGCGGAAGCGCAGCCACGCCTCGGACATGCGCTGGTGGCCGGTGAACAGGCCCGTGTCCATGATCACGATCCGGGAGATCCGGTCCGGATGCTCGACCGCCGCCCGCAGCCCGACCGGTCCGCCCCAGTCGTGCACCACCGCCGTGGCCTCACGCAGGTCGAGACGCTCGAGCAGATCGGCCGCCGCGTCGGTGTGGCGGTCGTAGCTGTACCAGTCGAGGTCGGTCGGCTTGTCCGAACGCCCGAAGCCGGGCAGATCCGGAGCGATGCACCGGTAGCCGGCTTCGAGCACCGGCGGGATCACCTTGCGCCACAGGAACGACCAAGTCGGTTCGCCGTGGAAGAAGATCACCGGCCGGCCCTCGCCCTCGTCGAGGTGGGCCAGGCGCAGCCCGTCGTAATCCCGGAACTTCGACCGGAACGGGAAGTCCGGCAGGTCCTCCAGTAGCTCGTCCGGGGTCCTGATGGCGTCGGTCATGGGCCGTTGACGATAAACCGTGCCGCGTCGGAGGCCACCGTTACCTCGATCGTGCCCGGATAGCGCTGCCAGGCGATCAGGTTGAGCGCCTGCAGGCGATCAAGCAGGGCCTGGACCGCGTCGGCTTGCGCGCGGCTCGCGTAACGACGCGCGAGCTCGAATGACCAGCCGCCGGCGGCGGGAGGGTCATGAACGCCGAGCGCGGCCTGGTATTTGTAGTCGGCCACCGCGCCGGTCACGGTCAGCGACGCTGCCCGTGAGGACAGGGCCTGGACCCGCGCGGCCAGCTCGATCAGCAGGTCCAGCGCCGCGGGGCGGAGGCCCCGGTAGAGGGCCCGGCTGACCCCGAGCCGGTGGGCCCCGGAGCCCATCGACGGGTCGTAGGCGAGGCCCAGGGCCTTGGCGTTGGCGGGCAGCGGAAGCACAGCGCGGATGGCGTAGGCGCTCGCCAGGGCGCCCGGGTCGGCGAAGACCGTCGAGCGGTCGGGAGGATGGAGGACGAAGGCAGCGGAGTCGGTGGCCGTCTGCAGCGCGCTCAGCCGGGTCAGCCCGGCTCGGTCCGAGCGGTAGAGGTCCATGATCTGGGCCGCGCCGAGGATCTTCCAGTAGTACAGCGACGAGTCATCACCGAACCCGGCGAGCATGCGGAAGGCGGTGCGATGACGCTCTGGAGTGGAGTCGAAGTACAGCTGCGCGTATGGCACCGCGGTGCCGCCGTCGTAGTCGGCCAGGACCTGGCTCAGGTTGCCCACCCCCATGTGGTAGGAGACGATGGCCAGATCCGAGCGCCCGAAACGCCGGCGCGCGAACTCCAGGTACCGGACGGTGGCGGCCAGCGCCTTCCGCGGGTTGAAGCGGTCGTCGACCTGTGCCCGCCGCCGGGCCAGCCGGTCGGCCTTCGCCGCGTCCCCGGCCGCTGCGGCCTTGGCGATCCCCGTGGTCAGCGACCGGCTCTGGGCCAGGTCGATGTGCATCCCGAGCAGCGACTGGCCGGTCTGGGCCAGGATCTGGGTCAGTCCGGCGGCGTTGGCCGGATCGGTGCCCGCGATCGCGTCGGGACGGCCCGCGCTCTCCACGAAGACGATCCCCTCGAGCAGGCCCGGATCGATTCCCGTGCCCCTCGTGGCAGCGTTGATCAGCTGCCGCCACCCGGCCACCCGCGCCGCCGTCGCGGGCGCGCCGCCCGGGCTCTTCGTGAACAGCACATGCGCGGATCCGGCGCTGGCGCGAGCGACGAGCTGCGGCGCTCGGCCCGCGACGTAGGCGAAGGGGTCATCGGCCCGGGCGGGACGGCCGATCCCCGGAAGCGGAAGCGGCGGCGGTCCGCCGCTCGTGATGAGAAGGACGATCGCCACCACCGCGACGGTGGCCAGCCCGCCCGCGGCGAAGCGCCGCCGGGCTATACGCCGTCTCCTCCCCGGCCGACGGCCCCCAGGGCTCATCCCGGCATGGAAGGTGGGCTCGATCAGGACTTGAAGACCCGGTGCAGCCCGTGGCAGTGCGGCGCCGCCGTCGCGTCGACGTGGCTCGGGAACACCTTCCAGCCCCCACCGCGGATCGGGTACATGTTGACCAGCGGGTGCGGGTGGATCTTCAGGTACCCGGGGCTGACGTACAGGATGCCAACCTTGATGCCCATGTACCAGGCGAGCTGGCTCTGGTAGCCGATCGGGATGTTGGGCTGTCCGCAGGCCAGGATGCGGGCCGCGCCCAGCGTCCGGACGACGGTGGAGAGGCGATTGATCTGCGCGGTGCGGGCCTTCTCGTGCTTGAGATCGACGCGCTCCTGACGGAGTTGACTGTGCGCGGCCGGGAGGATCGCCCCCGCGAACACGACCAGCACGAGCGCGGCGCCCCAGCCTCCGATCCGGCTCGCGGCGACCGGCCCCAGCCGCTTCATCGCCCGGATCCGGCCCACCGCCCGGACCAACAGCCCCGGGACCTCGAGGACCACCTGGCCGGCGAACACGCCCGCCAGCACGGCGATCACCGCGCCGGCTTCGAACATGTAGCGGGGCACGGCGGGGAAGCCGTGGAGGGCGAAGGCGATCTCGATGATCAGCCACAGCAGCGCGCCGGCGGTGAGGACGAGGATCGCGCGACGACGGCGCAGCGCAGCCAGGGCCACCGTCACCGCCGCCGCGATCCACACCGGGGTCGACTCGAGTTGGAAGAACCGGTGGATCGTGCCGGTCACCTTGTTGCCGTGGATCGCCCGGGGCGAGTTCTCGGCGATGTTGCCGGCGGTGAGGAAGCTCTTCGAGGTCAGGCCGGGAATGCCGAACCACAGGACGACGAGCAGCGCCGCCGACGCGAGCAACCAGCGGCGGAAGTCCGGCGCCGCGCGCCACAGCCACACGCCGGCCAGGAACCAGAACGGCCACACCTCGGGGCGGCCGAGCGAGCCCAGCCACCAAAGCCAGAACGCCCATCGATGCCGGCCGGACAGGTGACAGTCGATGGCGGCCAGGCAGATGGCCACGATCATCGTGTCCGACTCAGCGCTCAGCAGATAGTGCGTGAACGTGTAGCCGAGCGGGTCGTGCAGCATCAGCACGAGCACGGCCGCGAACAGCCCGCCCACGTACGCGGCGTAGCGCCGAGCCGGGTCGGCGTCGACGAGCTTGAAGGCGATCCTCCAGGCGAAGACGAACGCGCTCAGCGAGATGGCCACCGAGGTCACCATCCACAGCCACAGGGCGTAATGACCGACCAGCCCATATGGGACCGTGAACAGGAACGGAAGCGGCTTCCAGGACGGCGCCCCGTTTGTGTCGAGCTTCAGGTGAAGGGTGAGCTTGCCCCACACGAGCCAGCCGTATGGGTCATAGCCCGGCCGCGCGTCGGCGACCAGCACCACGATCAGTGCGATGACCAGCAGCGCGGCAGCTCCGAGCCACCATCGCAGGCGGTAGGCGAGCTCAGCCGGCGTCCGCCCGCCGGCCCGGGCGCTCAGTGGCGATTGGGTGGGCGCGTTGACCCGTGGCGCTTCTAATGTCTGCTCGGGCACGAGGCGGCGTCGATGGTAGG
This sequence comes from uncultured Solirubrobacterales bacterium, assembly GCA_963748585.1. Classification (GTDB taxonomy): domain Bacteria; phylum Actinomycetota; class Thermoleophilia; order Solirubrobacterales; family Solirubrobacteraceae; genus Palsa-465. The sequence continues at coordinate 98,352 of CAVVJR010000003.1, read as the reverse complement.
AATCACGGGCGATCGCGAGGTCTGCAGCGAGTCGCCGCTTCGACGGTACCAGTCGCGCGCCGGGGCGGTGTCGAGACGCCGTGCGCGCGTAAGCTTGGCGTAAGCTCCGCGGGCGTATCGGTAGGGCGAGCGCGTACGTCGGCTATCCTCGTGCGCTCGCACGCCGGCGATGCCCCTCTTAGCGCCGGCTCGTTTAAGGCGCCGCCGCGTTGGGACGCGGCGGCTGGAGACTTGCAGTCAAACGAAGTATTGGAGCGTCTGAATGCGAATCCTCGTTCTCGGCGGTGATGGCTATCTCGGGTGGCCGACGGCTATGCATTTGTCCGCGCTTGGGCATGTGGTGGCGGTGAATGACAATTTTGCGCGTCGGGGTTATGACGTGGAGATGGGGGTTGAGAGTCTGATTCCGATCGCGTCGTTGGAGGATCGGGTGGCGGCGTGGCGTGAGGTGTCGGGGCGGGAGATCTCTAGCTATGTGGGGGATTTGTGTGATGCGGGGTTTGTGCATCAGATGGTGGGGGATTTTCGTCCGGAGACGATCGTGCATTTTGGGGAGCAGCGCGCGGCGCCGTATTCGATGATCGATCAGGCTCATGCGGTGTATACGCAGACGAATAATGTGGTGGGGAATTTGAATGTGATGTACGCGATCGCGGATTTGGATCGTGAGATTCATTTGGTGAAGTTGGGGACGTTGGGGGAGTACGGGACGCCGAATATCGATATTGAGGAGGGGTGGCTCGAGGTTGAGCACAATGGGCGGCGGGATCGGATGTTGTATCCGAAGAAGCCGGGGAGCTTCTATCACCTGTCTAAGGTGCATGACAGCCATAACATCGAGTTCGGGTGTCGGATTTGGGGGCTTCGGGCGACGGATTTGAATCAGGGGGTGGTGTATGGGGTCGATACTGATCAGACGCGGTTGGATTCGAGGTTGGCGACTCGGTTTGACTATGACGGGGTGTTCGGGACGGTTTTGAATCGGATGACGATTCAGGCGGTGTTGGGTCATCCTTTGACCGTGTATGGGAATGGGTCTCAGACGCGGGGGATGATCAATCTGGTCGATACGGTGGAGTGCATTCGGTTGGCTTCGGAGTTTCCGGCTGAGCGGGGGGAGTTCCGGGTGTTCAATCAGTTCACCGAGTCCAAGTCGGTGCGGGAGATCGCCGAGACGGTCGCGAGCGAGTTCCCGGGCGAGTGTCAGATCGAGCATGTCGAGAACCCGCGGGTCGAGCAGGAGGATCACTATTACAACCCTCGGCACACGGCGCTGGTCGATCTCGGTCTGAAGCCGACGCTCCTCTCGAACGCGCTGATTGATCACATGTTCGATGTCGTGGAGCGTTATCGGGACCGGGTCGATCTCGCCGCGGTCATGCCCACGGTCAAATGGCGCGAGACCCACAGCGAACTCCCCCGCACCGGCGCAGAACTCACGTCGGCGACGTAAGTGGCTTCTGAGCTGAGCGGCCGGCGGATCCTCGTCACCGGAGGGTCGGGCTTCATCGGCCGGCACGCGGTCCGGGAGCTCGCGGCTGCGGGCGCCACCGTACGCGTGGTCGATCTGAAGCCGCACCCCGACCCGGGCGTTGACATCGTCATCGGCGATCTGGCCGAGCCCGCGGTGGTCGAGGCCGCAGTGGCCGGCGGCCTGGACGCGGTCGTTCACCTGGCTGCGGTCACCTCCGTGCTGCGCTCGGTCGAGCAGCCGGATCTCACCTTTCGCACCAACGTCGCGGCCACCCACGGACTGCTCGAGGGCGCCCGAGCCGCCGGCGCGCGGGCGCTCGTCTTCGCCTCGACCAACGCGGTCACCGGCCCGATGGAGGCGCCGGCCATCACCGAGGCGGCTCGGCTGCGCCCGCTCACTCCCTACGGGTCGACCAAGGCCGCCGGCGAGATGCTGATGTCGGCCTACACCGCCTCCTACGGGCTCCGGTGCTGCGCGCTCCGCCTGACCAACGTCTACGGTCCCGGCATGCAGGCCAAGGACAGCATCGTGGCCCGCTTGATGCGGGCGATCCTTCTCGGAACGACGTTCGAGGTCTACGGAGACGGCACACAGGTCCGCGACTACGTGCACGCTCTTGATGTCATCCAGGCGGCCCGGCGTGCGCTGGAGAGCCCGGAGTGGTCAGGTCCGGTGGTGATCGGCGCCGGCAGCTCGCTCTCCGTGCTCGAGGTCATCGACGCCGTCCGCCGTGTGACCGGGGCCGAGGTCGATGTGCGCCACGGCCCTGCGCGCCCCGGCGAGATGCCGGCCGTGATCGTCGATCCGGCCCGCGCCCACGCGGCCGGCTGGTCCCCCCGGTACAGCTTCGAGCAGGGCCTGGCCGAAGTCTGGGCCGAGTGGTCGGCACTCGATCGTGAGGCCGTCAGCGCCGGCGTCGGCGCGGTTGGGGCGGTGTCCCGATGAGCGTGGCGCCCGCCAAGCCGTTCGCGCTTCAAGCTGAGCTGGCGACGCTCGAACCGGCCGAGCGCGATGCCGCCGCGGCGTTCCTGGCGGCTCATCCCCCCGGGCTCGGCGCGCCGCTGGCCGTCGTCATCCCCGCCTACAACGAGGAGCCGACCGTGGCCGGAGTGGTGGCGGAGATCCCGGGTGAGGCGGCGGGCCTGGTCAGCGAGGTGATCGTCGTCGTCGACGGTGCCCGCGATCAGACTGCGGCCCAGGCCACTTCGGCCGGGGCGCTGGTATGCGACGTCCGGGTGAACCGGGGCCAGGGCGCGGCTCTGCGCCTCGGCTACTGGCTCGCCCGGGCCCGCGGCGCCCAGATCATCGCCACCATCGACGCCGACGGTCAGTACGAGCCCGCGGAGCTGGGTCGCGTGATCGAGCCCATCCTGGCCGGCCGGGCCGACTTCGTCTCAGGCTCTCGCCGGCTCGGGAGCGAGCTCACCACCGACCGGATCCGCCATCTCGGCGTGCTCGTGTTCGGGGCCCTGTTCAGCCTCATGGTGCGCCACCGGATCACCGATCCGGCCTGTGGCATCCGGGCCATGCGGGCCGAGGTGACCGGCGCGGTCACGCTCGAGCAGCCTCAGTATCAGGCCTCCGAGCTGATGATCAGCGCCGCGCTGAACGGCTTCCGGCTGGCCGAGGTCCCGACGACGATGCGCGATCGCGGCGTCCACGCGACCGGGACCAAGAAGGGCGGGAACTTCGGCTACGGGGTGCGGTTCGCCCGTGCCGCGCTCCACACCTGGAAGCGCGATCGCATGCCGGCGCGGACCCGGCTGCGGCCGGAGAAGATCCACTTGTCGTAGACCGCGAAGCGGGCGACGAACAGGATCGCGAACACGGCCAGGTAGGACCCGGTGACCAGGATGACCCGGATCCCGTGATGGGCCGGGATGCTCTGGACCTGGCGCTGCGTCCAGGCGGTCGCCTCGGTGGTGGCCAGCAGCGTGAGCGCCGAGACCACGACATAGGCGAGCACCTCGCGGCCGATGGCGATCCGGCCGCTGACCTGCCAGGCCCATTTGCGGTTGAGGATCCAGTTCGGGATCGCTCCCGCCACGAACGCCGCCACCGAGCACGCGGTCGTCCCCACGCCCATCACGTAGAGCAGAGCGAACACGACCGCGCTTGTCGCCGCGGCGATCACCGAGCCGAGCGTGTAGCGGGTGATCTTCGCGCCGAGCGGGGTGCGCCGAAGCAGATGGAAGCGCTCGAGCATTCATCCAATCCTAACCGTTCACGTGTCAGAGATATGTAAGGGCTTATGTACGGCCCGCGCCGGGCCGTCGCCGACCCCGGCGCTAGCGTTCGCTTTGCGATGCGGATCCAACCGGCCGGGGACCCGATCACCTTAGACGATGACCTGGTGATCGCAGGCGACAACGCGGCCGTCCTGACCGAGCTCCCGGTCCGGAAGTTCGATCTGATCTACATGGATCCGCCCTTCAACACCGGCCGCGCCCAGGCGCGCCGGACGCTCGCCGTCGTCGCCGACGGCGCCGGCGACCGCACCGGGTTCGGCGGCCGCCGCTACCGCTCGGAGCTGCTCCAGACGCTGAGCTACGACGACGCGTTCGCCGACTACCTGGCCTTTCTGGAGCCCCGCCTGGTCCGGGCGCGGGAGCTGCTGGCCGACCACGGCACGCTGTACTTCCACATCGACTACCGCGAGGCCCACTACTGCAAGCTGCTGCTCGACCACGTGTTCGGCCGCGAGGCGTTCCTGAACGAGCTCATCTGGACCTACGACTACGGCGCCAAGCCCCGGCGGCGCTGGCCGGCCAAGCACGACACGATCCTCGTCTACGTGCGCACGCCCGGGGCGCATTTCTTTGACCCCGACGCGGTCGAGCGGGAGCCCTACATGGCCCCGGGCCTGGTCAGCGCCGAGAAGGCGGCCCGGGGCAAGCGGCCGACCGACGTGTGGTTTCACACCATCGTGCCCACCAACGGCTCGGAGAAGACCGGTTACCCAACCCAGAAGCCCGAGGGCGTGCTCCGGAGGATGGTCGCCGCCTCGTCCCGCCCGGGCGCCTGGTGCCTGGACCCGTTCGCCGGCTCCGGGACGCTCGGCGCGGTGTGCCGCGAGCTCGGTCGCCGGTTCGTCCTCGTGGACGCGAACCCGGTGGCGATCGAGGTCATGCGGGAGCGGTTGGCGGTCCCGGTGGCGGCCACCGGCTAGTCCGGATTCCCGGCATTCGACATCTTGTCCGCATAGCGGAGAAGATGTCGAATGCACCCGCGGTCGGGCCCGGTTCGCCCGTTCGAGTCCCGGTTACGGCCGCCGTTCGGGCCCCCGTTACCGGCCGCCGTTCGAGTCCCGGACCAGGGGCACGAACCGGACCGGCTCGAGCTTCTCCCGCACGAAGCCCTCGGCCGTCCGGATGACCCGGATGAGGTGCTGGCGCCGGCGACCCACCGGCGCCACCAGCCGCCCGCCCACCGCGAGCTGGTTCTCGAGCGCCGAGGCCACCCGCTCGTTGGTCGCCGCCGCCACGTTGAGCGCATCGAATGGCGCCTGCGCCGGGAGCCCCGCTCCGCCGTCGGCGACCACGAAGGTGACGTTCTCGAGCCCGAGGCCGTGGATCGTCAGCACCGCCTGGGCGCTCAGCTCCGCGTGCCGCTCGACCGTCCACACGTGGCCGGCCAGCAGGGCCAGCAACGCGGCGTGGTAGCCCGAGCCGGTCCCGATGTCGAGCACCCGGTCCTCGGGACGAGGGTCGAGCGCTTCGAGCATCCGCGCCACGACCAGCGGCTGGGAGATCGTCTGCTCGCAGGCGATCGGCAGGGCCACGTTCTCGTATGCCCGGTGGCGCTCGGGCTCCGGCACGAAACGGTCGCGTGGAATCGATGCCACGGCGGCCAGCACCCGCTCGTTGGTCACCGCGTGGCGGAGCCGCTCGGCCAGTGAGGCGGCTTCGCTCAGGTCCATCGGTTACATCCCCGGCTGCTCGAGCGCCGACCGCACGGCGCGCAGAAACGCGGCCGCGCGGGCGCCGTAGAGGATCCGGTGATCGCACGCGAGCGTGATCGTCATCGGCCGGCGCTCGACCACGGTCCCGTCCTCCACCGCCGGAGAAGACCGAATGAGGCCGAACGCCACCGCGGCCGCCTGCGGGGGGTTGATGACCGGGCCGGCGCTCGTGAGCCCGTGCGCCCCGGCGTTCCACGCCGTGAACGTGGCCCCGGCAAAAGCGGGCGAGGGCAGCGTGCGCTCGAGTGCGCCCGAGCGCAGCTCGTCGATCTCGGACGTCAACTCGGCGGGCGACTTCTCGTCGGCATCGAACACGGTGGGGATCGCGTAGGCGTCCCCGCGGGTCACCACGACCCCGACATTGATCCGCGAGTACAGCTCGAAGCGGCCGTCTCGGTAGGCGGCGTTGGCAGACGGCTCCTCCCGCAGCGCGCGCGCACACGCCCAGACGAGCAGCGCGGTCAGCGACAGCCCCGCTCGCTCCCGGAGCCCGAGCACCGCACTCATCTCGGCCTCGCTCGCCATCTCCACGTGGGGCACGGTGGCTCTGGCCTCCGCGGTCCGGCGCGCTACTGAGCGCTGAGCCGCGCTGGGCTCCTCGACCCGGACCTCACCCTTGACGCTGGTCGGCTGAGCTTCGGCCACGACCGCGAAGCTAGCCGATCGAGTCGGGGCCGAGGTCGAGGTTCTCCCAGCGGGCGATGAACTCACTCGCCTCGAGCGTGATCAGGTCGGTCCGGAGCGCCTTGAGCAGCCGGGCCGCCCGCTTGGGCGGGAGCTCCCAGTACAGGACGAGCTCGCCGTCGTCGAGCGACAAGACCTCGACCCGATCGACCCGGTCTCGGTCGGCCAGGAACACCGGCTCGAGCACCGGGCGGGAGACGATCAACTCGTACATTCGGTTGGCCCGCATCTCAGCTCTCGGTCCCGAGCGCCTCGGCGGCCGCGTGGACCGAGTCGAGCCCCTCGAATACCCGGTCTCCGACCTGGATCGCCGGCAGCGCGCGCACGCCGGCGCTGGCCGCGCGTTCACCCGCCTGGCGCAGCGCGTCGTCCACCGACCGCAGCGAGATGCCCTTGAGCAGCGCGGTCGGGTGCATCTCGCACGCCGCGGCCGCGATCAGCACCGTGTCCTCATCGCCGAGGTCGCGTCCGCCGGCGAACTCCTGGCGGAAGGCGGCCAGCGAGAAGGCGACCGCGCGGCCGACCCGCTTGGCGTAGGTCGCGGCCAGCATGGCCGTGCGCGTGTCGGGCGGCCAGGCTACGGGCCAGCGCAGCGGCTGCAGCCCGAGCGAGTCCGCCACCGCCTCGATCGTGGCCCGGTCGGCGTCGGGCTCGGGCGCGCCGAGCACGGGCTCCCACTCGGGTACCACGGGCAACGCGGCCATGATCTGCTCGGAGACCACGTAACAGGTCGGGCTCCCGAGGTCGTAGTAGAAGATCGGCTGCTCCGCCGACACTTAGTGCCGTGAACCATAAATTCGGTGGCAGCCTCGCGGCGTCTGGACGCGCCTGACGGATGGGGATGATCCCGCCGTACCACCAGTACGACTTGGATCATCCCCATCCGTCATCCACGCCCAGCCACTCGCGACGCTGCTCACGAATTTCCGCTTCACGACACCTGGCCGCCGTCCGGGCTCAGCCGTGGATCAGCCAACCGTCGGCCGCCCGCCCGGCCTCCATGACCGCCTCGGACAGCGTCGGGTGACCGTGGATGATCCGGGCGACCTCGGGATAGCCACCCTCGAGCAGCTTGGCGTTGACCAGCTCTTGGATGAGCTCGGTCGCCCGGGTGCCGACGATGTGACCGCCGAGCAGCTCGCCGTACTTCTTCTCGCCCACGATCTTGACCAGACCGGTCCGGTCGCCGTACACCGTTCCAGCGCCGACCGCCCCGTACTGGACCTTGCCGACCACCACGTCGTGGCCCTCCTCGCGCGCCTGCGCCTCGGTCAGTCCGAAGCTGCCCACGTTCGGCGTGCAGAAGGTGGCCCGCGGGATATCGAGGTACTCGATCGGGTGGGTCTGAAGGCCGGCCGCGTCCTCGACCGCGATCACCCCTTCGTCCGAGGCCTTGTGGGCGAGGGCCGGGCCGTGGACGAGGTCGCCGATCGCGTACACGTTGGCGGCGCTCGTGCGCATCGCCCCGTCGACTTCGATCAGCCCACCGGTCCCCAGGCTCACGCCTGCGGCCTCGAGCCCGAGCACCTCGACGTCCGGGCCGCGCCCGGCGGCGATGACGAGCCAGTCGACCTCTCCCGACTGCCCGCCGTAGGTGAATGTCACCGCCGTCTCGGAGGTCTTGATGTTCTCGACCAGGGTGCCGGTGAAGACCTGCATCCCCTGGCGCTTCAGCCCTCGCTCGACCAGCTTCGAGATGTCGGCGTCCTCGGTCGGGAGAACCCGGTCGAGGGCCTCGAAGAGCAGGACGTCAACGCCGAGCCGCGCGTAGGCCGAGGCGATCTCCGAGCCCGAGGCACCGGCGCCGACCACCGCCATCGTCTTCGGCAGCTCCTCCAGCGCCCATGCCTCCTCGGTTCCGATCACCCGGCCGCCGAACTGGGCGCCCGGGATGGGTCGTTTGACCGAGCCGGTGGCGAGGATGATCGTCTTGGCCTGGAGCTGCTGATTGCCGACCGCCACGTTGCCGGTGCCGGTCAGCCGTCCCTCGCCCTCGAACACCTCGATGCCGTTCTTCTTGAATAGCCCGCTCACGCCGCCGGTGAGCGTCTTGACCACACGCCCGCGCCGGGCCATGACGGCGGAGAAGTCGACCGTCGGCTCGCCGACCTGGATCCCGAACTCGTCGGCCTCCCGTACCTCGGACAGGATGTCCGCGGTGCGCAAGACCGCCTTGGCCGGGATGCAGGCGTAGTTCAGACAGCGCCCGCCGACCTGGTCCTTCTCGATCACCGCCGTCTTCATCCCCAGTTGCGCAGCCCGGATTGCGGCCACGTAGCCGCCCGGGCCGGAGCCGATGACGACGCAGTCAAAAGCCGAGTCGGGCATCGGGCGGCAGCGTATAGGAACCAGGCGTCCGGCCCGGGGCCGCCGCTAGGCGCTTCCCGGCGGCGTTGGCATCTGCAGCCGGCCGAGCACGCGGACCATCTTCCAGAACAGGATCCCCCCGGCCACGATGACCGCCAGGGAGATGCCCAAGCTGAGCAGGTCGCTCCGCGTGAGGGCCACGAACACGAAGGCGATGATCACGATGCCGAGCAGGGCCTGGAAGCCGAGCGCCGCCCAATAGCGCAGCCGCCACATCCCGCCCGCGCACACCAGCATCACGGCCGAGAAGATCAGCGAGCCGCCGACCGAGGTGCGGGCCCCGCCCACCTTGACCTTGGTGCCCACCACGGCCTGGACCACGTTCCCGACCGCGACCAGCACGGCCAGGATGATCGCGATCCGCAGCGCCCACGGTCGCTCTCCCGGGGTCAGCGGGGCGAGCGCGGCCCGCGCGGCGGCGTTGCGCTCTTCGGACCGACTCGGCTTCGGCGCCGGGGACGGCGTCTCGACCCCGGTCGGTACGGGCGTCTCCGGGCCCGGAGCCGGGTTTCCGGCTCTGGCCCCGCCCGGCGCGGCGGCCGTGCGCCCCCGCCGTCCCCGCTTGCGGCTATGCGGCGACAACCGGCTCCTCCGCTCCGGCAAGCGATGCGCGGAGCTCCGCCGCCGCTCGCATCGGGTCGGCGGCGTCGGTGAGCGCCCGGACCACGGCGATCCGCGAGCCACCCGCGCTGCGCACGTCCTTGACGTTGGCGTTCGAGATCCCGCCGATGGCAAAGAAGGGCACGCGCGCCGCGGACGCGGCGTACCGCACGAGCTCGAGTCCGACCGCGGCCCGGTCGGGCTTGGTCGGCGTCTTGAACACCGGCCCCACGCCGATGTAATCGACGGCCCCCGGCGCACGGTCGATCTGCTCCGGTGAGTGAGTCGACAGCCCGACCAGCCGATCCCGGCCGACGAGGGCCCGGGCCTCGCGCACGTCGATGTCGTCCTGGCCGACGTGCACCCCGTCGGCGTCGGCCGCCACCGCCACCTCGGGCCGGTCGTTGACCAGGAACAGCGCTCCATGGCGCGCGCACACGGCCTTGAACCGTCGCGCCGCCGCGACCATCGCCCGCTCGTCGGCCTCCTTGTCGCGCAGTTGCACGATGCTGACTCCGCCGCGCAGCGCCGAGGCCAGGAACTCGTCCGGGCGGTCGTCGCAGATCAGGTACAGGACGGCCGCTTTCAGCCGGTCACGGCGGTCGATCACAGTTCAAGTCTGCCAGGACCGCCGCGCTAGGATGAATGGCAACGGGAGCCCATGGGGCTGAGAGGGCGGACATCGGTTCGCCGACCGTCTGAACCTGACCCGGTTAATGCCGGCGTAGGGAGCGAGTTTCTTGCCCGAGCACACCAGCAGATTTGACGTCGTCGTGGTCGGCGGTGGCGTGATCGGTCTCTCGGTCGCCTGGCGGGCGGCCCAGCGGGGCGCGACCGTGTGCGTGCTCGATCGCGCGGAACCCGGCGCCGGCACCTCGGCGATCGGCGCCGGGATGCTGGCACCGGTCAGCGAAGCGATCGCCACCGAGCGAGATCTGCTCGGCCTCGGCCTGGCCAGCGCTCGCGCCTATCCGGCCTTCGTGGACGAGCTCGAACGCGCGACGGGGATGGCGGCCGGCTACCTCCGCTGCGGGACGCTGGTGGCCGCGCAGGACGCCGACGAGGCCGAGTGGCTCGGCCGCGAGCTCGAGCTTCGCCACAGCCTCGGACTCGAGGACGTACGCCGCCTCCTCCCGAGCCAGGCGCGCCGGCTCGAGCCGGGTCTCGCCCCCGCGCTGCGCCTCGCGCTGAGCGTCGAGGAGGACCACGCGGTGGACCCACGGACGCTGACCCGGGCCCTCGCCCGCGCCGTCGCCGACGGCGGCGGGACCGTGCGCGCCGGGGTCGAGGTGGCGCGGATCGTGGTCGATGACGACCGCGTGACCGGCGTCACCACCGCCGCCGGCGAGATCATCGGCGCCGGCCACGTGGTGGTTGCGGCCGGTCCATGGTCGTCCGCGCTCAATGGCCTTCCCGACTGCGCTCGAGTCCCGGTTCACCCGGTCAAGGGCCAGATCATCCGTCTGCACGATCCGAACGGACCGGGCCTCCTCACGCGCGTGCTGCGGCTGCGCACCTGCTACCTGGTCCCGCGCGGCGATGGTCGCTACGTCCTCGGCGCGACCATGGAGGAGCGCGGCTTCGACCCGACGGTCACCGCCGGTGGGATCTACGAGCTCATCCGTGACGCGGGCGAGCTCCTGCCGGGGATCGGCGAGCTGGTCATCGACGAGCTGTCGGTCGGCTTCAGGCCCGGCACGCCCGACAATGCGCCCGCGATCGGACCGGGCGCGCTCGGGGGCCTGGTCTGGGCCACCGGGCATTACCGGCACGGGATCCTGCTGGCGCCGATCACGGCCGAGATCGTCGTCCGGTTGCTGGCCGGCGACCCCGAGCACGAGCTGGCGGCACCTTTCGATCCCATCCGTTTCGCCACCGAACCGGCACCGGTGTGACCGTGGTCATCACCGTCAACGGCCGGCGCACCGAGGTCCGCTCCGGGGCCACCGTCAACAGCCTGCTCGAGCAGCTGCGTGGCATCCCGGACGGTCGGGGAGTGGCGGTCGCGCTCGAGGGCGAGGTTGTGCCGCGTGCGGCCTGGCCCCGGACCGAGATCGCCGACGGCGCCCACGTGGAGGTCGTCGTGGCCGTCCAGGGGGGCTGAGCCGGGCATGACCGAACCGCTCCGAATCGCCGGCCGGGAATTTCGCTCGCGGCTGATCCTCGGCACGGGAGGCTTCACCAACCACGACATCCTGGCCGCGGCCCTGACCGAATCAGGCACCGAGATGTGCACCGTCGCCCTGCGCCGCCTCGACCCGGAGTCCCAGGGCTCGATCCTCGACGTGCTCGACCGGGCGGGGGTGGCGATCCTGCCCAACACCGCGGGATGCTTCACCGCCCGCGACGCGATCGTCACCGCCCAGCTCGCCCGCGAGGCCTTCGAAACCGACTGGATCAAGCTCGAGGTGATCGGCGACGATCGCACGCTTCTGCCCGATGCGGTCGAGCTGGTGACCGCCGCGGAGGCGCTGGTCGACGACGGCTTCAAGGTCCTGCCCTACACGACCGACGACCCGGTGCTCGCACGCCGGCTGCAGGACGCGGGCTGTGTCGCCGTCATGCCGCTCGGCTCGCCGATCGGGAGCGGGATGGGGATCTGCAATCCGTACAACCTCTCGATCATCGTCGAACGGGCGACCGTTCCGGTGGTGCTCGACGCGGGCGTCGGCACCGCCTCGGATGCCGCACTGGCCATGGAGCTCGGCTGCGACGCCGTGCTGTGCGCCAGCGCGATCTCCCGCGCGCACGACCCGTCGGCCATGGCCCGCGCGGTCCGGCTGGCCGTCGAAGCCGGCGTGCTGGCTCGCCACGCCGGTCGCATACCGCGCCGGCGCTACGCCGAGGCCTCGACACCCGAGCACGGGGTCCCCGTCTTCGACCGCGCCGATGCCGGCGTCTCCCATGCCGGCTGAGCCGGCGGACGAGCTTCAGGGCCTGCCCGCCGAGGCGAGGCTGAGCGTCGATCAGCTGATCGACGCGTGGGAGGCGGCATGGTCGGGCAAGGACTCGTCCGCCTTTCGCGAGGTGTGCGCGGCCGATGTCCATTACGAGGATCCGGTCACCCCGGAGCCGCTCGAGGGCGTGCGGGAGCTCGAGCGCCACGCCGAGCGCCTGTGGGCGGCCTTTCCCGACGCCCGGATTCAGAAGGCCGGCAACCGGCTCACCGACGGCCGGTTCGTCGCCGCCCCGAGCAAGCTGCTGGCCACCCACCGCGCCCCTTTGGAAGGGCTCCCCGCGACCAACCGCTTCATCGTCGTCCACGGCGTCTTCTACTGCGAGCTCGAACACGACCGGCTGCTGCGGATCCGCACCTTCCTCGACATCTATGACGCCGCCACCCAGCTCGGGGTCCTCCCCGGCCGGGGGACGCTCGGCGAGAAGGCGCTCCTGATGCTCCGCGGCTTCGGCCTCCGGAGCAGCCGGGGCCAGGACTAGCGGAGTCTGCTCGCAGGCTCCACGCAGATCGTGACAGCCACCGGAGCGTGGTCGGACAGCCGCCCCCGCTCGAGCACCGCAACGTCCGACCCGGTGAGGCCCGAGCCCCCGAACACGTAGTCCACATCGTGGACGGCGAGCTGGGAGTAACCCTCGAGCGTCAGGCCTCGCTCGTTGAAGTCCCCGCCGAGCACCGCCGGGCCGCCGGCCGCCCACGAGCTCAGCACCGAGGCGGCCAGGCGGCCCTCCCGCACCGCAGCCTCCGCGTCGTGCACCGTGCAGTGGAGGTTCCCCACCCAGATCCCCCCCTCGTCGGCGAGGATCCGCACGGCATGCAGCCACCGCCGCTCCGGCCACAGCGCCAGCCGGTGGGTTCGGTGCTCGGAGATCGCGCCGAATGACCGGCGGACGAGGATGGCGTTGCATCCGCCGCCGTTCGACTTGATCAGGTCCGGGCGCCGCCTCGCGATCGCCCGGCGCACGGGCAGGCCGAAGTTCCGCGAGGTCAGAACCAGCCGCCAGTCCGCGCCCAGCGCCGCCCCATGCGCCGCCGGCCACCACGGCGGCACCTCCTGGAGCAGCGCGACGTCCCATTCCCATCCCCCAGCGCGCGGGCGAACTCTCCCATCAGGTCGCGCCCGGACGGGGGGACCGAGCGTCCGTGCATGAGGTTCCAGGTGAGCACGCGCAGCGCCACCGAGCCAACGTACACTCCGCCACTTCTTGACCGATCCCGATCCGACGCCACGCCACTTCCTCACCGGCACTGAGCTCAGCGCCGAACGGCTGAGCTCGCTGGTCGACCGCTCACTCGAGCTCAAGGCGGCGCCCTACAGCTCGGACGCGCTCGCCCGGCAGACCGTGGCGCTGATCTTCCAGCAGCCCTCGACCCGCACTCGGGTCTCCTTCGAGGCCGGAATCCAGGAGCTCGGGGGCCATCCGATGGTGCTCCGGTCCGAGGACATGCAGCTGACCCGGGGGGAGTCGGTCAGGGACACCGCGTATGTCCTCTCCCGTCATACGGCGGCAATCGGCGTGCGTACCGGCGAGCACGGCTTCCTGGTCGAGCTGGCCGAGCACGCGACCGTCCCCGTGATCAACATGCTCACGGCCGAGCACCACCCCGTGCAGGCCCTCGCCGACCTGCTCACCTTGCAGGAGACGTTCGGGCGGCTCGCCGGACTCACCGTGGCCTATGTCGGGGACGGCAACAACGTGGCTCGGTCGCTGGCCATCCTGGGCGCGCTGGCGGGTGTGACGGTCAGGATCGCCTCGCCGTCCGGGTACCAGATCGAGCCGGTCGCCGGAGCCGAGCTGACCGACGATCCACGCCGGGCGGCCGCGGGGGCCGATGCCGTCTACACCGACGTGTGGGTGAGCATGAGCGACGATCCCCACTCGGCTCAGCAGCGACGCGACGCGCTGCGCGACTACCGCCTCGACGACACTCTGCTCGACCTGGCGGGCGAGCACGCGATCGCGCTCCACTGCCTCCCCGCGCACCCGGGGGAGGAGATCAGCGCCGAGGTCCTGTACGGGCCGCGTCAGCGCATCTGGGACCAGGCTGAAAATCGGCGTCACGCGCAAAAGGCGCTCCTCGAATACGTGACAAACGGGTAGATGTGAACCCGACCACATCGGGTTTGGATACGCTCGATTGCGAATCTCGCCAGGAGGAGAGAGACCATGCCTGCATCGAAGTCGTCGTCCGGTGGATCGAGCCGGTCGGGAGGGGCGAAGACCTCCGCAAGTAGAAGTTCGAGTCGCTCCAAGTCATCCGGGGGAACCGGCCGCTCCGCCTCCGGCCGTGGCAACGCCAACAACCGGCGCTCCTCGTCGCGGACCGGATCCTCGTCCGCGCAGCCGAGCCAGGCCAAGAACCGTCGCTCCGAGGTGGCCGACAACCTGACCGGCTTCGCCGAGCAGCTCGCCCAACGGGTGATCAATCCGCTCGGCCTCGTCGTGCTCACGCGGGAGCGGATTCAGGACACGCTCGATGAAGCGGCCGAGCGCGGTCGCCTCACCCGCACCGACGCCAACGAGCTGGTCGGCGAGCTGGTCAAGCGCGGCCGTCAGCAGACCGACGAGCTGCTGGCCGACCTCGAGCGGCTGCTCGGCCGCGGGCGCGGCTCGCTCGAGTCGGCGACCAAGGGGCTCAGCGACGGCATGGACCGAATCGTGCGCACGGCCGACCGTGCCCGTCGCACCGTCGGCGTCGGGCCGTCGTTCCCGATCCTCGGCTACGACGACCTCACCGCGACCCAGGTCGAGTCACGCCTGGACGGGCTGACCCCGGCCGAGCTGCGCAAGGTCCGCGAGTACGAGCGCCGGCATGCCAACCGGAAGTCGGTGCTCGGGGCGATCGAGCGCGGGCTGGCCTAGACGGCATCGGCGTTTCTCGCCCTCGGCCCTCGGGTATCAGCCTCACAGTCGGCGCGCCGACCCCCGCGCGGAGCGCAGGCGGGCGCGCCCCCGCTGACCGGAATCATGCCCCTCTTCCCAGCCTTCCGATGACCTGCGCTCGCTGCGGGCTCTCGCTGCGGCTGCGCGGCCGGCCGCTGAGCCTGGATCGCTGCCCGCGCTGTTTTGCCTTCGCCGGCGTGTCGGTACCGCTGGATGGCGCCACCGCAGCGATGCTCCCCAGCGGCGCCGCTCCCCAGCTCGCACCTCCGCCGTCTCGCCCCAACCCTGCCTTCGGCCACCTCGTGGTCTCGACCCAGCGCTCGGGTTCGGCGACGGTGATCGCGCTCGAGGGCAAGCTCGACATCGCCTCGGAGCGCTGCCTCGAGCAGGCGCTCAGGCGGGCGTGGACGGCCGGGTGCACCGAGCTGATAATCGACCTCACCCGACTCGACTTCATCGACGCCACCGGCATGAAGGTCCTGCTCCGAGCTCGCGACCATATGCTCTCGGCCGGCAGCCGGTTGTTCCTCACGCCGGGTCCACCCACGGTGCAACGGATATTTCAGCTCACCGGCACTCTGGACCTGTTCAGCTTCCGTACGTGACCATCGGCCGCAGGCTGGGTAGTCCTTGTCTATGGCCGAGACTGGATCTGACCTGCTGGCGCTCGAAGTGCGCTGCACCGTGGCCGCTCCGCGGCGGGTCCGGGGCGCCCTGAGCAAGCTCGAGGGCCTCGGCTGGAGGCTCGGCGACGCGATGCTCGTGGCCACCGAGCTCGTCACCAACGCCCTGCGGCACTCCGCCTGTCGCGAAGACGAGTCGATCCACGTCCAGGTCCAGCAGACCCGCGAGAATCTGGTCATCTCGGTCCAGGACCCGGGCAAGTCGGGCAAGGAGGCGCGGGTGCGGTCCCCGGCCGACCTCGGGGAGGGCGGAGTCGGGCTGTGGGTGGTCGAGCAGCTCTCGCGGCGCTGGGGCGCCGAGCGCCGGGACGGCTACCGCGTCTGGGCCGAGCTTCCCCTGTCGGGCTAGCCGCGGCTAGAGCCTGAGGTCCGCGAGCAGGGCGCGGAAGTCGAGCGCCTCGCCGGTCAGCCGGCCGAGCAGCTCTTCCGGGCTCAGTCGCTGACCCTCGCGCCACAGCTTCCTCAGCTCGTCTCCGGCCGCGGACGACTCGAACCACCGGTCGCCGTGGCGGGAGCGCAGGTACGCCCTAAGGTGCGTCTCGAGCGCCCAGGCGCGCAGATAGCAGGCCGAGTAGAACCCGGGATCGACGTCGGAAAGGAACGTCTGGGACGGCCACTTCACCCCGACGGCGTGGCTGAGCAGCTCCGAGTAGCGAGCCGCGAGCTCCGGCCACGGAGCCGGGTCCGGACCATGGAGCTCGAGCTCGTAGGCGAGCTTGCCGGCGTACCGGCGCAGGTACACGAGCCGGTGGGCGCGGGAGTAGGCGACGAGCTCGTCGGCATCGCCGATTCCCAGCCGTGCCTCCAGCCAGCTCGGGCTGTCGACCAGGTGCTGGAGCAGGAAGGCGAAGCACTCGGTGATCGCGTTGTCGCCCAGGCAGCGGAACTCGAACGGGAGCTCGGGGTCGACATGAGCGGCGTGCTCGGCGTGCCCGCCCTCGTGCATGAGCGTGCTGAAGTCGTCCCGGCCGCCCACTGGGGTCAGCATCAGGTACACCTCGCCCGGTGTCCGGACCGGGGCGCAGAACGCCCGGGGTGACTTCTTGGCCCGGGGCTCGACGTCGAGCACGAGACCGGGCTGACGGCGAACCTCGACGCCGAGACCGCTCATCGTGCCGAGGAAGCTCGGTAGCAGCTCGGCCTCGGGAAACCAGCCGTCCTGGTCCGCGGCGCGGAAGAAGCGCGGCAGATCGCTGCGCCGCAGCTCGTCCAGCGAAAGCTCGAGCGTCCGCCGCAGCTCGGGATCGAGCACGGCCGGGTAGCTCTGATCGGTGGCTGTCGTGAACGCCTCCGTCTGGGCTCCCAGGGCCGGGTAGTCGATGCCCTTGCAGTCGGCGCACATGGCCAGGTAGCTCGGCCAGCCGAGACCCCGGGCGGCGTCGTGCTGGCGCTCGGTGAGCTCCACGTAGAGCGAGGCGAGCTCGCGCTCGGCCGCCTCGAGGCGGGCCGCTTCGATCAGCGCCCGGCGGTCGGGATCGGGCTCGTTGGCCTGGACCACGCTCGATTCCCGGAACCCCAGCGTTCCCCCGTCCACCTCCAGCACCAGCGCCGCCTCGCGCCGGGCCAGCTCGGCCTCGGCCGTCTTGGTCTGCTCCCCGACGTAGCCCTCGACCGCGAAGTCGACCAGCATGGCGAGCCGGCGCCGATCCTCCGTGCCCGCCTGGGCCGCCGCGCCCAGGTCCCGCAGCGAACCGACGGCGGCGGCGCTGAACAGGTCGGCGTGGCGGGCGTAGATGGCCTCGATCGCGTACTCGTCCTGCAGTCCTGCGTAGTGCCGGTAGTACTCGCGCGTCAGCTCGGTCAAGAACGATTCGGCCGAGTGCCGGTAGGCGTCCAGGTCCACGGGGCTGCCATGCTAGAGCGATGGACACGGCCGCCCAGACATCCCGCCCGCGCCGCGGCGACCGCCTCGAGCTGACCGTCGACTCGCTCGCCTTCGGCGGCGCCGGAGTGGCTCGCCTGAACGGATACGTCGTCTTCGTGGCCGGCGCGGTGCCCGGGGACCGGGTGCAGGCGATCGTAGGCAAGTCCAAGCGCGCGTATGCCGAGGCGCGGGCCGAGCACATCATCGAGCCGAGCCCCGACCGGGTCGATCCGCTGGCCCACCATCCCGGGGCGCCCTGGCAGGTGCTGCCCTACGAGCGCCAGCTCCAGATCAAGCACGCCCAGGTCGACGACGCGCTGCGGC
This sequence comes from uncultured Solirubrobacterales bacterium, assembly GCA_963748585.1. GTDB lineage: Bacteria > Actinomycetota > Thermoleophilia > Solirubrobacterales > Solirubrobacteraceae > Palsa-465. The sequence continues at coordinate 80,554 of CAVVJR010000003.1, read as the reverse complement.
GGATCGGGCGGCTCGACGGGTTCAGCCTCGAGCCGATCGTCCCGGCCGTTCAGCCGTGGCGGTACCGCAACAAGCTCGAGTACTCGTTCGGGACCGATCCCACCGGCTCGGGCTCCGACGGGCGTCTCGTCTGCGGCTTTCACGCCCCCGGCCGCTGGGAGGAGATCGTCGAGATCGACGACTGCCTGCTGGCCTCCGAGGCCGCCAACGCGGCCCGGGAGCGGATCGTGGAGTGGTGCCGCACGGCCCAGCTCACCGCTTATGACCGGCGCGCCGGCGAGGGCTTCCTGCGCAACCTCGTGATTCGCGAGGGCCGGCGCACGGGGCAGATCCAGGCCCGCCTGGTCACCAGCTCCGGAACGCTCGATCGGGGCAGCCTCGCGGACGCCGCGCAGCCGCTCGACGGCCTGCTCTGGACCCAGCTCGACTCCGTGGGCGAGACGACCCAGGGCGGGCGGACCGAGCTGCTGGCCGGGTCGGATCGCTTCGACGAGGAGATCGGCGGGCTGCGACTGCGGATCTCGGCTCAGGCCTTCCTGCAGACCAACACCGAGATGGCGGACCGGCTGTATGGCCTGGCGGTCGACTACGGCGAGCTGAGCGGGTTCGAGCGGGTGTACGACCTGTACTGCGGGATCGGCACGATCGGGCTGATGTTCGCGCCCCGGGTGGCCGAGGTGTGGGGGCTCGAGCTGGTCGAGGAGGCGATCTCCGACGCGATCGCCAATGCGGCGCAGAACGAGGTCGACAACGCCCGCTTTTACGCCGGCGACGTCCGCCTGGCCCTCCGCGAGCTGGTGCAGACCGCGGGGCGCCCCGACGTGGTGATCGTCGACCCACCCCGCGCCGGGCTGTCCCAGAAGGTGGTGCGGCGGATCATCGAGGCCGCCCCCCGGCGGATCGTCTACGTCTCCTGCAATCCGACCACGCTGGCGCCGAACGCCGCTCAGCTCGTGGAGGCCGGCTACGAGCTCCGCCGCGTTCGGCCGGTCGACATGTTCCCCCAGACCCCGCACATCGAATGCGTGGCAGAGTTGGTGCGATGCGAGCGGTAACGATTCGCGACGAGCAGCTGTCGGTCGAGGACCATCCCGACCCCGAGGTCGGGGCCGGCGAGGTGCTGGTCCGCGTCAAGGCGGCGGGGCTGAACGGCGCCGACATGATGCAGCGCCGCGGCCGCTATCCCGCCCCGCCCGGGGCGCCGCAGGACATCCCGGGGCTGGAGCTGGCCGGCGAGGTCGTCGGGCGCGGTCCGGGCGCCAACCGGTTCGACGAGGGCGACCGGGTCATGGGCATCGTGGCCGGCGGCGGTCAGGCCGAGCTGGCGGTCGTGCACGAGCGGATCCTGATGCCGGTTCCCGGCCGCCTCGGCTGGCCCGAGGCCGGTGGCGCGCCAGAGGTCTTCACGACCGCGCACGACGCTCTCTTCACGCAGGCCGCGCTCAAGCCGGGCGAGCACCTGCTCGTCCACGGTGGCGCCGGCGGGGTCGGCACCGCCGCCATCCAGATCGCCCGAGCTGCGGGCGCCCGGGTGACCGCCACCGTGCGCAATCCCGACCACCGCGACGCCGTGGCTGAATACGGCGCCCGCGTGATCGAGCCCGACGGGTTCGGGGACCACGGCCCCTACGACGTCATCCTCGAGCTGGTCGGAGCCCCCAATCTCGCCGACAACGTCAACGCCCTGGCCCCGCTCGGGCGGATCCAGGTCATCGGAATCGGAGCCGGGGCCAAGGGCGAGCTCCACCTCGGCGCGTTGATGGCCAAGCGCGGCACCGTTCGCGCTTCGACGCTGCGCGCGCGTCCGCTGGAAGAGAAGGCGCTGACCGCCCGCGCGCTCGAGCGCCAGGTCCTGCCCCTACTCGACGAAGGCGCGGCCCGGGTGCCGGTCGCCGCCACCTACCCGCTGGAGGAGGCCGAGAAGGCCTACGACCACTTCGCCGGCGGGGGCAAGCTGGGCAAGATCGTCCTGAGCATGAACGACTAGGGCGCTAAAGCTCGCCGGCGTCGTCGGCAGCCAGCCCGGGCTCGTCCTCGGCGGCGTGAATTGAGCACAGCGCCGGACCGCCGCTCTCCATCGCGGCCTGGAGCTCGGCCGGCGTGAGCTTGGCGCCACACTCCTCGCACCGGTCGCCGAGTTTCTCAAGCGACTTCTCCTCGAGGTCCATGAGCCCCGAGTCTAATACGGCGGCAGATCGGCCCACCACTGCCCGAGAACCCGGAAGGCCGACCAGAACTCGCGCTTGGCCCCCTCCTCATCCAGCGCCTCGTCGATGTTGGGCACGTACAGCGCCTCGATCGATGGCGTCAACCTCTGGAGCTCCCCGAACACGGGCGAGAGCTCCCGGCGCAGGGGGAGATCGAGCTCGTTGACCACACCCAGTGCGTCGGGCCCCATGACCACGACCATCTTGGGCGAGATGATCGAAATCTCCTCGATCAACCGGGCCACGCACTCAGGGTCGGCCACCGTCGGGTCCATCACCGGGCACTTCACGCACAGCGTCCCGTACACGGCCAGCGGGTCGATCGAGAGCCGCTTGAGCGACTTCATCAGAGCGTTGCCGCTGCGGCCGTAGAAGGCGACCCCCTCCTCGACCTCGGACGGGCGGGCGGAGTATTTGATCAGGAAGATGTCGGCCTGGGGGTGTCCGGACCCGAGCACCGGCATCAGCTGGCCCCGCGGGCACTCGCGGCAGCCCTGAACCTCCCGGGCGAAGGCGTTGAGCTCGCGAATCGCCCGCTCCAGGTACTTCTCCCGAATCTCGTCGTCCGTGGCTGGCATCCCCCGGGGATTGGACGGCTCGCGAGGTTGTCCTTGCGGGTGCATCAGGAGTTGCGCCGCCCCTGCCCGGTGGCCCGCCGGACCCGCCGATCCCGGGAGGCTCGCCGGGCCGGGGCCGGAAGGGCCTTGGTCTGGAGGAACTTCAGGGCCTGAACGTAGAGCAACGAGGCGGGATTGCGGACGATGTCGGCGTCGCGGAGGGACTCCAGGAACTCCTCCGGCCCGTCGAAGTCCCGCATCCTGATCCGGACCGAGCCGAGCCCCTGCGGCACGTGGGCGTCCGAGCCCGCCCCGGCCGGGATCCGGTACTTGGCCGCGAATCGGACCGCCTCGTCGTTGAACTCGGTGATCGCCACCCGCGGGTTGAACACCTCGATCGCGTCGACCGAGTCGAGCACGTCGAGCAGGTGCTCGTAGTCGGGCACCGAGTGCAGGCGGTCGAACGGATGCGGCACGTAGACGAGGCCACCCTGGCGCTTGATCTCCGCGATCGTCTCCTGGAGCGACATGCCGCGCTCGATCTTGTCCTCGATGAACAGGCCGATCACCTCGCCCTGGTCGGCCGTTTTGACCTCCTCGCCCACGATCACCTTGACCCCGTCGGCCTTCGCCCGGGCCTCGTGCGCGCCCGAGATCTCGTTGTGGTCGGTGACCGCGATCGCGCCCAGGCCGCGCGTCCGCGCCTCGGCCAGCAGCACCTCGACCGGGGTGGCGCAGTCGCCCGAGTGGTCGGTGTGCATGTGCAGGTCGACGTCGATCAGCGGCCGCCGGGCCAGCCGGGCGCGCACGGACGGCTTCTCCCGGCCATCGTGGCGGCGCGCCACCAGGCCGCCGTACAAGTCCTCGAGCTGATCGGCCACGCGAGACCAGGTGAAGGTGCCGCCGAGCCGCTCCACCGCGGTCCGGCGCTCGTTCAGCCGCTTCGGGTCGGTGATCAGACGGCTGAGATGAGCGGCCAGCGTCTGGGCGTCGCCGGCCTCGAACTCCAGCCCGTCCTCGACCAGCTCCTCATAGGCGGGCAGCCGGGAGGCCACCGGAATCACCCCGGAGGCGAGCCCCTGGACGAGCGTGCCGGGGATCGCCCGCACGCCCTCGGAGGCGAACACGGCCACGTCGGCTCGGGCCAGAGCCTCGTACTCCCCGATCTGCGCGCCGTCGACGAACTCGACCCGCTCGCGCAGGCGGTGGCCGAGCGTGGCCGGCAGGGCGAGCGGGCGCTCGGACCAGACGGTGGCACGCCAGGGCGCCTCCTCCGGGAGGGCGCGCAGAGCCCGGAGGAACAGCCGTAGCGCGGTTCGCTCCTCACGCGCGCTGGCAAACAGCGTCACTCCGTCTCCCCGAGGTGCCTCCTGTGCCATCGCCCCGGGCCAGATGACTTCGTACTCCCCGGGGAAGTAGCGCCGGAGCAGGTCGCGCGTGGCGCGGAACGACGCCGTGCGGGCGTCGAGGCGGCCGAACAGGAGCCGGGTGAGCGGACGGGCCAGCTGGGTCGAGAGCACCCGCTCGGTGGGTGCGTGAAAGGCGCCCACGTTGAGCGCGCGCGAGTGCCGCAGCGCCACGCTCGAGGCGCTGGGCGCGAACGGCTCGTGCACGTGCACGATGTCGAGAGGAAGGCTGGCCAACGCCTCCTCGATCGTCCTGGCCACGTCCACGGGCAACGAGGCCGCCCGGCGGCGGGCGGGGGCGAGGGGGAGCACCTCACCGGCCCCCAGGACGAGCGGGCCGCCCTGCGCCCGCTCGAGCACGTCGCCGCCCTTGAGCAGACGGCGGCTGTCCCGCACCAGCTCGCTCGACTGCGAGGGCGCGATCACCAGCACCCGGTGCCCGCGCGCCGCCAGCTCGTCCGAGACGCGGCGGACGTATTCATTGACCTCGCCGGGCGCCTCCCAGGCAAACGGGGTCACCTGCGCGATGGCGAGGCTCACGAAACCGATTTTAAGGGGCTGCTTACGCAGCCCCCGGGTTCAGGCCTTGGTTGCCTTCTTGGCCTTGGCGGACTGCTTCTTGCGCGTGTACTGCGCGATGAACTCCTCGGTCATATCCCGCGCGTGGCTGTCCGGACGCTGATTCATCGGCGACTTCATCAGGTACGAGCTCGGACCGTCGAGCTGGCCGGCGATCCCGTTGTTGAGCGCCAGCTTGCAGCAGCGTGCCGCGTCGATGACGATTCCGGCCGAGTTGGGCGAGTCCCAGACCTCGAGCTTCAGCTCGCAGTTCAGCGGCACGTCACCGAAGGCCTGGCCCTCGAGCCGGATGTGCGCCCACTTGCGGTCGGTCAGCCACGGCACGTAGTCCGAGGGGCCGACGTGAACGTCGTCTTCGGGCAGGACGTGGCCCATGATCGAGGTCACGGCGTTGGTCTTGGAGATCTTCTTCGACTCCAGCCGCTCGCGCTCGAGCATGTTGAAGAAGTCCATGTTGCCGCCGACGTTGAGCTGCGAGGTCCGCATCAGCTTGACGCCGCGGTCGTGGAACAGGCGGGCCAGGGCCCGGTGGACGATCGTCGCCCCGACCTGCGACTTGATGTCGTCGCCGACGATCGGCAGGCCGGCCTTCTCGAAGCGCCGGTTCCAGTACTCCTCGCGGGCGATGAACACGGGTATGCAGTTGACGAAGCCGCAGCCGGCCTCGAGGATCTGCTCCACGTACCACTTCGTCGCCTGCTCGGAGCCGACCGGCAGGTAGGAGACGACCACGTCGGTGTGTGTCTCCTTCAGGATCTCGACGATGTCGGCGGTCGGGCCGGGAGCCTTGGTGATCTTCTGGCTCAGGTACTTGCCCAGGCCGTCGTGGGTCATCCCGCGGTTCACCTGGATGCCGAGATTCGGGACCTCGGTGTCGAACTTGTAGGTGTTGTTCTGGCCGGCGAAGATGGCCTCGGACAGGTCCTTGCCGACCTTGTCGGCGTCGATGTCGAAGGCGGCGCTGAACTCGATGTCGCGCACGTGGTAGCCGCCGAGGTCGACGTGCATGAGTCCGGGGACGGACTCCTCGGGGCGGGCGTCGGCGTAGTAGTGGACGCCCTGGACGAATGAGGAGGCGCAGTTGCCCACGCCGATGATGGCGACGCGGACCTTGTCGTCCTGGTAGCGCGCCGCGCCGTTTGAGGATGCTCCGTTGGTGTCGCTCACTGAGGAATAGGTATTCCTCGGAAACGCCTTAGTTACACCCGGTTCAGTTGCTTTCGGACGTACAGGATGCGCTGGATCGTGGTGAACACGGTCAGCCCGGCGAGGACGTAGACCGCCGGTGCGAGCAGTTCGAAGTGCCCCAGCGAGGCGCCCTTGGCGAACACGAGGCCGGCCGACAGGATGACCACGCGCACGGGCCGGGTGGCCAGGCCCACCTTGCAGGCCACGCCGAGCGCCTCGGCCCGGGCCCGGGTGTAGGAGACCATGAGCGAGAACAGCACGGCGGCGACCACCGCCGCCGTCGCGGCCTGGTCGTGGCGGGAGGCGAAGTAGGCGCCGACCGCGGTCAGCACGATGCCCTCCTCGAGGCGGTCGAGCGTCGAGTCGAGGAAGGCGCCGAACGGCGTTCCCTTCCCGGACATGCGGCTATAGCGACCGTCCAGCGTGTCCATGATCGAGCCGACGATGAAGGCGACGCCGGCGAGGAAGAACAGCCGCTCGAACACCAGCACGGCCGCCACCACGTTGAGCACGAAGCCGGTGAGCGAGATCGCGTTCGGGGTCAGGCGCGATTCGATCAGCCGCTCGCGCATCAGCTCCTGTGTGGTCGAGCCCTCGCGGCGCGGGCGCTCGCGTCGTGAGCCGTTGCGTCGGCGGACCGGCTTGGTCTCCTCGGCCATCGCTAGTGCCCTGAACCGTAAATTCGGTGGCAGCCTCGCGGCCGGCCACTCGCGACTTTCCGGCTCATGACACGGCCGGCGCCGGCGCGAAGGCCCACACGTCGGGCCGGGCGCGGGCCAGCAGCCGCTTGGCCACGTACGCGGCGGCACCCGCGGTGAGCGCGCCGAGGAACACATCGGTGAGGAAGTGGTTGGCCGTCACCACCACGACCCAGGTGACGAACACGGGATACAGCGACCAGGCGACCTTGCCCGGGCGCCAGGAGACCAGCCGGGCCATCGAGAAGCCGATGATCACCGCGAAGCACACGTGCATGGACGGGACGGCGGCATAGAAGTTCAGGAAAGCTTTACCCGCCCCGTTGTCTATGTGACCGGTCGAACCGACCAGGAACTGGGAGATCGAGTCGCTGAAGCCCCACTCGGGCATCAGCCGCGGCGGGGCGGTCGGATACAGCCAGTAGCCGACGAGCGCGAGCGCCATCGAGATCATCAGCACGTTGCGGATGAAATAGAAGGACCGGTTGCGGCGCAGATAGACGAACACGAGCGCGGCGAAGGTGACGAAGAAGTGCCCGTTCAGGTACGTCCAATCGGCCGCGTCCAGGAGCACGTGCTTGTTCTGCGCCCACGCCTGGACGCTCGGCTCGACAAAGATGTGCAGCGTCCGCTCGAGGTCGATGATCCGCATCGCGTCACCGAACGGCTTGTACAGGTTGCCGCCGTCGACCAGCCCGCGCACGAGCCCGTAGAGCACGAAGGCACCGACGAACAACACGACCTGCCGCAGCAGGTCGCGCCAGCCGTGCGGAAGCACGCGAACGTTGATCCAATGAAGAACGCCCCGCATCGCAGCCGACCATCCTACAAGTGGCCCATGTTCGATCTTTGTTAGCTCACGGCGAGCAGCGCGGCGAACGCGCGCCGGCCCGGGCGAGCGAGAACCGCGTCACGATCCGCACTTTTTCGGCGCGCCGGACGGTCAGCCGGGTGAACGCACCGTCGGGCGCGAGACACCCCGAGCCGCCGGAGAGCGACCAGTACGGGCTCCAGTGCACGCGCACCAGGACGCTTCCGGGGCCGTCGGCGCGCACGGTCATCGAATCGGGTCCGAGCGCGGTCAGCGTGGCCCCGCCCTGGACCATCGGCACCGGGTCGGCGACGGCGTAGATCCGCCAGTGGAGGGTCCGATCGACCAGCCGCAGGTAAGGCAGGCCGTGGTCGATCAGGGCTTTCTCCTGGCGGGCGGAGTAGTCGAGCGGGGCGTCGGCGACGGCGACGAAGCGGACCGCGAGCCGGCGCAACCAGTCGTGGTAGCGGGCTGCGGTCAGGGCGCCGGCGTAGAACAGGTGGTTGTACTCGAGGTCGAGCTGGCGCTCCCATCCCCGGGCCAGCGGGAATCGTGGTGCCACCTCGTAGGCCTCCCAGTGAAACGCGGTGAACGGGATCTCGACCCGGAACGTCGACCGGTCCTGGCGGTCCAGGAACGAGAGCAGCGGCTGGTAGTAGCCGGCGGTGGCCGACGGCTCGCCGGCCGAGGTGGTGACATCCCGGATCGGCGCTTGAAGCTGGATGTAGAGCAGCGGGATGGCCACCACCAGGAGCAGCCGCTTGCGCGCGGGCCACAGGGCGAGCGCGGCCAGCGGCCCGGCGATCAGCGGGGCCAGGCGGGAGACGTTGCTCCCGGCCGGGGTCGGGATCAGATAGGCGGCGATGCAGGCCAGGGCATAGAGGACCGCGCCGATCCGGATCGCCCGATCGCGGCGCGGGAACGCGTACAGGGCGGCGGCGCAGATCAGCGGGATCGGCCACAGGGTCATGAAGATGAACGGCTCGTTGCCGCCCTCGGGAAAGAGCGCGGCCAGCGCCAGCACGGGGACGAGCGACGCCGCCACCGTCGCCGCCCCGGCAACCACGTTCCTTCGCTCCGCGAGCGCGTAGGCGGCCCCGGCCAGCGCTACGAACAGCGCGGCCACCGGGCTTCCGAGCGCGGTCAGCACCGCCAGCACGACCGCGAGCCACGGCCGCCGGCGCGCCAGCGCCAGCACCGCCCCCACCCCGAACATGACGCCGAAGGCGAAGGTGAGCCGGCCGGTGTAGAGGTCGGTGGCCGTGGCGAGCGCGAACCACAGCGCGCCCAGCCAGCCATCACGGCCGAAGCGCGGGTAGGCCAGCGCCTCGAACAGCGCGGCCGAGACCACGGCCGAGACCGCGCCGACGAGCTGGGGTGTGAGCGCCCAGGCCAGGGGCGGGAACAGCACGCTGTAGCCGGGCGTGTTGTGCCCCGCGTACCACCAGTTGTTCCACAGGCCGAGTCCTTCGGCGCCGAACAGCCGGGCGCGGAACAGGTGGGCCGCCAGGTCGAGGCTGGTCGGGGACACGATCACGTACACGGCGGCCAGGACCGCGGCCAGCACGGTCGGCGCGGCCCGGTAGGGGTCGATGACAGGGGAGCGGCGTGTCGGCAGCGCCGTGCCCGGCCGAGGTGCTGCCTCGAGCAGCGGCATCAGAACTCCATGATCCGCTCCGCCACGGCCGGCTGCTCCAGCCAGGGCCAGTGTCCGGCGTCGGCCACGGGCTCCATGGTGGCGCGGGGGAGCAGCTCGGACACCCGTCCGGAGAGCTCGATCGGGTTCCAGGGATCCCGCTCGCCCCAGAGGATCAGCGCCGGGGCGGCGATCCTGGCAAGGCGCTCGCGCGCGAGCTCGAGCCGACGCGGATCGGTCTGCCGGCACAGGCGGAGGATCGCCCGCTGGGTGCCCTGGTCGAACTGCTCCCACACCGCGTTCAGGCGCGCCGGCGTCCAGATCTCCGGTCGGGCCGCGCCCGCCCTCAGCTCCCGTGAGAGAAGCCACCGGTTGGTCGCGCCCATGGCCAGCTCGCCCAGCACGGGCCGGCGCCACACGCGGGCCGGCCGCGGCCACCGAAACCCGTCCACGAGCGGGACGGGATTGCACAGGACCAGGGTGGCGATCCGCTCCGGATGCCGGGCGGCCAGCTCGAGGGCCACGAGCGCGCCCCAATCGTGGCCGACCAGCTTGGCGCCGTCGGGCAGGAGGGGCGCGATGGCGTCGGCCAGCCCCTCGACCGTGTAGTCGAGATGTCCCCCCTTGCCCGAGCGACCGAAGCCGTTCAGGTCAGGGGCGACCCCGCCACCGCGCTCGAGCAGTCCGACGAAGTCGTCGGAGCTGGTCGGGACACCGTGGAGGTACAGAGCCGGCACGCCGGGCGCCGAGACGCTGCGGTAGAACAAGGGCGAGCCGGCGAGTTCGATGGTGTGCTCATCGACGCTCACCCGCGGGCGAGGATAACGTCCCGCGCCGTGAGCGTGACCGTGTGTCTGGGCCAGCCCGTGGTCGAACTGGTCGGCCTCGATGGGGCTTTCAGGCCCCGGCTCGGCGGCGAGGCGACCGCGGTGGCCGTGGCCGCGGCTCGCAGCGGGGCACAGGTGGCGCTCGCGGGCGCGGCCGGCGATGACCGGTGGGGGCGCTGGCTGCGCGCCGAGCTCGAGGCGCGGGGCGTCTCCGGCCCGGCCCTGATCGACGGCCGCCAGACCCCGGTCGTGTTCGTGACCGATACATGCGAGCGCTACGGCGAGACGATCGTGCCCGTCTCGGTCGAGCTCGGCCCGAGTGCCGGCCTCGTCCTGTGCGGGGAGTCGCTGGCCGAGGAGTCGCATCGGGCGGTGGCCATGGACGTCCGGGCGCGGGCGCTCGAGCTCGACCGCCCGGTGCTCTTCGAGGCCGCGCTTCACGGAATGGGCTGGCGCTCCCGGGCCGACGCCGCGGCCAGCGCCAACGCGTGCGTGCCGGGCGCGCTGCTCGTGTGGGCCGAGGAGGCCGACGCTGAGCTGATGACCGGCGAAACCGACCCCGAGCGGGCGGCGCTGGCCCTGGTCAAGGCGGGCGCTCGCCTGGTCCTCATCACGCTGGGCGCCGAAGGCGCCATCCTCCGCGGCGAGCTGCGACGTGACGTGTACGAGCCACCGGCCGGATTCGGCGAGCTCGTGGGCCGGCTCACGCTGAGCGACTTCTATCCCTCCGTGGTGGCCGCCTCCCTTGGCTGACCCGTGGCGCAAGCCGCCACCGCGACGCATCCGGGCGATCCGCGACCGGCTGCGGCTGGTCTACGGGATCCCGCTGGCCGAGCCCCACGGTCACCCGATCGCCGAGCTGATCCTCACCGTGCTCTCGCAGTCGACCAACGACCGCAACCGCGATGTCGCCTACCTCGCGCTGCGCGAGCGCTTCCCGGACTGGGAGTCCGTCCGCGACGCGCCCGTCGATGAGCTCGAGGAGGCGATCCGGCCCGGCGGGATCTCGAAGGTCAAATCGGCCCGGATCAAGTCGATCCTGCGCGCGATCGCTCCCACGGGTGAGCTCTCCCTCGATGGGCTCTCCGACCTCAGCGTTCCCGAGGCCCAGCGCTACCTGACCGCCTTGCCGGGGGTGGGCCGGAAGACCGCAGCCTGCGTGCTCCTGTTCGCGCTCGGGATGCGCGACGTCCCGGTCGACACGCACGTATCCCGGGTGGGAACGCGGCTGGGCCTGTTCCGTCCGGGGGCTCCGTTCGAGGAGCTTCACGACACGATGCTCGTCATCACCCCTCCAGGCCAGGAGCTCGAGCTCCATATAAACCTGCTCCGGCACGGCCGGCGCACCTGTCACGCGCGCCGGCCGGACTGCGCCGGCTGTGCGCTGCAGCGCATGTGCCCGAGCGCCTTCGCGGTGTGAAATTTATGCCCGCGAACGCGCGGATGGGATAGCGTCGAGCCACACTGCGAGTGGTCCGCGCGGTGGGCCCGCTTCGCCGCGAGGGTCAAGGCCCGAGGGGAGGTCACATGGCAACGTCTGTCCCTGCTCGCCGCGTCCGCGCGAGGAGGTTGCTTCCGGGGGTCCTGATCGCGACGATCCTGGCGCTCGCCGCTCCGGCGGGCGCGCAGACGCTATCGGGCAAGTCGTTCGGAGAGCTCGACTGCAACGGGAACAGCCCGGTGCAGCAGGCGGTGAAGCTGACCGGGTTCTGCACCGACGTCCGGGGCTTCGACAACAAGTGGAATGCCAACACCTGGGACGGCCGCTTCTATGACAACGGGGTGTACATCGGGCACGACGAGCCCGACATGACCTTCCTGTCCGGGCGCCCGGGGTCCGGTAACGACGTGACCTGGTCGGAGACCCTTCCGCGGGATCCGCATGCTCTGCCGACCGACCGATCTCCCGGCTCGGACGTCTCGCACTGGTTCGAGCTCAGCCCGGCGCCGTGGTTCTCAATGCAGATGTGCGACCCGCAATCGAACCCGCAGCTTCCGTGCACTCCGAGGAGCGACGCCAACGCCCCCCAGTGCGTCAACCCGGCCTCGCCGAGCTGTCCTGCCAACGCCTATCCCGGCGCCGGCAACGCCTTCATGGAGATGCAGTTCTATCCGCCCGGCTTCGCGCCGCCCTGGGTGGGGATCAGCTGCGACGACACCCACTGGTGCGGGGCGATGACGATCGACAGCCTCGAATGCACGGAGGGATTCGCGACGTGCAATCCCAACTGCGTCGAGCCGGTCAACTTCGCCCTGATCTCGACCAACGGCGTGCCGGCCGGCCCGCCGAACCCCCAGGAGTCGAACGCTCAGACGTTCACCCCCAACCGCCATACGCTGCTGATGGATCCTGGAGACCGGATCACCGTCCACATGTTCGACGCTCCGGTGCCCGGGGAACGAGGTCAGAGCGCGTTCGAGGTGGTGGTCACGGACTGGACCACCGGGCAGACCGGGTTCATGCAGGCGTCGGCCAGGAACGGCTTCCAGAACACCTCGCTGGCGGACTGCTCGGGACATCCGTTCAACTTCGAGCCGGAGTACAACACGGCCAAGAAGGGCAACGTGACGACCTGGGGAGCGCTCCAGACCAACATCAGCACCCAGTTCGAGACCGGGCACTGGGAGCCGTGCCGGAGCGTGAGCGGTCCGGAGACCATCATGCAGCCGCCGCCGCCCAACGGTGTGACTCTCCAGACGTGGCGGTTCTGCAACGGCCCCTACGAGGACACCGCGGCGTCCGACCAGAGCGCCAACAGCCCGGAGGTCAGCGACGCTCCCTGCTACCCGGCGGGGTGGACGAACGGTCCTGACTTCCACACCGCTCCAACCGTGACCACCGGGTGCCTGGACCTCATCGACCAGAACGGAGACCTCGATTTCGACGGGAGTCCGTACTGGCCCGAGTGGCCGACCGGGACGACGCCGACGATCTATCCGAGCACGTTCGTTCAGGCGCCTCCGACCACGGACGGGAGGCAGTATTCGCACTACTTCATCCAGACCGACCTCGCGCTGAGCGAGTCGACCTGCATGACCGGCGGCGCGGGGTGCGCGGTGCCGCCGCCGAACGCGCCCGGTCACTTCTACCCGTACTGGACCCGGACGGGCCGTGACCACGCGTGCGTGATCGAATTCGGCAACGTGGCCAACGGTATGACGTTCGGCAAGGACGCCCAGTACGGCACCGACCAGGAAGCCACCTTGGGTTATCCCGAGTTCGAGGGCCCGGTGCGCCCCAACACCTGCACGTAACGCTCCCGGACGGACCTCGAGGCGCCCCGCGAGCGGTGGGCTCGCGGGGCGCCACCATGCCCAGGGCCCTGGGCCGGTCGCCAAGATCTGCTACATTCGCACTGAGATTTTTACGACCTTACAGGAGTAGAACGTAATGGGAAAAACGATCGGAATCGACCTCGGAACGACCAACTCGTGCATGGCCGTGCTCGAGGGTGGCGAGCCGACGGTCATCGAGAATGCCGAGGGCGGCCGGACGACGCCGTCGGTCGTGGCCTTCACCCAGTCCGGTGAGCGGCTCGTCGGCACCGTGGCCAAGCGCCAGGCCGTCACCAACCCGCAGAACACGATCTTCTCGATCAAGCGCTTCATGGGCCGCAAGGAGGCCGAGGTGCGCGAGGAGGAGTCGATCGTGCCCTACAAGGTGGTCTCGGGCCCCAACGGCGACGCCCGCGTCGAGGCCGGCGGCAAGCAGTACTCCCCGCCCGAGGTCTCGGCCATGATCCTCGGCAAGCTCAAGGCCGACGCCGAGGCCTACCTCGGGGAGACCGTGGACAGCGCGGTGATCACCGTTCCCGCGTACTTCAACGACGATCAGCGCCAGGCCACCAAGGACGCGGGGCGGGTTGCCGGCCTCGACGTCAAGCGGATCATCAACGAGCCGACCGCGGCGTCGCTGGCCTACGGCCTGGACAAGGAGTCCGACCAGACCATCCTGATCTTCGACCTCGGCGGCGGCACCTTCGACGTGTCCGTGCTCGAGATCGGCGACGGCGTGTTCGAGGTCAAGGCGACCGCGGGTGACAACCACCTCGGTGGCGACAACTTCGACAAGGCGCTCGTCGACTGGCTGGTGGCCGAGTTCAAGCGTTCGCAGGGGATCGACCTGAGCCAGGACCCGATGGCCCTGCAGCGGCTCTACGAGGCGGCCGAGAAGGCCAAGATCGAGCTCTCGACCACGCAGGAGACGCAGATCAACCTGCCCTTCATCACCGCCGACGCGAGCGGCCCCAAGCACCTCGACATGCGCCTCACGCGGGCGAAGCTGAACGAGCTCACCGGGTCGCTGCTCGACCGCACGGTGGCGCCGGTTCGCCAGGCCCTCGACGACGCCAAGGAGAAGGGCGTCTCCGCGGTCGACCACGTCGTCCTGGTCGGCGGCATGACCCGCATGCCCGCCGTGCAGGAGAAGGTCAAGGAGCTCACCGGCAAGGAGCCGCATCGCGGCGTCAACCCGGATGAGGTCGTGGCCGTCGGCGCGGCGATCCAGGCCGGCGTGCTGGCCGGCGACGTCAAGGACGTCCTGCTGCTCGACGTCACCCCGCTCACCCTCGGCATCGAGACCAAGGGCGGCGTGATGACCAAGCTGATCGAGCGCAACACCACGATCCCGACCCGGAAGGCCGAGGTGTTCTCGACCGCCGAGGACAACCAGCCGTCGGTCGAGATCCACGTGCTCCAGGGCGAGCGCGAGATGGCGATGTACAACAAGTCGCTGGGCAAGTTCCAGCTCACCGGCATCCCGCCGGCCCCGCGCGGAATCCCGCAGATCGAAGTCGCCTTCGACATCGACGCCAACGGCATCCTCAACGTCTCGGCCAAGGACCTCGGCACGGGCAAGGAGCAGAAGATCGAGATCCGCTCCGGCTCCGGGCTGTCCGACGACGAGATCAAGCGGATGGTCCAGGACGCCGAGTCCCACGCCGAGGACGACCGCCGTCAGCGCGAGCTGGCCGAGGCGCGCAACAACGCCGAGAACGCCGCCTACCAGGCCGAGCGCCAGCTCAAGGACCTGGGCGAGGCGGTCGACGAGAGCTCGAAGACCGAGATCGAGGCGGCGATCAAGGAGGTCCGGGAGGTGCTGACCTCCGAGGACGCGGCCGAGATCCGCAGCAAGACCGAGGCGCTCCAGGCCTCCTTCCACAAGGTCTCCGAGGCCATGTACCAGCGTGCGCAGGAGCAGGCTCAGGCCGGCGGCGCCCCCGCTGACGGTGACGGCGCCGGGCACACCAACGGCGCCGGCCAGGAGGACGTCGTCGACGCCGAAGTCGTGGACGAGGGCAAATAGCGATGGAGTCCGAGCCGGAAATCATCGCGAGCGAGGGGGCGTCCGAGCCGGACGCCCCCGACGCTGCCCCCGTGCAGGCCCCCCCGGCCGAGCCGGAGCCCGAACAGGCGCCGGTCCAAGAGCCCGAGCCCGCCGACCACGAGACCGTCGCGCGCGCCGACCACGAGACCCCCGCGCGCGACCTCGAGGAGCTGACCGCGAAGGCCGAAAAAGCCGACCAGTACCTCGAGCTGGCCCAGCGGACCAAGGCCGACTTCGAGAACTACCGCCGGCGCGCGGTCCGCGAGGCCGCGGCGGCGCAGGACCGGGGAATCGCCAAGCTGGCCAAGGAGCTCCTGCCCGCGGTCGACAACCTCGACCGGGCGCTGGCCGCGGCCGAGGCGGCGGGCGAGAGCGACAACGGAACCGCCACGCTCGTCTCCGGGATCAAGCTCGTCCACGCCGACGTGCTCGCCGCGCTCGGCCGGGCGGGCATCGAGCCCTTCTCGCCTCAGGGCGAGCCGTTCGACCCCCAGCACCATGAGGCGGTGGCCCAGCAGGCGGTCGAAGGGGCGCAGCCGGGGACGGTGATCGAGGTCTACCAGTGCGGCTACCGGCTGGGCGACTCGATCCTGCGTCCGGCGCGTGTTGTAGTAGCAGGATGAGCGATGGCCGACCGCGTCGACTACTACAAGGTCCTGGGGGTGGGCAAGAACGCCTCCGACGAGGAGATCAAGAAGGCCTACCGCAAGCTCGCCCGCCAGTATCACCCCGACCGCAATCCGGGTGACAAGAAGGCCGAGGAGCGCTTCAAGCAGATCTCGGCCGCCTACGACGTCCTCTCCGACGCCGAGAAGCGCAAGGCCTACGACCGCGGTCAGGGACCCCTGGGCGGCTTCGGGATGGGCGGCAACTTCGACCCGAGCGCGTTCGGCGGCAACTTCTCGGACATCCTCTCCAACCTGTTCGGACAGGCCACGGGAGGAGGCGGCCGGGCTCGCACCGGGACTCGTGGCGGCACCCGGCCCCAGGCCACCCGCGGCCGCGATCTCGAGACCGAGGTCTCGCTCACCTTCGACCAGGCCGTGAACGGGGCCCAGGTGCCGCTGCAGGTGCCGACCTCGCAGCCGTGCCCCACCTGCCAGGGCAGCGGCGCCAAGCCGGGCACCAGCCCCAAGGTGTGCCCGGTGTGCAACGGCCGTGGAGTCGAGGCGCAGAGCCAGGGCATCTTCTCGATCTCCCAGCCCTGCTCGAACTGCAACGGCACCGGGACGATCATCGAAGACCCGTGCCCGACCTGCCAGGGCAGCGGCGCTCGGCGCAGCGTCCGCCGGCTCCGGGTCAACATCCCGGCCGGGGTGCGGGACGGCAGCCGTATCCGGCTGGCCGGCAAGGGCGAAGCGGGACCGCGGGGATCCGAGCCCGGGGACCTGTACGTGATCACCCGGGTCTCGAACTCGCCCGTGTTCAGCTGGAACGGAGACAACCTGGAGGTCGAGGTCCCGCTGACCATTCCCGAGGCCATCCAGGGAGCGGTGATCGAGGTTCCGACCCTCCACGGCGCCAAGCGCCTGCGGGTTCCCCGGGGCACCAAGCACGGGACCGTTCAGCGGCTGCGCGGCGAGGGGCCACCGCATCTGAGCGGCAAGGGCCGCGGCGACATCCACTACCGGTTCGTGATCGATGTCCCGGCCTCGCTCTCCCCCGAGCAGGACGAGGCGGTCGACCGGCTGTCCCGGGTCATGAACGGGAACCCGCGGGCCAGGCTGTTCGCCCAGGCCGGAGGGAGTCAGTGATGGCCGCCCGGCGCGGACGCGGGACCGACCGCGGCGAGATGACGACGAGGATCGAGTCCCGAGTCGAGGTCTCCTCCGAGCGCGGCGTGTTCATGATCTCGGTCGCGGCCGAGCTGGCCGAGATGCATCCGCAGACCCTCCGCGTGTACGAGGCGCGCGGGCTGATCGAGCCCAAGCGCTCGCCCAAGGGGACCCGGCTGTACTCCCACAAGGACGTCGAGCGGCTGCGCCGGATTCAGGAGATGACGGCCGAGCTGGGGATGAACCTGGCCGGCGTCGAGCGTGTGTTCCAGCTCGAGGAGCAACTCGAGGCGATGACGCGCAAGGTCAAGGCGCTGGAGCGGCGAGCGGCCGAGCTCAAGGCCGAGGTCCAGCGGCTGGAGGAGGTCCGGCGCGAGCTTCGCGCCGATATCGTTCCCTACATGAAGGGGGGCGAGATCGTGCGGGCAGCGGATCTGAAGAGCTTCAAGATCCCGGTTCGCCGCCCGCCCAAGCAGTGAGGCGGCTGGTCCTCGTCGCGATCGCCGGGGCGTTCGCGTTCCCCGGGGTCGCCTCCGCGGCGCGGCTGCCCCTGATCCTCCCTCTGAAGGCCGACGACGCCGGGCTGCGGAGCTTCGCGACCGCGGTCTCCACCCCGGGGTCGCCCCTGTACCGGCACTACGAGTCGCTCCCGACCCTCGCGCGCAGGTTCGGGGCCAGCGCGGCCACGCGTACCGCCGTCGTCCGGTACCTGCGCGCCACCGGCGCCACCGCCGTAACCGTGAGCCCGACCGGCATGTACGTGCAGGCGAAGATGGACGCCTCGCGGGCCCGGCGCACCCTGGCCCGGACGGCACGTCTTCCCGCGGGTGCGCTGGGCGTAGTCGGTCTCGACACCCGCCCGGTCGTGCACACGACCGACTCATCGCAGCCGCCCTCGGGATACCTGCCCGCCTCCGGCACCGCGCGCGGTTGCTCGGGCGCGCTGAGCACCGGCGGCTTCACGCCCAACCAGTACCTGACCGCCTACGGCTATGACCCCCTGCACGGGGCCGGGCTCAAGGGGCGCGGACAACGGGTCGCCCTGATCGAGATCGATGGCTTCAAGCCCTCTGACCTGCGGGCCTTCGCCCGCTGCTTCTCGCTCGGGCTGCCCCGGGTCGCCACCTACGGCGTGGGCACGACACGCCCGCTCCCGCCCGGGCCCGAGGCCACGCTCGACCTCGAGATGCTCGACGCCGCCGCACCCCGGCGCGTCCTCGTTCGAGGTGTTCGAGAGCGGCAACGACGCGGTCGCGGTCGATGAGGCCTTCGCCGCCCCGCTGATCACCCCGGGGACCAAGCCACAGGTCGTCACGGCGTCGATCGGCCTGTGCGAGCAGGCGCTCGACGCCGCCTTCGGGACAGCGGGCATCGTCGCCGTCGAGCGCAATCTCGAGCTGGCGGCGGCAACCGGGATCACGATGGTCGTCGCCTCGGGTGACACCGGCTCCGCCGACTGCAGCGACAGCCAAGGCGGCGTCCTCGACGGCCTCGCCGTTGACTACCCGTCGAGCTCGGCCTGGGTCACCTCGGTCGGCGGGACCAACGTCCGACTGGACGCGGCCAACCGGATCGTCGGCCAGGAGGTCTGGAATGACACCACGGCGCAGCTCGCGGCCGGCGGCGGCGGCCTCAGCCAGCTCTTCTACCGGCCCGCGTATCAGACCGGCGTCGTCGGTCCGAACCGCCGCGCGGTCCCCGATGTCTCGATGCTGGGCGACATCGCGCCGGGCTATGCCGTCTTCTGCAGCGCCGCCGCGCCCGGTTGCCAGGGCTGGCGCAGCGTCGGGGGCACGAGCGCGGCCGCGCCCCTGGTCGGCGGCGGGCTGGCCCTGATCGACCAGGACCTCGCGGCCCACGGGCGCGAGCAGATCGGGATGGCGAACCCGCTCCTGTATTCGATCGCCCATTCCCCGTTCGGGCCGTCGGTGTTCTCGGATGTGACCCTCGGCTCCAACGACGTCGGTCCGTACATCCCGGGTGGCGACGGTCGGCCGCTGGGGTGCTGTGGGGCCACGCCCGGCTTCGACGAGGCCTCGGGCTGGGGCACGCTCAACCTGGCCGCGCTCGACCGGCGCCTGGTGACCGAGCTCCCGAAGTCGGGCACCGCCTCGGTCGCGATTCCCGGTCGCCAGCAGCCGATCAACGCGGGCCGGCTGGCCTTCCGGCTCACCTGCACGCGGGGATGCCGCGCCTATGGCTTCGGATTCGCCCTGATCGGGGGCGGCACCACGCTCAACCTCCGTTCCGCTCGCTACCGCTTCGGCCGCCAGGGCACGAAGCTGGTTTCGATCCGTTTCACCGGCGCCCAGGAACGCCACCTCCGCGCGGCGGCGGCGGCCCACAAGCGAATCGTGTTCGAGCTGTTCGGGGCTGCGCTCGCCGCCACGGGCCGGCTCGGCAATGTCAGTCCGGCCCGCGCGCTTGTGATAATCTAAGTCGTCAAGACTTAGATCCAAGGACTCGCCATGCAACCAGACCGCTTCACGATCAAATCCCAGGAGGCGCTCCAAGCCGCGCAGCGGCTGGCCGACGAGCGCCGCAATCCCCAGACCACGCCCGAGCACCTGCTCGCGGTGCTGCTCGAGCAGGAGGGCGGGATCGTCGTCCCCGTGCTGCGCAAGCTCGGCGTCGATCCGGTGGCCGTGCGCCAGACCCTGGGGCCGGTCCTCGACCAGCTCCCGACCCTGAGCGGATCCGCGGCCGAGGCCACGGCACCCTCGGGCGAGCTGGTTCAGATCCTCCGCACGGCCGAGACCGAGATGCGCGAGCTGAAGGACGAGTACGTCTCGACCGAGCATCTGATGCTGGCCATCGCCGCCCATCCGGGCGAGGCGGGCCGGGTCATGCGCAGCGTCGGGGCCACGCGCGAGCAGCTCCTGAAGGCGCTGGCCGAGGTGCGCGGGAGCCACCGGGTGACCGATCAGAGCCCCGAGGACAAGTTCCAGGCCCTGGAGCGGTTCGGCCGCGACCTGACCGAGGCGGCGTCGCTGGGCAAGCTCGACCCCGTGATCGGCCGCGACGACGAGATCCGCCGGGTCATCCAGGTTCTCTCCCGGCGGACCAAGAACAACCCGGTCCTGATCGGCGAGCCCGGCGTGGGCAAGACGGCGATCGTCGAGGGTTTGGCCCAACGGATCGTCGACGGCGACGTCCCCGAGGGGCTGCGGGACCGCAAGCTGGTCGCGCTCGACATCGGGGCGATGGTGGCCGGCTCCAAGTACCGCGGCGAGTTCGAGGACCGGATGAAGGC
Organism: uncultured Solirubrobacterales bacterium; assembly: GCA_963748585.1. Classification (GTDB taxonomy): domain Bacteria; phylum Actinomycetota; class Thermoleophilia; order Solirubrobacterales; family Solirubrobacteraceae; genus Palsa-465. Next base: position 60,291 of record CAVVJR010000003.1, on the reverse strand, counting down.
CGTGCTGAGGGAGATCGCCGACGCCCAGGGGCAGGTCGTCGTGTTCATCGACGAGCTCCACACGATCGTCGGCGCGGGCGCGGCCGAGGGCTCGGTCGACGCCGGCAACATGCTCAAGCCGATGCTGGCCCGCGGCGAGTTGCGCGCGGTCGGCGCGACCACGCTCGACGAGTACCGCAAGCACATCGAGAAGGATCCGGCGCTCGAGCGCCGCTTCCAGCCCGTGCTCGTCGGTGAGCCCACGGTCGAGGACACGATCGCGATTCTGCGCGGGCTCAAGGAGCGCTACCAGGTCCACCACGGCGTCCGCATCCAGGACTCCGCGCTGGTGGCCGCGGCCACGCTGTCCCAGCGCTACATCGCCGACCGCTTCCTCCCCGACAAGGCGATCGACCTGGTCGACGAGGCGGCCTCGCGGATCCGGATGGAGATCGACTCCAAGCCGACCGAGATCGATGAGGTCGACCGGCACATCATGCAGCTCGAGATCGAGCTTCAGTCGCTGGGCGAGGATGACGATCCCGGCACGCTGGCCCGCCGCGAGCAACTCGAGCGCTCGCTGGCCGAAGAGCGCGAGCGCTCGGACGCGATGCACGCGGAGTGGCAGCGGGAGAAGGAGACCGTCGGGGCGGTGGCAGCGTTGCAGGAGAAGCTCGATCAGGCCAAGACCGACCTCGAGCGCGCTCAGCGCGAGGCCGACCTCGGCCGGGCGGCCGAGCTCCAGTACGGCACCATCCCCGAGCTCCAGAAGCAGCTCGCCGAGGCCGAGCAAGCCGGCGGCGAGGGCGCGGCGGAAGCCGTCTACCTGAAGGACGTGGTCGACGCCGAGGACGTGGCCGAGGTCGTGGCCAAGTGGACCGGCATCCCGGTCTCGCGGCTGATGGAGGGTGAGATCGAGAAGCTCGTCCACATGGAGGATCGCCTGCACCGCCGGGTGATCGGCCAGGATGAGGCGGTCGAGGCCGTCTCCGCGGCGCTCCGGCGCTCCCGCGCCGGGCTCCAGGACCCGGACCGCCCGATCGGCACCTTCCTGTTCCTCGGGCCGACCGGCGTCGGGAAGACCGAGCTGGCCCGGGCGCTGGCCGAGTTCATGTTCGACAGCCAAGACGCGATGGTCCGGATCGACATGTCCGAGTACATGGAGAAGCACGCGGTCTCGCGCCTGGTCGGCGCGCCTCCCGGCTACGTCGGCTACGACGAGGGCGGCCAGCTGACCGAGGCGGTCCGCCGGCGCCCGTACAGCGTCGTCCTCCTGGACGAGATCGAGAAGGCCCACCCGGACGTGTTCAACACGCTGCTCCAGGTCATGGACGACGGCCGGCTGACCGACGGCCAGGGCCGCACGGTGTCGTTCAAGAACACCGTGCTGATCATGACCTCGAACATCCCTGGCGGCCGAGCCGGTGTCGAGACCGCCTTCAAGCCCGAGTTCATCAACCGGCTGGACGACATCGTCGAGTTCCACGCGCTCACGCGCGAGCAGATCTCGGAGATCGTCGAGCTTCAGGTGGCGCGGCTGATCGCCCGGGTGCGCGAGCGCGGGATCTCTGTCGAGCTGACCGATCAGGCCAAGACCCTGCTCGGCAACCTCGGCTACGACCCCACCTACGGAGCCCGGCCGCTCAAGCGGGTGATCCAGAAGCGCCTGGTCGACCCGCTGGCGCTGGCCATCCTCGAGGGGCGGTTCGTGACCGGGGACACCGTGAAGGTGGACGCGGCCGACGGCGAGCTGGTGCTCGAGCGGGCGCAGGCGGCCGCGGCGGCCGCTTAGCACCGCCAAAACGTCGCCCAACGCTCGTCCGGGTGATTGTTGGGCGACGTTTGCCCTCGCCCACGGCGCAAACGTCGCCCGGCGACTCGGCCACGGCCCAGCGGGCGACGTTTTGGCGATGCCGCCCGCGGCGGGCAGGGATGCCCGCTCCGTGGCCTCGGAGTGTCAAGGCAGGCACGATGCCCATAAAGTCCCCCCTCATGCCTACCTACATCATGCTCTCCCGGCTGTCTCCCGACGGCGTCCAGACGATCAAGAACAACCCGGCCCGGATCCGCGAGGTCAACCGCGAGGTCGAGCAGCTCGGCGCCACCGTCAAGGCGCAATGGGCGACGCTCGGCCAGTTCGACTTCGTCAACGTGGTCGAGGCGCCCGACGAGCGGACGATGGCGCGGGTGTCGCTCGAGCTCGGGTCACGCGGGACGGCCAAGTACGAAACCCTGATCGCGATCCCGATCGACGACTTCATTGGCTCGATCTGAGCGCGTTCTGGTCGTCGGCGGGGGCGCCCGTGAGCACGCGATCATCCACGCGCTGGCCCGGTCGCCCCGGCATCCCGAGCTGCTGTGTGCGCCCGGGAACGCCGGCATCGCCCGCGACGCCCGCGTGGTCAAGAGTGACGACGTGGTCGCAACCGCGCGGCGGGAGGAGGTCGACCTGGTCGTCGTCGGGCCCGAGGCGCCCCTGGTCGCCGGGCTGTCCGACGCGCTGACCGAGGCGGGCATTCGGTGCTTTGGCCCGAGCACGGCCGCCGCCGCGCTCGAGGGCTCGAAGGCGTTCTGCAAGGACGTGATGGAGGCCGCCGGCGTACCCACGGCGGCCTACAGCGTGGTCGACACCGTCGAGGCCGGGATGGACGCCATCGACCGCTATCCCGTGGTCATCAAGGCCGACGGGCTGGCGGCCGGGAAGGGAGTGATCATCGCCGACGACGAGGCCTCGGCCCGCGAGGCGCTCGAGGTCCTGCTGATCGAGCGCCGGTTCGGCACCGAGCTCGTGGTCATCGAGGAGCACCTGGTGGGAAAGGAGCTGTCGTTGCTGGCCCTGTGCGACGGCGAGCGCGCGGTGCCGCTCGCCTCGGCCCGGGACTACAAGCGCATCTTCGACGGCGACCGGGGCGCCAACACGGGGGGAATGGGCTCGTTCTCGCCCGTGCCCGAGGTCGACGCGGCGCGGGCCCAGGAGATCTGCGCCGCCGTCCACCAGCCCGTGGTGGACGAGATGCGCCGCCGCGGGGCGCCATTTCACGGTGTCCTCTACGCCGGGCTGATGCTGACCGCCGAGGGTCCGAAGGTGCTCGAGTTCAACGTCCGCTTCGGCGATCCCGAGACGCAGGCCATCCTGCCCCGGTTGCGCTCCGACCTGCTCGAGCTGTTCGAGGCGTCGCTCGAGCCCGGGGGCCTGGCCGGAGCCGAGCTCGACTGGGCGCCCGAGACCGCCGTCACCGTCGTGCTGGCCAGCCGCGGCTATCCCGAGAGCTCCTCGAGCGGGGATGTGATCACCGGGCTCGAGCGGGTGCCCGGCGACGTCATCGTCTTCCACGCCGCCACGGCCGGGGACGGCGACGGCCACATCGTCACCGCGGGTGGACGGGTTCTGAGCGTGACCGCGCTCGGGTCCGACCAGGCAGCCGCCCGCGCCGGGGCCTATGCTGCCGCCGACATGATCACATTCGAGGGCAGGCAGCTGCGAAGGGACATCGCGTTATGAGTGAGCCGCTGGCTGAGGTGGCAGAGCAAATCGAGGAGCTCGACGTCGACGCCCCGCGCGTCGGCATCGTGATGGGCTCCAAAAGCGACATGGGAGCGATGGAGGCAGCCGAGAAGGAGCTGAGCGACCGCGGCATCCGCTCCGAGGTCCGGGTCATGTCGGCCCACCGAGAGCCCGACAAGGTGGCCGACTACGCCAAGAACGCGCATCTGCGCGGCCTCCGGGTCATCATCGCCGGCGCCGGGCTGTCGGCGGCGCTCCCCGGCGTGGTGGCCGCCCACACCGACCTGCCGGTGATCGGAGTCCCGCTGACCAGCCGCACCTCGGTGGCCGGCGGGCTCGACGCGCTGCTGTCGATCTCGCAGATGCCTCCGGGCGTGCCGGTGGCCTGCGTGGGGGTCGACAATGCGCGCAACGCCGCCGTCCTGGCCGCGCGCATCCTCAACAGCTGACGCCGCTACCCTTGCGGGCGGCAGCTGATGCCCGAGAACGTCGTTCATCTCTCCTCGCTCGCGGGGAGTCCGCTGCTCGATTCGGCCGGTGAGCGGCTCGGCAGGGTCGAGGACGTCATCGCCCGGCTGGACGGTGGCGAAGAGCTGCCGCTCGTGGCCGGCCTGAAGGCGCAGATCGGGGGCCGGGAGCTCTTCGTCCCGATCGACCGGGTGGCGGCGCTGGGCCCGTACGACGTGCGCATGGCGACCACGAAGGTCGACCTGGGCCAGTTCGACCGGCGGCCCGGCGAGGTCCTGCTGCGCCAGGACGTGCTCGACCACAGGATGATCAACGTCCACACGGCCAAGCTGGTGGCCGCGCACGAGGTCGAGCTGGTGCGCGACGGCGAAGGCGCCTGGCGAGTGGCCGGCATCGATCCCAGCCTGCGGCCGCGCCTGTGGCGGTTTTTGCCCCGCCGGTTCCGCGGCCATGACTCCGAGCACCGCGAGTTCGTGGCCTGGAACGAGATGGAGCCGTTCGTCGGCCACGTGCCGACCTCGCGCCTGAAGCTCGCCCCGCGCCGGCTGGCCCGCCTGCATCCGGCCCAGATCGCCGACCTGGTCGAGGCCGCGTCGCACGAGGAAGGCGAGGAGATCCTCGCGGCCGTGGGACAGGACAAGGAGCTCGAGGCCGACGTGTTCGAGGAGATGGACGACGAGCACCAGGTCGAGTTCCTGCGCGACCGCTCCGATCAGGAGGCGGCCGCGGTGCTCGCGCGGATGGCCTCCGACGACGCGGCCGACCTCCTGCTCGAGCTGGAGCAGGACCGCCGGCTCCCGATCCTCAATCTCCTCCCGCCGGCCAAGCAGCGGAAGATCCGCGCCCTGCTCGGTCACAACCCCTCGACCGCGGGCGGGATCATGAACCCCGACTTCGTCTCGGTCGGGACCGAGGCGACCGTGGCCGATGCCGTGGCCCGGGTGCGCGCCGCCGAGCTCGGGCCCCAGCAGATCTCGACCGTGCTCGTGACCGGCTCCGACGGCCTCCTGGTCGGCGCGCTGTCCCTGGCCGACCTCGTCCGGGCCGAGCCGCAGGCCGACGTGTGCGACCTGGTCGAGGACGCGCCGACGCCGACCGTGCACACCGACGCCGACGTGCCCGAGGTGGCTCGCGTGATGACCGACTACAACCTGATCGCCATGCCGGTGATCGACGGCGAGGGTCGGCCGGTGGGCCTGGTCGCGGTCGATGACGTGCTCGAGCTGTTGCTGCCCGAAGAGTGGCGCCGGCGGGCCGGGATGGCCCGCGGCTGAGTCGATCCCCGGTGGTACCCTCGGTGGCGAAGATGCGTAACCGTGACGGACACAAAGACGACGAGCGACCGCGAAGTAGCAGGCCGGTGGCCGGCGTGGTGACGTCGTCTCACGGTTCCGGGTCGAGCCCGGCCGTCTGAGCGGCCTCCCGCCGGCCCCGCGACTCGCGGGCGGATGGCGAAAGGAGGTCGAGCACATGTCAAGCACAGCGCCGGACGCCCCGCGCGCGGCCGCCGACGGCCCCGAGACTGCGGTGCTCCCCTCCGCCGGCGCGGGCGAGATCGAGGGGGCGTTCGGGACGATCCGGGTCGGCTCCGAGAACCGTTCGCTGCGCTCACGGTTCTTCGCGCTGCTGGCCATCATCGGCCCGGGGCTGATCGTCATGGTGGGCGACAACGACGCCGGCGGCGTCGCGACCTACGCTCAGGCGGGGCAGAACTACGGCGTCAGCCTGCTCTGGGTGCTGCTCCTGCTCGTGCCGGTACTGATCGTCAACCAGGAGATGGTGGTCCGGCTCGGCGCGGTCACCGGCGTCGGCCATGCCCGGCTGATCATCGAGCGCTTCGGCCGCGGGTGGGGCGTGTTCGAGTCGAGCTTCCTGCTCCTGCAGAACTTCCTCATCATCGTCACCGAGTTCATCGGGGTCCGCCTGGCCCTCGGCTATCTGGGCGTGTCGCCCTACGTCTCGGTCCCGGTGGCCGCGCTCGCCCTGATCGCGGTCACGGCCAGCGGCAGCTTCCGCAGCTGGGAGCGCTCGATGTTCGTGTTCGTGTTCGCGAATCTGCTCGTCATCCCGCTCTTCTTCCTCGCCCACCCGCACTGGGGGACGATCGCCACCCATCTGTTCGTGCCCGGCATCCGCGGGGGCGCGAGCGCCAACGCCGTGCTGCTCGTGATCGCCATCGTGGGCACCACGGTGGCGCCGTGGCAGCTCTTCTTTCAGCAGTCGAACATCGTCGACAAGCGGATCACCCCGCGCTGGATCAACTACGAGCGAATCGACACCCTGCTCGGCGCCGTGGTCGTGGTCGTCGGCGCCGGGGCGCTCATCTGCGTGACCGGCTTCGCCCTCGATGGGACGCCGTACTTCGGCCACTTCACCAACGCGGGTGGAGTGGCGAGCGCGCTGCACCACACGCTGGGCGCAGTGGCGGGTGCGTTCTTCGCCATCGTCCTGCTCAACGCCTCGCTGATCGGGGCCGGAGCGGTGACGCTGGCCACAAGCTATGTGGTCGGGGATGTGTTCGGAACCCGGGCCTCCCTGCACCGCAGCTTCAGTGAGGCCAAGGGCTTCTATTCGGTGTTCATGGCCCTGACCGTGGCGGCGGCCGCGATCGTGCTCATTCCGCAGGCCCCCCTCGGGGTGATCACCGAGGCGGTTCAGGCCCTGTGCGGGATCGTGCTCCCCCTGACGACGCTGTTTCTGCTCATGCTCTGCAACGATCGGGCGGTGCTCGGACCGTGGGCAAATCCAGGCTGGCTGCAGGCGCTGGCCGGCGTGATCGTCGGTGTGCTCGTGCTGCTGTCGGTGATCCTCACCGTGACCACCCTGTTCCCGGCCGTCGACGTGGCCACGCTAGCCCTGGTCGGGGCCGGCGTGCTCGTGGCCGGTCTGGCCCTGGTCGGCGGCTTGGCCCTGCGGGGGAGCCGCGGCGACGGGTCCTATGCCGGGTCCGACGTGCCGAGGGAGCAGTGGACGATGCCCCCCGCGGCGCTGCTCTCGCGCCCGCGTCTGTCGTCCGCGCGCCGGGCGGCCCTGCTCGCACTGGGCGGGTACATGGTGGTGGCGCTGATCATGCTGCTCGTCAAATCGATTCAGCTCGCCGGCGGATGATCGCCCGCTACACGCGCCCCGAGCTGGGCGAGATCTGGTCCGACCACGCCCGCTTCGAGGCTATGCGCGAGGTGGAGGTGGCGGCGTGCGAGGAGATGGCCGATGGGCCATCGCCGTCCGATCTGGAGGCGATCCGGTCGGCGACGTTCACGGTGCAGGAGATCGCCGAGCGGGAGAAGGTGACCGACCACGACGTGGCCGCGTTCGTCGATGTGCTGGCCTCGTCGGCCGGCCCGGCCGGCCGGTGGATCCACCACGGGCTGACCTCGAGCGACGTCCTGGATACGGGCCTGGCGCTGCAGCTGCGCCGGGCGGCCTCGGTCATCCTGCCCGAGGGGCGCCGCCTGGTGGCCGCGTTGGCCGCGCAGGCCCGCTCGCACGTGTCGACCCTGTGCGTCGGGCGCACGCACGGGATCCACGCCGAGCCGACCACGTTCGGGGTCAAGCTGGCCGGGTTCGCGTTCGAGGCCAGCCGCAACCTCACGCGGTTGCAGACGGCGTTCGATCAGGCGTGCGTGGGCGCGGTATCCGGTGCGGTGGGGACCTACTCGGCCACTTCGCCCGGGTTCGAGGAGCGGGTGCTGGCCCGGCTCGGACTCCCTCGGGAACCCGTCTCCACCCAGGTGGTGGCGCGGGACCGGATCGCCTTCCTGCTCTCCTCGATCGCGGTGGCCGGGGCCGGGCTCGAGCGGTTCGCGGTCGAGCTGCGTCACCTGGCCCGGACCGAGGTGGCCGAGGCGCGCGAGCCGTTCGCGGCCGGGCAGAAGGGCTCGAGCGCGATGCCGCACAAGCGCAATCCGATCAAGTCCGAGCAGGTCACGGGGCTGGCCCGGATCCTGCGCGGCAACGCCATGGCGGCGCTCGAGGACGTGGCTCTGTGGCACGAGCGCGACATCTCACACTCATCGGTCGAGCGGGTCATCCTCCCCGACTCGACCATCCTGCTCGACCACATGCAGCGGACGGTTCTGCGCCTGGTCGACGGAATGGTCGTCGATGCCACGCGCATGCGGGCAAACCTCGATCTGACCTGCGGGGCGCTGTTCTCGCAGCGAGTGCTGCTGGCCCTGGTCTCGGGCGGGATGAGCCGCGACGACGCGTACCGCGTGGTGCAGCGGCTCGCCCAGCAGGCCCTGGACACGCGCGTTCCGCTGCGGTCCTTGCTCGCGGACGATCCCGCCGGCGAAGGTCTCGACCTCGACTCGATCTTCGACTACGGGTGGTTCGTGCGCCACGCGCCGGAGATCGTGGGCCGCCTGGACGAGATCGCCTGATCACGCGGCATTGGCGGTTTCGCCTAGCGGCGAAACGTGCCTTAGCTAGGGCTTGCGCTTTCGCCGGTCCTGGTCGAGCTTCGAGGCCAGTTCATCGAGGCCGTCGATCAGGTCGCTGACCCGCTGAACCACCGGGTGCTCCCGGGCGTGGGAGAAACGGGTCGAGAGCTCGTCCCGGGCGTCGGAGAGGATCTTCGAGAAGCTGTCGTCGGTGGTCACGTAGCCGAGCTCCTCATCGCTCGGGCGATCGGCCCGGTCGCCGCGCACCCGGTCGGTCGCCTCACGGGCCGCCCGGCGTGCGTTCTCGCGAGCTCGCTCGGCCTCCTTGCGGGCTCGGTCCTGGGCCTTGCGAACCTGCTGCTCGAGGTCGCGCAGACGCGCGTCCACGGACGGGTCGCCGGGCGGCGCTTCATGGCCCGGGGTTGGCCCCGGGATGGCCGAGGCGCGGAGCTGGCGGATCCGGCTGTACGCGTCCTGGACCTCCTCGAACCGGCGGGCGGCCTCCTCGGAGCCGGCGTTGTGGTCGGGGTGGTGGAGCTGAACCAGGCGGCGGTAGGCGGCGCGGATCTCGGCGTCGGAGGCGTTCGCCTTCACGCCGAGGACCTGATAGGGATCGCGGCCGGTCACAGGACCCCCTGATGGGTCAAGGCCCGGGCTCCGCACTCGGCGCCGCGCCGCGCCGCGCCGGCGATCGCCTCCCCGGACGCGAGCCCGTACGTGAACCCGGCCGCGAACGAATCGCCGGCGCCGTAGGCGTCCTTGATCGGGCCGGGGGGCGGGCAAGCCGGCCAGGTGCCGGTGCTCTCACCCCACCACCGGCCGCCCTCCTCGCCCCGGGTAGCCACGAGCAGGCGGGCCCGGTGCGCGAGCCGCTTGGCCCAGTCGTTCTCGTCGCGGTCGAGCTCGCTGAAGATGAGCGCGTCGAGCTCCGGGCCCTCGCCGTCGAGGGCACCGCGCCCGCGGGGGGTGGCGGTCAGGACGCCCGCGGTGCGGGCATGCATCAGCGCGGATCGGTCACCGGCGGTGAAATAAGCGCCGTCGGCGTGGCCGATCCGCGTCCAGTCGAGGTCGTCGTCTCCGCACGGGTGAAGCCGTGTCCCGATGGTCACGATCGTCCGCTCGCCCCCGTCCACGAGCAGGACCACCGCCCGGCGCGTGGGCTCGTCCCGCCACGCGACGTGCGTGCGAACGCCGCGCTCTGAGAGCTCGGCCGCCGCGCTCTCGCCGTGGGCATCTCGGCCCAGCGCGGTGTAGAAGTCGACCTCGGCCCCGAGCTCGGCCAGCGCCTTGGCCACCACGCTTCCGGCGCCGCCCGCGCGCGAGAACGCCCCTTCTGAGGCCAGCACCTGACCCTGCACGGGGAAGCGCGCCACGGGGACGAAATCGATCCACTCGACGTGGCCGACCACGGCTAGGCGCATGTTGACAAAAGACTCAAAACCGGAGAACCTGCGGCGTCCCGTTTGGCGAGGGGGTGCGTCCAAGTATGAAGTTCGTGACCAGACGAAGGCCCTCGGCGGCGATGGCGGTGGCGGTGACAGCCCTGGTCGTGGCGGCTTCGGGAACCGCGGTCGCGGCCGGCCTGGTCACCGGGGACAACCTGATCCGGCCCCGCTCGCTCTCGGGCAACCGCCTGCGCAACCACTCGGTCACCGGCCTGCAGGTGGCGGCCGGGACGCTCGGCAAGGTGCCGAGGGCCAAGAAGGCCGACCAGGCCTTCGTGGCCGGAAGCTCCGAGAACGCGGTCAACGCCCAGGATGCCCAGTCGGCCACCAATGCCCGCAACGCGAGCACGCTGGGCGGCCAGCCGCCGAGCAGCTTCCTGCCCGCCACCGACCGCGTGGGCACGAACGGGCTGGTGAAGGTGGCGGCCGGGAGCGGCCCGGTGACGCTGTTCACGTTCGGGCCGTTCTCGGTCAGCATGACCTGCACGCGGTCGGGCTCGACCACCTCGCTGGCGGTGACTGCGGCCTCGGGCGAGCCCGGGTCGATCGTCGACTCGACCGGGCGCATCCCCGGGCTCGCGGTCAGTTCGAGCGGGAGCGCGAGCCACAGCGCTCCGGGGATCGACTTCGAGTCGCCGAGCGGGGCCGAGGCCATGCTCTCGGCCGCCGACGGCGTGAACAGCTTGGGGTCCGACTGCTGGGCCAACTGGGTCGGATTGCGCTGATCCGCGCGGGCATCAGAGCGCCGCCCCCGTTGCTAGTCTCGACCGGGTGACCGCCCTATCAGACCTCCGCCTGATCGCCTCGGGCAAGGTCCGCGAGATCTATGAAACCTCGGATCAGACGCTGCTCCTGGTCGCGTCCGATCGCATCTCCACCTACGACGTGGTGCACCCGACGCCGATCCCCGACAAGGGGAGCGTGCTCACCGGACTGTCCGCATTCTGGTTCGAGCGGACCGAGTCGATCGTGCCCAACCACATGGTGTCGATCACCGAGGGCATCCCGGATGACGCCCGCGGCCGCGCGATGGTCGTGCGCAGGCTCGAGATGCTCCCGGTCGAGTGCGTCGTCCGCGGCTACCTGAGCGGCTCGGGGTGGAAGGACTATCAGCGCACCGGCGCGGTGTCGGGGATCGAGCTGCCGCCCGGCCTGCGCGAGTCCGACCAGCTGCCCGAGCCGATCTACACGCCGAGCACCAAGGCCACCGAGGGCCACGACGAGGCGATCGACTTCGAGGGGACGGTCTCGCTGATCGGCGACCGTGGGCTGGCCGAGCGGGTGCGGGATGCCTCGATCGCGGTGTATAACGCCTGCGCCGAGCACGCCCGTGAGCGCGGGATCATCCTCGCCGACACCAAGTTCGAATTCGGCCTGGCCGGGGGCGAGCTGACGCTGGGGGACGAGGTGTGCACGCCGGACTCCTCCCGCTTCTGGCCTGCCGACGAGTACGAGCCGGGCCGGACCCAGCCGAGCTTTGACAAGCAGTTCGTTCGCGACTGGGCCTCGTCCACGGGCTGGGACCGCAACCCCCCGGCTCCGGAGATTCCGGACGAGGTGGTGCAGCGAACCCGGGCCAAGTACCGCGAGGCCTACGAGCGGATCACCGGCGAGCCGTTCGACTCGTGGCTGAGCCGCACGCGAGGCTGATGCAGGCGCAAGGCTGATGCGGGCACGGGTGCTGGTCCGGCCGAAGGCGGGCATCCTCGATCCTCAGGGACAGGCGGTCGAGCGGGCGCTGCCCGCGCTCGGGTTCACCGGGGTGCAGAACGTTCACGTGGGCCGGATGATCGAGCTCGACGTCGAGGACCCCGGTCAGCTGCCGGCGATGTGCGAGCGGCTCCTGTCCAATCCGCTGATCGAGGACTACCAGATCGTCGAGTCCGAGTGAAGTTCGGCGTCGTCCGCTTCCCTGGGTCGTGTGACGACGTTGACGCGCTGCAGGCGGCGCTGCGGGTCGGGGACGCCACGATGCTCTGGCACGCCGACCGGGACCTCCACGGCGTCGACGCGGTGATCGTCCCAGGCGGGTTCTCCTACGGCGACTACCTGCGCGTGGGCGCGATCGCGCGCTTCGCCCCGGTGATGGAGGAGGTGGCTTCGTTCGCCCGCGACGGGGGCCTGGTGCTCGGGATCTGCAACGGCTTCCAGGTCCTGTGCGAGGCCGGCCTGCTTCCGGGGGCGCTGCTCCCGAACGTCTCCCTGCGCTTCATCTTCCGCCAGGTGTGGCTGGAGGTCGAGCACTCCGACAGCCCCTTCACCTGCACCTGCGGTCCCCGGCAGCGGCTCTCGATCCCGATCAAGCACACGACGGGCCGGTTCTATGCCCCCGAGGATCAGCTCGACGCGCTCGAGGCCTCGGGCCAGGTCCTGCTCCGCTACGCCCCGGGCCAGAACCCCAACGGCTCGCTGCGTGACATCGCGGGCGTCTGCAACGAGCAACGCAACGTGTTCGGGTTGATGCCCCACCCTGAGCACGCGGTGGATGAGCTGACCGGCTCGGTCGACGGCCTGAACATCTTCGACTCGATGCGGATGCATGCCGGGGATCGCGTCGTCGCCTAACGCTGCCCGGCACCGGCAGCTCGGGCTCACCGACAGCGAATACGAACGGATCGTTGCGGGGCTCGAGCGAGAGCCCAACGGCGTCGAGCTGGCCATGCTCTCGCTGATGTGGTCAGAGCACTGCGCCTACAAGCACTCGCGCAAGCTGCTGCGCACGCTGCCCACCGAGGGGCCGTACGTGCTCATGGGGCCAGGCGAGAACGCCGGCGTGGTCGACGTCGGAGGCGGCCTCGCGCTCGCTTTCAAGGTCGAGTCGCACAACCACCCGAGCGCGGTCGAGCCGTTCCAGGGCGCGGCCACGGGGGTGGGGGGCATCCTCCGCGACGTGTTCGCGGTCGGGGCGCGGCCGATCGCCGTGCTCGACTCGCTCCGGTTCGGGGAGATCTCCGCCTCGCCGCGATCGCGGTACCTGCTCGAACGGGCGGTGGCGGGGATCGGGCACTACGGGAACTCGATCGGCGTCCCGACGGTCGGGGGCGAGATCTACTTCGAGTCCAGCTACGAGCAGAACTGTCTGGTCAACGCCATGTGCCTGGGCCTGGCGCCGCGCGAGCGACTGATCCGCAGCGCCGCCGCGGGCCCCGGCAACGTGCTCGTGCTGCTGGGCGCGCTCACCGGCCGGGACGGCATCGGTGGCGCCTCGGTCCTGGCCAGCGCCGAGCTCGGCGAGGCCGATGAGGCCAAGCGCCCCTCGGTCCAGATCGGCGATCCGTTCGCCGAGAAGAAGCTGCTCGAGTGCTGCCTGGAGCTGCTCGAGCGCGAGCTGCTCGTCTCCCTCCAGGACCTGGGCGCGGCCGGGTTGACCTCGGCCTCGTCGGAGATGGCTTCGAAGGGCGAAGTGGGGTTGGACATCGACGTCTCGCTGGTGCCGCTGCGCGAGCCCGGGATGGAGCCGTTCGAGATCATGGTCTCCGAATCGCAGGAGCGCATGCTCTGCGTGGTCGATCCCCGGCGGCTCGACCAGGTCCTCGCCGTGTGCGGTCGTTGGGAGGTGCTGGCCACGGCGATCGGTGAAGTCACCGAGGGTGATCGGCTCCGGGTCCTGGACGGCGAGACGGTGGCCGGCGACCTCCCGGTCCGGATACTGGTCGACGATTGCCCGGTCTACGACTTGGCTCCTTCGCCTCTTTCCGGGCCGTTGTACGCGGCGCCTTCGGCGGTGCTGAGCGGAGGCGAGGATGCGGGTGCCACCTTGCTTGCTCTCCTGGGTTCGGCCAACCTGGCCTCGCGGCGGCCGGTGTTCGAGCAGTACGACCCGGTCGTCCAGTCCCGCACGGTGCGCCGGCCCGAGGAGACCGACGCCGCCGTCCTGGCCCTGCCCGACACCTCCGGCATCGCGGTCTCGATCGACGGCAACGGCCGCCGGGTGGCCTGCGACCCGCGGACCGGGGCGGCCGAGGCCGTGTACGAGTGCGCGGCCAATCTGGCCTGCGTGGGGGCCGAGCCGCTCGGGCTGACCAACTGCCTGAACTTCGGCAATCCCGAGAAGCCGCACGTGGCCTGGCAGCTCACCGAGGCGGTGGCAGGCCTGGCCTGGGCCTGTACCTCGCTCGGGGTCCCCGTCGTTGGCGGCAACGTGTCCCTGTACAACGAGGCCCCGGCGGGTCCGATCTTCCCCACCCCTGTGGTCGGGATGGTGGGCAAGCTGCCCGACGCCGCCCACGCTGGTCGCCTCGGCTTTGCCGCCGAAGGCGATGCCATCGCCCTGGTCGGCTCGGTGGGGGACTTCTCGGCCGTGGGCTCGGAGGTGGCGAAGCTGCGCGGCGAGCCCCCGGTGGGCGAGCTGCCACCGATCTCCGAGTCGGCGCGGGCGGCGCACGACGAGGTGCGCCAAGGGATCCGGGCCGGCCGCTTTCACAGCGCCCATGACGTGGCCGAGGGTGGCCTGGCGGTGGCGCTGGCCGAATGCTGCCTGGCCGGTGGCATCGGCGCCGAGGTCTCCCTGGACGGGCTGCCGCTGTTCGACGAGGCGCCGGGGCGCTGCTTCGTGGTCTCCGGCTCGCCTGAGGTGCTCGCCGGGTACCGGGTGATCGGGCGGGTGGGCGGCGACTCGCTGGTCATCGAGTCCGCGCTCGCGCTCCCGATCTCCGAGCTGGGGTCGGTCTGCGCCGGCGGGCTCGAACTGGCGCTCCAGGACCCGCTGCTAGGCTAGAAATCCCTAGTCCGGCCGAGGGCTGCGGCATGCTTTAGCCCCCTCCATGGCTTCCATGAACGATCATCGCGATGGACCTCGCGACGAATGCGGCGTTTTCGGCATCTATGCGCCGGGACGCGACGTCGCCCGCGTCGCCTACTTCGGGCTGTTCGCCCTCCAGCACCGGGGGCAGGAGTCGGCCGGCATCGCCACCGCGCCTAAGGGCGGCGGGATCATGGCCATTCGCGATCAGGGGCTCGTGGCCCAGGTGTTCGACGAGCACAAGCTCCGCTCGCTGCTCGGGGACATGGCGATCGGCCACGTCCGCTACTCGACCACCGGTTCCTCGGAGTGGGAGAACGCTCAGCCGATCGTCCGGGACGACCACCGCACGCTCGCGCTGGCCCACAACGGCAACCTGATCAACGCGGTCGAGCTCCATTCCGAGCTGCGCGGGCAGGAGGTGCCGTTCCGCTCCACCTCGGACTCGGAGATCATCGCCGCCCTCCTGGCCACCCACCCGGCCGAGCGGATCGAGGACGCGGTGGCCGACGTCCTGCCCCGGCTGAACGGCGCCTTCTCCACCGTGGTCATGACCGATCACGCGGTGGTGGCGTTCCGCGATCCGCACGGTCTCCGGCCCCTGGCCCTGGGCATGATCGACGACGGATCCGGGCCGGCCGCATATTGCGTGGCCAGCGAGTCGTGTGCGTTCGATCTCATCGGCGCCACCTACCTGCGTGAGGTCCAGCCCGGCGAGGTGGTCACCCTGACCGAGCGCGGGATCCAGACTCGCGTGGTCTCCGGCGCCGAGCGGCGGGCCTTCTGCGTGTTCGAGTACATCTACTTCGCTCGCCCGGACTCCCGGATGGCCGGAACGGTGCTGCAGGTGGCCCGAGCGCGCATGGGCGAGAACCTGTGGCGCGAAGCTCCGGTGGAGGCCGACCTGGTCATCCCGGTGCCGGACTCGGGGAACGCCGCCGCCCGCGGCCTGGCTCGGGCCGCCGGCCTGCCCCAGGACGACGGCTTCATCAAGAACCGCTACGTGGCGCGCACGTTCATCCAGCCCGGCCAGGAGCTCCGCCGCCATGGCCTGCGACTCAAGTTCAACCCGCTCCCCGAGGTGGTGGCGGGCAAGCGGCTGATCGTGGTCGACGACTCGATCGTGCGGGGCAACACGACTCGGCAGATCGTCCAGATGCTCCGCGACGCGGGCGCCGCGGAGGTCCATCTGCGGATCTCGGCTCCGCCGATCAAGCATCCCTGCCACTACGGGATCGATATGTCGACCCGCGAGGAGATGATCGCTCACGGGCGCTCAGTCGGCGAGGTCGCCGACGAGCTCGGGGCCGACTCACTGCACTACCTCTCGCTCGAGGGCGTGTACGAGGCGGTCGGTGGCTCGCCGGAGGCGCACTGCGACGCCTGCTTCAGCGGTCACTATCCGCTCGACGGCACGCACGGCGCCAACGGCAAGTACGCGCTCGAGTCAGAACTGCCGCTCGTACAGGTCGGCTGACCGCGTCAGGCCCGCTGCGGCGCGTCGCCGCGGGTGGTGGCTGTTGCGGGGAGGTGGCTGTTGCGGGGAGCGGCGCCCCGGGGCCGGGCTAGCGCGTGCCGGGCGCGCGGCGCAGGGCCTGGCGCACATCGGCGGCCGAGTCGCCCCCGCGCCACGCCCCCGGGGCGTCGCCGTACGGGTTGCGATATGGGTGCTGGCTGAGAAGGCCGCGGCGCCGGCGCAGGGCGTAGATGACGACCAGGTAGAGCCCGCTCAGGGCCGTGATTATGGGTGCGAAGGTCATACCGTTAATGTGCCCGAGGCGGGGTCCGGAGGGTGTGAAGTGAGGCACACAGCGGGGGAGGTATCCGAGGAGCCTCCGCCCCCGCGGATGCCGGTGGGGGCCGCCGCCCCCGGCGCTATCGTCGGCGCCCCGATGGACCCGACCGAGGCTCTCAGACGCACGTTCGGCTTCGACCGTTTCCGCCCCGGCCAGCCCGAGGCGGTGGCCGCCGCCCTGTCCGACCGCGACGCGCTGGTCGTGATGCCCACCGGGTCGGGGAAATCGCTCTGTTACCAGCTCCCGGCGCTCATGCGCAACGACCTCACGCTCGTGGTCTCGCCCCTGGTCTCGCTGATGCAGGACCAGGTCTCCGCCTTGGCGCAGATCGCCCCGGGGCGGGTCGAGCTCGTGAACGCTCAGCGCGGCGGGGCCGCGAATGCGTCGGCGCTCGAGCGGGCCGCGGCCGGGGAGGTGCAGCTTCTGTACGTGGCCCCGGAGCGGTTTGCCGCACCTCGGTTCGCCGAGGCGCTCTCCCGGCTCCGGGTCGGGCTGTTCGTGGTCGACGAGGCGCACTGCGTCTCCCAATGGGGGCACGACTTCCGCCCGGATTACTTCGCCCTCGCCGAGGCCGCGCGCCGGGCCGGCGCCCGCGCCACGCTGGCGCTCACGGCCACCGCCACGCCACAGGTGGCCGATGACATCGTCCGGCGGCTCGCCCTGCGCGACCCGGTGCGCGTGACCACGGGCTTCGACCGGCCCAACCTGAGCTTCGAGGTCGTGCGCTGCCGGACCACCGCGGACAAGCGCCGGCGCATCGCCGCGGCGCTGGCCGAGCCCGCTGCGGTGCCCGCGATCGTGTACGCGGGCACGCGCCGGGCCAGCGAGGAGCTGGCGCGCTCGTTGTCGGCGGATCTCGGCCGGGAGGTTCTGGCCTACCACGCCGGGATGGAGCGCGGCGCCCGGGCGCGCGTCCAGAGCCGGTTC
Organism: uncultured Solirubrobacterales bacterium; assembly: GCA_963748585.1. Classification (GTDB taxonomy): domain Bacteria; phylum Actinomycetota; class Thermoleophilia; order Solirubrobacterales; family Solirubrobacteraceae; genus Palsa-465. Next base: position 43,048 of record CAVVJR010000003.1, on the reverse strand, counting down.
ATGGACGGCGAGGTGCCGGTGATCGTGGCCACGAACGCGTTCGGGATGGGCATCGACAAGGCAGACGTGCGCACGGTGTGTCACGCGACCGTCCCCGGGTCGCTCGAGGCCTACTACCAGGAGGCCGGGAGGGCGGGCCGCGACGGGCGGCCCGGACGATGTCTGCTGTTCGCCGAGCAGCGAGACAAGGGCCTGCACGTGTTTTTCATCGAACGCGCACGGCTGTCCGACGACGCGTTCGCCCATGTGGCCGAGCGCTTGCGCTGGGCCGGGCTGGACGGTACCTACGACGTGGGGCTGGCCGAGCTGGCCGGCTCGCTCGCGCCGGCGGTCGACGAGGAGGCGATCCGCGCCCTGATCGGTCATCTCGCTCGTGCCGGTGCGCTCGCGCCCTCCCCGGCCCCGCCCGACCGAGCCGTGGGCCGGATCCGCTGCGAGCTCGACGAGCGGATCCTGGCCTCGTGCCGGAGCTCGGCGCGCGAGGCCGAGCGGGTGCGCTGGGCCCAGTATCGCGCCGTTTGGGACTACGTCGAGCGCTCGCGGTGCCGGCGCACGGCCCTGCTCGAGCATTTCGGCGATCGCACGGCGCCGGCGCCCACCGTCTCGTGCTGTGACGTGTGCGAGCCGACGGTAGGCCGCGCGGCTGCGCCCGACGCCGCGGCGCCCCCGCCCGAGCTCGATGCCGCGATCGTCGACGTCGTGCGCTCAGCCCGGCCGCCGGTGGGCCGGACGCGCGCGGTCGAGATCCTCCGCGGCGGACGCTCGAAAGTCATCGCCGATCACCGCTACCACGCACTGACGGCCTACGGCGCGTATGCCCACTTGCACTCCGAGGATGTCCTGCGCCGGGTCGATCAGCTGCTCGAGGCCGGCCGGCTGCGCTCCACCGGTGGCCGGTTTCCGAAGCTGCGCCCGGCATGAAGGTGGCCGTGCTCGCCTCGGGCGAGGGGACCAACCTGCAGGCCCTGCTCGACCGCGTGCACGGCCGCGGCGGCACCGAAATCGTGGCCGTAGCCTCGGACAAGCCGAGGGCGCGGGCGCTCGAGCGGGCCCGTGCCGCCTCGATCCAGAGCGCTGCGTTCGCACGGGCGGAGTACGCCACTCGCGAGGATCGCGACCGGGCGATGGCGGAGTGGCTGGCCGGTCTCGGCGTCGAGCTGGTCGTCCTCGCCGGCTATATGCAGCTGCTCAGCTCCGAGTTCCTCGATCGGTTCCCAGAGCGGGTGATCAATGTCCATCCCGCGCTGCTGCCGGCCTTCCCGGGGCTGGCCGCGGTTGAGCAGGCCCTCGCTTATGGGGTCAAGGTATTTGGGGTCACGGTGCATTTCGTCGACCGGGGCGTCGACACGGGACCGGTGATCCTGCAGCGAGCGATCGAGCTCCCTTCCGCGCGTGAGCCGGCCGACGTGCTCGACGAGCTCCATGCGATCGAGCACGAGCTTCTGCCCGAGGCGGTGCGCCTGATCGCGCTCGGTGCGGTCAAGTTCGACCCAGCCAACCGGCGCCGCGTCGTCATCGAGCGCTAGAGTCGGCGCTACATGCAGCAGGGCACCGAGGCAGTGGCGCGCCAGACGCCGGTCTCCCCAGGAGAGGTACAAGTCGCCCGTGCGCTCCTGTCGGTGTCCGACAAGACGGGCATCGTCGAGTTCGCCCGCGGACTGGCCGACCTGGGCATCGAGATCGTCTCGACGGGCGGGACGGCTCGGGCGTTGGCCCAAGCCGGCATTCCGGTCCGGCAGGTCTCCGAGCTGACCGGCTTTCCCGAGATCATGGACGGGCGGGTCAAGACCCTCCATCCGAAGATCTATGCCGGAATGCTGGCCCTGCGTGACGACCGGGGTCACATGCAGTCGGCCGAGGAGCACGAGGTCGAGTTCGTCGATCTGGTCTGCGTGAACCTGTATCCGTTCGAGCGCACCGCGGCTCAGCGCGGGGTGGCCGACGCCGAGGTGATCGAGAACATCGACATCGGCGGCCCGACGATGATCCGGGCCGCGGCCAAGAACGCCGCCTTCGTCGCGCCGGTGGTCAGCCCCGAGAGCTATGACGCCATCCTGGCCGAGTTGCGTGAGTTCGACCGCCGCCTCTCGCTGCCCACGCGCGAGAGCCTGGCCGCCGAGGCGTTCTCCTACACCGCTCGCTATGACACCGCGATCGCCCGGTGGTTCCAGGAGAAGCGCGAGGACTTCCCTCCGCTCATGGTGCGGGCGTTCGAGAAGGTCCTCGAGCTTCCCTACGGCGAGAACCCCCACCAGCGCGCGGCCTACTACGCGCAGGTCGGGGCCCGGACTCACGTCCTCTCGATGGTGGCCCAGCTCGGCGGCAAGCCGCTGTCGTTCAACAACCTGCTCGATCTCGACTCCGCCCGGCTGCTCATGAGCGAGTTCCAGATCCCGGCCTGCGTGATCGTCAAGCACAACAACCCGTGCGGCGTCGCCGTCGGCTCGACCGCGCACGACGCCTACCAGCGCGCCTTCGCCTGCGATCCCCTGTCGGCCTACGGCGGCATCATCTGTCTGAACCGCAAGGTCGATCGGGCGCTCGCCGAGGTGCTGATCAAGCAGTTCATCGAGGTCCTGTTCGCGCCCGGCTACGACGAGGACGCGCTCGAGGTGCTGTGCACCAAGCCCAACCTGCGGATCCTCGACGACCAGGAGCGGCGGACGGCCGACATGATCGAGCCCAACCTCCGCCAGGTCGTAGGCGGCATGCTCGTCCAGGATCGAGATCACGACCTGGAGGAGCGCGGCGAGATGCAGGTCGTCACCGAGCGCCGCCCGACCGAGGCCCAGTGGAGCGAGTTGCTGTTCGCCTGGAAGGTGTGCAAGCACGTGCGCTCGAACGCGATTGTCATGACCCGTGAACTCGCCACGGTGGGGATCGGCGCCGGCCAGATGAGTCGCGTCGACTCGGTGCGGCTGGCCATCGAGAAGGCCCGCTCGCCCCTGAAGGGCGGCGTGCTGGCCTCGGATGCCTTCTTCCCCTTCGCCGATGGCCCCGAGGTGGCCATCGAGGCCGGGATCGAGGCGATCATCCAGCCCGGCGGGTCGGTGCGGGATCCCGACGTGGTCGCCGCGGTCGAGGCGGCCGGCGCCACCATGGTGTTCACCAGTCGCCGCCACTTCCGGCATTGACCGCGGCGCAGATCGAAGGCGGCGGATTCATCCGCTGAACGGCGTGCTTTCGGGCGCCATCCTCGGTCCGGTTGCGCGATGATGAGCGTTCAGCCGCCGTAGCTCAGCTGGCAGAGCAGCGGACTTTTAATCCGAAGGTCGTGGGTTCGATCCCCACCGGCGGCATTAGGAAAGCGCTGCAAATCGGCAGATGGTGCTGAGGACAGCCCGGGCCGATCCAGAAAAATGTCCCGGATATGTCCCGACGAGCGTATGATCGCCGTTGCGGTGGCGGTCATCCAGCCAGTCAGCGGTCACGTGTTCCGGGTCGAGCGCAGGCGCGGGCCGGCGTGGTACGCGAAGTACCGGTTGCCAGACGGGCGGCAGGTCCAGAGGAAGATCGGTCCCGCCTGGACGGCGCGGGGACGGCCGGCAGCGGGGTACTTCACCAAGCGCCTCGCCGAGGACTGGCTGCGTGATGTCCTCGATCAAGCTCGCCGCGGGCTGCCCGCAGGGTCGACACGGACGGGGGTGACCTTCGCCGACGCCGCCGGCGAGTGGCTGCGCTTCATCAAGGAGGACCGAGAGCGCAAGCCTTCGACGCTGGTCGATTACGAGTCGGCCTTGCGGGCCCATCTGCTTCCCGCCTTCGGTGACCGTGAGCTCGAGTCGATCACGCGCGAGGAGATCGAGCGGTGGCGCCGATCGCTGACCGGACTATCCAACCGCAGTAAGAACAAGTTGCTGATCCAGCTGCACGGCATCTTCCGGAGGGCCCAGGTCGTATGGGACGTGCCGGTGAATCCGTTGGCGCGGGTCGAGAAACACCCAATGCGGGCAAGCGGCGACATCCAGGTCTTCTCGCCGGAGGAGGTAAGGGCGTTGGTCCGCGCGGCCGCGACCGAGCAGGACGGAGCGGTCTTCCTGACCGCGGCCTTCACGGGGCTTCGGATGGGCGAGCTCCTGGCGTTGCACTGGCGCGACGTCGACTTCGCCGGGTCCACGATCCGGGTCCGAGCAAGCTACGCAGGCAACGCCTTGACGACGCCCAAATCGGGCAAGGTCAGGGCGGTCCCGATGGCGCCGGACGTCGCCTCAGCGCTAGCGCGGCTAGGCCGGCGCGAGCACTGGCTTGGTGACGACGACTTGGTGTTCGTTGGGGTTACCGGCGGTTACCTGGACGGCTCCGCGCTCCGACGCCGCTACAAGGTGGCGCTCGAGGAGGCAGGCTTGCGGCCGCTTCGCTTCCACGACCTCCGCCATACGTTCGGGACGCGGATGATCGCCAAGGCGGACATCCGGCGGGTGCAGGAGTGGATGGGCCACGCGGACATCCAGACGACGATGCGCTATCTCCATTACGCGCCGCGCAGCGAGGATGCCGAGCTAGTCGCCGAGGCGTTTCGTGTTGCGAGCCCAGCCGACGAGCACGTTTCGCCCTCGGCGCAGCCGAGGGACATCTAGGGACATCTTCAGTGGTCGAGGACGGCTTGGGACATCTTGGCCGCCGGTCGGGGCACGCGTTCGCGGTTCGGACCGTCCGGCTTGGTCTATTCGCTCCTGTGCGACCGTCGCCCGGCGTGGTGGGCGCTTTCGCGGGGGCGAATTCGCGGACATCTTGGGACATCTTGGGACGTCTGCACCCAGTGCGTAGAGTGTATGCCTGTTCTGTAGGGCGACAGCTGGGGTTCTCATGACGTTGAGGCGCATCCTGCGCCCCAACACAGTTGCCACCTAGCGCGGGAGGGCGGCGCAGTCAAGCAGCGCCAGGAGCGGTGGCGCATCGAGGCGACGTGCGTGGAGCGGATGCGGTTGAGGCGCTGCTTGACGGCGAACGGCCGAGCGCGCTACTAGGCGTTGGGAGTCGAGGCGTCACGGCAGTTGGCTAGGCGCCCGGCCGCCGGGCGCACATTGCCGCCGCGTGCGGCCAGAGTGTTGGCAGTAAGCCCGAAGCGGCAGCGGTACGCGGTGCCGCTTTTGGGGGTGATAAACACCTGGACGTGGTAAGCCCCGACGAGCTCGAAGACGGCGATTTGCGGGCGTCCGATGACGACCGGAATCGGATCACCGAGCAACTGCGCGTTCACTGCGCGGCCGGCCGGATCACCGTCGAGGAGCTTGAGCGTCGGCTTCCCAAAGCGATGTCGGCGCAGACCGTCGTTGAACTCGCCAGGCTCGTGCAGGACCTTCCCAGGCTCAGTCTTCCCATCCAGCAGGCCCCTCGCCCAGCATTGCGAGTGGGTTGGCCCGGTATTCGGCCGTTCACATACCGGTTCGTCATACCGTCGCCGGTAGGCCGGACTCGGGTCGTGGCGCTGGACACGATCGCGGCCGGCCTCAACCGCAGTGGCTGGGAGCTGCTTCGCCAGACACCTGCGAGTCTTGAGTTCAGACGGACCGGCAAGGAGCGCATCGTCATCGACCTCGAACCGAACGGCACGACAGCCACAACGATGATCGTTCACGGACGCGCCGCGCGAAGCGTCCGCAGTCAATTCGCAAAGCTCAACCCATAGTGACGCCCGGGATGCCGAGCAGCGCCTGCCACAGCATTCGTGGGTGCGGCGGAACGACTACTCGAAACGCAACAGTCAGCGACCCTCCGCATCCGTGCGACGACGATCTCCTCGAAACGCCTCCCCTCGAGGGGTCGGGGACCCGCAAGAATTAGGGTCGAGACTCCCGGCCGTCGTGCCACAGGCATCTCGTCGCTCCGCGCCGCGCAACCTGGTCCCCGCGGATAGTCCTAGCGAGCAGACTGCTGCTCTGATCGAGCAGCGGGGGCCGGACATAGCCCGGCCTCTGGCCTGCTGCGATTTCGATCGAGGACGGGAAGCAGCTTCGGCGGAGACCGCAGAGCGTGAGCGACGACTTTCCTGAGGGCCTCTACTTGCTCTCGATGCTGTAGAGCCTGTGTGGAGAGGGAACGCGCGCGGCGTCTCAGCCGGTGCCGTATACCGACTGTACGTAGCGTGTTCCGTCCCGAGCGGTCGACTCCACCAGGGCGCGAAAAGGTACGTAGGCGGCAATGAGAACGTGATTGACCAGCGACGACGGTCGCGCAGGCGATCCTACGATCCGTGCTTCGAGAATCCGGTCTGGTTCCGCTGCGACGAAGTAGCCGTTCTGGACATGAAGACTCCATAGCGGCGGTGCGCTAAGAACTGTCGCGGTCGGCTCGCAATGGAGGCTTGAGATCACCATCGCCACTCCCGGCGCCGTTGCCCCTGAGACCAAAGCACATAGCCATCTCCCATCCGGGATCAGCCACAGTTTCCCGAGCTGGACGGGCAGCACGACTCGCCTCGACTGATCGAGCTGCAGGTTCGCGACGAGCGTCGATATGTCCCGCCACACGGGGCGAAACCCTGGGACCGCCCAGCGGCGCGCTGCAAGTGCCTTCGCCCCCGGCGGCACGGGAAGTCCGACTCCGCACACCAAGAGGCCGCGGTCGGGCGAGAACGAAGGCGAACCGCCGCAATTGAGGGCGACTTGCACCTGGGTCATCCGAAGCCGTGCTGGCACAACGTCGGACTCGGTGCGACGACGTCGAAAAGGACCGAACGACGACACGATCGATGGATCAATCGCCTCTTGCTTCCGAGGGAGTGCTGCAACTCTCGATGCCGCGGGGATCCCGGTGGTCACAGGCCTCACCGGTCCGGTAACGCGCTGGGGAACGTGCCCCGGTAAGAGCATCTTCTGCGAAGCCAGATCGCGCCCCGAGCGGCCAGAGTGGTCCGCCGTGTCCCGGTCGACGACCATGACCATCACCCCGGCTACCGCGACCGCACTAACACCCACCAAGCCCGCGGCCAGGCGCCATCCCTGGCATCGCCTCATTCGCCAACCCTGGTGACCGCCCAGCTGCACCACCACGACATCGGCGATCTATGCGCCAAGCTCAATATCGAAGGAGATCAGCTCGACGTGCCAGGGCGTCGTATTCACTCGAACTCTCGCATCGCCTCATCGAGCGACGCGGTCCGGCCGGCGGCTCAAGGAGCCGCAGAGCCTCAAGCGCCTCGTGCTCCTAAAACGCCTCGATGCGCTGGCGCAGTTGCTCCTTGGCAGTCATGGCACGAACGGCCGTGCGCGTCAAGACCGGCCCCAGCACAGAAGGCCAACCGTGTCCCGAGATATGTCCCGAACTCGGCAAATGTGATCCGCTCTAACCTTCCCCAACTGCTCTCAGAAGCCCGTAGCTGCACCAATTGCCCTGCATATGAGCATCTTTTAATCCGAAGGTCGTGGGTTCGATCCCCACCGGCGGCATCGAGGTTCGCCGGGTCCTTCGTCCGCGTCGTTCGCCCAGGCTGTTCGCCCCGAGCGCTTTGCCCGGCGCTTTGCCCGGGTCTCCGCGCCGGGGCCGGCCCGGCCGGCAATCGCCGCGGTAGCGTCAGTCGGCCGCCGTCGAGGCGGGGATCGCCTGGAGGCGCTCCTGGCTCGAATCGCGCGGGAGCAGCACGTTCAACCGGGTGTTCAGATCGATTTCGCGCCCGGCGGGAGGGACACCGGGCAGGCTCGCCCGGACGGTGTAGCGGTTTCGCCGCCCCACGCGCTCGCGATCGAGGTAGCCGGCCTCGATCAGGTTGGCCACGATCCGCTGCGCCGCGCGCTCGGTGATCCCCACGTCGACGGCGATGTCCCGTATGCGCAGGCCCGGGTCATCGGCGATGCAGAGCAGCACGAGCCCGTGGTTGGTCAGAAACCCGAAGGGCGGCACGGCCAACTACCCGAACAGACAGTGCGGACGTAAAACATTTCGCGACACAACAATCATGCTATCGCATACGCGACTGACATTTCGTCTATGATGTGTCGTACGTCTTCGCCCATGGATCCGCTCCTCGCCTCAGCGCCCGCCCCCCTGACGCCTCCAGGCCAGCTGGAGCTCGAGCGCCGCGATGACGCGAGCGGGACGACGCTGATCATCCGCGGCGAGATCGACGTGGCATCGGCCCCCGCGCTCGAGCACGAACTCCGCGAGGCCGAGAGCCCTCGGCCACGCCGCCTCGTACTCGATTGCGCTGCGCTGGACTTCATAGACAGCAGCGGTATCCACCTCCTCCTGCGCGCCCAGCAGCGAGCCGAGGCCGGCGGTCACGAGCTCGTCCTCGCGCGCGTCCCCGGTCACGCGCGGCGGCTTTTCGGCCTGACCGGAGCCGACGCTCGACTGGCCATCGCCTAGGCGCTCGGAAGCCCACGTTTACGCCACGGAGCCAACGGGAACTCGCTACTCAGCGCGCGCTACACTGCGCGTCGTACGGGCTGAGGATGCACTCGGCCGATAAACAGTGTCCGCGTTCTCGCAGTCGTGCCTCTCGGCGCCCTCCGTGTTTCGCAGCACAAACCTTGGAGGGAAACGAAGATGGCTACAGGAACCGTGAAGTGGTTCAGCGACGACAAGGGGTTCGGCTTCATCACCCCGGACGACAACGGCAAGGACCTGTTCGTCCACCACACCGCGATCCAGGGCAGCGGCTTCAAGTCGCTTGCTGAGGGCGCGAAGGTGAGCTACGACGCCGAGCAGGGTCCGAAGGGCCCCGCGGCGGCGAACGTCCAGGTCGTCTAGCCGACCACATCGAGTGCGGCGGCCGGGCGCAGGATTGGCCCGCCGCCTTCAGACCTGCGCGAAAGGAACGAGGACGACGTGGGATCAAGTGGCAAGAAGCGGACGACGATGGCGAAGCTCAACCGCGAAAGCAAGCTGCGCGACAAACGCGCGGAGAAGCAGGCGCGCAAGGCCGCCCGAAAGATGACCGCGGGCACCGATCCCTCGGAGGCAGCCTTCGCGCCGGACGAGTTCGACGCCACGCTGGACGGACCAGCCGCCCACATCTCCGAGGACGAAGATCCGGATCCGGAAGCGGCCGTGTCGGCCGCGACCGGCGGCGTCGTGTGAGCGACGCCAGCGCCCCCTGGCGCGCCGCGATCGACCCTTACGCCCAGCCGCGCCTGGGCCGCACGCTCCTCGACCTCGCCACATCGGTCCTGCCCTACCTGGGCATGCTCGTCGCCACTGCGCTGGCCCTGCGGGTCTCGGCCTTCCTGGCCCTCGCGCTCGCCCCGCTCACGGCCGGATTCCTGTTGCGCACCTTCATCGTCTTCCACGATTGCGCACACGGCTCCATGTTTCGCTCTCGCCGCATGAACCGCTCGGTCGGCACCGCGCTCGGATTGCTCCTGTACACGCCATTCGCGACCTGGACGCACTCCCACGCGGTGCATCACGCGACGGCCGGCAACCTCGATCGCCGGGGTACGGGCGATCTCCCGACGCTCACCGTCGACGAGTACCGCGCCCGCTCGTGGCGCGGGAGGCTCGGTTACCGCCTGTTTCGCAATCCGATCGTCATGTTCGGACTCGGGCCACTGCTGTCGTTCGTGGTCCTGCCTCGACTCGTTCCCCGCGGTCTCCGTCGGCGGCATCGACGCGCGGTGATCCAGACGAACGTGATCTTGCTGCTAGTCGTCGGCGCGGTTTGTTGGTGGATTGGTCCTGTCACCTACTTGCTCGTTCAGTGGCCGGCGGCGTGGCTGGCCGGATCCGCCGGCATCTTCCTGTTCTACGTCCAGCACCAGTTCGAGGACGCGTACTGGGAGAGCGCTGACGCCTGGACCTTCGCCGACGCGGCGATCCGCGGAAGCTCCTTCCTGTGCTTGCCGGCGGTCCTGCGCTTCTTCTCGGGCAACATCGGCTACCACCACGTCCACCACCTCAGCGCCCGGGTTCCGAACTACAACCTGCGCCGCGCTCACCACGCGATCGAACTGTTTCGTGACGTCCCGGTGCTCGACCTGCCTGGGGCGCTGCGCACCACACGTCTGAAGCTGTGGGACGAGCGCCGTAGCCGTCTGGTGACGTTCGCCGAGGCCGCCACGGCCTGTTAGTCCGGCCGACCTCTCGCTAGGATCGGCTGAGGCCCACTACCGACCGAAAGGGGCCGCGATGGCGTCCCAGCAGGAACGTGCTGCGAAGGCTCGCGAGGAAAAGCTTGCAGCGATCGAGGAGCAGGTCAAACAGGGCTCGCTGCGCATCCGCGAGATGACGCCGGCCGAGCGGGCGAAGTACGCGAAGCCCGCGACTCCGCCCCGCGGACGACGCCGGTCCTAGTGGCCCCGTTCCCGGTCACCGTCACCGCCTCCTACGACGCGGCTCGCGCCCCGAAGGAGACACTCGGTCGGCTTCGCGCCTGGGCGAACGGCGGGGACGGCCGTACGTTCACCGTCGACGACTCGATCGACCCGGTCCGTTGGACGGCTTCCGCCGACTACCTCGTCGGGGCCCCCAGCGCTCATGACGCCGAGCGCACCGCCGTCAGGCAGTTCCTGGCCGAGTCCGCGTCGGTCGGGATCGAGTCTCCCGAGACGATCCTCGCGGCCACCGGGCCGATGCGCTGAGACCCGCCGGCGCGGCGAAGGCCGTGACGGCGCCGAGAGAGGTTCAGTGTTCAGGCTTGGCTGAGGCGGCACCCCGGTCCCGTAGCCAGCCCACCACGTTCTCTCGCTGAGTGCTCAGCCCGCCGGCGGCATCCAACGGGGTGCCTTCGGCGTAGTCGGGCACCCAGTTGAGATCGGCGCCCCGAGTAAGTAGGTACTCGGCCGCACGGCGCTGGCCGCCGGCACAGGCGTGCCAGAACGCCTGCGATACCGCGGCGGGCGCATCGCAGCCATCCTCGAGGATCTGCTCCACCCGCTCGGCCATTCCGAGTGCCGCGGCCTGCCAGAGCCTGGTGACCCGGGCGCCACGAGCGACGAGGAGCCGGGCGACGTGCCAGCACTGGTATCCGACCGCGTTGTCGAGCGGGGTGCCGATCGAACCCCCCGGCGTCTCGAGCTCCGCACCGCCGTCGATGAGTACGACCGCCACATCCGCGTCGTCGGTGCTGGCCGCCCAGTGGAGCGGCGTCTCCGGGCGATCACCCCCGGTGTCATCGTTCGGGTCGGCTCCCGCCTCGAGGAGCAGGACCACGGTGGCCGGTGCGGCCGGGAAGTAGCCCGGCCAATCCGTTGCGACGTGCATGGGAGTGCGCCAACCGCCCTCGAGCCCCTTGCGTCCGATCATGCGCGCTGAAGCGAGGTCGGGGCCCGCGGTGAGGATCCTCCTCAGCGTGTCGAGGTCTCCACCGTGGATGGCCGCGGCCAGCTCCACCGCGACGGGATCGCCGTGGCGCAGGGTCAACCTCGGGCTTGCCCCGCGAGGGGTACCGGGGGCCGACATCGATGCCAAACACTACGCCGTCGCGCACCTGTCGGAGCGCGGCTAATCGTTGAGATCGATGACCGGGGTCGGCGGAGCGGCCGACCGCTTCGCCTCGCCGGTCAGTCGGCGGATCGCCGTGCCGATGGCGAAGAACTCGACCGCGCGTCCGCCCCAGCCGTGCTGATGCTCCTGGAGCTGGACGCCGACGATCCCGTCGGCCGAGAGCTCCCTGGCCTCGTGCTGCATCCTGATCATGGCCAGCTCGCGCGCGTCGTAGAGCGCCTGCGTGAATTGCGGTAACTCCACGTTTCGCCAGATGCGCCAGCTGTTGCTGACGTAGGTGGTCGAAGCGACGCTGTAGACGCAGCTTCCCAGGACCAGACCGACGGGCCGCGCGCCGGTGCGCAGGAGCGTCCAGAAATCCTGACCGGAGAGATCGCTGGTGAACGGCCGCCCGTGCGCGGGACGATGGCCTGTCTCGGTCCGATGGCGGACGGCCGTTCCGACGGCGAGGAACTCGGCCACGTGACTGGAGGTCTGGAAGCCCTTGGCCTCGAGCCTCACCCCCACGACCCCGTCCGCGCCGAGCGCTTCGGCCTCCGCGGTCATCCGCTCCATCGCAAGTTCACGCGCGTGGTAGAGCGCTTCTGAGAGCACGGTCAGCTCGTGGCTCGTCGTGATCCGGCGACGCTGGTATCCGACGTGGTAGATCGAGCTGCCCAGAACGAGGCCCAACGGCTCGAACCCGGCGTCCTCGACCAGGAGGTATTCGTTGACCGTGAGGTCTGAGGTGAAGAGCCCCGCCTGGTTATCGTGCAGCCGCTGCCGGCCGACGCGCCCGATCCGGGTATCGAGAGCGCGCTCGTCAGCCATCGCCCACGCTCAGTACAACCTTCGGGTCCACCCGGGCCCGGGGGCGGCCTCGCACGGCCGTGCCGAGAAGATGGATCGTCACCCCCATCTCAGGGTCATCGTCTTCGAGCGAGAGGGGCAGCGCCACGCCGATGACCCCGGTAGCCCCCAACCTGGCGGCATCTCTGCGTAACCGACCGATCGCCAGCCGCCTCGCTTCGTACACGCCCTCGGTCAAATCGCTGAGCTCTTGATTGCCGACGCCCGTGAGGCGGCCGGCCAGCGCTCGTCGTGTCGATAGGCCGGCGCTCACCTCGACCGCGGAGCAGGCCCCGGCAATGCCGCACACCTCGACGCCACCCGCACGCAGGAGCGCGAACTCCGGCGGCGAGATCTGAGCCAGCGTCACGGTTCGCTTCCCGCGGGCGCGGTGGTCACCGGTCCGCACCGCTGTTCCGGTGAAGACAACCTCAACGGTCGGAGGCTCGCCCGCCCGGAGGCCGAAATGCGCCCGGATCCCGAGCACGGCGTCGGCCTCCAGCAGGTCTGCCTGCTCGGACAGCCGTGCTAAGGCACGCTGCCTGGCCGTGGTCCACGACTGGATCGGCCCCGTGCGTTCCCGCCACGCCGCGCTCCCGAGCGGCAGGCGACCGCTCGGCCCGCGCGTGCGCTGGATCACCCCCACGGCCAGTCGACAGGCCGACGCGCCCACGAGCTGGCCGACGGCCTCGATCTCATGCGCAGAAGCGACCGCGGCGTCACCGGCGGTGAAGAAGGAGCTCGTCATCGCGTGGGTGCGGAGCTCGACCAGCCGCCTGTGCGCGGAGTCCGGCAGGCCGCCCGCGGCCACGCGCCGCTCTTCCTCTGAGCTCAGATCCGGGCGGGGGACCCAGGTCACAGACGCGAGGCGCTATCTCCGGAGCAGACGACGAAAGGCCAGATACATCCGCCGCCACATATTCATGCTGTGCTCATGCCGCTGGACCGGATGCAGCAAGCCGCCCTCCACCTTCCGCAGCTCGCTCATCGCCCCTTCTCCAGAGCCGCCCCGGTTGTCGGCTTCGATCTCGGCGCTGGTCGCCGGATCGCGGAACTCGTCCAGGGCCTCGACTTCGGCGCGGGTGAGGGAAAGGCGGACCGCGCCCTCGGTGATCTCGATCACCTGCTCAGCGCGAACGTATCGAGGCTTGCCCATCAGGCTCGGGGCCAGCGCGATCCCGTCGAAGATGTCCTGGGTGTCATCGCCCGCCACCTCGTCGACCTCCCCGACCTCCGACCGGTCGGCGGCATAGACCTTCCACCCGGGCCTGATCATCAACCAAGAAACCGGAGCGCTCACGGCGCGGATCGTTACATATCGACGCCGGGCGGACGTCACTACCGGTGACTCCCCGGCTTGAGGGCAAAGCCGTCCCCGCCCGCCGCGCGGGCCCGTCGTCCGCCGCGCTGCGGCTAGATCTCCGAGGGCCGGATCACCCGGAGGATCACCGGCCGCGGCGAGGCCGCCGCCGCGTCGATCACCGCCGCGAGCTCCTCGTCCGTGAAGGCCTCCGCACTCTCGACCACGACGACCAGCGGCTCGGCCCCCGTGCCGGCCTCGCGGATCACGCGTCGCACGTCGGCGGATTGCAGCGCCAGCGTCTCCGGTGAGGGCACGGAGAGCACTACCTGGCCCCCGAACGGAGGCTCGAGGTTGCCTTCTGCGTCGGTGGCCCCGGTCTGTACGAGCACCGCAGCGCCGCCTGCGACGGCCGGCGGCTGTCCTTTCATCTGTCGTTCCACCGCGCTGCCGCGCGGGACCTGGACAATCAGGTCGGCTTCCTCGGCCATGCCCTGAGGCTAGCGCTCATCGGTTGCCGGCCTGGGCGCTCGACCCGGCCGTCCGCGCGGTGCGGACGGCCGGGTCCGCGCCGCGCTACTGCGACGGGACGCCGCTGGCCGGCGGAGCCGGCTGGCTGCCCGTGTAGGTCGAGATCCCCCCACTCGAACTCGGATCCGTCGTCTGCACGGGTCCAAACGCCTTGATGCTGCTGCCGACCACCTTGGCCATCTGGACACCCGAATACCCGCCGTGGTCGGTCTTCGAGTACCGGAACGGGGTAAGGCCCGGACCCTTCCACGACGCGCCATCGTTCTCGATCGCGTTGACGACGTCCTGGCGAGTCAGGTTCTTACCCGCCGCCTGGAGGGCCTGGACGAGTGTGTAGGCGCTCGCCATGCCGTACTCGACATTGCCGTCGAACGGTGCGCTCGGGTCGTACTGGGCCTTGACCTTCCGGAACAGCTGAATCCACGGATTGGACGTGTCACTGAACGGCGGGAGGTACGCATCGGTCAGCGCTCCGTTGATCAGGGCATCACCCGACGCCTTGCCCTTGGAGACTGTCTTCAGCAGAGCCGCCACCGTCAATGGGTCGATCCCCACGTTTGAGACCACGAGCTGAGGTGAATAGCCGAGGGTGAACGCGGTCAGCCGTGCGATCGCGGTGTAAATCGGCACGGTGAACATCACCAGGACCTTGGCGCCGGATGACTTCAGCGCCGTGATCTGGGTGGCGAGGCTGGTCGTGCCCGATTGATAGGGCTGCTTGGAGACGATCGATGAGGCGGGGACCTCCGCCTGGATGCCGGCCAGGCCGCCCTGACCGAAGTCGTCGTCCTGGTAGAGGATCCCGATCTTCTGCCCCGCGAAGTGCTGCTTCAGGTACTGGCCGAGGATCTTGCCCTCGATCGTGTAGTTGGGCTGCCAGCCAAACGTCTGCGGCTGCGAGTTCCCGTCGTCCCAGCACGGACATCCAGAGGCGACGAACAGGTCGGGAACCTTTGAGGAGTTGAGGAAGCCGACCACCTTGGTGTGGGTGGGCGTTCCCAGTCCCTCGAAGATCCCGAACACGTTGCCCTGCAACACGAGCTGGCGGACTACGTTCACGGTCTGAGTCGGGTCGTACTGGTCATTCTTGATCACCAGGTGGATCTTTCTCCCGAACACACCTCCGTGGGCGTTCACGTAGTTGAAGAACGCCTGGGAAGCCGGAGCGATCTCGCTGTAGCCCGGTGCGGCCGGGCCGGTCAGAGGCTGGTGGGTACCGAACGTGATGCTGCTGGATGTAACCCCGGGCGCGCTGGAGCTCCCACCGCCGCTCGCGCTTCCACCTCCGGAGCCCGAGCTGGAGCTCGACGATCCGCAGGCGGCGACCGCTAACGCGGCCGCGATCACCAGGGCCGGCACTGCGACCCGTACCTTCATCCTTTCCTCCTCCTGTTGGTTATCAGTGACAAGAGTGATCGTGCGGCGCCCTGGATGCCGGTCGGCCAGGCGAGCATCGCCACGATGAGCACCACGCCGTACACCGCCTCGGGCAGGTTGTCGGAGACGTTGCGTGAGAGCGAAAGCGAGTGGGCGAGGTCGTTGGTCCAGTTCGGCAGGAACACCAGGAGCGCCGCGCCCCAGATTGCGCCGGTGATCGAGCCCAGGCCGCCGAGGACGACGGCGGTGAGCAGCGACAGAGAGAGAGTGAGCGAGAACGCGGTCGGGGTGGCCAGGTTGAGCACCGCGGCATAAAGGCCTCCGGCCAGCCCGGCGCAGGCCGCGCTGACCACGAAGGCAAGCGTTTGCAGCCGGCCCACGCGCAGGCCACACAAGGACGCGGCGATCTCATCGTCGCGGACCGCTCGAAGGGAGCGGCCGATCCCGCTGCGATACAGGTTGTAGACGACGAACAGCACGGCGAGCGCGCCGAGGCAGGCGATCCAGGCCTGCCACTCCTCGAGCGAGAAATTGGCACCGAGCCATGACGGCGCCACGGGCGGGTTGATCGTGAGGCCGTTCTCGCCCCCGAACGTGGCCGGGAATTTGTCGGCCAGGGCGGGGAGGCCAACCGCGAAGGCGAGTGTTGCGCCGGCCAGATACGGCCCGCGCAGGCGCGAGGCCGCCGCGCCCACGGGCAACCCGACGAGGCAGGCCGCCAGGGTGGCGGCGACGATCGCGGGCGCCAAGGCCCACCCCTCGTTCCCGACCAGCAGCGACGTGGTGTACGCACCGACGGCCACGAACGCGCCGTGCCCGAGTGAGACCTGCCCGCTCAGCCCGATCAGCATGGTCAGGCCGGCCAGCGCCGCGAATAGATACGCACCTTGTGCGAGCTGGGTGTTCCGATACGGGCTGAGCGCGCCCGAGATCAGGTACAGCACCAGTCCGGCCCCCAGCACCAGGGCCAGCGAACGGACGAGCGTGCTCTGCAGCACGGCGCCCGTCACCCGCGCCCGCGGGCCCGGCGGCCGCGACGGAGCCGATGTCTCGTCTGGCGCCACGGTGCTCATACCCGGCGCTCTGCGGTAGTGCTGAACAGGCCTCCGGGCCTGATCATCAATACGAGTACGAGGACCACCAGCGCGGCCAGCGGAACCAGGTCCGATCCCTCGTACCCGGAGACGTACGAAAGGACAAGTCCGAGCACGACGCCGCCCACGACGGCGCCGGGAGGGCTGTCAAGCCCCCCGAGCACCGCGGCCACGAACCCGCTGACCAGGATCGGGTCGAAATTGTTCGGCCCGACGAACACTTTCGGCGCCACCAGCACGCCGGCAATCGCCCCGACCATGGCCGCCAATGCCCAGCCGAGAGTGAACATGCGTCCGACCCGGACGCCGAGCAGCTGTGCCACCTCCGGAACGAACGCCGAGGCGCGCATTTGCAATCCGGTGGCGGTCAGCCGGAACAGGGCCGCGAGGCCGAGCGCGACCGCCACGACGACCAGCACGATGAAGGTGTCGTTGGGCGCAAACAACACCTGGGTGCTGCCGATCTTGTAGCCGCTGATCGAGAACGCGGCCGGGAAGGCACGCGGGGTGGCGCCCCAGATCATCCCCGCCAGGGCGACCAGCAAGATGTAGAGCCCGAGGGTCACGATCACCGCGTTGAGCGCCGGGCCGTTTTCCACCGGACGGATGAGGATGCGCTCGACCAGCGCGCCCATCACCAGTCCGGAGGCGAGCGCCACCACGAAGCCGACCACGTAGGAGCCGGTCGAGTTGATCACCGCCGAGGCGATGTAGGTGGTGATCATGAGCATCGCGCCTTGGGCGAAATTGACGATCCGGGTCGCTCGCCAGATCAGCACCAGGGCGAGCGCGACCGCGGCATAGACGGCGCCGGTCGAGATGCCGTTGAGCGTGTAATCGATGAATTTGGTCACGGGTGTGGGTGCTCCTGGGCCGCTGGTCTCGGGCTAGAACCCCAGATAGGCGTGTCGCAGCTTCTCGTCGGCGGACAGTTCGTCCGGTGGCTGGTCGGCCACCACCTTGCCGAGATTCAGCACTACGCCGCGATTGGCCACCGACAGCGCACTGCGGGCGTTCTGCTCGACCAGCAGCACGGCGAGGCCCAGGCTGTCCGCCAGGCTGCGCACCATGCCGAGGATCTGGGCCACGAGCCGGGGCGCCAGGCCGAGCGAGGGCTCGTCGAGCAGAAGGGCTCGCGGTCGACCCACGAGAGCTCGGCCGATCGAGAGCATCTGGCGCTCGCCGCCGGACAACCGTGAGGCCGGCTGGGTGCGCCGCTCGGCCAGCGGCGGGAACAACTCGAAGATCTCGCGTGCCGGCGCCGCGTCCTTGCCGCGAAAGAGGCCGCCCAGGCGGAGGTTCTCCTCGACCGTCAACTGCCCGATCACTCCGCGTCCCTCCGGGACATGAGCGATCCCACGGCGCACGATGCCCTCGACCGGCATGCGGGTCAGGTCGGTCCCCTCGAAGGCCACCCGCCCCGTTGTGGGCCGGACCAGTCCCGAGACCGTCCGCAGCAGCGTCGTCTTGCCGGCGCCGTTGGCACCGAGGACGGCGGTGACGCTGCCCGGCTCGACCGTGAGCGAGACCGCGTCGAGGGCGCGGACGGCCCCGTAGACCGTGCTGACCTGGTCGACCTCAAGCATGGCCAGCCGGACCCCCGATCTCGCTCACGTCAGCGTCCTGGCCCAGGTAGGCCTCGAGCACGGCCGGGTCTTCTTGCACCTCGGCCGGCGAGCCGGTGGCGATCACGCGTCCGAAGTCGAGCACGGCGATCCGGTGACAGACCGAGGTCACGAGATCCATGTGGTGGTCGACCAGCATCACCGCGACCTCCCCCTCCAAGCGGCCGATCAGGGCCGCGAGGCCGGACATCTCGTCGGCGCCGAGACCTCCGGCCGGCTCGTCGAGGAGCAGCAGCTCGGGCTGCGCGACCAGGGCGCGGGCCAGGGCCACCTGCTTTTGAACCGCATAGGGGAGCGTGCCTGGAAGACGCTCCGAGACCTCTGGACATCCGACGCTCTCGAGCGAAGCCAATGCGCGCGCGCGCAGGCGGCGCTCGTCACCGTCCGACCAAGGGAGTCCGAGCAGCGCGCTCGGGGCACGAGTACGGCGGAAGCGGTTGGCCCCGACCATCACGTTCTCGAGCGCGGTGAGCTGGGGAAACAGTCCCACGCCCTGAAGCGTCCGGGCGATGCCAAGGCCGGCCAGCCGGTCCGGCCGTATCCGTGCCATCGGCTGGCCGTGGAGCCGAATCGCCCCCGAGGTCAACGGCACAAAGCCGCAGATCACGTTGAAGAGCGTGGTCTTCCCGGCTCCGTTGGGGCCGATCACCCCAAGCACTTCGCCCTTCGCGACGTCCAGGGACACGTCCTCCAGAGCTGTGATCCCCCCGAAGGTGACCGAGGCCTCCGCAATCGAAAGCAGCGGCGCTGGGAGCGTGTCTCGCTCGGTCATCGTGTCTGGCATGCCGCGAAGTCCTCTCCGCAACCCTCAGATGCCGATATATCACGCCACGGCCCGCCGCGTAGCCACCCGGCGCAAAAGTGAGTGCGCGCGACGCTCGCTCTAGGCGGTCTCGGGGGGCTGGGTTCGCGCGTCGGCTCGGGCTCGGGCCGGCGGCCCGAGCCCGAGAGGGACGCGAACGATCACCGGGTCTGAACGACCATCAGGGTGTTGCCGTCCGGATCGCGGAACCAGAACAGGGGCGGTACCGGGTCTCCCATTCGGCTGATCTCGGGGTCGACGTCGACCCCGAGCTCTTTGAGCTCGGCATGCACGGCGTCGATCTCGTGCGTGTGCAGTCCGATGCCGGTCTCGACGTTCCCGGTCGGCTTGCCGGGCGGCGGAGGCACGATCGCAAGCGTTGTCTCCGCTCCGGCCGGTCCGACCTCGACCCAGCGGTAGCCGTTCCCGAACGGGACGTCGGCGCGCTTCTCGAAGCCGAGCTTGTCGACGTAGAACTCGAGCGCGCGCTCCTGGTCGGAGACCGGGACGACGACCACGCCGAGTCTGTCGATGTGAGTCTTGGTGGTGGGCACGACTTCCTCCTTGGGGTAGTTCGTTGTCCCTAAGACGACGCGACGGCGGGTAATTCATCGGCCCGCGGATGGCCATAGCGCGCTCCGAGCAATGCTCTCAAGTGCGCGCTCTCAGGGCCGATAGTCGTGATAGGACGAACGTTGAGGGCGCAGGCAAGAACGACCGGCGCCGGGGCGTTGTGTCGTTGGGGTCTGCCGCCATGCATCACCACTCAGACGAAGAGCTCTGGTCCGAAGGCACGGTGGCTGCGGTCCGCAGCCAACTGGTCGCCCGGCGCCGCCGGTGTCTGTGCCTCGCGGGCGCCCTTTACCTACCGGGCATCGCCGCGATTGTCTTTCTGTGCCTGTGGGGACTCCAGCCTGCGGCGATGACCGTACCGGTCTTTCTCAGCGCGGCTTCTCTGCTGCTCGGCGCGGCCAGCGCCGTGCTGTTCGCGCGGCTGGCTCACCTCGAGCTGTGCGACATGGACGACGGCTCCGACGACGAGGACGGGGGACCAGGAGGCGGAAGCGGGTCTGACCCGGAGGCCCCCGGCGGAGGCGGGCTCGAGGTCGACTGGGACCGGTTCGAGGAGGAGTTCCGGGTCTACGCAGAGCGCCTGGGCGCAGTTCCGGCCTAGTCACGAGACGGCCGATCGCGCTCGGCCTTCACCGGCTGAGCCTCAACGCACGCGGCCCCGGCGGCGCACCAGGCGCCAGCCGATGGCCAGCCAAACGAGCCAGATGACCCAGGCGCCGTCGCCTTCGCCGCCCCAATGGTGAGCCGGATGTCCATGCCCGGCAAAGGCCGACGCCAGCAGGGCGATGAGCAGAATTCCCAGTGCCACGAGCGCGGCCGGCCGCCGCGTCAGCGACGAGCGCTGGCTCGGTCCGACCGCGGTCGTCGCTGGCAGATCGGCGACGACCGCATCCAGTTCGCCGTACGTCCGCGCGGTCAACGCAGCTCCGAGCCGTTCTTCCAGCTCTTCGGCCAGCAGGCGACCTTCCGCGGCGGCGAGACGTAGCCGTTCAGCCACACGCTCGCGGTCGGAGTCGGACGCCCTCAAATTCGCTCGCCTGGTCATGTGCTTGCCGCTCCTTCGTCCGCTCCACCGCGATAACTCGGTTGATGTTCAGGGTACCGAGCTGCTCACCTCGGCTCACGGCCACTCACTCTGCTCGAGGACGCGCTTGAGCTCGCGCGCTTGGCGCTTGAGGTCGCGGCGCACGCCCAGCGCGAGCAGGCGTTGGGCGAGCTTCGGCAGGGCCTTCCAGCCGAACTCGCTGATCTGAGTGAAACGCGTACCGCGGGCGGAGGCGCTCAATCGATACTCGACCACGAAGACCGAGGACGAGTCCTCCTCACGGAGCTCCAGATGCCACGGCGGCGCCGCGTCGACGCGCTCGAGCACGAGCTCGACCACCGGCCGCAGCGGCATCGGCTGGTGGAGAACTCGCCAGCGCGCAGGCCCGGCGGGCTCGACGTGGCGCACCTTCGGACACCACTGCGGGTCGTTGCACGGCTCCGAGACGAACTCCCAGACCGACTCGATCGGGCGCTCGATCTCGATCGTTGCGCGCGCCTGCACCGCCCAAGCATCTCAGGCCGGGAGCGAGGACCCGGCGGCCGCCGCCGTGACGATCACACTTCGCTCGTGGCCAGCGCTACCCACGTGGAGCGAATCCGGGCGAGCTGCGTCCAGTGCTTTGACGCGATCATCGACTTCGAGTCCTATCCGGAGTGGCAGAGCGCGGTCGAGGCGGTCGAGGTGTGCTCGCGCGATCGCGATGGTCGAGGACGAGAGGTGGCGTTCGTGATCGACCTGAAGCTTCGGAGGGTGCGTTACCGGCTCATGTACGAGTACGACGAGCCGACCCAGGTGCGGTGGACCTACGCAGGCGGCGATGTCAAAGATGTCTCCGGCTCGTACTCGTTTCACCAAACGCGAACGCGCGGTGTCGTCGAGGCTCGGTACGCGCTCGAGGTCGACTTCGGATTCCCGGTACCGGCCGCGATTCGCAACCGCTTGCAGCGCGAGGTGATGCGCCGCTCGGTACGGGAGCTGAAGACGAGAGTCGAGGCGCCCGCCTAGCGGGTCACGCGGTCGGGCGAGCGCGCAGGTCCTCCGGCCCGACGACGCCGCGCTGGATCGCCTCGTTGGCGAGCAGGATTCGGCGGTTCTCGGTGGCGCGATCGAGACCGAACTTTTCGTATAGATGGAGCAGATGCTGCTTGACCGCCGCGTCAGTGACGACCAGCTCCTGGGCGATCGCGCGGATCGAGGCGGGCTGCTTGAACGGATCCGACGAGGACAGCGGCCGGCACAGGGCGACCAGGACATCACGCTCCCGCCGGGTGAGGTCGAGCCGAGGGAACGCGGTGAGAATCCGGGTTGTGCCGGCATCGCGCGGACGGCTGTCGGGATCGCGGAAGTGCAGCCGAGTGCTCCCGACGAGAATCTGATCGTGATTGTGGAGCGGGCGCTCGCCGGTGACGCGCTCGCCGTTCACGAATGTCCCATTGCGGCTGCCCAGGTCGCGGAGTGCCCATCCGGAGCTGTACCGCTCGAGGACGGCGTGCATCCCAGACACGGCGTCGTCGTCAATGAGGCAGATTTGATTCGTGCGGTCACGTCCCACCGTGACTCGTGCATCGTCGAGGGTCACGTGCTCTACCCCCGCGGGCCTCCCCACCTCGATCTGCGCCGCCATACTGACCGAAGGGTAAGGCTTACCTACCGCCGAGTGAAAGAGACTCTCACCCCGGGGGGCATTGTGGGCCTACGCCCGCTGAGCCAGACTTTGCATCCGATCAATACGACACGGCGCAAGGAATAGGCGGAACCGAGGTGCAGATGACAAGCCCCCCACACGCGAACGGATTTCAGGGCGGAGACGAGGCCGACGGACAGGACGAGCGGTCTCTCCGGCCCAATGCCAAGACGCTCCAGCACCAGGTCAGAGAAGTCCACCGGTTGGTCGACCATGCGGTGGAAAACCTCGAGCAGGTGCTGCGAGCGCTCCGATACATGGAGCGGGACCTCTGAGCTCGCGCTGACAATCAGTACGTCCTCCGTTTACTTGCGGCGAATTACGGTGTGCTCCAGCCGATTTTGCGCCGAGTTGTGCCTCCATGGGCATCTCCGCCGTCTCAGGGCGCAGGGCTGTGGCGATCGCCGTCTTGGCGTTGGCGCTGGTAGCCGCTGGTCTGCTCGGCGGGGTCGCTGCGCTGGCCGGCATGCTGGTGGGCGCGGTCCTAGGCGGAGCGATCGTATTCACGGTCGCGAGTGACCGCCAGCCGGGCGAGCCGCCAAAGCCGGCGGCTGAGCCCGAGCGGTGGATCGATCCCATCGCCGGACTTCCGACCACCGACAAGCTGCTGGCCGACCTGCGCAGCGCGCTCATTCGGGGCGGTGAGAGCCAGACGCTGAGCCTCTATCTGTTCGCGCTCGACGGATTCAAGGACTACAACGACGCCTACGGCGACCCGTGCGGGGACGCGTTGCTGGGATGGCTCGCGCGCAAATTCCGCGATGCCGTCGGTGACTACGGAGGCGCGTACCGCTTGCGCGGCGGCAGCTTCGCTCTGCTTGCGGGCGGGTCCGAGCGCTTCACCAGCGGCCTGTGCGCCTCGGCCGCCCAGGCCCTCAACGAGGTCGGCGACGGGTTTCAGATCTACTGCGATGTCGGCACCGCCACGCTCCCAAAGGATTCCTCCTCGCCCCAGGCCGCACTCGAGCTGGTGACGCGGCGAGCACGCAAGCGCAGTACCGAACGGCACGTCCGGTCCGGGCGCCGAGCGCCGGCGGATGCCGTGGAGGCGATGCGCCTCGTGCGCTCGCGTGACGAGGTGGCGGCGCTGGCCGTCGTCGTGGGACGCCGTCTTGGCCTCTCGGAGTCCGAAGTAGAGACGCTCGAGTCGGCCGTGCACCTCTGTGACATCGGCAACGTAGCCGTACCCAACGCGGTCCTGGGGCATTCGGGCAAGCTGTTCGGACACGAATGGCAGTTCATCCTTTTGCACACGCTCGTGGGTGAACGCCTGCTGGAGGGAAAGCTGGGGCTCGACCGCGTGGCCCGGCTGGTCCGCTCTAGTCACGAGCGCTGGGACGGCTCGGGCTATCCGGACGGCCTCAGTGGCGTCGAGATTCCGCTCGGCTCCCGGATCGTGTTCGTCTGCAGTGCCTTTCACGACATGACATCCGACCGTCCCCACCGCGCCGCGCTCGATCCCGCCGACGCCTTGGCCCAACTGCAGTTGGGCGCCGGGACCCAGTTCGATCCCGAGGTCGTGAGCGCGTTTCGAGACGCGTTCGAAGCCGCCGAAGCGGCCGCCAGCCCGGCCGCCGAGGCCCCCGCCTGAGCGGACCGCGACCCCGAGCGCTCGGGCGCGCCCGGCTGGCGCTCGCTGCTAGGTTGGCGCCGTGGCCACGATCGGCGTAAGCGCTCCTCGCCGGGACTCCGAACCGAAGGTGCGCGGCGCGACCCGGTACGCCGGCGACCTCGCCCCCCGGGGCCTGCTCCACGCCCGGCTCGTGCTGGCCCCCGAGGCGCACGCGATGGTCACGGCCATCCGAACCGAGGCCGCGTGCGCCCTGCCGGGCGTCGTCGCCGTGCTGAGCGCGGGTGACCTTCCGATCGTCGCCGCCGGCAAGGGCCGGCTGTATGAGCCGCTGGCCCGCGAAGAGGTCATCTACGCCGGCCAGCCCGTGGCGATCGTCGTGGCCGAGACCGAGGCGCTGGCCAGCGACGCGGTCGATCTGGTTGAGCTCGAACTCGAATCGCTCGAGCCCGTGATCGACCTCGAGCGCGCCGTGCAGCCCGGCTCGCCACGGGCCTGGGTCGCCGCCGGAACCGACGGCGAGGGCTCTGACATCGGCGATGCCCATGCCGCCGTGAGCGCCGGAGGGCTCGAGGGGGTCGACTTCTCGGACAACGTGCTCGGGACCGCGCACCTCGCTCGCGGCGATATCGACGCCGCGCTTGCCCGCAGTCATGTGGTCGCGCGCGGGCGCTTCACCACGCCGTGGATGTACCAGGGCTATCTGGAGCCGCAATCGGCTACGGCCTGGCTCGAACCGGACGGAGAGCTCGTGGTCGTCAGCTCGACGCAGGCCCCGTTTGCCACCCGGGACTCGATGGCGAAGCTGTTCGGCTTGCCGACCGAGCGGGTGCGCGTGCGGGGCGCGCCGCTCGGCGGCGCCTTCGGCGGCAAGATGATGATCGTCGAGCCGCTGGTCTGCGGCGCGGTGCTCGCCCTTGAGCGTCCGATCCGGCTCGTCATGACGCGAACCGAGGACATTTCGGCCGCCAATCCGGCGGGCGCTGAGATCCTGACCCTGGAGGCCGGGGCCGACGCCGAAGGACGGCTGACCGGGATCCGGGCGCAGGTGATCATTGACCGCGGCTCGACCGAGGATTTCGGGGTCGAATCAATCGCCGCGATGCTGTCGGCCGGCCCGTACCAGTGGGCGGCCCACGAGCTAATCGGCGTCGGTGTCGCCACCAACCGCGTGACCTTCGGCGCCTACCGGGCGCCGACCGCCACCCCGGCCGCGTTCGCCGTCGAATCGGTGCTCGACGATCTGGCCCGCCAGCTCAACCTGGACCCGATCGACCTGCGGCTCGCCAACGTGGCCGACGAAGGTGACCTCTCACCCTCCGGCCAGCCGTTTCCAGTCTTCGGAGCGCGCGCCTGCCTGGAGCGTGTCCGCGAGCATCCCCTTTGGAGGATGCGCGCGGAGCTGCCGCCCGGCGAAGGCGTGGGAGTAGCGCTCGGATGGTGGCCAGGCGGTTATGAGCCCGCTGCGGCGGCGTGCCGTCTTGACGCGGACGGCCACCTCACGGTGATCACCGGCGCCGCGGATATGACCGGAGTCGAGACCGGGTTCGCGGCCATCGCGGCCGAGGCGTTCGGAGTGGACGTGTCGCGCGTGCGCGTCGTCAACGCGGATACCTCGAGCGCGCCCTACGCGGGCACGAGCGGAGGGAGCAAGGTCACCTATACGGTCGGGCGTGCCGTCGAGCGCGCCGCGACCGAGGCGCGCGAACGGCTGCTCGACGCGGCCGCGGCCGAACTCGAGATCTCCCCGCTCGACCTCGAGATCGTCAACGGGTCGGTCCAGCCGGTCGGTGTGCCCGGCAAGGCGCTCGCCATCGACGAACTGGCACCGAAGATCCTCAGCTTCGGCAGCCGGTTGATGCCGGTGGAAGGACATGGCCGGTCGGCCCAGCCTCAGGCTCCACAAGCGGCTGCGCACCTCTCGCATGTCCGAGTCGATCCCGATACCGGCGCCGTGACCGTCCTGCGCCACGTGATCGCGCAAGACGTCGGCCGGGCCCTGAACCCGGCCCTCGTCGAGGGCCAGATGGTCGGCGGGGCCGTCCAGGGCTTGGGCTGGGCGCTGCTCGAGGAGCTGGTGTACGACGAGTACGGCCAGCTCATGACCGGGTCGTTCGTCGACTACGCCCTCCCGGTCGCCGCCAGCGTCCCGCCGATCGAGGCCGAGATCGTCGAGGTCCCCGCGCCCGAGGGTCCGTACGGCGCGAAGGGCGTGGGCGAGGCTCCGGTCGTTGCCGCCCCCGCGGCGGTGGCGAACGGGATCGCTGTGGCCACCGAGGGGGTACGCGTGCGCCATCTGCCCATGACCGCCGAACGGGTCTGGCGGGCTCTTCAAGGAGATGATCGCCGGTGACACAGACTGTGGACTTCGACCAGGCCAACGTCGTGCAGCGGGTCCTCCGCCGGTTCGCCGCCAGCGGCCCCGGGGCTTGGTTCTTCGCACGCGTTATGCACCACATCGACCGCCCGGTTCATCGCCTGACCAAAGGTCGACACACGTTCGCCAGTCTCGTGTCGGGAATCCCGGTCGTGATGCTGACCACCACCGGCGCCAAGACGGGCCGGCGGCGCACGGTGCCCGTGCTCGGGATCCCGACCCGCGGGGAGGTGGCAATCATCGCGTCCAACTTCGGTCAGTACCGCCACCCGGCCTGGTACCACAACCTGCGCGCCCACCCCGAGGCCGAGGTGGTGATCGACGGGGTGCACGGGCGTGTTCGCGCCGTCGAGGCGGACGAGGAGCGCCGGAGCGAGATCTGGCACGACGGCCTGCGCGTGTATCCCGGGTTTGGCCAGTACGAGCGCCGGGCGGCGCATCGCCGCATCTCGGTGTTCGTGCT
The DNA here is from genome assembly GCA_963748585.1 of uncultured Solirubrobacterales bacterium. GTDB lineage: Bacteria > Actinomycetota > Thermoleophilia > Solirubrobacterales > Solirubrobacteraceae > Palsa-465. Next base: position 16,394 of record CAVVJR010000003.1, on the reverse strand, counting down.
GGAGCCGGTCGACGGGGCCTAGGAAGGATTGAGCGCCCGCAGCGTCTAGCGGAATGAAGCCGCACTCACGGCGAGGCGGCGACAGAAAGCTCAGCAGCTAGGAGTCTCGACATGAACCTCAGGCGACCCGCGGCGGGCGAGCCGAGCCCCGAAGTCGTCGACGCTGCGATCGATGGCTACGTCGCCTGGCGCGAGCAGTGCTTGATGGTCGCCGCAGCGTACGAACGCTGGAGTCGTGCGACGCCGGAGGGACGAGAGTCGGCCTACGCCGACTACCTCGCCGCCCTGGACCGGGAAGAGTGGGCGGCTACTCGCTATCAGTGGTTGATCGGCCGCGTCGCGGACTCGCAAGGCGGTGCCTCGGACGGGAGCGCCGCCGTCGATCGAGCGGCCTAAGCCGGGGTAGCCGCCGGGCTGGACGGCTCCTGGGGCGAGGTGCAGAAAGCGCACCGGCGTGCCTCCCGCGGGATCGCGCTCAGACACTCGGTGCACGGGCGGGTCTCGGACTCGACGTCGGGCTCGGTTCGACGCCGGCGCATCAGGAGGTTCACCGGTTGGACCACGAAGAAGAAGATGGCCGCGGCGATGGTCAGGAACGAGATCAGGTAGTTGATGAAATCGCCGTAGAGGAAGTGGCTCGAGTTGATCGTGAACGACAGGTTCGAGAAGTTCTGCTTTCCGAAGATGAGCGCGATGATCGGGGTGATCAAGTCCCGCACGAGCGCCGTCACGACAGCGCCGAAGGCCGCCCCGATGACGACCGCCACGGCGAGGTCGACCACGTTGCCGCGCAGCAGGAAGGCCTTGAAGTCTTTGAGCATCGCCGTTCCTCCGAGTTCGGTTCGTCAGCCGGATATTCGTGAGCCGCAGTCCCGCTCCTGCCGCACTGGCCGCCCATCGGCCCGAAACTCGCGCGTCTCTTCCTGAGACGTTTCGCCGGTTCGGACTCGGGGTATATCTGCAGGCGGCCGGGAGGGTGAAGACACCCCATTACCCGCTCATGCGAGCACGGTCGGACGTTTGTGGCGGCTCTGCCAGACGAACGGACACCGCAACGGAGCGCATCCCTGTTCCATGCTTCTCGCCGCTGCATCCTTCGTTTCGCCACCAGCCGGATTGACCGGGCCGAACACCCGCACCTCGGGCGGCCCGAGCGCCCGCCGCTCCCCTCGAGGCCATTGCGTCTCGTGTGGCCATCTGCTGCGGGTGCGACCCGAGGAACTCACCGGCCGGCGCATGTCATCTCGTCAAGGCCGCTGCCTCGACGCCGCCGCGATGCCCCAGGAGTCGTTGCGTTGACGACTCCACCTTCCTTTCTTGACGCGGCTCTGTCCAGCCGCCGATCAACAAGCTGCCGGCCCTGGACGGGCCGGTGGGCGCAGAGGGTCCCTCTCCCCCTCTCTCCCTCGCTCGGCGGGGCGCCAGATTCTTGGCGTCCCGCCGAGTAGCGAGCTGCCTTCGCTTAGACCGCGCTCCACCGCGCCCATACAATGGCCATGACCCGCCCCCATGGTCTAGCGGTTAGGACGCCTGCCTTTCACGCAGGAGATCACCGGTTCGAATCCGGTTGGGGGTACCTCAGAAGACGCTGCAAATTGCGCTAATGTGGCGCTCGCTCGGCGGAACGCCATTGTTGGTTTCGCCGCAGGCAACGGTTCCGGGCAACGGCACAGCGGGCTGAAATTCAGCGCCGGCTCGAGGAACGCTCCATCGAAACGGAGGCGGGCCGCAAATCAAGCCTGATCGTCGCGGATCGGGGGGCTGGGGGGGTTGACGCTGCAGTCGTTGGGGGCCGGGGACCCCCGACGCCGGTTGTCGGGAGAGCGGCGGCCCGCGCTCGCGGACGGCTTCGCCCGAGTTGTCCGGGAGCAGTCCGCCAGAGGATCGATGTCGGTCCGGCGATCACTTACTGTGGTTTCGCGCCGGATTCGACGATCTCTCACCAGTCGCGCTGCGGTGGCGCCCGGCGCCGCTGGCGTCAGCCGGTTGGGGTGCTCGGGGGCGGTGGCATGATCCTCGCGCAGCGGGTGCGTCGGCAGGCTGGACGAGGGGCTTGATGACGGTTCGGGCGAGCCGGTGGGTATACCTGCAAGCCGTGGACGTTCCCGACGGCTTCGCTCCGTTCCCCGACCAGGGTCCGTTCCTCGAGAGCCTGGGACCCATCCAGGTGCTCGAGGGCACCGACGAGCTGATCCTCGGCCTGTGGGTGCAGGAGCGTCATACCAACCACCGCGGCACGGTGCAGGGCGGCGTGCTGACGTCGTTTGCCGACTTCGCGCTCGGGCGCGCGATCGAGGCCGACGCTGACGATGGACGCGACCGCGCGACGGTGAGCTTGACCGTGGACTTCCTCAAGCCGGTAATGCCGGGCGACTGGGTCGAATCACGCACCCGCGTCGAGCGCGTCGGCTCAACACTGTCCTTCGCTGACTGCGGGTTGCGAGTGCAGGACCGGGAAGTCGTCCGGGCACGTGCGGTTTGGGTGACGGCGAGCTAGAGCCGCTTCGGCAACAGCGGCCGCTGCTCCGTCCACGGCGGGGGCGGCTGGACGGCGGGCGGTGAGCTGGGCGCCGCGGGGCCCAGCGGCGGCGCAGTATCACAGAGCCCCTCGACCCGTTCAAGTCGAGAGCAGCTACGTCTGAGCAGAGGATCTCACGGCCCAATTGTCGGACAGTCGCAGCGCACGCCCGGCGTTGGTGTGAGCAAAACATGACTGCTTCTCGCGCAAAGCGGTCACAGACCCAGGCGCCGTGCGAGCCCGGTATGCCTAAGCGTAAGACCCGAGGAGGTTGTTCAGCTCGTTGAGGCGGGCGATGGGTGGCTTGTGGCTGAGGGCGCCGTGTGGTCGGCGGCGATTGTAGAAGTCGAGCCAGCCGGCGAGAGCGGCGGTGCGTTCGGGCTTGAGCGGTAGATCGCGCCGTAGGCCCAGCCACCGAGCAGGGTGCGGATGAACCGTTCGATTCTCCTATGTCAAGTGGTTTTTGATGGGAGGGGTGTTGTTGGGAGCCAGATTCTGCCCAGCGAGCAGCCGGCGGTAGAGGACGTTGGCGAGGTGGCGTTTGAGGGCGCGGCGGGCTTCTCGCGGGGTTTTGCCTTCGGCGATCTTTCTGGCGAGATAGGTCTTGGCGTCGGGGTGGTGGCGTTGTTGGACGATCGCGATGCGGTAGAGCGCGGCGTTGAGTTGGCGGTTGCCGCCGCGGTGCAGCCGGTGCCGGCCGCTGGTTTGTCCTGATCCGAGTCGGGATCGGCGCGGCGCCGCAGAAGCGTGCGAACGCGCTGGCGTTGCGGAAGCGGCGGACGTCGCCGGCCTGGGCGATGATCGTGGCGGTGAGGTTGGTGCCGGCGCCCTTGAGGTCCTCGAGCGGGTTGCCGTGGTCGGTGAGCAGTTCGGCGATCTCGCGTGTCGAGCGCGGCGATGCGCTGGTTGAGGTCGTCGATGTCTGAGGCGAGCTCTCGGATGCAGCGAGCCGCGATCCGCTCGGCGAGGCTGTCGCCGAGGTCGAGGCGCTTGAGCTTGGCCAGCTCGCGTTCGATCGCAGCGGACCACGGCGGCCTCGGCGACAGGATCGTGCTGCAGCCAGTCCGCACGCAGCCGCTGGATGGCTTGGGTGCGGTCGCGGACAAACCGGCGGCGTTGCAGCTCCAGCATGCCCAGCGCCCGGACGATCTCGGGCTCCTCGGCCGGACCGAGCTCGTCGCGCTTGCTCAAGCACGACCATCGCGATCGACAGCGCGTCGCCGGGGTCGGTCTTGCCCGGCCCGCGGCGGTGGCGCTCGCGATGCGTGCGCCAGCCCGGGACGTGCAGCACCTCAAACCCGGCGCCGGCCAGCGCGGTCACCAGGCAGCGTCCGTAGCTGCCCGGGCTCTCGACGCCGATGACCGCGTCAGCGGCCTGATGATCGACCAGCCAGTCGATCAACTGCCGATAGCCCGCCGGGCGGTTGGCGACCTGAACGTCGCGATCTGCCGACCGCGCTCGTCGATGAGCGCCGCGGCGTGTGCCTGCTTGTGAACGTCGATGCCGACGATCAACGATGGCCTCCTGTCCTCGGGATAGATTGAGGCCGGGCCGGCGAGCGACGCTTCTGTGTCGATGCAGCCACATCGGCGCGAGTCTCCTATCAAGTCAGCTTGCCGGCCCGCCGCATCCCGCTGGTCGACAAATCGAACGCAGGCCAAGACCCGCTCGGCGGTGTCGACCGATCGCTCGACACACTCCCGAATCGGCCCGGCATGCCTTTTGCCTGAGTCAGACCAGCAGGTGCGGGGAGCCTCGCCGTCCCGTCGGACGGCAACGGCAACCTAAGACACAGGCCTTGCCGTTGGTCTGGGGTCGGTAGGGGCGGGTGCGTAGGTGGCGGATTCCGAGGGCGCGGCAGGCGATGGCGTGGACTGTGGAGCGGTAGGCGCTGCCGTTGTCGGTCATCACCGCTCGGTGGTGATGCCGTAGGCGGGCGTGATCGCGATGGCGCGTCTGAGGAATCCGATGGCGGTGGTGCCTTCTCGTCGGGGAGGACTTCGACGTAGGCCAGGCGGGTGGCGTCATCGATGCGATGTGGACGTACTCCCAGCCCGACGGTCTGGCGCCTGACGCCTCGGCGTCGCTGCGGGTTGGCCGCGGCCCGGCGCGGCCGGCCCGGTGAACCGGCATGCCAGCGCCGTCGCTGGATCCGTCCGAGCTTCTTGATGTCGATGTGGATCAGCTCGCCCGGACGAGCTCGCTCGTAGCGCTGCGCCGGCTCCAGGCCAAGCCGTCCGAGCTTGCCCAGCCCGATCCGGGTCAGGATCCCCGACACCGTCGACAAGGACATCCCAGACCTCAGCGATCTCCGGGCCGGTCATCCGCAACCGTTGCAGCGCGGCGATCGCTTCGACCCGGTGCTCCTCGGTGCGATGCGGAACCCGAAAAGAGCAGCGCGCCGCGGATCCGCGTGCCGGCCGTTTCGGGGGCACGAGAAGCGCCCGAACCTCCTCCTCAGCCTGTTGCTTGATGCCGCGCGCTCCCAGATCGGCCGCTTGGTCCAGACCCCACCGGCCGCTTGAGCAAAGCGCCTCCCACCCCCGGGGATGCTGCCGCTGAGCGGCGGAGCGGTAGCGCCGGTGGCGCGGCGTTGCCCTCCACCTAGGCTCGCCTGTCACAAGGCAGGGGCCGTCGTGGCCTCGGCTCAGGCGTACGCGCTCCCAGCCGATGCGCCGCGGCCGCCGAGCGCGGCGGCGAGCTGGCTGCGTCGGGTGAGGTTGAGCTTGTTGTAGGTGTGCCCGAGGTGCGTCTCGACGGTCTTGACGGTGACGAACAGGGCTTGGGCGATGTCGCGGTTGCTCATGCCCGCGGCGGCCATTGTCGCGATTCGGTGCTCGGAGGCGGTGAGCGCGTCTACTCCGGTGAGCGTCGGGTCGGCTGACGCGCGCGCCGGTTGCCTTCAGCTCTTGCGCGGCGCGGTCGCGGAGCGGCTGCGGCGCGGGCGTCGCGGGCGATCGCCAGCGCGGCTTGGAGCGGCGGGCGTGCTTCGGAGCGGCGGTTGGCGCGACGGAGTGCGGCGCCGTAGTCGTAGAGCGCGTCGGGCGTACTCCAGGCGTGACTGGGAGCGGCGAGAGTTCCTCGGTGGCGCGCTTTAGCGTCTCGATCCGGGCCTCGCCGTGTTCGAGCAGGCCGGCGACGTGCAGGGTCATTCCGATCGCGCGGTGGGTGCCAAGCGCTCTTGGCCAGTGGCAGCTCCTCCTCGACGAGTGCGCGGGCCCCGTCGAGGTCGCCGAGACCGATCAGCGCCCGCGCGCCGTGCAGGCGGTAGTTGAATGATTCCGGTGGCTGGTCTGCGCCAGTCGACGAGGCTGGCGGTGGGCTCGTCGAGCTTGCGGTAGAGCTCGAAGTCACGGGCTGCCGCGTCGTACTCGCCGCACGCGAGGTGGAACCGCGCACGCGATTCGATCAGCGCATAGGTCAGCAAGCTCGGCGGGTCGGGTTCGGGGACCTGGTTCAGGACGGTGCGGGCCTCGTCGAGTCGTCCCTGCTCGGTCAGGGCGAGAGCGAGCCAGATGCGGGCGAGCGTCAGACCGTAACCGGAGAGGTACTGATCACCGCTCTCGAGCGCGGCGCGCGCGTCGGCCTCGGCGTCCACCAGCCTGCCCGAGACGACTGTTCGCGAGCGAGCGCCACGCCGATGCCCACACGACGGCGGTCGGCGAGCCAAGCCTACGCGCCTCGGCCAACGCGAGTGTGAGCTTTCCCAGCGCGCGTTCAAGCTCATCGCACACGATCAGCGCCACGATCGCGCGATACATCGGCGTGCATGCCGGGCCCTCGGCGTGCAGCAGCTCGTCGTTGGCGAGCGCTTGCTCGGCCAGCCGCACCACGTCGGTGGCAGCCCCTCCGCCGATGATCTCCTCGTAGGCGAGGGCGCAGAGCACGAGCCGGCCCGCCACGGTGTCGCGGGGTTTGCGCGCCGCGCGCGCACGGGTCACGCGCTCCCCGACGGTTCTGGGAAGCCTGACCAGACTCGGCCCTGCGACCTCGATGTTTGACAGCAGATGGCCTTCCATCCGCTCGGCCAGTTCGGGGTCCTCGGCGGCGACCTCGTCCAGACCCTCGTCCAGGATCTCGATCGAGCGGAGCGTCCTCGCCGGCGGCGAACAGGACGACCGACAGCGCGATCCGAGCCATTGCCCGCGTCCGCACATCACGGGCCAGCTCGATCGCGCGCTCCAGATCGGTCGCTCGCGCCCGGGTCACCGGCCTGCACCTTCGCTTTGCCCAGTTCCAGCAGCAGCGACGCCAGATCGTCCGCTTGGGTCCAGCTCGGCGACCGCGCGGTCGAGGTACGTCACCGCGGCCTCAGGGGCGCCGGCGGCTAGCGCCCAGCGCGCCGCCTCACCCAATATCTCCGCGGCGCCCGGGTGAGCCCGGACGCGACCGGCGACGACGTGCGGGGCGAGCTCCCGCGGCGACTGCTCCACGGCGGCTCAGCACCTGGACCGCCCGCTCGTGCAATCGCGCGCTCTCGGTTGGGCTGAGCGAAGCGCGCACGGCGTCTGCGACCAGCGGGTGCACGAACGACACACGCTCGCCGGAGTGCACGATCCCCGCGCTTCCCAACACAGCGAGGACCTCCTCGAGCTCGACCGCGCCGAGCGCTGCTGTGCCCGCGAGGTCATCCCGGCGAACACTCTCGCCGAGGATCGACACCGCCTGAGCCACCGCCTGCGCTCGCTCCCCCGAGACAGACCCAGCCGTCGCCTGACCGCCGGACCGACCGCAACCGCGCCGATACCCCGCACTCGCCCGACCTCACTCGCCCGTGGTCGAACCTCCTGACCTGAAGCGCTCGCAGCAGCTCCACCACCAGCAACGGGTTACCACCCGTCGCGTCCAGACAGGCCGCGCGAAAGCCGTCGATCCACCTCCTCGCCCAGCTCCTCAGCCAGCATCGATGCCAGCGCCGCCTCGCCCAACGGCCCCGGCTGCACGACCTTCGCGAGTGGCTCCGATCGCGAGCGCATCGACCAGCTCCGAGCGACTCCGGCTCGCCGGTCCGATACGCCAACGCCACGGTGACCGGCATCCCCTCGAGCCTCCTGACCAGAAATTCCACATAGCGCAAGGAAGCCTCATCGCACCAGACCACGTCATCGACGCAGACAAGCAACGGCTCCCGCGACGCGAGATTCGCCGTCAACCAGTACAGCGCATGCAGGCTCGTATACGACGCATCGAGCGTTATCTGCGGCCCCGGCTCATCGCCCAACACCACCCGCGCGCCCGCCGCCGCCCCTACAAACAACTCCTCACGCGACGGCTCACCACGCACAAGCACCGGCTCGAACAACTGGCGCACCACCCCAAACGGAAACGCCCGCTCAAACCGGGCCGCTCGCGCCCGCAAAACCAACACCCCGCTCTCCTCCGCCAACCGCCCCCCGACCCGCAGCAGCGCACTCTTCCCAATCCCCGCGGGACCACGCACGACCAGCAGACCCCCATTCCCAGCCACCGCGCCCGCAACCGCCGCCCCTATCGCGCCGAGCTCCGCGTCACGATCGAACAACCCTAACGAAGCCCCGGTCTGGACCCCCACGGCCCGAATATACCCCGAATGTCGGGGGCAATGTCAGGGGCCGCCCCCGTTGAGCCCGTGGGCACATCGGGGCTACGGTGCTGGCGCGACACAGGGTTGATCTGTGCGCGCCAGGGCCGCCGTGAGGGGCGACCGCACGTCCTACCAAGGGAGCAAAGCCATAGAGCCAGCCTCGGCACGCCCGAGGCGAGATTTCCTGCCCACGCCGGGCGCGTGGTGAACGAGCAAACCCCTGCAACCACGATGTCGCGCGTTCGGCATCGGTGTGCAGCACCGCGCGCTCACGATGCCGGACGGTATCCAACCTCGTAACACCCAGACTGGAGATCAATCATGCGATCCCGCCGTTCACGATGTTCTAATCCCGCTACCGCGTGGCGCAGGACATTCATCCTGATCCCCGCGGTCGTTGTGACCGCTCTGGCGGCGGCGGAGTCCGCCTCGGCGGCAACGTCGCTCGTCGGGGAAGCGCTCAGCAGCACCGCCGGCTGGACGTCGAACGGGAGCACGAGTTGTGCTTCCAACGGCCCTCCGGCCACGCGTCATTCAGCGTCTCGGGTCAGGCCAGCGGACCGTACCCCGGCACGTTCGTGGCGAGCGGTAGCGCATCGGCCTATGGGCGTCAGCAACTCGGCAGTGCGAACGCGTCGGTAACCGCCACTTTCACGATCACATCAGGGGCCACGACGATCACCGGCACCTTCAGGCCCACCCGCTCGTTTGCGGGAGTCGGCTATTACTGCCCGACGTTTGCGATCTCCCGGCTGCCAATCACCTACACGTCGGTTATCGACGGCCAACCGTCCACCGGAACTGGGCTCGCGGGCGGTAGTTTCAATACGAGCCCTGCTCCCCAGAACCTGGCCAGCGTGAACACTACCTTCACGACCAGCGGACCGGGGCAGTTACCGGCACCGGCACCCGCCGTGTCCACCGGCTCAGCCGTCAACGTCGGGCCCGACGCTGCCACCGTCTGGGGGACCGTCAATTCCAACGCCGAGGCGGCTACCTACCACTTCGACTACGGCACGTCGACCAACTACACCTCGCAGACGATCTCCGAACCCATACTGAACTCGACGCCTACGAGCGTGGACGCCAGGTTGACCGGTCTGAGCCCGAACACCGTTTACCACTACCGGATCGAGGCAACGGACGCGTGGGGAACGAACTATGGGGCGGATCAGACCTTCACGACAACCGCCACGTGACCCGTGATGGCAAGCGAACGAGGCGCTCGCGATTTGACCAGCGTTTGAAGTAAATCAGATCACAGCTGCACCGCCAGTCATATCCCGATGAAGACGGGCGCCGGCGCAGCTACTACCCAGGGTAACCCCAGAAGGAGAAGTAAATGGAAAACACGTGCTCATTGAAGGCGCGCTCGATCATGCGGCCCTTCGCCCTCTTGCCCGCGCTTGTTGTTGGGCTGAGTCTTGCGTTCACGGGGGCGGCGTCCGCGCAGACGGCCGTGCCTTTCCAGGCGAGCGTCGACGAAATATCGACGAACGGTAAGGGACACCCTGGGCGGCCGTGCCCGAACTCTTATTATTGCGGCAACGCGAGCATCGCTGGTTACGGCCCCGCGTTCTGGTCGTTCGACGAAAGCCCTAATGTTCCCCCGGCGCCCGACGGCTCGGATTGCTCTCTCTACACGGGCACGAGCACGTTCACGCTGGTCAACGACCCCGGCAGCATACTCGTCTTGACCGAGGAGAATTTCGTCTTCTGTCATCCTGGCAACAGTGGCAATACGCCGAATTTCTGGAAGAACACCTACGGCCACCCGGGCCGCGGCGGTGGCACCTGGACCGTGTGCCATAAGGCTGACCCCGTCTCCGGGTGCGGCTTGTTCGACCCCAGCAGCGACCAGAACATCCCGATCAGCAGTGGAGTGTTCAGCGGGCTAAACGCCAGCGGGACAGACACACTTCGCAGTAACGGCGCGCTGTTCGAGGCCACTTGGAGCGGAACTGTGACCTCCCAGTAGCGGAGTTCGGAGCCCTGTGTGGGCACGATGCAACAGGGGCGTCGTGCCTTATCCCAAGACAAGGAATGTCGGTCGAGCGAGCGCTTGTGAACGGGATGGCGCCGTCGGCGAAACCTTCGGGCGAGCCGGCGGCGGCCCCCATCTCGGGGCCAGCGAGAGCCGCTCCTTCCATGGGCGGATGGGGCGCATCGCGCCCGCAAGATCTCTCCAGAGACGTCAGCACTACCTTCCGACGGACGCTTGCGTTCCTCTCGCACCCCGCCCGCCGGTGACACTCGTATGCGACTACCACACACCCCCGATCACCTTGGTCGCCTGTGCCTCCTTTTGCGGGAACGCGGGCACTCAGCCGTATGCATCACTCCCTCCCCAGTTGATCGAACGCAGACACTCAGCTCGTCGACCGCCGCCTTCGGACTTGATCGAGCAGCAGTCTCCCGCGTGCCTACAGGATTGCCGCTTTGTCGCCCGAACAGCCACAGGCTCGAGACTGCGGCAATAGGCGTAGAGCGGCAAACGGCGGGCGATCGCTCGTCGCGCGCCAAGCGATAGTCCACTCGACCTGTGCGCCGGCTCTGTCGTGCCTACGCAGCGGCCAGATCGCTTGACCGGGCATGAGACTCGGTTCGACACTCGCCACGGCATGGTTCCCTTGTCCGCGAGCAGCCGTGCGAGACTGCAACATGGACGTTGCGAGAGCGCGGCTCCTTTGGCGAGCGGTACGCTCCCGCCGAGCCGACGGTCGCGTTGCTCAGCTCCGGGTCGTGCGGGCGGCGCGTTGCCTAGTTCGATGGCCGCAGGAAGATCCGGGCTATTGTGAGCGGCCGCTCTTTCAGAGCGCGCGTGATCTCGCGTGCCAGCTCCCCGACGAGGCCTTGCCTTGGGATCGCGCCCCAGAGGTCGCGTAGCCAGAGTCGGCTGATTCCAGCAGCGAACAGACCTTTGCTGAGCTCGACGCGATCGGCGAGCCGGAGTGCCTCGGCCTCTGGCCCGCGCGAGAGTTGGGAGCGCAGCTCGTGGTGGCAGTCGATCGCGTGCGCGCAGCGTTCGGCACGTGCAGGAGTCCAGCCGTGGCCCCCGAGGAGCTCGCGCGCGAGGGCCGCCCCATCCGCCGTGTATACGCCGCCCCTGGACGCCAACGGGTAGAGCCCGATGTCGTGCAGGATCGCCGCCACGGTCAACAGCTCTTCGTCGAACGCCCATCCGCGGCGCCCGGCGACCTCGCCCGCGATAAGACGGCAGCGCAGGCAGTGCCGCTCCATCGGGCCGCGGGCGCCGGCCGCTGCCCGCAGCCGCTCCAGCGCGTCGCGCGCTGCCGGAGTGGTCGCGAGGGAGTCGAAGTCCTCCAACTCTAGTCAGCCCGTGCCGCCCCCTGCGGGCGGAGCATGCACCACAGCGGCGGGCTGTCCCGGAGGCGAAGCTCACCGATGGCGATGAAGCCGAGGCGTCGGTACAGGGCGGCGTTCCTCTCGCTGGTTGCTTCGAGGTACGCGGGGAGTCCTTCGATGTCGGCGCGGTCGAGCGTGGGAGTGAGCAAAGCCGTGCCGAGACCATGGCCTTGCGACTCGGGAGACACGCCCACGTAAGGGATGTAGTAGTGGGGCTCGCGGACGTGGTGGCGCTCCATGAGTGTCAGCAGCGCGATTGTTCGGGGTAGGCGAGAGCCGAAGACGCGTACGAACGCCGGTCCGTGCAAGAGCTGTGTGCTGGGCGGCATCCTCCACGAATCCGGCGGCAGCTCCAAGGACGCGCCGGTCGTCGGGGCCGCCGTCCAGACCTGCCCCCTTGGGAGGACGACGTGTCGCAGTTCGAGCTGGAAGAACCGTGCGAGACGCCCGAGTCGGCTGCTCTCATCGGGCAGCAGCCAGCCGAAAACGGGGTCGTCCTCGAAAGCGGCCGCGAGTGCGCCACTCAGCCGCTCGATGTCCGCTGGCGTGGCCCGACGCACCGAGCGCCCAATCGCGGTCGCAGGTACATGGGAAGAGTCCGTCATCGTCGTTTGTGGCGGGGTCGCGTCTCGGTGCAGCTCATCGTTGCTGGTCAATCACCGTCTCGCACTTGCCGGATTCTGGCTGAGTCCGAAGGGGCGATGCGCCGGTGGCGAGGATCCAGGCGAAGAAGATGGATGGCACCTAGGCGATCACCGACCCGTCACGGAGGGTCTTGCCGTGCTCCTCATAACGGCAGCTTCAATACGGCGGGGTGTGGGACGAAAGCCAACAGTTGTCAAAGCGACGCCAGAAAACAACTCACGCCAATCCTCACAGGTTATTACTACCGTGTCGCAGAAGGCAGCTCTCGACGAGTCACCGGGAGGCGTGGGCTGGCGGACTCCCACGCAGCGGATATACGCCGAAGCCGAAGCCACGGGCGCATGTTGCTAGGGTCGGGCCGGTGAGCGACCGGCGCCCGTTTAGTGGCCTCTGGCGGAGCGGGCAACGCGGCTGGCCAGCGAGCTTCCCGCTCGTGCAGTTTCCAAATTGGCCGCTACTCTTCGCGCTCGGCGCATGGATCGTCGCCGCGTTGACAGATGGCTCAGCGCACTACTACGCGCGAGCCGCGTTCTACGCTGGCCTAGCGGCGTGGGCATGGAACGAGCTGGAGCGCGGCGCGAACTGGGTGCGCCGCGCGCTCGGGGTCGCCGGGCTCGTCTACCTCGTTGTCAAGGTCGGCGCGGTACTCGGGGCTTGACAGAGCAGCGTGTCGACGCGGTCGCTGACCTGCTCCGACCAACTGCGGGGCGGTCACCGCGTGAGGCTCGGACCGGCCAACGACGCGGCCTGGCGCACGTGATCCCTTGGTCGCCGAAGCACAAGTCGGCTCGTGGCGGGCTCCGCGACGAATGCGATCGTCGGCCGGTAGGCCCCGGGAAGGGGCCGCGCGTGCCGCCCTGAGCGCGTGGCCGGTTCACGGCTCAGGCAGGAGTCTACGTCTGGGTGGCTGAAATGGCGATCAAGCGGTCATCAGAACCCTTCAACACCCTCTGCCCCTAGGTGCAACCTGTCTGCGTTTCACAGGCCTGGCCGAGCCGGCAGCGCGGCTGGTGCCTGGCAGCAAGTGGGCCTACCTCTCGATGTAACGCGTGAGGGAGGTTCGACACAGCGCCCCGGGCGAAGTTCACAGAGCTTGATCGTGTACTTGGCCTGCCAAGGCGAGTGGGGCAGAGCTGACCAGACAATGAAGGGGCATCCCGTTGGATGACGGGCTCGAACCGTCTCCGGGCTTCGCGCGATAGCGGCGTATCTTGAGTTCAGGGAGCCCGCTGAGCTGTCCGCGGTCAGGAGCTAGGCAAGTGTGAGCACCAGGGTGTTCCCCGAGGGATCGCGGACCACTGGGTCCGCGTTTCGGTATTCCGCTCTGTTGCCGGCGGCTTCGACGCGCTCAATCACCGTGTCCCGCGCGGCGGCGTCGGGAAGCACGATTGATGCCTGACGAAGAGCTGCGGCCCCGCGGGGCGGCTCGGAGCCGCCTGCGCTCTCCCACGTGTTCGCGCCCAGGTGGTGGTGGTAGCCGCCGGCGCTGAGGAACGCGGCGTAGGGACCGAGCTGCGCCATCAGCGCGAAGCCAAGCAGGTCCCTGTAGAAGGCGATCGTCTCGGGGATCCGTGCCACCTTGAGGTGGACATGTCCCATGATCGTTTCCGCCGGTAGTCCTTTGAACGGCGCCGACTCGGGGTCCTCGAGCTCGCCTAGGAGACTGTCCAGGTCGAGCGGCAGCGTCGTCATCCGTTCGGAGACCTTGCCCTCCCAGACCTCGCGCGGGCGATCCCAATAGATTTCGATCCCGTGTCCGTCGGGATCGCTCAGATACAGCGCCTCGCTCACAAAGTGATCGGACAGCCCGGTCAGCGGAACTCGGTCGCGGGCCGCGTGCGCGAGCCATCCAGCAAGATCGACGCGCTGTGGCAGCAGCAGGGCGAAGTGGTAAAGACCGGTGCTCCCGGGAGCCGGTTGCGCTCCGCGCTCCTCGACCAGCACGAGTAACTCGCGCCCCCCGGCGCCGAGCGAGACGGAGTTTCCTTGTCGCGCGCGCACCGTCAGCCCGACTGACCGACCCTAGTACTCAAGCGAGCGCTCCAGGTCCGACACCGTCAGATGGACTGCGCCGACCGTGGTGGTTGCCGGCAACTTGGCGCTGGCGGGAGCGCCGGCCGCTTCGAGCTCCTCGGGGTCGTTGGGTGGCCGACCGGCGCTCACCTACCGAACTCTACGCCGCGGCGTGAAGTTGTAGCAGTGGACTCCTGAGGACGCGATAGCCGTTGCCGTCGGGGGGTATGTTTGTCTGGCGGCGCGTTCGTTCGATCTGAGCACCGCTGACTTATCTACACGAGGGAGACGCCATGAGCGTTGCAACGTCGAGCGGCTCGATTCTCCGAGGCCTCAACGCCGATTTGGACGACCTCGAGGCTCTCTATAAGGACATCCACGCCATCCGGAGCTGTCGATGCAGGAAACGCGGACGGCGGGGATGGCCGCGGAGCGGCTGCGCGCGGCGGGTTTGAGGTGACGACAGGCGTCGGCAAGACCGGCGTCGTGGGCGTGCTGCGCAACGGCGACGGCCCGACGGTGATGCTGCGCGCCGACATGGACGCGCTGCCGGTCAAGGAGGCGACCGGCCTGCCGTATGCGAGCACCGCGACCGCGACCGACGCGACGGGAACGAGCGCCGGTGATGCACGCGTGCGGCCACGACATGCATGTCGACGTGGCTCGCGGGCGCGACGGCGTTGCTCGCGCAGACCCGCGACGCCTGGCGGGGCACGTTGATGGCGGTCTTCCAGCCCGCGGAGGAAACCGCGGCGGGCGCGCAGGCGATGATCGACGACGGCCTGTTCGAGCGCTTCCCCAAGCCCGACGTGGTGCTCGGCCAGCACGTGATGCCCGCGCCGGCGGGCATCATCGGCAGCCAGTCCGGCGTGGTCACCTCGGCGGGCGACAGCTTGCAGATCCGGATGTTCGGGCGCGGCGCGCACGGCTCGATGCCGCAGGCGAGCATCGACCCGGTGGTGATGGCCGCCGCGACGGTGCTGCGCCTGCAGACGATCGTCTCGCGCGAGATCGCCGCCACGGAGGCGGCGGTGGTCACGATCGGCGCGCTGCAGGCGGGCACGAAGGAGAACGTCATCCCCGACGAAGCGGTCATCAAGCTGAACGTGCGCACCTTCGACGAAGGCGTGCGCACGCGCGTGCTCGCGGCGATCAAGCGCATCGTCGATGCCGAGGCGGAGGCCTCCGGAGCGCCGAAGCCGCCGGAGATCACCCCGCTCGACCGCTACGACCTCGTGCGAACGACCCGACGCGACCGCAGCGGGTGCGCGACGCGTTCCAGCCCATTTCGCCGACGATCGCGTCGTGCAGACCGAGCCGACCTCGGCCAGCGAGGACTTCGGCTCCTTCGGCGCCGAGTGGCACGTGCCGTCGGTGTTCTGGTTCATCGGCGGTATCGACCCCGAACCTACGCGAAGGCAGCAGGCGGGGCAAGCTCACCGAGATCCCGACCAACCACAACCCGCGTTCGCACCCGTGATCCATCCGACGCTCGAGACCGGCGTGGAGACGCTCGTCGCGGCGCTGCGCCTGGCTCGCCGCGTGACCTCTGCGGACGCCGATGGCGTCCCCGTCTGTCTGCCCGGTTCGGCCCGACGCTGCTGCTCGTCCTCGACCTGGTCGGGACGTTCGTGTTCGGTCTCAGCGGCGGCCTTGCCGGCGTTCGCGCAGCTCGACCCCTTCGGTGCGTCGTTCTCGCCGTCGTCGTCGGGCTCGCGGGCGGCATCATCCGCGACCTGCTGATCGGAATCCCGCCGCAGACGTTCCGCGATGGCGCTACCTCGCCGGACCGCCGGCGCCGGGCTCGTCACGTTCCTCGCGCACCCTGCTCGAGCGACGCGAACGGCCGATCCTCGTGCTCGACGCCGCAGGGCTCGCACTCTTCTGCGTCACGGGGGCGGGCACCGCGCTGACCATCGTGTCGGCGCCGTCGAGGCGATCATCCTGGGCGCGATCACCGGCGTCGGCGGCGGCGTGCTGCGCGACATCCTCGTGCGCGAGATCCCGATGGTCCTGCGGGCCGGGCTCTACGCGATCCCCGCGCTCGCGGGGCCGCAATCGTCGTCGGCGCCTCCAAGAGCGGCGACCACACCCTCGCCTTCCCGATCGTCGGGCCGCCGTCTGCTTCCTGATCCGCCTCGCCGGCCTGCGGTACGGCATCGGACTCCCTGCCGCGGCCAACGTGGCGGTCACCAGCCTGCCCCGCCTTCGCCGAGGCCACGCCAGAGATGACGACGCCGACGACGAGCAAAGTCCGGAGCCGGCTGATGGCTATACCGGCGAGCAGT
>CAVVJR010000002.1:0-123023 GCA_963748585.1 uncultured Solirubrobacterales bacterium | reverse complement strand
GCCAGCTCGACCAGGGCGCTGGCGCGCTCGTGCATATGCACCGGGGCCATCGCGGGCCGCAGCGTGACGCCTGGCTCGCCGGGTGCATCCCGTGGCTACCTCTGTCCGCCAGCAGTCGCCTCCACCGCCGATCTTCGGGTCGGGCGGCCTCCTTTATTGCCTCAAAGCGCCAGCCGAAGGTGGGCGGCTGCTTTTCGATCTCTAAGGGGAAGCCGCCCCGGAGCGCCTAGTCGTCCCAGGAGGAGACGCGTTCGAGATTGGCCGATCTAACAACGACCCTCAGCTCATCGAAAGCCAGGCTGTGAGTGCCCGGCTTGAGGACTTCGATGGACATATCGAGACGTCCCTCAGGGAGATAGAACGCACCGGCGAGAAAAACTCTCGTCGACCCGCGTCTGGACGCCCTCATAAACCGCGCCATCGACGTCAACCATCGCCGCCGCCCAGCGTCCGTCGTCGGTTATCCACGCCTCGGATTCATCCCGCCACGCTGTCGGCCCAGCGCAACCAATCCGCACGCTCAAACTTGTAGAAGTCCTCCGGGTAGCGGATCTCATGAAGGTGATCGCTAACGAGCCCAAACGGCCGTAGGGACGCAGCGTGCGCGACCGCCCCGTCAGTGTCCTCGTCGTTCGGCAGGACAAGGCTTGTGGTGATGCTTACCGGGAGCATGGCGCCGTCCTGCACGAACGATGCACCACCGCCGGCCTCCTCGCCGACGCGCCAACCCCACATCCGATGGACCCTGATTTCCCGCACCGGGAGCGAAACGACCTCATACATCGTTACGCCAAACTGCTCGCAGTGCTCGCGATCTCCGGCCACCCCCCCTCCCGTGGCTTGAGAACATCCGACCGCTCATCGTCCGCCATGGTCGAAGTGTTTCAGCTCCACGGGAAAGGGGCCGAGCTGGCTGCGGTTTGGGCTCGTTCCAGCGCTGCCCCTGCTCGAGCGACCCGACACTCTTACGCTCTTGGCAGTCCTCCCGTAAGGTCGCTCATGCGATGACTTGGTCGAGGCTTCTTGCGCGTTACAGCTGGAGCGTCGCCCTGCGCGACTGGGCAGCGGTGCCAGCGCGTATCACCGGAGGTACGCGTGAGAGCCACCGCGGTCGTCGGGGCGATAATCGCGCCGTTCGTGGTCTTCGTGTCGCCCCTGGCCAGGCTGTATTGGTTGATCACGGGAAGACGTTTACCGCAACCGTTCGGCTGGCTGTTTCCGCCACCCCGCATCTTCGTGAACCCATTCCACGCGGGTGAGCGTCCGGCCGAGATCCGCGAGCTGCTTGAACGGCCCGACTACAACTGGGAACGGGCCCCGGAAGACATGCCGCCCTGGTTCAGAGCCTGGGGGTTCATTGCGCAGGTCCTCCGCTGGGAAGTCCCTCCGCGAAACATCGCTGCGCCACTGGCGCGGAAGGAGCCTCGCTCTGGCTAGGCGGGCGATACGTTTCGCTTCTGGGTTGGGTGAGAGCGACCGCGAGCCGCGGGCAGCAGTCCGAGTCGGAGACTGCCGTTTTCGCCTGAAGGGAGCAGCCGTGCGCGTGTGACTGCTGTAGGCGTAATTCAGCAACGTGGACGGAGAGCCCCGCGAGTGCTACTCGCGCATTCCGATCGCGCGTTCGAATCTCCTAGCTGAAGCCGTTGCCTACGCACCACGATGTTTACCGCGCGTGCGCGATCGTTACCGGCTTGTGGCGGCTGGCAGGTCCGATGGTCTCGTGCCGGTTGCTCGGCACCCTGATTGCTGTTTGCGAGTGCTCGTACTCCGAGCCTCGCATCGGGTGAAGACGTGCCCCTCATCGGGGGCCGAGGTTCCCGGCTTATTGCCGGTTGGTCGACCTCACTCGTCCAACTCCGGAGTCTTCGTCTCCCCATCGTGTTTTCGCGCGAGCGCGACGACCTCGTGCCGGAGTCCGATCGACGGGCCACCGATCAGCTCCCACGCCCGCGCGATGCCGATTAAGAAACAGACAACGACCAGAACCGAGATGGTTCGCACCGCACCTGAGTCACCGGAATGAGCGATCACTTCCAGCCCCGCTATTAGTTGGACCACGAACGTTGCCGCGAGACCCAGCAGGAAGGCCGCCTCTCGGGCATCTCGCCAACCGCGCCGCCGAAAACGGAACAGCGAAAGAACAGACGCGGTAAGAAACATAAGCCCTAGGATCGCCACCACCAGCCCAGCCCAGCCCACCTTGTCTCCGGGGATCAACGCGAACAGCGACACCGCTAGGGCGTTGGTGAACGCCACCAGCGCCGCGGACGCCCGAACCCGGTGGATCTGTATGTGTTCGCCCTCCGCGAGCCGCTCCTGAGAGACCGAAATCGCGACGAATAACAGCCCGATCAACGCCCCGGCGACGCCGGCGCTGGCCAGAAAGAACTCATGGAGGCCCTCCGGCGTCACGACAGCATCCTCGCGCAAAACCTATAGCCCGTCTTCAGTACGTTCAGCGAGCCTCGGCAGCATACGATCGCAGGGCGGCGGAGCCCGCCTCATTGAGCCCAGCCGCTGTCTCGCGCTCCTGATGGGTTGCCCTCGGCCGCGCTGAGGAACGTACCCACGATGTGCCAAGCACATCCCGAGCCTCCAGCGAACCTGCTCTCGTCTTGGCGCGCAACCTCGGTGCCCGCGCCAGCAGAACCCCGCAACGCGCGGCAAGGTGGGCGGAGTCCTCTTCTCGAAGTGGCTCCACCACGCTGCGGTGACATAGGCACTGCCGCGGCACCCACGCGACCACTGCTCGCCCGGCCGCGCGATCGCTTTCGCGTGAATCCGAGCGCGCTGCGCCTTCCTGAACGCGGTCCGGACGCGCCTGCTTTCGGACTGAGGACGAAAGCGCTGGCTGCGCGCTAATACGCCATCGACCTGCCGGGGGTACTCCCAGGGCTATGTGATTCGGCGAGACGATGGGGCGTCAACCGTCGTCTTCAAGGAGGACGTCATGGAGTCCGTCTCGCTGCTCGATTGCGCCGGCCGTCGGCGCTCGCCCGCAACGGTGGCCAGCTTCCATCAAGGCCGACCGCCTCGGAACAAGGGACTGCGCTACCCGCCGGACCCACCCACGGTGGAGGAGATCATCGCGGTCATGCGCGCCGCCGGCCACAGGCCCGAGGGAGTCAAGTTACGGGGGCTGATAATCACGCTCTGGCGCGCCGGCCTGCGGATCAGCGAAGCGCTCTCGCTGGCCGAGACCGACCTTGACCGCGAAACTGGCGCGGTGCTAATCCGCCGGGGCAAAGGCGGCAAGCGGCGAGAGGTCAGGATGGACCGCTGGGGCTGGGAGCACCTCGACCCGTGGCTCGAGCTGCGCGCGTCGCTCCCGGTCGGCGCCCTGTTCTGCGTGCTGCGTGGTCCGACCAGCGGTCGGCCGTGCGCGCCGGCCGGGATCCGGACTGAGCTGCGCAACGCTGCCGCGGCGGCCGGGCTCCGCCGTCGACTCGCGCCCCACCAGCTCAGGCATGCGCATGCCGTGGAGATGTCTCGCGAAGGCGTGCCGCTCCTGGTCATCCAGCGCCAGCTAGGGCACGCCGACCTTGCGATCACCTCCAGATACCTCCGCGGCATCGACAACACCGAGATCATCCGGGCCGTCAACCAGCGCCCAGCGCCGGTGATCCCGGCCACCGCCGGCCCGCTCCCGCGGCCGTGATACCGACATAGCGAAATGCACCCCCGCCGGCCCGATCGGGCAGTACCGCCCGCTCGGGTGCACCACGCGTGTTACCCCTCCAAAAGCGATCGTCCGTTGCTATGGGCGCACCTCGTCCCGGGCCTCCGGATTCACGCGATAGCGATCACCGGAGCACCCGGCGGTCAGCAGTCGTCGCGCACTAGGTAGCGCAGAGGCATCGACACGGCCGATGGCCGTCTCATCTACCACAACGAACGGGCGGTTGTCCAGATTCGCTCGCTGTAGGAAGTAGCCCGGAGCGGAAGCGGAGGCACCGGCCCGCGGTGGACCGACTCTTGTAAAGATTGAGGTGGTGCGAGCTCGGAAACCCAAGGGCCGATCGGAGACGATCGCGGAGGGCGTCGGCACCGCGCTATGCACCCCCCGGAACTGTTGCTGTCCTTGTCGGGGTCGACGGTCACCATCACGTCCTGGAAGCGATCGGATTCGTTGCTCTCGTGCTTGGATTGCCGCGGCTCCTATTCAGCATCGCGGCACGATGGCGGAGATCCGCGGCAGCTCGAGAAACAAGGAATCCCGTTCGCCCACCTCCAGCCGCGACGTGTCGGCTTAGCTTCTGCTGGAGCGGCCAGCGAAGCCGGGGGCGCGCCAAGACGAGAGCGGCCGGTTAGTGCCGGCTCGGCGCCTGTGTAGCCAATGGCAAGGACATTGTGGGTGACCAGCATGTATGCCTCGCGGCGGCCGAGCACCCCGACGTTCAGGAGCGCGCCGATTAGCGACCACGCGGCTGGCCGTCGATCTGACCTTGTAGCGCAGAACCAAGTGAGTTGAGCGCGGTTTCGGCGGCCGCCGCCGCGCCTGCGATCATGATGCCGTGGCCATGCGCGCCTCCGCTATAGCGGATCGCTACCCAGATCCCGAGATTCGCGAGGGGTAGGGCAGCCGCGCTCAACGTGCTGAAGGGATCTCGCCCTAAGGTTTTGCGCGATGATGTGTCGCTGACGCCCGGGGTCTAATCGGCCTCAACCATGAGTGATTACTGGCAGCGCCTCGACAAGTCGCCCGAGCGTCGGGTTGATCGACTATGCGAAGGCGCCGCGCCGCCGATGCTCATAGCCAGAAGCAAGAGGGAGGCTTCAGGCGCTTCGTGCCGTCATCGAGCGAGCAAAACCGCGGTCTCTGAGCAAGATCGCACTGCTGATGAGGACGAAGAGCAGAAAGAGCACAAAGCCGATCAGGTCGAGCACAAGACCATACGTGCCGATGATGCCGCCGAGGCCGAAGCCTTCGAGAAAAAGCAAGACTCCGCTGACGATTGAGATCCACGCAAGCCAGCGCGGCAAGATCCCGCGTCGGATGACAAGCAGCCCCGCCGCGATCAGAAGACGCTCCCGGAAGACATCTCCCACGCTGTCGAGCGCGAACGTAAGCAGATAAAGCGTGTACGACAGGCCTTGATCGTGCAGGGCGGCATATGTCCGGCAACCTTCCCCTCCGAGCAGACCGTAGATTCCGACGTCGCTGACCGCATGGAAGGCGACCATCAGCGAGCCGCCGATCAGCACCAAGGAGTGGAGGGCACCCAACGGCCGGGCAACGCCGCGCAGCAGGTCGTGTAGCTTGGCTAGGTAGATCACGAAGGCGACGGCGTTCACGATCGACAGATACGCCGCGACCAGCACGGTAGTCCTGTGGTCATGCAGGGCGCCTGCGATCCTTGCGGCAGAGTCGTCTTGGTTGATGGGGAGACCTGCTGAGATGGCGGTCCTCGGCCAGCAGCGCAACGACAAAGACGATCCCCGCAGCCCAGGTAAGCCGCTCTCAGCTGGTTGGTCGTCGGTATCAACATTGCTCTCAAATCCTCTCGGAGCGGAGTGCGCCATGCAAGCGGCCGTCCGCGTCGGACACCTTCATGTTTCTTCCGCAAACCGTTCTCCCTTCGCGCTCCGCGGCGGCGCAGTCAGGGCCGAATCGAAGCCACTACCGCTTAGATCGATCGAATCAGAAGCGGTCCTGATTCTGAGACTGGCTCGCTGATGGCAGAACCAGGCGCTCACGTCCAGACTTCTGCTGGGGCTCTTGAGGTGATGCTCGTGGTCTTGTAATTGACCGTCAGGTGTAGCATCGCCGTGCACACGTACGGAACGCTTGAAATGGCATGAGTCCCGAAGACATGGCCACCCTTTCGCAAGGTCGCCCTCACGGTGGCGAACGTGCCATCTCGGTTGTCGTGGCTGTGTCTTGGTCGGCAGCCGAGCGGGCGTGGGCGGTGATTGGTGGCCCGTCGTTTTGGCGCTTCTGGGGAACACGATCTGGTCCGCGGCTCGCGCGGGCGGGGCACAGGCGTCAAGACTCCGGAGGGAGCGAGCGGAGCACCGACGACCGCGACGGCGAATAAGCGGAATCACCTCGGGCCCCGGCGAGCGGAAAAGCGCCTTTTCACCCTGCGCCGGCTTCCGCGTCGGGCTACTTGCTACAGCGGCGCGAGTTGCCGCCAGGGCAGTTCCGTCACGAGCAGTCTTGACTCGGCTCGCGTAGGCATCGGCCCTAGGCCGGCTCGGCCGCGCCGGCGATCGCTTTGCGCGAGATCCACTCGCGACCCGTACAACGAGCTGACGATCGGTTTCGTCATCTCGGCCCTCGCGCACCTCGCGATGCCTTTGGCGACTGTGCGGCGCTTAGGTTGGGCGGCGGCGAAACGAGTCATGAGACGAGGCGTGGCGCGCTCCGCGCGAGGGCCGTGCTCGTCAGCCGCGCGGCCGCTCGCCCGGCGAGAAAAAGCGACCAACCCATACCAGCTGGTCCGGATTGCCTCCTTCGAATGTCACCCAGACTCTGGTGCCCACTGGTGGGATCGTCGCAATGTTCAGGTCCGGGTCGAGGTAGGGAACGCACGGCATGGCCCAATTGCTTTGCCCGGTACCGATCGCGGGCACCTCGACCCGAACCCGTCCCAGAAACTGGGGGTCGGCGTCGTCCACCACTGTTGCCCGGTAGAGACCGAGGAATCCGTCGCCCATAGCGTCCAAAGTTCGCCATCCGGGCAGGCGGACCTTCGGACTTTCCGCCGGGTTTGCTTCCCGCGACTCCTTCGGCGAACCGTTCAGAGGCGGGCGCAATACCGGTGCGGCGAACGTGGTGGATCGGCGTGCGACGATTGTCAAGCCGGTCGAGAAATTGACCGCGCCCTGCCGGCCGAAATTGACCGCGATTCCTTTCGTTCTCCCGCCGGCGCGGAGCCGGCGATCGGATTGGCGACAACGAAGGCGCGCCGATCTGGGCCGGTCGGCGTCTGAGCGGACGACCGCTTTCCGCGCCGATGCCGAGCGCGGAGCCGGCTGTCCTTAACCGATCGTCCGAGCAGTGTTCCCGGTCCGATCTTCCGAGCAGTGTTCCCGGTCGGATCCCGCGAATCGTGAGGGTGCTGCTTCTTCGTGGTTCCGGAACTCTCGCTGAGAGGATCCGTGCACGGCGCTCGGCCGGCAACGCCGTTGTCTTTCAGCTGTGCCGGCTAGAGATGTCGAGGAGGCAGTTGTCGTGGCGTGTCGCCCGCCACTCTTCTTCCAGAATCGCGAAGTCAAGCTCGTCGCTCCATCGGCCCTTAAACCACTCGTTCTGCACGAGGTGCGCCTCCTGCCGCATCCCGAGCCGGGCTGCAAGACGAGCCGAACTGTGATTGTCGGCATCGACTCGGGCCATGACCCGGTGAAGGCCGAGATCGTCGAACGCAAGATGCAGGACCCGGTGCGCGGCCTCGGTCGCGTACCCCTGGCCCGCGAAGGTCGGATTGAAGACATAACCGATCTCCCCGCCGCGATGTTCAGCCGAGTGCCACATCAGGATGACGTCGCCGATCAACTCGCCCGATGCGATGAGTTCGACACCGAGAGTGAGTGCCTCTCCTTCGGATTCGAGGGCGTGGCGCGCCCACATTCCATGCACGCGAGCGCGGACAGCGCTGGCGTCCATAGGGTCAAATGGGACGTACCGACATACCTCTGGAAGCGATCGATAGGCGACAAGCGCCTCGACGTCTTGCTCCGAGACAGGCCGAAGGGCCAACCGTGGGGAGCGAAGCGGATAGCTCGGATGAAGCGCCACGGACGCACAGGATGCCCGAACTGCCCCCGATCGATGCGCAATCGGTATCAGACGAACCACTGTCCCCCGCGCATCCGCGACACTTTTGCTCGGTCGCCGAACCAGCAGACACGACTACGGCTGTTGGATCGGGTCTAATTGCATCAGCAGCGTCCGTCTGGCGCGAGCCTCATCGGCGACCGACGCGCTGGCTTGGTTGCGTATGCACGAGCCGTCAGGTCGGCCCCATGGGCCGGTGATCGCATTGCGCAGATCCGCTCGCGAGCTTTGGCGACGGTCTGGCGAGCGCTTTCATCATCCCGGTCGGCAAGCGACCGGCGATCGGATTGGCGACCAAGCGCAACTTCGCGTCTTACGAGGTGCTAGCCGCCGGCGAGCAAGCAGACGACGTCGGGCCCGGACGTGCGCCGCTATCGCTTTCCATGCGCACGAGCACGGCGGAATGGAACCTGCCTCGCTCTTGGTGCGGCCCTGGACGACGACGGTTCTTGCCGGGCGATTGCGTGTCGTTCGTCCGCCGACGTCGCGCCGTTGGGGCTCCCGCGAGACGCCGCCGGCGCGCGGGCATCACTTGTATTGCAGTAGCGCTAACGAGTTCCCGGCGGGATCCATGATCCAGGCAAATAGGCCGAAGCTTGCGTCGTAGATCCCGTTTTCGGTCTTGAACCCTGGATCGTCGTACTCCTGGATCTGAACTCCGCGGGAGCGGAGATCAGCCAGCTCAGCCGCGAGATCCTGCACACGCCATTGGGCTTGGGTTTGACTGTCGGCCGTGCCGGTCGAGCTCTTGCTGATGAGAACCCTGCTGCCGCCACCACAACTGAGCGTCAGCGAATGCTCGCTTTCGTCGATCAGTGGTAGGCCAAGCATGTTGGCGTAGAAGTCCTTGGCAACGTCAAGATCGGTGGCGAGGAGCACAACGTCAAGAGAGCTATCGCGAAGCATCTTGGTCCTTTGGTCGCGGATGAGCGGGGATAACCTTCGCACCGCGCCACGCGATCGGGGCGGGCGCGATGCATTTGTCACGCTTTCACGATGCACGCGAGGGTCGAAGTCGACTCCCGCCGGACCAACCTACTCAGGAACTACACCTAGGCAAACTCGAGATCGCCCGATTGCAGCCGTATGCCAGGCATCGAGAGCGATCGGATAGCCAGCACTGCGTCGGGTGATGCCGCCTATGCGATGGGGGCGCCGCGTCCGGCCGTGCGTCGGCGCGAGCGGCGTCCCGTGTCCGAGTCGGCGGCATCCATGATCTGAGCCCAGCTCGCTGCGAGAACGGACCGCTGCTCGTCAGTGAGATGGTCGAGGAACAACTTCCGAACGTGCGCGCGGTGCGAGCGCTGGGCCGCGGCGAACCGGCGCCTGCCGAGTGGCGTGAGCGTGGCGATTACGGAGCGGCCGTCATGCTCGGCGGGCTCGCGGCGAACGTGGCCGAGCGCCTCGAGTTCATCGACGATGCGAGTGAGACCGCTGCGGCTGAGGAAGGCGACCTCGGCAAGTTGCGACATGCGCATGCGGCCGCCGCTGATCGCCAACTTGAGGAGAACCTCGTACTCGACGAGCGGCATGCCGTGCTCAGCGCCGAGCAACGCGTCGAGCTCGCGCGTCACGCGGGTGTGTACGGCAAGGAAACCGACCCACGCGCGCTCCTCGTCCTCGTTCAGTCGGCGCGCTCCTCGGTCCGCCATGGTCCCAGGATATATGGTTCGTGCGTGAAGGAACCATTCGTGCAGCCCTCCCGCCACTTGAGGCCGCGTCGCGGCGATCCGCAGCCGACGACGGCTGTCGAGCTCCTCTTCGATCTCGTATATGCGTTCGCGGTCACCCAGATCTCTCACCTCATAATCGGGCACCTCACTCTCACCGGTATCGCCCACGCCTCGCTGCTGCTGTGGGTCGTGTGGTGGGCGTGGATCTATACGACGTGGATGGTCAACTGGTTCGACCCCGCCTCAAGCCCAGTCCGTCTCGTCGTCGTCCTCGGTGCGCTCGCGAGCCTGCTGATGGCGGCCGCGATTCCGACCGCGTTCACCACGACCCCCCTGCTCTTTGCCGCCGCCTACGTCGTCCTGCAGGTCGGGCGTAACGCGGCCTCGCGCTGGCTGCTCGAAGACGACCACGCGCTCCGCATCGTGTTCGAGCGCATCCTTGTCTGGAGTCTGTCGTCGGCCGTGTTCTGGATCGTCGGCGCCCTTGCCCCGAGCTCGTGGCGCTTCGCCCTCTGGGCCGCCGCCCTGCTCATCGACTTCGTGGCGCCGATCGTCGGCTACTGGACGCCCGGCCGCGGCCGCTCGGGAACGACCGACTACCCGGTCGACGGCGTCCATTTCGCGGAGCGCTTCCAGTCCTTCATCATCATCGTCCTCGGCGAGTCGATCATCGTCACCGGCGCGGCCGCGAGCGCGCGCGGACTCTCGACGAGTTCGGCTTTCGCGCTCGCTATTGCCTTCCTCATTACGGGCGGCCTGTGGTGGCTCTATTTCGGCGTCGTCGCGGACAGCTCCAAGCAACGCATAGCGAACGCCGAGGACCCCGCGGTGCTCGCGCGGGACGCCTACACCTACCTTCATCTCCCCATCGTCGCCGGGGTCATCATGGTCGCCGTCGGCGACGATTTCCTCGTCGGCGACGCTACTGCGAGCCTCAGCACCGCGGGCCTCATCATGCTGGTCGGAGGGCCGGCACTGTTCCTGGCCGGCGAAAACGCATTCCGGTTGCGGATGATTGGCAGCATCGGCAGCAAGCGCGCGGTCGCCGTCGCAGCACTGTGCCTGACGGGAGTTGTGGGAAGCGCCCTACCGGCGCTAGCGGTCGGAGCGATCGTCGCGGGGCTGCTCACCCTGCTCGCGCTGTGGGAGGCAGCGGGGACGACGAACTGACCGAAAGCCGGCTCGCTCCGACGGGCCGGCTTCACGAGCTCGTCGGCCCGGCAGGCAGCGAGTTACGTGCGCAGACCGGCTTGAGCGACGAGGGGTAGCGGAAGACCTGCTCGTGCGATTAGCGAGACGCGACTGAGGCCGTCGATGGAGCCCCGCTTTCACGGTGTCGGGCGCGGCGTCGCGCGCGCCTGGGGTTACCTGACTTCGATGTAGTTCGTGGTCCCGCTCGGTCCGGTGTAGGGAGGGGTGGTGTAGTGCGGGGGGAGGGGGTTCGGGAGGGTTTGGATCCCGACTGAGTAGCGACCCGGGCACCAAGCCTGGAGGTGGAAGGCTTGCGGCGCCATTCGGTATACGTACACCAACTTGCCGCCACGGCGGATGGTCGCCCCCGGCCAGACACGCACGGCGGTAGTCGGCAGGCACGGGTCGGTCCCTTGGTTGCCCGGCAAGAAGACCCCGCGTCGGATGTACGCCGGTTTCCCCGCGTGATAGATCCCGTAGCCGGCCGAGCCTGTGATCCCCAGCCACGCTGTCGGCGCCGGATGTGTTCGTTCGCCGGGGGTCGCGGCGACCAGCATCGTGAATATGGTCCTCGGTCCGCCGGCCGTGGATCGCGCGATCTCGACCTGCGGCGGGCGAGCGGACGGCCACCACGGCGGCGTGCCGACACCCGCGATCGGCTTGACGCCCCCGGGGAGCGCGGTTACCGAGTCGACCGGGCCCTGGGCGACGACGATGCTGGCGCCACGCGGCACGTCGGGGTAGCCGCCGTCGACCGGCAGCCCGGTCAGCAGCTCACCCGTGCGACGATCGAAGGTGAAGCTGACCGACTCCCAGTGCGGGTAGGACGCCGACACCGCGACTCCCTCGCCCGCACCGCGGGTGACGGTCGCGTCGGGGAGCGCAGTGGCGGCGTGGAACAGTCCCAGCCGAACGTTTGTGGGGATCGGTGCGGCGTCGAGGTTCGCGATCAGCGTTAGCTCCTGAATCGACTTGCCCGCGGCCGGGGCCGGCGCAAAGTCGCCGCGCGCAACCAGCCCCGCGCCTGGGGAATGCCAGCGCTCCAGCATCTGTCCGTACCGGTGGCGAAGCGCCGTTTCGGCCTGCTCGATTCGCGCAAGCGCGGCCACCCCGTTGGTCGGGACCGCCAGCAGCTGGCGGTAGGTGAACGGGCCGTCGCCGACATCGATCGGTCCGGCGCCGGTCGGCGGACCCTCCGCCGGAGGAACCTGAGGGGCGACGGCTGCGAACTGAGGTGACGGGTAGTGGCCGCTGCCGATGTCCAACGCGTCGCCTTGGGCAATCGAGACCGGCACCGGTATCGGCTTGTCGCTCGCCAGCCAGCGGGTGCGATCGACTGGCGACGCGAATCGCTGCGAGACCTCGACCATGCGCTCGCGCATCGTGCCGTCGACGCCGACCCACGTCTCGGTGCTCCTGACAACGTCAAACCAGACCGTCGAACCGCAACGATTCATGACGCCCGGAAGCGGCTTCGCGCACCGCGGCGCGCGCATTGTCCCGATCGTCCGCATGTACCAGAACGGACCCACGCCGACCCGCAGCGGCAGCGAGCTCGACCTGGGCGCCTCAGCGCGCGACGGCGCCCCGCTGCCGCCGGGCTGCAGCGCGAGTAGATACGCACCGGCGACGATCAGTAGTGCGACCGCGACGACCGCCCCGGTACGTCGCCTCCGTCGGCGCGCACGTCGGCGCGCCTCCTCAATCAGCGCCTGCAGGTCATCGCGATCCGGTGGGCGAGGCGGCGCTTGTACGGTCATCATCCGCGTTGCTCCTAACACACGATGAAGCTAAGATAACTAGCATCATGCGTGCGGTCAAGGTCGACCAAACTGCCCCGCTCAATCTGCACGAGCAGGTAGCCGCCGAGGTTCGCCGCGCCATCGCAGACAGGGAGGCAGGACCTGGCGAGCGCCTGCCACCAGCCAAAGACTTGGCAGCCGTGATGGGCGTCAACACCAATACCGTGCTGCGGGCGCTGCGCACGCTAAGAGACGAAGGGCTGCTCGAGTTCAGGCGCGGCCGCGGCATCACCGTCGCGGGAACGCCAGACCGGAGCGCCATCACCTCCCGAGCCCGCGATCTCGTCGCGTTCGCACGCAAGCACGGCTACGGGCGCCCCGAGCTGATCCAGATCATCAACGACCTCGACTAGGCAGCAGCCGCCAACAGGTAACGCACAACGGCACGCGTATCGTCACGGCTGTGCTCGCATCCCGCCTTCGCCGGCGTGGCGCTACCCCCGACCCCCGCAGGTTCGAGCCCCCAACGCCCGGTCAGGAATCCGGCTGTTCGCTGCTTCCGAGTCCCGCAGGGCAGCATCGGAGCGCAGCTCGGCGTCAGCGCTCACGCGTTTCGCCCAACCGCTCCCGATATCTAGCCGTGGTGCTTCTTGCGCATTCGCCGAGCACTCAGGCGCTGTAGCGCCATCCCGATCTTCTCACCGAAGCTGCCTTCCGGTGGCGCCGCGCCGAGCTGGCGGGCGAGGCCGAGGTTGTCCCACTCCGACCAGGACTCGACGACCTTGCCGTCCTCCCAGCGATCGATGCTGATACCAGTCACCGATCCATGTGCGCCGGTTGGAGCCAGGCCCTCGAGCTCACCTCTATGTGTTCCCTCGCAATGCCAGCGCAGCACGACCCTGTCGCCTTCGGCGATCACGTCATCGACGGTGATTCGCACATCAGGAAAGGCCGAGCGGTATGCCCTCACCGTTTGTTTGAACACCTCGGGTCCTCGCAGTCCGCGCATCCGGACCGGCTCCGCCGGGTCGTGGTTGATCGCTTGAGGGGAGATCAGCTGATCGGCCAGCTCGAGCTGGCCTTCGTTGAAGCCCTCCTCTGTTATCCGGCGTGAAGCTTCCGCCAAGTTGACCGGGGTCGTGGATGTCGGAGCGGTCTCGGTCGCGCGGGTCGTGGCATCGCTGGACATTGTGCCCACCTCCGTTGTGTCGTTATCGCAAGCCTATGCCGACGCTCGCGACACCGTCAAGCCCATCCACGTCGCTTCCTGCGGGAAAGCGGAAGGCACCGTGATCGTGCGCAGACGCCCGCCTTGATCGAGGCGCAGCAGCCTGGCTAGTACGGCGCGAACGTGACAGCCGCCGTGCCGCAGTGTGAGACCCTCAGCCGGCAGCGCTCCAACAGCAACGATTCAGTTGGCGCTGGCACACTGACACGTGAACGATGCTGATTCGAGACGCGACGGCGGCCGACTGGCCGCAGATATGGCCGTTCCTGCGTGAGATCGTGAGAGCCGGCGAGACCTACGCTTACGACCGGGACATGGACGAGGCGACCGCCCGCAAACTGTGGCTCGTCGGTTCCCCCGGGCGCACCGTGGTGGCAGTCGAGGACGACGCACTAGTCGGCACGGCGAGCATGTATGCGAATCGTCCCGGCGGCGGATCACATGTCGCCAGCGCCAGCTTCATGGTCGATCCCAGAGCCTCGGGCAAGGGGGTTGGGCGAGCGCTAGGAGAAGAAGTCCTCGCTTGGGCGTGCAACAACGGTTTCCGCGCTGTGCAATTCAACGCGGTTGTCGAGACGAATGTCGCTGCGGTGGCGCTGTGGCGGTCGCTCGGCTTCGAGCTCATCGGGACAGTGCCCGAAGCCTTCCGACACCCAACCCAGGGCTACGTCGGGCTGCACATCATGTACCGCCGCCTCTGAAAGCCTTGCCCGGCTGTCGGCGAAAGGCGGGGGAGTTGGCGCCGACGCAGGCAGTCCTGCCCTTGTACCCGAGGGGTACTTGCGTGGGGGGCGTGCCGGTCGGTCAACGTCGTGGGCGTCAGCCTCGAGCGCTCGCTGCGGACTGCTCCTTCTCGATCGAGCTGCGACAGCCGGGCCTAGCTTGACCCGGAAGCAGCTCATTGGAGCGAGCGGCCGGCGCGTTCGTCGGCGGCGAGGGTCTGCCGAGCGTCGGTTTCCGGCCGGTCCAGGATTGTTGGAAGTCGAGCAGAGCAGCTGAAGATAGGATGGGCCGATGGCGGTGCTGACCGGTATCTCGCCCGTGCTTCTGGTGGCGGATCTTCAGCGCTCGGTCGGCTATTTTCGCGACCGGTTGGGGTTTGAGTGCCATGTGTTCGGGGATCCGCCCAACTTCGCTACCGCAGCGCGTGATGCGGCGGTCCTCCTGATCGCCCTCTCAGATCAGCCCGAGCGCCTAGTGCCTCACTGGCAGATCGTCGACAAGATGTGGGATGCGTACATCCGCGTCGACGATGCGGACGCGATCTATGCCGAGGTTCAAGAGCGAGGAGCGGGCATCGACTACACGATCTATGACGCGCCGCATGGCTTTCGCGAGTTCGGCGTCCAAGATCCGGACGGGCACGACATCGCCTTCGGGCAGCGACTGACCCGTAGCTGACCTCGGCGCGTTCATGGCTAGACCAGCAGCCGGTCATGTCGTGCCCGGCTGTCGAGTCGATCAACAATCGGCAGGCTGGCCGCCCCCTTCATTTACTCAGGCGGTAGACGGCGCCGCTGTCCGCTAAAACCGCGGATGCCGACGGCAACTAGACCGAACGGGAGGAGGACTACGAACGGCAAGATGACGAAGTAGGTGAGCGTGTGACGTACGTCAAAGGGTGCGGTGAAAACGACCGCCATTTCGGCGAAGACAACAACGTAAATTGCCGCCGGCCAGACGAGCGCACGGCGTCGCTTGTCGCGGGGGAGCTCGCGGAAAGACCTCCGAGACTCGCGGATGAGGCCCCAGAGCTTGACGTTGGTAAAGATCACGCTGCAAGCGCAATCGTCATGGCAGCAGTGACGAAGATGCCGATCGCAACCTTCATAGGCCCTTTCTGCCCAGCGCCGAGAAAAGACTGTCGCTACCGCATAGATCGACAGGCGGAAGGGGGTGCGTCATATCGCAGGCGCTCTATGCCATTCGTGGCGGCGCCGGGTGGCCACCTGCCGGGCGGTCTCTCAAAGATGAGGTGTTCATCTAGGGCCTCGGCCCGACTGAAGCGCGTGGGCCGGCGCGGTTGCTGCGGTGGGGATCGCGGGCTAAGCGATCTCGTTGTGGCCTTCGTGCCGACCAAGGCTTGGCTAGCGCGTGGTGTCTCGTCGGGCGGTTCCCACGGCGATGGTGTGTGCGAGGGGGCTCGTCGGCGCGAACGCGAGCGTGGTGGTGGTTGCCATGGTGACGAGGGCGGCTGCGCCGGCGCCGCCATGCCCCGGTGGCGGGATCGTCCATTCGGCGGTCCCGGCGGGGCGGCTGTGTAGTCGCGTTTGGAGGTATGCGGCGAGTTGTTGGCCGAACCGGCGCGCGTCGGCTGGGGTTTGCCAGGTGACTTCGATCAGCCCGACGGAGCTGGGACGGCATGGCAGTGGGCATTGGACGAGCCGGTTTTGGTGTTGCCAGATCTCGAACCGTCCGCCGGTCCAGCCGGGGGCGGCGGCTGCTGCCTGTGCCGGTGTGTTCGCGTGCCCGAGGATCACGGCGATGTCCTGCTCGCCGACGTCGCCGCTTCCGACCTGGCTCCAGCCGGCCAGGTAAGGTCGTGCGCTGGCCGTCGGATTGTTCGCGCCACGGCCGGCCAACCACAGCTCGGGATGGAGGATCTGCGCCTGCGTGCTGGGCGCATCCCGCCACGCCCGGTTGACCAGCCCCCAGCCGTGCCCGCGCTGGTAGAGCTCGGCGACGAACCGCGCCCCGGCCAGGTAGGTAAACACCAGCTGCTCATCGGCCAACCGCTCAACCGCGCTCCGGGGGTTCGGAAGGCGGTTCGGGTGCGCCAAGAGCCGGGCCAGCGGCCCGGGACGGTGCTCGTAGCGGATCTCGTACAGCAGCTGTACCACGGTGGCCGTGCCCTCCCGCAGCGCCCGGGTGGCGTCGCCCGCCCCCGAAGCGGGATCGGCCAGCAGTCCCACCGAGCCGAAATGCTGCTGATCGACCGCGTGGTCGAGCTCGTGCGAGAGCACCACGTCGGCGTGCGCCTTATTGGAGCCCAACTCGTCCCGCACGAGAAAGATGCGATGCGAGTACTCGTCATAGACGCCCTCGACCATCGCGCTGGCGCCCGAGCTGGCACCCTCGACGAGCTGGCGGGGGAAAGGAGCCCGAGCAGTGCCATCAGCTCCAGCGAGGCGTTCTGGTCCTGCGCGTTGCGCTTGATCTGAGCCTGCTGGGCGGGCGGGAGGCCGGCCATCACGCGCTCGATGTGCTGACGCTCGATCGACTGCAGACGCGACCGGCTCACCACCTGCACCGACGGAAGCCCCGTGAACCGCAAGCCTCGGATCAGCGCCACCCGGCCGGCAACCTGCCGTACCGGCAACACCCCCGACCCACTACCCCCGCAGCCAGCACCCACGGCCAACAGCGCGACCGCGACGCACACCCAGGGCACGCGTCGCCCGCCCGTGGCCCGCCCTCCCAGCACCACCCGCGACGTCATTGCGAAGCGCCCTTCCCCCACTCAGAAGATCTCAACCAAACCGCCGCCCCTAACCGTCAGCCCACCGACCAATTCCCGGCCAGCCCTTAACCACCTCTTGCCTCACCTACCTTACGGCGGATCACGGGTGTCATGAACCCGTTGCAGACCTCTCCTGTCTGATCGGCACGCACCTCTCGCCCTGTTCGCGCGAGCGACCTGGGTTGCGCGGACGGCAGGGAAGTCGTCTCGCCTTTCCGCTCGGCGTCCGGTCGGGCGACGAGCGGGCGACGAGCGGGCCGGGCAGCGAGCTCGGCGTGCAGACTATCCCCCATCGACACGGTTCTCGCCCACCGGCATCTTCGAGGTAAAGGCAGCGTGATGATTGATTTTGTGATCGAGCGGGATATCGCCCGCTCGCCTGGTGAAGTGTTCGCACATGTGGTGGACGCGACCAAGCTCGCGACCTGGCAGACGAACACCATATCGGCGGTGCCCGACGGCCCAATGGGACTCGGAACGAAGATTCGTGAGGTGCATCGAGCGCCAGGTGGCAAGCAAATCGCGACGGTGGTGGAGGTCGTCGAGTACGAGCCCGATCGCGTGTTCGGGATGCGGATCATCGAAGGAGTACCGGTGCACGGCCGGATCACGTTCGAGCCGAGCGACACCGGCACGCGCTTCCGGTTCAAGGTTTATTTCGAGCCGACTGGGATCATGCGAATCGCCCAACCGATCATGCGAGTGATGCTCAAGCGGCAGTTCGACCAGCACTGCACGAACCTCAAGACCGTGCTCGAGACGCCGCCGGGACCATAAGCCGAAGCCGGTAGCGATCTCATGCCGCACCCAAAACCAGACCGCGCGAATCAGCCGACCCCAATGTCCGGTAACTCGTCATGGAGAAGACTCGACCATCCCTGTTTCGACCGCCTGACAAGCCGTCCACCGACCGTGACCCGCTCCGCGCGCGGAGGCGAGTCAGCGAACCTGGGAAGCAGGGAAGTGCCACTGGGGACCCTAGCTCTCGTAGTATGACTCTTCGACGGTCCGGAGACGACGAAGGAGAGTCGGGTGGCGGGACGACTGAAGCTCGCGAGCGGGTGCGCTGCGTTGGCGCTCGTAGTCTCACTCCTCACGGCGGGCGGGAGTACTGCAAACCGGCTTTCAAGCCTCGCGGGCACAGCCAACGTCGGCGCCCGCTGCAAGCTAACCGCTGCAGCACCCACCGAGGCCAACGACCAAATCACCGGCAAAGGCTCGATCCGCTGCAAGACCTCGCGTACCGTGCACATGCACATCGAGACCCAGCTATTGGAGCAGGGCCAATGGGGATCGTTCGGTAGCCTCGATGTTGAGGGGTTGCGTGTCCGTGCAGGACGGACGCGCCACGTCAGTACGGGTCCGGCGAACTGCAAAGGGCTTGGCCAGGTCCAGATGCGCACGGTCCTCAGACTTGGGGGGACTCGCGGCTCGGGCCCCCAGACGACAAGCCGGACCGCGGAGATCGCCTGCAGCGAACACCACCACTGATGCGCGGAAAGCGCGCCAGCCTTCGTCGTTGTCGCTGTCAACGCTCGGTTACCGCTCGATAGCTTGAGGCGCGACCGAGTCGGTGTCGGCGTACCGTCAACCGACTGCGCCACTCCCGCCTCAGGAATTCGACAGCGCACCCTCGGAGCGACCGATCTTGTTGGCCCGGTTTGCGGGCATCTCGTGGGTCACACAGCTTTCCCCGCTTGGCGGCGCGATTACCCGTCGCGCATCGCAATCACCAGCTCGGCGGCTTGCCAGAGCGGACTGAAGGCCCGGACGCAACGCTTTGAGCAATTGACGGAGTTCGTTTATATCGATAGCTGAGAGGGTGAGCTGATGCTGACTGAGGTGGCCGATGGCGTTTGGGTCCGCCAGAGCGCGTGGGTCTGGACCAATACGATCGTGGTGCGCGCGGATGCCGGGTTGATCGTGGTCGATCCCGGCATCGATGGGTCCGAGCTGAACGAGCTCGCCGATGATCTCGACCGGCTCGGCATTTCGGTGTTCGCCGGGTTCTCCACCCACCCCCACTGGGACCACCTGCTCTGGCATTCCCGGTTCGGCGACGTGCCACGCTACGCCACCCGCGCCGGCGCCCAGGCTGCCGGTCAATCCCGGGAACGGGCGCAGGCGATGGCGGCAGAGAGCGCGTCGGACATCCCGCTGGAGCTGATCGGGCTTGTCGTCCCGCTGCCCGCGGATGGCGAGCTCGTGCCGGGCGAGATCGTCGAGCATCAAGCGCACGCAGTTGGCCACGCCGCGGTCCTTCTCGCGGATCGCGGTGTCCTGCTCGCCGGCGACATGCTCTCCGATGTCCTGATCCCGCTCCTTGACCGGGGGCGCCCCGATCAGGTGGGCGCCTACGAGACGGCACTTGAGCTGCTGGGAGAAGCCGCCAGGCAAGCCGACGTCCTGGTCCCCGGCCACGGCGCCGTTGCCGAGGGTCCCGAGATAGCGGCCCGCCTCGCCGCCGATCGTGGCTACATCGATGCGCTGCGGCGAGGGGAGGAACCGGCAGACGAGCGTCTCGGGCCGGGTGCAGACTGGCTCGCCGGCCCCCACCGGTCGAACCTGGAACAGGCCAGACGGAGATAGGTCCTGGGACGGTTCGACGCCGCTGGGAGGCCTGCCGTCAGCTGCGCGGTAGTACACCGCTCGGCGGTTGCGACTGCTTCGCGGTCGAAACCGGTTGGTAGCGGACATTGACGACCGAAGTGGGGTCGCCACCGCCTACTCGCTCGCCGACCGCCCTTTTCGCGAACAATCCACAGAGCAGCTTCCATGAGACGGTGATTCGCTCGACCGTCCGAAGGATCACGCGACCGAATCGCGAGGCGGTGGGATTATGCCTAGGCACGGCGCGGCCGCATGGTGGGAAGCGATCGGCACCCGCTGGTGGCGACTTGCAGGTACGAGGCGCAATGCGAGTCGAAGACCCCGCATTGGTGTTGAGCGGGCATAAGAGTTCCCGGGTTTTGTCCCTACCTGTGTCGTGGAGCAGTCGCGCCACCGACGTGTTTCGGCGATGGTGCGGCTGCTCCGCTCGTGATGGAGTGGTAAAGGATCGTCGGCATTGCAGGCACGCGAAGTCAAACCGTACGGACCGGTTGGTTGAAGCGGATCAGGTTGTCCGTGTCGAGGGTCTGAGCCCCGCACGAGGTCCGGCCGAGGGCGACCGGGTCAGCGCTTGAGCGAGGAGGGCGAGAGCAGGCCGAGTTCACGCGCTCGGTCGACAGTTCGATCGGGAGCGTGGCTCAAGGTGAGTCGTCTCCCAGAACCACGGGCTACGAATGCGCCTGCTGAGTTTCGGTCAAGAAGGCCCTAGCCGTGTCGGACCCCTGCCGTGTCAGCCAACGGACGCCGGACGTCGCGTGCCGGCGGCGAAGCGCGCGGCGGTGGGTGTGACATGACGTCCGGTCCGGAGCCGATGCCCTGCATGTCTGGGACGAGCGCGGCGTCGACGTCGGCGTCGGCGTCGTAGGCCCGCCGGACCGCGTCGCCGAGCAGCTTGAGCTGACGGTCGAGCGGTGGCCGGCGCTCGGGCGGCGCCACCATCCTCAGGTCATCGAGCGCGGCGCGCAGCCGGCGTGCGACCTGAGGTGACCCGACGCCGGCCAGCCGAAGTTCGTCGAAGGCGAGGCGGACGTAGCCCTCCCAGCTCATCACCCGTTCGACGAGCCGCAGCTGGCCGCGTGCGTCGTGATGATGTCCGGAGGGGAACTCGCGCGGGGCGAGCTGGCGAAGGATGTCGTGGATGGCGTTTATCGCCTGCACTGTGGTGGTCGGGTCCTGGAACGGACTCGAGTAGATGCTCCTTATGGCAACGTCGACGAGCTTGCGCAGCCCGAACGCCGGCTCGAACTCGTGGCTGCGTTCACGGTCCAGGATCACGCTGAGCGCGGCCGCGCTGCGTTGCGGTTCCGAAAGGGAGCCCCGCACACGAAAGAGCGGGCCGCCGTGGGGCACGAAGTCGCCCATCGCGGGCACCAGCTCCAGCACGCAGTCGGCCTGCTCGGCGATCTCCACCAGCACGTGGTGTGGGAGCTTGGTGACGACCCCGTAGCCGGGCGCCGCAACCACGCTCGGGTCGTCCTCGGAGCCGGTCGCGGCCGGGTAGAGGCGGTCAACTTCGTCGCGGGTCGCGTCTGCGACCCAGCCGATCAGGCCACCGACCCGGATCGACTGCGCGGTGTGGTGCACGTAGAGCACGAGCACGACGATCGCGCCGAGGATCAGTCCATAGTCGACCACGACGGCAAGACCTGGCAGCGCCCCACCGCCCGAGCTCTTCCCGTTGACCTCGCGCAGGACCGTCATCGAGTAGGCGAACGTGCCGATGAACAGCCCGACCGCCAGCTGGCTGCGGCGGTCGTGCAGGATCGCTCGCACGATGCGCGGCGAGAACTGGCCCATCGCCAGCTGAACCGCGACAAGAGTCAGCGAAAGCACGACGCTGGTTAGGGTCACCAGTGCGGTCGAGGCCGCGGTCAGGATCGTCTGCACCGACGCGGCCGAGCCGGTCACCGACGGGCTGACGATGTGATCGCCGGACGACCGATCGATCGACAGCAGCGCCACGGCGAGCCCGATGCCGGCCAACACGCAGATGAGCGGCAGCAGCCACAGCCGAGTCTGGGCCACGTGACGCAGCCTGAAGCGCCGAACCCTCCTCACGACTGCGGCCATCCCTGCAGTACCACCACACCTGTGGCCTACCCAGCGACACTTTGGCCAACCTTCTGGCCTCGACCTCGCCTGGGACGACCTCTGACGCGCACGGCCGCTTACCCCGATCCTGGCGAGACATCGGCGGGCGACCCTCCGCTGTCGCCACGAGATACGACAGAAATGACGGAAACTAAGCGCGCCCGGAGAGATTCGAACTCCCGACCTTCGGTTCCGTAGACCGCGCCGACCGTCACGACGCTCGACCGCTCCTGACGACAAAGGCCTGCAAACAACACAAGTTTCGCGACCTGTCCACCTGCCTCATCAACCCCCGCTTAGCGGCGCTCCTGTGACGTTTGGGCCAGGATTGGGCCCCGAACGATGCCGGGGGATCTCGCTGTCGCGACTAGCCCGAGCCGTTAGTGAAGCCGAGGGGCACGGTTCTGCTTTCGTGTGGCAAGGGGCTCTGGTGCGCGCTGGGCTTCCGAGACCAGGTTGCGGCCGGACCCGCATGCAGCGAGCCCGGCCGCGCGATCGCTTTGGAGAGCGACTTTCCGGCACGACGGCGAGTGCCATCGAGCCGGATTAGCCGCCGCCGGGCCCGCCGCTTGGCGCGCCGCCGTGCGGACCGCCGCTGCACTTCTGGACATCGCACGGGTAGTCGAACGTCTGCGTCTGCGTTCCGGTCGCCGTACTCAGGCGTGCCGAGGCGACGTGTCCGCTGCCCGGCCACCAGGCGACCGCCCAGCCGTTCTGGACCGTGGCCGTGACCACCGTCCCGTCGCTCAGCGTCAGGTTGACTCCCGTGACGTCGGGGCCAGCCTGGGCGATCATCGTGCCGTAGTCCTGGCCGTTGTCGGTCGCGGTGTGGTCAGACCACAGGAACAGCTTCCCATCAGCAGGTGTGACTGGCGGATAGCTGGTCCAACCGGATGCGTTCTGCAGACCGGGCCCCACCGTGCAGAAGTTGTAGGTCTGGGTGGTCCCGGCCGCGCCCGAGTAGACGATGATCGTGTACGGTCCGCGACTGTCGACCAGCTCCTGGGTCGTCGTATCTGGGTGGGGGATGCTCGCGGCGCAATAGCTCCGCGCGGCCTGCAACTGCGCGGGGCTTACCGTCGTCGGCTGCGCAGTCCAGCCCGCGAAGGCCGTGCTCGTGCCGCCGGCGAGCGACAGGATCGCCGTCGCGGTGCCCGCGACGGCGGTAACGCCGCCGCCGATCGCGAGCTTCGGCCGCCAGGCGCGGCGAGTCCGCGGCCGGTAGTCGGTTTCAAGGATCTCCGGGGACGCGTGAACACGCACTGCGCGCTCGTGCATCCAGGTGCGGAGGCCGTTCTCGATCTGAGTCATCAGGCGATGCTCCGGTAGTGGTTAGTAGCGCGCAGCGTCTCCTCGAGTCGCTTCAGCCCACGAGAGGTGCTGCTCTTGACGGTGCCCAGCGAGCAGTGCAGTGCCGCCGCCACCTCTGCCTCGGGAAGATCGAGGAAGTAGCGGAGCACGAGTGCCGCACGCTGTCGTGGCGGTAGCGCCGCCAGCGCGTCGAACAGTTCGTCGTGAGTATCGAGGTGGGCTGCTCTCGCGGCCGTCTCGGCAGGCGGAGTCGCTTTCAGCTCCGCTCGGTTGCGTGACCGCTTCGAGATCCCGTGCAACGCCTGGTTGACGAGAATCCTTCTTGTGTAGGCCACGGGGTTCTCCATACGGCAGACCCGTGGCCACTTCGAGGCGACCTTGAAGAGCGTCTCCTGCACGAGATCCTCGGCCTCATGCAGATCACCCA
Organism: uncultured Solirubrobacterales bacterium; assembly: GCA_963748585.1. Lineage (GTDB taxonomy): Bacteria > Actinomycetota > Thermoleophilia > Solirubrobacterales > Solirubrobacteraceae > Palsa-465. Next base: position 99,510 of record CAVVJR010000002.1, on the reverse strand, counting down.
CGATCAAGTAGGCGGTTCGCAGCAGGCCGTCGCTGCTGCCCGCTACGAAGCGGTCGAAGTCGTTAGGACTCATCACCTCTCAAAAGGCTCCCAGCACCCCCAAAGGTTGAGAAGGCCCAACAAGAATCTCGAATTGACCGTGCCCGCCGACCCACCAGCCGGCGCGGTTGACGCCGCGCGTGCCTTTCCACCAAACCAGAAGCCAGGCCGCGGCAGCGCGGACTGATGGTTCGACAAGCGACACTCCTTCTCCGCGATGCGTCGTTGGCCCGCGGCGACTCGGTGAGCGCGCCGCGGCGATTCCTATGCGGCGGCGTCCTCTTCGGGCCAGAGGCCGGTTCTGACGCGCTCGTGGAGGGTGTCTGGCGCGAGGTCGGCCCCGCCCGGCCAGACGACGGTCCCGGTTTCGTTGTCCACCGTGACCGCGGCGAAGCCCTCCGTGGTGCGCGCTTGGTCGAAGACAGGTCCGTGCATCCTTGCGAGGACCTCGACATCGCCGGCGAGGCCATCGGAGAAGGTCAGCCGTAGTACGCCGTGGCGCACGACGGAGACGGCGGTAATGTCGGGAGTCAGTCCGGTCATCGAAGCGGCTCAATCGGCTGCAGTGTCTCACCTGCCCGCGCTCGACGCCAGTTGTCCAGCAGCTCGTCACGATGCAGTTCGGCCCACGCGAGCACGAGCCTAAGCTGCCGTGCCGCGAGCGTGCTCTCGATGACCTCAATCTGATCGATCCGAACCTTCGCCTCTCCAGCGGCGTGCCGCGCGTGGAAGTGAGGGTGGCCGTGGTCGCCGAAGTACATCGCAATCACGATTCCGTGGAAGCGGCAGATAGTCGGCACAGCGCAGTCATGCTTGCGCGCCGTCCGGTCGGCACCGACATGACGGGCGCTGTCGAAGAACGGGTCTTCACGCCAGCGGTCTCCCGCAGGCGGTCCCATATCACCGGCCCCAGTACCGCGAAGCCGCAGGCCACCGCCGCCTCAAGCGGGCCTTGACCTTCTCGCGGGTCGTCCGCGTCCGCGCGCGAGACCTCGTTTATGCCCCTCCAGCTCCCGGCCGCGCACTGGCCCGAACCGAGCGCGCTCCGGTACACCAGCGGGCTCCACACGCACTTGCATCCAGATGCGGAGGGCATCCTGAGGTCCTTCCAGTGACCGGCACGCCGAGGAAATCTGTCGCAGAACGCCGTCCCAATCGCTTAAGCGTTAGATGGCCGCACCAGAGATCACCGAGCGTGCCAGCGCCCCGACCCAGCCAGCCCGGTCCACGCTGCCGACGTGCTCATGACCGCCCGCCAAGTCGCCGAGCAGCTCGGCGTCAGCAGCGAGACCGTCCTCCGCTGGACCCGCTCAGGAGCGCTCCCCGGGTTCCGCCTTCCCGGCGGAGCGTTGCGCTACCGCGACACGGACGTCGACGACTGGCTCGAGGGGAGGGGGACAATCAAAGCCACCAAGCTAAACGCTTCAGAGACCCGAGGCCCGCCGGTCAACCTTGCCGGCACGCGGCCTCCGAAGCGACGAGGAGGCGATCGACATGCCACCCACCCAGCGCGGCCAGGCCTACAAACTCAGCTCTGGTAAGTGGGGGCTGCGCTACTACGACGCCGTAGGCAAGCGACGGCGAAAGACGGCTTTCCCGACCAAATCATCGGCGCTGAAGCACTACCCCGAGGTAATCGAGCCGCGACTGCGCGGCGAGCCGGAGCCGCTGCCCGAGCTGACGTTGGCCGAGTTCGTCGAGCTCTACCTCGAGCGGCACGCCGCAACCGTGCGGGCTCGGACAATCGCCACGCTCCGGGACCGATTGCGCCATTCGCTCGCCGCCTTCGGTGACGTCCCGCTGCACGAGCTGGAGCGGATGCCCGACGTCATCGCCGGATGGCAGGCGAAGCTCCCTGCCCGCGCTGGCCATGGCATCGCCCAGGCGTCCGCCAGGCCCTCGACGCCGCGGTCAGGTGGGAGAGGATGAGCCGCAACCCCGCCAAGCTCGCCGGCCGTAATCCGAAGCCAGCTCCGCGCACGATCCGGGCGTTCAGTTTCGACGAACTCGATGCCATCGCCGCGGAGCTGCCGATGATGTACCGAGCATTACCCGCATTCGCTGCAGCCACGGGCCTGAGACCGGAGGAGTGGCAGGCGCTCGAGCGTCGCGACGTGGACCGCGCCCGCGAGGTCGTCCGCGTCGGGCGAACAGTCTCTTCCGGAGAGGTGGTCGAGCTCGCCAAGACCGAGCGCAGCCGTCGCCACGTGCCGCTCTCGCCGCGGGCACTGGCTGCGCTAGACGAGCTGCCAGCGCGTCTACTGACGCCGCTGCTCTTTCCTTCGCCGATCGGGGCGCTGATGAACATCGACAACTTCCGCTGGCGCGAGTGGGCGCCAACGATCGACGCATCGGGCGTCAGGCGCCCGGCGCGGATCTACGACCTACGCTCGACCTTCGCCAGCAACGCGCTTGCCGCGGGCGTGAGCGTGTTCGAGCTCGCTCGCGTCATGGAACCTCGATCGAGATGATCGAGCGCCACTACGGCGTCCTTCTCGGCGGCTCTGGAGCGGGCATCGCAGGGCGCCTGGCGGCATTTGAGGCGCAAGCCGCGAACTCCGCCGACGGAACCGGCGACTGACGCGCGCGGAACCGGGTCCCTCTCCAACGCCGTTTGGGCCACTATTGGGCCACGAGAAACGAGGCGGAGGGCCGAACCCTAAGCGCGCCCGGAGAGATTCGAACTCCCGACCTTCGGTTCCGTAGACCGACGCTCTATCCAGCTGAGCTACGGGCGCGTCGAGGCGATTCTAGCCTCGCCCGGGATCAGGCGCAGGCGTCCCGAAGGCCGGCGCCACGGCGCTCGGCCACCACAAACCCGAGCCTACGCGTCGCTGTACCGCGCCACCGTGAAGCCGACCAGCATCGGCACGTGGACGGCGAACACGACCAACGACAGGGTCAGGACGACGAGCGCGCCACCCCTGAGGTGGTTGCGCAGGAAGGTGTACTCGATCATTCCCGCGATCACGACGTAGGCCAGCAGGGACCACTTCGCCACCTGGAAGAACCGGGGCCAGTCGAAGCCCTCGACTCGTGACAGCATCACCACGTTGCCGACCAACAGCACCGCCGAGGCGGCCAGCAGGATGACCGCCGGCGCGAGCGGTACATGGTGGGGGAGATGGGCCGAGAGATAGATGCCGCCGGCGACGATCAGCGACAGCGAGAGCATCGCCACCTCGGTGACCGGGGGCAGGTGCCGCTCCTCGGTCATGACGACCCCGGGCCGCTCGTGAAGACCCAGGTCGGTCATGTCAACGCCGGCTCGGTCATGACGACGCCGGCTCGGTCATGACGACGCCAGCTTGGTCATGATCACCAGCGTGGCGATCTGCATCGCGCCGAGGATGCCGGCCGAGTACATGAACCGCTTCATCAGGCGCTCGATCACCGCGGGGTTGGGACGGGGCTTCTTCAGCTCGACCAGGACCGCGATGTTGGCCGGCTCGAGCAGGCCGAGCGCGATGACCGACATCACCCCGACAACGATGAAGCTCGCCACCACCCATCCGTGCAGCGGATCGCTGCTCAGCACCGTGCCGTCCTGAAGCCCGAGCTGCCAGCCCGCAGCCAGGGTCATGGTCACGACCGTGGGCATGATCAGGACCATCTTCGGCATCAGGCGGGTGGTGAACTCGATCCGGGCGGGAATCGACATCTTGCCCATGATCGGACCGAGCACGAGCCCGAGGAACAGATCGATGATCGTCCATGCGGCCCCTCCGGCGACATGGAAGAAGGTGATCGGCCACTTCGTGTTGACCGCGATCGCCGCGATGAGTCCCGCCAGCACGACGGCCACGATCACGAGGCCGCGCCGGGGGACGATCTCGAAGTCGGGCCGTTCGATCGCCGGAGGTGGGCCGACTTCCTCGCGCGGCGCGGTGACGGAGATATCAACCATCGCCGACGCATCCTATGGGGAGCACCGGCGGCGCGCCACCAAAATTTGAGCGGAGGGGGCGGGATTCGAACCCGCGGTCCGCTTGCACGGACTCTGGTTTTCAAGACCAGCGCATTCGACCGCTCTGCCACCCCTCCAGGGCCGGCGCGCTCGATCGTAGCCGGGCCGGCCGGGCGCGGCCGCGCGCGACGACCCGCCCCCGGCCACGAGCGACGCCAGCGTTCGCGGCAGGCCGCTGCGCCCTGGCCAGCCTCTACACTGCCCGGACACCCGGGAGAGGTGGCCGAGTGGCTGAAGGCACTCGCCTGCTAAGCGAGTAAGGGGTTAACACTCCTTCGCGGGTTCGAATCCCGCCCTCTCCGTACCGCCCGCTGCGCCGCGCTGGGCCGCCATCGCCGCACCCCGCGCCGCCGTACCGCCACTCTCGGAACCGCCACGACCCGCCACGAACGCGCCGCGCGTGACGCGTAACGCTCCAGGCGCTCGTACGCTTCGAGGCCGATGGCCGACCGGATCGTCTACGTGTCACGCCTCGTGCGCCTGCCCCTGCTTGGGGCCGACGGCACCGAGGTCGGCCGGCTGGCCGATGTGGTCCTCGGGTCGGCGGCCACCGACACCCCTCCTCAGGTCAACGGCTTCGTGGTCTCGCTCAACCGGCGGCGGGTGTTCGTCGGCGTCGGTCGCGTGGGCGAGCTCAGCCCCGAAGGTGCCCGTCTGCGGCTCGGCACGGTCAACGTCCGCCAGTTCGAGCTCCGCTCCGGAGAGACGCTGGCCGTCGGGCAGCTGGTCGGCCGCTCGGTCCGCGGCCGCCGGGTCGTCGACCTCGGCCTGAGGCCGACGCAGCCGTCCGGCTGGGAGCTCGCGACGGTGGCGCTGACCGGCGGCGGTCTGCTCGGCCGCCGGCGTACGGGCGAGGTGGTCGAGTGGACGGAGGCGGCGGAGCTGTTCGCGACCGGCCGCACGGTGGGGGGCAGACAGGCGGCCGCCTTCAGTCAGCTCCATCCGGTCGAGATGGCGGCCGCGCTCCGTGAGATGCCGCTGCATCAGCGCCGCGTGCTCGCTGACGCGCTCGAGGACGAACGGCTCGCTGACCTGCTCGAGGAGCTCTCGGAGGAGGAGCAGGTCCGGATCGTCGAAGGGCTCGACCGCGATCGCGTAGCCCGGGTGCTCGACGAGATGGAGGCCGACGACGCCGCCGACCTGCTCGGCGAGCTGTCCGGCTCACGGCGGGCCGAGCTCCTCGGCGCCATGGATCCGGAGGAGGCCGAACCGGTCCGCCGCCTGCTCACCTACCTGCCTGACACGGCCGGTGGCCTGATGAACCCGGAGCCGATCATTCTGGCCCAGAGCGTCACCGTGGCCGAGGCTCTGGCCCGCATTCGCGAGCACGAGGTGCCGGTGGCGATGGCGGCTCAGGTGTTCGTGTGCCGGCCCCCCACCGAGACGCCGACTGGTCGCTACCTGGGCGTGGTGGGCTTTCAGCGCTTGCTTCGCGAGGCGCCGTCCAAGCCGCTCGGCCGCTGTCTGGATGACGGGGTCGCGCCGATCTCGGCCGACGCCTCGGACCGCGACGTCGCGAACCGACTGGCCGCCTACGACGCGGTGGCCCTCCCGGTCACCGATGCCGGGGGGCGCCTTGTCGGCGCGATCACCGTCGACGACGTGCTCGACCATCTGCTGCCCCGTGACTGGCGCAGGCAATACAGCGAGGAGAACGAACATGGCCCAAGCCGATCTGCTCTCGACGCCGCGCGGCGCCCGCGCGGCGGGCCCGCACTACGACCCTGACGCCTTCGGACGGCTGTCCGAGGGCATCGCGCGGTTCTTCGGGACCGCCCGGTACCTCGCCATCCAGACCGTGATCGTGATCGTGTGGATCATCCTCAACGTCACCGCGGTCGCGCTCCGCTTCGACCCCTATCCATTCATCCTGCTCAACCTGATGTTCTCGACCCAGGCCGCCTATGCCGCGCCTCTGATCCTGCTGGCCGCGAACCGTCAGGCCGACCGTGACCGGGCCGAGATCGAGCGGGATCGCGAGGCGGTGGCGCGTCAGCTCGCCCATACCGACTTCCTGGCCCGCGAGCTGGTCGGGATCAGGATCGCGCTCGAGGCCAAGACCGACCGCGAGGATCTTGCCGACGCTGTCCGCCAACTGGCGGACATGGTCGGCGACCGCACTCAGTAGTTACCCCGGAGCCGCCCCGGCAGGGAATACGGATTTACACCGCGGCCCAGGACCGATAACACGGTCATGGGCGTGTCCCACAGTAGCCCGACTGCCAAGGGCAACCATTTGTCCTGCTCGATGACCGCCGCGCTGGTCACGCGCGTGCGTGCATTCGGCGGGGACGACGCGCTTGAGGCCGTGCTCGAGGCGGCCGGCAGCGAGCGGACGATCGAGTACCTGTGCGAGATCTCGAACTGGATCTCCTACGACGAGTCGCTCGCCCTGCTGCGGGCCGCCGCCGAGGTCACCCACCACCCCGATTTCGCCCGGGCGATCGGAGAGGACGCCGCGCGCCGACTGAACGCCTCCCCGGTGGCGGCGCTGCTGCGCTCGCTCGGCTCCCCGGAGAGCGTGTACCGCCAGATCGCCACCACCTCGGGCAAGTTCAGTGCGCTGTCGCTGATGGAGGCGACCGAGGTCGCGCCCGGCCTGGCCGAGATCACCCACACCCCCGTTGAGGGCTTCCCGCGCACGCCTGACCACTGCGGCTGGACTCGCGGCCTGCTCACCCAGCCGCCGGTGCTGTTCGGGCTGCCGGCGGCCCGCGTCGAGCACGATGAGTGCGCCGCCTTCGGTGCACCGAAGTGCCGTTACCGGGTCACCTGGGAGATCGAGAACGCGAGTGGCCCGCAGAGCAGCGAGACCGTCGGCGCGCTGCGCGAGCAGCTCGAGGCGATGCGCGAGCGTCTGCGCAGCGTGTTCGCCACCGCCTCCGACCTGATCGACGCCGGAGACATCGACGACGTACTGGCCCGGATCGCCGACCGCGCGGCGGTCGAGGTGCGGGCCCCGCGATATCTGCTGGCCGTCCGGACGGATCCGGATGGCCCGGTGCGCTGTCACCACAAGGGTTTCGAGGACGAGGAGGCGAGCGCCACCGCCGCGCGCATTCTCGACCGCCACCCCGCGTCCCTGCCCGCCTCGTGGCTGGTCGTGCCGGTGCGCTCCAAGCGCCGCGACTACGGCCGCCTGCTCGCCACCTACGACCGGGAGCAGGCCTTCTTCCCCCAGGAGCGCGAGCTGATCGAGGTCTACGCCCGGTACGCGGCGAGCGCGCTTGACGGCGCCACCGCCCTGATGGAGGCCAAGCAGCGCTACGACCAGTCGAGCGCTCTGCTGGAGCTGGCGCGCGCCCTGGCCGCGGCCGGGACGAGCGGCGAGGTCGCCCGGCGGCTGGCCGACGCCGTGCTGACCGTCGTCGACTGCGACCGCGTGGGCGTGTACCTGTGGGACCGCGGCCGGCGTCAGCTCGATCACCATCGGCCACCAGCCACAAGCCCGGACGGGCCGGCGCCGGCCGAGCCCGACCGGTCATGGGATGTCGTCGCGGCCCGGCGGCACGCTCGACCGCCTGCTCGAGAACGCCGGGGACCGATCCGATCTTCCTCGACCTCGAGTCGGCCGATGACGCACCAGCGCAGACCGCTCAAGGGCGTCGGTGCCGTGTCGCGCAGTCGCCGGTCCCGCTGGCCTCTCCCGACTCCATTGCTCGGTCTGCTGGTCGTCTCGGTCGGACACGCAGCCCGACCGCCTGAAGCCCGAGCCCGACCTGCTCGACCGGCTCTCCGGCGTGGCCGCCCAGGCCACGATCGCGCTCCAGAACGGCCGTCTGCTCGACCAGATGACCCACCACGCGCTCCACGACCAGCTGACCGGCCTGCCCAACCGGCTCCAGTTCACCGACAAGCTCCGCGCTGCGGTCGCACAGGCGGCCCCAGTGGGGCACACGGTGACCCTCTTCTACGTCGACCTCGACGGCTTCAAGCCGGTCAACGACGAGCTCGGCCACGACGCCGGCGATGCCCTGCTGGTCGCCGTCGGCGAGCGGCTGCGCTCGCGCACCCGGGGCAGCGACACCATCGGCCGGCTAGGCGGAGACGAGTTCGCCGTCCTGATCGACGGCGAGACGCCGCCCGATCGTGTCGAGGCGCTCGGCCAGGCGCCTGGCCGACGCCTTCAGAGCCCCCTTCAGCGTCCAGGGTCAGAAGCTCCGCCTCGGCGCGAGCATCGGGCGCGCCGTCTTCCCCACCGACGCCTCCGACGCCGACGGCCTGATGCGGATCGCCGACTCGGCCATGTTCGAGGCCAAGCGCGCCAAGCGCGGCCCCGCGACGCTTCGCGCGGTCTAGACCTGCGGACCGCGGGTCTTCAGCGAAGTCCCGAACACCTTGTCCCAGAACGGCGCGCTGACCCCGTAGCCGGCCTCGTGGTCCTGGAAGTGGTGGCGCATGTGGAGTTCGCGCAGCGTGCGCCCGAGCGCCGTCTTGGGCCGGTGATGATGCACGTGGTAGTGCAGCATGTCGTAGAACAGGTAGCCGCTGAGGAAGCCGGCTCCGAAGGGCAGGAAGCCCGGGCTTCCGAGCACGGCGTAAAAGCCCCATACGAAGAGCGCCGCGAGCGGCACGCTCAGCGACGGGGGCATGACCAGCCGCATCGGATCGTTCGGGTGGTCGTGGTGGACTCCGTGGATGATCCAGTGCAGCCGGGCGCCGATCCCCTTTTCGGGCTCGAAGTGGAACACGATCCGGTGCAGCCAGTACTCGGTCAGGGTCCAGAACAGATAGCCGCCGAGCAGCCAGGCCGGCGTGGCCCAACCCGATCCATGCACGAAGCCGAGCACGATCATCGCCGTGATCGTGGGTCCGAACAGCACAACCGGCACGGCCGGGTGCACGCGGGAGAGCTTGTCGAGCAGATCGGACTCGAACATGCGCGGCGACGCGCGAAGCGCCTCGCTGCGACTCAGGCCCTGAAGTTCGTCGGGGCGGGTGGCCATCGACTTAAAGATACCGCCGCGGTCCGCGGTGGTAACAGGGGCTACTCGAGCGACACGCCCTCTTCGGCGGGCATCACGAGCACCACATGCCCGAGCGACAGGGCGACGAAATCCCTGCGTTCAAGCGGTCCCTCGCCGTCCAGGGCCTCGATTTCAACGTCGGTCAGGGCGAGGAAATCACGCTCGGAGGCGTTCAGGTAGTCGGTCAGCCGGCTCCGGTAGCCGTCACGCGGAAGCCGCAGCACGCCGGTGATCCGGTGGCGCTGGGTCTCGACCACGATGCGCTCGTCACGATGCTCCATGGCGGCGACAATACCCCGGTAACCGGTCGTCGGATGCCATCCTGGACGAATGACCTCGTGGTGGTCCATCCGCCGCGCTCAGAACCTCAAGCCCGCCACGTACCGCTGCCCGCTGTGTGGCCGCCATCTACCAGCTCTGAGCGAGCACATGTTGATCGCGCCCGAGGGCGACGCGAGCCGGCGCAGGCACGCCCACACCGACTGTGTCATCCAAGCGCGAAAGGCCGGAAAGCTCCCGACCCGGGATGAATGGCTGAAGACCCAGCCGCGCCGGCCGGGGCCACTAGCTAGGGTACGCGCGCGATGGCAAAAGAACTCCAACTCGGACTGAACCTCGGCTACTGGGCCGGCGGGCCGCCCCAGGGCATCACGGAGACGATCCAGGAGGCCGACCGGCTCGGCTTTCACTCGATGTGGACGGCCGAGGCGTACGGCTCGGACGCACTCACGCCGCTGGCCTGGTGGGGGGCCAACACCACCAATATCCACCTCGGGACGGCGATCGCTCAGATCTCCGCCCGGCAGCCCGCCGCCACCGCGATGGCGGCGATGACGCTCGACCACCTTTCCAATGGCCGCTTCATCCTCGGCCTCGGGGTTTCCGGCCCGCAGGTGGTCGAGGGCTGGTACGGGCAGCCGTTCGCCAAGCCCCTGGCCCGGACGCGCGAATACATCCACATCCTCCGCGACATCTGGGCTCGGAACGGGCCCGTCACCAGCGACGGCCCGCACTATCAGTTGCCGCTGCCAGACGGAACCGGCCTGGGCAAGCCGCTGAAGTCGAGCATCCGGCCGCTGCGCGAGGACATCCCGATCTACCTGGCCGCCGAAGGACCGAAGAACATCGCGCTGGCGGCCGAGCTGTGCGACGGCTGGCTGGCCATCTTCTACTCGCCCCACCACGACGACATGTACCGGGAAGCGCTGGCCGAGGGCTTTGGCAAGGACGGCGCTCGCCACGGGCCGGATGACTTCGAGGTGGCGGCCACGGTGCCGATGATCGTGACCGATGACGTCGAGTCGGCGGCCGACGCGCTGCGTCCCATGTACGCCCTGTACTTCGGCGGCATGGGGGCCAAATCGGCCAACTTCCATGCCAACGTGCCGATCCGGATGGGCTACGAGGATGAGGTCCGCAAGATCCAGGACCTGTACCTCGAGGGCCACAAGGAACAGGCGGCGGCCGCCGTGCCGACCAAGCTGATCGAGCAGCTCACGCTGATCGGGCCCAAGGCCAAGATCAAGGACGAGCTTCAGGCCTGGCGCGAGTCGATCGTCACCACGATGCTGATCGGCGGCGATCCGCAGACCTTGCGAACCGCCGCCGAGCTCGTACTCCAGTAGCGGAAAAAGGGGCCGCTTTCGCGGCCCCCATTTCTTGATCTACGCCGACGAGGTGACCGCCGGCGCCGGCGTGTGGGCCAGGCCGGGGATGCCGCCGGGATACCCGAGCGACGGGACGTCGGACGGGTACACCTCGTGGCCGTGCTCGGCCGTGTCGCCGATCTCCATGTTCTCCTCGGGCATTCGCAAGGGGATGAACAGCCCGACCACCTTCAACAGGATGAAGGTGCCGATGGCGGAGAACGCGATCACCCACAGCCCGGTGAAGAACTGCCACTTGAGCAGCGTCGCATTGCCGTGGATCAGCCCGGTGGCCGAGAAGCCGGCGGTCTTGCCGCTGCCCGGGTAGATGATCATGTTCGGGTCGGCGAACACGCCGGTCAGGATGCCGCCCGCGAAGCCGGCGAACCCGTGGGTGTAGATCACGCCCAGGGTGTCGTCGACGTACCGGAACGGGCGCAGCCGGCTCAGGTAGTTGAGCGCGAAGTAGACCAGCGTGGAGGCGATGACGCCCATCGCGATCGCGCCCCACCCGTTCACGTAGCCGGCCGCCGGGGTGATCGCCACCAGGCCGGTGATCATGCCGTTGACGCCCGAGAGCAGTCCCGGCTTGCGTCCGGTGAGGTAGTCCCAGCCCACCCAGGCCAGGAAGGCCACGGCACAGCACAGGTTGGTGTTGAGGATCGCCGCCGACGCCGAAGCGCCAGCGAAGTAGGGGTCCCCGCCGTTGAAGCCGTTCCACCCCAGCCACAGCAGACCGGCCCCGACCGCCACCATGGCGACGTTGTTCGGCGCGTCGATCTCGCGGTCGCGCTGGAGCCGCGGGCCGATCACCGCCGCGGCGACGAAGCCCGAGACGCCGGCCGACAGGTGGATCACATATCCGCCCGAGTAGTCGATCGCGCCGTGATGGGCGAAGAAGCCGCCGCCCCAGATCAGGAACGCGTTCACCGTGTAGATGAACGTCGTCCATAGCGCGACGAATGGGATCCAGGCCTTGAAGTTGACCCGTCCGAGCACCGACCCGAGCATCAGGATCGGCGTGATGGCCGCGAATACGAACTGGAAGTAGGCCAGCGAGGAGAGCGGGAACCGGAATGACGGCATCCCGCCGTCGAGTAACGGGACGGTCGCCCGGCCCTGCTCGGCCGAGTGGCCGAGGATCGTGCCCGGCTTCCCCACGAAGGTCGAGAAGAAGCCCGAGCCCGAGCCGATCGGATGGCCGAAGCCCATCTTGAACGCCCAGAGCACCCACACGATCAGCACGATCGCGAAGGCGACGAAACTGAGCATCATGCTGTTGACCGACCAGCGCTTCTGCATTACGCCGCCGTACAGCGCCACTAGCCCCGGCACGCTCATCAGGCCGACCAGCGTTGCCGCGGTCATCTGCCAGGCGTTATCACCGGGACTCAGCCAGGTTGGGTAGGGGAGCAACTCACTTCTCCTTGTCGGGTTGGTCTTCGGGCCGATGTTCGCCAGCCGTGGCGACCGGTGACATGGCCTGTCGTCCAGCAAACCGGCAGGGCCGACTGGACATTGGGATAAACGGCTTCGCTAAGTGCGGGAAAACCGACTGCTTCAGAACCTCAGTGGCACCCCGTTGGGCAGCACCAGCATCGAGCCGAGCATGGTGTTCAGCTGACTGCGGGTACGGCCGCTGAGGGTGATTCGGCGGTCCGGCGCTCCCTGCTGAGACGCGACCACCACGAGGTCCGCCGGCCCGTCTTCGGGGTTGGCCAGCGACGCCGCCAGACGTTCCGCCAGCCGCTCTGCCGCCTCCCGGATCGTGCCGTTATACGACGGCTCGGCCAGCGCGATTCGCTCGATCCGGGCATCTCGCCTGGCCCGGAGGCCGGCGGCCGCCACGGCGACCGGGATCGGGCTGCCTTCGAGCAGGCGGGACGCGGTCGCGCCCGGCTCGGCGCGGCCCGGGGGCGTACGGTAGTCCGAGCCGAACACGATCATCGACGCCTCCTCGGCCTGAGCGAGCTGGAGCAGGCCCTCGCCCGTCGATCCGGCCATGAGGACGTGGCATGCCACCTTCGGGTCACCGAGCCATCGCACGCCGCTGTCCAGGCGCCGCTGCGCATCGTGTTGGGCGATCTCTTCCCGCGCGGGGTCGAACTCGCGGCTGTGACGTACGTAGGCGAGCGCGAGCGTCGCGCCGCCGCGGGCGAGCATCTGGCCGAGGGCCAGCGCGTCGTCGTCATTGGGGGTACCGTCGTAGGAGACGATCAGGTCAGTGCTCATGGAAACGGAATCCTTCCCCAGCGCGGGCGACCCGACTTTGGCCATTTGGCCGACGATCGTCGTGCCGCGCTATCCGCGTGGACTCGGTGGTCGCTGCGCGACCATTGGCAGTTCCGCCTGGCGGCGGAACATGGCCGACGCCGGCTCATGACACGATCGCGGTGATGCAGCGGCTCGGCCTGACACGGAGCGCGTTCCTTGTCATCGCGGCGCTCCACCTCCATATCCATCACCACATCAAGGGGCCGCCGTTCGACTACGCGGGGCTGGCAGCGGCCGCGGCGGCGAGCTGGTTCGGCGTCCCCGGCCCGGGCGAGCCGGTGCTGATCGCGGCCGGCGTCCTCGCCGGCCAGCACAAGCTGGACCTGGCTTCGGTGATCGTGGTCGGCTTTCTCGGCGCGGCCGGCGGAGCGATCGCGGGGTGGCTGCTCGGCCGGGCCGCGGGCCGGCGCCTGCTCACCGCAGCCGGACCGGTACGCCGTCTGCGAGAACGGATGCTCGCGCAGGGCGACCGAATCTTCGAACGACATCCGGTCCTCGGGATCCTGCTCGCGCCGGCCCCGATGGCCGGCATTCACCGTGTGGGCGCGCCGACCTTCCTCGGCACGACGCTCTGCAGCGCCGCTGTCTGGTCGGCCGGGATCGCCGTGGGTGCCTATTTCGCCGGGCCGCCGATCGTCGACGCGGTCAGCGACGAGGGGACAATCGCCCTGGTCGGCCTGATCGTGCTCGTTCTCGGGACCGTGGGCGCCGAGACGTTGCGCCGTCGCCGCCGCGGCTCAGAGCCCAACGTCAGAGGCTGAGCCCGGCCCAGGACATCGACTGGAACGGGACCTGCGGCGAGCCCACGTTGAGCTGAATCACCTCGTGCGGCAGAATCGGGATCTGGCGGGGGTTGGCGTGGAACGACTTCCCGTTGATCAGGATCGCGACCTTGCCCTTGGCCTGAGCAACCTGGTCCGGGCCGAGCGGCTGGTGCCAGATGTCGAAGAAGTTGCCGAGGTTGTACAGGCGCTGGGTCGGCGACTCGACGTGGACGATCCCGTCGGGCGCGTGGGTGTGCAGCCAGTAGATGCACTGACCGCCGGCGGCCACCGGTCCCTCTGAAGTGTTCTCGACCACCGAGCCCGGAATGCCGATTCCGCCCGGGAGCGCCTGAGGCTTCCCGTTCAGGTACACGGCCAGGTGAACGTGGATGTGGTAGGCGAGCTGCTCGGTCGGGCCACAGCTGACGCCGTCGACCTTCCCCGCCTGGGTCGTGTTCGGCGCCAGGTCGGGACCCTGTTCGATCGCCACGCCTTCGAAGCCGACGGGGCTGGACGCCGAACCCGGCGTGACTCCCGGAGCGGTGTTGGAGCTGCTCTGGCTGGCCGACGCGCTCGCACTGGAGCTGGAGTTGGAGCTGGAGCTGCTCCCGCATCCGGCGAGGAGCAGAGCGGCGACCAATAGCGACAGCAGGGCGGTTTTCATCGCCGGAACGGTAGCGATATGGTGGGCGCCGATGGCCGCAGCACCATCCGCTTTCGCGTTGCCAATGACCACCGCGTTCGAGCTGCCGGGCGTGCGTGTGGCCGAGAACCTCGGCATCTGTTACGGGCTCGTGGTCCGCAGCATGGGGTTCGCCGGTGGGGTCACCGCATCGTTCCGGGCGCTGCGCCGGGGCGAGATTCCCGAGTACACCCAGCTCTTGGAGGACTCGCGGCGGCATGCCATCGACCGGATGATCGACAACGCCCAGCTGATGGGCGCGGACGCGATCCTCGCCGTGCGCTTCGACTCCTCGGAGATCGGACAGCAGTTCACGGAGATCGTGGCCTACGGGACAGCGGTGAAGATCGAACGCACGTGAGGCTGAGCGACGCCGAGCGTGAGCAGCTCTACGAGCAGCTGAAACGCCACGCGGCCGCTGGGCGCCTCGATGTCGCCGAGCTGGAGCGCCGAGTCGCCGTGGTGGCCACCGCCACGACCGAGGCAGAGGCCGCCGAAGCGCTGGTCGACCTGCCGCCGCTCGTCGCCCCGCCGGTGGGTCCGGGCCCGGCCGAGCGAGGCCGTGGCCGTGGACACGGCCACGCTGACACAGCCTCGCCCGACTGGCAGCCCACGGCCGAGCGGTTTCGCGACCCGGGTACGCGCCGCGTGATGCGCGTATGGGTCGATGCCGCTGGCGGCCGCCATTACGTCCCTGAGTGAGGGACACAACGACGGCGGGTTCCAGGTCGCTGCCCCGGTGCCGTCCTGGAACCCGCCGTGGTCAGTTGAGCCGAGCCCGTCGCCCCATCGCCCGACTCTGCGCCCCCATCCTGGAAGATCCGCTCCGCACCGCCGTTGCCCCCAAGGCAGCCGGCCGGTGGCATTGCGTGATGTGCCGGGCGGCTGCCTCGAGCAGCTCCTCGATGCCCCGTCCCGCGAGTCGCGCCCCACACTCGCAGTACGCGACTCGCGGTCGCTCTGTGGTCACCATGGTCATCTCGCCTCCACCGTTGCGGTCCCTTCCTCTGGCCCGAAAAGCTACGTGGCGGGGTGGGGGCCGATCTGCGACATTTCTCACACCGGAGGTGGTGACAGGCGATGCATCCCGCTGACATGCCGTTCCTCAAGCAGTTGGGGCGCGAGGACGCCGCCGCTCTGCTGACGCACATGCGCCGGCGCAACGCGCCTAGGGGCCAACCTCTGCTGCGCGCCGGAGCGGCGGGGGACGAGGTCGTGGTCGTGCTCGAGGGCCGGGTCAAGCTCGTCGCCTACGGCGCCGATCATCGCGAGGTCGTGCTCGGCCTCCGCGGACCGGGTGAGCTCATCGGGGAGATGGCCGCGCTCGGCGGTCAGCGGCGGACCGCCTCCGCGGTCGCCATCGATGATGTGCAGGCCGCCTACCTGTCCGCGGAGGGATTGCGGCGGTTCCTCGCCACCCATCCCACAGTGGCTCTGGTGCTGATCCGAATGCTCGTGCGCCGGCTCTCCGAGGCCGACCGCGATCGGATCGACCTGGCCACCCAGGACAGCGTGGGGCGGGTGGCCAAGCGGCTGGTCGAGCTCGCGGCCGATCACGGCATCCCGGACGGAGCCGGCACCCGCATTGAGCTGTCGCTGACCCAGGACGAGCTGGCGAGCTGGACCGGGGCCACCCGCGAGACCGTGTCCCGCGCGCTCGCGCTCATGCGCCGGCTCGGGTGGATCGGCACCGATCATCGCTCGATCACCGTGCTCGACTCGGACGCGCTGCGCGAGCGCTCGGGCGCCACCGCCCCGCGCTGAACCCGCCGCGCTCCGCCCGTTAGGGTGAGGCCATGGAACACGAACAGACGACCCGCATTCCGGTCGAGCCCGAGCGCCTGTACCGCACGATCGCCGACATCGGAAGCCTCACGCGTTTCATCCCGCCCCTGCAGTCCGTGCGCCGGACCGATCCCGGACACGTCGAAGTCGACGCTCGGTACGAGGGCCACGAGCAGCACGGCCAGGCCTGGTTCCGGACCGACGACGACGCCCGCCGCGTCGAGTGGGGATCGGACGGGCAACCGTACAACGGCTGGATGGAGGTTCAGGCGGACGGCGATGGATCGAAGCTCACCGTGCATGTGACCACGGGCCGGCTCACCGATGACTACCTCGGCGAGGTCAAGGGGTACATGGCGAGCACGATCGAGTCACTGCGCAAGCTGTTCTGAGCCCGCGCGCCGGCCGACGCTCAGCCCCGGCACTTCCGGACGTACCGGCACGCCACGACGGCGGGCGTCTCGATCGGCCGTCCGGAGGAGATGGACCAGGCGAGACGGATCAGCTGAGCATGCGTCCAGGCCAGCGGCGTGGCTGAGAAAGTCGGCCGGCCGGGAGGGAAGCCGGGACCCCCGGCGGGTGGGTTGTCGTCCCACACCTGCTCGGGCAGGAAACCGCCGTCGTTGGCCGTGGCCGCCATCGCGCGTAGCTCGCCCGGCGCCCCCCGGGTCCCAGCGGCAAGGTCGTACTCGCCCCGCTCGCCGGCGAAGATCGGCCACAGCCGTCCGATCGTCGCCCGGCTACCGGGCGGGAAGCCGGTCTTCCACGGCTGGCCGTTGCGCTGCTCACCGTAGCCGTCGCCGGTGTAGCGGTGCCAGAAGCGACCGGTCGGCGTGGACACCGACAGCTGCCGGTCAACCACGCCGATCGTGTTGACGATGTTCGGGTCGCGCGCCGCGACCACCCCGAGGCGTACGAGCTCCAGGAAGCTCGGGTCGACGATGGCGCGCTGGTCGAGCGTGGGACCGCTGTCCCCAACGCTGTAGGTCGTGCCCGAGTTCGGGTCGCCGTCCTTGGTCAGGCGCAGGTAGTAGGGCGCGTGGCTGTACGGCCCGGTGCTGGTCAGCGTCCAACCGTTCAGGTGCGCGCGCCAGGCGTCGGCGGTCTGCAGATAGTGCTGTGCCGATGCGATGTCGCCGTTCCGACGGGCCAGATCGGCCGCGCACACCAGGCCGGCGATCTCGGCCGCGATCGTGGCCGGCGAGTAGCCGGCCTGGTTCTCCCAGCGCTCCTGCGGCGTGTAGGGCGCGGTGTGCCCCTGGCCATCCGTCCAGCCGCTGATGAAGTCGGCCGCCCGCTTGACGTGTTGCCACGTACCCGGGTCGTGCGCGCCGAGCTGCCAGGCGAGGATGATCGGATCGGCCACCTCGTCGAGTTGGAGATTGGTCAGTACCGGCCGACCCGAAACGTCGGAGTTCTGCGGGAACGAGCCGTCCGCCTGTTGCTGGCGCGAGAACAGGAAGTGCAGAGCGCGCTCCGCCCCGGGGCGATCTCCGTCCGCGATCAGCGCCGTGGCGATCTCATACAGATCCCGTGACCACACCAGGTGGTACGGACCGCTCGGCGTCTGCAGTCCCGTCCCCCAGGCCCAGGGCATGGTCGGCGAGGCGACGAAAGCCCCGCGGTAGGTCTTGTCTTCGCTGGCCGCCAGCACCAGCTCCGAGACCGTGTACACCCTCCGCTCGGCCGCGGTCGCCAGGCTTCGCGGAGGCGGTCGGAGCGATGCCAGGTAGCGGTGCCAGCCGGACGCGTACCGGAACGACATGGTGGCGAATCCGGGCGCCAGCGACTCGGCCGCAGTCTGCGCGGCCGCGCCGCCGTCGCGCGCGAAGGACAGCGCGAGTGTGAGGCTGTCATGCGCGTGGCCCCCGGTCAGCGCCGTTCTTGCCTGTTCGACCAGGCTTCCTCCCGGTCCGGTACTCGTGCATGAGGCCCGGCGCAGAGACGGTCTGGCCATGATCGCGCTCGCCATCTGGCCATCGCTGGTCACCAGACGGCCGCCTGAGCATGTCGCCGCCTCGGCGGTGGTGCCGTTCGAGAGCTCGGGTGCGGCCACGACGTCGACGTGGTAACGCCGGCCGGCGAGGGACTGGAACTGCACGCTCAGCAGGACGGTCGACCGCGCCGGATCGGTGACGTAGGTCTTGGTCAGGCGCCACTGGTGCCCTCGATCGGTGTTCACCTGCCGGTAGGTCAGGCTTCGCGGGTCGACCAGCGTCGTGCGCTGGACGGTCGAGTCGCGCTCGGTCTGGCTGTGGCCGCCGCGGGTGACGACGAACTGAAGGTCGCGAAAGCTCGGAGTGTCCAGGCGTGGGTAGTACGTCTCGCTCAGCTCGCCCCCCTCGAGCGTGAACCACACCTTGCTCGCCTGGGTCCTCGAGGTACCAAACCCATGCTTGTCGGCCGGCAGCCAGTCGGTCCTGGCCGCGGGAGCGGCGCGGTCAGCCGGCTTGGCGGCCCCATGAGCGAGCGCGGTCGGCACCGCCGCCGCCACCACCGCGGCCACCACAGGCAGCACCCGACGCGAGCCCATGTGACCGGACCTGCCCCGGCCGGCGCGGTCCCAAACGACCGTGCTCAGCGGTTCCGCCGCCGGCGCCAGTCCTCGACCACGCGCTCGACCTTGACCGGTGCCACGGTCACCGGAGGACCGCGCAAGCCGTTGCGGAGCGCGTCCACGATCGTCTCGTTGAGCCGCGTCACGAGGTCGCGCACCTGCTGCTCGTTCCTGGCCCCCATGGCCTGGTCGAGGGTTTCGTGAACCTCCTTGCGCAGGGCGAGGCTGGGGGGCAGGTATGAGAGCTTCTCGGCCCGGAGCTTCTGCTTGACCCACCACATCTCGTCGTAGGGCCGACCGAGTCCGCGCAGCGGCTTGCCCGCTCCCGGCAGGTTCTCGAACTCGCCGCGCTCGGCCGCCTCGCGGATCCGCTTGTCCACCCAGCTCTCGAAACGAACCGTGCGCCGGTCGCTGCTCTTCGCGGATCGGTCCTCGTTCATGCGTCTCTGTCCTCATCGGGACGCCGGATCAGTTCGCCGTAGCGGCGCCACAGCGTGGCCCGGCTCAGACCGAGGGCATCGGCGATGTCCTGGCTGCGAGCGCCGGCGTCGACCGCGTTGGCGATCAGCCGGCGCAACTCCGTGTCGTGCCGCTTGCGCGACGCACGGAGCTCCGAGAGGGCTCCCTCGCGCACATTGAAGGGATTACCGCGGCCGGAAGGATCTAAGCACCGCCCGCGGGCTCACCGTCAAGCTCCTGCGTCCGCGGCGCGAGCGTGAAGAACATCACCGCGACGTCGTGGCCGGGGTCCAAGCCGCACACGAAGGCGAGCGTGCGGCGCCCCAGCACCTGTTCGACGATCGCGCGGGCCCGCGGCTCCAGTGCGGCCTCAACGACGTGCCGCGTTTCATGCAGCCGGCGCAGCTCGCCCAGCGCGGCCAGGGTCAGCTCCGCCGTGGTCAGCGTGTGCTGGAGCACGACCACGAGCGAATCGGGGCCGGCATAGCTCGTCCGGGCGCGACGAGGCCCGCGACCCAGGACGCCCTTGTACAGCTGGACGATCCCGTTTGAGATGAGCAGCAGCGGGTCGCGCGTGGCGGTCGAGGTTTCGAGTGCGGCGGACAACGTCAGCAGAGTCTCACGTTGAGACGTACCGTTCAAGGGTTCTGTGAGCGAATTTCCGTAGTTCTCCGGTTCGATTCCGGTCGCACTGCGGATGCGGGATCCACGTTGGCGGACGAACACCCGAATACCATGACCAGGGCTTTGACGACCGCTCGAGGCCGCTCCCGCGGTCTCCGCGCCGGCTCCTACGTGACCGACGGCCGCTGCCTGTACCGGGTGGTATCCCAGTTCACTCCGCGCAGCGCGCGCGTGTTCGCCGCACTCGAGGACTGCCGCACGCTCGAGGTCAGGCCGTACTCGCCTGACGAGCTCTACGCCATGCGGCTGCGGCCGGTGGCCGTACCGGCCTGCGCCGTACCCGAATTCTGAGCCGGCGCTGCCACCGCCAGGGCACGCGCAAGCCGGCCGAGCGGAGGACTAACATCGAGCATGTCCGGCTTCACGGAGGATCTGTGATCAAGGCGCAACAGCGAGTCCGGATCGAGGTTCTGGCGGCCACCGCCGCGGCGGCCCTCGCCTTGGCGGCGTGCGGCGGCAGCGCCAAGACGTCCACCAGCGGGGCGTCCACCGGCGGAGCCTCGCAAAGCTCCGCCGCCTCCAACCCGGCTCAGGTCGCCGGCGCCGCGGCCGCGAGATTCAAAGCCGTGCTCACCGGCGAGAACCACGATCCCGTCGCCACCAAGCATTGGCACTACACGGTTCGGGTCACCTCCCCCGCCGGCCGGCCGATGTCCGGCACGGTTGAGACCGAGTTCTCCTTCGGCGGCCAGGTGGTCGGTCGCGAGTCGCCCCCGTCGCACGCCCTGAAACAAGGCCAGCTCAAGGACTTCGTTGAATGGCCCAAGCAGGCGATCGGTCAGCCCCTGGCCCTCCAGGTCGTCGTACACACGAGCGCAGGGTCACAGACGCTCGACTGGCCGGTGACCGTCAGACCATGACCGCTGTCCGCACGCGCGGACCCTCGGTGCGCCGCGGCCGCCGGCGTCGCGCCGGGGAGCCCGAGGACACCGACTGGTCGCTTGGCGTGGAGGTCTCGGTCGCCGATGTGACCAAGACGTATGGGCGGATCGAGGCCCTGCGCAGCGTTTCACTGGCCGTCAAGCCCGGTGAGTGGGTGACGATCACCGGACCCTCCGGGTCAGGCAAGAGCACTCTGTTGAACTTGATCGGAAGCCTCGACGCGCCGGACTCGGGCACGGTGAGCGTGGCTGGACAGCCGGTGCCGGAGCCGCGTTATGCGGTCGAGTTCCGTCGCCGTATGGTCGGCTTCATGTTCCAGGACAATCCCCTGCTGCCGTACCTGACGGCCCGCGGCAACGTGGAGACCGCGCTCCTGGCCACCGGGCTGGGCCGCCGGGAGCGCCGCCAGCGCAGCGACGAGCTGCTGACTGAGGTGGCGCTCGAGCACCGGGCTGAACATCTGCCCTCCCAGCTCTCGGGAGGCGAGCGCCAGCGCGCAGCGCTCGCCCGTGCCCTGGCCAACCGGCCCCGGCTGCTGCTCGCCGACGAGCCGACGGGCGCGCTCGACTCGGCCAGCAGCGAGCGCGCGCTCGACCTGCTCGGGATGATGCGTGAGCGCCATGGCATGACGCTCATCGTGGTCAGTCACGCGCACGGCGTGGCCCAGCGGGCCGATCGGGTGGTCGAGCTCGTCGACGGCCGCGTCGAGAACGACCAGCTCAGGTCATCGCCAGCGCGACCACCGCGCGCATCCTCGTGACCCGCCAGATCGGATAGATCGCGCCGAGCACGCCGATCATCACGCCGACCAGGACCGCGCGGCCGAGCGTCCACGCCGTGGAGACCGGAGTTATGAAGCGACCGAGTCCGAGCGCGCCGGGAAGCCCCGCGGCGGCCGCCAGTCCGAGCAGCAGGCCGATCGCCGTTCCGAGCAAGCTCACCGCCAGCGCTTCCCCGAGCACCAGCCCGCCGAGCTGGCGGCGACTCCACCCGATGGTGGTCAGCAGCGCCAGCTCGCGCCGGCGCTCGAGCACCGCGGCCAGCATTGTGTTGGCCACCGCCAGGGCGCCGATGATCAGCGCCAGGACCACGATCAGCAGCACGGCGTTGCTGATCAGCACGCTGTTGACCCCCGCCCGTACGGCATCGCTCGGATCCGAAATGGCCAGCAGGCTGGGGAATGCCCGCCTCAGATCGACCTTGGCCCGGGTGAGCGAGACCTGAGGCGCGAGCCGCACGGCGAATGTCGTCGCCTCGTCCGGCGTGCGGCCCGCGATCATCTGAGCATCGGGCAGCGTGATCGTGATGCCGGAGTCCTGTTCGGTGATCCCCGAGTGATACACGCCGGCCACGCGAAGGCGACGATGGCTGATCGTCACCCGGCCCCCCGGCCTGAGCTTAAGCTGCCGGGCCAGCACGTCTCCCACGTCGGCCTGGCCGCGGGCGATTGGCCCACCCTGCGTGAGCACGAGCCGCCGGGCCACGAAACCGCGAGGATCCACCCCGAGCACGACGGCGCCCGGAGCGTTCGCTACGCCGTTCACGATGAGCTGGATGGGGGAGGCCTCGGCCACCTCGGGCCGGGCTCGTAGGCGCGCGAGGAGCGAGAGCGGAAGTACCGAGGTCGTCGGATCGCTGGCCTCGGCCTGGAACAGGCCCAGGTCGGCGCGGCCGAGGTGAACGAGCTGACCGGCCGTCTGGTTGAGCCCGTTCGAAAGCGCCAGCAACGCCACGACCGCGGCGACGCCGATCGAGATGCCGACGGCGGTCAGCACCGTGCGCGCCCATCGGCGTCGCACGTTGGCCGCGATCAGCGCCAGCAGTCCCACAGCGCTCGGGATGCTAACCCTCGAGTGGGCCGGATCGGCAACCCTCCAGCCTCGGACGGCCGCTGCCGATAACCGGGTCAGCGCGACCCAAACGACCAGCCGGGAGCGAGCCCATGACCGCCGAGACGATGGCATCGATGCGTGAAGTGCACAGTCGCAGCAACGACGGAATCCACGTCCGGATGCTGTGGTCAGAAGACGATGGTCGCGTGGTCGTCGCCGTCGACGACACGAGGACCGGTCAGGCCTTCTCGGTCGAAGTGCCTCGAGACACCCACGCGCTCGAGGTCTTCAATCACCCCTTCGCCTACGCGGCCTGAGCCGCGCCTACCGAGGGCGGCGCCGAGCCGTGCATGGCCGGCCTCGCCGGCGCCGGGTCCGCGCCGGCGGCCACCGATCCGGCTCGCCGCTTCGCGCCCGTCCCGGCGAGTCCTGGTGACAACGGTTTCTCTGTCGGTGAACCAAGCCTGCCCCTTCGTCGTCCCGATTCCTGCGCCCATGAGGATCTCGCCCGAAGGTTGACGCGGACGCGGCCGGTTCGCCATCCGTAGTAACTACGACACATCGATCACGCGGGTTCGACCTCTACGGTCACCCTGGCCCAGCTGTTGTTGACATAACCCTTCGGGTTCCACAAGGGGGCGGGATGCTCGGGCTGGACCGCCGTGGCGCTGTCCCAGGCCCGAGCCACGATCTCGGTTCGCCCGGGACCGAGCTCCAGCTCGGTGCGCCATCGCCGCCACGCCCACGGTCCGAGGTCATCGAGGAGCTCGGCCTGCCGCCACCGGGTACCGCCGTCGGTCGAAACGTCAACCCGCACGATGCGGCGGTCGTCACCGGCGAACGCGTATCCGGACACTCGGACCGGACCGGCGGTCACGGTGTCGCCGTCACTCGGGGAGAGGATGTCCGCATTCACAGCGACGGCGCCCAGGGCCACCCCGGCACCGGGAGCCGGCTCGGCCTCCGCGGGGAGCAGCCGGTAGGCGACCGACTGGAAGTAGTTCTCGGTCGGTTCGCCGCCGGCCGTGATCCGCTCGAGCCACTTGACGCTCCGCGCCCCGATGTAGCCAGGAACGACCACGCGCAGCGGGGCGCCGTGCACGGGAGCGAGCATCTCCCCGTTCATCTCCCACGCGAGCAGGACCTCGGGCGCGAGCGCCTTGTGGCGCGGAATCGAGCCGCCGAACCGTTGCGGGGGGTCGGGCTGTCGGGAGAGGTCGGAGCCCGTGAACGCGACGTGCGCGACATCGTCGTGCAGCCCGGCCGCGGCCAGGACGTCGACCAGCGCAACGCCCCGCCACCGGGCCGTCCCGATCGCGCCCGGGCCCCACGGCGCCTCGCCCGGGATGTCCCGCACCGCGATCAGGCCCGTCCGGCGATTCCCGGCGCACTGGAGCGTGGCCACGATCTCGCGCGTGGGGAAGCGTGCTCGCAGTTCCTCCAGCGTCAGCTCGAGCTCGTGCGTCACCAGGCCGTCGACGCGCAGTCGCCATCGGCCCGGAGCGAGGCGGGGCACCGGGCCGTGGTTGCGCACGTAGAAGCACTCGAGCGCGGTCAGGTCGCCGGCCGCGAGCGCGGCGGGCGGCGTCTCCGCGTTGTACGGCTCGCGCTCGTGAACGATCAACGGTGAGCCTTCTGGGCCGCCGAAAGCAACTCCTCCTCCGGACCCGGACCGCCGGTCGCTTCCTGCGCGCCGGTCGGCTCCTCGAGCCGGGCCGAGTAGATCGACGGCGCGCCGAGCACGCGCGCCACCACGGTGGCGCCGGTCACCGCCAGCAGCAGCGGCACGGCCAGGTTCTGGATGTGATGAGCGAGCTCGAGCATCAGCACGATCGCCGCCAGCGGCCCCTGCATGGCCGCGGCCAGCACCGCCCCGCCGCCGATGATCGCGTAGCTGCCGTCCGGCGATCCCGGCCACAGCTGGGTCCAACCCAGCCCGAGCAGCCCACCGAACAGCACTCCGTAGGCGAGCGTCGGCGTGAACAGCCCGCCGGGCGCGCCGCTGCCCAGGCAGGCCGCCGTGACCAGCGGCTTCAGCACGGCCAGCACGGCCAGCAACCCGCCGCCGAACAAGCCGAGCATCGCCAGCTGCACCGTGTCCTTGCCGTTGCCCAGCAGCTGGGGATAGGCGATCGCGATGACACCGAGCGACGTCAGCACCACAACCGGCGCCGCCACGCGGATCCACCCGGCCGATGGCCGCAAGCCGTGGACGGTCGCCACCAATCTGACCCAGCCGACCGCGGCCAGCCCGGCCAACGGGCCGACGATCGCCGCCCACACGATCTGCGAGGCATGGATCCCGTACTGGGGGACGAGGTAGGTCGGACCCGTGGGCAGGTAGATCCAGGCCACCGCGGTGGCGATCAGGCTGGTGGCCAGGGCCGGGAGCACCAGCGGCAGCGTCACCGTGCCGAGCAGCACCTCGAGCGCGAACAGGGCTCCGCCGAGGGGCACGTTGTACACCGCGGCCATCCCGGCGCCGGCACCGCAGGCCACCAGTACCTGGCGTTGCCAGCGCGGCACGCCGAGCTTCTCGGACAGTCCGCTCGCCGTGGCCGCGCCCACGAGCTGCGGCGCCGCCTCCCGTCCGAGCGACGCCCCCAGGGCCACGATCACCACCGACAGCACCCCGCGTCCGAGGCTCGGACCGATGGCCAGCCGGCCCTCTTCGCGCCACAGCGCGTCCGACACCTCGGCTCCGCCGAAACCATGCAGCCGGCGGACGGCCAGGCCGCCCAGCCCGGCCACCACGCCCGCGAGCACGAGCACGAGCACGCGGTGGCCCGGCGTCGCCCGCTCGACCCCGCCGAGGAAGCTGAGCGACGAATGCCCCCAGGCCAGGTGCGCGATCTGATTGAGGATCCACATGAGCAGTGCGCCGCCGAGGCCCGCGACCACCCCGGTGGCCACCACCAGAGACCAGAACCGCGGGCTGTAGCCCGCGACGATCCCCTTCCCCGGGACGTTTGGCTGCGGAGACGAGAACCGGCTCAGGCCGCTGCCCTCTCGGGCACCTCGAGCGGGTGGCCGAGCCGCTCCCACTTGGGCACCCCGCCCTCCACGACGTGGATCACGTGCTCGGCCCCGTGGCGCTGGAGCAGGCTGGCCGCCACCGCGGCCCGCTGCCCGGAGGCGCATACCGCCGCCACCGGCTGGTCGGGTCGCACGCCGTCCGGTATCCGGTCCAGGTCGTGCCACGGCTTGAACAGCGAGCCGGGTATGAAGCCGGCATCGCGCTCTGACTGCTCGCGGACATCGAGGATCTGGAGCGAGTCCGCGCGCTCGGCCAGCTGCTCGAGCCGGAGGCGCTCGATCCGCTGCACCGGCCGCTGCTCGTTTCGCCATTGCGTCATTCCGCCGGACAGATACCCGCCGAGCTTGCGGATGCCCACCGCGAGCGCGAGCGAGCCCGCGTGCCGGGCGTCCAGGTCGTCGCGTCCCACCAGCACGGTCTCCTGGTCGCGCTCGGCCAGCCAGGCCAGCCGGGTGCCGAAGCCGGCGTGGAGGGCGGGAATGCAGAGGGCGCCCGGGATGTGGGCCTCGTCGAACTGCAGGTCGGTGCGCACGTCGATCACGAGCGCACCGGAGGCCTGGCGCTGTTCGATCTGGCGGGGCGTGAGCGGCATCAGCTCGACGCCGTCGGTCACGAGCGCGCCCCGGTTGAGCTCGACGATCGCCTTGAAGTTGGGAGGCTGGGGTCCCAGGCCGCTGATCGCGCGGGCCACGAACGTCGGCTCGTCGTCGACCTGGAGGAGCTCGTTGTGCCGGCGCTCGAAGCCGACGGTCGAGCAGATCTTCAGGTCCATGCCCGGACCCCCGCACATCGAGCCTCCGAGGTGACCCGGCCACACCTCGGTCTCCGGGGCCAGCCGGAGCAGGCGCTCGCGCAGCGAATGGAAGATGCCGCTCGCCCCCTCCTCCTTGCCCACCGCGAGGTCCGGCCGCGCGATGTCGCCCACGAACAGGGAGTCGCCGGTCAGCACCGCCCAGGGCTCCTCGCCGCGGTCGGTGTCGATGAGCAGGAACGCCGTGTGCTCGGGCCGGTGGCCGGGAGTGTGGAGCGCGCGGACGACGACGCTCCCCAACGCCAATTCCCAGCCGTCGTCGAACGGCTCGTGGTCGTAGCCCGCCTGGGCACAGCGGTGGATGTGAATCGTGGCCCCGGTGGCGGCGGTCAGCCGGCCGTGACCGGAGACGTGGTCGGCGTGGTTGTGCGTCTCGAGGATGTGCTCGATCGACACGCTCAGGTACCGGGCCAGCTCGAGGTAATCGTCGATCTCGAACTTGGGATCGACCACGGCCGCCACGCCCGCGTCCTCGTCGCCGATCAGGTACGACGCGCAACCGAGATCGTCGTGGGTGACCTGGCGAAAGATCACGTCCGCACCCTACACCGGGGTGCGAATCGGGACGGCCGGCTATCCGCTCGCCGCGCGCCGCTCCTCCCGGGGCCGGCGTGGCGTGATCGGCTGGCGCTTCGTCTTCTGCAGGACGATGAACGCGATCGTTCCCCACATGGCAGGGATCCAGAGCGCGATCGCGTGGTAGACCAGGGTGGCGGCGGTGGCCACCGTCCCCGTGACCCCGTAGAGCACGAGCATGCCGACCATGCTGCCGTCGAGCACGCCGATCCCGCCCGGGATCGGGATGAAGTTCGACAGGTAGCCGATCTGGTAGGCGAGCACCAGGGGCGCGAGCGGTGGGACGTTGCCGATGGCGGCGAAGCACGCGATCAGCACGCCGATGTCGAACCACAGGTAGCCGATCGCGCCGATGATCCGCCAGTCGGGGCGGAACAGCAGCCGGGCCGTGTCGCGAACCGTCACCGCGGTCTCGGTCAGGAAGGTGTGAATCCGGCCTTCCGGAAAGCGCCGGGCGACCCGGTCCGCGTACCGGGGAAGCGCGAGCACGGCCGCGAGCACGGCGAGGCCGACGGCCGCCGGCAGCACGCTCAGCAGCGGATTGCTCGGCCCGGGCAGACCGAAGAACAGCCCCAACCCGGCCAGGACGAGCGTGATCACGTTGATCGCGCTGGTGAGCAGGAACAGCACCGCGGAGCGCTCGGCCACCCGCATCGGCGCGGCGCCCCGCTCGACCAGGAGCCATGCCCCGACGGCCAGGCTGCCCGCACCGCCGATCGAGACCGCGGCCCCGAACGCGAGCTCGCTCAGGGCCACCCGCGCGCCGAACCGCAGCGGTGCCCGGTCGAACACCTGCAGGAACGCGAGCACGTAGCTCAGGCAGGAGAGGATCTCGAGGGCCACCGCAACGGCGAGCCACCAGCCGTTCATACGGGTGACCGTGTTGGCCACGCCCTTGAGCCCGGGGATGGCGAGCAGCAGCCCGGCGATCAGCGCCAGCAGCAGCGCCACCGCGATGAGCCCGTTGCGCAGGCTCCGGCGGGCCTTGGCCGCGTTCAGCTGCGGTTCGGGATCAGTCGGTTCGTCCGCATTCACGGTCCCGCCAACGTACCCCGTGGCGGACCGGGGAGGCGATCAGAGCGACGCCGCAAGCGCGCTCGGAACGCGGCGCGGGCGCCGGGTGATCCACGTGCGCAACTGGCGGTAGACGGCCGGATGGTTGAGCAGCTGGAAGTGGTTGAGGCCCACGCTCGCGCCCAGGACCTGGTAGTTGGCCTCGGGCAGGAACGGGACCTGATGGGCGGGGTCGGGCGGGGGTGGGCGCAGGTCCTTGATGCCCCCGCTACGGGCCTCGAGGAGCTTGGCCACGGCGTGCGTCTCGGGGACCCTGGCCAGCGCCCGGCTCAGCACCTCGACCCCCCTTTCGATGTCCGGCCCCCGGATGCGGGCTCCCGAGGCAGAACACGTGCCGAACCAGGTCGGTCCAGGACATGCCCTCGGCCTCGGCGTGGCGGCAGGCGCTGCGCGCCACCAGGCCGCCGGTCGAATGCCCGACCAGCGCCACCTCCTCCACTCTCAGCGGCCAGACCGAGACGAGCGCCGCGAGCCGGCGGGCCAGAGCCCGCCCGTTCTCCGAGATGTGCAGCCCGGTGTTGTAGCGGAGATAGACCGGGGTGAAGCTGAGCTCGTCCTGCAGCCGCTCGCCGTAGTTGCGCCGGCGCCGGCCGGCGGGCCGGCGGGTCAGCATCCACCAGGCCGTCTCGGTCTGGCACAGGCCGTGCACGAACACGACGATGCGCGAGGTTGCGTCCGGGAACGCCTCGGCCACCCCCTCGGGAGTCAGCGGCACCTCGGCGCCGCGCCGGCGAACCTGCATATCGAGGCGGATCGGCGCCCGCAGCTGGCTGCCGTAGACCCCGTTCAGGGCTCCGAGCGCGACCGCGCTGCGCACTCCCGAGCCGAGCTCGGCTCCGTCCTCGGGCGCACGGAGGGCGGCCGCTCGCGCGCCCCCCCGCGCACCGGCCCGGAGCGCCTCGCGGACGCCGGTGTAGACGGCCCGCGCCACGCCGTCGTGGACGATCCGCACCGGTGCCGCCACCGGGCCGAGGATCGCGAACGGGCGTCCGGCGATGCCCTCGTGCACGGCGCGGACCAGCGCGCCGCCACCGGTCAGCGCCTCACCGGCCAGCTCCCCGAGGGCCTCGATGTCCGCCCGTCGCACGCGCGGAACGCTACACCGGGCCGAGGCCCGATGCACCAACGGACCTCGCCTGTTGCATGCCGGGCGTGCGATCCTGACCGGATGAGCGTCACCCCGCGTCCGCTCCCGCTCGACGCGCTGCGGCTCGCCCGGCGCCGGTTCCTGGCCGCCGAGCGCGTCGACATGAGCGCGCTGGCCGAGGAGCTCGGGGTCAACCGGGTGACGCTTTACCGCTGGTTCGGCTCTCGGGACCGCTTTCTCGTCGAGGTGATCTGGTCGCTCGCCCAGGACACGCTCGATGACATCGAGGCTTCGGTCGAGCAGGCGGGGCCGGAGCGGATCGTGGCCATCGTGGTCGCCTTCCTCGAGCGGGTGATCGACAACCGGGGGATGCAGCGCTGGCTGGCCGAGGAGGGCGAGCACGCGATGCGGCTCCTCACCCGGCACGAGACCGACTTCCAGCCTCGGTTGATCGTGGCCATCGAGCGATTGCTCCGCGACGAGGAGCTCGACCTGCCGGTCGACCTGCACGAGCTCGCGTACGTGATCGTGCGGCTGATCGAGTCCTACACCTACCTCGACCTGATCACGGGCGAGAAGCCCGACGCCGGCCGGGCCCGACCCATCCTGTGCATGCTCTTGCGGCTGGACGCATAACCGCGATGGACCTCGGGCTCAAGGACAAGGTGGCGGTGGTGACCGGAGGGGCGAGCGGCGGGCTCGGCGAGTCGATCGCGGTGCGGCTGCTCGAGGAGGGCGCGCGGGTGCTCGCGGTCGACCTCGACTCCGGCCAGAGCCGTGCCCTCGTCCACCGGCTGGCCGCGCTCGGACCCGTGGCCGGACACGTCGCCGACGTGTCGACGCGCTCGTTCGGCGATGACGTGCTGGCGGCGGCCCAACAGGCGTTCGGCGGGGTCGACGTCGTGGTCAACAACGCCGCGATCTATCCCTCGCGTCCCTGGGACGAGTACGAGGCGGAGGAGTTCTCGCGCGTGCTCGACACCAACGTCCGCTCGCTGTTCGTGATGGCCAAGGCCGTGGTGCCCTCGATGATCACGCGGGGCGGCGGCAGCATCGTCAACATCGGGTCGATCACCGCCCTGACCGGGCTGCCCAACATCCTTCCCTACGTCACCTCCAAGGCCGGCGTGGTCGGCTTCACCCGCGCTCTGGCGCGAGAGGTCGGAGTTCACAACGTGCGGGTCAACACGGTGGCGCCGGGGGCCTTCCAGACCGGTGGGGAGACCATCCATCCCGACCCCGAGGCTTACAGCCTGTATGTGATCGAGCAGCAGTCGCTCAAGCGGCGGGGCACCCCGGCCGAGCTGGCCGACGTGGTCACCTACCTGGCCAGCGCGCGGTCCTCGTTCATCACCGGGCAGACCGTTGTGGTCGACGGCGGCTGGGCCTTCGACTGATGTAGTGGGCCGCCTGCGGCGGCGTCCATGGGGCCGGTTGCCGCGGACATCCGTGTCCGCGGGCGCCCCCGGCTCTGCGGCGCCAAGCCGGTCTCACAGCTCGTGCTCGGCCCGGAGCTCGGACGCCCGGCGGGCGAGCTCCGGCGGGACGGGGGAGCGAACCACCGGACGGCGGGACTCGAGTTCGGCGACCAGCGCGTCGCAGACCTGCTCGGGCGCGACCCCGGGCAGGTCGTGGAGCGTGGACGGGTCCCACTCGACCTCGAGCGCGCGCTGCACGCGGTCGAGCGCGTCGGCCAGGGCCGCGGCGCCGGTGACGATCATCACCGCCTCGGCCCACGCCCCGCCGCGGATCACCCGCTGGGCCAGGCCGCCGGCCTTGCCGGCGCCGGCGATCACGCTCCAGGATCCCGGGCACCACTCGCCGGGCAGCTCGCCCACCCGCGCCGGGACGCCGACGCGCTCCAGCGCCGAGACCACGACACCGGCCAGGGTCTCGTAGCGATCCTGCATCCCGGCCAGATCGGGGCTCGGGTCGGCCCAGCCGACGCACACGGTGCCCGGGCCGATGGCCGCCGCCCGCCCTCCGGCCAGGCGCCGCACGGGATCCAGTCCGGCTGCTCGCGCCTGCGCGATCGCCGCAGCGCGGTGGGGCGAGAGGAGATCCAGACGTCCGAACGAGACCGCTGGGGGCGGCGACCAGATCCGAAGCGACTCGGCGCCCAGGGTGGCCTGTTCGAGCAGCGTGTGCGAGATCGCCACGTCCAGGGCGGCGTCCGGAGGGGCGCCGAGATACAGAGCAGTCATCTTCAATGTCTATTGTGCGCGGAGGATGAGTGAGGTCGACCTCGGCGAGGCGCCACGGATCGACGAGCTGGTGCGCCAGGTCGAGCGGCCGCCGTACGACATCATCCGAGTGGCCCACGTGGAGTTGCTGGTCGACGACCTCGAGGCCTCGGCCCGCTTCTACGTCGACGTGCTCGGGCTGGTGGAGAGCGATCGCACCGATCAGGCCGTGTACCTGCGTGGGTGGGAGGAGCACACCCATCACAGCCTGGTCCTCCGCCACGGGTCAGAGCCCGCGGTCGGCCACGTGGCCTTCCGGGTCCGGGACGAGGACGACCTCGAGCGGATGGCCGAGCAGTGCGAGGCCGCGGGCACGCGGGCCGAGTGGTACGGCGGCGAGCCGCATCACGGCCGAGCGCTGAGGCTGGCCGATCCGCTCGGGATCCCGCTCGAGTTCTTCTGCGCCATGGAGCCGGTCGAGTCGCGGTTGCGGGACTTCCACGACCAGCGCGGGGCGCCGCTGCTCCGGTTCGACCACGTGAACCTCCAGGTCGCCGACATCGAGCGCGTGCTCCCGTTCTGGGCCGGCCACGGTTTTCGCTGCTCGGAGTACCTGTCAACCGAGGGCTTCGAGGAGCGCCTGTGCGGGACCTGGCTGTACCGCAAGCAGACCGGTCACGACCTCGGCCTGATGACCGGCATCGGTCCCCGCCTGCACCACGTGGCGTTCGCGGTCGCCGAACCGCTGGCCGTGCTGCACGCGTGCGATCAGCTCGCGGCGGCCGGAGAAGCGGAGGCGATCGAACGCGGGCCGGGCCGCCACGGCGCCACCAACGCTTTCTTCGTCTACATCCGCGATCCGGACGGCCACCGGGTCGAGCTGCTCACGCCCGGTTATTTCACCGGCGACCCCGACCTCGAGCCGCTGCGCTGGAGCGTCGGCGATCGGGCCGGGCGAACCTCATGGGGGGCACATGTCTCGCACTCGTGGTACGACGAGGCGACGCCGTTCTGCGGGCGGGACGGCCGGCCCCTCCCGGTCCACGACACCTCGGTGGACGAGCGCTCCGAGCTGATGTCCTGAACCGCCCGGCGCTCACGCGCCGGCGTCGGCGATCCATTCGTCGATCCGCTTCCACCAGTCATACAGCCACTCGACCTGGGCGTCGGCATCGCGCGGGATCTCGCTGGCCCGGACCGCCCACATCCGCGTCCTCAGCGTCCGCCCGATCGGCATCCGCCGCCACAGGGCGCCGGGGTCGGCGGCCAGCCCGAGGCCCGTGTGGGCGGCGAAGACCACGGTCGCGTCCGGGTTGGCATCCACCGCGCACTGGACGCCGATCGGATGCGGAGGCATGACGTTGGGCATTCGCTCGGCCCGCGCGGCCTCGTGATCCCGGCCCTTGCGCCTGAGCTTGGCCAGAGCGGAGCCTCGCCGCTCCTCGGTGAAGTTGCCCCCCTCCGGGAAGAGAAGGAGAACGCCCCGCGGCCCCAGCTCTCGGCTGATCCGCGTGATCTGGCTCTCGCACTCCTCCCGGTCGCTGGTGTCGAGCACCGCGTGCGGAAGCCGGTGGGAGAGGAGGTCGATCGAGGGGTCGATGGTCAGCACCTCCTTGAACACCACACTGGGCAGTCGGTGAAAGCCGGAGAGCAGGTGATCGGCGAGGAACAGGGTGTCGCCCGGACCGGCGTGACGGCTGAACACGAGCACGGGGCCGTCATCCTCCAGAGCGGCGCCGGCTTCCGGAGAGGCTTCGGGGACGATCGTGAGCTCGAGCTCTGAGGCGACCCTCCCGGCCAGGCCTCCGACGTACCACCGCAGCAGGCGCCAGTGGGGTCGGACGCGCCGCCGCCCCCCGGCCAGCCACAGCAGGCCGCAGGCCAGGAGCGTGCCGAGCTCGTAGGCGAAGTAGCTGACAAGCAGCCGGGCGAAGATCGCCGGCCGGCGATCACGAGTGATTGCGCCGACCAGTGCGGCCAGGGCCAGGAGCAGGGGCGACAGGGCCAGCACGAGCAGCCCGAGGATCGCCCACGTGAGCACGGTGACGGGGAGCTTCAGGGGCATGGATCCTCGAGGTAGCGGAGCGAGGCCTCGTATGCCGACTCGATCTGGCGCTCGACGCTGCGAGCCAGACGGCGGACCTGAAGCTGGCCGTAGAGGTCGTTGTAGGCCGGGGCGGCCGAGCCACCAGTGGGCAGAACGTGGATCTCGACCTCGTCGGGCAGCGATCGCAGGTCATGGGCGAAACGGTGGCGGCGGGCGACCTCGAACGCGACCAGGGCGACCTCCCAGGGCCAGCGGGGCGGGCGCAGCGGCTGCTCGAGCCGCCCGACCTGCAGCACGTAGATCGTGCTCGCTCCCAGCGCCACCGCACGGCCGACCGGGATCGAGTTGACGATTCCGCCGTCGATGAAGTGCTCGTCGCCGATCTTCACCGGAGGGAGGATCCCCGGGACCGCGCACGAGGCCAGGATCACCTCGGCCAGCGGGCCGCGCTCGAACCAGTGCTCGGCCGCCCGCTCGATCGAGGCGGCGACGCATTGAAACGGCGTGCTGAGCTCCTCGAGCGCGGCCACGGGAAGGATTGCCAGCAGTCGCTCGCGAACCTCGTCCAGTGACTGCAGATGCGTGCCGCTGCGAGCCAGGGTGCTGATCCGGCGCAGCAGCGACCCGCCGGGGAACCCCTGCGTCTCGCTCCACACCTCGATCAGCCGGTCCACCCCCTCCGGCGATGGGTCGTGGGCGAAGAAGGCGCCGTTGAGCGCTCCCACGGACGTCCCGAGCACGACGTCGGGGCGGATCGAGCGCTCGGCCAGGGCCCGTAACATGCCCACCTCGTGGGCGCCGAGCAGCCCGCCCCCGCCAAGGACGACGGCCAGCCGTGGAGGGGTTTCGGTCGGCATATCGGCTCGTACTACCCGTCCCCTGAAAGACCTGATAAGAGTGCATCGGACGTGCGGTTTCGCTCGCTAGCCCTGGCCGTTTCGGTCCTCCTGCTCGGCGCCCTCACGGCGCCGTCGGCGAGCGCCGCCGCCGCCGCTTCGCCGCCGACCCGCGGCGCCATGTATGCCGACGGCCAGACCGGCCGCTATCTGCTCGGCGGGACGTGGCTGTATCGCGCCGACCCCACGGACGCCGGCGAGGGCCAGGGGTGGTGGCGGGACAGCGCCTCGACCGCCGGCTGGGCGCACGTGAGCGTGCCCAACTCCGATGACGCCGGTGATCTGTCGAGCGCGGCGATGGACGGCACGGTCGGGTGGTATCGGCGCGATTTCACCCTCCCGTCCGGCGCCTTCGCACCCTACGTGCCGGCGTCCGCGCGGCGCTGGATCGTGCGCTTCGAATCGGCCAACTACGTGGCCACGGTGTGGCTCAACGGGCACCGGCTCGGAAGCCATACCGGGGCCAACCTGCCGTTCGAGTTCGACCTCAACACCCGCAAGGGAGTCAACCGGCTCGTGGTCCGGGTCGACAACCGGATCTTTCCCGGACAGCTTCCCCCCGGGCCCGGCGGGGGGTGGTGGAACTACGGAGGCCTGCTGCGCGAGGTCTACCTGCGTCGGGTCCAGGCCGCCGACATCAGCACGGCGCAGATTCGCCCACTCCTCTCCTGTCCGTCCTCCGGTCCGGCGACGCCCAAGTGCACCGCCACGGTCAAAGCGGTGGTGAGCGTGCGCAACCTGACCGGGGCGCCGCAGACCGTGCAGCTGAACGGCCGGTACGGCACCGCGGCGCTCAAGTTCGGCCAGGTCAAGCTCCGTCCGCACGGGACGTGGACCGCCCGGGCCGGCGTGCCGATCCCCCATCCGGATCTGTGGGCGCCCGGGCACCCGCACCTGTATCCGGCGACGTTGACGCTGGCCGACAAGGGGGGGCACACGCTGGGCGGCTTCTTCGCCTACAGCGGCATTCGCTCGATCAAGGTCACGTCCGACGGGCGGCTGACCCTGAACGGGCGGCCGGTCCACCTGCGCGGGGTCGAGATCCGCGAGCAGGACATCCGCCGGGGTGGGGCCGTCACCCAGGCCGACGTCCGGGGCGCGATCAACTCGGCGAGATCGCTCGGGGCCACGCTGATCCGCGCTGATGCCCCCAACCCGGAGCTGGCCGAGCTGGCCGACCGCGACGGGCTCTTGTTGTGGCTGGACATCCCGGTGAACGACACGGTGACCGATCAGTACCTGCAGCTCCCCGCCTGGCGCGCGCTGGTCCACGGTGAGCTGCACGACAGCATCCTCGCCAACCAGAACCACCCGTCGGTGATGGTCTGGAGCATCGGCAATGAGCTCGCGACTCCGGCCACCGACCCGGAGACGTCATACATCGCCGGCGCGGTGGCGCTGGCCCATCGATGGGACCCGACGAGGCCGGTCGGGATGTCGATCGCCGACTGGCCCGGGGTCGACTGTCAGCCCGCGTACGCGCCGCTCGACGTCATCGGCTTGAACGAGTACTTCGGCTGGTATGACGCCGGGGGTGGGACCACGGATGACCGGGACGCGCTCGGCCCCTTCCTCGACGGCCTCCGCTCCTGTTATCCGACCCAGGCCCTCCTGGTGACCGAGTTCGGCTTTGAGGCCAACCGGTCCGGGCCGACCGAGGAGCGGGGCACGTATGCCTTCCAGGCCAACGCGGCCGGCTATCACCTGGCCATCTTCAACTCGAAGCCCTGGCTGTCGGGGGCGATCTACTTCCTGCTCCAGGATGCGGTGTCCGGGCCCGGGTTCACGGGCGGCAATCCGTGGCCGTTCCCGCCCTTCCTGTACAAGGGCCTGATCGACGTGTTCGGCCGGCACAAGCCGGCCTGGTCGGTCGTCTCCTCGAGCTATCACCACACGGTCCAGATCGCCCGATGAGCTTCACCTCGCTGTATCGCGGGGGCTCGGGCGAGCCGCTGGTATGCCTGCACGGCTTCACCGACACCTGGCGGACCTGGGAGCTCGTCCTGCCCCTGCTCGAGCGTCGCCACGAGGTGCTCGCACCCACCCTGGCCGGCCATGCGGGCGGCCCGCCGCTGGACGGAGGAGTAAGCGACAGCACGCTCGCGGACGCGGTCGAGCGGACGATGGACGAGTGCGGGTACGAGACCGCGCACCTGGTCGGAAACTCGCTCGGCGGCTACATCGCGTTCCAGCTTGCCGCGCGGGGGCGGGCCCGGTCGGTGGTGGCGCTGGCCCCCGCCGGCGGTTGGGCCGCGGGCGACCGGTCCCACCGCGAGACGCTGCGCTATTTCCCGATGTTGCAGGACATGGTCCGCCAATCGCTGCCGTACGCTGAGGAAATCGCGCGGACGCCCCAGGGCCGGCGCCGCGCAACCATGTTCATCACCACCAACTTCGAGCACATCCCGGCCGAGCTGATCGTCCACCAGATGCGCGGGGTGGCGAACTGCGTCGCCGTACGGCCGCTGGTCGAGCTGGCGCGGAGCGAGGGATGGCGGGTGGAGGCCGAGCGGATCACCTGTCCGGTGCGGATCGTCTGGGGCACGGAGGACAAGCTGCTCAAGTGGCCCGACACGGCCGCGCGCTACCGGACCGAGTGGCTGCCCAATGCCGATTTCGTCGAGCTGGACGGAATCGGCCATTGTCCGCAGCTCGACGTGCCGCTCGAGACCGCCGAGCTGATCCTCGGCTTCACCGCCCCCGTCGGACATCTTCCAAACGGCCCTGAAGGCTAAGGATCTTCGGTCGGCCGAACCGAAAAGCGGGCCTCGACGTCTCGGCTCCGCCCGCCGCGACGAGCGAAGCCTCTCACCCGAGCTCGTCCCGCCGGCACTCGAGAAACCTGCGCTCCGGATCCGAAGTCGCGAGCTCGAGCGCGCGGGTGTAGGCAGCCCGTGCCTCACCGTCGCGTCCGAGCCGGCGCAGCAACTCGGCCCGGGTGGAATGGAAGTACTGGTAGCCGTCGAGCGCCAAGCTGTCGACGAGCGACAGCGCGGCCCCGGGCCCCCGTGACTCGGCCACCGCGACGGCGCGGTTGAGCTCGACCACGGGCGAGCCGGTGATGCGCGCGAGTTCGGCGTAGAGCGCGTCGATCTGCTCCCAGTCGACCTCGGGCTCCAGCTGCAGCGAGGCGATCGCGGCCTGGATCACGTACGCGCCGCGGCCGTGCAGCGCGAGTGCGCGATCGAGGCGCCGGCGTCCGGCGGCGATCTCGGCTGTCTCCCAGAGCGAGCGGTCCTGGTCGGCCAGCCGGACCAGCGAGCCGCCGGCGAAGCGCGCGCCCCGGCGAGAGTGGTGGAGGGTCATCAGGGCCAGCAGCCCGTGCGCCTCGGGTTCGTCCGGCATCAGCGCGGCGAGCACGTGCGCGAGCCGGATGGCCTCGCCGGCCAGGTCGACCCGCCCCCCGTAGCCGGCGTTGAAGATCAGGTAGAGCACAGTCAGGACCGCGTCCAGGCGATCGGGGAGCAGGTGGTCGGGGGGCACGCGGAACGGGATGCCGGTGGCCTTGATCTTGGCCCGCGCCCGGGACAGGCGCCGTTTCATCGTCTCCGGCGAGATGAGGAAGGCCCGGGCGATCTCGTCGTTCTCGAGACCGCCGAGCGAGCGCAGCGTGAGCGCCACCTGGGCCTCGAGGGCCAGCGCGGGGTGGCAGCAGGTGAAGATCAGCTCGAGTCGCTCGTCGGGAATCTCGTGGTCGTCCATCTCGTCCTCGGTGCTCTGCGCCGCCGCGAGCAGGGGCGCCTTGGCGGCCAGCGTCCGGGCTCGCCGGATCCGGTCGACGGCGCGGTGGCGGGCCGTGGTCAGCAGCCAGGCCAGCGGGTGGGCGGGCGTGCCCTCGCGCGGCCACCGCTCGGCGGCGATCGCGAATGCCTCCTGGGCGGCCTCCTCGGCGAGGTCGAAGTCGCCGAGGAAGCCGACCAGGGAGGCCAGCACGCGCCCCCAGTGCTCACGGAATGCCTGCTCGATCAATGCACGAGCGGGCGGACCTCGATCGCCCCGCCCATCCGGGCGGCCGGGATCCGCGCCGCCGCCTCGAGCACGGGATCGACGTTGTCGGCCTCGAACAGGTAGTAGCCGCCGAGGAACTCCTTGGTGTCGGCAAACGGGCCGTCGGTGATCAGGGGGTGGCCGTTGTCCTGGCGCACCGTGGTCGCGGTCTCGAGCGGCGCCAGCTGCGCGCCGTCGACGCAGTTCGGATCGTCGCGAATGGCGAAGTACTCGCGGCTGACCGCCTCGCGCTCGTCCTCGGACAGGGCCTCGAAGCTGCCGGGCTTGATGTAGATGAGCAGGGCGTACTTCATGTCGATCCTCCTTGGGGAGATTGGGTTCGCCCTGGAGACGAACGAGCTCGTGCGCAGGGGACAGTCATACTCGCAATCGTGACCGTGGCGCTTCTCGCTGTCGGCGCGCTCGTGGCCGCGTGCGTACAGGCAACCGCCGGCATTGGCTTCGCCCTGGTGCTGAGTCCGATCGCATTCGCCGTGCTCCCGTCCGCGGGGGCGATCGTGGTCGTGACCGCGCTCGGCCTCGAGCTCAATCTGCTCGTGCTCCTGGGTGAACGACGCCGCCCGCGCCCGGCCTGGCGGGAGCTCGTGCCGATCCTGGTGGCCGCGATCCCGGGCAGCGTCGCCGGCGTCCTGCTCCTCCGGGCCCTGCCCAAAGCCGTACTCCAGGTGGCGGTAGGGGTGGCGTTGATCGCCGCCGCGCTGTTGCTGGCTCGGCGCGCGGCCACGCGCCCGAGCGGCGAGGGTGGCATGGCGGGACGGCTGGGGGTGGGGTTCAGCACCGGCGTTCTGGGGACCTCGACCGGGGTCAGCGGACCCCCGCAGGCCCTGTGGCTGGCGCGGAGGGGCCTGAGCCCGGCCGAGCTGCGGGACTCGCTCAGCGCCTCATTCCTGGTCTTGGGCGCGATCGCCTTCGTCACCCTGGTTCCCGTGCTGCACCGGGCACATCTCACCGCGGTCGATCTCCTGGCCGGACTGGCCTGCGTGATCGGTGGCCACGCGGTCGGCAGTCGCGCCTTCGCGCGGCTCAACCCGGAGTTGTTCCAGCCCCTGCTGCTCACGATCATCGTCGCCGCCGGGGTGGCCAGCATCGCCGCCGGAGCCAGCGCGCTCTAGGTCTGGACGACGACGAACCAGCGGCCGGCGTGGAGCACCTCGGCCCCACCGAGCTCTCCGGCCAGCGCTCCAGGCTCGAAGAACCGCTTGTACACCCGGTGGGCGGAGCCGTCGTTGAGCCGCCGCTCCTGCCACGCCTCGGCGCCACAGTCGGGGCGACGGGCCGAGTCGACCACGACCAGGCGGTCGGCGACCCGCCCGGCCTCGGACAGGAACGCCGCGCGCTCGGCGGGCAGGAGGTGACCGTAGAAGTGACTGGTGAACACGCGGTCGAACCGACGGTCGGCGAACGGCAGCGGCACCGCGTCGCCCTGCTGGACCTCGATCCCGGGGGCGCGGCCTGCGGCGAGCTCGACCATCTGCTCGCTCTGGTCGAGCGCCACCACTTC
Organism: uncultured Solirubrobacterales bacterium; assembly: GCA_963748585.1. Classification (GTDB taxonomy): domain Bacteria; phylum Actinomycetota; class Thermoleophilia; order Solirubrobacterales; family Solirubrobacteraceae; genus Palsa-465. The sequence goes on along the minus strand of CAVVJR010000002.1, from coordinate 59,752 downwards.
ACCGCGGAGGTGCCGGGTGAGAAAGCCGGTCCCGCAGGCCACGTCGAGCGTCCGCGCCGGCTCCAGTCCCCGGACCAGCTCGATCAGGTCGGACACCTCGGCTCCCCAGCCCGGGCGCTCCCGCGAAGCGAACAGGCCGGTGCCCAGCCACCAGTCGTCGTACTCACGGGCGCGCTGGTCGTAGTAAGCCCGCATCGCGTGGCTGACCACCCGGCCGCTCACAGGGCGGAAGCTAGCGCGCCGGCTGCGAACAGGCCGGCGCCGATCCACGCCGCGGTGTGCAGACCGGTCACGAAGCCGGGCGTGTGAGGTGCGCCGGCCAGGGCGCCGAAGGCGGCGATGCCGATCGCCCCTCCGGCCTGGCGGGCGGTGTTGTTGACCGCCGAGGCGAGACCCTCCCGTCCCCGCGGCACCGATCCGACCGCCTCGGCCACGACCGCGGGCGTGAGCACGCCGATCCCCCCGCCCCACAGCAGCAGCGCGCCCGTGCTCACCCCGCCGGCCAGCAGGACGAGGCCGCCGGTGGCCAGGAGGAGACCCACCAGCATGGGCCGCCGCGCGCCCAGGCGGGCGGTCAGCCGTCCGCTCACCGGCGCGATCAGGCTCAGCGGCACGAACAGGGGGAGCAGCTCGATCCCGGCATGAAGGGGCGAGTAATGCCGGACGTCCTGGAGATACAGGGTGACCACGAACAGAAGGCCCAGGGTGACCAGGTTCATCGTGCCGGCGACACCATTCGCGACCGTGAAGTCACGGTGCCCGAACAGCTCGAGCGCCAGCATCGGGTGCTTGCGCCCTCGTTCGACGGCGACGAAGGCGGCACCGGTCAGCAGGGCTGCGACCCCGGCGGCGAGGACGCCGGCGATCAAGGCGTAGGTGAGCAAGGCGAGGGTGGCCACGCCCAGGGCGAGCCCGGCGGGATCGAGTGGCATGGGCGACCGATCCCGGCTCTCGCGCACGGTGCGCGCCGCGCCCGCGAGCGCGACCGCGCAGACGGGCAGGTTGACGAAGAAGATCGCCCGCCAGCCGAAGGCCTGGATCAGTGCCCCGCCGAGCACGGGGCCGGCCGGGAGGGCGATCCCGCCGATCGCGGCCCATGCCCCGATGGCCCGGGCTCGCCGGCGCGCGTCCGGGTTGGCGTGGGTGATCACGGCCAGGGTTCCCGGGAGCATGAGCGCGGCGCCGACGCCCTGCAGCGCGCGGGCGGCCACCAGCACAGGCGCGCTCGGCGCCGCCCCACACGCGGCCGACGCGGCCCCGAACAGGGCCAGGCCCGCGAGGACTATGCGTTTGTGGCCGTGACGGTCGCCGAGCGTCCCGCCCGCCAGCATCAGCGAGGCCAGCGCGAGCGCGTATCCGTCGACCGTCCACTGCAGCGCGGCCACGCTCGCGTGCAGCGCGCTGCCGATCTTCGGCAGGGCCACGTTGACGATCGTCACGTCGAGCAGGACGAGGAAGTAGCCGGCGCACATCGAGACGAGCATGTGCCGAGTGTGGGACGCGATCGCTTCGCCCGCGGCCGAAGCATCCCAGGCCTAGCATCACCTTGGCGATGAACGGCGATGCCGACATAGCCGCCGTCGGTGCGGTGCTCGGCGACCGCTCCCGTTGCCGGCTGCTCACGGCCCTGACCGATGGCCGTGCCCTGGCCGCAAGCGTGCTCGCGGCCGAGGCCGGGGTCGCCGCCTCGACCGCGAGCGAGCATCTGCGAAAGCTCCTCGACGCGGGCCTCGTCCGCGTCGAGGTGCACGGACGTCATCGGTACTACCGCCTGGCCGGCCCTCAGGTGGCGACGCTGCTGGAGACGCTGTCCGAGCTCGCGCCGCCGGAGCCCGTGCGCTCCCTGCGCGCCGGCACCCGTGCCCATGCCGTGCGCCGAGCCCGCTACTGCTACGACCATCTCGGCGGGCGCTTGGGCGTCGGGCTGATGACGGCGCTGATCGATCGCGGGGCGCTGGCGGGCGGAAACGGACGCTTCGCGCTCGGTGGCGGGGACCGCCTGTCCGCGCCCGGGCACGACATCGACTACGAGCTGACCGAGCACGGGGCGGCCGACCTGCGCGAGTTCGGACTCGACGTCGATCGCTTGCGCTCCGGGCGCCGCGCCCTGGTGCGCTATTGCCTGGACTGGAGCGAGCAGCGCCACCACCTGGCCGGCGCGCTCGGAGCCGCGCTGGCGCAGCGGCTGTTCGAGCTGGCGTGGATCGAGCGGGCGCCGCGCGGCCGCGCGGTGGTGATCACCGAGGCCGGAAGCGCCGGCCTGCGTGAGTGGTTCGGCGTCGACACGGAAGGCGATACGTGAGCCGGTCGACCGAGCCGTCGGCGTAGTAGAAGCGCAGATGCCCCGTCCACACGCGTGAGCGCGGGCAGCGCGGCGGCGTGGTGCCGTAGTTACCGTGCCCGTTCGAGACGGCGTGCATCTGCAGATGGTTGGTGACCAGCGTTACCTGGTCGAACGGGCAGCCGCTGGGTGGGTTGCCGCCGGTCACGCACGTGGGAACCGGACCGTCGAGCGTGGTGCCGTGGAGGTAGGTGTGGACGACCGAGATCACACGCGGGCCCGACTCGACCAGCTCGAGCTGCTGGCCGGGAGCGTTGTAGAGCACTGAGTTGTACGTCGCCTCCCCGAGCCCGAACTGCTGCACGGTGACCGCCCCGCTGCCGACCCGGGCCGAGGCCGGGCACGCCGACTCGCCGATCAGCATGATCTCGGTGTCGCTGGCCGTGCACTGTCCGGGAACACTCGTATCCGTGCGGGTGCCGGGCGGCAAGACGATGACCAGCCGCCGCAACGTGCCCCCGCGGTAAGTCGCGGCGTAGCCGAAGCCGGCGCTCGTGCCCGGGCGCTTGGTCGTGGTGGTGATCTGCACCGTCTCGTGCGGCCCGCTCACCGTGCTCGCCCGCGCCATCGCCGGCATCAGCAGGGCGGCCGCGGCCCCCACCAAGATCACAACCGCGCGCATTCTCCACATCGAACCGGATCGCCGGCCATCACTCAATAGAGAGGCCTCTCCCGGTTGACGCGGCCCGGAGAATCCCCGCCATGGCGCTGAAGCCGAGCAACTACCTGATCCTCGGGCTGGTCCGCGGCGGCGTGGGCACCGGCTACGCGATCCGGCAGTTCATCGACCGCCAGCGCATGCCGATGTTCTTCGCCACCGCGCTGGCCCAGATCTACCCCGAGCTCGCCCAGCTCGAGCGCGATGGCTACCTGACCGGGCGCGATGACCCGCATGGCGCCCGCCGGCGCCGCGCCTATACGCTGACCGGGAAGGGCGAGCGGGCGCTACTGGGATGGCTCCGGCGCACGCGGGTGCCGCCGATGGAGCTCCGCGACGAGGGACTGCTCCGGCTCGCGTTCGCCGATCACCTTCCACCCGCGGATGCGCTCGCGCTGGTGCGCCGGCTCCGGGCGCGGGCTGAGGAGGCCGAGCGCGAGTTTCGCGAGGAGATCATTCCCATCGGCGAGGCCATGCGCGCCGCCGGCCTGCGCTTCCCGGTCGTGGTCGGGCGGATGGGAGCCGAGTACCACGCCTGGGCCGCCCGGCACCTGGCTGAGCTCGAGGCCGAGCTCGAGGCTGACCTCGAACCGGTCCGGACGGGCCCGCCCGGCCCCACGGACGCCGCGCCCCGCTAACGCGGGGCATTGGCAGTTCGCCCGACGGCGAACATGCCGGCCCGGGCGCGGCCCCAATCAACGCGTGAGGAACTCGGCCAGCTTGCCGCGGATCGACTCGCGCATGAAGTGCGGCGCCGCGGGGTCGCCCTTCATGATCGCGTGCGAGATCTCCTTGGCCTGCTCGAAGTTGATGTGGGGCGGCAGCGGCGGCACCTCGGGGTCGGTGATGAACTCGATCAGGGCCGGCTTGCCCGCGGCCAGCGCGGCGTCCCAGGCCTGGCCGATCTGGGCCGGATCCTCCACCCGCGCGCCGTGCAGCCCGAGCAGCCGCGCGTAGCCGGCGTAGTCGAAGTCGGGCAGGACCTGGGAGGCGTCGAGCTTCGGATCGCCCGACATCACCCGCTGCTCCCAGGTCACCTGGTTGAGGTCGTCGTTGTGGAGCACCGCGATGACCAGCCGCTGGTCGGTCCACCGCGGGGCGTAGCGGGCGATGTCCATCAGCGCGTTGACCCCGAGCATCTGGAACGCGCCGTCGCCGATGTTGGCGATCACCGGGCGGTCGGGATGGGCGAACTTGGCCGCCAACGCGTACGGGATCGCCGGGCACATCGTGGCCAGGGTGCCCGACAGGCCGGCCATCATGTCCTCGCGGACCCGCACGTGCCGGGCCCACCAGTCCGTGCCCGAGCCCGAGTCGGAGGTCAGGATCGCCCGGTCGGGCAGCCGTGAGCTGAGCTCGTGGAAGACGAGCTGGGGGTTGATCGGATTGGCCGGCTGCTGGGCCTGCTCGTCGAGGATCCGCCACCACCGCTCGATCTGGCCTTCGATCTCGGTCCGCCACGAGCGGTCCTCCTTGCGCTTGAGCAGCGGGATCAGCGCCCGCAGCGTGTCGGTCGCGTCGCCGACCAGGTTGACCTCCATCGGGTAGCGGTTCCCGATCAGCCGAGCGTCGATGTCGATCTGGACCCCTCGCGCCTTGCCCGGCTCGGGCAGCCACTCGGAGTAGGGGAAGTTCGAGCCGATCATCAGCAGCGTGTCGCAGCCCTCCATCAGGTCATAGGAGGGCTTGGTCCCGAGCAGGCCGATCGAGCCGGTCACCCACGGGCGGTCATCGGGGAGCACCGCGCGGCCGTTCAGCGCCCGCGCGGAGCAGGCGCCGAGCAGATCGGCCACCTGCTCGATCTCGGCCAATGCGCCCTTGCCGCCCTGGCCGACCAGCATGGCCACCTTCTGGCCTGAGTTGAGAATCTCGGCCGCCTGCTGCAGCGCCGGCTCGGAGGGGACGACGTGGGGCTTGAGGATCGCCGCGCCCGAGGAGGGAACCGCGCCGTGAGCGCGGGGCGGTGCGCTGTAGGGCAGCTCCTGGACGTCGTTGGGGATGATGATGCAGGTGGGCGAGCGGGTGGCCTTGGCGATCCGCATTGCGCGGTCGATCAGGTGCTGGGCCTGCTCGGGGACCATGCACACCTGGACGAACTCCGAGGCCACGTCCTTGTACAGGCTGTCGAGGTCGACCTCCTGCTGGTACTCGGAGCCGAGCGACATCCGGGCCTGCTGGCCGATGATCGCCACCACCGGCTGGTGGTCGAGCTTGGCGTCGTAGAGCCCGTTGAGCAGATGGATGGCGCCGGGACCGGAGGTGGCCATGCACACGCCGACCTCGCCGGTGAACTTGGCGTGGGCGCAGGCCGCAAACGAGGCGATCTCCTCGTGCCGGGTCTGAATGAACTCGAGCCGGTCGCCGACGTGGTGGAAGCCGCCGATAAGGCCGTTGATGCCGTCGCCGGGATAGCCGTAGATCCGCTTGATGCCCCATTCGTCGGCCAGCCGCTCGAGCACGAACTGCCCTGTCGTCTTGTCAGCCATCGCCGTCCCTTCGCTCGTTCCTGGTCGCCTGGTTGGCTACCCGGGTGGGGGACGGTCAATCGGGCCGTGGCTCGCGGGCTATGGGCTTCTACCGCGTCTGGTCGGCACCCGGACATCGGGATGACGGTGGCGACGCGGAGCGCGTGGGGCCGGCCCGATAATGCCGAGCACCACTCGGAGGTGAGCGCATGACCGCAACCGCACAGGCCCCGGCGGAGATCACCGGCCGAAGGCTGTGGCTGATCATCGGCGCCCTGCTCGCCGGAATGCTGCTGGCCGCGCTCGACCAGACGATCGTCTCCACGGCGCTGCCCACGATCGTGGGCGACCTCGGGGGCGCCTCGCACCTGTCCTGGGTGGTCACCGCCTACCTGCTCGCCTCCACGGCCTCGACCCCGCTGTGGGGCAAGCTCGGCGACATGTACGGCCGCAAGCAGTTCTTCCAGGCCGCGATCGTCATCTTCCTGGTCGGCTCGGTGCTGTCGGGGCTGGCGAACTCGATGACCGAGCTGATCGCTTTCCGCGCCGTTCAGGGGATCGGCGGCGGAGGGCTGATGATCGGGGCGCAGACGATCATCGGCGACGTCGTCTCGCCTCGAAATCGCGGGCGCTACCAGGGCCTGTTCGGAGCCGTGTTCGGGGTGACGAGCGTGATCGGGCCGCTGATCGGCGGCCTGATCGTCGACCACCTGTCCTGGCACTGGATCTTCTACATCAACCTGCCACTGGGCGCGATCGCGCTTGCCGTCACCGCGGCCGTGCTACCGCGCACGCTGTCCCGCGTGCACCACGTGATCGACTACCTCGGGGCGGTGTTGGTCGCGCTGGCGGCGACCAGCTTCGTGCTCCTGACCAGCCTCGGCGGCACCTCATACGCGTGGGGATCGGCGCCGATCGTCATCCTCGGCGTCGCCGGCGTCGTACTCGTGGTCTTGTTCGTGCTGGCGGAGCGCCGCGCCGCCGAGCCGGTGATCCCGCTCAGGCTGTTCGCCAACCGGGTGTTCTCGGCCGCGAGCGCGATCGGGTTCGTGGTCGGCTTTGCCATGTTCGGCGCGATCACCTTCCTGCCCCTGTTCCTCCAGGTCGTCAAGGGGGTCAACCCGACGGTGTCCGGGTTGCGGCTGTTGCCGCTGATGGCCGGCCTGCTGCTGACCTCCACCGGCTCGGGGCTGCTGATCTCGCGCTTCGGCCGGTACAAGGTGTTCCCCGTGCTCGGAACCGCGGTGATGACGGTCGGGCTGTTCCTCCTGTCCCGGTTGACCGCGTCGACGGGCACCCTGGTCACCTCGATTTACATGTTCGTATTCGGAGTCGGGCTCGGCGGGGTCATGCAGGTGCTCGTGATCGCGGTCCAGAACGCGGTCGACTACCAGGATCTCGGGGCTGCCACCTCGGGGGCGACGTTCTTCCGCTCGATGGGCGGCTCGTTCGGCACCGCCGTGTTCGGGGCGATCTTCGCCAACGTGCTCGCGGGCAACCTCCGCCAATACCTGGGCGGCGTCAAGCCGCCCGCCGGGGTGAGCGGAGCCGACATCAGCCCCCAGACGCTGGCTAAGCTGCCGGCCTCGGTCCACTCCGGCTATGTCCAGGCCTACGCTCACTCGCTCCAGACCGTCTTCCTGGTCGCCGTGCCGATCGGAGCGGTGGCGTTCGCACTGACCTGGCTGTTGCCCGAACGGAAGCTGCGCAAGACGACCGAAGCAGTGGATCCCGGCGACACGTTCGCGCTGCCCAAGCATCGGAGCTCGCTCCAGGAGCTCGAGCGGGCGCTCACCGTGCTGGCCGGCCGCGAGCACCGGCGCGAGCTGTTCGCCCGGCTGGTCGACCGCGCCGGCCTCAGCCTCAAGCCGATTGAATCCTGGTTGCTGCTGCGTATTCACCGACACCCGGACTGGGAGGCCGCTCGGCTGGCACGCGCGTCGGCGGTCGGGACCGAGCGGGCGACACGGGTGATGCGCGATCTGGGACAGGAGGGGCTCATCGCCGTGAGCGACGGGAATGGTCAGCTCCTGCACGAGCGGGCCACGCTGACGCCCGCGGGGCGCGTGGCCGTGGACCGGCTGGTGGCCGCCCGGCGTCAGGGGCTGAACGAGCTGCTCGAGGGATGGTCGCCGGAGGAGCACGACGACCTGTGCCGGCTCGTCGATCGCCTGACCCGCGAATTGCTCGACGACGAGGAGGCGCCCGAGCTCGAGGATGGTGCGCCACCGGCCCAAGCCACCGCGGCCGAGGCGGTGTAAAGCGGATGCCGGCGCTCGACCTCCGCGATCTCTCCGGACCGGTCATCCAGGCCGGGATGGGGTCGGTGGCCGGCCACGAGCTCGCCGCGGCCGTGTCCGAGGCCGGTGGCCTGGGGACGATCGGCGGCGCCCGCGCGCCGATCGGGCGCGAGCTCGCGGCCGCGCGGAGGCTCACCGGCCGACCGCTGGCCGTCAACCTGCTGCTGCCGTTCGTGAGGCGCGGCGACGTCGAGGCCGCGGCGGACGCCGATGCGATCGTGACCTTCTGGGGCCGACCGCGCCGGCTGGCTCGCTCGCTCTGGATCCATCAATGCGGCTCGGTCGATGAGGCCCGGGCGGCCGCGCATGCCGGTGCCGACGCGGTGATCGCGCAGGGGGTTGAGGCCGGGGGGCACGTGCGCGGCACGAGCCCCGGGTTCGAGCTGCTGGAGCAGATCCGGGACGCGGTCGGCGTGCCCGTCCTGCTGGCCGGGGCGATCGTCGACCGGGGCGGCGTGGCGGCGGCCCTGGAGGCCGGCGCGGCCGCGGCCGTGGTCGGCACCCGCTTCCTGGTCAGCGAGGAGAGCCGCGCCCACCCGGAGTACAAGCGCCGGTGCATCGAAGCGGACACGACCGTGCTGACCGAGCTGTTCGGCCTCGGGTGGCCGGGCGCGCCGCACCGGGTCATCCCCAACGCGGCCACCGAGCGGTGGCTCGATTCCGGCTCAGGCCGGGCGCCGGGGTGGTTGCGGATGGCCAACCGCGCTACCGCGCCGATCGCGGCCCGGGTGCCGGCGAGGCTGCAGGCCCGGGCCCTGGCCGCCCAGCGCGCGGCCCTGCCCTTCCTCAGCCCCGAGCCGGCCACGGTCGACGGGCCGCCCGGGCTCGTGGACGCCGGCCCGCTGTACGCGGGGACGGGAGTGAGCCGGCTGCACGATGTCCGGCCGGCGGCGAGTTTGGTCGGGGATCTGACGCCCTGAATCCGCCTGCGTGGCGGCGCGATTTGCGCGGCCGGTCCGGGGGGTAGTACCGCCTTCGCCGTTCGGACACACAGGAGGTACGGGCATATGGCGACACTGACGGCGCCGACAAATCAGCTGAGGACGATCGAGACGAACATCCCGGCCCGGCTCGACCGGCTGCCGTGGTCGAGGTGGCACTGGCGCATCCTCATCGGCCTGGGGACGGTGTGGATCCTGGACGGGCTCGAGGTCACCGTCGTCAGCTCGATCGCGGGCGCGATCTCGGCCAAGGGCAGCGGCATCAACATCTCCGCCGCCAACGTCGCCGGGCTCGCCGCCACGTGTTACGTGGTCGGCGCGTGCGTGGGCGCGTTGCTGTTCGGCCGCCTCACCGACATCTTCGGACGCAAACGTTTGTTCATGATCACGCTCGGGGTCTACCTGGCCGCGGTGGTCGCCACCGCCTTCGCCTGGACCCCGATCTGGTTCTACGCCTGCCGCTTTGTCACCGGCATGGGCATCGGAGGCGAGTACAGCGCGATCAATTCGGCCATCGATGAGCTGATCCCGGCCAATCACCGCGGCCGGATCGACATCATCATCAACGGCACCTACTGGGCCGGGGCCGCGGCGGGCGCGCTGCTGTCGGTGGCCGCACTCCACATCTTCGCGCCGCTGCTGCAGTGGCGGGTGTGCTTCGGGCTCGGTTTCATCCTCGGCCTGGCCATCCTCATCGTGCGCCGGCATGTTCCCGAGAGCCCGCGCTGGCTGTTCATCCACGGTCGCGAAGAGGAAGCCGAGGCGGTCACTCAGGACATCGAGCGCCAGGTCATGGAGTCGACCGAAGGTCCGCTTCCCGAGGTCGATCCCGACGACGTGATCACGATCCGGCAGCGGCGCTCGATCGGCCTGTTCGAGATCGCGCGCGGGATCGTGGCCACGTATCCCAAGCGAACCGTCCTCGGGCTGGGCTTGTTCATCGGCCAGGCGTTCCTCTACAACTCGATCCTGTTCGGCTACGCCACCCTGCTGTCGACGTTCTTCGGGGTCGGCAAGGCGAATGCGCCGTATTACCTGGTCGCATTCGCGATCGGCAACCTCACCGGGCCGCTCGTGCTGGGCAAGCTGTTCGACACCGTGGGGCGCAAGCCGATGATCGCGGGCACGTACATCCTCTCCGGGGTGTTGCTCCTGATCACGGGCTACCTGTTCGACCAGCGCGAGCTCACGGCAGCATCGCTGACCGCCGCCTGGTGCGTCGTGTTCTTCTTCGCCTCGGCCGGCGTGAGCGCGGCCTACCTGACCGTGAGCGAGATCTTCCCGATGGAGACCCGAGCGCTGGCCATCGCGCTGTTCTATGCCGTCGGCACGGGCATCGGTGGCTTCGGGCCGCTGATCTTCGGGCCGCTCGTAGCCACGAACAAGACGGGTCCCGTGTTCGCGGCGCTGGCGCTCGGTGCGGGTCTGATGATCGTCGGCGGCGTGCTGGAGATCGCGTTCGGCGTCAAGGCCGAACGCCGCGGGCTGGAGGGGATCGCCAAGCCGCTGACCGCGGTCGAGTCGGCGGTCCGAAGCGGGGTCGAGCGCGCCGGTGCGGTCGGTGCGGCCGGGGCCGCCAGCGTGCGCCGACCCGGGGGCGGCGCGACCGCGACCTAGGGCGGCGGACCGCGACCTAGGCGGCCGCGACCCCGACCTAGCTCCCGGTGGCGGTGGGGGCGGCCAATCCGCGGCTGCCCGTCCGGCCGGCTTCGAGCTGCTCGGCCCAGAGCGAGAACGAGATCAACCCCCACAGCTGACGGCTGTTGTCCTGCCGGCGAGCCACGTGCTCGTTCAGGAGTCCGGTCACCGCCGCGGGCTCGAAGTAGCCCTGGGAGCGGATTCGCTGCGGCGAGAGCACCTCGCGCGCGAACGGCTCGAGCTCGCCCCGGAGCCATGCGGCGGCGGGGATCGAGAAGCCTCGCTTGCGCGCCCGGGCGATGGCCGGGGGGATGAGCGGCGCGGCGGCCCGGCGGAGCAGCCGCTTCTTGGCCAGCCCGCGCACCTTCTGGGCCGTGGGCAGGGCCATCGCCAGCTCGGCCACGACCGGGTCGAGGAACGGCACCCGCGCCTCGAGCGAATGGACCATGCTCATCCGGTCGGTCTTGACCAGGAGGTCGTCGGCCAGGTAGATGCCCAGGTCGACGTCCTGGAGCCGGGCGAGCATGGGCGCGCCCTCGGTCTCGGCGAACCGCCGCCGCCACGGGTCCAGCGGGTCGGCGCGCGGGTCCTGCCATCCGGGGGTGAGCAAGTCGGCCCGCTGCGTGCCACTGAAGATCTCCTTCCAGCCGTGGTGGCGCTCGAGCGGGGGAAGCGCGGCGGCGCGGGTGAACCGCCGGGCCCGGTACTCCAGGCTGACCCGGGCGTTCGAGCTTGGCAGCCGGTCGACGACCGGCGCGAGCCGCGCTGCCGCCGGGCCCACCCAGCGCGCCAGCTGATCGGCCACGTAGGTCTCATAGCCCCCGAACAGCTCGTCGCCGCCCTCGCCCGAGAGCACGACCTTGACGTGCTCGGCGGCCAGCTTCGAGACCAGGTAGGTGGGAACGGCCGAGGAGTCGGCGAACGGCTCGTCGAAGGCGCCGACGATCTCGGGCAGCAGCTCGGCCACCGAGGGCGAGACGACCAGCTCGTGGTGGTCGGTGTCGTAGCGCCGGGCGACCTCGCGCGCCAGGTCGAGCTCGTTGAACGACCGCTCGCGGAAGCCGATCGAGAAGGTCGAGACCCTTTCCGAGGAGGTTGTGGCGGCCAGCGCGGCCAGGGTCGAGGAGTCGACGCCGCCGGACAGCAGCACGCCGACCGGCACGTCGGACAGGAGGTGGGCGCTGACCGAGTCGCGCAGGCGCTCGCGCAGCTCCTCGGCCAGCGTCTCGGCGCTCTCGGAGCGCAGCGAATCCGCTCGTGCGGGGGTGGGCCGCGCAAACCGCTCGACGCGCGACCCCGAGGGCGTGCAGGTGAGCAGATGGCCGGGCGGGAGCTTGCGTGCTGCTTCGAAGATGGTCAGCGGGGCCGGGATCGAGTTGAAGGCCAGGTACGAGTGCAGCGCCTCACGGTCGACCGAGCGCGAGAACGACGGATCACGCAGCAGCGCCTTGAGCTCGGAGGCGAAGGTCAGCCGGCCGTCGACGTCCGAGTAGTACAGCGGCTTGATTCCGAACCTGTCCCGGGCCAGCAGCAATCGCCGCTCGCGCCGGTCCCACAGCGCCACCGCGAACATCCCGCGCAGCCTGGCCACGAACCCGGGCCCATCGCGTAGGTAGAGGTGCAGCAGGACCTCGGTGTCGCAGTGGGTGCGAAAGCGCGCTCCGTCTGCCTCGAGCTCCCGCCGCAGCTCCGGGTAGTTGAAGATCTCGCCGTTCTGGACCACGCACACCGCCCCGTCGGCGGCCGTCATCGGCTGGTCGCCGTGGGCGAGATCGATGATGGCCAGCCGCCGCGCGGCCAGGCCGGCGGCCCCGTCGACGTGAACTCCGCCGCCGTCGGGACCGCGGTGGGCCAGGGTGGCGTTCATCTTCTCGAGCAGGGCCGGATCGGCCGCCGCACCCGACGCGGCGCGCGAGTAGTCGTAGCTGCCGCAGATCCCGCACATCGGCGAACGCCCTCCTAGGGCAGTCGGTTGAGCGTGGCGCGGCGGTTGGCCGGGCGGACCACGATCAGCCACGCGGTGGTCGCAATCACCGACAGGTACAGCTTGACCGAACGGTCGGCGATGTACTCCATGTCGTGGGCCAGCTTCTCGGCCCACGTCATCTCCCGGGTCAGGCGTAGCTGGGCGAGCCCGGTGACGCCCGGACGCACGACCAGCCGCTGCCAGTACTGCGGGATCTCGTGGCACAGCTCGGCGAAGAAGGCGGGCCGGATCGGTCGTGGCCCGACCAGGCTCATGTCGCCGCGGACGACGTTGATCAGCTGGGGAAGCTCGTCCAGCTTGGAGGCCCGGAGCAGGCGCCCGAACCGAGTCACCTCGGTCTGGGTCAGCTGGGTCAGCTCGGGGCCGTAGAACGGTCCGAGCCGCTGCTCGGCATCGGGCGCCAGGGTGCGGAACTTCAGCATCTGGAACAGATGGCCGCCGCGGCCCACGCGCCACCCTCGGTAGAGCACCGGTCCGCGCGGGGAGGTCAGCTTGAGTGCCAGCGCGATGGCCAGCGACACCGGTGCGGTGAGCGCCAGCGCCGTGCCGGCGATCGACATGTCGAGCAGCCGCAGCGCCGCATCGACCTGGCGCGGCTCGAACGCGTGCGCCATGACCGCGTACTCCTCCACCAGCGACTCGTGATCGGGCGGGGGCACGGGCTCAGGCGCGGCCATGGGCCGTCCGCGGAGGTCGTCCACGGCGCGCCTGGTCCAAGCGCTCATCGCGGGGCCGCCGAGAGGATCATGTCGACCAGCAGCCCGGGGTCGCGGCGCGGCCACTCCAGCGTGCTGGCGCGCTTCTCGAGCACGAGCGCGCGCGGGTCGGTGAGCGGCCGCAGCCGGCCTTCCTTGATCAGCGCCTCGTCCACGCCGCCCAGGCGCCCGCCGTATGTCGTGTACACCGGGACGCCGAGCGCCACCGCCTCGCGGTTCATGCTCCCGCCGGCCGAGACGACCACGTCGGAGGCGGCGATCAGGCTCTGGGCGTCGACTGCGCGCTCGGTCGTGATCACCGAGGGCAGGCCGAGGGCCTTGACGTTCTGGCGCTGGGCCTCGGTCCGCGGGAGCACGACAGCCTGGACGTCATCACGATTTCCGAGGTGGTTCAGCACGCGGGGGAACAGGGGGTTTGACTTTCGGTGGTACAGCGAGACGTCCGGCGGGGGTCGGACCACGACGACCACCCGAGCCGAGTCGACACCGAGCTGGTCGAGGATCGTGGGATCCGGCTCGAAGTCGGCCAGGTAGTACTCCTCCTTAAGTCCCGGGTACTGAAGCAGCTTGTCACCTTTGACGCCAAATCGGGTCAGCCTCGAGGGCGGGATCGCATCCGGGGTGATGACCCGCCGGGCCAGCCGGCAGCCGATGTTGTGCTGCTGGATCGCGAACTCGTAGTCGAACATGTTCACGGCCGGGATCCGGGCGTAGGCCGCCGCCAGCGCCAGGTCGTTGGAGCCGTGCGCCACGGCCAGATCGAACCCGCCCTTCGATGCGAACCGGGACAGCTTCAAGCTCCGCTGCGCCAGGGCGAGCGCCTTGCGGGGCCGCGAGGCCCCGGCGTGCCGGCCCACCGCGATGTAGTCGAGCCCGCAGAGATCGAGCAGGCCGAGCGTCTGGGCGTAGTCGCGGGCCGTGATCACCACCTCGTGGCCGCGTTCGCGCAGGCGGAGTATCACCGGACGGAACACAACCGGATGGGCGGAGGCTGTCATGTCGAACCAGATCCTCATCCGGTGTCGCCACGCGTAGCGGGATCGCTGGACCCAGGCGCGCCGGGCAGTTTAACAGCGGCCATCACAGGGTGATATTCCCGCTCGGCGCGTGGTTGCCCTGCCTCGACGGCTACTGTGGCCGCCCTATGCGGGCGCTGGTGGTCACGAGCATGTATCCGGGCCCCCGCGCGCCCGCCCGCGGAAGCTTCGTACGCGACCAGGTTCAGGCGCTCTCGCGGATGCCCGAGGTCGAGCTCGAGCTGTTCGCCTTCGAGCCGGGCGGGACCTCGCCCTACGTGAACGCGGCGCGAGCGCTTCGCCGCCGCTACCGCGGAACCCGGTTCGACGTCGTGCACGCCCACTTCGGGTTGACCGCGTGGCCGGCCTTCGGAGCCCGCGGCGAGGCGCACGCCGTGACGTTGCACGGCACCGACCTCGTCCACCCGCGCTCCCGCGCCATCACGCTGGCCGCGCTCCCGTTCCTCGATCTTGCCGCGCCGGTGTCGGACAGCCTGGCCTCGCTGGTGCCCGCCACACTGGTCCGGGGGCGGGTTGCGGTCCTGCCCTGCGGCGTCGACGTCAACCGGTTCAGGCCACTGGCCCGGCGTGAGGCCCGTCGCGAGCTCGGACTCGATCCCGATGGGCGCTACCTGCTCTTCCCCGCCGCTCCCGGCCGGCCCGAGAAGCGCCACGACCGCGCGCTCGCGGTCGCGGGCTCGGTTCCTCTGCTCACGCTGGGTGCGGTCGATCCGGCTCAGGTCCCGCTGTGGGTCAACGCTGCCGACGCGGTTCTCGTCACCTCGGAGCGCGAGAGCTTCGGCCTCGCCGTGCTCGAGGCGCTGGCCTGTGAGGTGCCGGTGCTGGCCACGCCGGTCGGCATCGCCCCCGAGGTCCTGGCCGATGTCCCGGGGACCTACTGCGCGCCCTTCGACCCCTCGTCGTGGCGCGACGCCCTGGCCGCCGTGCTGGACCAGTCCGATCCGCGAGTGCCCGGGCGCGCGGCGGCCGAGCGGTACTCGGCCGAGCGGATGGCCGCCCGGGTACTCGAGGCGTGGCGGACGCTGCTCTGAGCCGAGCAACCCGTACGGCGGCGCGGGCGAAACGATCCGGCCCTCCGCGGCCTTCGGAGGTGAGATCATCCCGACTGTGGAGCAGCCGTTGGATGACCGCATCGCCCGGAACGAGGCCATCTTCCGGGACGTCAACGAGGCGCTGAAGCGCGGCCGGTGGCCGGGCGATCAGTCGACGATTGCGTTTCGGTGCGAATGCGCTCGGCTCGGCTGCAGCCGCTTGATCGAGATGGCCCCGGACGAGTACGAGCACGTGCGGACCAATCCGAGGTGGTTCGTGGTCGCGGCCGGCCATCAGCTCTCCGAGGGTGAGGGCGTGGTCGAGAGCCGCCGGGACTACTTCGTGGTCGAGAAGCTGGGTGAGGCGGGGCTGGTCGCCGAGGCGACCGATCCGCGAAGCTAGCGCCGGCCGTCGGCGGAGGCCGCGGCGTCGAGCCGGAAGCGGAGCCGAAGCTCGGTCCCGCCGGTTGAGCGCTCCATGACCGAGAAGCCGTCGGTGGACTGCGAGATCAGCGCCAATCCCAGGCCGAGGCCGTCGCTGTCCTGTCCGGCGTGGATCCCGCACCCGTTGTCGGCGATCAGGACCCACAGTTCTCCGCCCGCCACTCGAGCGGTCACGTGGACGTGGCCGATCCGCGCCCGGTAGGCGAACTGGACAGCGTTGGTCAGCGCCTCGGAGCTGGCCAGGCGAATCGCCTCGAGTTGCTCTTCGGTGGCTCCGGCCGCGACCGCGCACTCGGCGATGGCCTGACGGGCCGCCGGCACCGACGCCGGTTCAGCCGGATACGACTCGCGGACGTAGGGCCGCGTGGACCTGTCCGGATAACGATTCGTCTGAGCCAGCCGCATCGCCGTTCGGCAGCTTACCCTCCGGAGGGTCGACGCGCTACGTCGGCGTCGGCGTGCGTGCGGGCTCAGCCCCGTCCGCCGCGTCCAAACAGAGCCACGATCAGCCATTCGGTCAGCTTGGTCGCTGACTTCGAGTAGGGGAAGTAATAGATCTCCCGGTTCAAGCCAAAGCGGGTCACGACCAGGTTCTGGCGCTTGGCGTACTTCTGGATCCCGATCCGGCCGTGCCGGGCGCCCACGCCAGACTCCTTCATGCCCCCGATCGGAATCTCCATGGCGAAGTAGTTGGCCAGGGCGTCGTTGACGACCACGGCGCCGGACTGCACCTGGCGCGCCACGTGCTCGGCGTGGCCGGCGTCCTTGGCGAACACGCTCGCGTCGAGCCCCATGTCGGAGTCGTTGGCCAGCTTGATCGCCTCTTCCTCGCTCTCGACCCGCATGATCGGCAGCGTCGGGCCGAAGGTCTCCTCGCGCATGATCTTCATCGAGTGATCGACGTTGGTCAGGACGGTCGGCTCGATGAAGGTTCCCGGTCCCTGGCCTCGCTTGCCGCCGACCTCGACCCGGGCGCCCTTTTCGATCGCGTCGCGCAGATGCTCGTCCACGATGTCGGCCTGCTCGGGCGAGGTGATGGCCCCGATCTCAACCTCGCCGGCCCGGCCGGGCGGGCCCTGGCGGAGCTTGGAGACCTTTTCGACCACCTTGGCCACGAACGGCTCGTAGGCCTCGCCCTCCACGTACACCCGCTCGACCGAGATGCAGGTTTGGCCGCCGTTCTGAAGCGCGCCCCACACGGCCGCGTTGGCGGCGCGCTCGAGGTTGGCGTCGCGCAGGACGATCATCGGGTCCTTGCCGCCGAGCTCGAGCGTGATGGGGAGCAGGCGCTTGGCCGCCTGTTCGGCCAGCCGACGACCGACCTCGGTCGACCCGGTGAAGTGGAGCATGTCAACCGAATCGACCAGCGCGCTTCCCACCGTGCTTCCCGGGCCGTTGGCGACCAGGAACACGTCCTCGGGGGCGCCGACCGCGCGCATGCCCTCCTGCATCAGCATCGAGCTCATAGGGGTGATCGAGGCCGGCTTGAGGATGACGCTGTTGCCGGCCATGAGGGCCGGGATCGCGTCGCCGAAGTTGTTGATCAGGGGGTAGTTCCAGGGCCCGATGACGCCGACCACGCCGTAGGGCACGTAGCGGTTGACGACCTTGCGACCGAGGAGCAACGGCGAGTGCGGCCGCTCGCGCTCGTCGGCGAGCCACTTCGGCGCCTTCCTGGCCCAGAACCCGAGCGCGTCGGCGCAGTAGAAGATCTCGAGTTGAGCGTCTTCGTAGGGTTTGCCGTTCTCGTCGCTGAGCGTCTTGATGACGCGCTTGCGGTTCTCGACCAGCCACTTGCGCATGTCCCGCATCAGCTTGCCCCGGCCGCTGAACCCGAGGGCTTCCCACGCCGGCTGCGCCGCGCGCGCCCGCTGGACGAGCTCGAGCACTCCATCCCGGCTCAGCGACGGCACCTCGGCGACCGGCTGGCCGGTGGCCGGATTTTCGACCCGGAGCACGTCCGGGCCCTCGTCGCCGCGGTCCGATTCCTCGCGTTGCTCCTGCGCGATCGACATCATCTTTCTCCTCGTGATTGCGGTGCGCCTGGCTTCACTGCTCGCGAGTCTACGGAGGCGAGCGCTCGCGCAGACTCATTTGAGCTGACCATCGGGGCTCAACCTCGGCGCCCATGCGACCGATTTAAGGAGGGTGGGGTTGAGGAGAACCACACCGTCTCTGGCGGGCATGTTGAGCTTGGCCGCCGCCATCCTCGGCGTGGGCTTCGGCGCGACCTCGATGGGACATCAGCGCTTCGAGAAGCAGGTGCTGGCCGTTCACCTGGCGCCGGTCCGGCACACGCGCGTGACGCCCAGGCGCTCCTTCTCGGTCTCGCTCCCGGGCGACGCTTCGCGCGCGCCCGGCCGGTTCTGAGCGCAGGCCGGCCCTCAGCGGTCGAGCAGCACCGTGTCCTGGTGTGAGTAGGGCGGAGCGCAGCAGCACAGAAGGACGAGCGGCTCATCCGCGTCGGCCCACAGCTTGTGGATGACCCCCGGCGGTATGACCACGCAGTCCCCGGCCACGACCGGGCGCTGCTCGTCGCCGAGTTGCATCCGCCCTGTGCCGCCGGTGAACAGATAGATCTCCTCGCTGCGGCGGTGCAGGTGGGCGACGGTGGCGCCGCCGGGTGGCACGGTGGCCTCGGCCAGGCTCTGCTGCCCGGCGTTGCCGGACGGCACCCCGGCCAGCTCCCGGATCGATGAGCCGTCGGCGGTGATGAACGGCTTGCGCTGCTCACGCCGGACGATGTCCATCCCGCGAAGGCTAGAAGCGCGCGGGGAATCCGCCGCCGGTTCCCTCGGAACGGGCTTGCTAGCCTCGTGCGATGCAGTCGGTCCGGCAGGGGGCGCGTACGTGCGTGGGCGACTGTCCATAGGCCTTGTGGCCGCGGTCATGGTCGCGGTCTCGGCTTGCGGTTCGAACAGCTCCCCTCGGTCTCGGACCCCCACCACCGCCGCCGCCTCTTCGGCCCCCGCCCACCTTCCCGGCGCCGGGAAACCGGCCTTCATCCTGGGGACCAAGAACTTCACCGAGGAGTTCATCCTCGGACAGCTCTACGCGCAGGCGCTGGAGGCCCGGGGATACAGAGTCATCCTGAAGAACGACCTCGGGCCTTCCGAGCTGATGGACCAGAAGCTCACCTCGGGCGCGATCGACGGTTATCCCGAATACACCGGCACGATCCTCACCGTGTTCGGTCACAACCCGAAGCGCCCGGGGAGCGCGGACGGGGCCTATGAGCTGGCGGCCGGAGTCGAGCGAGCCCGCCACGCCGTGTCCCTGGCCATGGCCCCGGCAACGGACACTGACGTCGTGATCGCCAAGCCCGCCTACGCGGCCCAGCATCGGCTGAAGTCGCTATCTGACATGGCGCAGCTCGGGTCGACGGCCACGTTGGCCGGGCCTCCGGAGTTCAAGACGCGATTCAGCGGCCTCCTGGGCCTGAAGCAGGAGTACGGGGTCACGTCGCTCCGGTTCCTCGGTGTCCCGATCGGGACGCAGTACCAGGCGCTGGCCGACGGGCGAGCGCAGCTTGCGGTCGCTTTCACGACGGACGGGAATCTCACCCGTGGGGGGTACGCGATGCTGTCGGACCCGAAGAACATCTTCGGGTTTCAGAACGTCACCTTCCTCGTGCGCGACGGCGTGCTGGCCCGCGAAGGGCCCAGCTTCGCGCAGACGATCAACGCCGTGAGCGCCCGGCTCAGTACCGAAGCGCTCAGACTCATGAACGCCGCCGTGTCGCTGGACCAGCAGAAGCCGGCCGCCGTGGCGCGGCAGTTCCTGGGCGCCAACGGCCTGCTCTGAGACGGGGCCGCCCTACGACGGCCCCTGACGGCCGGCGGGTCTACGACGGCCCCTGACGGCCTGCGGGTCTACGACGATCCCTCGGCGCGGCAGGGGATGCACGCGCGCACCAGGGTCCCACTGCCCTCGGAGCTGATGACGGTCAAGCTTCCGTCCAGTGCGCCGACCCGGTCCCGGAGTCCCTGCAAGCCCGTGCCCTTGCCCTCGTCCGCACCGCCGATCCCGTCGTCCTCCATCTCGACCAGCACGTCGTCGCCCTCGTAACGAGCGCGCAAGGTGGCCTGGGAGGCCTGCGCGTACTTCAGCACGTTGGTCAGCGCCTCCGCGATGACGAAGTACG
Organism: uncultured Solirubrobacterales bacterium; assembly: GCA_963748585.1. Classification (GTDB taxonomy): domain Bacteria; phylum Actinomycetota; class Thermoleophilia; order Solirubrobacterales; family Solirubrobacteraceae; genus Palsa-465. Next base: position 40,050 of record CAVVJR010000002.1, on the reverse strand, counting down.
CCACCACCTCCACCGAGGCGGGGGGCCGTGAGGGGAGGTCGATCTCACACTCGACCGCGATCGGCGCGCGGCTCGCCAGCGACTCGAGCGCCGGCGAGAGCCCACGATCGGTCAGGATCCCCGGATGAATGCCGCGGGCGAGCTCCCGCAGCTCGTCCAGGGCGGCCCCGAGCTTTTCGTCGATGCGGTCGATCAGCTCCGCGGCCTCGGCGTTGCCGACCGACGCGATTGCGCAGCAGCCGCAGCTCCACGGCCATCGCGACGAGCTGCTGCTGCGCTCCGTCGTGGAGGTCGCGCTCGAGCTTCTGGCGCGCGGCGTTGGAGGCCTGGACGAGGCGCACCCGCGACGCTCTGAGTTCCTGCACGCGCGCCCGCAGGTCGGCCTTGAGCCGCTCGTTGTCGAGGGCCAGCGAAGCGGCCGCCGCGGCGGCCTGCACAAGCTCGGCGCTGGCCTCGAGGTTGGCGTCATGGATGATCGCGGCCACGCGGCGGCCCTCGTAGTCGACCGATGTCCAGGCTCTGCCCGAGCCCGGCTCGGGCAGGGGAACCGTGTGGCCGCGCTCGTCGACGAACGTCTCGCGGTCCGGAAGCCAGTACGCGATCCACAGCGTGCGGTCACCCAGGCTGCTGGCCAGGGTCTCCTGAACCGGGGCGCCGGCCGGAAGGCTGGTGACCAGGAGCGACCTCGCGATCCCCCGGAGCACGAGAGCGGTGAGGTCGGTGAGCGCCACCGTCACCACCGCGACGGGGACGGCGAGCAGGCACAGGAGCACGCCCACGGGCGGATTGATCGCGAGCGGACCGATGTACCCGGTCCGTGCTCCGGTGATCCCGCCGACGCCGATGACCAGCAGGCCGACGGTGGCGATCAGCGCGGCGGCGATCAGTGCCGTCGCCACCGCCGAGACGGGGAGCCTGAGGCTGAGCAGGACCACGGCACGCCAGAAGGCCCGGCTGCTGACGCGCGAGCGGATCCGCGCGAACACGCCGGCGCCACGCGACGGGCGCAGCGGGGGCAAGGGCGAGATGCGGGCCTCCAGCAGGCTGTTGGCGAGCCTGCGCTCGACCTCGGCACAGCGCCAGAGCAGCCCGAAGGTGACGACCAGCAAGGGCAGCCCGACCCACAGCGCCCCGAGCAGCGCGCCCACCACGACGCCGCCGATCACCAGCAGCATGTAGACCGCCCCCAAGGGCAGGCCGAGGAGGACGTAGCCGAGCTCCTTGGATGCCCGCTCCGCCCGCAGCGCCCACTCGGCTCCGCTTCCCCGCACGCGCGATCCCGTCGGCGGGCCGGTCAGGGGTTGCGCCGGCCAGCTCACAGGCCGCCCTCGACGGTCACGCTTCCCTGCACGCTGTGCGCGTCGATGCTGAACGGCGCGGTCGGATCGCTGCGAAGGCCAGTGACCTGCCCTCGGCCCGCGCCGCCGCTGGCGCCGATCCGGTAACGACCGGGCGGGACGAGCGCGACTGCGTCACCGCTGTCGGTGACCAGGCTGAGGTTCTGCGGCGCGCACGCCGTGGCCACGTACAGGTTCCCCGACTGGCTGCGGGCCGAGAGGCGGAAGCCGCAATACGCCTCGACGTCGACGGCGCCCGAGCCGGTCGCGACCGTCGCGTCGCCGTTGAAGCCGGTCATGCGCACGTTCCCGTCCTTGGTCTGCACTCGTACGGCGACGGCCTCGGGTACCGCCAGCTCGTACGAGGCCGAGCACGAGCCCACCACGACGGTGGGACATCGAGACGTGATGTGCAGGACGTTGCCGGTCAGCCAGCGCCGCTCCCGCGCCGAGTGGCCGAACGCGAAGCGGTCGGTCCGCCGGACCTGTAACGAGGGGGAGCTGCTGCCGACGATCACGGCCTGTCCCGAGGACACCTGCAGGTCAACCTGGGAGACCAGCGCGGAGACCGAGTAGGTGGTCGTGTGCGAATGCAGGCTGGCCAGCCATCCGATCCCGGTGGCCAGGACGACGAGCACCACGATGGCCGACGAAGCGGCGACGGCCGCGTTCCAACCCCGCATGTCGCGCAACGACGAGGCGGCCGCCCGCCGCGTGAACGGGTGGCGGTCGGACGAGGGATCTGCGGTCTCGGGAACGGGGCGGTCTGAGGGCGGATCCGCGGTCTCGGGCGGGGGTGGAGGTGGGGGTGGGGGCACTTGGCGGTGCTCCTCTGGCGATCAGGCTCGCAGGAACGTGAGCACGGCGAGCACGCGGCGGTGGTTGTCCTCGGCCGGCGGCAGGCCGAGCTTGCCGAAGATGCTCGTCACGTGCTTCTCCACCGCCCGCTCGCTGATGACGAGCCGCGCAGCGATGGCGTGGTTCGAGCGTCCCTCGGCCATCAGCTCGAGCACTTCGCGCTCGCGGTCGCTCAGGTCGACCAGGGGATCGGCCTGGCGGCGACGCCGGAGCAGCTGGCTCACCACCTGGGGATCGATCACCGAGCCTCGGCCGGCCACGCGGTGGACCGCGTCGAGCAGCGTGTTGACGTCGGTGATCCGCTCCTTGAGCAGGTAGCCGACGCCCTCATGCGCTTCGCCGATCAGCTCGATCGCGTACTGCTCCTCGATGTACTGCGAGAGAACCAGCACCGCCGTTTCAGGCTGCTCGCTGCGGATCTTCAGCGCGGCCCGGAGGCCGTCATCGCTGTTGTCGGGCGGCATGCGGACGTCGATGATCGCCACCTCGGGCTTGTGCGCGCGGGCCTTGCGGAGCAGATCGTCCGCATCTCCGGCCTGGCCAACGACCTCGCATCCGCTTTCCTGGAGCAGGCGGACCAGGCCTTCGCGCATCAGGACGGAATCGTCGGCGACGAGCACGCGCAGCGGGACGTTCATTCTCGCGACGGAAGCCTAGGTCACCGGCGACCGATGTGCCTCATGCATCGAGCAACGTGCGCAGGCGGTCGCCGGACAGCTCGGCCTTGGCAACGAAGCCGCGGGCTCCGCAACCGGCGATCAGCGGGCCGAAGTCGACGCCGTCCCGGCTGGACACGAGGATTACCGCCGGCGCGCCGTCGGTGCCGGTCAAGCGAGTCGTCACCTCGAACCCGCTGATCCCCGGCAGCTGGACGTCGAGGAGGATCACCTCCGGCTCCAGGGCGGCGGTCTGCTCGATCGCCGACTCGCCGTCGGCCGCCTCGCCGACCACCTCGAAGCCCTCCGATTCCAGCAGCAAGCGGGCGCTTGCGCGGAAGGCCGCGTGGTCGTCGACGATGAGGACTCTGTGATATCCCGGCGCCACGGGACAAGCATGGCAGCGGCGGATACGAGGTACCGGGGGGATAACGCGCGGCGGGAGGTTCGGTTATCCGTACCTCGAGTCGATGGCGATCCGCACTCCGAGACGCCTGCCCGCTACACCGACAACCGACCGCCCTGGTGCGACTCTGTCGCTGTGCTGGAAGTTGGACATTCGAGGTCGGGGACAAATCCCACAACCGCCGAGGAGTGACATGCACCCCGCGTTTAATCACAAGATGGTTCAGTCTCATATCGACGACCTGTACCGCTCGGCCGCCATCGACGCTCACCGCGCAGAGGTGCGCCGTGCCAGCCGCCGGGCCGACACCGTCCAGCGCCCGCAGACGCTCACGCTGCCGCGGCCGTCGATGATGCGCCGGCTGGCGGCCCGCCTCGCCCACTGACCCGACGCGCTTCCGACCAGGGGCACAGCACCGTGATCATCGTCAACATCATCTCGTCCGCCACTGCCGCCGGCGCGGGTGCCGGGGCGGGTGCCGGCGCGGGGCAATCCTGCCGCCAGCGAAATCGACTCTTATCGGCAGGTGATGATGAAACGCCGGTTGGCACAGCGGGACGGCTTGAAGACGGGGGCTGAGACGTCCTGGACAAGGGCGGGCGCGCGAACCGCGACGTGGGGGGCTCGCGCGTCTGAGGCACAGGGGGCAGCAACAGGGGGCAAAGGGGCACTAACAGGGGGCAGCGCGGGCCGGGGCACCCGCAAGTGACGAACGGGGCTCGCGCGGTGGCGGAAAGGTTCCGCCACCGCGCGGACGTCACTCCGGTCCGGTAGCAGCGGGTCGGGCTCGATCCGGGTGGCGGATCAGGTGCCGTGGTCCGCGGCGGTAGGTGCCGTGGTCCGGCTGGCAGGTTAGGTTCGCGGTCGCGGGTCGCGGGTTAGGTGCCGCGGTCCGGGCGGCGGGTTAGGTGCCTTGTCAGGAGCCGTACATAGCGGTCTCGTATGACCGTCCAATTGCGCTCGCCGCCGGTGGCAACGTTGCCGATGGGCTGAGAGCAGTGCCGCTGTCAAAGGCAAACTCGTCGCGAGGCGGGGACGCAAAGCCAGGGATCTCGCTTCAGCGAGACCGCCCGGCCGCCAGTTGGATGCATCGGTAACGGCTTTGCGACACGGAGGTTGCCTGAAATGACTTGGTCGATTGGACACGCACGGCCGAATGGCCCGCATGTCCGGCGTCCGTTGCGGGGATCTGCCGCGGCGCTGGCGGTCGTTCTGACGACCCTGGCGGCGGGAGCGCCTGCGCGGGCCGCTGCGCCCGACGGGACGCCGGCGGCCGACGGGAAGCCGACAACCGTGCGTCCTCCCCGACCCGGTTTCGCCAGCGGTTCAGCAGTCGAGCCAGGCGGCATCGGGTAAGTCAGAGGCTTCCGGCTCCACGAACGGTGCGTCCTCCTGCACGGCTCCGACCTTGACCCAGCCGTTCCTGTCCGTCGGCGACCACCACTGGTACACGCTCATGTCGGGGCTGACGCCCGGCCAGTTCAGCGGCGCCGGTTGGACATTGTCGCGCGGGGCCAAGATCGTCTCCGCCACGCTGGCGGACGGCTCCACCGGCACCGTGCTCGACCTGCCCGCGGGCGCGCAGGCCGTGAGTCCGACCGTCTGTGTGGCCTCCGACTATCCGTTCGCCCGGACCATGCTGCGCGACGTGCGCGGCCACGGCGGGGTGGCGTTCTCGATGTCCCTGGCCGGGACCCGGACCTGGACATCTCCGCAGAGCTCGGGCCTGCGGCATGGGAAACACGCCGGGTGGACATTGACCAACCGGATCAACCTTCATCCCCCGCACACGCCCGGTTGGCACCTGATGCGCATCGAGCTGGTCGGGCGCGGGCCCAACGCCGGCGCCCACTCCGGCTCCGGTTCCGAGGTGCAGCTTTACGACCTGTACCTGGATCCGCGCATGAAATGGTGAGCGCGGGTCGGCGCGGCACGGGATGATGCCCGACAGCTGGCGGGTCGCCCGGGTCGCGCAGGAAGGGTCGGCCTCAGTGCCGAGGATCGCCAGGCCGAAGGCGGCTATCCGCCCGGCGATCTGCGGCGGCCCATGGCCACTTGGGGCGTGGAAGAGCCCGGTCCCGTCAGCCCACACTCAGTAGTCTCATGTTTCACGACTCTAATTTCATGCTAAGATAGTCATCTATCTTGTGAGAGGAACTGAAGATCCCCTCACGCCGCCCGAGGAGGTCCTCCCCAATGCTCCCCAAGAAGCGCAGCAGGCCAGCCCGCTCGGCCGCGCAAGGAGAGATTCCCGGCCCGGTCAGGGGGGTGGTGAGCAACGGGTCACGACCCGCGACCGATACCGAGCCCGGCCCCGCAAACGCCTCCCCCCCGCCAGGTCAAGCCAACCCGGCAGGTGACTCCACCGCCACCGAGCGCGAGGGTGGTTCCACCGCGACAGAGCGCGACGAGCGCCGGCACCAACGAGCCCTCGCGCGGGAAGGAAACGGTCGAGGACGCGGCGCGAAGACCGGCGAACCCCTCCACCAGAGCACCTCGCAGCAAAGCCGCGCGTCACGACGAGGACGCCTAGTGATCGGCGAAACGGTATCCGTGGGGGTGATCGGCATCATCATCGCCGGGCTGATAGTCGGAGCCATCCTGGGCGCTCTGGGCGCCCCCGGCTGGCTCGTCGGCCTGCTGGTCGCAACACTGACCGTGTTCCTCTCAACGGTCCTCCGGCGCTTGCCCCGCCAGCACCGACCGCCCGCGCCAGCGCAAGACCCGTCTATGAGCCACCTAGGCTGATCAGCTGTCACGGAGGCTGATCAGCTGTCACGGCCAGCACCCCGGTACCAGCGACACGAACCGGCGGAATCGCTCGCCAAGCGAGCTTCCTGAGCCGTCGGTCGCTTAGCGCCTTGCCAGTGCGGCGACTTGGCACGTCGCGCAACCACGCCTCGGCTCACCCGATTTCCCTCCGGGTAATTCGCGAACTACTTCTGAGACACAGCCTCGCCAGATCGCGGTGGAGTCCGGGCGACAGAAAGTCAGGCGCGTGTTAGCAGCAATCGGGCTCCTCCGGGGCTAGCCACTGGCGGAGGCTGGATTGCGTCCCAGTACAAATTTCTTGACATAGGAGAATCGAACGGTTGATCCGCACCCTCCTCGGCCGTGCTGGGCCCGCGGCGCGATCGACCGCACCAGCACCGAACGCGAAGACTCCCCGCCGACCGGCTCGACTGGTAAGCCGGTCCGACGACCCACGGCGCCCTCAGCTACAAGCCACCCATCGCTCGCCGCAACGAGCTGAACGACCTTCCGGTTCCTAACAAACTAGGCGGCGACGCGTGACAGTCGTCGGCCTCAACGCCTGCCACGGACGGACGAGGCGAGCTCGGCGTGGTGCTTCTCACTCGCACCGCCCGGGTCATGGGATCCGCGACGCAATGTTTGTCGCGACCGGCGCCCACCAGTGTCGAAGCGGCCGGCCATGTGGCCAGAAGCCTCAGCTCGAGGGCTGAATGCCACAGCCGGCACTTCCGGCGCCACGAGGCGAGAGAAAGGGGTTATTGGTTTTTGACGTTTATGGTTTTTGACGGCGGGCCGGTGGCGCGCAGGGACTGCCCCACCTGTGGTGAAGCGCGCTGTGCGTCGGGGTGGCGGCTACGCGCCACCTTCGGACGCGATGATTCTTAGCGCCGTCATCGGAACCTTCGGGCTCTGACGGGATCGGCTCATGCCGCCGCCTTTGATGGTGATCTGCGACGCATCCAACGTCGCGGTCTTGATTGAGCGGACAAAGTGCGGCTTCATGGGGCGGCGCAGATCACGTAGATGTTCACGGTTCCGTCGGTTGTTGTCTGGTTGTTCATCGTGGCGTACCAGGCGGTAGGTGTGCCGCTGGTTGGGTACGGCCGCGACCCCGAGACGGTGATCCCGTACCCGTTGACGCCGCCGTTAAGATCCACTCCCCCGCCGGTAGCGACCTCGCCGCTGTTGCAGTTGGCATACGAGCCGCCACCATTGTTCGCGCCGATGTGCACGGCGTAGGTTCGTGTGGTCAGGTGTGTCGCTCCGCTCGCACCCGTGAGACCTCGCGGGCCAGCGGAGCCGGCGTCGCCCTTGGGGCCCTGTGCACCTTCCGGTCCTTGCGGGCCACTCGTGCCCGTAGTGCCCCTCGCACCGGTCGCACCGGTCGAACCGGTCTGGCCGGTCTGGCCGGTCTGGCCGGTCTGGCCGGTCGACCCCACGGGGCCGCCGACGCTCCAACTGAGCGTACCGTCGTGTCGGGCGCACCTGTGAGCGCGGTAGAGCCCACCGCCGCTGTGGTGAACGCATGCGGTGATCGTGCCGCCACCGCTCGCGGCGGCGTACGCGCCACCTCCGGCGGCGAGAATGACCGCCACGATGCCAAGCACCATCATCGGCGCGCTGCGGGCTGTCATCAATCGGGTCATGCCGGTCTCCTGCTTGGATTTCGGTGGGCGTTCGCGCCGCTGCGGTCGCTGGTCGGAGTCCCGGCACCAAATTCGAGTCCGGCGGCGCATCAGTTCAGCCCTTTCGTTGCGGCGCCGGTCTCGAGCAACTTTTTGAACTTCTCGTGGCTTTCGGGTGTCTCCTTGGCGGCCTGGCGTCGAGCGAAGATCGCGAACAGTTTGCCGATCCCGTGGCCTTCAAGCTCTAGCTCGAGTGTCATGCGGGAGCTCGACTGCCCGACTGGTTCCACGGTGACCGTGCCCGCGGGGCGAACCGGGCCGGCGGTGCCGTGGAACGAGGTCCTGTGTGGTGGCTCGTGCACGGTGATCTCGTAAGGAATGTCTCGCGGTCCGCCAGGAACATTGCGTCTTTCCACCACGCGCGTACCGACGCGCGTCGGGGCGTCTGTCACCACCTTCGCGCTCACCAGAGAGCTCTGCCACTCGCTTCTGCGGTCCAGCTGATCGAGGTAGGCGAACACCTCGTCGGCGGGGCGATTGATATCGATGCTGTGCGTGATCACGGTTGATCCTCTCCTTGGAGAAATAGGTCATCGCGGCGGCGAGGTCCACGATGTGACGGACGAGCGAGCTGTTAGAGCACGCGCCCGAGCTTCAGCGAAGCACGATGGTGAAGGTCAACGTCTGGGGCGGGGAGCTCTTGCCGGCCGCGGTGGCGATAAAGGTTGCCCGGTAGTGGCCGGGCGTGAGGGCGCGTCCACCGATAGCCGGTGTACGTGAACGTCGTCGCAACAGCCAGCGCCGCCGGCGCGGCCACGAGCCCCAGCACCGTAGCCCCGAAACACGCTTCGAGAGCACGCCGCGCACGAACGCGGCGGGAAGGGGTCATGCTGTCGCGCCGAGGCGCAGGTCAGGCGCCAGGGCGCCAGGCTGCCGGGCCGGCTCTGCTGGGAATCGCAGACCGAAGCGCTCGATCAGGGCGGGAACGCTGGCGGCGTCCATCTCCAGCTCGTAGCGGCCACATAGCTCTCCAAGGACGGTTGCGTCGGTCTGCGCGACGCCGCCAAGGTCAACAAGCTCGTCAAAAAAGCGCTCGAATCCAGCCGGGGCGATGATCTCGAGGATCCGGCACACATCATCGCCGGCGTTCCAGAAGGTATGCCACTCGCCGCGAGGCTTTGTCACCAGATCGCCGGGGTTAGCAATCAGCACGTCCTCGCCGAGGAGCGCGCCCATCCGCCCCTCGATCACGTAGCTGTACTCGTCCTCTCGATGATGACGATGCAGCGGAGCGGCCAGGGCCCGCGCCGACATCGGGTGCTCAACGAGCGAGAACCCGCCGCCGGTCGCATCACCGTTAAGCATGAACCGCACGCCGATACTTCCGAGAAAACCGACTTTACCGTCAGCCGACCCCAACACCCGTGTCAAAGAAGTATCCATTACTGACCGTCTTCCATTGGAACAGCGTTTACGCTTTGCTTGTGCGACTCGTGCGCCGCCTAGGAGAAGCTCAAGAACGGCATCGGTCGTTACCTCGTTCGGGAGATACGCCTCGTAAGCTACGCTGAGGCAGAGGCTATGTACATGGCCCATTCGGACCTGGTTGGAGGGCCCGTTCGGATGCCCGCGCCGGAGTGCTCATGTCGCGGAAGAGGCACTTGCTCAGCGTGCGGCGAGGTAAGTCCCGCGGGTGGCTCCGCCGCGCGCCCTAAGCGTATAGGCGAGGCGCAGGATCGAGCGCCCGCGCCGGATTGGGATGGTGATTACCCGTGGCTTCCGGTTGACCGCGTAGCGCTTGCCGGCGATCCTGAGCGTTGCCGGGACCGTTGAGGCGACGACAACTCGTACACGGCGTGCACCGGGCGAGACGTGCCCCGGGGCGCGGGCGACGAGGAACGCCGGCGGGACGGCGAGCACGCGTATAGGCAGTCGTGCCTGCGAGGAGCGGCCGTGGCGGTCAGTGGCCACGAGCCGGATCGCTGTGGTTCCGGCTGCCAAGCCTGGCACCGTGAGAAGTGTGCCGCGGCCCAAGAGCCGTCGGCCGGCGTACCAGCGCAGGCTGCGACCGGCGATCCGGTTGCCGGCGTCATCGAAGGCCGCCCCGCGCAGAAGCAGCATCGCGTCCGCGCGCATCCGGCCGCGAGGGGCGCCACCGATGATGTGGACGACTGGACGGGCACCGGCGGCGCGCAGTACCCCCGAGATCGCGGTAGCGACGTCGAACCCGTCGCTGACCCGGACTCGGAACCGTGCGTTGCGGGAAGCGCTGAGCAGTTGGTTCGGCACGCGTGCCGAGCTAGCGCTCGCGCTGCTTCCCACGACTTTCCAGTGACGTCCTCCGTCGGCCGAGTAGTCGACCGTCGTGGTCAGGCGGTCGCCATCGCTGTCGTTCGCTTGCCAACGCACAAGCGTTCGGGGACCTCGCCCGATGCGCGTTCTCGGTCGCGGGCTGACGATCGCGGCGGTCGGCGCATGGGTGCTGCGGGTACGCCGGGCGAGTTCGACGCCGCCTGCGCTCACCACCAGCGCGGTGGCGGATGGGGCGAACGGCAGCGTGGCCTCGAGCAGCAGCCCCGGCCGGTGCCCGTCGTTGTGAAGGGTGGTGGTCGCGGGGATTGCGCTGGCGAGCGTGGCACCGGCGGCGTTGCGCAGCTCGACGAGGTACGGGCTGCCCGCGGTCGGGCTGGCGAGCGTCCGCCCCGGCGCGACATCGAAGATCGATGCCTTACCGCCGTAGTCCACGGTGGCGATCACGCGCAGCGTCGCCTCGCCGCCGGCCCGCGTACCCGCGGAACGGGCGTCCTTGGCCACGGGAAGGCCCTGGACGGGTGGATGGAAGGCGATCAGGCGGTTCCAGTTACGCACCGAGATCCAGTGGTCAGCCTCCGCCTGGGGGATGGTGTCCAAGCGCGGGCCCGGGCAGTACGACATGAAGTCGTAGTACCTGCTGGCGAGCTTGGGGTGGTGATCCACGAGGATCCGCGCCGACCAGCTTCGTAGGTCGAATCCGATGCCCTGGATCCGGCCTTCGTCGTCGGGCGGCCATGCCTCCCCGACCTGGCCGCCCGAGTTTCCTGTGCAGTCAGGCGTGCCGTCCGGGTGCGGGCCGGTAGCGTCCGGCCCGGAGCCTGTATCGGCGTGCTTAAGCCCGAGTTCGTGCCCGATCTCATGCATCGCGCCTGAGAGCGGCCGGTCGTCAGGCACATACGCAATCGGCGGAGCGGCACCGTAGAGGATTTTGGTGGTATCGGTGGAGCCGCCGAAGCCGAAACTCTCCGGAGCCACACCAACCACGGCCTGCGAGCCGTCAAGGCTGTCGTCACTGGCTCGCTTGGCCAGCGCGGCGCTCACCGAGGGCAGGCCGTCGACCGCCAGCGGCGCGTCGTACGGATGGATCTCCAGGTTGACCGGCAGCACGATCGCTGCGCTGTCGAACACTTGGTCTACGGTCGCGCTGGTCTTGACCCCGCCCAGAGTGAGCGGAACCGGGTAGATCGGCACCTCGGCGGTGGTCACAAACGGCACGCCCGTCAGCGTGAACACATTGGCATGGCAGCCGCTGCACTGCACTGCCGCGCCGAACCCGACGCCTGGGCTGACGGTTGCGCGGAAACTGAGCGAGCGGTGATACGTGTCGTCCCAGGGAACGAAGAAGGTGAAAGCGGCGCGCGCATTCGCGCGCTCGCTCGCCCTGACGCACGCGGCACAGTCCGGTGGGCTCAGCGTGGCCGGTGAGATGTTGGGGCTCAGCGGCGGCGAGATCTCGCGCTCGTGGGAGTCGAAGATCCGCAGGGTCGCCGTGGCGCCGGACAGGCCACTCGCGGCGGGATCGGACAGATTGCTGGCGTGCGCGAACACCCGCACGACGGTGTACTTCCCCGCCGCCATCGTCACGCCCGCGTACGTCGCGCGTCCGGGCGTCTTCGACGACGGATCGGGACGTTCGGGGAGCGTGCCAACGCAGTTGCAGCTGAGGTCCTGAACGCCCTGCGTTACGTCGATACCTGTGACGCGAATGTCGACTCGGGGACTGAGGACAATCGTACGCAGCGGGCCCTGGGGACGGACCGGTGTTGGGAAGTGCGCTGGCGGACCTGGGGTGTCGTAGGTCAAGGTGTACTGCGCGGTTTTCGTCGTCGTTTGCCCGTCGGTGTCGGTCGCGGTGACCGTGAACGTGTGCGTTCCGAAAGTCAAGGTGTCGATCGGGCTGCCATTGGGGACTGAACCTGAACAACCGTCAGCGCCGGGCTTCAGCACCCCACCGTTCGCGCCCGCTGAGCACGAATAGCTCGCGTTCACCGTCGCCGCGAACGGATAGCTCGCGCCATCAGCCGGCGTCGTGATAGCTGCCGACGGCGGCCCGGGCGGGGTGACGCTGCCCCCCGTCTGGTCGAATGTCGCGCTCACCGTCCGGTCGGCGCTGATCGTCACCGTGCAGCCGCCGCTACCAGTGCAACCTCCGCCTGACCAGCCGGCGAACGTGGATCCAGCTGCAGGGGTCGCGGACAAGGTCACCGAGGTCCCGTCGTCATAGGCGTGGCTGCAGGTGCCCCCGCAGTCGATCCCGGCCGGGCTCGAGCTCACCGCGCCCGAGCCGCCGCCCGACTTGGTCACGCTCAACGTATGCGTGACGGGCGCCGGGCTCTGGACCGTGTAGTGGCTGGTCGCGCTCGCGGTCTGCCCGTCGGTGTCGGTCGCGGTGACCGTGAACGTGTGCGCGCCCGCGGTTGCGGTGTCGATCGGGCTGCCATTGGGAACTGGACCGGAGCAGCCGGCCGCACCAGTCTTCAGGACGCCACCGTTCGCGCCCGCTGAGCACGAATAGCTCGCATTCGCATTCGCCCCGAAGGAGTAGCTCGCTCCATCAGGTGGAGTCGTGATGGCGGCCGATGGCGGGCCAGGAGCGGCATCGAAGGTCGCGGTTATCGCGGTATCTGCGTTGACGGTAAACGTGCAGCTTCCGGACCCTGAACAGCCGCCACCGCTCCAGCCGGCGAACGTCGAGCCAGTGCCCGCCGCCGCGGTCACAGTCACCGACGTGCCGGACGTGAAGTCGGCCGAGCATGTGGAGCCGCAGGTGATTCCCGCCGGCGTGCTCGTTACCGTGCCCGAGCCGCTGCCGGGCTTGGAGACGCTGACGTTGAAGGTTTGCGGCGGGGGGGAGCCGCCGGTCGTGATCGCACCGAGCGCGTTGCGGTTGAACTCGTTGAACCACATGCGACCGTCAGATCCCCGGGTGATCCACAGAAGGCCGGTGTTGCTGTGATTCGTCGGGTAGGTGGTGACGTCGGCAGCGGACGTCGCGCTGGTCGAGAAAGCGCCGATCCAGTCGCGTTGGCGTGTCGGCATACCAGATTCGGTTGTCGGGGCCGACGGCGAGGCCGAAGGGCTGGCTCCCGTGTCCTGGGGCTGATGCCGGCAGTGTGTGAAGATCGTGACCGTGCCGGTCGGCGTGATCTTGCCGACCCCTCCCGGGCCCGCCGCTGTGTTGGCCAGCGTGAACCAGACGTTGCCGTCGGGGCCGAGCACGAGCGATCTCATGTTGCCGTCGTTCGCCGAGGGCATCGGATACGTGTGCACTACCGCGCCGCTCGTGTTCAGGACGCCGATCGCGTTGCCCAGCCCGACCCACAGGTTGCCGTCCGGGCCGATCGTGATCCCGAACGTCCCCTGCATCCAGGAGGCGTTCGGATAGGTGGTCGCCGTGCCGTCGGTGGTCATCGCCCCGATCTGCGCGGACAGCTCGGACCCGCTGGTGAGCCACATCCGATTGTCGGGTCCGGCCAGGAGGTCCTGGACCCCGCCAGAAAACGGATACTCGGTGATCTGGCTGGACAGCGTGACGGTCGTCGGCACCTTGTCGACGGCGCCGCGGTGGCCGAGCCAGAGGTTTCCATCAGGTCCGGGCGCGATCCCGGTCGCCAGACCGTTCTGGTTCGGTGTCCCGGGCAGGCTGACTACGTCGGAGGCGGTGATCACCCCGCCCGTGGTCATGTGCCCCACCTTCGAGCCGCCTCCGGCGTTTCCCGAGTCGGTGAACCAGACGTTTCCATCCGGACCGGAGGCAATGCCGTACGGCGTCGCCAGGCCAGGGATCGGATACTCGGTGATCGCGCCAACATCCGCGCGTGCGGACGGCGCTCCCACTTCGGCAAGCACGACGCTCGCAGCCAGCATCCAGAGCACAGCCCGAGAGAGCAGCCAACCAGGGGCCCACGGCTTCGGCGGTCTCCTCATAGCTAGCCCCTCTTGGGTCGGTGATGAAATGCAAATGCGGCGGCCACGAGGCCGATTCGCCCGCGGCATCGAATCGCTCGAACGACTGACGCTCCGTCGCGATCCGCGATCGGAAGACGCACGCCCTCCAACGGCGTCGAGGCTACCCGGCTGCCACCCGTTTGCATATGACCCGTACGGACTTGGACGGGGGGCCCGTCCGGGCCCCTGTGGTATAGATTGCGATGGCAAGGATTCGAGGGGGTTAAGGCGCAGATGTTGACCCAGCAGGACGCCGCCGGCGAGCGCCGGCGGGCACCTACCGTCGTCGTCGTCGACGATGAGCATCTGATCCGCGGCGCCCTGACCCAGGCGCTGGCACGGGGCGGGCTGGACCTTGTCGGCGAGGCCGCCAACGCCCAACAAGCCCTGACACTCGTCGTCGACGTACGCCCCGACGTGGTACTGATGGACCTCCGGCTTCCCGACAGCTCCGGCGTGCAGACGATCGAGCAGCTCGCCCTGCTTGCCCCCGCCTCGCGCGTACTGATCCTCACCCGCAGCGAGCAGAACCGCGTGGTCGAGGCGATCGTCGCCGGTGCCAGCGGCTACATCCTGAAGACCGCACCGCCAGAAGCGATCATCGCCGCGGTCACCGCGACCGCAGCCGGAGAATCAGTCATCTCCTCCCAGATCGCCGGGAAACTCCTGCAGCGCATTCGTGAACGCGACATCCCCGTCACCACCGCGAGCGCCAACGCCGCAGGTGCGATCCGTGCCGTCCTGACGCAACGCGAGTTGGAGATCTTCGAACAACTCGCTAGCGGCAAGAGCAACCATGACATCGCGCGCGAGCTCTCGCTCAGCACCAACACAGTCCACAACCACGTCTCCAGCATCCTCACCAAACTGCACCTCGACAACCGCATCCAGGCAGCCGTCCATGCCGTACGCAGCGGCATCTCCTAACCCCCCGACGCGACCGTGGGGATCGCCTCACTTAGAACCCACGCCAGCCGACGCACCTGCTTCCGTGGAGTGCGGTGTCTTTGCGCTCGGCGCAACGCTAACGGGGCCTCGATGCACGGCCGCGCCGGCCCGGCCGCGGAGAGACTGCTACTCGGCGTCGCGGCCGGGGTGCTGTCGGGGTATCCGAGATCGCCCTGAAATACCTCACCGAAGCCGTACCGGAGGACTGAACGGGATCATCAACGAGCGGACCCTGGCGGCGCTTGCCGCTTCGGTGCTCGCGTTCTACTGAGGCCGTTGGGTGCGCCTTTGCTCGGCGTCCGCGACGCGCGCACGTGTGCGCTTCGCTGCGCGTGCGAGGTAGCGCCGTCGGCCTTTCGATGCGGTGTCCCCCGCGTGGGCGACCGTGTCGTGGTGCTCGAGTTCGCGCTGGGTCAGGCGCGCGATGTGGTGGAGGATGCGTGTGTGGGAGTCGCTCATGGTCGCGTTCGTTCGGGTTCGGGAACCGGGATCGACACGGCGCCCGCCTGCGGCAGCGCGGGGGGAACGTCCTCGAGCCCCATAAGCCTGAACCCAACGATGGATTGCAGGCTCGATGCTCGGAGCGTCTGACCGCATTCGGGACACGTGTCGAGATATACGGCGGCGGGTGTGAACCGCAGCCGGCAGCCTGGGCAGCAGAGGTGGGTCATAGCTGGGGTCACACGGTCTTTCCCGGCAGGCCGTGCCCGCACTCCGGGCAGACCCGGTTCATGACCGGGTTGTCCGCCCGCTCGTCGTCGAGCTCGAAGTACACGCGGTGGCGCGCGAGGCCGGACACGCGCAGGACGTGCCCGCACTCGGGGCAGGTGTATGGCAGCTGTAACCGCGGATTGGTTGGGGGCGGGGTCTGCCGGTGTGGCGCGATCAGGGTCCCGCTGGTCATCGGGTCACGGCCCCGCTGCTGAAGCTGACACCCGGTTCAAACGCCGCTCGGGAGGCGCCGCGGTGCACGATGCCCGCGGCTTGTTTGGCCTCCTCGTGGGTCCTGAAGCTGTCGGACCGCACGAGCGTCTGACCGCCGTCGGCGACGATCGTCCAGTGGTAGCCGCCGCCGTTGTCCTGATAGATCCCGAACGCCATCGACGCCGGGTCGGGCGAGGGGCTCGTGGTCGCTTGAGCCGCTATCGCGCTCGCGGCTTGCGTGGCCTTCGCGGCGCGGGTCATGAGGTGCCAGCCCCTTGTCGCGGGGCGCGGGTGCGCCAGTGGAATGTTGCGCTCGTCGCTAGCCCGAGCAGCCAGCCAAGGATCGCGGCGAACAGCACCAGCCACACGAGTGATACATGTGAGCTGCCGAAAACCCAGTTGACCTTCACGTGCGCGGTGTTCGAGACCGCGAGCGCGATCAGGAACGCGACCAGGGCGACGGCGACGATCGCGTAGCCGTGCAGGCGGGTGCGGTGAGCAATACGAACGAGCCAAGTAGACGTACATAAACATCGGCGTCGCACTTGATCGGTTGAACTTCCCGGGGCGATCGGCTGAAATATCGAGGGGCGGCTCGGGATTCGCGAAGACCATCGACCGACCCACCGCCGGACACCCGCCACCAAGGACCCTCGTCATGCGCCTGGACGACCGCGAAGAGAGCGAGAATGTGGAAGATCGCCGGGGGTTCGGCCCGCAGGCCGGCATCGCGATCGGCGGCGGCGGCCTGATCCTGGCGCTGGTCCTGATGGTCCTCGGGGTCGACCCCAGGCAGGCCCTGCAGATCGTCGCCCAGCCCCGCAGCAAGGGCAGGCCGAACCGCAGGCCGGGCGGCCCGCCTCGGCCGGTCGACCCGGAGGAGGAGAAGCAGGCCCACTTCACCAAGGTCATCTTCGGCGACACCGAGCGGATCTGGGGCGACCTGTTCGCCAAGGCCGGCAAGGAGTATCCGAACCCCACCCTCGTCCTGTTCAGCGGCATGGTCGACTCGGCCTGCGGCCAGGCCGACGCCGCCGGTCGGGCCGTTCTACTGCCCGGGCGACAGCAAGGTCTACATCGACCTGGCCTTCTACAAGGACATGCAGCAGCAAGCTGAACGCGCCCGGCGACTTCGCCCGGGCCTACGTCGTCGCCCACGAGGTCGGCCACCACGTCCAGAGGCTCCTGGGCTACTCCAAGTTCGTCGACCGGGCCCGGCGATCGGGCGACAAGGTCGAGGCGAACCGGACGTCGGTCCGGCTCGAACTCCAGGCCGATTACCTCGCCGGGGTCTGGGCCTACCACGGCCAGAAGAAGTACAACTTCCTCGACCCGGGCGACGTCGACTCCGCCCTCAACGCCGCCTTCCAGATCGGCGACGACCGGCTCCAGAAGCAGGCCCGGGGCTACGTCGTGCCCGACTCCTTCACCCACGGCACGTCCAAGCAGCGGATGCGCTGGTTCAAGCAAGGGTTCGAGACCGGCGACGTCAAGGCCGCCCGCCAGCTCTTCGACCTGGACTACGACGAGCTCTGATGACCGGGCAGTCCGAGAGGCGCGAGCGAGCGCTCGGCCGGTGGCGGGCGCTGGTCAGACTGTCCCACGACCGGGAGGATCGACTCCCGTCCCCTTCGCCGGACGACCCCGCGAGCCGCCGAGCCCGACCGCATGACCCCGACCCAGCGGACCATCCTCGGGATCTACGCGGCGCTCATCGCCATCTGGCCGATCCGCCACCTCGTCCTGACCTGGGCGTTCCCGAAGCTCGACTACCTGGACCCGCGCTCGCCCCGGTTCGACGCCGCCCGACCCGCCCCTGGTCTCGGCGATCATCCCGGCCAAGGACGAGGAGGCGACCCTCGCCGACTGCCTGGCGTCGGTCCGGGCGCAGTCGTACCCGAACCTCGAGATCCTCGTCGTCGACGACCGGAGCGACGACCGGACCCCCGAGATCGCCCGCGTCGATCGCCGAGGCCGACCCCCGGGTCCGCCTGATCTCGATCGAGGACCTGCCCGCCCGGCTGGACCGGCAAGACGCACGCCCTGCACGTCGCCGCCGGCCAGGCCCGGGGCGAGTGGTTCTGGTTCCTCGACGCCGACACCCGCCACGAGCCCGACAGCCTGGCGATCGTCCTGGAATACGCCCGGTCGCACGACGCGGCGCTCGCCAGCCTCCTGCCCGAGATGCGGTGCGAGAGCTTCTGGGAGTCGGTCGCCCAGCCCCTGCTCGGGATCGTCCTGATCCAGTCGTACCCCCTGTTCTGGGCCAACGACCCGACGAAGAAGCTGGCCTTCGCCAACGGCCAGTACATCCTGATCCGCCGGGACGCCTACCTCGCCGCCGGCGGCCACGAAGGGGTCCGCGACAAGTTCGTCGAGGACATCTACCTGGCCAGGGCCGTCAAGGCGGTCGGCCTGTCGGCCCGGACGGCGATCGCCCACGGGATCGGCTCGACCCGGATGTACACCTCGCTCCCGCAGTTCGTCCGGGGCTGGAGCCGGATCCTCTACGACGCCCTGGGCCGGAACCCCTGGCGGCTCCTGATCCAGGGGCTCGACCCGCTGTTCTTCAGCCAGACCGCCCACGTCGCGCTGGTGGCGGCCCTGGTGATGCTCGCCATCGGCCGGCCCGCCGGCCCGTTCCCGGCCTGGCTCCTGGGCCTGAGCGTCGCCCATCACCTGCTGGCCTACACCTGCCTGAGGCGGCTCTACGTCCTGTCCGTCCCCCGGACCCGGCACGTCGCCTGGTATCCGCTGGCGGGCCTGGTCCTCGACGTGATCCTCTTCCGGGCCATCCGGATGTGCCTGACCGGCCAGGTCACCTGGCGAGGGACCGCCTACAAGGAAAGCACGCCTCGGCCCTGATCGGGGCCGTGCAATAGCTCAACGTTTCCGGGAATCAACATTCGCGGGCTTTCTATTGAATCCGACACGTTTATTCGTAGCCCACATTCGGCCGGTTTTCCGCCGCCCGATCCGATGCCATTCGTGAACATTCGCATCCGTTGATTGAAGGACTGCGACACCATGGCTAACATGACTCCTCGCAAGCGAGCACGGTGATCGCGTGTTGACGCGTCTGTGCGCGCCAATTCGCGAGGAGCCTGGGATGACGACGGATTATCGACGGATGGGCATCGCGGTCGCGGTCGTCGCCGGGCTCTTGGCCCCGACCCTACGGCCTTCGCGGGGCCGCTCGACCCGAACGCATTCGCGTCCTTGGGCACCTCTCCCGAGCCTGCGGGCTCCTACACAGTCAACACCTCGGCGGACGCCGACGTCACCGCGCCGGGTGGCGGGACCATCATGGCGTCGTCTACCAGGACTCGCTCGGGCACTCCGTCGCGGTGCTTCGACTTCAGTCTCGATCAACATCGCCAGCGGGGAGACGATACAGGCTTCACGTGCCGCTTGGCGTCCGGCTCCAGAGCCTCCTGACGCCATGCTGTCGCGGACGATTGCGACGATCGCAGGGGCCATCGACGGCTTCTGCGGCACGCTCGCCTGCGGGCCGGAGATCACTCGGCGGTCGGCGGCCCCGGCAATTCGGGCCCGGCGGGGGATCCGTATATCTTCGACGGGCGGGAGCGGCGGCGGCTTTGGCGGGGCCGGCGGATCGAGCGGCGTCTAGCCTTCGAATTGGTACGACTTCTTCCATCCCAGGCGGGGCCGGCGACTTATGGCAACCTATCTGTCTCCTTCAAGGCGGCAGTGCCGGCGGAGGCGGGCGTCTTCGCCGGGAGGCGGCGGCGGCGGGATCGAGATCGGCGCCGTCGGCAGCCTGCTGGCCGGCGGCCTGGTCAAGGCGAAGGGGGACGCGCGGAGATTCGACGGCGGGGGGGAAGCGGGGGGGGGATCTTCCTCCATGGCAATTCGGGTCTCTATTGCATCGGGTTTCGCTGGTCTCCGCGGCGGTTACGGCGGCGTCCATCAGCAACGGCAGGATCCTGGCGGGGGCGGAGGCGGTGGCGGTGGAGCATTCTCGTCGGGTTTCAAAAGGTTCAGTTCGCCGATTTACGGATGCGTCAATCCTCGCGGACGGCGGCGCGCCCCCACTTCGGTGTCCAGCGGAGCGGCCGGCTCGCGGGTGGCCAGCGTTCCTGAGCCTCCAACCCGGAGTTCCCGGCACCGTCACCACTCGGCCTGCTCGGGCCGGGTGCAGCCATCCACGCAGGTCGCGCTATCGTGCGGACCGGCTGCAATCTTCGACGGTGGCGAGGGCCAATGCCATCGTCCGATCCGCTCTCGCTGCCAGGCCGCCGCTGCACGACGACGTCGACCGTCGAGTGGAGATTACCAGTCGCCCGTCGATCATCGTCCGCATCGGCATACCTCCGCCGTCGATCGAGCCGATCATCAGCCGAAGTGATAGACGGTCATCCGGGCGTTCGGGTGGATGACGTCCGTGCTCGAGAAGCTGTACACGGTCGCGTAGCCGGGCCCGCCGTCGATGATGTTCTGGCCGCCGAAGGCGAGGATGGAGTCGTAACCCGTGCCCCCGACGAGGTGGTTGTTGCCCGCGAGACGCGATCATCGTGTCGTAGCCGCTCCCCCCGATTCAGGGTGTTGGTGCCGCTGCCGATCGCCTCGAGGATCTCGAAGCCCGAGCCGGCGTTGAGGACGTTCGTCCCGCCGCTGGTGGCGAACAGGAAATCGATGCCCGACCCGCCGGTCAGGACGTTGTTGCCCGATCCGCCGTAGAGGTAGCCGGTCAACGACGTCGTGTTGGTGAACGTGTTGTTGCCGCTGCCGCCGAAGTACTCGATCGCGCCGACCTGCGAGGCCGGGAACAGGACGTCGTCGCTCCCCTGGCCGTTCGAGACCTTGACGTCCACCGAGCCGTTCTTGATGGCGACCGACCCGGTGTCCCCGAGGTTGGTCCCGAAGACCTCGACCGTCGTGCCGGACAGGAAGATCGTCGCCCCGGAGCCGGTCAGCAACCGCCGCCCCTCCATCCCCTCGACGCCGGCCTCGAACCGCCGGCGGCCCGGGTCCGCCGTCCACGTCCGAGCCACGATCGCGTTCGAAGAGCAACATGCGACACCATCTCCGTGTAGTCGCGGAAGACCTGTCCGTCGTCGGGATTGCGGGGTCTCCGTTGACCCCTCGCGTCGTGGATCGACCGGCCCGCGTGCCATGCCCGGGCGGCCGACCGGTGGCCCATCGCCTGTATGACCCTAGGACAGGTCGGGCGACCTGGCGCGGATTCCGGCGAAATCGGCGGAGAATCGTCAGATGCGATCGCCCGCGAGGCCGGGCCGCCCGATGCGGTCGAGGAGGCCCGAGGGCGACCGGGTGCTTGACGCGGGGGCCTCGGTCGGACACCCTGGGAGGCAATTCCCGACCGAGTGGATCGGGATCGAGCCGCTCCGGGATCGCCACGCCATGCATCGCGCGTTCGAGCCGGCCCTGATGGCCGAGGGCCACGTCGTCGCCGACGGGTCGACGCACCACCATCACGACCACGACCACCCCCCGCCACGACCACGACGCCGAGCGCCGGGCCCTGGTGGCGACGACGGTGGTCGTCGGCGCTCCTGCTCGGGCTCGACCTGGCCTTCGGGGCCTGGGCCCCGGAGTGGCGTCGGCCGTTCGGGGTCCCCCTGGCCCTGGCGGCGGCGGTGATCGGCGGCGGCCGGGTGGTCTACCTCGCCCTGGCCGCGCTCTTCGAGGGGTCGATCGGGGCCGACATCGCCCTGGCGGTCGCCTGCGTGGCGGCGGCGATCCTGGGCGAATACTTCGTCGCGGCCGAGGTCGTCTTCATCGCCCTGTTCGGCGAGTGCCTGGAGCTGTTCACCTTCGAGCGGGCCAGGCGGAACATCCAGGGCCTCTTCGACCTCCGCCCCCGGACCGCCCGGGTCCTCCGGGACGGCGAGGAGGTCGAGGTCGAGGCCGCGACCCTGGTCGTCGGCGACGTCATCGTGGTCCGGCCCGGCGAGCGGATCGCCGCCGACGGCACGGTCGTCGAGGGGCGGTCGGCGGTCGACCAGGCGGCCCTGACGGGCGAGTCGATGCCGGTCGACAAGGGCGAGGGCGACCCCGTCTTCACCGGGACGGTCAACCGCTTCGGCCGGCTGGTCGTCCGGGCCGACAAGGTCGGGGCCGAGACCACCCTGGGCCGGGTCGTCCGCCTCCTGGCCGAGGCCCAGAAGAACCGCTCGCCGATCGAGCGGACGGCCGACCGCTACGCCCGGCGGTTCCTGCCCGCCGTGCTGATCGCGGCGGCCGTCGTCTTCGCGATCACCAACGCCTCGAGCCTCTATCGGCGGGCCACCGGCTCGACCGACCCCCGGCCGATCGACGTGATGCCCGCCCTGGCCGTGCTGGTCGTGGCCTGCCCGTGCGCCCTGATCCTGGCCACGCCCGGCGGCCGTCCTGGCGGCGACGGCCCGGCTCGCCCGCCGGGGGGTCCTGGTCAAGGGGGGCGCGGCCCTGGAGCGGCTGGCGAAGGTCGACGCCCTGGCCTTCGACAAGACCGGGCACCCTGACCGAAGGCCGGCCCGAGCCCGGCGAGCTGGTCACGGTCGAAGGCTGGACGCTCGACGCGATGCTCCGCCTGGCCGCCGCCGCCGAGAGGCCCGAGCGAGCACCCGCTCGCCCGCCTGCTCGTCGCCGAGGCCGCGGCCCGGGGGCTCGCGCTCCCCGAGGTCCGCGACTTCCAGGCCCAGCCCGGCGCGGGGGTCTCGGCCCGGGCCGACGAGGGCGACGTCCTCGTCGGCAACCGCCGGCTCTGCCTGCGAGCGCGGGGTCGAGATCCCCGAGGCGATCGAGGCGGCCCTGAAGCGGCTCGACGACGCCGGGCAGACCGCCCTGATCGTCGCCGTCGACGGCCGGGCGATCGGGGCGATCGGCGCCCGGGACAAGGTCCGCCGCGAGGCCCACGACGTCGTCCACGACCTGAAGCACCTCGGCCTCAAGGACCAGACGATCCTCACCGGCGACCGGCCCGCGCCGGCCCTGCGCCGTGGCGAAGAAGGTCCATCTGAAGGCCGTCGAGGCCGAGCTGACGCCCGCCGACAAGGCCGAGTGGGTCCGGCGCCGCCAGGCCGAGGGGCGGGTCGTCGCGATGGTCGGCGACGGGATCAACGACGCCCCCGCGCTGGCCCTGGCCGACGTCGGGATCGCGATCGGCGGCGCGGGCTCGGACCTCGCGGCCGAGGCCGGCTCGATCGTCCTGCTCGGCGACCCGCTCGCCCCGCTCCCGGGCGCGATCGCGCTGGCCCGGCAGACGGTCCGGGTGATCCGCCAGAACATCCTGATCTTCGCCTTCGGCCTGAACGCCCTGGCCGTCGTCCTGGCCGGGCTCCGGGTCCTGGGCCCGGTCGCCGCGGCGATCTTCCACCAGATCGGCTCGCTCCTGGTCCTGCTCAACGCCCTCCGCCTGCTCGGCTTCGAAGGCCGGCTCGCGACGGCCGCCCGACGGTTCGTCGTCGCCTGCCGGAGCTGCCGGCCTTCGGACCTGGGCGACTGGGTCTATCGGAGGCGAAGGCCGATCCTGGCGACGCTCGCGGGCCTGGCCTTGCTGGCCTACCTCGGCTCGGGGGTCGTGGCGATCGGGCCGGACCAGGTCGGGGCGCTCCGGCGGAGCGGCCGGTACGTCGCCCCGCTCCTGGAGCCGGGCCTGCACCTCCGGCTCCCGCCGCCCTGGGAGGTCGTGACGCTGGTCGAGCCCGACCGCGCCCGGGTCGCGAGGGTCGGCCTGGCGACCGCCTCGGGCGCCGGGCCGGTCGCGTGGAACGCCACCCACGGGACCCGCCGGGCCGACGAGGCGCTGTTCCTGACCGGCGACGAGGACCTGGTCGAGCTGGCCGGCGTGGTCGAGTACCGGGTCACCCGCGAGGGCGTGCCCGGCCTCCTGTTCGAGCAGGCCGACGTCGAGGGGGCGGTCGCCGCCTCGGCCGAGGCGAGCTTCCGCGACGCGATCCTCCGGACCCCCTCCGCCTCGATCCTGGTCGGCCGTCGCCGGCGAGCTGGAGGCCGAGGTCGCCCGGGGGCTCCGCGAGCGGCTGGAGGCGTCGGGGGTGACGGTCGCGGTCGACCACGTCCGGGTGGTCGACGCCCACCCCCCTCGCGAGGTCGTCCCGGCCTATCGCGACGTCTCGGCGGCCGTCTCCGACGTCGAGCGGTTCCGCAACGACGCCGAGGCCTTCGCCGCCGAGCAGCGATGGGCCGCCAAGGCCGAGGCCGCCGCCCGCCGGGACCTCGCCGACGCCGAATCCGCCCGCCTGAAGGCCCGGGCCGAGGGCGACCGCAAGGCCTTCCTCGCCCGCCAGCCCGCCCACGCCGAGCGGCCCGACCTGACCGAGTTCCGCCTCCTCTGGGACACCCTCGGGGCCACCTACGCCGGCCGACCCAAGGTGATCCTCGACCCCCGGGCCGCCGGCCGCCGCCACCTCTGGCTCGCCGACCCCGAGCGCTTCAACCTGGCCAGGCCCCTGGCCGCCGAGCCGGCGCCGGCGATGCTCGACGAGGCGATCGATTGAACCGGCGTCGATCGAAGAGGTGATCCTCGTGAGCGACATCGAATCGATCCCCGACGACCCAGCCGCGCCCGCCTCGTCGCGGGGTTCCGCGTGACGACGCTGATGGCCGTGGTGCTGGTCGTCGGCGGGCTGGTCGGCCTGCTGGCGTCGCGCCGTCCATCAGGCCCGGGAGGCGGCCAGGGCCAGCCAGTGCCTCTGCAATCTCTGCAGATCAAGATGGCGCTGCTCAACTACCACGATGCCTACGGCAGCTTCCCGCCGGCCTACGTCGCCGACGCGACCGGCAAGCCGATGCACTCGCTGGCGGGTCCTGATCCTCCCGTTCATGGAGCAATCCTCGCTCTACAACGCCTACAGCATGGCCGAGCCCTGGGACGGGCCGAACAACCGGAAGCTGCTCGACCAGCGGCCGAACGTCTACGACTGCCCGAGCCGGGTCTGCGGGCCGACCCTGACGAGCTACGTCGCGATCGTCGGCCCGGAGACGGCCTTCCCCGGCGCGAAGTTCGACCAAGCTCGGCGACATCCGCGACGGGCCGACGCCGATCGACGCCACTGAGCTGCCCTGGCATCCGCGCCGCCGAGCGAGCGGACTCGACGACCCGGCGTGACCGGATGACAGCTCCGCGGCTGCGACCGCTCAGCGCTCCGCTGCACCTGCGGACGCTCGAAGGCCGACGAGCCGAGGCTGCTGATCAGCCGCGAGCCCATGACGGCAGCCGAGTCGATTCATCTGACACCCTCCTCCGTGGCGGAGGTTCGAGAGGGCTACCGTGGCCGGATCGCTCGTCAGCTCCGCAGGCCATGACCGACGTCGAGCGACGGCTCTGGTATACTCAAGCCTGGCGATTCGACGCGGAAGTCCGCTGAGGAGCGCCGATCGGCGATTACATCGTCGATTTCGTCTGCTTTGATCCAGGTGATCGTGGAACTCGACGGGGGCCAGCATGCCGTCGATCGATGGACAATGGCTGACGCCGTGGACTGTAGGGTCCGGTCTCGAGCTTCGGAATTATGCAAGTCTTCGAAGAGCCGATGGACTTAACCGCGAATCCATCTGTGCCATCTGAATTCCAGTCACGATCCGAGGCTGCATGGAACCAAAGCGATCTCGAGCGGACGGAGGCCACACCGCGTCGACGGGACAGCCTCGGACGGCCTGGCTGAACGCACAAGGATTTCGGGTCTTGAGGTTCTGGAATACCCAACCCTCCCCCAAAGAGCGGGAGCCAGGGAAGATCTCCACGCGACAGTGACAACCACAACGGACCGCCCGCATGCATCAACCTCTCCACGAACACCCCCACCCCCCGCGCCGACGGCCTCCAGGCTCGCCCTGGCGGTCGGCCTCGTCCTGCTGCTCGCGCGATCGCGGCGGCCCGGTCGGTCGTGATCGTCGACCAGGCCGAGATGGTCTATATCACCGAGTTCGGCCGGCCGGTCCGGCCTGCTGACGGAGCCGGGGCTCTACCGGAAGTGGCCGCACCAGAGCCGCCGGGGGTTCGACCGCCGGCTCCAGTTCGGGGCCCCTCCGCCCCGCGAGATGCTGACGAGGGACAAGAAGAACCTGGAGGTCGCCTGGTACGTCGGCTGGCGGATCGTCGACGTCGAGCGGTTCCTGACCACCGTCCGGACCCCGGCCGACGCCTCGGCCCGGCTGGAGGACATGGTCGCCTCGGTCCTCGCCGCCGAGCTGGGCGGGCGCGACCTGGCCGACCTGGTCCGGGTCGGCGACGGCTCGGCGCTCGGGCCGCTGATGGCGGGCGTGACCGGCCGGGTCGCCGACCAGGCCAGGCGCGAGTATGGCCTGGCGGTCGCCGACGTCCGGCTCCGCCGCCTGAACTATCCGGCCGAGGTCCGCGAGGCGGTCTTCGAGCAGATCCGGAGCGAGCGTCGACGGGTCGCGGCGGCCACCCGCGCCGAGGGCGAGAGCCAGGCCCGGGCCATCCGGAGCGCCGCCGACCGCGAGCGGTCCAGGGCCGTCGCCGAGGCCGAGGCCGACGCCGCCCGGCTCGTCGGCGAGGGGGAGGCCGACGGCCACCCGGATCGCCAACGAGGCCCACTCCGCCGACCCGGCGTTCTACCAGTTCCTCAAGACCCTCGACACCTACCGGTCGGCCCTCGACGGCCGGACCACCCTGGTCCTCTCGGCCGAGAGCGCCTTCCTCAAGCTCCTCACCCAGGGGCTGCCCGAGGCCGAAGCCCGCCGACTCGCCCGTCGCCGCCAGGCCCCGGACGAGCCCCGATCGCCGACGCCCGTCCTCGGCCTCGACCGCGCCGGAAGGGGGCCGCTGATGCGTCGACGGATCGGGATCGGCCTCGGGATCCTGCCCGTCCTCGCCTACCTGGCCTCGGGCCTGGCGGTGGTGGGGCAGGACGAGGTGGGGGTGGTCCGCCGGTTCGGCGCGGTCCTCCGCGAGCCCTGGGAGCCGGGCCTGCACTGGGGCCTGCCCTGGGGGCTCGACCGGGTTGACCGCGTCAAGGTGGGCCAGGCCCGGACCCTGACCGTCGGCGCCCCGGGCTCGAACGCCGCGCCGCTGTCCCGGTCGCCCGACCCCGAGGGGGACGACCGCCTGACCGGCGACCGCAACCTCGTCGCCGCCGAGGCGACGCTCCAGTACCGGGTGGCCGACCCCGTCGCCTACCTGTTCGCCGCCGACTCGGTCGACGCCGCGCTGGCGCTGGCGACCGAGTCGGCCCTGACCCAGGCGCCTGGCCCGCCGGGGGGTCGACGACGTGCTGACGACCGGCCGGGCCGAGGTCGCCGAGGCGATGCAGGCCGCGATCCAGGGCGAGGCCGACCGCGCGGGCCTGGGCGTCTCGATCCGGGCCGTCCGGCTCGGCCGGGTCGCGCCGCCGGTCGCCGTGGCCCCGGCCTTCGCCGACGCCGACCGGGCCCGGAGCGACCGCCGCCAGGCCGTCACCCGGGCCGAGGAGTACCGCGAGCGGGCCGAGGCCGACGCCCGGGGCCGCTCCCGCGAGATCGCCGACCGCGCGGCCGCCCGGGTCGACCGCGCCGACGCGGGTCGCCCGGGGCGAGGCCGACCGCTTCTCCAAGGTCCTCGCCGAGTCGAGCAAGGCCCCCGACGCCACCCGCCGCCGGCTCTACCTCGAACTGCTCGCCGACCTCCTGCCCGAGGCTCGGCCGCAAGGTCGTCGTCGGCCAGGGCGAGGCGGTCGACCTCAGCCTGTTCGCCGACGAGGCGGCCGGCCGCCGAAGCCGAAGGGAGACGCCGGACGATGAAGCGACTGCTCGCCGGGCTCCTGACCGTCGCCCTGATGGGCCTCCTGATCCGCTCGGGCCTGCGGAGCCCCGGCGCCGGGCGCGGATCGAGCGCTCGCCGACCTCCGTCGTCGGAGGCCCCCGACCCGCTCGCCGGGCCCCGAGGCCCGGGTCCGCGCGCTGCTGGCCGACGCCTCGGCGGGGGACGTGCCGGCCTACCTCGCCGCCTTCGCCCCGGCGCTCCGGGCGAGGCTCGAGCGCGAGGCCGACGAGAAGGGGCGGGCGGCCTTCGCCGAGTCCCTCCGGGCCGCCGCCAGGGCCCGCAAGAGCCACGCCGTCTTCGCCCCCGAGGCCGACGGCCCCGACGCCGCGAGGGTCGTCGTCGAGGCGGTCTATCCCGACCGCAACGAGCGGCAGACCTACCGCCTCGAACGGTCCGACGGGGGCTGGCTCGTCGCCGACGTCGAGACCGTCCGGGCCCACCGGCCCCAGGCCAGGTTCGGGACCCCCGCCAGCTACCGGGAGCCCGAAGGCGTGCCGGTGCCGGTCGAGACGCCGGCGGGCGAGGAGGAGCCGCCGATGGAGTGACGCCTTCCCTCGGATCCGACTTTCTGCCTCCCTCTCCCCCTGGGAGAGGGCTGGGGTGAGGGTCATGGCCCGACCGATGGCTCTCGGACATGGCTCCGATGGACATCGCCGGACCGGCCACGCCCCTCACCCCGGCCCTCTCCCAAGGGGAGAGGGAGCCAGATATCGATGAAATGCAGCGTTCATGTCATAGGCACCCAAGGACCTCTCCCATGCGACCCAAGCGAGCCCTCGCCCTCCTGCCGACCCTCCTGGCCGTGCTGGCGGCCCCGGCGGTCTGGGGCCAGCGGCCGGACGAGACGCCGGTCGTCCCGCCGAAGGTGACCGACCCGCCCGAGCGTCGGACGCTCGACCCCTCGCTCGTCGCGGTCCGGCTGGTGCTGGGCGTCGGCGACGAGGCGGTGACGCCCTGGGGCGGGCGGGTCAAGGTCGACCGGGGCGAGGTCGTCGGCGTCGAGGGGGCCCGGTTCCGCCGGGGCGACCGGGCCAGGGGGCCGACGCGCTGGGAGGCCAAGAGCCTCACGATCCGCAAGGTGGCCAACAAGAAGGCGGCCGCGAACAAGAAGGCCGCGACCGGGCCGAGCACCTTCGGCGGCGGCGATCACGCCCAACGGCGTGCTCGTCACCCTCCGGTGCCCCGGGCGACGCCACCCTCGACGTCGAGACCGAGCAGGGGAACTTCGCCGTCCCGCTCGCCGACCTGGCCGACGGCTCGATCCGCCGCTACCTCAACGGCCGGGTCGCCGCCCAGCGCGTCCCGCCGGTCGTCGCCCTGGCCGACGGCCCCGACCAGGAGGACTTCCCCGCCGCCTCGGC
Source organism: uncultured Solirubrobacterales bacterium (assembly GCA_963748585.1). Lineage (GTDB taxonomy): Bacteria > Actinomycetota > Thermoleophilia > Solirubrobacterales > Solirubrobacteraceae > Palsa-465. Next base: position 11,171 of record CAVVJR010000002.1, on the reverse strand, counting down.
CGAGGTCGACGGGACCACCTGGGTCGCCTACGTCGTCCACTCGCCCGCGAGGGCCGGCCGATCTCGGAGGCGCTCACGCGAGCGTCCCAAGGACTTCGCGAGCTACGTCCCCGAAGGGGGCGGCGACCAGATCAAGCTCGTCGCCTTCAAGGGCGGGAAGGTCGTCGGCGAGCCGATCGACGTGACCGGGCCGGGCCGGGACGTCTGGCGGCCGAGCGTCGCGGCGTCGGGCTCGAAGGTGGTCGTCGCCTGGTCGGAGAACGTCGAAGGCCGATGGCAGATCCTCTCGCGGACCTTCGACGCCCAGGGCGGCTCGTCCTCCGGCCACCCGGATCCTGACCGACGGCCCCGGCCCCAATGCCGACGTCGTGCTGGCCGCCGGGCCCGACGGCAAGGTCTGGATCGCCTGGCAGGCCTGGGACGAGGGCCAGGCCGACATCCGGCTCGCCCCGGTCGACGATCGCCGAAGGCGGTCGATCGTCGTGGGCGACTCGCCGGCCAACGAGTGGTCCCCGTCGATCGCGATCGGCCGGGACGGCCGGGTCCACGTCGCGTTCGACTCGTACCGATCGGGGAACCATGACGTGATCCTGCGGACCGTCGAGCCCGACGGCAAGCTCGGCGAGCCGGTCGTCGTGGCCGGCTCGCGACCGGTTCGAGGCCCGGCCCTCGATCGCGGTCGACCCTCGCGGGCGGGCCTGGGTCGCCTACGAGGAGCGGACCGCCGAACTGGGGCAAGGACGCCGAGAACCTGGTCGACGGCAAGGGGTCGAGCCTCTACCGCGAGTCGGCCGTCCGGGTCGCCGTGCGTCGACGGCCGGCGGGTCCTGCCCGCCCCCGACCCGGTGGCGAAGGCGGGCGACCTGGTCAAGGTCATGAACAGCTACCCCCGGCTGGCCGATCGACCGCGACGGCCGCCCCTGGCTGGCCTTCCGCCACCGCCAGGAGGCCATCTGGGGCAACAACACGGTGATGGTCGTCGGCGGCGTCTGGGTCGAGTACGCCACGGCCCTCGAAGGCGACGCCTGGTCGACGCCCCGGCTCCTCCCCCGGAGCGACAACCTGCTCGACAACCGCCCGGCCCTGGTGCCGACCGCCGACGGCCCGGTCCTCGCCTTCTACAGCACCGACGGCCGGCTCCGCCGCGAGGTCGAGTCCGACCCCCGAGCTCCAGCGCCGCTACTACACCCACTCCGGGACGCCCGAGGGCGTGGTCGACAACGACCTCGAGGTCGCCGCGCTCACCTCGCCCGTCAAGGCCGCCGAGCCCGTCCTCCGCGAGCCCGCCGCGGCCGAACGCCTCGCCGCCCGATCCACCCCGACGAGGCGGCCGACATCGCCCGGATGCGCGACTATCGGGTCAAGGCCGGCGGCAAGACCTATCAGCTCCTCCGGGGCGAGTTCCACCGGCACACCGAGATCTCGCATGGACGGCGGCTCCGACGGGTCGCTCGAAGACATGTGGCGATACGCCCTCGACGCCGCCCACCTCGACTGGATCGGCAACGGCGACCACGACAACGGCGGCGGCAAGGAATACACCTGGTGGCTGATCCAGAAGACGACCGACCTCTACCACCAGGCCCCGAACTTCGTGCCGATGTACACCTATGAGCGGAGCGTCGCCTATCCCGGCGGGCACCGCAACGTGATGTTCCCGAGGCGGGGCGTCCGGACCCTCCCCCGGCTGGTCGACGCCAAGGGCGTGGCGGACGCCGACACCAAGATGCTCTACGACTACCTGAACGCCCTCGGCGGCCTCTGCGCCTCGCACACCTCGGCCACCGGGATGGGGACCGACTGGCGCGACAACGACCCGAAGGTCGAGCCGATCGTCGAGATCTTCCAGGGGCACCGCCAGTCCTACGAGCACCTCGGCGCCCCCCGGGTGGCCCGGCGGCCCGGCGAGTCGATCGGCGGCTGGAAGCCGCTGGGGATGGTCTGGAACGCCCTGTCGATGCAGTACCGCCTCGGCTTCCAGGCCAGCAGCGACCACATCAGCACCCACATCAGCTACGCCGTCGCCCTGGCCGAGGACCGCTCGCGCGAGGCGATCTTCGACGCCTTCCAGAAGCGGCACTGCTACGGGGCGACCGACAACATCGTCCTCGACGTCCGCTCGGGCGAGCACATCATGGGCGACGAGTTCACCGCCGACGGCCCGGTCCGCCTCAAGGTCATGGCCCACGGCACCGCGCCGATCGCGCGGGTGGACGTCATCAAGGATTTCGTCTACGTCTACTCGACCGAGCCCAAGACGGCCCGGGTCGAGTTCGAGTGGCTCGACGAGGAGAAGCGAGGCCCCGGCCTGAGCTGGTACTACGTCCGGGTCCTCCAGGAAGACGGCGAGATCGCCTGGGGGAGCCCGATCTGGGTCCGGACCACCGGGGCGGGCGGGGCGGAGTGACGTATCAGATCCCGGCGCGAGCCAGTCCCCGCCCTGGGACGCCCGATCAAATCAGGTCGGACCTGAACCGGAGCGGTTGGAGTAGAGAACACTTTTGCTAGCCAAGCCCATCGGTGCCCTGGCCATTAAACTTCCCCACCATCGGGTCACAGTCCGACGCATGATGGTCGTGGTCGTCATCGTCGGGATAGTGCTGGCCATTGCCAAGTCTATCTTCATCGACAACCACCAAGAGACGTTCTGGCCGCCGCGATTTCCGCATTGGACGGGCATTCCACCGTTTGAAACACTAAAAAATAAGTCGTGGGCATGGGTTTCGCGGGCTCGAGCGATGGTCACCCGGAGTGGGGATGTGTCATGGCCAGGCCCTTGCTCCCCGATGCCTTGCGGGGACGGATCAGCGCCTGTTGCCCAAGCCCGAGCCCCGCCGCTTCCGCCACCCCGGACGCCAGCCTGTCGGGCCTCGCGAGGCCCTGACCGGCGTCCTCCTCGTGCTCGGGGCCGGGATCGACCCGGAGGACATGCCCGGACGTCAGGGGTGGGAGCATGCGGCCGATGCCGTGCCCCCGGCGACGGCAAGCCGGGCCGCCCGCAGCGGCAACCACGAGGGCCCCGGCCACGGCGACCGGGGTCAGCCCGGACCCCCATCGCCGACGCCCGAGGCGGCGCGGGATCCGGCCGCGGTCGCGCGCCGCGAGGCGGCCCACGGTAGCGGGCAGGGGGTGTATCGCCGGGCCAGCGAGAGGACGCCGTCCTGGCCCCGACCACTTCGGCGGGTCGCGGGTGCCAAAGGGGCCACTCCAGGAAGATCCGCCAAGCGTTCCTCGCGCGGGATGCCCGATCATCTGTCCAGACTACCCCTGTTAGTTTCATTTTTCAGAACTTCAATCGTGGATCAGCCGTCGGCCTCCGGGACTAGCCTGGAGAATCGCCTCTTCGCCGCCCGGTCGTCCGGGCAGTAGCGGAGCGTCTCCCGGAGATGCTCCGGGCCTCCCGGGTGTTGCCCTGCCTCCTGGCGATCAGGGCCAGGATGCATGCGCCTCCCAGTGCTTGGGCTCGAGGCGGACGGTCTCGAGCAGATGGGTCGTGGCCGCCTCGAGCTCGCCGAGCTTCTCGAGGGCCGAGCCCAGGTTAAAATGCGCCTTGTTTAATCGGGCCGGGTCCGGATCGGGCCAGGAAATGGGCCTTCGACTCTTCCAGCTTGCCTCGGGACACCAGGATCGTGCCCAATTGGTTGTGGGCCAGCCAGCAATCCGGGTTCTTGGCCAGGGTGTCGGTCCACTCACCGTACTCAGCATTCGTAGGCGCCTTGAACTGCAGATTGCCATCTTCACGAAATCGATCCAAGAATTGCTCCATCCATCGGTGCCAAATGTGATGCGGCGTACCGGGCTCGGTAAGGATATTGCCCGGCATGGGCACGCTCAAGCCTTCGTTTCTGGGTATGACTAGTCCATACACTCCATTCTGATTGAGATGATGCGCTTGCCAGCCGGCCGGAAGATTGCCACTCAGTTTTCCATAGGGGCCGACGTTGACGTACGCCTCCAGTCGCTCAAGCGTGCCAGGGTTGATGCCCCCTCCGCAGCCGCCTTCGCGGCTTGGAGTGCCGCATCCGCAGCGGCCTTCTCTGCGATTCCCGCCAGACGCACGAGCGGGACGGCGGCGATACGCTCCAGAGCCGCCGGAGCCCAAGTCGCGAATTCGGACGCCGCACCTGGGCCGTACGGATTATCCGTGCTCGGGATTTTGGCGGGAGTCGGAGGAAACGGCGGCGCCGGCGGAAGCGTCTTGGTGAGGAATCGACGATGTTCGGGCTCAACCAGTGCGCAATGTCGCGCCATCCTGGTGGCTCGAACGAGAGCGGCGGTGCGGCCGAGAAGCTCGGCGGGGAAGAAGCAACCGGCGCTCCCGATTTCGAGCGCGGCAATTCGCCCGCACCAAGCTCATCCGCGCCGGCATCGAGGGCCGCAGCGGCGCGCCGGCGCGCGATCAAGGCCGAGTCAAAATCCCAACTGGGCTGTGGCTGGTTGAACAAGACGGACCGCGGCGGCGCTGTTGGCGTCGTCACATTGCCGTTTGGACTGGGGCTCAGGCCGCTCGCGCTGTCCGGCGCCGGGCTGCCCACGGCGAACGGGTTTGGCAATGGCGGGAACGGCGGAAGAAACGATTCCACCGGCGGCCATCCCGGCGCGGGGAAGAGGCCGGGCGTGGCCGGCGTCGCGGCCGAGGCTTCCAGGCCCCCGGCAGCGGAAGGTTCGCCTCCAAACCGCGAGGTCGAGCCCGGAGAAGTATCGAACGGATACGGAAACAGCCCGTAGGGCATCGATGGATCGCGCGAGAACAGGCCGCCGATATTGTCGATCGACGACTGACTGACGAACGGGCTTGGCCGATCCTCGGAAGGTGTGTCAGGCGACGTGAGCGGCGCGGCCGCAGTGAAGGACGATGCCGGGTTCGGCCAGGGCGATGCTGCCGGCGGCATCGGCGGCGACAGCCCGAGAGCGGGAAACGTGCTGGGCGGGAAGCTCGTCCAATCGCCGGGGAAGATCGGCGGATGCCACGCCATGGCGCCGAGCTGCGCGGCTGAGAATGGCGCGGGGGTGGTTGGCGCGACGGGGCTGGGGTTGATGAACGGATCGTTCCAATAGCTGGGATTGTAGGGCCACCGGGCGGCCCCGAACGCGGCCACGCTGGGCTTGGCCACCACGTGTTGCTTGGATCGAACGGCGGATCGTTCGGCATCGCTGCACCGGCTGGGCTGAAAATGAAAAAGGCCCCCTTGCGGGGGCCTTTGGTTGATCGCTGTCTGCGGGAGGCGCGCGGCGGCGTGGCCGCGGCGGGAATCCCGGCGTCAGATTTTCAGGAGAAGCGCACGCAAAAAAGCCCGGCGCGGGTTCCCGGCCGGGCACAGTTCGTGAGTTTCAATTTCGTGAATAATCTGATTTGCGGAATCGCGTCAAGTGTCGTGCGAGTGGCGAATGTCGTGCGGCCACGCGCGGTCGTCCCTGCGAAGGCAGGGACCCATACGCCGTGCCCTATCGGATCAGCTGCGGCGTATGGGTCCCGGCGCTACGGCCGGGACGACAGTGGATTTCAACAAATCCGATTGCCTCACTCATGGATGGCGCCGGGTAGGCCCGATGATCGTCGTGACCGCATCGGATGGCGAGACTTTCGAAGCCCCTCACCGTGCCGGGAAAGGTTCGCCACTCAGTAGAGCTGCCCTCGACCGGCGCGGCGCGCGTAGGGTTCCGTTTGCTTGTCGGCCAGCAAGTGCTGCAAAACCTCCAGCAGCCGCTTCTTGTCTTTTAAGAACACGGGACAAACGCCTGGGTGATCATGTCACGTGCGCCGCCGTGCGCGGGATCAATTGCCAGACCAATCACAGTTTCCGCGTCGGCCAGGCAACAGGGCAACTTGCGAGATCGCGTTGCCGAGCACCCATTTCAGCGAGTTCGCACTCCAGTCGGACTGCCCTTGAAACTGCTTGATGAACTCGGCAAGCACTTCCCGACTCGGCATAAGATCGATGGTCAATGCCCGCACAATGCCTTCCTTGGTGCGCTTGCTGTACGGCGAGGTCTCGAGATGGCGCAGCAGAGATTGGTATGGCGGCCGGATACTTGTCGGCCGTGTTGACGAAATCCCAGACCAACTCGACTTGAAAGCCGGCGCCTTTCAACTCCGCGAGCAGGTTTTCCTGCTCCTTTCGAAGCTCCTGCTCGCGCCGCACGCGCGCGGCCTCCTGCGCCTGATGGCGGACCATCCATTGGGGAGTACTTGCTGGAGCAGCGCCATATGCTCCACGGCCGTGATCCATCCTGGCTTCCTGGTCATCTTGTCGGCCTTGGGATGTTTTTTGGGACGATCCTCCGGCATCGATCAGTTGCTGGAGAGCCTGAGAATATTCCTTCTTCGGGCATTACGTGCAAGCCGCGCCTGCGGGCGACGACATTTCGGGCTCTGCTTCCTGCACTTCTCCAGACGCTCGGCTTTATTTGAGCGCACGTTCGTTGGCGCGAAAGGGGCCGGCAGCACCGACCGATTATTCGGGTTGCGAGCCGAAGAAGGCCCTTGCGTCAACCTGGGCACGACGGCGCACATCCGCGATGCCACCGCTCTCATTGATTGAGCCGACTTCAATTTTCTGGAGCTGCGCCAGATCAGCCCGCTGTCGCCTCAATTCCACCTGCACGAGCGAATGAGAGAGTTATGCGTTCCTCTTCCTTTTGATCGATCGCTTCGCTATCGGGCCGTCTCGGCGCCAACAAACTCATCCAAAGCATGGTACGCCATTTGTGCAGCCCAAATCACTTTCTGTATGTCAGAGCTAAGCCGTGCTCCAATTGCGTAAGCTGCTGCGCTAACGGCATCCTCCGCATAATATGCAAGTCCGCCGTGAGCGTCCTCTTCATCAGGCAACAGGGACATGCACGCGTCCAACTGCCGTAGAAGGTTATTCTCAGTGGCTTGTCTGCCCAGCAAGTCATCCCAAAGGCAGCCAAGGGCGCCGATCAAGACATCGGGCGCCCCTGCCCGGCAACTTCCGTGAAGCGGACATAATTTGGAACCTGCCGCTGTGCCAGGCGGCGGCAATGCCACCCGCAAGCGATTGGGCATCCGCTCGAGTTGCTTCCACAGATCCTTCTCATCAAGGCGCAAGACGGGCATGCTCACCTCAGTTGGGGAGAATATTGCAGTGCTGTTCGTTAGTCCACACCCCATTTTTGTCTTTGACTGCAGCTTGATGCGTCCCGCGGCAATTTCGTGAATAATCTGGCTTGCGGTATCCGCGTTAAGCGTTGGGTGGATGGCGAATGTCGTGCGGCCACACGCTGTCGTCCCTGCGAAGGCAGGGACCCATACGCCGTGCCCTATCGGATCAGCTGCGGCGTATGGGTCCCGGCGCTACGGCCGGGACGACCTCGGTGAGCTTCGACTGATCAAGGCGAGGCGGAATCGCGTCAAGCGTTGGGTCGAAATGAGGCTCGGGGACGTGCAAATTCGCGAATCGAGACGGCCGTCAATAATCGGGATGCCGGCCTTGTCGAGCCACTTCCCCTAAATCAGCTACTGCCAGATGTCGGTGCTCATTTGGCACCGCCTTTCATGAACACGCCTAGCCGCTCACGGCTCTAGAATTCGATCCACTGAATGCATTTCGGCATCGACGCAGAAAGCGCAAATTCCTGAGCGACCTTCAGCGCATCGGAGAAACTGACCACCTGTTCATTCATCATCTCGAGCGGCTCCTCCGTGTCGTCTGGAAAAAACACGGTCTCTCCCCCGGCTTTCAAATTCGGCACCATGCCAGACGCCGCAAATCCCGGGTGTTGCTGCCTGGGACAAAAATGAACGTATGCCAAGTCTCCATTTACCAAAATGCTGATCCAAGGAAAGACGCTGTCACCATGTGAAAGCAAGAATGCATTGCGTCCCGAGCGATGACGCTTGCTCAATGCCGCCTCGACATCTGCGGAATTCATAACATCGCACACCGCGTAGTAATCCTGAATCTTCATGGCTGGCCTCCGAAACATTCAGTCCGCCTGACGGGGCAGCTTCGGTATTTCGGCATCGCCCACATACCAAGTGGGCTCAGCCACTGCATTGACTTTTTCTGCAACCGCGCCGGGAGGAGGTACAACATCCAAGTCCGCATTGTGCGGGAGCAACCTCTCAAGCTGAATGTTGCAAAAGCCGCAGGTACCGCCCGTGTTGTTATGAAACACCACACCGCCAGAGGAATTGTTTTCGCGTATCCATACGGCAGCCTTTCCCTCCACATGCTTCGCTGAAGGATAATTCCACAATTTTCGAGGGCGGCCAGACTGAAAAGGCACGAAGTCGCCTTCGTTGGTTATCAGCAGGCCATAAGTGCGCTTTCGATCGTATTTTGGTAGCCACGCCGAAATAGTCGCGGGCTCCATCTCACCGCCTTGAACTCCGGAACCTGTTCTTCTCAAGAGCGCGTTAGCTTCTTCTTTTGTTAGATTACCCGAGGCTACGGCAGCCCGCAACGCGGCGGCAATCCTATTTAATGCGTGAGGTGAAAAAGTTCCCACCCAACTCGTCTGATGCGCCCGCCGCAAGTCGCTCGGCGGATGGGGCCAATATCTTCGGGCCTATGAGAGACTTCGCCCGTTGGAGCGCCGCCTCGGCGGCATGTGTCTCCAACTTACTCGCGGCTGACTGTCATTCGGCGTGCAATTTCAGCGCTGCGAAGCACACAAACCCGCGCGGGAGCCAGCGCCCAGTCCATTTCTACATTTTCAGCAAAATGCGGGCTGCGCCTGCATCCGGCCCACCGCCATCTCGGCACGGCATCGCCCGCTTCAGAGGCTTGCTCTGTCGCGGGCGTGCCGCGCCGATGGAGGTGGAAGCGCCATCATACGCAGAACATTGACGCCTTACCCACGCACGGATGGAAGCAGACCGGCCGGGCGGCGGGTATCGGGTGAGTTATGTAGTTGATGGCGGGTTTGTGGACTTGTTGCGGCGAAAGCACAGCAAGCACTACGATTTTGCCACTCGAATTCAGTGCGTTGCTTAAGATTTCCACAGGGCGAAAGTTTGTTTGGACTATTTTCATGACACGGCTTGGCGGAGAGGTTTTGTAGTACCGCCGCTCGGTGCGCGCTTGATCGATGCGGCGCCGGATATTTACTTCGCGCGGCTCAAAGAGATACGCGTCGCGAAATACTGATGCGCGGGCGCCACCAGCACCTCGCGATTCGACGCGCCGCGAGACGGGCACGCTGGAACAGGCGTCTACTCGCGCCGCTCCGCCATCCAGGTACCGGCGCAGGCGCCGAACGAGCCTTCGCCGCGCCAAGTGCCCATGCCCGAGGTGCGCGACAGGCGGCCGGCGCCGTGGGCTTCCTGGCTGCCGGCGGAGACGGTGACCTGCACGGCGCCGCTCGGCGCCACGTGGCCATCGATAGAGACCGGCGCGCTCCCGCCGTTGAGGATGTCGCCGTTCTGGATCTGCACGCCGTAGCGATAGGCGGGGTCGCAATTGCCGTCGCGGGTCTGGATGAGCACGCTCCAGTCGCCGTCGAAGGCGTTGGCGGCGCGCGAACGCGGGGCGCTGGCGAACGAGTTGCTGCCGCGCGGCTTGGCGGCTTGCTTCTTGGTCGCGCCGGGTGAGCGACATCGGTGCGCCTGGCGCTGGCGATCTCGGAGCCGGAAACGTTTTGCGCGGCGGCGCCGGTCGCAACCAGGATTGCGGTCATGGCGAGCACGCTGAACGTCTTCATGGCTTCTCCTCGGCTGGCACCCAAGGTCGCAACGTGCGTGCCGGGATCTGGTTCCGCGGCTTTGGTTGCGCGTTGTGTTGTGGCCATGGTTCGAGACGCGCGGGCTGTTGCCCGCGCCCTCACCATGAGGGTTCGAGACGCGCGCACTTGCGCGACACGCGGGCTGTTGCCCGCGCCCTCACCATGAGGCTGCCAGAGAGAGAATTCCGCGCGGCCTTTGCAGCAGCGCGCAGCGTCGCCCTAGCCGCGGCGCTCGGCTTGCCAGACGCCGGCGCAGGTGCCGAGCGAGCCGCCGCCTTGCCAGGTGCCGGTTCCGAGCGTGCGCGACAGGCGGCCCTGGCCTTCGGCCTGCTGGCCGGCGCCCGCGACCCGGACCCGCACGCTGCCGTTGGAGAACACGTGGCCCTGCAGATCGACCGGCCCGCCGCCGTCATAGATGACGTCGCCGTTGGCGATGCGCACGCCGTACCGGTAGGAGCGGTCGCAGCCGCCGCTCTGGGTCATGATGACGACGCTCCAGTCGCCGTCGAAGGCGGTGGAAACGGGCGCTGCCGGCCGGCTCTGAACCGGCGGCGGCACCGCGACGGCCACGCGCCTTCCGTTTTTCTCGATCTTGACCGGCGCCAATTTGACGCGCCGGCCGTTCAGCGGCACCGCCGCCGGCGGCTCGCCGAGATCGCGCTGCCAGACGGTGCCGCGATCGAACTGGATCGTCATCCCGTCCTGGGAGAACAGCGCGCCTTCATGCCAGCCGTCGGCCCAGATGTGGCCGGACCAATCGATCCAGGCGCGCGAAGGCTCGCCGGCCTCGTTGAGCAGGTTCAGATTGTTGCCGTTCTGGGTCACGTAGGTGGGCTGGCCCTGCAGGCCGCCGGCGCAAACCTGGACGCACCGGAACTGGCCGGTGAGATTGATGCCTTGCGCGGACGCATCGGTCGCGGCCAATGCCGCCAGCATCGCGAGCACGCTCAGAAGCTTCATGACTGCTCTCCACTCGATCCGACTTGAACTTGGTTACCTGGTTCGGCTGCCAATTCCGCGAACTATCCGAGTACCACAGCGGCCCGGCCCGGCAGACCCTCCAAATACCCCAGGTCGTTTCATTATTAAAGTAACCTAAACGCGACAGCGGGTCGCTCCAGGCGGGCCGGACCGGCGCGGTGCCGCCGATGAGCGGCATCGGCGGCGATGATGGGCTTGTGGGATGGGTTGAGCTCTTGCGAAACCCATCGGCGGCCTATCTGCTCGGCAAGCGCATGATGGGTATCGCAAGCGCTCCACCCATCCTACGGGCTGCGGGCGCATCGCCGGCGGAAAACCAGCCGGAAGACTTTTGGTTATTGACTTTGATAACTTTTATTATTATCAATTCGCCTCCCGGATTCGCCACAGGAGCCCCCGGCGATGGTCGAGCAAGGCACGGCCCCCCTCCCCGGCAACCACAGCCGGCGCTTTCCCGGCAGCGACATCGCCAAGGCGCATGCGGATTTCGTCATCGGGCT
>CAVVJR010000001.1:0-483730 GCA_963748585.1 uncultured Solirubrobacterales bacterium | reverse complement strand
GGTCGGCGGTCGAAACCGGCATCGGCTAACGCGGTTCCACCCGTGAATTCGCTGCCGAGCCTGCTGCCACACCCCGTCTTGCCGGTGCCGGCGGAGGGCTCGGGGTTGGGTTCGGCGCGAGGGCTGACTGGAGCGCGAAGTCCATCACAGCCTGCCTGTCGTCGAGCGGGTGGAGCACCACCGTAAGGCCGCGAAAGAGCTGCTCCGCGCTGCGCGCGCCGGGCAAGCCGACGCGGTCGGCCGCCTCCGGGAGGCGCTCGGACGCTTGCCCGGCGAGTTGCGGCTCGCTGACGTTCAGCGCGCGATCGCGCGAGAGCATGGCCATGCTTCCTGGGCCGCGTTCCGGCGGGACATCGAGCGCCAGGCCGACGAGCCCGAACGCTCGGTAGCTCGTATCGGCCCCGGAACTCCCGAGCGCTACGAGCAAGGCGCGAGCGACGCTGCTGCGCCAGCTGGCCGGCGGAGACGAGCAGGCACGCGCGCCGGGTGCGCGCGCACGTCCCGCGTCTTGCCGAGCTCAATGACGCCGCGCTCGGCGAGCGAGCCACGATCGCCGACGCACGACTGGTCATCGCCCGCGAGTACGGATTCCCCACCTGGAGAGGACTCGTTGACGGGCTGCGCGAGGAATCAGAAGGGTGGCGCGAGCACGCCGGCATCCACCATCCGGTGGCAGCGGCGCTGGCTGCGATCCGCACCGGGGACGCAGCCCACCTCGAGCGCTTGCTCGACTTAGACCCCGAGTTGGTGCATGTCGAGGTCGGCGCCGGCGGCTCGCTGCTAGGCGAGGTCGCGGAACCTGACGTGTTCGGGATCTCGCTGCGCCATGAGCTCGGCGTCGACCGAGCCTGCGTCGATCTGTTGATCGAGCGCGGCAGCGACCTCGACGGTCCGCTGAACCTCGCTGCGTGCTTCGACCGCCTTGAGCTTGTCGAGATTCTGCTCGCCGCCGGCGCGCGGGTGGACGTGCGGGGAATCCATGGCGTGACGCCGCTTGAGACCGCGATCTATCACGCCTCGCGCGCGTCGGCTGATGTTCTCGCCGCGATCGAGCTCGTACCTGACGCGCCGTGGATCGCGGCCGGCGCTGGACGCGTCGACCGGCTCGAACAGTTCCTCGACGGGCACGGTGGACTGATCCCCGAGGCGTACTTGAACCGACCGAACCCGGCCGACATCGGCTGGCTGCACCGTCTGCCGGCGCGCGACGTCCCTCAGGATGTCCTCGACGAGGCGCTCGTGCACGCCGCCCAGAACGAACGGCCGGAGGCCGTCGCCTGGCTGCTCGAGCACGGCGCGGATCCGGATGCCGGTCCCTACCAAGGCTGCGGCGCGCTGCACCTCGCCGCCGCCTTCGGGGCGATCAACTGCTGTTCGGCTGCTGGTCGCCGCCGGCGCCGACATCGACCGGAGAAACGACTTCAACCGCGACAACGCGCTCGGCTGGGCGCAATACGTACTGGACCGGGAGCGGCCCGGCGACCCAGGCGTTACCGCAGTCCGGGACTATCTGCGAAGCCTTGGGTCGCGCCCGGCTGTGTGGGGCGCGTGACGGCCGTACGCTGCGGATCGACCCGCCTTACCCGCTACGAGCAGCGCTAGAAAGGGTGGCCGCCATTCGTGTGTTCCCGCCCTGACATCCCTTTTGCGCGGAGAGCGTGCCTCAGCCTGCCTTCCGGCGCTCCCCGGCAATATCGGCGCTCTACGTTCCTGTGACCTGGATCACGAGACCGTTGCGGATACGCGGGTCGCAGAGCCGAGGGTGGGTCATCAAGCGTTGCGGCGTCGTGGCCGCGGATCTTGGACTCGTGAACAACCCGGCGGCCGAGTGGTCGGCCAGGACGCCGACCACTCGGTGACCAACGGGGCCGCTACGCGGGCGAATCTGACGTTCTTCGCCGCGACGTCCAGGGTCTCGTTGTTGGCGACTTGTGGGGCCGCTGGTCAGCGTGGTGGGACGCACGTCTTTGCCAGCGACGCGGGCCGTGTAGCGCGAGGCGCAGCGGTGGTTCCGGCAGGAGGTTCGTTGTGAGTGGATTGAGAGCTGCGGTCAGTCAGCGAGCGGGACAGCGCTGGCTGTGGCGCCGCGCGCTTTGCCTTTCTTGGCGAAGTAGCGTCCGATCGCGATCGAGCCGACGATGCCCAGTCCTGTCGCGGCCAAGGGCAGGGTCTGGTCGTAGTTGTAGGCGGTGGAGTAGCGGGTCTGGCGGATGATCAGCGCGGTTCCAGCGGCCTGGATGAGGAACAAAGCCGCCCAGAGGTAGCTGATGACGTACATGCCGGTGCGAAAGTCTCGGTAGACGTCCCACATGCTGTCGAAGATCGCCATCCCGTCGTGGGTGCCGTCCGTCCCGTAGCGCTGGGCCATGTAGAACACGACCGGCTTGCGGGCCAGGACGCACGAGCCCAAGAAGATCAAGCCGATCAGGGCCGTGACCGCGCAGTCCTTGTAGAGCAGCACCTTGGGAGCGTGACTTCCGATCAGCGCGATGACCGCGGACAGCGCGGTGAACGAGAAGATCGCGGCCGAGGCCCCGCTGAATTTGCGGGCTTTGGCCCAGACCATGAAGCCGCCGACGACGGGGGCGATGCTGCCGATCAGGTAGCTGACCACGTCGCTGGCGCCCATCCGCTGGGCAAGGTGGAACAGCGCGATGCTGCCACCGACCTCGACCGCCGTGACGAGGATGTTGAAGCGCATCCCCTTCTTGGCCGGGTGCTCCTTGAGACCTTGAGCGATCTGCTCGTGCACCGTTGGCTCGCCGGCGGCCATGTTCAAAACAGTACGTGTGCCAACCCGAGCGGACAAACCCGGCCAAGCGCAGCGCTCGCAAAAGCGCGTGGTGTTGAGGTGAAACCGTGGCCCTCGTCCGTCTCTCGCGCACGCGCCAGCTCGTCCTGCTTCGACGTCGTGACGCGCATCCCGAGCCCGGCGGCGAGAGAAGCAGATTGCGCGGAAGGCAGACGAGCGACGCCCGCGGGGCGTTCACACCGTGTCGGGCTCGGCGCACTGGGGTCGCTGAGCGTTGGAACATCCGTTGAGAGTCAGGCTGCGCCTTCAAACAGTCGGCCAAAGCGTCAAGCCCCACTTGCGCTGTGCCGATAACGCCCCCGTCGACAAAGGCAAACCCGTCGCGAGACGGGGACGCAAAGCCAGGGGTCTCGGAGAGACGGCCCAGCTACCGACTTCCATCCACACGCTTGGACACGGAGGTCCTACATGCCTTACGTCATCGGTCGACCGCACAAGCGAATCGTCGCTGTGGCGGCCAGCGCTCTGGCGTTGATGGTCGCCGCCAGCCCGGCCGCTGCTGATACCGGGTGCACTTCCTCGCCCTCCTCGCCAGCGTTTGCCCAGTTCGGCGACAGCGCTAACTACACGCCGCTACCCGGGGGCACCTTTGAAGCGAACGCGACCGGTTGGTCGCTGAACGGGGCCTCGATCGCCTCGGGCAACGACCCCTTCTACGTCAACAGCACCACGGACTCGCGCTCGCTAAGCATCGCTCCCAACGGCGTCGCCCTGTCGCCGACATTCTGCGTAGACCCCACCAACCCGACCCTGCGCCTGCTCGCCCAGAGGCCTTCCGGCGCAGCGGGCAGACTCAAAATCGACATCCTGTACACCAGCCCCATCAACGGCCATCAGATGGCCGCGAGTGCCGGCTACCTGGTCCAGGGCTACAGCAACGCGACCGGGGACTACACCAACTGGGCGCCGAGCCTGACCATGAAGCTCGCCACCGCGCTACCGCTGTGGAAGACCGACAACGACATGCTGCCGGTGCAGCTGCGCTTCACCGCCAACTCGGACCCCGGCTCGTGGGCGATCGACGACGTCTACATCGATCCGTACGCGCGATAAGACTCGCTCAACGATGGAGCCGCGAAGGGGGGCGGCACCAAACGGCGCCGCCCCCTCGCTCACGTCGGGCTCCGGCAGATCAAGGTGGCCGCGGGCACGATGACCGACTCGCGCTTGCTCGAAGTGGTCCTCCCGCTCTCGAGAAGCCTCCGGCCGGAAGTTGGTCGTCACACAGCCAAGAGCGCTGCGAGGGAGGCAGAGTTGAGTAGTCACAGGCAGGACACGGAGGCGCGCTTCCGCGGCGTGAACCATTCCTCGACCATAGGGATCGCGCACGTCGTCAGCACCGCTATGTGCGAGTCATCAAGATGGTTCGCGGACGGCATCAGTTCCACGCGCCTCTCAGTCGCATGACCGTGCATCTGCATGATTGGGTCCTCGCGCTCGACGGTCTGCAATGTCCATCCGTGGAGGATCGAGTTGAGGAGAACTAGCTGTGGTCCGCTCCGCAAGAAGATCGTGCCCCCTGCCCGCCAATGGCGGCCGGAATACCAGCCGACGACGTGACCATTCGAGTTCTCGACAATCAGCTCCCAGCCGAGCCGACGGCGCTTGAGCATCCGCCACTCGCCGAGGGAGCATTCCATACGAGCAAGCGCCCCGGGCCAGCCAATTTGGAACAGCGCAACGTGCTTCGCAGAGCCGTGCACCAGCTCGTAGCTCATGGAGGCCTTGTGTCGGAGCGGCTGGAGACAAAGGGGTTCCCCGACGGCGGCGCTCAGGCGACAGCACGGAGTCGCTGTGGCAGGCCTGCGGCTTTGAGCACAAGCCGAGCTACCGAACCGCGTGGCGACGTCTGCGCGAGCTTGCTTCGGTGGCAAACGAGTTCATCGCCGCCGCCGGAAAGCTGCTTCGACGAGCTCGCGAGAAGGATCCGCGCGTCATGGCCCATGTGCACTTCGACAACACCGAGGACGAGACCCACGCCGCGCTCGTACACGACTGCGAACCGGGCAAGTGCCCGGCAAATCGGTCCCGCCAGCCTGCCGGCCACGGTCGTGTCGGGGCCGGTACCCGCCCCGCGCGGCAGGCCACCAAGGCGTTTCGTGAGGAGCGCCACCAGCTCGCGGCGCTCGCACCCGACGACGTAGATCAGGAGGCCGCTGACCGCAACCCCGAGAGCGTGTCGAACTCGTTCAACGCGGCGCCCGGTTGGTCAAGCGGGTTCGGATCGATGGCTGCTGGTACCGCACCCTCGACCTCGACGCGGGTATCCGCGCCTACATCGGACCCCGGGGCGCCAAGCGCTTCTGGCACGGCTACTACTCGGGCAAGGCCATCGACCACTTCACCGGCGGAGTAATCCCAATCGTCGAGAGCGCCAGCCGCCAGGAGTACGACCTGTTCGAAGCCCACTACGACCTCGTCCGCGACCTCCTCGGGGACGCGCCCGAGACGGCGATCGCAGACAAGGGCTATTCAGTCGAGAGCGCGTTCCGCAAGTGCACCACCAACGGCACTGCGCCCGTCTTCCCCTGGCGACCGGGCGGCGGCGACTTCAAGCGCCACGACAAGGACAGCCATGACCGCCACGGCGTCCCCCGCTGCAAGCACTGCGGCGCGCCGACCCGCTTCATTCGCTTCTCCCCCGGCGACACATCAAAGCCGGCAGACGCAGCGCAACCCCCGCCTGTGGGTGCAGTGCATGGCCGGCGCCACGCCGGCGATGCGCCAAAACCCAGACGATCAGCTGCTCGGCCGACTACCGGCTGCTCGTCCCGCTGTGGCGGACCGACCCGCTCTACCACGAGCTCAAGGAGTCCCACTCCTCCTACGAGGCCCAGCACGACTGGTGGCGCGACCGCTACAAGGTCGCCGCCGACGACCTCGGCGTCCGCCCCAAGATCCGCGACATCGGCTGGCACCGCCTTAGAGCCAACGTCGCCGCGCTCATCGACTGGCTACGCATCTGCTACCGCGAAGGCTGGCTCGGCAAGCCACGGCGCAACCACCTCGGCACCGAACGCAAGTACCGAAACCGCGCCAGCACGATCGCCGCCAAGCTCGCCACCATGCGCGTCCGCATGGGCATCATGGGCGCCTACGGCGAGCAGGCCGAACAGCTCGGCCTCGGCGAGCGAACACCGCCCTCCCGGCGCGAACGCGGCACACCCGCCGCCTGACCGCTCCGCCCAGCTCAAAGCAGCCAGCCGCCCGCGACCACCCCCGGGCGATTCGCGTGTCTACACGCGCGCTGACACGTCGGAGAGCGACGACCGGCGGCGAATCGCGCGGTCAGCAGGCCCGAAAAGCCCTGCTTAACGCCGAAAGACGCCCCAGCCTCCATATTGGAAACTGAAGCGTCTAACTAACGAGGTGGACGCGGAGGCAAAGAATTCGAACCGCGGCCGTGATCCCGGTCGGGGCGGTAATCCGCGAAGCCCAAGCGCCTGTCTACCTGGCGATTGCCGAGCGGGCGAGGCATCTACGGGAGCTCGGGCTAAGCTGATCGCGCAATAGCCCGCGTTATTGGCGTAAGCGACAAGACGGTCGCTAAGGCCACACGACCGGCTGACGGATCACCCGAAGTTTGAGGAGCGCCCGTCCCATCAGCGAGTTTCTCCGCCCTGCCGTTCTTAGACTCGCCGGCGGAAGACGGGCCCGGACGGGCCGTCTTCCGCCGGGGAGTTCCGCCAGCGGAGCGGCGGTGGAAGTACTGCTGCTCCTCGCGCAGCGCCGCATCCGTCGACCCGCTCGCCGGCCGGAGGAGGGCCTCAACTTGGCTCTCGGCGAGAAGCAGCGCTGGTTCGCATCGGCCGCAAAGCTCGCGCAACCAGAAGCAGTGGTTTTGCACGGCCGCCCTACGCGACCACACCACACCCGCGTCCCATAGCCTCCCGCTCGGCGATCGACGCAAGAATCTCAGTGGGAGCCTCGCGAAGCAAGCCGCGCGCGCTCATGCGGAGCGTGGGCGGGTCGCCAGCACGTTGAGCCGGGCGAGCAACTGTCGACGATGGCCAGCTGCGGCCGTGATAGGTGCTACAGGCGCGGACGACGATTGTCATGCGGATAATCGTAGGTCCGTGGAGACTGGTTGGGTTTGCAGTGGGGGCTCATCTTCGACAGACTCAAGGTCAGTGTTCATCCGCGCGCGGGCCTGGCGCGCACATCGAGAAGGGCAGATGGGGTATGCAGGTATCGGCGATGTCGGGCGCGTACCCGATCGTTGCTTGCGGCGATAGTGCTGGCGCTGCTGTCTGGCTGCGCCTCGGGCGGATCCTCGAGCTCCACTAGTTCATCGACCACTGCACCCGCCATTTCGACCACGGCCTCATACCAGTCCTCCAGCACCACGACTACCACCCCGGGTTCGCAACGGGCCTCGCTCGGCCCGCTTCAGACCGTCGAGCACTACTGGCGTGCCATCGCGAGTCAGAACTTCGAGGCCGCCTACCGCGACCTCGTGCCCGGAGCGGTCTCCCAAAGCGAAAGTACCTTCGTCTCCCAGGAGCAGCAGTCACAGATCCAGAGTGCGAAGTTCAGCGGCAGCTTGACGTCCGCCTCGAAAACGGCCGCCACGGTCGCCGTCGACTCGTTGACGACCACGGACGGGCAGTATGGCTGCCGCACCTGGACCGGCAGCTATCAGATGACTCGGCTGAACGGTCGCTGGCGGATCGCGCGGGCGAGCATCACCCCTTCGCCCTGCCGGCACGAACACCAGCAACACCGGCAACACCGGCACCACCGGCAACACCAGCAACACGGCACCGGTAGCACTCAGCACCACCAGCACCACCGGCACCACCGGCACCACCGACACCAGCACCGGTGGATGCTCCCCCCTTACCGACTCGGGGGGCTGCTACGAACCCGGCGAGTACTGCCGGGACTCTGACCACGGGATGAGCGGAGTAGCTGGCGATGGCGAGACGATCACGTGCGAGGACAACAACGGCTGGCGCTGGGAGCCAAGCTAGGCCTTCCCCAAGCTGCCGAGTGGCGGTTCCGGCGCGACTGCGGCTCGCCGCATCAAGTATCGGAACGTCGTCGAAAGCAGCGGTGCGAACCCCATTAGCCGGAGTCTGAAAGCTGTCCGCTCAAGCGCGGCTGCGTCCTCAGCTCCATCGGCACGCGACGCTCTCCCCTTGGAAGCACGAGCACTGGCAGCGTGGTCTCGGGTGGGTGTCAACGCCTTGAGGGCATGAGAAGCCGGGGCCGCCGCTCGGAAATACGTGAGCCCGTCGCATGGAAGTTGGACGGGACGACCTCGCGTTGCAAAGCGCGCCGGGGCACCCGCTATGCGTCTAACCGTCGCGCGGCAACATCTTGGGCAGACGATTCTTCACCGAGGTTACCCGTCCAAGTCCTGCCCCGGGAGATCGACGCCTGCTTGACGGGCCGACAGATCAATGAACTCTCGCGACGCGATCTCGAACTCGAACATGGCGCGCTTCGCTGTCGCGGTTGCATAGTTGTGGTCCTCGAGGCGCCAGTGGGTTGTCGCGCCGAACACCTTCAGGCTGAGCTCCACGCAAGAAGAGAACGCGGCCGTGAGCTCGTGTTGGCTGCCTAACCGGCTTGCCAGCCGCTGTTTGACCTCGTCGAGTTTGCGGCCAGCGTGCTTCAACTGCTCGGCCTTGTCCGCGTTGCCGAGGTCGTCATCGATGTCCCGGTGAATCTGGTCAGAGTGGTTCAGGGCCATTGCGGCGTCGTCGAGAAGCTCCGCACCTCGCTGAGATCGTCTCGGTGGCGCTTGAGTCGGAACTCGTCAGCGTCCGACGCCGATGCTGGCGACGCCGGGCCTGTTGTCCATGTTTGCTGCAGCGTCGCAGCTCGTGGATCGTTTGGCAGCGCCTCGGCAATCATCTTGATGATGATGGGCGGATGCTCGTCGGTGGCACCAGCGTCGAGGAACTCCTGCGCCTTCACGCGAACCGCGTGTACGGGGTGACCTGGACCCTCGTCCATCCCTTCGTTCACTCCGCTGAATCTGGTGAGCCACGTGCGGGCGGAGTCGGATTCGCGCGGCCACCCATGGCGTCCCGACCACCGACGAGCGTCGCTTCTAACGGCCTCGCGGGTCCTGTCGCTCTAGTTTGAGCGAACGGACGATGGGCTCGCTGACGTCCGCGCCGACTGGCACTTGCGCGCTCGCAGGAAAGCGCCGGACCAGCCCCTGCGCACAGCGAGGAAACCCGTTCGTGGTCGAGACTCCCAGGCGGCCAGCGAGCGTCGGCGCCACATCCGCAAGGTATTGCTGGTCGATCCCGTGCCAGACCGGCAGAATGACCTTTGAACCTGTTGCCGCCTCCTTGGCTGCGAGCCCCTCTAACTCCTCTTTTGGCCACCGCTTCGCAAAGAAGGCCCGGCTCAGGACCACGACACCGAAGCGGCTGGAGGCAAGCCCAGCGTTGATGCTCTCGGTCAACCGGTCGCCGACTGTGAGCTCGTACTCGTCGAGCCAGACCGTCCATCCTGCCGAGTCCGTGCCTCGGCGATCGGTCGCGCGACGGCCTCTTTGTCCTCCGATGCGTGAGAGATGAATACGTCATGTCCCTGCTCGTCGGTCGATGCGGTTGGCGCTGCGCCGGTGCTTGACGGGCTCGTCCCCTACGTCCGAACCGGTATCCGGGCGCGCGTTCTGTGGCTCAGGAGACGGCCATCCGGATTGCGGGTTCTGTCGGAGTTCTTTCGCGCGCTGGGTGAGATAGTCGTCGGCGGTCGCGGCGCTCCAGTACCGAACAATCCCATCGCTGACCCCCGCGTCCAGTCGTCGTCGGGGCCCCCCTGGCCTCCGTCGAGGAACGGAGCCTCCCACAAGACGATGACTTGGAGCGCCAGAGGGTTCGCGCCGGTAGCGGCCGCGATGGACGTCACGTCGTCTTGTGTGATCGCCGGATCCGCGTCGTCCCCCTTATACCGCTCAATTGCCAAGCTGAGAACTCGGCCGAAGCCGTCGACTACCGGCATGCCGGCATCGGTGCAGCGCAAGCCAAACAGCGACAAAACCGCCCGATCAGGATTGTGTTCCAGACGACCGAGCGGCTTGGGCATATGCCAAATGACGTCCTGAACCGGAACCGCCCTTCCAAACCGAACGAGGGTACGAGTCAGCGCTCTGATGGATGGCCGTTCGCCTCTCACCTGCACCCCACCAGCATCAACTCCACCAGTTCGGCATAATCAGAGGCCCAGCGTCTGAATTCTGAGGGAGGAAATCGATGCTCGTGAGGTCCAGCGCAGATGCCGATGTTCGGTCGCGATCGAACGGAAGGGCACGCTGATCGGGATCATTGCTGCGTGGCTACACGATGCCCTTGCCAAGCCGACACGGCCGTCGCACACGAGCAACCAAAGCTGGCTATCCCGGATCATGAAGACCCTGCTGTTGGTCTTACGCGGAGTGGCGAAGGAGCTGCCGGACCGTTCGTTGTGATCGAAACCTTCGGGGTCGGGGTCCCATCTCACGTCGATCGCCGAGAGGCTATGGGACGCGGGTGTGGTGTGGTCGCGAAGGGCGGCCGTGCAAAACCACTGCTTCTGGAAGCCGCTGTGGGAGGCTGTGCGGCAGCGCCGTAAGGAGATGCATCGCACGTGGCCCGGCGGCGCGGCAACCGCGGGTTCTCGAAGGGCCAAGGCAGCCGGCAGGCACACTTCCCGACCCACCTGCTCGCCGGCAGCATGGTCTGCGGCTCCTGCGGCGGACGATCGCTCAGGTCAGCGGCAAGAGCGGCGGCTACTACGGCTGCCTGGCCGCCACCAAGGGAGCGTGCGAGAACAAGACGCTCGTCCGCCGGACGCTGGCCGAGAAGGTGATCCTCAGCGCGGTCCAAGCGCAGATCCAAGACGCCGAGCACATCGCCTATGTCCTCCGTCGTGTCGAGGAGGAGATCGCCAAGCAGCGCGTCCGACCTGCCAGACACGCTGAAGCTGAAGGAAGCCGAGCTCGACGCGCCGAGCAGCGCCGGCTCGCGAACTTCGTCGACTTCATCGGCGAGGGCCGCGGCAGCCAAGCGCTCGCCAAAGCTCTGGTCGAAACCGAGCGACGCGTCGAGCAGCTGACCGAAGAAGTAGACGCGCTACGAAAGAGCCGCGAGAAGATCTTCCGCCCGCCACCGATCGAGTGGATCAAGGATCGCTTGAGCCACCTCCAAGAAGTCCTCGAGCAGCGCACGGCGCGCTCGGCGCAGCTGCTCCGCAGCCTCCTCGGTCCGATTCGCCTCGAGCTGCGTCACGCCCGACATCGGCCGCCCCTTCTACCGCGCCGCCACGACCCTCGACGCCCTCGCCCTCATAGAAGAACCGCCCCCCGCGTGCGGAGGGCGGTTCGAATTCTTTGCAAAGGTGGAGACGGTGGGAATCGAACCCACGTCCGCGATCGCGCAAAAGGTGGCGTCTACGAGCGTAGCCGGCACTCTGATCTCACCCTCGACTCGCCTTGCCGGCCGGGTTGTCGAGGGCCAGCTCCGAAGAAGTCCCCGGTGGGGCTGGAGCGGGCCTCACCGAGCAAGCCTGCTGGTGACCCGTCTACCGCTGCAGGCGGGCGGTGGACGGGGATGACACTCGCTTAGCTACTAAGCGATAGCGAGGTCAAACGTGTGGGAATCAGCAGTTGAATCCGCACTTATTTGTTCCCGGGTGTTTTACGAGGCCGCCCGGGACCTCGGCTCGCAACCACCCCCACGAATCGACCACGTCGAAGCCTGTCGTCCCCGGGGGCGTGTCTGCATCGGCAATTATAGCTCGGTGGTCTACCGGGACCCCCGGGCGCTGGACGAACGACGCAACCGTGCCGAGAACCGAAAAAGTCGGTAAGACCGGGCGAGAGCCGCCCCCGCCACTGCCACAATGAGGAGTGATGGAACCGCATATTGAGTGGCCGCCCGCCGGGCCCGCTAGGCCCGCCGTGCCCACTACGCCCTCGGTGCCCCCCTCGCTCGCGCCCAGCCCAGAGCCACAACGCGTCGAAGGAGCGCCGTACGTTGAGCCGCAGACGTGGCCACCGGCGCCCGGAGCGGAGGCGACCGGACCCGAGGGGGCCGCCCCGGCCCGGGCTTCCTGGCTTCGGCGGAAGTTTGGTCCTGTCGCTGCCGCCCTGGTCGCCCTGCTGGCCAAGCTCAAGGCGGTTCTGCTCCTCCTGCCCAAGATCAAGGTCATCTCGACCGCGGGCACGATGGCGGTCTCGCTGGCCGCCTATGCGGTCATCTGGGGATGGCAGTTCGCGGCCGGCTTCGTCGCGCTGCTGTTCGTGCACGAGATGGGGCACGTCATCCAGCTGCGCCGCGAGGGCATCCGCGCCAGCGCGCCCATGTTCATCCCCTTCCTCGGCGCGGTGATCACGTCCCGGTCGCTGGGCCGTAACGCCCTCGCCGAAGCGCGCGTCGGACTGGCCGGACCGATCCTCGGCAGCCTCGGCGCAGCGGCGTGCATCCTCGTCTGGCATGCCACCGGCAACGAGCTGTGGCGCGCTCTGGCGTGGACCGGCTTTTTCCTCAACCTGTTCAACCTGCTTCCGGTCGTCCCGCTCGACGGCGGCCGCGCGATGGCGGCCATGGCCCCGTGGATGTGGGTCGTCGGGTTCGTGGCTCTACTCCCGCTCATCTTCTTCTTCCACAACCCGCTCTTCCTCATCATCGTCGCCCTGGCCGGCTTTGAGACCTACAAGCGGTGGAAGCAGCGCCGGGCCGGTGGGGCGGAGCAGCGCGAGTACTACCGCGTCCGGCCCCGCGACCGCGCGCTCGTCGCCGCGGTCTATATCGGCCTGATCGCGCTGCTGGTTATCGGCATGGACGCGACCAACCTGCCGCGCACGCTCGGCTGATCCTCCGCGCACGGCGGTGCTCAGCCGCTGAGGTTCAGGGCGCCGGCGGCCGGCGGTACGTGCGGGTCTGGGTCTCGTCGTACGGGCGAGCCCCCCGGTCGGCCAGCCAGAACGTGTAGATGAGCGACACGGCCAGGCCGACCAGACCGACGACGAACAGGACCGTGCCGGCGGTCTGGATGTTGAACCCGCTCACTGTTGCCGTGACGGCCCACTTGAGGATCGCGCCGATCGCGATGAGGACGATCGAAGTGCCGATAGTCATTGCCCCTCACTTTACCCCTGCGCAGCCGCAGCTACTCACCGGCGCGCCTCGCGCAGCTCTCGCTGCACGTCGCGAGCCATCTCTCGCTTGCGGATCGAGTCGCGCTTGTCATACAGGTCCTTACCCCGAGCGATGGCGATTTCCACCTTGGCCCGCGACTGCGCTCCCGCGAAGTAGATCCTCGTCGGCACCAAGGTCAAGCCGCGCTCATGGGTCCCGCGCTCCAGGCGCTCGATCTCCGAGCGGTGGAGCAGGAGCTTCCGCGGTCGCTCGGGATCGTGGTTGTCCCGTGCCGCCGGCCCGTACGGAGGGATGTAGATCCCGATCAGCCACACCTCGCCGTCGCGCACGGTGGCGTAGGCATCGCGCAGCTGAGCCCCGCTCTCCCGCAGGGATTTGACCTCGGTCCCGGTGAGCACGAGCCCGGCCTCGAACCGCTCGAGCAGGTGGTAGCGATAGGACGCCTGGCGGTTGGTCGCCACATCGCCTGAAGCTGCCTTGCGTTTGCGTGCCTTGGCCATCGCTGTACTCAGTCCTCGTCCCCCACGGGCAGGAGGTCCACCCTACCTCGGGGCGGGTCGATCCTGCCCACCCGCACCGCCATCGGGTCTCCGAGCCGGATCGCTCGGCCGCTGCGGCTGCCGACCAGCATCGTGCCCTCCTGGTTGAGCTCCCACCAGTCACCTCGCATCCGCCGAACCGGCACCAGCCCCTCGTACACGCCGCCATCGCCGAAGGCGACGAAAGCACCCGCCCCCGCCAGCCCGACCACCTCGGCCTCGAACACCTCATCGCGGTCGCCGCCCTCGTACAGGCGGCGCTCGAGCAGGAAGCACCGCGCGACGTCATCGGCGTCCCGCTCGATCATCATCGCCTCGCGCTCGCGCGCCGAGCTCCACGGTCCGGCCGAGGCCACCCACGACGCATCCGGCGCCGGCACCTCGCCGCTCAGCGCCGACAGCAATGCCCGATGGCAGATCAGATCGGGGTAGCGGCGGATCGGCGAGGTGAAGTGGCAGTACCGCGGCGACTGCAGCCCGGCGTGCCCGAGGTTGCGGTGGTCGTAGTACGCCTGCTTGAGGGACCGCAGGATCAGGCTGTTCAAGGCGCGGGCGCCCCGTCCGCCCGAGGAGGCCACCCATCGCGACACCGATTGCGAGATCTCGCCTACGAGATCGGCGGCCTGCTGAGGGGTCATGTGACCACGCGGCACCGGCGGCGTCGGCACCCCGAGCGAGACGAGCTGATCGACCAGCCGTTCCACCGAGGTGCCGTCGGGGCGCTCATGGACCCGGTAGAGCGCCGGAACGTGCCTTGCCTCGAGGAAACCGGCCACCTGTTCATTGGCGGCGATCATGAGGTGCTCGATCAGCCGGTGGGACTCGGTCTGTTCGACCTCCTCCGCGCCCACCACGTTGCCGCGCCGGTCGAACGTGAACTCGGGTTCGGCCGACTCTACGACGATGGCGGCCGAGGCGGCCCGGCGACCGGCCAGCGCGGCCGCGGCCGCCCTCGCCGCCGCCAGGGCCTCTCCCCAGGGCTCGGACGCGCGCTCGACCCCCGCGAACACGTCGTCCACCTCGGGATAGGACAGCCGCTCATCGGAACGGATGACCGAGCGATGGAAGGCGCTCGAGGCGACGCCGTCGCCGCGGATCACCATCTCGATCGTGACCGCGAGCCGGTCCTGCAATGGCACCAGCGAGCACGCGTGGTTGGACAGTGAGCGCGGCAGCATCGGCTCGACCGCCCCGGGCACGTACACGCTCGTGCCGCGCCGGTAGGCCTCGCGATCGACCAGCGAGCGTGGCTCGACGTAGGCTCCGACGTCGGCGATATGGACCCATACCCGCCACGATCCGTCGTCCAGCCGCTGGGCCGAGATGGCGTCGTCGAAGTCGCGGGCGCTCGGCGGGTCGATCGTGAACGTCGGGAGGTCCCGCAGGTCGCGGCGCCCAGCCGGCGCCGAGGAACCCGAGGGCACGACCTCAGAGGCCGACCGCGCCTCATGCTCGACCGCTGGATCGAACCCACGCCGCAGGCCGCGGTCGATCATCAGCGCTTCGATCACATCGCGGGCCACGTCCGGGCGCCCGAGCACCCGCGCCACGGTGGCCCGCCCCCCGCCGCGCCCGTTGCGCCCCGCCCGCTCGGAGCGCAAGACGACGAGGTCGCCGACCGAGGCCTTCCGATCACGACTCACGACCACCCGCGGCCCGCGCTCGAACAGCGGCTCGGCGACCAGGAACTTCCCCCGCCGCTCGATCACCGCGACCCGGGCCCCACCCGGCGCCGCCTCGGCGACTGGACTCACCGCAGCCCGGCCGCGACCGCGCCCTCGGCCGCCCGCAGCGCCTCGTCCACGTGCGCGGTGTGCGGGTTGTCGATCGCGTAGACGTTCGGCTTGATGCCGCCCCCCTCGCGCACGCCGCCACCCCCGAGGTTGGTCCCATTGGGGGTGAAGTACTCGCCCACGGTGATATCGAGCGCGCCACCGTTGGGCAGCGGCTCGATCTCTTGAAAGACGCCCTTGCCGTAGGTCCGGGTCCCGACCACCTTGGCCCGGCCTCGGTCCTTCAACGCGCCGGTGACGATCTCGGCCGCCGACGCGGTGCCGCGGTCGACCAGGACCACCATCGGGATGCTGCTCGGGATCGCGCCGCCTTTGGCCACGTACACCTGTCGCGGCTGGCTGCGGCCGTCGGTCGAGACGATCGTCCCGTCGGGGATGAAGATGCTGGCCACGTTGACCGCCTCCTGGAGCAGGCCGCCGCCGTTCTCCCGCAGGTCGAGGATCAGCGCCCGGGCGCCGCCGTGCAGCACCTTCTGGACCTGGGTGCGCAGCTCCGCCCCCGCGCCCTGGGTGAAGCTGGTCAGCTGCACGACGCCGATCTTCGTGCCGCGTTCGTTGACCACGCTCCCCGTGGCCACGGGGATCACCAGGTTGGCGCGGACGATCTGCTTGACCAGCCGCCGCCCTCCGCGCACGACGGTCAGAGTCACCGGCGTTCCCGCCCTGCCCTGGATCAGGCGCGAGCTGAAGTCGGGTGAGCGGCCGGCCAGCGAGGTCGAGCCGACCTGGATGATCAGGTCACCCCGGGCCAATCCCGACCGCGCCGCGGGCGAGCCCGGAAAGACGTCGATCACCTCGAGTCCGCGCGCGTTCGGGAGCACGTCGATCCCGATCCCGCTCAGGTGCGGGTTGGACTGGTTGAGGAACGACTTGTACGCCGTGGGGTCGTAGTAGTGCGAGTACGGATCGTTGAGACTGGCCACGATCGCGCTCAGCCCCTTGTTCTCTAGCGCGGCCCGATCGACCCGGCGGTAGTAGTCGCGCGCGAGCATGTCGAGGACCTGGGTGGTCAGCCGTCCGCTGCCCTGGTCGACGAACGCGGAGCGCAGCGAGGAGGGCATCCAGCCGGGATGGCCGCCGAGCCAGATGCCGACGATCAGGATGATCAGCACGGCGGCCGTGAAGGCGATGACCCGAGGCCTCCGGGGCTGAGAACGAGACGACATCTGACCTGAGGGTACTTAGACCCCGCTCCGGGGCCCTCACCCCCGGCACAGCGTCATGGGCGCGCGGCGAACACCTCACCGCGCGCCCATGGGCTCAGACCGCGCTCAGGCGACGCCGAACTGAAACACCGTCGTCGAGTTGAACACGTGACCCGGATTGAGCACCACCGAGGGCCAGCCTGCCTGCCCGATGTGGTGCGGGGTGTCGGGATAGTGCTGGGTCTCGAGCGTGAACGCGTCACCCTGCCGGTACGCGCGGCCGCTCGTCCCCACCAGGTCGCCGACCAGGAAGTTACCGGTGTAGACCTGGAGCCCGGGCTCGGTTGTCAACGCCCGGACGACCCGTCCGCTCCCCGGGTCCTCGGCCACCGCGGCCAGCCGTAGCCCGTGGCCGTTGAGGATCCAATTGTGGTCATAACCGTGCGCCAGCACGAGCTGCTGGCCCAGTTTCGCGCGGGCACGGCGGATGTCGCGTCCGATCGGCTTGAGCCGGCGGAAGTCGAACGGTGAGCCGTTGACCGAGGCGAACTGCCCGGTCGGGATCAGGTTCGCGTTGGTCGGTGTGATCCGGTTGGCGTTGATCCTCAGCAGCTGGCCGTACACCGTGCCCGAGCCCTCACCGGCCAGGTTGAAATAGGTGTGGTTGGTGAAGTTGACCACGGTGGGCTTGGTCGTGGTCGCGCGGTAGTGGATTCGCAGCGCGTTCCCCGAGGTGACGGTGTAGGTCACCGTGTTACTCACCGCACCCGGGAAGCCGTTGTAGCCGTCCGGGTCCACGTAGCTCAGCACGAGCGAGACCGAATCGCCGGCCCGCCGCACCGAGGCCTGCCACACCTGGGTGTTGTAGGCGTTGATACCGCCGTGCAGCGTGTTCGGACCGTTGTTGGCCGGCAGCTTGTATGTGTGGCCGTTGAGCGTGAACGACGCGTTGGCGATGCGGTTGGCGTACCGGCCGATGATGGCCCCGAAGTACGTGTCGCCCGAGCCTCCGGACGCCGGCCAGGGCTGGTGCTCGAAGTCGTTGACGTAGTCGCTCAGCTTCGGAAAGCCGAGCGCCACGTCGGCCACCCGGCCCCCGCGGCCGGGCACCCGAATCGCCTGCACCACCCCGCCGTAGTTGGTGATCCTGACCGTCATGCCGTGTCCGCTGCGCAGCGTCCACAGCCGCACCGCCGTCCCGTGGGCCCTTCCCCAGGCCTGGCTCGAGATGGTCGGTCCGGCCTTGGCCGCCTGTGCGGAGGCGGCGATACTCAGCCCGAGCGCGGCGGCTGCAGCGGCAGCGGCAAGGCGCCCAGAGCGTAGAAACACGTGAGACACGAGTTCCCCTCCCTCGGTTGGTTTCGCCGAGAGAGTCTAGGCGCTCAGACGCGCAGGAATCGGCGCAGCGACAGCCCCGACCCGAGGGCCGAGACGATCACGCCCGCCCCGACCAGCACCGCCACCAGCGCGGAGAACGGGATCGTGCGGGGCGCGGCGATCAGCGTCCAGTTGTTGGCCAGCGGATCGAGCAGCGCCACCTTGGTGACGCCGAGCACGGCGATGGCCAGGAGCGCCCCGAGCGCGCCCACGATCACGCCCTCGATCACGAACGGCCAGCGGATGAACCAGTCGGTGGCGCCGACCAGCTTCATCACCTCGACCTCGCGGCGGCGGGCGTACAGCGACAGCCGGATCGTGTTCGCGATGAGCAGGATCGAGGCGAGCGTGAGGAGCACGGTCAGGGCGGCCGCGGTGATCGTGACCAGGTTGGTCACCTCGAGGATCTTGCGCGTGTCGGTCTTCTTGTTGGAGACCGTCTGGATCGCGGGATCCAGCGGTTTCCCTCCCGGCTCCAGAGAAGACCGGACCGCGAGCACGTTCCCCGGCTTGTCCGGGATCACGTGGAAGGTGTCAGGGAGTGGATTGGAGGCCAGGAGCTGGTAGGCCTGCGGGTTCTGCTTGGCCTGCTGGGCATAGGCGGCTTGCTTGGAGACGAACTCGACCGATCTGACGTGCGGGACGGCCAGCAGCTCCGAGCGCACCTGGGCCTCCTGGGCCGAGGTCGCGGTGGTCTTCATGTACACGTCGACGAGCACCCGGCTGCGCACGCTGTTGGCGGCGCCGTTGGTCGCCTGGACGATCGGAATGAACACCCCGAGCACGAGCAGCGTCACCAGCACGGTGGCCAGGGCGGCGAACGTCGGGGCCACGTTGCGGCGCATCGTGCGCATCGACTCGCGCAGGAAGAACCCGAGCCTCATCGGCTCACACCCCGGGCGGACGGCCGGCCGGGCCGCGCATCCGCTGGGCGAACTCGCGCGTGGTCTCGTCCCGGGTGTACAGCCCGGTCGCCTCGTCGCGCACGATCCGCCCCCGCGAGAGCTCGATAACCCGGCGGCGCATCTTGTCGACCATGGCCTGGTCGTGGGTGGCCACCATCACCGTGGTGCCGGTCCGGTTGATCCGGTACAGCAGCCGCATGATGTCGATGCTGGTCTCCGGATCGAGGTTTCCGGTCGGCTCGTCGGCCAGCAGCAGCGGCGGATGGTTGACGAACGCTCGGGCGATCGAGACTCGCTGCTGCTCGCCGCCCGAGAGCTGGTCGGGGTAATTGTGCAGCTTGGTCGAGAGCCCGGTCAGGCGCAGGATGTCGGGCACCTTCTGGCGGATCTCCTTGCGGCTTCCGCCCGTCACCTGCAGCGCGTAGGCGACATTGTCGTGCACGGTCTTGGACGGCAGCAGCTTGAAGTCCTGGAACACGACCCCGATGTTGCGCCGGTAGTAGGCCACCCGCTTGCGCGTGATGTCGCGCAGGTCGTGCCCGGCCACCCGAATCGTGCCGTCGGTCGCGTCGACTTCCTTGATCAAGAGGCGCATCACGGTCGACTTGCCCGATCCGGTCGCGCCGACCAGGAAGACAAAGTCCTCGCGGTCGATCGAGAACGTCGTCTGATCGAGACCGATGTCGCCGCTCTCGTAGATCTTCGAGACGCCGCGGAACTCGATCACCGGCGGCCCGCTCGGACCCGGACGCGCGGGCGCGGGCCGCGTGCTCGGCGCCGCCGCGGCGGTGCGTCGTCCCTGCTGCTGCTCTGAAGGTGTAATAGCCATAGGCGCGGGCCAGCGTAGCGATTCACCGGCGGGCACGGCACTCCTCCCGCGGTCGTGCAACGGCAGTTGCACGACCCATTCCGCTGGGCCGCCGAAGCGGCGTTGCTACCTTCTCAAGGCCATGGCCACGATCGATCACCTCACCCTCTCTAATCGGCTGCCGCTGTACAGAATTGACATGGACAGCACCCGCGCGGTGACGATCCTGGTCGCCTTCGACGCCGGCGCCCGGACCGAGCGGCCCGAGGAGAACGGGATGGCCCACTTCCTCGAGCACCTGGTGTTCAAGGGCGGGGAGAAGTACGCCACCTACCGCGACGTCAACGAGGCGGCAGAAGGCATCGGCGCGGTACTGAACGCGTACACGAGCCACGACCTGGTCGCCTTTCACATCACCGCCCGCGCCGAGCGCGCGTTCGAGGCCGCCGACCTGCTCACCGACTTCGTCGGTCGCCCCCGCATCGACGGCTCAGAGCTCGACCGCGAACGCGGCGTGGTCGTGCAGGAGATCGCTCGCTCCCACGACCAGCCGGCGATGGTGGCCGAGCACCTGATCGACGAGGCCGCGTTCGGGGAGCATCCGCTCGGGCGCCCGGTCCTCGGCTCGATCGAGCACATCCGAGACGAGTTCACGCGCGAGGGCATCCTGGCCTTCCGCGGCCGCCGCTGGTCGCCCGAGCGCGGTGCCGCCTTCGTGGTCGGCAACCTCTCTCACTTCCCCTCCGACGGCTCGGTCGACGAGCTGTTCGCGCGCTTCCCCGAGCGTCCGAGGCCCGAGCCCTACGATCCCGCCCCCGCCCTCGAGCCGCGCGTCCTCGTGCAGGAGCGGGAGTCGAACCAGTCTCACCTGCGGATGTCCTATCGCCCCTCGATCGAGGTCGCCGATGCCAAGCAGCGGGCCTCGATGACCGTCTACTCGACCCTGCTCGGCGGCTCGATGGGCTCGCGTCTGTTCGACGAGATCCGCGAGCAGCGCGGCCTGGCCTACTCGGTGCACGCGATCGCCCACGCCTACGCGGACGTCCCCGTGCTGCAGCTGTCGGCCGGACTCGATTCGACCAAGTGCATCGACGCCTACCGGCGGATGCGGGAGATCGTCACCGAGCTGCGCGAGGACGGGCCAACCGAGGCCGAGGTCGAGCGGGCCCGGGCCTACGCGGCCGGAGCGCGGGCGATCGCGTTCGAGAACACCGGCGCGATCGCGCGCCATGCCGCCCAGCAGACGATTCTCTACGGAGAGACGGTTGACCCGGACCGAACGATCGCCCTGCTCGACGAGACGACGTTCGACGACGTGGCCAACGTGGCCAGATCGGTAGAGGACAGCCTGTCCATCGCCTGCGTGGGGCCCCATACCGCGGAGGACTTCGCGTCGGCCTGAGGCCGCTGATCGTGGTCGCCGCGCTGCTGGCGGCCGGCTGCGGCGGCACCCACCACCGCTCGAGCTCGACCGCTCAAGCCCCGGTCGCCGCCGGCCCCGCGCCGGCCCGGACGGTCAAGCACGAGGCTCCGGCTCTGCCTCCCGGACAGGCCCGGCTCCGCGCGGCCCTGACCCGCTGGCTGCACAAGGCCGGCCCGGGCGCCGGCGCCCTCGTCTACGACCTGAGCGCCCACAAGACGCTGTTCGTGCAGAACGCCGACCGGTTGCGGCCGCCCGCCTCGGTGGAGAAGCTCTACACCACGGTCGCGCTCCTTCAGCGCCTCGACCCGTCCACCCGCTTTCAGACCACGGTCCGCGGGGCCGGCCACCTGGGCGCGCACGGCGTGTGGCACGGCGATCTCTACCTTCACGGCGGCGGGGATCCGACCTTCGGCGACGGCGCCTTCAACGCGGTCTGGACCCGAGGGCTCGGCCCGACCCCGAATCAGCTCGTCAGCCAGCTGAGCAGCATCAAGCGGGTGACCGGGCACGTGTTCGGCGACCCCTCGCTGTTCGACGCCCTGCCCGGCCCTCCCAGCACCGCCTACAACGCTGACGTCGCTGACCTCGGCGGGCAGCTGAGCGCGCTGACCTTCGACCACGGCGCCGCCCCGGGGAGACTGTCGCCCTCGGCCTTTGCGGCCAAGCAGCTGGTGGCCACGATGCGCGGGGCCCACATCGCCGCCCGGGCCGCCAGACGGACCGCTCCGGCGCCGCCGGGCGCGCACGAGCTCGCCTCGGTCTCCTCGCCCCCGCTGTCCGCGCTCGTCTCGCTGATGGACGTGCCCTCGGACGACTTCTACGCCGAGCTGCTGACCAAGCAGCTCGGCCTTCGCTTCGGCCCCGCCGGCAGCACCGCCGCCGGAGCGCGGGTGATCGCCCAGTCGATCGCGGCCGACGGCATCCACCCCCGGATCGTCGACGGCTCGGGGCTCTCCCGGGCCGACCAGAGCACGCCGGGGCAGGTGGTCGCGCTGCTCCGCCACGTGTGGCACACCGAGACGGGTCGGATGCTCACCGCCTCGCTCCCCGTCGTCGGGGTGAGCGGGACCGTGGCCTCCGTGGGTCGTCACACGCCCGCCCAGGGACGCTGCTTTGCCAAGACCGGCACGCTCACCGACGTGACGAACCTGGCCGGCTACTGCGCCGCTCGGGGCGGCCATTCGCTCGCCTTCGCGTTCTTCCTCGACGGCCCGCCGAACCACGCCGCGCTCGGATGGCTCGGTCACCTGGTCGCTGCCGTCGCGGGTTATTGAGACAATCCGCGCGTGGCACTGAACCGGCGCGAGCTGCGGCGGTACCTGGAGCGCGTGGACGACCGGTGGCCGATCGACTACGCCGTGCTCGGCGGCGCGCGCGTGGCCGACGAGCACGGCGCGCTGCCCCAGCGCGAGCGCGGGCCCGAGTACGTCCTCGTGTTGGTCTCGGGCGCGTACGACGGCATGCCGTGGCTCGAGCGGGTGTACCAGGCCGGCTCGCTGTGGGACGCGCTCGAGATGGGCGCGCCCGCCGACGTGCACTGCTACACGCCGGGGGAGTTCGAGCGCAAGCGGACGACGCTGCGCGCGGTGCGCGAGGCGGTCGAGGCAGGGATCGACCTGATGGCCGAGGCGCCGGCCTAGTCTTGGGGGCTGCGCTTCGCGCAGCATCCGTGGGGCCGTGCCGACCCCGTCCGGACGGGCGTACCCGGCCCCAGGGACGCCGCCGCAGGCGGCCCCGTATCAGCCGATCGCCACCATCCGCTCGATCGAGAGCCGGGCCCGGTCGGCGATCCCCGCCGGCACCTTGACCTCATGGCGACCGTCGCGAAGCGCGTCGCGCAGCTTGGGCAGCGTGATCATCTTCATGAACCGGCAGCTCGCCGCCTCGTTGGCGGCGATGAAGTCGGTCTCCGGCGCGGCCTGGCGCAGGGGATGCAGCATCCCGGTCTCGGTGGCCACGATCGCCGTGCCTCCGTGGTGGGCGCGCGCGTACCCGAGCATCCCGCCGGTCGAGAGCATGTGCACTCCTTCGGCGTCCACGTCGCCCGCGGCCACGTACTCCATCACGCTTGTCGAGCAGCCGCACTCGGGATGGATGAGGAAATCGGCGGCCGGATGAGCCGACCGAACGACCGCGATGTCATCCGGCTTGATCCCCGCATGCACGTGGCATTCCCCGTCCCACACGTGCATCGCGCGTCCCAGCGTCTTCTCGACGTAGGCGCCCAGGAACATGTCGGGGCCGAACAGGATCTCGGTGTCCTCGCCGTGGGCGGCGTAGATGTGCCGGACCACGTCGACCGCGTTGGCCGAGGTGCAGCAGTAGTCGGTCTCGGCCTTGACCTCGGCCGAGGTGTTGACGTACATGACCACGATGGCGCCCGGGTGCTTGGCCTTCCAGCCCCGCAGCTGCTCGGCCGTGATCGAGTCGGCCAGCGAGCAGCCGGCGTCGAGGATCGGGGATCAGGACGGTCTTGTCCGGACACAGGATCGAGGCGGTCTCGGCCATGAAGTGGACGCCGCAGAAGACGATCGTCTCCGCTTCGGCGGCTGCGGCCTGCTGGGAGAGCCCGAGCGAGTCGCCAACGTAGTCGGCCACATCCTGGATCTTCAGGCAGCTGGTAGTTGTGGGCGAGGATCACGGCACCGCGCTCGGCCGCCAGCGCGCGGACCTCGTCCTGGAGCGCCGGGATGTTCTCGAGCAGCAGCGGCGCGTCGCCGAGCATCGGAAGGTTCATGAGATCGGTTCGAGGATGAGGGACAGATCCAGCGCGGGCGCGCTGTGGGTTAACGCGCCCACCGAGACGAATTGTACGCCGGTGGCAGCGATTTCCCGGAGCGTGGCCAGGGTGACCCCGCCGCTGGCCTCGAGCTCGGCCCGGCCGGCCACGTGGCTCACGGCGCCGGCCAGCTGGGCCGGGGTCATGTTGTCGAGCAGGATCCGCGGGGCGCCGGCGGCCAGCGCCTTGATCGACCTCCTCGAGCGTGCGGCACTCGACCTCGAGCGGCACATCAGGGGCCTGCTCGCGGGCCTTCCGGACCGCCTCGCGTGACCCCACCGGCCAGGGCGGCGTGGTTCTCCTTGATCAGGATCTCGTCGTACAGGCCGGTCCGGTGGTTGGTCCCTCCGCCGGCCGCCACCGCCGCCTTCTCCAGCATCCGCAGTCCGGGGGTGGTCTTGCGGGTGTCGAGGATCCGCGCCCCGGTCCCCTCGACCGCGCGCACGCAGCGGGCGGTCAGCGTGGCCACCCCGGACAGGCGCTGGAGGAAGTTGAGCGCCGTGCGCTCTCCGGTCAGGAGCGCCCGGGCCGCGCCCTCGAGCTCCAGCACCGGACCGCCCTCGCGCCATTCTCCCTCGGCCGCCAGGCGGCGCACCTCCACCTCCGGGTCAAGCGCGCGGAATGTCGCCTCGGCCAGCTCGAGCCCGTAGACGACGCCGGGCGCCTTCTGGGTGATCAGCGCTCTGGCCCGGGCCGCCTCGGGCACGGTGACCGCAGTGGTCACGTCGCCCGCGCCCACGTCCTCGGCCAGCGCCCGCTCGACAGCCTGGCTTACGCTTTCTAAATCCATACTCATAGTAGTGTCTCGGACTCTTGGGGCGCCGAAGGTCCGGGCGCGCGTCCCTTCCAACGGATTAAAGGGGATTCCTCTAGATGATCAGACGTGCTTTGACGTGCGCCGGCGCGGTCGCGGCCGCCACCGGCTGTATCGCCACCGCGGCGCAGGCCGCAGGACCGCCGCTGCCCACGGCGGCCAACGGTAAGCCGGTGCAGTTGGTGGCCGGCGGCCTGACCACCCCGACGTCGTTCGCCTTCGGCGGCGGCGCGATCTTCGAGGGCGACGGCGGGAGCGAAGCCGGCAGCCCCGGCGGGGTCTACCTGGTCAAGCCCGGGGCCGCCGCCCGCCTGCCCGGCTCGCCGGGATTCGTGAGCGGCCTGGCCTGGCGCAAGGGCACGCTGTACGTGGCCGGCGGCAATATGGGTGCAAACGGCAGCGCCACCTTCCAGATCCAGGCCTGGAGCGGATTCAACGGAGCCACGTTCGCCAAGCAGAAGGCGATCTACACGGCCCCGAAGAACTTCGCCGGCTTCAACGGACTGGCCTTCGGCCCCGACGGCCGCCTGTACATCGGCATTGACGTCGGGCTGACGAATGGCAACGACCACGGTCCGGCCAAGACCCCGTTCGTGTACGACATCATCTCGATGAACACCAAGGGCAAGAGCGTGAAGGTGTATGCCAAGGGCATGCGCCAGCCGTGGCAGCTGGCTTTCGCCAGCGGCGACAGCCGCCCGTTCGTGACCGATTTCGGTCAGGACTGCACGGGCCCGAATCCGTGCCCGGATAACGCCAAGCCGCCGGCCGTGCCGGACTTCGTCCTGCACGTCAAGCAGGGCGACAACTACGGCTTCCCCAAGTGCAACTGGACGAAGGCGGCGAGCTGCAAGGGCTTCACCAAGCCGTTCAAGCAGTTCGCACCGCACACCGACAACGGCGGGATCGCGATCGTCGGCAAGACGATCTACCTCGGCCAGTTCGGCTTCGCCGCACCGGCGCACAAGCCGCAGGTGGTGACCATGTCGCTCACCGGCGGCAAGGTCAAGCCGTTCCTGACCGGCAGCCCGGTGCCGATCATCGCGATCGGCGCCTCGGGCGGATACCTGTACGTGGGAGCGGCCGGGCAGAACCCGGGCGAGGGCTTCGTCTACCGGGTCCAGCTCACCAGCCCGCCCAAGACGACGACCACCACCCCGACCACCACGACGACGGCGCCATCCTTCACCGGCTGACGCTGACGCGCCGTCCCGGGACCGGCTGGGCGCCGGTCCCGGGACGCGCTCATTCTCTGAGCACACGCACGGTGGCAAAGCTGGGATCGGCCGCGCCATGCAGGCGCGCGCCGGCCGTGGTGAGCTCGCGCAGGTAGGTGACCACCTCGGTGGTCACCCGCTCGCCCGGGAGCAGCGCCGGCACCCCGGGTGGGTAGCCCGCCACCGCCTCGCAGGAGATCCGCCCCACCGCCTGGTCGACCGGCACCGCTTCGCTCGGTCCCAGAAAGGCCTCGCGCGCGGACATCACGGTCTCGTGCTCGAGCGCCGCGGGCGGCCGGGTGATCGCCTCGCCCTCACCGGGGCGCGCAACCGCTTTGACCGTCTCGGCCAGGTCGTGCGCCAGCCGGTCGAGCGCGTCGACCGGTTGAGCGAGCCCGAGCACGAGCACCAGGGTGGCGTTGGTGGCCAGCTCCACGTAGATGTCATATGAGTTGCGCAGGGCCGCCGCGACCTCATAGCCGCTGCGCCCGGTTCCGCGGATGTCGACGACCAGGCGCAGGGGATCCCAGCCCGCGATGCCCGGACGCCCGACCTGGTCCTCGCCCAGCACGGTGCAGCCGGGCACGGCGTCGATCGCCGCCCGCGCCTGCGCGGCGGCCTTGATCGTGCGGTCGAGCAGCGCCTCGCCGTGGACGGCGAGCTGGCGCCGGGCCGCGTCGAGCGAGGCCATCAGGAGCGCGCTCGGGCTGGTCGAACGGACGAGCCGGACGGCCCGGGAGACCGCCGCCACGTCGACGCGCTCGCTGTCCGAGACGTGCAACATGGCCGACTGGGTCAGGCTGCCGACGATCTTGTGGGTCGAGGCCAGCATCGCGTCGGCCCCGAGGGCCAGCGGGCACTGGGGCAGCGCGGCGTGAAAGCCGAAGTGCGACCCCCACGCGTTGTCGACGATCAATGCCGAGCCGGCCCGGTGGGCGACCTCGGCGCAGCCCTCGACGTCGGCCGCCATTCCGTAGTAGGTGGGCGAGACGATGAACGCGGCCCGCGCGTCCGGTGCCCGCGCGAGCGCCCGCTCGAGGGCCTCGGGCGTGACCCCGTGGGCGATCCCGAGCTCGGCGTCGTACTCGGGCGCGACCCAGCTGGCGATCCCGCCGCTCAGCACGAGGCCGTCGATCAGGCTGGCGTGCGAGTTGCGTTGGAGCACGACGCGCGCTCCCGGCGGGGCGAGGGCCAGACACAGGGCGTGGTTGCCCTGGGTGGCGCCGTTGGTGAGAAACCAGGTCCGGGCGGCACCGTAGGCCTCGGCGGCGAGCCGCTCGGCCCGCTCGTACGGCGTCGGTGAGGGACCGACGTCGATCCCCTCGATGTCCTGAGGGACGTCGAGCAGCAGCGCTCGGTCGCCCAGCGCCGCGCGCAAGCCCGGATCGGATCCCTCGCCGCCCTTGTGCCCGGGCACGTGAAACCGGCTCGAGCCGCGGAAGCCGTAGGCGGTTATCGCTTCGAGGTACGGCGCGGTGGGCTGAGCGGCAGGCGCCTGATCCGCGCCGGGGCGCAGCGGGACGTCGGTCACCTTGTCGGCGGTGTCCATCTACTTCGCCGACTTCAGCAGATACGCGCGCACGAAGCCGTCGAGGTCGCCGTCGAGGACGCGGCTCGTGTCCCCCATCTCGAAGTCGGTCCGGTGGTCCTTGACCATCGAGTACGGATGGAGCACGTAGGAGCGGATCTGGGAGCCGAAGTTGACGTCCTGGGCCTCCCCCTTCTCCTTGGCGATCTCCTCGCGGCGCCGGCGCTCCTCGAGCTCGAGCAGCTTCGAGCGCAGCATCGTCATCGCCTCGGCCTTATTTGACGATTGGGAGCGCTCGTTCTGGCACTGGACCACGATCCCGGTCGGCTTGTGGGTGATCCGGACGGCCGAGTCGGTCTTGTTCACGTGCTGTCCGCCGGCCCCGCTGGCTCGGTAGGTGTCGATCTGCAGATCGTCCTCGTCGATGTCGACCTCGTCGATCGCGTCCACGACGGGCGAGACCTCGACTCCGGCGAAGCTGGTCTGGCGCCGGTGCGCGGCGTCGAACGGCGACAGCCGGACCAGCCGGTGAACGCCCTTCTCGCTCGCGTACAGCCCGTAGGCGTTCTCGCCCCTGACCAGGAAGGTGGCCGACTTGATCCCGGCCTCTTCACCGGGCGAGACCTCGAGCAGCTCGACCCCGAAGCCGCGCTTCTCGGCCCAGCGCATCTCCATCCGCAGGACCATCTCGGCCCAGTCCTGGGCGTCGGTCCCTCCGGCCCCGGCGTTGATCGCGACCAGCGCGTCGCCCGAGTCATAGCGGCCCGAGAACAGGCGCTGCTCCTCGAGCTCGTCCAACCGAGTCTGCACGGTCTCGATCTGGTCCTCGAGCTCGGCCGCGAGCTCGGGATCCTCCTCGGCCAGCTCGGCCAGCGGCTCGAGATCGGCCACGTCCTGCTCGAGCTGGCGGAAGTGGGCCAGCTTCCGCGACGCGCGCGAGTACTCGGCGTTGGTCTTCGCCGCGCGCTCGGGGTCGTCCCAGAACCCGGGCTCTCCCATCTCCTGTTCGAGCGCGCCGGCGCGCTCGTCTAGCCCAGCTGGGTCAAAGATAGTCCGCGAGCAGCTTGAGCTGGTCGCGGATCGCCGCGAGGCGCTGGGAGAGGGGCTCGGACGAGGCGGTGGTCATCGATTGCCACGGTAGCAGCGGGGTAAGATCCCGGTCATGGCCACCCTCCAAGACCCCGCCGTGCGTGAGCTGCTCACGGGCGCGAACTACGCCACCATCTCGACCTTCAACCCCGACGGCACCATCACCAGCTCGGTGGTGTGGATCAGCGGTGAGAACGGGACCGCGGCCGTCAACAGCGCGGTCGGACGCCGCTGGCCCTCCAATCTCGAGCGGGATCCCCGCGTCACCGTGCTGGTCCAGGAGGCCGGCAACCCGTACCACTACGTGGAGATCCGCGGCACTGCCACCGGCACTCGCGACGGCGCCGACGAGCACATCAACGCGCTGTCGAAGAAGTACATCGGCCAGGACGAGTACCCGTTCCGCCAGCCCGGCGAGGAACGGATCAAGTTCTCGATCCAGCCCGACCGGATCCGCTACGTCAAGCAGGGCTAGCGACGACGGTTGCGCCGTCGCCGCCGGGACAGCTCGTCCTCTACCCGGTCAAGATCGGGGGCGGGGCCGTACAGCCGCCAGCCGTTGCGGATCAGTGGGATGACGACGATCAGCAGCACCCACACCGGGCCAGAACGAGCCGTGGTCGTGGTCCGAGGTCCCAGATCGCGGTGCAGATGGCGAACAGCGACCAGCCCGCCGCCGCTCTCCTGAAGCAGGCGGCGCTGCAGGTGTCGGCGGCGCTCCACCAGCTCGGCCCTTCGCTCGCGACGGGCTGACCGGCAGCCGCGGCAGGTCCTCGAGCAGCGTGGCCAGCTCGGACACCGTGCGGGCGCGGTAGGCGGCCTGCACGCGCTGGTCGAGCTCCTCCTCGGTCAGCCGGCCGGCGGCGAAGTGCTCACGCAGGTCCTGGGCCGCCCGCTCGCGCTCAGCGTCCGAAACCCGGAGCTCGGCCATCGCACGTCACGCGCCATGGCACTTCTTGTACTTCTTGCCCGAGCCGCACCAGCAGGGGTCGTTGCGGCCGATCTGCTCGGACTCGTCGACCCGCCGCTGCTCGACCGGCCGCGGAGGCGGATCGTCCTCGCCGTATTCCGCCTGGCCGGCCGCCGCGGCCATCGCCAGCGCGCTCGGCTGGGCCATGCCGCCGCCCGAATAGGTCACGCTGGCTCCGCCCGTGGCCGAGCTCCGCGCACTGCTCGGACGGCGCGGAGCCGGCGGCGGGACGGCCTGGGCCGGATCCTCCTGCACCGTCACCTCGACGTGGAAGATCATCCGGGCGAAGTCGCCCCAGATGCTGTTCATCAGGTCGCGGAACAGCTCGAAGGCCTCGTTCTTGTAGGCCACGAGCGGCTCGATCTGGGCGAACCCGCGCAGGTGGATGCCCTCGCGCAGGTAGTCCATGTCGTACAGGTGCTCGCGCCAGCGCTGATCGATGATCTGCAGCAGCAGGTAGCGCTCGAGCGCGCGCATCAGCTCATCGCCCAGCTCCTGCTCGCGGCGGTCGTACTGGGCCATCGCCTCGTCCTGGAGCGACTGGGTCAGCTCCTCGCGGTCGGCGCGGTCGGCGTCGACCTCGAGCACGGCGTCGCTGGGGGTGAACACCTCCTGGATCTGGCGCCAGCAGCTCGTCGACGTCCCAGTCCTCGACGAAGTCGCCCGCCGTGTACTCCTCGACCATGCGCCCGATCAGGCCGGTGATCTCCTCCCGGGCGGCGGCGCTCATGTCGCGGCCCTCGAGGATCTCGTCCCGGTAGGTGTAGATCACCTCGCGCTGCTGGTTGAGCACGTCGTCGTACTCGAGCGTGTGCTTGCGCATCAGGAAGTGCTGCTCCTCGACCTTCCGCTGCGCCTTCTCGATCTGCTTGGAGAGCATCTTGGCCTCGATCGGCTCCTCGTTGCCCTCCTCGTCCACGCTGCCCAGGCGATCGAGGATCTTGTAGATCCGCTCGCCCGCGAACAGCCGCACCAGATCGTCCTGGGCGGAGAGGAAGAACCGGCTCGCGCCGGGATCGCCCTGGCGACCCGCGCGCCCGCGGAGCTGGTTGTCGATCCGCCGCGACTCATGGCGCTCGGTGCCGAGGATGAACAGACCGCCGGCCTCGAGCACCTGCTCGCGCTGCTCCTCGACCCGGCGCTCGATCTCGGGCAGGACCTTGGCGTAGTGCTCGTCGTAATCGGGCATTCCCGGGCTGCAGGCCGAGCTTGGTCAGCTCGAGCTGGGTCAGGTGCTCGGGATTGCCCCCGAGCTTGATGTCGACGCCGCGGCCGGCCATGTTGGTGGCGATCGTGACCGCGCCCGGAGCGCCCGCCTCGGCCACGATCTGGCCCTCGCGCTCGGCGTGCTCGGGCTTGGCGTTCAGCACCGTGTGCTTGATCCCCCGGCTTGGCCAGACGCTGCGAGAGCAGCTCTGAGACCTCGACGCTGATCGTGCCCACGAGCACCGGCTGGGCCTGCTCGTTCCGGGCCGCGATCTCGTTCACCACCGCGGTCCACTTGCCGTCCTTGGTCTTGTAGACCTGGTCGTTCATATCGTCGCGGACCATCGGGCGGTTGGTCGGAACCTGGACGACCGGCAGGTTGTAGATCTTCATGAACTCGGTCGCCTCGGTCAGCGCCGTGCCGGTCATCCCCGCCAGCTTGTCGTACATGCGGAAGTAGTTCTGGAGCGTGACCGTGGCCAGGGTCTGGTTCTCCTCCTGGATCCGCACGCCCTCCTTGGCCTCGACGGCCTGGTGGAGACCCTCCGACCAGCGCCGGCCCTCGAGGATGCGGCCGGTGAACTCGTCGATGATCTTGACCTCACCGTCGATCACCGCGTAGTCGACGTCGCGCTTGTACAGCGACTCGGCCTTCAGGCACTGGATCAGGTGGTTGAC
Organism: uncultured Solirubrobacterales bacterium; assembly: GCA_963748585.1. Classification (GTDB taxonomy): domain Bacteria; phylum Actinomycetota; class Thermoleophilia; order Solirubrobacterales; family Solirubrobacteraceae; genus Palsa-465. The sequence continues at coordinate 452,544 of CAVVJR010000001.1, read as the reverse complement.
CAGTGGGCCGTTCTCGGCCCGGTAGAGGTGGTCGATGCGCAGGAACCGCTCGGCCTTGGCCACGCCCCGCTCGGTCACCGCCACCGTCTTGTGCTTCTCGTCGAACTCGAAGTCGAAGTCGGCCACGAACTGCTTCTTCTCCGGCGGGGTCAGGTTCTCGGGCGTCTTGCCCGGCTCCATCTGGCGGGCCAGCTTGGCGAACTTGACGTACAGGTCGGCCGCCTGCTCGGGCGCGCCGGAGATGATCAGCGGCGTGCGTGCCTCGTCGATGAGGATGTTGTCGACCTCGTCCACGATCGCGTAGGTGTGGTAGGGCGACTTGCCCTCCTCCGGGCGCGGGCGACCGCCGTGCTGGACCTTCTCCTCCAGCGACTGGGCCATGTTGTCGCGCAGGTAGTCAAAGCCGAACTCCGAGTTCGTCCCATAGGTGACGTCGGCGGCGTAAGCGTCCCGCTTCTCCTCGTAGGGCTGCATGTTCTGCAGCACGCCGACCGTGACCCCGAGCAGGTCGTAGACCGGCTTCATCCACATGGCGTCGCGGCGGGCCAGGTAGTCGTTCACCGTGACCACGTGGACGCCGCGGCCGCCCAGGCTGTTGAGGATCACCGGAAGGGTCGCGGTCAGGGTCTTGCCCTCGCCGGTCTTCATCTCGGCGATCGACCCGTCGTGGAGCACCATCCCGCCGATCAACTGGACGTCGAAGTGGCGCATGCCGAGCGCGCGCTTGCCCGCCTCGCGCACGAGCGCGAAGCATTCGAACATCAGATCGTCGAGGCTCTCGCCGTTGCGAGCCCGCTCGCGCAGCCTGTCGGCGGCCTCGCGCAGCTCGGCCTCGGTGTAGTGCTCGAGCTCCGGCTCAAATCCGTTGATGCGCCCCACACGCTGCTCATACGACTTGAACTTCTTCGCTTCGCCCATGCGAAGCGCGCGGTCCAGAATGGACATGCTGGTTAGCGTAGCAGTGGCATCCCCGGCCTCCCGGGGCCCGAATTACCGCTTTGCTCAGGCGGCTGGAGAGGCGTCGGCGGCGCTGCTCGGGGCCTCCATCGGAGGCATCGCGCCGTTCGCCGCGGCCCTCGCCTCCCGGCGTTTGCGCCGCTTGTCGCGGTGTCGCTTGACCTGCACGCCGAGCTCGTCCGAGCACAGGTTGATCGAGCGGACGATGTCGGGTGAGCGGTCCCGGGCTCGCAGCGTGACGCCCTTCAGATGAAGCGTGGCCTCGGCCACGAAGCAGTCGGCGATGGCCGGGTTGCGCTCCTCGAACAACTCCACCTCGAGCTCGGCCAGTTCCGAGACCTGCTTGGCCACCTTGCGAAATCGCCTGGCAACGTGCTCTTTGAGGTCCTCGGAAACGGTCAGATTGCGGCCCTTGACCTCGATCCGCATCGGCCGACCTCCTTGATGGAAGGGTGGATGTCGTGGATCCTTCAGACTAGTCCTCCGCTCCCGGTTTGTCGATTGGGGACAATTCAGTTCCCGTGGCCCCTCAGATCACCTGGTCTCTCGAGCCGACCGTCCTGGTCGGCGTGGCCGCGCTGGCGGTGGTCTACGCGCTCGGCTGGCGCCGCGCGCGCGGGCCGGGCGAGCGCCACCGCCCGGGGGTGGGGCGCCTGGCCCTGTTCGCGGCCGGGCTGCTGGTCATCCTGGCCGCGCTGGTCTCGCCCGTGGACGGCCTCGGGGACCAGCTGCTGGTCATGCACATGCTCCAGCACATCCTGCTCCTCGACATCGCGCCGATTCTCCTCATCCTCGGCCTGACCAAGGTGCTGCTGCGCCCGGTGACCCGCCGGCTGCAGACGGTGGAGCGACGGCGCCGGCTTCCTCGCCCACCCCGCCTTCGCGATCGTCGCCTACGCCGGCTTCATGTGGCTGTGGCACGTGCCGTCGATGTACGACCTGGCCCTGCGCCACAGCGGCATCCACGCGATCGAGCACATCTGCTTCGCCGTGGCGGGGACGTTGTACTGGTGGCACGTCCTGTCGCCGATCCGGGGCCGGATGCGCCTCGGCGGCCTGGGGCCGGTGATGTACATGACCGTGACCAAGGTCCTGGTCGGGCTGCTCGGGATCGTGCTCGCGTTCGCCCCGCACTCGATCTATCCCTTCTACCAGCACCATCCCCACTACTGGGGGCTGAGCGCGGGCGAGGATCAGTCGATGGCCGGGCTCGAGATGGCGCTCGAGCAGTCGGTGGTGATGGGGATCGCGATCGTGTGGCTGTTCGTGCGCATGCTCACCGAGTCCGAGCGCGAGGCCCAGCGGGCCGAGCGCTACGAGCTCGTCTCCTAGCCACTCCGACCGCCAAAACGTCGCCGAACGGCCACTCCCGCCCGCGCCGGGCGACCTTTTAGTCGCCTGCCCGCGTCATCGTTGCCCGCCACCGACGGAATACCGCGCCGGGCGACGTTATTGCGGTCCTGGGGGCGGGTGTCAGCCGGCGGCGGCGGGCGCGGCCGCCGGCGAACGCCGGGCCGTGCGCGGGATCAGCAGCGCCGCCCCGAGCGCACCCCCGAGATCACCCAGCGCGGCCACGTGGACGTCGGGCGGCGGCGAGTCGTTGAACAGGTGGGGCATCATCGCCTCGGTGATCCGCTTGACGAACGGGTCGCCGAAGCGCACGCCGAGACCGCCGCCGATCACCACCGCCTCGACGTCGAGCAGGTTGAGCGCCGAGGCGATCCCCGCCCCGAGCGCGTTGACCGCGTCGTCGAGCAGCTCGCGGGCCAGCTTGTCCTTGGCCTCGTAGGCGTGCCACCACACCGCGCTGGTCAGCTTCGTCCGCTTGCGCTCCTTCATCAGCACGAACAGGTCGGTCTTGCGCCCCTTCTCGGCTTTGCGCCGGGCCCTCAGCTCCATCGCCGCACGGCCGGCGTAGGCCTCCATGCAACCGCGCCGGCCGCAGGTACAGCGAGCGCCTCCGACCTCGATCACCATGTGGCCGATCTCGCCCGCGCCGCCGCGCCCCACCCACTGCTTGCCGTTGAGGATGATGCCGCCACCGACCCCGGTGCCCCAGAACACCCCGAGCAGCGACTTGTACGGCCGGCCGGCGCCGAGGCGGAACTCGGCGTCGGTGGCCACGTCGACGTCGTTGGCCACCCGCACGGTGGTGCCGAGCTGCTCGGCGAGCGTCGGGCCGAGCGGGAACGCCCCTTCCCACCCGGGCAGGTTGCGAGCGCTGGCGACCGCCCCGGTCTCCTCGTGAATCACGCCCGGGGAGCCGACGCCGACGCCGGCGAGCTCGGACGGAGCCACGCCCGCCCCCTTACACGCCTCCCGCATCGCACCCGCCAGCGCGCTGACCACATCCGGCGGTCCGCCGGTGGACGGGGTGGGGCGGCGCGATGATCCGAGCACGTTGTGGCGACCGTCGACGACGATCGCTTCGATCTTGGTTCCTCCGAGGTCGATGCCCCCGCGATTCGTTCCCATGCGGGTGATCCTTACAGAGTGAGCGGCCCCCGTGGCCGCTTAACCCCAGGATTCGCGGTAGTGCTCCTGCTCGACCGTCGGCTCGTCGATCTTCACGCCCAGCGCGCTCAGCTTGAGCCGAGCCACCTCGCGGTCGATCGCGTCGGGGACGGGCAGGACGCCGGGCTCGAGCTGCGCCCGGCGTCGCACCAGCTCCTCCACGCACAGGGCCTGGAGCGCGAACGAGACGTCCATGACCGCGGCCGGGTGGCCCTCGGCGGCGGCCAGGTTGACCACCCGTCCGTTGGCCAGCAGGTTCAGCCGCCGGCCGTCGGCCAGCGTGTAGCGCTCGATCAGCGGCCGGACCTGCCGGACGCCGCCCGTGGCCAGCTGCTCGAGCTCGGCCAGATCGAGCTCGACGTCGAAATGGCCGGCGTTGGCCAGCAGCGCCCCGTCGCTCATGCGCTCGAAGTGCTCGCGCCGGAGCACGCGCCGGGAGCCCGTGACCGTGATGAAGATGTCCCCCCGCTCGGCCGCCTCGAGCGCCGGGAGAACGTCATAGCCGCCCATCCGCGCCTCGAGCGCCCGGAGGGGATCGACCTCGCACACGATCACCGCCGCGCCGGCGCCCCGGGCCCGCTCGGCGATCCCCTGTCCGGCCGCCCCGTAGCCGACCACGACCACGGTGTGACCGGCCAGCAGGACGTGGCTGGCCCGCACGACGCCATCGAGCGCCGACTGGCCGGTGCCGTGGCGGTCGTTCAGGGCCCGCTCGGTCCGAGCCTCGTTGACGGCCAGGACCGGGCAGGCCAGCACGCCCCGGTCCTGGAGGCGGCGCAGCCGGACCAGGCCGGTGGTCGTCTCCTCGGTGCCGCCGATCAGGTCGGACAGGGGTTCGCCGCCGAGCTCATGCGCGGTCACCATCAGGTCGGCGCCGTCGTCGATGGTGATCTGAGGCCCCTGGGCGAGGAGCGCGCGGACGTGGCCGGCATAGGTCTCGAGCGACTCGCCGTGCAGCGCGCGCACCTGGACGCGATGCTCGGCCACCAGCGCGGCCGCGACGTCGTCCTGGGCCGAGAGCGGGTTGGCCGAGCACAGCGACGCCTCGGCGCCACCCGCGGCGAGCGCCAGCACGAAGTTGGCCGTCTCCGCGGTGACGTGCAGGCAGGCGGCGATCCGGATCCCCTCGAGCGGGCGCTGGCGCGCGAACCGCTCTCGGACCATCCCGAGCACCGGCATCTGCTCACCGGCCCACTCGATCCGCGCCGACCCCTCCCCGGCCAGGCCGAGGTCGGCGATGTCGTGGGGTGGGAGCGTTCTGGCCGTCTTAGTAGCGGTAGTGATCCGGCTTGTACGGCCCGTCGGCCGGAACGCCGAGGTAGTCGGCCTGCTGCGCGGTGAGCTCGGTCAGCTTGGCCCCGAGCGCGCCGAGGTGAAGGCGAGCCACCTTCTCGTCCAGGTGCTTGGGCAGCGTGTAGACCTGCTTCTCGTACTCGTCCGCGCTCCCGTAGAGCTCGATCTGAGCGATCACCTGGTTGGTGAACGAGTTCGACATCACGAAGCTCGGGTGCCCGGTCGCGTTGCCGAGGTTCAGGAGCCGGCCCTCGGAGAGCACGATCACCGAGTGACCGTCCTCGAACACCCACTCGTCGACCTGAGGCTTGATGTTGATCCGCTCGATCCCCGAGGTCCCGGCCAGCCCGGCCATGTCGATCTCGTTGTCGAAGTGGCCGATGTTGCCCACGATCGCCTGGTGCTTCATCCGGGCCATGTGCTCGGCCGTGATCACGTCGCGGTTCCCGGTGGCGGTGATGAAGATGTCGGCCTTGTCGAGCACGTCGTCGATGGGCAGCACCTGATAGCCCTCCATCGCCGCCTGCAGCGCGCAGATCGGGTCGATCTCGGTCACCACGACGCGGGCGCCCTGGCCCCGCAGCGACTCGGCGCAGCCCTTGCCGACGTCGCCGAAGCCGCACACCACGGCCATCTTGCCGCCGATCAGCACGTCGGTGGCCCGGTTGATCCCGTCGATCAGCGAGTGGCGGCAGCCGTACTTGTTGTCGAACTTGCTCTTGGTCACCGAGTCGTTGACGTTGATGGCCGGGAAGCGCAGCTCGCCGCGCTGGGCGAACTGATACAGGCGGTGAACGCCGGTCGTCGTCTCCTCGGTCACGCCCTTGATCGCGCTCGGCGATCTTGGTCCACCGCTGGGCATCCTCGCCGAGCGAGCGCTGGAGCAGCTCGAGCACGATCTTGAACTCCTCCGAGTCGGCCGTGCTCGGGTCGGGCACCTCACCGGCGCGCTCGTACTCCGCGCCCTTGTGGACGAGCAGGGTGGCGTCGCCGCCGTCGTCGAGGAGCATGTTCGGGGCGCCGTCCGGCCACACCAGGGCCCGCTCGGCGCACCACCAGTACTCCTCGAGCGTCTCACCCTTCCAGGCGAACACGGGCACGCCCTGCGGGTCCTCGGGCGTGCCCTCGGGCCCGACCACCACGGCCGCGGCGGCGTGGTCCTGGGTGGAGAAGATGTTGCACGAGGCCCAGCGCACCTCGGCCCCCAGGGCGACCAGGGTCTCGATCAGTACCGCCGTCTGGACGGTCATGTGGAGCGAGCCGGTGATCCGTGCCCCGGCCAGGGGCTGGCGATCGCCGAACTCCTTGCGGGTCGCCATCAGGCCCGGCATCTCATGCTCGGCCAGGCGGATCTCCTTGCGCCCGAACTCGGCCAGCGAGAGATCGGCGACTTTGAAGTCGAGGGTAGTTGTGGTCGTGCTCATGGTCTCTCCACGGTCGGGGGTCGAAAGCGTTCTCAGGCCAGCGCGAGGAGCCGCTCGTGCTTCTGCTGCTCGAAACGAAGCCAGTCGTCGGCGCGGACGTCCTCGGGACGGCTGGCCTCGGCGACCAGCCACGCCTGGACGGCCTCTCGCAGCTCTTCGCTCTCGGACACCCGGGCGGCGAAGGCGACGTCGGAAAGGCCGATGTCGAAGCGGGTCAGCAGCTCCTTGAGCGTCCGCAGGCGCTGAAGCTGCTCGGGCCCGTAGAGCCGGTACCCGGAGGCCGAGCGGGTGGGAGCGATCAGCCCCGCCTGCTCCACGTAGCGCAGCATCCGCGCCGACCAGCCGGTCGTCTGCGCCGCTTCGTTGATCGTCAGTCCGTCCACCGGCACAACATTACCACGATTGTGTCAAGGTTTGGCCTGGGCGAGCGTCCATCGCCCGTCCAGATTCTCGATACGACATCCGTCCAGAAAGACTCGGCTCCTCTAAACGGGCCGCCGATACCAGCCCCATCAGACCGGAACCAGGGGAAGATCGGAACGGAGTCGGGCCTATGCGGCGTTCTCTCTCAGCTTCAGGACGGTTCGAGCGCGCGCGCGGCATCGCGGCGCTCGCCGGCGCCGCGGCATTGATCGGAGGATCGGTCTTCGGCGTCGCCGGCGCCTCGGGCCACGGCGACCACGGCGACCACGGCCGCGGCTCTTCGGTCGCCGCCGGTTTCCAGACCGGGCAGCAGCTCGGCCAGGTCGGCCTCTCGCATGACGGGCGCGACGGACACCAGGGCGGCTGGAACGGCGGCGGCTCTGACTCCGGCAACGGACCCGGCTGGCAAGGCGACGGCGGCGGTCACCACGGCGACGGCGGCGGCTACTCCCCCGCCCAGCCCGTGTCCTATCAGCCGCCCCAGCCGCAGGTCGTCCAGCACCCGGCCGCCCCGCAGGCCCCCGCGCCCGCGTATCAGGCTCCGGCGCCCCACGCCGACAATCCGGTCGGCCCGCCGCCCGGGGTTGGGCACGGCCACCAGGACTCCGGCCGCGGTGATGGCGGCTCGTCCTCGAGTTCGTACGGGCAGGGCGACGGCGGTTGGCACGGCCACGACCAGGGCCGGCACGGTGATGGCCAGGACTCGAACGGGCCGCAGAACGCGCAGGACCAGGGCGCGAGCTCGAGCAGTAACGGCTCCAGCCAGACCAGCCGGCGCACCAACCTCCCGTCCTCGCAGCCGACCGCCACCCCGGCATCTTCGAGCTCTTCTTCCGTCGCCCCCGCCCCATCGCCTGCCCCGGCATCGGCCCCGGCGCCGGCACCCACCCCGGTGCCGGCTCCGGCGGCCACCCCCGCGCCGACGCAGATATCGGTGCAGGTGAGCACTGGCCCCGCGCCGGCCAAGAAGAAGAGCGCAGCCCTCCCCAGCTTTGACTCGAGCACCTCGCTGCTCGGCTCGCTCGACGCGCTGCCCTCGACCGTCATCTCGGGCGGCGCGGCGCGCTCGCTTCTGCGTGGGCTGGTCTCGGCCGGGTCGGCCACGAGCGCCCTCAACGCCGGACTGCCGGCGGCCAACGCGGCCCTCGGCACGATCGGCACCGGCTTGGGCGCGGGCGCGGGCCGGATCGACGACTAACACCGGCGGCGCCGCCGCCGCGGCAGGCCGCAGCCCACACGGGCGCCCACCACACCGGCGGCCAGTCGAGCTCGGTGTCTCCGATCATCGAGTTCATGCCCAACGTGATCGACCACTTCGTCAACGTCATCCCGGGCATCGTCTGGCTCGCCCTGGCCGCCTCGGTCGGGATCGGCCTGGCCGGCGTCGGCACGGCGCTCGGCTTCCGCCGGAAGGCCAGCCGCCAGGCCGGCCGCTTCGCCGCGGTTGCCGCCGCCGCCCTCACCGATCCGCTGACCGGGGTGCTGAACCGGCGCGGCTTCACCGAGGCGGTCGAGCGTGAGCTCGCCCGGGCCCGTCGCTACGGCCGCCCGTTCGTGCTCGCCTACGTCGACGTCCGCGGGCTCAAGGCGGTCAACGACACCGAGGGCCACCTGGCCGGCGACGAGCTGCTGAAGGGCGTGGCCGCCCTCCTGAGCGACTGCGCCCGGGCCGACGACGTGGTCGGCCGGCTCGGCGGCGACGAGCTCGGCCTCCTCCTGGCTGAGCAGTCCCCGTCCACCGCCGGCGCGGTCACCCAGCGGATCGAGGAGCAGGTGGCCAAGCGCCGCGACGCCCTCGGCCTCAGCGCCCCATGGGACCTGACCATCGGGACCGCCTCGTTCCCCGCCGACGGTGAGACGTTCGACGACCTGATCCGCACCGCTGATCGTCGTCTCTACGAGCAGCGCGGGATCTCGCTCAAGTCATAAGTCGGGTTGTCGTTGCGGTGGGCCGGGGGCCTCGCGTCAGCGGACCCCGTGCGTCTGCCCGCTGCTTTCGCGCTTCGTGCTGCCTGGAACGCGAGGGGTCCGCTGACGCGGACCCCCGTCCCCCAGCCAACCTCTCGATGCCCGAGCGCCGTCGGGCCGCGGCCGCGTCGAGACGCCGCTCGCGGCGGGCTCCAGGGCTCGTCGGAGGTGGCGGGGGTGGGCGACGCCGGACGAGGCCGAGGCGGCGTTGGGGGCCCGCCTCCGGCGGACCCCTCGCGCTCGAAGGCCGCACGCTGAGGTGCGCGGTTCGGAACAGCACGGGGCCCGCGGAGGCGAGTCCCCACCCGCCCGGCTAGACGAGGCCCGGATTTGATGGCCCCATGGACGCCGCCGCAGGCGGCCCCAGACTAGCCCGACGCGAGTGCGCTCTTGAGGCGGTCGATCAGTTCGACCGGAGTCGGATCGACCCCGCGAAGCACGGCCAGGTACAGCGACACCAGATCGCCGAGGAGGACGAGCGAGATCGAGCCGCTCGGTGGCGTTCTCCCCCACGCGTCTCGATCCGGTAGGTGGCCGCCGCCTCGGCCGCGATCAGCCCGCGGGTCAGCTCGATGCGCTGGCGGACCCGGGGATGCAGATCGGAGTCATCGAGGAACACGGCGCTGAACCGCCCGAGCTCCCGCGCCCCGGCCCAGCCGACGATCTCGTTGTGATCGAGCTCGGGCAGCTCGTGGGCGAAGCACGGCGTCTTGGCGTTCTCGTTGAACTGGGTCTTCCACCGGTAGGCGATCGGGGCGGTCAGGCCGGCGCCGGCGATCTGGGGCACCGTCCCGTGCAGCCCGCGCGCCAGCGTCTTGGCCAGCGAGTCCTCGGCCCCGTCCGGGCCCCACTCCGCGACCAGCTGCTCGGCGTGGGCGGCGGCCACGTCGATCTCGGCGTGCACGCGGTCCCCGGCACCGCACAGCCCCGCCACCTCGAGCGCCACCACGATCGAATAGGCCACCGCGGCCCGGGGCTGAAAGCCGCCGGGCAGCGGGATCACCGGCACGCCGTCGGCGCGCGCACATTCGGCCAGCTTGCCGCCCGTGGTGGCGACGATCCGGTTGGCTCCGAGCGCCCCCGCGGCCTCGTACACGCCCAGGGTCTCCTCGGTGTTGCCCGAGTAGCTCGCGCACAGCACGGCCGTATCCGGCGTCGTCCACGCCGGCAGGGCGTAGCCGCGCGCGAGCACGATCGGGCGCGAGGCCCGGTCGCCGAGCGCGGCCCGCGCCAGCGCGCCGCCGATGGCCGACCCGCCCATGCCCGCCACGACCAGGCCACCGGGGGCGTCCCGGGGCACGAGCCCGGCCGACTCGACGCGCCACAGCGCGTCCCGGAGCTGGTCCGGGAGACCGAGGATGTCCTCCAGCTGGCCGCCGGGGTCGACCGTCTGGATCGCCTCGCGGCTGAATTCCGTCGCCGTACTCAAAACTTGATCGCTCCGTCGGGCAGTTGCACCCCGGGGAAGATACGCGCGCCGGCCCGGAGAACGTTGTCCGCTCCCACCGTCACGCCCTGCCCGAGCACCACCCCGTCTTCGATGTGGCAGTGGTCGCCGATCGTCACCCCGGGGCCGATGATGGCCGAGCGCACCACCGTCCGCAGGCCGACACTGGCGCCGTCCAGCAGAGCGGAGCCCTCGATGTGGGCACCCTCGCCCACCCGGACCCCGGATCCGAGCACGGTCCGCCCGCCCACGATCGCCCCCGCGGCCACCGAGCACCCCGGCCCGACCAGGGCGGGCGCGACCACGCGGCCGTCCACCTTTCCGTCCTCGACCCGCGCCCCCGACTGGCTCAGCAGCCGGCCGACCTCGGTGCTCACGTTGCCCTCGAGAATGTCGTAGGTGCCCTGGAGGTAGCGCTCGGGGGTGCCGATGTCGAGCCAGTAGGCGCTGGCCGGAAAGCCGTACAGACCGTTGCCGACCAGGCGCGGGAAGACGTCGCGCTCGATCGAGCACGGGGTGCCGGGCGGGGGCATGATCTCGAGCACGTCGCGCTCCAGCACGTAGGCCCCGGCGTTGATCAGGTTGGTGTCGATCTCCTCCGGGCTCGGCTTCTCCACGAATTCGTGGACCGCGCCGTCTGACTCGAGCCGAACCAGCCCGTAGGCGGACGGGTCCTCGACCTCGATCAGGGCCAGGGTCCCGCGCGCACCGGTCCGCTCGTGGGCCTCGAGCTGGGCGGTCAGGTCGATGTCGGTGAGGACGTCGCCGTTCAGCATGAGAAACCGCTCGTCGAGGAGCTCGTGGGCGAACTTGAGCGCCCCCCCGGTGCCGAGCGGCTTGGGCTCCTCCAGGTAGCGCAGGCGGATCCCCAGATCGGCGCCGTCGCCGAGCACCGCGCGCACACCCTCGGCCATGAACCCGCAGGACAGGATCACGTCGTCGACGCCGTGGCCCCGCAGCCATTCGAGCATGTAGGTGATGAACGGCCGGTTGACCAGCGATACCACCGGCTTGGGGACCGTCGAGGTGAGCGGTCGCAGCCGGGTCCCCTCGCCCCCCGCGAGGATCAGGGCCTGCAACGCCCGTGTTCCTGCCGCTCGAATGCGTCGACACTTGCGTCGGGGAGCACTATCTTCCGACGCCCTCGTACGCGAACCCGGCCGAGGCCACGGCCTCGGGGTCGATGAAGTTGCGCCCGTCGATGACCAGCCGGCCGGACATCCGCTCGGCCACCTCCTGCCAGTCCAGGCCGGAGAACTCGGGCCACTCGGTGACGAGGATCACCGCGTCGGCGCCCTTGGTGGCCTCCAGCGCCGAGTCGGCGAACTCGACCCCGATCATCAGCTTGCGCGCCTCGTCCTCGGCGATCGGGTCGTAGGCGGACACCCGCGCGCCGTCGGCCTGGAGCCGCGCGGCCAGGACGAGCGAGGACGCCTCGCGCATGTCATCGGTATTGGCCTTGAAGGCCAGCCCGAGGAGCGCCACCTTGCGGCCGACCAGCGAGCCCAGATGCTTCTGGAGCTTCTGCATGACGCGCCGCTTCTGCAGCTCGTTGACCTCGATCACCGCGGTCAGGAGCTGGAAGTGGTAACCCGAGTTGCCGGCCAGCTGCTTGAGCGCGGAGACATCCTTTGGGAAACACGACCCGCCGAATCCGATCCCCGGCTTGAGGAAATGGGTGCCGATGCGCTGGTCGAGGCCCATCCCGCGCGCCACCTCGAGCACGTCGGCGCCGGTCTCCTCGCACACATTGGCGATCTCGTTGATGAACGAGATCTTGGTGGCCAGGAACGCGTTGGCGGCCAGCTTGATCATCTCGGCGCTGGCGATGTCGGTGCGCACGAGCGGCGCGTTGAGCGGGGCGTAGAGCTCGGCCACGGCATCCCCGGCCCAGTCGCCCTGGTCGCCCACGACCACCCGGTCGGGATTGAGAAAGTCCTCGAGCGCCGACCCCTCCTTGAGGAACTCGGGGCATGAGACGTAGCCGAATCCCTCCTTGCCCTGCTCGCGGAAGATCCGCCGGATCGCCGCGCCGGTCCCCACCGGGACGGTCGATTTCATGACCAGGGCGTGACGGTCGGAGGCCGGCATCGAACCGACCACCGCGTTGACCGCGGACAGGTCGGCGTCGCCCGAGTAGGTGGGCGGGGTGCCGACGGCGACGAACAGCAGTCGGGCGTGCTCGAGCGCTGGGCCCAGGTCGGTGCCGAAGTGCAGCCGCTCGCGGTTGCGGGAGATCGACTCCTCGAGCCCCGGCTCGTAGATCGGGATCTCACCCCGCTCCAGGCCGGCGATCTTCTCGCGGTCGACGTCGACGCACCATACGTCGCTGCCGAGCTCGGCAAAGCCGGCCGCGGTCACCAGACCGACGTAGCCGGTCCCGATCACGGCAATGGGTTCACGATGCGAGGCTTGGGCCATCAGAGCGCCGGAGGGTAGCGAGCCGGGCGACCGATCAACGGGCCGCAGTCAGAGAGGCCGCGATCGCCACCATCTGAGCGTTGTTGATCTGATCGTTGAGCGTGTTCGAGATCCAGTACACGCCGTTCGGGGTCCGCCAGGCCACGAGCGAGATCTTGCCGCCGTTGTAGAACTCGAGCAGTTGCTTGCCGCCCACATTCTGGGTCTTGGTCGGCTTGTTGAGGATCGGCGGGTTCTGCCACGTGGTGCCCTGCACCCCGTAGTACTGACCGAGCACCCCGTTCAGCACGATCGTCATGCGGTACGCGGGGTGCGGGTTCCCGGCCTGGTCGTGGATCAGGTAGGAGCGCGGATAGCCGCTCGGCACCCCCTCTTGGGCGGGCGTCTGGCCGCCTGCCACCGTGCAGCCGAGCGAGTCGGACGTGCAGTAGCTGGACCCCGTGACGACCAGCCCGGGCACGTACACGGGCATCCCGGCGTGGCCGAGGCCGTGCGCCTGCCCGAATCCGTCACGGAGATCGCCGCTCAGGCCCTTGGGCGGTCCGGCGGGCCCGGGCCTCGCCGCCGGCTTGCCGTTCGGGTTCGTGGCCGAGGCTGGAGCGGCGGAGGACGGGTGCGGCACGGTCGCGGTCATGAAGGCGTGGTAGGTGGCGCCGAGCGCACCGGGATTGGCGGTCACGTAGCACGGGGTCTGCTGCACGGCGGCCGGGGCTCCCGGACCGGCGGGGCCGCACGGCTGGATGATGGCCGGGAATTGAATCTGCTTGATCTGGTGACCGGCCGAGAAGGCGACCAGGTTGAACAGGTTGATCAGCCCGTCGATGCTGTGCAGGTCGCTGTCGGTCTGGGTGTTGTGGCCGAAGATGTTGATCAGCTGGTCGCGCCGGGCGAGCAGCTCGGACTCGCTGAACGCGTCCTTGGCCCAGCGAAGGAAGTCCTGCTGGCGGGAGTTGCGGACGATGTCGTTGTCGGTGTGGCGGAAGCGGACGAAGGCCAGCGCATCGGTCCCGCACAGCTTCTGGTAGCCGGGCTGGATGTCGATGCTCGAGTAGTTGGTCTGCGCGGTGTTGTTGTAGTAGCGATGGTCGACGTCGGTGTACACGCAACCGATCGCGTCGATCAGCTTCGAGAAGCCGCCGAAGTTGACGTCCACGATGTGGTTGACCTTGAGCTGCGGGAAGCCGTTGTGCTTGATCGTCTTCAGGAGCAGGTTCGGGCCGCCCTCCGAGTAAGCCGAGTTCAGCTTCTCGGTCCCGTGGCCGGGCACGTCGACCTTGTAGTCGCGGGGCAGCGACAGGAGGTTGATGGTGGACGAGTTCGGGTCGAGCCGGACCAGCATCATCGTGTCGGTGTTCGACGTCCGCCACGACGTGCCGGCGCGGTGATCGGAGCCGATCAGCAGCAGGGTCTGGGGCGTGCCCGGGTTGGCGATCGTGACCTGGGCGGACTTGAGCGCCGGGGTGGCGGCCAGGTCATGGGCGAACTGCTTGAACTGGAGCAGGCCGGCCACCGCTGTGGTGGCGGCGGCGAACACGATCACGATCACCGCGGCGAGGGCGAACCGCCACAGCGCCCCGCCACGGGTGCGCGGGATCAGCCTCATCCGCGGCCGCCTTCGAGCGCCTTGAGGTCGGGGCGCGGGGCCGCGGTCTCGGCCGCGGGCTCCGGCTGGGGCGCGGGCTCCGGCTGGGCCGCGGGCTCCGGCTGGGCCGCGGGCTCCGGCTGGGCCGCGGGCTCCGGCTGAGGCTGCGGGCCAGGCACGCGGATGCCACCGTCACGCGACGCGGCGACGGCGCTCTCCCGCGCAGCATCCTCGAGCCGGATCGGCAGGGTCCGCACGAAGTCGCACAGGGCCCGGCGATAGCGGGCCAGCGAGGTCAGCGAGACCCATTCCTCGGGCCCGTGGTGGCCGGCTCCCGCAGGGCCGAACTCGACCGCGGGGATGCCACGCTGCAGGAAGGCGGCGGCATCCGAGGCGCCGTCCCGGCCCACGCTCATCGCCTCACCCTGCACCGAGCGCGCCACTGCATCCCGGAGCGCGCGCACGTACGGATTGGTGCGCGAGACCGTGACCGTGGGGTGGATGAACGTCCGGGTCACGTCGATGTCCGGGATCGCCCGCACCTGCGCGAGGATCTCGGCCGGGTCCTGGCCGGGGAGGTAGCGGACGTCGACGGCCATCGTGCACTCGTCCGGGACCCGGTTCAGCGCATCGCCGCCCTGGATCCGCCCGAGGTTGATGGAGGGACGGTCGAACAGCTCCGAGGACTGGCGGGAGAACGGCAGCGACTCGATCGCCCGGAAGACGTCGATCGCCTTCAGCACCGCGTTGTCGCCCAGCCACGGCGTCGAGCTGTGGGCCGAGCGGCCGTGGACCTCGATCCGCAGCACGAGAACGCCCTTGGCCTCGACGCCGATGTGCAGGTTGGTCGGCTCGCCGGTGATGGCGAAGTCGCCGCCCAGGCCGCGGCCCACGACCGCGTCGGTGGAGCGCTCGTCGAGCTCCTCGGATTCCTCGTCCGGCACGCAGATCAGGCGCACGCGCACCCGGTCCTGGCGCTCGACGTCCTTGAGCGCGCACATCATCGCGGCCAGCGCGCCCTTCATGTCGTAGGCGCCCCGGCCGATCAGCCGGTCGCCGTCAACGCGGGGAGTGAATTGCTCGGGGCGCCCCGGGACCACGTCGAGATGGCCGTGGAAGACCACGGTGGGCACATCGTCTTGCTCCTCGCCGCCCTGAGAGTTGGCCGCTGAGGCCGACGAAGTCGGCCCGCCATCTCTCAATGCCGGCGAAGCCGGCCCAACTTCGGCGATCAGAACCGGCAGCCCGTGGTGATCGTGGTGGCGCACCTCGATGTCGCGGGATTCCAGCCAACCCTTGACGAATCCTGCCGCCGCGACCAGCTCTTCGGCCCGGGAGGTGTCGTAGGAGATCAGCCGTTCGGCGAGTACCCGCTCGTCGAGCATCTGCTGGAGGATAGGAGAGCCGCCCGCGGACAGCGCGGCTACGCGCGCACACCCAAGCCCCGAGAGTTTGCCGCCAGGCAAACTCTCAAGAGAATCGCGTCAGCGATTCTCCGCGATCTTCAGGAACTGCTCGAGCCGGCGCTTGTCCCGCTCGGCCACCCGCCGGCGCTCGGAGTCCTCGCCGGCCTGCTCGAGCTCGTGCTCGGCCTGCTGGAGCCGGTCCTGGAGCGAGGACGTGTCGAGGTCCTCGGGTGGGTGCGCCTCCTCGACCAGGATCAGCGCGCGGTTGTTGATCATCTGCAGGTAGCCCTCGGCCTGGGCGAAGGACACAACCTCGGACTCACTCGTGTACAGGCGCAGCTCGGTCGGATCGAGCGTGGCCAGGATCGGCGTGTGGTGCGCGAGCAGCCCGATCGACCCGACCGAGGTCCGGGTCGAGACCATTTCGACCTCGTCGTTGAACACCTCGCCTTCGGGGGTCAGGACCTCGACCGGAAACTTCTCGTGCGCCATCTAGACCGGCCTACTTGTCGTCGTCGTCGGAATCGTCGTCGGAGTCGGAGTCGTCGATCGTCGTCCTTGGAGGACTTGCGCTCGTCCTTGTCGTCCGAATCATCGTCGTCTGACTTCGAGGAGCTGTCGTCACTCCCCTTGGCCTTGGTGTCGTTGTCGTCGCCGTCGTCGTCCGAGTCCTTCTTCTCGTCCTCGTCCTCGTCACCGCCGGCTTCCTGGACCACCTCGTCGATCGTGCCCTTCATGAAGAAGGCGCGCTCGGGCAGGTCGTCGTGCTTGCCCTCGAGGATCTCCTTGAACCCGCGGATCGACTCCTTGACCGGCACGTAGGTCCCGGGGGTCCCGGTGAACTGCTCGGCTACGTGGAACGGCTGGGAGAGGAAGCGCTCGAGCCGGCGGGCCCGGTTCACGGTCAGCCGGTCCTCGTCCGAGAGCTCCTCGATGCCGAGGATGGCGATGATGTCCTGGAGGTCGCGGTACTTCTGCAGGACCTCCTTGACCTGGTTGGCGACCTGGAAGTGCTCCTCGCCGACGATCTCCTCCTTGAGGATGGTCGAGGTCGAGTCGAGCGGGTCGACGGCCGGGTAGATCCCCTTCTCGGAGATCGACCGAGACAGCGTCGTGGTCGCGTTGAGGTGGGCGAACACCGAGGCCGGCGCCGGGTCGGTCAGGTCGTCGGCCGGGACGTAGATGGCCTGGATCGAGGTGACCGAGCCGTTGCGGGTCGAGGTGATCCGCTCCTGGAGCTGGCCCATCTCGGTCTCCAGCGTGGGCTGGTAGCCGACCTGCGAGGGCATCCGCCCGAGCAGGGCCGAGACCTCCGAGCCCGCCTGGACGAAGCGGAAGATGTTGTCGATGAACAGGAGCACATCCTGGCCCTCCTCATCGCGGAAGTACTCCGCCATGGTGAGGCCGGACAGGGCCACCCGCATGCGGGCGCCGGGCGGCTCGTTCATCTGCCCGAACACGAGCATCGTCTTCTCGAGCACGCCCGATTCCTTCATCTCCAGCCACAGGTCGTTGCCCTCGCGCGAGCGCTCGCCCACGCCGCAGAACGCCGACAGGCCGCCGTGCTCCTGAGCCAGGTTGTGGATCAGCTCCTGGATGATCACCGTCTTGCCCACGCCGGCGCCGCCGAACAGGCCGACCTTGCCGCCCTTGGCGTACGGGGCGAGCAGGTCGATGACCTTGATGCCGGTCTCGAACATCTCGGTCGTCGGGGTCAGGTTCTCGACCTCGGGCGCCTCGCGGTGGATCGGCCACCGATCCACGTCGCCGTCGATCTCATCGCCGAGGTCGATCGGCTCGCCGAGCAGGTTGAAGATCCGCCCCAGCGTGGCCTGGCCGACCGGGACGGTGATCGGGGCCTCGGTGTCGATCACGTCGACCCCGCGCGACGAGACCGTCGGTGGTGTCCATGGCGACCGCCCGGACGCGGTCGTCGCCGAGGTGCTGCTGGACCTCGCAGACCAGCCACTCGTCCTGCGCGGCGGCGGGGTCGATCCCCTCCTCCTCGCGCATCACTTCGGAGCGCTTGATCTTGATTGCGTGGTTGATCTCGGGAAGCTTGTCGGCGAAGACCGCCTCGATGACGACGCCCTGGACCTCCTCGACCCGGCCGACGTTCTCCTTGCGCTCGCCGTCGCCGTTCTGGTCGCTCTTCTCGTCCGAGCGCTCCTCGGTCTTGTCTTCGGTCTTCTCTTCGGATTCTGTGGCTGCCATGTCTCTCCTAGGGTAGCTTCCCGGGCCTGGCCCGGGATCAGCCGGACAGCCCTTCGGCTCCGGCGACGACTTCCATGATTTCCTGGGTGATCTCGGCCTGACGCGCGCGGTTCATCTGCAGCGTGAGGTCATCGATGAGCTCCCCCGCGTTGTCCGAAGCGTTACGCATCGCGGTCATCCGCGAGCCGTGCTCGGACGCTGTGGACTCGAGCAGCGCACGGAAGATCGACACCTCGACGTAGTCGGGCACGAGGCGCTTGAGAATCTCCTGCGGGTCGGGCTCGTACTCGACCAGCGCCCGCTTGTCGCGCTCCTTGTCGTCCTCGTCCTCTTTGTCTGAATCCTCATCGTCGTCCTCTTCGAGCACGCTGGCCTTCTGCAGGGGCAACAGCGTTTCGCGCTTGAGGTCCTGGTCGACCGCGGAATGGAACTCGTTGTAGAAGATCTCCACTTGGTCGACTTCCTCGTCGATGTAGGCCGCCATCAACCGCTCCGCGATCCGGCGGGCGTCGGCATAGGCGGGACGATCGGTGAACCCGGTGAAGCTGTCGGCCACCTCGAGCCCGCGGAAGGTCAGCGACGAGGCCGGCCGGCGGCCGGAGGCGAAGTACACGGCGTTGCGACCCTCGCGCTCGTGCGCGCGACCGGCCCGGGTGCCGGCCCGGACCACGCTCGAGTTGAAAGCTCCGGCCAGGCCGCGGTCGCCGGCGATCAGGAGCAGGCCGACGTTCTTGACCTCGCCGTGCTCCTTGAGGATCGGCAGGTCGGGCACGTCGCCGGCCGCCTCGGCGGCCTGGCGGGTCATCCGCCGGATGGCCGAGGCGTACGGGCGCAGCACCTCGATCCGCTGCTCGGCCCGGCGAAGCCGGGCGGCCGCCACCATCTCCATGGCGCTGGTGATCTTCTCGATGTTCTTGACCGAATTGATCCGGTCCTTGATGTCGCTCTGACCTGACATCTCCAGCTCCCTCGAAGGCTCGAGCGCGGCTCAGGCCGCCTCGGCCTCCTCGTCATCGCCGTCGCCGTCGCCGTCGCCGGAATCGGAATCGGAATCGGAGCCCGAGCCGGAGCTCTTGGAGTCGGAATCTCCGCCGGAGGAGTCATCGTCCTCGTCGTCGAGCGGCTGGCCCTCCTCGTCGAGGTCGAAGCCGAAGTTCTCGGCGAACTTCTTGCACGCCTCGTGAGCCTTGTCCTGGATCTCGTCGCTCCAGTCGTCGTCGGCGATCTTCTCGAGCAGGTCGGAGCTGTTGCCCCGGACATCCTCGATCAGCTCGTTGAGGAACTTGTCGACCTTGTCGACGTTGATCCGGTCCAGATAGCCGTTGGTGGCGGCGAAGAGCTGGATCACCTGATCCTCGATCGGCATCGGGTTGCGCTCGTGCTGGTTGAGCGTGTTGACCAGGCGCTCGCCCCGGGCCAGCGTCTTCTGGGTCTCGGGATCGAGCTCGGAGCCGAACTGCGAGAACGCCTCGAGCTCGCGGTACTGCGAGAGCTCGAGCTTGAGCCGCCCGGCCACCTTGCGCATCGGGGTGATCTGCGCGCTGCCACCCACTCGCGAGACCGATTGGCCCACGTTGATGGCCGGGCGCACGCCCGAGTAGAACAGCTTCGGCTCGAGGAAGATCTGCCCGTCGGTGATCGAGATCACGTTGGTGGGCACGTAGGCGGAGATGTCGCCTGCCTGGGTCTCGATGATCGGCAGCGCGGTCAGCGAGCCGCCGCCCTCGAGCTTGTCGCCCGTGTGTGGATCGGTCAGGTCGTCGGACAGCTTGACCGCCCGCTCGAGCAGCCGCGAGTGCAGGTAGAAGACGTCGCCGGGATACGCCTCGCGCCCGGGCGGCCGACGCAGCAGCAGCGACATCTGCCGGTAGGCGTAGGCGTGCTTGGTCAAATCGTCGTAGATGACCAGGGCGGCCTTGCCGTTGTAGAGGAAGTACTCCCCCATCGCGCAGCCGGCGTAGGGAGCCAGGAACTTGATCGGCGCCGCCTCGTCGGCGGCCGCCATCACGATGATCGTGTTCTCGAGCGCGCCCGCGTCGTCGAGCGTCTCGGCCAGCTCGACCACGGTCTGCTTGCGCTGGCCGATGGCCACGTAGATGCAGATCAGGTCCTTGTCCTGGTTGTTGATGATCGTGTCGATGGCGATCGCGGTCTTGCCGGTCTGACGATCGCCGATGATCAGCTCGCGCTGGCCGCGGCCGATCGGGATCATCGAGTCGATCGCCTTCAGGCCGGTGAGCATCGGCTCCTTCACCGGCTGGCGCTGGACCACGCCAGGCGCCTTGTACTCGGACGGGCGGGTCTCCGAGGTGTCGATCTCGCCCTTGCCGTCGAGCGGATTGCCAAGCGGATCAACGATCCGCCCCAGCAGGTCATCGCCCACGGGGACCTCGAGGAGCTGCTTGGTGCGCTTGACCGTGTCGCCCTCGCTGATCCGCTCCCAGTTGCCGAACAGCACCGCGCCCACGTTGTCGGACTCGAGGCTCAGAGCCAGGCCGGTGACGTCGTGGGGGAACTCGAGCATCTCGAACGACATGCAGTTCTCCAGCCCGTGCACGCGGCAGATGCCGTCGGCGACCGACAGCACGGTGCCCACCTCGGTGAGGTCGGCCTCGTCCTCGTCGAGCCCCTCGATGCGGCTTTTCAGGATGGAGGTGATCTCGTCAGCTTTGATCTGCACTGTGTGGCTCCTTGAACAGTCGCGACCGTCTAGGCGTTCGCGACTGACCTCTTCAGTTGGTTCAAACGGCTCCGAATCGACGCGTCGAGGACCGAGTTGCCGACCCTGAGCACGATCCCCCCGATGATGTCGGGGTCGACCTTGCTCGACAGCTCGACCTTGCGCCCAGTTTGCTCGCCGATGCGATTGCCTATGTCTTTCACGATCGACTCGTCGAGCTCGATCGCGCTGGTCACCTGCACCGGAAGGAGCTGGTTCTCCTCGTCCCAGAGCTCTTCGTAGCGCGCCCTGATCCGGAAGATAGCGGGCATCCGGTGCCTTTCCACCAGCGCCTCGAGGAAGTTCATGAAGACCGGCTCGGCGTCCTGCACCGTCTTCTTCAGCCCGTCCTTCTTCTCCTCGGTCGAGAAGTAGGGCGAGAAGAAGAACATCTGCAGCTCGCGGTTGTCGTTCATCGCCTGGGCGAACTCGTTCAGCTGGTCGCGGACCGTGTCGAGCTCCTCCTTCTCCTTGGCCACCTCGAACAGCGAGCGTGCGTAGACCTGGGCGATCTCCTCCATCAGCGGTTCTCGTGCTCGTTCCCGGCCGCCAGGGCGCTGAAGTCGAGTTCGGACAGGGCCTCCTCGACCAGCCGCCTCTGATCATCCTCGGTCAGGGTCTTGCGGGTCACCTTCTCGGTCGCCAGCACGGTCATGTCGGCGACCTCGCGCCGAATCTGGTCTATCGCCCGCCGGGTCTCGTTCTCGATGTCGCGCCGCGTCTGCTCCATCAGCTGCTCGCGCCTGTGCTCGGCGTCGGCGCGAGCGTTGCGCTCGACCACCTCGGCCGCGCGCCGGGAACGCTCGACGATTTCCTCGGCCTGGCCGCGCGCCTCGCGCAGGCGCTCGCGGTACTCCTGGAGGAGCCGGTGCGACTCCTCACGTGTGCGCTCGGCGGCGTCGATCGACTCCTCGATCGCCCGCTGACGCCGCTCGAGCGCGGCCGAGATGCGCGGGAAGGCCAGCTTCCACAGCACCAGCATGGACAGCCCGAACAGGATCAGGGTCCAGACCATCAACCCCACGTTGGGGGTGATCAGGAAGGACCCGCTGGATGCGACGACGGGGTTCATCGTCTACTTGAGGACGTAGGACAGCAGGCCGGCGACCAGGCCGTAGAAGAAGCACGCCTCGGTGAGGGCGAAGCCCAGCCACTGGATGCTGGTGATCTCGTCGCGCATCTCCGGCTGGCGGGTGACCGCTTCGATCACCTTGCCGAAGATGTAGCCGATGCCGACACCCGCGCCCACGGCGCCGAGGCCGCCGCCGATGCCGATGCCCAGACCGGCCGAGCCGGATGACTGGGCGAAGGGCAGGAAGCTGAATACGTGGATGTGGAGGAGAGTTTGGAGCAAGGCGACTCCTTCGATTTAGTGATGACTGACAGCGCCACCGAGATAAATGGCGGCAAGCGTGGCGAAGATGAAGGCCTGCAGAGTGGCCACCAGGCCGAGCTCGAACAGGTACACGGCGATCGCGAACGGCATCGTGAACCAGCCCAGGAACGACAGGCCGAGGATCACCGCCAGCGCACCGGCCATGAACAGGATGATCATGTGGCCGGCGAAGATGTTGGCCCAGAGCCGGATGGTCAGCGACAGCAGCCGCATGAGGTTCGAGATCACCTCGAGCCCGCCGACGAACACGGCCATGAACCCGGTCACGCCCGCCGGGATCAGGCTCTTGGCGTAGCCGCGCGCACCCTGCACCCGGAGGCCCTCGGTGTTGTAGGCGATGAACACCACCACGGCGAGGATGAACGGAATCGAGACGTTGGCCGTCGCGGCGTAGAGCGCGAACGACGGGACGTTGACGCCGAACACGCTGAACGTCTCCTCGCTGTTGGTGGGCAGCGGGAGGTAACCGATGATGTTGGCGAACCAGATGAACAGAAACAGCGTGCCCAGGAACGGGAACCACTTGGCGGCCAGCGAGTTGGGCATGTTCCCGCGCGTGATGTTGTCCCGCATGAGCGAGTACAGCACCTCGACCGACGTCTGGACCTTGTTCGGCCGCGCCTCCATGCGGCGCGCGATCCACACCATCGTCCCGACGGTGAGGATCGCGGTCAGGAACAGGTACAGGACCGCTCGGTTGATGCTGAGCGGTCCGAGATCGACCCAGTTCGTGATCAGGAACTCGTCCTGGATCTGATACGCGCTGTTCTTCTGCCCGTGAATGCCGCCGATCACGGCGATCACGATCAGCACGACGAGCCAGAACACGGCGATGCTGGTGAGGATCTTGGTGCGGCGGCTCATAGGGACTTCGGGCGGTCGACGAAGGACAGAAGCATGTTGATCGTGAACGCGACCACGATCACCAGGAGAGCCGTCAGCGCCGGATCCTTGCCGGCGCCTCGGCGCACGAGGATCACGGTCAGCGCTAGGAGGAATACCCGGCCCAACAGATAGGCAAGCCTCAGGCTGATCTGGTGCGCGCGCGTCGGCCTGGGCGGCGAAGTGCTCGACCGCGATGCCGACCAGGCGGAGCCCGATCCACACGCCCGCGGCGGCGGCGTAGCCGACGGCCGAGACCCCGATCAGGAGCAGGATCGGCGCGGCCACCAGGAGGACCAGCACGTCGAGATAGCGCATCGGCCCGATCCCGGCGTCAGACATGGCGGGAGCGTTCAGCGACACCGTGACCTCGCAAGGGGATGGAGGAACGGCAAGTGGTCATTGTTATGAGCGCTTTTCAAGCTGAGTACAGGCGGTCGAGGGGCCGGAAGGGTACCGGCGCAGGGACGCGGGCGTCGCCTGCAATACGGTCCGCCGCGACGGCGAGCGGAACGTTAACGAGAGATTAGCGTGCGGGCGGGAGCCGTGACGCGGCTCAGCGTACCCGCGAGGTAATGCGCGCCTGCCAGCCCGGCGCGTGTTCGCCTCGGCGCCGCGGCAGCGAGGGCTTGGGCAGCTGGCCCTCGGCCCACATCGCGGCCACGCCGCACCGCGGCAGGCCGAGCGTGCCCTCGTAGACCAGGTAACGCGGCTCCCAGCGGGGGAAGAACTTGGCGTTGAACCGGTACAGGCTCTCGATCTGGAAGTAGCGGTTCCCGAGCGCGACCAGCTTGCCGAGAACCCGCTCGTGCGCCTTCTCGGGGCTGTGGATCCACTTGGCGAAGGCGGCGAAGTTGAGCGAGATCTCCTTCACGCCCCGCTCCTTGAGCAGCTGAGCCGCCTGGACGACCATGAACTCGGTCAGTCCGTTGGGCGTCTCGGGATCCCGGCGCATGAACGACAGCGACATGGCCGGCCGACCGTATACGGGGACGAAGTGGAGCACGCCCTTGATCCGGTTCTCCCCGTCCCGCGCCAGCACGACCAGCGTCTCGTGGTCGTGCTCGCCGGTGAGTGAGTCCATCGCCATCGAGAAGCCGCGCTCGGGCGCGCCCTGGCGACCCCGCTCGACCACGGATTCGATCTCGGCGATCGCCGCCGCGTCGAGCGTCTTGAACTCGTGCAGCTCGCCCGTGTAGCCGGCCTTGCCGAGCCGGTGCACCGACTGGCGGACCTTGCGGATCGGCCGGCCCTCGAGCGAGAACCGGTCGAGCTCGATCACCGCCTCGTCGCCCAGGTAGATCGTCTTCAGGCCCAGCTCCTCGTACAGCGGGCAGCAGACCCTCGCTCGCGCCGACGGCGCCGAGCTTCAGCCCCCGGGTCTCGGCGAAGCGGCGCAGCTCCGTGAGCAGCGCGGGGAGGGCGTCCTCCGGCCCGACCGGGTCGCCGGAGAGGAGCAGGACGCCGTTCTCGATCCGGTAGCCGACGAAGGCGCGGCGGTCGGGACCGAAGAAGTACTGCTTGTCCGCCCGCAGCTTGAAGAACGACAGGGTGTCGCTGCCGTGCGCCTTGACCAGCTGGGCGGCGCTCCGGCGAGCCGCCTCGGAGGGCAGGCTCCGCGGCGCGGCGAGCGGCCGGAAGATCACGTAGGCGATCGCCACCAGGGTGCCGAGCTCGATCAGGTGGACGCCGAGGGGAATGAAGGCGAAGTGGCGGTGGAAGCTGATCGGGCCCGTTTGCCACTGGAGCAGATCGGCCGTCTCGGTCCACACCGACGACCACGACGGATGGCCCTGGGAGGCCCAGGTGGCAAGCGCGGCCAGCGCCAGACCGCGAGCGCGCCCAGCAGCGGCACCCGCCAGAGCGCCGAGCGCAGCGTGATCGGATCGTGGCGGACCTGGAAGGCCTTGCGCCCGGCCAGCAGCACGGCCGCGACGCCCCAGGTGATCGCCGTCTCCTCGAAGTCGAGGCCCTTGAGCAGGTCGAAGATGCCGAGCGCGACCATCAGGATCAAGGCGGCCTGGAAGGCCCGGTGGCGGCGCTTGACCAGGTACGGCGCCACCAGCAGCAGCGCGAGGCCGGCCGGGAGCGCCAGCGCGTGGAAGAGCTTCATCGCCTCGACCGGCTCGAAGTCGAGCAGCGCGTGTCCGCGCCAGCGCATGTTCGGGGTCAGCGCGGAGGCGATGTTGACCAGACCCACGAACGCGGCGGCCAGCGCGGCGAGACGCGGCAACCAGCGTCGAATGCTGTGCGTGGTAGTCGTCACAAAGACCAGTGTCGGCAGCGGAGCCAGGGAGAATTACGGCGGCGCACGCTGCTGGTTACGCCGACGGTAGCGGCAATCCTGCTGATCTCAGTGCGCCTACCCGGCTGGTGGGGCCGCTACGCGGCGTCCCTGGGACCGGCCACTCCGATTTTCGGTGTCGCGGGGGCCCGGGCGCTGGTTCGGACTGACACCCTTCCGGGGCAGCGCCGCGATCAGCGCGAGAGCCAGGATCGGCAGCACGGCCATGGCTTCGAACACGGCCTTCAGCCCGTGGGCGTCGGCCAGCAGCCCGAGCAGCGGCGCCCCGACTCCTCCCAGCCCGATCGACAGCCCGATGGTCACGCCGGCGGAGACCCCAAGGCGGCCGGGCAGGAACTCCTGGCCCATGACGATCGTGACCGCGAACGTCGCCACCGTGGCCGCGCCCGCCACCGCGGTGACGACGATCCCGAGCGCCGGCCCGGCCAGCAGAAAGGCCGCGATCAGCGGCGGCAGCGAGATCATCGAGCCCGTCAGCACCGCCCGGCGGCCGAACCGGTCGGCCAGCGGCCCGCCCGATCAGGGTGCCCAACGCGCCCCCGAACAGCATCACCGCCAGCGCCGTGTTCCCGAGCGCCTTGCTCGTGTGGAGAACATGCACGTAGTAGAGGGGGATGAAGGTGACAAAGCCGAAATAGACGAACGACCTCAGCGCGATCACGCCGGCCAGGAGCGTGAACGGTCCCCAGGCCTCCTCGTGCTCACCCCGCTGGACCCGTCCCTTGACCACGTCGGTGCGGAAGGTCTTGAGCCGCTTGAGCTCGACCGCCAGGACCGCCGCCATCCCGACCGTGGGGATGAGCACGAACGCGGTCCCGTGCAGGCCGAAGGCGAGCACGAGCGGCGTGACCAGCACCGGCCCAACCGCGAACCCCACGTTGCCGCCCACGCTGAACAGGCTCATCCCGCTGGCCCGGCGCGGTCCCGAGACGTAATTGGCAAACCGCGATCCCTCGGGATGGAACGCCGCCACCCCGACTCCGCTCAGCAGCACGGCGGCGAAGGTGAGCCCGTAGCTGGGGGCAAAGCCGACCAGCGCCACCCCCAGGCCCCCGAGCGCGGGCCCGAGCGGCATCAGCCACGCCAGGCTGAAGCGGTCCGAGACGTAGCCGAAGGCGGGCTGGATGACCGAGGAGGAGATCGTGGCCGCGAGCACCAGCGCCGAGGCGGCGGCGTAGCTCAGATGGTCGCGGCTGATCAGGAAGGGCAGCAGGGCGGGAATCGAGCCCTGGGAGATGTCGGTGCACAGGTGGCCGAACGACAGGGTCGTCATCGCCCGCCTGTCGACGCCCTCCAGCCGCCGCGCGATCACGCTCATGGCGCCAGCTCCCCGAGTCGCGCCTGAACCGAGTCGCGCTTCTCGCGCAGCTCGCGCTCCAGCTGCTGGAGCTCCGTGCGCCGTGCGCTGACCAGCTCGAGCTGGCTGCTGATGTGGGTCAGCGCCTCCTCGAGGATCCGCCGGCGTGCGGTCGCGTCCTCGGTGGCGTGGTACTCGCGCCGGAGCTCCGCCCGCGCGGCCTCGGCCTCGAGCAGCTTCGAAAGCTGCTCGAGCGACAGCCCGAGCAGGTCTCGGAGGCGGACGATCTCCTTCACCCGGTCGACGTCGGCCTGCGAGTAGCAGCGGTGCTGGCCCTGGACGCGACCGACCGCGCCGGGCAGCAGCCCGATCTCCTCGTAGTAGCGGATCGTGCGCGGCGTCGTCCCGGTGAGCTGGGCCACCTCGCCGATCCGCAGCGGCTTTTCTGTCAACGTGCTCATGACAACCTTACGTTAACGTGAGGTTATCAGGTCTCGAACGCCGCCACGGTGCCGAGGATCACGAACGTCGCCATCAGCGCGGCGCCTTCGAAGCGCGTCGCCTCCCCATCGCTGGTGATCTGCCACACCGCGATCGCGGTTCCGAACAGAGCTCCGATGTAGACCGGCGCCAGCGTGAAGGTGAGGTGGGTCTTGGTCAGCAGCGAGACCAGGACGAGCAGCGGATACAGGAAGGCCGCGATCTGCGCCACCGAGTTCTTGACCACCGAGATGGCCAGATCCGCCTGGCCCTTGTGCGCGAGCACGATCCCGGCCACGTTCTCCACCGCGTTGCCGGCGATGGCCACGATCACGAGGCCGGCGAAGGCCTGCGAGATGTGGAGCTGGTCGATCGTCGGCTGGAGCGCATGGACGAACCAGTCCGAGACGAACGCCGAGGCGGCACCGCCGATCCCGAGCAGAATCAGGCTGACCGTGGTGGAGATCCGCGGGCTCTCGGTCTCGGCGGCGGGTCGCTCGTCCGAGGTCAGGTACTGCCGCAGCCAGGTGCCGTATACGACGAGGATCGCCACCGCGCCGACGATCGAGATCGTCCTCGTGTGATGGCTGGCCGGGTCGTGGCTGGCGGTGGCCAGGCCGATGAGCACGATGATGAACGAGGCCAGCAGCAGCAGCGTGGCGGTGTCGTTGGGCAGCCGCGCGCCGAACCGCATGATCCCGTCCCGCTCGCGCCGCGCCCCGGCCACGATGACCAGCCCGAGCACGAGCAGGGCGTTGACCAGAATCGAGCCCAGGATCGCCGTCTCGGCGACGATCTTCTGCCCCGCCTGGAGCGCGAAGATGACCACGAAGAACTCCGGCAGGTTCCCCAGCGTGGATTGCATGAAGCCGGTGATCGCGGGTCCAAACCGGCGCCCGACCTGCTCGGTGGCGAAGGACACGATCCACGCGAGCCCGGCCAGCGCCAGCGCGGCCAGGACGAAGGCGATGATCGCCGAAGCGCCCGCGTAGCGGGCGACGCCGGCCGCCGCGGTCGTCACGACGATCGCGCCCAGGATCGCGCGCTCGGTGCGGCTGAGTCCGCTCAGCTGCCCGACCCTCTCGAACTCGCCCGTCTCGATGTCCCGGCTCACCCGCGCGTCGATTTCGTGCTCGCTCGTCTCCGGGTCTTCGTGCTTGAGCTGCCGCGCCCGGTGGCTGCGGAACTTGAGGATCTCGAGCACGTAGACCAGGTAGACGCTGGCCGCCGCGGCGATCGAGAGGATCGCCCCCATGACCACGCACCACCCGATGTTGTAGTGGTTGTGGTGGTTGGAGTAGGGCACGAAGCGCAGCGCCACCGCCACCCCGGCCAGCAGGAGCGACCACGAGTACAGATAGGCCACGGTCTTGCGCTGGCTGAACCCGATCCTGACCATCCGGTGGTGGAAGTGGTTGGCATCCGCGTTCCACGGCCGCCGGCGGTACTTCAGCCGCTTGGCCACCACGAAGCCGGTGTCCAGGAACGGCACGGCGAGGATGAACAGCGGCACCACCAACGCCACCACCGCGTTGGTCTTGAGCGATCCGATCACGGCCGCCACGCCGAGCAGATAGCCGAGCAGGTTCGCGCCCGAGTCGCCCATGAACACCGAGGCGGGGTGAAAGTTGAAGAACAGGAAGCCGAGGCTGGCGCCGGCGGTCAGGGCGGCCAGCACGCCGGCCGGGGCGACGCCCAGGTCGAACGCGATGATCGCGAACGCGACGCCGTCGATCGTGCACAGCCCGGCCGCCAGGCCGTCCACCCCGTCGGAGAAGTTGACCACGTTCATCAGCCCGACCAGCCAGATGACCGAGAGCACGCCCCCGGTGTGGGGGAACTGCAGGCCGCCGACGAACGGCAGCGTCACGTCGGTCACCACCACCCCGCCCTCGACCGCGATCACCGCGGCCGCGATCTGGCCGATCAGCTTCAGGCCCGGAGGCAGCTCCCGGATGTCGTCGATCAGCCCGACCAGCGTGATCAGCGCGCGCGCCGGCCAGAATCGTCCACGTATGCACGAGCCCGCCGGCCCCGGGCGCGCGTGCGCGGTATGGGGCAGGGCGATCTTGCCCGGCATCCAGATCAGCGCCGCCACCAGCACCCCAGCCAGGATCGCCAGCCCGCCCAGCACCGGCGTGTTGCTGACGGCCAGCCCGCGCTCACTCGGCCGCGCGAACGTGCCGAGCCGCCGCGCGATCCGAGCGGCGACCGGAGTGAGCACGATCGTCACCGCCATCGCGACCAAGAAGGCGAACGCGGCGTCCCGGTATGACATCTCAGACGCAAGCATGGCAGCCGCCGAGGACTTGAGTGGACGTCAAGCCGCTCGGGCGGCCAGCGCCTGGCCGATCCGCACCACCAGCGCCACGGCCTCGTGCTCGAGTTGGAGCCAGGTCGCGCGGAGGGTCAGGATGCCCGCGGCGGCGAAGGTCTGGTCGCGTTTTCGGTCGGATTCGAACTTTGAGCGGCTGCCGTGGGTCCGGTAGCCGTCGAACTCCAGGATCAGCTTGTGCTCGGGCCAGTAGAAGTCGGGCACGTACCCGTACAAGCGCTGGTTGACCCGCGGCTTGGGGAGCCCGGCCGCCTCGAGCAGCTCCAGCAGCCGCCGCTCCCGCTGGGACCGCGTGATCACCCGGCCGGTCTGGTGGCGCAGCAGCGCCCGCACCTTCGCCGCCCCGCGATGCGTTCTCGGCACCCGTGCGAGCGCCGCCTCCAGCTTGGCGTCAGTGATCACCTTCTGCGCGCGCCCTTCGGAAAGCGCATGTTCGATCTCGGGCAGGCTCGCCTCGGCGGCGAGATCGATCACGCTGCGAGGCGGCGCGGTGGCGCGAAGGTCATGGACCCAGGACACGTCCCGGGAGCCGAGCGCCGCCACGCGGTGTATCCGCACTCCGTCCCGAGCCTTCGGCCAGCGACCGACGACGATCACGTGTACCTCGCCCGGCTCCGAACGCGCGAGCCCCCACAGCGCGGCGGCCGACCGGTGTCCCAGTACCGCACCCGGGCCCACGGCGAGAAGGGCCGCCGCCTCGCCGGCCAGCGGCATCAAGTCAAGGGGCGCGATCGCGTACACGCCCTGGTGGACCGGGTGCAGCCGACCGCCCCGCAACCAAGCTCGGATCTGCGCCACCGGCACACCGGCAGCCAGCAGCTGCCGACGCGAGACGACGCCCTTCTGCCTACCGCGCGATGGCAAAAAGGTCCACCGCTACACCTTTCTCGTGCCACCCGTGGCCGTTTAAGCGCGCCACAGGCGAAAAGGCACACCGCTGACTGCGCGGATGCGCATCCGTGGACCTTTTTGCCATGCCGGACCGCCCACACGTCAGCAATAGCCCCCGTCGGCCCGCGCCCCACCCCGGGCGGCGCAGATTTGTCACATGGCGCGACGAATCAGACGACGGTGGCGGCGCCCAGCTGCGAGTACAGCGGGTAGCGCTCGGCGATCGCAGCGGCGCGGTCGGCCAGCTCGCCGCGCGAGCCGTCGAAGTCGCCCGCGGTCAGGGCGGCGGCGATGATCCGGCCGACCTCGGTGAAGTCCTCGGCCTGAAGGCCGCGGGTGGCGAGCGCCGGCGTGCCGATCCGCAGCCCGCTGGACACCGCCGGCGGGCGGGGGTCGAACGGCACCGCGTTGCGGTTGACCGTGATCCCGATGTCGTGCAGCCGGTCCTCGGCCTGCTTGCCGTCGAGCTCTGACTCGCGCAGGTCGCACAGCACCAGGTGCACGTCGGTGCCGCCGGTGAGGACGTTGACGCCACCGCCGGCGCCGAGCAGCTCGCTCGCCACCGCGCGGGCCCCGGCCAGCGTGCGCTCCTGGCGCTCGCGGAAGGGCTCGGACATGGCGATCCGCAACGCCACCGCCTTGCCGGCGATGATGTGCTCCAGCGGCCCGCCCTGCTGACCCGGGAAGACAGCCGAGTTGATCTTCTTGGCGTACTCCTCGCGGCACAGGATCAGCCCGCCGCGGCCGCCGCCGATCGTCTTGTGGATCGTCGTCGTGACCACGTCGGCGTACGGCACCGGGCTCGGGTGCAGGCCCGCGGCGACCAGGCCGGCGAAGTGGGCCATGTCGACGACCAGGTAGGCGCCCACCTCGTCGGCGATCTCCCGGAAGCGGGGGAAGTCGAGCACGCGGGGGTAGGCCGACCAGCCGGCCAGGATCATCTTCGGCCGCTGCTCGCGGGCCACGCGGGCCACCTCGTCCATGTCGATCATCGAGGTCTCGCGGTCGACCTCGTACGGCGCGATCTTGTACAGCTTGCCCGAGACGTTGATCTTCATCCCGTGGGTCAGGTGGCCGCCGTGGGCGAGCTCGAGCCCCATCAAGGTGTCGCCGGGCGCCAGCAGGGCGTGGTAGACGGCCGCGTTGGCCTGGGCGCCCGAATGCGGCTGGACGTTGGCATGCTCGGCGCCGAACAGCTCTCGAGCCCGGTCGATGGCCAGCTGCTCGGCCACGTCGATGTGCTCGCAGCCGCCGTAGTAGCGCTTGCCCGGATAGCCCTCGGCGTACTTGTTGGTCAGGACCGAGCCCTGGCACTCGAGCACGGCCTGGGGGACGAAGTTCTCCGAGGCGATCATCTCGAGCGTGCGCTGCTGGCGCTCGAGCTCCAGCTGGAGCGCGTCGGCGATCTCGGGATCGACTTCGGACAGCGGACGGTTGAAGAAGTCAGGCGGCAGCTCGGTCACGCGCCCGACGATACCAGCGGCCGCGAGCGGTCACCGACCGAGTTCGGCCGCAATGACCGCCAAGTCCCGGCTCTCCCAGCACACCCGGACCGAGAACCCGGCCGCTTCGAGCCAGTGCAGCTGCTCGGCCACCGTACTCGGGCGGTCGAACCCCGCGGTCAGCGGGGTCACGGCGTCGGCGGGATCGGCCGGGACAACCACGTCGGCGAGGACGAACCGCCCTCCCGGGCGCCAGTGCGCCCGCCACCCGCCGGAACAGGTTCGCCTTGCCCGTGCCGTCGAGATGGTGGACGGCGAGTGCGCTCGCCACCAAGTCGAAGCCGCCGCCGGGCAGCGGATCCTCCAGCCGGCGCACCAGCAGCTCGGCTCGCGCCGCCGCGAGCGCCGAGCGCGCCGCCGCCAGCATGCTCTGACTCGAATCGATCCCGACCAGCGACGCATCCGGGTGGCGGGCCAGTAAGCGCCGCGCCGTCTCGCCCGTACCCGTTCCCAACTCGAGTATCCGGCGCGGGCGACGCGGCCCGCGGTCGCGGCCACGAGCTCGTCCTGGAGCCGCTCGTAGGCCGGCACCTCATCCTGCATCATCGTGAGGTAGCTGGCGGGATCGAAGTGAAACTGGCCGCCGAGGATCCGCCGGACCGCTTCCTCGGACACGGCGCCGGCGCGGACGACCGACCACTCGCCCGCCTCCTCGTACCGGCGCAGGTCGATGACGGTCGACGAGGTCCCGGGAAGCTCGCCCCCGTCGACGATCAGATCGGCTGCAGCGCGCAGCAGCTCGGGCACGTCCTCCAGCCGTCGCGGGTCGGGACCGCCGGCGCGGTTGGCACTCGACTGCAGGACCGGCCAGCGCACCCCGCGCAGCTCGGGGGCCGAGACGATCGGCACCCGCAGGCCGAGCGTCCCCGGGTCATCGCCGCAGGCCAGCGGGAACCGGCCGGACGGATTGGGGAGCAGCAACGTCACCCCACCCGGCAGCAGCTCGTAGAGCGACTTCGCGCGTCCGCGGACCCGAGCTCGGGCAGGGCGTCCAGGGCGAGCTCGCGGTCGAAGAACATGACCGCCGAGGCTTTGTTGAGCGGCCGGCGCTTGAGCAGGTAGAGCCGCTCGACCGCTAACCGGTTGCCCGGATCGCAGGCCAGGCCGTACACCGTGTCGGCCGGGAACACGGCCACCCCGCCCACCGCCATGCACCGCTCGAACGTCTCTGAGTCGCTCACCGCGCTGTGCCGTTCACCGCCGCCCGACCATCACCCGCTCGTGGCCGGCCAGGTCCCGCAGGCGCGAGACGGATGTGTAGCCGGCGCCACTCAGGAGAGCCGAGACGGCGTCACGCCTGGTCGAAGCCGATCTCGAGCGCGAGCAGAGGAGCTTGCGCGACCGAGACCAGACGCCGGATCACGTCGAGCCCGTCCGGCCCGGCGAACAGCGCGCCCGCGGGCTCGTACTCGGAGATCTCCGGCGGCAACGAAGCCCCGTCGGCCACGTAGGGCAGGTTGGCCAGCACGGCATCGAACCGTCCGGGCAGCCCGGAGAGCAGGTCGGCCTGAACCACGTTGACCAGCCCGTTCGCCCGCGCCACCGCCACCGCGTCGGCCGACACATCGGTCGCCCATACATCCAGGTCGGGGCGCTCGTCGATCAGCGCCAGCGCCACCGCCCCGCTCCCGGTCCCGACGTCGACGACCCGCGCCCCCGGCGGAAGCCCCAACCCGACCTCGACCAGCAACTCGGTCTCCGGACGCGGGATCAGCACCCGCGGATCGACCCGGACCGAGATCCGGCGGAACTCGCGCACGCCGGTGATGTAGGCCACCGGCTCGCGCGCCTCCCGGCCGAGCCAAGGAGGGCTCGAGGCCGGCGGGATCGACCGGCGCGGGCGGCGTCGAGGACCAGCCGCTCGCGGCCCACGCCGAGCACGTACGCCAGCAGCACCTCCGCGTCGAGCCGCGGCGTGTCGCAGCCCGCCGCGGCCAGGCGCGCGGCGGCATCACGGAGAACGGCAGAGATCGGGACCGCGGCCAGGGCGGCCTCAGGCAACCGTCTGCTCCTCGAGCCGGCGGCGCTTCTCGTCGTCCTGGAGCGCCGCGGTCAGCTCGTCGAGCCCTCCGATCAGGACCTCGTCGAGGTTGTGCAGCCGCACCCCGACCCGGTGGTCGGTCACCCGCCGCTCGGGGAAGTTGTAGGTGCGGATCTTCTCCGCCCGGTCGCCGGTGCCGACCTGGGACTGGCGCGAGGCCGCCATCGCGGCCTGCTGCTCGGCCAGCGCCCGCTCGTACAGGCGGGCCCGGAGCACCCGCATCGCCCGCTCGCGGTTCTGCAGCTGCGACTTCTCGTCCTGCATCGAGACGACGATCCCGGTCGGCTTGTGGGTGATCCGCACCGCCGAGTCGGTCGTGTTGACCGACTGCCCTCCGGGGCCCGAGCTTCGGTACACGTCGATCTGCAGATCGGACGGGTCGACCTCGACCTCGACGTCGTCGGCCTCGGGCAGCACGGCCACGGTGGCGGTCGAGGTGTGGATGCGGCCCTGGGACTCGGTCTCGGGCACGCGCTGGACTCGGTGGGTGCCGCCCTCGAACTTGAATACCGAGTACGCCCCGTCGCCCTTGACCGCGAACGTGTACGTCCCGTCGCCGGCCGCCAGCACCTCGACCGTGAACCCGCGCCGCTCGGCGTACCGGGTGAGCATCCGGAACAGGTCGCCGGCCCACAGCGCCGGCCTCCTCGCCGCCGGCGCCGGGGCGGATCTCGAC
The DNA here is from genome assembly GCA_963748585.1 of uncultured Solirubrobacterales bacterium. Taxonomy (GTDB): domain Bacteria; phylum Actinomycetota; class Thermoleophilia; order Solirubrobacterales; family Solirubrobacteraceae; genus Palsa-465. The sequence goes on along the minus strand of CAVVJR010000001.1, from coordinate 418,371 downwards.
GATCACGTTCTTGTCGTCGTTGGGATCGCGCTCGACCATGGCCAGGCGGATCTCCTCCTCGAGCTCCTCGATCCGCTCGCGCGAGGACTCGAGCAGGGCCCGGATCTCCGGGTCGCCGCCGTCCTCGGCCAGCAGCTCGCGCGCGCCCTCGACGTCGTCGGCCGCCCGCCGGTACTCGGCCGCCAGCCGAGCTGCCGGCTCGAGCTCGCGGTAGGCGCGGCTGGCCGCGGTGAACCGCTCCCGGTCTCCGATCACCTCGGGGTCGGAGAGCTGGCTCTGCAGCTCGGCGAAGCGCGACTCGATCTGGGAGACCAGCTCGTCGATCATCGTCGACCGGCCGAGTGCTTAGGCGGCCGCGGACGAGGCGCGAACGTCGAACTCGGACGGGTCGAGCTCGCGCACCCGCGCGAACGTACTCGTCCATGTAGCCGGGCCAGTTGGTGACGATCCGGCCGCCCTCGTCGCGGTACCACGAGTTGCACTCCGTCCACGCGGTGCCGGCGAACCGGGACTGGACCTCGCGATCGCTCGCGGCCTCCACCTCGGGCCGGACCTCGACCGACGCCGCACCGCGCTCCCGCATCAGCGACAGCGCCTGGCGGATGTAGCGGGCCTGCGCCTCCTCGTAGACGATGATCGACCCGCCCGAGGTGTTGGTGTTGGGTCCGTAGACGAGGAACAGCGACGGGAAGCCCGGGACGCACATGCCGAGATGGGCGTGGGGACCGTCGGCCCACTCGTCCGCCAGCTCCCGGCCGCCCGTCCCGATCACCCGCATCGGGAACATGAACGACGTGGTGCGAAAGCCGGTCCCGTAGATCACGCAGTCGACCTCGCGCAGCACGCCGTCCGAGGTGACCACCCCGCTCGGCTTCGAAGCCGCGAGATCGGCTCGGTCACCAACTCGACGTTCGGCCGCTGGAGCGCCGGGAGGAAGTGCGAGCTGAACAGGACGCGCTTGCACCCGAAGGTGTAGTTCGGCCACGCCTTCTCGCCGCACCGAGGGTCCCGCAGCTGCGAGCGCATGAACATCGTCGAGCACGCCTGCTCCGACCGGCCCGATCGTGCGCGGGTGGCGGATCATGATGTGACGAACTCGATGTACCGGTACCACCACCGGCGTCGCAGCGCCTGCACTCCGGGCACGCGCAGGAGCCGGCGCACCCACGGCGGGTAGGGCCGGTTCTTACGCGGGAGGAACCAGTTCCCGGTCCGCTGGAACACGTACAGCTGCGCCGCCTCACGCGCGATCTCGGGCACGAACTGGACCGCGCTGGCGCCGGTCCCGATCACCGCCACCCGCTTTCCGGCCAGCGGGTAGGAGTGGTCCCACCGGGCCGAGTGGAAGCTCGACACCGCCGAACGGTCCCGGGGATCGAAGGAACCGCGGGCTGGTGCAGCTGGCCGGTGGCGATCACCACCGCGTCGGCCTGCCAGCTCCTGCCCGTCGGCGGCGGAGACCGTCCAGCCCTCGTCCCAGGCGCACGAGACGACCTCGGCTCCGGTCTCGATCAGCCGATCGACCCCGGCCGAGCGAGCCACCTGCCGCAGGTACTCGAGGATCTCCGCCTGCGGCGAGCACAGCCGCGACCACAGCCTGCCGGGTCGCGAACGAGAACGAGTAGAGATGGCTGGGGACGTCACAGGCGCACCCCGGATAGGTGTTGTACTGCCAGGTTCCGCCGAGCTCGTCCGCCCGCTCCAGGATCACCACGTCGTCGAAGCCGTGGCGGCGCAGCTCGATCGCGCACGCGAGCCCGCCGATCCCGGCGCCGACGATGACGACGCGCATCGGCCGGGTCAGGCCACGACCTCGAGGCCGAGCAGATCGTCGGCCGAGGCCGTCGACTCACCCTGGGCGGCGAGCACGGTGTCGAGCGAGGCGATCGCCACCGCGAGCTGATCGAGATCGGGCTCGCGCGTGGTCAGCTTCTGCAGCTGCAGGCCCGGATACATGATCGCCCTGACCCAGCCCCGGCTGCGATTGCGCCCGGCCCACTTGATCACCTCGAACGACAGTCCGGCGATCACCGGGATGCCCACGATCCGGGTCAGCACGAGCAGCCACCAGGCCGGCAGACCCGACCGGCGCGAACACGAAGATGGCCATGATCATCACGATGAGCAGGAAGCTCGTGCCGCACCGCGGGTGCAAGCCGCGAGTACAGCTGCGCGCGCACCGGCGTCAGCTCGTCCGCGGCCTCGTAGCAGGAGATCACCTTGTGCTCGGCGCCGTGGTACTGGAAGACGCGCGCCATGTCGGGGATCGCGGGAGAGCAGGACCAGGTAGCCGAGGAAGATCGACGTCCGCAGGACGCCCTCGACGAGCCAGAACAGCACCGAGGACCCGAGCTGGTGCTTGATCAGGCTGGTCAGCCCGACCGGGACGACGAAGAACAGCCCGACCGCGAACAGGACGCGCCACGATCACCGTCCCCGTCCACGCGCCGCCGGAGATCTCCTCGTCCCCTCGGGCATCTGGGCGTTGGCCGAGATGGTCAGGGCCCGCAGCCCGATCCCCAGCGACTCGACCAGCGCCACCACGCCGCGGATGACCGGCCAGCGGTACACCCGCCGGCGCTTGGCCCACGACTCGAGCGGGAACGAGCGGACCTCGATCCGCGCCCGGGCCCCGGCGCCTTCGTCGTCCGGCGGGGTGCGTACCGCGACCGCCCAGCTCGAGACGCCGCGCATCATCACTCCCTCGAGCACGGCCTGCCCCCCGACGGGGGCGTCGCGGGACGCGGTCAGCCGCCCCTCGCCGACCGGCGTCAGCCATCGAAGCGACCGGCTAGGCGCCCGAGCCGGCGCGCTGCGGCGCGCCGACCCTTGGCCACGCGCCGCTGGAAGCGCTCCACCCGTCCGCCGGTGTCGACCAGCTTCTGCCGGCCGGTGTAGAACGGATGGCAGGCCGAGCAGATCTCCACGTGGATCTCGGGCTTGGTGGAACGCGTCATGAACTCGTTGCCGCACGTGCAGCGGACGTGGGCATCGACGTATTCGGGATGAATTTCGGTCTTCATTGCTTTACCAAGTGTAGCGGGGTCAGGAAGGCCCTGGACAGTCCACGTGAGCGTGTTGTCGGCCCGATCGCGGTCGTCGACCTGGCCGTTCGGGTCAGCCACGGCCGTGACCTGGAACCGGCCGGAGCAGGCCGGGCCGGCGAAGACCTCGCGCTCGCCGGCGCCGGGCGCGAGCGATGGGCTGACCACCGACTGCGACTGCGCCGCAGCCGGCGGCTCGAGCCGGACCGCGAACGGCCCCGACCGGCGGCGCGGCCGAGGTTGTGGACCGAGACGTCGTACTCGGCCTGCCCGTTCCCCAGCGGCGTTGACGCTCACCGAGCGCACGGCCAGGTCCGGGCGCGGGTCGGGCTGTAGCAGACCGGGCTCACCCGCATCGCCCGGGCCAGCACGCGGCCGCCGCCGCCGGTCCAGCGGAACCAGACCCGGAACCGGTAGGCCGCCGGAGCAGCCAGGTTGACCACGTTCTGCTTGAGCATCCACACGTCGGCCGGGTTCTGGCCCAGGGTCGGATTGGCCGGGATCACCCATTGGCCGAGCTGCCGTGGACGGCACCGGACGGAAGGCGCGCCACGGCCCGGCCGATTCGCCGCTCGAGCGAGAACCTCAGCGCCATCCGGACCGTGCCGCCCACCGGCCGCATGACCGCGGTGACCGACACCATCCGGCCCGAGGCGTCGGATCGAATGGCGGCAGACGAGCCCGCGCAGCTCGGTCCGCGGCGGCGCCGCGGCAGCGCGAACGCGCCGGCCGCGAGACGCCACCGAACAGCCACCGACACCACATCCCCACACGCTTCAACGGCATGCCCAAACCTAACCGTCTGACGCATCGGAAGTTTCGGGGCCGCCTTCGGCGGCCTTAGAGTTTCGCCTAGCGGCGAAACTCCGGGCCTGTGCCGGCTACGCCGGCATTGGGAATTCGCCTGACGGCGAACTCCCGGCCGGGTCGGCTGCGCCGGCCTGGCGCGGAGCTCAGGTCAGCTGGTACAGCGGGCCCGTCGCCGCCCTCGGGCGGAGTGAGCCGGCCGCCCTTGGCCGTGATCGCGCCGCACTGGACGCAGTTGGTGTAGTTGACGATCACGTCGACCGGACCGGACTCGGGCGCGTCCTCGGGGATCTCGTACACCCCGGCCGGACACATCCACTGCCACGTCTCGGCGATCTCCCGCGGGACGTGCTTCTCGACCCGGATGTGGTTGGGCGCATCGTCGCGGGTCGCGTTGCCCGAGATGAACACCGAGGAGAGCTTGTCGAAGGTGTACTTACCGTCGGGCTTCGGATAGCGGTCCTTGGTGTCGCCGACGAACATCGGCTCGGCATCGTCGCGGTGCCACTCCTGCCGTCCAGGCGGCACCTTGCCCTTGGACATGATCGCGGGGCCGGCGAGCAGGCTGCCGACGACGAAGCCCTTCTGGAAGGCCTGCCGGGTGTTGCGCACCTGGTAGAGCTCCTGGCCGATCGTGGACTCCTCGACCGCCGTCTCGTAGGACTCGAGCGACTCTCCGGTCTTGAGCGATTCTGGTAGATCGCCTCCGCGGCCAGGATCCCGGACTTGATGCAGTGGTGCACGCCCTTGAGCGCCGCCGTGTCGACCATCCCCCCGGCGTCGCCGACCAGCAGCGCGCCGGGCATCGACAGCTTCGGCATCGACCAGTAGCCGCCGCCGGGAAGCGCCTTGGCGCCCCAGCCGACCCGCTCGCCGCCCTCGAGGATCTCCCGGACCAGCGGATGGGTCTTGAACGCCTGCAGAAGGTCGTGGGCCGAGGTGGTGGCGTCGCGGTAGTTGAGGTCGACCACGAACCCGATCGAGACCAGGTCGTCGCCCGGTCTTCTCGTCCTTCATCGGGTACATCCAGGTGCCGCCGAGCTGCCCGTACTTGGCCGCCACCTTCAGCGGCCACGGCTGCACGAACGTGTGGATCACGCGGTCGAGCGGCTTCTTGACCTTCCACACCTCCTTGACCCCGAGCTCCCACACCTGCGGCTCGCGGTTCTCGGCCAGCCCGAACTCCTTGATCGCGGCGCCGGTCAGGTGCCCCCAGCAGCCCTCGGCCAGCACGGTGACCCGCGCCGTGACGTCCGTCGCCGGGCTCGAAGTTGCCCAGCGGCTCGCCGTCCTTGCCCGCGCCCCTTGTCCCCGGAGCGGACGCCGACCACCTTGTCGTCCTCGACGATCAGCTGGGTGGCCGAGGTCTCGGTCAGCACGTAGGCGCCGCCCTCCTCGGCCTTGCGCTGCTGGTAGCGGGCCAGCGCGGCCACCGAGACGACCTCGTTGCCGTGGTTCTTGAAGTTCGGCACCGCCGGGATCGGGAACCCGGAGCTTCGTCTTCGGGCCGGTGAGCATGTACACCGACTCCTTGGACACCTCGCCGAAGGCGAAGCGCTCCTTGCGCCAATCCTCGCGGCTGAGCTCGGGGAACAGCTCCTCGAGCGGGCCCGGGCGCATGACCGCGCCGGACAGGTTGTGCCCGCCGCAGGTCTTCGCCTTCTCGATCACGGCGACCGGGACCTCGCCCGAGCTTCTCCATCAGCTCGGGGTCGTCGCCGAGCAGCTGGAGCAGCCGGTTGGCCAGTCGCCAGACCGGCGGTTCCGCCGCCGACGATCGCCACCCCGACCTCGATCCGCTCGTCCTCGGGATCGAGGCTCCCGCTTGATGAACTCGCTGAACCGAGTCGACCGGGGGCGGGAACTCGCTCGGCGCCGGTGCGCCGTCCGTTTCTCGAGCGCCATGGCTACGACCCCTTCTTCGCCTTGATGGCCTCGGTCAGCTTGGGCAGGATCTTGTTCAGGTCGCCGACGATCCCGAGGTCGGAGAACTCGAAGATGGGCGCGTTGGCGTCCTTGTTGATGGCCACGATGTTCTCCGAGGACTGCATGCCGACCTTGTGCTGGATCGCGCCGGAGATGCCCGCGGCCAGGTACAGCTTCGGCGGCACGGTCTTGCCCGTCTGGCCGATCTGAGCCGCGTACGGGTACCAGCCGGCGTCGACCACCGCGCGGGTGGCGGCGACCGCGGTGTTGCCGCCGAACGCCTGGGCCAGCTCCTCGGCCAGCGAGAAGTTCTCCGCCTTGCCGAGGCCGCGGCCGCCGGCGACCAGGATGTCGGCGCCCTCGATGTCGACGTCGGCCCCGCGCTGCTCGCCGCGCTCGCACCATCGTGGCCTGGTTCGACCAGGGCGAGAACTCGACGTCGACGTCGACCACTTCGGCCGACCCGCCGTCCACCGTGCGCGCCTCGAAGGCGTTGATCCGGCCGATGATGATGCCCAGATCGCCCTTGTAGTGGGAGACCGAGATCTTCGAGTCCTGGAGGATCGGGCCGCTCGGCCACGAGCTTGCCGTCCTCGGCGCGGACCGCGATCACCTCCATGGTCACCCCGGCCCGCTTGCGCGCGGCCAGCCCGGCCCCGATCTCGAATCCGAGCAGGCCGCCGCCGAACAGCGCGTACCCGTGCCCGTTCTCGTCGATCACCTTGGCCATCGCGTCGACCACCGGCTGGGCGAGGCCCTCGGGCCCCTTGGCCCGGAAGACCTTGGTGGCGCCGTAGGCGCCGAGCGACTGACACAGGTCGTCGGTCAGATCGTCGCCGCCGAGCACGACCGCGTGGCACTCGCCGCCGATCTCCTTGGCGCGCGCGGCGCCCTCGGACACGGCGCCGAGCGAGTTCTTGTTGAACTCGCCCTCGTAGTGCAGGACGTAAGTGAGTACGTCGGCCATCGCTAAATCAGCTTCCTCTCGTCGAGCCAGGCGACGATCTTCTCGACCGTCTCGTTCGTGTCCTCGTCCTCGATGATCTGGCCGGCCTCCTTGGCCGGCGGATCGTGGAACTCGCCGCACTGCACGCGCGAGCCGTCCTCGCCCGACCTGCGAGGCCGTCGATCCCCACGTCGCCGGAGGCGACGGTCTCGAGCGGCTTCTTCTTGGCTCCCATGATCGCCTTGAGCGAGGGATAGCGGGGCTCGTTGATCGCGTCGCCGACCGAGATCACGGCCGGGAGCTCGATCTGCACGGTGTCGTAGCCGTACTCGGCCTGGCGCTCGCAGCGCAGCCGCCCTCCTCGACGTCCATCTTGATCACCTGGGTCAACGACGGCATCTCGCAGGTGGTCGGCCACCACGGCGCCGATCGTGTAGCACTCGCCGTCGTCGGACTGCTGGCCGAGCAGGACCAGGTCGGGCTGCTCCTTCTGCAGCGCCTTCGAGAGCGCGTAGCCGGTGGCCGCCACATCGGACCCGGCCAGTGCCTGGTCGGTCAGGTGCAGCGAGCGGTCGGCGCCGAGCGACACCGCCTTGTGCAGCGCGCGGACGGCCGATTCCGGCCCCATGGTGACGGCGACGATCTCGTCCACCTGGACGGACCCTCCCTCACGGATCTGCATCGCCGCCTCGATGGCGTGCGTGTCGTAGGGATTCAGGTTCTTTTCCCCGGACCGGTCCATCCGCCCCGTCGAGGCGTCAATCCGCTTCTCGACGGCGGCGTCCGGCACCTCTTTGACCAGGACGCAAATCTTCAAGTTGGCCTCCTAAAGGTTCCTAACGGACGTGCAATATACCTCGTTGACTGACGAGTCAATCGGGTGGCCCGCCGCGTGCCTGCGCCGGCGCGGGCTCATGAGCGGACGGCGCCGCGGATGAAGTCGATCGCCTGCTGGGTCGGCGCGCCGGGGGTGAACACCTCGGCCACGCCGAGCCGCTTGAGCTCGTCGACATCGTCGGACGGGATCGTGCCGCCCACCGTGATCACCACGTCGTCCACGCCCTGTTCCTTGAGCAGCTCGAGGATCCGCGGGACCAGCGTCATGTGGGCGCCGGACAGGATCGAGAGCCCGACCGCGTCGGCGTCCTCCTGGATCACCGTCTCGACGATCTGCTCGGGCGTCTGGTGCAGGCCGGTGTAGATGACCTCCATCCCGGCGTCCCGGAGCGCCCGGGCGATGATCTTGGCTCCGCGGTCGTGGCCGTCGAGTCCCGGCTTGGCGACGACGACTCGGATCTTCCGCTCGGAGGACATGGCGCTGCGCAGTGTAATTGGGTCTCGCTGCGCGCGACGTCCGTGGGGCCATCCGACCCCGTCCGGACGGGCCCGCTCGGCCCCAGGGATGCCGCGCCCCGCTGCGCGGAGCATTGGCAGTTTCGCCTGGCGGCGAAACGTGCCAGGGCCGGGCACGGCCCCTAGAAGACCGGGGACTCCGTGTAGGTCCCGAACACGCGCTGGAGCGCCTGGATCATCTCGCCCTCGGTCGCCTCGGCGCGGGCGGCCTCGAGCAGGTAGGGCATGAGGTTCTCGTCCCCGCGGGCCGCCTGTTCGAGCGCGACGAGGGCCTCGGTCACCGGGCCGGCAGAGCGGCGCTCGCGCAGGGCCTGGAGCCGCCGGACCTGGTCGACCTCGAACTCGGGATCGATGCGCAGGATGTCGGTCTCCAGGTCGGCGCCCTCGGTGTAGGCGTTGACCCCGACCACCTTGCGGACGCCCGGTTTCGACCTCGCGCTGATACTGGAAGGCGGCGTCGGCGATCTCGCGTTGAGGAAAACCTTGCTTGACGGCCTCAACCATTCCGCCAATTTCGTCGATCTTCCTAAAGTACTGGTGACAGGCCTCTTCCATCCGGTCCGTCAGGGCCTCCACGAAGTAGCTGCCGCCGAGGGGATCGATGGTGTTGGCGACACCGGTCTCCTCGGCGATGATCTGCTGCGTGCGCAGCGCCACCCGGACCGCCTGCTCGGTGGGAAGCGCGAGCGCCTCGTCGAAGCTGTTGGTGTGCAGCGACTGGGTCCCCCCGAGAACCCCCGCCAGGGCCTCGATCGCCGTGCGGACGATGTTGTTGAGCGGCTGCTGGGCGGTCAGCGAGACGCCGGCGGTCTGGGTGTGAAAGCGCATCCGCAGCGACTCGGGCTTCCGGGCGCCGAAGGTGTCGCGGAGCTCGCGGGCCCAGATCCGGCGCGCGGCCCGGTACTTGGCGATCTCCTCGAAGAAGTCGATGTGGGCGTTGAAGAAGAAGCTCAGCCGCGGCGCGAAGTCGTCGACGTCGAGGCCCCGGGCCACCGCGTGCTCGACGTAGGTCAGGCCGTCCTTCAAGCGTGAACGCCAGCTCCTGGGCCGCGGTCGAGCCGGCCTCGCGGATGTGGTAGCCGGAGATGCTGATCGGATGCCAGCGGGGCATCGCGCCGGCGCACCACTCGATCATGTCGGTGACCAGCCGCATCGCCGGGTCGACCGGGAAGCACCACTCCTTCTGGGCGATGTACTCCTTGAGGATGTCGGTCTGGATCGTCCCCGAGAGCTGCTCGGGACCGATGCCGCGCCGCTCGGCCGCGACGACGAAGAACGCGAGCATGATCGCCGCCGGCGCGTTGATGGTCATGGAGACGCTGACGCGATCGAGCGGGATGCCGTCGAACAGGGTCTCCATATCCTCGAGCGTGTCGACCGCGACCCCCTCGCGCCCGACTTCGCCGAGCGAACGCGGATGATCGGAGTCATGGCCCATCAGGGAAGGCATGTCGAAGGCCGTCGAGAGGCCGGTCTGCCCGTGGTCGAGCAGGTAGCGGAAGCGCCGGTTGGTCTCCTTGGCGGTGCCGAAGCCGGCGAACTGGCGCATCGTCCACAGCCGCCCGCGGTACATCGAGCCGTACACGCCGCGGGTGAACGGAAACTCGCCGGGAAGCCCGATCTCGGACTCGCGGCGGCAGGTCGGCCTCGGTGTAGAGCGGCTTGACCGGCTCGCCCGAGATGGTGGAGAAGGGCGCGTCGCGCTCGGACGTGCGGGCGAACACCTCGCGCTCTCGACGGCTCCAAATCGGCGCCCGGTTGGTGGCCATCGATGAGAGTCTACGGGCGGCTGGCAACGGTTCTGCTCGCTCTTCGCGCTGATGGCGCAGGCGGCCTCGGCGCTGGTCGTCCACAACCGCCACGGTCACTTCTTCGGCATCGCCCTCCACCGCGGCGCGCGGGCCAATGCGGTCCCGGGGTCGGTCGCCTCGACCAAGTCCGCCAATGCGCTGGCCGCCGCCGACAGCTCGCGCTCGGGCGGCACCCTCAACTACCACAGCGGCCCGGTGCTCCACTCGAGCTCCGCCTACCTGATCTTCTGGGATCCCGAGCAGCCAGATCCCGAGCAGCTCGGCAGGCGCTGATGAAGCGTTACTTCTCCGACGTGGCCGCCGATTCGGGCAACTCGAACGTCATACGCGGTCGACCACCAGTACACCGACGGATCGGGCTTCGCCGGCGCCTCGCAGTCGTTCTCGAACAGCCAGGCGATCGTCGACACCCACGCGTACCCGGCCCTCGACTCGACCAACTGCCCCGACTCCTCCGGCTTCAGCTCCTGCGTGACCGACACCCAGGTCCAGCAGGAGATCGCGCGGCAGATCACCAGCCCGGCCGGAACCGACGGCGCGAGCACGAGCAGGTCTTCCCAACGCCGCCCCGATCTACTTCGTCGTGCTGCCGGAGAACGTCAACGAGTGCTTCGCCGACCAGGGCTCGTCCTCGTGCGCGGACCAGTCCAACGGCTTCTGCGCCTACCACTCCTCGTTCACGGACACGATCAGCGGCACCGGTTACACCGTTCTCTACGCCGCCATCCCGACCGTCGCGCTGGCCGGCGACCCCAAGGGCTGCCAGTACGACGGCAACTCAGCCGTGCAGGCCCCCAACGGCGATTCGGCCGACGTCGTGCTCAAGTACATGACCCACGAGGACCAGGAGACGATCACCGACCCAACCGGCACCGGCTGGTGGTCGACCTCATCCGGTAACGAGATCGGCGACGACTGCAACGCCTACGGCACGAGCTTCAACGCCACACGGGCACCGACCCGTATGCCTTCGCCCCCACCCTCGGCGGGAGTGCCAGCGCTGGCACCCTCTACGACCAGGTCATCAACGGCGGCCACTACTACCTCCAGAGCCTCTGGAGCAACGCGGACACCAACTGCGAGATGCACCCGTCGAGCGGCGCGGTCACCGCCCGGTTCACCGCCCCGAGCGGAACCGATCTGGCCGGCAGCGCGCTCAGCTTCAACCCGAGCGGCAGCTCGAGCACCAACTCGCTCTCGAGCGCCACGTGGGACTGGGGCGATGGGACACAGCCAACGTTCAACAGCGGAAGCTCTTCGCTGAACTCCGCCTCGCATACCTACGCGACCGGCGGCACCTACACGGTCACGCTGACGCTGGTCGACAACCATGGCACCACGGCCACGAGCACGCAGACGATCACCGTCTATCCGATCGCCTCGTTCACCGAAACGACGTCGGGCCTGACCGTGAACGTCGACGGGTCGGGCTCCTCGAGAGCCCGGCGGGACGATCAGCGGCTACGCATGGAACTTCGGTGACGGCTCGACCGGCTCGGGCGCACAAGCCTCCCACACCTTCGCTACCCCGGGCACGTACGCGGTGACGCTCACGGTCACCGACAGCTCGGGTCATCGAGCGGCTCGACCACCCGGCAGGTCACCGTGACCGCCGGCCCGTCGCTGTCGGTCACCATCGATCCGAGCGCGGCCAGCGTCGGATCACCGGTCTCGTTCGGCGCCTCGGGCGCCTCGAGCTACACATGGAACTTCGGCGATGCGTCGACCGGGTCAGGCCACGGCCACCACGCACACCTACACGAGCACTGGAACGTACGTGGTGACAGTCACCGGTACCGACGGCACCGGCTCGACCACCGTGACACGTCAGGTCACGGTGGGGCCGATCCGCCGCGTTCGCGGTCACCCCGAGCCAGCCGGCCGACGGTCAAACGGTCACCTTCGACGGCTCGGGCTCGAGCGACCCCGAGGCCGGCCAGTCGATCACCTCGTACACGTGGGACTTCGGCGACGGCTCTCAGGGCAGCGGGCGGACGGCGCAGCACGCGTACACGAAGCCGGGGCCGTATACGGTCAGGCTCACGGTGAGCAACGGCTCGGAGTCGAGCAGCACGTCGCACTACATCACGATCACCGACGCACCCCCGACGGCCGCCTTCTCCTTCAGCCCGGGCCAGCCCACGTCCGGCCAGGCGGTGCAGTTCGACGGCACCGGCTCGGCCCCGAGCGACCCGAGCGCCTCGCTGACCTACAGCTGGAGCTTCGGCGACGGCGGGACCGCGCACCGGCGCGGCTCCCACCCACACGCTTACGACGCCGCCCGGCACCTACACCGTCCGGCTGACCGTCACCGACAGCCACGGAGCGAGCAACTCGGCGAGCCAGACCGTCACCGTTCAGGCCCGTCAGCTCGAGCTCGAGCACGACCCAAGCCCCCGGCCGACGAGCCGCCCACCGCGGCGATCGCGCTCGGCACCGCCCAGCCGGTCAACGGGCGCCCGGTCGCGTTCAGCGGCGCCGGCTCGAGCGATCCGGACGGCTCGATCGTCTCCTACCACTGGAGCTTCGGCGACGGTGCCACCGCCACCGGGGTCGCCCCCAGCCACACCTACGCGAAGGCGGGGACGTACTCGGTCGCGCTGACCGTGACCGACAACGCCGGCCAGAGCACCACCGCGGTGCGGTCGCTCACCGTCGCGGCGGCCGGGCGGATCACCAAGGTGGCGGTCAAGCCGTCCCGCGGCGGGGCCACGGTCGCGGTCACGGTGAGCAGCGCCGGCACGCTGACGTCGGGCCGGCGCGTCTTCCATCTCAAGCGGGCCGGCACGGTGAAGCTGGTCATCGCGCTGAGCCGGGCCCAGCTCCACACGGTCCAGGTCAAGCGCCAGCTGAAGGTCCGGGTGCCGCTGCGCTTCGCGCCGCTGCTCGGGCCGCTGGCCACGACGAGCGCGGTCATCGCCTTCCATCCCGCCGGGGCCGAGCGGCCACCTGGCCGCGCGCTAGGACGCGCTACCGAAAGAGGCCCCGCCGGCGCGTGGGCAGGTGGCCGGCCAACCCGCGCCTGCCGGCTGCGCACCACGGCCGCGCTTCCGGCTCCGCCCGCCAGCGCGGCGCCGATCACCCCCACACCGGCCTTCAGCCGTCGGCCCAGCCGGTCGAAGCGGAGCACGTCCCAACCCTCCTGGCGGGCGACCCGGGACAGCTCACGGTCCGGGTTGACGGCCACCGGGTGACCGACGACCTTGAGCATGGGCAGATCGGACTCGGAGTCCGAGTAGGCCCACGAGGTGGCGAGGTCGATGCCCTCCTCGCTGCGCGAGCTTCTCGATCGCCAGGGCCTTCTCGCTGCGGTAGATGAACAGTCCGGTGGGGCGGCCGGTGTACACGCCGTCGACCACCTCGGAGAACTCCGACCCGATCCCGCCGTCGAAGGCGAGCACCCGGGCGAGGGTGTCCGCCAGCTCCTTGGCCGCGGCGGTGACGATGTAGACCCGGCGCCCGGCGTCCTGGTGCTCGTAGGCCAGCCCGAGCATCTGCGGATAGATGCGCGGCAGCACGCCCGCGAGCACGCTCGGGCCGAGCCGCTCGAGGTCGCGGACCCGCGTGCCCTCGAGCGACTTCGAGATCCGATCCCGGAGGGCATGGGTGTCGGTGTCGGTCGATCCGCGCAGGCGGAATTTGACGTTCGCCCACGCGTCGGTGGCCAGTTGCCGGCGGCTCAGCAGTCCCGCCTTGTAGGCCGCGCGCCCGAACTGAAAGGCCGACGACCCCTCCATGAGGGTGCGGTCGAGATCGAAGAAAACGGCGGAGGTGGACCCGACGTCGGCCGGGTCCACCGGGTACTGAATCGCCCGTCTCTGCGCGGCGCCTCAGCCGCCATTCACTTCGATGATCACCGCGTCGCCCTGACCGCCGCCGGAGCAGATCGCGGCACACCCGAGGCCGCCTCCCCGGCGGCGAAGTTCGAGCACCAGCGAGCCGAGGATGCGTGCGCCCGACGCGCCGATCGGGTGTCCGAGCGCCACCGCACCACCGTTGACGTTGACCTTGTCCTCATCGATTCCGAGGGTGCGGATCGAGTTCAGGGTGACCGAGGCGAAGGCCTCGTTGATCTCCCACAGGTCGATGTCCTCGGCCTTCAGCCCCACCTTCTCCATGGCCTGCTTGGCCGCGGCGGCCGGGGTGCGGGCCAGGTAGGGGAAGTCGTCGGCCACCGCCGCCTGGGCGATGATCGTGGCCAGTACCTGCTTGCCGTTGCGCTTGGCCCACTCGTCACTCGCCACCACGAGCGCGCCGCCGCCGTCGTTGACGCCGGGCGAGTTGCCGGCCGTGTGCGTGCCCTCCTTCATGAAGATCGGCGGGAGCTTCGACAGCGATTCGAGGCTGGCGTCGCGGCGCGGCGACTCGTCGACCTCGACCACGGTGTCCCCCTTCTTGCCCTTGACCGTTATCGGAACGATCTCCTCGGGCAGGCGGCCCTCGTCGGTCGCCTTGACGGCCAGCTGATGGGAGCGCAGCGCCCAGCGGTCGAGGTCGGGGCGGGTGAGCTCGAGCTCCTGGGCCACCTCGCTGGCCTCGTGGGCCATGTGCTTGCCGCTGAACGGGTTGGTGAGGCCGTCGTTGATCATCGAGTCGATCGCCTTGCCGTCGCCCATGCGGAAGCCGAATCGCGCGTCCTTGAGCAGGTAGGGAGACTTCGACATCGACTCCATACCGCCGCCGACGCCGAGCTCGAGGTCGCCGGCGCGGATCGCGGCGTCGAGGATGCCGGTGGCCCGGATCCCCGAGGCGCACACCTTGTTGATCGTCTCCGAGGAGACCTCCTTGGGGATCCCGGCCTTGATCTGGGCCTGGCGCGAGGGGATCTGGCCCTGGCCCGCCTGCAGGACCTGGCCCATGACCACGTGCTGGACCTCGTCGGGCGACACCTCGGCGCGCTCGAGCGCGGCCTTGATCGCCTCGGCGCCGAGATCCGTGGCATCGACGCTCGACAGGCCACCCCCCAGCTTGCCGATCGGCGTGCGTGCGGCGGAAAGGATCACGGTCTTTGGCATCTAGCGGCCCTCCAAGCTAACTCCGGTGGTCGGATCTTCATCGTAGTGGCCTCTTGTCGCACCGTGCGCGGGAGGACGGCGTTGGTAAGGTCGCCAGCCGTGCTTGCCGAGGCGACGACCGAGAGCCCGCTCGCCTCCGGGGCCGACACGGTCGTAGTCGGGCTGTTCGAGGGTGAGGGGGTCCCCCACGACCTACCGGGCGAGCCGCTGCAGGCGCTCATCGATGCCGGCGAGGCCCGGACCGAGTTCAAGCGCCTCGCGGTCACCCACGCCGAGGACCGGCGGATCGTCCTGGTCGGCCTGGGGAAGCGGAGCGGATTCGATGCCGAGCGCGCCCGCAAGGCGGCCGCCGTCGCCCACGGCCGCGCCCGTGAGCTGGGCGCCCGGACCCTGTGCTGGGAGTTGCCCCATGACGTCGGCGACGAGGTCGTGGCCGCGCTGGCCGAGGGGACGCTGCTGGCGGCCTATCGCTTCACGCGCTACCTGAGCCGGCCCGAGAACCAGTCGATCGAGCGGCTCGTGATCAGCGCCCACCACGATGTCTCGGCGATCGTCGACCGCGCGGCGCTGGTCACCGCGGCGCAGAATCGGGCTCGGGACCTTGGCAATACGCCCGCCAACGACCTCCCGCCCACCGCGCTGGCCGACTACGCGCGGGAGCTGGCCGGCCGGCACGGCCTCGCGGTCGAGGTCCTCGACGAGCGCGCGATCAAGCAGCTCGGAATGGGGGCCTTCGCCGCCGTGGCGCGGGGGTCCGAGCAGGACGCCCAGCTGATCCGGCTGGACTACGACGGTGGCGCCGGCGCTTCACCGGCCAGCGGGCATCTGGGATTGATCGGGAAGGCGGTCACCTTCGACTCGGGCGGCCTGTCGCTCAAGCCGGCCGGCGCGATGGAGGAGATGAAGTTCGACATGTGCGGTGGCGCAGCCGTGATCGAGGCCATGGGCGCCCTGGCCGAGCTACGGGTCCCGGTCCAGGTCACGGCGATCGTCGGAGCGACCGAGAACCTGCCCAGCGGCACCGCGATCAAGCCCGGCGACATCGTCCGGGCGCTCGACGGCACGACGATCGAGATCAACAACACCGACGCCGAGGGCCGGCTCGTGCTCGCCGACTGCATCAGCTACGCGCGGCAGCTCGGCTGCGACCGGATCGTCGATCTGGCCACGCTGACCGGGGGTGTGGTGATCGCCCTGGGCTCGATCTACGCCGGTCTGATGGGTAACGATGACGCCTGGGCGGCGTCGGTCGCGGCCGTGTCCGAGCGAGCCGGCGAGCCGGCGTGGCGCCTGCCGCTCCACCCGGAGTACGCCGACCTGATGAAGGGTCGTTACGCCAAGCTCAGCAACCGCTCGGAGAAGCGCGAGGCGAGCGCGATCACCGGGGCCGAGTTCCTGCACCACTTCGCCGGCGAGACGCCGTGGGTCCATCTCGACATCGCCGGAACGGCCTACGACGTGCGCCGGCCCTACTTCGACAAGGGCGCCACCGGTTACGGAGTCCGGCTCCTGGTCGAGCTGGCCCGGGAGCTCGCCCTCACACCCTGATCACGGTCAGGACGCGGCGAACCACCGCCACGCTGCCCTCGATCCTGACCCGCCGGGAGACCACCATCCCGAACGCCGCCCGCCCGCGCGCGTTGACCGGCAGCGGGACCCCACCCACGGCGGGGCTGACCGTGAGGGCGATCAGGTCGGCCAGCGCGCCGTGAATCCGGGCGTCGGGCTTCCTGCGCCGCCCCGTCCTCGACCAGGACCTCTTGGGCGCGGAAATCGATCCTCACGGGCGGATAGTCCTCGACCGTCGACAGCTCGACCTCGGCTCTCAGGCTCCGGGCCGCGGCCGGACGGAGCCGCACTCCGCGCTCGACCAACCCGAGCATGGCCGGCGCCAGACCCCCGGTCAGCAGCGTGCCCAGGCGCACCGGCGGCGGTTCGCCCGAGGCCGGGTCGTCCGTGGTCTCGGCCGGATCGATCCCGGGCTCATCCGGCGACGGCCGCCGACCGTAGGTGACAATGCGACGCATGGACTTCGAACTACCCCCTGACCACCGGCTGTTGCGCTCGACCGTACGGGAATTCGCCGAGCAGGAGATCGCGCCGATCGCCGAAGAGCTCGATCGGACGAAGTCGTTCCCGTACGACATCGTGCGCCGGCTCGGCGAGCTCGACCTGATGGGCATCCCGTTCCCCGAGGAGTACGGCGGGGCCGGGGGCGACTCGCTCGCCTACGCGCTCGCGGTCGAGGAGCTGGCCCGGGTCGATTCCTCGGTGGCGATCACGCTGTGCGCTCACACCTCGCTGGGGACGCAGCCGATCTACGTGTTCGGGTCCGAGGAGCAGAAGCAGCAGTGGCTTCCGGCCCTGTGCCGCGGCGAGCAGCTCGGGGCATTCGGCCTGACCGAGCCCGAAGCCGGCTCGGACGCCGGCAACACGCAGACCCGAGCCGCGCTCGAGGACGGCGAGTGGGTGATCAACGGGGCCAAGCAGTTCATCACCAACGCGGGCACCGACATCTCAGGCGTGGTCACGATCACCGCGGTAACCGGGCCCGACCGGGAGATCAGCAATCTGCTCGTCGCCAACGGCACGCCCGGTTACGAGCAGGGGGAGCCCTACCGGAAGATGGGCTGGAACGCGTCCGACACCCGCCCGCTGTCGTTCGCCGACTGCCGCGTGCCGGAGGAGAACCTGGTCGGCCGCCGCGGGGCCGGGCTGCGCCAGTTCCTGCACATCCTCGACATCGGGCGGATCGGGGTGGCGGCGATGGGGGTCGGGCTCGCGCAGGGCGCGCTCGATCAGGCGCTGGCCTACGCCCGCGAGCGCCGCGCCTTCGGCCAGCCGATTGCCCGGTTTCAGGCCATCCAGGCCAAGCTGGCCGACCTCTCGACCGAGATCGAAGCCACCCGCCTGCTCGTCTACAAGGCGGCGCAGCTCAAGGATCAGGAGAAGAACTTCACCCTCACCGCCGCCCAGGCCAAGCTCAAGAGCGGTCGCCTGGCCGTCCACGCCGCCGACGAGGCCGTGCAGATCCATGGTGGCTACGGATACATTGAGGAGTATCCGGTGTGCCGCTTCTACCGCGACGCGAAGATCCTCACCATCGGCGAGGGCACCGACGAGGTCCAGCAGATGGTGATCGCGCGGGCGCTCGGGGCGTGACGCGGGCGCTCCTCAGAGGCATCGCGGGCGCCGGCTCCGTGCTCGCGGCCGCGGTGCGCGCTCGGGCTCGGTCCGTCCGCCGGTCCCGCGGCCGCCCAGACGTCCGACCCCCTGCTCGCAGCGCGCCCGCCTCCAGGGCGGGTTTCAGCTCAACGGGCAGCTCACCGTGGCCGCCCACGTACGCGGCGAGCGGGTCGGCCAGGCCGTGACCCGGAACTGGTTGTTCTCCTCGAATTGCCCGAGCGGGCCGTGCCCGACGGTCGGGATGCTCCGCCAGCGCGCGGCCGGGACGGACGGAGTGATCCTCTCTGAGCGCTCCGCCCGGCTACTACGTCGGGTCCGGCAGCTTCTACACGCCGGTGCTGTGCGGGACGACGACCTATCCGCGTCGGCGAGCAGGTGCCGTTCACGATCACGGTCCGCGTCACCAGCGCGGAGGTGCAGAGCGACGGCACGATCATCGCGACCGGCATCGCCGCCACTTACACGAACGCCTCCCGGGTCAATCTGACGCCGTGCGTCGGCGTGTTCGGGCACGACGCGGCGACGTACCAGGGCCAGCTCATCGGCCAGGCCAGGGACGTCAAGGGCGACGGGCCCGGGCCGCGGCTAGGTCGAGCCGCGGCGCCGCTGATCCGTAGCGAGCGCAGCACGTGATCGGCCCCTAGCGAGCTGGCGCCGGCGGGCCGTACGCGGACCCGCGAGCACGATGTAGAGGCAGAACGGGCGCCCCGCCTTGGTGAAGAACTGCTGGGCGCCGACCTGGCCCGGCCGCGGATGGGCGAGCCGGTTGGTGGCAAACCGGGCCGGGTCGAGCGGGAGATGGATCCGATCGGGCGAGAACAGGCCGGTGCCCGCCTTCAGGCCCGAGCCCGGCCGGTACTCGGTCAGGGCCACGAACGTGGCCACGCCGGGCATCTCGGCCGTCGTCTGATCGCCGAACTCCCCGTCGTCGAGCGGGAGCTGGAAGTCGCCTGCGTGCAGCGTGGCCGTGTGCGGCGAGCCGCTGAACACCCGGCCGCTCCACCCGCGGGGCAGCTCGACCCGGATGCCGTGGGCGTCCAGGATCACCCGAGCACCCCGGCCAGCGTGCCGGCCGCCGCGACGCCGAGCGCCCCGCAGGCCACCGCCGCGAACGCGGCCCGCGCCAGCGCTCGAGCGCGACATGGACCGCGACCAGCTGGCCGGTCGAGCGGACGCGCGCGGCGGCCAGCGGAGTGAGGCCGCGGACCACGCCGTATGCGCCCATGACCGCCGCCCCGCCGAGCGCGCTGCCGGTCAGGAACGCGGCGAGAAGCGCCACGTACGTCGCGGCGCTGCTGACCACGGTGGTGACGGCGAGGCCGAGCTGGGTCCCGTAGCCGAGGCCGTACACCCAGCCCCGATAGCGGTCGAGCCATCCCGGGTCGACCTGGCGCCGCGGTCCGGGCACGCGGGCGAGGCGCCAGGTCGACGGCCAGGGCCGACCACGATCGCCGAGCCGAGCGCGACCAGCCGGACGCCGACGCCGCCGGCCGCCGGGAACAAGCTGCCGAGCGCGCCAAGTGCTGCCCCGAGGGCCAGGCCGCCGGCCGTCGCGCCGGTCGCGAACGCGGTCATGGTGATGGCCCAGGTCGATTGGCGGCCCCGCTCACCGAGCGGGGTGATGCTGGCCAGCATCGACTCGCCTCAGGGCGACCAGGCGGCGCATACGGCCGCGATCGCCGCCACCGCGCTCCCGACCACGATCACCGCGGTCATCGCTCGCGCCGGTTCGGGTACAGGCTCGGATGGCCGGGCCCGACCCCGTGGGCGGCCAGCGTGGCGTCGACCGCACGGGCACGGCGAGTCCCGCGGCGACCCGGCTACCGCCGCCTGCTCGATCGAGCGCGTCGCCGACCAGCGAGCTCAACCCCTCCCACGTCGTCGCCACTCCCTCTCCCCGCATCGACCCGGTCGACGAGGATGAAGTACGGCGAGCCGGGGACCTCGTAGTCCGCCCAGGCGTCCGAGGACATCAGCACCGGGATGTCGTCCGGGGCCAGCGAGCGCAGCCGGGCCGGCCGTTCGCGATCCCCGCTCGCGGGTGACGATCACCGCGCGCAGGCCCGCGGGCAGCGACTGCGGCCCCAGTCCCTCCCAGAACTGCGGCGCACGTCCCGCATCCGCTGCTCAGGAAGGCCAGCAGCGTCGGCGACCGGACGCCGCCCCGTCGAAGTCGAGCTTGACCGCGTCGCCGCGTCAGCGTCGTGCCGGCGATCGGCGCCGGGCGGCCAGTCGCGGATGCGGTCGGAGGGCGTCGGACAAGCCCGGGGCGAGTTCGTCCCCAGGACCGCTCGGTCATCGGACGGCGGCCCGACCCGGCGCAGCAGCTCGGCGTGGCTGCGCAGCAGCCCGGCCACGAGCACGGTCAGCACCACGAGCAGGACCGTCTCCACCGAGACGAGCGCGACCATCAGGCTCCCCCGGCCCCCGGCAGCTGGATCGCCAGCCCCTCCAGACAGCCCGCCTCGTGCCTGCACGTCCGGTTGTCGACCTTCATCGGTTCGCGTTGCAGTTCATGCCCTGGACGGTCGACGGGTTCTGGCACACGACGAGCCGGCACACCACCTCGGTGTGCGCCGACGACGTGGGTGTTGCACTGCCCGTAGCGGAACTGGTTGCAGTCGACGCGCCGGTTGGCGCAGCTGCCTCCGGCGCACTGGCAACCGCCCGGGAACACGGTCGCCGGGCGTGCGGTTGCAGTCGATGTAGTACCGCACCCCCTCCTCGTTGCACAGGCCGGCGCCGCGGTAGTCGGTGCACTTCCACCAGCCGGCGATGTAGGAGTTGGGCGGACACTGGTTGAGGCCGTGCTGGATCTCGCAGCAGAAGGCGGTGTAGCCGTCGGTGCACTTGCCGTGCCTGCAGTGGTGGGGGCGCAACCGCGCCCACGCGGTTCCCGGGCCGGACCAGATAGTCGACCGGTCCGACGGCCAGCGCCGCACCCGGCCACCGCGCTCCGGGAGAGCATCCCGCGGCGCGAGGAGCGCCGCTCGATCAGCCGCCCCACCCCGGTGGCCAAGCCGCTCGGTCAGGCCCACCACGCGCTCCAGCGCCGCCGGAAGCTCCGTGTACGCGAGCACTACCGCGTACGCCGCGCCGGCCACGCCGATGGCACAGCGGCACCGAGCCGGCCGACGCGACCGCCGGCGGCGACCCACACGGCGGCGGCGCCCGCGGCCAGCCCGAGTAACGCGCTGATCACCAGCGTGGACGCCGGACAACGGCGCCTGGTCGGCGCCTCCGAAGCAGCCACACGCCGCCCGGCGGCGGGCGAGCAGAACCGCCGCCCCGGCGAAGCCCGCCGTAGGCGCAGGCGAGCGCCATCGCCGCCGCCGGCCCCGGGGCAGCCAGGCACCACCCGCCGAGCGCCACTCGGCCGCCGCCGCGAGGACCCGGACCAGCCACGCGCGCCCGGGCAGGCCGAGGGCGCGGCAGCGCGTCGGCGCGCGGTGGCCGGCGCGCGCAGCTTGGCCACGCCCGCGATCGCGAGCACCAGCGCCGCGATCGCAAACGGGCCGGTCAGGACCTCAGCCACGAGCCAGGCCCGCGCTCGAGGATCGTGGTCGCGGCACTGGCCGGATCGAGCTCGCGGGAGACCACCCGGTCGAGTAGCTCCTGGACCTCGGGGTCGTCGCGTGAGCGAGGCCTCGAGCTCGCGGCGCATGCGGAAGGTGGCGATGGCCAGCACCTCGTTCATCAGGTTGCGCCGGCGCCGCTCGGACAGCGTGCCCTCCTGCCTCGATGTACGTCGCGGTGCTCGGCCAGCTTCTCGGCCAGCTCCTCCACCCCGGTTCCGCGCACCGCCTCGGTGCGGACGATCGGCACCTGCCAGCCCTGTGCGGCCCCAGCGCCAGCACGCGCCTTGATCTCCCGCACCATCGTGTCGGTCAGCGGATGGTCGGCCTTGTTGACCACGATCACGTCGGGGATCTCCATCACGCCCGCCTTCAGGGCCTGGATCGAGTCGCCCGAGCCCGGCATCAGCACCAGGACCACGGTGTCGGCGTGGTCGATCACGTCGACCTCGGCCTGACCGACCCCGACGGTCTCCAGCAGGACGACGTCCCGGCCGGAGGCATCCATCAGCAACGCCGCCTGCAGCGCCGCCTCGCTGAGCCCGCCCAACGCCCCGCGACTGGCCATCGAACGTATGAACACGCCAGGGTCGAGAAAGTGATCGGTCAGGCGGATCCGATCGCCGAGCAGCGCGCCTTTGGTGAACGGTGAGGAGGGGTCGATCGACAGCACCCCGACCGTCTTATCGCGCGTCGCGGTAGAGCTTTGTAAGAGCGCCGAGCAGGGTCGACTTGCCCGCGCCGGGCGCGCCCGTGAACCCGATCGACGTCCGCCCGCCCGGTCCGCGGATAGACCTCGCGGACCAGCGCCCAGCCGTCCGGATCGTCGTTCTCGACCAGCGAGATGGCCCGCGCGAGGGCGCGCTTGTCGCCGGTCGAGCAGGCGCTCGGCCAGCTTGGGGTCGGCGGCGGCCATGGTCGCGAGCAATCATGCCAAGAGAGCCGTACGATCCCGCCGGCAGGCCATGAGCACCCAGCAGATCGACCCGCCGCGCCGGGCGCGCTCGGTTCCGCCGTTCGTCCGCTCCGAACCGCCGCCGCTCCACGGCGGGGTGCTGACCTTCCTGCGCTTCGCCCGCCGGCACCGGATGCTGACCCCCGGCTACGCGATCCTGATCGTCCGCTTCTTCTGGCTCAAGCTGCGGTGGGGCCGGCGGCTGCAGACCGACGGCCTGTGCTTCATATGCCCCCGGGTGAAGTTCGAGATCGGGCGCGACGCCACGGTCCGGCTCGGCCGCTGGTCGTGGATCGGCCACGGCTGCAAGATCCGCGTGCACGAGGGCGAGCTGTCGATCGGGGCCAAGTCGGTGCTCGGCCAGGAGTGCACGATCTCGGCCTTCCAGCGCATCTCGATCGGCCGCGAGTGCATCATCGCCGACCGGGTGATGATGATCGACTTCGACCACGGCATGGTCGAGGTCGAGCGCCCGATCCGCGAGCAGGGCATCTACAAGCGCGACGTCCACATCGGGCACAACGCCTGGATCGGCTACGGGGCGTGCATCCTGCGCGGAGTGACGGTGGGCGACAACTCGGTCATCGGCACGAGCTCGGTGGTGACCTGCGACTTCCCCGACAACTCGGTCGTCGGGGGGATCCCGGCCAAGCTGATCCGCACGCGCGAGGCGCCGAAGACGTTCCGCTGGGACTAGGCGAATCCGGCGCGGGACCGGCCACAGCTCAGTGGCGGTCGGCCGGATTCGCTTAAGGGAATTCGGTCCATCGCGGGGCTCGCGGAGAAGTCTCGAGACCGAATTCCCCAGGGGCCGCCCTGCGGGCAGCGTCCATGGGGCCGTTGGGCCCGTCCGGTCGGGCCCCGGGCACACGCCGCGCGCACGGTTACCCCAGCGCCGCTCGCCGGGGAGCGTCACCCGGTTCAGATGATGGACGTCGGCCTGATTCGCCGTAGGTTTCAATCGCCGTGATGCGATCGCCAGCTGCATTGCCCGTCGTCCTCGGGGCCCTGACCCTCGTGGCCTGCGGCAGCAGCAGCACATCGACGACCGCGGGTAATTCGTCGACGCCCACAGCCACCAATACCGGATCGGGACGCTCGAACCGGCTCGCGACCCAGAGAGCGCCTGGAATCGGAGCGGTGCTGGTCAGTGGAACCGGCCGTACGCTGTACGTGTTTCTGCCCGAGAAGGGCGGCCGAATCAAGTGTGCGGGGAAATGCGCCGCAACGTGGCCGCCGCTATTGGTGGCCGCCGGTTCGAAGCCCGCCATCACCTCGGCCGTGCATCCGAACTTGGTCGGGACGCTCCAGAACCCTTCCGGCGGCGCCATCGTCACGTATGCAGGATGGCCATTGCACACGTACGTCGGGGACGAACACCATGGCAGCTATCACGGGCAGGGCATTAGCGGTCAGTGGTACATGATCTCGCCGTCGGGTCCGATCATCACCAAGCCCGTAGGTTCCGGGAACACCAGCACCAGCGGTGGTGGTAGCACTGGATACTGAGCGAGAACGTCCGGCTATGACGCACCGCAAGTTTGTAGCGGAGGCGCTGGGGACGGCGGTTCTGGTGATCGTGGGCGTCGGGGCCGCCACGCTCAAAGGCGATCTCACAGGTGTGGCTGTTCATCGTCGCACCGCTGGTCGGAGGCGCGTTGGCGGCGCTCTGTTACCGCTACTTCGTGCCCACCGAGCCGGTCCCGATCCCTCCGGCGGTGGCCGAGGGCGCGGTGGAGCGAACGGCCGCGACCCCGTAGCTCGTCACCTGGCCCCCCGGCAAGGCGATCAGGTCCGGCAGACGGCCAGGAAGTCCAGCGCCCGGTCGAGTCCGTCAGCCCGCAGCGTGAAGTCGCTGGCGGTGATCGCGGGCGTGAACCAGTCGTAGAACGGCTTGGTGAGCCGCAGGGCCTTGTGCACCCGGTCCCAGCCGAGCGACAGCGCGAGCTCATGGACGCGGAGCTTGCGGGCATGGAACAGGCCGAGCACCTCGACCTGGTCGAACACGGACTGGCACAGGGTCTCGAACTCGGTCGCCCGGTACTCGCGGATGTGCCACGGGTTGTCGGACTTCGAGGCCCCCGGAGGCGCGAGCGTGAGCAGGTTCGGCGTCGAGACGTAGGCCACCCCGCCGGGCGCGAGCAGGCGGCGGAAGTGCTCGAGCACGCCTGCCGCGTCCTGGACGTGCTCGATCGTCTGCAGGAACACCACCGCGTCGTACGCGCCGGCCTCGCCGTGGACCTCGACCATGCCCCGCTCGAAGGCTCAGGTTCTGCCGCCGATAGCGCAGCCGGGCGTGCTCGAACGCCTCCGGGTTGGCGTCCACGCCGAGCACGCGGTCGGCCGAGCGCGACAGCACCTCAGAGCCGTAGCCCTCCCCGCAGGCCATGTCGATCACCCGGGCCCCGGCCACCCGCGCCCCGATCCATTCGTACACGGCCAGATGCCTGCGATACCAGTAGTTCTCGGCCGGAACGTCGGGCAGCGTCCGCTCCCCGGTGAGCTCGAGCGGCGGCACTCCTGGACGGCTGATCGCGCTGAACGTAGGCGTTCACTGGCACGCGGACAGGGTAATGTGCGGCCCGCGATGGAGGCAGTCCGGACCGCCGACGACATTCGCGACGTCAACACCCGGTATCACGATGTTGCCGCCGCGAGCTACGACTCGAAGTGGGGTATCGACTTCGGGCCGATCGGCCAGGCCCAGGTGCTGGGCAAGGTGCGCAAGCTGCTCGGGCTCGAGATGCTCGACCGCGGCTACGAGCGCTCGCTCGAGATCGGAGCCGGCACCGGCTACTTCAGCCTCAACCTGCTCCAGGCCGGCGTGGTCCGCGAGGCCACGTGCACCGACATCTCCCCCGGGATGCTGCGGACGCTGAGCGCCAACGCCGAACGGCTCGGCCTGCCGGTCAAGACGGCCCGCGCCGATGCCGAGTCGCTGCCGTTCGCCGATCAGAGCTTCGACCTCGTGCTCGGCCACGCGGTCCTTCATCACCTGCCCGACCTCGAGCGGGCGTTTGCCGAGTTCGACCGCGTCCTGCGGCCCGGAGGCCGGATCGCCTTCGCCGGCGAGCCCTCCCGGGTCGGCGACCGGATCGCCTCGATCCCCAAGCGGGGCGCTCACTTTGTCGCCCCACTGTGGCGTGCCGCCCTGCGGGCCAGGCACGCCGCCGCCCGCCCCGCCGGACCACAACGGCCATCACGACGGCGAGGATCACGGGCTCGAGCGGTTCGTCGACATCCACGCCTTCGCGCCCGACGACCTGAGCCGCCACGCCCGGGCGGCCGGCTTTCGCGATATCGCGGTGCGGGGTGAGGAGCTGGTGGCGAACTGGTTCGGGTGGTTCAACCGCGCGCTCGAGGCCAGCGCCAACCCCGATGATGTGCCGATGCTGTGGCGCCAGTACGCGTTCAACGGCTATCTGCTGCTGCAGCGACTCGATCGCGGGGTGCTGGAGCCGCTGCTGCCGCCGGCCATCTTCTACAACCTGCTGCTCACCGCGCGCAAGCCCTGAGCCGCGGCCGCGGCCGCTCATACACTTCGTCGATGCCCGAACGGCTGGTCCGCGAGTTCCCGCTCTTCCCGCTCGGGATCGTCGCCCTTCCGGGCGAGCTGGTCCCGCTCCACATCTTCGAGGAGCGCTACAAGACGATGATGAACCAGTGCCTGCGCGAGGAGACCGAGTTCGGGATCGTCTGGCTGTCCGACGACGGTCTGCGGGAGATCGGCTGTGCGTGCGAGATCGAGCGCGTGCTCGAGCGGATGGAGGACGGCCGGATGAACCTGGTCGCCCGCGGCACCCGTCCGCTTCGCGTAGTCGAGCGCCAGGGCCATCTCGCCTATCCGGCCGGCGTGGTCGAGTTCGTCGAGGATCGCGATGAGGTGCCCGAGCCCGAACTCGTCGAAGATGCCCACGACGCCTACGCGGAGCTGGTCAGGCTCGCCACCGACCGTGACCCGGAGCCGATGAGCTGGCCGAGATGACCGCTTACGGGATGGCCGCCACGGTCGACTTCGGACTGGCCGCCAAGCAGGGGCTGCTCGACCTGCGCTCGGAGACTGCGCGGTTGCGGCTGGTCACCCGCCTGTTCCGCGCCGCGGTGAAGCGGCTCGAGTTCGTCGAGCGTGCCCAGGAGCGGGCCCGCTCGAACGGCAAGGTCCGGTTCGGCTGAGAGACGCCTTCCCTAGGCGTTGTAGATGATCATCGCCGCGCCGAAGATCAGGCAGTAGATCCCGAATGGGATCAGGTTGCCGCGCTTGAAATAGCGCATCAGGAAGGCGACGGTGAAGACCGCGGTGACCGCCGCGGCGATCGCGGCGACCAGGGCGGGCCCGCGGATCCCGGCCCCGAGCGGGCCGGTGAGGTCAGAGAACTTGAACAGGCCGGCGGCCAGGATGATCGGGGTCGCGAGCAGGAAGCCGAACTTGGCCGCGTCCTCGTTGTCGAGGCCGCGGGCCAGGCCGGTGGCCATGACGATCCCGTCCCGGCTGATGCCGGCGATCAGCGCCGCGCTCTGCGCACCGCCGATCACGAAGCGCCTCGCGGAACTCGAGCGTCTCGAGCTCGCGCCCGCCGTCGGCCTTCATCCCCTCCCGGCGGGCCAGCGCTCGGACCTCGGCCCGGCGGCGCAGCCGCTCGGCCCCGATCAGGATGAAGCCGTTTACGACCAGGAAGATCGCCGCAATCTCCGGCTTCGCCGTGGCCGTGCGGGCCGGGTGCTCGAGCGATCAGCCCGAGGATCCCGACCGGAATGCTGGCCCGATGATCAACCAGGCCAGGCGCTCGCTAGAGGTCTCGAGCGCCCACTTCCGCAGCCTCGACCATCCGCCAGCAGCGAGACGAAGAAGGCGCGGATCAGCTCGATCCAGGTCCGCCAGAAGTAGATCAACAGCCCGATCGCGCTGCCCACGTGGAGCATGACGATGAAGGCCAGCCAGGGCGACTCCGGCTGGGACTGCCAGCGGACGATGTTGTCCCACCCGAACAGGTTCGGGAAAGATGACCGTGTGGCCGAGGCTGGAGATCGGGAACAGCTCGGAGATGCCCTGCAGGACCCCGAGCACGATGGCCTGGAAATACGTGATCAAGCTGGTGGCGACTGTGAGCATGCGGCGGCGAACGGTAGCGGGTGGCCTAACGAGAGGCTAAGTCGATCCGCGGCACGGACCGTCGACCACCTGGACCGCGAACAGCTCGGCCTGCGCGAGCTCTTTGTGGGCGGCTCCTGCGGTGTCTGGGAACGAGACCGTGCCGTCCTGCAACTTCACCGTGTACCGGTAGACACTGCGCGATCCGCCGGCGATCTGGAGCTTCGACTTGGCGTCGTTGTCCAGGCTGGTCGCGAGATCGCGCGCCTGTAAGAGCAGCGGGTCGGGCAGCGGCTTGTTCGCGCCGCCGTTGCACCTGACCGTGCCCGGAGTCGTTGACGAGAACGGTGAGCTTCGCGCCCGATCCGATGCGGCTGAGCGCGAACAGATCGGGCGACTGGACGCCGAGGCCGCAGCCCGCGGCCAGGAGTCCGATCAGCCAGCGCGGCCCGAGCAGCCTCACGGGGACGACACCACGACCGCGGCGCCACCCCGGCGAGGATCGCCGCCTCCCCAGAACCGGCCGCGCGAGTCCCGCTCGACCGCCTGGACGCCCCCGAAGAACAGGTTGCGCTCCCGGAAACGGCCGATCGCCCGTCCGGCCGCCTCGAGCCTCGCCGTGTCGGCTCCCGGCTCGGCGTATACGACTCCGTCCTCGAAATGGATGCGGGGAGCCTGGACCGCCTCGGGGGCCGACATCCCGTCGTCGATGACCCGGAGCACGGTCTGGAGGATGGCGGACCGAATCCGGTTCGACCCGGCGCTGCCCAGCACCAGCTCAGGCCGGCCTTCGCGCAGCACGACCGTCGGCGCCATCATGCTCGGCAGCCGGCGACCCGGCGCATGTCGGTGAAAGCCGAGCGGGTTGAGGTCCTGCTCGCCCAGCATGTTGTTCAGGTGCACGCCCGTCCCGGGGACGATCATTCCCGAGCAGGAGCCGTTCGAGCAGGTGACCGAGCAGGCCATGCCCTCGCGGTCGAGGACCGCGATATGGGTGGTTGAGCCCAGCCGCCCGCCGCCGCCACCGCCGCCGCCTCGCAGGAAGCGCTCGACGAACTCGGGATCGTCGAGGCCCTCCAGGAACTCGGGCGTGCGCTCGCTCTGGGTCTGCTCCATCACCTCGACCACGCGTTCGGTGTCGGGAGGGCCGTCCCCGGCGTCGAGCAGAGACAGGGCATAGGCGATCAGAATGCCGCCGGCCGACGGCGGCGGATTGGTCAGGACCTCGCGATCGCGGTAGCGGGCTCGGATCGGCGGCCGATCGCTGACCTCGTACTGGGCCAGATCGGCGGCGGTGAGCATCCCGCCCCGTTCGCCCACCCAGGCCGCGATCGCGGCGGCGACGTCTCCGGTGTAGAACGGCGCCGCTCCCTCGGCCGCGAGCCGCTCGAGCGCGTCGGCGAGCTCGGGCTGGCGCAGGCGCTCGCCGACGCCGCAGCAACCGTCCGTTGGGGCGCGAACAGCCTGGCTCCCTCGGGCGTGGCGGTGGCGATGTCGCCAGGATCTCCACCAGATAGGCCTGCGGAGGCGTGAGCTCGACCCCCGCGCGGGCCAACCGAGCCGCCGGGGCCACCAGCTCGGACAGCGGCACGCGACCGAAGCGCTCGGCGGCCTCGCAGACTCCGGCCGGGACCCCGTAGGTGCCGACCGAGGCGGCGCCGATGTTGAAGACCTGGATCGCGTCACCGAACGACACGCTGATCGGGACCAGCTCGGCCCGAGCGGCCGCGATCGGCGCCGTGCCCGGGCGCCTCGACGAAGAAGTCGAGCAGCGCCGGATCGCCGCCGGGCGGAGCGACCAGCATGTAGCCGCCCGCCCCGAGCCCGGTCAGCAGCGGCTCGGCCACGAACGAGACCAGCATCGCGCCGAGCGCGGCATCGACCGCGTTGCCGCCCTCGCGCAGGACCGCCGCGCCGGCCTCCGCGGTCAGCGGATGGCCGGCGGCGACGACGCCAAGCTCGCGAGTTTCGCCCCCAGGCGAAACTCTAAGGCCCGCGCAGCGGGCCCGGCTCGGCCACCGGGCTCCTATCGACGGGGGATGAACTCTGGGACGTCGAGGTCGATGGCCGGCCTGGATGGCCGGCCCTGGGTCTCACCCGGGCGGCGCATCCGCCGCACCCGCGGTTCCCCGGCTCGGCTCGCCCAGGTTCGACGCGCGATCGGTCGGCCGCGGTCTCACTGCGGCCCGAGGCGGTCGGGCTCGCTGCGCCGTGGCCGCTGGTCGCCGTATCCGGTGGCGACCACGGTCACCCAGACGTGGTCCTCGAGCTTCTCGTCCACCATTGCGCCGAAGATGATGTTGGCGTCCGGATGGGCGGCCTCGGCGACCGCCTTCGCCGCCTCGTTGACCTCCCACAGCGACAGATCGCGCCCGCCGGTGATCGAGAGCAGGATCGAGCGGGCCCCCTCCATGCTCGTCTCGAGCAGGGGCGAGGACACCGCCGCCTCGGCCGCGTCGATCGACCGGCGCTCGCCGGACCCCATGCCGATGCCGAGCAGCGCGCTGCCGGCGTTGGACATGATCGTCCGCACGTCGGCGAAGTCGAGGTTGATCAGGCCGGGCAACGTGACCAGGTCGGAGACGCCCTGCACGCCCTGGCGCAGCACGTCGTCGGCGACCCGGAAGGCCTCGACCATCGAGGTGTTGCGGTCGAGCACGGAGAGGAGCCGGTTGTTCGGCACCACGATCAGCGTGTCGACCTCCTCGGCCAGCGCCGCGATCCCCGCCTCGGCCTGCTCCTTGCGCCGTGACCCCTCGAACAGGAACGGGCGGGTCACGATCCCGACCGTCAGAGCCCCGACCTCACGGGCGATCTGCGCCACCACCGGCGCCGCGCCGGTACCGGTGCCGCCGCCGGCGCCGGCGGCGATGAACACCATGTCCGAGCCGCGGAGCAGCGCCTTGATCCGGTCGTACTCCTCCCGGGCGGCCTGGCGTCCGAGATCGGGGTTCGAGCCCGAGCCGAGCCCGCGGGTGATCGTCTCACCGATGTGAAGGGTTTGATGCGCGGCGGACTGCTGGAGCGACTGCAGATCGGTGTTGATGGCCAGGAACTCGACCCCGGTGATCTCCGCCTCGACCATCCGGTTGACCGCGTTGACGCCCGCGCCGCCGACGCCGACCACTCGCAGGACCGGGGTGCCGACCGCACGGGGTGAGGGCGCGAAGGCTTCGGCCAGCCGCTCAGGCCGGGCGTAGACGTCCTCGACCGGCGGCTCGGCCTTGACCGCGGGGCGGTCGAGGACGTTCTCGGGGATGTCGGCCGAGAAGGCGTGACGGAGGCGCTCCTGCGGCGTGGGTATCTCCGGCTGGCGCAGCTCCCACGGCTCGCGAAGCACGCGGTGGCGGGCCCTCCAGGGAGGGGTGCGGAGCGGCGCTCGGGGGATGCCTCCGTCGCCTCGGGCAGCTGGCGGCGGCTCGGGATCCGGGGCGAGAGTGCGGGAGCGGTGGCGTCGCTGCGGCCGGCTCCGGCATGGCGCCCGGCGCGCCCGGAGCTCCCGGAGCGTCGTGCGCGGCGGGACCTTCCGTCTCGGACTCATCGGCGGTCTTGCGGAACAGGGCCGCAAGCGGCCCTTCGCGCATGCTCGCGCGCTTAGCGTTGGGCATTTGAGAGGACCTCCTTCGCGAGCTGCCGGTAGGCGTGTGCGGCAACACCGTCGGGATCGTATTTCAGTACCGACATGCCTTTCACCGGCGCCTCGGCAAAACGCACCGTTTTGCGGATTCTGGATGCGAACACGCGGTCCCCGAAGTTCTCCTCGAGCAGCTCGATCGCCTCCTTGGCGTGCAGCGTCCGGGTGTCGACCATCGTGGGGATGATTCCCTCGATGTCGACATCCGGATTGAGGTTCTCTCGAATCATCGCGAGGGTGTTCTGGAGCTGGATGAGCCCGCGCATCGACAGATACTCGCATTGGACGGGGACGATCACCTTGTTCGCGGCGGTCAGCGCATTGATGGTCAGCAGACCCGAGGCTCGGCGGAGTGTCGATGAAGACGAAGTCGTAGTCCTCCTCTACCTCGCGCAGCGCCTTCTGCAGCGAGCGCTCGCGACCGATCATCGTTGACATCGCGATCTCCGCTCCGGCCAGGTCGATCGACGCGCAGGCGACGTCGACCTCGCGCCGGCGGATCACCTCGCGGATCGAGATGTGATGGACGAGCACGTCGTACATCGACTTCTCGAGCGTGTCCGGGTCGATGCCCTGGGACATGGTCAGGTTGCCCTGCGGGTCCATGTCGCAGCACAGGACTCGGTGGCCCTCCTCGGCGAAGGCCACGGCGAGATTGAGCGTGGTCGTGGTCTTGGCGACTCCGCCCTTCTGGTTGGCGAACGCGATGACCTTCGTCACGGGAGGCTCCGATGGGTCGGGGGACTCATACGCGCCTGTATTCGCACGCCGTGACCGGAATCCTCCGCGGCGGCTGACGTCGCGGCGCAGATCAACTCGGCCCCGCGGGTATTTTCACATAGCGTGCCTACGCTGCTCGATAAGCGCCTGATCTTCGTCACCGGTAAAGGCGGCGTCGGCAAATCGACCGTGGCGATCGCGCTCGGGCTGCTGGCGGCCCGCCGTGGGCTGCGGACGATCGTGGCCGAGCTGTCCAGTCAGGAGCGGGTCGCCCAGGCGCTCGATCAGGAGGGACGCGAGTTCGCCGAGGTCGAGGTCGCGCCCGGGCTGTTCGCGATCTCGGTCGATCCCCAGCACGCGATGGAGGAGTACCTGCAGATCAAGGTCGGCACGCTCGGTCACATGCTGAGCTCGAGCCGGACCTTCCACGCCTTCGCGATGGCCACGCCGGGGATGCGGGAGCTGCTGAGCCTCGGCAAGGTGTGGGAGCTCTCCCAGCCGAAGCGGCGCACCCGGGGCGGCTCGGCCTACGACCTCGTGGTCGTCGACGCGCCCGCCACCGGGCACGGCGTCGGCATCCTGCGCACCCCGCGGACGTTCGCCGAGATCGCCCGCGTGGGGCCGATCGCGCACCAGGGGCGCGCGATCGCGGCCACGCTCGCCGACCGCGCGTTCACCGGAGTGGTCGCGGTGGCCACGCCCGAGGAGATGCCGGTCAACGAGACGCTCACGCTGCACGAGGCGCTGCTCCGGGAGGGGCTCGACCTCGACGCGGTGGTGGTCAACGCCCTCTACCCCGAACGGTTCGACGCCGATGAGGTGACGCGCGCTCGAGGCGGCGCTCGAGGACAGCGACTCCGCCGCTCGCCCGGTCGGCGCTGCGGGCCGCTCTGTCCGAGCACGCGCGCGCGCGTGACCCAGCGCGAGCAGGAACCGCGGCTGCGCGAGCAGCTGCCGATCCCGCTGGTCGAGCTTCCCTACGTGTTCGCCGACTCGCTGGGGCGCGACGAGCTGAAGGTCCTGACCGACGCGCTCGAGGCCGGACTGAGCGCGCGCCCGCGGCCTCGCCGGCGCCGGAGCTCATCCAAGGTCGAGGCCGAGTCGTGAGCATCGCCGAGCTGCTCGAGGGCAAGCGGGTCTGCGTGTGCTGCGGCTCCGGCGGCGTGGGCAAGACCACGACCTCGGCGGCGATCGCGCTCGGGATGGCGGCGCGCGGGCTGAAGGTCGCGGTGGTGACGATCGACCCCGCCCGCCGGCTGGCCAACGCGCTCGGCCTGGCCGCAGCTCGAGAACGAGCCGCGCCAGATCGCCGCCGAGCGCCTCGACGGCCACGGGGTCGAGATGAAGGGCGAGCTGTGGGCGATGATGCTCGATCCGAAGCGGACGTTCGACGACCTGATCGACCGGATCGCCCCCGATCCCGGGCGGGCCGAGGAGATCAAGGCCAACCAGGTCTACCGCGAGCTGTCGACGGCGGTTTCGGGCTCGCAGGAGTTCACCGCGATCGCCAAGCTGTACGACCTCGACCAGGAGGACGACTTCGACCTCCTCGTCCTCGACACGCCGCCCGTCGCGCAACGCGGTCGAGTTCCTCAACGCCCCCGGCCGCCTGTCCTCGTTCCTCGAGGGCCGAGCCCTGAAGACGTTCATCCGGCCCACCGGCCTCGGCATGCGCGCGCTCGGCAAGGGCGCGAGCCCGTTGCTCCACGCCCTGCGCCGCGTCACCGGGATCGACCTGCTGGCCGATCTCTCGACCTTCTTCGGGCTGCTCGGGTGACATGACCGGCGACTTCAGCCGCCGCGCCACCTGCGTCCAGGAGATGCTGTGCGCGGAGACCACCGCCTTCCTGCTCGTGAGCTCGGCCCAGCACGAGCCGATCGAGGAGGCGATCTGGTTTCACCAGACGCTGGTCGAGAGCGACTTCCCGTTCGCCGGCGTGGTGGTCAACCGCGTTCACCACGACCTGCTCGGGGATCGTGAGCACGACGATCTCGTGCCCGAGCTCGTCCCCACATTGCCGCTCCGAGCTGGCCGAGCGGGTGAGCGAGAACTTCCGCGACTACCACGTGCTCGCGTGCCGGGACGAGCACAACATCGATCGCCTCGCGCAGGAACTTCCGTTCCGGCCGCTGCTCGTTCCCCACTTCGACGACGACGTACACGACTTCGAGGGGCTGCTGCGGGTCCACCGCTACCTGTTCGCGTCCCGCTCAGAAAGGGCGCGGCTGATCGCCGACGTCGTCGCCTGACTCGAGCCGCACGCTCGCGTCGGTCCAGGCCTCCCAGCTCAACAGCACGGCCGGCCACTGGTCGCGGTGCACCACGGCGCCGGCGCGGGTCAACCGCGCGCGTCCGGCGTGGAGCAGCTGCCAGACCGTCTGCTCGGCGAGCGCCAGCTGCTCGCTCACCCGCGACCCCGGGTAGCGACGAGCCGCGAGCTCGACCAGCTCGGGCAGCGCCGCCCGGGGCGGAAGCTCGGACGTGAACACGTCCACGGCGGAGGGCTCCTTCAGCAGCTCGGCCGTGACCTCGCGGCCGGTGCGGGTGACGTTGGCCCAGCCCCGACCGAGGCCGATCTCCTCCGAGGCCAGCGGGCGGCCTTCGTACACGGTGATGCGAGCCTTCCCGGGATCCCAGCGGCGGTCCTCGAGCTCGATCGCCCGTCCCGCCCGCCAGGGCTCGATGAATCTTGTGGCTCAGCTCCTGACGGCTCAGGTTGAAGACCCGGGCGACGTTCGGGAACTGGCGCACCTGTACGTGAAAGGCCGAATCGCTCACAGCCAGGCTCCGATCCGCCGGCCGGCCCAGGCGGCGGCGAGGCCGAGGAGCAGGCTGAGCGCGAAATTGGCCGCGCCCAGCCCCGAACCGGCCGTCCTCGCTCGAGGCGCTGACTCTCGAGCGCCCAGGTGCTGAACGTCGTGTACGCCCCGACCAGGCCGGTGCCCACGAGCCGGTTCACGTGTGACCCGGCCGCAGCGCCGGCCAGTCCCCCGAGCACGAACGCGCCCGAGACGTTGACGGCCAGGGTGCCGAACGGAAAGGCACGGTCGATTCGCCCTGACACCGCGCCGTCGAGCAGGAACCGGGCGAGCGCGCCGATCCCCGCCGAGCAGCTCCGATCCCGATCACCACCGGCCAGGTCACGCGAACACGCGGGCCCGGCGGGTCAGATTGCTCGTCACCGAAACGGCCAGGAACCCGGCCGCGACGCTGGACAGCGGCGTAGGCGACGGCCAGGCCGACGTCACCGGCGTCGAACATCCGCAGCAACTCGACCTGCATGGTCGAGAAGGTGGTCAGCCCGCCGCACAGCCCGGTGCCGAGCAGCGGACGGCGATAGGCCGACAGCGGCAGCCGCTCCTGCAGGCGGGTGGTGAAGTAGCCGACCAGCAGCGCGCCGACCACGTTTACGGCGAAGGTCGCCCAAGGCCACTGGCCGGGATGAGTCGGAAGCGCTTGCGCCACCTCTGCCCGGGCGATGGCTCCGGCGGACCCGCCGGCGAAGATCGCCGCGAGCTCGCGGCGGTCGGACCGCACCGCCGGGGGTCTACTCCCCGCCGCGCGAGCGGTATGCCTCGCGGGCCTCCTCGATCGCCTTCAGCGCCTCGTCGCGATCGGCCCATCCACCGACGTCCGAGTGCCTTCCCGCGTCCAGGTCCTTGTAGATGGCGAAGAAGTGGCTGATCTCGGCCCGCAGGCGGACGGGAACGTCGTCGAGCGACTCGAACGAGTTCCACCCCGGGTCGTGACACGGGACGCACAGGACGTGATCGTCGGGGCCCTTCTCGTCGGACATCTTGAATAGCGCGATCGGCTTGGCGGGCACGATGCAGCCGGGAAAGGTCGGCTCGGAGACGCATACGAGCATGTCGAGCGGGTCGCCGTCGGGCGCCAGCGTCTCGGGGAGGTAGCCGTAGTCGGTTGGGTAGACGACCGACGCGGACACGAACCGGTCGAGCTTGATCGCCTTCAGCTCCGGGTCGTATTCGTATTTGTTCCGGCTCCCCTTCGGGATCTCGACCACGCAGAGGAGCGTCTCGTCCTCGGTCAGTTCATCTCCCCTCGAGCCACCGCCATGCACGCCTCACATCTCGGCCACGGCGGGTTCCATGGGTATCCGCTGACGTCCAGCCCGCACAGCGCGGTGTCGGGGTCCTCCTCGGTCACCAGATGGCACAGCTCCTCGAAGCCGTTCTCGTCGATCCCGGGAGTGTTCAGACACGCCGGGTGCACGTTCGGCGGGGTGACCGGCGCTGCGGCGCTCGTCGACACGGGCACCAGCATAACCCGCTACACGCCCTGGAGATCGAGCCAGCGGGCCACGTAGTCGGGCGGATGGCCGTCGAACTCGGCGCGGGCGGCCAGGCGCAGCAACTCGACCGGCGGAGCGTCGATCTCGTCCCGGCGGTAGGCCAGGTAGGTGACCACGGCCCGCGCCATCGTCAGTGGCGCCTCCCCCTCATCGGCATCGACCGGTCCGAGCCTCTGGTCGAGCCGGTCCTCGATGTTGGTGATCGCCGACAGCGGCTCATCGGCGTCCTCGAACCGGAGGAGGAGGTCATCGAGGCCCTCGCTGGTTCCGTCGTCGCACACCTCGACGGCGCGACGGACGGCATCGGACAAGGTCGGAGGCAGCGGTTCGGTCGGCATCCTCGCCAGAGCTACCCGGCCTCCGAAACGCACGACGAAAGCGACAGGTTAAACAGCACGAGCGGGCCTGATGCCCGCTCGAAACTGTGGTCGCGCTCCCCCTGACTACTTCAGAGCCCCAGGACTTATATGTGTGTGAATGCCTGGCGGGCAAACACTCCCGGCCCCCGAAGGGACCGAGTAGGGAGCGGCCTCGCGCTAAGCCTAGCCGATGCGGGCCGCGCGACGGCGGCGATCTGGACGCTCAGGCCATCACGGTCGCGGCACCGGCCAGAAGCTCGTCGGCGGTGCCGCGGAGGTCCTCGGGGAGGTGGCCGCACAGGACGTCGCGCAGGATCGCCCGCAGATGCTCGGACAGCTCCTCGACCAGGGCATCGGCCCCGGGCTCGGCTGGGGCCAGGCCGGCGATCACCGCCCGCTCGAGCGAGATCGCGTGGGCGGTGCGCTCGGCCACCCCGGCATGCCGCTCGGGCGTGGCGCAGATCGCGGCCAGCCGGCCGGCCAGGCGGCCGCTGGCCGGGCCTTCGGGCTCGAGCAGCGCCCGCAGCGCCAGCAGGTAGTCGGTCAGGGCCTCGAACGGGGCCAGCCGCTCACATCCCATCTCGAACCGAGCCAGCGCCCACGCCGTCTCTCGCGCAGCCGGGCAGCCGGCGACCGATCAGGCTGCAGAACGCGCGCAGCTCATCCTCCTGCTCGGCCGAGATGAAGGTGATCGAGGCGCGAGCGGCCGGTCGCGCCGAGCGGGACCGGCCGCCACGGCCCGGGGTCGGTCCGCGTCCAGGCCATCGGGCCGAGCGCGTAGCCGCCGCGCTCGAACAGCCGCAGCGCGGTGAGCAGGCGCCGGAAGCGGCTGCGTGCGGTGGTCACCGGAGAGGCGGCCGCGCGCTCGTGGGTGGCGGTGAGCACGACGAGCACGTTGGCCTCGCCGCCGTCGCTCCACACCGCCTCCGCAGGCGCGTCGGCCAGCGACTCGCCCCGTTGACCAGCGACAGCCCGTCGCCGAGCACGAGCTCGTCGGTGGCGTGGTGGAGAGCCAGCCCCAGCAGCGGCGCCATCACCGTGGTCACGCACTTGCCCTCGTACAGCGCGGTCTCGAGTTCGGCGTACGCGGTCTCGAACCGAGTCGACGTCGAAGCCGAACTCGCTGCGCTCGGCGAACACGCGGGACGAGGAACATCGCGCAGACGCCGCATCGGCGCGCTCGCGCCCGTCGGGCGGTACGCGCGCCTCGCCCAGCCGGCTCAGGTACGCGCCCAGCCCCTCGAGGCCGGCCAGCGCCCGGGCCGCCGGGGCGTAGGTCGGCAAGCGCGCCCAGCAGGTCACCGCGCTCGCGGATGAATGTGCCGGTGAGCGGCCGGTAGCAGTAGAGCAGCGCGCTGCCGCCGCGCTCCTCGGATACCTCGAACGGGATCTCCGCCCCGCGGGCGGTCTCGGCCGCGAGCTGCCCGGCGGCATCACAGGTGAACGCCTCGAGGATGGCGTGGAGGGTGGTGTTACGCACGCCCGGCGATTCGCGCCGGCCGGGCGCTTTCCTCTACCGCGAACGGTCCTTGCAGCCGAGTTTCGCGCCAGCGAAACTCGCAAGGCGAGCGGCGAAGCCGCTACCCAGATTCGATTTCGGTCAGGTGAGCGATGTTGTCTGCGTCGGTGCGATCGTCGCTCGCGCGGCCCCCGAACCAGCTGTCCAGGATCTCTGTCAGCTCGGCCTCCGAGGTCGCGCGCAGGCTCAGGGCGAGCACGTTGGCGTCGTTCCAGCGACGCGCGCCCTCGGCCGTCCGGGCATCGGCGCACAGGGCGGCGCGGATGCCGCGGACCTTGTTGGCGGCGATCGAGGCCCCGGTGCCGGTCCAGCACGCCACCACTGCCTGCTCGGCCCGCCCCTCGGCCACGTCGCGCGCCGGCTCGCTCGCTCGCCCACGCCCAGTCGTCGCGCTCGTCGGAGGCGTAGGCACCGTGCGTGATCACGTCGTGACCGCGGCGGCGCAACTCCTCCGGCAGCGCCGGGGCGACCCCGGTCAGCTCGTCGGCCGCGAGCGCGATCCGCATCGAGGCGCTTCTAGGCCGACGGCGACCGCGGGCTCGCGGTCCGCGGCGGTGTCGGCCGGGTCGCAGCCCAGCCACTCGCGTCCGTAGACGCGCATGTCCTCGATCAGCGGCACCAGCGCCCGCCCCTTGTCGGTGAGCGCGTATTCGACCCGGGGCGGTACCTCGGGGAAGGTCTGGCGCTCGACGATGCCCTCTTCCTCGAGGGCGCGCAGGCGCAGGGACAGCGTGCGGGGGCTGATGCCGTGAAGCGAGCGCTCGAGCTCGCAGAAGCGCGACCGGCCCTCGGCCAGATCGCGGATCACCAGCAGCGTCCACTTGCCGCACACGATCTCAGCCGTGCGACAGACCGGACAAGTCTCATTGGTAGCCATCGGAACACCCATTCTAGCGCAATGCTTCAGCAACTGAAGCATGGCGTGCCGAGGCGGGCGCTGAGGGGTACGGGGATGCCGGGCGGCGGCGCGGATCCGTTCCGGGCCGGGCCGGCGGCGGGCACCGCAGCCGGGCGGCGCGGCGCGGGCGCGGGCGTCGGCTCCTCGGGCGGTGCCTCGGGTGCCTTGAAGCCGCCGATGTCGTCCATCGAGGTGGCGGTCCTGCCGTCGCCGGCCACGAGCAGTTTGAAGTCGTGCGGGCTGCTGGCGGCGTGGAGGGCGTCCTCCATCGAGATCCGGCCGGCCTGGAAGTGGCGCAGAAGCGCCTGGTCGAAGGTCTGCATCCCGTAGTACTCGCCCTCGGCGATCACCTCGCGCAGGCGGTCGGTCTCGTCCGGGTCGAGGATCATGTCGTGAGCGCGGCCGGTCATGCGCAGGATCTCGCACACGGCCACGCGGCCGGCGTGGTCGACCGTGCGGACGAGGCGCTGGGAGACGACCGCCTTCAAGGTCCCGGCGAGCATCGCCCGGGCCTGGCTCTGCTCGTGGGGCTGGAAGAAGTCGATGATCCGGTTGACGCTCTCGGCCGCGTCCAGGGTGTGGACGGTGGAGAGCACGAGGTGGCCGGTCTCGGCCGCGGACAGCGCCGTGCGCACGGTCTCCTCGTCGCGCATCTCGCCGATCAGGATCACATCGGGGTCCTGGCGCAGGACCCGGCGCATGGCCCGGGCGAACGACTCGGTGTCCATCCCGACCTCGCGCTGGTTGATGATCGACTTGCGGTCGCGGTGCAGGTACTCGATCGGGTCCTCGATGGTGACGATGTGCCGCGGCTTGGTCTCGTTGATGTGGTTGATGATCGCGGCCAGCGTGGTCGACTTACCCGAGCCGGTGGTCCCGGTGAGGAGGATCAGACCGCGCTCCTCGTCGGAGATGTCCTCGATCACCGGCGGCAGGCCCAGCTCGTGGATCGTCTTGACCGTGAACGGGATCACGCGGGCCACGATCGAGACCGAGCCGCGCTGGCGGAAGGCGTTGACGCGGAACCGGGCCAGGCCTTCGGGACGGTGTACGAGAAGTCGATCTCGTTGTCGGCGTCGAAGGCGGCCATCTTGTCCGAATGGTCGGCCAGCATCTCGCGCAGCACCCGTTCGCTGTCCCCGGGCGCGAGCGGCTCGGGGTACTCTCGAGCGGCTCGAGCTGACCGTGGAAACGGGCCAGGGGGCGGGCCGGGACCTTCAGGTGAAGGTCTGAGCCCTCGTTCTTGACGACGTAGGCCAGCGCCTCATGCAGGTCGAACACACGACCGTGATCGGCCCCGCGGGACGGGCGCTTGAGAGAGTCCACCGCTGCCTGGCCAACACGTCCGATACGGGCGCCGGGCAGGGATGGCCTCGGCGCAACGCGAGTCGCCCAGCGGCGAGTGGGACGTGGCTGGCTACGCCGCCATTGCGAGTTCGCCTAACGGCGAACGCTCGCGGGCGTAGCCGGCGCGGCCCAAATTAAGCGACGTCGCGGAGCTTCTGCGCTTCAGCCAGCGACTGGAGCTTCTTCAGCGACTGGTTCTCGATCTGGCGGATCCGCTCGCGGGTCACGTTGAACGTGCGCCCGACCTCGTCCAGCGTGCGGGGATGCTCGCCGCCCAGGCCGTAGCGCAGCTCGAGCACCCGACGCTCACGGTAGGACAGGTTCTCGAGCGCCTCGCGCAGGGCTTCCTTGGTCAGGATCTCGGCCGCCCGCTCGTACGGCGACTCGGCCCGCTCGTCGGCGATGAACTGCCCGAACTCGGACTCCTCCTCGTCACCGACCGGCTTCTCCAGCGACACCGGAGCCTGGGCCGAGCGCTTGATCGACTCGACCTCCTCGGGCTCGATCCCCGTCACCTCGGCGATCTCCTCGGCCGTCGGCTCGCGCCCGAGCTCGGTCACCAGCTTGCGCTCGGCCCGCCCGATCTTGTTCAGCTTCTCGACCACGTGGACCGGGATGCGGATCGTCCGCGCCTTGTCGGCCAGCGCACGGGCGATCGCCTGACGGATCCACCAGGTGGCGTAGGTGGAGAACTTGAAGCCCTTGCGGTAGTCGAACTTCTCGGCCGCGCGGACCAGGCCGAGCGTTCCCTCCTGGATCAGGTCCAGGAACGGCAGGCCCTGATTGCGGTAGTTCTTGGCGATCGAGACCACCAGACGAAGGTTCGACTCGACCATCTTCTGCTTGGCGTCCAGATCGCCGCGCTCGATCCGCTTGGCCAGATCGACCTCTTCCTGGGCGGTGAGCAGCCGGACCTTGCCGATGTCCTTCAGGAACAGCTGAAGCGAATCGGTGGTCATGTCCGGCTTCAGGTCGAGCGCCGTCTTCGGCTTACGGCGCCCGCGCTTGTCCGGCGCGCGCTCGATCTCCGCCGCGGCCGCGAGGGCCGGGTCGAGCTCCTCGACGAGCTCGATCTCCGCCCGCTCGAGGAAGCCGTGCAGCTCTTCGACGTCCGCCTCGTCTAGATCCAGCTCCCCTACGGCCGTGGAGATCTCGGCGAAGGTGAGTACACCGAGCTGCTGACCGCGGCTGACAAGGCCCTTGATCTCTTCGAGTTCCTGCAGTTCCGCTACTGACATCTCATCCCGTCTTGGTTCGTATGCGCCGGTATCTGGACACTACCCGCGGATGCCATTCGCGGACGCACGGAGGGCGTACGCCCGCTACTCAAACATACGCTGGCCAGTATAGGCACTATATTTTTTGAAGTCAACGCGCTCCGCGGTGATCCCGGAGCAAGGATGGGGTTGTGTGGCGCGTCGAGCGCAACGCCGTACGCACGGCGTTCTTTGACAAAGGTAGTACGTGGAAGAACGCAACTCGTTTCAAGTTCTCCCGCAAATTCCCGGATGCCCGGAAAGGCACTCATCATCCGCGTGCGCGATGATGTGTGGTTCATGAGCGATAAACCCACCACGGACCTGCTCGGAGCCCTACCCCGGACCCGCCCCCACCGGCGCAGTGGCAAGCGGGCCGAGCGGCCTGCCGAGACCGCCCCGGCCGCTGACGCCACGCCAGCCGCTGACGCCACGCCCGCCAAGGCGACCAGGCCGGCCACAACCGCCAAGGCGACCACACCCGCCAAGGCGACTAAGCCGGCCAAGGGAGCGAAGACGGCCAGGACCGCGAACGGGAAGGCGACCAACGGGAAGGCGACCAGGACTCCGGCGGCCCGGAAGCCGGCCGCCGCGCGCGCCACCGCCGCCAAGCCGGCGGCTCAGAAAGGCGCCGCGCCGGCGAAGGCGACCCCGGCCAGCCGGCCTGAGAGCGGTACCGGCGGCGGGCGCGGACGCCACGCCCCAGCTGCGGGGCAAGGCCAAGGGCTCGCGGCTACGCCAGCCCCCTCAGCCGGCGGGCACCCCGTCCGGCCGCCGGGCGCGCAAGCCGGTTCCGGCCAGCGGGACCGAGATCTTCGGCACCGCCGTGCAGGCGGCGGCCGAGCTGGCCGAGATCGGCCTGTCGGTGAGCGCCCGGGCGCTGCGCAACGCGGTCTCCCGCCTGCCGAAGCCCTAGCCAGGGGCGATCGACCGCCTCGAGCCCCGGCACGTTCGACATCTTCTCCGCATAGCGGACAAGATCTCGACCGAGGCCCGCTCCCGGCCGCCATCGGCTCGGGTCCTGGCTCCGGCCGCGGGGCCGCTGCGCTACCATCCGCGACGTTCAATGCCGAGCGATCGTCCGTCCGCGGACGGTCGGCGGGGGAACCACTTTGCCGGTCCTCGGACCGGCAGGGGCGAATCGGTCCCGCTGAGAGACCGTAGCGCTCACAAGGCGCGAGCCCGTCAGCTCACCCCGTAGGCACCGACAACGAGGACGGAAGACAACCGGTCGTGAGTCGTCGCGCCAGTGCCTATGCCCTATCTGTGCTCGCGGTGATCGCCGTCGCGTGGCCCGGGGCCGCCGTCGCCGGTTCCGGCGGGGGCGGCGTCAGCGGATCGAACTCCTCGGCCGGGAGTAGCTCGGGCACCAGCACTGCGAGCAGCAGCAACTCGAGTCAGGCCACAGTGGTGCCCGGCAACGTGGTCGTCTCGGCCAGCGGGAGCGGCATGACGGTCGCCGCGCGCGCCTCGGCCTTCCTGCGCAACCAGCTGACCTTCAGCGGCAGCGCGCCGCGCTCCGACGCCGGCGGCTCGGTCGAGATCCAGCGCCTCGGCCACCAGACGGGCTGGAAGTGGGCCAACACCGCCACCTCGACCGTGGCTCGGAACGGCTCGTTCACGGTCGTGTGGAAGACCAATCACATCGGCCAGTTCGCGATTCGCGCCGTCGTCTCGGGCGGACACGCCACCCGGTCCGCGGCGGCGACGCCGAGCCTCACCGTGACCGTCTATCGCTCCTCGGTCGCCACGCAGTACGGCCCCGGGTTCTGGGGTCACAAGACCGCGTGCGGCCAGGTGCTGCGCAAGAGCACGATCGGGCTGGCCAACAAGACGCTGCCGTGCGGCACGCCCGTGGCGGTGTACTGGCACGGTCGGACCGTCGTCGTGCCGGTGATCGATCGCGGTCCCTACACCAGCGGTGTCGACTGGGATCTCACCCAGGCCACGGCGCAGGCGCTCGGGATCGGCGGCACGGCGACGATCGGGGCGGTCTCACTGCCCTCGCCCCCGTCCCACTGACCGCGCGCCTCCCGCGGTCCGGC
This sequence comes from uncultured Solirubrobacterales bacterium, assembly GCA_963748585.1. Lineage (GTDB taxonomy): Bacteria > Actinomycetota > Thermoleophilia > Solirubrobacterales > Solirubrobacteraceae > Palsa-465. The sequence goes on along the minus strand of CAVVJR010000001.1, from coordinate 374,573 downwards.
TGACGCCTATTCGTCCGGGTCGCCGACCACGCTGACCCCCTGAGCCGAGGCGGCGAACCGGTCCTCCTCGGCCGCCTCGAGCAGCTCCGGCGCATCATCGCCGTCCTCACCCAGCACGGCCACGCCGATCGTCACCGCCAGCGGAGCCCCGCGCCACGGCTCGACCTCAGCCACCGCGTCGGCGATCCGGTCGGCCAGGGCCTGAGCTCCGGGGCGCGCCGTCTCCCGCCCGATCACCCACGCCCGCGAGTCGCTCTCCCGAGCCAGCACGTCGCGGCGGCGCAGGACGCTTCGCAGCGCCTCGGCATACCGGTCGAACAGCTCGCCCGCCTGCTCGCCCTCCTCGACCGCCAGCAGCCGGGCCGCGTCCTCGAGCTCGACCAGGAGCAGCGACAGCGGCGTGCCGAGCCGCGCCGCACGCGCGATCTCGTCCTCAAGCGCGGACACCCAGAGCCGCAGCGAGCGCTTGGGCTCGGCCACCGCGCGCAGCGACCCCCGCGACCCCTCGAGCTCGCGCAGCGCCGCCGTGCGGATGCACTCGGCCACCACGGCCAGCCGCTCGGCCGCCGAGGCGGCGAGATCGCCGTCCCAGGACGGCGCCATCAACTCGCGCACCGCCCCCCAGATGGCGGACTGGAGCGCATCCACGGCCCGCAGAGTCCCGGCCGCGTCACGAGCCCCGGCCAGCATGCCCGTCCGCGCGACCAGGAGCTCCAGCGCCCCGCCCCGCTCGATCCGCCGCAGGTCCCGGTCGTCGGCCAGGGCGGCCAGCGCCGCGGCGCACACGCGGGGCCCGTCGCGGACCAGGTCCGCGCCCACGATTCCCGGCGCCTCGTCGAGCGGCGCCTGCTCGAGCAGCGCAAGGAGCCATCCCTTTGCGAGATCCTCACTGCGGGACAGCAGCGCTTCGATCGGTGCACCGGCGACCGGGCGGGCGCGACGGCGGCGAGGAGGCCCTGTTGGCATCGACGCGCCTTTTATCACGCCGGCCAGTCGCAAGAATGAGTAGAGATGACTAGATTGATCACGATCGCCGAGGCCCGGGACCTCGTAACCCGCGCAACCCCGCGGCTCCCGACCGAGCAGATCCCCGTCGCGGAGGCCGTAGACCGGGTCCTGACCGCGGACGTGAGGGCCGCGGGCGACACCCCGCCGTTCGCCTGCAGCGCGATGGACGGCTACGCGATCAATCACGGTCCCGCCGGCCGGACGCTGAAGATCGTCGGCGAGTCCCGGGCCGGAGCGCCGTCGCCCCGCGCGCTTCAAGGCGAGGGCGAGGCGATCCGGATCTCGACCGGTGCCGCCGTCCCCGCCGGCGCGGATGCGGTGATCCGCCAGGAGGACACCGAGACCGAGGGCGAAGCCGTCCGGGTCGACGCCGACACCACGGCCGGCGAGAACGTGCGTCCGGCGGGCGAGGACATGCGCGCCGGCACGCTCATCCTCCCGGCCGGGACGCGGCTCGGCGCGGCCGAGATCGCCGCCGCGGTGGCCGCCGGCGCCGGCACGCTCACGGTGGCCCGCCGGCCCGTGGTCCAGGTCCTCACCACCGGCGATGAGCTGAAGGACCCCGGGGAGCCCCTCGGACCGGGGGAGATCCACAACTCCAACGGGCCCATGCTGACCGCGCTGGCCGACCGCGCGGGCGCCCGGACGGCCCGGCCGAAGCGGCTCCCCGACGACCGCGCGGCCACCGAAGACGAGTTGCGCCAGGCGATCTCGGAGGCCGACGTGGTGATCGTCTCGGGCGGCGTCTCGGTCGGCCCGCACGATCATGTAAAGCCCGCCCTGGCCGCGCTCGAGGTGGAGGAGATCTTCTGGGGCGTGGCGCTGCAGCCCGGCAAGCCGACCTGGTTCGGCCGGCACGGTGACGGCGCCCTGGTCTTCGGGCTTCCCGGCAACCCGGTCTCGGCCTACGTGACCTTCACGCTGTTCGCGCGGCTGGCACTCGACGCCCTGCAGAACGCCGAGCAAACGTCACCGGCGGAGCGGACCGCCACGCTCGGCGAGCCCGTGCGGCGGAACCCTCACCGCGAGCAGGCGATCCGGGTCCGCCTGGAGCAGCGCGACGGCAGCCTGCTCGCCGTCCCCAACGGCGGTCAGGCCTCGCACATGGTCACCTCGCTGGTCGGCGCCGACGCCCTCGCCCTCATCCCCCAGGGCGACGGACGGCTCGAGGCGGGGACCGCGGTCGCGCTTGAACCGCTGCCGAATTGATTTATGAAATCGGGGCAGAATCGGCGCAGGGCCCAGATGATCTTCCCGGTCGCCGCCGTCTTCCTGCTCCTCACCGCGCTGGTCGCCAACCGGCAGCGCAAGCGCTCACACCTCCCGGCTCAGGCGATGATCGTCTCCCCGCGCCACTCGACCGTCGTGGCCGGGGACGGGGGCGTGCGCTCGGTCCAGTCGGCCGAGCTCACGATGGGCACATCCGACGCCGAGCGGCTGCTCTGCCCGCAGAACCTGGAGAACCTGGCCGCCACGTACTGGCGGTTTCTCAGCCGGGTCACGCTGGGCCTGATCCGCGTCTTCTACGGCGAGAACGAGCGCCGGGTCGCCTTCCTGATCAAGCCGCTCACGCTGCTGCGCTTCGACGCCCCCGACTACGTGCTCGAGCCCGGTCACGGGAGCGTGCGCTGGCAGATCAAGGACGGGCTCCTGGTCGCCCGCAGCGGGCGCGGCAGCGGCTTCCTGGCCCTCGACGTCAAGCGCCTGGAGGGCGGTCAGCCGGAACGGGCCCGGCTGCGGATCGAGGTCGAGGTGGCGAACTTCTATCCCTCGATCGCGGTCGGGTTCAGCACTCCGGCCTACGAGATGACCCAGTCGGTCCTCCACGTGCTGGTCACCCACGCCTTCCTGCGCTCGCTCGCCCGGCTCGACCTGGCCAAGTCGAAGGTCGGCCGCTTCGCCCGCTGGCGCCCGGACACGGGCAACCCGCTCCTGCCGCCCGGGCCGTAGCGACGCGGCCCCGGGTCAGCCGTACCGCACGCCGGTGAGCGCGCGCAGCTTGCTGCGGTCGTGGCGCGCGAACACGCGCCGCACCGTGCCCGAGCGCGAGCGCATGACCAGCGACTCGGTGGTCGCGCCTCGGTCGCCCTGGTAGCGGACGCCCTGGAGCACGTCTCCGTCGGTGACCCCGGTGGCGGAGAAGAAGACGTCCTCGCCGGCCACCAGGTCGTCGCAGGTCAGCACCTTGTCGAGGTCGTAGCCGGCCTGCACCGCGGCCTCGCGCTCGGAGTCGCTTCGCGGCCACAGCCGCCCCAGCAGCTGACCGCCGATGCACTTGATCGCGGCGGCCGAGATCACGCCCTCGGGCGTGCCGCCGATTCCCCACAGGAGGTCGACCGGGGAGTTGTCGGACACCGCCAGCAAAGACGCCGAGACGTCGCCGTCGAGGATCAGCCGCACTCGCGCGCCCGCGTCGCGCACCAACTGCATCGCCTCGTGGTGGCGCTCACGATCGAGCATCACCACCATCACGTCCCGGATGTCGATGCCCTTGCGCTCGGCCACCAGCTTCAGCGTCTCGGGCAGGGGGCGATCGAGATCCAGGAGGTCGGCGATCTCCGGCCCGCCGGCGATCTTCTCCATGTACACGCACGGCCCGGGGTCGAACATCATCCCGCGCTCGGACAGGGCGATGACCGCGAGCGCGCTCGGCATCCCGAGCGCGGTCAGGCGCGTGCCCTCGAGCGGGTCGACGGCCACGTCGACCTGGGGCGGGGTGCCGTCGCCGATCTGCTCGCCGTTGTAGAGCATCGGGGCCTCGTCCTTCTCACCCTCGCCGATCACGACCACGCCGTCCATCGAGACTCCCTCGAGGACGTGGCGCATGGCATCGACAGCCGCCTGGTCGGCGCCCTCCTTGTCCCCGCGCCCGACCATCCGGGCCGCCGCCAGGGCCGCCGCCTCGGTCACCCGCACCAGCTCGAGGGCCAGATTCCGGTCCGGCCGCGTCGCATCCAGGTTGCCGAGGCTCATAGGACCCCCGGCGGCTTGCGCCGTTCCGCGCCCTCCTGGGCCCGCCACAGGGACCCGGCCAGAATGATCAGCGCTCCCACCAGCGCGACCCCGAAGCCGTAGTCGACGCTGAACTCGCTCCGAGGCGAGCCGGGCTTGTCGATCAGCCCGCGGAACACGATCAGCACCAGCATGAGGATCGAGGTGATCGCGGTCAGCTCACCGCGTGGCCACGACAGCCCGTGTCCGCGCAGGATGATCCAGACCAGGATCAGCGGCGCCACCGCGCCAACCAGCAGGAGGTAGCGCAGGTACAGGAACGAGTGCCAGCCCGTACAGGTGGTGTTCGGCCCCCGGCAGCTGTTCAGCAGGGCGTGCCCGTTCCCGAGCGAGAACCAGGGCAGGAGGAGCGATATGGCGAGGACGATGCCGCCGACGACGGCTATCAGCTCGCCGCGGTCGAGCTCTCGGAAGTGCATCGGCGGGCAGCCTAACCTTTTTCCCGACCTGGTAGGTTCGATCCCGTGAGCGCGGCGGAGCGGCCGGGTCCGGGGGTGGAACTGACGCAGCTGCTACCCGAGTGCCGGTCGACGACGATCGGGGAAGTGGTCGGGTCGCTCGACCTGGGCGCCCAGGCGCCGCCGGAGCGACCGCACGTGATCGTGAACTTCGTCGCCACGGCGGATGGCCGGACCGCCTTCGAGGGCCGCTCGGGAGGCCTCAGCGACCTGGGCGACCGGGCCATGTTCCATGGCCTGCGCGAAAGCGTGGACGCCGTCCTGGCCGGGACGAACACGATCCGCGACGAGCGCTACGGACGGCTGGTGCGGGATCCCGAGCGTCGCGCTCGGAGGGCGGCCGCGGGCCTCAGCCCCGATCCGCTGGCCGTCGTCCTGACCCGCAGCGGCGAGGTTCCCACCGACATCCCGCTGTTCGAGGACCCGGCTTCCCGCGTGGTCATCTTCGCCCCGGACGCGATCGATCTGGCGGGCGCCCGCGCGCACGTCGATCTGGTCCGGCTCGACCCGGGTCAGCTCACGCTGACCACGGCGCTGCGGCGGCTGCGCTCCGACTACGACGTCCGCTCGCTCCTGTGCGAGGGCGGCGCGACCATGTTCGCCTCGCTCCTGCACGAGGGCCTGACCGACGAGCTGTTCCTGACCCTGGCCCCGAAGCTGGCGGGCGGGAGCGATGGACCGGGGCTGACCAGCGGCGCGGCGCTGCCCGAGCTGGCCGGGCTCCGGCTGGTCTGGGTGCTTGAACGCGAACAGTCGCTCTTCCTCAGGTACGCGTTGTGAGAGACTGGGATCGGTGATCGCCGAGCTCCGGGAAACTCGAGCCCGCACACTCGCGCTGGTGGCGAACGTCTCCGATGACGACCTCGAGCGCGTTCACTCGACCCTGATGAGCCCCCTGGTCTGGGATCTCGGCCACATCGCCGCGTTTGAGGACCTGTGGCTCGTGCACCGCTTCGGCGAGCGCCCGCTGCTGCGCGAGGACCTGGCCGAGGTGTACGACGCGTTTGAGACTCCGCGCTGTTCCCGCGGCGATCTGCCCTTCCTGCGGCCGGAATCCGCGCGGGAGTACCTGGCCGAGGTGCGCGAGCGCACGCTCGAGGTGATCGAGGAGCGGGGCACCACCGACGTGCATGAGCTCGTGGTCCGGCACGAGTGCCAGCACACCGAGACGATGCTCCAGACGATGCAGCTGGCCGGCCTGCGCGGGTTCGATCCGGAGCCGCTCCCGAGCCCCCCGGCGCCCGGGTTCAGCGGACTCGAGCTGATCGAGATCCCCGCCGGCCCGGCGGAGATCGGAGCCCGCCCGGAGAGCTTCTCCTACGACAACGAGCGTCCCCGGCACAAGACCGACACGCGGGACTACCTGATCGGCCGCACGCCGATCACCAACGCCACCTACCTCACCTTCGTCGAGGGGGGCGGCTACGAACGGCGCGAGTGGTGGTCGGCCGAGGGCTGGGCGTGGAAGGAGGAGTACGACATCACGCGACCTGGAGGCTGGACGGCGGACCTCCACTGGGAGTGGCACCTGGGCACGCTCGAGCCACTGAACCCGGACCGGTCCGTCGTCCACATCTCCTGGTTCGAGGCCGACGCCTTCGCCCGCGCGCACGGCGCCCGGCTTCCCACCGAAGCCGAGTGGGAGAAGGCGGCGACCTGGAATCAGGAGGGGCGCTATCCGTGGGGAGACGACCCTCCGGTCGCCGGCGTCCACGCCAACCTCGACCAGCTCGCCGGCGGACCCGCGCCGGCCGGGGCCCATCCCGCAGGAGCGTCGCCCAGCGGCTGCCTGGACCTGCTCGGCGGCGTGTGGGAGTGGACGGCGAGCGACTTCACCCCCTATCCCGGGTTCGTCCCCGACCCCTACAGGGAGTACTCCGAGGTCTTCTTCGGGCCGGTGTACAAGGTCCTGCGGGGCGGCTCGTGGGCCACCCGCGACCGCCTCGCGTCGCCCAGCTTCCGCAACTGGGATTACCCCCAGCGGCGCCAGATCTTCTCCGGTGTGCGGATCGCGAGGGACGCGTGAGTGTCCGGATCAGATCGTGGCTGTCCGAGGCCCACGAGCGGCGGCTGGCCAACGACGTCCTCGACGGCCTCACGCGGCCGTTCAAGGAGGTCCCGCCCAAGCACTTCTACGATGCCCGCGGCTCGGAGCTGTTCGAGCGCATCTGCGAGCAGCCCGAGTACTACCCCACCCGGACCGAGCGGGAGATCCTGGCTGCGCAGGCCGACGCAGTCATCGCCGCCACCGGGGCCGGTGAGCTGGTCGAGCTCGGCTCCGGCTCGGCCGAGAAGGCGATGGTCCTGCTCGACGCGATGGAGCGCGCGGGCACGCTCGAGCGCTACATCCCCTTCGACGTCTCCGAAAGCGCGGTCTCGGAGGCGTCACGTGAGCTGCTTGATCGCTACGACGGGCTGGTCGTGGAGGGCGTGATCGGCGACTTCGAGCGCCATCTGGGGCGGATCCCGCCCGGCGGCTCGGCGCCGCGGCTGGTGGCGCTCCTCGGGGGGACGATCGGCAACTTCCCGCCCGGCACGCGGCGGACGCTGCTGCAGTCGGTCGCCGGACTGCTCGGACCGCGCGATCGGCTGCTGCTCGGCACCGACCTGGTCAAGGACCCGGCGGTGATCGAGGCGGCGTACAACGATGCCGCCGGCGTGACGGCGGAGTTCAACCGCAACCTGCTGCACGTGCTGAACCGGGAGCTCGGGGCCGACTTCGTCCCCGAGGCGTTCGAGCACGTGGCCTTCTTCGACCGCCGGCACGAGTGGGTCGAAATGCGCCTTCGGGCCTCGAGGGCGTGCACGGTGTGGATCGCCGACCTCGAGCTGCGCGTGGACTTCGCTGCCGGCGAGGATCTCCGGACCGAGATCAGCTGCAAGTTCACCCAGGGGCGCGTGCGCCGGGATTTCGAGGCCGCCGGGTTGGCGGCTCGACGGGTGGTACACCGATCCCGATGAGTGGTTCGGGCTGTCTTTGGGGGCCTCGCTCCGCTGCGGCATCCGTGGGACCGCCGACTCCGAGCCCGGTTGTGCCCCAGTAGGGTTCCCGCCCATGGAGATCCAGGGCAGCCGCGCGCTCGTGGCCGGCGGCGCGTCGGGGCTCGGCGCCGCCACCGCCCGCCTGCTGGCCGAGCGCGGGGCCGAGGTGGTGATCGCCGACCTTCAGGACGACCTCGGTGAGCAGCTCGCCGGCGAGCTCGGGGGGAGGTTCGTTCATGCCGACGTGACCGATGCCGATGAGGTCAGCGCCGCCGTGGAGGCCGCGAGCGATCTGCGGATCTCGGTCTGCTGCGCCGGGATCGGCCGGGCCGAGAAGGTGGCCGGGTCGCGCGGAGCGCACCGGCTCGAGACCTTTGAGAAGGTCATCGGGGTCAATCTGATCGGCACCTTCAACGTGCTGCGGCTGGCCGCGGCGGCGATGCTCGCGAACGAGCCCCTGGGGTCCGGGGAGCGCGGTGTGTGCGTCAACACGGCCTCGATCGCCGCCTTCGACGGTCAGATCGGCCAGATCGCCTACTCGGCCTCGAAGGGCGGGATCGTCGGCATGACCCTGCCGGCGGCGCGCGATCTGGCCGGTGCCGGCATCCGAGTGTGCGCGATCGCCCCGGGTACCTTCGACACCCCCCTGCTGGCCGAGCTGCCCGATGAGGCGCGGGACGCGCTCGGTCAGGCGGTGCCGTTCCCGCCGCGGCTCGGACGGCCGGACGAGTTCGCCGCCCTGGCCGTGCACATCGTCGAGAACGAGATGCTCAACGGCGAGGTCATCCGGCTCGACGGCGCGTTGCGGATGCCGCCCCGCTGAGCGGGGCGGCCCCTCCGGCTCGCGCTCAGTTCAAACGCTCGACCAGCATGGCCTGGCCCATCCCGCCGGCCACGCACATCGACTCGATCCCGTACGTCCCGCCGGTCTTCTCCAGGCCGTTGAGCAGCGTGGTCATGATCCGCGCTCCGGTCATCCCGAACGGATGGCCGAGCGCGATCGCGCCGCCGAACGGGTTGAGCTTCTCCTCGGGGATGTTCAGCTCCTCGCGGCAGGGCACGATCTGGGCGGCAAACGCCTCGTTGATCTCGACGATGTCGATGTCCTCGATCGACATCCCGGTCTCCTTGAGCAGCGCCTGGATGGCCGGGATCGGGCCCAGGCCCATGATCTCGGGCCGGATCGCCGACACCGTGGAGGCGATGATCCGCGCCTTGGGCTTGAGGCCGAGGCTCTTGGCCTTCTCGGCTGACATGACCAGCACCGCGGCAGCCCCGTCGTTGAGCGGACAGGAGTTGCCGGCGGTCACCGTCCCGTCGGGCCGGAAGGCGGGCTTCAGCTGTCCGAGGACGTCCATCGTGGTCCCGGGCCGCGGGCCGTCGTCCCGGTCGACCACGCGCTCGGGCACGTCGATCTCGTTGCCCTCCTTGTCCTTGTCCTTGTGGGCGGGCGCGGTGACGGCAACGATCTCGTCGTCGAAGTGACCGGACTCGCGCGCGTCCACGGCGCGGTTCTGGGAGATCACCGCCCACTCGTCCTGGGCCTCGCGGCTGACCTTGCACCGGTCGGCCACGTTCTCGGCCGTCAGTCCCATGGGGATGTAGACGTCGTAGGCGGCACCGTTCTGGCCGTTCAGCTGCGGATGCTTGGCCTCCTCCATCATCCCGGCGCCGAGTCCGGCCCGGGAGACCGCCTCCACCCCAGCCGCGATGTACTGGTCGCCCTCGCCGGCCCGGATCGCGTGCGAGGCCATCCGGATCGTCATCAGCGAGGAGGCGCAGAACCGGTTGACCGTGCAGGCGGGGACGTGGTGGTCCAGCCCGGCCAGCAGCCCGGCGTTGCGGCCCACGTTGTAGCCCTGCTCGCCGATGCCCGAGGCCGCGCCCATCAGCAGGTCGTTGGTCTCGGAGAAGTTGACCTCGGGATTGCGCTCGATCAGCGCGCGGATCGGGGTCGCGGCAAGGTCATCGGCGCGGACACTCTTCAGCGACCCCTTCATCGCCCGCCCGATGGGCGTGCGGATGGCGTCGACGATCACTGCTTCTGGCATTCGGTATCGCTCCTGGGATAGGCAAAGGCGCGGCCGCTCGAAATCGCGGCCTGCCAACCATGCTAGTTGGCCGTTGCGGTCGGCCGCGTTGACCCGCGCCGGGGGTTCTGAGATGATCGCGGCGCTCGCCTTTGCGAGCAATGGACAACGCTGGGGGCCTCGAGGGACCGAAATGAAGGCGAGGCACGTGGTACGGGCGGCATCGCGCGTCGCACTCGCGACGCTCGGCCTCCTCCTTGCCCTGGCCACCGGGACCGCGCTCGCGGCCACCTTCACCGTAAACAGCACCACGGACGCGGTCGACGCGGGAGGGTGCACCCCCGCGCAGTGCACTCTGCGTGACGCGGTCCTGGCCGCCAACGCGGCCGGCGGCACGAGCACGATCACCCTGCCGGCCGGCACGTACGACCTGACCATCGCCCCGAGCGGGAACGACGACGCCAGCACGGGCGATCTCAACGTCACCTCCGCGATCACGATCAACGGGGCGGGGTCAGCCTCCACGACGATCGACGGCGGCGGCGCGTCGTCGACGGTGACCGACCGGGTGTTCCGGGTCGAGTCGACCGGAAGCCTCACCCTGTCCGGCGCGACGATCCAGCACGGCCATCCCGCCGGTGGGCAGGGAATGCTCAGCGAGGGCGGGGGCATCCTCGCCCTCGGGGCCCTGACCCTGACCGACGCGACCGTGTCGAACAACTTCGTCGACGCGCCGGGACTGAACGGCGGCGGCGCGGGCATCGCCCTGGAGGCGCCGGTTCCGCTCTCGCTCACGCGGGTGACCGTCTCGACCAACACCGTCAATAGCAGCACCGGGGCCATCGCCGGCGGCGGTGGCCTGCTGCTCTCGGGCGGTCCGGCCGCGATCGACCATTCAACGATCGGCATCAACACCGCCGCCGGGCCAGGCGGGGGCGTATACAGCACCAGCGGCTCGCTCACGATCACGGACACGACGATCAGCGAAAACCAGGCCGTGCTGCCGGCCAACGCGCCTGCCGGCAATCAGGCCTCCGGCGGCGGCCTGGCTACCGGGGGAAGCGTCCCGGTCGATCTGGACCGCGATGTCATCGCCAGCAACAACGCCGCCCAGTCAGGCGGCGGCATATCCGACCAGGGCGGGTCGGCCTACACGATCACCGACACGATGATCACGTTCAACGGCGCCGTGGCCGGCTTCACGGGCGGCGTGAGCTCCATCGGTGGCGGCGGCATCGCGGCTGGCGGCGGCAGCACCAACCCGGGCTGGCAGCTCAGCGGCGACCTGATCGCGTTCAACGGCGCCGGCGACGGCGGTCACCCGAACGTCCCCGGCGGCGGGATCGACGAGGACCACGGGGACAAGTTCACCGTCGTCAACACGACGATGTTCGGCAACACGGCGACGGGGAGCGGTGGCGCGTACGAGAGCCGGAGCGGCGGCACGCACAACCTGACCAATGTCACGATCGATTCGAACAGCGCCGGCTCCGGCGGAAGCATCGACATTCAGAACCACGGCACGTTCACGCTCGGGAACACGATCATCTCCCGCGGCACGCCCGGCAACTGCCACTTCGTGAACGGCGGCACGCTGGTCTCGCACGGACACAACCTCGAGACCGCGGACACGTGCAGCCTGCGCGCGAACGGCGACCTCACGAATACCGACCCGAAGCTCGGGACCCTGAACAACAACGGCGGCCCCACGCTGACCGAGGCCCTGGGCAGCGGCAGCCCCGCCATCGACGCCGGCGACAACGCGCTGTGCCCGGCCACCGACCAGCGCGGCGCCTCCCGATCCGAAAACGCCACCTGCGACATCGGCGCCTACGAGTTGCTGCATTCGATCACGGTCACCAACGCCGACGACAGCGGCTCCGGCTCGCTCCGGGACGCGATCACCCGGTCAGGTGCCGAGACCACGATCGGCTTCTCCCCGGCGCTGAACGGGCAGACGATCAGACTGACGAGCGGCGCGCTGGTGATCCCCCACGGGCTGACGATCTCCGGTCCGGGCGCGAGCCAGCTCACGATCGACGGCAACCATCAGGACAGCGTGATCAACGTCGACGCGCCAGCCCAGACCGACGACGTCACCATCTCCGGGCTGACGCTGACCGGCGGCGCGTCCAGCGACCCGTCAGGCGGAGGCGCGATCTTCGCGGACGCGGTCAACACCCTCACACTGAACGGCGACACGATCACCGGCAACAGCGCCACGGTCAGCGCGGGGAACCTCGGCGGCGGTGGGGTGCTCACCGACGCCAGAACTCTCACCACGGTCACCAACAGCACAATCACCAACAACAGCGTGACGATCACGGGCGCGATAAATAGTGCACACGGCGGCGGGGGGATATACAACGACGGTGAGGCGCTCGTGGTCAGCGGAAGCGTCGTCAGCGGCAACACCGTGACTCAGACCTCGACGTCGAACTCGGGCTTCGACGGAGGCGGCGGGATCTTCGACAACGGCATCGGCCTCACCCTTACCAACAGCTCGGTCGAGAACAACTCCGTCACGGTGGACATGACCCACGGATTTGACGGAGGAGCGGGCGTGTACGAGAACGGCGACGCGCTCACGATCACGGGCAGCCGGATCAACGGAAACACATTCCAGGTGTCCAACTCCACGGGTGGCTTCAATGGCGGCGCCGGCGTGTACAACGACGGCGAGGATGTGACCGTGACCTCGAGCTCGATCGACGGCAACTCGGCCACCGTCGGCGGCAGCGGGAGTGGAGTGAACGGCGGCATTGGCCTGTACCACGACGGCTCCAACCTCGCGGTCGTCTCGTCGACGATCGCCAACAACACCGGGACCGTCACCTCCAGCAGCGGCTCCAACGGCGGCGGCGCGGTCTACGACGACGGGAGCAACAGCACCTACCTCAACAGCACGCTGTCCGGAAACTCGCTCACGGTCACCAGCCCAGGTCAGAACAACGGAGGCGGGGCGATCCACGGCAATGGAGCTCCGGGCTCGATCAGCGCCTCCACGATCGCGGGCAACACGATCAACCAGCCGGGAGGCGCGATCTTCAATGAGGGGGACCCGTACGCGCTCAAGACCTCGATCCTCGCCGGCAACAGCCAGGGCAACTGCGGCGGAAGTGGGACGTTCACCTCGGCCGGCAGCAACCTGGAGAGCGCCGACACGTGCGGCTTCCACGCCACCGGTGACCTCACGAACACCGACCCGAAGCTCGGACCGCTCGGGGACAACGGCGGACCCACCCCCACTCAGGCGCTCCCGGCGAACAGCCCGGCGGTCGACGCCGGATCGTGCACCGATGTCGCCGGCGCCCCGGTGAGCACCGACCAGCGCGGCGTGGCCCGCCCCCAGCCGGCGGGCGGCAAATGCGACATCGGCGCCTTCGAGCTGGTGGCGGCGACCAAGCAGAACCCCCCACCACCACCTCCACCCCAGTCGGCGCCGGGCGCCCAGACCAGCCCGCCCTCCTCCACGGTCAGCACCGGGGCGACGCTCGCGGGCGCCGTCAACCCCAACGGTCAGGCCACCACCTACTTCTTCCAGTACGGCCTCGACCCCGCCCTGCGCCCGCCCGGCGCATCGACGGCGCTCTACGACCAGAGCACGGCCTCGCAATCGCTCCCGGCCGACTCGAACCCCCACGCCGTGTCGGCGGCGGTCGGGGGCCTGGTGCCGAATGCGCTCTACCACGTGAGGCTGGTTGCGGTCAACGCCACCGGCACTTCGTTCGGGCCCGACCAGACGTTCAAAACGCCGACGGGACCGCCCGCGCCACCGCCCGTGCTCGGACAGAGCCAGAACGCCAAGCCGGTCAGCGGCCACGTCTTCGCCTTGATCGGCGGCCAGCTGGTGCCGTTGACCCAGACGCAACACCTGCCCTCGGGCACGGTGCTCGACGCCCGCGCTGGATCCCTCGAGCTGATCTCGGCCGCCGCCCACGGCCACAAGCCCCAGACCGGCGTGTTCGGCGGCGCGATCTTCAAGGTCACCGAGGCCCGCAGCGGCCTGACCACCCTGTCGCTGGTCGAGGGCGTCGTCAGGGGCGCCCCGACGTACGCGAGCTGCGCCGCCCATGGCGCCGGGGACCAGACCGCTCAGGCCGCGTTGAGCCGGCGGATCCTGCAGACGCTGCGCTCGCGCGCCAGCGGCAGCTTCCGCACGCGCGGGCGCTACGCCTCCGGCACGGTCCGCGGCACCCAGTGGACGACAACCGACCGCTGCGACGGAACGGTGATCGCGGTACAGCTGCACACCGTGCTGGTCACCGACTTGGTCAAGCACATCACGGTGCCCGTGCACGCCGGCCACAGTTACCTGGCCAAGGCGCCGAAGCACAGGTAGGCCGGTCAGAGGCCCAGGCCGCGCACACCCTTCTCGTCCCACCCGAGATGGTGGGCGAGCTCGTGGCGGAGCGTGCGGGTGATCTGCGCCTTGAGCAGCTCCGCGTCATGGCCGAAGTCGCGCAGCAGCGTGTCGCGGAAGATCACGATCCGGTCGTGGAAGTAGTCGCGGGCGACCGTATCGCCCTGGTACAGGCCGTAGGCGCGGCGCCGGTGGCCGTCGTCGGACACGACCACGGCTACGTGCTCGAGCGCGCGGTGGAACTCCATCGGGAGGTCGTCGATCGCGCCACGCAGAATCCAGTCGAACTCGTCGTCGTCCTCGTCGTCGCCGATGTGCGGTTCCAGCTCACCGTCCTCGTCGTGAGCGGCGAGCCATTCGGCCCGCTCGACCAGGGCGTCGAAGTCGGCCTCCGACTCGGGGTCCTTCCAGTTGGCCAGGTGGACCATGGCCAACAGCACGGCGCCGCCGAGGATCAGCGCTCCGGCGCCGAAGACCGCGAGGCCCTGGAGCAGGCGGAGCGGAAACGAGTCGCTGAAGCCGGCGATCAGGCTCACCGTACCGAGGCCCAGGGTCAGCGCCCCCAGAGCCGACAGCAGGATCCGGCGCCCCTCGCGTCCCATGCTCAGCGCAGGGTGCGGGCGATCACGAGCCGCTGGATCTCGTTCGTGCCCTCGTAGATCTGGGTGATCTTGGCGTCCCGCATCATCCGCTCGACCGGGTACTCCTTGACGTAGCCGTAGCCGCCCAGCACCTGCACGGCCTCGACGGTCACCCTCATGGCCATGTCGGAGCAGAACAGCTTGGCCATCGAGGTGTACTTGCCCATGTCGGGGTCGCCGCGGTCGACCTTGGCGCACGCCTGGTAGAGGAGCTCGCGCCCGGCCGCGCACTGGGTCTCCATGTCGGCGAGCTTGAACTGGATGGCCTGGAACGCGTTGATCGGCTGGCCGAACTGGCGGCGCTCCCGGGCATACGCCGCCGCGTAGTCGGTCGCGCCCTGGGCTATCCCGAGCGCCTGCGCCCCGGCCCCGAGCCGGGAGCGGTCGAGCGTCGCCATCGCGACCTTGAACCCGCGGCCGACCTCGCCGAGCACGTTCTCCTCAGGCACGCGCACCCCGTCGAAGATCGGCTGCCCGGTCGGCGAGCCGCGGATCCCGAGCTTGTGCTCGAGCTTGCCCACGCTGAACCCGGGCCGGTCGGCCTCGACGATGAAGGCGGTGATTCCACGCGAGTGCCCGGCCTGGGTGTCGGTCACGGCGAAAACAACGTAGAAGTCGGCCACGCCGAGGTTGGTGATCCAGTTCTTGGTTCCGTCGATCACCCACTCGTCTGCCATCGCGGCGCGCGCGGGTGCGCATGCCCCCGGGGTCCGACCCGGCTTCGGGCTCGGACAGGGCGAAGGCGGGGGACCATTCCCCGCTCGCGCACCGGGTCAGGAAGCGGTCCTTCTGCTCGTCGGTCCCGAACAGCTTGATCGGGAGCGTGCCGAGCTCCTGGATCATGAGGATCAGGGCGGTGGAGGCGCACGCCTTGGCGATCTCCTCGATCGCCATGTTCAGCATCAGGGTGCCGGTTCCGGTCCCGCCGTGCTCGGTCTCGAACGGCAGCCCCAGCACGTCGTGCTCAGCCAGCAGCGCCCGAAGATCATGGGGGTACTCGGCCTTCTCGTCGATCTCGGCCGCCCGCGGCGCGATGCGCTCCCGGGCGATCTGCCGGATCGTGTCCCGGAAGTCGAGGTACTCCTGGGGGATCGTGTACAGCTCGGCGAGCGCGGACATCCCGAGGGATGCTACTCGCGCTCGCCGCTCGGCTGCGTCCTACAAGCCCGCCGGATGACGGATCGTCCAGCCGCCGCCGTAGGTGTCGGCGCTCGGGTCGCTCCGCCACCGCGGACCCGACCCGGACGGGATGTTGGGACCGCTGTAGTTGGCGGTGTCGAAGCCTCGGCCGGCCACGACCATGAAGGCGTGTCCCGAGTTGGCGTAGATGGTGATCCAGTGGCCGGGGCCGGGCTGGCCGTAGGACTCCAGGCCGCTCGAGTCTTCGGGCGAGGAGAGCAGGCCTCCGCCATGGAGCGCGTAGCTGACCGAGCCCGAGCAGTCGTAGCCCGAGGAGTCGAAGCTCCCGTGGCCGCCCCCGTAGACGTAGGGCTTGGTGTGGATCCGGTTGGCCGCCGCGACCACCTGCTGGACGACGGCGGGCGCCCCGGCCGGAGCGGTGGCCGTGCCGTCCGAGTTGATCCGTGTCTTGACGCTCGGCGGGTCAGCCTCGATCGAGGCCACGGCAGCCCGCAGCGCCTTCTCGACCGCGATGCTCACGACCCCGTTGCCCCGGAAGCCGTGGGCGTTCTGAAAGGCGATCACGCTCGCCTTGGTGGCCGAGCCGAAGTAGCCGGTGATGCTGGTCTGGTACCCGGCCAGGGTCAGATAGCTCTGGAGCACGCGCACGTCATGACCGCGCATGCCCTTTCGGATGACCCGGTCGCCCAGGTGTTTTGAGTCTCCCCGCGGCTGGGCAGACGCCGCGGAATAAGACGTCCCGCCGGTGGCGCCAAGCGCGGGCGCGACGGGGATGAGTACAGCTAGGACGGCGAGCACGCCCGCACGGGCAATGGCCTTTCTTGGCACCGACGAACCCCTCTCTTTCTGGCGCCTACGGGGTTAGCTGTCGGGCTCGCGCTGAAAGAGGTCGCGCTACGCCGGAACTCCGGCGATTCGCCCCCGGAGCCAGGTGGCTCCATTGGGTTCCCCGCTCCCGGGCGCGGGGGCGCCCGGAATTCGGCTGGGTCTTGATTTCCGCGCGGCAGCGTACACCAGCCGCGCGACGAGTGTCTTCACCACCTCATCGGCAGCTACATTCATGACCATGAGCGGCGATTTCACGCCCCATGAGGTCGCCTCGCTGCACGAGCGGGGCGAGATCGAGCTGATCGACGTGCGCGAGCCCGAGGAATGGGAGGCCGGCCGGATCGCCGGCAGCCATCACATCCAGCTCACCGAGCTCTCAGCTCAGGCGGACGCGCTGCCCCGCGACCGGCCGATCGTGTTCGTCTGCCGCAGCGGCAGCCGGTCGGCCATGGCCACACAGGCATTCGCGGGCGCGGGCTTCGACGCCCACAACATGAGCGGCGGCCTGCTCGAATGGCGCGCGGGAGGGCTTCCGCTGGAGCCCGAGGACGGCCGCGTGGCGTGAGCCGCGGGCCCGCGGGCGCATGGATCGCCCCGCGGAACCGCGTCCCAGGGATGACGCGCCGCAGGCGCGGCCCCGAAAACTAGATCTTCTCTACGTTGATGGCCTTCGGACCCTTGGGCCCGGCCTCTTCCTCGTAGGAGACCTTCGCTCCCTCGGCGAGCGAGCGGTAGCCGTCGGAATTGATGTTCGTGTGATGCACGAACAGGTCGCGGCTTCCTTCATCGGGCGTGATGAAACCGAAGCCTTTGTCGTCGCTGAACCATTTGACGGTTCCGGTTGGCATGTGGAGATGTCCTCCGTAGCTCGAGATGCTCCCACCGCGGAGGATGCGACTCTGCAAATACCCCGAGGCCTGCACCTGCTTCTCGCCGCCCGACCTCGCGGACGGCCTTACGGCGGGGCACGGTAGCACTTGCGCAGGCGGCTCGAAACCTTGTCACAAGGCGGTAACGCGCCATGCTTGTGGGGATGGAAGATCCGATGCCATTGGGGCGCCACGGCGCCGTTCCGCTGCGCGAGATCGTGCTGCGCACCTCCCGCTCCTCGGGCCCGGGCGGCCAGCACGCCAACGTGACCGCCTCACGCGTGGAGGCCGTGTTCGATGTGGCCGCCTCGGAATCGCTCAGCGACGCCCAGAAGCGGCGAGTGATCGGCCGGACCGGCCCCCGGATAGTGGCCGTGGCCCAGGATGCACGCAGCCAGGCGCGCAACCGCGAGCTCGCGCTCGAGCGGCTCCAGCGCCGGCTGATCGGCGCGCTTACCGTGACCAAGCCGCGCCACCCGACCAAGCCCACGCAGGCGGCGATCCGCCGGCGGCTGGACTCAAAGCGCCGGCAGGCCGAGCGCAAGCGCGCCCGGGGCCGGCCCGACGCGGGCGAGCACTGATGCGCTGGCTGGTCGACGGGATGAACGTGATCGGCACGCGGCCCGACGGGTGGTGGAGGGACCGCGACGCCGCGATGCTGCGGCTGGTCAAGCAGCTCGAGGACTGGGCGGCCGTGGAGGGCGAGGACGTGACCGTGGTGTTCGAGCGGCCGCCCCGGCCGCCGATCCGCTCGACCGTGATCGAGGTCGCCCACGCGCCGCGCCCACGGGCCAACGCGGCCGACGACGAGATCGTGCGGCGGCTGAAGGCCGATCCGCAGCCGGGGGCGGTCCGCGTGGTGACCTCGGACCGCGGGCTCGCCGATCAGGCCTGGGCCGCCGGGGCCAGCGTCGAGGGGGCTGACGGCTTTCCGCACCCGCCTGGAGCAATAGCGGGGCCACTCTGGCTGGCCCCCTCGGTCGGATCGCCGCCCGAGGGCTGACGTTTTCTTCACCGGGTCTTCGGGTGGCGGGTACACGGGTTGTCACAATCTTTGCTATGGCCGATCAGCCGCGCCAGACAGGATCCAACCGGTCGCCCACCCCGCGGTGGCGGACGCCCACCACCGCCACCGGACGGCCGACGCGATCAGCGCCCGCCCGGCCAGCCGCCGCCCTCGCGGCCGAACCCGCGGTGGCTGGTCCTGCTGCTCGTCATCGGCCTGCTCGTGCTCAACGTCTGGGTCTCCCAGCAGACGCTGCAGCCGAGCGGCCGGGTCCGCATCCCCTACAGCCCGACGTTCCTCCAGCAGGTTCAGAAGGGCAACGTGACCGAGATCTCCTCGACCGGCAGCGCGATCCAGGGCACGTTCAAGACCGCGGTCAAGTACCCGTCCAACTCCGCAGACCGCGCAGCCCTCGACCCAGTTCTCGACCCAGATCCCCGCCGTTCGCCGATCAGACGCAGCTCTCGCACCTGCTCCAGAGCCACGGCGTGATCGAGGACGCCAAGCCACCGGACAGCGGTCCCTCGTTCCTGACCAGCCTGATCTTCGGCTTCGGCCCGACGCTCTTGTTCGTGCTCCTGCTCGTGTGGTTCATGCGCCGCGCCGCCGCCTCGGGTGGCGGCGCCGGGTGGCCTGATGTCGTTCGGGCGCTCGCGGGCGCGGCGGGTCGAGGCCTCCGAGCAGCCGGTGACGTTCAAGGACGTGGCCGGGATCGACGAGGCCAAGGAGGAGCTGACCGAGATCGTCGACTTCCTCAAGAACCCGGACAAGTACGTCCGCCTGGGCGGGCGGATCCCGCGCGGGGTCCTGCTCAGCGGCGCGCCCGGTACCGGCAAGACGCTGCTCGCGCGCGCGGTCGCGGGCGAGGCCGGCGTGCCCTTCTTCCAGATGTCGGCCTCGGAGTTCGTGGAGATGATCGTCGGCGTCGGCGCCTCGCGCGTGCGTGATCTGTTCGCCCAGGCCAAGGCGATCGGCTCGGCCATCATCTTCATCGACGAGCTCGACGCCGTGGGCCGCTCACGCTCGGCCGGCGGCCCGAACATCTCGGGCGGCCACGACGAGCGCGAGCAGACGCTGAACCAGATCCTGACCGAGATGGACGGGTTCGATCCGCGCACGGGCGTGATCGTGCTCGGCGCCACCAACCGCCCCGAGATCCTCGACCCGGCACTGCTGCGCCCGGGACGGTTCGACCGCCGCGTCGCCGTGCAACCTCCCGATCGCGCCGGCCGCGAGGCCATCCTGCGCGTCCATACCCGCTCGGTGCCGCTGGCCGACGACGTGGACCTCGGCGTGCTGGCCTCCTCGACTCCGGGCATGGTCGGAGCCGACCTGGCCAACCTGGTCAACGAGGCCGCGCTCCTGGCCGCGCGGCGCAACCACGACCGGGTCAACCGCGAGGACCTGACCGACGCCCTGGAGCGGATCATCCTCGGGGCCGAGCGCAAGGTGATGCTGACCGAGGACGACCGCCGCCGCACCGCCTTTCACGAGGCGGGCCACGCGATCGTCGGCATGCTCACCCCGGGCGCCGATCCGGTGCGCAAGGTCTCGATCATCCCCCGCGGCCAGGCGCTCGGCGTCACCTTCTCGGCGCCCGACGCCGACCGGTTCAACTTCGAGCAGAAGTACCTGATGGCCCAGATCGACGTCGCCCTGGGCGGCCGCGTGGCCGAGCAGACGGTGTTCGGCGACATCACGACCGGAGCCGAGTCCGACATCCAGCATCTGACCCGGATCGCCCGCCACATGGTCGGCCGCTGGGGCATGAGCCCGGCCATCGGCCCGATCGCGGTCATCCCGATGGACGGCATGAGCCCGCTCCTGCCCGGGCGTCTCGGAGACCTCCGAGGCCACGCAGCGGCTGATCGACGAGGAGGTGCGCCGGATCGTCGAATCGGCGCACACCCGGGTCACCGAGCTGTTGCGCGCGCATCGGGGCAACCTCGACTCGCTGGTCGGAGCCCTGCTCGAGCAGGAGACACTCGACGAGGCCGACGCCTACGCCGCGGCCGGGCTGCCGCGCAACCAGCAGGCGGCCGAGCCCGAGACCGTGCCGCCGACCCTCCAGGCCCCCGAGCCGACTCTCGAGTCCGACCCTCTAGTCGCCGAGGCGGGTCATCTTGGCCAGCGCCTCGTGGCACTCGACCACGCGCCGCTTGACCGGGTCGCTGTCGGGCCGGTCGTGCACCAGGTCCCAGGTGCGATCGGCGATCTCCCGCGCGTTCTCCGGCGTGGCGGTCTCCCACAGCCGGTTGACCAGCTGCAGCTCGAAGCTCTGGAGCTGGTCAACCGGCTCCCCGGGTGCGAGCTTGGGCAGTGGCTCACCGGTCGCCTCGCGCCACATCCCGGTGGCCACGAGCAGGCGGTTACGCAGAGTGATCGGGTCCATGCGCGCCACCATCCTAGGTGGTTCGCTCCCTCACCGGGAGTTGCCCAGCGTCGAGTCGATGCTGTCGATCGTGGCCGTGAACGACCGGCTGGCCTGGTCGGTGGCGCTGATCAACAGCGCCCCCGCACGCCGCTCGCCACCGGGCCCGGTCGCCATCCGGGCCGCCTGGTCGAGCTGGGCCGCGTAGGCGCGCATGATCGTGGCCAGCCGGGCGTGAGTCGGCGGCCACCGTGCCGGGCGGCTTGATCGAGGCCAGACCGTCGGCCAGCCGGCGGACGGCGGCGCCGAGCAGGTCGACCGAGCGCGCCAGGGCGGCCGGCGTGCGCGGATTGGTGGGGATCGCCTGCTCGGCCTGGGCGAGCTTGGTCTGCTCGGCCCCCAGCTGGGCCAGGTACCGGCTCTCCGCCGACCCGGCGCTGGCGGACGCCGCCGTGGTGGCGGACCCCGCGGTGGCGGACCCCGCGGCCGGCGACCCCGAGCCGGGCGACCCCGAGCCGGGCGATCCGCCGGGCGCGCGTGCCGGGCGGCCCCGTGGCGGCCGGCACGCGGGACCGCCCCTGCCCGCGCAGCAGCTGATCGGCACCCCCACACCCGGCCAGGGCGACCGCCGTCGCCGCGACCGCCGCCGCCACGAGCCGCCTCATCAGCCGACCTCCGGCAGCTCCTGCTGGAGGCTCAGCACGGGCGCGAACAGATCGCCCTGATCCGCGAACGCGCCGGAGCACCTCAGCGGTCTCGAAGCTGAGGAGCTCCGGGTCGCGCGCCTCGTGACAGCGGGTCACCTCATCCCAGCTCACGGGCGTGGACACGGTCGGGCGCTCGCGCGCCCGGACGGAGTAGACGTTGACCGTCGTCTTGTGCTCGTCGTTCTGGCTCCAGTCGACGAGCACGCGGCTCGGGCGCAGGCGCTTGGTCATGCGGGAGACCACGAGCTCGGGCATCCGCTGCTCGAGCACCTCGGCGATCCGGCGCGCGAACGGCTTGGTGCGCCGGTAATCGACCTCGGTGTTGAGCGGCACGTAGACCTGCAGGCCCTTCGAACCCGACGTCTTGGCAAAGCTCTCCATCCGCAGCTGCGAGAACAGACCGTGGAGCACCAGTCCGACCTCGCAGCACTCGACGATCCCGGCCGGCGCTCCCGGATCGAGGTCGAACACCAGCATCGTCGGCCGCTCGGGCGCCTGGGCGAGCGAAAGCGAGGTGTGAAGCTCGATGTCGGCCAGGTTGGCCAGCCACACCAGCGTCGCGCGGTCGTTGGCCAGCGTGTAGTTGATGTCGCCGATCCGCTCGGTCAGCACCCACTCGGGCCGGTGCGACGGCGACTGCTTCTCGTAGAAGTACGCGTGATCGACCCCGTTCGGATACCGCTTCAGGGTCAGCGCGCGGTTGTGCAGATGCGGGAGCACGGCGGGGGCGATGCGGGCGTAGAACGCGATCAGATCGCCCTTGGTGAAGCCGGTCTCCGGGTAAAGCACCTTGTCCCAGTTCGAGAGCTTCAGCCGCCGACCGTCAACCAACACCGAGAGCGAGCCCTCGGCCAGCCGCTCGACCTCCTCGAACAGCGCCTCCGGGCTGTCGCCCTCAGGGGCTGAGTCAGGCTCCGCGTCGGCCCCGCCGAGCGCCCGCTCGCCAAGCACCCGCTCGCCGGTCTCCCGCCGCACCTCACTCGCGGCCTTGTCTTCCCGCAGTCCCTTGAACGAGGGCGCGCGCATCACGCCCTCCCCCGTCCACTCACGAAACTCGACCTCGGCGACCAGGCACGGCTCCACGAAGGCCGCGTTGCGCGGGAGCTTGGGCCCTCCTCCGCTGAACGGGCTCGTCTTGCGCCGGAGCGGTGCAAGCCGGCGCTGGAGGTCGGCCAGCGTGGTCTCGGTGAACCCGGTCCCCACCCGGCCTGCGCACCGGAACCCGCCCGACTCGTCGAAGTAGCCCATCAGGAGCGCCCCGATGCTGTCCCGGCGGCGACCCTCACCCGGGATCCAACCGCCGATGACGAGCTCCTGGCGCTGCGTGTGCTTGATCTTGATCCACGCGCCGCTCCGGCGCCCGGGCTCGTACCGGGAGTCGAGTCGCTTGGCCACGATGCCCTCGAGCCCCTGGATCCGGGTCGCCTCGAGCAGGCGGCTGCCCTGCCCGGGGTGGGCGGCCGGAACCCGCCACGCCCGCCCGCCGAGGTTCAGCGCCTCGAGCCGCTCGCGGCGCTCGCGGTAGGGCAGGCCGGTCAGGTCGTGCCCGTCGAGGTAAAGCAGATCGAAGATCGCGTAGACGACGGGCAGGCTGCCGGCCAGCCGCCGGACCGCGGCCGGCGAGGTGACGTGCATCCGCCGCTGCAGTCGCTCGAAGCTGGGACGGCCCTGGTCGTCGAAGGCGACGATCTCGCCATCGAGCACGAGCTCGCGCATCCCCGTGTTGAGGAGGATCCCCCGAACCTCGGGATAGGCCTCGGTGATCTCGTTCAGGTTCCTGCTCTCGAGCCGGAGCCGCCCGGGTTGGATGTACGCGATCGCGCGCACGCCGTCCCACTTGACCTCGTAGGACCACTGCTTCTCGTTGGGCGGGAGGCCGTTGGCGCGGGCGGCCATGGGGACGATCCCGTCGGGCATGGGCCGGCGGCCGGGGTCGGCCGGCGGATCCATCCGGTGGATCATCCAATCGTCCTTGTTCTCCCCCCGGCCGATCGGGAACAGCCCGTAGCGCCCGCGCGAGCCGCTCGCCGTGGAAGGTCACCTCGACCTTGCGCTCCTCCCACTTATGCACCTCGTAGGTGCCCCGGTCCCAGATCGTCATCGTCCCCGCCCCGTACTGGCCCTTGGGGATCTCGCCGTGAAAGTCGAGGTACTCGAGCGGGTGGTCCTCGGTGCGAACGGCCAGGCGGTTCTCATGGGGGTCGGCCGGGATCCCGTTGGGCACCGCCCACGAGGCCAGGGCCCCCTCGTGCTCGAGCCGGAGATCCCAATGCAACCGGGTGGCGTGGTGCTCCTGGACGACGAACCGCGCCCCGCCCGCCGACGCCTCCGCCGGCTCGCCGCGCGGCTCGCTGGTCGTGTCGAACCGGCGCTTGGACCGGTAGGTGGAGAGCTTGTCCGGAGCCGCCATCGCGCTGGATGATGCCTTCTTCACGAACGTTTACACGCACGCGCCATCATTCCCACATGGCGCGTGTACTGGTTGTAGACGATGAGCCGGCCGTCCGCCGGGCTCTGGAGCGGGCGCTCAGGCTCGAGAGCTACGACGTGGCCCTGGCCGCGGACGGCGCCGAGGCGCTCGACGTGCTGGCCGAGACGCCGGCCGACGCGGTCATCCTCGACCTTCTCATGCCGCGCGTGGACGGGCTGGAGGTGGCTCGCCGTATGCGCAAGGCCGGCGACCGCACTCCGATTCTGATGCTGACCGCTCGCGACGCCATCGACGATCGCGTCCAGGGTCTCGACGTCGGCGCCGACGACTACCTGGTCAAGCCGTTCGCGCTGCGCGAGCTCCAGGCCCGGCTGCGGGCGCTGCTGCGCCGCTCGGGCGAGGGCGAAGACGGCGAGGTGCTGCGCTACGCCGACCTGGAGCTCGACCCGGTGGCTCACGAGGTCCGGCGCGGCGACCGGCTGATCGAGCTCTCGAAGACCGAGTTCCTGCTGCTCGAGCTGTTCATGCGCCATCCTCGCCAGGTGCTCACGCGCTCGACCATCTTCGAACACGTTTGGGGTTACGACTTCGGCCCCACCTCCAATGCCCTGGGCGTTTACATGGGCTATCTGCGCCGGAAGACCGAAGCCGGCGGCGAGCCGCGACTCCTGCACACGGTCAGGGGCATCGGCTACGTCTTGCGTGACTGACCTCCAAGGGCCGTAGGTGCCGCTCCGCCGCAGACTCGCGCTGATGTCGGCCGCCGCGGTCGGCTTGGCGGTCGTGCTCGCGGCGATCGTCTGCTACTGGGTGGTCCGCAACCAGCTCCTCGGCCAGGTCGACAGCCAGCTTCAGGACCAGGCCCAGCTGGTCAGCCAGCTGCGCGTGCAGCGGCGACCTGCCCACGCCTCCGGCCAGCGCGGGCGGCGGCGCGCCGATCTGGCAGGTGGCCGACAGCAACGGCCAGATCATGTGCGGCACCGGCCTGCCCTTCGACTCTCACGTCCAGGCGGTGGCGAGCGGCGACGGCCAGGGTTACTTCGCCGACGTCAACGTCGACGGTACGGCCTTCCGGGAGCTGACCGTGCCGGTCACCGTGTTCTCCCACTTCCAGGGCTCGCTCGAGCCGGCGGCGCTCCAGCTCGCGCGGCCGCTCGGGCCGGTCAACCACGTGCTCACCCACCTGCGCCTGATCCTGCTCGTCCTGTGCCTGGGCGGCGTCGCCCTGGCCGCGACGCTGGGCCGGCTGGCCGCGCGGCGCGTGCTCTCTCCCCTGGCCGAGGTAGCCGAGACGGCCCAGCACATCTCCGAGACCGAGGATCTGAGCAGCCGCATCCGCGTCCACGCCGACGACGAGGTGGGTCAGATGGCCACCCGGTTCAACGCGATGATCGAGCGACTCCAGGGCTCGCGCTCGGAGCTGGACGACTCGGTCCGGGCCCAGCGCCAGCTGATCGCCGACGCCTCGCACGAGCTGCGCACGCCGATCACCAGCCTGCGGACCAACATCGAGGTGCTGATGGCCGGGCGGAGCGCTCAGCGAGGAGGATCGCCGGCGGCTGCTGGCCGACGTGCTCGAGCAGAGCGAGGAGCTGAGCGCGCTGGTCAACGACCTGATCGAGCTCGGCCGCGGCGATCTGCCGATCGAGGCCGCCGACGACGTCCGGCTCGACCGGATCGTCGCCGACTCGGTCGCCCGGGCCGGCCGCGACTTTCCCGACGTGACCTTCCGGCCCAGCCTCGCGCCGGTGATCGTCGACGGCATTCCCGAGCGGCTGAGCCGGGCCGTGAACAACTTGCTCGACAACGCCGCCCATCACTCGCCGCCGGGCGAGACGGTGGAGGTGCTGGTGGACGAGGATGGGCTGTGCGTGCACGACCACGGCTCGGGCGTCGACGAGGCCGACCTGCCGTACGTGTTCGACCGCTTCTACCGCGGCGCCAACTCCCGCGGCCGCCAGGGCAGCGGACTGGGGCTGGCCATCGTCCGCCAGGTCGCCGTCCAGCACGGCGGCTCGGCGAGCGTCGAGAACGCGCCCGACGGCGGCGCCGTGTTCCGGATCCGCCTGCGGACCGAGCCGGCCCCGGTCGAGGCGGCGGTCAAATAGGGCCGCGTCTGCGCATGGGAAGGGGTTCGGCTCCGTTCGGTGGACCTGATTCAGCCGCCCGGAGCCGAACATCCCTGGGGCCGGTTCCGCCGGGCATCCCTGCCCGCCGGGGCCCCGGCATGCCACCACAGCGTCGCCCGGCACGGCGCCGAGTCGGCGCCGGGCGACGTTTTTGCTGTCCGGACCGGTTCTACCGGGGGCCGCGGGCGACCCGGAGCCTGACGGGCGGAGACGAACCGCCGGCGCAGGAGCCAGAACAGCACCGCCCAGGCGGGCACGAGGACGAGCAGGAGCAGGAAGCGCTGCTGCGGGGCGCCGACCAGGGCCACAACGGCCAGCTCGAGCCCGACCACCGCGACCGCGGCCAGCAGCGTCGCGTGCGAGCGGTAGCCGGAGAAGTGCTCACGCGCGGTGAACTCGAGCACGCCGAGCGCGCACAGCGACCACGCCGACGATCAGGGCGGCCCGCCCGCGGTCGATGAACCAGACGACGAGCGAGATCACGCCGGCCAGGATGGCCACCTCGGACACGGGGAGGCCTCCGAACGGGCTCGGCGGCCGCTCCCCGTAGGCCTTGAGCGTGTTGTTGACCTGGCGCTGCTCGCGAGTTGCCGGCGACCTGGCGCTCGGCCACCCGCTCGCGGCGCTGCGAGGGCACGGCGCGCGGGGCGGTGCCGGAATTGCGCCGCTTGCGCGAGCGCCGCTTGGACTTCTGCGCGGCCACGGTGGCGCCAGGATAATGCGGATCAGCCCCGCCCGCGCTACGTTTCACAAAGCCCCCCAACTGGGCAGGTCTATATGGAGAAGAAATGAAGCTGAAGATCTGGGGAGCGAGAGGCTCGATTCCGGCCCCGGGCCCGGAAACGATGCGGTACGGCGGAAACACCTCGTGCGTCGAGGTAACGCTCGAGGACGGCACCAAGCTGATCCTCGACGCCGGCACGGGGATCCGGAACCTGGGGTTGGCCTTCCCGCGCCTCGAGGGGCCGATCCACATCCTGCTCACCCACCTGCACCTGGACCACGTCCAGGGGCTGATGTTCTTCTCCCCGGTGTTCAACCCCGAGTGCGAGATCACGGTCTGGGGACCGGCGTCGGACTGCGACGCGCTGTGCGACCGGATCGGAAAGTACATCTCGGCCCCTCTGGCCCCGATCGAGCTGCGCGACCTTCCCTTCTCGTTCCGCGAGGTCGAGCCGACGGACTGGCAGATCGGCTCGGCGCGGATCCATGCCCGGCCAGGTCAACCACCGGGGCCCGACGCTCGGCTTACCGGATCGAGGACGGCAACACCTCGCTGGCCTACATCCCCGACCACGAGCCCGGTCTTGGCACGCCGCTGGACGAGCTCGAGGACGAATGGCTCTCGGGCTACGAGCTGGCCAAGGACGCCTCGCTGCTCATCCACGACTGCCAGTACACCGACCGCGAGTACCGCGAGCACCACGGCTGGGGCCACTGCCCGGTCTCGGACGCGCTCGACTTCGGACGGCGCACCGGGGCCAAGCGGATGCTGCTCTTCCACCACGACCCGATGCACAGCGACGACTTCCTCGACGGCATGCGCGACGACATCACGCGGCTCTGGGAGGAGCGCGGCGGCAATCCCGACCGACGTCGAGCTGGCGGCCGAGCGCAACGAGCTCGAAGTCACCGAGCCGGCTCCGCAGCCGGCCGAACGCGGCTGGCATAACCTCCTCGCGGGTGAGAGCCCGCGCGGCAACGCTGCTCTGCCTCCTGGTGGCCGGGGTAGCCGTGGCGCCCGCCCTGGCCCGGGCCGACGGCGACCCGGCCAGCGACGTCCTGCTCGGCCAGAACGTCTTCTATCCCTACCAGCCCACCGTCTCCGCCTCGCTGCAGAAGGCGCTGAACGCCGAGACCGCCGCCGCGGCCCGGGCCCATTTCCCGATCAAGGTGGCGCTGATCGAGTCCAGGGTCGACCTCGGCGTGATCACCCAGCTGTTCGGCAAGCCCCAGCAGTACGCCAAGTTCCTCGATCAGGAGATCAGCTATCCCTCGCCCCAGCCCCTCCTTGTCGTCATGGCCGGCGGGTACGGCACCCAGGCTCTGCCGCCTGCCGCCCGAGCCGCCGTCTCCGGCCTTCGGCCTCCGGCCGGGCACGAGCAGCGACAGCCTGGCCGAGGCCGCGCTGACCGCGGTCCGCGCCCTGGCCAAGGCAGATCGGCCATCCGTTGCCCGCCGTAGCCACGGGCGGGTCCGGCGGTGGCGCCACCGTCTACATCCCGATCGTGGTGGCGGTGGTGGCGGTCGCGAGCGCGGCCGCCGTGGTCGCGGTCCGGCGGAGGAAGCGGCGTCAGGCGGTAGCCGATTCGGGTGACGACGAGGCGTCGGCGAACTCCCGGAACAGGCCCGTGACCACGAATACGGTCTGCTCGGCGATGTCGACCGTGTTGTCGCCGATCCGCTCCAGGCAGCGGGCCACGAGGACCATGAACATCGCCCACTCGCGGATCTCGCAGTTGTCCCCGACGTCGACGGCGCGGCGGAAGATCTCACGGTTGAGCCGGTTGATCTCGACGTCCTGGCGGACCAGGTCCTGGGCCAGCTGCACGTTGCGGCCCGCAAACGTCTCCTTGGCCTGGCCCACCTGGACATGGGCGTACTGGCCCATGCGCTCGATGGCGTCGAGGATGTCCTTGTCCTTGGGCGCCTCGTAGCCGGACAGCGGGACGAGCTTGGCGATGTTCACGCACTGGTCGCCCATCCGCTCGACGCAGCGGATGATGTGCAGCAGGGCGGCGACCACGCGGAGGTCGCCGGCCACCGGGGCCTGCCGGGCCAGGAGCGAGAGCACGCCCTGGTGCACCTCGAGATAGCGGCCGTCGATCCGGTCGTCGTCGGCCACGACCATCCCGGCGAGCTCGACGTCCTGGTAGGACACGGCTTCGAGCGCGCGGTCGAGCTGCTGGATCACCAGCTCGAGCCCGTCGAGGGCCTGGCGCTCGAGCGACTTCAGCTGCTCGCGAAATTGATGGCGGGTCTCCTGCACGGGCTCAGCCGAACTTTCCCGTGACGTAGCGCTCGGTGCGCTCGTCCTTGGGATTGGTGAACACCTCGTTGGTCGGGGCGTGCTCGATCAGCTCGCCGTTGAGCATGAACGCGGTCGTGTCGGCCACGCGCGCCGCCTGCTGCATGTTGTGGGTGACTATGGCGATCGTGTACCGCTCCTTCAGCTCGTCGATCAACTCCTCGATCTTCAGGGTGGCAACCGGGTCAAGGGCCGAGCACGGCTCGTCCATCAGGATGACCTCGGGCTCGACGGCGATCGTGCGGGCGATGCACAGTCGCTGCTGCTGGCCGCCGGACAGGCCGACCCCGGGCTGGTCCAGTCGATGCTCGACCTCCTCCCACAGCCCGACCGCGCGCAGAGCTCGGTGCACGGTCTCACGCAGGTTGCGCCCGCGCACTCCGGTCAGGCGCAGGCCCGCGGCCACGTTGTCGAAGATCGACATGGTCGGAAACGGGTTCGGCTTCTGGAACACCATCCCGATCAGCCGGCGGACGGCGGTCACGTCGACCCCGGCGCCGTAGACGTCGAGCTCGTTGAGCATCACGCTGCCCTCCGCGCGCGCCCCCGGGATCTCCTCGTGCATGCGGTTGATGCAGCGCACCACGGTCGACTTGCCCGAGCCCGACGGGCCGATCAGGGCCGTGACCTGGTTGGGCGGGAACTCGATCGAGATGCCCTTGATGCTGTGGAGCTGCCCGTAGAACGCGTTCAGGTCGTTGACCTTGATGCCGTGGCCGGCCCCCTTGCGGGCGGCGCGCCGGTCACCGTCCGAGGCGGACTCCGCGCGCTCCGACGGGCGTCCCGTAGTGGACATGTCGACTGGTCCCTTGGTCGAGGTCTGGGATGGAATCATGCCATGCGGCTCCTTCTCGAGAACGCTCGCGCGAGCAGGTTGAAGATGAGGACGAGGGCGACCAGGGTCAGCGCGGCGCCCCACGCGCGATCGACCACCTGGGCTCGCGGCGACTGGATGTCGGTATAGATCTGCAGCGGGAGCGCGTTCATCTGCGCGCCGAGGCTGAAGGTGAGCCCCAGCGCTCCGGCGGTGGTGAAGAGCAGCGGCGCCGTCTCGCCCATGGCCCGGGCCACGGCGAGCAGCGAGCCGGTGATCAGGCCCGGGCCGGCCGTGGGCAGGACCACGCGGGTGACCACGCGCCAGCGCGGCGAGCCCAGCGCCAGCGCGGCCTCGCGCAGGCTGTCGGGCACGAGCAGCAGGACCACCTCGGCGGCGCGGGTGACCACCGGGCAGCATCAGCAGCGCGAGCGCGATCGAGCCCTTCCAGGCGCTGAACCCACTGCCGCCGACGTGTCCGAGCACGAGCACGATGTAGATGAACAGCCCGAACACGATCGAGGGGACGCCGGTCATGACGTCGATGAAGTAGCGAACCGCGCTGGCGAACCAGGACTGCTTGCCGTACTCGGTCAGGTACAGAGCCACGCCGATGCCGACCGGAACCGAGATCGCGGTCGCCAGGGCGACGATCTCGAGCGTGCCGAGGAGCGCGCTGCGGATCCCGCCGGGGATAGCCGAGGAAGTTGCCGTTCGGGTCGGTGGTGAAGAACTGACCGCTCCAGGTGCCGATCCCCTTCTTGATCAGGATAGTAGATGCACGAGAACGAGCGGGATCAGCGCGACCAGCGCCCCGGCCGCCAGCAGCAAGCCGCGCATCAGCTTGTCCGTGCGCCGGCGCCGGGCGCTGACCGGCGGAAGCGCGCGTCGCGCTCATCCCTCGCCTCCCGCCGGCGGCGACGGTCATCCCGGTGGCGCCGCTCCCGCGCGCTCCCCGCGTTCCCCGGGCGACGAAGGCGCGGGCGATGATGTTGACCAGGAGCGTGAGCACGAACAGGACGAGCCCGGCCGCGAACAGGGCCGAGCTGTGCAGCGGATCGTTGGCCGCCTCGCCGAACTCGTTGGCGATCACCGCGGCCAGCGTGTAGCCCTGGTTGAACAGGTGGCTGCCGATCACCGGCGCGTTGCCGATCACGAGCACGACGGCGATCGTCTCACCGATGGCGCGTCCGAGCCCGAGCATCGCGGACCCCGGTGATGCCCGGCGCGCGAGTACGGGAGCACGGCCATGCGGATCATCTCCCACCGCGTCGCCCCGAGGGCCAGCGCCGCCTCCTTGTGCTCTGACGGGCACAGTGGCGATCACCTCACGCGAGATGGCCGAGACGATCGGCAGGATCATGATGGCCAGGATCAGCCCGGCGATGAAGTAGTTGGGCCCCGTGACCGTGCCGCCGCCGAGCCACGGGATGAACGAGAAGGTGCTGGCGAACCACTTCTCGGCCGGCAGCAGCTTCGGGATGAGCACGAACACGCCCCACAGCCCATAGACGACCGAGGGACCGCGGCCAGCAGGTCGACCAGCAGTCCGAGCGGGGCGCGGAACCGGCGCGGGCACAGCTCGTTGATGAACAGCGCCGCCGCCACGGCTACGGGAACGCCGATCAGGCAGGGCGATGGCCGAGGTGATCAGCGTGCCCACGAGCAGCGGCGCGCCGTGGTAGATGGCGCGCGAGACGTCCCAGTCGTTGCCGAATACGAAGCGAGGCGCCGAACTTGTTGAACGCCGTGCCCGACTCGCCGATCAGCCGGACGAAGAAGTAGGCCAGCAGGGCCAGGATCAGGACGGCGAGTGCGCTCAGCCCAAGCTGGAGCACCTGGTCCGGAAGCCGCTCGAGCGGCGACCGCTCGAGAACCGAGCGGTCGCCGCTGACGCGGGTGGCGGTTGCTGCCCCCACCGACCGTCCCTACGACACCGGAGAGCCGTTGCAGGTCAGCTTGCTCAGCTGCGCCGTGTTCTTCGCGGCCAGGTCGGCCGGGAGCGGTGCGTAGGGCAGCTGGTTGCTGCCGGCGCCGAGCGTCTGCTGTCCGGGCCCGAAGGCGTAGCTGAGGAACTTCTTCAGCGCCGACGCGGTGCCCGAGTTGGCGCCGCCGGCCTTGCAGGGATCCGCGTAGACGTCGATGAACGTCTGGGAGACGATCGGGTACGCCGTCGGACGACGGCGAGTTGATGGTCGAGATGCCCAAGTCGGACGGGACCTTAATCCCGGTGGCGGCGGCAGAGGTGTTGGTGATCGTCGGCGCGATGTACTGGCCGGACGAGTTCTTCACCGAGGCGTACGTGAACCCGTTCTCGAGCGCGTAGGCCTGCTCGACGTACCCGACCGCGCCGGGCGTCTGCTTGACCGCCGCGGCCACGCCGGAGTTGCCCTTGGCCCCGGTGCCGGTCGGCCACTTGACGTCCTTGCCGTGCCCGATCGACGACTGCCAGGTCGGGTCGACGGCAGAGAGGAACTTGGTGAAGCCGTCCGGTCGTGCCGGAGGAGTCCGAGCGGTGCACGACCGTGATCGACGTGCTCGGGAGGCTCAGGCCCGGGTTGAGCGCCTTGATCGCGCCGGTCGTTCCAGGTCTTGATCTTGCCGCTGAAGATGCCGGCGATCGTCGGACCGTCGAGCTTCAGCCCGCTCTTGACCCCGGACAGGTTGTAGGACACGGTGATCGCGCCGAAGGCGACCGGGAACTGGAGGGCCGGGCCCTTGAGCTTCGACTTGTCGCTCGACTTGAGCGCGGGGTCGCTGCCGGCGAAGTTGACCGTCCCGGCGGTCAGCTGGGCCACGCCGGCGCCCGAGCCGACCGCGTTGTAGTTCACGGTCAGGCCCTGGGACTTCAGGGTCGAGCCCCACTGCATGTAGATCGGGGCGGCCAGGGTCGAGCCGGCTCCGTTGATCGTGCCGCCGCCCTCCCGAGCTGCCGGAGCTGCTCGCGGCGGACGCTCCGCCCGAGCCGGAACTGGAACTGGAACTGGACGAACCGCACGCGGCAACGATCAGCGATGCGGTCGCCACCAGGCACAGTCCGATGATTGGCCGTGATTTCAAGGTCATCTCCTTCTAGTCTGTGAAGCGCGAGGCGTTCTGGTGTTAATCAGTTGTGAACGGGCCGTTCAGGAGCCAGGCGGTATCCGAAGCCGAAGTGGGTGTGGATGAAGCTCCACTCCGGCAGCGCTGCCTCGAGCTTGACCCGCAGCTTGCGGACGTAGACGTCCACGGAACGGTCGCCGCGCCGCATCTCCCGGCCCCAGACGAGGCGGAACAACTCCTCGCGCGGCATGATCCGGTCGGCCCGCCGCGCGAGCTCGGTGAGCAGGCGCAGCTCCCGGTTCGAGAGCATCAGCGCTCGCCGACCCGCGCGCACGAGATGCTCCTCGGGGAGGATCTCGAGCGGGCCCACTGCGATCACTTCACGGTGAGAATGAACGGTGGCAACCATCGGCCACCATGCTGCTAGCCGTCCGCCGGCGGAGCGTTATCGACTCGTGACGGACGTGTGAATTACTTGTGATCAGCGCGCGAACGCGGGATCCCAGTGAGCCGGCGACTCGAGCGGCGCCGGCACGTCCTCAGTCTCACGCGTAGGCGCGAAGCGGTACCCGACGCCGAAGTGGGTGTGGATGTAGGTCCACTCGGGCGAGCCCTGCTTCAGCTTCTGCCGGAGCTTGCGCACGAACACATCGACCGACCGGTCGCCGTGCGCCATCGCATAGCCCCACACCCGCTCGTAGATCTCCTCGCGGCGCAGCACCCGGTCGGACTGAGAGAGCAGGCGGAGGATCTCGAACTCGCGGGCGGTGAGCTCGAGGCTCGCCTCGCCCACGAAGGCCTGGTAACGATCGGGCCGAACGGTGATCTCTCCCACCTCCAGCGTGGCGTCAACCGACGGCATCTCGTCGCGGCGGTGGCGGCGCACCGCCGCCTCGATCACGCAGATGAGCTCCTCGGCATGGCATGGCTTGGTCATCCACGCGTCGGCGCCGAGGCGCAGCCCCCGCACACGCTGAGCCACCGAGGACGGGGCGGTGC
Organism: uncultured Solirubrobacterales bacterium; assembly: GCA_963748585.1. Classification (GTDB taxonomy): domain Bacteria; phylum Actinomycetota; class Thermoleophilia; order Solirubrobacterales; family Solirubrobacteraceae; genus Palsa-465. The sequence continues at coordinate 340,715 of CAVVJR010000001.1, read as the reverse complement.
ACACGATCACCGCCAGACTGGGTAGTCGGGCGCAGGCGCGCTCGAGGTATTCCCAGCTTCCAGGGCCGATCACGGCCATGTCGATGACAAGCGCGTTCAGCCGCATGGCCACCAGCCGCTCGATCGTGGGCGGGGTCGAGAGCACGCCGTGCTCCCACCCGAGTGCGTCGAGCCGGTTGGCCAGGACCTGCATGAAACCCGGGTCGCGGTCGATGACCGCGAGGCGGAATCGGTTGTGCGAGCGCGCTCCAGATGACGCGTCGCCGTACTCGGGCGGCATGAGCGGCACTGTATTCGACGAGGCGCCGGGTTTCAGGGGTGCCGCCACTTCGGTCACAGGTGGTTAACACGCAAATTCCGCGCGTCTGCCCCTTCTTAGGAACTCGCTAAGACCCAGGCCGATCCAGCCGCCTCGCCGCTATCCTCCCGTTTCGGTCCATGGCGTCGCGTACCAAGCAGAAGGAAGAAGCCCGTGCCCGGCGCCTGGCCGAGGAGCGTGCGCGGGCTGAGCGCGAGCGCCGGCAGAGGCGCATGCGGGCGCTCGGCGGGATCATCCTCATCGCGGTGATCATCGTCGCGGTGGCGATCGTCATTTCGAGCGGCGGCGGTTCGAGCTCGGCACCCAAGCTCACCAGCAGCGCGGCCAAGCAGGCGGCCAGCTCGATCGACGCGTCGCTGAGCGGCATCCCCCAGTCGGGCATGACGATCGGGTCGCCCTCGGCTCCGGTCACGGTGACCGAGTACGGCGACCTCGAGTGCCCGGTCTGCAAGACCTTCGCCTCCGCGACCACGCACCAGCTGATCGCCAAGGACGTCAAGGCGGGCAAGGTCAAGCTGACGTACCGCTCCCTGGAGACGGCGAGCCAGAACTCGCCCATCTCCAACGTGTTCCCGGCCCAGCAGGCGGCGGCGATCGCAGCCGGCAACCAGAACAAGGCCTGGAACTACATCCTGCTCTTCTACCAGCTGCAGGGCACCGAAGGCACCGGCTACGCGACCCCCAGCTTCCTCAACGGGCTGGCCGGCCTGATCCCCGGGATCAACTACTCCAAGTGGTCAAGCGACCGCGCCTCCTCGTCCGCCACCAACCAGGTCACCACCGATCAGCAGACCGCCTTGAGCCGCGGCTTCAACAGCACTCCGACGCTGCAGGTCCAGGGCCCCAAGGGCCAGGCGCAGCCGGTCGTGGGCGCGGTGGGCTACAGCTCGCTCGAGTCGACGATCAAGTCGGTGGCGTGACCGCGGCGGGACAGGCGCCGGCGCACCCCTCGGCCGCGGACCGGCGGCTTCGGATCGCGATCGGCGTGATCGCGCTGATCGGGATCGGCATCGCCGGCTATCTCACCTACGTCCACTACGCCGGGCTGAAGGTCGTGTGCCTCTCGAGCGGTGGGTGCGAGACGGTTCAGGCCTCGCGCTGGTCGAAGCTCGACGGCATCCCGGTGGCCGTGCTCGGCCTGGCCGGGTACGTAGCCATCCTCGGGTCGCTCGCGCTCCGCGGCGAGCTCGGCCGCTCGGCCGGCTTCGGCATCGCGCTGATCGGCTTCCTGTTCAGCATGTACCTGACCTACCGGGAGATATTCACCATCAAGGCGATCTGCCAGTGGTGCGTGGGGAGCGCCGTGCTGATGACGATCCTGGTCATCCTCACCGCGATCCGCGTCGTGCGCGACGACGGAACCTTCATGACCGCCGAGCCGGATCTGGACGAGCCGGTGGCCGAGCCCGCAGCCGAGACGCAGGCACGCAGCGGCTGGCAGCCGGTGCCGCGCCAGCGCGGCGGCCGCCGCTCCTCCAAGGCCCGCTGACCCGTCCGGTCCGGATGGGGCTGCGCGGCCCCGTGGCGGCTGCGCCGCCATTGGCAGTTTCGCCTGGCGGCGAAACATGCCGAGCGCAACGAGGGCCCCCTAAGCCGTATCGCCGATTCGCCGATAACCGGTGAGTGCGCCGGTTCCTGCCTCTCCTCGTCCTTCTCGCCACGGCCGCGCCGGCCCACGCGGCCACCCTGGCCAACTGGGATCAGGCCGAGCAGCGACAGGTCGTACGCGCGGGCCTGATGCACAACCCGTTCAACGGCGCCGCTCCCCTCAGCGCCACCGACGCCAACGCGGCCATGACCGCCCTCGGCGGCGCGACCGTGGCCCACGTCTCCAGCGCCGGGCCGGTTGCGGTGACCCAGTTCGACGCGCTGCTCGTGAATCAGCTTGGGCTGCGGGCGGTGGCCGCGCACGTGCAGGCCGCAACCGCGGCAGCCGGCCTGCGCCCACCCGGCTACTACGGGACCGAGGTGGTGGCGCGGTTCCTGGGCCTGCGCTATGACCACCCGGCCGGCACCGATCAGCTCGAGCTCTATCCCTCCGACGACATCACGCGCGCCGAGGCGGCCTGGTCGCTGGCTCAGGTGCTCCGGTTCGGCGGCTGGGAGGTCGCCAACGCCGAGCAGGCGCTGTCGAACCTTCAGCTCCCACCGATGAGCGCGGGCGTCGCCTCCGCACTCCGGGTCGCGGTCTCGCGGATCGGCTATCCGTACGTCTGGGGCGGCACCACCGACGACACCTCGGACGGCCTCGCTCACGGCGGGTTCGACTGCTCGGGCTTCGTCTGGCGGGTGTTCAAGCTCTCGGGCCTGCCCTGGGGGCGTCAGATCCGCGGCCGCACCGCCGCCCAGATGGCGGGTGAGATCCCACGCTCTCAGCGGCTGCGCATGTCCCAGCTGCGGCCGGGTGACGTCCTCTTCTTCGGCTCCGCCCGCTTCAAATCGACCGCGACCGAGCAGAACGTCATCCACACCGGGATCTACATGGGCGACAACTGGGTGATCAACTCATCCGGCCAGGGCGTGTACGTGCTTCCGCTCAAGGGCAGCTGGCTCGGCGAGTCGTTTGCCTGGGGCCGGCGACTCGTCCGCTAGCTAGAGCCGACGGACGGTGTAGCCGGCCTGCTCGAGCCGGCGGATGATCTCGTCGGCGTGCCGAGGCCCGCGCGTCTCGAGCGCGATCTCCACTCCGGTCTCTCTGATGTGAAGCGGCACCGCCTCGCGTACGTGGTCGGCCTGGACCACATTGCCGCCCGCGTCGGCCACGCAGGTCAGCAGCGCGGCCAAGCCGCCCGGGCGGTCGGAGATCGTGGTGAACAAGCGCAGCCTCCGCCCGGCGATCGTCTCGTGGCGATGGGCGATCGCGGAGAGCAGCCCCGCGTCGACATTGCCACCCGAGAGCACCACCACGGTCGAGCCGCGGTCGGGCGGTCTCACCTGCCCGGACAGGAGCGCGGCGACACCGACCGCGCCGCCGCCCTCGACCACGAGCTTCGAGCGCTCGAGCAGCCACACCATCGCCTCGGCCGTGTCATCCTCGGCCACCACGACCATCTCGTCGACCCACCGCGCGACGAGTGGCAGGGTGATCTCGCCCGGCTGCTTGATCGCGATGCCGTCGGCGATCGTGGCCACGGCCTCGACCGGCTGCGGGGCGCCCGCGTCGAGCGAGTCCGGGAACGGCGCGCAGGCGCCGACCTGAACTCCAATCACCGTGATCTCCGGGCGTGCGGTCTTGAGCGTGCCCGCCACGCCCGAGATGAGTCCGCCCCCGCCTACGGGGACGACTACCGCCGCGAGGTCGGGCACGTCCTCGAGCAGCTCCAGTCCGAGGGTGGCCTGGCCGAGGATGATCTCGGGGTCGTCGAAGGGGTGCACGAACGCGGTGCCGTTCTCGGCCGCCCGCTCGCGCGCCTTGTTGACGCACTCGTCCACCGAGTCGCCGCCCAGGACGACCGAGCCGCCGAACGCCTCGACCGCCGCCACCTTGGCCACCGGCGCCTCGCGGGGCATGAACACCTCGCACGAGATGCCCTTGGCCCGCGCGGCGTAGGCGAGCGACTGCGCGTGGTTGCCCGCGCTCCCGGCCACCACGCCCGGCACCGACTCCAGCCCGGCCAGCTTGTGGGTGGCGCCGCGGAGCTTGAACGATCCGGTCCGCTGGAGGTTCTCCGCTTTCAGCAGCACCCGGCCGCCGCAGCGCTCGGACAGGCTGCGGGAGCTCAGCACCGGCGTGCGCCGGGCCAGGCGCTCAACCGCGGTGCGGGCCCGCGCCGCCTCGCCGGCGACGATGCGGCCGGCCACCTGATCGGATCGTGGCTCCATGGTTTCCACCGAAGTCCTCGGAGTGATATATCAGTGATCAGACTTCCGTGGGCGACGCGCCAGCGCGTAGGCGCACGGGGAACCCCCGAACGGGGGTGGCGGCGGGCGCACCGGGGTGCCCGCCGCCAGCTCTCATCCCGCGTCGCGACCGGGCGACGCGAAGGGTTCGTCCGCCGGGCCGCCCATGATCCGCGACGTGAGTTGGCGATCTACCCGCGCGGCGGGGCACACGGGCGGCGAGCCCCGTCAGGTCGCGGTGATCGATCTCGGCTCGAACTCGTGGCGGCTGGTCGTGTTCACGTTCGTGCAGGGCGTGTGGTGGAAGCTGACCGACGAGCTCTACGAGGACGTGAGAATCGGGGCCGGGCTCGGTGCCTCAGGGCGCCTCAGCGAAGAGGCGATCGAGCGCGGGCTGGAGACGCTGGCCGTGTTCGACCGCTTCTGCGCCGCGGGCGGGTTGGCGCCGGACGATGTGCACGCCGTGGCCACGAGCGCCATCCGCGACGCCTCCAACCAGGACGAGTTCCTGCGCCGAGCCGCCGAGGTGGCGCGGTTTCGGATCGAGGTCCTGTCCGAGGAGGACGAGGCGCGGTTCGGCTACGTGGCCGCGGTCAACACCTCCACGCTGACCGACGGTGCGGTGCTCGAGATCGGTGGGGGCAGCCTGCAGCTGATCTCGGTCTCGGATCGGCGTGCCCGTGAGCTGACGTCGTTCGAGCTCGGAGCCGTGCGGGTCACCGAGCGCTGCCTGTCCGGCGGGGGCAAGGCCAAGAAGAAGGAGCTCAACCAGGTCCGGTCGCTCGTGCGCAAGACGTTGAGCGGCCTCGACTGGCTCGATCGCTCCGGCGACCGGCTGGTCGGGATCGGTGGCGCGGTGCGCAACCTGGCCGCCGCGGCCCAGCGACAAGCTGACCAGGTCGACATCGGCGTGCAGGGGTTCATCATCACCGCCGACGCGCTGGGCGACCTGGTGAGCACGCTGGCCGCGCTGCCCGCGTCCGAGCGCGGCAACGTTCCCGGTGTGAAACCGGGCCGGGGCGACATCATCCTCGCCTCCGCCCTGGTCATCGAGACCGTGCTCTCGCTCGGCGGGTTCGCGGGCATCGAGACCACCGAGGCCGGGCTGCGCGAGGGCGTCTTCCTGGCTCGCGAGATGTTCGCCGGCGGCTCCGATCGGTTCGACGACGTCCGCGCCGCCGCGGTGCGCAACCTGGCCGTCCAGTACGAGTCGGACATGGCCCACGTCGAGCACGTGGCCCGGCTGTCCCTGCAGATGTTCGACTCCCTCGTCGACGGCGGCGTGTTCGAGCCCGCGGCGGGCGAGCGGGAGCTCCTGTGGGCGGCGGCAATGCTCCACGACGTCGGCATGACGATCGCCTACGACGATCACCACAAGCACTCGCAGTACCTGATCGTGAGCGCCGAGCTGCCCGGCTTCGACCCACGCGAGCGGGCGCTGATCGCGCAGATCAGCCGCTACCACCGCAAGGGATCGGCCAAGCTCGGCGACCTGGCCCCGCTGGCGCGCGACGGCGACGAGGAACTGCTCGAGCGCGACTCGGTGATCGTCCGCCTGGCCGAGCACCTCGAGCGCGGACGCGACCAATCGGTGCGCGAGGCGCGCCTGCGGGCCAACGGCCACGGGGTCGACCTGCACCTGGAGGCGGCCGGCGACCTGACCCTGCCGCGCTGGAGCGTCGAGCGCTACGGCGACGACGAGGCTTTCCAGCGCGCATTCGGCCGCCGGCTGTTGATCGGCTGACCGGGCGGTAAGCGTGTGGGGGACGCCGATGCGGCGTACAGTAGTCACCATGCTGTGGCTGCTTCGCCATGCGCAGGCGCGGGATGGCAACCCCGACGACGCCCGGCCGCTGACCGACCGCGGGCGAGCCCAGGCGAGCGCGGCCGGGCTGACTCTGCAGCGACTCGGCGCCGAGCTCGACGCGTGCCTGACCAGCCCCAAGCTGCGGGCCGTGCAGACGGCCGAGCTGGCCTGCGAGCCCCTTGGCGTACCCGTGATCACCGAGGAAGCACTCTCGGGCGAGCCGTTCGACGTGCGGGACCTGGTCGCCGGGTTGGGCGACGTCCTTCTGGTCGGACATGACCCGTCCTTCACCCTGACCCTGCACGACCTGACCGGCGCCCAGGCGCGGTTGGCCAAGGGCGGGCTCGCCGGAGTGGAGAAGGGCGAGCTGCTGGTGCTGTTGCGACCCAGTGAGACCGAGGCGATCGCGGCCGCCTCGGGCGATGTGGCCGCTCCGGCGAGGGGGCGCGCATGACCGACGTCCAGGCCACCGAGGGCATCGTCCTCTCCGACCCGTCGCTGTACATCAACCGGGAGCTGTCCTGGCTCGATTTCAACGACCGCGTCCTCCAGCTGGCCGAGGATGAGACGCTGCCGCTGATCGAGCGGCTGAAGTTCCTGGCCATCTTCGTCACCAACCTGGACGAGTTCTTCATGGTCCGGGTGGCCGGCGTCCACGACCAGCTCGAGGCGCGGATCGACGCTCGCGGACCGGACGGCCTGTCGCCGAGCGAGACGCTCGATTGCATCGCCGATCGCGTGCGCGAGCTCGACCGCCGTCACGCCCGGGCGTTCACGGACACCATCCGGCCGGCGCTGGCCGAGGAGGGGATCCGGATCGTGGACTGCGCGCAGAAGGACGTGCCGGCCTCGGAGATCGAGCGTCACTTCCGCCAGGAGATCTTCCCCGTGCTGACCCCGCTGGCCATCGGCGCGGGCCGGCCGTTCCCCTACATCTCGAACCTGTCACTGAGCCTGATCGTCCGTCTGCACGACCCCGAGGTCGACCACGACGCCTACGCCCGCGTGAAGGTGCCCAAGGAGGTGCTGCCGCGCTTCGTCGAGATCTCCAAGGACGTCTTCATCCCACTCGAGGAGGTCATCGCACGCCACCTCGACGCCCTGTTTCCGGGGATGGAGATCGTCGCCTACGACCTCTTCCGGGTTACCCGCGACGCCGACTTCGAGGTCTCCGACGAGGCCGACGACCTGCTGCAGGCGGTCGAGGACGAGCTCCGCCGCAGGCGCTTCGGCGAGGTGGTCCGGCTCGAAGTGGGGGCCAGCATGGACCCCACCCTGCGCACGCGCCTGATCGAATGGCTCGACGTCGACGAGGTGCAGGTCTACGACGTCGACGGGATGCTGGATCTGAGCGACCTGTGGCAGATCGCCGGGATCGAGGGTCACCCCGACCTGCGCCAGCAACCGTGGACCCCGCTGACCCAGCCGCTGCTCGGCCCTGGGCCCGGAGATCGCGGCGAACAGCCCGACGTCTTCGCTCCCATGCGGGCCGGAGACGTGCTCGTCCACTATCCCTACCACTCGTTCTCGACCAGCGTGGAGCGGTTCGTCAAGCAGGCGGTCGAGGACCCCGACGTGCTTGCGATCAAGATGACCGTGTACCGGACATCGGACGACTCGGCCCTCGTGCCGTCGCTGATCGAGGCGGCGGAGAAGGGCAAGCAGGCCGTGTGCATGGTCGAGCTCAAGGCCCGCTTCGACGAGCGCCGGAACATCCACTGGTCACGGGCGCTCGAAGAGGTCGGCGCGCACGTGGTGCACGGCATCCCCGGGTTGAAGACCCACGCCAAGGCGATCCTGGTCGTCCGGCGCGAGCGCGACGGGGTCCGCCACTACGTCATGGTCGGCACGGGCAACTTCCACGCCAAGAACGCGCGGCTGTACGAGGACTTCGGGCTGTTCACGACCAATCCGGACATCGGCCAGGCCGTGGCCAACCTGTTCAACACGCTGACCGGCTACGGTCACCCGGTGCCCCAGCGCAAGGTGCTCGTCGCCCCGGCCTGGATGCGCGAGCCGCTGATCGACGAGATCGACCGCACGATCGCCGCCTGCGAAGCGGGCGAAGAGGCGCGGATCGTGATGAAGATGAACTCGCTCGTCGACGAGGCGTGCATCGAGGCGCTGTACCGGGCCTCGCAGGCCGGAGTGCCGATCGAGCTCAACGTCCGGGGAATCTGCTGTCTTATCCCGGGCGTGGAAGGGGTCTCGGAGAACATCACCGTCGTGTCCGTGGTCGGGCGCTTCCTCGAGCACTCGCGGATCTATTCGTTCCATCGCGCAGAGGAGAGCGTCTACTACATCGGGTCGGCCGACCTGATGCCGCGCAACCTCGACAAGCGGGTCGAGCTGCTGGCCCCGGTGGAGGACCCGGAGCTGCGGGCCGAGCTCGATGACACCCTCGAGCGCTGCCTGGCCGATGACACCTTCGCCTGGACCCTGGAATCGGATGGCACGTGGGCGCGCCGCGAGGGCCGGACGCGCTCCGTTCACCGCGAGCTGATGGAACGCGCAACCGCTCAGGCCGCGACCGCGGCTAACTGACCGGAGACCGTTGCGGGTAAGAACGCAGGATGCATAGCACGCTGCTGCTCGTCGTCGTGGTGCTCACCGCGATCGGCTTCGACTTCACCAACGGCTTTCACGACACGGCCAACGTCGTCGCCTCGGCCATCTCGACCCGCGCCCTCTCCCCCCGCTCGGCGGTGGCGATCGCGGCGCTGCTGAACTTCGCCGGCGCCTTCATCTCGCTCAAGGTCGCTGCCACCGTGGCCACCGGGATCATCGACGCGACCAAGATCACCGAGACGATCGCCTTCGCGGGGCTGGTGGGCGCGATCGCCTGGAACCTGATCACCTGGTACTTCGCCCTGCCCTCCAGCTCGTCGCACGCCCTGATCGGCGGCATGATCGGCGCGCTCCTGGCCGGGGTCGGCAGCGGCGCGGTCAAATGGCAGGGGCTGATCTCGAAGGTCGTCGATCCCGGCCGTGATCGCGCCCCTGCTGGCCTTCATCGTGGCCGGCATCTCGATCGTGATCATCTACCGGATGCTCGGCCGCCGCCGGCCGGGTCTGATCACCCGCTCGTTCCGGTACGGGCAGATCGTCTCGAGCGCGATGCTCTCGCTCGCCCACGGCACCAACGACGCCCAGAAGACGATGGGCGTGATCACGCTCGCGCTGGTCGCGCATGGTTCTCTGAGTGCCTCGCACTTCCAGGTCCCGACCTGGGTCGTCCTGGTCGCGGCCTCGGCCATCGCGGCCGGCACGTACGCCGGCGGCTGGCGGATCATCCGCACCGTCGGCACCCGGATCATCAAGATGGATGCCGCCCAGGGCTTCGTGGCTCAAGGGGCGGGCGCGGCCGTGATCCTCGCCTCCTCGCACTTCGGCTATCCGCTCTCCTCGACCCACGTCATCTCCGGTGGGGTGATGGGCGCGGGCGCGGCCAAGCGGCTCTCGGCCGTGCGCTGGGGGGTGGCCGGGAACATCGCCGCGGCCTGGGTCCTCACCCTCCCCGCCGCGGGCGTGTTCGGCGCCCTGGTCTACTGGATCCAGGAGGGACTCGGGGCCGGAGTCACCGGACCGATCGCCGTGTGGGGCCTGGCCATCGCCACGGTGGCGCTGATCATGGTCGGGCGGGCCGCGCGCGTGGGCCGAACCACGGCCGAGGCCCGGTCGTGAGCCGCCCGGCCGCGATCGTCGAGACGGGGACGCTGCTCAAGGTGATCGCGTACTCGCTCGGCGCCGGGATCGGGATCTCGGTCGTCGTCGGGGCCGGCGTGTCGAGCATCGCCTCCCTGCTCGACGCAGTGCGTGAGCGCCGGACCGCGGTCGGCGCCCTCTGGGGCGTGGCGGCGACCGTGTGCCTGGCCGCCGCCGCGGCGGTGGTCGTGCTGGGGCTGGTCGTCATGACGGCCAAGTAACTGGGGTTCCTGCCGGGCGTGGCCGCGGATCGCCACTGGCCGCGGATCGCCCTCGCCGCGGATCGCCACTGCCGCGGATCGCCACTGGCCGCGGATCGCCACTCGCCGCGGACGCTCGGCTGCGGATCGCCCCTGGCCGCGGACCGCTACGGGCCGCGGACGCCTGGGACCTGGCCGCCGCCGCCCTGGCTCTGGCTCTGGTTCGGAGTCGTCGCGGGCCGGTTCCCGAGCGTCACCGCCACCGTCTTGTGCTGCCCGTTCCGGTTGACGGTCAGGTTGACCTTCTGTCCGGGCGGATAGTTGTCGACGGTCTCGATGAACTGCTCGGTCGAGGCGATCGACTTCCCGTTGATCGCCGTGACCACGTCCCCGGCCTGGAGCCCTGCCGTGGCCGCCGGAGCGCCCGGCTGCACCAAGGTGATCTGAGCCCCGCCCGAGGTCGAGTTCTGGTTCAAGTCGACGCCGACGTAGGAGTGCTTGACCGGGTTGCCGCCGATTATGTCGTTGGCAATGCGGGCGGCCGTATTGGACGGAACCGCGAACCCGACGCCGGCGCTCGAGCCCGAGTTGGTCTGGATCTGGTCGTTCAGCCCGAGCACGTGCGCATTGGCGTCGAGCAGCGGGCCGCCGGAGTTACCGGGGTTGATCGCCGCGTCGGTCTGAATCGCGCCGGTGATCGTGTAGCCGTTGGGCGCCTGGATGCTCCGGCCGACCGCGCTGACGATTCCGGCCGTCGTGGTCTCGGGGAGGCTGAACGGGCTGCCGATCGCCACCACCGGGTCGCCCACCTGGGCGCCGCTCGAGTTGGCGAGCGGGATCGGATGCAGCTCCGAGGCGGGCACGTCGACCTTGATCACGGCCACGTCGGTGGAAGGATCGGTGCGGAGGACCTTGGCGGTGGCCTTGCGTCCATCCTGGAAGTTGACCGTGACCGCGCTGGCGTTGGCCACCACGTGCTCGTCGGTCAGGATGTCGCCCTTGGTGTCGTAGACCACGCCCGCGCCCTCTCCGGTGGCCTGCTGGCCGCCGCCCCCGAACAGGTCGCCGCCCTGGCCCTGGGTCTGAACCACGATGTCGACCACCCCCGGGCCGGCCTGGCGATAGATCTGGTTCACGGTCATGCCCTTGGTCGAGCTGAGCGAGGTGGGCACGCTCGAGCCCGCCTGCCCCTGCTGGATGACGGTGGTGGTCACGGTGCGGTTGCTCCCGCCGCACGCGGCCACTCCGACGGCGATCGCTCCGCCCGCGAGGGCCCCGGCGAGCATCGGCAGCACACGGCTTGGGCTCAGACGACTCATTGATCGGTTCTCCAGATGCATGCGTGGGTCATGTCGGTTGGCTGTACCCAGTACAGCAGGCGGTAGTGAGAAACCGACAAGAGGTCGATGAGAGGGACGTAAGACGGCCCGGCTCAGGCCGGATGCCCCGGACCGCCGAACGGCCCGAGCGGCGGGGGGCGGAAGGTCGGGTGACGCAGGATCTGCAGCTTGCGGTTGATTTCGTTCTCGATCCGCTGTGCCAGCGCGCCGAGGATCTGTTGCGCCTCGGCGCGGGTGATCCGGCCGTTCTTGACCGCCTGGGCGATCCGCGACTTCGCCGCCGTGGTCATCGCCTGCTCAAGTCCGCTCACCGGCTTGTTCTCCGCCCGGGCGATCTGAGCCAGCGTCTGTCCGGCTCCCAGCTTCGTGACCACTTGCGCGGTGCTGAGGCCCAGATAACCCGCCGCGGCGGCCAGGGGGCCGTGCGCAGGGACGCCGATGGCGCCCGGGCGCCACGGTCCTCCCGGGCCTCCCGGGCCTCCCGGGCTCGCCGGTGCCCCCGGGCCTCCCGGGCCTCCCGGGCCTCCCGGGACGAACGGTCGTCGCTCGAAGGGTGGCGGGCCGAACGCCGCGGGGCCGCCCCGCTGAATCCGCTTGGCGAGCGCGTCAGCCTCGGCCTGTGTCAACCGGCCGTCTTTTACCGCCTGGTTGAGCTGGTCGACCCGGGCTGCCTTCAGGGCCGCCGCGAGCTTGGCCTCGGGGATCCCCAGCCGGTGCGCGACATCGGCCAGAAACGCCTGCCGCGAGGGCGGCGACGAGCTCTGAGTCGCCGCATACGCCCCGCCACCCACCAGCGCCGCCACGGCGGCGGTTGCGGTGGCCAGCGCCACATTTCGCTTCACACGCATCTGACCGAGGGGATGGTGAACCTCGACTTTCAGAGGTCCGTAAGAGTTTGGCCACGGGCGTCGAGAATCGTTCTCAGCCGTGCCGCCTCCCGCTCCGGCGCGGCCCTCATCCGCCGGCGGGTGACCCGAACCGTCACCACCCCCGCGGCCAGCATGTCGGCATCGCGGTTGCGGTCGTTTTCGAAGGCCGCCCGGGTGCGGTGGGTGTCCCAGCCGTCCACCTCGACGATCACGCGGTGCTCGGGGAACAGGACGTCCACCTCCCGGCCGTTGAAGACGGTGTTGATATGCGGTTCGGGGAGACCGTAACGCGCAGCGAAGGCTTTGAAGTCGTCCTCCAGGCTCGACCGGGTGTGATCGAGGCTGACCGCGGCCAGCCGCTCTGGCGCCCCGGTGGCGCGGGCACCGCTCCAGAACCTCGGCCAGCTCGGCCTCGTGCAGGTAGTGGCTGATCAGCGCGTCGTTCACCTCCCTGGTGAGCTGCTTGTCGGTGAGGTCGGGGGCGACGTCGAGGAGCGTCCGCGCCGGCGTGGTGACGCGAATGCCCAGCTGCCGGGTGATGTCCCGGCGGGTCAGTGTGGACTGGTGCACCCTGATTCCCGGTCGCCGGCGCTCACGAGGGACCGTGACGTGAAATGGCTTGCGCCAGTGCCGGGAACCGAACCCCCACAAGGCTCGCCGCCGAGCCGTGGCTGAGCGTCGCGCCCCGGACCGCAGGCCAGTACGGCGGCCGAGGCGAGGCTGACCGGATCGCGCCGGACATGGCCCAGGGCATAGACGCCGCGTGTGCAGCTCGCGAAGCAGCTCACCGGCGGCGACGCGGCGTACGATCTGGCCGCTCGACAACCCGGCGGCGAGCAGTTGCCGGCGCGTGACATAACCCTGCTGGCGAGCAGCCAGGGCGGCGATCGACATTTTCTCCGGTATACGGACAAGATGTCGAAACGCCCCTAGTTTCACCCCCCCCCCGGCAAAAAAAACCGAGCTACCCCGCGTCCGCCCCCAGCTCGACGAAGTAGTCCAGGGCCTCGGGGTTGGCCAGCGACTCCCGGCTGGCCGCCTTGTCAACATCGGTGCCCATCAGGATCCGCTTCACCGGAACCTCGAGCGCCTTGCCTGACAGCGTTCGGGGGACATCGGAGATCTGGCGGATCTCGTCCGGAACGTGGCGGGGCGAGCAGTCCTCGCGGATTCGTTTGCGGATCGCGGATCTGGAGGTCGTCGTCCAGGGAGGCGTCGTCGCGCAGGACCACGAACAGGGGCATCCAGCCATCGGTGCCCTGACGCGGCACGTCCACGACCAGCGCATCGACGACCTCGTCCAACGCCAGGACGGCCCGGTAGATCTCGGACGTCCCCATCCGCACCCCGCCGCGGTTGATGGTCGAGTCCGACCGCCCGGTGATGATCGCCGTCCCCCGGGAGGTGATCTCGATCCAGTCGCCGTGCCGCCACACGCCCGGGTATACGTCGAAGTAGCTCTCCCGGTAGCGCGACCCGTCGTCGTCGCCCCAGAAGCCGATCGGCATCGAGGGCATCGGCTTGGTCACCACGAGCTCGCCCACCTCGTCCACGAGCGAGTTGCCGTCCGGGTCCCATGCCTCGACCGCGGCGCCCAGAGCCCGGGCCTGGAGCTCGCCCAGGTAGACGGGCAGCGTCGGCACGCCGCCCACGAAGGCGGTGCACAGGTCGGTCCCGCCGGAGGTCGAGAACAGCCACGTCTCCGAGCCCAGCTGGTCATAGACCCACTGGAACCCCTCGGGCGGCAGCGGTGACCCGGTCGATCCCACCGAACGCAACGCGCTCAGCTCCCGCCCGTCGCCGCGCGGCTCGATCTCGCCCTTCATACATCCGGCGATGAACGCGGCGCTGGTGCCGAAGGTGGTGATCCCCGCCTCCTCGGCCAGCGACCACAGGCGCGACATGTCCGGATAGCCCGGGTTGCCGTCGAACAGCACCACTGCGGCGTCGGTCAGCAGCACGCCGACGAGGAAGTTCCACATCATCCAGCCCGTGGTCGAGAACCAGAACACCCGGTCGTCCTTCTGCGCGTCCAGGTGAAGGTTCATCTTCTTGACCTGCTCGATCAGGATGCCGCCGTGGCCGTGCACGATCGGCTTGGGGAGCCCGGTCGTGCCCGAGCTGTAGAGCACCCAGAGCGGATGGTCGAACGGCACCGAGTCGAACTCCAGCTCCTCGGAGGACCCGAGGAACCCTTCCTCCCAGCCCGACCCGTCCAGGTACCCGAGCCGGACCACTTTCTCGAGGCCCGGGAGCTCGTCGGCGATCCGCGACACGTTTGACGAACGGTCGAACTCCTTGCCCCCGTAGCGGTAGCCGTCGATGGCCAGCATGACCTTGGGCTCGACCTGGGCGAAGCGGTCGATCACGCTGCGGGCGCCGAACTCGGGCGCGGCCGAAGACCAGGTGGCACCGATCGACGCGCAGGCCAGGAAGGCGGCCACGGTCTCCGGGATGTTCGGCATGTAGGCCACCACCCGGTCGCCGCAGCCCACGCCCAGGTCCCGCAGTCCGGCCGCGATCGCCGCCGTGTGCGCTCGCAGCTCGCCCCACGTCCACGAGCCCAGATCCGAGCGGACCTCCGAAGCGTGGAGGATCGCCACGTCGTCGTCGTCCTTGCCGCGAAAGATGTGCTCGGCGAAGTTGACCTTCGCGCCCGGGAACCACTCGGCCCCTGGCATCTCGGAGCGGCCCAGCACGTCCGAGGCGCCCGGCAGCTGCACATCGAAGTACTCGACGATCGAGGACCAGAACGCCTCGAGGTCGTCGACCGACCACTGCCACAGCTCGTTGTAGCCGCCGAAGTGAAGATCACGCGTCTCGCCGAGCCACTTCTGGTACCGCGTCACCGTGGCGCGCTCGATCCTCTCCTCCGATGGCGTCCAGAGAACCTCCGGTTCGCTCATCCACCGCATAGTACGATCCGCGCCGTGCTCGAGGACATCGTCCTACCCGACCAAGACGGCGAGGCCGTCCGGCTGGGCGACCTGTGGCGCGAGCAGCCGGTGGCGTTGGTCTGGCTCCGGCACTACGGCTGAATCTATTGCCGCGCCCACGCGGTCCAGTTGGATCGCGCCCGGTCTGACTTCGACGCCGCCGGCGTCAAGCTCGTTCTCATCGGCCAGGCCACCCCGCGCCACGCCGCCCACTTCCGCCGGCGCCAGGACATCCACCTGCCCGTCCTGGCCGACGAGAAGCGCTCGAGCTACAAGGCGATCGGCGCCAAGATGGGCGGCGTGGGCGACCTGCTCGGGCCCAAGGTGGTGGCCAAGGGAGCGGTGACGGCCCTGACCACGGGCAAGCTCCAGGGCCGCACGGTCGGCAACCCGGCCCAGCTCGGGGCGGCGGCGGTGATCGCGCCCGGGGGGGAGATCGTGTTCCGGCACATCGCCGCCGACGCCGGTGACAATGTGACGCCCGAGGAGCTCCTCGCGCAGGTATAGGGGAGCCGGGCTTCGCCCGGCGTCCTTGGGGCCGGAAGGGCCCGTCCGGACCTGCTTAGCTTCGACCCCGCGATGGAGGAGACGAAGATCCTTGCCCCGTTCGCCGGCACGGTGGTGTCGATCTCGGCTGAGCAGTCGGTCAGCGCGGGCGCGCCGGTCGTCGTGCTCGAGGCGATGAAGATGGAGCACGAGGTGGTCGCCGACGCCGGCGGCGTGCTCCAGCGCGTCGAGGTCGCGATCGGGGATACCGTGGAGGCGGGACAGGTGCTGGCCGTGGTGAGCCCCGGGGACGGCACCGAAGCCGCGCAGCGGGACGAACCCGAAGAGGGCCCGGAGGACCGGCGGGACCTCGAGGCGGTGCTCCACCGTCACGCCGTCGGCCTGGATGAGAACCGCCCCGAGGCCGTGGCCAAGCGCCACCAGCGAGACCGGCGGACCGCGCGGGAGAACCTGGCCGACCTGGTCGACCCGGATACGTTCGTCGAGTACGGGCCGCTGATCTTCGCCGCTCAGGAGCAACGGCGCTCCAAGGACGAGCTCATCGCGCGTACCCCGGCCGACGGCCTCGTGGCCGGCGTGGGCGAGGTCGAGGGCCGGCCGGCCGTGGTCATGTCCTACGACTACACCGTGCTGGCCGGCACCCAGGGGATGCGCAACCACCTCAAGAAGGACCGCCTGTTCGAGCTCGCCGAGCGCCGGCAGCTGCCGGTGGTGCTGTTCGCCGAGGGAGGCGGGGGGCGGCCCGGCGACGTCGACTGGCCGGTGGTGGCGGGCCTCGACTGCCGCGCCTTCGGCCTGTTCGCCCGCCTGAGCGGACTCGTGCCGCTGGTCGGGATCGCCTCCGGCTACTGCTTTGCCGGCAATGCGGCCCTGCTCGGGTGCTGCGACGTGGTCATCGCCACCGAGGACGCGAGCATCGGCATGGGCGGCCCGGCGATGATCGAGGGCGGCGGCCTCGGCGTCTACGCCCCGGACGAGGTCGGTCCGATCGACGTGCAGTGGGGAAACGGCGTCGTGGACCTGCGGGTGGCCGACGACGCCGCGGCGGTCGCCGCGGCCAAGCGGTATCTGTCCTACTTCGGCGGCCCGACCGAGCCGGGGCCGCCCAGGAGCCAGGCCGAGCTCCGCGACCTGATCCCGCAGAACCGCAAACGGCTCTACGACGTCCGAGAGGTAATGGACGCCCTGCTCGACGACGTGTGCGAGCTACGGCGGGGGTTCGCCGCCGGCATGGTCACCGCGCTCGCGCGCGTGGGCGGCCATCCGCTCGGGGTGATCGCCAACGACCCCGCCCATCTGGGCGGCGCCATCGACGCCCCCGGGGCCGACAAGGCGGCCCGGTTCATGCAGCTGTGTGACGGGTTCGGGCTGCCCCTTCTCTATCTCTGCGATACCCCCGGGTTCATGGTCGGCCCCGAGGCCGAGAAGACCGCCACCGTCCGCCACTTCGCCCGGATGTTCGTCACCGGCGCCAATCTGAGCGTGCCGGCGGGCACGATCGTGTTGCGCAAGGGCTATGGCCTCGGGGCCCAGGCGATGGCGGCCGGTGGGTTCAAGTTCCCCCAGTTCACCGTCGCCTGGCCGACCTCGGAGTTCGGCGCCATGGGACTCGAGGGCGCCGTCCGGCTCGGCCTGCGCCGCGAGCTAGAGGCGATCGAGGACCCCTCAGAACGCGAGCAGGCCTTTGAGGCCGCGGTCAAAGCCGCCTACGACCGCGGCCAGGGGGTCAACATGGCCGCGTACGGGGAGATCGACGACGTGATCGATCCCGCGGACAGCCGGCGCTGGATCGCCACGCTGTTCGACCACCGCGCCGAACGCAGCGCCGGCAAGCGGCGCCCTCAGATCGACACGTGGTGATCGTCCGGCGGCGGCCGCTAGGACCGCCGCCGGACTGGGCGACGAGGCGCACGTCGTCGCAGTCGCGGGGCGCCGAGATGCGGCTCGGCACGGGGCGGGCGCGTGGGGGGGACCGCCCATCGCACCGAGCATCCGTACAGGCGCCCGCACGACATGGCCCGAGCGTATGCCGAGCGCCGTCAGGTCTACGTAAGCCCTAGGCGCTCGCGCTCCGCGTGGGGGCTCCTCGACCCCGGAATAGCAGGCTCTGACAGGGCTTGCTCGCGGCCTGGAACTTCGGGTTGGTCCGGATGCCGGCGGGGAACACCGGGCCCTGGCCGGAGAAGTTCGGGCTCGGCAGGTCGTAGCCGCGCTTACGAACGCAGGCGACGTAGTTGTTGATCGCGGCGTGCGAGATCTGGAAGCGCCGGCCACGGCGAAAATTCCCGCCGCCACAGGCCTGGATGGCCGCGCGGAGCTTCGGGTTGGCCTGGAACGTCCCGCCGCCCGCCGCCGCCGAAGAACCCGGGCCCGCCACCGGGCGGGGGAGCGCCCGAGCCGCTCCGGCGCGGTCGCGCGGGCAGCGTGACGCCATGCTGTTGCAGGCATTGCCGGAAAGCGGACCGCTTGACCTGTGTCCCGCCGCCCGCCGAGGCGGCCGCCCCCGAGGCGGCGTGCGTGGTGGTGCTCGAACTGCTGCTGCCGCAGGCAGCGAGCGAGCCGGCGGCGAGGAGCGCCGCCAGGGCGACGGGCGCGCGCCGGCGCGCGAAGTTGATGAAGGTCAACTGAATGATCCTTTCTGCCTCATCCTCCGCCGCCGAACAGGGAGTTCACGGCCGACGATGCGCTGTTTCTGCTTGAGCTGGATGTCGAAGTGGAGCCGGCACGGGCGCCGGTGTCGCTCACCGAGGTGGCGGCGAGGTTGCCATGCGAGCCCTTGACCCCCTGAACGACGATCGCGTCCCCGGGCCGGATCGCGTTCTTGGCCACGGGAACGCTCTTGGTCACCTTGGTGGCGGCGTTGAACGTGACCTTCACCGTGTTGCCGGTGGCATCGGTCACATACAGGCTCTTGCCGTTGATCGCGCTGACGGTGCCGAAGGTGCCGCCGGCCCCGCCGCCGAGCCGGGCCGCGAAGCCTCCGCCGCGGCCGGTCGCGGCGGCGGCCGCGCGCGCGCCCGTCCCCGCGGCGGTGCTCGTGGAGCCAGAGCCCTTCTCGACCTCGACGCCGACGTAGAAGCCGATCGCCCCGAGCAGGATGGCCAGCATCGCGCCGGTCCACGGCGTCCACCACCGCCGCCGCGCGCGGGCCGGGAGCGGGATCTCGTCCTCGTAGGGCTCACTGACATGGGCGCTTCCTCCTGGTCGACGGAGTCACTCAAAGCGCAGCGCCTCGATCGGTCTGAGCGCCGCGGCGCGGCTGGCGGGATAGGTGCCGAAGAACAGGCCGGTCAGCACCGCGGCGCCGAAGGCAAGCCCAATCGAGTACGGCGCGATGACCGGCTGCACGCCCGGCGATCTTGAACTGGCTGCCGATGATTCCGGCCACCACGCCGGCGAGGCCGCCGAAGAACGAGACCAGCACCGCCTCGACCAGGAACTGGGTCAGGATGTCGCTGCGCCGGGCTCCGACCGCCTTGCGGATCCCGATCTCTCGCGTTCGCTCGGTGACCGAGACGAGCATGATGTTCATCACCCCGATTCCGCCCACGAGCAGGGAGATCGCCGCCACCTCGCCGAGCAGGGTGGTGAACACTTTGCTGCTCGCGGTCGAGGTCTGCAGGATCGAGCTCTGGTTGATCACGTTGAAGTTGCTCGCCGAGCCCGAGCCGGCCGTGGGCGGAGCGAGCTGGTTGAGGATCCCGGTGACCTCGACCTGCGCCGCGCCCAGAGCCTGGCGGGACTTGGCCTGAACCACGATCTGGCTGATGCTCCCGTAGCCCGTCAGCGTGTCCTGCACCGAGGTCAGGGGCGCGATCGCGACGTCGTCCTGGTTGGAGGTCCCGTTTGATCCCTTCGAGGCGGTGACCCCGACGACCAAGAAGTTGGACCCGTTGACCCCAACCGTCTGTCCCACCGGGTCCTGACCCGGAAACAGCTCGCCCGCCACCGTCGGGCCGATCACCATCACCCGGTTGTGGCTGCGCTCGTCCGCGCTCGTGAACCACGACCCCGAGGCCAGTGCGTAGCTCCGCGCCTGCGCGTAGCTCGGCGTGGTCCCGACGAACGCGGTCGGCGAGTACGTGGTCTCGCCGTAGGTCATGGTGACGCTGGGCGCGTCGACAACGGGCGAGACGCTCTGCACGTCGGGAGCCTGGAACCGGTTGGCCAGGGCGGTGGCCTCGGCGACCGTGAGCTGCGTACCCGCGGTGGGCGCGCGCCGAAGCCCTCCGAGCGTCGGCGCTGTGGTGACCAGAAGCACGTTCGTACCCAGCGCGTCAATCTGATTCTCGACCGCGGCCGATGACCCGGTCCCGACGCTGATCAGGACGATCACCGAGCCGACGCCGATCATCAGGCCGAGGATGGTCAGGCCCGACCGGAGCTTGTTCGCGGTCAGGCCGGCGAAGGCCACCCGCACCGTTTCGCTCAAGGAACCCTCTCATCCGAGATGACGTGGCCGTCGCTGATCCGGATGATCCGGTGGGCGTGCGCGGCCACCGTCTGCTCGTGGGTGATGAGGATGATCGTCCGCCCCTGCTCGCTCAGGCGCCCGAAGATCGCCATCACCTCGGCCGAGGAGACGGTGTCGAGCGCCCCGGTCGGCTCGTCGGCCAGGATCATGGCCGGGTTCGTGACCAGGGCGCGGGCGATCGCCACCCGCTGCTGCTGGCCGCCCGAGAGCTCGGAGGGCAGGTGCTCGATCCGGTCGCGCAGGCCGACCTGGGTCAGCGCCCGGAGCGCTCGCTCGCGCCGCTCGGTGCGCGGCAGCCCGGCATAGGACAACGGCAGCTCGACGTTGGTCAGCGCACGCGTGCGGGGGATCAGGTTGAAGGTCTGAAAGACGAAGCCGATGTCGCGGTTTCGCACGTCGGCGAGCGTGTCCTCGTCGATCCCGCGCACGTCGAGCCCGGCGAGCCGGTACGCGCCCGACGTGGGCTGATCCAGGCAGCCGATGATGTTCATCAAGGTCGTCTTGCCGCTGCCCGAAGCGCCGACGATGGCGACGTACTCGCCCGCTTCGATGCGGGCGCTGACCCCGCGCAGCGCGTGCACGGCGATGTCGCCGACCTGGTAGGTCTTGCGCACATCCTCCAGGGCAACCACCGGCTCATCCGTGCGGCGGAGCCGACGGGGAGGCGGAGCGGTGGCCACGGCACGCTGAGTACGGCGGGCGCGCAGGCGGCGCTCGGCCCGGGTGACCGCGGGCCGCTGGGTCCGGCGCACAGGACGTCGCGGAGGTCGTCGCATCATCCGCCGCTCCGGGCGGCGAGGCCGCCGCCGGCCGCGCCGCGGAATCCGGCCCCCCCGCCGCCGAAGAAGCCACCGCCACCGAACCGGCCGCCGCCCAGGGTCCCGCTCGACGGGGTCGTGCTCGAGCTCGAGCTGCCCAGCGAGGGCAGCGCGATCGTGACCACGAGCTGCTGGCCGGAGCTCAGCCCGCTGATGATCTGGGTCCGGCTGTCGCCGCGCAGGCCGACGATGACCTGCCGGGACACCGCCTTGCCGTTATCCATGACCTGCACCGTCCCGAGCGAGCCGGCCGAAGTCACGGCCTGGTTGGGCACCGTCACTCCCTGGGCCTGCCCCACGATCACCGAGGCCGAGGCGCTCATCCCGGGCTTGACCCGTGGATCGGTCTGGTCGAGCGTGAGGGTGGCGGAGTAGCTGACCACGCCACTGCTCGAAGTGCCCACGGGGGCGATCGAGCTCACGTGCGCGGCGAGCTCGACTCCGCTCAGAGCGTCGATGGTGACTGTCGCCGGCTGGCCGACCCTGAGCTTGCTGATATCTGACTCGCTGAACGAGACCGTCATGGTCATCGTGCTCGAGTCCACGATCTCGGCGAACGGCGCGCTCGAGCTGGAGCCGCCCCCGCCGCTCGACTGGGACGTGGTGGCGGTGCCCGCGGCCGCGCTGGCGGCGGCGCCGCTGGTTCCCGATGACGACGCGCTGGCGCTCGACGCGGGGGCGGAGCCGGTCGAGCCGACCGAGACCTGGTCGCCAGGCGCCAGCCCGGCCAGCGAGACGATCGTCCCCCCGGCCGGCGCGTGCAGCTGGGTCTTGGCCACGGCCTGCTCGGCGCTCTGGACGTTGGCCTCAGCGCTGTACACGGCGGCCTGCGCGGAGGCGATGCTCGAGGGCGACGGCGTCGTCGAGGTCGTGGTCGGCGTGCTCGCCGAACGGCCGGCGCTGTTCGACGCCGGGGCGGGCGTCTTGCTCGCCGGAGCGGTGACGGTGACGGTGCGGGTCGGCGCCGGGGTTGCGGGCTTCTGCTCCCCGGGCTTCTTGTAGGCGGCAAACTCGGACGAGCTCGACGCTGGTGTGTAGCTCGTGGTCGTGGACGACCCGGTCTCGAGCGAGCTCAGCTGGTCCTGGGCCGAGGCGAGGCTCGACTGCGCCTGATCGAGCGTGAGCTGAGCGGAGGTCGGGTCGAGTGTGGCCAGCAGCTGGCCCTCGATCACGTGCTGGCCCACGTGCACGAACACCTGCGACAGCGTCCCGCCGGCCTGGAAGTTCACGTCCACGTCGCTCCCAGGCTCGACGTTGCCGGTTCCGGTGACGGTCGACTGGACGATCCCGTCCTCAGCCGTGACGAGCTCACGCGCGGTCCGGGCCGAGCTGGTCGGCGCACCGATCTGGGTGACCGCGAGCACGATCACGGCCACGGCCGCCGCGGCGATCAGGTAGAGGTGCCAGGGCCGCCCGTGCATACGCGCTGGCGCCCGGTTGTAGCGACGGCTACGTCAGCTTCTCGTAAGTGCGCGCGATGTTTGCGAAACGCCAACATTCGACGCGCCGTCGAGCGCCGGCAGCTCGATCGTCACCTCGAGGCCGCCGCCTTCCGGCGCGGTGATCTCGACGCGGCCGTCGTGGGCCTCGGCCACCGTCTGCACGATCGACAGGCCGAGGCCGAAGCCGCCGCGCGAGCGGTTGAGGCGCCGGAACGGCTCGGTCAGCGTCTGGGCCTGCCCGGGATCGATGCGCGGTCCTCCATTGGCGACCACCAGCCGCACCCGGCCGTCCCGGACGCCGGTCGACACGTCGAGGAACCCGCCGGGCTCGTTGTAGCGGATCCCGTTCTCGACCAAGTTGGCGATCATCCGCTCGATCAGCGCCGGCTCGCCGCGCGTCCATGCGGGCGCGAGGTGGTCACGCATCTGCAGCCCCGCGGCCTCGGAGCGCCCGCGCAGGTCGGTGATGCAATCGGCAGCCAGCGAGGCCATATCGACGGGCTCTTCTCCGCCTCGCGCCGCTTCGCTGCGGGCGAGGAAGAGCAGACCGTCGATCAGGCGCTCGCAACGGTCGATCGTCTCCCGCACCGCCTCCCCCATCGTTCGCAAATCCTGCGTCCCGGCGTCCGGATCGGCGAGCGACACATCGATCTCGGTGCGCATGATGGCCAGCGGCGTGCGCAGCTCGTGGGAGGCGCTCGCCACGAAGTGACGCTGACTGGCGAACGCGCGGTCGAGTCGCGCGAGCATTCCGTCGAACGTGTCGGCCAGTTCCTTAAGCTCGTCATCCGGACCTCGCAACGCGATCCGCTCGCCCAGGTTCTCGCCTGAGACGCGCCGAGCCGTGGCGGTGATCCGGCGCAGCGGTCGCAGCGCGCGACCGGCCAGCAGCCAGCCCGCCGCCACCGAAACCGCCGTCATCACCCCGAGCGCCGCGACGTACTCGATCAGCAGACGGTGCAGCGCGTCCGCACGCAACTGGGCGCGTACCGCGGCGCCGAAGCGGAAGTAGAGCGTCCCGGGCGGCCGGATCGGCGGCGGCGTGTTCGGCGGGAGCAGCCCGAGCTTGCGCAGCTCGGAGCGGTAGTTGCCCTGACCGATGAGGTTGTGGCGCACGAGCTCGTAGCCGATGGTCAGCAGCACCGCGCTGCTGACCAGGAACACGATCCCGTAGATGGCGGTGAGCCGCAGACGAATCGTCCGCGCAGGCAGCCTCATCAGGCCAGACGGTAGCCGACTCCGATCACCGTCTCCAGCACCGGCGGATCGCCGAGCTTCCGGCGCAGCGTCATGATCGTCATCCGGACCACGTTGGTGAACGGATCGGTGTGCTCGTCCCACACGCGCTCGAGCAGCTGCTCGGCCGAGACGGTGGCACCGTCGGCGCCGATCAACACCTCGAGCACGGCGAACTCCTTGCGCGTGAGCTCGACGGGCGTGTCCGCCCGCGTGACCAGACGGCGAGCAGGGTCGAGTTCGATGTCGGCGTGGCGGAGCACGGGCGGCCGGCTCGGCACCGAGCGGCGGCCGAGGGCCCGGATTCGTGCCACCAGCTCGGCGAACCGAAACGGCTTGGGCAGGTAGTCGTCGGCGCCCAGGGACAGACCCTCGACCAGGTCCTCGAGCGCGCCCGCGGCGGTCAGCATCAGGATTCCGGTCTCCGGGCGCTCGCCGCGCACGGTCCGGCAGACGTCGTCGCCGTGCACACCCGGCAGGTCGCGGTCGAGGACGAGGACGTCGTAGCGCACTACGCGGGCCTTGACCAGCGCGTCCTCCCCGTCCGGAGCGAGGTCGACCGCCATCCCCTCGCGTCGCAGTCCGCGCGCGATCGCGTCGGCCAGGCGGCGCTCGTCCTCTGCGATCAACACGCGCATTTCCTGCGTTGAGGATGACGGGCTTGGCGTAAGACAGGCGTAAGAGGGACGATTACATCGATCGATGTAATCACTGCTACCCTCGGCCCGCGATGCCGACCGAACAGAACCAGAACCTCGCCGAGCGGGGCATGATGGTCGGGCTCAAGGCGCTCAATCGCCTGGCCGGATCCGACCTCGTCGACCGCCTCGGCCTGCGGCAGCCGACCGAACGGCTGCTGCACGAAGTATCCAAGAACTCGATGCGGACCGCCGCCCGCGCCGGCCGCACATTCGCCGCGGCCCAGAAGCTGGCCCGCCCCGCGCGCCAGCCCCGGGGACCGCGGACCGACCTGTTCGACTTGACCCCGACCGACGAGCAGCAGATGCTGCGTGAGTCGGTCCGGGACTTCGCCGTGGCCAAGCTGAGGCCGGCGGCCGAGCACGCCGACGCCGAGTGCGCGACCCCACCCGAGCTCCTGGCTCAGAGCAACGAGCTCGGCCTGACCATGGTCGGGGTGCCCGAGGAACTCGGTGGCGCGCTCGAGGAGCGCTCGGCCGTGACCTCGGTCCTGATGAGCGAGGCACTCGCCCTCGGCGACATGGGCATCGCGGTGGCCTGCCTGGCCCCCGCCGCCGTGTCGACCGCGATCAGTCTGTGGGGCGACGCCGACCAGCAGGCCACCTACCTGCCCGAGTTCGTCGGCGACAACGTGCCCTCGGCCGCGCTGGCGGTTCAGGAGCCGCGAGCGCTGTTCAACCCGTTCGAGCTCCAGACAGTCGCACGGGCTCACAAGGGCGGCTACGTGATCGACGGGGTCAAGTCACTGGTCCCGCGCGCGAGCGACGGCGAGGTCTTCGTCGTCGCGGCCGAGCTCGAGGGCCAGGGGCCCGCACTGTTCATCGTGGAGTCGAAGACCTCCGGCCTGAGCGTCGAGCCCGAGCCCGCGATGGGCATCCGCGCCGCCGGCACCGGCCGCCTGATCTTCGACGGGGTGGGCGGCGCGCTGCTCGGCGAGGGCGATCCCGCCGTCTACCAGGAATGCGTCCAGCTCGGACGACTGGCCTGGTGCGCGCTGGCCGTCGGCGCCGGTCAGGCCGTGCTCGATTACGTGATCCCCTACGTCAAGGACCGCACCGCGTTCGGCGAGCCGGTCTCCAATCGCCAGGCCGTCGCCTTCGCGGTGGCCAACATCGGGATCGAGCTCGAGGGCATGCGGCTGGCCACCTACCGCGCCGCGAGCCGCATCGACCAGGATCGGTCGTTCGCGCGTGAGGTCGCGCTCGCCCGCCGTCTGTGCGCCGAGCGCGGGATGGCGATCGGCTCCGACGGCGTGCAGCTGCTCGGCGGCCACGGTTATGTCAAGGAGCACCCGGTCGAGCGCTGGTACCGGGACCTGCGCGCCGCGGGACTGATGGAAGGGGCTCTGCTCGTCTGATGATCAATCTCGAGACACCCAAGAAGTTCAAGCCACTGATCACCCAGGCCCGTCAGGTCGCGGGCGAGGTCTACCGGCCGAATTCGCGCAAGTACGACAGCGCCGAGCACACCTATCCCAAGGAGCTCGACATGCTGGCCGCCGTGATCGACGGCATGAACGAGTCGGGCGCGCTGGGCGGCGCCGGCGCGGGCGCGGTCGGAACCGGGAGCGAGAACGGGAAGGCGACCGAGAACGGCAACCGCAACGGCTCCAATATGGCCAGCCTGCTCGGGCTGATCGAGCTGTGCTGGGGCGATGTCGGCCTGCTCCTCTCGATGCCCCGCCAGGGCCTCGGCCAGGCGGCGATCGCCGCCGTGGCCAACGAGGAGCAGCTCCAGCGGTTCGGCGGCAAATGGGCCGCGATGGCGATCACCGAGCCCGAGGCGGGCTCGGACTCGGCCGCCATCCGCACCACGGCCAAGCTCGAGGACGACGAGTACGTGCTCAACGGCGAGAAGATCTTCGTCACCTCGGGCGACCGCGCCGAGCTGATCGTGGTCTGGGCCACGCTCGACAAGAGCAAGGGCCGCGCGGCGATCAAGTCGTTCGTGGTCGAGCGCGACAACCCGGGGCTGAAGCTGGACCGGCTCGAGCACAAGCTCGGGATCCGCGCCTCGGACACGGCCAACTTCGTCCTCACCGACTGCCGGATCCCCAAGGAGAACCTGCTCGGGAGCCCCGAGATCGCCCCCAAGGGCGGATTCTCCGGCGTCATGCAGACGTTCGACAACACCCGCCCGCTCGTGGCCGGGATGGCGATCGGCGTGGCCCGGGCATGCCTCGAGCGCACGCGTGAGCTGCTCGAGGAGGCCGGAGTCGAGACCGACTACGACGCCCCGCCCCACCTGCAGCCCGCGGCCGCCTCGGAGTTCATCGCCATGGAGTCCGACTGGGAGGCCGCCCGCCTGCTCACCATGCAGGCGGCGTGGATGGCCGACAACAAGAAGCCGAACTCGCTTCAGGCCTCGATGGCCAAGGCGAAGGCCGGGCGCGTGGGCACCGACATCGCGCTGCGGTGCGTGGCCCTGGCCGGCAGCGTCGGCTACGGCGAGGGTGAGCTGCTCGAGAAGTGGGCCCGCGACGTCAAGATCCTCGACATCTTCGAGGGCACCCAGCAGATCCAGCAGCTCATCGTGGCCCGCCTGCTCCTAGGAAAGACGTCGGCCGAGTTGAAGTAGGGGCCGCGCTTCGCGCCCCATCCCGGGTTCAGCCCGTGAAAGCAGGCCTGGTCGGCTTGGATCGTGACTTACCTCCGGAGTGACTTCCCCGGTTGAGCGCGGCCGAGCAGTACGCCTTGGCCACGCCTTGCCACCGGGAGAAGTAACGACCGGTGGGGTAGTACGCGCCCATCTGCTGTGACTCCGAGCCGTAGGCGACGTTCTGGATCGCCTGCGGGAACGCGCCCAGCATCTGCCGATACAGGACGACGCCCTGCGGCTGCGGTCCCCACGGAATGAAGGTCGCCGCGGGGCAGCCGCGGCGCGCCGCCGCGGGCCACGCGCTGGGCGGGGCGATGACGATCGTGTAGTCGCCGTGGCTGTGGCGGACCTGATCGTCGCGCGCACAGGCCACGTAGCGCTCGGTGAACGGATCGTTCTGACAGAACGACCAGTAGCGGGTCTGGACGTGTCCGGGCATGACCGCGGCGTCGGGATAGGTGTTGGCGAAGGTCGGGGCCTTGCCGTGGAAGGCCACGATCGGACCGTAGCCATGGGTGATGAACGAGTACACGTAGGCGTTGTCGATGTTGGAGAGGAACCCGCCGGTGCCGAAGTTGCCGCACGGATTGGGTCCGGCCTGGGGGACTCGGTCGCCCACCGGGTTGCCGAGCAGCAGGTCGGCTCCCGACTGGCACAGGTTGGTGAACTTGTGCCAGTCCGGCGGTGTGCGCCCGGGGAAGGGCGCGCCACCCGCGGGGCCGTTCTGACTCGCGTACGCGCCGGTGAGGATCGAGGTGGTCGGCTTCTCGAGCGAGCCGCAGGGAGAACCGAGCACGGGGAGCGGGAGTGGGGTCGTCGATTCCCACGTCACCTGCGGGAGGCCGACCCCGCCGGTGTTGTCGCGACCGCGGTCGGGCACGTAGATGCGCAGCGTGAACACACCGTCGGAGTGCTGCTGCGGGTTCACGTAGATGGTGTTCGGCCCCGGATGGTCGGACGCGCTGAAGGTGATGAACAGCGTGTAGTGGCGCTTCGAGGTCGGCGTGTTGCGCCGGGCCCCGGGCAGGTACGGATTGGCGCTCCCGGGATCGGGAGTGGTCTGGAAGTCCGACAGCTTGGCGAACGGTCGCAGCACCGGGTCGTAGACGTTCCAGGACGTGTACCGCGCATACGGGTAGATGGCGTCGATCCGGATGCGCGTCCCCGGCACCGCGGTATAGGTGGCCGAGAAGTACTGGGCCGAGCTGTCCGGGTACAGGACATTGACCGTGTCGGGGTCAAAGCGCGTGGCGCTGAGCTGGCACGTCTGGTCGATCCCGGCGGCACGGGCGGCACCGGAGAGCGTGACGAGCATCAGTGCCGTCAGCAGCGCCGCTCTCCTCAGCACGGGCATCATCCGGTGAACTCTGGGCTTGGCTTGGCCGGGCGCTTGGGGGCCGGGCGTTTCTTGGGCTGGTTGCGCTTCGGCGGGGGCGCCCCGTCCCGGAGCAGCGCGATCCCACCCAGCATGCCGACGTATTCGGTGCCGGCCGGGCTGAGCGCGAGCCCGGCGTAGTTGTTGTTGAACCCTGGCCCGTTGCCGGCCAGGACCTTGTACACGAGCCGGCCGGTGCGGAAGTCGAGCGCGGTCCAGTACCACGGGCTGGAGCTGCTCGCGTTGGTCGTGTAGGTGTAGATCAGACCGTCGGCGAGCGAGAGCTTCGAGACCACGCTCGGAACCTGAACGGTGGTATTGGTCCACACCTTGCGGCAGCCGGTGCCGGTGGCGTTGATGTCGACGCGCGCGAACCCCGGAGCGGTCGTCTGGCCGGCCTCGACCGAGGCTGGGCTCACGTAGCCGTGGTTGTTCTCGATCAGGTACGAACGCCCGGCGGCGATCATCGCGTTCTCGTCGGCACTCTGGCCCTTGCCGAACACGGGCACCCGGCAGACCATGGCGCCGCTGCCGGCCCGATAGATGACCACGTCGGCGGGATCCTCGTTGTCATCGATGCCGACGTACTGGCCCGAGACGACCGGGGTGGTGCCGGTGCCGGCATCGAGCTGGCCCGGCTTCGAGACTCCGTTGTTGGGATACGTGGTCGACCAGCTGATCTGCGGCGTTCCATCGCCACCCGCCGTGAACCGGTACAGCTTCAGATTGGTGGGGATGTAGACCCCGCCGGTCGCGTCGCTGGCCAGCGACTTGCTGATCTCGCCCTGGGAGCCGCTGCCGAGCCGGACCACCCGCACGGTACCGGTGGCGAAGTTCAGCGTGCCCACTACTCCGTCCTGTCGCGCGGTGAACCACAGCAGTCCGTGCGAATCGGGGATCTGAGAGGTGAACTCCTCGTTTGGCCGCAGGACCAGGCTGAGGTCGTAATCGTGCTTGAGATAGAAGCCGGCGGCGTTCTCGCCGATGACGTAGATGTGGCCGCTCGTCGTTCCGGTGACCACGTCGTCGTGGTTGTCGAGGTAGAAGTAACCGCCGTTGGAGAAGTCCTGGAAGACGTTCGGGTTCAGCAGAACGTCCTCGGGCGTGCGTGGCGGCAGCGCGAACGTGGCCAGCGTGGCCAGCGTCCTCGGATCGAACATGTACAGCGTCGGGCCGGGGACCGCGATGCAGATCGAGATCACGCGCCCGAGCCGGTCGAAGGTGACCGAGCCGCAGTCGCGGCCCGGCGCGAGGTAGTTCGACGCCTCCTGCGGCTTGCGACCGAGCGGACCGCCGTAGGTGTAGATGTCACTCTGCCACTCGTCGTCGTGGATCTCCGAGACGCCGTTGCCGGCCATGAACGGGTTATGCGGAATCGGCGGGATGCCGGTTATCGGCTTCGCCGTGGCGGCATGCCCGACGTATGTGGGCGCCGGCGGCGGCCCGTTGACGCTCGGGATGGGATCTGCCGCCGCAGAGCCGGAGGCGAGCAGCAATGTGAGCGCGGCAGCGAATGCGCCCGCCCTCACAGCGCGGCCGCCTCGCGGCGCAGCACGTCCCATGCGCGCTTGACATCTTCCTCGCGCGTCTGCATGTTCCCGATCGCCAGCCGCAGCACGTACCTCCCGTTCAAGACCGCATGCGAGAGGAAGATCTCACCAGTTGCATTGACCCGATGCGCCAGTTCCTGGTTGCGGTCGTCGTCGCCCTCGAGCCGGAAGCAGACGACCGAGAAATGGCGAGCTGCCGTTACCTCCCAGCCCGGCTCGCTCTGCACCCAGCCCTCGAACTGGGTGGCCAGCTTCACCCCATCGCGGATCAGCGCCTGCAGCCCGGCCCGGCCGTGACACCGGAGCACCGCCCATAGCTTCAGGGCCCGGAAGCGCCGGCCGAGCGCCGGCCCGTACTCGCTCAGCGACAGGGCGTCCTCGGCGTCGGGCGTGCGCAGGTACTCGGGGATGAGGCTGAAGGCGGCGCGGAAGTCGGCCGGCCTACGGGTCCAGAGCAGCGAGCAGTCCATCGGGGTCAGCATCCACTTGTGGGCGTTGACCACGAGCGAGTCGGCCCGCTCGACACCCTCGAACGCCCACCGGTGCTCGGGGCACACCATCGCCGCGCCGGCGTAGGCGGCGTCGACATGCAGCCACGCCCCGTTGCGCTCCGCGATCTCGGCGACGGCCGGCACCGGATCCACCGAGGTCGACGCCGTGGTGCCCACCGTAGCCACGATGACGGCGGCCTCGGGCGCCAGCTCGGCCAGGGGGCCCGGACGCAGCCGGTATTGCTCGTCGCAGGGCACCGTGGCAAAGCGCATCCCGAGCATCCGGGCCGCCTTCTGGACCGAGGAATGGGCCTGCTCGGAGGCCACGATCAGGTCCCGGCCGGTGGCCTCCCGGCCGACGATCGCCGCGGTCAGGGTGGAGGTCGAGGCCGAGTCCTCGATGTGGCCGTGCCACCCGGCGGGGAGGCCGATCAGCTCGGCCACCCAGTCGAGCACCACCCCCTCGAGCTCGGTCGCCGCAGGCGCGGTGCGCCACAGAATGGCCACCGAGTTCAGGGTGGCGGCGAGCAGCTCGGCCAGGATCGCCGGCTCGGACGAGCTGGTGGCGAAGTAGGCGAAGTAGCGCGGGTGCTGCCAATGGGTGATGCCCGGGAGCAGGACCTCGTCGAGGTCGCGCAGGACGTGGGCGAATGGCTCGGGGTCGTTCGGGGCGGTGCGGGGAAGCCTGGCTCGGATGTCGCCCGGCTTGACCTGGGCGAGCACGGGGAGGTCCCCGACCCGCTCGAGGTACCCGGCCGCCCACTCGAGCGCGGCCGCACCGTCCTCACGCAGCGACGGCCTGGAACTCATAGTGGACGCCGGTCAGCTCCTCGGACACCTCCCACAACCGCCGCCACGCATCCTCGTCGTAGGCCTTGCTCGCGGCCGTGACCACGTGCGGATGGCCGCGCTGTTCCATGAACCCGTCCGGGCCGACGAACGACCCGCCGGGCAGGTCGGGCTTGGTGGCCGCGTACAGGGTCGGCAGCGCACCCATCTCGGCGCTTTGGCCGACCAGGGGGTTCGTGACCCGCATGATCAGCTGCTCGTACCACGGCGGGGAGGCGAACTGGAGGTTGGTGCGGGCGTAGCCCGGATGCGCGGACATGCTCTTGAGCTCCGCACCCGCCTCCGCGGCGCGTCGCTGGAGCTCGAAGGCGAACATGAGGTTGGCGAGCTTCGACTGGCCGTAGGCGCGCCAGTTGATGTAGCGATGCTCGAATTGAAGATCGTCGAAGTTGATCCCGCCCGGGATCCTGTGGGCGCCGCTGGACAGCGTCACCACGCGCGGCTCGGGCGCGGCCAGCAGAGATGGCAGCAGCAAGCCGGTGAGAGCGAAGTGGCCGAGGTGATTGCTTCCGAACTGACTCTCGAACCCGTCCTTGGTCAGGCGACGGGGCGGCGCCATCACGCCGGCGTTGTTGACGAGCAGGTCGAGGTGCTGGTTCGCGGCGTTGGCTCGCTCGGCGAAGCTCCGGACCGAGGCCAGATCGGCCAGGTCGAGCGATTCGAGCGCCAGCTCCGGCTCGCGTAGCTCGGAGCGGATCTGCTCGATCGCCCGCTCGCCCTTGTCGTGGTTGCGGACCGCCAGCACGACCGCCGCGCCCGCGCGGGCCAGCTCCCGGGCGGTGACGAGGCCAAGGCCGCTGTTGGCGCCCGTGACCACCGCGGTCCGGCCGGCCTGGGAGGGAATGTCACGCGCCGTCCACTTGTCGGCCATCAGCTCATCCTTCGCTCGGCCGACCGCGAGTACGCCCGCGGCCGGAATCTCAGTACCGGGTCGTCGGAAAGCTCGATTCCGTCGGTCACCCGGCCGGGGTCAAAGACGAGCGAGCGACCGGCCGCCTCGCCGTTGGCGTGCAGCCCGGTGATCTCGAGCGTGCCGGCGGTGACCCGGCGGCGGTCCTCGGGCCACTGGTTCGAGGGATCGTCGACCGGGTCGCCCGGCTCGGCGATCTGCAACTCGAGCGTGAACCGGACCGGCCCTCGGGTCAGCCGCTCACGAATCTCCCGCTGGAGGTAGTCGCGCCCGCGGCGTGCCGCTGCGACCGCGCGCAGCCGCGGCTGCTCGGTCTCCGGAATCCAGGTGTAGCGGACATAGCGCGCGTGGTCCTCGGCGTCGAGGAAGCGGAACGCGTGCAGAGCGTAATACCGGATGGTCGCGTAGCTCGTGGGCGGGGCCAGGGTCGGGGCGGCTTTGGCCAGGATCCGCGCCGCGGCGGGATATCGGGCGAAGAATCGCGGCACGCGCCAGGCAATCGACGGACGGGGGGCGAACGCGGCCACGAGTTCGACGAAGCCCTCCGGGGTGGCGACCGGAAACCGCGGCGCGGTCTGGGCCACGATGTCGGTGCGGGCGCCGTCGGGGAGCTCGAACTTGACCGCAAAGCCGCGCACGTCGGGAGCGAAGTCGGGCAGCTTGGGGTTGCCGGCGCCGTTGGAGACCCGGATCGTGGCCGGGACCGGCCCGCCCTGCAAGTGGGCGGCCCGGGTGAGCGCGGCCGCCTCCGGCGAGGCCGTGAACGTGCCGGTGAGCAGCGTTCCCCTGGCGTGAAAGGCCCGGTAGCCCTCGTGGCGGCCGAACGCCTCGTCCGCCGCCTCAATCGCCTGCTCGGGGGTGACCGCCACGCTCAGCCCGCTTCGAGAACCTCGAACTCGATCCCGGCGCGCTGGAGGCGGTCGATGAGCGGGTTGCCCATCGCCACCGCCGGGGTCAGCTGGCCCGCGCGCGCGGGCAGCTCGTCGTGGGCCAGGCAGAGGGCAGACTCGGAGAGCATCTTCGCGGTCTCCCCGTAGCCGGGATCGCCGCCCTTGACCTGGGCGACGACGCGCTTGCCGCCCCCCTCGCCCACCATCCGCACGCGGAACCATGCCTTTGCCCGCTGCTCCTCGGACGGCCCCTCGCCCGAGCCGGGCATGAGCTTCAGCATGGCCTGGCGCGTGGGCGGGAGCTGGGCCAGCGCGATCGCCGCGCCGCCGCCGGCCACCAGCCCGGCCAGGACCGGGAGGCGCTTTACGACCAGATAGTGGCTGTAGGTGAACTCGGGGCCGTAGCGATCGAGCGCGCGGGCCGACCGGAGCACGGTCTGGGGGTCGATGGTCGGGAACGGGACCACCCAGCCCCCGGCGGTCTCGTCGCGGTGCGGCGCACCGGTGACTCCCTTGACCTTGCGGTGCTCGGGCTTGGCTTCCTGTTGGGAGCGCTTGCGGGCGGTGGACACGGCATGGCGCAAGCGCCCCATCGCCTCGACCGCCGACGTGAACGTGCCGCCGGAAAAGGTGCCTCCGGCGCGCACGAAACCCTCGAGCTTGATCGGTGCGTTCTCGGGAAGCTGCTGGACGGCGTAGAGGGCACCGAGGTCGTACGGGATCGAGTCAAAGCCGCACGAGTGGACGATTCGCGCGCCGCTCTGCTCGGCCTGCTCGTGGTAGCGCAGCCACATCAGGTCGACGAACTCGGGCTCGCCCGTGAGGTCGACGTAGGCCGTGCCGGCCTTGGCGCAGGCCGCCACGAGCGGCTCCCCGTAGCGGATGTAGGGGCCGACCGTGGTGATGACCACCGCGGTCGCCTCAGCGATGTTGCGCAGCGACTCGGCGTCGTTGACATCGGCCTGGAGCAGCTCGAGGTCCGCGCAGGACGGGTTGATCCGGGCCAGCTTGGACCTCACGTCCTCGAGCTTTCCGCGGTTGCGTCCGGCCAGCGCCCAGCGGGTCTCGGCCGGGGCATGCCCGGCCAGGTATTCAGCCGTCAGCGCTCCGGTGAACCCGGTGGCGCCAAACAGGACGACATCGAACCTGGGCTCAGCCATCGTCGCCCACATCCCGGGCCAGGCTGAGGGCCTCGGCCGGAGTCACGCCCGCCTTGGCGGCGATCCAGCAGGCCACCGGCGCGGCCACCCGCTCTGAGGAATGGGCTGCCTCTCCGGCCAGATCGAGCAGCTGCCTGAACTCGTCCGCGCTCGGGGAGGGGGTACCGAGCCGCTCGGCGAAGGCGTCTATCCACGCTCGTGCGTTCAAGGCCGCCGGACTCTACCCCAGGAAGTGATGCGATCATGCCGCCCTTCTCTCTTCTCTTGAATCCGGATGAAAGGCGTAAGACATGGGAGTCCTCGACGACAAGGTGGCGATCGTGACCGGCTCGGCCCGCGGTATCGGTCGCGCGACGGCGGAACTGCTGGCCGAGCAGGGGGCCAAGGTCCTCATCAACGACCTCGATGGCGACGTGGCCGAGCAGACCGCGTCGGAGATCTCGGGCGACACGCTCGTGTACGCGGGTGACCTGACCAAGCCGGGGGTCCCGGACGAACTGGTCCAGAAGGTGGTGGACGAGTTCGGGAAGGTGGACATCCTGGTCAACAACGCCGGCTACACGCTCGACGCCCCGATCCACAAGATGAGCGACGAGTGGTTCCAGAAGATGATCGACATCCACTCGGTCGTCCCCTTCCGCATGTGCCGGGCCGTCGCCCCGCACATGCGCGAGCCGGCCAAGAAGGAGCGCGAGGAGGGTCGCGAGGTCTTCCGCAAGATCGTCAACGTCTCCTCGGTGTCGGGCACGATGGGCAACCCCGGCCAGGCCAACTACTCCTCGGGCAAGTCGGCCGTGGTCGGGCTGACCAAGACGCTGGCCAAGGAGTGGGGTCAGTTCAAGATCAACGTCAACGCGGTCGCCTTCGGGTTCATCGAGACGCGGCTCACCGCGGCCAAGACGGACGAGAACGTGACCGAGATCGCCGGCGAGAAGGTCCAGCTCGGGATCCCCGAGCAGCTGCGGGGAATGGGCGCGATGATGATCCCGCTCGGGCGCCCGGGCAGCCCGGAGGAGGCGGCGGGCGGCGTCTTCTTTCTCTGCTCGCCGTGGTCGAACTTCGTCCACGGCCAGGTCCTGAACGTGACCGGTGGGCAGTTCACCGGGATGACCACCTGAGCGCTGCCGGCGGTTTGCTGGCCCGTCCCGCGCACCGGTTCACTGGCCCGCCACGCGCACCGGCGCGGGGCGGGTCGATTCCGGGGAGCGGATCACGGTGACGTCGAGCCCGCCGGGAGCGAACAGATCGCGCGAGTACTGCACGCGCATATCGCGCCCGGAGTAGACGAGCTCCTCGAGCTGGAGCACCGCGGTGGCGCGGCGCACGCCGAGCCGGCGGCCGGCCCGCTCGCGCGGGGTGAGCAGGTGCGGTGTCACCCGCGTGCGGGCGTAGGTCACGGGCACGCCCGAGGTGATCAGAGCGTCGAGGACGGTCTGCCCCGCTTCGAGCCAGGCCTGCAGCTCCTCATCGGCGGGGAGGCTCACGGTCGGATGGACGGCGTCGAACATGATCGCGACCGGGGTACCGTCGGCCACCAGCGTGCGAGAGATCGTGGTCGCCTCGGTGGTCGGCGCCAGCCCCAGCGCCTCGGCCACCTCGGCCCCGACCGCCAGGTGCTCGATCTTCACCCCGGCCGAGGTCAGGGTCAGCCCGCGTCGCGCGGCCACCGAGGAGTAGGGCTCGAGCCGCTCGAGCCGCTCATCCAGGGTGCTCGGCACCGAATGTGGGCCTACGAAGGTCCCGCTCCCCTGCCGGCGGACGATCTCCCCACTCTGCTCGAGCCGCTGGAGCGCGCTGCGCAGCGTCCCGCGGGAAACGCCGAGCATCACGGCCAGCTCCTGCTCGGGCGGCAGCCGGTCGCCCTGGCGGTATCGCCCGCCGGCGAGCCAGTTCTGGAGCGCCTGCTCCGCGCTGTCGACCAGAGACGGGACGGCGGTCGGGGCCGCTTGCGCGCTCGTGTTCACCGGGGGTTCAGACCGACCTGAGCTGCCAGCCACCCGATTAGCCTCGCAAACCGCGCGAACGACCGTCAATCCGGTCCTCGGCCGAATGTGAAATCGTCCGGCGTCGGTGGCCTTGGAATCCAACCCGCGCATCGTCGTCACGCGGCAGATCCCGGAGCCCGGGCTGGAGCTCCTCCAGGCGGCGGGGGATGTCTGGCTCTCCGAGGAGGACCGCGCGCTCGATCCGGAGGAACTGCACCGGGTGATCGCAGGTGCCGATGCGGTCGTGAGCATGCTCCACGACCGGGTCGACGGTGCCTTTCTCGACGCCGCCGGACCTCAGCTGCGGGTCGTGGCCAACGTGGCCGTCGGCTACGACAACATCGACGTCGACGCGGCGGCCGAGCGCGGCGTGGTCATCACCAACACCCCTGGCGTGCTCGTCGACGCCACTGCGGACCTGGCCCTGGCCCTGATCCTTGCCGTAACCCGCCGGCTCGGGGAGGGCGAGCGGCTGCTGCGCGAGCGCCGTCCCTGGACCTGGAACATGTTCTTCATGCTCGGGACGAGCGTGGCCGGTAAGACTCTGGGCATCGTGGGTCCGGGACAGATCGGCCGCGCGACGGCCGCGCGGGCGCAGGCGTTCGGGATGGAGGTGATCTATGCCGGCCGCTCAGGCGGAGCGGCCGCGCTCGAAGAGCTGCTCGCGAGCTCGGACGTGGTCAGCCTCCACTGCCCATTGACCCCGGAGACCCGGCACCTGATCAACGCCGAGCGCCTGGGCCTGATGCGGCCGACCGCCTACCTGATCAACACAGCGCGGGGTCCAGTGGTCGACGAGCCTGCACTGGTCCGGGCCCTGCAGGACGGGGTGATCGCCGGGGCCGGACTGGACGTGTTCGAGCACGAGCCGGAGGTCCACCCGGGGCTGCTCGAGCTCGAGAACGTGGTCCTTGTGCCCCATCTCGGGTCGGCCACGGTGGAGACCCGGACGGCGATGGCGACGCTGGCGGCGCGTAACGTGGTCAGCGTGCTGAGCGGCGAGCCACCGCTGACGCCGGTCACCGCGTAAACGGGGCGCGGGTGGCGGACCGGGCGCGGGCCGGTTCTTGGCTGCGCTGGGGGGTGTTTAACCCCGGCGCTGCTTGTGCGCGGCCTCGTTGAGGCAGCGCTTCGGAGGCGTCTTGGTCGCGAACATCGACGACTCGCGGGGCCGGGGCTCTTCCGGCCGCCGTGCCTCTGATGTCCGCGTCGTGACGATTCTCGTGATCAAACGACGCATTCCCCGGCTCCTTTCAACTGTGGTCCTGGGTGGGTTCATACCCGGCTTCGCCGGTTTCTCACGCGCTCCTGCAGCCTTCTTAATCGACCGCTCACACCGCGACCTGAGCGCCCATGATCACGGTTCGGTCGGTCGGAAGACCGAAGTGGTCAATCGGGCTGGCCGCGTTCCGGGCCATGGCGACGAACACCCTCTTGCGCCAGCGCCGCATCTCGGGGACCTCACACGGCGTGATGTTGATCCGAGACAGGAAGTAGGAGGCGCCCTCGAGGTCGAGGTTTCGCTCCAGCAGGCCGCGCTTGCGGGCCAGCGCCAGCGCCGCCGGCACGTCCTGCTTCTCCTGGTAGCCGAAGCGAGCGTTCACGTGGGCGACCTTCCACAGCCCGCGCCCGATCAGCTTCACCTCGAAGCGGTGGGCCTCATCGGCCTGAGGCACGGTCAGCTCCTCCACGGTGACGATGACGACCTTCTCGTGCAGGGCGTGGGTGTGATCCACCTCGGCCCGCAGGGCCAGCGGGGTGGTCTCCCGCCCCGGGCTCAGAAAGATCGCCACCCCGGGGACACGGACCACCGCGGGCTTCGCGCTCCGAAGGCCGTCGAGGAACGGGTCGAGCGGCCCCTCCTGCTTGATCCGGTTCCGGGTGACGATGGCGCGGCCCTTGTGCCAGGTCAGCATCAGCCCGGACATGGCGAGCCCGACGACGATCGGGAACCAGGCCCCATGGACGATCTTGACCAGATTGGCGGCGAAGAATGCCACCTCCACGGTCAGGAAGAGCGCCCCGAGCCCGGCCAGCTTCCAGGTCGGGGTCCGCCACAGCGCGCGCGACACGGCCAGGAACAGCACGGTGTTGAGCACGAACGTGCCGGTGACGGCGACGCCGTAGGCGTTGGCCAGCTTCTCGGAGGCCTGGAACCCGAGGACCAGCGCCACCACGCCGATGCACAGGGCCCAGTTGACCGCCGGGACGTAGATCTGTCCCTCGAGGCGCGAGGTGTGGAGGATGTTCAGGCGCGGCAGGAAGCCCATCTGCACGGCCTGGCGCGCCACCGAGTACGAGCCTGAGATCACCGCCTGGGCGGCGATGATGGTGGCCGCGGCGGCCAGGAAGACCATCGGGACCCGGCCCCAGCTCGGGACCAGATAGTAGAAGGGGTTGACCCGGGTGGCGGGATGGGCGAGCACCAGGGCCGCCTGGCCGAGATACGAGAGCAGGACGCCCGGAAACACGATCATGAACCAGGCCGTCCGGATCGGTCCCGGGCCGAAGTGCCCCCGGTCGGCATACAGCGCCTCGGCACCGGTCACGCACAGCACGATCGACCCGAGCGCCAGGAACGAGATGCCCGGGTGACCGAAGAAGAACCGAACGCCCCAGGTCGGAGCCAGACCTTCAATCACGCCGGGATGGTGGACCACTTCGCGCAGGCCGAGCGCGGCCAGAACAGCGAACCAGAACAGCATGATCGGTCCGAACAGCCAGCCGACCGCGCCGGTGCCAAATCGCTGGACCATGAACAGCGCGATCAGGATGGCGAGCGAGATCGGGACGACGAGGTGCCCCAGGCCGGGCGCCGCCACCTTCAGGCCCTCGATGGCCGAGAGCACGGAGATCGCTGGGGTGATCATCCCGTCGCCGAAGAACAGGGCAGCGCCGAAGATTCCGAGCGTGACGAGCGCCGTCGCCCGAGCCACCCGCTTGCGCTGCAGGAGCGCGGCCAGGGCCATGATCCCGCCGTCCCCGCGATTGTGGGCCCGCATGATGACGCCGGCGTATTTGATCGAGACCACGATCATCAACGCCCAGAAGATCAGCGACACCATCCCGTAGATGCCTACGTGGTTGATCGTGGCAGCGTGCGGGTGGTCGATCAACACCGTCTGCTCGGTGTAGAGCGGGCTCGTCCCGATGTCGCCGTAGACCACGCCGAGCGCTCCGAGCGCCAGCACCGCCCGGCTCGCGTGAGCGACCACGTCGGTGTCCTCGTCGCGGCCCGGGACATGACCGTCACCATCGATGGCGGGGGCAGGCGCCTGGCGGACGCCGAAATTGCCGTGCCAATAGGCGACCTTGTGCGCCGACTCGTTGAACGTCCGCCGCTTGGCTTCAGGCGCGAGCGTCGTCGATTCAGGATCGGCCTTGTGCGCCGCCTCGTCGGTGACGCGTCTGGTGGTGGGGGTCATTGCTGTGAACGCCGGTCCCCGGCACGCTCCATGTTCTCGGCCATCTGCTCCTGATGACCAGCGTAGCGTTCGCGCCCGGCCGGATATGGGCACTCTGTGTGCGTCAGCCGCGGGCTGAGCGGTCGAAGCCCCGAATCTAAACATTCCCCTAACAGACGAGCTTGAATGCAGGGGTAATGTGGGGTTTGTACTAATTGGTTCAAGGATGCGTTTGAGACCACGCCGTGCCACCCGTGCCCGTTTCCGGCGGGCCACCTACTCCACCGGCCACGCGCACACGCTGGGGTACCGTGCCGACGACGACAGGTGGTGGCTGCGCTGGTCCTGTCCGGACTGCGGCGGGGTCGAGGTACCGCTGGTCGCGCGACCTCACCCCCGGGAGGTCGAGCGGCTCGCGCACCGGCTGGCCTCACGCCGCTGCCCGGAGTGCGAGACCCGGCGGCGGCGCGCCGCTCCCGTAATCCATGGGCCCACCGTCTGGTACGACACGTGCCTGTCCGACTGGGTGCTGCAGCTCCCCGGTTGCGGGGCGCTCCTGCCGCTCGAGATCGAGGGCTTCGACGCCCCTGAGGTCACGGTCTACCGGACGGCGAGCGATTTCGCCCACTCCGGCGATGCGCTGGACGGGCGGTTGCCTCCTTCGTAAGCTCGGCACGGGCGGCCGATCCGGGGGTTGAGACGTACGAGTTCGACGACGACGGGGCGGGTTGACGTCGAATGTCGCGCCAGGCACATGAACGGGACGGCTCACGGCGCAGAACGATGCTCCACCCGCGCCCGGATTTCGACACAGTTGAACCAAGTGGCGTCGCGGTTCCTCGATCCGTCAGAGCTCGGAGAGATCCTGCTCCGGCCCGAGTCATGCTGATCCGCCCCGTAAGACCACACCAGGACGCCGCCTCATGCGCCGCGATCTATGCGCCCTACATAACCGACTCCGCGGTGTCGTTCGAGGACGAGCCCCCGACCGAGCACGAGCTGAGGCGACGGATCGAGCGGATCACCGAAACCCATCCCTGGCTGGTCGCCGAGACAGCGAACGGCCAGGTGGCCGGGTACGCGTACGCCACCCACCACCGCGACCGCTCTGCGTACCGGTGGGCGGCCGACGTCGCCGTCTACGTGGCCCGGGAGCACCAGGGCCAGGGTGTCGGCACTCACCTGTACCAGGACCTCTTCCAGCTGCTGCGCCAACAGCACCTCCGGATCGCCGTGGCGGGCATTTCGCTGCCGAACCCGGGCAGCGTGGCGCTCCACGAAGCGCTCGGGTTCCAGCGCGTGGGCGTGTACCGCAACATCGGGTGGAAGGCGGGGGCGTGGCGGGACGTCGGGTGGTGGCAGCTCGAGCTGCTCCCGCCTTCCACGGAAAAGCCGCCGGAGCCGGGGCCGCCGGCCCGCTGAGCAGCGGCCGCCTACCGATCCCGCTCGAGCAGCAGGGCCAGCGTCGGGCAGGCATCGACCGCCCGCCGGGCCAGACCGACGAGCTCGGGTGGGACTTCCGCGTCATCGATGATCGGGTAGCCCCAGTCGTCGAGCCGGATCAGCTCTGGCAGCAGCTCGGCGCACAGCCCGTGCGCCTCGCAGGTGATCGGGTTGACCCGGAGCCGCTCGCTCATCGCGCCCGTCCGGCGAGTGGAAGCCCGGCCGGGCGGGCCCGGCAGCGACCGACCCGATGGCCGTCGATCTGCCAGCCGAAGACCCTGATCGCGCTCTCCACGAATCGCACCGCGCCGTCGGGGTGGTGGCAGGCGCCGCGTCCCCGGATCTCGGACGCCCAGCGAAGGACGCGGGCCTGCTCGCGCTCGTGGGCGAGCCCGTTGGCCAGCGAGGCCATCGAGTCGGCCACGGCGCGCAGCCCGTAGAGACATGGACCGCATTGACCGGCCGACTCGGTGGCCAGGTAGTCCATCACCCGCGCGCTCTCGTGCAAGCCGCAGGAGCTCTGTCCGAGCGCGATCAGCACCCCGGAGCCCAGGCTGCAGCCGACCGAGCGCAGCTCCTCGCGCGCCAGCCGGAGCCGCATGGCCGGCGCCGCCTCCACCCACGTCCCGAAGTAGCCGCCGACGAGCAGCGCCTGAAGCGGCTCGGTCGGGCCGCCGGCCGCCGCGAGGAGATCGCTCATCGGGGTGCCGAAGGCCAGCTCGTACACGCCGGGCGCCGCGACCGCTCCGGCGATCGTGACCAGGGCCGAGCCCGGATCGGCCGTCGTCCCGAGCTCGCGGTACCACTCTGGCCCGAACCGAGCCACCAGGGCCACCTGGGCGAGGGTCTCCGGGTTCTGAATCAGGGTGGGCCGGCCTCCGTAGCCGCGCTCGTATGGACGCGGGGGCACGAACGTGGGCAGCGACTGCCCGCCGTTCAGAAACTGCGTGACCGCGCTCTCCTCCCCGGCCACGTAGCCCTCGGGGGCCGCGACCAGGCGGATCGGGACGGTGTCGGACCTGCGCTCGCTGATCGCGCCTTCCAGGGCGTGCAGGGGTGCACCGGCGTTCTCCCCCACCTTGACGATCACCTCCCGGGCCCCCACGGCCTGCGCCGCGAGCTCCGCACCGTCCAGCACCAGGTGCGGGAGGCGGCTGAGCAGCAGGCGGTCCTTGGCACTGGCGGGCTCGGTCTCCGAGCCGTTGACGACCACGGCGCTCGTGCGCCGCCCCGAAGCGACGGCGCGGAGCTTGCGGGCGGTCGGAAAGTCGGCGCCCCCGCGCCCGCGCAGGCCGCTCAGCTCGACCGCCTCGATCAGCGCCACGGGCGAGATCCGGGGCAGCGGTCCGTGGATGCGCTCGTGGTCGCGCAGCGACATGGTGGCGCCGGCCCGGTCGAGTCCCGCGAGCAGGCGCGGAAGCTCATGGTGGCCGGTACTCATGGGCTGCCCCCGGCGGGCGTGGCCGACATCGTCCCGGTCACCGACCCGGACCGCGAGTCGATGTTCAGATTCGCCCGGAGGTCGACCACGGCGCCTGAGCCGTCGTGCAGCCGAGCCAGGAACTGGTCGCCCTGGAGGGAGAGGATCCGGCCCTGGAGCACAGACTTCAGTCCGACCGCGCTGAAGTCGACCTGGCTGCCGGTCATGGTCAGGCCGCCGCCGGTCATCGGTGCCCCGGCCATCCGGACGCGGAGACTGCCCTGCGCGC
Organism: uncultured Solirubrobacterales bacterium; assembly: GCA_963748585.1. GTDB lineage: Bacteria > Actinomycetota > Thermoleophilia > Solirubrobacterales > Solirubrobacteraceae > Palsa-465. The sequence continues at coordinate 298,159 of CAVVJR010000001.1, read as the reverse complement.
CGCCGCTGACCCGAAGTCGCAGGTCGACGATCGCCCCGCCCGAGACCTGAGCCTGGGTGACCGTCCCGGAGAGCGCGCCCGAGAACGGCGCCTTCAGGGTGTCTCCCTGTGGCGCCGCGGGGGTGCTGTGGGAGACCCGTGTGGCCGCGGGGACGGCCGACTTGGGCAGCAGCCTCGCCGGCGTACCGGCCCGCCGCGCCCACCCGGCCTGCAACGGACCCGCGGCGGTGAAGGCCACGAGCCCGACCGGAGTGGCCAACGCGAGCACCGCGGCCGAGACGGTCCAGGCCCGTCGCTCGGACCAGGCGATCCGGAGCGCCACCGCGCCGAGCACGGCCGCCACGCACACGGCGGTGAGGGCCAGCATCCACGTGGCCTTGGTGTCACTGCCGGTTCCGAGACCGTGCAGCACGGCCACCGGCCAGGACGCATAGGCGACCCAGTGGATGGCGCGCCAGGCCCGGTAGCCAAGCCGGCGGCGGAGCAGGCTGGTCACGGCCAGCGCCAGCAGCAGGTCGAACGACACCGCACCCAGCCCCATCCACAGCGGCCGGTATGTCGAGACGAAGGGGATCACGGCATCGATCAGCCGGATGGGCGCAAAGCCGTCGAGCACGCTGGTCACGATGTGGACGACCAGCAGCACGATGACCAGCAACGAGACGTCGCGGTGCAGCGAGTCGATGGCAAACCGAGGCCAGCGGGGGCCGAGGACGACGCGGCTCCAGTCGGTCACTCCGAGCAGGACCGAGGCGGTCAGGAGCACCAGCGCCACGGCGCCGGTGCCGCGAGCCAGATACCAGTATGCGCTCGGCCCGATGGCGGCGAGGGGGAGGACGCTCACGCCAGATCGTCTCCGTCCGAGGGCCAGCCGGCCAGATGGCGCACCGTGCCCTCGGCGGTCACGAGCCGGCTCGGCAGCCCCAGCGACTCGAGCCATCCCACCGCCGCTTCGCCGCGAATGATCGCGGCCGTGCTCGCGATGTTGGCGTCCAGGCAGGTTCCGGCGGCCACGCTCACCGTCCGCCAAACGCTACTCGCCGGCCGGCCGGTGGCGGGGTCGACCAGGTGGTGCACCCGCCCAACGCCCGTCTCCCAGCTCCGAGTGGTCGTGCTCGAGGTCGCGAGCCCGCCCTCGCGCAGGGCGATCCACTGCCCGGGCGCCGACGGGTCGGCGCGGTGGTCGTCGGCGACCCGAACGCGCCAGCCCTCCGACGGGCTCTTGCCGCACAGGCCCATGTCACCGCCGAGGGACACCAGCACGCCCGCCCCGGTGGCCTCGTGGGCCCGCTCGGCGGCGCGGTCGGCGGCCAGCGCCTTGGCCGTCGCTCCGAGATCGAGCTTGACCCCGCGCGGCACCCGGATGGTGCCCGCCTGAACGTCCACCTGCACCACCTGCCAGCCCGCCACGGGCACGATCGAAATCGTCCCAGCCGTCCCGGCCCCGGTCCCGGCCGACCGGGACCGTGACGACGCAGACCCAGACCGCATCTCGTCGAAGTCGCGGTCATATCCGAGCGCGATCAACGCCTCGCCCACAGTCGGATCGACGTCTCCCTCGGTCATCTGCGCGGCCCGCAGGGCGGCGCTGACCGCCTCGAGGAGCACCGGCCCGACGCTCACCGCGGTCCCGGCCGACCGGTTGACCGCCGCGAGCTCCGAGTCCTCACGAAAGCGCGAGCAGGCAAGGTCGAACTCGGCCACCGTGTCCTCCACCGCCGCGCGGACGGCTGTGAGGAGAGAGGCATCGGTGGCGCCGACCACCGCCAGACTCCCGAGCGCGGGAAAGCGCACATAGTCCTCAGCCATCGACCGCGATGGTTCAGGAGCCGCCGGACACCGGCGACCCGCCGCCCGAGGAATCAGCCGGCGGAGCGGGTGCCGGCGCGGGCGCCGGGGCGGCTTGTGACGGAGCCGGCGCGCTCTGGGGTTGTGCCTGGGCAGGATCGCTCGGCGCCGGAGCAGGAGTGGGGACACTTCCCGAGCCGCCCCCGGAAGACCCGGAACCGCCCGAGCCCGAGCCTGCGTCGCTCGCAGACGCCCCGGTGAGCCCCAGCGACTGCGGATCGGCCAACGGCGGCATCTTCGGCGCAGAGCTCCCGGACGGGCCCGAAGCACCGGCGGCCCGCGACGACGAGGCGGACGCCACTCCCGAGGTAGGCGTCACCGCCCCGCTCCGTTTGCTGAACGTGCGCCCGGGCGCCACCGAGGAGACCAGGCCAGCCAGGCCGGCCGTGAGCGCGGCGGCTCCGGCAACCGTCCAGCCGCGCGTCCTGCGGATCCGGGCCAGCGCGGCGTCCCGGGCCTCGATGGCGCTCGATCGATCAGCTTTTCGGCCGCTCATACCAAGAAAGACAAGCAACGTTGACTAAGACGAGGATGAGAATCACGCTACCGCGGCACAGCACCGAGCGAATCACCGGACCCCTCAACCATCGGCAGCTCGACCGTAAAGGTGGAACCGTCGACCGAGATCCGCCCGCCGTGCCGCTCGACGATGGCCGAGACGATCGACAGCCCCAGCCCTGAGCCCGGCCGATCCGAGGCCTCGGGCGCGCGCCAGAACCGCTCGAACACCCGCTCGGACGAGGCGCCCGGCCCCGGGCCCTCGTCGCTCACGCTCAGGGCCGCCACCTCGCCCCGGCGACGTAGCCCCACGACCACCTTCCCTCCGGGAGGCCCGTGCACGAGGGCGTTGGAGACCAGGTTGTCGAGCACGCGCGCGAGCGCGTCCCGGTCACCGAGCACCGAAACGGGCTCGTTCGGCGCCGCCTCGAGCCGACCGTTCCGGGCCGCCCCCCGCTCGCTCACCATCTCCGTCACCACCTGATCGAGGGCGACCACGACCGGCCGCTCGACCGCGGCGGCCGACCGTTCCATCACCAGCAGACCGTCGACCAGCCGCGCGAGCCGCTCGGCGTCCCGGCGCAGATCTGAGAGCACGTCGGCGTCGAGCCCGTGCCGGGCCACGAACTCGACGTTCCCAAGCAGCGCGGTTACCGGGGTCCGCAGCTCGTGCGAGGCGTCGGCGAGGAACCGCCGCTCGCCCTCACGCGCGCGCTCGAGCGAGGCCAGCATCCGGTTGAGCACGCCGGTCAGCCGGCCGATCTCCTCCGGGACGTCGCCCGCCGGGAGACGCTGCGCGGGATCGGCCGTGCGCTCGATCTCGCCGGCGGCCGAGACCAGCCGGCCGAGCGGCCGCAGCCCGCGCCGGGTCAGAACCGCCGCCGCCAGCACGGCCAGGAGCGCCACGACCGCGCCCGCGACGCCGACCACAAGACCGAGGCGGCCGAGGGTCGAAGCGATGTCGGACGTATCCGACCCCACGATCACCGCCCCACCCGAGGCCGGCCCCCCGACCCCCGAGGCAATCGGCGCGTCGTAGAGGCGGAACGGGCTGCCGGCGATCGAGACGTCCTCGTAACCGGTTCGGCCGGCCCGCACCGCGCCCCGGGTCAGGCGGTCATCGGGGAGCAGCCGCGCCCCCAGGGTCAGCGACCGGGCGAGGATCCGGCCGCGGGCGTCGATCACCTCGACCACGATGTCCCGACCCGAGGCGTTGCTCTCCAGGGCGCCCGGATCAGTGAGCACGGCCGGTGCCGAAACGGCGAGCTGGGCCACGTCCTGCGCCCGCTGGCGCAACGCCGTGTCGAGCGAGGAGCGCAGCTCGCGCCGGACCAGCACCACCGTCGCCACGGCGAACACCGCCACCGCGGCCACGATCGCTCCCGCAGCCGCGAGCACCAGCCGGCCCCGCAGGGTAGGAGGAACTACTCGCAACGTTTTGTAGGTTCCATTACGTTGTATGCGCGAAGGATCACCCAGACAAGGAAGTAGAGCGTTGCTGGAAGAGGGGGCAACAACGCCGGGGGCGCAAGGAGCCGACACGATCGTGCTCGTGGAGGCGGACGCGCGCGCGGCCGGCTGGATCGCCGAGATGCTGTCCGCGACTTGGCCCCGTGAGGTGCGGCTCATTCATGTGGAGCACCCTTCCGAGGCCGCCCGCGAGCTGGCCGACCACCCGGATGCCTGGGTCGTGCTCGACCTTGCATCGTTCTACGCCGATCGCATCGGACTGATCGCACAGGTTCGCACGGCCGCCCCCCTGGTGCCGATCGTCGTCGTGGTCGAGCACGAAGACGAGGACGAGGGCCTGGCCGCGATCCGAGCCGGGGCCCAGGACTATCTGGTCAAGCCCCGGCTGCATCCGGCCGAGCTCCGGCGGGCGCTGCTGCATGCCGCCGAGCGCAAGCGCACGGAAGCCAACCTCACCCACCAGGCGCTGCATGACGCGTTGACGGGGTTGCCCAACCGGGCCCTGTTCGAGGACCGCCTGGGGCTGGCGCTGGAGCGCTCCCGCCGCTCCGGTGCGTCGGTCGCCGTGCTGTTCCTGGACCTGGACAACTTCAAGCAGGTCAACGACTCCCTCGGGCACGCGGCCGGCGATCGTGTCCTGCAGGGACTGGCTGAGCGGCTGCGGACCATGCTTCGCCCCATGGACACGATCTCCCGGTACGGCGGCGACGAGTTCACCCTCTTGTTCGAAGACCTCGGAACCGAGCGCGAGGTGGTGCTGATCGCCGAGCGGATCAGCCAGGCCGCCGCCCTTCCCGTCCCGCTCGACCGCGGACAGGCCGCGGTGACGGTCAGCATCGGCGTCGCCATGGTTCGCGATCCCGACCTCGCCCCGGGCGAGGTCCTGCGCGAAGCCGATGCGGCCATGTACCGGGCCAAGCGCTCGGGACGCTCGCGCTTCGAGCTGTTCGACGAAGGCTCGCGCGAGCGGGCGATGCGCAGGCTCGAGCTCGAGGCCGCTCTGCGGCGCGCCATCGAGCGCGACGAGCTCGTCGTCCACTACCAGCCGCGGTTCTCGCTCGGCGACCGGCCGACGGTCGACGGGCTCGAGGCCCTGGTGCGCTGGCTCCATCCCGAGCACGGGCTCATCCCTCCGGCCGAGTTCATTCCCGTGGCCGAGGAGACCGGCTTGATCGTCCCCATCGGCCATTACGTCCTCGAGCACGCGCTGCGCCAGGTCGCCCAGTGGCGCCGGAGGGTCCCCGAGCTCACAGTGTCGGTCAACGTGTCCGCGCGCCAGCTCGAGGACATGAGCCTTCTCTCCGCGCTCTCCGAGGCCGTCCACACCACGGCGACCCAGCCCCAGGCCCTGTGCCTCGAGTTTCCCGAGACGGCACTGACCGAGCTCGCCGACGCGACCGTGCGGACGATGCAGGGCGTCAAGGCGATGGGCGTGCAGCTCGCGGTCGATGATTTCGGGCTCGGGCCCTCGGCCCTGCCGACCCTCAAGCGGCTGCCCCTCGACGCGCTGAAGCTCCACCAGAGCGTGCTGGCCGAGGTCGGCCGCCAGGCCGAGGACGAGTCGATCGTGGCCGCGCTGGTCGAGCTCGGCCATGCCCTCGGGCTCAGCGTGGTAGCCGAGGGAGTGGAGCGCGCCGACCAGCTGAAGGCGTTGCGTGCGCTCGGCTGCGACGGCGCGCAGGGATTCTGGCTCGGCCGCCCGGTGTCAGAGGACCAGGTGGAGGCGATGCTCGCGACCGCGGCCACTCCGGTCAACTCCGGCCAGTGAACTGCCACGCGATCACACGCGAAGCACGAACCCGGTCCCGCGCAGCGTCCTGATCAGCGGCGGCTCTCCGAGCTTGCGCCGCAGCCGGGTCACGTACCGGTCGACCACGTTGGGCTCCGCCGCCGCGTCCCAGATCTCGTCCAACGCGCGCTCCCGGCTCACCGGGCGCCCGGCCGAGCGCAGCAGGAGCTCGAGCAGGTCGGCCTCGCGGCCGGTCAGCTCGATCGGGCGACCGCCCCGAACCGCGGTACGAGCCCCGAGGTCCATGACCACGTCGGCGTAGGCCAGGAGGGAGCCGTCCTCAGCGTCCCGGCTCCGGCGCGTGAGCGCCCGCAGACGCGCCACCAGCTCGTCCACGGCAAACGGCTTGACCAGATAGTCGTCGGCCCCGGCCTCGAGCCCCACGACGCGGTCCGGGACCCCGTCCCGCGCGGTCAGGATCAAGATTGGCGTGCGCACCCCGCGCGAGCGCAACCGCCGGCACACGGCCAGCCCGTCCACCCCCGGCATCGCCACGTCCAACACGATCACATCGGGCGCGTGACGCTCGACCGCGGTCAGCGCCGCTCCCCCGTCCGCGGCCACCGAGACCTCGAAGCCCTCCGCGCCAAGCACGCGCGAGAGCATCCGCCGCAGGGGCGGATCGTCGTCGGCAACCAGTACTCGCCCGCCGGGAAAGACCGCCGGGTCAGCCGCCGGCGACATCGCGCCGGAGGAAGACCAGGAACGCCGCCACGATCGCCGGCACGCCGTACATCGCGCACACCCAGGCGGCGCGGATGACCGGCGCCCAGTCGATCGGCGTCCGCAGCAATCCCTGCCAGGCGTTGAACTGGGTGCTGAGCAGATACGGCTGCAGCCCGCCCAGCCCGGGAAGGATCCCGATGAGCTGGAACAGGAGCGAGACCATCAGCGTCCCGACCACGGCCGCGGCGCTGTTGCGGGTGATCGTGGACAGCAGCAGGCCGATGCAGACCACGCAGGCGATCGGGATCAGGTACACGAGCAGTCCGACGTACACGAGCTCGAGCCCCTTGGGCGCCGAGACGATCGTCCCGGACAGGGTCTGCAAGGAGTTGAACCCGGACTGGATCGAGCCCGCGATCACGGCCACGGTGCCGTCGAGCAGGATCGCCACCACCGCGTAGGTGGCCGCGGCCAGCGCCTTGCCGGTGAAGATCTGGCTGCGCTCGAGCGAGCGCGTGAAGATCGTCTTCAGGGTGCCGTTGTGGTCCTCGGAGGCGAAGATGTCGCCCGCCACCAGCGCGGTGATGAGCGGGAACATCCATACGGCGCCGAACAGCATGATGACCAGCGGCACGGCCAGGCCACTGCGATTCAGATACGACGCGAAGGCGAAGTCGCCGCCGTGGCGGTCGTGGCGGAAGTGCATCGCGACCACGAAGATGATCGGGACGATGAACGCGGCGCCGAGGCCGAGGTAGGTCCGCTTCTGGTAGCGGAGCTTGGTCAGCTCCCAGCGGTATACGGTGCCGATACCGGGACTTCGCCCCGCCCGCACCCGGGTGGCGCCCGGCGGCCGGCCGATCTGCTCGGTCACCGTACTCATCGCGTGACCTCGACTTGCTCTGGGACCGCAGAAGCGCCATTGGGAGCTTCGACCCCCTCGGTGAGCGAGAAGAACAGATCCTCGAGCGTCACCGTCTCAGGCGACAGAACGCGGATCAGCGCGCCCGCCTCGACCAGCGCCTGCGAGAGCTCGGCCACGGCCGCGTCCTCGGCGGCCACGAACCCGATCCGCCCGTGGACGGTGCGCACGTCGTCGATGCCGCGCTGTGCCCGGCATACGGCCAGTGCCCGCTCGTCGTCGACGGTCGACAGCCGGTACGACGCGCCGGCGCCCCGCTTCAGATCCGCGATCGCGCCCTCGTAGACGATCCGGCCGGCCCGGACGATGGCCACCCGGTTGCATAGCTCCTCCACCTCAGCCAGCAGGTGGCTCGAGAGCACGACCGTGATGCCGCCGTCGGCCAGCCGGCGGATCAACCGCCGCATGTCCCGCATTCCGGCCGGGTCGAGCCCGGTGGCCGGCTCATCGAGAACCAGCAAGGAGGGATCTCGCAACAGCGCGCCGGCGATCCCGAGCCGCTGCTTCATCCCGTGCGAGTAGCCGCCGACGCGATCGCGTGCCCGGCCTGAGAGCTCGACCGTCTCCAAGGCCTCATCGATCCGCCCGGGTGCGCCGCCGCCGTCGAAGGCGGCCAGGAGCTCGAGATTCCGGCGGGCGTTCATGTACGGATAGAAGGTGGGAGCCTCGACGAACCCGGCCACGCCCTGAAGCGCCCCCACGCTCGAGAGGGGATCGCGGCCGAACAGCCGCACCGTTCCCTCGGTCGGGCGGATCAGCCCGAGCATCATGCGCAGCGAGGTCGTCTTGCCCGCGCCGTTCGGGCCCAGGTAGCCGTAGACGTCGCCGGCGCGGACGGTGAGGTCCACTCCGGCGACGGCGGTCAGCTCTCCGTAGCGCTTGACGAGGCCGCGGACTTCGACCGGCGGCGCGCCGCTCTCGGCCGCCGCGGTCATCCGGCGAGCTTGCGGGCGGCCTGCTCGGCGGCGAACGGCTGCACCGATCCGAGCACCGTGTACGAGATCTTGCCCCGGGTGAACCGGAGCACGGTCCCGATCGGCGTGGCCAGCTCCTGCGCGCTCGTGCCGTTGATCGACACCGTGGGGAGCGACAGGCCGTGCTTGTCGCCCGAGCCGGCAGCGGACTTGGCCGCGGCCGAGCCGGCAACCGCCGGCTGCTCGATCACGGCGATCCCCCCAAGGCCCTGCCCGTAGGACGCGAGCGCCGCCGGCGTCCCGCTCCAGTCGAGGAGCTCGACCGACTGCCGGGGCAGCCCGACCAGCTTGCCCGGCGCGGCCAGCGTGAACGACAGATGCTTCTGCACCGCGGCCGCGCCCGTGACGTCGGCATGCTTCTTCTTGGCCGAAGGAGCGGCTCCGTTCGCGCCGGAGGGCGCCTGCACGGTCACCGTCTTGGCCCCGGGCGGCGGGGACGCCTCCAGCGCCGCGGCGGAGATCTTGCCGTAGTGGATCTTGGTCGCGGTCAGCTCCAGCACCGGTGCCCCGCCACCGCGGGCGTAGAGGCCGAAGCGCAGCGGCACGCCATGAAGCGCGTCCCAGCCGAGCTGCACCGCGCCCAGCAGCCCGCCGTCGTGCTTGGGGGTCACCCGCAGGGTGTAGGCCTCCTGGCCGGCGATGTTCCTCGGGGTAGGCCCGCCCAGGTTCACATGGGTCAGCACCCGGTTGATCTGGGTCTGGATCTGAGCCACGGTGGGCACCTTGTCCTGGCTCGCGGCCGGCTTCTCGGCACCGCTCTGGCCGGGATCGTGCCCCGGTAGACGGTATTGGCCATCGGGTCGAATACCCACCACGAGGTCTTGTTCACGACCACCTGGGCGTCCTGGCCGCTGTTGCCGTCGCCCGTGGACTGGAGCTCGAGCCGGAGTTGATGGTCGCTGGTCAGCCACAGCCGGCCCGTGGCGCCGGTCAGGATCGGGTCCGAGCCCTGCACGTTCGAGGACGAGATCAGGCCGTTGGTGAACTTGATCCGAGCCGTGATGCCCTGCACCGCGGGCGCGCTGAGCGCCTGGTGGACGGCGTCGGCCAGGGGCTTCTTCGGCGGTACCGGACCGCCTGAGGAGGCAGCGACGGCGATCGCGGTGCCCGCGGCGATGGCGACGACCAGTCCGGCCAATGCAGCCAGCAGGCGCCGGGTGGAAGCTGTGCGGAGGAACCTCATCTCAGTGACCCTTTCTCGTGACCTCAGATCACGATAGGGGACAAGCTTGAAATTACTCTGACACCGAGGCGGCCGACTCAGAGCCCGCCGAATGCATCTCCCGAAGCTCGCGCTTGAGCACCTTGCCCGTGGGCGTCCGGGGCAGCTCGCCGACGAAGGTGACGTCGCGCGGCACCTTGTACCGGGCCAGGTTCTGCTTGACGAAGTCCTTGACCTGGTCCTCGGACAACGACTGCCCGTCGCGGAGCACGACGAAGGCGGCCAGCCGCTTGCCGAACTCGGGGTCGTCGACACCGACGACCGAGGCCTCCTCAATCCCCGGATGGGTGATCAGCAGCTCCTCGATCTCACCCGGGAACAGGTTCTCGCCGCCGGAGACGATCATGTCGTCGTCGCGCCCGTCGATGAACAGCCTGCCGGCGTGGTCGAAGTGGCCGACATCGCCGGTGCTCATCAGCCCCTCGATCATCTCCTTGGTGCCGCCGCCGGTGTAGCCCTCGAACTGCCAGCCGTTGCCGACGAAGATGCGGCCGATCTGATCCGCGCCGGTGACCCGGCGGCCGGCATCGTCGAACAGCTTCACCAGCGTCCCGAACGGGGGCCGCCCCGCGCATCCCGGAGCGGCGCGCAGATCCGCGGGGGTGGCGAAGGTCGCCCACGCCACCTCGGTCGAGCCGTAGAAGTTGTAGAGCTTGTCCCCGATCGTCCGCTGAGCCCGGCGGACCAGCTCGGCCTCGAGCTGGGAGCCGGACAGGAAGACGATCCGCAGCGAGCTGGTGTCCCATGAGCGCCCGGGCTGCTCGAGCACGGAGACGATCCGCTGGAGCATCACCGGAACCACGACCAGGGCAGTGGGCCGCTCGCGCTCGATCGCCTCGAGCACGCGCTCGGGATCGAACCGGCGCTGGACGATCGTCGTGCACCCGAGGATCACCATCAGGATGGCCTGCGTGAAACCGAGGGCATGGAACATCGGCGCGGCCACGTAGGTCGACTCGCCGCCCTTGTACGGGACCTTCGAGAGGAGCGCGCCGACGGGATGGAGCGAATGGCCCTGCTGGCGGGCCGCGCCCTTCGGCGTCCCGGTGGTGCCGCTGGTCAGGAGCACGATCGCGGCCGGCTTCGAGGGCAGCGGCGCCACCCGGCCCGCAAACTCGCCCACCAGCTGCTCGAGCGCGGACGCGCCCGGATCGTCGGTCCACGCCAGCAGGTTCCCGTGCCGCGCCTCGATCTGGGATACCAGCTCGCCGTACTCCTCGTCATGGATGAGCAGCGTGACGCCCTCGCGTGCGCACACGTCGCGCAGCTGCGGGCCGGCAAAGTCGGTGTTCAGGCACAGCGTCCGGGCCCCCAGCTTGGCCGCCCCGAAGGTGGCGTCGAGAAACCCGCGATGGTTTCGGCACAGGATGCCGACGCAGTCGCTCTCGCCGATCCCGCGGGCGCGCAGACCGCAGGCCAGCGCATCGGCTCGGGCGTTGAGCTCGCCGAAGGTGAGCGAGCCGCGCTCGTCGATCAGTCCCACGCGGTCGGGGTGGCGCATCGAGGTGATGGCGAGTGCGGCTCCGACCTGGCCGAGGCGGTCGAGCGCCTTCAGCGCCCTGAGTGCCTGGGCGGGCGGCTCGGCCGCGAGCACGCCGGCCCGCGCGGCGTACACCGCCGAGCGAGCCTCGACCGCCGCGCGCCGCCCAAGGTCCTTAATTGAGTGCATGGGGGCGCAAATGTATCCGGTACCGTCGCGCTCAGATGTGTCGCCTGTTCGGCATGACCGGCGGAGCTGAGCGCGTCCGCGCCACGTTCTGGCTTTTGGAAGCGCCCGACTCGCTGTCCCGCCAGAGCCGCCGCGAACCGGACGGGACCGGCCTCGGCGCCTACGACGAGCGCGACCGCCCGGTGGTCCACAAGCAGCCTCTGGCCGCCTACCAGGATGAGGATTTCGCCCGGGAGGCCCGTGAGGTCGACTCGCGGACGTTCGTGGCCCACGTCCGCTACGCCTCGAACGGCGGCCTCACCCTGAACAACACCCACCCATTCGAGCAACAGGATCGATTGTTCGCCCACAACGGGGTGGTCGGAGACGTGCCCGCGCTCGAGCGCGAGCTCGGCCCGGACGGCATGGCGAGCGTGCACGGCGAGACCGACTCCGAACGCTGGTTCGCGCTCATCAACCGAGAGATCGACCGCGCGGGCGAAGTCGAGGCGGGGATCGTCAGCGCCGCGCGCTGGGTGGCCGAGCACCTACCCGTCCTCTCGCTCAACTTCGTGCTCATCACCGCCACCGATCTGTGGGCGCTCCGCTACCCCGACACGCATGAGCTGTACGTGCTCGAGCGCGCGCCCGGAGGCCCGGCCGGCCACCGCCATCTCGAGCACGCGAGCGCCCGCGGCTCGATCCGCGTCCGCTCAGGCGGCCTGTCCTCGCGGCCCGCGGTCGTGGTGGCGACCGAGCGGATGGACGAGGACACGGGGTGGCGCGCCGCTGAACTCGGGCGAGCTCCTGCACGTGGACGGCGAGCTCAACGTCCACTCGATCCGAGCGCTCGACCGGCCGCCGGAGCACCTCCTGACGCTGGCCGACCTGGACGCGCGGGCCGCGCGCCTCCCAGGCAATCCGGCTCCTGACCACCCACGAGCGGCTTAGCCATGGCCTCCCTCCCCCCGGCCCCACCGCACCCCGCGCCGGTCCAGACCCTCGGCTTCATCACCGGCGGCCTGCGCTACCTCGAGTGGTGCCGGCGGCGGTACGGAGAGGCGGTCACCTTCCGCACGCTGTTCGGGCCGCCGTGGGTGATGGTGTTCGAGCCCGAGCTGGTCAAGGAGGTCTTCCAGGGCTCGGCCGACCGGCTGCACGCGGGCGAGGCGAACGCGATGCTCGGCCCGGTCGTGGGCGAGCGCTCGGTCCTCCTGCTCGACGAGGACGAGCACCTGCGCCACCGCCGGCTGATGCTGCCCCCGTTCCACGGCCGCCGGCTCCAGGCCTACGCCGAGCTGATGCGCGAGGCCGCCGACGAGGAGATCGACCGCTGGCCGGTGGGCGAGCCGTTCTCGATGCTCGGCAGCATGCACGGGCTCACCCTGCGGGTGATCCTGCGGGCGGTGTTCGGTTACGAGCCCGGGCCCGAGGAGGACGAGTTCCACCAGCGCATCCGGGAGATGGTCAACCCGCTGTCGGACACCCGCAGCATGCTGGTTCGCGTCCTGGCCGCACGGCTGCGTGGCGATCGCCGCTCCCCGCTGGCCTTCGGTCTTGCCCGCGAAGCCGTGGACAAGCTGATCTACGCCGAGATAGCCCGCCGCCGCGGACAAAGATCTCAACCATCGCGACGACGTGTTCTCGGCCCTCCTCCAGACCGAGATGTCCGACGACGAGGTCCGCGACGAGCTCATGACCCTGCTGCTGGCCGGCCATGAGACGACGGCGACCGGGCTGGCCTGGGCGTTCGATCTCCTGCTCCACTCGCCCGGCGTGCACGCCCGGGCGATGACCGGCGATGACGAGTACATCGACGCGCTGGTCAAGGAGGCTCTGCGCATCCGGCCGGTGATCCCGGGCGTCGGCCGCGTGGTCCGGCGCGAGCCGCTGCGCCTCAACGGATACGAGGTGCCGCCGGGCGTCGAGATCAACCCGTCGATCCGGGTCATCCACCAGCGCGGCGACCTGTTCCCGGACCCGCATGCCTTCCGGCCCGAGCGCTTCCTCGGGGCCGACGCGCCCGACACCTACACGTGGATCCCGTTCGGGGGCGGGACCCGCCGCTGCCTGGGCGCCAGCTTCGCCCTGATGGAGATGCGGATCGTGCTCCAGCGCGTGCTCTCCCGCTGCGCGCTCCGCCCGGCCTCGCCCGACCTCGACGAGCCCCGCCTCACGTTCGTCACCCAGGTCCCGAAGAACGGGGTCATGGTGATCCGGGACAGGTAGGAACCGGCCGGCTCACCGGGCGAAACTCACTCGGATCGGGCGACCGGGCGGTCCGGGTCCGTGATCCAGTCGCTCCACGACCCCACGTAGAGCGCGGCCGGGCGGCCGGCGGCTGCGAGCCCAAGGACGACCTGAGCCGCTGCCACGCCCGAGCCGCAGTACACGCCGATCGGCTCGGCCTCGATCGGCGGCGGCTCGCGGTAGCGGCCGTCGGCATCGACCAGCTCGGTGCTCGGGAGGTTGACCGCGCCCGGGATGTGCCCGGCCACCGGGTCGATCGGCTCGGTCTCGCCGCGGTAGCGCTCGGGCGCGCGAGCGTCGAGCAGGACCCCCCGCTGGGCCATCTCGGCAGCGCCGGCAGCGTCGAGTAGCGGCATGCGACCCCCCAGGGCGACGAAGTCGCCCCCCTCAACCACCCCCTCGCCGGCCTCGAGCTCATAGGGCCAGGATCCATTCAGGACCCGCACATCGGGATGACCGAAGTAGCGCAGCAGCCACCATGCGCGCGCAGCCGCCATGCCCCCGTACGCGACCACCGGCCGGTGGTTGAACACCCCGGCCCGGCGCATCGCCGCCTCGAAGGCGGCCGGGTCGGGCAGCGGATGGCGGCCGCCGGCGCCCGGAGGCCCGGCCAGCTCGGTCTCGAGATCGACGTACGCCGCCCCGGGGATGTGGCCGGCCAGGTAGGCGTCGCGACCCGGAGGGCCACCCAGCTCCCAGCGCGCATCGAGCACCGTCACCTCGCCCAGCCGGCGGGCCAGCTCCTCGGGCTCGATCAGCACCACGACGCTACCGCTGGCCGGTGGCGTAGCGCAGGATCGAGAGGTCGGTCAGCCACTCGACCGGCGCCTTGTCGTCGGTGTAGACGGCGCCACCCGGCAGCGGCGGGGCGAGCCTCGCCTGCACCGCGGCGCGCAGCGGCCCGAGGGCGGGCGGGAGGCCCGGATCGATCCGGTCATAGGGCCGTGTGCTCGCCACCACGAGCGTGTTCCCGGTGCTCACCGGGTCACGCAGCACGAACGGGAATCCCGCGGCTCGGACGGTGGCCGAGACCACCTTCTCGAGGTCGTCCTGACCGGGGATGTGGCCGACGTTGATGATCACCGCCCCGCCCGGGCGCAGATGCCGGCGGGCGAGGGCGAAGAACTCGCGCGTGACCAGATAGAACGGGATGTAGGGCTGGCGGTAGGCGTCGAGGAAGATGTCGTCGTAGCGGGTTCGGGCGGCCGCCAGCCACGGACGGGCGTCGGCGGTGTAGAGGCGCAGGTGCGGGCCGCCCAAGTGGAAGTACCGCCTGCCGATCGTGGTCAGCTCGCCGTCCAGCTCGACGGCGTCGACGTGGGTCCGGGGGAAGAAGTGGCCGTAGTCGCGGGCCACCGTCCCGGCGGCGTCCCCGAGGATGGCGATCCGTCCCGGCGCCCGCGGGGTCAGGACCATGAAGTCGTCCCAGTAGCCGCCGGTGAAGTACGTCCAGGGCCGGTAGATCGAGTGGATGGCCACGCCCTCGTTGAGCTGCAGCCAGCGCTCGCCGCTCCTGAACTGCACGACCCGCGCGTACTGGTACTGGGTCTCGGCCGAGAAGATCACCCGTCCTCCGGCCGCGTCCGAGCCCACAGCCGCGGGCGGGACGGCCAGCAGCCCGGCCACGATCACGGGGACGAGCCAGAAGCGCCGCAGCCGCAACCCGGGCGCGGCGACGAGCGCGAGGGCGAGCGCGAACACGATGAACGTGCGGTGGCTGCCGATGAGCGGGATCAGCAGCAACGCCGAGGCGAACGTGCCTACCAGCGAGCCCGCGGTCGAGATGGCGTACAGCCGCCCGGTCACCGTGCCGGCCTCGGTCACCCGCCGCAGCGCGAGCCGGTTGGCGTACGGCGCCACCGCCCCGAGCAGCATCACCGGCACGGCGACCAGGACCAGGACGGCGACGAGCGAGCCGACGAAGCCGCCCACCGAGAGCGATCCGAGCGCGCGCACCGACAGCCTGAGGAACGGGTCGGCCACGAACGGCACCACGGCCAGGAGCGCGGCCGCGGTGAGGACGATCGCGCACAGGCCGCCGAGATCGGTCCGCCGGTCGGCCAGCCGGCCGCCGACCGCATATCCGATCGAGAGCGACACGAGCACGGTGGCGATCGTGTTGGCCCAGATGATCGTCGAGGCGCCGAAGTAAGGCGCGAGCAGGCGGGCGGCCGCGATCTCGGCGCCGAGGCTCGCGCTCCCGACCACGAAGGCGATCGTCCGGATGACCGCCGGCCGCGGGGCGGCCATGGGCGGCTGTGCCCGTTCAGGGGTGATTAGCTGTTCCGCCATGCTGCTGCTTTACGACAACCGACACTCTGGCAATTGCTACAAGGTCCGGCTGCTGTTCGCGCACCTCGGGCTCGAGTACGAGCGGCGCGAGCTCGACGTCGTCGATCGCACAAACCGCCTCCAGGTCCTGGGCGGGCTCAATCCGGGGCTTCGCGTGCCCACGCTGGTGTTCGATGACGGCCGCTCACTGGCCGAGTCGAACGCAATCACGTGGTACTTCGCCCAGGGGAGTTCGTACCTGCCCGAGGACCGGTTCGAGCAGGCGCAGGTGCTCCAGTGGCTGTTCTTCGAGCAGTACGCCCACGAGCCCTACATCGCGGTGGCGCGCTTCTGGACCATCGCCGGGATCACGCCGTCCGAGGAGGCGGCGACCGAGAAGCGCCGGGGCGGCGAGGCTGCGCTGGCGGCGATGGAGCGCCACCTGCAGGATCGGGAGTACTTCGTGGCCGATCGGTACACGATCGCCGACATCGCCCTCTATGCCTACACCCACGTGGCACCCGAAGGAGGCTTCGAGCTCGATCCCTATCCGGCCATCCAGACGTGGGTGAGCCGGGTCGCCGCCCAGCCCGGCCACATCCCGATCACCGCTTAGGGTCGATCGCGGCGCTTAGCGCGGGGGCCCTGCACCACGCGCTTGGGCAGCGGCACTGGCGAGAAGCGCTGGGCTACGTGTCCGACGAAGAGTCGCGGCTCGGCCTTGGCGATCAGGTCGGCCAGCTCTTCTTGTTCGCTGGGGCTGAGGTTGCGGCGGCGACCGTGACCGAGCCGCACCAGCTGGATCACGCGCCGGCGCTCGTGGGGCTCGAGCTGGGCCACGTGCCGCTGGGCCATGAGCAAGACCTCGCCGGCCAGCAGCAGCCGAGCGACGGGTATGAATTTGACAGCGCGCGGCAGACCCATTCTGAATTCGAGGGTAGCCATACCCGCCGGAGACCCGAAGGCTGCTCTGGCCGTTCGGCTCGCAGACGGTAAGCTGGCGCCGTGCCGCTGGCTGCCGAGCTCGAGCTGCCACAGTTCGACCACACGAATCCGGAGCTGCGCGGAGAGGCCTACCGGACCGCGATGGCCTCGCTGGAAACCCACGAGGGCTGGCTCGCCGGCAGTCCGTTCGGGTACATCGTGGTCGACCGCGAGGCGGGCGAATTCTTCCTGCGCACGCGCGATGCCGCGTTCCCCGGCCTGACCATCGCCGAGCTGTTCGGCATCGCCGAGGGGCCGCTGCACGAAGAGATCGTCCGCAACATCATCAATCTCCACGGGGACGAGCACCGGCGTCTGCGGAACCTGGTCAACCCCGCCCTGTCTCCACGGGCCGTCGACCGGCACCGCCCGGCCATGCGGCGGTTCCTCGCCGACCTGTTCGCGGTCATCGACGCGGGCGGCGAGTGCGAGTTCATCGCCGACATCGCCAAGCCCTATCCATCGCTGGTCATCGCCCACGTGATGGGCGCGCCGCTCGCGGACGCGCCGCGCCTGCACGACTGGTCGAACTGGATCCAGCGCCAGTTCGACGCCGTCAGCCTGATGACCGAGCGCCCGCAGATCGAACAGGCGGTGCGGGAGTTCTACGACTACGCCGACGCGTTGCTCGAGGAGCGGCGGAACAGTCCGGGCGACGATCTCATCTCGAGCCTGATCGCGGCCGAGGGACTGACGGCCCAGGAGCTTCGCAACCTCGTTCTGAACATCCTCGTCGGCGGCGTCGACACGAGCCAGAGCCAGCTCGCCCACGCGGTTCGGCTGCTGGCCGAGCATCCCGACCAATGGCAGGCGCTGCGCGAGGACCCCGGTCGCCTGTCCGGCGCCGTGGTCGAGGAGGCGCTCCGCTACGAGCCGATCACGCCGCTCACGGCCCGCATCGTCGTCTCAGAGCTCGAGTACCGCGGAGTCACCTTTCCCGCCGGCTCGGTTGTGCTCGTCTCGGCCTGGCACGGCAACCGGGAGGGGCTGGAGCCCGACCGCTTCGATATCCGCGCCGAGCGAGATGGCCGGCTGTTGACCTTCGGAGCCGGCATTCACTACTGCGTGGGCGCCAACCTGGCTCGGGCCGAGATGCAGGAGGCGCTGACCTACCTGGCCGAGCGGGTGAAGGCGCTGAGCCTGGCCGGGGAGCCCGAGTACGGGACCCCGTCAGGGATCTACGGCCTGCGCTCGCTGCCGCTCAACGTCGAGCTGGCGTAGGGCCGATGAGTTCCGGCCGCCTAGGCGGTCTGAACGGCTGAACGACCCGAAAGGAGCCCCAGATGCGCCGAATCGTCGTATCCGAGTTCATCACCGTCGACGGGGTCATCGAGGACCCAGGTGGCCAGCACGGCGGCATCGGCGGCTGGGCGTTCGAGTTCGACCGCGGACCCGAGGGCGACAAGTTCAAGCTCGACGAGGTCATGTCCGCCGACGGGCTCCTGCTCGGCCGTGAGACCTACGAGGGCTTCGCCGCCGCGTGGCCTTCGATGACCGACGAGGTCGGGTTCGCCGAGAAGATGAACGGGATGCCCAAGTACGTGGTCTCGAGCTCGCTCGAGCGAGCCGATTGGAACAACTCGTCGATCATCCGCGGAGATGTGGTCGGGCAGATCTCCCAGCTCGACGGCGAACTGCTGGTCAACGGCAGCGCCCAGCTCGTCCGGACCCTGATCGAGCACGATCTCGTTGACGAGTACCGCCTCATGGTGTTTCCCGTCGTCCTCGGCCAGGGCAAGCGGCTGTTCGGCGACTCCGGGATGCGCGCCAACCTGCGACCCACCGGCAGCTTCCAGGCCGGCCAGTGCCTGGTGCTGACCTACGAGGTGGCGCGGGTTGCGTCCGGACAGGGGCACCCCGTAGCATGAGCGCCGTGGCGACCGTTGCGCCGAAGGATCTCGAGGGGCGTCTCGAGCACCACCGTCGCGAGCTCACCGGCTACTGCTACCGGATGCTCGGCTCCCCGTTCGAAGCCGAGGATGCGGTCCAGGAGACGATGATCCGGGCCTGGCGCGCCTACGGCCGCTTCGAGGGCCGCGCCGCCCTGCGGTCGTGGCTGTACCGGATCGCCACCAACGTGTGCATGGACATGTTGGGCAGCCGCGCGCGGCGAGCGCGGCCGATGGACCTGGGACCGGCCCTGGAGCCGGTGGCCTCGAACCTGCACACACTGCCGGAGACGACGTGGATCGAGCCGATCCCGGGCACGATGGTCGGGACCGGAGATGACCCGGCCGACCTGACCGAGACCAAGGAGACGATCCGGCTCGCCTTCGTGGCCGCGCTTCAGCACCTCCCGCCGCGCCAGCGGGCGGTCCTGATCCTGTGCGAGGTGTTGCGCTGGCGGGCCGCGGAAGTGGCGGAGCTGCTCGAGATGAGCGTGGCCGCGGTGAACAGCGCCCTGCAGCGCGCTCGGGCCACGCTCGAGACCAGCGGAGCGAGCGCCACCGACACGGCTCCGGACATGGCCGCCCCGGACCGCGAGCTGCTCGCCCGGTACGTGAGCGCCTTCGAGCAGTACGACATGGACGCGCTGACGGCGCTGATCCGCGAGGACGCCGCCATGTCGATGCCGCCGTTCGATCTGTGGCTGCGCAGCCGTGAGCACATCCTGGCCTGGTTCGTCGGCCCGGGCGCCGGCTGCCGCGGCTCACGCATGCTCCCGGCCCCGTCCGCCAACGGCACCGTGGCCTTCGGCCAGTACAAGCCGAGCGAGACCGGCGCGGGGTATGACCCGTGGGCGCTGAACGTGATCCACTTCGACGCCACCGGTCAGGTGGCCGAGCTCACGTATTTCCTGTCGACGGATCGCCTGTTCCCGCTGTTCGGCCTTCCGCCGCGTCTCGAGTCCTGAGCGCGCCGTCCAGGCCGGCGAACGCGATCAGCTTTCGCAGTTCCGCGGACGCCGCGAGGAACTCGAGCTTCGCGCCGTGCCGACGGGCGGCCAGCTCCAGGCGCGCCAGCGCATCGAGCGCCACCGCGTCGGCGGCGATCCCGTTCACCTCGCATTGGATCTCGCGCGGGTGCGCTGTCTCGAGCAGGACGCAGACCCGGCGGTAGAGACCGGGCAGGTCGGCGCGCCTGAGCGGCGCCCAGATCGCGAACGTGATCGAGTCCATCGCCGGATGGACCGTCCGGCGAGGCAAAAGTAATCGCTGGTACTACCCGGCGCGTTTCCAGAGCGCGTCGTCGCCGAGCGGCACGCGGACCGCGTGGCCTTGCGCGACCAGCTCGAGGAGGGCGGCCTCAGCCCCGGGCCGGTCGGGGGCGTCGTTGCCCTCGGTCATCAGCAGCGCGACTTCCTGAGTGGTCAGGCCGAGCGGGAACCGCTCGAGCAGCGGACCGGGGGTCTCGGGCGGGGGCTCGCGGCGCAGAGCGGGATTGAGGTTGGCCACGATCACGTCGTAGGCCTCGACGGGCTGAAAGCCGCCGGCGACGAACTGGCGTCCGTCGGACTCGAACACGATCGAGGGAGCGGTGTAGCGGACCGGACCGTCGGTGGCGGCGGTCTTGCCCTGCAGCTCGGCGGCCGAGCCACCGGCCGTGCGCGCCTGCGCGCGGTCGCTGTCGTAGGCCTCCGTCACCTCGTCGGAGTCGAGCATGGCGACGATCTGCTCGCCCACAACCTCGGCGAGCTGAGCGTCGTCGTCGAGCAGCAGCGGGGTGGTGAAGTTGGCCAGCTGGAGGGCGCGGAAGACGTCGAACTCGCTCCCCGGGTGGAGCAACCGAGCCGCGACCACGGCCCGGCAGGCCCGTGCGGTGGCGCTCATCCGCGCCTTCGGCTCGGGCGAGAACGGCATCCCGTAGCGGCGAAACTGCAGCTGCCCGAGCGCGCCCCTGAGAGGGGTGTAGCCCCGCGCCTCGTACTGTGATGCGGACTCGGTCAGCCCGATGAGCACGAGCCGCCAGTCGAGCTGGTCGCCGTAGCGCCACTCCAGTACCCGCAGGGCGGGGCTCTCGGAATAGGCCCAGGGACAGGCCGGATCGCTGTACAGCGTGGCTGAGATCATCTGGTTGATGCCTCAATGATATGCGCCAGACGGGCCCCGGAGTCGTGACCCCGCCCGAGCACGGTCGCGGCGGGGCGTACCTCGGCAGTTGCGAAGCCGGCCTCCCGCAGGGCTTTCATCGCCTCCTTCGCATCGTCGAAATGGAGATAGACCCGGCCGCGCACGAACGCGCCCAGGAAGAGGCGAAAACCGCGCACGTACACGTTCTGCCGTCCCGCCAGGTGCAGATCGGAGATGTAGCGACCGGTCGGGAAGCCGGCCAGCATCTCCGCGAAGCGGCGCCAGAGCGCGTGGACCTCGTCGGTGGGCAGGTAGCCGAGGAGGCCCTCGGTGATGATCGCGAGCCCGGACCCTGGATCAAGCGAGTCGGCCAGCTCGGTCAGGCTGCCCTCACCGCCCGGCTTCAGCGCGTCGACCGGCTGCACCCGCAGACGGTCGGACACGCCGATCCGCTCGAGCGCCTCCCGCTTGCGCGCCGCCATCTCCGGGAGGTCGGCCTCGATGTAGGTCAGGCGGTCGCCGTACCGGCGGCTGAACCGCCAGCCCCGGGGCGAGAGGCCGGCCGCCACCTCGATCACCTGGGTCACGCCGTCGTCCTCGATCGCGCGCTCGAGCAGGCAATCGATCGCCCGGTGGCGGGCGAGCAGGTAGGACTCGAGCGTGGGGCCACCGAGCAGGCGGCTGACCGCCATCGCGCCCCGCAGGGACTCGAACATGGCCTTGCCCTCGAAGGTCGAGAGCTCGGGATGGGACAGGCCGTTGCGAACCCAGACCTGGCCCGTGTAGTGCGCGGTCGGGCTGATCGGAGAGCTCACGCGAGCTCCTCGAGCCGCTCGAGTAGGGGGACCTGACCGACGTTGATCTTCTCCCGCGCCTCCTCGAGCCCGAACCATTCGGCCCGGTCGACCTCGGGGATCTCGATCATCTTGCCCGAGCGCGGCGGCCACTCGAATGGAATCGTGTTGCTGGTGATGTTCGACGCGTCGAGATCGCCGGCCAGCGCCCACGCCCGAACCCGCTTGCCCGCGCGCTGGCGGATTTCGCCCAGGTCCTTCACCGGGCCGCCGGGGGGCGGCACGCCGAGCTCCTCCTCGAACTCGCGCCGAGCGGCGGCCAGCGCGTCCTCGTCGGGCTCGTACTCGCCTTTCGGAATCGACCAGGCCCCCCGGTCGCGGCGCGCCCAGGCCGGACCGCCCGGGTGCACGAGCAGCACCTCGTGCGCGCCGTCGCGCCGGCGGTGAAGGAGGATTCCGGCGCTGGGAAGACGCGGCACGCTCTTAAGCATCTCTTACTGACCGTTCACCTGGCCCACCGGCCACGGTGGTGAAGTGGCGCCATGACCACCACCGCCCCGACCAGACAAGAGACCGAGCAGCTCCCGGCGGCCGAGGCCGAGCCGATCCTCGACTCGTTCGCGCTGCTCGACCACCGGGCCCAAACCCGGGCGATCCCGGACCGCGTGCCGCCCGCCGGGCACTACCTCGCCTTTCACGACGGCGAGGACACCCGGCTGCTGGCACTCGAGTCCGCGATCACCCATCTCGGCCGCAGCCTGACCTCGGACGTGCGTTTCGAGGATCGCCGGATCTCCCGCACCCACGCAATCATCGTCCGGCACGGCCGCCACGCCCGCCTGCTCGACAACCGCAGCGCCAACGGAACGTTCCTGAACGGCCGTCAGATCGTGGCCACCAACCTGAACCACGGCGACGTCATCCGGGTCGGACCGCTGGTCATGCAGTACCTGGCGGTTCGCTAAGCCTCGGCCGCCCTCGACAGTTTGCCGCCAGGCAAACTGTCAAGGGACTCGCCGCCAGGCGAGTTCCCTGCCTCTTCCGGCACGTCGCGCGCCACCAGGGCGGCGTAGAGCCCGCCGCGTTCGAGCAGCTCGTCGTGGGTGCCGCGCTCGACGATCCGGCCGGCGTCGACGACGACGATCTGATCGGCGTCGCGGACGGTCGAGAGCCGGTGGGCGATCGTGATCGTCGTCCGCCCCTCGGCCAGCCGCTCGAGCTCGGCCTGCACGGCCGCCTCGGTCTGGGTGTCGAGCGAGCTCGTGGCCTCGTCGAGCACGAGGACGGGCGGATTGCGCAGCACCGTGCGCGCGATCGCCATCCGCTGCTTCTCGCCGCCCGAGAACCGGTAGCCGCGCTCGCCCACGATGGTGTCGTAGCCCTCGGGCAGGGAGGCGATCAGATCGTGAATGCGCGCGGTGCGCGCGGCGTCCTCGATCTCCTCGTCGGTGGCCTCCGGACGGGCGAAGCGCAGGTTCTCCCGCACGCTGGCGTGGAACAGATACGTCTCCTGCGAGACGACGCCGACGGTGGCGGCCAGCGACTCGAGCGAGACCTTGCGCACGTCGATCCCGTCGATCGTCACCCGGCCCTGCTGGGGCTCGTACAGCCGCGCCGCCAGGTATCCGAGCGTCGTCTTGCCCGCACCCGTCTCACCCACGATCGCCGTCCGGGTTCCGGCCGGCACGACCAGGTTGATGTCCTCAAGGACCCACGCCTCGGCGCCCTCTCCGCCGTAGCGGAACCACACGCGGTCGAAACGGACCTCGCCCAGGACCTCGCCTGGTCGCAGCTCGACCGGGTCGGGGGATTCGACGATGTCGACCGGCAGGTCGAGGTACTCGAAGATACGGTCGAACAGAGCGAGCGAGGACTGCAGCTCGGTCTGGACGCCGAGGAGCGAGTTGATCGGGAACAGCAGCCGGGTCTGGAGGGTCGTGAACGCGACCACGGTCCCGATGGAGATCGCGCTGCCCACGAACGACTGTCCCGCCAGCCAGTAGATCACGGCCGGCTGGGCGGCGAAGACGAACTGGATCGTGGCCATCATCCACCGGCCGGCCATGCGCGAGCGCACCTCGAGGCCGGCGATGCCCTCCGATTCGGTGGTGAAGCGGCCGGCCAGATCCTCCCCGCGCCCCATCGTCTTGCCGAGCATGATCCCGGAGACCGAAAGCGACTCTGCCACCAGCGCGCTCAGATCGGCCAGGCGGCGCTGCTGCTCGGAGGTGATGCTGCGGCGGACCCTGCCCACCCGCCGGGTCATCCACACCGACGGCGGGACGAAGATCAGCGACAGCAGGGCCAGGCGGAGGTCGAGCAGGCACATGGCGACGAGCGAGGCCACGACCGTGGTGACGTTCGAGGCGATCGTGGTCGCCGTAGTGGTGACAACGCTCTCGAGCCCGCCGATGTCGTTGGCGATCCGAGACTGAACCTCCCCGGTCCGGGTGCGGGTGAAGAAGGCCAGCGACATCTTCTGGAGGTGCTGGTAGACGGCGGCGCGGAGGTCGTGCATCACCCGCTGGCCGACCACGTTGGAGATGTACGTCTGCCACACGCTCGTGGCGTTGGTGAAGATCGCGATGGCGATCATCCCCGCCACGGTCAAGGTCAGCACCCTCTGGTCGTGCTTGAAGATGCCGACGTCGAGGGCGTCGCGGAGCAGGAACGGGCTGAGCAGGCCGACCCCGGCCGAGACCGCGATCAGCAGCATGACGGCCACGAGCCGGACTCGGTAGGGCTTGAACAGAGCGAGGATCCGGTTCGTGTCGCGCTCGCGGGTTGGGTCCATCAACGGCGGCGGCTTCTTGTCCGACCCGCCGCGCAGCGCGCGCATCGCCCCCGGAGTAGCTCCGTGGGCGGCGCCGAATCCTCGGTTCCCGGTACTCATCTGCAATCCATGATGACGCACCGGTCGTGCGCGGCCTGACGCGTCGCTCGGCCGCCCCCGGCGCGGGTAGCCTCTGGCCCGTGGACGCCACCGCCGCCGTGCTCGCCGCCGCCGGAGTGGGCTTCGGCCACGCCGTCCTGCCCGACCACTGGGTACCGCTGGCCGTGGTCGGCCGGACGAAGCGCTATTCGCTCGGGCGGGTCGCCCGTCTTTCGGGGGCGGCGGGAGTCGCCCACGTGCTGGTCTCGCTCGCTCTCGGAGCGGTGATCGTCGTGATCGGGCTGCAATTCCGCTCGACGGTTGAGCACGCCCAGAACGCCATCGTCGGCGGCTTGCTCATCGCAACTGCGGTGGCATTCTTGATCTTCGAGTTCAGCGGCTTCGGGCACTCGCATTCTCACGCCCAGGGTCACGAGCACCGACACCACCACGATCACGATCACGATCACGAGCGCACCGGTCGCTCTCTCCTGGCCGTGATGGTGCCGTTCGGCGCCGCCGCCTCACCCGACCTGACCATCCTCCCCGTGTTCCTGGCCGCCACCGCGGCGGGGACGGGCGCCGCGGTCGCCTCGCTGATCGCGTTTGCCGGGGTGACGATCGCGACCATCGTCGCGCTTACCGTCTCGGCCACGATCGGGGGCTACCGGATCCGTGGCCGCTGGCTCGAAAAGGGCGGCAATGTGTTGACGGCCGCCGTGCTGGCGGCGATCGGTGCGCTCGTGCTCGCCGGCGTGCTGTAGGACGGCTCGGGTATTGGGCTCACCCCGGGTGCGGGGAGCGCCGGGCCGGGCGGCGGTGGCGTTGCCTGAACCCGGGCCCGGGCGGTCAGCGACTGGCGCAGCCGGGCGAAGCCGATCGTGCCACCCAGCGCCGGCACGACCAGCGCGATCGCGTGGTAGAGGACGATCGCCGCCGCGGTCGGCGCCGCCGGCAGTCCGTACAGGACCAGGGCGGCCAGCAGCCCACCGTCGAGGGCACCGATCGCCCCCGGGATCGGAATCAGGTTCGAGAGGTAGCCGATCTGATAGCCGAGCACGAGCGCCATCACGGGTGGGCTCTCGCCCACCGCACGCAGACACGCCCACAGCACCGCGATGTCGAAGAGCAGGTACCCGATCGCCCCGAGCAGCCGCCACTGGGGCGTGAACGCCACCTCCTCGGTGTCGCGCGACCCACGTGGCGGTGCGACGGAGAACCGGTTCGAGCGCGCGCGGGCCGAGCCGTCCGCGCCACCGGGGCAGGGCCAGGAAGGCGCCCAGCACGACTACGGCCAAGATCAGCGGAAGCAGTCCGTAGAGGATCGACTCGCCGCGCGCCCCGAGGCCGACCGCCACTCCGAGCCCGGCCAGTCCGAGCACGGCGACGTTTATCGCGCTCGTGAGGAAGAAGATGACCGCCGAGCGATTGGCCACCCGAGACCACGGCACGCCCCACGCCCGCATCGCCCACGCTCCCACGGCCAGGCTGCCGGCGCCACCGATCGGCACCACGGCACCGAACGCCATCTCGGCCCAGGCCAGGCGCCGCACCTCCCGCGCCGGACCGCGATTGAGGACTAGCCGGACGGTGGCCACGTAGCCGAGGCAGGAGGCGAGCTCGAGCGCCACCGCCAGGACGATCCAGCCCTTCGAGGCCCCGGCCGCGTGGTCGAGCACGCTTCTCAGATCCGGGACGGCGAGCGCGATCGCGGTCAGCAGTCCCGCCAGCGCCACCGTCCAGACGAGCCCGTTGCGCAGGCGGTGGGCATCCTGCTCGGCCCCGGGTGTGACATCGCGATCGTAAGCGCTTGAGGCCACAATTTAATAATCGTATCGGAACCGAATCATCGACCACTCAACTTCTTTTGGGTCCGAGCGGCCTGCTGCGAGCGGAAGGGTTCCCTTTTTCCCCCACCCCCCGGGAGAAAAAGGGAACGCTTCGCGCGTAGCGGCGCCATCGTAGGGTTTAGGCCGCCATCGATGAGAGGAGAGCGGAGTGAAGATTCGTGCCGCGGTGCTGGAGGAGTTCGGAACCCCGCTCAGCGTGACCGAGATCGACCTGGCCGAGCCCCGGACCGGCGAGGTGCTCGTCCGCGTCGAGGCGTGCGGGGTCTGCCACACCGACATGTACACGGCGTCGGGCGCCGACCCGTCCGGCTACGCGCCGGCCGTGCTCGGTCACGAGGGCTGCGGCGTGGTCGAACGGGTGGGTGAGGGCGTGACCAGCGTGGCCCCGGGCGACCGCGTGGTGACGCTGTTCTCGCCCCAATGCCGCGAGTGCATTCACTGCCTCAGCCCGAGGACGAACCTCTGCCTGGCCATCCGCGACCAGCAGAACCGCGGCTACCTCCCCGACGGTACGACCCGCCTGTCCCACGACGGCGAGCCGATCCGCCACTTCATGGGCACGAGCACGTTCGCCGAGTACACCGTGATGCCGGAGATCGCGCTGGCCAAGGTCTCGCCTGAGGCGGCACCCGATCACGCTTGCCTGTTCGCCTGTGGCCTCTCCACCGGCCTCGGCGCGGCCATCAACACAGCCAAGGTCGAGCCAGGCTCGACCTGCGTGGTGTTCGGCGCCGGGATGGTCGGGCTCGGAGCGGTGGCGGGCTGCCGGCTGCCAGGGCGCCGAGCGGATCATCTGCGTCGACATGTCAGAGGAGCGGTTGGAGTTGGCCCGCGGCCAGGGCGCCACCGAGACCTGGCAGGGCGGCGAGGAGACGGTGGCGCGGGTGCTGGAGGCGACCGACGGATTCGGCGCCGACTACACCTTCGAGGCCACCGGCCTGGTCGCGGTCATGCGCCAGGCCGTCGAGTCGGCGCGGATGGGCTGGGGCCTGTGCACGGTGGCCGGCGTGGCGGGCAAAGGCGAGGTGCTGGAGGTCGTCCCCCGCTATCTGATCACCGGCCGCCGCGTGTGCGGTTCGTCCTTCGGCGGGGTGAAGGGACGCGACCAGGTGCCCGAGCTGGTGCAGCTCTACATCGACGGCGCGCTCGACGTCGATCCGTTCATCTCCCACCACCTGAGGCTCGACGAGGTCAACCGCGGGTTCGAGTTGATGGAGCGCCAGGACGGGATCCGCAGCGTGATCGGCTTCACCTGATCAGACGGTGGCGGTTGCACTGCTGCTTCTTGTGCTCACCTACCGGCGTCGGCTGCGCCCCGGGCGGTACACGCTGACCCTCACAGCCCGGCACGGACGGCGCTGGCACATCCGCCGGCAGACGATCACGATTCGCTAGCCGCGAGTGGCGGCGGGCCGCCGCTGCTCGCGCACGGCGCGCAGCGCCCGCTCCATCAGCACGAGCTCGTCGAGCATCGTCGCCGCCGCCTGCTCCATCACTTCGTTGGCCCGGACCGCGCCGTCCTCATCGAGGAACTGGGCCACGAACGGGATGTGCACGGCCTCGACCACGGGAACGAGCTTGACCGCGGTGACGACCTGCTTGAGCTGCTGCACGGCGCGCGTTCCGGCTGACACGCCGCCGTACGAGACGAAGCCGAGCGGCTTGTAGCCCCACTCCTGGTTGAGGTAGTCGATGGCGTTCTTCAGCGGAGCCGGATAGCCGTGGTTGTACTCGGAGGTCACGAACACGAACGCGTCGGCGGACTCGACCCGGGCGCTCCAGTCCCGGGTGTGGTCGTGCGCGTAGTCGTGAAAGCGGGGGTGCTTGGGCTCGTCGAGGAACGGTAGATCGATCTCGGCCAGATCGGCGACGTCGAGCTCGAAGCCGCCGTGCTCCTCCGCGCGGCCGACGAACCACTGTCCGACCGCGAGCCCCACACGCTGGGGACGGGTGCTGGCGATCACGACCATCAGCTTCGGCATCTAGATATCTCCCCGCACGAGCTTGCCCATCGCGTTGCGCGGCAGCTCATCAACGAACTCGACCTGCTTGGGGACCTTGTAGGAGACGAGCTCGCGGGCGGCGAACTCCCGTAGCTCGCCCGGCTCGACCGGTCGCTCGCTCACCACGACCGCGGTCACCTCCTCACCCCAGGTGTCGCTCGGTCGTCCGATCACGGCGACCTCACGCACGGCCGGGTGCGCGGCGATGACCTCCTCAACTTCGCGGGGATGGACGTTGTAGCCGCCCGTGATGATCAGCTCCTTGCTCCGACCGACCAGGGTCAGATACCCGTCTGCGTCGAACTCACCCAGGTCGCCGGTGCGAAACCAGCTGTCGTCGGTGAACGCCTCGGCGTTCGCGTCCGGCCGCTCGTAATACCCGGCGATCACGTTCGGCCCGCGGACCTGGACCTCCCCGTCATCGGCCAGCCGCAGCTCGACACCCGGAAGCGGGAACCCGACCGTGCCCGGTTTGCGCGGTCCGTCGTACGGATTCGAGGTCAGCATCACGGTCTCGGTCATCCCGTAGCGCTCGAGGGGGACCTGCCCCGTCGACTGGGCGATCTCTTCCGCCAGCGAGGCGGCCAACGGCGCCGACCCGGAGACGAGCAGCCGCACATCTCGGAGGGCCGAGACCGTGCCCGCATCGACCAGCCGACGGTAGATCGTCGGCACGCCGAAGAACAGGGTGATCCCGTCCACGTCGGCGGGATCGAACTTCGGCCGCAGCACGACCGCGGCACCCGCGCACAGCGTGCCGAAGACGCCGACGCCAAGGCCGTGGACGTGGAACAGGGGAAGCGTCAGCAACAGACGATCCTCGGGCTGCCACCGCCAGGCCAGGTTGAGCGCAGTGGCGCTGGCGAGGAGATTGCCGTGCGTGAGCAGCGCCCCCTTCGGTCGCCCGGTGGTGCCCGAGGTATAGATGAGCACGGCCGGATCGTCCGTGGCGGCAGCGTCGATCGGGTCCTCGCACGGCGGCCGACCAAGCTCGATCGCCCCCAGGTCATCCGCCACCCGGGCCGCCGGGCGCGCGTCGGCGACGATCCCGTCCACCTCGGCCTCGGTGTAGGCGGGATTGACCGGCACTACCACCAGGCCGGCGCGCAGTGCCGCGATGTAGACCAGTACCAGCGCGACCGATGCGGAAGCGGAGACGAGCACGCGCTCACCTGGCTGCAGTCCGGCCGCCCGGAGATGACGGGCTCCGACCGCGGTGCGGGCTTCCACCTCGACGCTGGTCAGCCACGATCCGTCGGTGTCCTGGAGCTGGCGCCACGCTGGCCGCTCGGCCCATCGCCGGAGCCAGCGCGCGACGAGGCTGCCGTCGGCGAGCAGGTCGGGATCCGCGCCCGGAGCCAGATGGCGGTTCATGCCTCGAGGCGGGCCAGCAGCTCGCGCCCGACCCGCTGGAGATCCCGCAGATAGTCGAGATGCGCCGCCCAGGCGGGCGTCTCCACCTCGTCGTCCGCCAGCCGCATCGTGTCGCCATGGGCGTCGAGCAGCTCATAGACGAGCTCAGCCAAACGGGAATCGGCCGTCGCGGTGTCACGCACGGGCGGGTACAGCGTGACGATCGGGCCGGACGGCACGTTATGAAACCGGCCGGCGCCGCGCCACCGGAGCGAGGGCCGGGTTCTGCCACCCCGCGTCGACCGGGTTGACGTTCACACCGGGCGGCACGATCTCGTCGATCCGATCCAGAACCTCGTCGGAAAGCGTCACATCGGCCGCGCTGAGTTGGGAGTCGAGGTGATCCATCGTCCGGGGACCGATGATCGCGGCGGTGACCGCGGGGTGGCGGATCACGAAGGCCAGCGCCAGCTCGATCAGGCTGATCCCGGCCTCGTCGGCCAGGCGGGCCAGCGCGTCGGCAGCCTCGAGCTTGCGCTGGTTGGCCGGGATCGACATGTCGTAGCGCCCGGGAATCCGCTCGGCTCGGTGCGAGGCGGGCAGATCGGCGTCCTTGCGGTAGCGGCCGGACAGCCAGCCGCCGGCCAGCGGGCTCCACGGAATCACGCCCATGCCGTAGCGCGCGCAGGTCGGCAGCACGTCGTTCTCGATTCCCCGGACGAGGATCGAGTAGGGCGGCTGCTCGCATACGAAGCGCTCGCGGCCCCGGCGCTCGGCCGTCCACTGCGCCTCTACGATCTGGCTGGCCGGGAAGGTCGACGAGCCGATGTACCGGACCTTGCCCGCCCGGACCAGATCGGTCAGCGCGCCGAGCGTCTCGTCGATGTCGGTGTCGGCCTCCGGGCGATGGATCTGGTACAGATCGATCCAGTCGGTGCCCAGACGGCGCAGGCTGTTCTCGACCTCCTGGATGATCCAGCGACGCGAGTTCCCGAACTGGTTCGGGTCCTCGCCCATCGTCCCGTGAACCTTGGTCGCGAGCACGACGTGTTCTCGCCGGCCGCCGCCCAGCGCCTTGCCGACGATCTCCTCCGACTCGCCGCGCGAGTAGACGTCGGCGGTGTCGATGAAGTTGATCCCGGCATCGAGCGCTCGGTGGATGATGCGGATCGATTCCTCGTGGTCCTGGTTGCCCCAGGCGCCGAACATCATCGCGCCCAGGCAGAGGGGGCTGACCTTGACTCCGGTGTGGCCCAGCGTGCGGTAGTCCATGTGAGTCAACCTAGAGGATCGCCACGCTCGGCCGGAAGGCCGTCCGCGCCCGGGGACACCGCGCAGCGGGCGCACGATCTCCGTGCAGCATCCGCCCGGCGACCATAACGTCGCCCGATGCGCCCGCGCCGCCGCGCTGGGCGACCAAGTTGTCGTACGCGAGCCACAACGTCGCCCATCGACCTCGGTAGGGCGCGTCGGGCGACGTTATTGCTGTCCGGCGGCTATTCGGTGGGCACGAGCCCGCTCGGCGCAAGCCGCGTCAGCGCGACGTCGATCTTCGACGCGGCCCGCTGATCATCGCCGGCCTGCTCCTTGCGCCGAACCGCCGCCTGGACCAGACGTCCGCCGGCGTACCGGAGCGGCTCGGGGGGTAGCCCGCCCGGGGCCGGGCGGACAAGCCCGCACCGGCTGTACTCGTCCTCCCGTCCAAGCGCGAGCGAGGCGAGGATCCGGCCCCCGAGGGCACTCGGCGCGACCCCGTTGCCCGAGTAACCGAGGCCGCAGAGCAGGTCCGGACGGCCGAGCGAGGTGAAGAAGGGAACGCCGTCGATCGTCCGATCGACCGGTCCGGTCCAGCTGCCCGCGATCGCGACGTCGCGGAGCTCCGGGTAGGTGGCGCGGAGCTGCTCGGTCACCCACCCGGCGCGGGGCGAGGCGCCGTCGTAGCGGCCGCCGATACGAGGACCGTAGGCCAGCCGTCCCCCGCCCTTGCCGAAGGCGAGGCGCCCGTCCGCGGTGGTCCGGTAGTAGTGGACCATGAGGCGGGAGTCCGAGATCGACAGCCCGTCGGGGAGGCCGAGCGCCTCCAGCCGCTCGGGCGCCGGGTCGGTGACCACGATGTCGCTCGCCACCGTGACCACCCCGCGCCGCAGCTCCCTGACCTCGGTGGCCCAGGCGTTCATGGCCAGCACGACCGTGCGGGCGCGGACCGACCCATCCGGGGTGCGAACGGTCAGGACCGAATCGCGGTCGAGCCCGATCATCGGCGACGCCTCATGGATCCGCACCCCGCGCTCGAGCGCCACCCGCCGCAGCCCGAGCGCAAGCATGGCCGGCTGCACGGTCGCTCCGGCGGCTTCGAACACCCCGCCCAGATGGCGCTGTGAGCCGGTGCGTGCCTGCACATCGGCCCGGTCCAGGCGGGCGAACGGCTGCGGGCCTTGGCGTTCGATCGCGGTCTGCGTCCGCTCCCACGCCCCGAGCTGGGACGGGTTGGAGGCGACCCAGAACCAGCCCCGGCGGCGGAAGCGGGCGTCGAGGCCGTGCACGGTGCAGAAGGCCTCGATCTCCTCCACGGTCTGCGCCGAGACGCGGCCGAGGCGAACCGCCTCCTCGGGACCGCACACCCGCTCGAGGGCCAGGTACTGGTGCCACAGGGTCATGGCGAAGCCGCCGTTGCGGCCGCTGGCGCCGGAGCCGCACACGTCGGCTTCGAGCACGAGGACATCGGTCTCGGGCGCGAGCTCCTTGAGCCGGAGCGCCGTCCAGAGCCCGGTGAAGCCGCCACCGACGATGCACACCTCCGCCTCGGCGCGCCCGCTCAGCGGCGCCAGCGGCGTAACGCCGGCGGCGACCTCCCGCAGCCACCAGCTCCGCTCGGAGAGGGAAACCCCCGCCCGCGGCGCCGCGGCGCTCAAGTCAGCAGCCCGAGGCGCTGGCCCCGCTGCACTGCCTCGGTGCGGTTGCGCACACCCAGCTTCCGGTAGACGGCGCTGGTGTGCTCCTTGACCGTGTGCTTGGACAGGTGCAGATGCTCGGCGATCTCCGGGTTGGTGGCGCCTGAGCCCATCAGCTCGAGCACCGCCCGCTCGCGCTCGGACAGCCCGAGCGCACCGTGCCGGTCCTCACGGCGGAACACCGTCCGGCCGAGGCCGACCTCCCGCACCGCGGTGGCGATCCGGGCCGCCGGCCAGTCCTTGTACGCAAAGCCCGACGCGCCGGCCGCCCGGGCCGCGGCGGCGGAGATCTCGCCGGCACCGGAGAAGAGCAGGACGCGCGTGGCCGGCACCGCGGTACGGAGCTGCTCGCACACCTCGGCGCCGGACTCCTCGCCGATGAACAAATCGACCAGGGCGACGTGGGGGCGGTAGCGCCCGGTCAGCTCGAGCGCCTCGGTGCCCGAGTGAGCACTCAGGCAGCGCTCGACCCACGGCCGCTCGGACAGCATGAGGCGAAAGCCCCAGTGCACCACGTCGTGGTCGTCCACGACCAGCACACGCAGGCGATCGATGCTTCGGCTCAACTCAGCCATCGTACGGAACCACCAGTCGCACCTGCCAGATCCCCGGCTCGCGCTCGCCGAACTCCACCACGCCGCCGTTCTGGAGCGCCTCGAGCGCGGCCAGGCGCAGGCCGACGCCGGCATGGTGCCGCGCCGCGGTGACCCCGTCGTTGTCGACCTCGAGCGTGAACGCACCATCGACCCGTGCGACGCGGACAGTCACCCGCGTCGGCGTGGCGTGCTTGTGGGCGTTGCGGACCGCTTCGGTCAGGACCGACTGGGCCAGCGGCTCGAGCGCCGCGGGCACGTCGCCGGCACCCCCGGGCTCGAGCCGGACGCCGAGATCGGGGTGAACTCGCGCCAGGCGATCGATCTCCTCGAGCAGAGTCGTCTGGGTGGGGCGCGGGGTCCGGCCGAGCGGGCGTTGAAGCGCGGTGCGCAGATCGGTCAGCGCGGCCTGGGTCTCGACCGCGCAGCGCCGGCGCTCGCGGGCGGGCAGCGGCCCGTCGCCGTCCAGGGCCATCGAGACCCCGAACAGGCGCTGGATCACCCCCTCGTGAATGTCGCGGATCAGATCGATCCGGTTCTCCTGCTGGTGGGCCTTCTCGGACTGGGTGGCCACGATCCTGGCCACCGAGGCCAGCGCCGCGGCCTTGCCCAGGGTCCAGAGCAGGTAGCGCTCCGCATCGTCGAGCGCGGGCGAATCGATCGTCCGGTCGGCGAGGATGACGCCGATGTCGCGCCCGGCCGCGGCCATCGGCGCGCACACGAGCCGCACCGGCTCCTCGAACAGGCCGGCGTACTCGGGCGGGAAGTGCCCGGTGACGTCGCCGACGATCTCGATCACCCGATCGCGGGCCAGCGCCTCACCCGTGATCGGGGCCGATTCCACCGTCACGTGCGCGTCGGCGAACTGGGCCAGGCTCAACCCGTGAGCGCCGGCCGCGCGCACGCGGCGACGGGCGTCGTCGTAGCGGAAGATCACCGCCCGGCGCATGCGAGCCAGGCGGCAGACGGCCTGGCACAGGCGGTCGTAGAAGTCGTCGCCCTGCTCGGAGCGGGACAGCACGTCGACGAACAGCTCGAGCGCCTCTACGCCGACCGCGGGCGCGGCCGAGTTGACGCCCGTCCCGTTCACGTGGCGAACGCCTCGGTTAGCTCATCAGGCCGAACCGCAGCGCCTGCTGCGGCGCCAGGAAGACGCGCCACCGCTCGTCGCAGTCCGGGCATCGACATTCCACCGACGGATCGTAACCCTCCAGCGCCGCGGCCCATTCGACCTGCTCGTCACGGAGGCAGATCGGGCAGGCGAGCGAGGCGCGGACGAGCGGGTCCGGGTCGTCAGCGCGGAACCGAGCGGTGTCGGCGAGCATCGGCATCTCGGTCGAGCATGGACCCGGCCCGGGCCGGGGCGCAAGGCTCAGAGGCCGACAACCCCCCGGCTGGGGGGCGGCTCGGCGGCGCGGGGCGGCGCGGCGCTCAGAGGCGGGGAGGCGGCGGCGAGGCGGCGGCGGTAGCCTCCGCGCGGCCGATCGGCCGCTTTCCCCACCGGCTGCGAGTGGCGAAGTCGAGCAGGCGCTCGAGGTAATCGCGCAGGGGCGAGACCCGGATGCCAACCGGCTCGAGCCGCGCCCGGGTCTCGGCGTCGTCGAACACGGTGGCGAGCGAGAAATAGGGGAAGTAGGCCCGCCCCTCCTGGAGCCGTTCGTCGGTGAACTCGTCGGGCGGGACGACCCGCGGGACCGGCCGCCGGAAGTAGCGGCTGGCCAGCTGGGCGATCTCGCCGATCGTGCTCGCGTTCCGACCGGCGGTCACGTGGTAGGTCGTCTCGGCCGGGTGATCGAGGCGACACAGCTCGTCGATGGCGTCGGCCACATAGTCGACCGAGACGACATCGACCGGTGCCGACGGGACCGCGGGCACCGACGCGAACAGACCGCGCGCGAACGCGCGCAGCGGCCAGTAAAGGACGTTGAAGGCCGCGGTCCAGCCGCTGCGGCGATCTCCCACGACGATGCTCGGCCGGAGGATCTTGTACGGCAGGCCGTGCTGGGCGCGGACCAGACGCTCGGCCTCGTACTTGGTCTGCTCGTACGTGTTGTGAAAGCCCTGGCCGACCTCGAGGTCGTGCTCGGAGAACGTACCCGCGTGGGTCCCGGCCACGAACGCGGTCGACACGTGGCCGTAGCAGTCGAGCGAGCCGCACTGGCCGGCCAGCTCGAGCATCGCCCGCGTGCCCTGCAGGTTGATCGCCCGTGCCTGTTCGAGCGGCAGGGTGAAAGAGACCGAAGCGGCGCAGTGAATGACCGTGGACGTCCGGCGGGCCAGCGCGCGCCGCCGCGCCGCGGTCAAGCCGAGGCCGGGGAGGCGGAGATCGGCGGCCACCGCTTCGATGCGGCCGGCGTGCCGGCGCCCTGCCACGCCCAACGTGCTGCGCAGGAGCGCATCGACGCGTTCGTGCGCCGCCTGGTCGCAGGACGCGCGCACGAGCGCGACGATCGGACGTTCGGTGCGCTCGAGCTGGCGCAACAGGAGCTCAGTGCCGAGAAACCCGGTGGCCCCGCTCAGCAGGAGCGCGCCGGTCACCGGGAACCCAGCGAGCGGTACGCCCAGGCCAGGCGGGGACGGGTCCCCGACGGCGCGATCAGCTCGTCGACGTGACCGCCGCGCGCCGCGACCTCCGGCGACAGATGGTCAGCCGCGTAGTGTCCGGCGAGCCGGTCGCGCTCGGCCTCGGCGTCCTCGCAGGAAGCCAGGTGGCGGTGGTGGATGATCCCGACCGCGGACGGGGCAGCCATGACGCCGATCTCGGCCTGGGGCCAGGCGAACACGTAGTCGGCGCCGAGCTCCTTCGAGTTCATCGTGATGTAGGCGCCGCCGAATGCCTTGCGCAGGATCACCGTGACTCGCGGCACCGTGGCCCGGGCGAACGCCCGCACCAGCTTCGCCCCGCAGCGGATCACCCCGGCCGCCTCCTGCCGGGTCCCCGGCATGTAGCCGGGCGTGTCGACGAGCACGAGCAGGGGCACCCCGAAGGCGTCGCATTTGGTCACGAACTCGGCCCCCTTCTCGGTGGCCGCGGTGTCAAGGACGCCGCCGAGGTAGCGCGGCTGGTTGGCGATCACGCCGACCGGCCGGCCCTCGATCCGGGCGAAGCCGGTGACCAGGTTGCGCGCCCATCCAGCCGAAAGCTCGAGCAGCTCACCGTGGTCGGCCACCGCCCTGGCCACCTCGCGGATGTCATAGGCGCGCCGGGGCTCGGCCGGGACGAGGGAGCCGGGGTCGCGCGGCGCGGCGGCGATTCGGGGAGGCATCGCGGCCGCGCACGGGCGGAGATAGCCGATCAGCGCCCTGGCCACCTCCGCGGCTTCCCGCTCGTCACTGGCCACGTAGTGGCAGACGCCGTTGCGGGAGTGGACCTTGGCCCCGCCGAGCTGCTCCGGCGTCACCCGCTCTCCGAGCGCGTCGCGGACGACGCCGGGGCCGGTGAGAAACATGCTCGCCTCGCGGGTCATGACGAGCCAGTCGGTCAGGGCGGGCGAATAGGCGCCGCCGCCGGCCGACGTGCCGGTGACGATCGAGATCTGCGGCACCCGACCCGAGAGCGCCACCGTGCGGTGGAAGATGCGCCCGTAGCCACCGAGCGCGGCGATGCCCTCCTGCATCCGCGCCCCACCGGAGGAGACGAAGCCGACCACCGGAGCGCGGGCGCGGTCGGCCAGCTCGAGCACGCGCACGATCGTGTCGGCGTGCTGCGCGCCCAGCGACCCGCCCGCGTAGCGCGGGTCCTGGGCGTAGCAGAA
This sequence comes from uncultured Solirubrobacterales bacterium, assembly GCA_963748585.1. Taxonomy (GTDB): domain Bacteria; phylum Actinomycetota; class Thermoleophilia; order Solirubrobacterales; family Solirubrobacteraceae; genus Palsa-465. The sequence goes on along the minus strand of CAVVJR010000001.1, from coordinate 261,436 downwards.
CACCGGCCGGCCGCCGATCAGCCCCGCCCCTGCGACCACGCCGTCGCCCGGTACCGCTCGGTCGCCCATCGCCGGCGACCGGACCTCGGTGCGGATCAGCTCGAGCGAGCGCCGATCGCACAGGAGCTCGAGGCGCGCCAGCGGCGTTAGCCCCGCCCCGGCCACGGGCCGCGATGCCAGCGCCACGCTCACGCCGTCCCCCATTCGACCACGGTGGCGCCCCAGGTGAAGCCGGCGCCGAAGGCGGCCAGGAGGACGCGGTCGCCGGGATGCAGGCGTCCCTCCCGCTCGCTCACCGCCAGGGCCAGGGGGAGAGTTGCGGCTGAGGTGTTGCCATGCTCCCCGATGCAGTCGACGACTCGCTCGGGATCGAGGGCAAGCCGTTCGCCCACCGCGCTCAGGATGCGGCCGTTGGCCTGGTGGTAGACGAACAGATCGATATCCGGCAGCCGGAGCTCGGCCGCGTGGATGGCCTGCATGGTGGCCAGCGACAGGTGGGCCACAGCCTCGCGGAACGTCTCGTGTCCGCGCATCCGGATTCGGCCGTGCTCGCGTCCGGCGACGATGTGGTCGGCGCCGCTGCCATCGGCGCCCAGGAAGATGGGGCCGATCCGGCCGGCCGCCTCGGCCACCAGCACGGCCGCGCCGGCCCCGTCCGCGAACACGGCCGCGGTCGAGCGATCGTCGGGGTCGGTGAGCCGGGACATGAAGTCGGCCCCGATAACGAGCACGCATCGGGCCCGGCCGGATTCGATCTGGGCCGCTCCGACGGCCAGCGCGGACAGGAAACCCGTGCACGCGGCGCCGATGTCGAACCCGCCGGCGCTCGTGGCCCCGACGGCATGGGCCACCTGCGGTGCGGCGGGAGGCATGAGCTCGTCCGGCGTGCTCGTGGCCACCAGCACGAGATCGACGGCCTGGGCGGGGATCCGGGCCCGGTCCAGAGCCTCAGAGGCCGCGGCCGCCGCGTGGCTGACCAGGCGCTCGGCCGGATCGGCGATCCGGCGCGAGTGGATCCCGGTGCGGCGAACGATCCATTCGTCGCTCACGCCCAGGCGCTCGGCGATCTGGGCGTTGCCGACCACGTTGGCGGGCAGGCTGACCGCCACGGCGGCGACCGCGGCGCCAGGCCGGGGCCGGGCCGCCGAGGGCAACCCGAAGGCCGGGTCGGTTTCGTGCGCGATCGCCGCCATGAGCACACGCTCTTGCATCCACGCCACCGGCGCCAGCGAACCGCGGCAAGAACCCGACAGGCGGGGGGTCGGGGGCGCCCCCGCCCCGACCCCGCGCCGTCGTCGCCCTAGTGGCGCCTGCGCCCCGGATTCAGGCCTGGCTCGAGATTGGTCAGGAGGTTTATGTCAGCGCTGGTGGGCCCCCACGTTGCCGAGTCGTTCCCGAGATGTGGCCGTGTCGTGAACGAAGGTGTCTCGACAGCGCTCCGAGCAGAAGAAGTGGCCGCGCGCGCGGAGCGCCTTGTCGCGATCGACCCTCATCCCGCACACCGGGTCGGTGGCGCCGCGCCGCACCGTGAGCGAGAACAGGGCGGCGAAGATCACCAGCCCGATCACGTTCAGGACCAGCTTGTAGTCGACCGAGACCGAGCCGAAGATGTCCGCCCGCGAGGGGCGGGGTCCGGCGGGGACCAGTCCCAGCAAGCTGAACAGGCCGTCGACGAGTAGCGCCGCGATCACCATGGTCACGAACATCAGCGCGACGATCCGGACCGTGAACGCGCCACCGTAGTACTTGCGGTAGATGAGGATGATCGGGATCACGATCAGGTCGGCGAACAGGAAGGCGAGTACGCCGGCAAAGCCGATCCCGCCCGACCAGAGCACGGCCGCGAGCGGCACGTTGCCAATCGAGCAGACGAAGCTCACCACCGCGATCACGGGCCCGACGATCGCGTTCTCAATTGTGGGCAGAGGCGCAGGCGCGTGGCGGATGAACAACGATTGGAAGAACCCGTTGCCGAGCTGGGCCACGAACCCGGCGAGCAGGAAGCCGAGCGCGATCTCCTTCCAGAGCATCTGCCAATCGGCGCGGAAGTTATGGGCCACGTCCGACCAGGCACGGAGGCTGAGCACCCGCTCACGCCCGCCGGCCGAGTGATGCTGGTGGCCGGCGTCGGCGGCGCGGGCGTGCTCGCGCGCCTGGTCCTCGAGCCGGGGGCTCACGAACAGCCGCAGGAGCGCGGCCATCAGCACGATCATGAGCAGGCCGCCGAGATACTCGGCCACGGTGAACTGCCACCCGATCAGGACCCACAGGACCAGGCCGAGCTCCCACACCAGGTTGGTTGAGGCGAACTGGAAGGCCAGCGCGCCGGCCGCGCTTGCTCCCTTCTGGAACAGCGACTTGGCGATCGCCACCGCGGCATAGGAGCAAGATGACGAGGCGGCGCCGAGCGTCGTCGCCCACGCCACCGGACGCGGGCCGGAGCCGTTCAGCGCCCGCTCGACCCGCTCCCGTGGGACCCAGGCCTGGACTATGGCCGAGATGGCAAACCCCAGCACGAGCGCCCACCACACCTCCCACGCCATCAGAAAGGCGTCGCGTATGCCGTGCCAGACCACATCCACGACGTTCACTATACCCCTAGGGGGTAGTGGTATGCTGCCGATTATGGCCGAAACACGGGGATACACCGCCACCCGCGATCAGCTCCTGGCCCGGCTCCGCCGGATCGAGGGCCAGATCCGCGGGATCGAGAAGATGGTCGACGAGGATCGCTACTGCATCGACATCCTCACCCAGATCGGCGCTGCCCAGGCTGCGCTGGATAAGGTGGCCCTTGGACTGCTGGACGACCACGCCCATCACTGCGTGGTCGGGGCGCGCTCGTCCGACGAGCGCAACGCCAAGACCGACGAGATGATGGCGGCGGTCGGCCGATTGATGCGGCGCGGATGACGAGTCATAGGAGGTCGAGATGAAGATCGCGGTCGTGGGTCGGGGCAACGTCGGCGGTGGGCTGGCCGATCGATGGGACAAGGCGGGGCACGAGGTGGGACCGAATCGGGCGTGAGGGCGGCGATGCCTCCGACGCCGACGTGGTGGTGCTGGCGCTGCCCGGAGCGGCGATCGACCAGGCGTTCGAGACCGTGACCGGCCTCGAGGGCAAGACGGTGATCGATGCCACCAACCTGATCGGCGGCACGCCGCCCGACGGCTTCGGCTCCAACGCCGAGTACGTGAAATCGCGGACCGGCGGTCCGACGGCCAAGTCGTTCAACATCAACTTCGCCGCCATCTACGACCGGATCGACGACGCGCGGGAGCGCCCGGCCAACCTGTGGTGCGGCGACGAGGAGGCCCGCGCGGCGGTCGAGCAGCTGAACCGTGACGCCGGCTTCGAGCCGATCTACGCCGGCGGTCTCGAGAACGCCGGAGTCCAGGAGCAGTTCCTCAAGCTCGTGTTCGCGATCAATCAGGGCGGCCTGGGGCCGTTCTTCTACCGGATGGCTCCACCTGGGGCTTTCTAGTATCGAAGACGTGCTTGTTTCCGTCCTCGATCAGTCACCGGTCTCCGAGGGATCCACCGGCGTCGACGCCCTGCGCAACACCCTGGACCTGGCCAAGCTGACCGACGAGCTCGGCTATCACCGCTACTGGGTGGCCGAGCATCACGGCGGGCCGATGCTGGCCAGCGCCAGTCCCGAGGCGCTGATCCCGGCCATCGCCTCGGCCACTCAGGGCATCCGAGTGGGCAGCGGCGGCGTGATGCTGCCCCACTACAGCCCGTTCAAGGTGGCCGAGACGTTCACGATCCTGGCCGCGCTGTTTCCCGACCGCATCGACCTGGGGCTCGGCCGGGCCTCCGGAACCGACCCGCTGACCACGTTCGCGCTCCAACGCGACCGCCGTCAGGCCGCGCCGGACGACTTCCCGCAGCAACTGGCCGAGCTGCTGGCCTACTTCGACGACACGCTCCCGAGCGACCATCCATTCCAGCGGCTGGCCGCCTTCCTGCCCGGCCGACCGGAGCTTCCGGCCCCATGGCTACTCGGCTCCTCGATGCAGAGCGCGATCTGGGCCGCCCAGCTCAACCTGCCCTACGCGTTCGCGGACTTCATCAACTCCGACGGGGCGGAGATCGCCAAGGTCTACCGGGAGCGGTGCACGCGTCCGCGGACCGCGGTGGCGGTGTGGACGCTGTGTGCGCCCACCGACGAGGAGGCGGAGTTCCTCGCCACCTCGAGCAAGATGACGTTCAAGAAGCTGCGCCAGGGCGAGCTGATCAAGGTCCCGCCGCCGGAGACGGCCAGCGCGTGGCTGCAGGCCGAGGGCAGCAGCTCGCGGCCGGGACGCCGCACGGTGATCGGGTCACCGGAAACCGTCCGGGCCGGGCTTGAGACCGTGGCCCAGGAGTACGGCGCCGAGGAGGTGATCGTGGTCACGATCACCTACGACCACGAGGTGCGCCGGCGCTCCTACGAGCTGATCGCCGAAGCGTTCGCGCTTCAGCCGCGCGCGGTCACCACCGCCGCGGCCTGACCAGGCGTACGGACGTACCGGCCCCACGGACGCTGCGCGTAGCGCAGCCCCCTATCTCGCCGTCACCTCGAGCGAGCGGCCCGTGGCCCGGATCCCGAGCAGCAGCAAGCCGGCACTGACGAAGCCGGTGATGCCCATGACCAGGAACGAGGCCGAGAAGCCCCAGGCCGTATAGGCGCCGAGGACGATCAGCGGCGCCAGCGCTCCCCCGATGTGACCGATGCCATCGCTGACGGCCAGTCCGGTGGCGCGCGAGTTGGTCGCAAAGTGCTCGGCCGTATAGGTGTAGAGCAGCGGGACGAGCAGTCCGATCGTGGCCGAGGCGACGAACCCGATGGCGATGATGACCGCCGGTGAGACCCAGAAGCCGATCACGAGCAGTGAAGCGCCCCACACGACGGCGATCCCGGCCGCCGAGTACTTGCGCTCGATGCGATCGGTGAAGTGCGTGGTCGCATAGGCGCCGGCGAGGAAGCCGATCCCTGAGGCGATCAGATAGGTGGTGCTGTCGGCCAGCGAATAGCCCTTGTCGGTGAACAGCGTCGGGGCGAGCGTCAGCCAGCCGTAATCGCCGATGTAGAAGACGAACCAGATGACCACGAACAGCGCCACGCGCCCGAGCATCGGCGGCCGCAGGAGCGCCCGGATCGGGAAGCGCTCGGCCGCGGCCTCATCCGGAACCGGCTCGGGCTCGGGCAGCTCACCGTCCATCGTCTCGAGCGCCTTGGCCTCGGCGGCGTCGACGATCTCATCGGCCTCGGCGTGGCGGCCCTGAGTGACCAGCCAGCGCGGGGAGGGCGGCAGCCCACGGCGCATGACGAGGATGGTCAGGCCGCCGAGCGCGCCGATCCCGAACAGGATCCGCCATCCGGAGGCGATCGTGGGGACCAGCCCCCGAGCGATGAAGGGCACCACGGCAAAGCCGGCGAAGGCCGCCGTGGTGGCCAAGCTCGTGTAACGGCCCCGCAGAGGAGCGGGCGAGAGCTCTCCGATGTACGTGGTCACGGCGGCGATCTCGGCCCCGATGCCCAAGCCGGCGATGAAGCGGAAGATGATCAGCTCGGTCACATTGGTGCTCACCGCGGCCAGGATGGTGCCGAGTGAGAACACGGCCACCGAGATGCCGAGGCTGATCTTGCGCCCCCACTTGTCGGCGATGAAGCTGTCGCCCAGCGAGCCGATGATGTAGCCGATCAGGCTGCTGGTCACCGACAGGGTCACGGTGGCTTTCGAGACGTGGAACTGGGTGGCGATCACCGGCGCCGCGAACGAGATCGTCACGATGTCGAAGAAGGCGAAGAAAAACCCGGCGCCGACGATCCACAGGAGCTTGCGCTCGTAGGGCCAGACCGGAATCCGGTCGAGGCGGGCCAGAGGGGCCGAAACGGCGACGACGAGAGCGCGGGTCGCGCTGCGCGGTGGTAGACATGAGCTTCCTCCCTTTTCACGGGAGCTACCCGCCGGAAAGCGGCGCTATGCGCCGAGCGCTCGCACCGCGGCGTCGACGAAGCCCTTCGCCACCGCGTCCCCGAGACCGCCCACGGGCACAAATCGCGGCACCGGCAGGCTGGCGCGCAGGTCGAGGTCGATCCGGCCTTCGGCCAGCGTCCACATGACCTCGAACCGCTCGTCGTCTCCGCGGTGATGAGGGATTCGGTGCAGACGCACGGTCTTGGGCCGGTTGACATCGACCGCCATGGTGACTTCGAAATCGCGTGACAGCGGTCCCTGCGAGAGGTGCAGGTCGGTCCGCACTCTGGTCGCCGCGCCGTCGGGATCGCGCTCCAGTACCTCGACCGATTTGACCACCTCGGGATACCAGCTCGGATAGGCCTCGACGGACTCAACCAGCGCGAGGCAGCTCTCCCGCGGCACCGACACGGCGGCGCCGGCTCTTCCCGAGAGGTCCTTCACCGGTGGGTCAGCGCCCGCTCGAGGGCCGTCATCAGCTCGACCTTGCCGCCGTTGACGTACAGGATCGCGTGCCCGGCTCGGGGGTGGTGGAGCACGGCGTCGAGCACCGCGGCCACATCGGCCCGCGGCACCTCGCCTCGGTGCGGCACGGTGTCGATGCGTACGTGGCCCGTGGTGGGATCGTCGGTGAGGCGGCCGGGGCGGACGATCGTCCACTCGAGCGAACTGCCGCGCACGGCAGCGTCGGCCTGCGCCTTGGCCCGGAGGTAGACGTCGAAGACCTCCTGGTGGTCGTCGTCGTCCGGAGGCGGGTCCTCCGCGCCGACCGAGCTGACGATCACGTAACGGCCAACGTGGGCGTCGCTGGCCGCACCCAGAAGCTTGATCGCACCGTCGCGGTCGAGGCTGAGCTTGCGCTCGGGTCCGCTGCCGGGACCAGCGCCGGCGGCGAAGACGATCGCGTCGGCGCCGACGATCAGCTCGGCGATCTCCTCGCGCTCGGCTTGCTCGAGGTCGCAGACGATCGGCTCGCCGCCGTCGGCCAAGACGTCGCCGCTGTGATCGGGGTTGCGGATCAGCCCGAGCACCGTGTGGCGTCCGGCCAACCGCGTGGTGAGCAGGCGGCCGATTTTGCCGTGTGCGCCCGCGATTACGACGCGCATCCGACGATCAGTTGCACACGGCGCAATGGCCGACCTCGCACGAGCAATTCGGCACCGGGGCGACGCTCCGTTCCGGTCGCCACTGGCGGATCCACGCCAGGGCGACTCGGTCGCTCCGGTCCTCAGGCCCGCCGGGCCAGCTTCCGCGCACAAGCCGCCGCCGAAGCAGCCGGGCCCTGGTGTTGTGGCCGGCCGCCTCGATATGAGCTTGGAGCTGTTGCTGGGTCATCCGCATCTCGGTCCCTTCTGTAACCAAGGCACGTAGTACCCGGAATCCACCCCGGTTTAGCGCACGCTGGACCGGTTGTCTCAGAGCGGACCGGTTGTGTCAGCAGACCTGCTGCGTCAGAGCTGGCGCGAGGACCAGAGGATGGCCGACAGGACGACCGTGACCACGGCGATGACAAGGCCGATGACCCAGCCCTGGACCTTCTGCGAGACGAGGATCGCGCCGAGGGCGACGCCGATCCCGACGATGCCCGTGGTGGCGACCAGCCGCACGAGCAGGCGCTCGATCCCGAAGCGCCGGCGCTGACGCCCGGGAAGCATGTTGGCCCCCCCGGCCTTGCGGTCCCGCCGGCTCTGGCGGCCGGTCGCGGGCGCTCCCGTCGTCTCGGTGGGGGGCGCGGTGGAGCCGGCGCCGGGCGCCGATTCGGTGAGGTTCTCCTCCGAGCTCATAGTCTCAGTTTGCCCCCGTAGTACGGGCGCAAACGCGCTGAGTGACAGCTTACTGTCACCGGCGCTGGGTAGCTTCGGAGGACTTCCGTGCCCTCGAGAGCGAGAGAGATCCGCCGCCTCGCCTCTGAGCGGCTCGGCTACGACCGGTTGCGCCCCGGCCAGCTCGAGGGTGTCGAATCGGTGCTCTCGGGGCGTGACACGCTCTGCATCATGTCGACCGGCGCGGGCAAGTCGGCCATCTATCAGATGAGCGGTCTGCTCCTGGACGGCCCGACCGTGGTGGTATCGCCTTTGATCGCGCTGCAACGCGACCAGGTCGAGTCGATCGAAGGCGAGGAGGCCGCGCTCCTGAACTCCACCCTTAGCGAGGCAGCGCGGCAGCGCACGCTCGAGGAGGCGGAGGGGGGCGAGCTCGAGTTCGTGCTCCTGGCCCCCGAGCAGCTCGCACGCGCGGACGTGCTGGCGGACCTGCGCGACGCGCGGCCTTCTCTGTTCGTGGTCGACGAGGCCCACTGCGTCTCACAGTGGGGGCACGACTTCCGCCCGGACTACCTGCGGCTCGCCGAGGCCATTGAGGCGGTGGGGCGCCCGGTCGTTCTAGCGCTCACCGCGACGGCAGCGCCCCCGGTGCGGGAGGACATCGTCGCCACGCTCGGGCTCCGGGATCCGTCGGTCTTAGTGCGCGGGTTCGATCGGCCGAACATCCACCTGTCGGTCGATCGGTTTCATGACGAGGGAGCCAAGCGGCGGGCGTTGATCGAAGCGGTCGCGCAGGCCGAGCCCCCGGGAATCGTGTACGTGGCGACCAAGCGCGAGTGCACATCGCTGGCCTCCGAGTTGTGCGAGCGCGGCGTCCGCGCCTGCGCCTACCACGGCGGACTGGCGGCGCGGCGGCGCGACGACGTGCAGGAGCAGTTCATGGAGGACGCCGGATGCGACGTGGTGGTGGCGACGGTGGCGTTCGGGATGGGCGTGGACAAGCCGAACGTCCGCTGGGTCTTCCATCTCGACGTCAGCGAGTCGGTCGACTCGTACTACCAGGAGGTGGGACGCGGAGGACGCGACGGGGAGCCGGCGGCGGCGAGGCTCTTCTACCGGCCCGAGGACCTGGGCCTGCGCCGCTTCTTCGCCTCGGGCGCGGTCGACCGCGACGCGATGGACCGAGTGGCCCGGCTGCTCGCGGCGGCGCGCCGCCCGGTCGATCCGGCCGACATGGTGGGAGAGGTCGGGGTGTCGCGGACCAAGCTGGCCACGGCGTTGCACCGGCTCGAGCAGGCGGGCGCGGTGGAGACCCGGCCGGATGGAGGCGTGCAGGCGGTGGCGAGCGAAGACGAGTTGTCGCGCGCCGTCGACGAGGCGGCCACGGCCGAAGAGCAGCGACTGGCCTTCGATCGCTCCCGGGTCGAGATGATGCGTTCGTACGCCGAGCACCGCACGTGCCGTCGCGCCTTCATCCTCGGATATTTCGGAGAAGAGTTCACTCCGCCGTGCGGGAACTGCGACAACTGCGATCAGGGCCACGGCGTGTCAGAGTCCGCGCCGGAGCCGGGCGGCATGTGGGTGGGTGAGCGAGTCGCGCACGAGAAATGGGGCGAGGGGACGGTCGCGGGGGCCGAGGACGGCCAGGTGACGGTCGTGTTCGACTCGGTCGGGTACCGCACGCTCGACGCCTCGCTCGTCGAGTCCCGTGGGCTCCTGACGCCGGTCGAAGACTGATACCGGGTGGGAAACGCGTCGTCCGGGGGCCGTCGTAGCGTGTCGAACCTGTGTTCGTGGCCGAGACCTCTGCCCCGGCGTCGTGGCTCACCGAGCTGAATGACGAGCAGCGAGCGGCGGCCACACACGCCGGCGGTCCGCTGCTGATCCTGGCCGGCGCCGGAACCGGCAAGACGACGACCCTGTGCGCGCGGGTAGCCTGGCTGGTCTCCCAGGGTGTGGCGCCCGAGCGGATCATGCTCCTCACCTTCACCCGCCGCGCCGCGCGCGAGATGCTTCAGCGCGCGCGGGCCTTCGTGGCCCTTCCCGCCTCGGGCTCGCGCGGGGTGCTCGGCGGGACGTTTCACTCCGTTGCGCACCGGTTCGTCCGTAGCCACGCGGCCGCCCTCGGGCTGAGCGAGGGGTTCGCGGTCCTCGACGCCGGCGACGCGGCGGATCTTCTCGACCTGGTCCGGGAGGAACACGGCTACGCCCAGAGCCGGCGGCGGTTCCCGCGCAAGAGCACGTTGCTGGATATGTACTCGCGCACGGTGAACTTCCAGAAGCCGCTCTCCGAGGTGACCGCCGAGGCGTTCCCGTGGTGCGAGGAGCAGGTCGAGGAGATCGCGTCGCTGTTCAAGGCGTACACGGCGCGCAAGCGGTCGCTCGGCGTTCTCGACCTGGACGATCTGCTCCTGTACTGGAGGGCGCTGGTTTGCGATGAGGTGATCGGGCAGTCGATCGAGAGCGGGATCGAGCACGTGCTGGTGGACGAGTACCAGGACGTGAACGGCCTGCAGGTCGACATCGTCCGGGGGCTGCGGGCACGGGGCGATGATCTGACCGTCGTCGGAGACGACATGCAGGCGATCTATGGGTGGCGCTCCTCCTCACCCCGCCACATCTTGGGCTTCCCGGAAGATTTCCCGGGCACGTCGGTGGTGGCGCTGGCACGTAACTACCGCTCTTCGCAGGCGGTTCTCGATACCGCCAACGCGATCGGGGCCCAGGCCACGCGCTCGTACCGGGTGGCTTTGCAGTCGGTCCGCGATGCCGGCTCGGCGCCGGAGCTCGTCTTCTGCCGCGATGAGTCCGCGCAGGCGGCCCTGGTGTGCGAGCGGGTCCTGGAGGCGCGGGAGCGCGGGATGGACCTGCGCGCCCAGGCGGTGCTGATGCGGACCTCGCACGACAGCGCGTCGCTCGAGCTCGAGCTCTCGCGCCGGCAGATTCCGTTTGTCAAGTACGGCGGCTTGAAGTACCTGGAGGCCGCGCACGTCAAGGACCTGATCGCGCTGTTCCGGCTCGTCGGCAATCCCGGCAACGAGTTGGCGTGGTTCCGGGTGCTGCAACTGCTCGAGGGGGTCGGGCCGGTGATCGCCCGTCGCGTCCTCGACGCTCTGCTCAGCGGCCCGGGCGAGTCGGTGTTCGGGCGCTGGCCGGCCGCGCGTGAGCACCTGCCCCGGGCCGCCCTGGAGCCGGCGGATGGTCTGCTCGCGGCTTTGGGTGACAACGGGGGCGAGGGTGGCACGGCCGGGGCGGGGGCTCAGGCGGAGCGGCTGCGGGATGCGGTGGCGCCGTTGGTTCAGGCCCGCTACCCGGACGGGTTCATCCGACTGCACGATCTTGATCAGCTCGTGGCCGGGGCCCGGGAGGCGTCGGACCTGGGGACGTTCGCGGCCGAGCTGGCGCTCGACCCGCCGCAGTCGAGTGCGGACCTCGCGCAACCGCCACACCTGGACGAGGACTACCTCGTGCTCTCGACGATCCACTCGGCCAAAGGCCTCGAGTGGGACGCCGTGCACGTGCTCGCCGTCTACGACGGCAACTTCCCCGCCTGCATGTCAGCCGGGTCGGCGGAGGAGATCGACGAGGAGCGCCGGCTCCTGTACGTCGCGGTCACGCGCGCGCGGCGCGCGCTGCACATGTACGTTCCGGTCCGGTACTACCACCGGCCACAGGGGAACGACGACGCCCACGGGTACGGGAAGCCATCGCGCTTTCTCACCGACGCGGTGCAGCGGACGTGCACGGTGACTCGGTCCGATGATGCGCTCGGGACGGCCGGGGCTGGAGCAGCCGGCGTTGCGGCGGCCGGGCGGTCGCCGCGGCGGATTACCGTGTCGGTGGATTCCCTGTTCCGCTGATCGGGGCTCACGCGGCTCAGGTGGATCACGCGGCTCAGGTGGAGCACGCGGCTCAGGTGGAGCACGCGGCTCAGGTTGCGACGAAGCTCAGGAGCAGGGAGGCGTGCGTCTCCCCGTCCTCGTCCACGATCCAGCGCCGGTCACCATGGCTGAGGATCACCTTCTGGCCCGGCTGCGCCGGGGTGCGGAATTCCATCTCCACGTCGATCCGCTCCGGCTCCTCGCCCGCGAGCAGGAGCTCCTCTTCGAGCGGCTGCCAATAAGCCGAGTTATTGATGTGCCCGGCCAGATCGCACTCGGTGGCGCGGAACACCCACGGGAGTCCGCCGTTGGCCCCCGGCGACGCCGCGGGCAGCGGGTGGCGCAGGCGTGCCGTCACTTTCCGGCTCGCCGCCACCTCTCCGTACACGGAGATCTCCTCGGGCGTGAGCGGAGTCGGCCGGCGGGCCACCGGGTCCAGGTGAACCCACAGGGACACCGCCTCGACATCGGTGTCGGCCGAGCCGTCGCGGGCGATGGTGCTCCGCCGCTCGGCCCACATGCGCCCCAGACCACTGCAGAACGTGGCCAGCTTGAACTGCTCGCCGAACCGGGGAAAGCGGTTGACCCGCATCCGGGCCCGCCGCACCACCCACACGGCGCGGTCCGCGACGCCGGCCTGCACCACGTCGGCGTAGGCGAGATCTTGGAGCCACCGGGCCAGCGCGTCGAGCCGGATCCGGCCCGACGGCGAGCAGTCGGCCAGTCCGGGGCGAACCTCCTGCCGGAACACCCGCCCGTCGTCGGGGGGCGGCACCATGTCGGTGAACGGGTCCACCGATCCGGTCACGAGATGAACAGGTCCGCCAGTTCGGTCACGCGAACAGGCGCGGGTCGGCGGTGGTTATCCCGTGCACCCCGAGTCCCCGTAGCCGGTCGATCACCGGCCGCTCATTGACCGTCCACGCGTAGAGCAGTCCGTCGCGGTCGGCCACATCGGCCAGCAGCGCGGCGTCGACCAGCCGGTGCTGGGCCATGAGAGCGTCCCACCGGCGACCGGCCAGTCCGGCCATCACCTGCGCTCGCCAATCCCGCCAGCGCTGGCTGCGCCGCGCCACGCGACCGCCGACCGAGATGCCAACCCGCGCCGCCGGTTCGAGGGCCCGGATCCGGTCGAGCACCGCCGGGACCTGCGAGGAGATGAGCGCCCGGTCGAGGAGGCCGAAGCGCCGTAGGCTGTCCAGGAGCACCGGCTCGCAGCCTGAGTGCTTGACGTCCACGTTCAGCTCCAGGGCCGAGAACCGCCGGCCGGCCAAGTGGGCCAGCGCGTCGTCCAGCCTGACGCTGCCGCCTCGCCGGGCGTGCAAGATGGTGTGCGCGAGGACGAGCTCGCCCCGCCAGGCACGCACGTCGAACTCCACCATGTCGACACCGAGCTCGCACGCCAGGTCGAACGAGGCCAGCGTGTTGGCCGGCGCCAGCGCGCTCGCACCGCCGTGTCCGATGAGCTGACAGCCGAGCACGCCGGCTCAGGCCTGGACCACGCCCGCCAGTCGTTCCAGCACCTCGCCGTAGATCCGGCGCAGTCCCAGCGGCGCAAAGATGCGCTCGAACACTCCGCCGACTCCCCCGGCGCCCTGCCACGACGCCTCGAGCGTGACCGCGCTCCCGGCTCCGGCGGGCTCGACCCGCCAGGTGCTGACGAAGGAGGAGAACTCGTCGCGCTCGCGCAGCGTCCCATCGGCGTCGTCGACCCTGAGCCGGTAGTCACGCTCACGTCCGCCCGCGGCGAAGTGATAGGCGATCACGGTACCGGCACCCTCGCCGCCCTGCTCGACCCGGTACGAGCTGTAGTTGTCGGTGAGGATCTGCGGACGGCCTTCGCGATAGTCGCGCAGGAACTCGAGCACCCGTGCCGGCGGGGCGTCGACGGTCTTGGTCGCGGTGGCGGTGACGTTCGCCATATCCCCCATTCTGCCAGCCGGGTCCGGATGGACGTCCCCAGATCCAGCACACGGCGCCATTGCCCCCGGTCAGGCATGATGCACCGATGCTCGCCGTCTTCGCCGCCGACCAGGACAAGGACGACCCGCTCGCCGCGCTGAGCATCGACCAGCGCCCCGACCCGGAAGTCCCGTCTGGATGGACCACGGTCACGGTCAAGGCGGCCTCGCTCAACCACCACGATCTGTGGTCCCTGCGAGGCGTGGGACTGAGCCGGGAGGCCCTTCCGATGATCCTCGGCTGCGACGCCGCGGGCATCGATGAGGAGGGGAACGAGGTGATCGTCCACTCGGTGATCTCCGATGATTCGTGGAAGGGCGACGAGACGCTCGATCCCCGCCGCTCGCTCCTCTCAGAGCGCCACCAGGGCACGTTCGCCGAACGAGTGGCCGTCCCGCGGCGCAACCTGGTTCCCAAGCCGGAGGAGCTCTCGTTCGAGGAGGCAGCCTGCCTTCCGACCGCCTGGCTGACCGCCTACCGAATGCTGTTCACCCGCGGGAAGGTCGTCCCCGGGATGACGATCCTCATTCAGGGCGCCACCGGCGGCGTGTCGACCGCCCTCACCCGGCTGGCCAGCACGGCCGGGATCCGGGTCTGGGTGACCGGCCGCTCGGAGGAGAAGCGCGAGCAGGCCAAGGCTCTCGGCGCCGATGAGGTCTTCGAGGCGGGCGCCCGCCTGCCCGAGCGCGTCGACGCGGTGATGGAGACGATCGGGAAGGCGACCTGGTCGCACTCGATCAAGTCGCTCAAGCCGGGTGGGACGCTCGTCGTCTCGGGCGCCACGACCGGGGACGCCCCGGCGGCCGAGCTGAGCCGGGTCTTCTTCCTGCAGCTCTCGGTGGTCGGGTCGACCATGGGGACCCGCGACGAGCTCGAGCGACTGGCCCGGATGTGCGTCGACCGCGACGTCCGGCCGGCCATCGATCGCACCCTCCCGCTCGATCAGGCCCGGGAGGGCTTCGAGACGATGCTCAGCGGCGACATCGTCGGCAAGGTCGTCTTCACGCCTTAGGGCCCGAAAACCACCTTGGCCAGCTCTAGGAACTCGGCCGCCGCGGGCGACAGCCGGCGCCCTTCCCGCCAGGCCAGCGTGATGTCCCGGGTAAGCGATGGCTCGATCAGCCTCGCCACCGCGACCTCGCTACCCACCGCCTCAGCGTCGGAACGGGGCAGGATCGCCACTCCCATCCCGCGGGAGACGAGCCGGCGAATCCGGCGCGGCTCGTTGAGCTCGAGCTTGATCTGAGGGTCGAACCCGGCGCGGCGGCCGGCCGAGTGCAGCAGCTCGCGCAGCCGGGCCCCCGGGCGGAAGCTGATGAACTGCTCGTCGGCCAGCTCGGCCATCCGGACCTCGTGGCGGCCGGCCAGACCGTGGTCAGCGGGCAAGACCACGGAAAGCTCCTCGGAGACCAGCAGCATCAACCCGAGGCCATGACTCTCGATGCGCTCCGTGACCGAGAGGAAGGCGAGATCGAGCTCGTCCACCCGGAGCATCTCCGCGAGTTCCTCGCTCGATTGCTCGCGGACGGTGAGCTCGACCGCCGGGTAGCGCTCGTGGAAGGACGCGAGGACCAGCGACACGTCGACCGGGCCCATGGTGTGAAGCGCCCCCACGGTGACATGCCCGCTCTCGACCCCGCGCAGCGCGCTCAGCTCCGTCCGCGCGGCCTCGAGCTCGGCCAGCATCCTTCGCGCCCGCGCCACGAGCAGCTCCCCCGCCGCGGTCATGGCCACCCGTCGCGTCGTCCGCTCGACCAGCGGCAACCCGACCTCATCCTCGAGCCGGCGGATCTGCTGCGAGAGCGCCGGCTGCGCGATGTGCTCCCGCGCGGCCGCTCGCGTGAAATGTCGCTCCTCGGCCAAGGCGACCAGGTAGCGCAGCTGGCTCAGCTCCATAAGGCAAGCTTATAGATAGTCCGTACTACTGGTCTTGGACTTCTGAGCCAGGGCGCGCAAGGATGTTCACGGCCCCTCCCTCCTGCGAGTGCGCCCCCCCGAGCCGGTCCTCATACCCGCCGGCTCCCGGGGGCGCGCCCCAGGATTCAGCTCAAGCGCGGTCGCCCGCCCGGGCGCCCCTGCGGTGGCCCGCACCGCGCGCCCCTACGGTGGCCCGACCGGGCGTCCCTGCGGTGGCCCGACCGCGCGCCCCTGGGTCCGCGCGCGGAAGCAGCTCCGATTAGCCGGCGCCGCCGCCGACCTGGTAACCGCGGGCGGCCTTCGTCACCTCACCGCTGCGGGCCAGCTTGGACAGCGTGGTGCTGACCGACGCGCGCCCGAGCCCGGTCGCACTCGCGACCTCCCCGGCCGTCATCGGGCTGCCACCAGCGCCCTGAAGCGCCTCGAGCACAGCGTTCTTGGTCCCGCCCGAGGTGTTGCGCGCGCGGCTCGAGCCACCGCCCCGGGTGGTCCCCGACCCGCGCGAGCCCGCCCGCCCCGCGGTCCCGGTCGAGCGGGCCCCTCCACGGCCGCCGCTGCGGGCGCCCGTTCCAGTGCGTGATCCGCCGGCGCCGCGACCGCGCCGCGACCCGCGCGCGGAAACACCGCCGCTCGAGCCGAGCTCGGCGAGCGCCTGGCGAAGCTTGTCGGCCTCCGCGAGCAGCTGCTCCAGGCGCTGCTCGATGTCCTGCCGAATGCGATCGATCATCTCGTACTCATCCTTGTCGATTGAGGGCGACTGAGCATCGTACATACCGAACCGAAGGAGTCGGTGTTCCCCCCATCGGCGGAATTACTGTGCGTAACGGCGGGCGAGCTCGTCCAGCGTCGCTCGCGCCTCTGCGGCCATCCGCTCGACGATCTCCCCGGCCGGCGCCTCGACCGTGAGCTCGTGCGCCTGTCCCGCCCAAAGGTTGAACCCGTCCGCGTCTCCCTCCCGGCGGGCGTGCGCGCGCAGCGGGCTCGTCATGTGGTGGATCTCTGGATAGGCGACGGGCGCCGCCGAGCTGTGCTCAGCCTGGAAGCGGTTGATCATGCCGCGAGCCAGGCGCCCAGTGAACGCGCGAGTCAACCCGGTCGGGATCGGCTCCCGCAGCAGCTCCCGCTGCGCCGGCGTCGTCCCCGCCTCTGGTGCCAGCATCAGGGCGGTGCCGATCTGGGCCGCCGTCGCCCCCGCGCACAGCACGGCCGCCACCGCCGCACCGTCGGCGATCCCGCCCGTGGCGATCAGCGGCACCGTGCCGGCCGACCGCGCCACCACCCGGAGCAGGGCGAGCAGCCCCGAGCCACCGGCGTGCTCGTCGTCGGTGAAGCCCCCGCGGTGGCCACCGGCTTCGGTTCCCTGAACCACCAGTGCGTCGGCTCCCGCGTCGACCGCCGCCCGGGCCTCGTCCGGCCGCCCCACGGTCACCCACACGGCAACGTCCGCGCTCCGCAGCCGCTCGATCGCCGGAGCCGGAGGACAGCCGAAGGTGAACGAAACCACCGCCGGCCGCAGCGCCTCCATCAGCTCGAGCTTCCGCGCCCAATCGTCATCCTCGAAGCGCGCGTCGCCCAGCTCGATCCCTCGCGCCTGCGCCTCTCCGGCGATCCGTTCGCCGTAGGCCGCCACCACACCGGGGTCGGCGGGTTCCGCACTGGGCACGAAGATGTTGACCCCGAAGGGTCGGCCGGTCGCCGCCCGCACAGTCTCGATCTCCTCCCGCACCGCGTCGGCCCGCTTGTACCCGGCCGCGAGAAAGCCGAGCCCGCCGACTTGGGACACGGCGACCGCCAGCTCCGGGGTCGACGGCCCCCCGGCCAGCGGGGCCTGAACGATCGGATGCTCGAGCTCGGCGACCGAGAACATCACGCCGCGGTCAGGCTCGCGAGATGCGACGCGGCGTCGCCGAGCCGGTCGTCGCCCCAGAACAGCTCGTCGCCGACGGCGATCGTGGGCACCCCGAACACGCCCTCCTCGAACGCCGACGCCGTGGCCTCCCGCAGGGCCAGCTTGATCTCTGGGTCGCCGACCGCGCGCTCGATCTCGGCCCGATCGAGGCCGGTCTCCCGCGCCGCCTCGAACACGTGGGCCGGGATGCTGAGGTCGGCCCCGGACTGGAACGCGTTCCGGAAAGCCTGCAGGGTGA
Source organism: uncultured Solirubrobacterales bacterium (assembly GCA_963748585.1). Lineage (GTDB taxonomy): Bacteria > Actinomycetota > Thermoleophilia > Solirubrobacterales > Solirubrobacteraceae > Palsa-465. Next base: position 243,799 of record CAVVJR010000001.1, on the reverse strand, counting down.
ACTCGCGCCCGCGGCCGGACCGGAAGGCGTACGTGGCCGCTCGCATCGCGGTCAGGTAATCGCTCGGCCATGGATCGGGCCAGCGCATCGGCGGTAACCCGTAGCCCCGCGTCCGCCGCTCGATCTCAGCCATCCCGGCCTGCCGGCGCCGGTAGTCGCCGAGCGCCCACGAGCTGCGGCCGGTCAGCTTGAACAGCGCCCCCAGCAGCACGGGCTGCCACTGCACCGGACCGGGCAGGAGCGTGTCGAGGCGCTCAGCCGCGAGGTATGCGTACGGCGACCCGAGATCGAAATAGAAGGTGACGCTGGGGCATGCGCTGCACCGGTACCGAGGGGGTACGTTCGATATACTGAACGATACGTTCTCTATGGTACACGATGACGACAGCGTGCAATCCCGGCTGGCCTCCAACCTGCGCCGCCTGCGGATCGCGCGGCACCTGTCTCTGTCCGAGCTCGCTCGAGCCACCGGTGTGAGCAAGGCGACGCTGTCGGGGATCGAGAACGGCCGCGCCAACCCGACCGTGGACACGCTCGCCGGTCTGGCCTCGGCGCTCCGGGTCTCACTCGGTCGAGCTCCTCGAGGAGCTGCCCCTCCCTGATGTGAGGGTCGTCCGCGCCTCGGCCGCCACGCCCGAGCCGCGCAACGGGCTCCCGCGGCGGCTGGTCGACGAGATCGCCGGCGGGGCGCCGGTCGAGGTCTCCGAGCTGCGGCTTCCGGCCGGGGAGAGCCGCGAGCAAGCGCCCGCGCCCGAGGGCGCACGCGCTCACATCTACGTCCTCGAGGGCAAGCTGATCGCCGGGCCGATCGAGCTGGGCACCGAGCTCGGGATCGGCGACTACGCCGCCTTTCCGGCCGACATCCCGCACGCCTACGAGACGCTGCGCCGTCCGGCGCGAGCGCTCCTGCTCTCCCAGTCGGCCCCGTCGTGAGCCCCGAGCTCCCGCTGATCCGGCCCTTGACGACGGCCGACCGGCGGGCCATTGCCTTTTCCTTCGCGCGGCTCGGCGAGCGCTCGCGCTACCAGCGCTTCCTGGCCCCGATCCGGGAGCTCACGCCGGCTCAGCTCGAGCGGATGGCTCTCGTCGACCACTGGCACCACGAGGGCCTGATCGCGTACTCGCCCGTCCCCCGAAGCCCCATTGGGCTGGCCGAATACGTGCGCCTGGACACCTTTGACGAGGCTGAGCCCGCGATCGCGGTGGTTGACCAATGGCAGCGCCACGGCATCGGAGCGGCGCTGGCCGGAGCCCTGCGCGAGCGGGCGCTGGCCGCGGGGGTACGTCGCTTCACCGCGATCATGCTCACCGCCAATCCCGGAGCGCTCGCGGTCGCCCGGGAGCTCGGATCGGTCAGCGTGCGACGGCGCTATCCCGAGCTGGCCGAGCTGCGGATCGAGCTCTCGAGCCATCGTCCCGCCGCGGCCGCAACCGCATCGAGGTCGCCGGCCAGGCTGTGATTGCCCGCCACCACCACGACGGTGCGGCTACCGCCGCCGGCCGGCATCCCGAACGGGTCGGTCCGGCCTTGAATGACCAGAACCGGCACGGTCACGGCGTCGAGCTCCGATTGCCGGCTCTTCTCCGGCCGACCGGGCGGATGTACCGGAAAGGCCAGGCACAGCACCCCGACCGAGCCCGTGTCGGCGGCCGTGCGGCAGGCCACCCGTGCGCCTGAGGAGCGCCCCCCTGTGACCAGGGCGAGCCCTTCGAGCTCCGCTTCCCGCAGGGCCGCGACCACATCGGCCCACGCCTGATCGAGCTGGTGCGCGGGGGCCGGGGAGCGCCGGCCCGCCACCCGATAGGGCTGCTCGACCAGCGCCACGCTGAACCGTCGCTCGAGCGCCGCGCCCGTCACCGCGACCAGGTCCCGCGCGCCCACCCCGCCGCCGGCGCCGTGCCCGAGGACCAGCGCTCCGACCGGGTCGTCCACCGGATGCAGGTGGACCCGGGCCGGCCCATGGGTGGTCTCGATCTCGATCATCGACCCCAATCGTCTCACCGGCGGGTGGCCCGGGTACTGGTCGTAAGCGATGACCGACGCCGAAACGATCCTGCGCGCCGCCCGGCGCCCACTCGTGCTCGGCATCGGCGGGGGCGGGGACGTGGTCGGCGCTCTGGCGACCGCGGAGCTCGGACGGCGGTACGACGGGGCCGACCCGATCGTCGGGGGCGTGACCTGGGAGCGGCGGCCGATCGATCCGGTACCGGGGCCCCGGGCACTGGAGGAGATCGAGGGCGGCGAGCTGATTGCGCCCGCCGTCATGCGTGCGGGTCCGCAGACCCGGGTGCGGACCACCGAGGTGCGGTTCGCCGAGTCACACATGGCCGAGTTCCTCGGCTCGCCCACCGTGCTCGTCGACATAAACGAGGGCGTGAGCGCGGTGGCGCAAGGACTGGCGGAGGCGTGCGATCGACTTGGATCGGATGCGCTCGTGTTCATCGACGTCGGAGGCGATGTGCTGGCCCAGGGGGACGAGCATGGCCTCTCGAGCCCACTCTGCGACGCGATGATGCTGGCCGCGGCCGCTCGCCTCGCCGCAGCGGGCCGGACCGTGCTGGCCGGGATCTTCGGGATCGGTTGTGACGCCGAGCTGACCCCGGACGAGGTGCTCACCCTCCTCGCCCGGGTGGCCGCGGCCGGCGGCTGGGTGGGCGCGCGCGGCCTGACCGCGCCGGTGGCCGCACGGCTCGAGGAGGCGATGGAGTACGTCCACACCGAAGCCAGCGCCCAGGCCGTCCGGGCCTTCCGTGGTGCCGCCGGAACGCAGACGATCCGAGGTGGCCGGCGCTCGCTCGAGCTGTCCTCGACCGCCGCGGTCACCTTCTACCTCGACGTTGAGCGCACGCTCGAGGCCACTGGGCGCCTGGCGCGCGCGGTCGACGGCGCGCCGAGCCTCGAGGAGGCCAACCGGGAGCTCAACCGCCTCGGGGTGACGACCGAGCTTGACCGGGAGATCGAAGCGGCCGCTAAGCTGGCCGGCCAATGAGCGACGACGATCTCTTCGGCCCCGAGCACGTCCGCGTTTACCGCGAGACCGACGGCGAGCGTGGTTATCACTGGCGCGGCACGACGATTCTGCTCCTCACCACCAAGGGACGGAAGTCAGGCCAGGAGCGGACGACGCCGCTGATCCACCGCACCGATGGCGAGCGCTGGGTGATCGTCGCCTCCAAGGGCGGGGCGCCCGAGCACCCGGGCTGGTTTCAGAACATGGAAGCCGACCCGGAGGCGACGATCCAGGTCCGCGGCGAGGTCATCCCGGTCCGCGCCTGCACCGCCGACGGCTCCGAGCGCGAGCGGCTGTGGAAGCTGATGACGGAAGTGTGGCCGGCCTACGACGAGTACCAGCAGAAGACCGACCGGGAGATCCCGGTAGTCATTCTCGAGCGCCGTTAGTTTGGGGCCGCGCTACGCGCGGCATCCCTGGGACCGGGCAGCCCCGTCCGGACCCGATGGAGGAGCACGAGTTGTCGCCGGCCGTAGTCAGCGTGCACGACGGAGTCCGACTCGGCCAGCCGGGTGAGCGCGGCATCGAGCAGATCGATCCGAGGCTCGGCGCCGGCGTCGTGCTGCTCGCGCACGTAGGCGGCCACGGGTCGGCTCCGCCGCCGCCGGTTGCAGGCGCGGCAGGCCACGGCGAGGTTCTCCGGCCTCGTGCGCCCGCGGCGGGAGCGCGGGAGCAGGTGCTCGGCGGTCAGGTCGCGCCGCCACGGCTCGCGTCCGCACCACACGCAGGTCGGACCATCCCGGGCGATCAGCTGATCGACCCCCATCTCTGGACGGTCAGCGGCGCTTACCGCGCGCGTGCCCGATCCGGTAGAAGACGAAGGCGAGCGCCAGCACGGCGGTGAGCAGCGTGCGCGGGTCCTTCAGGCGGCCCGCGATCACGCTGGCCGCCAGATCGAGCGCGTTGAGCGAGTCGCCGCCCGAGGGCCTTGGCGGAGGGGGCGGCGGAGGGGGCGGCGCCGCGCCCGAGGGGGCGGCGGCCGGCTCGGGCGCCGGCCGCGGTGGCGGCGTGGGCGCCTCAGCGGCTGGCGAAGGCGCCTCGGGGGTCGGCGGGGGCGCCTCAGGGGTCCGCGAGGGCGCTTCGGCGGTCGTCGGGGGAGCTTCAGCGGTCGCCGTGGGCACGGCGGCGCCGTCCACGGGTGCTGCGGCCGGTGTCGCCGGGGCCTCGGCCGCCGCAGCGGCCTCTGCCAGCGCGGCCGTCTCGACCGTGGCGCCGCCACGGGCGAGCATCTCGGCCAGGTTCCCGGCGAACGTCTCGATCAGCTTCTCGGCCACGTCGCCGATCACGCCCCGGCCCATCGATGCCGCCCGCCCGCTGAGCTGGAGATCGGTCTCCATCTTGGCCTGTGAGCCGTCGGCGAACGGATCCAGGCTCATCCGCACCGTCGCGTCGGCCGTGCCCTGACCCCGGGCCTCGCGCGCCTTGACCCGCATCGTCGCCCGGTGGTCGGGGTCGTCCCGGTCGGTGATCTCGACCTGTCCCCGGTAGGTCATCGAAATCGGGCCTACCTTGACCTTGATGCCGACCTTGTAGGCGTTGTCGCCCGTCTGCTCGAGGACCTCGGCGCCCGGCATGCAAGGGGCCACGCGCTCGAGGTCGAGGAGCGTCGTCCACGTCTCGTCGACGGGCGCCGGCACGGTGAAGGTGTTCTCAAACTTCATGTCGTTCTCCTCTCCCCCGCGATCGCTGCGGCCACCGCCGACAGCGCGTGGAGGTTGTGGCCACTGAGGAAAGCGTCGCAGAATGGCAGCGCGGCGGCCATCCCGGCCCTGACCGGCCGCCATCTCTGGTTTGCGAGGTCGAGCGGGAGCGTCACCGAGGCTCGGCCCGCGCCGCGGCGCGATACACCAGCTGCTGGTATCCGGAGCCGAGCACCCGCTGGAGCAAATCGATCGCCCGAGCGTCCCCGCCGACCAGAATCCGCGGCCGCCCGCGCTCGACCCCTTGGAGGATGATCTCCGCCGCCCGCTCGGGCGACAGCCGGGCGATCTTCTCGAAACTCGTAGCCACCTCGGTGGCGTCTCCCCCGGGCACTCGGGCCGACCGGGCGATCGCCGTCTTTATCCCGCCCGGATGTACGCAGCTCACGCCGACCGGGTGGCGGGCGGTCAGCATCTCCTGGCGCAGCGCCTCGGTGAAGCCACGGACGGCGAACTTGCTCGCGTTGTAGCCGGATTCACGGGGCACCGCGATCAAGCCGAACAGGCTCGAGATGTTGACCACGTGGCCGTCGCCGGAGGCGATCAGGTGCGGGAGGAACGCCTTCGTTCCGTGGACGACGCCCCAGAAGTTGATCCCCATGATCCACTCGTAATCCTCGACCGAGGTCTCGAGCACCTCCTGGTGCATGGCCACGCCGGCGTTGTTGATCACCAGGTTCACGGTTCCGAAGCGGGCGAGCACCTCGTCCGCGTGTGCGAACACCGCGGCCTTGTCCGAGACGTCGAGTCGGTAGGACTCGACCTCGCGCGCGCCGGCCGACCGGCATGACTCCGCGGTCGCCGCCGCGGCTGCTTCGTTGACGTCGGAGATCGCGAGTCGGGCGCCGCGGCGGGCGAGATCGAGCGACAGCGCCCGTCCGATTCCCGACCCGGTTCCCGTGATCACGCAGACCTTGCCGGCGAACTCCTTCATCGCACACCTGCCAGTTCTCGGTCGCCCGACCGGACGAGCTCGTACTCATCCGACTTGAACGCACTCGTAGCTTTGCGGAACTTGAACGTGAAGCTCGGCCACAGGGTGCGGTTCTTCCCCGCCGCATCCAGGTACCAGCTCGAGCATCCCGACGACCACACCGCCCCATCGAGCTGGGCTTGGAGCTGATCGTTGTACTTCGCCTGCACCGACGGCCTGACATCGACGAACGCGGCCCGGCGCCGGCGCATCGCCTTGATGGCCTCGTTCACATACTGGACCTGGCTCTCGATCATGTACACCATCGAGCTGTGGCCAAGGCCCGTGTTCGGGCCGACCAGGATGAACAGGTTCGGGAAACCCGCCACCGCGGTGCCGAGATACGCCTCCAGGCCACGCTCGCGCCACCGCGCTCCGAGCTCGACGCCTCCGCGGCCCACGATCTCCATGTCTCCAAGCGGGTCCAGGGCCTCGAAGCCGGTGCCGAAGATGATCGCGTCGACCTCGTACTCGGTGCCGTCGGCCGCGACCACGCCGCGCTCCGTCACCCGCGAGACGCCGCCGGTGACGACGTCGACGTTGTCCCGGTTGAGCGCCGGGTAGTAATCGTTGGCCATCAGGATCCGCTTGCAGCCGATGGTGTAGTTCGGAGTCAGCTTGCGGCGGAGCTCGGGGTCGGAAATCGCTCGCTTGATGTGGTGGCGGCCGATCAGCTCGGCCGCCTTGAGGATGTTCGGATGCACGGTGAAGCCGAGCACCCGCGTCTCGAGCTTCCAGTAGATCCATTGCCGGTAAGCGCGCTGCAGGGCCGGGAAGCGCTTGAACAGCCGGCGCTCGAGCTTCGTGATGCGGCGGTCGGGCTTCGGCAGGACCCATGGCGGCGTGCGCTGGAACAGGTGCAGCTGCTTGACCTGGCCGGCGATCTGGGGCACGAACTGAATCGCGCTTGCACCGGTGCCGACGACGGCTACACGCTTGTCCGTCAGGTCGTAGGAGGAGTCCCACTGCGCCGAGTGGAACGCCTTGCCGCGGAAGGATTCGATTCCCTCGATCTTCGGATAGGCCGGGCGGCTCGAGCGGTCCGAACCCGGCCACGAGTACGCGGGCGGTGTACTCGGACTCGCCGTCACCGACCTCGACGTGCCACAAGCCCTCGTGCTCATCGAACTGCGCCCGGGTGACCGGCGAGCTGAACCGGATGTGGGGCCGGATGCGGTACTCGTCGGCACAGTGCTCGAGATACCGGCGGATCTCCGGCTGCGGGGCGAACATGCGCGACCACTCGGGATTGGGCGCGAACGAGAAGCAGTACAGGTGTGAAGGGACGTCACAGGCACATCCGGGGTACTCGTTGGCCTGCCATGTTCCGCCGAGCGCTGGGGCCTGCTCGAGGATGATGAAGTCGTCGTCGCCGGCTTGCTTGCGCTTGATGGCCATTCCGAGCCCGGCGAACCCGGAACCGATGATGATCGTCTCGTGGTGGGTGATGGCGGTGGCGCTCATGCTCGTTACACTACCGTAACTTACGGTTCTGTAACCTCTATGTCGACTTCTGTGACCAAGACCACACAAAGGCTGCCCGGGCTCAGCGGCGAGAGCAACTGCTCGACGTGACCAAGCGGATCGTCGGGGAGGACGGGCTCCATTCGGTTTCGATCGAACGCGTCGCGCGTGAGGCCGGGATCACCCGTCCGATCGTGTACGAGCACTTCTCTGATCTGGGCGGTCTGCTCGATGCCCTGCTCGATCGCGAGGGAGAGCGAGCGCTGTCGCAGCTGACCTCGTTCATGCCCCAGCCCGGCGCCGACCCTGAGCATCTGCTCGACCTTCTCCTCCGCGCGCTCGAGGGGTATCTGGCCGCGGTCCGGGCCGACCCCGTTACGTGGCGGCTCATCCTCATGCCGCCCGAGGGCGCGCCCGAGTTCCTCCGTGACCGCGTCGAGCAGGCCCGGGCAGCGGTCGTGACCCAATTGGCCGAACTGATCGCTCGCGCCTACGAGCCCCACGGGGGTCAGACCTCGCCCGATCCCGAGCTCACCGCCAACTCGATGTCGGCCCTCTCGGATCATTGGGCTCGGCTCATGCTCACCGACCCGGTTCGATTCACCCCCCAGCGCATCGTCGAGCACGCGCGCTGGGCGCTGACACGGTTCGCGCCGTAAGCGTTCCCTTTTCCTCCCGCCCCTCGGGGTGGAAAGGGAACCCTTCCCGCCCGGCGCGCGACTTTTGTCACACCGCCGGGCCGCTCCCGAACCCGATCATGGTCCTGTGACCACCATCCTGATCCTCAACCTCGTCTTCTCGACCCTCGTCGTCTTCAGCGTCGTCGGCCTGCTCGCGTGGGGCATCGTCCGCCAGAACGCCCGCACGGCCCTCGCCATGGCCCGGGTGCGCCGCTGACCCACACCCCGCCCGCCGGGAACTTGCCGGCGACCGACGCCTGAGCCTGGGGCCGCCGGCCCCGAGGATGGGCGACCCGGTCCGCACAGCGCCGAACGTCCAGGCGACGGAGTCTCGGAGGACTCCGTCGCCGGCGCCACCGGCGACCGTTGAACGCGCGTCCAGGGCAGCCTCACCCCGGCCGAGCCACGGCGCCACCGCGCGTGAGCGGCCACGGCCGCTCAAAGCCCCCGGAACCTGTCGATTCCGCTCCCAATCCGGGTAGGCCCTTCATTGGCTCCCGGATGGGAAAGCCAAGCGACGTACGGATGCTGAGCAGCCCCTCCTGGGAGCAAGGCGCCCCGCCAGGCACTGGCACACCTCGCGGGGCGTCGCCTCGCCACGATACACCAAATTACTTCGTGTAAGGGAAAATCGCTCGTTGCGAGATCTTGTCCGCATAGCGGAGAAGATCTCGAAGTCGCCGCGGGCACCCCGGCCCGCCCACCCGTCAGGGAAGCCGGGAAAACCGCCGCGCCGACCCCACCGCCGCCACCGCGAGCAGCAGCAGCCCCGCGGCGGCGAAATAGACCGTGACCTCTCGCTTGCGCTCCACCGACCCGAGCTGACTCCCCAGCGACTTGTAGACCGAGCTCAGCTGATCCGCGGTCTGGGCGTTGAACGACCGCGCCCCCGAGGCCTGAGCGATCGCCGCCATGAGCTGCGGATCGGGAGGCACCGAGATCGGCGGCGCGTAAGGATCCGGGTTGGACAGGACGCCGTTGGGCGTCCCGAGCGCGACCGTGTAGATCGGCACTCGCTCGCGCCGCGCTTGCTGCGCCACCGAGACGGCATCGGGTCCGGCGTTGGCGGCGCCGTCGGACAGGAGCACAATGGCCGCCGGGGCGTGCTTCGCCGACCCGGCGTGCAACAGCTGGAGCGCCAGCTGCAGCGCATCCCCGGTGTCGGTCCCGCCACCCGCCTGCTGGCCGTTGATCAAGGCGCGCGCGGCGCCGTGGTCGGCGACCGGCTGCTGGGCGCTGTCGGGCGAGGACCCGAAGCCGATCGCTCCCACCCGCACGGTCCCCGGGAGCTGATCGATGAACGTGTTCGCCGCCGCCTGGGCCGCGGCCAGCCGTGTGGGCTGGACGTCGCTGGCCGCCATCGAGCCCGAGTGGTCGAGCACCAGCATCATGTGCGCCTCCGCGACCGCCACGCGGTGGGTGACGCGCGGACGCGCGAGAGCGAGCACCAGCACCGCCATCGCGGCCAGAGCGCAGCGCGGCGAGCAGATACCGAGGCCACGCCGCGGCGGCCGGGATGGCCTCCCGCAACGTCGCCACGGCGGGGAACCGGACGGCGTATTTGCGCTTTCGCCGCCGCGCGAACAGGTAGGCCGCGAGCGCCACCGGCACCAGCACCAGGGCCAGGAGCCAGAGCGGCGACGCGAAGCTCATCGCAGCTGGCGCCCCAGGGAGAGCAACCAGTCGTCCTCGGTCGAGAGCGTCACGTGCCGGACGCGCAGCCGCCGTAGCTCGCGCGCCACCGCTTCCCGCCGCTCGCGCTCGAGCTCCGCGAACCGGCTCCGGACTCGAGCGCTTGAGGTGTTGACCTCGAGCCGGGCGCCGGTCTCGGGATCGACCACGGCCAGGTGGCCGACCGAGGGCAGCTCGGTCTCCCGCGGGTCGACTATCTCCACCGCCAGCACCGAGTGCCGGACCCGCACCGACCCGAGCGGGCGCTCCCATCCGTGCTGATCGCGGAAGTCAGAGATCACCACCACGAGCCCGGGCTGCCGCGCCAGCCTTCCGGCTCGCCGCAGTGCGTCGGCCAGCGCGCCGGCATCGGAGCGTCCGTCGGGCGAGACGCCGAGCGACAGCGCCCGCCGCAGGGCCACGATGCCCGCCCGCGCCCCCCGCGGCTCCAGGATCCGTGCCGCGTCGGCGCCGAACGAGATCATCCCGACGCTGCCCGCCCGCCGCACGCCCAGACGCCCGAACGTCAGCGCCGCCCCCTCGGCCACGTCGGCTTTCAGCCGCCGCGCCGTGCCGAAGGCCATCGAGGGCGACACGTCGTGCACGATCCAGGTCGTGAGCGCCCGCTCGGGCACGTGCAGCCTGATGTGCGGCTGGCGCGTCCGCGCCGTGGCGGCCGCGTCGAGATGCCGGACGTCGTCGCCGATCTCGTACGGTCGCAGCTGGGCCAGCTCGGTGCCCAGGCCGACCCCCGCCGCGCGCCGGTCGCCCGGGAGCGTCCGGGCCACCAGGCGGTTGACCGCCACGTCGAGCGCCTCGATCAGTGGCTGGACGATCGGCCCCGGTCCCTGCCGGGCCGCCGGCGGCTGCAGGACGCCGTGGTTCACGCCGGCCTCACGAATCCGGCTCGGATGTCCTCATCCGGCTCGTGGATCAGACGCCTGGCCCCCGGCGCGGGCACGGCCTCGAGCACCCGCTCGAGCAGCTCATCGGCGGTCACGCCGTCGCTCAGAGCGTCGTAGCTGAGGACGATGCGGTGGCGCAGGACATCGGCCGCCAGGTCGCGGATGTCTTCGCCCACCACATGGCCCCGGCCGCGCAGAAGCGCCAGCACGCGAGCCGCCTGCACGAGCCCGATCGGACCGCGCGGGCTGGCTCCGAATTCGATCAGTCCGGCCAGGTCGGCCAGGCCGTGATCGGCCGGGTTGCGCGTGGCGTCGGCCAGAGCGACCGCGTAGCCGATCACATCCCGGTCGACCATCACGCTCTGCGCCAGCCGGGCGAACCGCTCGAGCTCGGGCAGGGCCAGACACTCGCGCACCTCGGCCGGGTCGCTGAGGCTCCGCCCGACCACGGCCGCCTCCTCCCCGACGCTCGGATAGTCGACCAGGATCTTCATCAGGAAGCGGTCGACCTGCGCCTCCGGGAGCGGATACGTCCCCTCGGACTCGATCGGGTTCTGGGTCGCCATGACGATGAACGGCAACGGGACGCGATAGGTCTGCCCGCCGATCGTCACCTGCTGCTCCTGCATCACCTCGAGCAGGGCGGACTGCACCTTGGCCGGCGCTCGGTTGATCTCGTCCGCGAGGAGGAAGTTGGTGAACACCGGCCCGAGCTCGGTGGCGAAGGTGCCGGTATCCGGTCGCCACACCCGGGTCCCGACCAGATCGGCCGGTACCAGGTCGGGAGTGAACTGGACCCGGCCGTAGCTGCCTCCGAGGACCGCCGCCAGCGTCTTCACGGTCAGCGTCTTGGCCAGACCGGGAACCCCCTCGAGCAGGACGTGGCCACCGGCCAGCAAGCTGACCAGCAGGCGCTCGAGCATCGCGTCCTGGCCGACGATGACCCGCTTGATCTCGTACAGAGCCCGCTGGAGCCCCTCGCGGGCTTCGCCGCGCTCCCGGTTGGTCTGATCTGGTTCGTTCATGACAGGACAATCCTCCGGATCGAAAGCGATTCAGGCAAGCCGGCCGAACCAGGCCAGGGAGAGCACGCCGCCGACCAGCAGCAGCGCGAGCCCCCCACCGGCGAAGCTGGCGGTGATCTCACGTTTGACGTTCTTGTGACCGAGCTGCCGGGCCAGATGGGCGTACACCTGGCTCAGCTTTCCGCTGTCCGCGGCCGCGTAGGCGCGGCCCCCCGATGCGGCGGCGATCTGGCTCAGCTCGTTCGAGCTCACGGGCACGGGGATCGTGGCGGCGCGGCCGTTCTTCTCGCCGCGGATGGTCCCGGCCGCGGTTCCGAGAGCGATCGTGTACACGGGGACGTGCTCGCTCCGCGCCTGGCGCGCCGCCCCGACGGCGCTGGCGCCGAAGTTCGACCCGCCGTCGGAGAGCAGCACGATCGCGCTCGGTGGCTGTTTGCCGTTCTGAGCGCGGACCGCGTGCAACGTGCGTAGCGCGGTCAGGATCGCGTCGCCGATCGCCGTCCCGCCGCCTCCCGGATGCAGCGAGGTGATCGCCGCCCGGGTCAGCGACAGGTCGCTGGTCGGCGATTGCAGAACCGCGGGATGGCGAGCGAAGGCGAGCGAGCCGACCTCAACCGAGCTCGGAACGCCGGCCAGGAAACGCCGATCGGCCTGCTGCGCGGCGCCGAGACGCGAGGGGCGGACATCGGTCGCCTTCATCGAGTCGCTGACGTCGTTGGCGAGCATGACGGCCGCGCTGTGCACCGGAACGGCAACCGTCTCCTGAGGACGCGCAGCAGCGAGGATCAGGATGGCGATGGCGACCAGGAAGGCCAGCATCGGGGCGTGACGCCGCCAGCCCGGGCGGTTTGGGGTCACCGACTCGGTCAGCGCGGGGGCCGCGAAAGCGCGCGCCGCCCGTGTGCGGCGCCGCTGCTCGCCGATGTACCACCGGATGAGGAGGGGGATCGCAACCAGAGCGACGAGGACGAGCGGAGCGGAGAAACTCACGGGTGATTCGAGGGTGGCGCGCCCAGCGCGGCGGTGGTGGAGATCTGCGTGGTGCCGCGGTTCACCTGGACGGTCACGCTGTCGCCGGGGTGAAGGCCGGAGATGGCGTCACCGATGTCCGACGGAGTGTTGACCGAATGCCCGTTGATGGAGACGATCTGATCGCCCGGATCGAGCCCGGCCGTCTCCCCCGCGCTGCCCGGCGCCACGGTGGCGATGACCACGTTGCCGGGAGTTATGCCCTCGATCTGCATACCGAGCCACTGGATCGGCGCGGTCTGGCTCGCCGCGGCCGAGTTCGTCTGCGCGGGCGCGGAGCCGTTGTCGGTCAGACGGCTGATCCCGTAACCGGCTCCGGCCAGCAGCAGCAGCATGACCACGACGACCGCGGCGGTCGCGCTCACGCGGGGCAGTGCGGGCCAGGGCGAACGCCTCCGCGTACGGTCCGGCGACGAACGAGGCCGTGGACGAGCCGGGGGCGGAGCCGGCCGCGGCTCAACCACTCTCGGCTCGGCCTCGCGCGGGACGTCAACCGACGGGCGACGCGGACGACCGGCCAGCTCCTCGGACAGCGCCTCCGACTCGCGCTCCCAGTCGCCGGACCACAGATGCTTGGGTGACCTCATTGGACCCATCGGACGCTAGGCGGCGTGAGTGAGAGCTTCTTACAGGGGCGGGCACGGCCTATATTGGTAGCTCGATGCGGGGCAGGATCGTGCTGCTGGTGGCGTTCGTGCTGGGTGCCGGCGCGGCGGTGGTCGCGCTCGCGAGCTCCGGTGGCAACCGCCAGCCCGTCGTCAGCGCCGCCGGTCGGTCGCACACCTGGCGGGTCGCCCAGCGGATCGCGACCCTGTCCAAGCGGCCGATCCCGGCCCGCAAGCCCAAGCCGCCACCCGCGCCCAAGCCGGCGACAAAGCCGGCTTCCTCCCCGACGGTGTCCGCACCGGCGTCGGCGTCCCGGTGTGTCACCCCGCCGCCGCCGGTCGAGCAACCGATCACCCATCCCCAGTGGCTGACCGGCGTGGTCATCACCGAGTACTACCCGGCTCCCGAGCGCTGGTTCACCGGACGCCGCGTCACGGCGCCGGGCCTCGGCGGCGCACATGCGGTCGACTGGCTCTACTCCGCCCGCGGTCTGGCCATGGAGGGCTCCGGCGTCGACCAGAGCGGCCGGCCGGTGCACATCGCCGCGCTCGGCTCGACCGGCTGGGTCAACGCCGCCGGCCAGCCCACGCGGCCGGTGTGCCTGGGCAAGTGGACGAACGGCTTTCCCGCCTGGCTCGTGGGCGGGTGGCGCAACCCCTCCGGCGGGGTTACGTTCCCGCTCGCCTCCGGTGGGTGGTCGAACGGCCCGGGCGCCAAGGCGCTCCCCTACGGCGGCGTCACCTTCGCGGCCGGGAACTCGCAGGCGCTCCGCTACTACCACAGCATCGCGGTCGATCCGGGACTGATCCCGCTCGGGAGCCGGGTGTACATACCGGCGTACAAGCAAATCGCCGGGGGGTGGTTCATCGCCCAGGACACCGGCGGCGCCATCCGCGGTCACCACGTCGACGTCTACAGGCCGGCACCGGCGAGCCCCGCTGATCTCGGCCGCTACCTGACCCACCAGCGCATTCTGGTCATCCCGCCCGCGTGAGCACGGCGGTGCACCATCATCTCGGGCGCTTGGCCGAGCTGTCGTTCGAGCGACGCGGGGACTACCCGGCCTTGCTGTTCGAGGACCGTTGGCACGGCTCCGGAGAGCTGTTCGAGCGTGCCCGCCGGATCGCAAGCGGCCTTCAGGAGCTCGGCGTCGCGCCGGGCGATCGCGTGGTCGTCACCATGGCCAATCGCCCCGAGGTCGGCGTGATGTACAACGCGATCTGGCGTGCGGGGGCGGTGGTCACCCCGGCCACGTTCGTGCTCGCGGCCGAAGACCTCGCCCACGTGATCGGTGACTCCGAGGCCCGGGTGGTCGTGACGACGCCCGATCTGCTCGACAAAGTGACGAAGGCGAACGCCGGTCGCGCCCGGATCATCTGCTGCGGCGACGCCCTGAACGAGCTCGAGCAGGCGGACCCGCGCCCGATCGTCGCCCGCCGCGACGACGACCTCGCCGCCCTGCTCTACACCGGCGGCACCACCGGCCGGGCCAAGGGCGTGATGCTCTCCCACGCCAACCTCCACTACACGGGCCGCGCCGCCTACGACGTGAGCCACGTTGCCGGGCTCAACCGCGCGCTCGTCACCCTGCCGCTGTCGCACGCCTACGGTCTCCTGGTCACGCTGACCGGGATCCATTCAGAGGAGCGTCCGGTCTCGGTGCTCCTGAGCTGGTTCGACCCCGAAGCCTTCCTCACTCTGATCCAACGGCATCAGCTGCAGATATCCAGCGTCGTCCCCTCGATGCTCCAGATCCTCCTCTCCCGGCCGCTCGAGGAGTACGACCTCTCGAGCCTCGCCTACCTGACCTCGGGCGGCGCCCCGCTGGCCCCCGAAGTCGAGCGCGAGTTCACCCGCCGAGTGCCGAACGTGTCCATCCGGCAGGGATACGGAATGACCGAGACCGCCTCGTTGGTGGCCACCAACCCGCCGAAGCGGACCAGGACCGGATCGGTGGGGCTGCCGATTCCCGGCACCGAGCTCCGGATCGCCGACGACCAGGGCCGTGCGCTGCCCGCCGGCCAGAGCGGCGAGGTGTGGGTCCGCTCACCCGGAGTCACGCGCGGCTACTGGCACGCAGCCGAGGCGACCTCCGAGGCGCTGGACTCCGACGGCTGGCTGCACACGGGCGACGTCGGCCGGCTCGACGAGGACGGCTACCTGTACATCGTCGACCGCAAGAAGGATCTGATCATCCGCGGCGGCTTCAACGTGTACCCCCGCGACGTCGAAGACGCGCTCGTCCGCCACCCGGCCGTGGAGATGGCGGCGGTGGTGGGACAGCCGGATGGGAGGCTCGGCGAGGAGGTGGTCGCTTTCGTGTCGCTCCGGCCGGGAGCGAACGCCAGCTCGAGCGATCTCGTCGGCTGGGCGAGAGAGCACATCGGCGGTTACAAGTACCCGCGGGAGGTTCACGTCCTCGAGACGGTCCCGGTCACCGCGGTGGGCAAGATAGATCGCAAGGCCTTGCGCGCCCGCATCGCCGGCTCCCGTACCCGGATATGACCAAACCCCGGACATGAGCGACGAGGTGCAGATGCGCGTGGGCGCCTGGGCGCAGCGCAGGCGCTTCCGGGCCGAGGGGTTCATTCCCGAGCACCTGGCCGCGCACAAGCCGGGGCCGGTCACGGTCGTCGTCCCGACCAAGGAATGCGCGGCCACGATCGACGGGGTGCTGGACGGCGCGGTGCGGCCCCTGGTCGAGGCCGGACTCGTGGACGAGATCCTCGTCGTCGACGCGAACTCAGCCGACGGGACCGCGCAACTCGCCGCTCAGCACGGAGCCCGAGTCGTCCAGCAGGATGAGGTGCTGCCGGCGTTCGGCCCCGCGCTCGGCAAGGGCGATGCCATGTGGCGAGCCGTCCACGCCGCCGCCGGCGAGCTCATCTGCTTTCTCGACGGTGACACGGCCGATTCGGACCCGCGGCACCCGCTCGGGCTGCTCGGCCCGCTGCTCAGCGACCCTTCGATCCAGCTCGTCAAGGGCGCCTTCGACCGCCCGCTGCGCGCGGCCGGAACCGAGCTGGCCCATGAGGGTGGCCGCGTCACCGAATTGATGGCACGGCCGCTGCTCAACCTCCGTGAACCGCTGCTGGCCGGGTTCGCCCAGCCCCTGGCGGGCGAGTTCGCCGCCCGCCGCGCGCTGCTCGAGTCGATCCCGTTCCCGGTTGGCTACGGGGTCGAGATCGCCGTCCTCATCGAGGCGCTCAGAGCCGGCGGCCTCGAGGCCCTGGCCGAGTGCCACCTGGGCACGAGGCGCCAGCCCCATCAGCCGCTGCGCGCGCTCGGCGAGATGGCCTACGCGGTGCTGGCCGCGGCCGAGCGGCGCCTCCAGCCCGGTGAATTCTCGCCTGCGGGACGGTATGTGCGCCCGTGGGAGGACTTCGCCGTGGTGAAGGTCCCGATCGAGGAGCGTCCCCCACTCGCCTCGGTCTAGTCGCGGGCCGCGAGCCGCGCGTCTGCGTGCGTACGTATACATCCGGACTGGGCGGCGTGTCCGCCCGGCCGCTTCGGTGCATAAGTACGCGACAACCGACTGGAGGTGAAGCGTGCTTCTTGCATTGGCCATCGTGCTGCTGGTGATCGCCATCGCAGGCGGAGTGGTGGTTCATCCGCTGCTCTTCCTGATCGCGATCTTGGCCGCACTGGCGTTCTTCCGGCATCTCGTCTGATCGCCTTCCGGGCCGGCAGGGGCCCGGACGCGATCGGGGCGGGCGGACAGGCGGCCGGTCTCGTGGCGGCTGCGCCGCCATTGGTAGTTTCGCCTAGCGGCGAAACTACCGGCCGGCCGCCGTCCGAGCCCTCCTCAGGTCATGGCCGAAACGAGGCGGTGATGGCGCAGCTCGGCCGGGGGTGAGCCGTGCAACACCCAGACACCGTCCTCGTCGCGGCTGATCGCACCCGCCCGGGTCAGATCGCCCATCGCCGTGGTCACCGTGGGCCGGTGGGCGCCGACCAGGTTGGCCAGCCGCTCGTGCGAAAGCGGGAGCGGAAGCGCGATCCCGTCGCGACGGACCCTGCCCCAGCGCTCGGCCAGATGCCACAGGCTGAGGACCAGCCGGTCCTCTACGCGGGGATGATGGGAGATCGCCAGCGCCACGGCGAGCGAGTGCGCTCGGCGCGTGCCCCGGTTGAACAGCTCCTCGCCGAGCTGGGGCCATGGCGCCATGCGGGACACCAGGCGGTGGTCGAGGATGGCCAGTCTCGTCGGCTCGAGCACCGTCCAACCGACCTCGGCCTTGACGTGCGATCCGTCGGAGTCCCACACCCACGGGCGTAGTACGTCGGCATCGGCGATCAGCTCCACGCACCGACGGTTCAGGACCTCGACCTCGCGGCTCATCAGCCCGTCGATGATGAGAAAGCCGCGATGGTGGCAGTCGGGCTCGAGCGCGTTGGCCGCCTTCCATGCCCCGGGTGAGAGATTTCGCACCCCGGTCAGCGCCTCCCGGCGCGCCCGCTCGCGCTCACGGCCATCGAGCAGCTCCCCGAGCTCCGGATCGGCGTCGATGATGCTGATCAGCTCAGGCATGCCGGGTCGAGAGAGGGTAGCGCCGGCGGCTTCATCAAACGCCAACTGAAGGCGGCGGCCCGGGCACGTACCCTCCGGCGCCTTGCGCCCCCGTCCAGCAGCCCTCGCCTCCACCTGCGTGTTGGCGCTCGCCCTGAGCGCGTGCGGCGGAAAGCATCCCGCGCCCAGCGCGCAGACCACCACCGCCCCGGCGACCCCGAGCACGACGACGACCGCGCACGACATCTCTCCGGACATTCACAAGATCAAGCACGTCGTGGTGATCATGCAGGAGAACCGGTCCTTCGATTCCTACTTCGGCACCTATCCGGGAGCGGACGGGATCCCGATGAAGGACGGTCAACCGGCCGTGTGCATCCCCGACCCGCGGCGCGGCGCCTGCGCGCGGCCCTATCACGACCGCCAGGACCGCAACCTGGGCGGCCCGCACAGCGCCAATAACGCGGCCTCCGACATCGACGGCGGCGCGATGGACGGCTTCGTCCGCCAGCAGCAGACCGGGCAACGCGAATGTGCGCAGACCTTCAACCCGGCCTGCGGAGGCACCGGTGGGGCCCCGGACGTGATGGGTTACCACGACGGCGCCGACCTCCCCAACTACTGGACCTACGCCAAGGACTTCGTGCTTCAGGACCACATGTTCGAATCCGACTCGTCCTGGAGCCTACCCGCGCACCTGTACATGGTCTCGGGATGGTCAGCCCACTGCACGCAACCCGGCGAGCCGATGAGCTGCCGCAACGCGAATCAGAACCCGGGTGACCCGCCGGACTTCCTGCGCCGGCTCGGGGTTCGCTCTCCCGCCGCGCCCGACTATGCGTGGACCGATCTGACCTATCTGCTGCACCGCTATGGCGTGAGCTGGGGCTACTACGTCTTCAAGGGCACCGAGCCCGACTGCGAGGACGACGCCGCCATGTCCTGCGCACCGGTCACCCAGGCCGCCCGAACGCCGGGGATCTGGAATCCGCTCCCGTTCTTCGACACCGTCCGCCAGGACGACCAGGTGGGCGACATACAGTCGCTGACGAAGTTCTTCGCTGCCGCGAAGGCGGGAACGCTGCCCGCGGTGTCGTGGATCGACCCCAACGGGACCGTCTCCGAGCATCCTCCGGGCCTGATCAGCGCGGGCCAGACCTACGTGACCGGTCTGATCAACGCGATCATGCGCGGGCCCGACTGGAACAGCACCGCCATCTTCTTGACCTGGGACGACTGGGGCGGGTTCTACGACCATGTCGTCCCGCCCTCGGTGGACCAGAACGGCTACGGGCTACGGGTGCCGGGCCTGGTCATCAGCCCATATGCCCGCCGCGGGTACATCGATCATCAGACGCTGAGCTTCGACGCCTATCTGAAGTTCATCGAGGACGACTTCCTGGGCGGTCAGCGGCTCGACCCGACGAGCGACGGCCGTCCGGATCCCCGGCCCGACGTGCGCGAGAGCCTGGCCCAGCTGGGAGATCTGATCGCCGACTTCGACTTCTCCCAGCCCCCGCGCCCGCCCGAGCTCCTGCCCGTCGACCCGACCACGGACCTGATCGCACCGCCGCCGGGCGCGGGGGCACGACACCGGCGGCGGCACCATCGCCGCTACAGGTCGACCGCCGCCATTCCCGCCTCGTCGTAGCGCTCGCCCGACGCCTTGGGCAGCTCGGCGTCGATCCGGGCCAGGTCCTCCGCACTCAGCTCCACCTCGACCGCGCCGGCGTTCTGCTCCAGGTAGGACCGCCGCTTGGTGCCCGGGATGGGCACGATGCCCTCCCCCTGGGCCAGCACCCAGGCGAGCGCCAGCTGAGCCGGGGTTACGCCCTTCTCCCCCGCGATCTCGGCCACCTTGGCGGCGACCGCCGCGTTCGCATCCAGGTTCTCGCCACTGAACCGCGGGCCGGTGCGGCGCCAGTCGTTCGGGTCGAGGTCGTCGGGCGACTTGAACCGGCCGGACAGGAAGCCGCGCCCGAGCGGCGAGTAGGCGACGAAGCCGATCCCGAGCTCGCGGCAGGTGGGCAGGATCTCGGCTTCGGGCTCCCGTGACCAGAGCGAGTACTCGGTCTGCAGGGCGCTGATCGGATGGACGGCGTGGGCCCGCCGGAGCGTCTCGGGCGAGACCTCGCTCAGGCCGATGTGACGGACCTTGCCCTCCTGCACCAGCTCGCCCATCGCCCCGACCGTTTCTTCGATCGGCACGTTCGGGTCGACCCGATGCTGGTAGTAGAGATCGACGTGGTCGGTGCCGAGCCCGCGCAGCGAGACTTCGATCGAGCGGCGGACGTGGTCGGCCGAGCCGTCGAGCGCACCCACCGAGGCCATGTCGCCCGGCGTGGCTCCGTCCATCCGGCGGGCGAACTTGGTCGCGATGACGTACTCGTCCCGCCGGCCCCGCACGGCCCGGCCGATCAACTGCTCGTTGGTCAGCGGCCCGTACATCTGGGCGCTGTCGAGGAAGTTGACCCCGAGCTCGAGCGCGCGCTCGATCGTTGCGATCGCCTCCTTTTCGTCGGCCGACCCGTAGAAGGCCGACATGCCCATACATCCGAGGCCGATCTCGGACGTCGAAAGGGTTCCAAGCTTGCGTGTGTTCATTCCTTCAACATAGTGCCCGCATGGCGGAGGCGATCGAGCTCGAGGTGAACGGCCGTACGGTCAGGATCACCAATCCCGACCGGGTCTACTTCTCCGCCCGGGGTGAGACCAAGCTCGACCTGGCCCGTTACTACCTGAGCGTCGGGGACGGCATCGTGCGGGCACTGCGCGAGCGGCCGTGCATGCTGCACCGTTTCCCCAGCGGTGTCGACGGCGACAAGGTCCACCAGAAGCGAATCCCGTCCGGCGCGCCCGGATGGATCAAGACGTGTCGCGTCCACTTCCCGCGTTTCAACCGTACGGCCGACGAGCTGTGCGTGACCGAGGTCGCGAGCGTGATCTGGGCGGTGCAGATGTCGACGGTCGAATTTCATCCCTGGAACTCCCGCTGCGCCCACGTGGAGCAGCCGGACGAGTGGCGGATCGACATCGACCCGATGCCCGAGTGCGACTTCGCCTCGGTGCAGGCGGGTCGCCCAGGCCGCTCGAGAGGTGCTCGATGAACTCGGGGTCATCGGCTTTCCCAAGACCTCGGGCGGCCGGGGCATCCACATCTACGTGCGGATCGAGCCGCGGTGGGAGTTTCAGGACGTCCGCCGGGCCGCGCTGGCCTTCGCTCAGGAGGTGGAGCGGCGCGTACCCGATGACGCCACCACCACGTGGTGGCGCAAGGACCGCGATCCGCGCAAGGCGTTCGTCGATTACAACCAGAACGCCCGCGACCACACGATTGCCAGCGCGTACTCGGTGCGCGGCATCAGCGAGGGCACGGTCTCGACGCCGATCGCCTGGGAGGAACTCGACGACGTCGATCCGCGCGAGCTCACGATCGCCACCGTGCCCGAGCGGTTCGCTCGGCTCGGCGATCTGCACGCCGGCATCGACGACACCGCGTTTTCGCTCGAACCGCTGCTTGAGTAGGGGCCTCGCTGCGCTCGGCATCCATGGGGCCAGCCGGATGACTCGGGCGCGGCCCGGTCGTGGCGAGGCGGGATGCCGAGCGGGCCAGCGCCCGAGGGCCCCATCCGGACCGAGGCTGTCAGCGCGCCGCGTGCTCGAAGACCTTCAGCAGCAGCGTATTGGCCAGGTGATCGCGCTCGACCATTCCCTTGACGTAGCCGTCCTCGCATACCAGCATGGCGCTGGCTCGAATGCGATCCATCTGGCGCAGCGCGTCGGCGATGCTGGTGTCCGGGTCGACCGTGTGATGGATCATGCCGGGATAGGTCCGGATGTCGCCCACGTTCTGGCTCGCGATGTTGTTCAGCAGCGTCTGGGCGTCGATCGCGTTGGACTCGATCAGGTGCCGGAAGGCCCCCTCTTCCATGTAGCAGACCAGCTTGTCCACGGAGTCGACGATGGCGACGAAGCGAAAGCGCGGGAACTGGGTGAGCGCCTTGGCGTAGTCGGCCGCGGCGGTGCCGTTGATCGGGTCCGAACCGAGCTTCAGCGTGAATAGAACGGGGTCGGCCGGATTGACGTTCTTGACCCGGGCGAGGAAGCTCTCGGTCCGGGTGCCGCCCTGCACCTGGCGCACCTGGTCGTAGGCGAGCGCGACGCTGCCACCGTCGTCATCGACCGAGATCGACCGGTTTGCCACCTCGGCGATGCTGATCTCGAGCCCCCCGGGCCCTTCAGGTCGCTGACCCGTCCGGAGATCAGCAGGTACAGGATCGCGGGCAGGATCAGCGCGCTGGCCAGCACTACGCCGTCGGTGATGCCGCCCACCTTCTTGACCGCGACGATCGCGGCCAGCCCGAGCACCAGGAATACGAGCGCGACGATCAGCGCACCGGCGTCTCGTCCCGGGATGGCCGAGACCCGCCGTGGTGCTCCCCGCATTTCCCCTCGTACTGCCAACAACCCACCTCCAAGGCGACCATACAGGCTGAGCGAGCGCGCGTGCAATCATCACGTCATGTCAAGTGATGATTTAGAGCAGATCCTGAAGGCGATGGCCCGCGAGCTCGGCCGTTCCGTGGACCGGATCGATATCGACGAGATTGCTGAATCGTTCGGAGTCGATGCCGACCGTGCCCGCGACTGGCTGACCATGGCCGGCGGCTGGCTCCGCACTCAGACCAGCCACGGCGAGGACATCGTCAAGCACCCGCTGGAGCGAATCGGGCCGCATCCGCTCGACTTGCCGACCGAGGAGCAGGGGCTGGCGCTGGCCGCCCTGGAATCGGGTCGATGGACGGTCGAGCCCGGGACGAGCATGCTCGTCGCCCGGGGGGAGGGCCCGGGCCCGAGCGACGCGCTCGGCCTCGCCCGGGAGCTCCACGTGCGCGACTGGATCAACGCCGACGGCGAGATCACGCAGACCGGCCGGCGCGCACTGGCTCGCTGGCTCGGGACCGTTTAGTCGGCCACCCACACGCGCGCCGCTTCCCCGGCTCGCCATACCCCGCGGGGCATGGCCTGGGTGACGAACGGCAGGGCAACGTCGCCCTCGGCGCTGACCGAGATCAACCCGCCGCGGGCGCCCAGCGCCGTCACCTCGGCGAGCGCCCGTTCGGCGGCCTCGGCCACTGGCACCCCGTGCTCGACCAGCGTCGCGATGTACCGCGCCACCCCCACGCGGATGAATGCCTCCCCGTCGCCGGTGCACGAGACGGCGACCCGGCGGTCGGCCCACGTCCCGGCCCCGACGATCGGCGTGTCTCCGACCCGCCCGGGCGGCTGGCCGCGGATCCCGCCGGTCGAAGTGCCGGCGGCGAGCACGCCGTCGGCGTCGACACACACGGCACCGACGGTGCCGTGGTCGCGCCCGGATCTCGCGGCCCGCTGGCGCTCGGTGACGAAATACGAGTTCGGGCGTTGTGCCAGCCCGGTGCGCTCGGCCACGACGTCGCCCACCATCAGCACCTGTGGTGAATCCATCACCGCGGCGGCGGCGTGGATCGGATGCTCGGTGTGACGCACCGCGGCCACGGCTCCGGCCGCGCCGTCTGAGGAGCGCATCAGCGCGGCGCTCATCTCGACCGTCCCGTCCGCGCACAGCGCCGACCCGTGCCCGGCGTTGAACAGCTCACACGACTCCATCGACACGATCGCCGCTTGTACCGCGGCCACCGCGTCTCCCCCGGCCTCGAGCGCGCCGCCGGCGTCGGCGAGCGCTGCGTGCAGCGCCGCCCGGTACCGGGCTTCGGACTCGAGCAGGGCCGCGCCGCGATCACCCGCGCCGCCGTGGATAGCGACCACGGGCCTGGTCACAGCCAGCCTTTGCGGTAAAACCAGAACAGCAGCCCCGCGCACGTCGCGACCATGCTGCCGACGCCGAGGCCCCAGAAGGCCCACGCCTTCCCGATGTCGTTGATCATCCAGCCGAAGTTCTGGCCGAAGAAACCGGTGATGAAGGCGAGGGGGAGGAAGATGGTGGCGATCACGGTCAGCTGCTTCATCACGTCGTTCTGCCGGTTCGACACGGTGGAGAGGTACAGGTCGGTCGCCCCCGACAACAGGTCGCGATACGAGTCGATCAGGTCGCTGATCCGGATCAGGTGGTCATAGACGTCGCGGAAGTAGTCACGCTCGTCGAGCTGAAGCCCGGGCAGCTCGGCGATCTGGTCGATCGAGCGGGCAAACAGATCGCGCTGCGGACTGATCACCTTGCGCATCGCCACGAGCTGACGTTTGAGCGCGAACAGCCGCGCGAGCTGCTGCTCGGTGGGATCGGCGAGCACCTCCGCCTCCAGGTCGTCGATCTCGTCGTCCATCTCCCCCAACACAGGAAAGAAGCTGTCGGTCAGCGCGTCGAGGATCCGGTAGAGCAGGAACTGCTCGCTGTGCAGACAGCGACCATCGAGCTGCTCGCGCTGGCGATCGAGCGGTGGCAGCGGCGCCGGGTGCAACGTCACCACGTAACCGCCTGAGATGAACATGTGCACTTCGTGCAGCGGCTCGTCCTGCTCTGGATGGTCTCGCCCGGCTCCATAGAAGACGAGGAACACGTAATCGCCGTAGTGGTCGAGCTTCGGCCGCTGACCGAAGTGCTCGGTGTCCTCGAGCGCCAGCGGGTGAAACCCGAAGATCTCCTGCAGCTGCACGCGCTCCTCGTGCGTGGGAGCGGTCAGGTCGAGCCAGAAGAAATCATCCGCGGCGATCCGCTCACGGATGTGATCGGCGTCGATGCGGGTGAAGCACGGGACGACGCGGCCGTTCTCCGCTTCGCGCTCGATTGTCTGAGCCTTCCCGACCGGCATGTTGTCTCCCTTCGCCGTTTCCGGGCGACATTTTCGCGCTCAGGTCAGTCGCTGCTCGAGCGCGCGCTCCAGCCGAAGCTCCCGTGGTGGCGTGCGGTCGAGCGCCAGGACCGCTTCCGGGCCGTCCAGCGACAGCGTGGCGACCTCGTTCTCGAAGAAGGGCCCGTGGGTTATCTCCCAGCTGAGCGAGGGCTTGGGCACGGGCGCCGAGTGGGTCAGGACCGCGCCCACCAGCGCGCCGCCCCGCCCGCACGCGAACCGGTTGGCCCGCTCCAGCTTCGGCTCCAGGGAGTGGCGAAAGGGCGAGCAGACCGCCTGGTAGATCCGGCTCTGCACCGACTCGTCCGGGAACCTGGCCTCGGCCAGGTAGGCGAAGTGGACGTCGCCGGAGAGCAGCACGATCGACGCTGGAGGGCGACCGCGTCGGCCCGCCGCGACCTCCCGGATGATCCGGGCCAATCGCTCGAACGAGGTGTGGAACGAGGCCCAGTGCTCGAGGTCGATCGCTCGCCGCACCCGCTCGCCGAACCGCGCGCCGGCCCGGCCCCAGGCACCCGCGCATACGGCTTCGTTCCAGGCCTCCAGCTCGTGGATGGCGCGCGGGAGCAGAAAGGGGAGCGAGGTCGCGATGAGCAGGTGATCGACATCCCCGCGCAGCTCAGCGTCCAGCCAGCGCCATTCCGCGTCGTCGACCATCTCCCTTCGTCCGTCCGCGAATGAGCGACCCGCACGGGAGTCGATCACGACCAGCCGCGCGCGACCGAGCCGGCGGCTGTAGCTCCAGCGGGTGCCGTCGGTGGTGCGATCGGCCGCGAGCGCGAACTCTCGCAGGATCGGGCCGGCGTCCTGCGCGCCGCGCACCTCGGCATACATCCGGTCGGTGCTCAGGTCCTCGGGCGAGAGGTTGCCGAGGTGCTGGTAGAGCCAGTACGACATGAACGCGCCGGCGATCCGATCGGGCCACCACGGCTGGGCCGAGATGTCCCGCTTCCATGCGGGCGAGATGTTCCAGTCGTCGATCACCTCGTGGTCGTCGAAGATCATCGCGGTGGGGATCGTGGACAGAAGCCATCGCGTCGACGGCTCGGTCCAGGCCTCGCGGTAGAGGCGCGTGTACTCCTCGAAGTCGGCCACTGCCTCGCCCGGTGGCTCGTTGATCGACCGCCGCGAGCGGATGAACTCGCGCGTCTGCGGCGAGGCGATGTCGGCATACACCTGATCGCCGAGCATGACCAGGAGCGAAGGCGCCTCGTCCGCCGGCTCCCGTCGCAGCTGCTCGACCATGGCCTGGAGCGCGTCGACGCCACGGCCCTCGGGATGCTCGCTTCGCCTGAGTACATGGGGGTGTTCGTGCGGCGCCGCAACTCGACAGGACCCGAAGGCGATGGCCTGCACCGGCTCCGGCGCGAGCGTGCGGATGCGACTGGGCGGGAAATCCCAATCGTCAGGGGGCCAGCGCCGCACGCCGTCGAGCGCGACCTCGTACTCGAACGTCTGTCCGGGAAGCAGATCCTCGACCACCACCAGGGCGTAGTGGTGGCCGGCCACGTGGAAGGTTGGCGACTCGTGGCCGAGCACCTGCACCCGGCACGCGGCGTCGGTCTCCACGAACACCGTCGCGTGACGCGCGCCGACGTGGCGCAGCAGGGGTCCCAGGATCAGCTCCGCCACGGGGCGACCGTACCGGACTGCGGCCGCGGCTCGCCCGATCGCTGTCTAAACAGAGTGTGGAGGTATTGCTCTACGGGTAGCACCACCCGCATGGGGAAGAAGCTGTCTCCCGGCGACACGGTGACCTGGAACACCTCTCAGGGAGAGACCGAGGGCGTGGTCAAGGAAAGGGTGACCACCGAGACGCACGTCGGCGGTACGCGCCTGGTCGGGTCTGAGCAGGACCCGGTTTACATCGTCGAGAGCGCCAAGACCGGGAGGCGAGCCGGCCACAAGGCCGACGCCCTGAAGAAGCGATCCTGAACGCTCCCGCGTGCGAGAATCCCCGGGTAGGGAAGGGATTCGACCGTGCCGATCTGCGAGCGCTGCAGTAGCCAGAGTCCAGAGGGGTTCCGCTTCTGCGGCGCCTGCGGCGCGCCGCTGCCCGAGCCCGAGGCACGGCACGAGACCCGGAAGGTGGTCACCGTCCTCTTCATGGATGCGACCGGCTGGACGTCGCTGAGCGAGACGCACGATCCCGAGGCGCTGCGCGCGATCATGAGCCGGTACTTCGCAGAGATCCGCGAGACCATCACGCGCCACGGCGGCACGGTCGAGAAGTTCATCGGCGATGCGGTGATGGCCGTCTTCGGCGTGCCCCGCTTGCACGAGGATGACGCGCTGCGGGCGGTGCGAGCCGCAGAGGAGATCCGAGAGCGACTGCCTGCGATCGGCGAGGCGGTGGGTCAGGCGCTGCGGTTCCGCACCGGAATCAACACCGGAATGGTGTTCACGGGCGAGGGAGAGAGCCTGGCCGTGGGCGACGCGGTCAACGTGGCCGCTCGTCTGGAGCAGGCGGCCGAGCCGGGGGAGATCCTGCTCGGGAGCGAGACGTTCCGCCTGGTCGGCGACCGAGTGCAAGCCGAGGCGCTCGAACCGGTGGCCCTGAAGGGGAAGGCCGACCCGGTGCCTGTCTTCCGCCTGGTCTGCGTCCGCCCGGACCACACCGCCACCCGTCCGGTGCCGCGGCGCCCGCGGCTCGTGCCCAGCACCGGGTCGACGCCTGTGATCGGTCGCGACCGGGAGCTGGCCTCGGCGCGAGCGGTGTTCGAGCACACCGCCGCAACCCGGCATCCCCATCTGATCACGGTGGTCGGCGAGGCGGGGATCGGAAAGTCACGGTTGGGTCAGGAGCTGATCGATCGACTCGCGCACCACGCGCTCGTGCTGGTCGGGCGGTGCCTGTCCTATGGGGAGGGCATCGCGTTCTGGCCCCTGCGCGAGGCCCTCACCCAGGCGGCCGGGGGAGAGTCGCGCGATGCGATCCGCGGTCTGCTCGCCCACGCCGAAGATGCCGACCTGGCCGCGAACGTGATCTCGGCCACGCTCGGCCTCAGTCCCGCCGAGCCGGTCAGCGACCAGGTGACGTGGGCGTTCCAGCGTTTACTCGAGACGCCGCGCAGACAGGGCGCGGTGCTGCTGGTGATCGAGGACGCGCACTGGGCCGAGGATCGGTTGCTCGACCTGCTCGAGGATCTGGTCGAGCGCCTGACTGCGCCCGCGCTCGTACTGTGCCTGGCCCGGCCGGAGCTGCTCGAGCGCCGCGCCGATTGGAACGGTGATCGGGAACGGTTCGACGCGCTCTCGCTCGGCCCGCTCGCGACCGAGGACGCGCGCGGGCTGCTGCGCGATGCCCCCCACCTGGATGAGGACGACGCCGCGGCGATCCTCCGGGCCGCCGAAGGCAATCCACTCTTCGTGGAGCAGCTGCTGGCCATGCGCGCCGACGAGGGATGGGCGGATCGCGAGGAGATTCCGGTCACCATCCAGAGCCTGCTCGCCGCTCGCCTCGACCGGCTCAGCCGCACCGAGCGGGACGTGATCGAGCGGGCCGCCGTGATCGGGCGCGAGTTTCCGCCCTCCGCGGTGACCTCCCTGCTCGCCCCGGGCGGACGCGCGAGCGCGGGCGAGCACCTCGGGGCGCTGAGCGAGCGCGGGCTGCTCGGACCGGCACAGAGCACGCTCGCGGGCGAGGAGCAGCTCGGCTTCCGGCACATCCTGATCCGGGATGTCGCCTACAACAGCACCGCCAAGGCGCTGCGGGCCGACCTCCACGAGCAGTTCGCCGACTGGCTGGCCGGGACGGTCGAGGGCCACGACGAGTTCATCGGCTACCACCTGGAGGCCGCGGTCCGCTATCGAACCGAGCTCGGGCAGACGCGGGCGGAGGCGCTCGCGCCGCTCGCCTCCCGGGCCGGCGATCATCTGGCCGGGGCGGGACGGCTCGCCCTGACGCGCGGGGACGCCATCGCCGGGGTGCGCTTCCTGCGCCGGGCAACCACCATGTTCAGCGCGAGTGGACGCCCACGCCCGGACGTGCTCGTGGACCTGGGCGCGGCCCTGGGTGAGCAGGGCGAGTTCGAGGAGGCTCGGGAGGCCCTCGAAACCGCGCTCAGGCAGGGTCGCGAACTGGGTCACGACGCCGTCGGGGCGCGCGCCTCGATGGAGCTCTCCTACCTGACCGCCTTCGTCGACCCGGAAGGCAGCGTCGAGCAGATCCGCGAATCAGCCGAGGCGGCGATTCCTCTGTTCGAGCGCCTGAACGATGAGGAGGGGCTGGCCCGCGCACTGGGCAACCTCGCCCACGTACTTTGGATCCAGTGCCGGTTTGCCGAGATGGAGACCGTGCTCGAGCGGGCGCTCTGGCACGCCGACCGAGCCGGCGCCACCCGCGAGCGCTTCCAGATCATGAACGACCTGGCCTGCGCCACGGTGGTCGGGCCGAGGCCGGTGATCGACGGGATCGCCCGCTGCACGGCCCTGCTCGACCAGACACGTGAGCACCTGAGGGTCTCGGCCTATACGGAGACGATGCTGGCCGTGCTCGAGGCGATGGACGGTCAGTTCGAGTCCGCGCGCGAGCGCTGGCGTCGTTGCAAGAATCGGCTGGGCGACCTCGGCCGCGACACGCTGGCCGCGTTGCTCTCGGTCTACTCGGCCTGGATCGAGCTGATCGCCGGAACACCGGCCAACGCGGAACCCGAGATGCGCCAGGCCTACGAGCAGCTCGAGCAGCTGGGTGAACAGGGTCACCTGGCCACCATCGCGGCGCTGCTCGGCCGGCTGCTGTGCGAACAGCGCCGCGACGAGGAGGCGCTGACCTTTCTCGCGGTGAGTGAGCGGGCGGCGGCTGCGGACGACGTGGTCACGCAGGTTCTGTGGCGCGGCACGTGCGCACGCGCGCTCGCCCGGGGCGGCGAGCACGAGCGGGCCGACGAGCTTTCGCTGAGCGCCGTCGCCCTGGCCGCCGAGACCGATTTCCTGATGCTCCATGCCGACGCGCTCAGCGACCGGGCCGAGGTGCTGTCGGTGCTCGGCCGGGGCGAGGAGTCGGGCCGCCACGCCGTGCTGGCCGCGGAGACCTACAAGCGCAAGGGGATGCGCGTCGCCTCAGCGGTGCGGCAGCCAGCCTAGGAAGCTCTGGGCGTTCTCATCGCTGGCGGCTTCGCGCCAGAAGCGCGGATTGTTGAGCCGGAGGCCGACCTCGGTGTCGAGCGCCTCGCCGAACGAGAGCAGAGGCTTGGGCGTCGAAGGGTCATCCGGCACGCCGGCCGGTCGCTGGATCCCCTTCGGGTGGGCGTCGATCCACTGGCGCGAGAGGGCGAGCGGCCGCTCTTCCAGTGGCTTGATGGTGGGCTCGCCGCGACCGGATGCGAACGCCTGGTAGACGTCACCGTGCTCGGTCCGCCAGGTGATGTAGCCGCCCTCGTGGAGGGCCAGCGGCGCGCCCAGACGACCTCTAAACGAGTACCGGTTCCCGCCCTCGCTCGGCAGGCCGTAGTACTGCGGGGTGACGAAATCGGAGACACGAACGCCGTCGATCTCGTACGACGATCCCTCGCAGGGGTCGCACACCTCCATCAGATACTCGACCAGTCCCTGCTCGGCATGCAGCGACGGACCCGGGATCGTGCGAATGCCTGAGGGGTCGCACAGCATCTCGATCAGCTCGTGGCTGGCCGCCACCGTCCAGTCGTCGTCGTAGGCCACGAGCGCCGCCGGGACGCCTCCGGCGAGCATGTGAAACGTGCGGCGCTTGGTCGGCAGCGCATCTGCGCTGACGATGATCACCGGCAAGCAGCCCCCCGGCACCTGCCGCGCCTCGGGGAAGGCCGTGACTACGCCGGAGACGCCCCAGATCGGCGCCACATCGCCGATGACCTGCTGCTGAAGCGCTTGCGCCACCGTCGCCAGCTCCGCATCCGAAGGACCGCGGCTCGCGTCGCTCGCGTGCCGGACCAGCGCGATGTTCACCGTCAAGGCTTCCCCTTCCTCGTTCCTCCAGCCGAGCTGTGATCTTACGCGTTCAGCGGAAGGCCTGGATGCCGGTCAGCGCGCCGCCGATGACCAGCGCGTGCACGTCGGCGGTTCCCTCGTAGGTGACCACCGACTCCAGGTTGTTCATGTGCCGGATGACCGGATATTCGAGCGTTACGCCGTTGGCGCCGAGCACCTGACGGGCCGTCCGCGCCACCTCGAGCGCCGCGTTCACGTTCCCGAGCTTGCCCATGCTCACGTGCTCGGGCCGCAGGCGGCCTTCGTCCTTCATCCGGCCGAGGTGAAGGGCGAGCAGCGCGGCGCGGTTGACCTCGAGCGCCATGTGGGCCAGCTTCTGCTGTTGGATCTGGGTCGCCGCGATCGGCCGGCCGAAGGCCAGTCGCTCCCGGCTGTAGTCGAGCGCGGCCTCGAAGCAGGCGCGCGCCGCGCCGGTGGCGCCCCACACGATTCCGTAGCGAGCCTCGTTCAGGCACGAGAGCGGACCGCGCAGCCCTTCGGCCTCGGGCAGCATCGCCTCGGCGGGCAGCCGCACGTCGTCGAGCAGCAGCTCCGAGGTCACCGAGGCGCGCAGCGAGAGCTTGCGGTGGATGTCCTGGGTGGTGAAGCCCTTGGTCCCCTTCGGGACCAGGAAGCCGCGGACGCCCTCCTCGGTCTTCGCCCACACGACCGCGATCTCGGCCGCCGAACCGTTGGTGATCCACATCTTCTGGCCGTTGAGGATCCAGTCCTCGCCGTCGCGCCGCGCCCGCGTGCGCATCGATCCCGGGTCCGAGCCGGCGTCGGGCTCGGTCAGCCCGAAGCACCCGATCGCCTCGCCGGCCGCCATCCGCGGCAGCCACTCCTGCTTCTGCTCCTCCGAGCCCCAGCGCCAGATCGCGTACATGGCGAGCGATCCCTGGACCGAGACGAGGCTGCGGACGCCGCTGTCGCCGGCCTCGAGCTCCATGCACACGAGCCCGTACGCGGTGGCGCTGGCGCCGGCCGTGCCGTAGCCCTTCAGGTGCATGCCGAGCACGCCGATCTTGCCCAGTTCCTGGGCCAGCTCGAGCGGCAGGCGCGCCTCCTCGAACCACTCGCCCACGTTCGGCAGCACCTTGTCGGCCACGAAGGCGCGGACCGTGTCCCGGATGTCGCGCTCCTCGTCGGAGAGCAGATGGTCGAGGTCGAGGAAGTCCTTCGGTCGCACTTGCGCCGGGGTTGCGGTCGCGGCCATGGGCTCAACGTTAGAGCACCGTTGCCCTCGCCTACCGCCCACCCGTGCCCTCCCAGTGGCGGACCGCCCGATCAGTTCGACATCTTCTCCGCATAGCGAACAAGATGTCGAACTCACAGACGATCAGGTCCGGCTCAGGACGGCCCGCACGAGCGCCGGGTCAGCCCGCCTCCGAGGGTTAGGGGCCGCCCCGACGCGTTTGCACCTCCCGCCCCAGTCTGATCAAATATACGACCGACATGACAGGGCGACTGCACGGTTGCCGGCTACGTGAGGGGAGCCTGGGTTCGGGATGAGCGTTCCGCTCCGGATCGGCGTGATGCAGCTTACGATGGAGCCGCTGGAGGAGATCCTCGGCCATGCCCGCGCCCTCGACCGCCACGGCTTCGACACGATCTGGCTGGCCGAGGCGTATCCGTGGTGGCGCAAGCACCAGATGGAGGCCCGGAGCTCGACCGTGCTGTCCGCGCTCATCGCCCAGGCGACCGAGCGGCTGACCGTCGGCTGGGGCATCATCTCGCCCTTCACCCGCCACCCGATCCAGGTGGCCATGGACGCGCGGGTGACCCAGGAGCTCGCGCCCGACCGCTTCGTGCTCGGCTTCGGGGCCAGCCGGATCTTCATGAAGGAGATCGGCGCCGACGACGTAAAGCCGCTGAACCCGACCCGTGACGCGGTCCGGATCGTCCGCGGCGTGCTCGAGGGCGGCGAGTTCAGCTACCAGGGCAAGGCGTTCACCGCCGTTGTCCCGGCCCTGTCCGATGAGGCCCGCTCCCCGCGCGGAACCGTCCCCATCTACGTGGCCGGCACCGGCCCCCGGATGCAGAAGTACGCCGGCGAGGAGGGCGACGGCCTGCTCACCGCCAGCATCACGACGCCGGGCTTCATCCGCTATGCCAAGGGCAACGTGCGCGAGGGCGCAGAGGCCAGCGGCCGGAACCCGGACGACATCGACATCGGCTGCACGATCGTGGCCTCGATCGACGAGGATCGCGACCGGGGCCGGCAGGGCGCGCGCGAGATCGCCGGGATGTACCTGGCCAACAAGGTGCAGAACATCCAGGGCGCGGCCGATGTCCTGCTCGAGGAGGCCGGCCTGTCACAGGACGAGATCCGGCCGATCGCCGAGGCGATGGAGGCGGGCGGGCGGCGCGCCGCGGCCGACGCGGTGACCGACGAGATCCTCGACAAGTGCCGGCCTATCGCCGGCACGCCTGAGGACTGCATCGAAGCGATCGAGGCGTACGTGGACGCCGGCTGTACCCACGTGATGCTCGAGCTGTGGGGCGAGAACCGCGATCACCAGATCGAGCTGTTCGCCGAGAAGGTGCTGCCGCACTTCCGATGACCCTGGCCGTCGACCCAGAGCTGACCGAGCGCCTGATCGGCTGCATCGATGAGCGGCGGCTGGTCGAGACCGCATGCGCGTATGTCTCGACCCCGAGCCCGACCGGCTCCGAGCAGGCGATGGCCGAGACGGTCAAGGCCGCCCTGGAGGACGCGGGGCTCACAACCACCTGGCAAGAGGTCGAGGACGGCCGTCCCAACGTGCTCGGCACGCTCGAGGGAGCCGGCGGCGCCCCGACGCTGATGTTCAACGGCCACATGGACACCTCCTATTCGGGCCGCGAGCCCCACCTGCGCGACATCTTCGGCTTCCAGCCCAGCGCCGTCGTGAGGGATGGGCGGATCTATGGCCTGGGCATTTCGAACATGAAGGGAGCCCTGGCCTGCTACTTGGAGGCCGTGCGCGCGGTGAAGGACGCGGGCGTCCAGCTCAAGGGCGATGTCGTGATCGCCTGCGTGGTGGGTGAGATCGAGAAGACGCAATGGGGCGAGGACTTCCGGGGCCGCGAGTACCGGGGGTACGCGGCCGGGAGTCGCTTCCTTGCCACCCATGGCGGGATCGCCGACATGTGCATCCTCGGCGAGCCGACCGAGCAGAAGGTCGTGCTCGGTCACTTCGGGGCGATGTGGGCCCGGATCTCCACCCACGGACCGTTCATCCATACCGCCTTCTCGACCGGGCGGCGAGCCGAGAACTCGATCGTGCGGATGCGCGAGGTGCTCGACGACGTGCTCGAGTGGATTCCCCAATGGGAGAAGCGTGCGCAGTACAAGGGCCGGGACAGCGTGGTCAACATCGGCTCGCTGCGCGGCGGGTATCCCTGGCGGGTGAGCCGGACGCCGAACCGGACCGACCTGTTCCTCGACATTCGCGTCCCCCCCACCATGCGCATGCAGACGGCCAAGCACGCACTGGCCGACCTGGTCCGCGAGCTGCGCGGCAGGTATCCGGATTACGGGATCGAGTACGAGGTCTTCGTGACCGCGCCGGGTGCCGAGATCGATGAGCAGCATCCGATGATCAAGGCGATCGACGCCGGGCATGAGGTCGTGTTCGGCCGGCCGGCGGAGCGAGACATCGTGCGCTGGTTCTCGGACGCCTCAGCGCTGACCCGATACGGAATCGAGACGGTGAACTACGGCACCTCGAGCGGTCTGCCCGGACCGGACGGAGAGAACCTCGACATCGAGGGGCTGCGACGAATCGCGACCGTGTACGCGCTGGCGGTCGCCGGGCTGTGTGAGGTGGCCTCGTGAAGTTGGTGACGTTCACCGACCCCGACCGCCGAACCAGGTGCGGCGCGCTCACCGACGGGCAGATCACGGTGATGGACGGCGTCGCCACGATGCGAGACCTGTTCGAGTCCGGAGAGGATCCGGCCTCGATCGCCCGCTCGGCCAACGGCGAGAAGGTGGCGCTGAGCGACGTGCACCTGAAGGCGCCGATCATCCCCAAGAAGTTCTTTCACACCTCGGGCAACTACCGCGAGCACGAGGTCGAGTCAAAGACGGTCAACTGGTCGCACGAGATCGCGCCCTGGATCGTCTTCTTTCAGAACGTCGACGCGATCATCGGTCCCGATGAGCCGGTCGTCTACCCCTCGCACCTGACCAACGAGCTCGACCACGAGCTCGAGCTCGCCCTGGTCATGGGCCGCAACGGCAAGAACTTCGACGAGGACGAGGCCGAGCGGTACATCGGCGGCTATCTGATCTTCAACGACATAACCGCACGCGACATTCAGCGGCGCGAGATGCGCTCGGGGGTGTTCTCGTTCTGCAAGGCGATCGACACCTTCTGCCCGCTCGGGCCCTGGATCGTCACCCCGGACGAGATCCCGGATCCGTACAAGCTCGACATGCAGCTGCGGGTCAACGGCGAGGTGAGGCAGAAGTCGGTGTCAGGCAACATGGCGCTCACCATCCCGCAGGTGATCGCGCACTACTCACCGCTCGACTACAGCGCCGGGGACGTCCTGTCGCTGGGCACGGTGGCCGGCGTGGCCGGGTTCCGCGAGGATGCCCACGACTACTACCTCAAGCCGGGCGACGTGATGGAGTGCGAGATCGAGGGCATCGGGGTGCTCCGCAATCCGGTGGTCTCGTGGGAGGATGCGCACGGTGTTCCCGCGCCACCGCTGAAACGCTGGTGAGCTGGCCCGTCGATCAAGCGAAGCTCGAGCGGTTTCGGTCGCTGATGACCGATCAGGGTCTCGACGCGGTCGTCGTCCGCTCGCCCGACAACATCGTCTATCTCGACAGTTACGCGGGCATGAAAGGCTACGACGCGCTCGTCATGCCCGCTGAAGGCGAGGCGGTTCTGGTCGCGCTCGAGCCGCAGCTCGAGGAGGCGGCGCGGACGAGCTGGACCCAGGACGTACGCCCGCTCGACGGTTATCACCCCGAGGATCCACGCCCGCCCTGGTTCCGCACCGTCGACATCTGCAACCAGGTGCTGCGCGAGCGCGACCTGACCGGGAGGATCGGGCTCGAGCTCACTCAGGGCACCGCCGCCGGCGACCTGATGGTGGCCGAGCCGACGGTCTTCTCGCAGACCTGGTTTGCGGGCTTCGACGACGTCTGCCGGGAAGTGGTCGACTGCTCGGGCCTGCTCGCGCAGGCGCGGGCGATCAAGACCGAGCAGGAGATCGAGCGGATGCGCCTGGCCGCCGAGTTGGCAGCGCGGGCCATGGAGCACGTCAGGGATGAGATCCGGCCCGGGATGAAGACGAGCGAGATCGGCGCGCTGTATGAGGGCTACGTGCATAGCCAGCGGGACCGGCTTCGAGGGCAAGGTCGACCATGCACGTGCCTTCACGCTCGTGTGGTCGGGTCCGGGGATCCGCACCTTCACCGCGACCAGCGACCAGGTCGTGTGCGAGCACGAGCCGACGCTGCTCGAGATCTGGGTGGTCACCGACGGGTACTGGTGCGATCTGACCAAGAACGCCTGCCCCGGTGAGCTGACGCCCGAGTACGACAGGCTGACCGACGACCTGCTTGGCGTGTATCGGCAGGCCATCGACCACTTGAAGCCGGGGGCCGGCATCCCCGAGCTCGACCGACTGGTCCGGGCTGGGCTGAGCGAGATCGGCTACCCCGGCCAGCCCTCGCACCCGATCGCGCACGGAGTGGGAGCGCGCGCGCACGAGCCGCCCTTTGCGCACCAGGCCGGGACCGGCGAGCTTCAGAAGGGCATGGTGCTCGCGATCGAGCCCGGCGTCTACTGGCCACAGGGGGGCGGGCTGCGGGTCGAGGACAACTTCCTCATCACCGACGGCGGTTGCGAGATGCTCGGCCGGTACCCCGACGATTTCAGGACGGCGTGATGATTGCCAAGGAGCAGATCTGGACGGGCGAGCTGAATCAGCAGGCGCTCGCCGAGAGCGCCGGGGAGACCGAGGCACCGCGGCGGGTCGGCCTGTACGACACGACGCTGCGCGACGGCGAGCAGACGGTCGGCGTCGCGCTCGACCCCGAGCAGAAGCTCGAGATCGCCCGGGCGATCGACTCACTGGGAATCGAGCGGATCGAGGCGGGCTTCCCGCGCGTGTCCAAAGATGACACCGAAGCCTTCCGCGCCATCGCCGCCGCCGGCCTGCAGGCGGAGATCTGGGGCTTTGCCCGCGCCGTGCCCGCCGACGTCGACGCGCTGCTCGAGATCGGCGTGCGCGCGGCGGTGATCGAGTCGCCGGTGTCAGACGGCAAGCTGAGCGCGTACGGCATCACCCGGGAGAAGCTGATCGAGCGGGTGACGACCGCGGTCGGCCACGCCGCCGACAGCGGGGTGACGGTGTGCTTCTTCGGCGTCGACGGCTCGCGTGCCGATCTGAGCTTCCTCGAGCGCGTGTACAAGCGAGGCAGTCGAGGCGGGGGCCAGGGAGATCGCGATCGTCGACACGCTCGGCGCGGTGAACCCCGAAGCGGCGGCCCTGCTCGTACGCAGCGCCCGCACCTGGGTGGGCGAGGAGATCGCCGTGCACTGGCACGGCCACAACGACTTCGGTCTCGCCACCGCGGCGGCGGTCGCCGCCGTGCGAGCGGGAGCGCAGTGGGTGCAGGGCACGATCAACGGCATGGGAGAGCGCGCGGGCAACGCCAACCTGGGCGAGGTCGCGCTCGCGCTCGAGGCGCTGTACGGAATCCCCACCAACCTCGACTTCCACAAGCTGCGCCAGGTGGCCGCGCTGGTGCAGCGGATGTCGGGCTACGAGCTAGAGCCGTGGAAGCCACTGACCGGGAACACCCTGTTCACGCGCGAGAGCGGCGCTGTGGCCAGCCAGTTCCACGATCCGCCCGCGATCGAGCCGTACTCCTCCGAGCTCGTCGGCGCACCGCGCCGCCTCGTGCTGGGCAAGAAGAGCGGCCTCGACTCCATCCGGATCAAGCTGACCGAGCTCGGTCTCGACAGTCCCGAGGACCGCTGGCCCGAGCTGCTCTCGCAGGTCAAGGCCCTCGGTGCCCAGAAGCACGGTCTGGTCACCGACGAGGAGTTCCGGGCCATGGTCGATGCCGGCTGACTCGCCGAACCGGATCTGTGTGATCGGCGCCGGCGCGATCGGCAGCCTGCTGGCCGCCCATCTGAGCCGGGTGTGCGAGGTGTGGGTGCTGACCCGCCGGCCTGCTCATGCGCAGGCCCTGCGGTCCGACGGTCTGCGCGTGTCGGGAAAGTCGGACTTCGTAGGCCGCGTGCAAGCCACCGCCGATGCGGCGGAGCTGCCCGAGTTCGAGCTCGGAATCATCGCGGTCAAGGCGACCGACCTCGAGAACGTGGGCCGGCGCCTGACCGGCACGGCGCCGGGAGCGACGATGATGACGATCCAGAACGGCCTCGGGGCCGAGGAGGTGATCGCGCGGCACGGCGACTGGCCCCTGATCTCCTCGGTCACCTTCATGAGCGGTACGCGCCGCTCCGACGTGCACGTCGAGTACGAGCTCGACACGGCGACCTGGCTTGGACCGTGGGCGGGCACCGGCACCGGCCAGGACGTGGTCGACCGAATCGCGGCGCTGATCAACGAGTCGGGGCTGAACGCCGAGGCCATGCCCGACCTCGTGCCGGCTCAGTGGTCGAAGCTGATCTTCAACTCGGCCGTCAACAGCGTCTCGGCCCTGACCGAGCTCCCGCATGTGGCGCGATTCGTGGACGAGACCGAAGCGTGGTCGCTCGGACACGCCGTGCGGGCGCTGGTGGACGAGGGCAAGTCGGTGGCCGCGGCCGCCGGCATCGAGCTGTACGAAGACCCGTGGGAGATGAACGCGCTCGCGGTCAAGCGAGGCGAAACCGCGCAGAGCGACTACGCCCATCTGCCTTCAATGCTCGAGGACGTGCTGGCCCACCGCGCCACCGAGGTCGACTTCATCGCCGGCTCGCTCGTCCGGGAGGCCTCACGGCACGGGGTGCGCGTACCGGTGACGGCGGCGGCGTATCAGCTGATCAAGGGCAAGGAAGCGTCATGGCGCTCGCGCCAGCCGGAGGTGACGACGTGAGGGTATGTGTGGTCGGGGTCGGCGCGGTGGGCAGCCTGTTCGCCGCCCACCTGGCCCAGGTGGAAGGCATCGAGGTGTGGGGCTACGACGCCGCCGCGCCACACGTCGAGGCGATCAACCGCAACGGCTTGAAGCTGGTCGGCGAGGCCGACCTGGTGGGGCGGGTGCGCGCCACGACCGACGCGTCGGAGCTCCCGCCCTGCGAGTTCGGGATCGTGGCCACCAAGAGCATGTACACGCGGGCCGCGATCGAGCAGGCCGCGCCGGCATTCAGGGACGGCGGCGCCGTGGCCTCGGTGCAGAACGGGGTCGGAAACGAGGAGACGATCGCCGACCACGTCGACCAGGTGATCCGTGGCACCACCTTCCCGGCCGGCCGGGTCATCGAGCCCGGCGTCGTCCACATGGACACGCGTGGGGACACGTGGCTCGGCCCGTTCGAGCCTCGTCCCGCCCCGATGGACCAGGTGCGACGCCTGGCCGAGGCGATCACCCACGGCGGCATGAACACGAAAGCGCTCGAGGACGCCCGCGGCGCGCAGTGGACGAAGCTGATCTTCAACGCCGCCACCAACCCGATCGGGGCGCTGACCCGGCTCACCCACGGCCGGGTATGCGAGCTACCCGAGACGCGAAGCCTGGTCACCGAGCTGGTCAACGAGGGCAAAGCGGTGGCGGCCGCGCTCGGTATCACGCTCGACTCCGATCCCGACGAGCTGGTCGATCACGCCGCCAAGGTGGCCTACGAGCACCGCGCGAGCATGCTCCAGGACGTCCTCGCCGGACGCGCCACCGAAGTCGACGCGTTGAACGGCGGGATCGCGCGGTTCGGTGCCGAGCAGGGGGTGCCGACTCCGCTCAACCAGGCGATCGCGGCCCTGATCAAGGGGCTCGAGCGGTCCTGGGCCGATGGCTGAAACCGTCGACGTGGTGGTGATCGGCTCCGGGCACAACGGGCTCGTGGCCGCGGCCTACGCCGTCCGGGCCGGACTGAGCGTCGAAGTGCTGGAGCGCAATTCGGTGGCCGGCGGCGCGGTGGCGAGCGAGGAGCTGACCGAGCCGGGCTACACGCACGACACCTTCTCCTCCTGGCACCCCCTGTTCAAGCTCTCGGCCGCGTTCGCCGAGCTCGGCGAGGACCTCGGCGTGCCGTACTGCGAGACGCCGGAGGTGACGACGGCCAACGCCAGGTCGGACGGCGCGGTCACGCTCGCCTACCGGGACGCCGAGCAGACGGCCGAAGGCCTCGACCCGCGCGACCGCGGCGCCTACCTGGCCGAGATGCAGAGCTTCGGCGAGACGATCCCGACCGTGGGCCAGCTGTTCGGAGTCGAGCTGTTCTCCGGCGAGGCGCCGAAGCTGGGCTGGAGGCTCGCCCGCCAACTGGGCGTCAAAGGCGGCCTCAGCTTCGCCGCCGACATGCTGTCCTCGGCCCGGGCCTGGTTCGAGACCCGATTCCAGGGCCGCGAGGTCTCCGATCTGTATTCCCCCTGGGCGCTCCACACCGGCCTTCCACCGGACAGCGCCGGCAGCGGGTTCCAGGCGCTCGCCATCGCGGGCTCGCTCCATGCCGTCGGACTGCCGGTCGTCCAGGGCGGGGCGGGGAATTTCGTCGCCGCCTTCGAGCGCCTGATCGAGCGCGGGGGGCGCATCAGCACGGAAACCGAGGTCGAGCGCATCATCGTGAAGGGCCGCCGGGCCGCCGGCGTGGTGGCCGGCGGGCGGGAGATCCAGGCCCGGAGAGCGGTCGTCGCCAACACCACGCCGACCCAGCTGTATGGACGGCTGCTGCCCGACCGCGCGGCACCGCAAGCGGCAGTCGAGCAGGCCCGGAGGTTCCGCTACAGCCCGCGCGGCGGCATGCAGGTCCACGTCGCCCTCACCGAGCCGCTGCGCTGGCGCGACTCACGGCTCGACGCGGTGCCGATCGTTCATCTGAGCGACGGAGTGGGCGACGTGTCGCTGGCCTGCGCCCAGGCCGCGGCCGGCCTACTGCCGACACGGCCGACGGTGGTGGTGGGCCAGCAGTCCACGATCGACTCGAGCCGCGCGCCCGCGGGCGCGGGAACGCTGTGGATCCAGCTCCAGCAGGTGCCCTACGCCCCGACGGGCGATGCCGCGGGACAGATCGACACCGGAAGCGGAACCTGGAGCCCGGAGGTGGAGCAGGCGTTCGTCGAGCGCGTTCTGTCGAGGCTCGGCGAACACGTCGAGAACTGGCCGGCCGCGCGGGGCCGGCACGCGGCGCTGTCTCCGGTCGAGCTCGAGCGTCGCAATCCCAACCTGGTTCGCGGG
This sequence comes from uncultured Solirubrobacterales bacterium, assembly GCA_963748585.1. Classification (GTDB taxonomy): domain Bacteria; phylum Actinomycetota; class Thermoleophilia; order Solirubrobacterales; family Solirubrobacteraceae; genus Palsa-465. Next base: position 203,083 of record CAVVJR010000001.1, on the reverse strand, counting down.
GACATCTACTCGGGCGACTGTGAGCTCGGGCAGTCTTACCTGTGGCGGCCGCTGCCGGGCTACGGCACCCACGCCACGCCCGTGCAGAGCTTGTATCAATGCGGCGCCTCGACCTACCCCGGCCCCGGGCTGAACGCCGCCTCGGGCCGGATCGTGGCGCTACAGCTCATCGCCGGCGACGGACGGATCGCCAAAGCGGTCCGCTTGCTGCGCGGGCGCCGCTGAGCGCCAACCGCGCGTCATCGAGCCGGCGGCGCGAAGGCGCGAGCAGCTTCTGCGCGACGTTGTAGCCGGAGATCGCGTTGACGCCCGCGCCCGGCCAGGTGGCGGCACCGACCATCAGCAGCCCCTCCACCCCGGTTTCGTAGTCGCTGACGGCCGGGAATGGGCGGAAGAGGAAGTTCTGGCGCAGGTGCATGCTCCCGGCGATCGAGTCCCCGCCGGCGAGGTTGGGATCGTGGCGCTCGAGGTCAGCCGGCGTCAGCACGGCGCGGTCGAGCACGAGATCGCCAATCCCGGGGGCATAGCGCTCGAGCTTTGCCAGCACCCGGTCGGCGTACGGCTCAGCGGCGCCCGGCCACTCCCGCGCCGAGATCTCCCCCGCCGCGTCGCCGCGGATCGTGCCCGGCAGGGCGCGGACCTGGACCCACAGCAGCGCGCCCTCCGGACATCGCGTCGGATCGACGGCCGAGGTCTGACCGACGACCAGCATCGGCTCGCCGGGGAGCAGTCCGGCGCACGCCTGCGCGTAGGTGCGGGCGAGATCGTCGACATAGGGGGCGATGTGGACGTAGGCGAAGTCGCTCAGGTCCTCCCCGCCGGCCCACGGCGGCGGCGCCGAGAGGGCCAGATGCAACATCAGCGTTCCCGGCCCGTGCTGGTAGCGGCGCGCGGCACGCCGCAACGGCGCCGGTAGCGACGCCCCGGCCAGGAGCTGCTCATAGAGAATCGGCGGGGTGACGCCCGCGATCACCGCGCGACGGGCCTCGATGACCTCGCCGCCGGACAGCTCCACGCCGGTGGCGCACCCGCCAGAGACGATCACGCGCGCGACCTCAGCACCGGTGCGCAGCTCCATGCCGCTTTCGGCCCCGAGGGCCACGATGGAGTCGACCAGCTTCGCCGCTCCGCCCTCCCCGAGCGCGATCCCGGTTCGCATGTCGGTGAACGCCTCGAGGAACGGGAACATCGCCCCGCCCGAGACATCCGGGCCGAAGTCCAGGTGCATGCCCCAGCAACCGAGGAGCGCGTGGGCCTCGGGCGAGTGGAGATAGGTCTCGGCCAGCTCCCGGGTCGAGCTCAGCAGCAGGCGGACGAGCTCGCGGCCTCCGTCCAGCCCGAGCGCGGGGAGTTGCTGCGCGGCCAGGGCGGCGAGGCTCCGCGCGTCGAGCCGCGAGCCGTACAGAGCGAACAGCGCCGGGCTGAGCCGCTCGTAGAGGCGGTCCAGCTCGCGCCAGCCCGCCGCGTCGGCGGGATCGTGGCGCTCGAGCTCGGCCAGCGTCGCGCCGGTGTCCTGGTGCACCCGCAGCGCCCGGCCCTCCGGATACACGTTGGCGAACGGTTTGGCCGAGCCGGCGTACCGCAGCCCGAGCCGCTCGAGCTCTGAGCCCAGCTCGGCCTGGACGGGCGATCCGAGGAACAGGTTGAGGTTGGTGGCGAACAGGTCCGAGACGAAGCCCGGACGGGTGATCTCGGCGCTGGACACCGCACCGCCGGGGCGCTCCGAGCGCTCGAGCACGACCACGCTCCAGCCCGCGCGGGCGAGGTAGACGCCGCTGACCAGAGCATTGTGTCCCGCGCCGATGATGATCGCGTCGTACGAGCGATTTGACATTTGATACACGCACCGGCAGGATCGCCGCCCGCCATGGGAAATGCAAGCTACGTCGTCGGCATCGACATCGGAGGGACGTTCACCGACACGGTCGTGATCGACACCGACGGCGCGGTCTCCAGCTACAAGACGCCGACCACGCCCGCGGCGCTGCTCGAGGGGCTCGAGACCAATCTCCTCGAGGCGGCCGGCGACCGCGGACTGGAGCCGTTCCTCGATGAGGTAGCCAGAATCGGCCACGGCACCACCGCGGCCACCAATGCGTACCTCGAGCGGCGCGGCGCCACCACCGCGCTCCTGACTACCCGCGGGTTCGAGGACACGATCTTCATGCAGCGCCAGCTCGGGATGACGGCCGGGCTGGCGCCGAGCGAGCTGACCGACTATTCGCTGCGGCGGGTGCCCGAGCCGCTCGTCCCGCGCGCGCTCGTGTTCGGCATCCGGGAGCGGGTCGACTACCGCGGAGAGCCACTCGCACCGTTGCACGAAGACGACGTGCGCGCCGCGGCGGAGGAGATCCGCCGGGCCGGGGTGGAGGCGGTGGCGATCAGCTTTCTGTGGTCGTTTCGGAATCCCGCGCACGAGCGGCGGGCGGCCGAGATCCTCGGCCGGGAACTGCCCGGCGTGTACGTGGCCGTATCGAGCGAGGTCGCCCCGCGGCTGGGCGAGTACGAGCGCACGGCGACGACGCTTGTCAACGCCTATCTGGGGCCGGTGATCTCGCGCTACACGGCCGCGCTCGAGCGACGTCTGGGGACGCGCAACCTGCTCCTGCTCGACTCGGGCGGCAGCGTCATGAGCGCCGACCAGGCGGGCCGTTTTCCCGCCCGGCTGCTGCTGTCCGGGCCCTCGGGCGGGGTCACGGCGTCGCGCTTCCTCGGCGATGCGCTCGGGCACCGCAACGTGATCACGTTCGACATGGGCGGGACGTCCACCGACGTCGGGATGATCCTCGATGGCCGTCCGCTGCACCGGGTGGAAACCGAGATCGGCAAGTACCACCTGCTGTTGCCGATGGTCGACGTGACCGCGATCGGCGCCGGCGGCGGTTCGATCGCGCGCGTGGAAGAGGGCGGCTATCTGCGCGTCGGCCCGCGCAGCGCGGGCGCGGTTCCCGGACCGGCCTGTTACGGAACGGGCGGCACGCTGCCGACCGTGACCGACGCCGACCTCGTGCTCGGGATCCTCGATCCTGGCGGCTTCCTGGGCGGACGGATCAGCCTCGACGTGCAGGCCGCACACGACGCGGTGCGCGAGCACGTCGCCGAGCCGCTCGGCCTGGCGGTGCACGAGGCGGCGGCCGGGATCAAACGGATCGTCGACGGGCGGATGGCCGACCTCCTGCGGACGGTTACGCTCGAGCGCGGCCACGACCCGCGCGAGTTCGTGCTCTACGCGTTCGGTGGCGCCGGAGCCGCGCACGCGCCGGCGTTCGCGCTCGACCTGGTCGACGCCATCGTCGTGCCCGCTACCCAGTCGGTTCACTCGGCGCTGGGCGCCGCCTCGTCCGACGTGGCGCTGAGAGTCGAGGTGAGCGCGCCGATGCGCCTGGCCCGCGAGCGCCTCGGTGCCGACGCCCCGGCCGCCTGGATCGAGGAGCTGTTCGCCGACCTCGAGTCACGCGCGGCCGAGCAACTCGGCGCCCAGGGCATCCCGCCCGAGCGCCAGTCGCTGCAGCGGGTGGTCGAGGTGCGGTTCGTGCGGCAGACCAAGGCGCTCGAGGTCGTCTACCACGGCTCCCCCGAGCGGGCGATCCGAGACTTCCTCGACGTGTACGCGCAACGCTACGGCGACGCGGCGGTTCCGGAGCTGGCCGGCTTCGAGCTCGTGACGTTCGTCGTCCTCGCCCAAGGGGCATTGCGGCGGCCCACGCTGAGCCGCGCGAGCACCGGCACAGGCCACGTCGCCCCGCACGCCGAGCGGAAGGTCTACGACCCGATCGGCGGGGACTTCCTGACCACGCCGATCTACACGGGGGAGCAGTTGAGCTCCGGTGATCGGATCGACGGCCCGGCGGTCATCCAGTACGCCACCACGACGCTCGCCCTGTGCTCGGGGCAGCGAGCCGAGGTCAACGAGCTGCTGGCGGTGGAGATCCGGCGATGAGTGATTACGTGCTCGGACCCAGTCCGGCCGACTGGACCAAGCTGGAGCGGCCGCTCGCGCTCGATCCGGTCACGTTCGAGATCCTCCGCCACAAGCTCGAGGCGGTCAACGAGGAGCAGGCGATCGCGCTCAAGGACGTCTCGGTGTCGCCGATCGTCACCGCGGCCAGCGACTTCAACAACGCCCTCTACACGGCCGACGGCCGGATCGCCTCGATGGGCCCACAGGTCGTGTTCCACTCCGGCGCCATGCCGATCGTCCTGCGGCACGTGATGGAGGCGTTCGAGCCCGGGGAAATCGGCGAGGGCGACATGTTCGTCGTCAACGACCCCTACTACGGCGCCGTCCACCATCCCGACGTCTCCGTGGTGGCGCCGATCCACCACGAGGGCCGGATGATCGCCTGGGCGGGCGTGGCCGCCCATCAGGTCGACATGGGCGGTATGAGCGTCGGATCGATCTCGGCCCGCGCGCGCGAGAAGCAGCAAGAGGGCCTGATGATGCCGCCGATGAAGCTGATCGAGGGCGGAGTGCTCCGGCGCGACGTGTGGCGGCTGATCCTCAACATGACCCGCCAGCCCCAGATGGTCGGCCTCGACTTGCGCGGCTTCATCGCCTCCAATGCGGTGGCCCGCGAGCGACTGGGCGAGCTGATCGACCGCTACGGCGCGGACACGATCACGACGTCGATGGAGGAGCTGATCCGCTACTCCGAGCGCCGGATGCGCGAACGCCTGCGCTCGCTTCCCGACGGCATCTTTCACACCCGCGGCTTCCTCGACCACGACGGGGTCGAGAACAAGGTCTATCCGGTCGACGTCCGGCTGGAGAAGGACGGCGACGTGCTCCGCGTCGACATGCGCGGATCGGCGCCCCAGGCTCCGACGTACATCAACTGCACCGAAGGCGCCCTGATCGGCGCCATCTTCGGCGGGGTGGCCCCGATCCTGGGCGCGGGCATTCCGTGGAATCACGGGATCCTCGGCGCGCTCGAGGTGATCGCGCCCAAGGGGCTGATCGTCAACGCCAAGCCCCCGGCAGCCACGGGCGCGGCCACGATCGGTCAGGGCTGGACGATCATGAGCGTGACCAGCCACGCCGTGTCGAAGCTGCTGGCGTTCAGCGACGAGCTCCGGCGCCACTCGGTCGCGGTCACGCACGGAACGTTCGCGGCCCTGTTCAGCGGTGACCGCAACCAGCACGGCGAGCCGTACGGCACCCAGCTCATCGACCCGCAGATCGGCGGCGGCGGGGCGAGCGCGATCGCCGACGGGATCGACCAGTCGGGCGCGCTGGTGGCCCCCCGGCCGCACATCGCCAACGTGGAGACGAACGAGCTCCACGGTCCGATGCTGTTCCTGTTCCGCTCCTTCTTCCCCGACACCGCCGGCGATGGCACATACCGCGGCGGCCGCGCGGCCGGGACCGCATGGACCCCGCACGGCGTCGAGCGCTTGCGCAACTCGCTCACCTCGCACGGGGTCGAGGTGCCCGTGTCGTTCGGCCAGTTCGGCGGCTGGCCCGGAGTCTGCAACCGCCAGCTCATCGTCCGCGGCAGCCGCGTGCACGAGCTGCTCGCGCGCGGCCGGCTCGCCTTCGGCGACGATGTACTGGCGCCGCTCGACCTGGCCGCGCTCGGGGGTGAGGTCGAGGTCCTGGAGGCCAAGGTGCCCGAGTTCGAGCTCGTGCCGGGCGACGTCGTCCTCTACACCTGGCAGGGCGGCGGTGGCTACGGGGACCCGCTCGACCGCGATCCCGCGGCCGTGGCCCGGGACGTCGCGCTGGGGATCATCTCCGAGCGTCGCGCACGTGAGGTCTACGGGGTGCCGGGCGATCGGGACGCATTGCGGCGCGCGCGGCTCGAGTTCAACCAGGACAAGCCGCCAGCCGCGACGCCATCCGGACATCCCGTCGGCCACATCGGCGTGGCGCTGGGGCTGACCGAGGGACTCCAGGTGCAGTGCGCGTGCGGCCAACCGCTCGGGGACGCGCGGCAGGACTGGCGCGAGGGCTGCGTGCGGCGGGTCGTCGACGAGCTCCCGCGCGGGATCGTCGTGCACGCGGCGCTCGAGCTGGTGCAGTACCTATGCCCGTCCTGCGGGCGTCAGCACGGGGTCGAGGTGTCCGAGCGGGGGGCGCCGCCGCTGGAAGACTTCCGGCTGAGCACTGAGCGTTGACGCGCCGTTGGACTGGCGAAAGGGTCCACCGATGGCGAGGCGAAGCGGGGGACGTTCTGGCCGCGCCGAACGGCAATGTTTCGGTCTGGCTAAGCCCCGACGTGATGTTTGACATTTGATCTAACCGCCGCGAGACTTCGGCCTGAGGGCATCCCGACCCCGGGGAGGACGATGAGGTTCAGGGGAGGACAACGAGGTTCAGGATCTACTGCGAGATGCAGCACGCCCCTCAGCATCTACTGCGAGATGCAGCACTGCCCCACTTTCAGCGCGCGCCCGAGCGGACGGGCGCGGCGGCGACGTCTAAGCACACGAGAGGAGAAACGCTCGCTATGAGGAGAATGAGATGGGCGACCGTGTTGACGGCACTGGTCGCCGCCGCGGTGATCGCGGGCTGCGGGTCGAGTAGTACCAGTAGTAGTAGCGGTGGGTCGGGTGGGAGCAGCGCCGCCTCGGGTAGTAGCTCCAGCGCCGGCAACGGCAAGCCGATCCTGATCGGCGCCGCGATCGACTTCACCGCGCTGATGGCCCCGACCGACGACCCGGCCCTGTACGGGGCCCAGATCGAGGCGGCCAAGATCAACGCCCAGGGCGGCGTCGACGGCCACAAGATCAAGTTCGCCATCGCCAACACCCAGCTGAAGCCCGACCAGACGCGCGCGGACGCGCTCAACCTGGTCAGCAAGGGAGCCAACATCCTGTGGGTGACCTGCGACGTCGACTTCTCGACGCCGTCGATCACGGTCGGCATCTCGAGCAAGCTGCTGACCGTCGCGCCGTGCATCGGCACCGACCAGATGGGGCCGAAGCGGTTCGGCACCGCCGGCCAGCTCGCCTACAGCTACGGCAACGTGGCCCAGGACGAGGGCGCCGCCGACGCGCAGATCGCGATCAAACAGGGCTGGAAGACCGCCGTCGTCGTCACCGACAAGCAGATCGTCTACAGCCAGAACGTGTGCCAGGCCTTCTCGAACAAGTTCAAGTCGCTGGGCGGCAAGGTGCTCAGCCAGCAGACGTGGACCCAGGGCGACCACACCGTGGCCAACGTGGCCAGCCGCGTCAACGCCACCAAGGCGGCGGTGATCGAGGTTTGCACCACGGCTGCGCCTGACATCTCGACCCTGCTGTCCGACGTCCGCTCGGCCGGGAACAAGACGCCGTTCCTCGCCCCGTGGTCGCTCGACGGGACCTACTGGATGCCCAAGGACCCGAAGATCTCGACCAACTTCTGGACCGACTCCTACACGTCGATCTACGGCGATGACCCGAGCCCGGCGGTCAAGCAGATGATCTCCCAGCTGAAGGCCGAGGGCCATGCGCCGACCACGGGCGGGTTCGTGGCCGGAGCGGCGGCGATCGACGGGATCGTGGCCGCGGTCAAGCAGACCGGTGGCTCGCTGGACGGAACCAAGCTCGCCGCGGCGATGCAGAACTTCCACAACCTGCCCACGATCTCCGGCGCGGTCAGCTTCAGCCCCACTCTGCACACGGTGTTCGGCCGGGAGTACCGCGTGCTCGAGGTCACCAACGGCAAGGGCTCGTTCAAGTACGTGATCAAGTCGGGCGGGCCGGCCCCGCTGTAATCGAAGGACGTGGCTGACTCGAACCAGCCGCGCGGACGTCGGTGGTCTGAGGGCTCCCTTCGGACCGCCGACGTTTCGCGTTCGTTCGAGGGCATCGACGCCCTGCAGGGAGTGACGCTCGAGATCGACCGCCACGAGGTAGTCGGGCTGATCGGGCCGAACGGCGCCGGCAAGACCACCCTGATCAACCTGATCACCGGCTTCGACCTGCCGAGTGCGGGCGCGATCATGCTCGGCCAGGACGACGTCACCCGATGGCGGGCCAACCGGCGGGCCCGCGCGGGGCTGGCGCGGACGTTTCAGCACGGGCACTTGTTCGCCGCCCTGAGCGTGGCCGAGAACGTCCAGCTCGGGGCGCTGGGGATCGGCCTGAGCGCGCGGGAGGCGCGGGCGATCTGCTTCGAGCTGCTCGACGCCCTCGAGCTCCGCGATCGCGCGGAGGTGCCGGCGGCCGCGCTTCCCCACGGCGAGGAGCAGAAGGTGAGCGTGGCCCGCGCGCTGGCTTCGCGGCCGCGCTACGTGCTGCTCGACGAGCCGGCGGCGGGTCTTTCCGACACCGACCTGGTTTCGTTCGCGGCGCTGGTCAGGCGTGTACGTGACGAGTACGGTGCCGGGGTGCTGCTCGTCGATCACAACATGGCCTTGATCATGGAGGTGTGCGACCGGATCCACGTGCTCGACCAGGGCCGCACGCTGGCCGCGGGCACGCCGGAGGAGATCCGTCGCAACATCGACGTGACCTCGGCGTATCTCGGTTCCTCCGGGGTCAAGAACGGTTCACATGCCTGACCTCGCGCTGGCCATCGAAGACCTCGAGGTGCGCTACGGCGCCGTCCCGGCGCTGCGAGGTGCCTCCCTGTCGATCGCCGCCGGCGAGGTGGTGGGCCTGGTCGGCCCGAACGGGGCGGGCAAGAGCACGCTGCTGCAGTCGGTCATGGGCGCGGTGCCGGCGTCCCGCGGCTCGATCATGTTCGAGGGCCGCTCGGTGCTCGGCGTCCCCACCGAGCGCATCGTCCGCTCGGGCATCTCGCTCGTGCCCGAGGGGCGCCACATCTTTCCCCAGCTGACCGTGGACGAGAACCTGCGTCTCGGCCTGGTGGGACGGGGGGAGGTCAACGGCGTGCAGGCCGACCTCGACTTCGTCAAGGGCCTGTTCCCGGTCGTGCACGACTTCCGGCGCCGGCAGGCCGGCCTGCTCTCCGGCGGCCAGCAGCAGCAGCTGGCCATCGCCCGCGCGCTCGTGGCCAAGCCGCGGCTGCTGTTGCTCGACGAGCCGTCGCTCGGGCTGGCCCCGTCGGTCGTCGACGCGGTGTGGGGCGCTCTGGCCCAGATCCGATCCGGGGGCGTGACGATCCTGCTGGTCGAGCAGCGGGCGCAGATCACGGTCGAATTCGCCGATCGCACCTACGTGCTCGGCAGCGGGCGGATCAAGATGGAGCTGACCCCGCGCGACGCCGGCGACACCGACCGGATGGTGGAGGCGTACTTCGGGTCATGAACGCCGGGCAGACGATCATCAATGCGCTGGCCCTGGGCGCGCTGTACGGGCTGGTGGCGATCGGCCTGGCGCTGGTGTTCGGGGTGCTGCGCCTGATCAACTTCGCCCAGGGCGAGCTCATCACCGCCGGCGCCTACGCGCTCAGCCTGACCACGAGCTGGCCGCTCGTCCTCCAGATCGTGCTCGTGTTCGTGGTCTGCATCGGGCTTTCGGTGGCGATCGAGCGAATCGCCTTCCGGCCGCTGCGGGGGGCCGCGCCGGCCACCACGCTGGTGGCCACGTTCGCGGTCGCGTTCGCGCTCGAGGCGGTGTGGCTGATCGCGTTCAGCACCAACGGCAAGCCGGCCGACCCGCTGTCGAGCCTCAATACGATTGCCATCCACGGCGGGCTCGACCTGCGCTGGGTCACGATCGTGGAGATCGCGGCCGGGGTGGTGCTGCTCGGTGGCACCGCGCTCGTGCTCGCGCGGACCAACATCGGGCTGCAGATGCGCGCCGCGGCCACCGACTTCCGGACCGCGCGGCTGCTCGGCGTGCAGACCAACCGGGTGATCTCGTTCGCGTTCGTGATCGCCGGCGTGATGGCGGCCGTGGTGGCGCTGCTCTACACGGTGCAGACGCCGCTGGTCACCCCGACGTTCGGCCTCGACATCACGATCATCGCCCTGGTCGGGGCGGTGGTCGGCGGCATCGACCGACTGTGGACCGCCACCGCCGGTGGGTTTGCCATCGGCTTCGCCACCTCGGTCCTGAACGACGTCCTGCCGGCCTCGGAGACCAAGTTCCAGACCGCGTTCGTGTTCCTGCTCGTGATCATCCTCTTGACCCTGCGGCCGGGCGGGCTGTTCGCGCCGTTCGGGAAGACCACGGTGGAGCGGGTATGAGCCGGCTGCGCTCGGTTCAGACGCTGATCGCCTCGCTCGCGCTGCTGCTGATCGTGGCCCTGATCGGCTCGGGCACCTCGGCCGGCACCCAGCAGGACTTCATCACCGCGCTCGTGTCGGCCACGATCGTCTACGGCCTGTACGTGTTCGTCGGCAATTCCGGCGTGATCTCGTTCGGTCACATCAGCTTCGCCGCCATCGGCGCCTTTATGGCGGGCGTGCTGACGATCCCCACCACGCCCAAGCACTTCGTGCTCCCCGGCCTGTGGTCGTTCCTGGCCACCCACACCGTTTCGACCTTCCTCTCCCTGGTCATCGCGGCCGCGCTCGGGGCGGTGGTTGCGCTGATCGTCGGGCTGCCGTTGATGCGGCTCTCGGGGATCGCGGCCGGCATCGCCACCTTCGCCGTGCTCGAGATCACCAACAACGTGTTCCAGCAGTGGACGAAGATCGGGCCCGGCCCGACCACGCTGTCGCTCGTGCCGGTCACGGTCGGCGTGTGGCAGGCGCTGGGCGGAGCGGCGTTCGCGGCCGTGGTGGCGTTTGCCTACCAGTCCTCGCGGAGGGGACGCCTGCTCCGCGCCACCCGAGAGGACCCGGCGGCCGCCCAGGCGATCGGGGTGAACGTCACACGTGAGCGGCTGCTCGCGTTCGGGTTGTCGGGTGCGCTGGCCGGACTGGGCGGCGGGCTGCTCGTTCACCAGCTCGGGAGCATCACCACCGACCAGGTCTTTCTGGAGCTGACCTTCCTGACTCTCGCCATGCTGGTCATCGGAGGTTCGGGCAGCCTGTGGGGTGCAACCATCGGGGCGCTGGCCATCAGCCTGCTCGACTCGTGGCTGGCCGCGGCCGAGAACACCGTCCACGTCATCTTCTTCACCGTCACGCTTCCCAACGGAGCGGCCGACCTCATCCTGGGCGTGATCATGGCCGCGATGCTCTTGTTCCGGCCGAGCGGCGTGACCGGCGGGCGCGAGTTCTCGCTCGGATTTCTGCGCCGCCGGGGGCAGGAGGTGGGGTTGAGAAATGGCGGGAGGGGAAACGAACACCCAGCCGAGCGAAAACCGCTCGAGCATGTCGAACCAGTGAAGCGAAGCTAACCATGGCCGCCGCGGAGAAACTGTCAGCCGTCCGCCCCGCCGGGGGGCACCGCACGCTGGCCGAGCGCGCCTTCGCGACCCTCCACGAGGCGATCGTGACCGGCGTGCTCGCCCCCGGCGAGCGCCTACCGATCGAGGAGCTGGCCGACGTGCTCGAGATGAGCCCGATGCCGATCCGCGAGGCCCTGCGGCTGCTCGACTCGGTCGGACTGGTCGAGAACATCCCGCACCGCGGGGCGCGCGTGACCGAGCTGTCGATCGACGACCTGCGCGAGGTGTACGAGGCGCGGCTCGCGCTCGAGCCGCTGGCCGTGCACCACGCGGCCGAGAACTTCCACCACGAGGACGCCCAGCGCGCCCAGGAGCGCCTCGCCGCGCACGTCAAGGCGTCGAAGGCGCGCGATCTGGGCGCGATCTGGTCGAGCCACACGGCCTTTCACTTCGCTCTCTACGACGCGGCCAACTCCCGCTGGATGTCCCGCCTCATTCACCCGCTGTGGGAGACCAGTGAGCGCTATCGCTTCGCCATGCTGCCGGTGCGGCTGAACCTCGATAAGCGCAGGCTCGAGCACGAGCGGATCCTCCAGGCCTGCATCGATCACGACGGCGCCACCGCCGCGCGCGAGCTCCACAACCACCTGGCCCGCACGGCCAACATGATCGCCCAGCAGATGGGGAGCACCGAGCTGTTCGAGCTCCAGGGCGAGTCGGAAACCGTGCTCGCGAAATAGCGTTCCCGTTCGCGGCCAAGGGGGGCCGGAAATGGGAATGCTTCCGCGCCGCCACCCCGCCCCCGCTTGACGATTGATCAAATATCTGGGAGCTTTCTGAGCGATGGGGGCCGCCGACGAAAGGGTGGAAAGAGATGCTTCTTGAAACAGTGGCCTACGCCCGCCCGGACACGGTCGCCCAGGCGCTAGAGCTGCTGTCGAGCACCGACGGCGCCGCGCCCCTGGCCGGCGGGCAGAGTCTCGTCAACGTGCTCAAGCACCGTGTCGCCTCGCTCGATCTACTGGTCGACATCAGCCGGCTCGACGAGCTCCGCGGCATCGAGCGAACCGAGGGCGGCCTCGAGATCGGCGCCTGCATCACCTACGACGAGCTCGATCGCTCCGAGGACGTGCGCGCCAGCCTCCCGCTCCTGGCCGAGGTGGCCGGTCACATCGAGGACCAGCAAATCCGCGACCGCGGGACGATCGGCGGCAACTGCTGTCTCAGCGACCCCACCAACAACCTTCCCCCGCTGCTCGTCGCCCTGAACGCGACCATGATCATCGCAAGCGCCAACGGAGAGCGCGAAGTCCCGGCCGAGGATTTCTTCCACGGCTTCTTCGCCACCGAGGTCGGCGAGGGTGAGCTGTTGACCAGAGTCCGCATTCCGAGCCTCGGAGGCGACGCCGGGGCCGGGTACAGCACGGTGGCGGTGGGCGCCGACTCGAAGGCGATCGCGCGGGCGGCCGCCGTGGTCAGAGGCAACGGCACGATCGACGAGGCCCGGGTGGTGCTCGCCTGCGTCTCGGCCGTCCCGATCCGCCACAAGGGAATGGAGGACTCGTTGCGCGGGGCCTCGGCCGACGCGGACGCGATCCACGCTGCCGCCGAGGCGATCGGACCGGATCTGGAACCGCTGGGAGACGCGCACGGTAGCGCCGAGTACCGGCGGGCGATGGCGCGCGTGACCGCGCAGCGCGCCGTGACCCAGGCGATCGGAGGAGACCACCGTGGTTGATTCAGGCACCGTCCAGGCAATCGAGTTCACGCTCAACGGCGAGCGGCTGACCGCAACGGTCGAGTCACGCCAGCTGCTCGTCCACTTCATCCGTGACACGCTGGCCAAGAAGGGCACCCACATCGGCTGCGACACCGGCAGCTGCGGCGCCTGCTCGATCATCTACGACGGCAAGCTGATCAAGAGCTGCATGATGCTGGCGGCACAGGCCGACGGGGCGGAGATCGAGACGATCGAGGGTTTGGCCCAGGACGGCCAGCTCACGCCGGTGCAGAGGGCCTTCCACGAGGAGCACGGGCTCCAGTGCGGCTACTGCACGCCCGGGCTGGTGATGGCGGCGACGTTCCTGCTCCGTCGCAACCCGAACCCGAGCACGGAGGAGATTCGCCGGGCCGTGCGCGGCAACATCTGTCGCTGCACCGGCTACGTGAACGTGATCAAGTCGATCGAGACCGCAGCGGAGGCATCATGACCACCACCACGCCCGTAGAGACCCGGCGGTCGGTCGGGGTCAGCGTTCCGCGCGTCGAGGACCAGCGGCTGCTCAAGGGCCAGGGCGAGTTCGCGGACGACGTGTGGATGCACCGGCAGGGCTTTGCCCACTTCGTGCGCTCGCCGGTCGGACACGCGAAGATCGCCTCGATCGACGTCAGCCGGGCGCTGTCGCTCGAGGGCGTCTACGCGGTGCTGACCGGCGAAGAGGCGCGCGAGATGTGCCAGGTCCCGTTCTTCCAGATCGCCCCCGAGCCGGCGGGCAAGCTGCAGGAGTGGCCGCTGGCGGTCGACAAGGTGCGCTACCACGGGGACGCCGTCGCGGTCGTGCTGGCCGAGACCCGCGAGCTGGCACGGGACGCCGCCGGCCTGGTCGACGTCGACTACGAGCCGCTGCCGTGCGTGGTCGACACGGTGAAGGCGGCCGACCCGGACGCCCCGATCCTGCACGAGGAGATCGGGAGCAACGTGGCCTGGCACGGCGTGTTCGACTACGGCGACGCCGACTGGGCGCTCGAGAACGCCGACCACGTGGTCGAGATCGATCGCCTGCACTTTCACCGGTTCTCGTCCACACCCCTGGAGTGCAACGCGGCCGTGGTCAACTGGGACCCGGGCACCGACACCATCCATGTGAACTCGAACAACCAGATGCCGATGTTCGCCTCGATGGTGATGGGGCCGACGCTCGGGGTGGCGAGCAACCGGGTGCTGTTTCAGTCCCAGGACATCGGCGGCGCGTTCGGCAACAAGATCGGGACGTACCCGCAGATCGCCGCGCTGGCGCTGCTGTCCAAGAAGGCGGGCCGGCCGGCCAAGTGGACCGAGTACCGCACCGAGCACATGCTGTCGGCCGGGCAGGGCAATGAGCGGGTGTTCCTGGGGACGCGCGTCGCCGTGCAGAAGGACGGAACGATCCTCGGGTTCAAGACGCGCGCGTTCGACGATGCGGGCGCGTACCTGCACTACGAGCCGCTCGGCGCCGTCATCTGGTCACAGGTGGTGTGTGGGTGCTACCGCCTGAAGCACATCAACGTCGACTACACCGAGACGCTGACCAACAAGTGCCCGACCATCCCCAACCGCGGCTACTCGCGCCTGCAGCACCTGTGGCTGATCGAGCGGATCATCGATGTCGTGGCCCACGAACTCGGGTTCGACCCGGTAGAGCTGCGCAAGCTCAACTACGTCCAGCCCTCCGATTATCCGTACGAGACGCCGAACGGCTGCGTGTACGACAGCGGTGACCTGCCGCGGTCGCTGGACATCGCTCTGGAGTTGATCAACGCCTCGCAGTGGCGTTCGCGCCAGCGGGAGCTGGGGCACGGGTCGGGCAAGCGGATCGGGATCGGAATCGGCTCTACTCTGGACTCGGGCACGAACAACTTCGGCCAGGCGCGGATCATCAACCCGGACCTGCCGTTCAGTGGTAACGGCGAGGCCGCGTTCGCGAAGCTCGACCTGTACGGCGAGGTGAATGTCAACCTGGGCACGACGCCCCAGGGGCAGGGTCACGAGACCACGGCCGGCCAGGTCGTGGCCGACGTGCTCGGGATGCCACCCGACCAGGTCCGGGTGAGCGCCGGGTTCAACTCGCAGCAGAACACGTTCGTGGCGTTCAGCGGGACCTACGCAAGTCAGTTCGCGGTCACCGGGCTGGGCGCGGCCAAGGGGGCGGCCGAGAAGCTGCGCAAGGAGATCGTCGAGGTGGCGGCGTTCGCGCTCCAGGCCGACGCGTCGGAGATCGAGCTGGCCGACGGAATGGCCTCGGTACGAGGCGATTCCGAGCGGGCGATTCCGTTCATCGGCATCGCCAACCTCGTCTACTCGAATAACGCGGTGCTGCCGGAGGAGATGCGTGAGCGGCTCAGCCTGAACTGCCGGCATGTGTACGTGCCCCCGTTCCAAGTCCCCGATCCGGACAAGAAGCGCGGCAACCTCACGCTGACCTACGCCTCGCAGATCCATGCCTGCGTGGTCGAGATCGACGAGCACACCGGCGAGGTGGGGATCCTCGAGTACGCGGCCGTCGACGACTGCGGCGTGCGGATCCATCCCCAGATCGTCGAAGGCCAGGTCCACGGCGCGACCGCGCTGGGGATCGGGGCCGCGCTATACGAGGCGTTCGATTACGACGAGCAAGGCCAGCTCCAGCAAGCCTCGTTCTACGACTACCACGCGATCACCGCGCTCGACTCGCCCCACATCAAGACCGGCGAGATCGAGTCGCCGAGCCCGTTCACCCCGAACGGGGCCAAGGGCATGGGCGAGGGCGGCGGCGCGCCGCTGCACGCGATCTGCAGCGCCATCCAGGATGCGCTGGGCAAGGACGACGCGATCGTCTCCGACAGCCACAACCCGTGGGAGCGCGTGTGGCGGCTCGTTCACAGCGGCGAGAACGGCGAGCCGCGCGGGGTGACCATCAAGGCGGGCGCTGCCACGTGATCCTCGAGAACGAGTTCACCGTGGGCGCCGACCTCGACACGGTGTGGCGCGAGCTCCTGGACATGGAGGGCGTGGCCAGCTGCCTGCCCGGCGCCACCATCTCGGCCACCGAGGAGCCGAACGTGTACGACGGCTCGATGCGGCTGAAGCTGGGGCCGATGCGGGTCGAGTACCGGGGCCGGGCCACGCTCTCGGAGGTCGACGAGACCGGTCACACCGCGGTCATCGAGCTGCGCGCGCGGGAGGCCAAGGGCCAGGGCTCGGCCATGGCGACGATCCGCAACCGGCTCGAGCCGGTCGAGGGCGGGACCCGCGTGAAGGCGGAGACCGAGCTTCAGATCACCGGGCCGCAGGCCCAGTTCGGTCGCGGGGTGATCGAAGATGTGGGCAAGCGGGTGCTGAGTCAGTTCTCGGATCGGCTCGAGCAGAAGATCGCCGGGACGGCCGACCGCGAAGAGCAAGCGCCGGCCACTGACACGACCTCGCACATGCAGCTCGAGCCCGCGCCGAGCGAGCTCGACGTCGGATCCCTGGTCAGCGGCACGCCGGCGGTGCGGAACGGCGCGCTCGTGGCCGTGGCGGTGCTGTTGCTGCTTATCCTGCTGCGGCGCCGTCGCTGAACTTCAGCTACCAGCCCGGACCCTTGCGGTAGCGGTCCTCGTCGGCCATCTCCCCCGGATCCTCGGCGCCGCGGCCGCCGACCTCCTCCTCGTGGGGAGGATGCTCGTTCGTCTCCGGTGGGACCTCGGGGGCGTCGCCCTGCTGGGGGTCCAGCTCTTCACGCGGATCTTCCATGCCGGATGCGTACCCGCTTCGTTTGGGCGCTAGTCGAGGTCCGGGTGGCGGGTGGTGACCCGGTAGGTGCCCGAGTGAAAGACCAGCGGCTCGCCCTCGAACAGGTCATAGGACTCCACCTCCCCGATGAAGATCACGTGGTCGCCGGCGTCGATCTGGCGCACGCTGCGGCACACGTAATGCGCCAGCGAGCCGTCGAGGAGCAGGATCCCGTGCGCGCCTGCCCTGGCCTCGACGCCGACGAACTTGTCCCCGCCCGAGGTGGCGAACAGGCGCGAGAGGTGGTGCTGCCCGGATGCCAGCACGTTGACGGCGAAATGGCCGGCCTCGCGGAAGGCGTCGAGGCTGGTCGAGTCGTGGGCCAGGCACCAGAGGACGAGCGGCGGCTCGAGCGACAGCGACGTGAACGAGTTGGCGGTCACGCCGACCGGCCGGCCGCCGTCTGAACTCGCGGTGACCACGGTCACTCCGGTGGCGAAGGCTCCGAGCGCGTTGCGCAGCTCGCGCCGGTCGAGACCACGGGTCTCCTCGGCCTCCTTCTCGGCGATCAGCTCGTTGGCCTGGACCTCGTCGAACCACCACGGGTCCACGGTGCGCGGGTCGTCGAACGCGTGGGCGAGCATGGCGGCCAGCGAAGGCAGGCGCTGCGCGGCCTCGAGCAGTCGCCGCACGTGCGGGGCCGGCGGAGCCAGAACGGCGTTCGTCCACGCCACCACCCACCGCGCGTAGGCGGCCCAGTAGTGATCGAAGGTCTGCTGCTGCCACACCGCGTCGAAGTCGCCCTCGTGGGCGACGATCCGCTCGAGGTAGATCTCTGCGCACTTGGCCGCGTTGTTGGCCCCCTGCCCGGTCAGCGGGTCGTTCAGCACCGCGACGTCGGCCATGGCCAGAACCGGCGTGCCGGACGGAAGCTGCGCGACCGGGTGACGGACCGTCGGCGTGAACGCTCCGCGCAGGACGCCCTGCTCGTCGGTCAGACGCGCGTCGCGGACGCGGGCGTGCTCGTGAGGGAAGAACCGCTCGAGGATCTCGAGCGACCGCGACAGATGCTGATCCGGCGTCGACACCTCATCCCAGCAGTCCATCGGCCCGCCCGGGATCCCCTCGAAGACCATGATCTCGCACTCGCCGGTGGTGGTCAGGGCGGGGAAGACGAAGTACTCCCCCACCCCCGGCACCACGTTGAACGACAGTTCCGCCCGGGGCGTCGGTCCGCGCACATAGGTGAGGCCGAGCACGCGCTGGGGCCGGTCGAAGGTCGAGCGATCGGGATCGCGGGCGAACACCGAGCCGAGCTCTCCGCGCCCGGTCGCCACCACGGTGAGCTCGTGCTCCCGCGCCACCCGCTCGACGTCCTCGATTCCGGCCTCCTGCACGATCAGCCTGCCCCCGCGAGCGGTGAACTCGTTCAGCCAGCGCGACAGCTTGAGTCGCTGGTCGACCGATTGCGCGGGCGCGTCGAGGCGGGCCGCCCAGCCGATCCCCCCGGCGGAGTTGAACGCGATACCTCCGATCGCGGGCGCCTGTGAGCTCCAGAAGTCCAGGCCGAGCGCCCGCTCGCTGGCCAGCGCGCCGTCGAACATGCACTGGCTCGAGTACACCGGCCCGCTCAGCAGCTCCTGGCTCGTCCGGTTGGAGACCAGCGTGACCTCATGCCCGGCGCCCAGCAGCCCGAGGCCGAGCTGCAGGCCGGACTGACCGGCTCCGATGATTGCGATCCGTCGCGTCACACGGCCGTTCGTGCGGCCGGCCAGATCCGTCATTGGCTCCGACACCTAGCGAGATCCTTGCAGATCGAGCTGCCGCGGCAAGGCGGGGAAGGGGCCGGGCTTCGCCCGGCGTCCCTGGGGCCGGGTACCCCGTCCGGACGGGGTCGGATCGGCCCCACGGACGCCGAGCGCAGCGAGGCCCATCACTCGAGGAGCCGCCCCAGCGCCTCGAGCCCGTCCCACACGTCGACGAACCGGGTGGTCAGCGGCGCGAGACCGAGGCGAATGATGTCGGGCGCGCGGAAGTCCACGATCACACCGGCGTCGATCAGGGCGCGGCACAGCTCGCGCGCACGCGGGTGCACAACCGCCACGTGAGCGCCGCGGCCCTCTGGCTCCCGCGGGGAGCCCACGACCAGGCCGGACTCGTCGGCGCACTCGATCGCGTACTCGGTCAGCGCGATGCCCTTGGCCCGGATGGCCTCGATCCCGGCCTCGCCCACGATCCGCACGCCCTCGTCGACTGCCACCAGGCCGGCGACCGGCGGCGTGCCCGAGGTGAACGCGCGCATTCCGGGCGCGGGCTCGTAGCCGGGCGCCATCTCGAACGGATCACGCCGTCCCAGCCACCCCCAGATGGGCTGGCGCAGCTCCGCCTGGAGCGCCCGGGCCACGTACATGTAGGCCGGGGCGCCCGGACCGCCGTGGAGATACTTGTACGTGCACCCGACCGCCAGCTGTGCGTCGTCGTCGTCGAGCGCCAGCGGAACCGAGCCCGCGCTGTGGCTGAGGTCCCACAGCATCAGCGCGCCCGCGGCGCGCGCGGCGGCGGAGATCGTGCGCATGCCGGCGATCGCCGCCGTGCGGTAGGACACGTGCGAGAAGCTGACCAGCGCGGTCCGGGGGCCGATCGCCTCGACGCCCGGTCCGTCCACCCACCTCACCTCGAGGCCGCGCGCCCGCGCGATGCCTTCGAGCACGTAGCGGTCGGTGGGGAAGTTGCCGACGTCGGTCACGATCTCGCTCCGTCCCGGCCGCGCGTCGAGGGCGGCGCACGCGAGCTTGTAAAAGCACACCGTGGTGCTGTCGGCGACGATCGTCTGCCCGGGCCCGGCGCCCAGCGCGACCGCGGCCAGCCGCTCGCCCACGGACTCCGGGAGGTCCATCCACCCCTCCTCCCAGCCTCGGATCCCGCGCTGTCCCCATCCCTCGCGCAGCAGCCGGTCGGCCCGGTCGACCGTTCGCCTGGGCAGGCAGCCGAGCGAGTTGCCGTCCAGGTACACACCCGCCGGGTCGAACAGGAACCGCGACCGGAATTCGCGCAGCGGATCGCGCTCGTCGAGGGCGGCCGCGCGCTCGCGAGCGCTCACGCGCCGAGGTAGGCCCGTTTTAGATCTTCGCTCTTGAGCAGCTCGCCCGCGACGCCCTCGAGCACGATCTCCCCGGTCGAGAGCACGTAGCCACGGTCCGCGATCGACAGGGCCATGGTCGCGTTCTGCTCCACCATCAGGACGGCCACGCCGGACTCGTGGACCTCCTTGATGATCCTGAAGTTCTGCTGCACGAGCGCCGGCGACAGGCCCATCGACGGCTCGTCCATCAGAAGCAGGCGCGGGCGGGACATCAGCGCCCGTCCCATGGCCACCATCTGCTGCTCGCCGCCCGAGAGCGTGCCCGCGAGCTGGTCACGGCGCTCGTGCAACCGCGGGAACAACGTGTGCACGCGCTCGAGGTCCTCCTCCAGGGCCTGGCCCCGCCGGAGCACGGCGCCGAGCTCGAGGTTCTCGCGCACGGTCATGTCGCCGAACAGCCGCCGGTTCTCGGGCACGATCGCCATCCCGTTGGCGATCCGCTGGGGCACGGGCCAATTGGTCACGTCCTCCCCGGCCAGCCGGACGTGACCGGCGCGCGGCTTGACGATCCCGAGGATCGTCTTCAACGTGGTCGACTTGCCCGACGCATTGCCGCCGAGCAGGCAGACGAGCTCGCCCTCGTCGACGCGGAGCGAGATGCCCTCGAGGATCCGGACCTGGGCGTAGTAGGTCGTGACGTCCTCGAGGCTGAGCAGCATCAGGCCTCAGCCAGCGCTTCGGGATCGCGGCCGAGATACGCCTCGACCACCGACGGGTGATTGGCCACTTCATCGAACGTTCCCTCGGCGATCTTCACTCCGTGGTCGAGCGCCACCACCCGGTCGGACACTCCCGACACCACGTGCATGTCGTGCTCGATGACGAGAATGGCCACGCCGAGCTCGTTGCGCAGACGGGCGATCAGCTCGGTCACCTCGTGGGTCTCTTTCGGGTTCATCCCCGCGGCCGGCTCGTCGAGCAGCAGCAGCTTCGGCTGCGTGGCCAGCGCGCGGGCGATCTCGAGCCGCCGGCGGTTGGCGTAGGAGAGGCTGTAGGCGGGCTGGTCCCACCGGTAACCGGCCAGCCGCTGGCCGAAGAACGACAGCACCTGCTCGGCGCGCTCTCGCACCTCGCGCTCCTCGCGGCGGGCGCGCGGGAGGCGGAGAATCGACTCGAGCGGGGTCGCCTTGGTACCGCCATAGGTCGCCGCCATCACGTTCTCGATCACCGACATGTTGAGGAACAGGCGCAGGCTCTGGAACGTCCGCGCGATCCCCGCCTGCGTGATCTGGTGGGGCTTCCTGCCCGGGAGCGACTGGCCGAGGAAGCGAACGTCGCCGCCGGTCGGCTCGTAGATCCCGGTGATCGTGTTGAACACCGTCGTCTTGCCGGCGCCGTTCGGTCCGATCACGCTGACGATCTCCCGCTCGTTCACGTGCAGATCGAGCTCTGTCAGCGCGCTCAGGCCACCGAAGGCGAGCGAGACATGATCGAGCTCGAGCACTGCGGGCGCGCCCATCACACGACCTCCACGCGACGCGAGCCGAGGAGGCCCTGCGGCCGCGCGTTCATCATCACGATGAGAATGGCCCCGAGGAGGAGCTGTCGGGTGATCGAAGGCTGAGCTACCAGCCGCGCCTCCCACACACAAGCGGCCAGGTACAGCGTCGGCACCAGCACGACCAGACGCTTGACGCCCTTCAGCTGCACGAGCGCGATGACCAGGCATAACAGGGCGACGAAGCCGATGTTCCCGAACAGGGTCGCGTTCTTGGGCACGATCACCCAGTGGCGGAGCCCATCCGCGACCCAGCCGGTCGATTGCGGACCGCTGGCCACAGCGGCGTGGCTGATCGCCGCGGCGATCGCATGGACGATGAAGCCGAACGCGACCGTCCCCGCTAACACCGCCGCGAGGACCCGCCACGGCCGGAGCTTGACGATCAGGGTGAGCAGGATCACCCCGTAGAAGATGTAGCCCGCCTGGGTAGGGCTGCGCAGGAACCCGTCCAGAACGATCGTGATCAGCACGCCGCCGAGCACGGCGCCGGCGATGCTGCCCGCGCCTCCGAGGATCAACCCGGCGTAGATCAAGATCAGAAACGGCGTGTCGAAGTCGGTCGGGAATACGCTGGTCTGCTGGGCGGCGAACACCGTCCCGGCCATCGCCGCCACCATCGCCCCGAACATGAACGCCATCAGCTTGACCCGGTTGACCGGGACGGTCATCACCGACGCCGCCAGAGGATCCTCGCGCACCGCCCGCCACGCCCGGCCCGTGCGGGACGTGTCGAGCAGGCGCAGCACGACCATCGAGAGCACGAGCAGGATCAGCAGGAGGTAGAAGTAGCCCTGGTTGGTCGTGATCTGCTTGCCGAAGCCCTGGATCGGGTCGATCGCGAAGATGCCATTCGGCCCGCCCAGCTTGCTGGGCGCGACGTTGTTGGTGAACTCGACGAACGCCTCGCCGAAGAACAGCGTGACGATGGCGAGGTAATCGCCGATCAGCCGGCGCGAGGGCAGGCCAACCAGCAGGCCGAGGACGGCCGCAGCGGCCATGACGATCGGAATCGAAGCGTACGCGGGCAGGTGAATGCCGTTCGGCATGTTCAGCTGGCTCGAGGACAGCAGCGCAAATCCGTAGGCGCCGAAGCCGTAGAAGGCGATGTAGCCGAGGTCGAGCAGTCCGGCCCAGCCGACCGAGATGTTCAGTCCGAGGGCGAGGATGGCCAGCAGCAGCGCGTTGATTCCGACCTGGAGCTGGAAGTCGTTGAGGCCCAGCTGTGGGATCAGCGCGGCGATGACGGCCACGACGGCCAGCTTCGGCCACCAGCCGACTCGCTCGGAGCGACGCTGAAGCTCGCCCCGCCATCCGGGCGCGTACTCGCGGCGTTGGGCCGAGCGCGCGACCCACTCGTCGACGCCGATCGAGGGGTCTCGGGGTTCGACGGCCACCGCGGGTCAGACCTTCTGGAGCTGCACCCGGCCGAGGAGGCCGCTCGGGCGCACCAGCATGACCACGATCAGGATCCCGAACACGATGAGGTTGGTGTACGTGGAGGAGACGTAACCGGTGATGAACGCCTCGGCCAGCCCAATCACCAGTCCTCCGAGCACCGCGCCGGTGATCGAGCCGATCCCGCCCACGACCGCAGCCGTAAAGGCTTTCAGCCCCGCCACGAACCCCATCAACGTGTAGATGTTGTTGAACAGCAGCCCGGCCATGACGCCGGCCACACCGGCCAGGGCCGAGCCAAGGAAGAACGTGGCCGAGATCGTGAAGTCGACGTTGATCCCCAGCATCTCGGCCGCCTCTCGGTCGGTGGCCACCGCCCGCATCTGACGCCCGAGCGAGGTCCGATTGACGATCAGCCGCAACGCGAGCATCAGCACCACGCTCAGCACGATGACCATGATCCGGACGATGTCGATGTTGAACGCTCCGATGTGGATCCCGCTGGAGAACGAGATGAACGCGGAAGTGTTGTAGTCGCGATACGACGCGCCGAACAGCAGCAGCATCGTGTTCTCGAGCAGGAACGAGATGCCGAGCGCGGTGATCAGCGGGGCGATCCGCGGGGCGTCGCGGAGCGGTCGGTAGGCAAAGCGCTCGATCGCCACTCCGAGCCCGCCCACCCCGCCCGCGGCCAGCACGAACATGACCAGCAGGACGATCGGCACCGGCACCGCCAGCGCGGTCGGACCTCCGAACCACTGGATGACGAAATAGCCGACGTACGCCCCGACCATGTACAGGTCGCCGTGGGCGAAGTTCAGGAGCTTGAGCACCCCGTAGACCATCGAGTAGCCGATGGCGATCAGCGCGTACAGGCTCCCCTGGGTGAGCCCGTTGACAAGTTCCTGAAGGAAAAAGCGCATCGATCTCTTGCGAGCCGGCTCCGGCGCGCGGGGCGGGTGGGACCCGATCCGCGCGCCGGACCGACTATCTCACACCGACGTGAGCGCCGGCGTGCTTCCGGCTACGAGTTCGTAACCAGCTTGTACTGGCCCTTCGAGTCGATCTTGAACAGGAACCACTTCGCCCCGACAAGGTCGCCGTGGGGGGTGAACTTGATCGGCTGACCGAGGATCGACGTCGGCTGGTCCGTTGCCTTGACCGCGGACAGGACGGCGCTCCGGCTTGCCGAGCCGGACTTGCACGCGGTGGCGATCGCCTGGTCGAGCACGTGCGTGGCCGCGTACACGGGCGGTCCGAACGTGCCGAACTTGGGGAACGCCGCCTTCGCCTGCTGGACGATCGCAGCGTCGGCCGGGATCGCGGTGATGTCGGGACCGAACGACGAGACGTACGCCCCCGACGTCGTGAACGAGCTCGGCGAGTACAACCCGTCCGTGCCGACGATCGTCGCGCTCTTGTGCTGCTCGGACAGGTTCTTGCCGAACTGCTGACCGTTCGCCGCCACCTGCCACGGCAGAACCACCACCGTGGTCTGAGGGGTCACCTTGGCCACCAGCGACGAGAAGTCGGTCACCTTCTGGCTGACCGACTCGTGATCGACCTTGATCCCGGCCTTCTGGAACACCGGCACCATCGCCGTGACGAGCCCGGTCGAGTATGCCTCCTGGTCGTCGACGATCATGATCGCCTTTGGGTGGAGGTGTTTGATGATGTAGTTGGCGTCCTCGGGACCCTGGGCGGAGTCGATCGAGACCGTGCGGAAGAACGTGGGGTTCTTGCCCGCGGTCAGCGCCGTGTTGGTCGCCGACCCGGAGATGAACGCCATCCCCGCGCGGCCGAACAGCGGCCCGATCGCCTCGACTTCCTGACTGCCGGCGGGTCCCACCACGCCGACGATCTTGGAGTTCGAGAGGAACTGCTGGGTCACCGTGGTGGCCTGCGCCGGCATCAGCTGGGTGTCGCCCTGAACCAGGGTGATGTGGGTGCCGTTGGCCTTGTTGTCCTCCTGTACTGCCAGCTTCGCGAATGCGAGCTGCTCGTCACCGAGCACCGCCACCTGACCGGTGATCGGGGCTTCGATGCCGATCGCGGCGTTGCATTTGCCGCCGCTGTTGGTGGACGCGGACGACGCACTCGCTCCGCTTCCACCACTGCTGCTGCTACTGCTGCTGCTACTGCTGCTTCCACAGCCCGCCGCGACCAGCGCCGTAAGCGCCATCGCTGCGATCGTGATGCGTCCCTTCACTCGGCTTACCTCCTCCTCGGAGTAACTGACTTGGGATTCATATCTGCTTCAGCGGCGCCGCGCCCGGATAGGCCGGCGTGCCGTTGGGGTAGTAGGCGGCGGCCGGCGACCCGGCCGGACGGAAAACGGCCTGCACGCGCATCGTCGAGTCACCGGTGTTCTCCAGGCAATGCACGAGGCCTGCCGGGAGGCCGATGCACGTGCCCGGGGCGACCGGCCGGCTGGCGCCCTCGGCGTGAAAGAAGCCCTGCCCCTCGAGCACGTAGATCACCTCGTCGTAGGTGTGAAAGTGATCCGGCGCCCGCGTGGTCGGGATGTAGCCGACGAAGTGGGTGGCCGAGCGAAGGCCCACGCTCGGGTCCGCGACGATTCTGAACTGGCGCTCGGTGGTCGCCTCGCCCGCGGCCTGGTCGCCGAGCCGGGTGGTGGCGGCCGTGTGGCCACCGGGCACCGGATCGGGGATGCGGACACACACGAGCTCGAGGCCGTCCGGTCCCGCCTCGAGCACGTAGGACTGGTCGCGGGGCAGGTACAGGCCGCTCTCGGGCTCGAGCGGGTGGCTGCGGTCGTCCTGGCGTACGACGCCCGTTCCGGAGAGCACATACATCGTCTCCTCCACCCCATGAGCGGCGCGGTCGGCGATCGCGTGCGGGCCGAGCCGGAGCACGGACTGCTCGAGCGCTTCGAAGCCCGCGCGGGGACCGGCGCCCGGGCCGTTCGCTCACGGCTCCGCTCGCCTCGGTGGCCGCTGAGTCCGGGTGAAGCACGCAGAGCACATTGCTCATCGACCGCATCGTGGATTGAAGGTTCGACCGCGGCGAGCCAGTCCCTCCGGGTCCCGCTCACGCCTCCGCCGGACTGGCGAGCGTGGCCTCGAGCGTGATCTCGGCTCCGGCCAGCACGCGGGAGACCGGGCAGGTCTCCTTGGCCTCTCGGGCCAGCTCGGCGAACCGCTCCTCGCTGATCCCGGGCACCGCGCCGGTCGTGCGCAGCTCGATCCGGGTGATGCTGAACCGTCCGTCCTGCTCCTCGAGCCGCACCCCGGCGGTCGTGCTCAGCTCGTCCGGCGGATGACCGGCCTCGCGAGAGCAGGTTGGCCAGCGACATGGTGAAGCAGCCGGCCTCGGCGGCCGCGATCAGCTCCTCGGGGTTGGTCGCCTTCTCCACGTCCTCGACTCGCGCCTTGAGGCTGAACGGACCTTCGTAGGCGCCGGAGCCGAGCGCGAGCCGTCCGCCGCCGTCCGGGACCGTTCCCTTCCAGGTTGCCTGCGACCGACGGGTGACGCGGAAGCTCACGCTGTTCTCCTCCTGGGTTGATGCCTTCGCTTGCGCGCCCCGGAGCGGTTCCTGCTCGCGACTTATGCTTTGATCAAATCACCGCGCGCCGACCAGCGCAAGCCACGTTAACGGTCGGCGAACAAAGCGATCAAGGAGGGGCCCGATGGCCGAGGTGCTCAGCGAGCCCAGCAGCGTAGAAGCGATCAGGCGGCGGTTCTCCTCGCTGCAGATCCGGCTTCGCCTTCTTCGACGCGCCGGGCGGATCGCAGGTCCCCGACGAGGTCGGCGATGCGATCGCGCGGACGCTGCGAGAGGCGAGCGCCAACCTCGGCGCGGTGTACGAGACCAGCCTGCGGGTCAAGGCGATCCTCGAGCAGGCCGAGGCCAATGCGGCGTCGTTCCTCGGCTGCGAGCCGCACGAGGTGCATCTTCGGGCCGAACATGACGTCGTTGAACTTCACGCTGTCTCGGACGGCGGGGCGCGCGTTCAAGGCCGGGGACGAGATCCTCGTCTCCTCGCTGGATCACGACGGCGGCGTGGCGCCGTGGCTTGAGCTCGCGCACGACAAGGACCTGGTCGTTCGCCACGTCGGGCTGAACGACGACTCCACGCTCGACTACGACGACCTGCAGGCCAAGCTGTCCGAGCGGACCCGCGTGGTCGCGTTCGCCTGGGCGTCGAATGCGGTGGGCACGATCGTCGATGCTCGGCGTGTGTGTGAGCTCGCGCATTCCGTCGGCGCGCTGGCCTGGATCGATGCCGTCCACTACGCCGCCCACGAGCCGATCGACGTTCGCTCGGTCGATGCCGACGTTCTGCTCTGCTCGCCGTACAAGTTCTGCGGGCCGCACATGGGCATCGCCTACGGCCGCGCCTCGATGCTCGAGACCTGGCGCCCGTACAAGGTGCGCCCGGCGCCGAACCATCCGCTCGGTCGCCGGTTCGCCACCGGCACCGCGGCCTACGAGCTTCTGGCCGGGTTCAACGCGACGATCGCCTACCTGCAGTCGATCGGCGGCTTTGAGGCGATCGTCCCGTACGAGCGCGCGCTGGGCGAGCGGTTCCTGGCCGGGATCTCCGACGCGGTCACCGTCTACGGGCTCCCCGGACATGGAGGGCCGCGTGCCGACCTTCCTGATCAACGTCGCCGGGGTGCCGGCTTCCGAGGTCGCCCAGCGTCTCGCCGACCAGCGCATGGGCGTCTGGGCGCACGACTCCTGGTACTCGCTCGGGCTCTACCGCCGGCTCGGCTACGAAGACCAGGCGGTGCGGCTCGGGTTCATCCACTACAACTCGGTCGAGGAGGTCGACCGGTTGGTGGCCGCGCTCAACTCGCTGGGTTAGGGCCGGGCGGCTCCGCCCGCGACGTTTCGCCGCCAGGCGAAACTCGCCCGGCCGCGTCAGCGGCCGCCGGCGGCTCCGCCCGCGACGTTTCGCCGCCAGGCGAAACTCGCCCGGCCGCGTCAGCCGGCCGCCGCATCGAAGAGCTCGACCAGCCGGCTCCGCGTCTCCCACAGCTTCGGCAGCTGGCGCTGGGCGATCAGCTTGCCGAGCACCTGGACCGGCGTGCCCTGGGTCCCGACGGTGTCCTCCCCCAGGGCGCGGGCGACGATCGTGTAGTGGCGAAAGCGCCACACCCACACCCGCTCGTCCAGCTCGGTGAGCTGTTCGGCCACGGCGTGCAGGTCCTCGTGCTCGGGCCGGTGCTGGTAGAGCTCGATCAGCGTCTGCCCCGTTTCAGCGAGCCGGCGCTCGAACGCCGCCCACACATGCTGGATGGCGTGCGGCATCCGGCGAAAGCCGGGCGAGTCGAAGCCGCTCCCGTGGCCGAGCACGACCCGGATCTCCTGGTACTCCCACGGGTCCATCTGGTTGAGCATCTCGAGCTGGGTGGTGACGTACTGCAGAGCGAGGTTCGAGCGCCGGAGCATCCGCGCCGCGTTGGCGATCCGGCTCGTCGTCGAGCTCTGCAGCTCGCCCGCTCGATCTCGGCCACCGCGAGCTTCAGCCACAGCTCCGACGCCTGATGGACGGTCTGGAACAGAAGCTCGTCGTGGTGGGTCTGCTCCTCGGGAGTCTTCTGCAGCGACAGCAGCTCGTCCGTGCGCAGGTAACGCTCGTAGTCGCTGGCTCCGGCTCCGGGCAGGACCGGCGCGTGCATGTCTTCCTGGGTCGTCATCCTCGGTTACCTCCGTCTCGCAGGATGTCCGCGACTGTGTCCGGCATCGATGTTCCCACCGGAGACGAGGCAGATCACCTTGCCGGTGCCGCCGTGTCCGGCCATCGCCGCCGCGGTGGCCAGCGCACCCGCCCCTTCGGCGATCACGTGCACGCGCTCGGCGATCAGGCGCACCGCAGCCGCGGCGTCTTCGATCGGGACCGGGAAGGCGCCGTCGACCACCTCGGACACGCGGGGCCACATCGCATCGAGCACCCGGCGGCTACCCGCGCCGTCGACGAATGACGGCTGGTAGTCGACCGTCTCGGGGCGCACCGGACTTCAGCGCGGCGCTGAGCGCGGCGCCGGTGGCGGGCTCGGCGGCATAGATCCTCGTCCGCGGGCTGATGCGCCTTGATCGCGCTCCCGATTCCGGTGAGCAGGCCACCGCCGCCGAACGGGATCACCACCGCGTCCGGATCGGGAATGTCCTCGAGGATCTCGAGCCCGATCGTCCCGTTGCCCGCCATCACGGCCTCGTCCTGCACCGGGTGCACGAACAGCCCGTCCACGCCCTCGGCGCGGCTGTCGACGATCGCCTGCCACCAGTCGTCGTAGGGCAACTTGATCACCTCGCCGCCCAGCCGCTCGATCGCTCGCAGCTTGGCCTGGGGTGCGTGCTCGGGCACGACGATCCGGGCCGGAAGGCCGAGCTCGCGCGCCGCCCACGCCACCCCCTGCGCCATGTTCCCGGCGCTCGCCGTCACCAGTCCGCGCTCCCGCGCTCGGGCGGGCGCCGTCCGGATGGCGTTGAGGGCGCCGCGGATCTTGAACGAGCCGATCGGCTGCAGCGCCTCGAGCTTCAGATAGATCTCGGCCGGCGCGTCCTCGTGGTAAAGGCGCACGAGCGGCGTGCGCACCGCGATGTCGGCGATCCGCTCGCGCGCCGCTTCGATCTCGGCCAGCGGGATCACAGCGCCACCTCGGTTCCGATCCCGCGTGCGCGGGCCGTCTCGACGGCCAGCCGCGCGGCCGCCAGGTCCTCGACCGCGATCCCGAGCGACCGGAACACCGTCAGCTTCATCGTCCCGAGTGCGTCCGGGGTGCGCTCCGGCCAGCACGTCGCCCGACCTCGGCCGCGATCTCGCGGCTCGAGTCCCCGCTCCCGCGCCGCCCGGTACTCGCCCGCCTCCGTCTCGACTGACTCACGGCTGTCGGCGAACACCGAGGCGGCGGCGAAGGTCTCGGGACTCGATCTCGGCCGCGGTCGGGCGTGCTGGCGCCGATCGCGTTCACATGCGCCCCGGGCTTCAGCCATTCGAGCTCGAGCACCGGCGTGCTTGAGTTCGTGGCCAGGACGACCACGTCGGCGCCGCGGACCGCCTCCTCGGCGCTCCGGCACGGCCTTGCTCCCGCGAGCGCGTGCGTCGGTGCGTATCCCCTCACTTCGGTGAAGCCTGCGCAGCGCTCGCAGGTGGGCCCGGGCCTGCACGCCGGCGCCCAGGATGGCCAGCACCTCGGCGTCGGCGCGCGCGAGCACGCCGGTCGCCACCGCGGTGACCGCGGCGGTGCGGATCTCGGTGATCGCCGACGCGTCGAGAATCGCCTCGGGAATCCCGGTCTCACCGTCGAACAGGCCGACCAGACCCTGGTGCGCATCGAGACCGCGGCTCGGGTTACCGGGCATCACGCACACGACCTTCAGCGCGAATTCGCTCATCCCCCACGCCGGCATCAGCCCCATCATCCCGGGCGCGCCGGGTGGCCGCATCACCGAGCGCAGCGGCATGAACGTTCTCGCCGCCGGCGCGGGCGACCAGAACGTCGCGCATCGCCTCCGCGCACGCCTCCGGTGAGAGCACGCTCTGGACGTCCGCGTGCGAGAGGATCAGCACAGCGCCTCGACCTCTTCGCGCTCGCCGGCGCTCAGCGGGCGGGCCAGGGCCTCGTGACACCGGTCCGAGGTGCTCGGGTCTGGTCGGGCCGACCACCACCTGACTCACCCTGCTCGTCGGCGAGCAGCCAGGCCAGCGCCAGCGCCGCCAGCGAGTGGCCGCGCTCCCGGGCGTAGGCTTCGAGCCGTTCGAGCATGTCGAAGGTTCGGTCGTTGACCAGCCGCTCGTAGGGCTCGGGGCGCTGGGTCATCCGAGACCCCTCGGGGTATTGCGCGTTGCGCCGGTACTTGCCCGTGAGCCAGCCCCCGGACAGCGGCCCGAAGGCGAGGTAGGCGACACCGTGCTCCGAACACCAGGGGAGCAGCGCATCGTCGGTGCGCTCCAGCAGGCTGCGAGCGTTCTGAACCGCGCGCGGTGCGCCGGCACGCAGTGCCTGCTCGAGCTGGACCTGGTCGAAGTTGCTCACTCCGTAGGCCTCGATCCGGCCGGCGTGCTGATGGGCCTCGAACGCGCCGAGCGTCTCGGCCAGCGGCACTTCGGGGTCGAAGTCGTGAGCCAGATAGAGCTCGACCCGGTCGACGCCGAGCCGCGTGAGGCTCGCGCGTAGCTGGCGGTCTATGCGCTCCGGCCGTAGGCCGTGGTCGGCACCGGCGTCCATCGGGTTGTATGTCTTGGTGGTGAGCGTGGGCCGGTGGCCCCGTGAGGCCATCCACTTGCCGATCGCGGTCTCGCTCCGGCCGCCACCGTACGCGTCGGCGGTGTCGAAGTGGGTTATTCCGGACGCCCACGCCGCGTCCATCAACTCCAGCGCCCCGGGCTCGGTTATGCCTCGGCCGAAGAAGTCAGGCGCCGAGCCCACTCCGCCGAAGTTGCCGCACCCGAGCGCGATCCGGGGCAGCGAGAGCAAGCGCTCAGGCCGCCCGCTCGCGCACGGTGCGGGGGTCATAGAAGTCGACCGCGGCGTCGCTCAGCGGGACCGCACCGTCGGCGCGGACATGCCAGGTGTCCTGGAAGTACAGGCAGGTGCGTTCGTCGGTAGAGATCACATGAGGGTGCATCGAGCAGATCATGTTCTCGCGCAGCTCGGCCTCGAACGCCTCGCCGATCCGGGGGTGCTCGATCATCGTCATTCCGATCGAGTGGCCGGTCACGTGGCCGAGCTTCCATCCGCGGTCCAGGAACGGCTTGGCCACAGCGCGGTGGACCTCTCGAGCCGTGGCGCCCTCGCGCATGGCTCCGCGGCAGATCTCGTGGTACTCGCGGTAGGCATCCATCATCCGCTGTGACTCCGCCGACGGCTCGCCTCCGCACATCGGCCGGGAGAACTCGACCCAGTGCCCACCCGGACCCGCGATCTCAAGGCCGTAGATCAGCATCTCGTCCTCGCCGATCGTGCGTCTCTCGTCGGGCAGCCGCATCTCGGGCAGGGCCGCCCCGCCGGGACCGGTGAGCACCATGTCCATGGTCAGCCGGCGCGTCCCCAGGCTGACGAACTCCCGCTCGGCCACCGCCATCAGCTCGGCCTCGGTCATGCCGGGCTCCCACGCTCGCATGACCGCGAACACGCCGGCCTCGTTGATCCGCATCGACTCGCGCACCGACTCGAGCTCGTACTCGGACTTCACCGCCCGCGCGAGGTCGAACTCGGCGTCCCAGCGGATGATGCGGTCCTGCGGCAGCTCGACGAAGTCGCGCACCGGCATGACCAGGTCCATGCCGTAGACCCCGAGCTTCTTCCACCCGCGGTCGTTCATCCGCTGGGCGATCCACTTGCCCGGGGTCTCGGCGAACACGCGATCCTGTACCCACCCCTCGGCGTGGTCGCCCACCCACCGGCCCTCGCCGGGGAAGATGTTGGTCGGCGCCTCCTGCACCGGGAGCAGCACGTAGGCGTAGCGGTGCAGGATCCGGAACCCCGAGAGGTAGAACATCGCACCCTCGAAGCCGGTGTACTCGGTGGCGCACACGAGACACCGCGTCGAGCCCGTCCCGCTCCGCCGCCTCGCGGATCACCCGGTAGCGGCGCTCGACGTCCTCGGCCAGTCGCGGGTCCACTCACATATGTGATCAAATCCGGGGTGGGGGCGTCAAGGGAAGCCCGGGTCTACCGCGCCCAAAGCCACCTCCGGGAAGGGCGCGGCCTGGCTCGGGGAAGGGCCCGGCCCGGGGAAGAGCCCGGCCCGGGGAAGAGCCGCGGCCCGGCCCGGGGAAGAGCCCGGCCCGGGGAAGAGCCCGGCCCGGGGAAGAGCCCGGCCCGGGGAAGAGCCCGGCCCGGGGAAGAGCCCGGCCCGGGATTCACCGAGTCCGAGATCGACATCTTGTCCGCTATGCGGAGAAGATGTCGATGCTGACCGCGCTCGACCCGTCCTGGCACTGGCTGCTACTGCGCGGCGCCCTGTTCATGCTCTGGAGCAATGCCAACGCGGGCGTGATGTGCCCGGTATCGATGACCTATGCCGCCGTCCCGGCGCTGCGGGACGGCGCACCCGCGCTCGCCGCGGAGTGGGAGCCTCGCCTGACCCGTCCGGACTACTCCGGGGGTGCGCTCGCCGGGATGGCAATGACCGAGCGCCAGGGCGCGGTAGCGCGAACGCGTGGCAAAAAAGTCCACCCGGTAGTGGGCCTTGCCGCGACCCGTGGACCTTTTGACCTCAGGCAAGCCAAAAGGTCCACCGATGCGGGCGCGGGCCGTCACCGGTGGACCTTTTGACAGTTACCGTGTCGCTTTGCGCGTTGACCATGATCAGGCGGCGCGCCAGGGACGACGCAAGTGCACATTCCCGGGCACGCACTCGCCCGTGCTGCGAACACGCCGCTCCTCCCGAGCCCGCTGCTCGACCACGACTGCTTTGTCAACTCGGGCCTGAGCCCGTTTTCGCTTCACGTCCGCGCTCCACGAGGACCAGCGGCCGCGTGACTTCGACGGGAACGCACGCGCGCTCCGCGCCAGGGCGTCTCCACGCATGGGAGATCCTCCTTCGTATAGGTAATGAGTGAGGGTGTGTGTAACTGTCACTCGTGCGGGTGAACCGTCACGAGCAATAAAAAAGGCGATCCGACTGGATCGCCCTCGTCAAGTTCGGTATGTGCCTCGCTCAGACAGCGCGCGCGTACCTCTCGACGAGGGTGACCGTTCCGACCGCAGCCGGCGAGTCATTGAAGTGGATGTTCGTGAGGGTACGCATCAGATAGCCTCCTCCCAGAAAGGTAACTCACCTCGCGGTTGATTGCAAGCGATTTTGAATGGCGAATCTCCGCCAGACCCGAGCGAGAGGAGCGGCTCGCCCGCGACTCTGCAGAAGCTCCGTCCCGGACTCGTTGCTTATGCCGCCGACAGGTTGGGTATGGCCTCGGCCATGATCGGATCCGCCACCGCCCGCCGCCAGCTCAGCCCATTCGAGCCGCTCGTACGCACGATCGAATCGGCCTCCGTCCTCGACAGTCCCGCCAAGGCCATCGCCGGCCAGGTGCGCAGTCTCCTGTCCGGGCCGGTCAAGGACGCGGTGAGCGGGACCTGGCTCGGCCATGCCCTGCACCCGATGCTTACCGACGTGGTGATCGGGTCGTTCACGAGCGCTACCCTGCTCGACCTGCTGGCCGGCGAGGACGCCGAGGAGGCGAGCGAGCGTTTGATCATGGTCGGGATCGCCGCCTACGGACCGACCGCCCTGTCCGGGATCAACGACTGGGCCGACACCGAGCCCGTCGACGACGGGGTCCGCCGGGCCGGGCTCGTGCACGCCGCCGGCAACGCGGTCGCCCTCGGCCTCTACACCGCATCGCTTCGCGCCCGCAGGCGCGGGTCCCGCGGCCTCGGCGTGGCGCTGGGTGCGGCCGGTGCGTCGGTGATGATGGTCGGCGGCTACGTCGGGGGCCACCTGAGCATGACCAAGGGCGTCGGCCCGAACCAGACGATCTTCGATGAGGGCCCGTCGGACTGGACGCCCGCCGCCGACGCCGCGCAGCTGTCTGAGCGCCAGCCGACGCGGGTGGTCGTGGACGAGACGCCGGTCCTACTGGTCAAGGACGGCGACCGGATCTTCGCCATTCACGACCGGTGCTCGCACCGAGGCTGCTCGCTCAGCCAGGGCGAGCTCGACGGCGAGGAGATCGTCTGCGGCTGCCACGGCTCACGTTTCGACCTCAAGGACGGCTCGGTCAAGCACGGTCCGGCGACGGCGCCCCAGCCGTTCTTCCAGGTCCGCGACCGTGAGGGGATCGTCGAGGTCAGGCTGATCGACGCAGCCGTCTGAGCTGCCATGCGTCCTGGCCGGCGCGCTCGGTGAGCCACCGCTCGGCGTCTTCGCGTCCCAGCTTGATCAGCTCGGCCGCGAAATCACCCGCGAAGAACAGGTAGCTGAACAGCTCGCCCCGGGTCGAGCTCTTGCTCGCGCCGACGAATCGCCCGAGCAGGGCCAGATCGCGCTCGCGCCGGCGCAACAGCGCACCCAGGCGACCGTAGTGGCGACGATAGACCTCGCAGGCGATCCTGCCTATCGCATTCGGCTCCTCGGGCGCGATGAAGATGTAGGGCACGAGCCCACGCCCACGGGCGGATTTCTCCCCTCCGTCGAGCAGGAGCTCGTTGATGGTCGCGAGCGCCTCGACGTCGCGGACGACGGGATCGACCAGCAGACCTTGCACGAGCTGCGTCGAGCCGTCGAACAGATCGGGGCGCCGGGTGCCCGGCGGGGGCGCCCTGACCGAGTTCAAGCCGAGCACGATCACCCGCTCGGCGCCGAGCGCGAGCGCCGGCTTGATCGGCGTGTTGAGCCGGGTGCCGCCGTCGAAGTACCACTCGCCCTTCTCTACCTCGACCCCGGGGAAGGCGACCGGGATGGCGGCCGACGCCCGGACATGGTCGACGCCCAGCGCCGTCGCGACATAAACGATTCCGTCCGGATCGTCGTCGGGCGTCGGTGCCGTCCCGCCGTCGTGAAAGACCACGCTCCGGCTCGTGTAAGCCGCGGTCGCCACCACGGCACAGGCATGCAGCTTCGACGCCTCGACGTTCCGGTGAATGGCCTCGAACTCGATCAGCCCGGACAGGGTCGCCCGCAGAGGCGCGGGATCCAACAGGCTGTACGGCGTGACGGCCGGGAACAGGAAGCTGGCGAACAGCCGCGTCACCTTCGTGAGCTCCGACCCGGAGAGCAGCGGCTTCAGTACGTCGCGATAGCCGATCCCCAGCCAGCGCTCACATCCTTGCTCGAGCTGAGCCTCCGGATCCGCGTCCGCGGTGGAGCCGAGGAAGGCGGCGTTGAGCGCTCCCACGCTGGTCCCGACGATGACCTCCGGCCGTTCGCCCGTTTTGCGCTTGAGCCACGGCAGGAGCACGGAAAGCGCGCCGACCTCGTAGGCACCACGCGCCCCGCCCCCGGATAGCACCAGGCCGACTCTACTCATCTCAGGCGGCCAGGCCGACCGGCGCGAACAGATCGGTGGGCTCGAGCCTCCGGTCGTCGGTGACCAGGAGGGCGCCGTTCGGCCGGTCTCGATCGCCCCCGGGCTGGAACCTAACCGGCGCGCCGTGCGCGAGCGCGCGCAGCTCCTGCACGTCTTCGTCCGAGGCGACACCGCGGAGGCCGATCACCAGGCACTCCTGCTGCCAGAGCGCGACGACGCGGTCGCCGAAGCCCGCCGGCCGCGGCCAACGGCCGGCGGCTCCGCCTTCGACTCCAAGAGCCTGCACGATCGTGCGCAGCAGCGCGCCTTCGCGCCAGCGCTCGCGCAGCAGCACATCGATGGTCGTGGTCCCGGGCTGGCGGGCGTGGGTGGCGCGGAAGGCGGCGGCCGCGCGACGGGGATGGCGCCGGAGCGGGATCCGGAGCCGATCGGGCGAGCCGACCGGCGGGAGCTCGAGGCACTGCAGGCGTCTCAGCACCCGATCCCACCGTTCGTCGACGTGCCGGGTGGACCAGTTCGGATGGGCCTCGTGCGCGTCCTCGTAGTCCGGCCAGCCGAGGCTTCGCAGTCCCAGCGACGGGATCGAGCGCGCGAAGGTACGGGCCACGTTGTAGTCGGTGATGTGCGACACGGCGAGGCGGAAGTCGGAGACGCTCCGGCGCTGCCACTTGTAACCGAACTCGTTGATGAACGCCATCACGAGGAGGTGCAGGACCACGAGCCGGTTCCAGCGGTGACGGTCGAGAACTCGGACCTGACCGCCATGATCCCGCCATTTCCGCAGGCCGGCCAAGAACAGGATCAGGTTGCCCAGCTCGGCGCGGTACTCGAGCACACGCGCAAGTTCACCGTCGTCGGGCGCCTCGTCACGGGCGGGATGCTCCTCGAGCACCTCGTCGGCCACCGGTTCTTCCGTGTCCGCGCCCGCGTCCTCCTCCGCGTCGTCCTCCGCGTTTTCCTCCACGGTTTTCTCCGTCGCCGGAGTCGCGGACCGGTCCCGCGCCGGGGCGGGCTGCGCCAGCGCGGACAGCCGCTCATGTTCCATCCTCACGAGCTCGTCGAACCGGGCAAGGTCGAAGCGCTCGCGAAAAGCCTGGACCGCTCCGTCAGCCTCGGTGGTCACGTCTCTGACCAGCTCCGCGCTGCAGGCGTCGAGCATGGGCCTGAACTCGTCGTTGCGAAAGTGGTCGATCCCGGGAAACTTGTCCCGGTGCAGATCGGATGAGGTCATCGCCCACAGAAAGGCCTTCGCGTACTTGAGGAAGTCGACGTCCTCGGGGTCGGCCACCTTCGAGTCGATGTAGTACGCCTCGGTCTCGAACCGGCGGGCGAGGCGGCACAAAGCGACGAACCGGTACACGTAGGAGCGAAACAGGTACTCGCGCGGGCTCGTGTACTTCCCGAACCTGATCACCAACGGTCCGCGGTCGTCTTGGAGCGAATCGGCCAGGAACTCCTCCTGGCTCGACAGACGGCATGGCTCGCGCGCGTCGGCGCCCTCGGCGTACGGCCGGTCGCCACTTCGGCCCTCACGCTCTCCGCGGCTCTCATACAGCTGGTGCATCCGGCGGTCCCAGTCGACAGCGGCCTCGAGCAGACGGCCTCGGTACCGGCCGATCAGCTTCTTGAGCTCCCTGCGCTCCTCGGCCCGATGCTGTGAGCTCAGCCGCTGCGACTCGGTCCACTTCGTCGCCAGGAGCGCCATGAGCGAGAACGCCACGGCGGCGAAGGCAGCGACCGTTGTGTACCACGGGGTGGCGGCGATCGGTATCGGCATGCCCGGCTCTCCGCGTCAGCGACGCTCGGTCACGACTTCGTCCGCTGGCGATGTGTCTCTGGTCGTCGCCATCAACCCCCCCTGGCAACCGACGGACCTAATTGACTTACCTTAACTTTGACCGTGGAGGTAAGTCAAGATGGTCAAGTCAGATCATCTCTCGCCAAACCTGCGCTCGATGGTGGGCTCGCCGGGGCCGAGTGTGCATGCCGGTTTGACACACCACCGTAGAGCCGCTCGGCCAAACCCGAGGCTCTGGCCACCGGCCGCGCCACCGCGGCGCGGACGGCCTCCTCGGTGCCGATCAAGATCAGCTCACGGCGTGCGCGGGTGACCGCCGTATACAGGAGCTCGCGGGTCAGGATTCGCGAGCTCGGAGGTGGAAGCAGGACCACCGCGGTGTCGAACTGCGAACCCTGGCTCTTGTGGATGGTCATCGCGTACACGGTCTCGACCGCGCCGAGGCGAAGGGGGCTGAAGCCGAGGAGCTCGCCGCCCCGCTCGAACACCGCGCTCGGGCGGCCGGCGCGGTCGCGCACGATCACGCCCCCGTCGCCGTTGTAGAGACCGAGCTCGTAGTCGTTCTCGCTCACCAGCAGCGGTCGCCCTACGTAGTCCCGCTCCTCGAGGTCGAGATCACCGAGCTCCGAGGCCAGCCAGGCCTGAACTCGGTCGTTCCAGTCCCGCGCACCGTACGGCCCCCGGCGATGGGCGCAGAGAAGACGAAACCGCCCGAGAGCATCGAGCGCCGCCCGGCCGTCGCCAGCCCGAGCCGCCTCGACGACGGAGCGCCCGGCCGCAAGCGCGCGGGCCCGGAGCAGCTCGGTGGCCTCCGGCCCGAGCCAGCTCACTCCCTCGGGCGCGCTGCGCAGGGCGGCGATCGTCGCCTCCTCGTCGCCGTCCCGGATCGCCTCCGCGACCGTCGCAATGCCGCCCCCGTAGCGGTGGACGCGCTCGAGCACCACGATGCCGTCGGCGCGCCGGCGCTCGGCGTCACCCACGATGTCGGCCAGTACGACCCCGGCCTCGATCGAGGTCAGCTGCCCCGGATCGCCGACCAGGATCAGGCGGGACTCGGGACGGATCGCCTCGACCAGCCGCGCCATCTGCCAGAGCGAGACCATCGAGGTCTCATCGACGATCACCACGTCGTGGGGAAGACGGTTGTCGGGGCCGTGGGCGAACCGGCTGTGGCTGCCTCGGCGCCACCCGAGCAGCCGGTGCAGCGTGGCGGCCTGGAGCCCGAGCAGATGCGCGCGGGTCGCTTCGCTCACGGGGAGCCGGGCGGTCTCGGCCTGGACCGCCTCCTGAAGCCGCGCCGCCGCCTTACCGGTCGGGGCGGCGAGCGCGATCAGCGGCGGCCGGTTGCCGGCCGCTGCCGCCTGCTCGAGCAGCAGGGCGACGATCCGGGCCACCGTCGTCGTCTTGCCCGTGCCCGGCCCGCCCGCCACGACGGCAAACCGGCGCCGTACGGCCGCCGCGGCCGCCGCCCGCTGGTGCGCGTCCGCGTCGGCCGGGAACAGCCGCGCGAGGCCGCCCTCCATTTCGTCCTCGTCGATCTCCTCCACCCCGGCCGCGAACCTGGCCAGGCCGGCGGCCACCGAGCGCTCCTCGCGCCAGTAGCGGTCGAGGTACAGCCGGGTGCCGAGGAGCCGCAGCGGCTGGTCGACCGCCGGGTCATCGTCTCCGACGGCGACCAGCTGGCTACCAGCCACCGAGGCCGGCCAGGCCGAAGCGGGCGGCCACGCCAGCGCGGCCGGGTCGATCGCCTCCTCGGTCTCCACCGTGGCCGTATCGCGGATCGTGGCCAGATCAACGAACACGTGGCCATAGCGCGGCGCACGCACGGCGAGCGCGACCGCCAGGCGGACATCCTCGCTGTCTTCGCCCGCCAGCTCGCCCAGCCGGGTGGCCACATGGACGTCGGCCGCGCTCAGCACCCCGCCCTGGTTGAACTCGCGCAGCAGCCCGGTGGCGCCGGCGGCGACGCGCGGATCGAACGGGTCCCGTCCCGGAGGATCGGCCGAAATGGCGTTCACGCGTCCTCCGAGTCGAGCACGTCGCTCAGCGCCTTCACGAGTGCTCCGGGGGGGCGCCAAGCGAAGACCCCCGCGCCCGGCGCTCCCGCCATCCCGCGCAGGAAGAGGTACAGGACGGCCGCGAGATGCGTCTCCGGCGCGTAGCCGGGCAGCCGCCAGCGCAGGTAGCGATGCAGCGCGACCGTGTACAGCAACGCCTGCAGGTGGTAATGCGCGCGGCTCATCTCGGCCTCGAGCGCGCCCGCGGAATAGTGCGCGAGCAGAAGCGGCTCATCGGAGGGCCCGAGCCAGTTCGTCTTGTAATCGACGACGGCAAAGCGAGGGCCCGGGAGACGCACGACCAGATCGATGCTCCCGGTCAGATATCCGCGGACGCTCGAGCGCAGCGCCGGGTCCTCGAGGCGAACGGCGTAGCGCGCCATCGGATCATCCGCCGGAAGATGCGCACGCAGCGCGGCGGCCAGGGCGGCCAGGGTCAGCCTGCCGGTGGGATCGTCGCCGCCGGCGAGCGGGAGCTCGAACACGAGCTCGTCCAACCGGTCGCTTCGGGCCAGGTCTCGCAGCCGCGTGTCGTCGACGAGCGGCCCGAGCGGCGTCTCGATCGCCGTCCGCAGGCCGGTGACCGCGGCCGCCGGACCCCCGGCCGCGGCGATGTGGCCGGCCAGCTCCGCCTCGAGATCGGTGGCGGTGAAATCGGTCCGCTCCAGCACGCGGTGTACGAAGGTGCCGAACTGCATCCCGACCGGCATCTCTCCGAGCGGCGAGGCAAGCTGCAACTCTGGCGCCGTGTCAGCGGCGTCGGGGACGATCACCGGGGTGGCCGTCTCCGGCTCGTCGGCGAGCATCGGCTGCTCGGGCTCGCTGGTCACGAGCGCGTCGTGCGCCTCGGAGGTGATGTCGCTGTACGAGGTCCTCCGCCAGCGCAGGTCCAGCCGCCGGTCGAAGCTCGCCGCCGTGAGGTCCGCCGCCGGCGACGCCGGCGGGCTCCACGTCGCCAAGGGCGCCGGCGACGACCGCTCGACCGCGATCCGGCCCGGCGCGCGCGCAGCCAGCGCACGCAATCGCTCGTCGACGGCGGCGTCGGCCGGCGGCGCCGCTCCGCCGTCGGGGGCCACGTTGCCACCGGCGTCCCGGTTGAAGAGCAAGCGCACGAGCGGTGAGTTGCGGCTGTCCTTGGAGGGCGCCCACCAGATCACCGCCTGGTGCCGGGCGCGGGTGAGCGCCACGTAGGCAAGGCGCAGGTCCTCGCCGCGCTGCTCCACCCGGTGCTGGCGGACGTGGGCGCTCCACCCCCGTCCCTCGAGACCGACGTCGATCGTGTGCTCGTTGCCCCGGGCGGGATCGTGGAAGGAGACCGGCTCGCGCGAGCGGATCCAGGTCGGATCCCACAGGAACGGGCAGTACACGATCGGGAACTCGAGGCCCTTGCTGCGGTGGATGGTGAGGACCTGGACCGCTTCGGCGTCGGACTCGAGCCGCCGCGCTCGCTCCTCCTCGCCTTCATCCCGACCGGCATCGTCCACCCGCTCGGCCAGCCAGCCTCGCAGCGCGGTCACGCCGAGCCGCTCGGCGCCCGCCGCCCGGTGCAGCAGCTGGCCCACATGATTGAGGTCGGTCAGGCTTCGCTCCCCGTCGGTGGCCGAGAGCAGACGGGCGGCCAGGCTCTCGCCCGAGGCGATCGCCTCGGCCAGGGCCGCCACGCCGCTGTCGCGCAGGACCCGCCCCCAGCCGTGAAGCCGCCGGTGAACCTCCTCCCAGTCCGCCTCGGTCGCACCGGCGACCCGTGTCGCCGTCCAACCGAGAAACGGCGTCAGGGCGGCGGTCCGGGCGCGAACCGTGGCCGCCGGCCGCTCGATGGCCTCGAGCAGGCGCAGCCAGTCATGTGCGGACTGAGTGGCGAAGACGTTGCCGGCGCCGGTGATCACGGCCGGCACACCGGCTCGGTGCAGCTCGCCGCGCACGAGCTCGGCCGTCGAGTGGGTGCGCACAAGTACGGCCACATGACCCGGGCACACGCGCTCGTGTCCGGTCGCCAGGCCGTCCGGCGTCCGCCGTTCGATGCGCGCGTCGGAGGACAGCAGCGCCACCACATCGGCGGCCAGGTCACGGGCGACGTGCTCCCGCGCCGACCCCACGGCGGCGAAGCCGTTGTAGGTCTGCTGGATCGACGGCTCGTCGCGGTGGACGACCCGGACGCGGAGCGCGGCGCCGCTCGGCGCACCGGACAGGCGAGAGCTCCGGTGGGCCGGCGTCGCCCGGGCCGTGCGGTACTCGATGTCCTCATGGCCGAGCCGCGCGTTGTCGAACAGGGCGTCGTAGGCATCGAGCAACGGCTGGTCGCTGCGCCGGTTCTCTCGCAAGGTCGCGCGCGCGCCCGCCGTGGCCGCGGCGGTCAGATAGGCGTAGACGTCGGCCCCCCGGAAGGCGTAGACGGCCTGCTTGGGATCGGCGATCAATACGAGGGTGATGCCGTCGGTCACGAACGCGCGGTGGAGGATCTGCCACTGAATCGGGTCGGTGTCCTGGAACTCGTCCACGAGCACGACGTCGTAGCGCGCGCGAAGCCGCTCTCTGGCGATCGCCCCGCTCGGTCCGTCGAGGATGTCCCGGAGCCGGGTCAGGAGGTCGTCGTAGGTCATGACCGCCTGTTTGCGCTTGCGCCGTTCGAGCTCCCGGCGGACGCGACGAGCCAGGCGCCAGCGCATGGCCGCGTCGCTGTGCTCGGGCGCGTCTTCGGGCTCGAGCCGGGCCATCGGGCTGAACGCGGCCGCCCGCGCGACCTTGAGCGCCTCGGCGCGCGTGAACCGGGCGTCGCCCTCGCGGTGAAAGCGGCTCACGTAGAGGTCGTCGACCACCTCCTCGAGCAACTCCGACACGTCCTCGACGAAAGCGATATCGGGATCGAGGTCGCCGACCGTGCCGAGCTCGCTCAGCACCTCCTGACAGAAGCCGTGGGTGGTGGCGATGGTGGCGGCATCGAAGTCGGCCACGGCGCGGGCGAGCCGGGCCTGGCGAAGCTCGATCACCCCCGGCGCGCCGGCGGCGAGCAGGGTGACGATCGGATCGGTGCCGGAATCGGGCTGGCCGGCCACGATCCGCGCCAGCTGCTGTTCGCAGAACACCAGGCGCTCCCGGACCCGATCGCGCAGCTCGCCCGTGGCGATCCGGGTGAAGGTGATCAGCAACAGCCGCTCGAGCGGCATCCCCTCGGCCACGTAACGCGCGGCCAGGGCCGCGATCGTGTACGTCTTCCCGGTCCCGGCACTGGCCTCGAGCACGGTCACACCCGAGGGCAGCGGACCGCAGAGGTCGAACTCGGCCGGCGCCGTCAG
The DNA here is from genome assembly GCA_963748585.1 of uncultured Solirubrobacterales bacterium. Taxonomy (GTDB): domain Bacteria; phylum Actinomycetota; class Thermoleophilia; order Solirubrobacterales; family Solirubrobacteraceae; genus Palsa-465. The sequence continues at coordinate 160,328 of CAVVJR010000001.1, read as the reverse complement.
CACGGTCATCGGTCGCTGAACTCCTCCGCTCCGAGCAGCCCCTCCCATAACCGGAGCGCATAACGGCCGAACCGGCTCGTCTCGGCCTGAGGCCAGCCTGGCCCCCGTTCGTCCTCCCGCGGTGGCTCGGCCATCAACTCGGCCAGCGCGAGCTCGCCGCCGAACGCGAGTACATGCTCGGGCTCCCGATCCTCGCGGTCGCGGTCGAAGTCGCTCTCCCACGCCCGCCGAGCCGCCACCACCCCGTCCTGGCCTGTGGCCACCGCCGCGGCGTAGGCGGCGGACGTGTCACACGCCAGCGGCAGGGGTTCGCGCATACCGCGGTCGTAGAGGTCGAGCAGGATGGCGAGCCGGCCGAGCGCGGCGTCGGCTCCGAGCGGCGGAGTGCGCACGACCGTGACGTCGGCGTGAGCGGCGTCGGCCCGGGCGCGGCCGATCACCACGGCCTCGAACGAGCGCTCGGGCCATGCCGCGGTCATCGCCAGCAGCCTTACCCAGGCCCGCAGACGGTCGCGCGGGCGCACGCGCGAGTACGAGACGATGCGCAGCGTGTCGCCGTGGACCCCGGTGACGGTGCCAGCCAGGGTGCGCCCGTCGGGCAAGACGAGGTTGACGTCGAGGCTGACCGGGGAGCCCGAGCCGAACGCCACGGCATGCTCGGCGATCTGCCCGACGTCGCTTCGGATGCGCTCGAGCACAGGGATGGCGAGCCGACCGGGTGGGAGCGATCCGCGCTGCTGCTCGGCCCGCAGGCAGGCATCCATCTCGACGCCGGCCAGGACACCGTCGAGTAGGCGCTGGCCGATCTGCCACCGCTCGAGCCCGTCGAGCTCCACCGGGATGGCGTCGTGAACCTCATCGAGATAGTCAGTCGGATTGACCTGGAGCCGGTCGCGCAGCAGCGCCCGTACCGGCCGCTCGATGAAGCGGACGAGCCGCTCCAGCTCGAGAACCGGCTCGGACAGCGGGGGCAGCGGCGCCGGCAGAAAGGCGGACGGGCCGGACCGGGGCCCGGCCAGCGCCAGCGCGCCGGCCAGTGATCGGCGGTCAAAGCCCCAGGGCCGATCCTCGACGAGGCTCCCGGCGGTGAAGTTGCGCGGGTCGAACGCCTGCAGCGGGTGACAGATCACGACCTGGTCGCGCGCGGGCCCACGTGCGGTCCGGTCGATGGCATCGAGCAGCTCGCCCACCGGCACGGCGGGGGGACGGCGCAGATTCGTTCGCTCGTCGCTGCCCGTGTAGGTGATGATCAAGCGCTCGGTCGCCGCCATCAGCGCGTCGAGCAGCAGCTGCCGGTCTTCGCTGCGCGGATCGCGATCGCCCACATACGGGTCGGCCAGGAGAAGGTCGTCGCCGTCGCGCCGGGCGCGCCGAGGGAACTCCCCATCGTCGAGCCCGAGGATGCACACCACTCGGTGCGGGACCGAGCGCATCGGCACCAGCGTGCAGACGGTCAGGTGGCCGGTGCGAAAGTTCGCCCGCGTGGGTCGCCCCTGGAGCCGGTCGGCCAGGAGTGCGCGCACGTCGCCGAGCTCCAGCCCGGGCGGAGCGGCTGCGGACTCGGCCGTGATGTCGTCGAGGATGCGCTGGAGCTCGCGTCGTTGCCAGGCGTCCCGTTCGCTGGTCGCGGTGAGCGAGTCGGCCGCCTGCCCGATCGCTGTGACCCAGGCCTCGATCGGCTTCCCGTAGCCGAGCGCGTCGGCGGCGGCGCGGACCCGGTCGACGTACTCGGCGAACCGTCCGGCCAGCTCGATGGCGCCGCTCTCGACGTCGTCGAGCGGGAGCGTGCCATTGATCAGCCGGTTGCCGTCCTCGGTCATGGCGACGCCGGCGAGCACTCGATCGACCCCCTTGCGCCACGTGTTCGAGCGCAGGCCGCCGAGACCATAGGCCTCGCGGTCCTCGCGATCGAACCCCCAGCGGATGCCGCTGTCCGAGACCCAGTCCCGGATTCGGGCGATGTCGTCGTCGTCGAATCCGAACCGGCGCCGCACCGGCTCGCGCGAGGCGAGGTCGAGGAGCTGGGAGGCGGTGGCGCGCTGATCCCCGAGCTCGAGTAGTTGCGCGACCACGGTCAGCACCGGGTTGGTCTGCCGGAGCGACCGGTCGGCCAACCTGACCCGGAGGTCGGGCAGCCCGCTTCGGTCGGGCTCTTCCGGCGCTCGTCCGGCCCCGAACGTAGCCTGGATGAGAGGCGCGAATGACTCGATGTCCGGGCACATGACGATCACGTCGCGGGGCTCGAGCGTGGGGTCTTCGGCGAGCAGATGGAGGATCGCGTCACGCAGGACCTCCACTTGCCGCGCCCGCCCGTGGCACGCGTGGATCTGGACGCTGTCGTCGGGCTCGCCCAGCGGCTCACCTTGCCGGTCATCGCGGATCTCGGCCTGGAGCCGGGCCAGCACCGTCCGCGCCTCGTCCACCGGAAGGCCGTGAAGGTGGTCCACGGCGTCACCGGCAGCGGAGACGACGAGCTGCAGCTCTCGCGAGTCGCGTCCCCAGGAGGCGAGCAGCCGGTTGGCGGGCATCTCGATCGTGGGGTCCTCGCGCCGGCGGCGGACCAGGGGGGCATCGCTGACGCGGCGCCAGAGCGACGGCGACGGGTGAAGCAGGAACAGGTGGACATCCCGCTGCTCGGAGATGGCGGCCAGCACGTCCAGATAGGACCTCGGCATACGCGTGAGACCGAACAGGGCCAGGCGCGATGGGAGGTCGAGCAGCTCGGGCTGCTCCCGGATACGCCGGCACGCCGGGGTCAGGCGCTCAGCCGGGCTCGGGCTGCCGATGTGCGCGCGGAGCCGGCGCCACAGCTCCGGTTGCCACTCCTGACCGGCGCCCTCGACCCAGCCACGGACCATCTCAGGCCGATGGACGCCGTAGCGGTCGAACAGGCCGGCGATGTGGCTGACGGTGGCAAAGCGCCGGGTCGGCTCCCCCGGCTCGCCCCGGGCGCCCTCGAGATGACGGGCCAGCGTGGCCAGCCACGGCTGGTCGACACATTCGTCGACCACGCCGAGCAGCGGCCACACCGAGCGCTCGGGGGGCCAGGGATCGTCGGCGGGGTCGATCCCGGTGGCCGCGGCGAGCGCGCCCGTGACCAGGCGACCGGGAAACGGGAACTCCACGTTCGCGCACACACCGTCCTCCCGCGCGCCCGTTACCCCGAGCCTCGTCGACAGCCGCTGGGCGAGCCAGCGCTCGATACCCCGGGTGGGAACCGCCACGATGTCGGCGCGTGAACGGATCGGCGAGCGGATCGCGCAGCGTCTCGGCCAGCCCGTCGGCCAGCCGATCGGCGCGTTCGGCTCGGTGGACGTGCAGCATCGGTCCACCGTAGCTCCGGCGGAGGTCGGTTTCCCCCGGCGCGGCTGCCACCATGGACGGGTGCCGACGACAACGTTCACCGCCGACGCGCTCGACCGTCTGCGGGCGCTGACCGAAGACCCGGCATCCGAATTCCGGCCTGATCAGCTCGAGGCGATCCGCGACGTAGTCGTCGACCGCGCCCGGGTGCTTTGTGTGCAGCGGACCGGGTGGGGCAAGTCGGCCGTTTACTTCGTCGCCACCGCGCTGCTGCGCGAGGCCGGCGCCGGGCCGACCCTGATCATCAGCCCGCTGCTCGCGCTCATGCGCAACCAGATCGCGGCCGCGGAGCGACTCGGCCTGCGGGCGCAAACGATCAACAGCACCAACCGCGAGGAGTGGGACGACGTTCGCGACCGGCTGGCCGCCGACGCCATCGATCTGCTGCTGATCAGCCCCGAGCGCCTCAACAACCCACGCTTCCGGGAGGAGATGCTGCCGCTGTTCGCGGCCTCGGTCGGACTGCTGGTGATCGACGAGGCGCACTGCATCTCGGACTGGGGCCACGACTTCCGGCCCGACTACCGGCGGGTGAGCGACATGCTGGCCGCGCTGCCCGATGGGGTGGCGGTGCTCGGCACCACCGCCACGGCCAACGATCGGGTCGTATCCGACGTGGCCGAGCAGATCGGCCCCACCCACACCTACCGGGGCCCGCTGGCGCGCGCCTCGCTGCGGCTCGAGGTTCTTGACCTGCCGCGCCCGGCTCAGCGGTTGGCCTGGCTGGCGGCCAACCTGCCCGCGTTCGCCGGCTCGGGCATCGTCTACACGCTGACCAAGCGGGACGCCGAGCAGGTCGCGGAGTTCCTGCGCGCTCAGGGCATCGCCGCGGTCGCCTACAGCGGCGAGCAGGACACCGCTGCGCGGATCGAGACCGAGGAGCGGCTGCTGCGCAACGAGCTCAAGGCCGTGGTGGCGACCAGCGCCCTCGGGATGGGCTATGACAAGTCGGACCTCAGCTTCGTCGTGCACTACCAGGCGCCCGGATCGGTGGTCTCCTACTACCAGCAGATCGGGCGTGCCGGCCGCGGCGTCGACCACGCCGAGGTGGTTCTGCTACGGGGCGGCGAGGATCGGGCGATCCAGGACTTCTTCATCGAGCAAGCGTTCCCGGACCGCGAGCGCGTGACCGCGGTCCTGAACGCGCTCGAGGCCGATCCACGCACCACGCGCGAGCTGATGGCGGTGGTCAACCTTGGGATGGGCCGGCTCGAGGCGATGCTGAAGATCCTCGATGTAGAGGGGGCGATCGCGCGTGAGGGGACGCGCTGGACGCTCGTGCCGGGCGCCGGCTGGCGGTACGACGGAGAGCGCTACGCCCAGGTGACGGCGCTCCGACGGACGGAGCAGCGGGCGATGGCCGCCTTCGGCACCGATGGTCGATGCCTGATGCGCACCCTCCAGGAGCAGCTTGACGATCCGGACCCGGCCGATTGCGGCCGGTGCTCGGTGTGCGCCGGCCCGCGTTTCGGGGCTCCGCTCGATTCGGCGCTGGTCGAAGCGGCCGGGCGGCACCTGCGCTCGCGCCCGGTCGAGATCGAGGTCAAGAAGATGGCACCCGATGCCGCCGGCGCGATGAAGAAGATCCCCGATGAGGTGCGGCTCGAGCCGGGGTGGGCCCTGGCCCGGTTCGGCGACGGCGGATGGTGGCCGGCCATCGAGCGGGGGCTGAACGGGGCCGCGTTCGAGGATGACCTGGTCGCCGCGATAGCCGACCTGGCTCGGGGCGCGGACTGGGTCACGGCCGTCCCCTCGCCCGCGCTCGGGAACCTGGGCGAGCAGATCGCCACGGCGCTCGGGGTGCCTCATGTGCGCTTGGTTGAGCGGACCGAAGCGCGGCCGCCCCAGCGCGAGATGGCCAACGCGGCCCAGCAGGCGGCCAACGTGCGCGGCGCCTTCCGGATCACGGCCAGGCCGCCCTCCGGGACCGGCGTGCTGCTCGACGACCGCCGGCACTCGGGCTGGACGCTGGCCATGATCGGCGGCCAGCTGCGCAAGGCCGGGGCCGAGCGCGTGGTGCCGGTGGCGCTGGCGACGCTGCAGTAGGGGCTGCGCTCCGCGCAGCGTCCAACCGGATGACGCTCGGCCGGTCCGTTCGGACGAGGCCGGACGCCGAGCGGGCCGTGCCGAGCGGGCCCGTTCCGCCGGGCCTCCGTGCCCGGCGGCGCTACTTCTTCGAGACGACCCCGGCGTCGCCGCCACCGCGCCGGACCGGCTCGGCCGCGGCCAGCATCCGCCCATCGGGGAGGATCTGCAGCCCGGCCGCGGTCCCGATGGTCGGGGCGATCTGGATGTCGGGGTTCAGCGGCGAGGTGTCGGTGACGCTGAACTTCTGCCCCAGGCTCTCCAGGCCGGGCGTCGTCGCCTGCGCGATGAATGCCGGCTCGACCTGGGTGGAGGCCGAATTGCGCTGCGACGCGCGCGGTGCCGCGATCGCGGCCGGAAGGCCCATGTGCAGATCGATGTGATCGACCAGGATCTGCAGCACGGTGGTGATGATCGTCGCGCCGCCCGCGGCACCGACCGCCAACACGGGACGGCCTCGCTTGAGCACGATCGTCGGCGACATGCTCGAGCGCGGGCGCTTGCCTCCGGCGGGCAGGTTCGGGTCGGGAACCCCGGCTTTAGGGGCGAAGTCGAAGTCGGTCAGCTCGTTGTTGAGCAGGAACCCGCGGTGCGGAACCGCGATGCCACTCCCGCCCAGCTCCTCGATCGTATTCGTGTAGGAGACCACGTCGCCAAACCGATCGGCGACCACGAAGTGGTTGGTGTCGACTTCGGGATTGGACGCTGTGGCGGAGGCCGCGTGGTGGCTCGTGCAGTCGGGGTTCGGCTGGTAGGGGTCTCCGGGCGCGACCGGGCTGGTCTGCGCGCGCGATGGATCGATCAGGCATGCGCGGTCCCCGGCGAACCGCGTCGAGAGGAGCTGGCGCAGGGGCACGGTCACGTAGCGTGAATCGCCCACCCACCGGTTGCGGTCTGCGAAGGCCAGCCGCGAGGCCTCGAGGAAGTGGTGCAGCGCCTGGACCCGGCTCTCCCGACCGAGGTTGAAGGTGGCCAGGATGTTGAGCGCCTCCCCGACCGTCGACCCACCGCTCGACGACGGTCCCTTCGAGTAGACGTCGTAGCCCCGATAGTCGACGTGGGTGGGCGCTTCGTACGGCGCCGTGTATCTGCGCAGGTCCTCCACGGTCATGGCACCGGGACGTGGGGTGAGGGTGGCGCCCGGGGCGAGCGGCAGGTGGCGGACGGTATCGACGACCTCGCGTCCCAACTGTCCGCCGTACAGGAAGCCGACACCGCGACGGCCGATCAGCTCGTAGGTGCGTGCGAGGGCGCGGTTTCGCATCAGCGAGCCGACCGCAGGCAACCCGCCGTGGGGGAGGAACAGCGCGCTCGTCGAGCTGAACTGGTCAAACCGGAAGGCGTTCTCGCGCACCTGCTCGCGCAGGGTCGGGGTGACCCGGAACCCTCTGGTGGCCACCTGCTCGGCCGGAGACAGATCACGGGCAAGCGGAAGGCGGCCCCACCGCGCGAGCGCCCGCTGCCAGGTCATGAGCGTCCCCGGCACTCCCACCGAGAGGCCGCTCGTGACCGCGGTCGCGAACGGGAGAGGCTTACCTGTGCTCGGGTCGATGAACAGCTGCTGACCGTCCGCGGCGGGCGCGGTCTCGCGCCCGTCGATCGTGTACACCCGGTGAGCGCGAGCGTCGTAATAGACGAAGTAGCCGCCGCCTCCGATCCCGGCCACGAACGGGTCCGTGACGCCGAGGGTCGCGGCCACGGCCACCGCCGCGTCGGCGGCCGTCCCGCCCCGCCTGAGGACCGTGAGACCGGCGTTGGTGGCCTGGGCCGTGTCCGACGCAACAGCTCCTCCGGTCCCGGTCGCGGTGGCCGGTTTGGCCTGTGCCACTCCGGCCACGAGCAGGAGCGATGCGAGACAGGCCAAGCAGAGCCGACGCATGGCCCGAAGGTTGCCCCTGCCCCGGCGGCGCTAATCGCCCGGTCACTACGCTGGACTGACATGCCTGAGCTTCCCGAGGCGGAGCGAGCCCGCCAGACGCTCGAATCCGCCCTCGGGCGGCGGATCGCCGGCGTCGATGACCGTGACACCTATGTCTGCCGCCCGCATGCGCCGGGCGAGATCGCCGACGCTCTCACGGGTCACACGCTGGCCACCGCCCGCCGCCGAGGCAAGTTCATGTGGCTTGAGACCGAGGACGGGCCCGCCCTCGGGCTGCACCTCGGCATGGCGGGCCGGATCATGGTCGACCCGGAGGACTCGTCCCGCTGGGATCGATTCACGTTGGAGTTCGACGACGGTGGACGGATGGTCCTGCGCGACAAGCGGCGTCTCGGCCGCGCCGTTCTCAACCCGGACTTCTCCCACGTCGGGCCGGATGCGGCCGAGGTGGGCCGCGAGGAGTTCCGGCGCCTGATCGGGTCCGGGCGCGCGCCGATCAAGGCGCGGCTCCTGGATCAGCACGCGATCTCAGGGATCGGCAACCTGCTCGCGGATGAGATCCTCTGGCAGGCACGAATCGCCCCCACCCGCATCGTCTCCGCCCTGTCGGCGGAAGAGCTGGATCACCTTCGGCGCGAGGTGCGCTCGGCCGTGCGCTCGGCCATCCGCAAGGGCGGCGCGCATACGGGCAGGTTCATCGAAGCCCGCCGGCACGACGGAGCATGTCCGCGCGATGGGCACGTGCTCGAGCGGGGCAGAATCGGTGGGCGAACCACGTACTGGTGCCCGCTGTGCCAGCGATGAGATGAGCGACGCTGAGCCATGGAAAGCTATGGTGAGTGTTAATCATCCTGCGTTCAACGTGCGCTTGACTAGCGCGCCTCCAGCGGTTACGGATTAACCAAGGGGTCTGGCGATGTAAACATCGTCAGCAGCGCAATCGACGGACACAGGGGCAACCATGGCGCGACGCATTGGACTTCCACTCACGGTCAACGCTGCCGATCAATTGCAGCACGATCGACACCCGCCGGCGCCGGTGCAGCCGCTGCCCGAGGGCCAGGGTGGACGCGCCGACGCCAACGCGGTGGGGATCAAGGACGCAACGCCGATCACGTTCTTCGTCATCGGCGACCACGGCGGGATCATGGATCCAGATCCGCAGAACGCGGTCACGAACACGATGGAGGCGCGTACGCAGACCGATCCGGGGCCCGCGTTCGTTTACACCGTGGGCGACGTCGTCTACTTCAACGGCGACGCCACGCAGTACACCCCCCAGTTCTATGAGGCCTACGGCCACCTGACGGTCCCGATCGTGGGCATCCCGGGCAACCACGATGGTGACACCACCGACGACCCCACCCGCAAGCCGCTGGACACGTTCATGGCCAACTTCTGCGCCCCCAAGCCCGCGCTGCCGGCCGGCAACGAGGAATACAACCGCGACGTCGAGACGCAGCCGTACTGCGACTGGACCCTGGAGCTGCAGGCCGCCACAATCATCGGCGTCTACACCAACGTGCCCTCAGGCGGTCACCTCGAGCAATCGCAGATCGACTGGCTCAGCGGCGAGCTGAGCGCGGCCGCCGCGGACCGGCCGCTGATCGTCACCTGCCATCACCCGCCCTACTCAGTCGACGCCATGCACGGCGGATCCCAGAAGATCGGCGACGCGCTCGACGCGGCGTTCAGCGCCTCAGGCCGGACCCCCGATCTCGTGCTCTCCGGCCACGTGCACGATTACCAGCGATTCGTGCGCACCACCAACGGCAAGCAGCTCCCATACATCGTGATCGGTAACTCGGGCTATCACAATCTGCATCGGCTCGCCCAGGACGCGGCCGCCGGTCAGCAGGTCGATAACGAGGTGACGTTCGAGTTCGGCGACGATAAGCACTGGGGCTTCCTCGAGCTCACCGCCGACGGGAAGACGATCCAGGGGTCCTATACCGCGATCGACAAGGCGGGCCAGGCGACGCCTGGAGCGGATACGTTCACGATCGGCGGTGGATAGGTCGCCGGGCACGGGACGAGAAAGCCGGGACTGACCGTGGCCGGCCGTAGAGTCGGTAACGCAGACCAGCGTAACGCGGAGTTGCGTAACATGTTGTTTGATGCCCCGCCGCGTGACCAATCCGTTCAGCTTCGGAGACCTGGCGCTGGACGAGGCATTCACCGACCGCACCGACGAGCTGTCCGAGCTGTCCTCGGATATGCGCAACGGGCAGAACGTCGTGGTGTTCGCGCCCCGACGGTATGGCAAGACGTCCCTGATCTGGCGCGCTACCCAGGAGACCGTCACGGCCGGCGACGTGCTGGTGGCGCAGGTCGACCTGATGAAGACGCCGACCAAGGAGCGCCTGGCCGACAGGCTCGCGAGCTCGATCTACGAGGACATCGCCTCGACCCTCTACAAGGTGCGAGAGCGCGCGGCGGCGGTGTTTCACGGCCTACGCGTCGCGCCGGTCATGACGCTCGAGCAGGACGGGTCACTCGGCTTCAGCTTCCACGCCGGCCACGCGCCCGAGGACCTGGATGCGACACTCGAGCGGCTGCTTGAACTCCCCGCCCGGCTGGGCGCCGAGAGGAACCGGCGGGTGGCACTCGTCTTCGATGAGTTCCAGGAAATCGTCCGGATCGATCCCAGGCTCTTGCCGCTGATGCGCTCGGTGTTTCAGGAACAGCCGGAGGTAGCGCATGTCTACCTCGGGTCACGCCGGCACATGATGGAGCAGATCTTCAACGACGCGAACGAGCCCTTCTGGCGCAGCGCCAAGAAGATGGAGCTCGGCGTCATCCCGCCGGCCGTGTTCGCCGAGTTCATTCAGGCCCGCTTCGAGGGCACCGGCCGGTCGATCGACCACGCGGTCGTTCACTCGCTGCTGGCCCTGACCCACGCCCATCCCTACGGAACCCAGGAGCTCGCCTACTCCCTCTGGGAGCTCACTCCGGGCGGGGGACGCGCCACCGCGGCGCGGTTGTCCGACGCGCTCGCCCGGGTGCTGCGCTCGGAGAACGCGCACTTCAGCCGGATCTGGGAGCGCGCCTCGCGAGCACAGCGACTCGTCCTGGAGGCGTTCGCCCGGGCGCCGGGTGAGCCCGCGATGGGCGCCGGCTACCGCCGCGCGCACGCGCTTCCCGGGACCTCGACCGTGCAGCGCGCGATCGAGGCGCTGAGCTCGGACGAGCTGGTCGAGCGCTCGGGGGCCGGCTACCGGATCGCCGAGCCCTTCCTCGCCGAATGGATCGTGCGCAACGACGTGTGACGGCTACTGTGCGGTCAGCGACGCCGTGTTGGCCACGTTACCCGCGCGGCTCATCTGCATTGCCGAACCGGGGACATGCTTGAGGTACCGGTTCAGGAAGGCGATCGATGTTCGCTCTACGATCCTCAGTTGGGGTTCCTCATCGGTGTACGGACCGAGATGTGGAGCTCCCAGCAATGAGAGAAGGAACTTCGGCGAACGGGCGAGAGCGAAGTAGTTGTACGTCGAGCTGGGAGCGTTGAGACGGTCCGCTGTGCCCTGGACCGCGAGCAGCGGCGGGCTCGGCGGTGGAAACTGGTAGCCGCCCACGCCCGGGATGCGGGCGCCGGAGAGGATTACCGCCGCGCCGATACGCGGGTCGCGGAAGTGGACGTTGTAGGCAGCGGCGAGGGCGGTGGAGCCGCCGTCGGATTGGCCCGCCACGGCGATCCTCCTCGGATCGACGAGACCGGCGAGGATGCCGTGCGCGGCAGCGCTGCCGGCGAGGACACGGGTGATCACGTAGCTCATATCTCCCGGCTGGTTGATCAGGTCGGACTCATTCGGCCCTCCGGGCGCGTACTGATTGGACAGGGGAAAGTACGGGGCTGCGACCACATACCCGGCGGCCGCCCACGCCCGGAGCAGCCGCGCGTAGATCGACGGCGTGACCGCGTAGCCGTGGGCGAATACGACCAGGGGGTATGGCCCCTGCCGCCTGGCCGGCGGTGCCGCGCGGATGTCCACGCGTGACGCGTTGCCGACCGCCGGATAGCGAATCAACGTGGCGAGCGGGCGTGGGACCAGGCCGCGGCCAGGCAGGTGAACCAGGCGGCGGCTATCGGTGTAACCAACCACGATCTCGCCCACGGCGAACTTACGGCCCGGGATGGCCGGCGAAGGCGACAGATCCGCGGCCCCCGTCGCCGCACGCGCATTCCGCGCAGCCTGTGCGCTACCCAGACCGAGAATTCCGACCGCCGTGGCGACCAGCACGCCGGACAGCAACGCGGCGCGGAGTTTGATCGTCAAGTTACCTGCCGGCACGGAGAGAATCATGCCCTAGGCCGCGGACATCGCGGCGACGTGTGCAGCAAGTGAAAGTTTCTTCCTCTCGGGGTCACCGGTGACATAGGATCGGCATGGCGATGACAACCTCTCACCTTTTCACACGGTGACCACCGGCGCTCCGTCCGCGGCCCGCACGGCCGGCACCCTACCCTTCCCGGACAAGCCCCGAGGCACGGTCAACCACGACATGCCGTTCGACCACATCGTCGTGGTGATGATGGAGAACCACTCCTTCGACAACCTGCTCGGCGCGCTCTCGCGCAGCCGAGCCGGAGGTTGACGGGCTGACCTTCACAAGCGGGGGCGAGCCGACCAATTCGAACCCGGGTACTTCGGCCACCGGCCCGGAGGTGACCTCGTTTCCGTTGCCGAACACCGCTCAGGCCAAGCACCTGACTCAGACCTGGAAATCCACCCACGACCAGATCGACGGCGGAGCGATGGACGGCTTCGTCCGCAGCGCGAACAACGCGGAGCCGATGGGCTACTACACGCCCGAGGTGCTGCCGTTCGCCTACTCGCTTGCGGGCCAGTTCACGGTGGCGAATCGCTGGTTCGCTTCGATGCCGGGACCGACCTACCCGAATCGACGGTTCCTGCTCGCCGGGACCGCCTGGGGCTGCACGGTGACCGACCTGAAGACGCTGTCCGACCGCCCTCCGCCCAACGGCACCATCTTCGACCGGCTCTCCGAGCAGCACATCAGCTGGATCGACTACTTCGCCGACGTGCCGGGCACGGCCGTGATCCCCTCGATCGTCCTCAAGCACCTCGATCATCACCACCACATCGACCGGTTCTTCCACGACTGCCAGGCCGGCACGTTGCCCGCCGTGAGCTTCGTCGATCCAGGGATCGGCGTCCTGACGTCGATCGCCCAGGCCTTCGGAGCGCTCCCGGGGTTCTTCAAGGAGGCGCTCAAGCTGCTCGGCGCGATCGATCCCGCCCAGTCCCAGGAGGACCCTCAGGACATGTACTACGGGGAAGCGTGGGCCCATCAGGTGCTGGAGGCCGTTCTTCGCTCTCCCGCGTGGCCGCGGACCCTGCTCATCTACACCTACGACGAGCACGGGGGGTATTACGACCACGTGGCGCCGCCGGCCGCGATCAAGCCCGACCGGATAAAGCCGGTGCTGCAGGCGGGCGATCCTCCCGGTGACTTCGACCGCTACGGGCCGCGCGTCCCCACCGTCGTGGTCTCGCCTTACTCGATTCCCCACGGCGTAACCGACGTACTCCACGATCACACGTCGGTGCTGGCGACGATCGAGGCGAAGTGGAATCTGCCGGCCCTCACCGACCGGGATGCCAACGCGGCAACCGTGATGGACTTCCTGATCCCCGCCGTTCCTGCGCTGCTGAATCCACCCGCACTGGCGGCACCGTCGTCGACGGGACCGTCCGGCCCGGTCAACGCGTCAGTCTGAGCGCCGCGCGTCCGAAACGAAAAGCGCCTTCGGCGCGGCTCGGCCTCATTGCTTGCGCAGCGTGGCCACGGTCACGTGGGGCCACCGCAGGCCGTTGAAGTCGAGCTGCACCAGCTGCGTGTACTGGAGCTGGTGGATGTCGGGCTGTCCCGGCGCGCCCGGGCAAGGTCTCGATCCAGAACGTCGCGTCCACCTCCACCGCCTTCGCGTTGCCGCCCGGGCGGATCGGCTTGTCCGGCCAGAAACGCTGTGTTGCGCGTGCCGCCTCCACCGTTGATCGGATGGTTGGTGGTCGAGATGTGGATGAACGTCCGGTTCTTCATCGGCCGGCCCTGGATGACGCTCTGCAGCACGCTGTTGGGGTTTCGCACCATCTGCTGCGTCACCCCTGGAGAGGCGTGACGGAACGGAGTCGGCTGCGCGAGGTTGAGCTCGGGGAAATCCTGCTCGCCCTGGGGGAACTGCGAGTTGGGCGGCGCCTGGCCACCGATGCCGAACGGAATGATGTTGTTGTCGGGGATATCCGGCGGTCCGCCCTGGAGGAACTGCGTCGTCCCCTGGGCGAGGACGACCGTGCCGTGCGGGATCGAAGCCATGCGGACCACGCTGGCCGGCTCGGGTGGATGGTTCGTCGGCGGCACGGCGGCCCAGATCCCGGGCTCGATGTGCAGCCCGGCTCCGCTGCTGGTCTCCGAGATCTGCTGCATGTAGGTGAGGCCGAACATGTTGATGTCGTGCATCAGGAGCCCACGGTTCGGGATCGGCCCGTTGATCTTGGTGAAGACGAGCTTCTCGGTCGTGAGGTTGAGCTCGAGGAAGCGGTCCTGCGCCCCGGTGTGTGGCCGCCAGATAGTGTTGAAGCCGTTGCCGGTCCAGGTCCCCGGAAGCTGGGCCAGCGGCCCCAGCGGGTCAGCCATCTGAGTCCTCGATCGGTGGTATGCCCCTGAACTCGAAGTCGGAATCGGTCTGCGCGATCGCCGCAGGCACCGGGACGCCGGGTCGACCATCGATCTGGACCGGGACAGCCTGGACGACAGGCGGGCCGCCCGGCCCCGGAGAAGTCCCCGCGGCGGTGACGGCGGGCGGGGCGAGAGCAGGCTGTGCTGCCGAGGCGAGGGACGCCTGACCGGCTGCGGTTGGCTGATCGACGGGACCCTGGCCCTGTGTGGCCTGCGGGAAGAAGTCGCCCAGCGCACTGGCCAGGTTCGACTTGTGCATCGTCCGCGTGACCGCATAGAGGCCCGCCAGAGCGGCGGGAGCGACTACCGCAACCACGTGGGTGGCGCTCGACGCGGGGATGTGCAGCAGCGCAAGCGCAGCCGAGAGAGCTCCGCCGATCACCGTCGTCCACCATTCGCTGGTGAAGAATCCGCGGCGCGCCAACGATTTGGTCACCGCGTCAAGTGCAGCCTGCGGATTTGATTCCCGGTCGCCGGACCGGCGCCTGGTTGATCAGCTTGAGCCACCGCGCCCCCAAGTGCGTATTGAACCGGCCCTCATGTCCTCGTTCAGGTGACACCGACGCTAACCGTGCCGCTCCTTCTGTGTCAAGGCGGTCATATGTGTAGTTATCAGCGCGTTTTAACAGGTTAATGCAGCTCCAGACCGTCGCACTGTGCGCCGAATGTGCGTCCCCCTTGACTTGGCCTTTCGACGACGCATACCGTGAGCAGTGGCCGGACCCGCTGGACGATTGGGGGACTCGCACATGGCCAGTTCAAACTTGCTTCGGCGCGGGCGCCGGCTCGGGACCGGCGCCGCTCTCGCCGCCGCCATACTCCGAGCCTCTGCTCACCGGCAGACGACGGCCCCGCCGTCGCCTCCCGTGGCCGGGGCAGGCTATCGCCGCACGCTCCCGTGGCGACTCTACAACGGCCTCGCCGAGTTCATCGACCGCCGCGTGGGCTGGGACCGCCTGCCGACGCCTCTGGGATTGATCGTGTTGATCGGCGTGCGCAATGTCCTGCGGCAGCGGAACCTGTACGACACCTCCAGACCTCCCATCGGCAGGCGCGGTCGGGCCGGAGCCGTTCTCCTCGGCGGTCCTGACCGGCCGCGACGAGTCCGGCGCCTACAACGACCTCGAGCACCCTGCGATGGGGATGGCGGGAACGCGATTCGGCCGCAACATCCCGCTCGATCAAGGCGTCCTCGAGCCCGAGCCCTCGATCCTCGAGCCAAGCCCCCGCGTGGTCAGCCGCGAGTTGCTTACGCGCGACCCGTTCCAGCCCGCGACCACCGTCAACACGCTCGCCTGCACCTGGCTGCAGTTCATGATCAAGGACTGGTTCAGCCACGGCCCGGGCGACATGTCCGACCCGTGGACGATCGAGCTCAGCCCGGATGATCCTTGGCCCGAGCACCCGATGCGGATCCCGCGCACCGATCCGCGACCGAACCCGGCCCCGCGGACTCGCCGGGGCCGCCGACCTTCATCAACACCGAAACCCACTGGTGGGACGGCTCTCAGATCTACGGCAAGTCGCAGCGCCGAGCAGCAGTTCGTCCGCGCCGGCGAGGACGGCAAGCTCCGGATGGCGGCCGAACGGACGACCGCCGCTGCCCGACGATCCGAACCTGAGCCCGGCGATGGTGCCGGGCTGGTGGCTCGGGCTCAGCCTGATGCGGACGATGTTCACGCTCGAGCACAACGCCATCTGCGACCGGCTCCGCGCCGAGTATCCGACCTGGTCCGACGAGTCGCTGTTCCAGCGCGCGCGCCTGATCAACGCCGCACTTCTGGCCAAGATCCACACGGTCGACTGGACGCCTGCGGTGATCAGCCACCCGACCACCGTGATCGGTCTGCGGGCGAACTGGTTCGGGTTGGCCGGCGAGCGCCTGCACAAGGCGCTCGGCCGCCTCAGCGCCAGCGAGGTGGTAAGCGGCATCCCTGGTTCGGAGACCAACCACTACGGCGTCCCGTACACCCTCACCGAGGAGTTCACGGCCGTGTACCGGATGCACCCGCTCGTGCCCGACGACTACGACTTCCGCCGAGCCGTCGACAACGGCCCGGTGCGGCAGATGACCTTCGGCGCAGCTCACCGGCCCGCAGGCCGAGCAGGTGCTCGACGAGCTCCTGATCGAGGACGTCGTGTACTCGCTCGGGCACCTCGCATCCCGGGCCTGGTGGCACTGCACAACTATCCCCGCTTCCTCCAGGAGTTCGTCCGCCCGGACGGGAAGCGACAGGACATCGCGGCCACCGACGTACTGCGGATCCGCGAGATCGGCGTGCCCCGCTACAACGAGTTCCGCCGTCTGCTCCACTTGAAGCCGGCCACGAGCTTCGGCGACCTCACCGACAACCCGGCATGGGCCCGCCAGCTCGAGCGCGTCTACGGCGGCGACATCGAGCGGGTCGACCTCATGGTGGGGATGTACGCCGAACGCCGGCCCAAGGGCTTCGCCTTCAGCGACACGGCGTTCCGGATCTTCATCCTCATGGCCTCGCGACGGCTGAACAGCGACCGCTTTCTGACTCGCGACTTCACGCGCGAGGTCTATACGCCGGCCGGGATGCAGTGGCTGGACGACAACAACATGATGACCGTCCTTCTGCGCCATTTCCCGGCGCTGGCGCCGGCGATGCGCGGGGTCGACAACGCCTTCTGGCCCTGGCAGACGGCCACCGCGCCGGTCTGAACCGGAAAGATGTCAACGCGACATTAATCGCGGCGCATTACCGTCGCGACGGCGTTGATGGCAATCAGCTTGCTATCTCTATGGTTAGAGTTCTCATCTTGTTCACCTTTGCGCTATTGACTTGGGTAACACGTGGCGCGTATTCTTGACCCAACGTCTAACCGGGGGGTTAGGGGAAGTGGGCGCCTCAACTGGGCGCCGGTTGCCGCCGGATAAGCAATTTGCGTCCATCTGGACGTGGTCGTCGAACGCCTCGAGCTGCTAGGGGCGATGGTCGTGTGCCCTGATCGTGGCGAGTGACCATCGATCCCGGAGGTGACGACCTCGGCGCCCGCCAACGACCTCAGCCACGGTGTGCACCAGTCGAATAAGGAGGACGCATAGTGACCGCTACCAAGCAACCGCCGGATCAGGCCGCCGAGCCGGTCACCGCCGCCGAGGCGCTCGCCGAGCCGAGCGCGAACGGCGCCACCGTGGAGGCCCCGCCGGCCGAGGGGGAAGCAGCCCGGGCCGAGGCCGCTTCCGGGCCGGCGCAAGCCAGGGCGGTCTCAGCCCCGGCCCCGCTCCGGACGGCGCTGTCGCTGCCAAGCGACTTTCGCTTCGACGAGGTCCGGATCATGCCGCGGCCGGCTCCGGCCCCCGCGCCTGCGCTCGGGCCCCTGGGCGCGTTCACCGGCAACTTCGCCGGCAACGGCTTGAACACGATCTTCCGGCCGGACAACTCGGTCACGCCGACGCCGCTGCCGGTCCCCGTTCCGTCGAGCGACAACGTCCTCGAGATCAATCTCACCCGTGAGACGATGTCGTTCTCACCTCCGCTCGGCTCGGTGCCCAACCGCGGTGAGGTACAGGGCGACGTGTTCCTCAACGGCGTCCCATATCTCCAGACGATCAGCGACGTCACCACCGGCTCGCCGGTGGGAATTCACTTCGAACCGGGGATGTGGGTGATCGTCCCGCCGACCAAGGATCCCGAGGAAGGGTCGACGCTCGCGCGGATGGCCTCGATTCCGCACGGGACCACGATCAACGCCCAGGGCACGTTCCAGACCTTCAGCGGCGGGCCCCGGATCGCGCCGGTTGACATCACCCCGTTCGTAGAGGGGCAGCCCACCCACAAGATCCGGTTCGCCAGCCAGACGGCGACCGCCTCGGGCACTCCGCGGATCCCTCAGGACCTCGGACCGTTCATCACCTCGGGGAGGATCACCCAGGCGATACTCGACGACCCGAACACGGTGCTGCGCGATGCAATCGCGGGCCAGACGATCGTCGAGACGACCGTGATCTCGATCTCGACCTCCCCCGCGCCGCCCCTGTTCGGCGGGGGGACGGACAACATCGCCTTCCTGTGGGGCGACGCGGCGGCGGTCACGAGCCCGGCCCCGGCCGGCCAGAACGCTCAGAGCGCGTTGATGACGGCGATCTTCTGGATCGAAACGGTCGAGCACACGATCCTCGTGCCGCCGTGGTCGCCCGGCCACCCACCCCTGTCGCTGAAGCCGGAGATTTCTGCGCCCGGCTTGCCGGTCCCCACGTTTACTGTCCGCCCACCGATCCCGGTGCCCAAGCCCCGGCCGATCAAGGTCCGCTCAACCCAGATCCAGTACACCCAGACGGTGCTGCTCAACTTCGCGAGGCTGAGCTGGCCGCATGTGTCAGTCGCCACTCTCGCGCCGGCGGGGCCCCTGCCGGTCCCGCCAAGCGCCTGGCACTGATAGCCCCGCGACGGCGGCCGTTCGCAGGCGGCCGCCGGCTCGACGTGACGGGCGGCTCCTGCCAGCGGGGCCGCCCGTCAGCCGGGGCTCTGGGCCGACGCCGTCGCGCCTCCGCGCACGTCGGGAGCGCGCGGCCGCGTACACCCGCAGAGTGGCGAGCTCTACGCCGCGGGCGGATCCGATGAAGAGGAGGATCGCGCCGGGTACGCCGTAGCGTGCCTCGTAGCTCAGCGTGGCCGTCGGGACCAGGAACAGGGCGAGCGCGAAGCCGGCGAGCAGGGCAAGGCCCCCGGTTGTCCTGCGACTCGGGGAAAGGAACAGCCCGAGCGCCGTGGCGAGGGCCGACAGCGCGATCAGGACACCGTGGAGCCGGAAGATGCGACGCCACCGCTCGAGCCCGTTCATCAACGCCGGGCGCACCTCGAGGCGCGGATGGCCGTAATAGCTCCCCACCGCGTGCAGGCCGAACGCCACCGGCGTGTCCCAGGGCTGGTTGAGCGCCATCGACCGTGAATCGGCTCCCCACTGCGGCGCCGTCTCCAACCCCGGATCGACGTACCGTGCGAGGTCACGGGTGACCATGAACAGGTACGTGAGTGGTTCGTGCAGGATCGCGCTTCGAGCGAACGCCCCCACCAGGCCGCTGTCCGCGGGCGGGAAGCCCAGCCTCTGCGCGGGCGATTCGGGATTCCACAGGTAGAAGTCCGGGCCCGGACGCTCAGCGACGGGGAGCGGGTCGCACAGCCGGGCGGTGCGGGGCGGCGGCTTGAAGCGGCTGCAATCGGCGATCGGCGCCAGCCGGGCGTAGAGCGGCCACGCGCTGAAGCGTGAGAGGCCGAATACGCCGGTCGCCCGATCCTGCGCCGCCGCATAGCCAACCAGCACAACCGCGCAGACGACCGCCGCGGCGAGGCTTGCCCGCACCCGTGCGCGCAGCCGACCGCTCCCGTAGCGCAGGAGCCAGAGGACGAATAGCGGCACCAACGCCACTCCGACCGTTCGCAGGGTGGCGCTGAGCGCCGTAACCGCGGCCGCCACCAGCGTGATCGCGTAGGCCGGGCGATGTGGCTCGCGGATCCGCAGGCCGAGCGCGCAGGCCAGCAGCACGGCGGTGAGGAACAGCGTGTCGGAGAGCACCGAGTACTCCAGGTACAGCTCATCGCCCGACAGCAGCACCGCGGCGGCGGGGACGAGCGCCACTCCACGCCGGGCGCCGATCTGGCGGCAGATGACGTAGGCGAGCACGGCCGCGCCGAGGCCGAGCAGGTGCTGGACGACGATCGTGAAGCGGAGATCCGTGCTCACCGAGTGCAGCACCCGGAGGAAGAGCGAGTAGCCCGCGGGCCGGAACGGGTTCGAGAAGAGCGAATGCGCCGCGGCGTCGACGTAGGAGCCCGTGTCCGGGTGAGAGACATTCCCCGGCGAGTAACCGACCATGGTGAGAACGCGAAGCGCCACTCCGCCGGCGGCGAGGAGGCACACCGCGACCCAGAAGAGCCTCGCCCTCCCCCGCTCCGGGCCGGGCCTCCCGGCTCGGTTGGGGCCCGGGTTGGTCGGGCGAAGGATTGTCGCGCCGCGCCTGCCGAGCAAGCGCCGGAGGCTAGAGCAATCGCGACCACGCCTTGGCACCTCGAGACCAGTGTGCTGACTACGCGCTTCTCCGTCGGCGCTCGGCGAATACTCTCGCGCCGCGAACCGGGTCGTGTTCGCGCCCACCCGGCCGGCGTGGGCGCGAAGCCCGTACGAAGGCGTCTTCACCGATCAGGCGGTCGCCTAACCGTCTTTTCCGCCCGACTGGTCGCCGGGATCTGCGGGCTCCACCGAGTCGGGCTGCTCGTCCGCCGGCGGCTTGACCGGCTCAGTCGGAGGTACGGCGGCCGGAGCGGCCGCGGACGGAATCGTCTTCGCCGGCTCATCCTTGTTCCGGGCCGGGTCGAGAACCGCACCGGCGCGCCGGTCGATGGCCCGCAGCAGCGGCTCCTGCGCGTACCCGAAGAAGAAGGCGTACGCGAGCACGGTCGCCCCGTTCTGGGGCTTGAGCACGTCCAGCGTGGCGGTCTGCATGAGCAGGACGCCGATGAGGCTGGTCACCGACGCAGCCGGGACGCGCAACAGGGCTTGGACGACCGGCAGCCCGGCAGGGTCGGTAAAGCCGCTGAAGCGATTTAGCGCGAGGACGGCGGCCAGGGCGCCGCCCAGCGAGCCCATGAGCACGACTTCCCAGGGCTCCACCGCATCTCCGTGCTGCGGGACCCCGCTGGGAGCCAGGGAGAAGAACGCCGGGACGATGGCATGGATTGTCGTGACTGCAATCGCGAGGATGGCGAGCACAAGGCCACCGATCAACAGGAGGTTGCGCCACCTGCGCACCGTCTCGTGAGCGGTGTCGGCGGCAAAGTTGGCCACCGACCGGACGGCTTTCAGCTTGCCTCGCAAGATCGACGTCAGCTGGTCCGGCCGCTGGTTTGTCACGAGCACGGTGCCGACTTCGGTCAACATGTGGGCGAGGGTCGCGTAACGGGGGTCCGACGGCGGAATCGTGGCCCTGAAAGCGGCGTCGATCTGGACGTACTCTCCGATGACGCTCGTGGGTGACTGAATCATCAGGAGCGCTTCGCCGGCCCGATGGATGTTGAGCCACGCCTCGTCCAAGGATGAGCCCGAGTACCACTGGCGGAACGCCCGCAGCGGACCAACGCGGAGAACGGACGCCTCCGCCCGCCCGAGGTGGTCTCGCACGATGGCGCTGACATCGTGCAGGTATGTGGCCGGCTCGGAGGACACCGCCGCGACGTCAAATGGAGTGGCCGCGAGCTTCAGCTCGTCGGCGAGCCGGTTTATCTCGCTCCAGGCAACGGTCTGCCAGCTTCCCCGCGCCATCCGCCGACGCCGCTTTCCGGCCCAGAACCGGCGCTTGTGATCGTCCGCTGATTTGGACTCAGAGGCCATCAATCAGGCGCTGGAGCGCGAGGAGAGGGACCGCCGGCGTCCACCGTGGTCGGGGGAAGCTCGGCATAGGCTCCGATGCCGGGCGGCTTGTACTCGAGCCTGGCGTCCCCGAGCCGCGAGATCACACTGGTGGCAAGCGACTGCCCGGGACCATCGTTCAAACTCGTCTTCGCCAGTCGGTGATAAGCCGGCAGGAGTCGGTACAGCCCCTTGCGGGAGTCGACGATCGGCCCGGCGAAGCTCGGCGTGATCGGGAGCCCGGCCGCGTCCACCGCGCCGGCCGTCAGCCGGCCGGGCTTGAACTCCACGCCGTGCTCGCGAGCGCGCTCGGCGAGCCAGAGCAACGCGACATCCGACAGCGAGTGGTCGGACGCCCCTCCGCCGACCTCGCTGTGCGTCCCGGCGAACCACACCTGTTGCACCGTCTGCCCCGCGGAGGGTTTACCCGTCCAGAGCGTTGGCTTGAACGCGCGGCGTTGTTCGTCGATCGACAGCGCGTGATACGCGCAGTCGACACGGCTCGACAGCTGGGTGTCGTGAAACCCCCACAGCTCCCGCCAGCGTGATGTGAGCTGCGAGACCGTACCCCACCCAGGAAGATAATCGGGTATCCCGAGAGCACCGACGGTGTCCCAGACGCCGATGAAGCGGATCCGCTCGGATGCATAGGAGTACATGTCTCGGAAGATCTCCGAGGCCAGGGCGGTGGGATGCGTGACCGACGTGCGGTCCCGGTAGAAGTTGAACGCGTCGTTGACTCTGTCGGCGTGCTCCGGACGAAGGATCCCGCAATTGCGGATCAGTCCCGCCAGGCTCCTGGCCGTGTATGCACCCCGGCTGAAGCCGAGGAGGAAGAGCTGGTCACCCTCCGCGTAGGTTTCGGCCAGCCATTGGTATGCGCTGACGATGTTGCGGGAGAGCCCGATTCCGAAGGCGCCGCCGGTAAACCGCTCTCCCGGCCTCGTTCCCACGCCGGGCTCGTAATACAGACGCTGCGTCTGCCGGTTCTCGGTCGCGACTCCGTCAGCCAGACGGGCGACGTTCGTGGGCGCCGCGACGCCATCCCGGGTCTCGTCCGGCACGTTCCACGTACCGTCACAGCAGACGATCAGTCGCTTGCTCGTCGTGGTGGGAGAAGCCGCGATCGACGTCATAACACCCTCCGGGTCACTCGTTCACGACGGTGCAGGTGGTAAGGCGTCGGCGTAGCCTCGGTCGCATTTCCTGCACCCGCCCAACCTCCGAGCACGATCCGCTTGATGAGCCCCACCCGTAGCGCGCCTCGACTGCGCGACGCTGATAACCCTACGCAGCGTCCGAGCACCAAGTCAAGTCACTAAAACCCACCCCCGTCCGAGTCGCCGAGCTTTTGGGAGCTTTTGTGGCGCAACCTCCGGGCGGCGCCTCCGGGGCCTCCGTAGTAACCACGCTTCGTGTGATACTTCTCACCATTGCCTGCTCCCGCTTGACGCAAGCGGCGCACGGGTCACAGACCTCGATCGAGTCCCACCCTGGCTGATGCCGTCGGCTATGTCGTCAGCTTTGCCTTTCCAAGTCTCGGAGCACTCGCACTTACCGCGTCGCAGGCCTGGGATAAGGTGCCGCCGACAATCCTGTGGGCGTTTGCCGTCGGTGTGATGTTCGCAACGGCCGCAATCGGCCCGCCTGCTCGTGGAAGGCCGGGAACTCGCTGCGTCCGCCCGGTACCCGCACCGGGAGGCACGACCTCCCCGAGGTTGATCTCAGCTCCGGGCGGGAGTGAGCTAGAGCGCCTTGGCGAGAGCCGCCCATCGAGGCGGGGCGGCGGCGAAGCCGAGGCGACGCCAATGCTGGTTCAGGTACGAGCTGCTCTCGAACGGCGACGAGCCCCAAGTGAAGGGAAGCCAAGCCACGCGGGCGTGACGTGGAGTTTGCGTGGAGGAGAATGAATGGCCGCGAGCGTGCAAGAAGATCAGCGCGCACCTGTTGGCTCCGGGGATGGTCCAGTCGGTTTCGGCCCACTTGAACAGGACACCCCTGGCCTTGTACTCCACGATGCGAATGCCACTCAGATGGCCGTGGCCGTTGTAACCGCAGGGCTGGGTGCGCTCCGCGTCCTTGAGGATCGCCTGCGCTTCCACGTGTGCTGCTCGTCGACCCGTGTAGGCCAGGGCTGACGCCGGGACGGCGAACGCGGCCAGCGCGACTGCCCCGGCCGCTCGAATACGACACCGCATAGGAGACTCCTTCTGAGCTCATCGACGACCGGAAAGCGGCCAGGCTACCGCGGACTCCAGACAGCGCGACCCCTGCCGGTCGTCCTGGATGTGCGGTTTCGTCACCGTCGCGGGCCGGTTTCGTCATCAAGTCGTGCCGGCCCGTTGACAGCGCCAAGCCCGGGGAAATAGGTTCGGCACCTGTAAGCGGGCGTGGGGCTTCAGCAAAATTCCCGTTGCTGAGGAGGATTCATGCATCTTCGTCCACGCGCGCGCGCGTCGGCCGCGGCCGCCGTCATCGCCCTCTCCCTGCCGGCTGCTCTGCCGCCGTCGGCGAGCGCCGCGGCTTGCCACCGCGCTACGGCGCACAGAGCGGCGCTGCTCCGGGCGCACACAGGAAATCACCGCGGTCGGCAGCCCATCCGCTTGCGGCCACGCTGGAGCTCCTGGTCATAGTCTGAAGCTCGCTTCGCACCCTTTCGGCGCGCCGTCACCATGTGGGCATGGAGTGGCGCACGGTTCGGAGTCTCTGCGTCGGATTTCCGGGCGCTCAGGAGACCTTTCCGTTCTCCCCGGGCATGTCGGTGTTCAAGGTCGAGGGCAAGATGTTCGCGCTCTCACGCGGGGACGAGGAGCCGTTGCGGGTGAGCCTGAAGTGCGAGCCGCTGCTGGCGCAGCAGCTGCGTGCAGCCCATCCGGCCATTACGGCCGGCTACCACCTGAACAAGCGCCACTGGAACACCATCGTGCTCGACGGTTCGATTCCTGACCAGCTGATTGCCGACATGATCGAGGACTCCTACGACCTCGTGGTGAGCAGCCTACCGCGATCGAAGCGTCGCGCACTTGGGTGGGATGGAGATAAACGTCCTGCTTCTGACGAATAACTGAAAAGCAGTGATAAACGCGTGAAACTTTCACGGTGACAGTCCCCGCGCGCGCTGAGCGGCGACTGAGCCGCGCCCCGGCGAAGCACCGGATTTCATCCGGGCTTATGTATCCCCCGGCGTGTGTATAGTGCGCGCCCGACATAGCCGAACCGCCGCGCGCCACGGCCGCGGCGGGCGGGGAGCCCAAGTCGTTGGGGCGAGTCGGCCGGTGTTCCGGCCGTAGCGGTCAGTTAAGGATCGCGAGCCCGTCAGCTAACCCCGTAGGCGCGAAATGTAAGGAGACGGGATGGCGCCGGAACGGCAGGCGGGCGCGTCGACCCAACATGACAAACGGGCCCGCGACCTTCGGGTTTTGCTCAGTCGGTGTTCGGCCGGGGACCCTCGCGCACGCGAGGAAGTCGTCGTGGAACTGCTGCCCTACGCGCGCTACCTGGCGCGCAAGTTCATCGGACGCGGGGAGCCGCTTGAGGACATCTATCAGGCGGCGAGCCTCGGCCTGATCAAAGCGGTGGACGGATACGACGCCGAGAAGGGCGCGTCGTTCGTGCGCTATGCCGAGTTCCGAATCCTCGGAGAGATCCGAAATCATTTTCGGGCCAGCACGCAGCGCGTCCACATGCCACGGTCTCTGCAGGACCGCGCTCGCGCGGTGGTCCGAGCCCGCGAGCACCTCCGCGCGACGACCGGGTGCGAGCCCACGCTGGAGATGATCGCCGCCCATCTCGCCCTGCGCATCGAGCAGGTGATCGAAGCCAACGACGCCCTCCGGGCCGGCCGTCCGAAGTCGCTCGACGCCACGGTCGGCGCGAGCGATGACGAAGACGCGGTCAGCGGCGAGCGGATCGGTCAGCCCGACCCGGAGTACGAGCGCATCGAGGACGAGCTGTGGTGCCGGGATGCGCTCGGGCGGCTGTCCCCCCGGGAGCGCGATGTGGTCGTGCTGCGCTTCGGCGCCGAGCTCACGCAGACCGACATCGCGCGCCGTGTGGGCGTCTCGCAGATGCACGTCTCACGCATCTTGCGTACGGCCCTGGCGTCGCTAACCGCGGTGGCCGGCGTCGTCTCCTGATCGCGCGGCTCAGGTAACCGCGGCCGTCGCCGGGACGGGTAGCTGCTCGGCCAGGCGAGCCATCGCCCGCCGATTGCCGCGGGCGAGGATCGCGCGCACCAGGGGCGCGAGCACGCGCTCGCTCATCGGCGCCTGTTCCCAGGCGTACTCGAAGGCGATTCGGGTGCCTCCCTCCGGCGCGGGCGTGAGCGTGTAGGTGCCGGTCGCGACCCGGCGCCCGCCGGCCCCGACGTTCCGCTCGACGATCGCTTTCGGCCGCTCGGCCGCGATCACCTCGAAGTCGACCGTTTCGGTGCGGCCGCCAGCCTTGGCGGTGACCGTGGCCCTCGAGCCGACGCCTCGGGGCGGGCCGGAATAACGCCAGTCGGTGAGCATGTGATTCGTGAACGGCTCGTGGTTGGCCATCACGTCGAGAAAGTCATAGACCTGCTCGGGTGAGTTGGCAACGTCAATGGTGACTCGTACGGGCTTCATGTACCACATGGTACAGTGAGCGCCCTTGGATGACAAGTCCCCCCGGCAGAAGTTGCTCGACCATGCGATTGACTACGTCGCCCAGCACGGCCTCGCGGACGTGAGCCTGCGCACAATCGCCACGGCACTCGGCACCAGCCACCGGATGCTGATTCACCACTTCGGGTCCAAGGAGGGACTTTGGGTGGCCATCGTCCGCACGGTCGAGGCGCGTCAGCGCGAGCTGCTCGGCGCCATCCTCCCCGACCCGACGCAGCCGGTCGGCGACGCGATGCGGGCGTGGTGGCGGCACATCTCCAACCCGGGACTGTGGCCCAACGAGCGGCTGTTCTTCGAGATCTACGGCCAGGCGCTCCAGGGCCGGCCGCACACGGTGGCGCTGCTCGAGGGCATCGTCGACGACTGGCTCGCGCCGATCACCGAGATCAATGTCTCGCTGGGCGTACCTCGGGCGACGGCGCGCGCCCACGCGAGGCTCGGAGTCGCGGTGACCCGGGGGCTGCTGCTCGACCTCCTGGCCACACAGGACGTGGAAGGCGTGGATGCCGCCATGGAGGCGTTCATCGATGTCTACACGACGTGGCTCACGCACGCGCGCGTGAAGTAAGCCGGAAGGTTCGCCCCGGGCGGCGTCCGGAAGGTTCGCCCCGAGCGGCACCCGGAAGGTTCGCCCCGAGCGGCGTCCTGGTCGGATGAAGTCATCAGATGTCCGATGATCAATGACCTCGAGGGGGACAGCGAGGGCGCGGCGCGCTCGTCGGCCCGATCAGTGGCGTGGGGACTTAGGTCTTGGTCATGCCGCTGCGCCGGAACCAGACGAACAGACCCGCACAGGAGGCGACCAAGCTGCCCACTCCGAACACGGCGAACACCCACAGCGAGGTGATGCGGCCGGTCATCCAACCGAAGTTCATGCCGAAGAACCCGGTGATGAAGGTCAACGGAAGGAAGATCGTGGCCATGATCGTCAGCTGCTTCATGGTCTCGTTCTGCCGCACGCTGATCTGGTTCTGATCGAGTGAGATGACCGCCATGTTGGCCTGCAGCACCACGGCCAGGAGGTCGCGTTGGCCGGCCACCTCCTCGTTGACGAGCTTCAGGTGATCGTTGACGTCACGGATGAACGGAGCGAGCCGGTCGCTCATGCGCAGGTAGGACCCGCGTTCGAGCGCCTCGAGCGGACCGAGCAGCGGGTGCACGGTGCGGTAGAAGTCGGTCACCTCGCGGCGCAGCTTGTATATGCGCTCGGTGGCGGCCGCCGAGCCGGCGAACACCGTCGACTCCACCTCTTCGACGTCGCGCTCGAGCCCTTCGACCACGGGTGCGTAGTCGTCGATGATCTTGTCCAGGATCGCCCACAGGACCGCGCCCGGGCCCTCCTGCAACAACTCCGGCCGTCGCTCGAGTCGCTGGCGGGCGCCGCGCAGGTCGCTGGCGGGTCCCTGCCTCACGGTGATGATGAAGCGCTGAGAGACGAATACCGACACCTCGCCGAACTCGACTTCGTCGCGCTCGTCGACGTACCGGGCTGTGCGGAGGACGGCGAAGAAGATCTCGGCTTCCTCGTACTGCTCGAACTTGGGCCGGAGGTGGAAGTTCTGTGCGTCCTCGACGGCCAGGTCATGCAATCCGAACCGCGCCTGCACTTCGGCCAACTCAGCCGGATCGGGCTCGTACAGCCCCATCCATACGAACCCCGCGTCGCCGTCCTCCCCGCATGCTTGAGCCGCGCGGTCGAGGTCCATCGGACCTTCGTTCTGCCGGCGACCGTCTCGGTAGTGAGCGCAGTCGACGATCACGTCGTCCTCCCTTCGGTCGTCCCAGGAACCACGCCGCCGATTCTCTTCGAAATGACAGAGGCTGGGGGACCGTGTCGGGGTGCAGCGAGCCAGGCGCGGGCCACGCTTGATAGGCCCGCCCCGGACGACAGTCGCATGCGCCCGAGGCGGGCCTCCGGTCGCCGCCCCATAGCGCCCAGATAAGAAGTCTCTCATAAGTCGTCGTTTGCCGCCACACACGGCGGGTGATCCGTCCGGCGCAAATACCTGTCCCGGCTGGTGATCCGTCCGCGCAAGCGGATTCAATTACCAGCTCTCGCCGACTCAATCCTGGAGGACCGCCAGTGCCGTTGACCCAGACCCAGCTCGTTACCGCCGTCGCCGACCGCGCGGACATGACCAAGGCCGACGCCAAGCGGGCGCTCACGGCCCTCGAGGAGATCACGCTCGAGGAGATCGGAAACGCCCAGAAGGTGCGGATCGGGGGCCTCGTTCAGCTGACCCCGCGCGTGAAGCCGGCGCAGAAGAAGCGCAAGGGCCGCAATCCGGCCACGGGCGAGGAGATCGAGATCGCCGCCAAGCCGGCGAGCGTCGATCTTCGCGCACGGCCACTGGCACGAGCCAAGGACGCTCTTCCGTCGGTGCAGAAGGCGCGCCGGCGACTCGCCGCCTAGAGCCGCACCCGCCGCGTCCTCCGTCCCCGGCCGGATGCCGAGGGAGGGCGCGGCGGGCTAATTAGCGGAAACTCGCTTGGAATTTGAGGTTATGTAGCCTGTGGCGCATGACCTACGTGATCACCGGTAGCTGCGTCAAGGACGATTCCTGCGTCGAGGTTTGTCCGGTCGACTGCATCCATCCCCGGCCCGGGGCGCCCGACTTCGAGTCCGCCGAACAGCTGTACATCGATCCGGCCGTCTGCATCGACTGCGACGCCTGCGTGGAGGCGTGCCCGGTAGACGCCATCTTCGCCCAGTTCGAGATCCCGGACAAATTCGAGTACGCGCTCGACCTCAATGCGGAGTTCTTCGCCGAGCGCAGCACCGCGGAGCGCACGGCCGCATGAGTGCCCAAGCGCGACCGCGGGTGGCGATCGTCGGCGCCGGGCCCGCAGGGGCGTTCGCCGCGGCCGGACTTCTGCGCGCCCATCCAGAGGTGGAGATCGACCTCTTCGATCGGCTGCCCACGCCGTGGGGCTTGCTGCGGGGCGGCGTTGCCCCCGACCACCAGGAGATCAAGCGGCTGGGAGACACGTTCGACCGTGAGACGCTGGAGCGCGGCTGCCGCTTCGTCGGCAACGTCGAGGTCGGCGTCGACGTCTCACACCAGGAGCTGATGCGTCACTTCACCGCGGTCGTCTATGCCACGGGCGCGCAGGCGGACAAGACGCTCGGAATCCCCGGGGAGGACCTTCCCGGCAGCTGGCCGGCGACGGAGTTCGTCGCCTGGTACAACGGCCATCCCGATTTCCGCCACCTCGAGTTCGACCTGTCGGTGAAGCGTGCCGTGGTGATCGGGAACGGCAATGTGGCGGCTGACGTCACTCGTCTGCTGACCCTCGGCCAGGCCGAGCTCGAGCGGACCGACGTGGCCGATCATGCGCTCGCCGCCCTGCGCGAGTCGAGGATCGAGGAGGTCGTGGTTCTGGGCCGGCGGGGACCCGCGCAGGTGGCGTTCACGAGCGCCGAGCTACGCGAACTCGGCCGTCTTCCCGGAGTGGAGCTCCGGGTCAGGCCCGAGGAGGTAGAGCTGGATCCGGTCTCCGCCCGATGGCTGGCCGAGGAGGGGACATTCACCGCGCGTAAGAACGTCCAGTTGCTGCGCGAGTTCGCCGCGGCACCACCGCAGGCGGGAGCTCGGCGGAGAATCGAGCTGCGCTTCCTGCGCTCGCCGGTGGAGATCCGCGGGAGTGAGATCTCCGGGAGCGAGATCTCCGGGAGCGAGGTCCCCGGGGGCCGCCGGGTAGCGGCGGTCGAGGTGGCCAGGAACGAAATCACCCGCACGCGCGACGGCACGATCAGGGCGCGGCCGACCGAGGCACCGCTCGAGACGATCGAATGCGGACTGGTCCTGCGCTCGGTGGGTTACCGAGCCGTGCCGCTGCCGGATGTTCCGTTCGACGAGCGCTACTACGTCCTGCCGAATCAGCGCGGGCGGGTGCTCGACGCCGATGGCGCGGTTCTGCCCGCCGTGTACGCGGTGGGCTGGATCAAGCGCGGACCCACCGGGATCCTCGGGACCAACAAACGCGACGCCGAGGAGACCATCGGCTGTCTCGTCGAGGATCTGCGCGCCGGCCGTCTTCCAGCTCCACCCGATCCCACGCGCGAGCGGTTCGACGCGCTGGTAGCCGAACGTGGGCTCGATGTGGTGACCCGGGACGGATGGCGTGCCATCGACCGCCAGGAAGTGCAGCGGGGCCGCGCCGAGCAGCGTCCGCGGGTCAAGCTCTCCTCACGTGAGGAACTGCTGGCCGCTGCACAGGGCGGTTGACGCGGCGGCGCGTCGTCGAAGGTCAACGTCCGGACACGCAATACGATGGTGACATGTCAGCGGTAGACGAAATTCGCGAAGTGCTGGTCAAGCAGCTCGAGGCCATCGACCACGAGATCGAGGCGTTGCGCAGCACGCTGAGCACGTTGGAGACGAGCGCAAGCGCCTCCGCCGGAAGTGGCCGGCCACGGAAGCGCGGCGAGGCCGTCCGCAAGCCACGCGGCGGCCGCAAGCGTCAAGAGTCCCCGGGCGGCCGAACCTCCGACGTCGTGCCGCTCGGAAAGCTCGAGCAGCTGCTCGGCCGCACCAGCGACGGGCTGAGCGCGGCGGCCCTGGCCAAGCAGACGAACGGCTCACCGGACCAGATCCGCGCGCTGCTCAAGGATCTCGAGGCGGCGGGGAAAGTACGCCGCACGGGCCAGCGAAGAGGCACGCGCTGGCGCGTGATCACCGACGAGGACTGGATCGCCCAGCGAGCCGCGGAGCTCGAGCGGCGCACCGCGTCGGGGGCTGGTCAGCGGCAAGCCGCTTAGGCCTCTCTCGATAGGCCCTGAGGTGCGTCGGCCCCGTTCGGGACCGGGTCGGCACGCTGTGGTCAGTCCAGCCCTTCGAACAGCCTGGTTACGAACATCGGGTCGACGGGGTCGATAAGGCCTCCCTCGACCGAGCGCCGGTCCGGCCAGCCGGCGGCAAGCATCCTCCGCCCAGCCGCGGCACCGTCATAGGCGGTGCGGCGGAGTTCGGGCGCCCCGTCGGCGACCCAGCTCCATCGTGCGGCCGGGTCGCCCTCGTAGGGCAGACCGACGCTGCCCGCGTTGACGAAACGTGTGCCCCCGACGAGCCGGTCGTCCTGTTGATGGGTATGGCCGGCCGACGACGAGCGACGCACCGCTCCCCTTGAGGGCCTCGGCCCACCGCTTGACCGGCGACAGGCGCGTCACCATCTCGTCGTCACGGCGCGGCGTCGCGTGACAGTAGAGGACGCCGTCGAGGGTAACCGTGGTCGGGAGCGCTCCGAGCCACGACGACACCTCGGGCCCGAGCGCCGCGGCGGTGACCGCTGCTGTGAGCTCGGCGAGCGCGTCAGGGGGGACGCTCGCCGCCTCGGTACCGGCCGCAGCCGCGGCGGCGACCTCCCGCTCGCCGTTGCCGCGCACCCAGTGAATGGGGATCTCCTGGGCGCGCAGCCGCGCCAGGCAATCCGAGGCGAAGGGGCCGGGGACGACGTCCCCGCCCACCACGATCGCCTCCGCGCCGCTCGCCCGCGGGTCGGCGAGTACGGCCGCCAGCGCGTCGACGTTGCCATGGATGTCGTACAGCGCGATGACGTTCACGGTCTCAGATTAGCGCAACCCAATGGTTGCGATACCGGCGGTCGCGCTCGCGCCGAGGCCGGGCGAATCGGATCGCCGTCAGGTGCGGCTGCCTTCGTACTCCCGCTGCCGCGATGACTCCTTCTCCGGGACCGCCGCCATCGCGTGCTCGGCCAGCGCGGTGATGGTGAGCGAAGGATTCACCCCCGGATTGGCCGGAACCACCGAGCCGTCACAGACGAGCAGCCGCTCGTAACCGAACACGCGCTGCTCGGTGTCCACGACGCCGTGCTCCGGATCCGCGCCGATCACCGCACCGCCGAGGATGTGCGCCGTGATCGGCATGTTCAGGAGCGCCTCGCCAAGGTTGGATTGGGCGTTGCCGTGAATGCGGTCGGCGAGCGCTTCGGCGGCCTTGTTGGCCGCGGGGATGAAGGTCGCATTTGGGTTATCGGGGTCCTGCTCGGTCTGCAGGACCACGCGCCGGCGGAGCCGCAGCGGGCGCGCCATGATCCCGAGCCGGATCGGCTTCAGGCGCAGCGAGCTGTCGACCGTCTGCATGACCAGGAGGATCAGCGTGCGCTCCGACCAACCTTTCGGAACCGCGAGCTTGACCGCGGTGAGCGGATGGCGCAGGACCGCCTGGAGCCAGTGCAACGGCCTGGTTAGACGAGAGCCCGGGTCGGTGAGGGCCGTGAAGAGAAGGGCCATCGAGTCACCCGCCCGGCCGTAGGTGACGGTCTCGATATGCGTGTCCTCGGCTGGATAAATGCTCGAGGAGATCGCGATCGAATCGGTGAAGTCATATCGCTTGTCGGGCGCGGTGACCGCAACGAGCGCTTCGCTGTTCGTGCGTACTTTGTAGCCGAGGCAATCGGAGATCTCGGCCAGATGACCGCGCTCCTTGCTGCGGCGTAGGAGCAGGTTCGTGCCCAGCGCGCCCGCGGCGACGACAACGCCCCGAGCTCGAAGCCGGCGCTGGCGCCGCCTGACCCAGGCGCCGGCACGAACGCTCGTCACCTCATAGCCGCCGCCGTCGAGCGCTTTCACGTCGGTCACGGTCCGCTCGGCGTCGATGCGGACGCCTTTTCTCTCCGCCAGGTACAGGTAGTTCTTGCGCAGGGTGTTCTTCGCGTTGTGGCGACAGCCGACCATGCAGGCGCCGCAGCGGATGCAACCAGCCCGCTTCGGTCCCTCTCCGCCGAAGTACGGATCCTCGACGGTCTCGCCCGGCTCTCCGAAGAAGATCCCGACCGTCGGTCGCCCGTAGGTGTCCTCGACGTCCAGGTCCTTGGCCACGTCCTTGAGCAACCGGTCGGAGTCGGTCTCGAACGGTATCTCCGCGCTCCCGAGCATGCGCTTGGCCGTGTCGTAGAAGGGCGCGAGCTCTTCCTGCCAGTCCCGATCGTCGGGCCATTCGGGCCGCTCAAAGAACGGGCGCTCGGGAACGTAGTGCGTATTCGCGTACACGAGCGAGCCTCCGCCGACTCCAGCGCCGCTGAGGATGCCCACGTCCTTGTAGAGCGTGAGGCGCATGATGCCCCGGAGACCGAAGCGGGGGAGCCAGATGAATTTGCGCAGATTCCAGGTGGACTTCGGAAACTCGTGGTCCTCGTACCGTCGTCCGGTCTCGAGCACTCGCACCGAGTAGCCCTTTTCCGCCAGCCGCAGCGCGCTCACGCTGCCGCCGAAACCCGAGCCGATGACGATCCAATCGACGTCGAACTCGCTGTCGCCGGCGCTATCGCGCCTGCCGTCCACGGCGGCCGATGACCCCTCGTGCTTACCGTTCTCGTGCGATGGCGACGTACTCTGCTCCCTCTCAGAGTCGCTGGCTTCTCGCGGCTAGCCTACCTCCGCCAAGGCGGGCTCAATCCCCGCCGGCTACATCCGCTGCGCTGGGGTGTGGCACCGGGATGGGCTCTGACCAGACGGGGAGATGGGAACGTAGCCGGGAGGTGGGAACGTAGCCGGGAGGTGGGAACGTAGCCGGCGACCCGACTCAACCGAGCGCCGGGATCACCTCGGCCGCGAGGCGCTCGAGCTGGTGTGCGTCATCGACGAGCGGATTGAGCAGAATCAGCTCCGCGCCTGAGTCCGCCACCGCACGGATGCCCGCAGCGCACTCCTCGGGCGGCCCCGCGAGCATGTGGTCCGACCACCCACCCCGGCCGTAATGGCTCGTCAGCGCCTCCTCGAGCTGGCGGCGCCCGCGTGCAGCATCGTCGTCGACGTGAACGTAGACCCGCTTGCCGATCCGGAACGTGTCCGGCTCGCGGCCCTGTTGGCTCAGCTCCTCCCTGACCACCTTTACCTGTTCGGCGAATTGGGCGGCGGTCTGCGAGCCGGCGCCCATGAACCCGTCTCCGTTCCGGACCGCGCGGCGCATTCCGGCCGGCGCGCTGCCACCGAACCAGACCGGGGGGTGCGGCTTCTGCACGGGCTTGGGCTCCATCGCGGCGCCCTCGAGCTTCCACCACCGCCCATCGAAGTTGATCTCCCGGTCGGTCCAGCACGCCTTCATCAGGGCGAGCGCCTCGTTGAAGCGGGCCACGGGCTTGTCCGCGTCGACCCCGAAGGCGCCGAACGGGCGCGCACGGCCGCCGGTCACGACGCCGACCTCGACTCGACCGTGACTGAGACAGTCGAGCGAGCTGATGGCCTTGGCCAGGTGAAGCGGGTTGTGCAGTGGCAGTACGAACACGGCACAGCCCAGACGAACCCGGTGGGTGCACGCGGCGGCGTAGGTAAGGGTCTGGAGCGGCGCCAGACTGCCGGCGGCTCCGATCACCTGCTCCTGCGCCCACGCGCTCTCAAACAGCCCGAGCTCTTCGACGCGCCGCAGGTGCGCGCGGAAGGCTTCTTCGTCGAAGCGGCTGTCGTGGGCGTACTGCGGAAGGGAGATCGCGAATCGCATGGCTTAACAGATAACCGATCTCCAGGGTCCGACACGCGCCGCAGCGCCAGCCGAGGTTCGAGACCCAGGATTGGACGCGGCGACGCTCATGGCGGGGACGGGACGGCGTCGAGCAGCACGTCCTCGTCCTCGCTCGCGAACACGTGGAGCCCCAGGCGTTCGGAGACCTCATGGCACACCAGGACACCCCGGACGCTGTTTCCGTACTCGTCGAGCCCGGGCGAGAATACGCCGAGTCCCGCCTTCCCCGGCAGGGCAGCGAGGATGCTGCCGCTCACTCCGCTCTTGGCCGGAACGCCGACCTCGTAGGTCCACTGGCCGACCGCGTCGTACATCCCGCATGTGTACATGACGCTGAGCACATCACGCGCATACTCACGCGGGAGAGCGCGCTCGCCCGTCACCGGGTTGACACCACCATTGGACAGTGTCGCCGCCATGACCGCGAGATCGCGGCACGTGACCTTGACGGAGCACTGCTGCAGATAGACGGCGAGGGTCGCCTCCACGTCCCCGGAGAGCATGCCTTCGCTGCGCATCAGGTAGGCGGTGGCTCGGTTGCGGTCGGCGGTTCGCATCTCGTGCTCGAAGATGTCCGAGTCGACCACGAGGGCGTCGTTGCCCGCGTACACCCTCAGGCGGCTCAGAATTCGGTCGACCTTTTCCTCGGTGTCCTTCCCGAGCACCAGATCGCTGGTCACGAGCGCTCCGGCGTTGACCATCGGATTGAAGGGCCGGTGGCGGCGCTCGTCGAAGACGATCGAGTTGTACGCGTCGCCGCTCGGCTCCACGCCTACGTGGCGCTGGACCTCCTCCCGCCCATGGTCCTCGAGCGCCAGCGCGTAGACGAAGACCTTGGAAACCGATTGGAGTGCGAACGGCGAGGTGCAGTCGCCCACCGAGTGCACGCTGCCGGCGTTTGTTGCGAACGACACGCCGAACGTTTCTCGCTCCGGTCCCGCGTCCGCCGCGGCGTAGTAGCCGCGTCCGGACCCATAGAAGCGCGCGAATTCCACTCCCTCGGCCGATCGGTGGCGCTCGTAGAGCTCCGTCAACTTCTGATCGACCTGCTCGCTCACGTACGGTGTCGCCATCGACCTCTCCGCGCGGATATGTGCTCGTGCGACTGGACGCGGTGAAGTACGGCGCGCACGCCCAGGCCCCCCGGATCGTACCGCCGCCACCCCCGCCTGGAGCTCACCGATGATCGTGCCGAGAGAGCCCGACGCCAGGAGCCCCGGCCCGAGGGGGCCGGACACGTTCTCACCGACGGGCGGCAGCCGAGCCAGGGCGGCTCTCGCCGGCGCGGACATACGGTTCAGCTGCCAGCAGATCTCCGCGCGGACCGCCTCGGGCCGGTCCGGGGCCGCCAGTCCGGCCGCGTTGGCGGCATAGGCGGCCGCACCCAGAGCGTGCGCGCCCATGTGAGGCACGCTTGCCGCCTGCCCAGCCGCTCGGGCGGCGGCCACCGCCGCGGGAGCCTTCACCTCACGCGCTGCGCCCCCGCCGGCGAAACGGCGGCGGATTTCCCCCGCGACGTCGAGCTCGCCACGGGCGAAGGCGCGTGCGCGCGCGATGGCATCACGGGGCCGGGTGTCCCCTGGAGCTTCCGCCTCGAACAATCCCAGCACCCGCTCCGCGCAGTCCGCGGCCCACGCCGCGACGACCCGCCGGTCGGCTTCGCTCAAGGTCTGCGGCGAACCCACGCCAGAATTCTCCCCGGGGCCGTCCAGAAGTGCGTCTATGCCGCCCAGCGAAAGCCGGTGGCCTCGGGGAGCGGCGCGAGTGGGCTGGCCGGTAGGTCCCCCGGCGGGTAGTCCTGGTTGTACGCGCTCGGCGCCACGTCGTTGGGCGCATCGGCGTGGAACAAGGCTGCGAGCAGCTCGATCTGTCCGCGGCCCACGCCCAGCTCGCCCATTCCGCCGCCGTACATCGGCCGGTCCTCGCGCGCGCAGCGTGCGTAGACATCGAAAAGCCCGCGCAGGCGGCCTATGCGCGACGGCTTGACGTTCACGACGCGCGCGGCCAATGGCGTTGCGCCGATGTCCTCGGGGCCGCGGATCGGCGCATCGTAGGAGACGCGCTCGAGATGATCGCCGAGCCGCTGCGCGATCTCGGGCAGGTCGTGCGGGTCCTCCAGGTAGGCGTCCGGGAACGCGGCGAGCACGTGGTCGTACAAGGCGGCCAGAGCCTCCGGCTCCTTGACCTCGAAGCCGTAGTGACCCTTGAAGTCGATCGTGTCAACCGCGCCGGTGGCTGCGACCTCCTCGACCAGCGCCGGCTCCCAGGTTGCCTCCGCGTCGAGCTTGAAGCGAAGGTCGGGAGAGCGAGCGAGCCGTCGGCGCAACGGGTCGACCGAGGGCGTCTTGCCGAGGCCGAGCGAGTTCACGAACCGCACCGGCTGGGGCGTCAGCCCCAACACCTCGTGCAACGGGCGTCCGGCCTGGCGGAGCGCGAGATCAAGCGCCGCGGACTCGAACGCCCAGTTGCGAAAGCGTCGCGCCACGTCCCAGGCCGGAGGCTCGGGCCACAGCTCGAGCCCGGCGAGGTGATCGCAGAAGCTCGCCAGCGTCCACTCGCCTTCCAGCGGCAGGGCGGGCCGCGTCTCGTGCAGAGCGGTCCCGTCCTCGCGGAACACCGAGACGTCCTCGCCGAGCCCGTCGGTGCCGGCGCCGACGAGCCGCACGTGCGTGGTCACGCGGTCGAACTCGTAAGCCAGAGTCGCGTGCAGGCGGTCGTACTCGCACCCCTCGACGACGAGCGTCAAACTCTCGAGCCGCGACCACAGCGACTCGCCGTTCGTGATCGGGCTGCTGGGTCTCACGAGCGCAAGTGTCTCACCCGGACCGCCGAGCCCCGCCGGCGAATGCGATGTCGGTCTCGAGCGCGGAATGATCGCTCAAGCCTTGCTCTCGCCATTCGTGGTGGTACTGGCAGGCGAGCGGAAGCAGCTCTGCGGAAACGAACGTATGGTCAAGGCGCCACCCGCCGTCGTGCCCAGCGATCGCCTTCCAGGTCCAGCTAGGCGATCGCGACGCGTAGCCGCGGCAGGCTCGGAAGGCGTCGCGATAACCGAGATCGCGCAGGCCTGGGACGACGCCGAGCTCGGCTGCGTCCCACTCGGGCCCTCGCTCCGGACGCAGCCGGCCGCGCGAGTCACGCGCAAAGGAGAGCGTCGTGCCGTCGGGTAGCTCACGCCGCGGGGTGTTGAGGTCACCGCACAGCACGCGCGGCGTGCGGCTCGGAGCTCCGAGGCCTTCCCGCACCGCCTTCAGAGTCTCGACCTTCACCCACCCGTTGGCGGCGTTGGGAACATGAACGCAGTGAATCTCGAGTCCGCCCGAGGGCGACAGCGCAGTCACGCTGAGCGCGCTCTCGGATCGTGGGACGGAGAGGGGGGCGTGCGCCTCCCGGAGCGAGAACCGCGACCCGATCATCACGATCGTTCGTCGCCCGCTGGCTCCGCCGGCTTGCGCACCGTCGACCGAGGAAACAGAGACATGCGGCAGTCCCATCAACTCAAACGCCCGGCCCCAGAGCGGCCGCGTCCGCCGAGTTACTTCCTGTAACGCGACGATGTCCGGCTCCCGCGCCGCCACCGCCGTGGCCTGCTCGGCCAATCGCTGGCTGCGACCGGCCACGTTCCAGGTTATGAGGCGAATCACTCCGCGTCACATTAGCCCTGCGGATGAACGACGAAGGCCGCTCCGGAGAGCGGCCCTCGAGGTCTCGGTCGGCCGGTGTGCAGGGCTTTTGCAAGCTCTGCGCCTTGTCGGCCGGGATAGCGGGGGCGGGATTCGAACCCGCGACCTTCGGGTTATGAGCCCGACGAGCTACCAGACTGCTCCACCCCGCGGCGGACCGCCGATTTTAGCGCAAACCACTTCGGCGGTGCAGAAATTCCGGCTCCGCACCCCGCGCACGCGCTCCGCTTTTTCCCTGCCTGGCTCCGCGAAAATCCCCGGCCCGCCCCGCTCCGGGCGCCAAGCTGAGACAGCAGCGGTACTTCGTCAGGGCACCATGGACGGGGGGGCCGACACCGTGGTCTCCCGATGCCGGCCGCGCAGGGTGAAATAGAGCACCGACGCGCTCAAGGCGGAGACCGGCGCGACCGCCGCGCCGACCGCCCACTGAACGAGCGCCCGGCCGACCGATCCGAGGCCGGTGGCGGCAAGGCCGGCGGCGGCCTGGATCACAAAGACGGCGATGAACACGATCAGGATCACGCCGAACACCGGCCAGCCGTTCCCGCGCACGAGCTCGCGGCTGCGCCCGAAGGCCGCGAACACGCCGGGGCGCTCGAGCACGGTGACCGGCGCCACCACCGACCAGATGACGAGCAGCCACAGGCCGGGGATGATCAGCAACACAAAGCCGAACAGGACCCCGAGGGCGAACAGGATCCCCACGCCGACCAGCGGCCAGAACACCGGCGCAACGCTGCTCATCAGCGCCCTGACCGAGTGATCGCGGCGGCCGTCCTGAACGTCCTGGACGAGCTTCACCACCATTCCCTGGTAGAGGACGGCGAGCGCCCAGAACAGCAGGATCAGGATGATCGCGGCCGCGCTCGGCAGCGTGAGGTCGATCACGAACTCGAGCGCGAAGATGATCGTCGCGGTCCCGACCAGCGTGGAGAACTGGCCGCGGTAGATGTCCCAGATCCGCGAAACGACCGATCCCGGGCTGATGGGCTGCAGGCTCATGGGGCTCCCTGGAGATGACTGGCTGAACCGGCATGCGCGATCCTATCCGCGCGGGCGGCGTGCGGGCCACCCTTTTTGCGGCCGGACAATCGGTACAACGGGGTCGGCCCTCGCTTCCCCGCCGGTTCGAGCAGGCCGCTGAGCCGCAGGCAATACACCGCTCGCTGGGCCAGCACCACGCCGCACCCAGTCCACGACGCCAGCTCGCGCGTGCTGAACGGCCGCCCGGGCAGAGGCGGAAGGAGCTCCAGCAGGTCAGGCGGCGAGCCCACCTCGATCCGGTCCAGGATCTCGACCAGCCGGCGTTCTCCGGGGTCGCGGGTGCGTCCGCGCAGCGTCACCGGCCGCGCTCCCCGGATGTGATCTTCGCGCAGGAGAACCACCTCGACCTTCAAGTTCGGGTGGCTCAAAAGCGCCGGGAAGGCGACGAGCTTGTCGAACAGCTGGAGCGCCGAGCCGCGCTTGGGTGATCGGCGCCGGGCCACGACCTCGCCGTGCGCGTCGACTCGGATGATCTGGCATTCGGCGGCCACGGGATGGACGATCCGCATGCGGTGATCGTCGAGCAGGGCATCGAGCTTCGCTCCGAGCGGTCCGAAGCCTCCCGTCTGGATCTCGATCAGCTCGCCATCCGCCCTGACCAGGTCGATCACGAATCGTCCCACCGGGACTTCCACCTCGTCCCCCGGCGTCCTCAGGTGCGCCTTGACCGCGGCGTGGAGCGGTCCCTCGCGCATCACGCCGATGCTCGACACGGGGCGGACAGCCTAGAGCCGACCCCGGCCGGACCGGTGCAGGCGACACCAGGAGCGCCGCGCACGAACCCGCGCTAGCGTCAACTCATGGCCCTCGCCGGCGAACATACCCGCCCATCGGCGGCCGGGAACGAGGGCGCCTGGGCACTGGCCGACTGGGCCGCCGGGCTGGCCCCCACCGACGAGGATCTGAAGCTCGCCGACCGAGCGCTCAGAGACACGCTCGCAGTCGCGCTCGCGGCCAGAGACCACGAGCTTCGGCCGCTGTTCGACCGCCACCTCGGCAGCGCGGGCCGGATCGCTGCCCTCGCCCACGTACTCGACTTCGATGACCTGCACATGGCCTCGACCACGCACATCAGCGCGGTGTGCGTCCCCGTCGCACTGGCCGCGGGCGAGGCCGGGGACGCGAGGGCCTATCTGGCCGGGGCCGGCGTGATGGCTCGTCTCGGCGCCGCGCTCGGATGGCCGCACTACACCGCGGGCTGGCACGCCACCTGCACGGCGGGCGCGCCCGCGGCCGCGGTGACCGCCGCAATCGCTCTCAACCTCGATCCACAGGCCATCGCCACCGCCATCGCCCTTGCGCTCCCAGCCGCCGGGGGCACGCAGAAGGCCTTCGGCACGGCGGCCAAGGCGCTGCAGGTCGGCTTCGCCGCCGACGCGGGCGTCCGCGCGGCCCACCTCGCCGCCGACCGCGCGACCGCCGATCCGCGCGCCCTCGAGGACTGGATCGCCTTACTGGGCGGCGATCCGACTGCGCTCACATCGGGGCCGACCACACCCGCGGTCCCGGGCGGCCTGGCGATCAAGCTGTTTCCCTGCTGCTATGCGCTGCAGCGCCCGATAAGCGCCATGCGCACTCTGCTCCCGTTGCCGGCGGAGCGCATCCAGGCCATCGCGGTGACGACCCCGGCCAGCTCGATGACGCCGCTCATCCACTCGAGGCCGGCGACCGGGCTGGCCGGCAAGTTCAGCCTCGAATATGCGCTCGCGGCGACGATTCTCGATCACCGTCCCGGCGTGGCCAGCTTCACCGACGCCGCCGTGCGACGTCCTGAAGCGCAACGCCTGATCGAGAAGGTCGCGGTCGCGACCACGTCCGGCGGCCAGGGCCTGCTCGATGGAGAGATCTCGATCGAGGTGACCCTTGACGACCATCGCACGGTCAGGACGACGCTCGACCTCCCGCCCGGCGCCCCGGGCCGGCCGCCGACCGACGCGCAGCTGCAGGAGAAGATCGGCCCGGATCTGATCAACCTCAGCTGGGCGCAGGCGCCAACGACCCTAGACCGGGCCCTCTGACACCCAGCGACCCTGCACCATCGTCGAGCACACGCGCAGCGCGTCGTCGAGCACAACCAGGTCGGCATCCATCCCAGCCGCAATCGAGCCTTTCCGCCCCTCGATGCCCAGCAAACGGGCCGGGTTGCCCGACGCCATCAGCGACGCATCGACAATCGGCACCCCGAGGAACCGCACGGCGTTCTGCACCGCGACGTCCATGGTCAACGTGCTTCCGGCGAGCGCATCGCCATCCTCCAGGCGCGCCTTGCCCGCCCGCACCGCGACCCGGGCGGCACCCAACCGGTAGGAGCCGTCGGGCATCCCGGCGGCCTGCATCGCGTCGGTGACCAGGTGCACCCCGCCCGTGCCCTTGGCCCGCCAGGCCAGGCGCAAAGCCACAGGATCGACATGGACGCCGTCGCAGATGAGCTCGCACGAGACGCCGTCGAGATCGAGCACGGCCCCGGTCACGCCCGGCTCTCGGTGGTGAAACGGGCGCATGGCGTTGAACAGATGGGTCGCCGAGGACGCGCCCGCCGCGACCGCGGCCTGCACCTCGCGATAGCGCGCGTCGCTGTGGCCGACCGAGACCACGACTCCGTCTCCGCGCAGGCGGCGCACCAGCGCCAGCCCGCCGGGCAACTCGGGCGCGAGCGTCATCATTCTCACCGTCCCCGCCGCCGCACCGGTCAAGCTCGAGACGGCGCCGGGGTCCGGGTCCAGAAACGCGCCCGGGTCCATCGCCCCGGGCC
This sequence comes from uncultured Solirubrobacterales bacterium, assembly GCA_963748585.1. Taxonomy (GTDB): domain Bacteria; phylum Actinomycetota; class Thermoleophilia; order Solirubrobacterales; family Solirubrobacteraceae; genus Palsa-465. Next base: position 118,314 of record CAVVJR010000001.1, on the reverse strand, counting down.
GCGCGCGACTCAGGAACGGGCCCTCGAGGTGCGACCCGAGCACGATCGCCGAATCGTCGACGTGACGGGATGCCACCGCTGCGATCGTCGCCACCGCGCGCTCGAGCGTCTCGAGCGGCGCCGCCACGGTGGTGGCCAGCAATGACGTGGTGCCGTGAGAGGCATGAAAGCGCGCCACCGCCAGCACCTCGTCCGGATCCGCGGTGTTGCACTGAGCGCCGCCGCCACCGTGGACGTGGAGATCCACGAAGCCGGGGAGCAGCCAGCGTGAGCCGAGATCCAGCACCGGCGATCCAGGACTCAGCGACCGCTCCGGCGTTACCTCCGAGATCACCCCGGCGTCGATCGACACCACGCCGCGCAGCACGCCGGCGGGGGTGACGATCCGCTCACTGCGCAAATGCATGCCTGCCGGCGGGACCCGCCCGACCGCGATGGGACGCGTTACCGGGCGGCCTGTCCGGCGCCCGCGCCGCGCAGGACGGCATCGAGCAGTCCGGGAAAGCGCTCTTCCAGGTCGGTCCGGCGGAGCGAGTTCAGCTTGGTCGTGCCCTCGAGCCGCTGAAAGATCACTCCCGCCTCACGCAATACCCGGAAGTGGTGGGTGCAGGTCGACTTGGTCACCGGAAGGTCGAAGCTCTTGCACGTCCGCTCCTCGCCGGCGGCCAGCTCGCCCACGATGCACAACCGCACCGGATCGCTCAGCGCGTGCAGCACCGCCGCCAGCTCGAGCTCGCCCGTTTCGGGATGCGCGAGCGCGTGGGCCGGCGCTTCGGTGATCGACGTGTCCATGTACCCCATTGTACGACGACTATCGAACCTTGCTACAGTGTTCGATGACTATCGTACTCGACCGCGCCACAAGGAGGCCGCCGATGGGAGATCGCACCGACAGCCACCAGCACAAGCACCTCGGCGCCACCCTGTTCCTGGCCTGCCTGGCCCAGTTCATGGTCATCCTCGACGTCTCGGTGGTCAACGTGGCCCTGCCGTCGATTCGCTCCGGGCTGCACTTCAGCGAGCAGGACCTCCAGTGGGTGGTCAACGCGTACACGGTCACCTTCGCCGGCTTCCTCCTCCTCGGCGGCCGGGCCGCCGACCTGCTCGGGCGCCGCCGCGTGTTCGTCTCCGGCCTCATCCTCTTTGCCGTCGCCTCGCTGGCCGGCGGGCTCGCCGACTCCCAGCTCACCCTGATCATCGCCCGGGCCGTGCAGGGCCTCGGCGGCGCGGTGATCGCCCCCGCCTCGCTGTCGATTCTCACCTCGACGTTCGAAGAGGGACCGGCTCGTAACCGCGCGGTCGGGATCTGGGGCGCGATGGGCGGCATCGGAGGCGCGGCCGGGGTCCTGCTCGGCGGCGTGCTGACCGACGTGCTGAGCTGGCGCTGGATCCTCTTCATCAACGTCCCGATCGGGATCCTGGCCGCGCTCGCGACCCAGCGCGTGGTCGCCGAGGGCCGGGCGGCCGATCGCAACCAGAGCTTCGACCTGGCCGGGGCGATCGCGGCCACCCTCGGGCTGTCGGTGCTCGTGCTCGGCATCGTCCGCACCGACGTCACGGGCTGGGGAGCCGCCTCGACGCTCGGCCTGCTTGCCGCTGGACTGGTCCTGCTGGCCGTGTTCGTCGGCATCGAGGGCCGGTTCGCTCGTCATCCGCTGATGCCGCTGCGGATCTACGCCTCGCGCACTTTGACCTCGGCCAACCTGGTCGTGCTGCTGCTCGGCGGAGCCACGTTCGGGATGTGGTTCTTCCTCTCCCTGTACCTGCAGCAGGTGCTCGGCTACTCCCCGCTCAAGGCCGGGTTCTCGTTCCTGCCCATGACCCTGTGCATCGTCGCCGGCTCGGTGTTCGCCTCGCGCATGGTCTCGCGCATCGGCGTCAAGACGCTGCTCGTCCTCGGCATGATCGCCGAGACCGCCGGTCTGCTGTTGTTCACGGGACTGGGCGACCACGGGAGCTACGTGGGCGACGTGCTTGCCGCGTCGCTGCTCTCGGCCATCGGCATCGGGCTTTCGTTCGTCCCCGCCACGATCGCCGCCGTCTCTGGTGTCGATCGCCGCGAGGCCGGGCTGGCCTCCGGCCTCGTCAACACGTCGCGACTGTTCGGCGGAGCGCTCGGCCTGGCCATCCTGGCCGCGATCGCCGCGGCTCGGACCAACGCCGACCTGCACCACGCCCAGAGCGCGCACGCGGCGCTGACCGGCGGATTCGACCTCGCGTTCGTGATCGCGGGTGGGTTCGCCGCCGTGGGCGGCTTGATCGCCCTGTTCGGCCTCCCCCGGATGCGGCCGCGGCTCGTGGCCCAGCCGCAGCCCGAGCCCGAGCTCGAACGGCTGGCCGCGTAGTACGGCAGAATGCCGCCCCGATGCGGGTGGCAGTGGTCGATATCGGGACGAACTCGACGCGGTTGCTGATCGCGGACGTCGAAGGCGGACCGGGTGGCCGCCGAGCTCGAGCGGCACAGCAACGTGACCCGGCTCGGCGTCGGTGTGGACGCCAACGGCGCCCTCGACGACGAGGCCATGGGCCGCGTGTTCAAGGTCCTCGACGAGTACGACGAGCTCATCCGTCACCACGGCGCGGAGCGCAAGCTCGCCGTCCTGACCAGCGCGGTGCGCGACGCGGCCAACGGAGGCGACTTCGCATCCAAGGTGAAAGACGATTACGGCCTCGAGCCGCACGTCCTGACCGGCGACGAGGAGGCCCGGCTGACCTTCCTCGGCGCGACCAGCGAGCGTGAGGACGAGACCCCGACGCTGGTAGTCGACATCGGCGGGGGCTCGACCGAGATGGTGATCGGCTCAGGCCGCGAGGCGGACTTTCACGTCTCCAACCAGACCGGCGTAGTCCGCCAGACCGAGCGGCACATCCACACCGATCCGCCGACCGAGGACGAGCTCGCCGCCCTGGTCGCCGACGTACGCGAGGTGTTCGACGCCAACGTGCCCGAAGACCAGCGCCGCGCCGTCCGCCACGCCATCGCCGTGGCCGGCACCGCCACCTCGCTGGCCGCGATCGACCAGCGGCTCGAGCCCTACGACCCGGAGAAAGTTCACGGCTATGTCCTCAGCACGGACGAGATCGAGCGGTTGCTCGAGCAACTCGCCGCGGAGCCTCTGGACGAGCGCCGCAGGACGCCGGGACTGCATCCCGACCGGGCCCCCACGATCGTCGCCGGGGCGGCGATCCTGCTCGAGTCGGCCCGCCTGTTCGACCTGCGCGAGGTCGAGGTGTCCGAGCACGACATCCTCCGCGGTGCCGCCCTGGGGCTCTGACGGGGTCGCACCGTATACCCGTCGATCGATTTACCAAACATTCTCTGGACGAATGTTCGATAGACGTCGGTTTTCGGACAGTAGAAGATAGTCACGGGCCGGGTTCGCCTAGCCCACACATAGGCTCGGGCGAAGCCGCAGACATCGGCGCCTCCCGCCGTCCGGGCCACTCTAACCGGCCCTTTCTGGCACGTACCCCTGCCCGTCCCGATTGGGCCAAACCTGGATCGGAAGCCGCCCGCTGAGATATGCGGGCGGTTTTCGTCCGGGCCGCTGCGCGGCATCCCTGGGGCCGGTTCCGCCGGGCCTCCATGCCCGGCGGCGCGACACTATGGAGGACCCGCGATCTGCGCGGCCAGTTCAGGCCAGGTTCGCCCTCCGCGGATAGGCCACGCTGGGGTCGGTGAGGACGTTGACCACCGACGGCCGCCCGGACGCGAACGCGCGCTCGAGCGCCGGACGGAGCTCGGCCGGCGTGCGCACGAGCTCGCCTTCGCAGCCGAGCGCCATCGCCACCTGGTCGTAACGGGTCTGCGGCCGCAGCTCGGCCGCCACCGAGTAGCCGTAGAGGAACTCCATCGGGTGCTTCTCGAGCGCCCAGATGCCGTTGTTGCCGATCACCGCCACCACCGCGACTCCGTGGCGGGCCAGGGTGTCGAACTCCATCCCGGAGAAGCCGAACGCGCCGTCGCCGAGCAGCAGCACCACCTGGCGGTCCGGATGGGCGAGCTTGGCGGCCAGCGCGTAGCCGGGACCGGAGCCCAGGCATCCGAACGGTCCGGGGTCAAGCCAGCTGCCCGGGCAATAGGAGTCGACAACCCGCCCGGCGTAGGAGACGAAGTCGCCGCCGTCGCCGATCACGATGGCGTCGCGGTCGAGCACCTGCGCCAGCTCGCCATAGACGCGCATCGGATGCAGCGGGGCGCGCTCGTCGCGCAGCTCGGCCTCGCTCGGCGGCCCGCTTCTGGGTCTCGATCTCGCGCAGCGAGGCGATCCACGCCTCGCGCTCAGACCGGGCACCGCCGCGCCCGCCCCTTCCGAGCGCGGCACACGTCTCGGCGATCGAGCCGTAAAGCTCGGCGGCGACGGCACGCGGTGACTCGCGCTCGGGCTCGGCGGCATCGATCACGACGATCTCGGTCTCCTCCCCGAACGAGGCGCCGAAGCCGAGGCGGAAGTCGAGCGGCACTCCGATCACGAGCGCGACGTCGGCCCCCTTCAGCCCGTCGCCCCGCGCGCGCGAAAAACACAGCTCGTGATCGGCGGGCAGGCAGCCGCGGGCCTGTCCGTTCAGGAACACCGGGATTTGCAGCTCCTCGACCAGGGCGCACAGCGCCTCCTCGCCGCGGCCCCAGTACAGGCCGGTGCCCGCCATCACGACCGGCCGCTCGGCCTCCCGCAACATTGCCGCCGCCCGCTCGAGTGCGCGCGGATCGGCCGGCTCGGGCTCGATCGCGCGCACCGGCTCCGCGCGCTCCTCCGCCTCCGAGAACACGTAGTCGAGCGGGAAGTCGACGAACGCCGGACCCGAGTGCGGGGTCAGCGCGGCCCGAATCGCCTCGTCGACCAGGGCCGGGATCTCGGCCGTCTCCTGTGCGGTGGCGGCGAGCTTGACCAGCGGGCGCACGAACGGGAGGTGGTCGATCTCCTGAAGCGAACCCTGGCCCCAGCGAAACTGGGGCGCGCGCCCGCCCAGCGCCAGCACCGGGGAGTGGTTCTGGCCCGCCGAGGCGAGCGCGCTCATGCCGTTGGTCACCCCGGGGCCGGCGGTCAGCGCACACACGCCGATCGTCCGTGTGACCTTGGCCCAGCCCTCGGCCGCGAAGGCCGCGGTCTGCTCGTGGCGGACGTCGACGATCTCGATTCCCTCGGCCCGGCAACCGTCGTAGATCGAGAACAGATGGCCGCCGGAGAGCGTGAACAGCTTGGTCACTCCGTGGGCCCGCAACCGCCTGGCTAGCAGCCTCCCGCCGTGCAGCTGGGTCGTCGGTTCGGTCTCGGCCGCCACCGGCCGGGACGCTACCAGCGGGCGCTACGCAACGCCGGCGGCAGGGCGACCGCCTCGGCGACCGCAGACTCGCCTGCAAGCCAGTCGCCGTCGACGCAGATCGCGGGCAGCCGCTCGACCCCGGCCGCGCCCAGGAGCAGGCCTGCCCCTTCCAGCTCGAGGTCGTAGTCGGCGTTCTCGGCCGCGGCCAGCGAGAGCTCGGGACTGATTCCGGCTGCCGCAGCCGCCTCGGCCAGGATGTCCGGGTCCTCGATGTCGAAACCGCCGCAGAAGGCCAGCCGGCCGGCGGCCAGCGCGAAAGGCGTCCCCGCCCCCACCTGGACGGCGTGGGCGGCGGCGCGCATCGCCCGCCGGCCGGAAGACGGGAAGCCCTCGGGCCAGATGAGCGGGATTCGCAGCGCGATGGCCAGCGTCTCGGCGTGGGCGCGGATGTCCGCGGCGTCGCGGGGCGCGGCCGTCCACGAGCGTGGCGGGCACGAACTCCACGTCGCCGAGCACCCGCTCCACGCGCTCGGCGGCGAGATAAGAGAGCGGGCAGCGCCAGGTCGAAGAAGAAGGCCGGCGGGGGGCCGCTGCCGTGATGATTGAAGTCGCTTGCGCGCCCTCGCCGCGCGCCGATCGGACAGCTGAATGACATCTCCCATACAGCCTGGTAACGAAACTGGAGGTATGAACTGGCGCAAACGTCCAAAATCTCCAATCGCGAACCAATTGGTCCGATACACTTGAACTCGGTAGGGAAGTGTTTCCGAACCGGGGAGCCCTCCAATTTCGCACGTACCACCGCCAAAGCGGCACCCATATGACCAGTGGTCGCCCGACGCCCGGGCGCTGGATCTGGTCGGCGACAAGTGGACGCTGCTGATCGTCCGCGACCTCGCGGCCGGGCCACGGCGCTTCGTTGAGCTGCAGCGCGTCCTGCCCGGCATCTCGACCGAGCAGTTACGGTCGCGGCTGAACCGCATGGTCGCCGACGGGATGCTGACCCGAAAGCGCTACCGCGAGGTGCCGCCACGCGTCGACTACGAGCTGACCGACCGGGCCCGTGAGCTGATGCCGATCCTCGGTGAGCTCGCGCGCTGGGGCTACGAGTGGGCCTGGAGGCCGCCCCGGGCCTCGGAGTCGGTCGACATCGGCGCCATCTTCAGGCTCGCGCCCGGGCCTGCTCCGCGGCTCGAGAGCTCCGGGGCACGGTCCAGTGCACGGTCGAGGGTGACGCCGCCCGCACCTACACGCTCACGCTTGTCGCCCACCGAATCGACGATCGACGAGCGGCCGGCCGCAGCGCCGGACGCGTCACTGACGGGCGGCGTGTCGGCCTGGATCGACGCCTTCTCGCCCCAGAGCGAGCGCGGAGGCCTCGAGATCTCCGGGGACCGGGCGGTGGCCAACCAGGTGCTCGACGCGCTGTCCGGCGCCTCGCCGGCTCAGGCCGCAGCGGCCGGGTCGAGCAACCCGCGGCGCCGCCGCGGCCGCCTGCGGCACCCGGGCGCCCACACCCGCCTCGGCCGGTGTCGCCTGGCAGCGAAACAGTCGCGCGTCGGCCGACCGACCCGCCGCCCGGGATCTACTTACTTCGGGTAATGAGCCTGGAGGATGTGCGGGATCGAGTACTGGCTCTTCGCGCCCGGCAGCTTGGACTGGACCCAGCAGGCCTGCTGGCCGGTGGTGGGATCGGACCCGACCTGGCCCGTGCTCGCCGCCCGCGTTGTTGCAGTCCCAGGCCGGGAAGTCGCCCTTGATCAGGTTCTGGGGATCGGCCAGCCACACCGGCGCGGGTACGTGTTGCCGCGGTTGTTGGCGTCGCGGTTCTGATAGATGCCCGAGCGTCTCGGCGCCGGTGGGGCCGGAACTGGCGCAGATAGTGGCCGCACGGGGCGCCGTTGCAGGTCAGGCCGGCGCCCACCGAACGTCGTCGTCTTGCCGGCGATTCCGTAGGCGCCGTTGGAGATGAAGTCCGAGGTCAGCTGCTGGTGGAGCGACAGCCAGTCGATGATCGGGTTCAGCTGCTCGAGGAACGACCGCCAGCGCGGACAGGGTCGGCCGAGCGCCGCGCAGGACCTCGCTGTACGCGGGCAGCCCGGTCTTCGACACGTCGATCAGCGGTCCCAGCTTGACGAACAGGGTCCTCAGGGGCGGCGCGAGCTGATCCAGCGCCTGCAGCGTCGGCTTCAGGTCCCGGGCCACGAAGTCGAGCTGCCTGATCACCGGGTCGGTGTTCAGGGCGAAGGTCTGCAGCCGGGCCATCGTCTTCTTGGACTCGTCCAGGAAGGTCGGGAAGACCTTGAACGTCGCGGGCCAGCTGCGCCTGGTTCTGGGCCGTCGTCTGAGAACACCGACTCGCCGCTCGTGATCAGGTTGCGCAGGGCGGTCTGGTTGTGACCGAGCGCGTCGAACACGGTCCCGCCGTTCTGGACCAGGCTGACCACCGCCGCGTGCTGCACGTCGAGGACCTGGAGGACGTCGGAGGCGTCGGCGGCGAACGTCGGCAGGTTGCCGAGCACGTTCGAAAGGTTCTGCTGGTTGCCCTGGACCGCGGTGGCGAGCTCCTGCTGCCAGGTCTGGAACGCGCGGCGGGTGGGCGGATCGAAGGCATCGAAGATCTGGCTGATCTGCACCGCGGGCTGCACCTGCCCTCGGGCCAGCATTCCGTTGTCCGGGAGGGGTGGGCTCTTCGGCGTTCCGGGCTGAGGTCGACGTAGACCTCGCCGAGGATCGTCTTCTCGCGCAGGATCGCGTGGGCATCCTTGTGGATCGGCGCGTACTGGTTGTCGAGCTGGATCGTGGCCACGGTGCCGTTCCCGCCCGAATCGACGTTCTTCTCGACCACCTTGCCTACGTTCACGCCGGCGATCCGCACGTCGGCCTGGGTGGACAGCTCCTGGGCGTTGGGGAACGAGATCCGTACGCGATAACCCTGCGGGTTGAGCGGGATCGAACCGCCGAAGGAGAGCCACAGGAACAGCAGCAGCCCCGCGCACGAGAGAACGAACAGCACCATCGTGAGGATCTTGCCTATGGCGGGGCTACTGGTTTCCATTTAGGGCAGGTTGCAGAGCTTGGTCAGGACGGGACTGAGGATTGCCACGCGTTGTGGGCTGTGCATGTGAGCATCTGGCCGTAGGTGTTGCAGTTGGCCTGCAGGAACAGCGGGCGGAAGTCGCCGTTGGCGTCCTGGATCGAGAACAGGGTGCGGGCGTTGTGGTCGAGCCAGGCCAGCCACCACAGGTAGTTGTGCTGCCCGGAGGGCTCGGTGTTGTAGCCGAGCTGGTTGAACAGGTGGTTGAGCACCGTGAACACGTTGCCCAGGTTCGGCGTGGCGGGCCTTAAGTGGCACTTGCCGTCCGCGCCCGGTGTGCAGTGCGTGTTGCTGTTGGGCGCCTTGGAGTCGGCTCGGCCAGGTTGATCGCCGCCGGCCGCAGGTCTCTGGACCACCGGCCGCGCGGCCCGCACGAAGGGCGGATCTGGTCGCGCACGATCGCGCAGCTCGACTGGGTGGTCTCGGTCGGGCCGGTGCCGCAGGTGGTCGCCTTCGGCCCGGCCAGCGTGATCAGCGCGTGGTTGGCGCCCGGGATGTCACGCACGGCCGGCAGCAGGTTGGTCGCCGTCGGGCCGAGGACGTTGGCGAACTTCTGCACCTCGACCAGCGTCGTGGTGGTCTGCTTGAGGGTGCCGGGCAGATCCCTGACCGCGCGGCTGAGGTTGGCGTTCTCGGACCGCGAAGGCGTGGAACACCTTGGAGCTCGACACGACCAGCTGGGCGATCTGCGTCTTCTTCTGCACCAGGGCCTGGTTGAGGCGCCGCAGCGAGTTGACCAGCTGCTGGAGGTCCCGGCCGCGCACGGCGATGGCGCTGTTCAGCCGCGCCAGGTCGCGGTGGGTGGGCTCGAACCGCTCGAACACCTGGGCGAGCTGCGTGCCACCGTGCTTGCTCAGGCCCTGACCGGCCCCGTTGACCAGCAGCTGCAGGTACTGCGCGGGTGTCGGCGTCGAGCGAGGCCAGCACCTCGTCCGGGTTGACCTCGGGCAGCGTCTGCGAGGTCGGGATGGTGAACCCGGGCCGGGCGATCGGCGCGTGTTGATCGCCCGGGGTCAGCTCGACGAACATGTCCTGCAGTCCGGTGCGCGGCCGGGCCAGCGCGGTCGCGTTCTGATGGATCAGCTTCTGGTACTTCTTGTCGATGTTGAGCTGCACGAGCGCCACGCCGTCGTTCAGGCTCACGCTGCCGACCAGGCCGACCTGAACGCCGGAGATGGTGACGGTCTGACCCTGGCCCGGGGTGAACGCCTGCGCGGTGTTGAAGGCGGCGTTGATCGCGTAGGTCGACTGCGTGAGACCAGCGGCAGCTTCAGCGCTCCTTGCTCGACGATGAAGCCGGAGACGCCGATCGCCAGAATCGAGCAGCAGAGGATCGCGATGAAGTCGCTCAGATGCTCTCTGATCGCGCGCTTCATCCGGACGCTCGCCGCCTTCGCTCGGCTTGGCCGAGGTCTGACACCGCGGTCGCCGGGCTTCGGAGGACGGACGAGCTCGCCGCCGGCGGCTGTGTCGTTCATGCGCACAGCGGCGTGGCCCTTGGCAGCTCCTTACGGGCCTGGGCGATGACCTGCGCGTCGACGTCTTGGTCGCCTTCGAGGCCGGCTCGACCCCTTGTCCGACCGAGGCCGAGGCCGAAGCGGCAGCTGCGGCAGCGGCAGCAGGCCGAGCGCCCAGCAGGGGGCAGCGTCGACGCACCGGTCAGCGCCGGCGGCGCGCCCTCGGAGCCCGCGGTCAGGTCTCGGACCGGCGGCTGGGTCTCGCACGGCACGGTCGGCTGCAGCGGCGGATCTTGCCCGCCGGGCGGCACCGTGGGCTGGAAGCCGACCAGCGGGGCCAGCGTCCCGCCGACCAGCCCGGACTGCAGCGAGGTCACGCCGGTCTGTCCGAGCGCGCCGAGGATCCGGATGTACGGCCCGTTGGCGTCGAAGTTGCGCGACTCGCCGGCCAGACCGGGCAGGAAGTCGACCGCCTCGACGTACACCTTGCGCGGCGGGAACCCGTTGGAGGAGTTGAAGTGCGGATCGTTGAGGGTCAGCTGCGACCACGGGTAGATCACGTTGGCGCTGCAGCTCGAGGCCGGCCGCACGCCGTTCGCATGAACGGGATCGTCTCCACGGTGAGCCTGGCCAGCGCGGGCACGGTGGCCGACAGATCCTTGGTCAGGCCCCGCAGCTCGGAGGGCTGCACGAGCTGGCGGAGCTGCTTCGAGGAACGGGAGGCTGGCGTTGACCATCGGCACCGGTCGTACACTGGTGGCCGGGACGCAGCGCGTCGGCCAGCTTCGGCAGCGGGCCCGCGGCGCAGCCGGGGGGCGTGATCTGCGCCCGGCGCAGAACCTCGGTCGAGCGCGTGAAGGCCGGGATCGCCGCGCCAGAGCGTCCGGGCAGCTCGTGCACCGCGTTCGGCCAGGTTGGCGTTGCTCGATCGGAGAATGCACGCGCGGTGGTGTTGAAGTCGGTGATCAGGCTCTTGAGCTGCCTGCGGGTGCGCGTTGATCGCCTGGGAGACGTCGCCCTGGGTGTAGATCGCGTTCGAGAGGTCGTGGGGCTGGATGCCGAGCAGGTCGTGCTCGACCAGCGACGAGTACTCATAGGCGGGCAGCCAGTACTGGATCGAGCTGTTGTACGCCGGACCGCCCTGCTTGACCGCCTGGCCGTACTGCTGGAGCAGGATCTGCAGGTTCGCCCGCGTGTTCTGCTGCAGCGAGGTCAGAGATCTGGTCGAACTGCACCGGCTCGCGGCCCTGGTCATCGGGAACATGTAGTCGCTCGGGGCGACCGGCGCCGACGGGGTTCCGGGGTTGATGTCGACGAAGAAGTTGCCCTCGAGGAAGATTCGCGGGCGGATCCAGAACGTCGCGTCCTTGTGCAGCGGCAGCCCGATCTTCTGGATCGTCATCTTGACCTCGGCCGCCTGGCACTCGCCGAGCGTGGAGCTGATCGACTTGCAGCCGGGCACCGTGCTGGATCGACTTGACCTTGCCCACGTTGACGCCGGCGACCCGGACCAGCGAGCCCGGCCGCAGCTGGTTGGCGTTCTGGAACACGACGTTCGCCGTGTACTGGCTGCTTGAACGGAAGCGCGAACTTGGTGAACCCGAGGTAGACGAAGATGACGATCACGACGGTCGCCGATCATGCCCGCCTTGAGCTTGCTCATGGGCTTCTTGCGCCCTTTGCGTCGGAACGGAAGTTTCATGGGTTGCTCGGGTTGTAGGGGAGCTGCCGGCCCGGTGGTCGGGCTGCGGGTGAACGTCTCGCCGGCGGGCACCGCGGTTGCGACCGGCGAACGTCGGACCCTGATCGCCCGGGTTGTGCGGATCGCTGACGAGGTTGCGGCCCTGGGGATCGAAGTAGTTGAGCTTCTTCGGGTAGCCGCGCTGCCCGGTCTCGCAGTCGGCGTTGCCCTGGTTGTCGATCGCCGCGCCGTAGGTCGGGCCGTGAAGGAACTCGGGGCCGCCGTTCTGGCCGTTGGCCGGCTGCGTCGGCCCCCTGCTGGCCGATGTTGTTGGGCTGCGTGGCGTCGCCGAAGTTCAGCAGCACCCGCTGGGCGAACCCGTACTGGGTCTGCTCGGAGAGGTGCTCGCCCAGGTACGTCCACCAGTAGTTCCAGTAGTTGCACACGGTCTGGAACGGACCCAGGTAGCGGATCATCGGGTTCAGCGTCTGGGTGGTGTCGACCAGCGCCGTTGATCGCCACGTTGGTCCCCGGCGCCTGGGCCAGCTGCTTGAGCGACTGTCATCAACTGCTGGAGCTTGGCGTTCAGCTCCGGCGTGCGCACCAGCGTCCGCGTCCCCGCCTCGAGCGCCGGGTTGAGATCCGGCAGAGCCTGGCTTGCAGCGCCGCCGTCGCCGGCGTCATGAACCGCCCGAACGTCGGTCAGGTCGGACAGGAACGGCTGCTGGACCCGCAACGAGTCGGTCGACACGTCGCTGGTCGACGGCGACTTGCGCGATCGTCTGCTCGAGCGCGTTCGGATCGCTTGCGATCGCCTTGAACGTCGTCGCCATGTCCCGGAACAGCATACACGTTGACTGCGCCACCGGCGCCACCGCACCCATGAACTCATTCAGACCGTTGAAGAACCGCACCAGCCCCGTCGACGGCTGCGACAGGTAATGCGCCACCGGCTGCAAGTGCTGCCAGCAGCGCCGGCAGGCTGTACAAGCGTGTCGTTCAGCGCCGACCCGCGCCCGGCCAGCACATCCCGTAGCCGGCCAGATCCTGCTGGATCGCCACCCGCGTCTTGGCGTTGAACGTGTTGAAGATGTCATCGATCTGCACCGGCCGGTGGTGCGAGAGATCGGCAGCACCCCGCCGTCGGCCACGAGCTTCCTCGACTGCCCCTTGGTGATGTCGACGTACTTCAGGCCGAGCAGCGACAGCGGCTTGATCGAGGCGCGCGAGTCGACCGGCACGTCGCCGTTCTTCTTGCTCAGCTGCAGCGTCAGCTGCGCCCCCACCTGACCGTTGGGGAACCGCACCGGGCGCATGTCCGACAGCAACCCGACCTGGAAGCCGCCCTCCCGCACCTCGTTGCCGACCACCAGCTGCTCGAGCCGTTGGCGACGTTGACCTTGAGCTCCTTCGTCGGCACGAACGGCAGCCCCGGTTGGCGTTGTAGGCCAGGAACACCGCCACCAGCGTGACCAGCAGGGTGACCGCGCCGATCAGCACCGGGTTGGCGAAGGCGGATTGGGTGGTTCTCCTCATGGCGCCAGGAGGTAGTTGAGGAGCTGTTGGCCTGGCCGGCCGATGTGCCGAACCGGAGCCCGAGGAGCCCGAGCCGACGTTGTCGCGGCGGAGCGCCTGCCTCGCGCTCGCTCGCGCCGCTCAGCGAGCTGAATATCTGCCCGAGCGTCTGCTGGAGGTCGACGCCCGAGGAGCCTCGAGTTGGAGCCTCGGGGCGAGCGGAGGCACTGCCGCTCGGAGGACCCGGAGCCCTTGTCCGCCGCGACCGGGAGCGGCGTGTTGGTCAGGCTGCCTGCTCGGCTTGGACTGGAGCTTGCAGGCGGTCCCGCCGTCGGCTTGCGCTCGCCGGGCGGGGAGTAGCCGGGATCGGGCACGCAGCGCGCCCGGGTTGGACGGATCGGGCTCGTTGATGCCCTGCTGGTTCGGGCCCAGCCAGGCGTAGCACTGCCGGGTCGCTCTGGGGGTCGGTGGCGAGGTTGTTGGCGATCCGCTGCGGCGTCGCGTACGGCGAGCAGTCCTGGATTGATGAACGCGTCGACCGTGAGCAGGTGGCCGAACTGGCTGTAGGCGTTGATGGCCAGCGGCTGGTTGAACGCGTACTGGAGCAGCGCCTGCAGGCCGGTGAAGCCCTTTCCGCCCGGGCTCCGGCTGTCGGCCTCGACGGCGCGCTTCTGGGTGTCGAGATCCTGGGTGAGGATCGACAGGTTCTGGGCCAGCTCGGGCACCGGCTTGGCGAACTGGTTGAGGTGGCTGGACCGTCGGCTGGGCGGCGATCATGCGCCGGGCGGCCGGTCAGCGACGCCTGCCCGAGCGAGCGGAGCGCCGGGAGCGAGGCATTGGCGAACCCGCACTTGTGGTCGGGGTGCGGGTTCGAGCAGGCGGCGATGTTCGTGAACAGGTCGCGGAGCTGGTCGATCCCGACCTGCCTCGACCCGATGTGGCCGGTCGCCGCGTTGAGGTTCTGCAGCACCGGAGTGTTCGCGACCGCCGCGGCGTCGAGCTTGGCCATCGCCGGCCTCAGCTGCTCGAGGAAAGCCGGGCAGCTTGTGCCACCGAGGCCTGGAGGTTGCCCTGCTGGGTCGCGGTGGCGGTGGCGGCGTTGTTGGCCTCGACGATGAAGTCCTGCACGTCCTTGCTGTTGTTGGCCAGCTCGGTGAGGACCTGATTGGAGTTGGCGGTCAGCGCCTGCAGCGTGTTGCGAGTCGTTGGCCAGCAGGTTGAGCAGGTTGTCGGTGTCCGGTCAGCGCCGGCACGGCACGCTGGAGCGCCGCCTGGAGGTCGCCGCTCCGCCCGGCCACGGCCGCGCCGAGCTCGTTGATGATCAGCGTGAAGCGCTGCCGGTAGGGCATGCGCATGATGTTGTTGATCAGGTCGAACGGGATCGTCGACTGCGTGTGGGTGACCGGGATCGTGCACACAGTGCTGTTGCAGTCCGGGTTGTGGCTCGCCCGGCGTTGAGGAGCTGGCCGGTCGAGCCGGGCTGGCAGTCGACGAAGTACTCGCCGATCAGCGACTCCGGGCGGGTACGGCAGTAGGCGTCCGAGCGCAGGCTGCTGAAGCCCTTGGAGTTGATCGAGGCCGTGACCACCGCGTGCAGCGGGTTCTGGCACTTGGCGTCGGTGTCGAGCTTGCAGACCTCGATGCTTCTGTCACCTAGCCCGCCGGAACGCCCGCGACCTTGAACTGGCGCCCCCTTGACCAGGCCGAACGCGCTGTCGAGCTCGATCTTGTAGGTGCCCTGCTGAGCCTTGGAGCCGGTGGCGCCGACGGCCACGACGACGAACGCGGCCACCGCCAGCAGGAGCGCGCCGCTGAGCAGGATCCGTTTCAATTTCCCGTCGGCCCTTCCTTGGGGTTACACGGGAAGCCCGACTCCGGGTACCAGGTGCCCCCGCGCTCCATCGAGCCCGGGCAGCGATCGCCGTACCCGGTGGTCAGCAGCGGACTGCCGCCCGGCGCGCCGGTGCCGAGGAACTGCTGCAGGAAGCCGGCCACGCCCGGTCGGGATCAGATTGGTCAGACCGTTCTCGATCGACTGCGACTCCGACCACCGGCGCGATCCGGCTGTAGCCGCCGTTGGCGTCGACGCCGCCGGGGTGGGTGTAGCCCTCGAACCAGCCCGGTCAGGTCGACCGCATAGGGGCGGGCGGTGGCCAGCTCGGGCGTGAAGTCGTTGAGCGCGATCGTCGACTGCGGGAAACGCCCCCAGGCGCTGCTTGCCGTTGGCCTGGCAGGGTGCCGCTTGCAGTTGCTCGCGTCACCGTTCTTGCCGCACACCACCGTGGCCAGCGGCACGCCCAGCTCGGTCAGCTCGATCAGATCGTTGTTGGCGCCCGGCCGGCTGACGATGTTGGACAGGTCGCTGCACGGTGGGGACGGATTGCTGCGGCCAGTGGCTTGCAACTCGGCCAGCAGCGCCCGGAGGCTGTCCGATCGGGTACCCCGGCCGGGGCATGATGACCGGCTTGGAGGCGTTGGTCAGCTGGGTCAGCATGTCGAGCGAATGACGCAGGTTGACGAACGTGGTGTCGGCCTGCGCCATGAACGCCGGGCAGACGCTGGATCGACTGCCCGAGCGCGGTTCGCTGCGTGCTCAGCGACTGCGGTGGTCGTGGACAGGTTCTGGATCAGCGCGCTCAGATCGGTGCTCCGCTGCGCGATCGTCGAGAGCAGGCCGGAGGTCTGGCGTGATGAAGTTGGTGAACCGCGGGGTGTCGCGGTCGATCTCGCTGAACAGCGCGCTGGTCGAGGCGACGGCCGGGTTCAGGTACTGCCACGCCTGCTGGATCTTCTGTCCCTGGCCCTGGTACTGGGAGGCGGAGCCCTGGAAGACGTTCTGGAGGCCCTTGCGGGTCGGACCGTTGAGCGTGTTGAAGATCTCGTCCAGGTCGACCGCGGTGGTCGTGTCCGTGGCGGGGATCGTGCCCGTCGTTCGGGATCGGCGGCGATCCGGCCGGTCCCAGCCGCAGCGCGATGTAGCGGTTGGCGATGCCCCGACAGCCCGGTCAGGCGGACGGTCGCCTGGGTTCCCTGGTGCAGCGGCTGGTAGTGCGAGTCCTTGATCGTCAGGGTCAGCGTCGCCTGACCGTTCGGGGTCAGGTCGATCTTCTTGACCTGGCCCGATCGTGTTGCTGGCCACCTCGACCTGGTCGCCGGTCACCAGCTGGCTGGCGTTCTGGAAGATCGCGTGGACCTCGTAGCTCGAGCCGCCGGAGAACGCGACGATGTAGATCACCGCAAGGACCGCGATACCGACCGCTGCGAGAGCGGCGATCCGGCCGATCACAGAAAAGTTACGCACTGCGACCTTCCAACGAGTTCTCCTCCCAAAGCGCGGCGGATTTCCTCTTCCCCGCAGCGGACCGGAGGCCGACGCTAGCAAGGGCTCAGACGCCCCGTCAAATGGGAACCGACGGCTGTGATCCCGGGCAATTCGGGCCGCTTTGGCGAGCCGGCGGTCCGACCTCATACCCGGGGCGGGACTCGAACCCGCAATGCTCTTGCGAGCAGCGCTTTTTAAGAGCGCCGACTTTGCCGATTTGTCTACCCGGGCGTGCGCGCGGATCTTAACCGCCCGTCGCGGGGCGAAGCCAATGTTGAGCCCGGGTTGTGCCGGCGTTCTCCGCAACTTAAGCGCTGCTACCGTGTCCATCCGGTCAGGACAGGAGACGGGGTCCTGCCCGCACGGAGCAGAATGGAAGCTTCAGCTCTCAGATACACCGGAGGCATCGGCCTGCACGGGCGCTCGCCCTTGCTGCGCCTTCAGTCCGACGAGCGCCTGATCGCGCTGGTCCGTCGCGGCAACCCCGCCGCGTTCGAGGTGCTGGTCTCCCGCTACCAGGCGCGGCTGCTCGCCTTCTGCCGCCACCTGCTCGGCTCCCGCGAGGATGCCGAGGACGTCCTCCAGGAGGCCCTGGCCGCGGCCTTCAACGCCATCCTGGCCGACGACCGGCCGATCAACGTACGGCCCTGGCTGTACCGGATCGCGCGGAATCGCTGCCTGAACCATCTCCGCCGGATCCAGGCCGTCGGCGTGGACTCGATGGACGTCCACCTCTCCGAGCACGGCACGAGCACAGCCGACAAGGTCCACAAGCTCGAGGAGTTCTGGATGCTGGTCGGCGACATCCAGGATCTGCCGGAGACCCAGAAGACCGCCCTCGTGCTGCGCGAGATGGACGCCCTCTCCTACGAGCAGATCGCCGAGGCGATGGAGACCACCGTCCCGAGCGTCAAGTCGCTCCTGGTGCGCGCCCGTGTATCGCTGGCCGAGGCGGCCGAGGCCCGGATGCTCTCCTGCGAGGAGGTCCGGATCGAGCTGGCCGAGGCCGCCGAGGGCCTGCGCAAGAAGCACAGCCCGATCGTCCGCCGCCATCTGCGCAGCTGCGAGCGCTGCTCGGTCTTCCAGGTCCAGCTCAAGGAGACGAGCAAGGCGCTGACCGCGCTGCTCCCGATCGGCCCGCTCGTCCTGCTCAAGAAGCTCGTCCTCACCCACCTCGGTCACTCCGCCGGGCGCGAGCACGAGCGGCGCCGGCGCCGCGCGGCGCGGGCGCCGCCTCGACCGCGGCCGCCGGCTCGGCCCTGGCCGGGTCGGGCGCCGGCAGCGTGATCTCGGTCGGCATCGGCACGATCGCCACCAAGGCGGCCGCCGGCCTGGCCGCCGCCGCCCTGGTCACCGCCGGCGCGGTCGAGGTCTCGCACGACACGAGCTCGAGCTCGCGGCGCGGTCATGCCTCGCCCGCGGTCAACGAGCCGAGCCTGATGCGTCGTGCCCCACCGCCGCGGCCGTCGCCCCGGTGGCCCACCACGCCGGCATCCGTCAGGCACGCGCGCCGCGCGCGCCCGCGGCGCCGCATCCGCGCCAAGCCGGCCGCCGACAAGGCGCGACCAAGAACCGGCCGGCGTCGACCAAGACCACCGACGCCCGCGCCAAGCCGGCCAAGGTCGACCGCGGCCGAGCACGCCAAGCCCGTGACACCCGGGCCGGACGCAGTCGCAGAGCGAGACCACCGTGCTGGCCTCGGGACAGAGCGGCGGCGGCACCACGACCTCCGCCTCCGACCAGTCGTCGACCACCGACGACGACGTCGTCCTCCTCGACCGATCCGACGGACAGTCGACGACGACCTCGACGACGCCGACGACCACCACAACCCCGGGGACCGACTCGCACGACGACCCGCGGACTCGCCCGCGGATCCCGGCACCGCCGACCCGTCGTCGAGCCCGCCGGACACCGCCACCGGCCCCGCCACCACGCCGGACCCGTCGCAGCCGCAGTAACGCGGCCGTGATCGACCTCGATCACTTCCAGGCCGTCGACATGCGGGTCGGCCGGGTGCTGGCGGTCGACGAATTCCCCGAGGCCCGGGTCCCGGCCTGGAAGCTCACCATCGACTTCGGCTCGGAGCTCGGAACCAAGCGCTCCTCGGCCCAGATCACCCACTATTCACGCGAGGAGCTCGAGGGCACGCTCGTCGTGGCGGTGGTCAATTTCCCCCCGCGGCGGATCGGGCCGTTCTCCTCCGAGGTCCTCGTCCTGGGCGCGCTTGACGACCACCTGGGGGTGGTCCTGCTGCGGCCCGACCAGGAAGCCACGCCCGGCTCTCGAATCGCGTAATTCGAACGCTAATCCCGGGACCGGAAGTCTCAGGATTTACCCGCCGTAGGTCGATTAAGCACTGGTATGAAGGGCCTTGTCCGCTACGACTCTCTACGCCGCCGGCTGTGGATCCGCGGCCAGCGCTGCCATCACGGGGCGGCCGGGATCGTGGTGGCCGCGATCGGCTTCGTCGGCCTGATCAGCGACCCGGACGCGGCCCTGCGTCACCACTCCCGGATCGCACTCGCGGCGGCGGGCGGGGCTCTGATCATCCACGACTGGAAGGACCGCTCGATCTGGTTCGAGCGCGGGCCCGGCTCGCAGCCCTGATTCACTGCGGCGGCGGTGCGCCTAGCGATCGTTCCCCCCGCTCCGGCGCCCTACCGGGAGCCGCTGTTCCGACGCCCTGCACGAGCGGCCGCGATCTCGAGCTGTGCGTGATCTACCAGTCGGCCGAGCAACCGAGCTGGGATGTCGCGGCCGAGTGGTTCAGCCGCGAGCACGCCTACCCGGCCCGGCACCTGGGCTCCTGGCAGCGCGGCCGGCCCGGTCGGACGCCGATTCGTCTGGCCCCGCGGCCTCGAGCGGGCCCTGACCGAGTTCCGCCCCGATTGCGTGGTGGTGTCTGAATATGGGCCAGCCTCGCTTCGCGGGCTGGCCTGGTGTCGGCTTCACCGGGCGGCCTTCCTCGTCCTCACCGAGTGCACGCCCCAGATCGACACGATGCTCTCTCCCGGCCAGCTGCGGCTGCACCGGTGGGTGGCCCGGCACGCCGACGGCGTGATCGCGGTGAGCTCAGCAGCCCGGTCGCGGCTGCTCTCCTTCGGCGTGCCGGAGGAGCGGATCGCGGTATCGCTGCAGGCGGCCGATCTGGCCGGGGTCCGCGCGACGGCTCATCGGGGCGACGGAGGGCCCCTGCGAGTCCTGAGCGTCGGCCGGCTGGTGCCGGATAAGAACTTCGGCGCGCTTGATCGATGCCGTGGCCACGCTCGGCGCCTCGCTGCGAAATCGCGGGCTCGGGCTTTCTCGAGGCCGAGCTCCGCGAGCGAGCCGAGCGGATCGGGGCGAACGTCCGCTTTCACGGGCACGTGCCCGCCGAGCGCGCTGCCGCGAGCTCTACGCCGCGGCGGACGTCTACGCGCTGGTCAGCACCTACGAGCCGTTCGGCGTCTCGGTGCGCGAGGCGGCCGCGGCCGGCCTGCCGATCGTCTGCAGCCGGCTCGCCGGCGCGGCCGGCGACGTGGCCGTCGAGGGCCGGAACGCGATCCTGGTCGACCCGGCCTCGGCGTCCGAGATCGCCGGCGCGCTGTCGCGGCTGGCCTCCGACGCCGAGCTGCGCCGGCAGATGGGCGAGCAGAGCCGGGCCGTCGACGCCGAGACCGACGGCCGCGACGTCGACGCCTTCGCCGGCGCGGTGCTGGCGGCCGCGCGTCGGCCCGGCCGCGACACGCGTTCTATGACGACTGGTTGACCGACTTCACCGGTGAACCCTGCCGGGATGACCGTCTCAGCTGCTCGCTCGCGTCGCGTCGTGGTCGCGACCACGATGTTTGCCCAACAGCGCCGGTAGGACGTCGTCGCGCAGCCGCGCCACCGACGCCTCGGGCCGGTAGGGCTCGAGCTGCGCCCGGGCCGCGACCCGGTAGGCGGCGAGCCGTTCCGGCGGAGCGGCGAACGCCGCCTCGAGCGCGCGGGCCAGCGACGCGGGCGTGCGATCGGGGGCCACGAAGTCGCCGGCCAGCGAGCGGGCCAGGCCGAGGGCCGGGAACGGGCCGCCGCCCGGCGCACACACCAGCGCCGCGCCCCGGTCGAGCGCCTCGAGCGGCGAGATGCCGAAGTCCTCCCAGGCGGCGGCGCTCACGAACACCCGCGCCCGGGCCAGCAGGTCACGAAACCGGGGCTGGGGCAACATCCCGACCAGCTCGGCGCCCACGGGCAGCGCGATGCCCCGCCGGGCCAGGAAGGCGCGGGCGTGGTCGGGCGCGATCCCCGCCACCAGCAAGCGCGCGCCGGGCAATGTGACCTGCCCCCAGGCCTCGCACAGCAACGCGAGCCCCTTGGCCTTCGGGTCCGGGGTATAGCCGACGGCGAACGGCTCGCGCGAATCGCTCGGGGCTGGTACGGCGGGCACGGGCGGTGGCATCAGGACTGACGGCGCGGCGCCCGGCGGCAGCGCCGCGACCGTGCCGGGCCCCCACGGCATCAGCACACGCGCGCGAGCCAGCTGCCGGCGCTCGAGCAGATGGATCGGCGCGTTCCGGAGTCCGGGCCGGTTCAGCCGCGCCGGCGAGTCGAGCCACACCGCGTACGGGACGGGCGGCCGGCCGGCCAGCAGCGCCACCGTGGTGGAGGAGAGCACAAGGGACCGGGGGCGATAGCGGCGCAGGCCCGCCCGCATCGCGCGGCGCGATGCGACCGCCTCGACGACGTCGTTGACGGGGTAGCCGCGCCGCAGCGCGTTGGTCAGGCCGATCCGGGTCTTGATCGCCTCCGTCGAGGCGCCGGCCTCCCGCAGCATCGAGACGAGCTGGACATCGGCCTGTCGCCAGCCCTCGGTCGTGCCGAGCGAGACCAGGAGAACGTCGACGCTGGTCATCGCGCAGCTCCGTCGCCCTGGAGCGCCGGCCACAGATCGAAGTGACTGAACACATTCACGACCTGAGCGTCGGTCTGGCCGGCGCCAAGGTTGTCGGTCATCAGGTTTCCCCCCGCTGGCTGCCACGGTATTGGGGAAACTCGATGAACCGGCGGTACACCATTCGCGTCCGGGTTCCGCGCAGCAACGTCATGGCGTGAAACCAGACGTCGTCGTTGGTCGGGCACAGCTCCAGCGCCAGGCCGAGGTCGGCGACCTCCGGCGCGAGCGCCCCGGGCGGATACAGGATCCCGCCCACGCCGGTCAGGTGCAGCCGCGGCGGAGCGGTCGCCTCGCGCGCCTGTGGCCACTGTGGGTACGGCAAAGGGCGGCCGTCACGGAGCGCGACCTCGAGCCCTCGATAGCCGATGATCCGCTGCGGGTCGGCCGCCGCAGCCCGGAGCAGGCCTCGGAGCCAGTGGCGCGGGTAGAGCATGTCGTCGTCGGCGGTGACGATCGTGGCCTCCGGATCCTCCAGCAGCGCGGGCACGAGCTTCTGGTAGCTGCGCGTCGGCTCCCCGGCGGTCCACAGGACCCGAAGTCCGGGCGTTTGATGCACCCAATCGGGAAGCTTGCGGTCCGGGAACTCGTGCTCGGACACCGCCAGAACCACTTCCGCGGGACGGACCGACTGGCGCAGCAGCGAGTAGATCGGCAGACGCGCATAGGAGAGACGGGCGGGATAACTCGTCAGGGAGACCTTGACCCGAGTTTCCGCGCGGGCTCCGGCCCGAGAGCGGACGCTCAACTCAGCCAGCAGCTGCCGCGCGAGCCAGGGCACCGCCACGGTCCCCGCCCTGTACATCGCGACCGTCATTCCCCGACAGAGAACAACGCTTCCAGATCGTGGCGCGAGAACACCTCGAACGCCACCATGGTCTGGGTGCGAACGACGCCGGCGAGCTGGGAGATCCGGCTCGTGACCACATCGGCCAGCTGCGCCTGCTCGCGCAGGCGCAGGATGGCCACGAAGTCCCAGTCGCCGGTGACCGAGTACGCCTCGGCCACCCCGTCGATATCGGCGAGCTCGCCGCCGAGGGTCGCGAGGGCCGAGCGATCTGCGGCTATGAGGACGATCGCGTGGGTCAAGCCGAGTGCGACTGCCCGGGATCGAGCACCACGACGTTCGACGAGGTGGCCTGCTCGACGTCGGACTTGAACGCCTGCGCGTCGGTCTCGATCGGGGGGAAGGTGTTGTAGTGGCAGGGGATCACCGTCTTCGCGCCGACCAGCTGCGCCGCGTCCACGGCATCGGTGCGGTCCATCGTGTAGTGACCGCCGATGCACATCAGGGCGACGTCAATCGGGTTGCGCTTGCCGACCAGCTGCAGGTCGGAGAACACGCACGTGTCGCCGAGGTGGTAGACGGTCGTGCCGTCGAAGTTGATCAGCAGCCCGGCCGGCGGGCTGACCGTCCCCTTCGGCGTGGTCGAGGTGTGGAGCGCGGGCACGAGCTTGACCCACCCCCAGTCGAACCGGGCCGTCCCCCCGAGGTTGCAG
This sequence comes from uncultured Solirubrobacterales bacterium, assembly GCA_963748585.1. Taxonomy (GTDB): domain Bacteria; phylum Actinomycetota; class Thermoleophilia; order Solirubrobacterales; family Solirubrobacteraceae; genus Palsa-465. The sequence goes on along the minus strand of CAVVJR010000001.1, from coordinate 95,562 downwards.
TCGCGGGTCTCGATCCCCTCCTCGCCGATCTCGCCCGCGATCTCGGTGATCGCCACCACCGGTGCGCCCGTCCGCTTGGCGATCTCGACCGTGTCCCCGAAATGGTCCTGGTGGCCGTGGGTGAGCAGGATGGCCGAGGCGGCGGCGTCGTCGGCCGAGATCGCCGCCTTGGGATTACCGTTCAGAAACGGGTCGATCAGCACGGTGGTGTCGCCATCGGCGAGCTCGAAGCACGCGTGGCCGAGAAAGCGGATGTCCATTCATTCCTCCTGTCCGGTGGATTGCAGCTCGCGGGAGAGCTCGAAGCCGATCGCGACGCCGACGAGCATGCCGAGCCGGGTTTCCTCGGCCAGCAGCGTCCGCACCGCCCGCAGGCGCTCGGCCGGATCTTGCCCGCCCGAGGCTTCCTGAACCGCCTGCTCATGCCCCTGGCCGAACCAGCCTCCCTCCTCGAGCGCCATGGTCAGCGCGCGCTGGAGCGCGGGCGCGGTGCGCAGGACCAGGTTCTGAGCTTCGCGGAGGCGTCCGGGATCGGTGATCGCGGCGATGGCGGCGTCGAGCTCGGCGTCGGTGTACTCGCGGTCGGGCACTCGGGATCCGCGATCATAGAAGGATGGCCGTGCCGCTCACCTCTCTGTCCCATGGCGCGGGCTGCGGGTGCAAGCTCCCGGCCGCGGCCATCGGCCCGCTCCTGGCCGGGGTTCCGGCGGCCTCGCATCCGAACGTGCTCGTCGGCTTCGAGACCAGCGACGACGCAGGCGTGTACCGGCTCCGCGACGATCTCGCGCTCGTGCAGACGGTCGACTTCTTCACCCCGATCGTCGACGACCCATTCGACTTCGGCCGGATCGCGGCCACCAATGCGCTGTCGGACGTCTACGCCATGGGCGGCACTCCGGTGAGCGCACTGAACCTGGTCGCCTACTCGCTCGCCGACCTGGGCGAGGAGCCGCTCCGGGCCATTCTGAGCGGCGCGGCCGCGGTGGCGATGGAAGCCGGGGTGGCCATCGTCGGCGGCCACTCGATCGAGGACTCGGAGCCGAAGTTCGGGATGGCGGTCACCGGCGTCGTCCATCCCGACCAGGTGCTGACCAACGCGGGCGGAAGACCCGGCGACGCGCTCGTGCTGACCAAGCCGCTCGGCGCCGGCGCGGTGTCGACGGCGCTGAAGCGCGGACTTCCCGCGCCGCTTGGAGGCAGCGGTCGAGGCCATGACCACGTTGAACCGGGACGCCTCGCTGGCCGCTCGTGAGGCCGGCGCTCACGCGCTCACCGACGTGACCGGCTTCGGCCTGCTCGGCCATCTGCATGAGCTCGCGCTGGCCTCCGGCCTCGCGGCCGAGGTGGACTCCGAAACGGTTCCCGCCCTCGACGGCGTGCTCGAGCTGCTCGAGGGTGGCGAGGCCATCGCCGGGGGGACCCGGCGCAACCGGGAGTACGCCGAGGAGTTCACGCACTTTGCCGACGCCGTCCCGGAGGCCCGGCGGTGGCTGGTCTGCGACGCCATGACCTCGGGCGGGCTGCTGGCGGCCGTTCCGGGCTCGATGGCCGGGCTGGGTGATCGGGCGGCTGGTCGAGGGCCCGGCGGGCTCCATCACCGTGGCTTGAGGGCGGCCGGGCATGGACGCCCGGCCGAACCGGCCCCAGGGACGACGCGCCGAAGGCGCGGCCCAGATTCCTAGCGCTCGCCGACCTGGGCGAGAACGAGCCCGACCCCGGCCCCGGCCAGCGCGCCCACGGCGGTCGGCGATCCAGCTCGCCCCGGGTACGGCCAGCGGCATCAGCGCCACCACAACTCCGAACACCGCGGTCCCGATCAGGTCGCCGTCGATGTCGCCGCCGCGGCGGAGCTCGAGCAGGTCGGGGATCGCCCAGGCGATCAAGCAGGGCCAGCGCGGCACCGTTGCCGCCGAGGGCGACCGGAAACGGGTACGCGGCCGCGGTGGCCGCCATCCCGCCCACGCCACCGACCGCGAACAGCGCGATCACCGGCAGCGGACCGTGCCGGCGCTCGAGCAGCCATCCGTAGAGCGCGATCGCGGCCAGGGTGATCACGGCGAACCCGGTGTTGCTGTAGATGAACGGCGCGGTGAGCAGGCGCCACCAGTGGGCGCCCGGAGGGCCGAAGATGATCAGGTGGCTGATGCTGATCAGCGACGTGCGCCAGAGCAGGCAGCCGACCAGGCCGAGGACGACGAGGATGATCGTCGCGTGCGGCCGCGACTCGGCCCGGATCCCCGGGATCTCGCCCCGCTTGAGCCGCGGCAGCGCCGGCGCGGGCGGGCGCCGGCGGCGGCGCTCGGTCACCCGGCCCTCGCGGTCGATCTTCGGCGCGCGCTTACGGAGCCGGTTGCCGCAGTACGGGCACTCGGTGATGTAAGGGCTCACCTCGGATCCGCAGTTCTTGCAGATCACGAACAGATCGGGGCCGCCGGTGCTCATCCCTGACCGATTGTAAGGGGGCTCGGAAGGCGCCTTGGCCGGGCTACGGGTTCGTGGCGGCGACGATCTCGGCCATGACCTCGCGGAGGTCGTGATTGGCCTCGTAAACCACGATTTGGCGCGCGGCGCCGTTACCTCGGTCGAGCAGGTCGACGATCGCCTCGAGGTCGTCCGCGGTGCCGAGATCCTCGCAGTGCTCGCGCATCCGGTCGATCAACCGGACGGCCAGCGAGCGGGTGCCGACCCGGTCGGAGCTCGGGAGGTCGACCAGCTCCCCGTCGAGGCCGTGGCGGGCGGCCAGCCACTTGTTCTCGTCCAGCATCTCGTGCGGATAGCTGGACAGGCTTCTTGCCGGCGTCGAAGTGCTCGGCCAGCTCCTTGACCAGGGCCTGGATCAGCGCCGCCAATCCGAGCGTGTGCTCGACGTGGGTCTGGGAGTCGCACACCCGGATCTCCACCGTGCCGAACACGCGGGTGCGGGCCGTACGTCGTGCCAGAGGTAGGTGTAGTCCTCGATCACCCGCGCGTCGACCATGAACTGGATCCGCTTGGCGTAGTCGTCCCAGGACTTGTAGGTGGGCGGGATCCCGACTCGGGGGAAGGCGCGGAAGATCGGCGTCCGGGTCGAGGCCAGGCCCGTGGGATCGGCGCGCCAGAAGGGCGAGTTGGCCGACAGGCCGAGCAGGACCGGCATGTGGACCCGCATGCCGTTGGCGACGTGAATCGCCTTGTCGGGGTCGTCGATCCCCACGTGCACGTGCATCCCGAAGATCGAGCTCCTGCCGGGCCACGAACCGCAGCGCGCTGATCAGGTCGCGGTAGCGCGGGCGCGCGACGATGCGCTGGTCCTCCCACTTCGCGAAGGCGTGGGTACCGGCCGAGCCGATGGCGAGGTTGTGAGTCTCCGCGGTCTGGGTCACCTGTCGCCGGAGCGCCCGCAGCTGCTCGCCGGCCTGGACGAGCGTCTCGCAGGGGTCGGTGGAGACCTCGAGCACCGACTCCATCAGCTCGGGCTTGATCTCGCCCGAGGGCGCGGGCTCGAGCAGGGTCTCGATCGCGTTGACCAGCTCGAGCGTCTGCGGATCGAGGATCATCAGCTCCTCCTCGATCCCGATCGTGTAGGCTGGGGCCGGTGAAGTTGTGCTCCATGGCCGGGCAGCGTAACCGCGTCGTTGCCCGGCTGCGGGCTGCGAGCCTGAGGCCCTGTCTCGATAGACCCTGAGGTCCAATCTCGCCCCGCCGGGCGGACTCAGTCTTTTAGACTGACCCATACGAATTTCGGCTAAAGGACGGTCACATGGCCCTGGGTTACGACGGCAAGCTCTACATCCTCGCGTTCGACCATCGCGGGTCGTTCCAGAAGAAGATGTTCGGGATCGAGGGCGATCCGAGCGACGAGCAGACCAAGACGATCGCCGATGCCAAGCACCTGATCTTCGAGGGGATGGAGGAGGCGGTGCGCCGGGGCGTCGAGGCCGAGGCCACGGGCGTGCTGGTCGATGAGCAGTTCGGCGGCGACATCCCGCGCCAGGCCAAGGAGGCGGGGCTGAAGCTCGCCATGCCGGTCGAGAAGTCGGGCCAGAACGAGTTCGACTTCGAGTACGGGGCCGACTTCGGTGAGCACATCGAGCGGTTCGATCCCGATTTCTCGAAGGTCCTGGTCCGGTACAACTCGGACGACCCCGACGTGGAGATGAACAAGCGCCAGCTGAAGCGGCTTGAAGGAGCTCGCGGACTGGCTGCACGACCACGACCGGAAGTTCCTGTTCGAGTTGCTGGTGCCCGCCACCGAGGAGCAGCTCGAGTCGGTCGGCGGGGACACGGACCGCTACGACGCCGAGCTCCGGCCCGAGCTGATGCGGCGGGCGATCGAGGACATCCAGAACGCCGGCATCGAGGTCGACATCTGGAAGATCGAGGGCGTGGACGAGCGCTCGGACGCCGAGATGCTGGCCGAGCAGACTCGGACCGGACCGGGGCGCGAGGGCGTCGTGTGCGTGCTCCTGGGCCGCGGGGCTTCGACCGACAAGGTCGAGCACTGGCTTCGGCAGGCGGCCCCGGTCGAGGGCTTCATCGGCTTTGCCATCGGCCGCTCGATCTGGTGGGACGCCCTCAAGAGCTTCCTCGACGAGGGCGTCGATCGCGACAAGGCCGCCCACGAGGTGGCAGACAACTACCTGCATTTCGTGCAGGTCTACGAGGGCCAGGTCGTCCAAAGCTGACCCTGCATCCGGGCGGGAGAATCGCCCCCAGGCGATTCTCCTCAAGCCGATCGCCCGTAGGCGAGCGGCCGTTCACATAACTGTGGGGCGGCGAGCTTGGTAGGCTCGCGCCCCGTGGCGCTCAAGATGCGACAGAGCCTTGCTCAGCTCGAGCAGGAGTTCCGTCACGAGATGGAGGTCGACCGCGATCGGCGCGAGCGCCTGCGCCAGGAGGCGGTCAAGCGCTCGCGCGTCCGCCACCGGCAGCGCGAACGCAAGCGCAGCTCCCTGCGCTTCTGGGTCCTGGTCAGCTCGCTCATCGCGACCGTCGTGATCGTGACGGTCGGGATGTTCGCGTCGCTGTACTACCTGCTCGGTTAGCCACGGGCCGCTGCGTTGCCGCCCGGCCGAGGTCGGGTCGTCGCGACGGCTGAAGGACGATCTACCTGGTTAGTTCCCCACGCTCCACGCTGTGCCGCTCAGGCGGCGGTTGAGTCCACGCTCCACGCTCGTATTGCTCCCAGCCGGCGCTTCCTGGCCGGAACTGCCAAAGGTGCTGCTACTTGCTCTCTCCGAGGTTGCGCAACGCTGCGTCGACCTCTTCTCGCGCGCCTTTCCCCGAGCCCATCCGTTCCTGCTGGATCTCGAGATAGACCTCCTTGCGGAAGACCGGCACGTCCCGCGGAGCTTGGATTCCGATCCGAACCTTCTCACCCATGATTGCCAACACAGAGACCTCGATGTCATCACCGATCATGATGCTCTGGTTGGACTTGCGGGTCAGTACCAACATGGGAAGTTGCCTCCCTGCTCGCCGATGAAATGGCAGGACGAACTCGACACACCTCCGTCACGGCAGCCGGCCGGTCCGCCCGGATTCGAGCATAGCGGGTTAGATCCGATGGACACAAGCGTCCAAGTACCAACCCGTACGTAGGTTTAAGTACCTCCCGCCGGTCGCTGTACTAGTCTCCGCGCGGTCATGGCGCGTCGATCACTTCGCCCCGAGCTGAACCGGATTCGCGGCTGGGTCCGTCAGGGCCGCACGGACGCCTGGATCGCCCATCAGCTCGAGGTGACCGTCCAGCAGATCCAGTCCTTCAAGCGCGAGCAGGGCCTCGAGCCCGGCGAGGAAGCGGAGGGCTTCACCCCCGGCGCCGACTTCGACGACGAGATCGACCTCCGAGCCGAGGACGACGCGCTGATCGCGGCCGAGCTCGATGCGGCCGAGGCAGCGCGGGCCGCCGAGGCTGAGGCTGAGGCTGAGGCTGCCGCCGCGCAGGAGTCGTCCTCGTCCGAGGGCGACGACGAGGCGAAGGGCCCGCGGCGACGGGGCCGGCGGGGCGGGCGCAGCGGCCGCGGCCGGCGCAAGGCGTCGACCCCGCTGGAGGCGACCTTCGACCACGGCGAGGAGGGGTACGGCCTGTGGCTGGACCCGGCCGTGCAGGACGACCCCGTCTACGCCGAGTACTGGGCGGGCCACCGCCCCGTCGAGGTCGCGATCGAGGAGGACCAGATCGTGATCCGGCGGGTCGGCGGTGACGAGAACGACGACGGCGACTGAGCGCCTGGTGGCGCGGTCGGGCCGCTGGTTGCGCCCTGACCGTCCGGGCGGCCAGTCCCAGTCGCTCGCGATCTGACCGTCCGGGCGGCCCGAGCTAGCCGCTCGCGATCTGACCGTCCGGGCGGCCCGATCTAGTCGCTCGCGATCTGACGCCCTCCCCCGTAGTCACTGGCCTCCCGGACGTAGCGTGCGAAGGCCGCGCCGGCCACGGTGGTCATGTCCCAAGCCTGCGGGTTCGCCGGCGCAATCCGGACCGCGATATCGAACACCCAATCGGTCCCCTGCTCGCCGTAGAGCCTGGCCAGCTCCTCGGTCGTGAACGGGCCGCCCAGACGCCGCCGGAGCTCCAGGACGACCTCCTCCGTGACCCGCTCGAGCGACGGCCGATCATCGGGCTCGGCGGCTCTGAGGCGGCGCTCTCCCTCCCGCCACAGACCGATGGCATCGCGAAACTGCACCCGGGTATGGTTGCCGAAGCGGGTGCTGGTCAACCATCCGGTGGGTCCGGGGTTCGGGCGCGGTCCGGGGTCCGGGGTTCTTGCGGGGGTCCGGGGCTCTGGCGCGGGCCGGGGCTCTGGCGTGGCCGGGGCTCTGGCGGGGCCAGCTAGTGGTTCGGGAGCCCGGTGACCGAGTACGTCCGCTCACCCAGCCACACCATCCCGAGCTCACGCGCGTCCTTGACGATCGTGGCGGGATCGTTCAACTGGTTCTGCTGGCGGACCAGGGCCGCGTTCTGCTGCTCCAGGCGCTTCACGATGGCCTGCTGGTGGTTGGCCTCACTGCGGGCCTGGAAGTAGGCGATGGCGTGCTGGATGTAGAGCAGGGCGACTACCGCGAGCACGATGACCAGCGCCACCCGTCCCACCCGGTCCCAGCGGACGCGCTGAATCTGCGCCCGGCCGTTGACCCAGCTCAGCGCCGGGGGTTGGCGGGCGCTCCGGGCCCCGGCGCTGCGGGCGCGAGCCCCGCGGGCGCCGGCGCTGCGCGCGGCGGCGCTGCGGGCACCAGAGCTGCGGTCGCTGCGGTCGGTCGGGGAGCGCGGGTCCCGAGCTGGGCGACGGCGCGGCTCGGCGGTGGCATATCGGGCTGACGGCATCGCCTGAGCGCTTCGTTCGACACGACGGCGCTCCTTCCTCCTGCACGGGATTGTGCAGGCAGTTCCGGACGGTCTGTTGAAGTTGAGCCGGCCCCGGAACCCGGCGCGCGTCAGCCTTTGAACACCCCACGGCCCGGGAACCGTGCGTCCCGGCCCAGCGCCTCTTCGATCCGCAGCAGCTGGTTGTACTTGGCCACGCGGTCGGTGCGCGACGGCGCTCCGGTCTTGATCTGACCGCAGCCGGTGGCCACGGCCAAGTCGGCGATGGTCACGTCCTCGGTCTCGCCCGAGCGGTGGGACATCACGGCCGTGTATCCGTTCTCACGGGCCAGGCGAACCGCCGCGAGGGTCTCGGACAGCGTGCCGATCTGGTTGACCTTGATCAGGATCGAGTTCGCCACCCCGTTGTCGATCCCGCGTTTGAGCCGCTCGGTGCTGGTGACGAACAGGTCGTCGCCGACGAGCTGGACCCGGTCGCCGAGCCGTTCGGTCAGGTGCCGCCAGCCCTCCCAGTCCTCCTCGTCCATGCCATCCTCGATCGAGAGGATCGGGTAGCGGTCGGTCAGCTCGCCCCAGTAGGAGCCGAGGCCCTGAGCATCGAGCTGGCGGCCCTCGTGCTCGAGCACGTAGGCACCGTTCTGGTAGAGCTCCGACACGGCCGGATCGAGCGCGATCGCCACCTGCTCACCGGGCTCGTAACCGGCGGCGTTGATGGCCTCGATGAGAACCTGAAGCGCCTCCTCGTTGGAGTTCAGGTCCGGGGCGAACCCGCCTTCGTCGCCGACCGCTGTTCCGAGGCCGCGGCCATGGAGCGTCCGCTTGAGATGGTGAAAGGTCTCCGAGCCCATCCGCAGCGCCTCATGGAAGCTCTCGGCCCCCACCGGGACGATCATGAACTCCTGGAAGTCGACGCGATTGTCGGCGTGCGCGCCGCCGTTGAGGACATTCATCATCGGGACCGGCAGCACGTGCGCCGTCTCTCCGCCGAGATACCGCCACAGGGGCAGGCGCTCCTCGGCCGCGGCGGCGTGGGCGGCCGCTAGGGAGACGGCGAGGATCGCGTTGGCGCCCAGACGTGACTTGGTCGGAGTGCCGTCGAGCTCGACCAACATGCGGTCGAGAGCGGCCTGACTGCTGGCGTCCTGGCCTCGGATGGCGGCGGCGATCTCGCCGTTGACGTTCTCCACCGCTTTGCCCACGCCCTTGCCCATCCACTCTTCGCCGCCGTCCCTTAGCTCCGTGGCTTCGAACTCGCCGGTCGAGGCGCCGCTGGGCACGGCCGCGCGGCCCCAGGCACCCGAGCGCAGACTGAGCTCGACCTCGACGGTCGGGTTGCCACGGCTGTCCAGGATCTGGCGGCCGTGTACGTGCTCGATCTGGCTCATCGCTCTCCTTCGTTCAGACGGGCTTGGGCGTAGTAGATCAATTGCTCGTCGGGCGAGAGGTCCTGCCACTGACGGCCATGCTCCTGCTCGGCGGCGAGCTCGCCGGCTTTGGTGACCCGGCCGCGGAAGCGATCGGCGGCCGCCCGGAGCGCCAGCTCGGGATCAACCCTGAGCTTCCGGGCCACGTTCACGGCGGCGAACAGGACATCGCCGATCTCGTGGAACCTCTCCTCCGGGGTCGTCGCCTGTTGAAGCTCCTGCAGCTCGTGGTGGATCGACTCGATCGGCGCCTGCACGTCGGGGAAGTCAAAGCCGGTGGACGCGGCTCGGCGCTGCACCTTCCGGGCGTAGAGCGGGCCCGGCAGGTTGTCCGGCACCTCGCCGAACACGCCTCGCTCGCGGTTCGGCTCGGTCTGCTTGATCTGGTCCCAATTCCTCAGCACCTCGCTCGCGGTGCTCGCCTCGACCTCACCGAATACGTGCGGGTGGCGGCGGACCAGCTTCTCCCTGCAGTGGTCGGCGATCTGGGCCAGGTCGCCTTGACCGCGCTCCTCCAGCAGCAGAGCCAGGAAGTGGACCTGGAAGAGAACATCGCCGAGCTCGTCGAGCAACTTCTGATCGTCCCCGCGATTGGCCGCGTCGGCCAGCTCGTAGGCCTCCTCCACCGTGTGAGGGACGATCGTTCGCTCGTTCTGCTCGCGGTCCCAGGGGCACTCCAGGCGCAGCCGTCGGGTGATCGCGTCCAGGCGGGCGATCGCCGCCGCGCCGGCCTCCGGGTTCACGGGCTGGTGGTCGAGCCGCCCGTGGACGTGGAGCTGGTGCCCTTCGGCGCCTTGTAGCCCTTGCAGTCGGCCATCGCGTACGCCTTGGCGCACTCCGTCTTGCTCTGCCAGTCCTTCTTGGCCTTGCTGTCGACCGCGCTCTGTGCGCTGGTCTGCTGCTGGGCGGTGAGGGTCTGACGGATCTGCGCCGTGGCCTGGGCGAGCGACTGCTGGGTGCCCTGGTGGATCGCGGCGACCTCGAGCACGTAGTAGCCGAACTGGCCGTGGATCGGCCCCTGGAGCTGATTGGCGGGGGCGCTGAAGGCGGCCTTGTCGAGCGTGGCGTCCTGCTGGCCCTGGGTCACGTTCTTGAGTAGCCCGCCCGAGTTCTTGGTCGTCGGATCGCTCGAGTACTGCTTGGCCACCTCGGCCCACGACTTCCCGCTCTGAAGCGCCTGCTTGGCCTGGTTGGCCTGCGCCTGGGTCTTGGTCAGCACGATCCGGATGTCACGGGTGGACGGGGTGCCGAACTGCGACTTATGGGTGGTGTAGTACTGCTGGATCTCGCTCTGGGTGACCGAGCCGGAGCTGTGCTTGGAGAGCAGCTTGGTGTAGATCTGGTTGATCCGGAAGCGGAACAGGATGTCGTCGAGCGTCTGGCCGGTCTGGCTCAGAAACGACTGGAACTGGGAGCTGGTCGGAAACTGAGCCTGCTTGGCGGTGTTGAACGCCTGCTGAACCTGCTTATCGCTGATCTTGATGTGCTGGTTGCCGGCCTCGGCCTGGTACCAGTAGGCCTTGATCAGGAAGTCCATCACCTGGCTCGAGAGCGAGGTGAAGAGCTGGTTGCAGTCGGTCTTCAGCTGCTTGTTGGGCGTCTTGGCCAGCTGCGGGATCTGCTTCTTTACGTTGGCGATGCACTGAGTGAAGTTCGGCGGGTCCTCGGGGACGATCACCGGCTGGCCTGGTGATTGAGCCGCCTGGCTTTTGGCCGCCACGTACATCCAGTGGTTGAACGCGCGCGTGGTGATGGGGTTGCCGGCCATGGTGGCGACTTGGTCTCCGCCTACCCCTCCGCCGCATCCGGCGAGGACGATTGCCAGCACAAAAAAGGCGCCGAGCGCCAGGGCGATCCGTATCCGCTTCATTGCGGCGCGATAGTAGCGGGGTTGTTTAAGAGGGGGATTAGCACCGGGTTGGGGCTCTTTAACGGTGTGGGTGCGGAAAGGGACGCTATGACTAACAAATCGCATCCGGACCGCGTGATCGCCGCCATCGCTGACCGGCAGCATGGTGTGATCGCGGCGGATCAGCTCGCGCTGAGCCGTCCCGCCATCAAACACCGCGTGAGCACGGGACGACTTCACCGCCGGTACCAGGGCGTGTACGCGGTCGGTCGCCGCAGGCTCACCCGGGAGGGTGAGTGGATGGCCGCAGTCCTCGCGTACGGGACGGGTGCCGTGCTCAGCCATCAGAGCGCAGGGGCGCTCTGGGGACTCATATCGGGCGGAGGCTCGAAGATCCACGTGACGACGCCCGACGCTCGTCGTAGCCGCGCGGGGATCAGGCACCACCGAGCGCCCCTGCATGAACACGAAGTGATGCGGGTCAACGGGATCCCGGCGACAAGCCTCGCGCGGACCATCTACGACCTGGCGTCGTGTCTTGCCGGACCCCGCCTGGCCAAGGTCGTCGAGGCTGCCGACAGGCGAGATCTACTCGAGCTGGACGCGCTCGACCGCGCGGTTGCGCGCCGGCCCCGAGCCCGGGGCGTGAAGCGACTCCAGGCCGTGCTGGCCGACTACCGACTCCCGGCCGACACCCGCTCGCCGCTCGAGGACGAGTTCATGGACCTGGTCCGGCGCGCCGGCCTGCCGCCTCCGCAGGCAAACACCCTGGTCGAAGGGTTCACGGTGGACTGTTACTGGCCTCAGTGGCGGCTCGTGGTCGAGCTCGACGGGCGCGGGTACCACTCGAGCCCGCGCGTGTTCGAGTCCGATCGCGTCAAAGACACGGTGCTTCAGAAGAGTGGCCGGCGGGTCATGCGCGTCACGCGCAAGCGGCTGAGGAGCCAGCCGCAGCAGGTGCTCGAGGACATCTACACCCTCAGGCAGCTTCCCGGGTCACCGCCAGCAGAACGTCCGCCGCCTTGACCACAGCGGGGAACCGCTGCGCGGGGTCGCTCGGGACCCGCACCGAGAGCTGCGACTTGCCCGACTCATACAGCGCCCCGGGAATCTCGGCCCGCACCTTCTTGGCCCGCACGGAGTCGAGCTCCACCGGGGTGACGGCCAGCCGGTCGCCGCGGAACGTGACCGCCCGAGCGCCGGCCTGGCCGAGTTTGATCCGGGCCTGCTGCAAGCTGATCAGATTCCGCAAGGGCTCGGGCAGGTCGCCGAAGCGGTCCTCGAGCTCCTCGCGCAGGAGCATCAGGTCGGCGACCTCCCGCGCGCCGGCGATCCGACGGTGGACGTCGACCTTGGCCTGCTCGTACGGGATGTAATCGCTGGGCACGAACGCGTCGACATTGACGTCCAGCCGCACCGGCTCCCACTCTTCTTCATCTTCGCCGCCACCCTCGGCCGCCGCGGCCACCGCTTCGTCGAGCATCTGCATGTAGAGCTCGAAGCCCAGCGCGGCCACATGACCCGACTGCTCGTCGCCCAGGAGGTTTCCGGCGCCTCGGATCTCGAGGTCTCGCATGGCGATCTTGAACCCGGCGCCGAGCTCGGTGTAGTCGGACAGGGCGCTCAGCCGCTGGGCCGCGTCCGGGGTCAGTGCGGCGGCGCTCGGATACAGCAGGTATGCGTAGGCGCGCTCGCGCGATCGTCCCACCCGGCCGCGGATCTGGTACAGCTGCGCCAGCCCGAAGGTGTCGGCTCGCTCGACGATCAAGGTGTTGGCCTGCGGGATGTCGATCCCGGACTCGATGATCGAGGTGCAGACGAGCACGTCGGCGTCGCCGCGCAGGAACGAGAGCATCCGCTTCTCCAGCTCGCTCTCGTCCATCTGCCCGTGGGCGACTTCGAATTGCATCTCGGGGCACAGCCCCCGCAGCCGGACCGCCGTCTCCTCGATCGTCTCGATCCGGTTATGGAGAAAGAACGCCTGGCCGCCTCGCTCGTGCTCGCGCAGCAGGGCGCGCTTGACCAGCTCCTCGTCGTACTCGCCGACATAGGTCTTGACCGGACGGCGACCCTCGGGCGGGGTCTCGATGACGCTGATGTCACGCACGCCCGCCATCGACATCTGCAGGGTGCGGGGGATCGGGGTGGCGCTCATCGAGATCACGTCGACGCGCAGCTTCATCTGGCGCAGCAGCTCCTTCTGCTTGACCCCGAAGCGCTGCTCCTCATCCACGATCAGCAGCCCCAGGTCCTTCGCCCGGACGTCGCGGGAGAGCAGCCGGTGGGTCCCGATCAGGATGTCCACCTCGCCGCGGCCAAACCGCTGGACGGCTTCCCGCTGCTCGGCCGCGGGCCGGAAGCGCGAGACGTGCTCGATCGTGACCGGGTACTCACGCAGGCGCTCGGTGAACGTCCCGTAGTGCTGCTGGGCCAGGATCGTCGTCGGCACGAGCATCATCACCTGCTTGCCGTCCTGGACCGCCTTGAACGCGGCCCGGAGCGCCACCTCGGTCTTGCCGTAGCCGACGTCGCCGCAGATGAGCCGGTCCATCGGCCGCGGCGCCTCCATGTCGGCCTTGACGAATTCGATCGCGTCCCGCTGGTCGGGAGTCTCGGTGTAGGGGAACGCGTCCTCGAACTCGCGCTGCCAGTCCGTGTCGATCGGGAACGCATGGCCCTCGCGCCGCTTCCGCTCCGCGTAGAGGTTGAGCAGCTCGCCGGCCAGCTCTTGTGCGGCTCGGCGGGCGCGCGCCTTCATCGTCTCCCAGCGCGAGCCACCGAGCTTCGACAGCGGCGGGTGAACGCCACCGGCTCCGACATAGCGGGAGATCTTGGCCAGCTGGTCGACCGGGACGAAGACGCGATCGCTGCCCGCGTACTCCAGATACAGGTAGTCCCGGGTCACACCGGCCACCGTCTTGGTGTCAAAGCCGGCGAAGCGCGCGATGCCGTGATCCTCGTGGACGACGATGTCGCCGGTGCGCAGGTCGGCAAAGCTCCTGAGCACTCCGCGCCGGCGCTCGCGACCGGGCTGCTCGGGCGCCCGCCGGCGCCGGAACAGCCGGTGCTCGGGGATCACGGCCAGGTGGAACTGCGGCGCGATGAAGCCGTGCTGGAGGCGGGCCTCGGCGAAGGTCAGCGCGCCGGCCCCGTCCGCGGCCCCGAACGCGGTTCCGTCGGAGCCGAGCCAGTGCACCTTCAGACGGCCCAGGTTGTAGGCCGCCCGCTCACCCTCGCCGCGGCGAGCGAATGCGACCACCGGCCGATAGCCGGAGCGGGCCAGCTTTTCGAGCTCGGGCTCAGCATCGCGCACGCCCTTGGCCGCGATCTCGGCCGCCTGGGCGCGGAAGGCGAATTCCTGGTCCTGGTCGATCGACGAGAGCCGGATCCGGGCCCGCTCGGCCAGGGCGGACTCGATCGGCTCCGGGGCCACGTACAAATGGTGGGCGTCCTCGTCGTGGAAGGCGGCGCACACGTCCTGCCAGTGGTCGTGCAGGGCGGGCGCCACGTCCTCCTCACCGGCGACCAGAAGCGCGGCGTCGGCGGGGACCAGATCCAGAAAGCTTCGGAAATCCGACACCGGAAGCAGCTCGGCGATGTCGGGCCGCTCGGACGCCTCCTCGAGCGCAGCCAGCTCGGCCAGATCGCGGTATTCCTCGGCCAGCTCGGCCGCCGGGGCGACGTAGACCGCGGACGCGTCTCCGAGCGACCGCTGGGTGAAGGTCGAAAACCAGCGCAGCGACTCGATCTCGTCGCCGAACAGGTCGACTCGGACGGCCCGGTCCTCGGTGGCCGGGAACAGATCGAGCAGGCCGCCGCGGATCGCGAACTGTCCGCGATCCTCGACCTGGTCGACCCGCTCGTACCCGGCCGCAACCAGATCCCGGGCCGTTTCCTCGAGGTCCATCAGCTCGCCCACTCGGAGCTCGAAGCCGTGCGGCCTCAACCCCGGATCAGGCACCTTCTCGGACAGGGCAACCGCGCTCACGACGACCACGGGCGCTCCGCCATCGGTCACCGGGTCGAGCAGTGCGTCGAGCGCCCGGATCCGCAGGCCGACGAGGTGGGGCGGCGGGGCGAGATGCGATTCGTAGGTGACCCCGCGGCTGGGGTAGTAGCGGACGGTTCGCGGCTCGAGCCAGGCCCGCAGGCCGGCGGCGAGGTCGCGGGCGGCTCGGTCGTCGCCCGCTACGACGATGGCGGGGCGGTCAGTCTCGCGGTCGACGAGGGCGGCGACGAGGTACGCCCGCACCGACTGCGACACGAACGCGCGACCACCGTCGGTGGCCAGTGAACCGGTCTGCGGATCGTCGTCGGCATAGGCGAGAAGGCTGCGGAGCATCCATCAATTCAGTCTAGGAAGCTGCGTCCTCGCCGAGGACCAGGCGTTCGGTCGCGTCGGCGCCGCGGGAAACCAGATCCAGCACCTGCTCGCGGGGCTCCCGGAAGCGACCCAGCACGTAGGCGGCGACGCGGTCAGGATCGGTGGTCGCAGGGCGGCCCACCCCGACGCGCACGCGGGTGAAATCGGGCGACCCGAGCCCCTGACGGACTGACTTCAGACCGTTGTGGCCCGCCAGGCCGCCGCCGGTCCGGACCCGGATCTCGCCGAACGGGAGATCGATCTCGTCGTGAATGACCACGACCCGGTCAAGCGGAACCCCGTAGGCGCCGCGCGCCGGCCCCACCGACTGACCCGCGTCGTTCATGTACGTCTGGGGCATGAGCACACCCACACGCGGACCGCCCGGGCCCGTTCGCCCCTCGGTGACGAGCCCGCGGTAGCGAGTCTTCGGCTTCGAAAGGGCCCAGCGCGCGATCAGCTCATCGGCGATCTGGAAGCCGATGTTGTGCGGGCTACCGGCGTACTCGGGTCCAGGGTTGCCAAGCCCGACGATCAGCCAGTCGACGGGCGCGCCACCGCGACGCAGCGGCATGTCCGGTCGCTACTCGCCGGAGGACTCTGAGCCTGAGTCGCCGCCACCCTCGCCGGCCGCGGCGCCGTCCTCGTCCTCCGCGGCAGCGGCGGCGCCTTCCTCGCCCACAACCTCGGTCTCCTCCTCGATCTCGTTCTCGTCGGCGAGCTGGAGCCGGGGCGGCGAGACCGTCGCGATGGTGGTCTCAGGATCGTCGACCAGCGTGACCCCGCCGGGCGGGGTGACGGCCGACAGAGTGACCGTGTCGTTGATCTCAAGGCTCGGAGACGTCGTGTTGGAGCGAGTCCGGGATGTCCCCGGGCAGAGCCTCGACGGTGAGCTCCCGCGTCACCTGTTCGAGGACGCCGCCCTCGCGGACGCCGGGCGCCTCGTCGGCGCCGGTCAGCTCGAGCACGACCGTGGCCTGGATCGCGCGGTCCATGCGCACGCGCAGGAGGTCGACATGGACGGTCTCCCCGTTGACCGGGTGACGAATCAGCTCCTTGACTACGACCGGCGTGGGATCGCCGTCGTCGACGCGGAGCTCGAGCACGGCTCCGGCATGCGCCAGCGCGTGGCGAAGCTCGCGGCTGTCGACGGAGAACGGGAGCGGATCGGATCCGCCCCCGTAGATCACTCCGGGCACGGCGCCCGATCGACGCAGGCGCCGGGCCGAGCGCGAGCCGGAGGCCTCACGGCGAGCGACGCCCAGGGCGGTGGTTTCGGCGGTAGCCATAAGCGAGGAGCGATGGTAGCGAGCGAGCTGGAAAAAGGAGTGGAGCGACCCCGAGCTCGCGCTAACCTAAAGCCAATGTCGGGCGACGCTCAGCTCCTGCTGATGATCGCCGGGGTTCACGTTCTCGGATTGGCGATCGTCGCCATCTTGATGATCCCCGCCCTGCGCGACGGCCCGGACTCGCCACCTCATTCCTCGGACTCGGAATCCGACGACGGCTGGGGCCGCGGGCCGCGCACGCCTCCGAAGCAACCCAACTCGCCGATCGGCGGCCTACCGCTGCCCGACGCCATTCCGGCTCGAGTCCGCCTGCGCAGCCACGACCGGCTGGGCGACCATCTGCCCCCGCATGAGCGCCGGCCGACCCGCGAGCCCGATCGTCGGCCCGTCCCCGCCCACCGGCGCGACGGCTGACGTTCACCAGCCCGCGGCAGCCTCGGTCGTCCTCAGAACGTCGACGGGCAGTCGGCGTCGCTGCGGATCCGCCGGCTCAGTTCGAGCAGCTCAACCCGCAGGCCGCTGAGCGCGTTGCCGGCACGGCGCACTCGCACGCACTGGACGATCGGGAGCGAGCCGCCGGCCTGCCAGGCCACGCGGGCCACCCCCAGGGTGCCGCGTGAGCGAGAACCCGGCCGAGGGCTGGATCTGGATGATCGACACGTCGCCTGGATGGCGCAGCGACCGCGCGTTCTCGGCTACCCGGGCCCGGCACGCCGCACCGGCCGAGCAGTGGTACATCCGCACCGACATCGCCGCGGCGTCACCGCGGGCCTGGGCGGTGACCAGCGCGGTGATGGCGGACCGCTCGGCGCCGTCGATGCTGAACACGCGAGCCAGCACCGCGCTGACGGCCAGGAACAGCACCACGCCGGCGATGATCAGCAGCAGCAGCACAGGGCGGCGCACCGCCGCAAGCTAAGCAACTAACCGGCGCGTGGGCGATGTCGGCTCGCCGCTCGGGAGTCTCGCCGCTCACTCGGAACCGCTCGACCGACGCCTCCTGATGGTCGAGGCGTTGGGCGAGCGCGCGCGCGTGCTCAGCCGCGAGCCCAGGAAGTCCTCCACGCACCGCTCGGGATCGTCGGCCAGGGGATAGACCCGGGTCACGTCCTGCTGGGCGCAGGCGATGCCCATGGGCGGTTTGCCCTCGGCCAGCGTGCGGGCGCTGCACACCGGGGTGACGACGAGCTGGGACTCCGGGGCGACGAGCGCGGTGGGCAGCAGCCGGTGCGCAGGCAGCCGCACCGACAGCGCGACCGAGTGATCGACCTTGATCGTGCTTCCGACCAGATCGCCGAGCGGCTCGCGCCACACGTCGAGCACGACGTCGGCTCCGACCAGCGCGTCGCGCAGCGCCGTCGCCTGCTCGAGGTACAGGCGCTCGGCATCGTCGCGGTCCTCCGCCTCGGCGAGGTCGAGGTCACACGGGACCCGCAGCAGCTCGCTCGCCGCCACGATGGCGCCGGCGCCTCGTGTCCCGCGGGCGACGTAGGTCTGCAGCGTGCCCAGATCGCGCCGGCCGTGGAAGATGACCGTGACCGCTTCGCTGAGCGGGAGGCCGCTGACCTTCAGCGAGACGGCGACGGACGAGGAGTCATCGAGCAGCGCCCGGCGGAGCAATTCCTCAGCGTCGTTGTTCCGGGCGTTGGGTTCCTGGTCGAGCATGGTGTCCTGGAATTCACAATTATTTACCCAATATCGGCGTGAGGCTGCCAGTTCCAAATGTCCAAGGCTTCAGGCCGCCACTCCGTCCACATAAATAGATGCCATCCGGGTAGGTTCCGCGCCGACATGAAGCTGTTCTACAAGCCGTTCGCGCTCATCGCCGCCTTCATCGCCGCCCGCATCGGCAGATCGATCTTCAGAGGCCTCTGGGCGCGCATCGACGACAAGGACCCACCGCCACCCAACGCTCCGACGGCCAGCCTGCCGAAGGTGGTCGGCGCGGCGGCGCTCGAGGCGGCGACGATGGCGAGCGTCGGCGCCGCGGCCGACCGCGCGAGCGCCAAGGCGTTTCACCACCTGACCGGGATCTGGCCGGGCGAGGACCCGGACAAGAGGACGAGACCTAGCCGTACGGCTGGGCACCTCCCGAGGGTCGTACGTCGCCCGCACCAGGCGCGACCGTCCAGGGCGCGAGCCGCGACCGCAGCCAGTCGGGAATCGGGGTCTTGGCCAGCGTCTCGGGATCGACGAACACGTGGCGCAGCGATCCGTGCACCAGCTCGGCCGAATCCCCGCGCGGAGGATCACGTGCTCGGTCACCATGCTCGTGGTGCCCAGGCTGCGCCACCGCCGACCTCGAGCGTCAGCTCGTCGTCGAACCGCGCCGGCGCTCGGAACGGCAGCTGCGCCTCGGCCACCACCATGTCGATCCCGCGCTCGAGCATGACGCCGTAGCCGCCGAACGCCGCCCGCCACAGCTCGGTCATGCTGGTGTCGAAGTAGGCCAGGTAGTGGGCGTTGAAGACCACGTTCTGCTGGTCGCACTCGGCGTACCGGACCCGCAGGCGTGGCGAAACGGCTCAGGTTCGCTCACGGCTCAATCGGCCGCCTGCGAAGCCGGAATCCATGCGCGGCCAGGTCGGCCAGCGCATCCTCGAACCCGGCGAAGTCACGCGCCAGCAGATCGGTCGATCGGACGGCCGTGCGGCCCGCTCGCCCGTACCCAGCGCCGCAGTACTGCGGGGCCCGCCTGCTCGGACGCCTCGTCGAGCAGGTCGAGAAGGATCGGCAGCTCGGGCCGGTGCTCGAGCTGCCCGGAGAGCAGCGACAGCGGGTCGACGTCGAGCACCAGGCACAGCTCGTCCTCGCTCAGCCCGAGCAGCTCCATCAGGCGCGCCGCGCGCTCGCTCTGCTGCCAGCGATGGCCGCTCAGAACAGCTGGTTCTCGCCGCCGAACACGTCGCTCACCGATCCGTCGGTGAAGATCTGGCGGATCGAGTTCGTCAGCAGATCGGCGCACGAGAGCACGCGGACGTTCCGCGGGGCGCCGGGGGCGAGCGGGATCGTGTCGGTGACCACGATCTCCTCGAAGCCCGCCTCGGCCAGGTTCTCCCACGCGTTGCCGGAGAACACGCCGTGGGTGGCGGCGGCGTAGACCCGCCGCGCGCCGGCGTCCCGGACGGCCTGCGGCGGCCGCCTTCAGCGTCCCGCCGGTACCGATCATGTCGTCGACGATCACCGCCGTCTTGCCGGCCACGTCCCCGATCACGTAGCCGATCTCGGCCACCTGGTGGGCGGGGCGCTCCTTGCTCAGGATGGCCAGGTCGGCGCCCGGCGATCTTGTCCTTGAACCGCTGGTTCAGCTTCACCCGGCCGGCGTCCGGGGCGACGATGACGAGGTCGTCGAGCCCCAGGTCCATGAAGTACTGGGTGAGGATGAACAGCGCCGTCATGTGGTCGCACGGCTTCTGGAAGAAGCCCTGGATCTGGCCCGAGTGAAGGTCCATGGTGAGCAGCCGGTCGATGCCGGCCGCCTCCAGCATCCGCGCGACCAGGCGCGCGGTGATCGGCTCCCGCGGGGCCGACTTCTTGTCCTGGCGTGAGTACCCGTACCAGGGGTGACCGCGATGACCCGGTGGGCCGACCCGCCCACGGCGGCGTCGATCATGGTCAGCAGCTCCATCAGCGCGTCGTTGGCGCTCAGCCCGGTATCCGGGTTGCCGCACGTCGGCTGGACGATGAACACGTCGGCGCCCCGCACCGACTCCTCGAAGCGGCAGTACACCTCGCCGTTGGCGAACGTGTTCAGCTTCACCCCGCCGAGTTCGATCCCGAGCCGGCCGGCGATCTTGCCCGCCAGCACCGGGATTGGCGCGGCCGGAGACGAGCATCAACCGCTTGGTGTAGGGGAGCCGGATCTCGTCGGGCTCGACTGAGGTCTGCAGGACGCTCATCCCGCCGCCGAGTGTACGCTCGCCGCCCGACGTGAGCGGCCGTTTCGAGCTACTTCGCCGGGCGCCCATCCCGCTGTTTGCGCCGTTCGGTGTAGCCGTCGATGTTTCGCTGGCGCTCCCGGGCGATCCCGAGCGCTCCGTCGGGGATGTCCTTGGTGATCACCGAGCCGGCGCCGGTGTAGGCGCCGTCCCCGACGCTGACCGGTGCCACGAGCATGGTGTCCACCGATACGAAGGCGCCGGCGCCGATCGACGTCCGGTGTCTTGTTCGTGCCGTCGTAGTTGGCCGTGATCGTGCCCGCGCCGATGTTGGTCCGCTCGCCGATCGTGGTGTCGCCGATGTAGGAGAGGTGCGGCACCTTGGCGCCCGGGCCGACGTCCGAGTTCTTCAACTCGACGAACGTGCCCGCCTTCGAGCCCTCCCGCAGCACGGTCCCGGGCCGAAGGTAGGCGAACGGGCCCAACGCTCACGCGCTCCCCGATCGAGGCGCCCTGTACGTAGGAGTGGACCACCTTGGCCGCATGCCCGACCTCGGCGTCGATCAACGTGGTCAAGGGGCCGATCCGCGCCCCGGCCCGCGATCCGGGTGGAGCCGTGGAGGCTGAGAACGGCGCGACCACCGCATCGGGCTCCAGCTCGACGTCGACGTCGATCACCGTCGAGGCCGGGTCGACGATCGTCACCCCGGCCAGCATGTGACGCTCGTGGATCCGCCGTTGGGCCAGCGCGCGCGCCTCGGCGAGAGCCGCCAGGTGGTTGATCGCCGAGCATGGCGCCCGAGTCCGAGATCTCGTGCGCGGCTACGGCCAGGCCCCGCGCCCGCATCAGTGGCAGCACGTCGGGCAGATACAGCTCCCCTTGGCGTTGTCGCTGCGGACCTCGCCCAGCGCGGTGAGCAGGGCGCCACCGTCGAAGGCGAACATGCCGGTGTTGACCTCACGGATCTGAAGCTCGGCCTCCGTCGCGTCGCCGGGTGCCTTGGTCTCGACCACGCGCTCGACCCCCCCGTCGGAGTCGCGCACCACGCGCCCGTAGCCGGTCGGGTCGTCGAGCACGGCAGTGGCGATGGTGGCCGCCGCGCCGGACTCGGCGTGCACCCGGGCGAGCTCTTCGATCGTGCTCGGGCTGGTCAGCGGATGGTCCCCGTTGACCACGAGCACTGTGTCCTCGGGCCCGATCTCCGCCGCCGCGGCCTTGACCGCGTCGGCCGTACCGCGCGGCTCCTCCTGGATCGCCACCGCGACTCCCATCCACCGCGCCCTCGAGCGCCCGGGCGGCGTTGTCGACGACGACCACACGGCCCGCGCCGGCCTCACGTGCAGCCGCCACCGACCAGGCGATCATCGGCCGCCCGCAGAGGGGATGCAGCAGCTTGGGAGTGGCCGAGCGCATCCTCGTGCCCTCGCCCGCGGCCAGGATCACCACGACCGGTGCAGTCACCGTGCGGATGCTAGGCGATCGAAACGGCAGATCGGATCCGGCCCGCACGTCTAGCCGACCCGAGCCGGCGCGGTCCCCACGGTCAGAGCGCGCCAGCGTCGACTTCAGCCTGATACCACCGGAGCCACTTCCGGATCGAATTGCCCGAGACGCCGTACTTCCGCCCCACCGCGGCGACACTCAACGTCTGGAGATCCGCCAGCAGGAGAACGTAGGCGGGCCGGGGCACCTTTCTTCGCGCCGGCTGGGGGGACCGTGCTCGACGATCGTGGCGAGTCCCACATTCGCTCGAGCAATATCGCTGACGGCGGGTCTTCGGGGAGAACAGTCGACCGCAGTGGGCGCATTCGCGATCCGCCATCCGGTTCTTGCGCCCGCAGTGCGTATCGAACGTCGCCGCGCAGTTCGGGCAGACGATCCGAAGGTTCTCAAGCCGGTTGTCGGTGGGGACGCCATTGATGTGGTCGAGGATCAGCGACATCGGGAGGCCTCGCCACGTCTCACCCTGACCGCACAACTCGCAGTTCCTCGCTTTCAAGCCGCCGTCGTACAGCCGCTGCTTGAGGAGCATCCGGTTGTACGTCGACCCCTCCCGCAGGACATCGGCAAGGGTATACGGGGCTCGGTGTTTGAGAGCCGCAACGCGGGCGATGACCGGATCAAAGTGATCCGTCGAGATTTCCCACACCTCGTCGACGTACTTGCGAAACAACCGGTGATTACCTCCCGCCGGCTGAAGACCCAGCTTCCGGAGCGCCTCCGCGTAACACCGGGATGATCGAACCGCTTCTCTGGCTTCCTGTTCGGTGTACCGAGGCACGAACGTATGTTCCCATAAGCACCGGGCCTCAGCCTCCGGCGCGCTCTCGCGCATGCTAGATTCGTCCGCTGCCGGGCGTACACTTTGGGGGGTCGTCCAACGGCAGGACGCCGGGTTTTGGTCCCGGAGATCGGGGTTCGAGTCCCTGCCCCCCAGTGGGCGCTGGCTCGAAAGCGCCGCGACCGAGCGCTACGTGCCCTGGTATGCGCAGCTGGTGGGGTCGGTAGACACCGCCCCCGCTGTACACAGGGTCTCTCGGGAGATCGCCCACCCGGCCGTGGAGAGATCGAACAGGTACGGCGGCAGGATCACGTGCAGGCGGTCGTCGTAGTGATAGTTCTTGAGGTAGCCCGTACCGCTGACCTGGCCGACGATGCCGCGGTAGCGCTGGGCGATCGCGCCGTGCACGGTCAGCTGCGGCGCCGGGCTCTGGGTGGCGCCCTGGTCGTAGTTGTCGACCATGAACGAGTGCGTGAGGGTGAGGATGGCGGCGTCGATGGTGACCGCGCTGGTCGTGCTGCCGGTGCCACTCGACGGGTGCATCACCCGCACGAAGTCGCTCGCCACAAGGCCGAGCGTGGCGCTCCCGGTGGGGTCGCCCGATCCGTTCTCGGTCGTCGAGACCCCGGTGTTCGAGGTGCCGTTGTTGGCCACGACGATGATGTCGTGGTCGGAGACGATGGTGAGCGGGCTGGTGTAGTTGCCGGATACGTACACGTCGCCGCAGGCACCGAAGTACTGGCTCTGGCTGTTCTTCGTGTAAGAGGTGACGAGCGAGTACGTGGAGGGGCAGCCCGCGCCGCTCTGGACGTAGATGATCGGCGTGCTCGACAGCGAGATCGTGTTGTTCACCCACCCGGTGGTGCAGGCGGCCCCGGTTGTAGTGCCCGGGCAGTTACTGATCGTGGCGTTGCTGCCGCTCAGCTTGATCGTCGTGGTGCCGGTGAACACGTCGCCGTTCTGCTGGGCGTCGGTGAGCAAGGTGGTGCTCGACACGCTCTGGGGCAGGGAGACGACGCTGCGCGCCGGGATCAGCTCCCTTGCCGAGGAAGCTGGCGCGCTGGCAGTTGTTGCTCACGCACACCGTGCTCGTCGGGGCGTTGCTCTCGGTCAGGTCGGTCGTACCCGAGCGGCCGAAGGTCGGCGAATTGCCCGAGTAGATGTTGTAAAGGTCGTTGGTGTAGCTCGGCCCGCTCATCGTGTCACCGCTGACCCACACGATCTGGCACTGGCTGGGCGGTGCGTTGCTGCCCGAGTACTGGTAGTAGTACTTGACCCCGGTGCAACTCGAGTCGAGCTCCGGGTCCTTCGTCTCGTGGTCGGTGTACCAGAGGAAGTCGAGCGGGCTGGGCTTACGGAAGCTGGCCACGACGGTCCGGGAGACGCTCGGCACTCCCTGGGCGTTGTTCGGGCCCGAGTAGCCGGTGAAGGCGACTCGCAGGGTGCCGGTCGAGTTGTCGATCAGCGCGGCGATGGCGTTGCTCGAGCAGTTCGTATTGCTGTAGCCCGAGTTGTAGACCGGTACGTACGAGTACTCCTCGCCCGTGGTCGAGCCCGGCACGGCGACCGCGGTGGGCTTGTAGTCGTTCGCGCAGGTCGTCCAGTAGTTCGGGTTCTGGTTGAGCTGGTACAGGAAGGCGTTCTCACCCGATCGCGCGGCGTAGTAGGCGCGCTTGGAGTCAAGGTCGTGCTGCGAGAGGCTGACGTCGTCGGTCACCGCGACGTACACCGCCGCGATGATCAGCGTCGTCACCATCAAGACCCCGATGGCGATGATCATGGTGAACCCGGACTCCGAGGCGAGCCGGTGACGCAGTCGATGCAGGAAGGAGGTCATACGCATGGGCCAAAGCTCGAGGTCGTGCCGGACTGGTTCGGGGCGGGGGTGAGACGCAGGAGCACCGAGTCCGTGACCGTGTCGGCGGTGTCCGAGTAGTTGGTGTTCTCGCCCGAGCCGCCGGCGGCACCCACGGTGAGGTTGATCATCACCTCGGCGGTGTTCTGAGCGTCGGTCTGCGAGAGCCCGCTCGAGGTCGAGAGCGGATCGGGGTTGGAGACGCTGGTCGTCCCCGGGACGGCGCTCGTGCCATCCATGATCATCATGTCCGAATTGCCGTTGGTGTCCGTGTAGGGCTCGTAGGCGAAGTACTGGAAGACCGGGATCTTGGTCGTCGTGCTCGGGATGGTCGCTTGGGCCACGTTGTTGAGCAGCGTCGTCCCGGTCGAAGGTGTGGCCGTGGATGAGAAGACCCAGTTGCTCGGAGTGGTCCCGGAGCTGAGCGAATATGTGTACTCGGTCAGCGTGCCCGCGACGGAGTTGAACGCGATCCTGTGCTCGACCGGGGTCGGACTGGCCGACGTGCCGTACTGGCTGATGAACACGAGGTTGTTGTCGTCGCTGTCCTTGGTGTTGTTGGCGCCGCCGCCGACGGGCGTGATGCCCGTGGTCAGGCAGGCCGAGTGCAACTCGTTTTCGAGCCGCTCGAGCGTCGTCCGCGCGCGGCCGGTGGCGTCGACCTTGGTGAAGGTGCGCGACGTGTTGCGGAGCGTGACGTCAAGGATGGTGAAGAGCGCCGAGAGCACGACCATCCCGGCCATCATCACTACCAGCAGCTCGACCAACGTGAAGCCCCCTTGTGCGCGCGCCGTCTTCATCAGCACGTCGTCCCCGATGCACCGACCACGTACGTCGTTCCTGAACTGGTGTCGCTCTTCAGATCCATCACGCGCGCACTCACCGTCGGAGCGGCGAAGTTCGAGTTAGTGGTGGTCCACGTTTCGCTCTTGTATGGGGTGGCAGAGTTGGGGCGGTAGTCGACGCAGAGCTTGATCTGACCCTGGTCGCCGGTGGCGCTCGCCGTCGAGGCTCCCTGGGCCGAGTTGCTGGCGAACGGCGCCGGGTAGATGTTGTAGTTGACGCCGCTGATCGTGTCCGTGCCGGCCGAGCTGACGTTGGTCCAGGTCTCCGAGCAGGCAGTACCGCTCGTGCTCTGGAAGATGATCTTCACGTGACTGGGGGTCACGTCGGCGCCGTTGTACCTGACCGCGAGGTCGAGAGCCGGCTGATCCACCACTCCGGTAACCGCGCCCCCCGGCGTGACGGTGGCCACTCCGGTGGCGACCCCGCCGTTGGTGGGCGGCTGCAGCGGCTGCTCCTGCTCGCACTTGCCCGCCCACAGCTGGTAGTTGTTGGTGTAGTTCTGGTTGACGGCCGAGTAGAACGGGAACAGGTTGCTCGCGGGCCATGAGGACGCGGTGGAGGAAGTGGAGCCAGTGGTCTTGGCCGCGGTCATATGCGATCCGCCGTAGTTGCCGTAGTACGACAGCACGTTGCCGTTGACGGGCAGGACGTAGCTGCCGTTGTGCTGGGTGGCGGTGACGGTCTGGAACGTCGTCGTCGTCGATCCCGCGAGTCCGACCGTGATCTTGGTCGGGTTGGCGACCGTCGTCTGGTTGACCGCCACCGAGGCCCCGTTCGGCGTGGTGTCGCCGTCGGCGTCGACGTAGCCGGGATCGTTCACCGTGATCCCATAGCTGTCGGTCGGCAGACCGGTGAGGAGCACGCAGCCGTCGGAGTCGGTGGTACCCGAGGTCCCATAGCTCGTGTTCTGGCCCGCGACGCTGACGCTCGCGCCCGGCAGGCCGGTCCCGGTCTGGTCTACGACCTGCTGGAGGATGGCGCCCGTGACCGCGCGGGTGATGATCGCCTCCTCGGTCACCGTCCCGGTCCGGGTTCCGTCCGGCCAGGTCACGGTCGAGGTGAGCTTGTAATAGGCGGCCACACCGTTGCTGCAGCTCGAGGTACCGCTGGCGTTGAGGAAGGTGGCGGTCGAGTGGACGTTGAACGTCCCGTTGTTAAAGGTGACGTTCCGCGTCTGATCGAGCGCATCGAGCTGCTGGTCGGACATGCCCTTCATCCGCTCCTGGTCCTGCTGGGCGACCTGGTCGGCCTGAGAGTGCTCGCGCTGGGAGCCGCTGAAGTGGGTGCTGGCGATCAGGGCCTGGGCCACGCCGGCCGCGATCAGGACGATGATCAGCGCACTGACCAGAACCTCGACCAGCGTGAAGCCGTCCTGCGCTCGGACGCGGACGCGTGAAGTGAAGTTCCAAGGAAAGCGGCTGCCCATGCGTGGTCCTGTGCCTCAGGACGGATCGGCAGGCGCCATAACGTTCTTGAACCAACGCTCACCCCAGGCAAACGCCCGTGGACGATTGATCTACGGGCGGCGGAAGCGCCTCAAGATTCGGGTCGTCCGAGCACCTTGACCAGCCACTCGGGCACCACCGGATCGGCCAGCATGGCACGGACGTCCCCGGGCCGGTGCAGCGTCCGCTCGGCGCGCAGGATCCCCACCTCGAGGCCTGCGTCGCGCACGGCCGAGAGGCCGATCGCCATCGCGTCGGGACTCCGCCAGGTCTGCTCGGGCAGCGAGAACAGGCGCGGTATCGGGCGCGCCACCCCGACCAGGTACAAGCCGCCGTCGATCGCCGGCCCGAGCACGACGTCGCACCCGGACTCGAGATCGCCGATCGCCGCCGTCGCGTGGTCCTCACGCAGCCGCGGCAGATCGGGCCAGACGATCAGCAGCGGCCCCTCGTGCCGCGCGAACACGCGTGCCACTCCGTCGGCCAGGCGGGCGGCAATGCCGTCGCCCTTCTGGGGGAACAGGGTGGCGTCGGCCCCGACCAGCGGGCGCAGCTCGGGCCCGCCGTCCGGCGGGTCGTGGGCCACGTTGACCGATCCGGGCGCCACCCCATGCGCCCAGGCCGATGTGTGGGCGAGGAGCGCGATGTGCAGCGCCAGGGCCCGGTCAACTCCGAGCGTCGGCTCGAGCGCCCGGTGCACCTCGCCGCGCCGGGGAGCCCGCGCCATGATCAGCACGGCCGGCTCCATCGCAGCGGTCACGGCTGCGGGAACCGGTAGACCGTTCCGGCACAGGCGGGGGCCGCGGCGGCCAGGTCCGCCACCGCCTCAGCGAGTACGGCCGCGAACACCGAGGTGCTCGTCGCCATCAGGGAGCTCAGGGTGGCGACGGGCGTCGGCTCGCCCGGCTTGACTTCGTTGGCATGGTCGGTCACGAAGCCGACCAGTCCGTAAGCGAGCTCGAGCTCGCCGCACAGCACGGTCTCGGGGCCGCCGGTCTGGCTCACCGCGCTCACCCCGCATGCGGCCAGCTGAGCGATCTCGGCTGGGGTGTTGAACCGCGGCCCGTCGACGTGCCCGTACGTTCCCCGCTCGCGGAAGGCGACGGCCGCCCGCCGGCAACCGCCGACCAGCGCCGCCCGCACCGAGGGGGAGAACGGACCGCCGTGGAGGATCCAGTGCGCCCGCCGGGGATCGCCGGGCTCGGCGAAGAAGGTGCAGAGCGACCCGTCCGGCAGCCGGTTGGAGATGAAGTGCAGATCATCGAACACGATCAGCGACCCGAGCTCCAGCGATGGATCGACCGCCCCGCACGCCGTGCAGCCGATCACCCCCGCAGCCCCGAGCTCCTTCAGCGCCCAGATGTTGGCCCGGTGGGTGACGTGATTTGACAGCCGCGCGTGTCCCGCCCCGTGACGGGACACGTGCAAGGCCTCGGCGCCCGCGTAGCCCCCGCGCGTGACCGATGCCGTCCCGAATGGCGTCCGCACCTCGACCGGCTCAGGGTCTTCGAACCCCGGAAGCGCGTACGTCCCCGACCCGGTGATGATGCCGATCGCCATCGGCGCGCGATCCTACGCCATGAGCGCCGCCTCGTTGGCGGCCAGCCAGACGTCGAGCGCGGCCACCTTCTCGGTGTCGAGAAACACCTCGTATTGCTTGATCCGGCCCCACGCCATCCGGCCGAAGATCACGAACTGGTTCTCGTACACCCGCTCGCCGACTCGGAGCGTCCAGGTGGTCGTGCGCCCGCACGACCACCTTCATGTTCCACGGCCAGCCGCTCACCACAACGTGGTCGGGGAACGGCTTCAGACCGACCCCGACGAATCGCGCAAGCCAGCGCGCCACCGCCTCCTTGCCGACGAAAGTCCCACTCCACGAGTTCTCGCCCGGAAAGGTGAACCTCACGTCGGGCGCGTCGAGAAACAGCAACACACGAATGTCGCCGGCACGTTCCCGCGCCATGGCAAACGACAGCACCCGCTTGGCCATCCACGACATCAACATCAGGGAAGCTGCGTCGTGGCTTACCCGGATCAGGTCAACGCGGAACCCGGCCGCCCTCGGCCCCGGGCTCAGAGGCGGGACCGCGCGGCGGCGCGATGCCGAGCACCCGCATCGCCTTCAGCCCGAGCGAGAGCTTCTCCCGCCCGTCGGTCGAGGAGACATCCAGTCCCGTGAGCTCGCGTACGCGCTCGAACCGGTAGCGGATCGTGTGCCGGTGGGTGATCAGCCGCGCCGCGGTCGCGTTGACGTTGGCATCGCAGTCGAGGAAGGTCGCCAGTGTCCCCAGCAGATCGGTCTCGTACTGCTCGTCGTAGGCGACCAGGGGCCGCACGGTCTCGTCGTAGAACCGCCGGAGCTCGGCCGGGTCGTTCATGTGGGGCAGCAGGAGCTGATAGGTCCCGGTCTGCTCGAAGCCGAGCTCGATCCGCTCCGGTTCGCCCTGCACGACGTTCACGGCCAGCAGGGCCTCGTTGCGCGCTCGGCCCAGCTCCAGCGGGTCGGCCACGCGACGGCTCCGGCCGATGGCAAAGGCAAAGCCGGCCAGCCCAGATTCGAGCTCCCGGAGGATCGCCGACGCGGCCCGCCGGGCGGTCTCGCCGTCCCCGTCCGGCACCAGCACCGCCACCTCGCCGGCGTCGTCGGAGGTCGCCGGCGGCGATCGCGCCCGACGCGATCGAGCGTGCCCCGCGCCCCGCCAGCGCCAGCAGGCGCCGGCGCCAGTCGTCCTCGGTCGCCACCCGGGGAAACGCTCTCACCACGAGCACGCTTCCGCCGGCGCCCAGATCGATGCCGAGCTCCCGCCCCCGCGCCACCAGGTCATCGTGGTCGGGGACCTCCCGCGCTCAGCACCGCCCGCTGGAACGACGTCGCCGCCTCCTCGGAGGCGCGCTCGGGCGCGCGCACGCGTTCGACCTCGGAGGCGATCAGCGTGGTGACCAGCCGCAGCACGGCCCCGTCCGGCGACAGCGTCCCGAACCCGCATCCGAAGCCGGCCGACGCGTTGCCTCGGCCACCTTGAGCTCGATCGTCTCCACACCGTCGGCATTGCGCATCAGCGATCGTTCCTCGGCCGGCGAGCGCGCGGCCACGGCGAGCACGGTCGATGAGCGGTCGATCAGGATCAGGCTCGCGTCGAGCGCCCGGGCCGCGGCGCGGAGGATCTCCGGCAGACCCGGCGCCGGCCTCGACGGCGTCGGTGATCGCCGCCAGCGCCGTCAGATCGGGGCGGCTCGAGGTCTCGTTCATACAGTGGCCCGGCCCTAAAGATCCTGGGCCACTCGATGACGATGACCGCGCCCAGCGCCACGCCCACTCCGATCAGCGCCGCCAGCACGTACAGCGAGAGGATCACCGCCGCGGCCCGGTGCAGCGGACGTCGGTAGGCGGTGACCGCAGGCGCCACGACGAGTGCGCCGAACACGGTCGCCCCGAAGACGACCGCACAGACACCGACGAGATAGGTGATCGCCTGGTTGCTCATTCGTCAGCCTCTGATTGTGCCTCAAACCGCGGCGCACCGGCCGATGCGCCGACCGGGACGACCGCGCTCGCTCCGGGGTAGGTACCCGCCAGCGCCGCCGCCCCCACCGCGGCGCGCGCCCGCGCCCCCTCGCCCCAGAACAGCCCGGCCACGGTTGGTCCTGAGCCGCACACGAACACCTCCTCCGCCCCCGCGTTCGCGGGCATCCTCGAGCGCGAGCTCGATTTCCGGCCGCAGCGACACCGCGGCCGGCTGCAGATCGTTGGCGATCAACGACGACGGCAGCCGTGTGCCCGCGGCAAGGGCTCGCTCGAGCGCTGAGCGCAACGCGGCCAGCTCATCGCCGGATCGGGCCAGGCCGAGACGATCCGCCTCTCGGTACACGTCGGCCGTCGACAGGGCGAAGGCCGAGGGCAGGACCAGATAGGCGTGCTCGGCCAGAGGCTCGAGCGGGGTGACGATCTCGCCCGCGCCCGCGCCCAGCGACAAGCCCGGCTCCACCTGCGCGGCCACATCGGCGCCGAGCTCGGCCGCGATCCGCATCAGCGTCGGAGCCGCCACCGGCGTGACCGCGGAGGCCAAACGCAACGCCGCGGCCGCGTCGGCCGATCCACCTCCCATGCCGGCGGCCACCGGGATTCGCTTCTCGATCGTGATCGTCACCGGCGGCCCGTCCCACCCGGCGGCCCGCAACGCAGACAGCGCCTCCGAGACCAGGTTGGGCCCCTCGACCCCCGGACATATCACCCGGTCCCCCTCGCCGCTGACCAGCACCAGCCGGTCGCACAGGGAGACCGACTCGAACACCGTGACCAGCTCGTGCCGGCCGTCGCTCTCACGTACCCCGCCCAGGAACAAGCACAGGTTGACCTTGGCCGGCGCGGCCGCCGTGAGCCTCATAGCCTCTCGGCCAGCGCGACGAACTCCTCCGGGGCCAGCCGCTCTGCCCGCTCATCGGCCGGATGGCCGAGCTCGATCAGCGCCGAGCGCGCCCGCTCGCGCACCGATCGGTCTCGCCCCGCGGCCAGAGCCAGGGAGCCGGCCAGCGCCTTGCGACGGTGGGCGAAGGCGTCCTGCACGAGCCGTCGCACCGCGGGCACCGGCGCCGGCCCGAGCCGCCGCAGGCCGACCAGCACCGAGTCGACACGCGGCACCGGCCGGAACACCGTGCGTCCCACCGGTCTCAGCACTCGGACCGAGCAGGCCAGCTGGGCCAGGACCGACGGCACTCCGTACGCGGCGCTCCCCGGCCCGGCAGCCAGCCGCTCGCCGACCTCGCGCTGAACCATCACCACCCATTCCGAGACCGAGGGCAAGACCTCGATCGTGCGCAGGATCACCGTGGCGGCGATCGAGTAGGGCAGGTTCGCGACCACCTTGGTCGGTGCCGGCGCCAGCGATCCGAGATCGACGTCGAGCGCGTCACCGATCACCAGGTCCACGTGCTCGAACCCTGAAAGAACCTGCCGCAATCCCGGCTCGAGTGCGCGATCCAGCTCGATCACGTGCAGGTGAGCCGCCGCTGCGGCCAGACGCTCGGACAGCACCCCCTGTCCGCCGCCGATCTCGAGCACCACATCATCGGACTCGACCGCCGCCAACCGCTCGATCACGTCGAGAATGTTGCGGTCGACGAGAAAGTTCTGCCCTAGCCGGACCATCCGAACAAAGCGCCGGCGCTCGCCTCGACGCCGGCCTCGAAATCGGAGAACTCGACCCGCCGCTCCACCGCCAGCGCCTGCGCCGTGTGCACCACGTGGGCCGGCTGGTTCGGCTGGCCGCGCACCACCTGCGGCGACAGATAGGGCGCGTCGGTCTCGACCAGCAAGCGGTCGGACGGCACCTTCAGCGCCGCCACGCGCAGCGCCTCGGCCCGCGGGTAGGTCACGTTGCCGGCGAAGGAGATCCACCAGTCCGGGTGGGACAGGCACTCGTCCACCCGGTCGGCCATCGAGAAGCAGTGCAGGATCACCTTGACCCCCTCGGCGAGCGACTCCAGCATCGACAGCGTGTCGTCGTCGGCCGCGCGCGTGTGGATGACCAGCGGCTTGCCGACCGCCCTGGCGAGCTCGATCTGGGCCGCAAAAGCCCGCTCCTGGTCGGCCCGCGGGGCGTAGTCCCGGTAGTAGTCGAGCCCGGTCTCGCCGATGGCCACGCACCGGGGGTGCTCCGCCAGGGCACGCAGCTCAGCCAGATCGGCGTCGTCGAAGCCGGTGGCCTCGTTCGGGTGGCGGCCGATCGCCGCGTAGACCTGCGGGAACGCCTCCGCCGCGGCCAGGGCCGCGCGGCACGACGCTCCGTTCGTGCCCACGGTGACCATCCGCGTGACCCCGGCCTGCACCGCCGCCTGGACCAGCTCGGCGTCCGGCGGCCGGCACGAATCCAGATGCGTGTGGCTATCTATCACGAGGGAACAGCGGCTCCAGCGACGCGACCGTCGCCCCACTCCCGCGCTCGGAGAACAGCGCATCTGCGTAGTCGACGCCGGGTGAACCAAGCGCTCCGAGCAGCCGCTCGACCGTGGCCGGCATGTACGGGTACAGCAGGACGCTGACCGCCCGCAGCCCTTCGGCCAGCGAGGCCAGCGTCCGCTCGAGCTGATCCGACGCCTCCGGGTCCCGCGCCAGCTGCCACGGCGCCGTCTCCTCGACGTAGCGGTTGAGCCGGCGCACCCGATGCCAGATCAATTCCAGCGCCCGGGTCGGCTCGGCGCGGTCGAGCACCGCCGAGACCTCGGCCGGGAGCACGTCGAACTCCCGGCTCAGCCCTTCGTCCGTCGCCACGGCCGGAATCACGCCGCCGCGGTAGCGCTGGATCATCGCGATCGTCCGGCTGGCCAGGTTTCCGTACTCGTTGGCCAGCTCGGCGTCATACCGGGCCCGCACCGCATCCATCCCGACCGAGCCGTCGGAGCCGAAGGCCACATCACGCATGAGGTAGAACCGCAGCGCGTCGGTGCCGAACGCGTCCATGACCTCGAACGGATCGAGCACGTTGCCCAGTGACTTGCTCATCTTGCGCCCGTCCGAGCCGAGCAGGAAGCCGTGCACGAACACGTGCCGGGGGACCGGGAGGCCGGCCGCCATCAGCATGGCCGGCCAGAACACGGTATGGAACTTGAGAATGTCCTTACCGATGATGTGGAACGTCGCCGGCCAGAATTCGTCCGTCAGGTCCTGCCCCGGACGCGCGTAACCCAGCGCCGTGTAGTAATTCAAGAGCGCGTCGAACCACACGTAGAACACGTGCGTGTGGTCCCAGGGCACGGTCACTCCCCACTTCAGCCGCCCGCGTGACAGTGACACGTCCTGTAACCCGGAGGTGATGAACGAAAGCGCCTCGTTGTAGTGATGACTCGGCATGACGAAATCGGGCTGCTCGGCGTACAGCCGCTCGAGCGGCTCCTGAAACGTCGACAGCCTGAAGAACCAGTTCTCCTCACTCTCGCGCGTGAGCTCGATCTCGTGAATCGGGCAGCGGTTGCCCTCGAGAATCTCGTTCTCGACCTTGAAGTCGGCGCACCGCGGGCAGTACCAGCCTTCGTACATGCCCTTGTAGACGTGGTCGTTGTCGCGGACCCGCAGCAGCACCTCCTGCACGCGCGCCTTGTGCTCCTCGTCGGAGGTGCGGATGAAGAAGTCGTTGGACGCGTGCAGCCGCGGCATCAGCGCCTTGAACCGCTCGGCGTTGCGGTCGGCCAGCTCCTTGGGCTCGAGGCCCTGGGCCCGCGCCGCGTCGGCGACGGGCTCGCCGTGCTCGTCGGTGCCGGTGAGAAAGAACACATCCTCGCCCCGCTGGCGCTGGTGACGCGCGAGCACATCGCAGGCGATCGTCGTGTACGCATGACCCAGGTGCGGCTGGGCGTTGACGTAGTAGATCGGGGTGGTGACGTAGAACGACACGCTCGAATGACTTTATTGGGGCTGCGCCGACTCCGCCGCGATGTTCGCCGTCAGGCGAACTCGCAATGGCGGCGGAGCCGCCACAGCATCCGTGGGGCCACTCATCCGAACGCCCGGCGGTACAACTCATTCGCGGCCGCGCCGGTCAGCTCGGCCACGACGGACGCGGCCACACGGGGCTTCGCGCCGGCGTCAGCCAGCCGCTTGACCGCATCGAGCGCGGGGGCCAGGTCGGGGGCCGCTTCCGGCGCGCCACCCACCACCAGCACCACCTCGCCCCGCGGCGCGGCCTTGGCGTACCGCTCGGCCAGCTCGGCCGCGGTGCCCCGGACGACCTCCTCATGGATCTTGGTCAGCTCCCGCGCCACCGCGACCGGGCGCTCGGGATCGACCTCGGCCAGGACCGCCAGTGACGCGGCCACCCGCCGGGGGGACTCGAACGCCACCAGCGTCTCCGGCCCGCGAAACGCCTCCTGTAGCTCCGAGCGCTTGCGGGGCAGAAAGCCCGCGAATCGCCAGCGCTGGGCCGGCAGTCCGCTGACCACCAGCGCGGCCAGCGCCGCGCTCGGCCCGGGCAGCACCTCGACCGCCAGCCCGGCGGCCACGCACGCGCGCACGAGCACGAACCCGGGATCGGAGACGAGCGGCATCCCGGCGTCGGAGACCAGCGCCACCGTGGCCCCGCCGCGCATCCGCTCGACCAGCTCGCGCGCCCGCGCGTCCTCGTTGTGCTCGTGATAGCTGACCAGGTGGGCATTGACGCCGTAGCGGTCGAGCAGGGTCCGGGTCCGCCGCGTGTCCTCGCAGGCCACCACATCGGCCTCCCGCAGTGCCGCCAGCACGCGCAGGGTCACGTCCTCGAGGTTCCCGATCGGCGTCGGGCACACGATCAACCGCCCGCTCATGCCCGGTGAGCCAAGCCGTCCCAGGCCAGCGCCGCCGCCCCGACCATCCCCGCCTCGATCCCGAACCGCGCCGCCACCACCCGCACCTCGTCGCGCGACGGCGACAGCGCTCGGGCCAGCATCTCCTGGCGCGCGGGCGCGAGCAGGAGCTCGCCGGCCCCGATGACCCCGCCTCCGACTACCACAACCTCGGGGTTGAAGATGTTGACGAAGTTGGCGATCCCCACCCCGAGCCGGCGCCCGATCAGCTCGATCGCCTCGCGCGCCGCCGGGTCGCCATCGTGGGCCAGCTCGGTGACCAGCGGGCCGGCCAGGGGGCGACCGTCGGCCAGCGCCCGGCCGAGGCCCGACTCCGGCTGCTCGCGCGGCGATGCGTGAGCGCCTCGCGGGCCAGGGCGGTGCCGGAGGCCATGACCTCGAGGCAGCCGCGGTTGTGGCAGTTGCCCTGGCACTCGGGGCCGTTCAGGTCGATGACCGTGTGGCCGAGCTCGGCCGCGGCGCCGACCGCCCCGCGATGCAGCTCGCCCCGCAGGATCAGCCCGCCCCCGATCCCGGTCCCGATCGTGATCATCACGGCTTCCTCGCAGCCCCGCGCCGCGCCGGCCCGATGCTCGGCCAGGGCGGCCAGGTTCGAGTCGTTGTCGACGAACACCGGCAGCCCCAACCGCTCGGCCATGATGTCGGCGAACGGCACGTCGGCCAGGGGCAGATGGGTGGAGAAGACCGCCCGCCCGATCCTCTGGTCGATCAGCGCCGGGATCCCCACCCCGACCGCCTCGACCTCGCCGCCCGTGAACTCGCGGGCTTCCTCCACCGCCTCGACCACCACGTCGAGCAGCGACGACTGGTCGAGACCGGTCACGCTACGCTGAGCGCGGCGGTGCACGGACAGACTCGTGTCAACCGCGCCGGCGAGCAGCTTGGTTCCGCCCATGTCGACGCCGATGGTGCGCCGGCCCGGCATGCCGCCACACTATATGGACTGATGCCCAGCGCACCCCCGTACAAGGTCTATCGCTCCGGCCCCCGCGGTCTCGATGTCCCGCCTGCGCGGCCAGGACGACCTCGTGGTCGCCGGCGGGCCGGGCAACGGGGAGGGCGGGCGCCGTGACTACCGCGTCTCGCGCGGATGGCGCGATCGGTTCACCCGCAAGCGGGTGATCCTGTGGATCCTGGGACTGATCGTGTTCTGGGTGGTGCTGTCGCTGCTGCTCTTCCTGATCAGCTCCGGCACCCCCTCGGCCAGCCTGCCCGCCTCGGCCGAGGCGGCGCTGACCTCGGGCGGCAACATGATCACCTCCACCGACACCGTGCTTGTGCTCGGCACCGATCAGCGGCCGGCCGGGACGCACGAGGGAGGGGCCAACACGCACGACGCGGGCAGCCGCACCGACACGATGATGCTGTGGCGGATCGGCGGCGGGACCTCACGCCGGCTGTCGATCCCGCGTGACACCGCGGTCCCGATCCCCGGCCACGGGATGGGCAAGATCAACGCCGCCTACGCGCTCGGCGGCCCCGCGCTGACGATCAAGACGGTGGAGCAGTTCACCGGCCTGAAGATCAACCACCTGATCGTGGTCAACCTGGCCGAGTTCCCGCCCTTCATCGATGCCATCGGTGGCGTCGACGTCAAGACGGGCAAGATCTGCTCGGACATCAGCGGCGGGATCAAGAACGGCGGCTTCTCGCTCTACCTGGGCCCGGGCGTCCACCACCTGTCCGGGATCCAGGCCCTCACCCTGGCCCGCACGCGGGAGAACAAGTGCGACCCGGCGAGCAACGATCTCACCCGTGAGGGCTACCAGCAGCAGATCCTCAACAGCATCAAGGGGTCGCTGTTCTCGCTGCATGCGTTCACGCATCTTCCCTTGGCGTCATGGGACGCGCCCAAGGTGCTCCGCACCGACATGGGCGGACCCGCGCTGCTGAGCCTGTTCGCCGCCTCGGAGATCGGGGGCAACGCCCCGGTCGACATCCTCAAGCCGAGCGGCGCCGAGGCGCTGCCCGGCTACGGCGACGCGCTGACGGTCACGCCGTCGGCCGTCCAGGCGGCGGTGAACAAGCTCATGAACGGCTAGGTGCCGGCTTCGCCGGCATTGCGAGTTTCGCCTGGCGGCGAAACGTCGCGGGCTCTAATCAGCCGAGGCCGCCTTGGCCGGCTTCGATTCCGACGGCTTCGAGTCTGACTTGGTGTCGGACTTCGAGTCCGACTTGGATTCCGACGAGGACGACGACGACGACTCGGCGGCCTTCTCCCGCGCCCGCTTACGCGTGCCGTAGTCGGTGTTGTAGAAGCCCGACCCTTTGAAGTGCACCGCCACCGGGCGGAACACCCGCGCCACCGGCGCCTCGCAGCTCTCGCACGTGCTGAGCGGGTCGTCGCTCATGCGCTGCATGACTTCGAACGTGTGACCCTGCTCGCAACGGTATTCGTAGATCGGCATCGCTTCAATAAGTGTAGCTGGGAGTCCTTGGCACTCTCAAGGCAAGAGTGCCAAGCGGAAGGTGACCACTACCATCGGCGGCCATGCCCACCGATGTAGTCACGATGGACAAGATCGTCTCGCTGTGCAAGCGGCGCGGCTTTGTCTTCCCGAGCAGCGAGATCTACGGCGGGATCGGCTCGAGCTATGACTACGGCCACTACGGCGTCCTGCTCAAGAACAACGTCAAGGCGCAGTGGTGGCGGGCGATGCTCCAGGAGCGCGACGACATCGTCGCCCTCGACTCGGCCATCATCCAGCACCCCCGGACCTGGGTGGCGAGCGGCCACGTGGCCGGCTTCACCGATCCGCTGGTCGACTGCCGGACCTGCAAGCTCCGCTTCCGAGCTGACCACATCGACCAGGCTCAATGCGGGCGCAAACCGTCGAAGCACCCGGGCGAAACGCCCGAGTGTGACCTGACCGAGCCGCGTCAGTTCAACCTCATGTTCGAGACCACGGTCGGCCCCGTGAAGGAGGAGGGCTCGACCGTCTACCTGCGGCCCGAGACCGCACAGGGCATCTTCCTCAACTTCCGCCACTACCTCCAGTTCTCGCGCAAGAAGCCGCCCTTCGGGATCGCCCAGATCGGCAAGTCGTTCCGCAACGAGATCACCCCGGGCAACTTCATCTTCCGGACCCGGGAATTCGAGCAGATGGAGATGGAGTACTTCGTCCCCCCCGAGCAGGCGCACCAATGGTTCGAGCACTGGCTCCAGCAGCGGATGGAGTGGTATACGCGGCTGGGTATCCGCCCCGATCACCTGCAACTGCGCGCGCACGAGGCCGACGAGCTGTCTCATTACTCGAGCGCCACCAGCGACGTCGAGTACCTGTTCCCGATCGGATGGTCAGAGCTCGAGGGGATCGCCAACCGCGGCGACTTCGACCTCCGCCAGCACGCCGAGACCTCGGGCCAGAAGCTCGAGTACGTCGACACCGCCACCGGGGAGCGCTACCTGCCGCACGTGATCGAACCCGCAGCCGGGGCCGACCGGGCCATGCTGGCCTTCCTGGTCGACGCCTACGACGAGGACGAGATCGGCGGTGAGCCCCGGACCGTGCTGCGCCTGCATCCGCAGCTCGCCCCGGTCAAGGTGGCGGTCCTGCCACTCGTGCGCAAGGACGGCCAGCCCGAGCTCGCCCGCGAGATCTATCGGTCACTGCGCGAGCGCGTGCAGGCCGAATACGACGAGGGCGGCGCGATCGGCCGGCGCTATCGCCGCCAGGACGAGATCGGAACGCCCTGGGGCGTGACGATCGACCATCAGTCGCTCGAGGATGGCACCGTCACTCTGCGCGATCGTGACAGCCTCTCGCAGGTGCGGATCGCCATCGCCGAGCTCGGCGAGGAGATCGAGCGCCGGTTGCGGGAGCCCTGGAGCTCGCCTAAGCTGATCGACTGATGATCGCGGCCGATCAGGTCTCCTACGAGGCGCTGTACGAGCGCTGGGAGCACGGCAACTGGCGCGCCACCGAGATCGACTTCTCGGTCGACCGCGACCATTGGGAGAACCGCTTCGACGACATCGACCGCCGGGGCGCGATGTGGACGTACTCGCTGTTCTTCCACGGCGAGGACTCGGTGACCGACAACCTGTCCCCGTTCATCGACGCCGCCCCGCGGGAGGAGCAGAAGTACTTCCTGGCCACCCAGCAGGTCGACGAGGCCCGGCACGCGGTGCTGTTCGGCCGCTTCATGCGCGAGGTGATCGGCTTCGGCCACGACACCGCCAGCGCGCTTGCCGCCACCCAGCCGAAGCTGACCTGGGGCTTCATCAAGGTGTTCGAGCGTCTGGACCGGATGGCCGACGAGCTCCGGCGCGATCGCTCGCGGCCGAAGCTGGCCCAGGCCATCACGCTCTATCACCTGGTCATCGAGGCCTCGCTGGCCCAGCCGGGGCAGCACTTCATCGACGAGGGCCTTGAGCGGCGGGAACTCCTGCCCGGCCTGCGCGCGGGGGTGGCCAACGTCGCCCGCGACGAGCAGCGCCACATCGCCTTCGGCGTGAAGATGATCGCCGACCTGGTACGGGAAGACCCCGAGTGCCGCCCGGCCATCGAAGAGCTCCTGCGCGAGGTCATGCCCTACACGACCGCGGTGTTCGTCCCGCCGAACTGGGACGAGCGCTACGTCCAGGCCATGGGCTTCACGCTGGAGGAGATCTTCGCCCACGGCGCCGACGCCCTCGACAGCCGGTTGCGAGCGGCCGGGCTCGAGCCAACCGAGATGCGGCTCGGCTTGCCCTTCGAGCTTCCGCCCGTCGAACGGGCCCGTCGCGGGCTCATGCTGCTGCGCGCGGGCTACCTGGGCGAGCCCGGGTCGCCGGTCCAGCGCAGCCCCGAGGCCACCGAGATCCTGTTCGACGGGATCCGCCGGACGGTCGACACCTCCCGGGCCCCGGGAGCCAGGATCATGTGGGACTTCAGCGACGCCGAGCCATGGCACCTGACGATCGCCAACGGGGCCACGTCGGTCTCACCGGGGCGGATCGAGAATCCCGATCTGACCTTCCACTGCCGGTTCGACGACTTCGTCGATCTGACCGCGGGCAGGAGCGACCCGTTGCGGGCGCTGCTGCGGGGCAAGGTCCGGCCCTCGGGCAAGCTGCGCATGCTGGCCCGCGCCCCCAAGCTGTTCGCGTAGGAAGCTAGCTCACCGTCACGGGCACGTCGGCGGAGCGACCAGCCGCGTTGACGGCATCGGCTGCGGTGACCGCGCGCAGCACGTAGTCGCCCGGCGCGAGCGGGCGCAGCGTGGCCGCGAACTGACCCTGGCGCACGGCCAGCCGGGCCGAGCGCAGCAGACGGCCGCGCGGCCCGCGTACCTCGACCGTGACCGCCTTCTTGGCCGGGGAGACCGAGCCGCTGACCTGTGGCGGGGAGCTCGAGCCAACGCTGAGCGTGACCTGCGGGGCCACGGCGATGAACTGAGACGCCGCCGCGGCGGCCGGACGCGGGCGATGGAGCGCTCCGAGCGTGACGTTGTGGAGCAGGGCGAGTCCGGCGCTCCATGATCCGTCGGCCCCGGTGATCGTCTCGAGCAGGGTCACGGATCCGCCCAGCCCGAGGCGCTGAATCTCGACCGGCTCGGAGGCCAGCGGCGTCCCCGAGAGCGTGGCCAGCCGGCCCGTCAGCGTCACCGTGGCGCCGGCGAGCACCGCCTCGGATGGGGCGCTCAGGCTGAGCCGGGCCGGGCCCTGAGCCAGCCCGGCCGTGCGGGCCCGGACCCGGGGGAGCAGCCCGTACAGGGCGTCGCCGGGGCAGTTGGTCGAGTCGCCGTCACGATGGCCGGCCACGCGGGGCAGGGACACGCGCTGGCCCGGCGCGAAGGGCGTGTAGTACGCGTCGCTCGGATTGACCCGGACGGTGATCCGGCCCTGCACGGGCACGCCGTGCAGGGACAGCTTCCAGGCCAGCAGATGCTCGAGCGCGTTCAGGGCGGCGGCCGACGGAGTGGCGCCGGAGAAGCTGCCGAGCATCACGGCGCCGGTCGAAACCGCGTTGTAGCCGCCGGCCTGGGCGCCGATCACCGCCTGCTCGATCCCGCCCGCCCGGGCCTCCCAGATGCGGCCGAACGCGTCGACGGCGAAGTTGTAGCCGATGTCGTGCCACCCCTGGACGAACCGGTGGTAGTCGTAGATCGACATCAGCATGGCCGGGACCTCGGCGGCCGAGTAGCCGTTCGGGGTCTCGCTGTGGTGGACGAACGCGAGCTTGACAGCGCCGTAGGCGGGGCCGACGGCCGGTGGCGCATGGCCCCCGGTCCACGCGGCGCGGGCGATGATCGCGGGCTGGCCGGGCCCGGCATCGAGCCGCGGTGCGGCCAGCGGGTAGCCCCCGGCGGCCCGGGCGACATCCGGACCCGCCTCCGGGGTGACGAAATGCAGGCGCACGCCCTCGACCGGAGCCGCGGTGCGCAGCTGGACCTGGTCGGCCGGCCCCGTCCACACCGGCTGGCCGAAACCCCTCCGGGAGTCGCCGCTGCCGTCGGGACCGTGGCCGAGCGCCGACGCCCCCGCCCACGGGCCCCAGTCCCCGTCCCGCCGGCGGGTCCGCAGCTCGATGTGGACGTGATTCGAGCTCCACGCCACCCCGACGAGCGAGAACCGGCGCGGGGCCGTGACCGGGGCGGAGGTGCCGATCACCGTTCCGAGCCACCGGCTGGCCAGCGACCGGGGCGACGAACGCGACCCGGCGGCCAGCGCGGCCGCCGGACCGACGAGCGAAACGGCGCCGGCGGCGGCAGCGCTGTGAAGCGCCTGCCGGCGCGTCAACCGACCGGAGTCGCTCATCGTCCGCGCCGGGGACGGCGCGGCGGCGGCCGGGTGGCGGCCGCCGCGCGAGCCGGCCGCCGGGGCGGCCGGGCGGTCCGGCCGCGCACGGCACCGACGCTGTAGGTGATCCCGCACACCACCAGGACGAGCAGGGCGACGATCCCGATGACCGCCAGGCCGGGCGAGAGGACGAGCACGATCACGGCCAGGCCGACGGCGAGCGCGATGTCGATGAGGAGTGTGTTTCGTTTCATAGGGGGAGGCGGCGGTAGAGGGGGCGGGGGAGGTGGCGCAGGACGGCGAAGACGTAGCGGAGCTTTCCGGGGACCCACACCGTATGGGCGTTGGTCGACAGGCCACGGACGGTGGCGTCGGCGACGGTCTCGGCCGTGGTCGAGAACGGAGCCGGCTTCAGCCCTTCGGTCATGCGGGTGGTGACGAACCCGGGGCGGATGACGAGCACGCGCACGCCGGTGCCGGCCTCGGCGTCGGCGAGCCCCTGGGCGAGCGCGTCGAGTCCGGCCTTGGCGGCGCCGTAGATGGCGTTGGCGGCCCGGGGCCGTTCCGCGGCGACGCTCGAGAGGATGACCAGGGTTCCGTGCCGCCGGGCGCGCATCGCGCGCAGGGTCTCGAGCAGCAGCGATCCGGCGCCGGAGAAGTTGACCCGCATGACCTCAGCCGCCTCGCGGGCGTCGGCGTCAAGGCCGGCCTGCGCACCCAGCACCCCGACCGCGAGCACGGCGATGTCACAGCCGCCCATCCGCTCGAACGCGCGCTCGATCGCGGCCGGGTGGGAGGGGAGGTCATCGGCCTCGACGACGTCGATCTCGCCCTCGGTGCAGCCCACGCGCTCCAGCTCGCTCAACGCTCGCTGCAGACGGTCGCGATCCCGGCCGATCAGGTACGGGCGGACCGAGGCCTCGAGCGCGAGCCGCCGGACCACGGCCAGGCCGATCTCCGAGGTTCCGCCGAGCAAGAGGACGCGCTCGGTCATCCCAACAGCCCCGTGCGCACGGCCAGATCCGAGCGCCACAGCCGGTCGGGATCCAGACGGTCACGCTCGGCCCGCCAGGCCGGAAGCTCCGGATACATGGCCGCGAGCGCGTCCGGGCGCATCCGCGCGTCCTTGGTCAGATACACCCGCCCGCCCGCGCCGGCGACGAGCTCGTCAAAGGAATCGAGCAGCGCCTCGAGCCCCGGCACCCCGCGCGGGAGATCGAGCGCCAGCGTCCAGCCCTCGATCGGAAACGACAGCGGCGCCCCGTTGGCCGGACCGAAGTCCTTGAGCACGGCCAGATAACACGGCACCCGCGCCTTTCGCAAACCCTCGATCACCACCTGCAACACCCGCGTGGCCGAAAACGGGACCACGAGTTGATACTGGACGAACCCGCCCGGACCGTACAACCGCGGCCAGCCGACCAGACCGTCGAGCGGGAACATGTGCGCACCGATGCTCTCGACCTGACCGCGCGCCCGGCGCGGGAAGCTCCGAAACCGCAACTCGTTGAACGCCCGCACCGCGCCCGGGCGAAGCACGCCCTGAGGCCACCACGACGGCACCCTCGCGCGCGCTCTGACCGTCGCGCCCGCGCCCCCCGCCC
Source organism: uncultured Solirubrobacterales bacterium (assembly GCA_963748585.1). Lineage (GTDB taxonomy): Bacteria > Actinomycetota > Thermoleophilia > Solirubrobacterales > Solirubrobacteraceae > Palsa-465. Next base: position 52,366 of record CAVVJR010000001.1, on the reverse strand, counting down.
CGGCCAGCTCCGCCGGCACGTCCACGGCATCCAGATGCTCGGCCCGGGTGACCACCCCGCGCGCCCGCCGCGAACCGAGCAGATCAAGCCACGCCACCCGGTGCGGACCCCCCGGCGCGCTCAAAGCCGCCAGCGCCCCATCCAGGCCATCCACCCGATCGGTGTCAACCGACAACAGCGCACTGCTCACCGGTCGCATCCGCACCCGCGCCCACACGATCACCCCGGTCAGACCCATCCCCCCAACCGTGGCCTGAAACGCCGCGTCCTCACGCCCCAGCTCCAGCACCTCACCGGCCGAGGTCAACAGCCCCAGCCCCTCCACATGGGCGCCGAAGGTCCCCACCAACCCATGGTTCTTGCCATGGATATCACTCGCGATCGCCCCCGCCACCGTCACATGCTGGGTCCCCGGAACCACCGGCACCATCCACCCCCGGGGCACCAGCGCATCCAGGAGCTCCATCAACGTCACTCCAGCCTGCGCGGTCACCGTCCCCCGCTCAGGGTCAAACCCATACCGGCGCAACCCCGAGGTATCGATCACCGTCCCACCCGACAGCTGCGCGGCATCACCGTAACTACGCCCAAGCCCCCGAGCCACCGCCCCCCCACCGGACTCTCGCGCCTGCGCCACCGCCGCCGCCACCCCCCGATCCTCACCCGGAACCACCAACCGCACCGCCGTTCCCGGGCCGCCACCCCAGCCACACACCCGCCCCGGCACAGCCACCGGCGCAACCCCCGACCCGGCCCGCACCGACGCCTCAACCGGCGGCATGAACCCCGAACGCGAACAGGAGCAGCCACGCGACCCCGCCGGCCGCCAGCCAGCGGTCCGACAACAGAAGGTCCTCCGGCGTCTCACCCGCGCCCGAGCGCACCAGGACGCCATAGCGGAAGATGCATGCGGCGAACGGCACCGCGGTGAACAGACGCCATGGCACCCCGTGCACGGTCGGGAGCCAGAGCGCCCACACGACGTACGCGAACACCGCGACCGCCGCGCTGCCGGACAGGATCAACCGCAGCATCTGGGGCGTGTAGAGCTCGAGCACCCGCCGCCGCGCCAGCCCGCTCCCGTCCGTTCGCTCCAACTCGCCCATCCGCTTACCGGCCGCGACGAGCACCGCTGAGGCGGTGATGACGAGGATGAACCACCGCGACAGCGCCACCGGTGCGGCCACGCCGCCGGCCACCGCTCGGAGCACGAAACCGCCGGCGATGGCGAACAGGTCGAGCACGACGATGTGCCGCCAAACGAACGTGTAGCTCAAGGTCAACCCGACGTAACCGACCGCGACGGCCAGGAGCAGCGGACGGATGAGACCGCAGATGACGAACCCCGCGGTCAGCGCGATCGCGCCCAGCGCCACCGCCGCGCCCGCCGAGAGCTCGCCCGCCGCCACCGGCCGGTGGCGCTTCCTCGGGTGGAGCCGGTCCTCGTGGCGGTCACGGACATCGTTGATGGCATAGATGCCGGAGGACACCAGGCAGAAGGCCAGGCAGGCCAGCGTCGCGCGCACCGGGACATCGTCGTGCCCGAGCGCGCCGGCGGCCCCGGGGGCGGCGATCACGAGTGCATTCTTGACCCACTGTTTCGGCCGGGCGGTGGCCAGAGCCGCGCGGACCGGGCCTCTCCGCGGCCGCGCGGGCGCGACCGCGCGTCCGTCGACGCCCGGCTCGGGACCTTGGTGCGCGCTCGAAGGCCGCTGCTCGGCGGGGGTCTCCCGCGCCAGCGCGCCTCCACCGAGGGAAGCCATTCCGGGTGACCGTAGTGCGATCGTGTGAAGGATACGTGTGCTCAACATGAGGACCCTCTAACTGTGGGGGGTTAGCCTCTCAAGCCCCCTTTAGCCTTGTCGGCAATCTCCCCTGCAAGGTTTTGCATTTCTATGCTCGCCCCTGCTCGTCCACCCGTCCAGCCTCCGCCTCCTGGCCGCCGGCGGCGCCCGCCCGCCGGAGTCGACACCCGCTGGCGCCGCATCCGCCGGATCCTCATGACCGCGGCGTTGCTCCTGCTCGTCCCCGTGCTGATCTCGTTCGCCCAGGCGCTGACCACCCGCTCGGACTCGAGCCTGGGGATCCGGGCCGTGGAGTGGATGCGCGACAACGGCGCCCGCGGAATCGTCAACCGGGTCGAGAACGCTTACTACTCGCTCACGGCACCGGCCAAGGGCGGCCCGGGGCTCAAGCGTCTGCCCGGGCAGGCCGGGGTGATGACCAAGACTCCCGCGCACCGGGTGGCGCGCCACTACGTGCCCGCCGATATCAAGCCACTGGCCCAGCCCGGCCTGCCCGGCGAGGGCATCTGGCGGGCGACGTTCGCGGCCGGCGGCGCGCGTCCCCCGGTGCTGATCACCAGCTACCGGCCCGATCCCGTCGATTACCCCCGGGTGGTGGCGGGCGTGGCCTGGATCGACCACACCCGCACGACGACGATGCTCGTTCCCGGCATCACCGAGCCCGCGGTGGCGCTGCCCTCACGCGGACCCGAGGAGGTGCCGCCGTCGATGCGGTCCCGGCTCGTGGCCACCTTCAACAGCGGGTTCAAGCTCAAGGACGCCCGCGGGGGTTTCGCCTTCGGCGGCCATACGTACGAGCCGCTGCAGCCGGACATGGCGACGATCGTGCGCTATCGCAGCGGCCGGGTCAACGTGGTGGCCTGGACGGGTCCCGAGATCCCAGGCCCCAACGTCACCTTCGCCCGCCAGAACCTGCCGCTGATCGTCAACCACGGACGGCCCAACCCGAACCTGAACGACGGACCCGAGTGGGGCTTCACCCTCGGCAACAAGGCGCTGGTGTGGCGCTCGGCGGTCGGCATCGACCGGCGCGGGAACCTGATCTACGCCGCCGGTCCGGACCTCGGGCTGCACTCGCTGGCCACCGTGATGATCCACGCCGGCGCCGTCCGGGCGATGGAGCTCGACATCAACACCTACTGGACCAGCTTCATCACCTACCGGTTCCCGGGCGCCCAGGGCGCGGCCAACCTGCTCACCGGCATGGACCGATCGCCCGCGCGCTACCTCACGCCCGACGACCGCGACTTCTTTGCCGTCTACCTGCGCTGAGCGCACGTGCGCCGCGCCGTCGTCCTGAGTGCGCTCGCGGTGGCGAGCTGTGGTGGGACCGCGCCGCGCGTCGTCACCTCACACAGCCCGCCGGCAACGCGGGCGACCACGAGCGGCGGGGCGCCCCCGGCCCCGCACCGGCCGCCGGCCCCCCAACGGCCCCCCGTCGAGCCGCGTCCGCCCTTCGCGGTCGCCGAGCGGACGCTGACCTTCACCGACTCGAGCCGCCGGGTCGAGATCCCGGGAGCCGGCCTGAGGCCGCGCACCCTGGTCACCGTGGTCCGCTACCCACGGGCGCCGGGCCGCTTCCCGCTCATCATCTTCGGCCACGGCTTCGCCGTCACCCCGGCCCTCTACGCGCAGCTCCTGGAGGCCTGGGCGCACGCCGGTTATGTGGTAGCGGCGCCGATCTTCCCGCTGGAGAACGCCAACGCCCCGGGCGGACCGAACGAGAGCGACATCGTCAACCAGCCCGCCGACGAGAGCTTCGTGATCACCGAGATGCTGCGCTCGCCGGCCTTCCGCGGTCGTATCGACGCCGGGGAGGTGGCGGTGAGCGGCCAGTCCGACGGCGGGAACACCGCGCTTGCGCTCGCCTACGCGGCACGGCGGCGGGACCGGCGCGTGCGGGCGACCGTGATCCTCTCGGGCGGCGAAGTGCCCCCCGTGGCCGACCTCGATCTGTCCGTTCCCGGACCGCCGCTGCTGGCCACGCAGGGGACGGCCGACACGATCAACCCGCCCGCCTTCACCCGTGCCTTCTTCGACCCGGCGCCGCGACCCAAGTACTTGCTCGAGCTGCTCGGCGCCTCCCACCTGCCGCCCTACACGGGCGGCGCGCCGTGGGCGGCGGCGACCACCCGCGTGACCACGGCGTTTCTCGACTCCTACCTCAAGCGAGCGCCCGGAGCGATGCAGCGGATGCGCGCCGAGGGCGCCGTGCCGGGCGTCGCAGCGCTGCAATCGGACCCCTAGCGGAGACGGCCCTGGGCGGAGACCGAGAATCCGCCCGGCGCCACGGCCGCGCCGACCGATTCCACCGCCAGCGCCGGATTGGCGAACACGGTGACCGTGGCCAGGTTGCCGAACGGCAGCTGGGGCACGACGACAAGCCGGCCGTCCTGGGCCGCGACGGTGGCATCCACGGTGGCGGTGACGCCGAGCAGGGTGGCGGTACCGCGCAAGGTGAGCGACCCGCCGCCCGAGGCCACCGGCTGCACGCCGTCCAGGAACGGGACGGCCGAACGCAGGTCGGCCTCGGTCACCCGGGCGCTGCCGATGAGCACGTCGCCTCGCTTGTGCAGCGTCGCGTCGCGCAGGGTCAGCAGTCCCGAGTCGAGCTCGCCCACGACGGCGTCGACCGAGCCGACGTCGCCGGTCTGCCCGAGCAGGCCGCCGATCTGGCCCGAGCTCGAGCGATAGCGCTGCATCCGGATGACCACGCGATCGGCGCGATGCCAGAGCAGTTCGATGGCCGGAAAGGCGCTGCACCTTGACCGACTCGACCTGGCCCGAGGCGGCGAGGCGGTCCCGCAGCCGCTGGGCCGCGATGCCCGGCAGAACGAGCTGAGCCGACGCCGAGCACGACCACGAGCAGCACGACGACGGCGAGCACGGCGAGACGGCGCATCTTCGGCGTATTTAACGGCCAGAGGCGCCCGTAGGCGCCTCTCGGACCGCTTGCTCTACGCCAGGACCCGCGATGTTTCGCCGCCAGGCGAAACTCGCAATGGCGGCGAAGCCGCCACTGCTACGCGGCGCCGACCGACGTCGTGCTCGACGGGGTCGAAGGGGAGCTCGCCGGCGGCGTGTACTGGAACTCCTCCTCGGCCCCGAACAGGGTGTCCAGCAGCTTGGAGCGGAGCTTCTCGTTGACCGCGATGGCGACACCGCCGCCGAGGCCGAGGAGCAACAGCAACCGGCCGAAGCCGAAGCCCTTTCGGGCCCGCCGCTTCTTGGGCGCCTCACTGATCGCCTCGCTCGCCTCGCGAGCCGCCTCGTAGGCGTTGCGCAGATCCCGCTGGAGCTTCTTGTCCTCGAGCAGCGCCTTGTGCGGCGCCTTGCCGTTGGTCAGACGGTCATAGGCGCTCTTGCTCGAGTCGATCGCTGTGCGCACGTTGTCACGCAGTTCAGCGTCCTCGATCAAGCGCTGGATGTATGGATTGGCCTTCGTGATGTTGGCGACGTCGGCGGCGTTGAACGGCACCGCCTTGACCGCCTTGGCCGCCGCCTTCTTCTTTGATGCCATGGCTCTCCCTCGGGTGGGTGGTCGGTTGCTCAGGATATTGGATGGGGAGTGACTCCCGTGATCCTTTTCTGCCCGCTGAACCGGTGATTGAAGCTACACACCCTCAAGCGGAGCGTAGCGCCGGGACCCGCACCGGCCGGCGGCGGCGCTCGAGCGCCGTCTCCAGCACCTCGTCGATGGTCGAGACGAAGCGGAACTCGAGGTCCTTGCGCAGGTGCTCGGGGATGTCGTCGACGTCCTGCTCGTTGAGCTCGGGCGCGATCACGCAGCCGGATCCCGTTTCGCTGAGCGGCCAGCGCCTTCTCCTTGAGGCCGCCGATCGGAAGCACCTGGCCGGTCAGCGTGATCTCGCCGGTCATGGCCACGTCGCTGCGGACCGGACGCTCGGACAGCAGCGACGCCAGCGCGGTGACCATCGCCACGCCGGCGCTCGGGCCGTCCTTGGGCGTCGCGCCCGCCGGCACGTGGACGTGGAGGTCGTGGGTCGGCGAACCAGTCCTCGGGCAGGTCGGGAACCAGCTCGGAGCGTTGCTGCGGACGTAGGACAGCGCCGCCTGCGCCGACTCCTGCATCACCTCGCCGAGCTGGCCGGTGATGGTCAGCCGGCCCTTGCCCGGCATCGCGGTCGCCTCGATGAACAGCACCTCGCCGCCCACCGGCGTCCAGGCCAGCCCGGTGGCCACGCCCGGCCGGGAGGTCCGCCGCCGCGCCTCGGAGAAGAACCTCCGCTTGCCCAGCAGCTCGCGCACGCGCGGCTCGGTGATCGAGACCTTGCGCTTGAGCCTGGCCCTCGGCGACCTGGCGGGCGATCTTCCGGCACACGCTGCCGATCTCCCGCTCGAGCTGGCGCACCCCGGCCTCGCGCGTGTAGTCGGCGATGATCGTCCGCAGCGCCGGATCGGTGAACGCGATCTTGCTCCTGCGTCAGCCCGTTGCGCTCGATCTGCCGCGGGCACCAGGTATCGCTTGGCGATCTCGAGCTTCTCCTCCTCGGTGTAGCCGGCGAGCTGGATCACCTCCATCCGGTCGCGCAGCGGGCCGGGGATCGTGTCGAGCGTGTTCGCGGTGGTGACGAACATCACGTTCGAGAGGTCGAACGGCAGGTCGAGGTAGTGGTCGCGGAAGCTGCTGTTCTGCTCGGGGTCGAGCACCTCGAGCATCGCGCTCGAGGGGTCGCCGCGGAAGTCGGCGCCCATCTTGTCGATCTCGTCGATCATCAGCAGCGGGTTGTTGGCCCCGGCGTCGCGCAGGGCGCGGACGATCACCCCCGGCATGGCGCCGATGTAGGTGCGGCGGTGGCCGCGGATCTCCGCCTCGTCGCGGACGCCGCCGACGCTGATCCGCTCGAACTTCCGGCCCAGCGCGCGCGCCATCGACCGGCCGAGCGAGGTCTTGCCCACGCCCGGCGGGCCCGACGAAGCATGAGGATCGAGCCGCGCGCGTCCGGCTTCAGCTTGCGCACGGCCAGGAACTCGAGGATCCGGTCCTTGACCTGCTCGATGTCGAAGTGGTCCTCGTCGAGGACCTCGCGGGCGTGCTCGAGGTCGAGGTTGTCCTCGGTCGACTTGTCCCACGGCAGCGAGGCGATCCACTCCAGGTAGCTGCGGATCACCCCGTACTCGGCCATCGCCGGCTGCAGGCGCTCGAGCCGCGAGAGCTCGCGGTCGACCTGCTTGCGCGCCTCCTCGGGCAGCTCGATCGCGGCCAGCTGCTCGCGCAGCTCGCCGACCTCGGCCTGGACCTCGTCGGCCTCGCCCAGCTCCTCCTGGATCGCCTTGAGCTGCTGGCGCAGGAAGTACTCGCGCTGGCCCTTGTCGAGCTCGGACTGGACCTGCGACTGGATCTTCGAGCCGATCGCCACCACCTCGAGCTCTCGGGCGAGGATCTCCGAGAGCCGGCGCAGGCGGCTGGCCCACGTCGAGCTCCTCGAGCAGCTCCTGCTTCTCCTCGGTCTTCAGCCGCAGCGCCCCGCCGATCAGGTTGCTCAACGTGCTCGGGTCGTCGACGTTGGCGACCATGATCTGGAGCTCCTCGGGCAGGTAGGGGACCTGCTCGACGATGTTGGCGAACGTCTGCTGGACGTTGCGCATCAGCGCCACGAGCTCCGGGCTCTGGTCGACCACGTCGGGCGCCTCGGTGACGTCGGCGACCAGATACGGATCGGTCTGCAGCCAGTCGCGCGATGCGCACCCGGCCGCCGCCCTGGATCAGCACCCGCAGTGTGCCGTCCGGGACGCGGATCATCCGCTGCACCGAGCCGAGCACCCCGACGTCGTAGAGGTCCTCCGGGCCCGGGAGTCTCGTTCTCCGGGTTGCGGCTGGCCACCATGACGATCGAGCGGTCGCCGCGCAGGATGTCGTTGATCAGCTCGATGCTCCGCGGCTGGCCCACGTTCAGCGGGATCAGCATGTCCGGGAACGTGACCGTGTCACGCAAGGGCAGCACGCCGACGCGCTGAGGCAGGCTGGCGCGCGCCGTCGACGGCGACGTCGCGCGCGCCGCGCGCGCGGGAGTGCCGACTTCGATCACGCTTCGCGGCCCGGCTCGATGCGAACGGCGCGGCGCGCCGCGACTCGGGCGCGGCGAGCGGCAGCTCGACCCGCAGCATGCCGTCCTCGTAACTGGCCCGCGCCGCCTCCGGCGTCGACCTCGACGCCGAGCTCGACCATGCGCCGGAACGGCCCGCGCTCGATCTCCACCAGCTGGTAGATGTCACCCTCGACCTCCGCCGGCCCGCGCTGGCCGGAGAGGATCAGCTTACGGCCCTGGATCTCGAGGTCGAGCTGGTCGGCGTCCACCCCGGCGAGCTCCGCGGTCACCACGACCATGCGGCGGCTCGGAGGTGTAGGCGACATCGACCGCGGGAACGAAGCCGGTGCCTCCGGCGGGCCATCCGCGTACGCTCGAACACGTCGCCGAACAGCTCGTCCATCTCACGCCGGACCCGGTCGAAGTTGGCGAACAGATCACGCTCACGCATAGCCCTGAGATTAGACCGTGTACACGGCTTGTTCGCGCGCCAGCTCGACCGGACCGCCGAACCCCTCCGCCGCCTCGGCCACCGCGCGCTGCGCGTCGAGCTGGTCGGAGAAGTGGGTCAAGACGAGCCGCCGGCCCCCGCGCGCCGGCCGTGCTCGCCCGCCTGCGCGGGCGTTCAGATGACCCTCGCTCTCCTCGCCTCGGCTCGGCAGGGTCGCCTCGGCCAGCAGCAGGTCGGTGTCGCGGGCGAGCTCGACCAGCGCCGTCATTGGGCCCGCAGTCGGCGCTGAAGGTGAAGCGGCCCTCGCCGCGGCCGCTCAGGTCGACGGCGAAGGTGCGGGTGTAGTGCGGCACCTCGCGGAAACTGGCGCGCAGCGGCCCGAGGCCGAGCTCGTCGTCGCCGTCGTACTCGTGCGTCGAACGCCGTCTCGATCAGCTCGGCGTCGCCCCAGCTGCCCGACCAGCGCGGCGCAGACGTCGCGCGCCGCCCGGGGGCAGGTGCAGCCGCGGGCGGGCACCGCGCGCCGCGGCGCCATGCAGCAGGGCGTAGCTGTAGGGCACCAGGTCGAGGAAGTGATCGGCGTGCAGGTGGGTGATCAGGACGGCGTCGACGTCGGCGTAGTCACAGCACAGGCGCAGCTTGGCGAACACTCCGTTGCCGCAGTCCAGCAGCAGCCGATAGCCGCTCTGCTCGACCAGGTAACCGCTGCACGCCCCGCCCGCGTCCTCCCATGATGGGGACTTGCCCAGGACGGTGATCTGCACGCTGCTCCTTCGGCACTGCATCAGCTTCGTGGGGGCCGCCGGCAGCCACTTCGAGACCACGCTTCTCACCTTCGGCGCCCTGCTGGTCGTCGGTGCGCTGGTCTCCGGGCTCGCGCGCCGCAGCTTCCTCTCGCTCACCGCCCTGTTCGTGGTGACCGGGTTCGTGCTCGGGCAGGGCGCGATCGGCGTGCTGCACTTCGAGCCGCGCTCGGCCTTCGTCGGCGACCTGGCCACGGTGGCGCTGATCGTGATCCTGTTCCGCGACGGCCTCGAGGTCGAGCGGGAGATGCTCCAGGCCCACTGGCACCTGCCACTGCGCAAGCTCGTGCTGGCGATGCCGCTGACCGCGGCGATCGTGGCCGCTGGCGGCGCAGCTCCTGGTCGGCCTGAGCTGGACCGAGTCATTCCTGCTCGGCGCGCTGCTCGTCCCCCACCGATCCGGTGCTCTCCTCGAGCGTGGTCACCAATCCGCGCGTACCGCGGCTGATCCGCCACTCGCTCAACCTCGAGTCGGGGCTCAACGACGGACTTGCGCTGCCCGCGCGTGCTGGCCTTCAGCGCCGCGCTGGCGGCCGGGCAGCAGGCACTTCGTGTGGTGGCGGTTCGTGCTCCAGGACGTGGGCGTCGGCCTGGCCACCGGCCTCGTGGTCGGGTTCGTGGCGGCGCGCCTGATGCCTCGCGAGGGCCGGCTCGGGGCCGAGATCCCCGATCACCAGAAGGCGCTGTTCGCGCTCGGGATCGGCCTTTGCCATCTACGGCATCGCGGTGCTGCCCCCGCACGGCAACGGCCTGATCGCCGTGTACGTCGGCGCGATCACGCTCGGGATCACCCGACCCGACCTGCGCGGCTACTTCGAGCGCCAGTCCGACGACCTGGTCGAGATCGTCAAGCTCGGCATCTTCGTCGTCTTCGGCTCGCTGCTCACCCTGCACGGCCTGTTCGGCGACGGCTGGGCGGCGGTCGGGATCGTGGCCGTCACCCTGCTGGTGGCGCGGCCCGTGGCCGTGTTCGCGGCGCTCGTGCGCACCGGCACCGACACGGCGACCAAGGGGTTCATGGCCTGGTTCGGACCCAAGGGCGTGGCCACCATGACCTTCTCGCTCCTGGTCCTGAACCAGCATGTGACGCGGCGGTTTCCGGGTGTTCAACCTGGCCGCGCTGACCGTGTTCTGCTCGGTGCTCCTGCACGGGGTGACCGACACGGCGGGGGCCGAGTGGATCGCCCGCCGCTCCGAGGAGCCCGACGCTCCCAGCGCCGCGTCAGCGGGCGCTCTCGAGTCGCGGCCCGGGACGTCCATGATCCAGCCCATCAGGACACAGACGAGGACGAACGCGATGAGCCCGCCGATCAGCGGCCAGTACATGGCGCGAAACCATACCGTGCCGGGGCGCGACCAGCTCCCGAAGCGCGATCGAGGTTCACGCATGAAGCGCCACCTGCTCGTTGGCCGAAGGGAACGCCCAGGCGACCTGGAGGCGACGCTCCTGGCGGAAGACGAACCGGAGCTGGCTGGGCGGACGCAGTCCTTCCGGATGATCGGGACGGTAGGTCGCACAGGGCCCGGTCTCCGACACCGCACAGAGAAGATTGCGGTGAAAGAAGCAGTCCTCGCACTTCGCCCTGCCGGTCCCGTTACGCCCACTCGCCATTCGATGAAGCTCCGTTTCGTTCGTCCTTCTAGCCCGACGACGGCGGGCATCAAAGCATCTCTGGGCGACTGCGCAAACCCGCATTCCCGGAAAACGCTGGGAATTAATGTTTGAGTCAGAATCCCTGGAAACAGCGGGAAAAACCGATCGTCCGCCTCGGAACCGCCCGCATTTTCCGTAGCTTTCGACGCGATGCAGCGGGTAGGCGCGCAGCCATGAACGTGCTCGTCACCGGGGTCACCGGCTACGTCGGCTCGCGGCTCGTCCCGCGCCTCCAGCGGGAGGGCCACGCCGTGCGCGGGTTCAGCCGGCACGAGGACGGCGTGCCGCGGGGCGTCAGCATGGTGACCGGAGATGCCGTCTCCGGCCGAGGGCCTCGAGCGCGCGCTCGAGGGAATCGACGTGGCCTACTTTCTCATCCACTCGATGGAGCGCTCGCGACGACGGCGCGTTCGACTCGCGCGAGCGGGCGGCGGCGGAGAACTTCGCCGCGCGCGGCGGCGGCGGCCGGCGTCAGCGCGGATCGTCTACCTGGGCGGGCTCGTGCCGAACGGCGGCCCCGCCTCGCAGCACCTGGCCAGCCGGCTGGCGGTCGAGAACATCCTGCTGGCCGCGGCGCCGGGATCGGTGGCGCTGCGGGCCTCGATCGTCATCGGGGCCGGCTCGCGGTCGTTTCGCTTCCTGGTCCGCCTGGTCGAGCGGATGCCGGTGATGGCCGTGCCCGGGCTGGCATTCACACCGCACGCGCCCGATCGACGAGCGCGACGTGATCGAGATGCTGGCCCGATCGGCGACCCACGAAGCGGGTGACCGGACGGTCGCTCGACATCGGCGGCCCTGACACCGTGACCTACGGTGAGTTGATCGATCGGATCGCCGATCTGATGCTGGTCTCCCGTCCGTCGATCAAGTTTCCCCGGCTCACCGTGACTCCGATCGCCAGCCGGATCGCGTCGGTCATCGCCGACGAGGAGTGGGAGCTGATCGGCCCGCTCATGGAGAGCCTCGACAGCGACCTGCTGCCCCGCGACGATCACGCGGCCGAGCTGCTCGGCGTTCGTTTGCACTCGCTCGACCGCGCCATCGAGCACGCGCTGGCCGAATGGGAGTCGACCGAACCGCTCGCGGCGCGTTAGGGTCTGCACGTCGCGATGGCCACCGTACAGCGTGAAGACCAAGATCAACGCCCCCATCGACCGCGTCTGGGAAACGGTCATGGATCCCGAGCGGCTCAAGGATTGGGTGACCATCCATCGCTCGGTCAAGGACGTCTCGGCCCAGCCGCTGCGCCAGGGATCGACCATGGACCAGGTGCTCCACATGCGCGGCGTGTCGTTCCGAGTCCACTGGAAGCTGGCCGATGTCAAGGCGCCCAACCGGGCGGAGTGGGAGGGCCAGGGGCCGGCTCACTCGCGCGCGCGCATCATCTACGAACTGTCGAGCAACGGCGATGACGCGACCGCTGTTCGAGTACAGCAACGAGTTCTCACCGCCGGGCGGCAAGCTCGGCAGTATGGCCAGCCGGGTGATTGTGGGTGCCGCCTCCGAGCGCGAGGCCCGGAATTCACTCGCAGCGCTTGAAGGCACTCCTCGAACGCTGACGAACGTCGTATACCCCGCGCCGGTACACGTTGACTGGTGCAAGAGGTATCGTTTGTCACGTACTTCCATGTCTATCAGAGGAGAGGATGCAATTGGCCGCCGGTTTTGTCGATAGCACGGTAAGGGAAATCGATGATGCGGCTCGCCGAGCTCAAGGAGGAAGTGAGCAAGCTCGAGGCGGCGCGCGCGGCCCTGGTGGGCGGCGGAGGGCGCAGGACCGCTCGTCCGCGCCAGCTCCAACGGGCGCGGCCGGCGCTCGGCAGGCCGGCGAGCGGGCCGCCCGCGGGGGCGGCGCGGCGGTAACACCCGCGCCAACCAGGCCCTCGATCTGGTGCGCAACCGTCCGGGAATCACCATTCCGCAGATCGCCGAAGCGATGAGCATCGAGCCGAACTACCTGTACCGGGTGCTGCCGAAGCTCGCCTCCGAGGGACAGGTGAAGCGAGACGGCCAGGGCTGGCTCCCGGCCTAGACCTGCCCCGCGCGCGGAGCGCGCGGGGCACGGTATCCTGACATGCGCTAAATCAGGCCGAGCTTCTTGACCGCGTCGCGCTCTTCCTTGAGCTCGTTGACTGTCTTCTCGATCCGGGACTTCGAGAAGTCGTCGATCTCCAAACCGGTGACCACCTCGTATGAACCGCCCGAGCAGGTGACCGGGAAGCTCGAGATGATGCCCTCGTCGACGCCATACGATCCGTCCGACGGGATCGACATCGAAACCCAGTCATCCTTCGGCGTTCCGAGCACCCAGTCGTGCACGTGGTCGATGGCGGCGTTGGCGGCCGAGGCCGCACTCGACATGCCGCGGGCCTCGATGATCGCGGCGCCGCGCTTCTGCACCGTCGGGATGAAGTCGTTCTCGATCCAATCCTGATCGTCCACCGCCTCGGCCGCGTTCTGGCCCTTGACCTTGGCGTGGAAGAGGTCGGGGTATTGCGTGGCCGAGTGGTTGCCCCACACGGTCATGTTGGTGATGTCCTTCACCTCCGCACCGGTCTTGTTGGCCAGCTGCGCGATCGCCCGGTTGTGATCGAGGCGGGTCATGGCCGTGAAACGCTCGTTCGGGATGTCGGGGGCGTTGCTGCGGGCGATCAGGCAGTTGGTGTTGGCGGGATTGCCGACCACGAGGATCTTGACATCCGAGGCCGCGTGCTCGTTCAGGGCCTCGCCCTGAGGTTTGAAGATGCCGCCGTTGGCCTCGAGCAGGTCACTTCGCTCCATTCCCTTCTGCCGAGGCTTCGCGCCGACGAGCAGGGCGACGCTGACGCCATCGAAGGCCTGCTTGGCATCGTCTGAGATGTCGACGCCGGCCAGGAGGGGGAAGGCGCAGTCCTCGAGCTCCATCGCCGTTCCCTCGGCCGCCTTCACCGCGTCGGGGATCTCCAGCAGCGAGAGGCGAACCGGCGTGTCGGGGCCGAGCAGGTGTCCGCTCGCGATCCGGAACAGGAGGGCGTAGCCGATCTGGCCGGCCGCGCCGGTTACCGCCACGCGTACAGGGGAATCGCTCACTTGGTCTTCTCCATCGTTGACTTGGTGGTTACAACTCGAGCTGGTAGACGTCGCCGAGCTTGGCCTTGAGGTAGGTGGTGAACGCCTCGACCGAGACGGGGGTGCCGACGACCCGTTCGAGCAACTCTCGGCTCGAGTACTTGGCCCCGTGCCGGTGCACGTGCTGACGCAACCACTCCCGCAGGCCGAGTAACTCGCCGGTAGCGATCTGTTCCTCCAGCGTGGACAGGTCGGCGTGCGCCCGCTCCCACAGTTGCCCGGCGATCAAGTTGCCCAGGGCATAGGTGGGGAAATAGCCGATCAGGCCGCTTGCCCAGTGAACGTCCTGGAGCACACCGCGGGCGTCATCGGGAACGTCGAGGCCCAGGTACTGCTTGAACAGCTCGTTCCAGGCCTCGGGTAGCTCGTCCACGGTGACCCGGCCATCGATCAGCGCCCGCTCGAGCTCGAAGCGAAGCACGATGTGCAGGCTGTAGGTGACCTCGTCGGCCTCCACCCGGATGAACGAGGGCTGAACGCAGTTAACGGCACGGTAGAGCGCGTCGGGATCGAGGTCGAGGTCGAACAGGCTGGCGATCCGCGGCGCGAGGAAACCTGAGAACGGCCGCCCGCGCCCGACCATGTTCTCCCACATCCGGCTCTGTGACTCGTGCAGGGCCAGTGACTCGGCGTGACCGAGCGGCGTGCGCTGCAGGGCAGGATCGATGCCGGCCTCGTACAGGCCGTGACCGCATTCGTGCATGGCGCCGTATAGGCCACTGGGAAAGTAAGTCTCATCCCACCGGGTGGTGATCCGGACATCGTGGGCGCCGAACCCGGTGGCGAAGGGATGAACGGCATCGTCGATCCGCCAGCCGCTGCGGTCAAAGCCCATGAGCTGCACGACCTCGGTCACCAGCCGCCGCTGACGGTCGACGGGAAACATCCCGTACAGCGGCCCCGAGTCCACGCGGCCGGAATTGTCCGAGAGCGTGGCGATGAGCGGGATCAGGAATCCCTTGAGCTCGCCGAACAGCCGGTCTATCTCGGCCGTCGTGGTGCCGTGGTCGAAATTGTCCAGCAGGACGTCGTAGGCGCAGTCGAAGCCGTCAAAGCAGTCGATGTACCGGCGCGCGAGCTCGAGGTTGCGAGCCAGATACGGCTTGAACACGGCGTAGTCGACGTTCGCCCGCGCCGTCAGCCAGGCATCGTGCCCCATCGAGCCCGCTCGGGCCAGGTCGGCCGCGAGCTCGGTCGGGACCCGGCACGCCTTCTCCCAGCGGCGCCGGGACACGCGCACGAGACACGCGGCGTCGGACTCGCTCGCGTCGCCGTTGAGCTCGTTCGCGGCCGCCTCGATCGCCCGGCCGGTCTCCGAGGAGGTGAACAGGTCGTGGCTGATCTTCTCCAGCGTGGCCAGCGACTCGGCCCGGGTGATCGCGCCCCGGGGAGGCATCATCGTCTGCTGATCCCACTCGAGCAGACCGGCCGCGTGGCGCAGGTCGGTCAGCTCGGCCATCCGCTCACGGAGCTGTTGGATACCGCTGCTCATTCTTGGTCCTGATAGTGGCACCTGGCGTTCCGCATCAACCCTGCCCAAGCCTATGCGACCATTGCCGGATGCGGCGGCCGGCTTCGATCAAGCTGCTCGACATCGCCGGGATCCGGATCGGTGTCGACGGCAGCTGGTTCGTGATCCTGTTCCTGATGATCTTCTGGCTCTCGGGGGACTTCCGCTCGGCCCTGCACAGCTCCGACGGAGTCGCCTACCTGACCACCGTGATCACGGTGCTGATCCTGTTCGGGTCGTTGATCGTGCACGAGCTCGGACATGCGGTGGCGGCGCGCGCTCACGGCATCGACGTGCGGCGGATCGATTTGTTCCTCTTCGGCGGCCTGACCCAGATGAGCCGGGACGCGGCCACGCCGGGCGAGGACTTCCAGATCGCGGCCGCCGGACCTGCGGCCACGCTGGGCTTCGTGCTCATCTGCCTGGGCATCGATCTGGCCATCGTCGGGCCGGACAAGATGGTCCATGCGGTCGAGCTCGACGGGTCGGTCCCGATCACCCCGGTCGTGCTCTCGCTCAGCTGGTTGCTCCTCTGGAACGTGTTACTGCTCGCCTTCAACCTGATACCTGCTTTCCCGCTCGACGGCGGCCGAATCGCGCGCTCGCTCGTGTGGCGGGTAACCGGTATCAAGGAGCGCGGCACGCGGGTGGCGGCAAAGGTGGGGCAGGTGTTCGCGGTCGTGCTGGCCGGCCTGGGGATCTGGCTCCTGGTCGCCTATGTCAGCTTTACCGCCCTGTGGTTGCTGGCCATCGCCTTCCTGCTCTGGCAATCTGCGCGGGCTGCGCTGTTGCAGACCGCGCTCAACGAGCGCATCGCCGGGGTCACGGTGGCCGACGTGATGGACCCCCAGCCCGTGGCCATCGCCTCCCGGACCCCGGTCGGCCAGGCCATCGATGAGTTCTTCCTGCGCTACGGCTGGCCCTGGTTCCCGGTCGTGGATGAGGGCGGCCGGTTCGTCGGCATCGCCCGCCGCGAGCGCCTGGAGGCTGCGCAGGACGCGGGCGAGAACTGGCTCACGGTCGAGTCGATGCTCGACGGCGGTGGCTCGTCGGTCAACGCGGAGCGGCCGCTGACCGATGTCCTCTCCTCGGACGAACTCGGACGGCTCGGCGCGGTGATGGCGGTCGACGGCGAGGGCGTCCTGCGGGGCATCGTCACGCTCAAGCGGGTCCGCCGGGCCCTCCAGTCCGCCGTCGGGGCCTAGGCCGCGACAGCTCGCCAGCCGCAGCCGACCCGGGCGTCCGGACGACAGGCCCCAGGGAAACTCGTTTCCGGGCGGTTCGGAAGGGTCCCTGGTACGGGACCGAGTTCCCTTAAGGGAATCCGGCCCTGCGGCCGCGGCCTACGTACCGCTCGGGGCCGGATTCCCCAGGGACGGCGAGCGCAGCGACCCCCACCCCTGAAGCGGCTCCAGAGCCCCCTCCCATAGAATCGAATTCATGCCCTCCCACGACGTATTGATCATCGGCGCGGGGTTGGCCGGCCAGCGCGCCGCCCTCGCCGCCGCCCAGGCCGGGGCGACCGTCGGCATCATCTCGAAGGTCCACCCCGTCCGTTCGCACTCGGTGGCCGCCGCGGGCGGGATCAACGCGGCGCTGAACCCCGAGGACACCTGGGAATCACACGCCTTCGACACCGTCAAGGGGTCGGACTTCCTGGGCGACCAGGACGCGATCGAGATCATGTGCCGCGAGGCCCCGGAGGAGATCCTGTGGCTCGAGCACGCGGGCGTCACCTTCCACCGCAACGAGAACGGCAACCTCGGCACCCGCGCCTTCGGTGGCGCATCGGCGGCGCGGACCTATTACGTGGCCGACATCACCGGCCACGCCATCCTGCACGTGCTCTACGAGCAGCTGATGAAGCACGGCGAGCAGGTCGACCGCTACGAGGAATGGTTCACCACCGACCTGCTCCAGGACGACAACGGCCGCTGCGTCGGCGCCATCTGCCGCAACCTGCGCGACGGCCACCTCGAGGTGTTCAACGCCAAGGCCGTGATCCTGGCCACCGGCGGGTGCGGGCAGGCCTACAAGCCGACCACCAACGGGCTGATCGTCACCGGCGACGGAATCGCCCAGGCGTTCCGGATCGGGGCCAAGCTGATGGACATGGAGATGGTCCAGTACCACCCGACCACGCTGGTCGGCAACGGGCTCCTGATCACCGAGGGGGCCCGCGGCGAGGGCGCGCAGCTGTTCAACGCCGAGGGCGAGCGGTTCATGGAGAAGTACGCGCCCAACAAGCTCGAGCTGGCCTCCCGTGACGTCGTCTCGCAGGCCGAGCAGACCGAGATCAACGAAGGTCGCGGGTTCGAGGACGGCGGGATCGCGCTTGACATCACCAAGGTGCCGCGCCGGCGAACGCTCGAGGCGCTGCGGGAAATCGTCAACATCGGCCGTGACTTCGCCGGAGTTGACATCACCCGGGAGCCGATTCGCATCCGGCCGGGCCAGCACTACATCATGGGCGGGGTGAAGACCGACTCCGATGGTCAGACGACGATCGAGGGTTTGTACGCCGCCGGCGAGGTGGCGTGCGTGTCGGTCCACGGCGGTAACCGCCTGGGTGCCAACTCCCTCCTGGACACGCTCGTGTTCGGCCGGCGCTCGGGCGTCCATGCGGCCCACCGGGCCCGTCAGATGCCGATGCCCTCGATGCACGCCTCCAAGGTGTCCGACACCCAGCGCAACCTGGACGCGATCATGAACCGCGACGCGGGCGGACGCCGGGTCTCGGCCATCAAGCGGGAGCTGGGCGAGACCATGAACGAGTACGCGGCCGTGTTCCGCGACGAAGAGGGCCTCGAGAAGGCGCACGAGATCGTCCGCCGGCTCAAGGACGAGGCGCCGAAGGCGGCCATCGACGACCGCGGGAGCGTGTTCAACCAGGACGTGATCGGAGCCATCGAGCTCGGGTACATGCTCGATTGTGCCGAGGCCATCATCGTCGGAGCCAAGGAGCGCAAGGAGTCACGCGGGGCTCAGTACCGCACCGACTTCCTCGGGCGCAACGACGATGAGTGGCTCAAGCACATCGATATTTCAGTCAACGGCGGCGACGTGCCGAAGGTGAGCTACTCACCGGTGACGATCACGCGCTGGGAGCCGGAAGAACGGAGGTACTGATGCCCGAGTACGTACTGAGAATCCGGCGCTTCGACCCTCAGTCCGGGGACGCTGCGCACTGGGACGAGCACACCGTGGACATGCCCGAGACCCAATCGGTGCTCGACGCGATCCTGAAGATCCGCGACGACGTCGACGGCTCGCTCGGCATCCGCTGCTCGTGTCAGCAGGCGATCTGCGGCTCGTGCGGAGTACGGATGAACGGCAAGCCGGGACTGGCCTGTAACACCCATCTGGGCGAGGCGGCCGCGCGGGCGCACGGCGTGGGCTGGAACCCGGGCGAGGATGCCGGCACCGCCGAGGGTGGCGCGGGGCAGGGTGACACCACGCCGGCCGGCGTCATCGAGGTCGAGCCGATGGGCAACATGCCGGTGATCCGTGACCTGATCGTCGACATGGACGAGGTCCACTGGAAGAAGATCCAGCGCGTCACCCCGTGGCTGATCAACCAGGAGCCGGTGCCCGAGCGGGAGTACATCGTCCCGCACGAGAACATGGTCGACATCACCCAGACGATGGCTTGCATCCAGTGCGGCGCCTGCGTCTCCGACTGCCTGGCCATGGAGGTCGATCCGCTTGTTCGTCGGGCCCGCGGCGCTCGGCCAAGGCCTACCGGTTCGTCGGCGATCCCCGCGACGCCGAGCACCGCGAGCGGCTGACCGACCTGGCCGAGGACGAGCACGGGATCTACGACTGCACGCACTGCTTCAACTGCATCGACGCGTGCCCCAAGGGCGTCGACCCGATGAGCCAGATCATGCGCCTGCGCCGCCGCGCGGGCTCGGACTTCGAGATCAAGGATCGCAACAACGGCTTCCGCCACGAGCACGCGTTCGTCAAGAACATCGAGAAGAACGGGCTCCTGTTCGAGCCCGACCTGCTCCCGGACTCCTACGGCGGAAAGCTCAATCCACGTGCGGTGCCCGAGCTGATCAGCTCGCTCCCGGTGGCGATGACCGCCCTGCGGCGGGGAAAGATGACGCCGATCGGGGCCCTGAAGTCCTCGCACAAGGCCTCGCCGGAGGTCAAGCAGATCTTCAAGAAGGTCGAGGGCCGCTCCGAGCGGGTCGAGCTCAACCTGTACGTGACCGGGTACGAGGACGAGCCGGACTCGCCTGAGAAGGGCGAGCACGACTCGGGCGCCGGCGAGCGCGAGGCCTCGACCGAGAGCTCAGCCCCGACCACTGGAGAGGGCTCCACCGAGACAGAAAGTGAGAGCCGATGAAGGTCGCCTACTGGCCGGGGTGCGTAAGCCGCGGCTTCACTCCCGAACTGCACGGCTCGATGGCGGCGGTGGCGCCGCTGCTCGACATCGAGCTGATCGAGCTCGACCGGGCCTCGTGCTGCGGCGCGGGCGTGATCGCCGAGCACAACCAGGAGCTGGCCGACAGCTTGAACGCGAGGACGTTCGCGCTGGCCCAGCGCACGGACGGCGAGCTGATGATGAACATCTGCTCGACCTGCCAGGGCGCCCAGTCCGAGTGCCAGGAGCGACTCGACGCCAACACCGAGTACCGCGAGCAAGTCAACGGGAACCTGAGTGACGAGGGGCTCCGGTACGAGAAGGGCCTGACGAACAAGAACTTCCTCTGGCTCCTGGTCGAGGACATCGGCCTGGACGAGCTGCGCTCGCGGGTCAAGCGACCGCTGAAGGACCTGCGTGTGGGGCCGTTCTATGGCTGCTACATCGTGCGCCCGGTCGACCGGCTCGGGATCAATTCGGACAATCCGCGCGACCGGTACCTGCACCGGGTCATCGAGGCCCTGGGTGGGACGGTGATCGACTACGCCGGGGTCTACAAGTGCTGCGGCTTCCCGATCATCACCATGAACAAGAAGGCGTCGCTGGCCCAGGCGGGCCGCCACCTCGGGGATGCCCTGGACGCCGAGGCCGATTGCCTGGTCGTGCCGTGCCCGCTCTGCCATCTGAACCTGGACATGCAGCAGCCGGCGGCCTCGAAGGTGGTCGGGCGCGAGCTCGGGCTCCCGGTGCTTCACCTCCCCCAGCTGGTCGGGCTCGCCCTCGGGCTCTCGCCCAAGGAGCTCGGGATGACCAAGCACATCATCAAGCCCACCAAGGTGATCGACTGGTCCACGACCGTCGTCGCCGGCGCCGAGGCGGCCTAGCGCCATGGGGATTCGTGAGCGGCGCGGCGGCCTCATCCCGCGGGGGATGGACTGGGCGCGCAAGATGACCGGCGGCGCGCCCACCGGCCGCGCCCGGCCGGTCCCGGTGGTGCGGACCGAGGAGGGCCAGGTCGTGCCGGTGTCGCCGGGACCGCCCCAGGCTCCCGGGCCTCCGCGGCCCCCGGCCGGCCTGGGCGATCAGCTCGATTCGGCTCAGCAGCGGCTCAAGGACGCGATCCCGCCGCCCCCTGAGTGACGGAGAGCGAGGCCGGTGGCCTCGCTCTCGTCATACCCCTGTCGTCCGCCCATCGGGAGCGTGTGTCGGGTTTCCCGCGTCCCCATCAAAGCTTGTGGTCGGGGAGGATACCCATCCCACCACTTTTCTTAACGCTTTGGTGGCTCAGTAGGCGGCCTGGGCCGCGGGTGAGAGCGGCACGAGCTCACGCTCGATCAGCAGCTCGGCGATCTGGATCGCGTTCGTGGCCGCGCCCTTGCGCAGGTTGTCCCCCACCACCCACAGGTTGAGCGTCTTGGGGTTCGACTCGTCGCGCCGGATCCGGCCCACGAACACCTCGTCCTGGCCGGCGGCTTCCGTGGCCATCGGGTAGCGGCCCTGCTCCGGGTCGTCGACGACCCGGAGGCCGGGGGAGTTTGCCAGCAGCTCCCGGCACTCTTCCGGGCTCAGGTCGCGCCTGGTTTCCACGTTGAGCGCCTCGGAGTGGCAGTTCATGACCGGCACGCGGGCGCAGGTGGCGGTGATCCGGAGCTCCGGGAGGCCGAGGATCTTCCGGCTCTCGGCGATGACCTTGCGCTCCTCGGTCGTGTAGTCGTCGCCGTCCTTGAACGTCTCGACCTGAGGGAGCACATTGAAGGCGATCTGATGGGGATAGATCTGTGGATCCGGCGGGGCCATCTCGTGGAGGATCGCGTGCGCCTGGTCCTTTAGCTCCTGAACCGCTTTGGCACCGGTGCCGGACGTCGATTGGTAGGAGCAGAAGACGATCCGCTCGAGCCCGGCCCGGTCGTGGATCGGCTTGAGCGCGACCAGGGCCTGCATGGCCGAGCAGTTGGGGTTGGCGATGATCCCCCGGTGGGCGTCGATCGCCTCCGGGTTGACCTCGGCCACGACGAGCGGAACCTCGGGCTCCATCCGCCAGCGGCTCGAGTTGTCGACGACCACCGCGCCATGGTCGACGAAGCGCGGCGCCCAGGTGCCGGAGGTGGTTGATCCGGCGCTGAAGAGCGCGATGTCGAAGCCGGTGAGATCGGCCTCGTCGTTCAGCGCGCGCACGGTCAGGTTGTCGCCGACTGTCTTCCCGGCTGAGCGCTCGGATGCGAACGGGACGATCTCGCGGGCGGGGAAGCCGCGCTCCGTGAGCAGCTGGAGCATGGTCGAACCGACGGCGCCGGTGGCGCCGACCACGGCCACGCGCGGCGCGGGCTCGGTCATCGGGCCTCCTGTCCGATCGGACGCTCCTGCTGGATCCCGGCCGCCCCGAGCTCGAAGGCCTGGTGGAGCGCCCGGACCGCGGTCTCGACCGCGTCGGAGCGAATCACGCAGCTGATCTTGATCGGCGAGGTCGAGATCATCTCGATGTTGATCTCGTGCTCGGCCAGCACGTCGAACACCTTGGCCGCCACGCCGGGGTGCGAACGCATGCCCGCGCCTACGATCGACACCTTGCCGATCTCCGGATCGGTGTCGATCCGCTGCACGCCGAGCTGCTCGGCGACCGGCTTGAGCGCCTGCTCGGCCGCGCGCAGATCCTCGGTCGAGATCGTGAACGAGACCTCGGCGTCGCGGCCCTGGCCGAGCGGCTCGTTTTGGATGATCGTGTCCACGTTGCAGTTGGCATCGGCCAGCGCGGTGAAGATCGCCGCGGCGGCGCCGGGCCGGTCGGGCACGCCGAGCAGGGTGATCCGAGCCTCCTCGGTCGAGTGCGTCACGGCGGTGATCAGCGGGTGCTCCATCGTCTCGTCCTCGTTTAGCACAACGGTTCCGGGGCTGTCCTGGAAGCTCGAGCGGCAGTGGATGCGCACCTTGTGGGTGCGCGCGTACTCGACCGAGCGCAGCTGGAGCACCTTCGCGCCCGAGGCGGCCATCTCGAGCATCTCCTCGAAGCTCACGTACGGGAGCTTGCGCGCGTCGGGCACGATCCTCGGGTCCGCGCTGAACACGCCCGCCACGTCGGTGTAGATCTCGCAGATCTCGGCCTCGATCGCGGCCGCGAGCGCCACCGCCGTCGTGTCCGAGCCGCCGCGGCCGAGCGTGGTCACGTCCCGGCTGGTCGAGACGCCCTGAAAGCCGGCCACGAGGACGATCTGGTCGTTGCTCAGGGCCTGGGTGATCCGCTCGGCCCGGACATCGAGGATCCGGGCCTTGGTGTGGGAGGTGTCGGTGACGATGCCCGCCTGGGAGCCGGTGAGGCTGATCGCCCGGTGGCCGAGGTCGTTGATGGCCATCGCGCACAGGGCGCAGCTGATCCGCTCGCCGGTGCTGAGCAGCATGTCCATCTCGCGTGGGTCGGGGGTGGGCGAGACCTCCTCGGCCATCCGGATGAGGTCGTCGGTCGTCTTGCCCCGCGCACTGAGAACGGCGACGACGCGCTTACCCTGTTCGCGCTGAGCGACGATCCGCCGCGCGGCGCGTTGAAGGCGCTCGGCGTCGGCGACCGAGGTGCCGCCGAACTTCATCACCACCGTCGGCGGGTTCATACCGAGCGGCGCCCCGCGAGCGCCCGGCCGAGCGTGAGCTCGTCGGCGTACTCGAGATCGGCCCCGACCGGGAGCCCGCTGGCCAGCCGGGTCACCCTGGTCTCCGGGCTTCGAGTCCGCAGGCCGTCGGCGATGTGCAGCGCGGTCGCCTCCCCGGTCGTGGTCGGGTTGGTGGCGATCACCACCTCGCTCGTGTGATCGGTTTCAACTCGGTCGTACAGCTCTTGGATCTTCAGGTCCTCGGGGTCGATCCCGTCGATCGGAGACAGGGCGCCGCCGAGGACGTGGTAGCGGCCGCGGAACTCGTGCGTGCGCTCGATCGAGATCACGTCCGAAGGGTCCTCGACCACGCAGATGAGGGTGGGATCGCGCTGGAGGTCCTCGCAGATGCGGCAGCGGGGGCCGTCGGCGAGGTTGAAGCAGATGCTGCACAACCCGATCCGCTGCTTGACCTCGGTGATCGCCTCGGCCAGCGCGAGCGCGTCGTCGTCGCTGGCCCGGAGCAGGTGGAAGGCGAGCCGCTGCGCGGTCCGGCCGCCCACCCCGGGGAGTTTCGACAGCTCGGTGATGAGCTTCTGTACGGGCGGGGCGTACACGCTGTGGGTTTTACCGGCTCTGCGGCCTTATAGGCCAGGCAGCCCGAGGCCGCCCAGACCGCCCGCGATTCCGCCCAGCTTGGATGAGGCCAGCTCTTGAGCCGAGCGCAGCGCCTCGTTGACCGCGGCGAGGATCATGTCCTGGAGCAGCTCGACGTCCTCGGGGTCGACCGCCTGCGGATCGATCGTGACCGACTTGATCTCGAGGTCGCCGGTCACCTTGACGGTGACCATGCCGCCGCCGGCCGAGGCCTCGACGACCTCGTCCTTCAGCGACTCCTGGGCGGCCATCATCTCCTCCTGCATCTTCTGGGCCTGCTTGAGCAGCTGCTGCATGTTCGGCTGTTGGGGCATCAGGTCTTGGCTTTCTGTTCGTCTTGGTCTTCGTCGAGAAGCTCCTCGGCGTCGAACTCCTCCAGGAAGCGTCGTACCAGCTCCTCGCCGGAGAGGGTCTCGCCGTCCGGCGTCTCGGCCTGGGGTTCGTCGTCGCGTAGCTCGTAGCGGAGGGCCAGGCGATGGCCCGTGATCGCCCTCAGCGCCTCGGCGGCAACCCGTCGATAGTCGTCCTGCTCGGCCTTGCGCTTCAGGAAGGCGGCGCCGGACGGGAAGGCCACCGTCAGCTCCCGCTCGCTGACCGCCACCGGGCGGGCGTCGGTCAAGAGCGCGGCCAGCATCGCATTGTCGTTGCGGACGATCTCGACCACCGCGGGCCAGGAGGTGACGGCGACCTCCAGGTCGGGGGGGCCGGGGGTGGCGTGGGCGGGGTCGGGCTCGGGGTCGGCCTGGGGTTGGGCTTGTGCTCGTGCTTGTGCTGCGGTCGCGGGCGCGGCTTGGGCGGCCGTCGCGGGCGCGGCTTGGGCGGCGGTCGCGGGCGCGGCTTGGGCGGCCGTCGCGGGGGAGGTCCTCGGAGCGGGCGGGGCCGGCGGCAGTGGCGCGGGCTGTGGCTGTGGCTGCTCCGCCGGGGTCACTGTCGGCTCCGCCGAGACGGACCGCAATCCGCCGCCGCCACGGGCGCCCGACTCCAGCCGTTCGATCCGGGCCAGGAGGGCGGCCATCGAAGGGTCGAGCTGCGGGGCGGCGGCTTTGACCAGGACCAGCTCGAGCTGAATCCGGGCCTGAGCCCCGTTGGTCGTCGCGTCCAGCGCCTGGGCGACCAGATCGAGCAGGCGAATGGCGTCCGTGTGCTCGAGGGCCTTCGCCTGCCCGAGCAGACGGCCGTCCCGCTCGGCGGTGACCCTGAGCTCCGGCGGAACGCCGCCGAGGATCTGGACGGTGAGCAGCTCACGGCCGTGGACCTCGAGGTCGCGCAGGACCTGGCCCGGATCGCGACCCGACTCGGCCAGCTGGGCCGCTGCCCTGAGGGCCTGGGCGGGGTCGCGGGCCAGGATCGCGTCAACGGCTGCGAACAGCTGCTCGGCGTCGGCCACTCCGAGCACGGCCAGCACGTCCTGGGGCTCGATCCTCCGGCCACCGGCGTAGGTGACCAGCTGCTCGAGCGTGCCCAGGGCGTCGCGGAAACTCCCCGTGGCATCGCGGGCGATGAGCGCGATCGCGCTCGGGTCGATGTCGATCTGCTCCGTGGCGGCCACCTTGTGCAGCACAGTGGCGACCTCCTCAACGCGCGGCCGGCCGAAATCGAAGCGATGACAGCGGTCGACCACGGTCGGCAGGACCTTCTGAGCTTCGGTCGTGGCCAGCACGAAGATGGTCCGGGGCGGCGGCTCCTCCAGCGTCTTGAGGAAGGCGTTCCAGGCCTGCGGCGAGAGCATGTGCGCCTCGTCGAGGATGTAGACCTTGTGGCGGCCGGAGACCGGCGCGTAGGCGACCTTTTCGCGCAGGTCCCGGATGTCGTCAACCGAGTTGTTTGACGCGGCGTCCATCTCGATCACGTCGAGCGAAGTGGCGCTCGCAATCGACACACACGAGGTGCAGGTGCCGCAGGGGCTCGTGGTCGGGCCGTTTTCGCAGTTCAGGCAGGCAGCGAGAATCTTGGCCATGCTCGTCTTGCCCGTCCCACGCGAGCCCACGAACAGATAGGCGTGATGGACCTTCCCCTGCTCGACCGCGTTCTGCAGCGTCCGGACGACGTGCTCCTGCCCGACCACGTCGGAGAAGGTCCTCGGTCGATGGCGGCGGTAGAGCGAGGCGGAGGTGGACACCGTTGTTCGAGTCTAGTGGCGGGCGCGGCCGCGGTCCGGGTGCGATTTGTTAGCCATAGCGTCCCTTTCCGCACCCGACTCGCGAAGTGGACCGTGCACCCCCCGTCGAAGCCGGTACCCGAGGCGCTGCCGCCGTTTTGCGACTCCGGCCCAGCGCTCCCGCAGCGCCTGGAGGTGACCGCTTAAGGCTGCTTCCTTCCGGACCTGACCTGGTTCACGGGTCTCCATCGCCGCGGGACCGAGCCATCAACACCACAACACGAGGCGCTGACCTCGGGGCCTGTGCCCCTCGGGAGGGGATTCAGCCCCGCTAGAGCGGATTGCGGGTACAGGGCACCGCTAGCACCCCGCCTAGCACGGTCCGCCTCGGATCCTAGCCGCTCACGGATTCCCGGGGGGTGACCGCTATCGTCCCGGCTCATGAGCGTAGGTGTGATAGGCCTCGGCTACGTTGGCCTGCCGCTCGTGGTGGCGTTCGCCGAGGCCGGCGAGCACGTCGTCGCGCTCGACGTCGACGGCCACAAGGTCTCGGCCATAACGGCCGGGCGCTCGTACATCGAGGATGTCCCGTCCGAGCGCCTGGGTGAGGTCCTGCCGCTGATCAAGCCGACCACGCGCTACGCCGACCTGGCCCAGGCCGACGCGATCCTGGTCTGCGTGCCGACGCCGTTGACCGAGAACCGCGAGCCCGACCTGGGGCCGCTCAACGCGTCGGCGAGGGCCCTGGCCCAGGTGCTGCAACCGGGTCAGCTGGTCGTGCTCGAGTCGACGACCTATCCGGGGACGACCCGCGAGCGGCTGGTCCCCCTGCTCGAGGAGTCGGGCCTGCGCCTGGGCGACGATCTCAACGTGGCCTTCTCACCTGAGCGGGTGGACCCGGGTCGAACCGACTACACGCTCCGCAATACGCCCAAGGTCGTCGGCGGCATGACGTCCGCCTGCCTCGAGCGCGCGGCCGACCTGTACAGCCGCATCTGCGACCACATCATCAAGGTCTCGACACCTGAGGCGGCTGAGCTGACCAAGCTGCTCGAGAACATTTTCCGCTCGGTGAACATCGCGCTCGTCAACGAGCTCGCCATGCTGGCCGAGCGGATGGGCATCGACATCTGGGAGGTGGTCGATGCCGCCTCGACCAAGCCGTACGGCTTCATGCGCTTCGAGCCCGGCCCCGGGATGGGCGGCCACTGCCTTCCCGTCGACCCGTTCTATCTGACCTGGCGGGCCCGCGAGTTCCACATGTCGACCGAGTTCATCGAGCTCGCCGGCAAGATCAACCAGCAGATGCCCTACCACTGCGTGGCGCGGATCGAGCAGGCTTTGAACGACGCCGTGAAGCCGGTTAAGGGCTCGCGCATCCTCGTCCTCGGCGCCAGCTACAAGGGCGGCGTCGGTGACGTCCGGGAATCACCCGCGCTGCGGATCATGGAGGTCCTGAAGGCCCGCGGCGGCGTAGTCAGCTACCACGACGACTTCGTTCCGGCGTTGCCGGAGCTCGGACTGGAAAACGTGCCGCTCGACCCCGCCGCGCAAGAGGCAGATGTCGTCGTGCTGGTCACCGCGCACCCCGGGATCGACCACGTCGCCGTGGCCGAGCGCAGCTCGCTGTTCGTCGACCTGCGCGGCGTCACCCGGGGCGCGCAGGTCGAGAACCTCGTCCGCCTCTGACACCGGAGCCGCCGGTTCCCGCGCCCGAGCGCGCCGCTCCCGAGAGGCGGCGTAGAATCGTCCGCCGAGGGCGCGTAGCTCAGTGGGAGAGCGCTCGCTTCACACGCGAGAGGTCGCTGGTTCGAGCCCAGCCGTGCCCATCGTCGTCTATCGGAAGAGCCATGCGCGCCGGACTTCCGATCGTCCCTGAGCCGTCACAGCGCGGCTCGCCTCCGTCGAGAGCTTCTCCTGAAGCGCGGCCCGCGGCTGAGGTCAGGCATTGCACCCGGTAGTACGATGGATTCGAGGGCATCGTGTGACGCTGGCCCCGGGGCGGGTGCACCATTTGACTTCTGAGGTTTAGACCAGCTGGGAAGTCGCGGCACGCCACACGGAGCCGGCAGAGACTTGGATCCGAGGCTGGGCGAAGCGTCCTCCGCGCTAGTCGTTTCCGTCGCCCACGCGCGAACCGCGTGCGGCACAACCCCCAGCAGGAGGACCGGCCATGAGCACGCTTATCCGCTTTTCGCCACCGTCGTTGACGGCACACCAATACGACGAAGCCGTACGTCGCCTCAATGAAGAAGGTGTCTTTCCCGCCGAAGGGCTCGACTACGAGATCTGTTTCGGTTCTGAAGGCAACCTCAAGGTCAGCCAGGTTTGGGACTCGCAAGAGCAACTCGATGCGTTCGGCGCGCGCCTGAGGCCGATCCTGGCGGAGTTAGGCATCGATCCCGGCGAGCCGGAACTGGTTGAGGTGCACAGCATCATCAGGCGCTAGCTCGCCACGCTGGTGGCGCACGGGACGTGCATCGCCTCGTCAGCGCTCGCAGCTCGTAGATGCGGGTCGGCCGAACTGGCACAAGCTCGATTCTTGTGCCGCTCTCCGCGAGCATCGACGCGCATCCGCATCGATCCGATCACCCCCGATCCAGCGCGCGATCGCCCGCACCGTCATGGTTTCCGGGCGATCCGGCGGATCCAGCCAACCGCTTCACACGCGAGAGGTCGCCGGTTCGAGCCCAGCCGTGCCCATCCAGGATTGGCCGGGATGTCCTCGTATCCGGTCGATCCCCTGCCCCGCTGACCTTCTTCTGTACCAAAAGCGTGGCCGACGCTGTTGTTGCATTCGATCGGCCCGGCGGCGCCGCGGCCACCAGCAGCTAACGGGTTCCACGTCGGGTCGGCGACAGTGGGGTCGGATTGTCGAGAATGTCTCGCCGGAGCTGTCGCGCCGCTGACATGTCCCCGACACAAATGACACCTACTCCCGAGCAGCCGGATCCGCACCGTGCCAAGCGGCTCGCTCGTTCGCCGGCCAGGGCGAAAGCGACGCTCACCTGGCTGGCGATGGCGATGCTGACCCTGGGGTCGGTGGGTGATCTCGGTGCCACGCCTGCGACGGCCGTCCTCGGACTCGCGTCGGTGGTGATCTATGTCCTGCCCGCGATCGTGTTCCTGCTGCCGGCGTCGCTCGTATCGGCCGAGCTTGCTTCGGGCTGGCCGGGCGGCGTCTACAACTGGGTGTCGGAGGGGATCTCTCCTAGGTTGGGCTTCGTTGCCATCTGGTGTCAGTTCGCCCAAACGACCTTTTACTACCCGGCGCTGCTCGCCTACGTCGCGAGCACGCTGGCGTACGTGTTCGCGCCCAGTTTGGCGCACAGCGGCCTCTACGCCACCGTGGTGATCATCGTCCTGTTCTGGTCGGCCGTACTGGTCTCGGCCAGAGGGGTGCTCTCCACCGGGCGGC
The DNA here is from genome assembly GCA_963748585.1 of uncultured Solirubrobacterales bacterium. Lineage (GTDB taxonomy): Bacteria > Actinomycetota > Thermoleophilia > Solirubrobacterales > Solirubrobacteraceae > Palsa-465. Next base: position 22,862 of record CAVVJR010000001.1, on the reverse strand, counting down.
TGGCGTCCTATGGCATCCTCATCGGAACCCTGATCCCCGGCCTCGTCCTCGTCCTCCTGGCCGCGATCTACCTCCTCCAGGGCAACGCTTCGGCGGCGCCGCTGAACGCCCACCACGCGCTCCCGGCATGGCACGGCCTGACGAGCGTCGTGCTCATCGTCAACAGCTTCTTCCTCTACGCCGGGGTCGAGGTCAACGCCGTCCACGTCGATGAGCTGCGCGATGCCCCGCGGGAGTTCCCCAAGGCGACCCTCCTCGCCGTTGCACTCATCCTGCTCGTCTTCATCCTTCCGACCCTCGCGATCTCGATCGCGATCCCCCCCTCCCACATCAGCTTCACCGCGGGCGTGATGCAGGCGTTCAAGATCCTGCTCGATCATTTCGGGCTGAACGTGCTGACGCCGATCATCGCCGTCGGGCTGGTAGTCGCCTCCCTGAGTGGCCTGCTCGACTGGCTAACCGGTCCCTCCACGGGCCTCCTGCACATCGCTCGCGAGCGTGGCTACCTGCCGCGGTACTTCCAGGAGCTCAACTCGAACGGCGTCCAGCTTCACATACTCGTTGCCCAGGGACTCGTCATCACGGTGATCGGACTGCTCTACGCCGTGGTGCCTGCGGTCTCACGCGCCTACTGGGTGTTTGCCGCCCTGGCGACAGAGGTGTACCTGATCATGTACGTCCTCATGTTCGTCGCGGCGGTCAACCTGCGGCGGCGACAGCCCGAGCACCCGCGGGGCTACCGGGCGCCCGCGCTGCTGGCGATTTGCGTCGTCGGCACGCTCGCCTCCACGGCCGCCTGCGTGGTTGGCCTGCTGCCACCGAGCCAACTCGGACACATCACGATGGTGCCCTACCTCCTAGCGCTGCTCGCCGCGACCCTGGTCGTCGGCCTCCTCCCGCCGCTCCTGCTCCACAAGCTGCGCCGGTCCGAGTGGAAGGCCGATGCCTGAGCGAGGGCGACGTTCCCCGCATTCGACCGGGCCCTCGTGTCAGCGTGCTGTCGGGAGGTTGAGCGTGTCGGGCTCAGACGCCCCCTCGGCGATTTCCATGGCGCGCTCGATCTCCGCGTTGACTTCAGCGCCGTACAGCAGGGCGACGTTGGTGAGCCAAAGCCATATGAGCAGGATGATGGCCGCAGCGAACGAGCCGTAGGTCACGTTGAAGCTCTTGAAGTTGGCGAGATAGGTGGAGAAGGCAGCCGACGCCGCGAGCCACAGCGCCACTCCGACGAGCGCTCCTGGCGTGATCCATCCGAACCCGCGCTGGCGCACGTCGGGCGTGACGTAATAGATAAACGAAAACGCCAGTAGCGCGCTCGCGAACGCGCTAGGCCATCGTGCGATTCGCCACACCGTGGCTGCCTCGCCTCCGAGCACGTCCTGGGCGACCCCCCCGCCCGCGAACATCAGCACCAGCGTGCTGAGCAGCAGTGTCATCAGCACGAACGTCGAAGCGGTGTCGATCAGCTTGCGGCGCGCGAAGCTGCGCCCGTGCGGAGCTTCGAAGACCACGTTGAGGGCGCGCCGCGCGGCTTCAAGGTAGCCAGTCGCCCCATACAGAGCGGTAAGGACGGCGACGACGAGCCCACCTGCGGCGGTGCCCTTGCTCTTCAGCGCAGCCCGCAGCGCGGCGTCGAGCGGCGCCAGGGTGACCGCCGGCACGACGTGGCGCAGGTGGCGGATGATCGCGTTGTAGGTGTTCGGAAACTCGCCCAGCAGTCCCAGCAGCGACACCGCCAGAAGCAGCGTCGGAAACAGCGACATCAGCGCGTAGTAGGTCAGCGCCGCGGCGTGGTGAGTGGCCTGGTCGTCGTAGAACGACACCACCGAGCGCTTCGCGACCCGCCATGCGCGCCTCACGAATTGCAAACGTATCGGGCCCGGCGTGGAGGTCCCGCTTCGGGTCAGCGCCGTGAGCGTCCACGGGCGAGCAAGCGAACACAGGTCTGCGGCCCGCTAGAGACGATTGCCGGGACCCGCGGGGGCCGCAATCACGATGCGTCGGCCCGAGACTGTGTTGGAGCGGATGCGGATCCAGTGGCCCTTTTGGCCGGGCGCCCACGGCTCGAGTCCGAGACCCTCGACTCGTCGCAGCTCGGCCGGGTTGGTGATTTCCTCGGTGACCCCGAGGATGATCACGCTCCATCCTACGCGGCCCGCGGGGTCGATGCCGTCGATCTCGAACGCTGCCCTTCTCGAGCGCAGGAGGGCGTGCAGCTTCGATCCGGGCGCCGTGCGGATCAGCACCGACTGCGAGGACGTGTCGAACACGTAGTTGACCGGTCGGATCACGGGGTCATCCCATTCGGTAACGCTCACGGCGATCCGCCCGACGCCGGTCGCGGCAAGCAGTCGCAGGCATTCTGGCCGATCCAGATCGAGCATCTCGACCGCAGGGCGTGTGGCCTGCTCAGAGTCCGCCGCGCTGGCGAGGGTGCCGTTTGCCTGGGGACTGGTCGTCTCCGTCATGCTAGGCGCCGCCCGCGGCCTGCGCTCGGTAGTGCTCACGCCAGATTAGCTTGTAGATCGGGATCCGGCGGGGGAGATCCCGGACGCCGGGGATGAAGGGGATCAGGATGAAGGCGAGACTGAGCACGCCCATCACCGCCATCACGAGAACGTCGGCGTTCGCCGAGGTGGAGAACGGCTTGATCTGATACCAGGCCGTGTACAGCCACAGCCAGGACTGCCCGGGGTAGCTCCCAGTCTCGTTCATCATCCCCCACTGGGTGCCGAGCAGATGCTGCTGCTCGGCGCGGTTTTCGAGTACCCCTCCGTCGGCCATGAACAACAACGGCTTGGTGTAATCGGTCTGGTAGAACTGCTTGCTGGTCAGCAGTGCGCCGTCGAGTCCGCCGCTCTGCGCGAAGGTGAGCAGCGAACTCATCATCACGGGCAGCGGCCCGTAACTGCCGGCCTTGACTCTGATCGAGCCGTCAGGGCTGGCGGTTGCGTTCCCGAGCGCCTTCTCGTACGCGCTCGTCCAGCTCGCTTGGGTGCTCGCGGGGGCAGCCTGATAGGTGGAGACCGCGCCCTTCAGGGCGGGTTGGCCGGTGATCGAGCGCAGGGGCGCGAGGACGAAGTCCTGGGCGGTGTTGATCGGGTGGCTCACCCCGAGCCACTTCGCCGGGTAGATGAACGCGATGTGCTGACCGTCGGCGGCGTGGTTGTAGGGCGGCCCGTAGCCGCCGGTCCCGCTCGACCCGTCAAGCTCGGTCGTGGCCGTGGTCACGAAGTCGACCGGGTCACCGCGCGACCACGACTGGACGGTGCTCGGCTTGAGGTCAGGCGAGGAGAACAAAATCGTCAGCACGACCGACAGCGCGAGCACCACGCCGAGCGCGATCGACGCCTCTTTAAGGATGTCGTAGGGCCTGTAGGCGCCCTTCCACTCGCGGGCGGCTTCGTCCTCGCGGCGGCGCCTCTCGCGGCTCACGAGACACTCCCCTTCGCGGGAACGGGGTCGGGCTCTGGCGCCAGCACGGGCTCGCGGACTGTCGGCTCGCCGGGATCGGACAGCTGGAACGGCGGCACGATGCCGTGCCTACGCACGAGCAGCACGTGTGCGATCACGATCGCCACGACCGCAAGCGGCAGCAGGAAGACGTGGTAGCTGTACATCTGACCGAAGTTCGTGACGTTGAAGAACGAGCCCACACCGGCCGCGTTCAGCCCATCCTTGGCCTGCGTCGAGATCCATTGCGCGTCGAAGTTCTGCTGGGAGACGTAGCCGGTCAGCGCGCATGGGACCGCGACGATGAACGCGACCGCGCCGGTCATCCAAACCCGCGCGCGGCCGCCCCGCCACGCCGCCATCCAATACTTCCCCCACAGGTGGATCACCATGAAGAAGAAGAACAGCTCCACCGACCACAGGTGGATGCTGTTAAAGAAATGCCCGACGCCCGTGAAATGCCACCACCCCGGCCCCTTCAACGCGAGGATCGAACCCGAGCCTATGATCACGATCAGCGACGTGAGCGTCAGCACACCGAACACATAGATCCACGAGGACATGTAGGCGGGCTGGCGGTCGGGCAGCAGCTTCTCGGGCGGCAACGCCCCTACGGCGCGCTCGCGCGCCCTTGCCGTCCACGACTTTCCGTTCGCAGCCGGCTTTCCGTTCGCCGTCGTCCGCTTTCCGTTGACGGCGGTCATCGGTCGGTTCCTGTGCGGCGCGGGAACGGCGCGAGGATCGCGACCGCGAACACGACAAACATCACCACGATCACAACAACGTTGGCCACCGACATCGAGAAGAAATGCCAGTGCACCGTATTGGCCGGGTGGTTCAGATTGAAAACGGCGGCGATCATGCGTTGCTCCTGGCCAGGCGGTTGTATTGCTCGAGGTAGGGAGCTAGGTACTTCGCGGCGATCTTGCTCGCCGGCGACCAAGTCGGCGTCTCGCTGATCTCAGAGTCCGAGCCGTGCCCGCCGATTACATTCGCGGTCAGGTAGCGCGGCTTGCCGCCCGTGAGCAGGATCCCGCGGATGACCGGATGAAACGGGGACGGTCCGGGCGCGATGCCTGCGAGCGCGGCGATGGCCTGTGCGGCCACGTCGGCCTGCTGCGCGGCGATCCCGCCGTGCTTGATCGCGAAATCGGTCGCGTCGCCCGCGGCGTACACACGGTCGGTGCCAGGCACCTTGCAGTGAATGTCGATCGGGATAAAACCGCCGACTGAGCCGCCAGGCACACCGGGCACGGAGGGCCCGTAGAGCTCGGGCATGGCGACTATCCGATCAGCATGGAGGTGCCACGAGCCGGGGTTGATCGCTATGCGGCCCGGTTCGGGGACCTCGCAGTAGGCCGACGTGATCGTCGCGACCCCGTGCTCGTCGAGCAGCTCCCGGACCGCCTCGCTCGCGCCGCGGCCGAAGATCGCCAGCGGCGTGTCCTCGGAAGTGGCGATCGTGATCGATAGCTCGATGTTCATGTTCTCGGCGCGCGCGGCTGTCATCAGGGCGAGCTCGTAGATCGGCAGCGGCCATCCCACCCGCCCGGGGACGATGAACGCCAGTCGGTGAACGAAGCCGCCCTCGATGTCCTGAATCAGCCCGTGCAACAGCTCATCCAGCTGCTCGTCGTCGATCGTCAAAACGTGCTTGAAGCGTGGGTACGGGCGAGCCCCGAGGGCAAGCAGGAGCGCGTCATAGGAGAGCTGCTCACCTGCCTCGGTGTGCACGACCCGCCGCTCACGCTCCAGCCACTTGAAGCTGTCGACGCGGAGCTCCACGCCGATGTCTCGCGCGATCTCCTCGAGCGGATACCGTCGGGCCTCCGCGTAGCCGAACGGCTCGCGCACGGTCATCGGTCGGTACACGAACTCCGGTTTGGGCGCGACCATGGTCGTCTCGATGCGCCCGCCGCCGAGCTCGCGCAGGGCCAGCGCCGCCTCGAGCGCGGCCACACCGCCACCGACGATGAGGACCTTGAACGGCCTCTCGGAGAAGCTGAGTGAGGTCACTGTGACGCCTCCGGGCCGACTCCGTCGGCCTCGGCTCGTGGTCGCCAGTTCTCGGCGTACAGCGTACGAGCGGGCAGCCGAGAGCTGAACAGCTCGACGGCCCTACGGGCACGCGCGACACACCGCGGGCAGTGCGTGATCGCGAGCCAACGCGAGCGCACCTCGATGCTCAAGCCACAGCGAGGACAGTTGAGATACGGCGCAGCAGCGGCCAGCTCGGTCATCAAAGATCCTCCTAGCTGGTCCGATTCTTGTCGAAGGGTCGAGGAGCCGTTCGGCGCGCGCTCAGTCCGCTACCCGACCTCAGGGGCGCAGTTCGTCCTGCCCAACCCCCAGAAGCCGTGACTGCTCCCTGCGTCGCCGTCGAAGCCCGACCCAACCCAGCCGACCTGTGACGCTCATCGGATGGTTTGGTGAAGGGAAGGATGGCTCGGCTCCTGACGCATGGTTCACGTGTTGACCGCCGGGTCGACACGCCCACACCGGCCGAGAAGCTGGAGCCGGAAACGTCGCTCGCCGAAGATTGAGGCGAACGGCACTGGGATCGTACACCCATTTTTCCGTCGCCGCCAGTGATCCGGGGCGAAGCTCGTATCTTGAGCGCGGCGAGCCGGGCCGCCCTTTGCGGTGAACCGGACTCAGGGCGCCGCATAGCTGGCGACTCGACGAGCTCCGAGCTGTTACGGGAGAACGTTGAGAAAGTCCGAAAACGGAGTACAGTTGGCTTTCGGGCTGATTTGCCCGCACCTGCCGAATTGCTCGCGTCGGCCACCGTTTCTCGATGACCTCACGGGTCGTTCTGTCCGGGCGACAGAAACGCCGTTATCGGCATGTCATCCGTCTGTAAAAGGCGAAGCAATGCATGCCACGAAAGCCACGCTCGGCGAAAGGAGATAGCCATGTTTCGCCCCTTCCGGAAGGAACAGATCCGCGACGCAGGGTCGCATGCGCGTCCCGGAGGTTGGTACGCGGATCCATACGGGGCGGGAGCGCGTCGCTGGTTTGACACCCGCAGCGGGTGGTCAGACCGCGTTCAGGGAGTGGGACAGGCACCGGACAAGACCGGATCGGCGCGGCCCGATGAGGCCGCCGTAGCGTCTGGGAACTCGACCAGACCTGTGAACGCCGATGGCAGGCCCGCGCCGCTGTCAAGGCCGGTTGACCCTAGGTACATGCCAGACGCGCAATCCCGCCGTTACTGACAAGCGAACCTGCGAAGCTCGGCTCGGTCGTATGGATGGGGGCGAGGCGTAGTGTCGCCGGGTGATGGTTGATCGGTTGAGTGGGGTGCTGGCGGCAATGGCCTCTGTGGATGGGGATGCCGCTTCGGTCATCGATCGGGTGTGTGTGGCGGCGACGCGGATGCTGTCTGTGAGTGGGGCTGGGCTCTCGTTGATGGTCGACGGTGAGCTGCGCGGGACCGCCGGGGCGACGGGGCCGGGGATTGAGGGGATCCAGGAGCTGCAGCTCACATTGGGTCAGGGGCCATGCGTTGATGCCTGGGTGTTGCGAGAGCCGGTCACGGAGTCTGACCTGGCTGATCCGGTACTGGTGCGCTGGCCGGTGTTCGCGCCGGCGGCGGCGGAGATAGGCGTGCGGGCGGTCTTCGCGTTCCCGCTGCAGCTCGGGGCGATCCGGATCGGAGTGTTGGAGCTGTCTCGCGATCGTCCTGGGGGGCTCAGCGCAGACGATTTTGCGGACGCGCTGGTGCTGGCTGATGTCGCGGTGCAGGTCGTGCTTGGCGTGCAGGCGGGCGCTGGCCCGGACATGTTGCATGAGCTGTTGGCTGGGCAGCCGGCGTACTGGCCGCAGGTGCATCAGGCCACGGGGATGATCTCGGTTCAGCTTGGCGTATCGTTGGATGAGGCGTTCGTTCGGCTGCGGGCGGCAGCGTTTGGAGAGGGCCGCGCCCTGCGCGACGTGGCCGGTGATGTGGTCGGGCGACGTCTGCGCTTGAAACCGTCGTGACGACACAACTGCGCACGAGAGACGCAAACCATCCTGTGCGGCCGGAAGTGCGAGCGACGCCGCGTGGCGAGAGGCTAGGTACAGGCTGATGGCGCGAGAGCAACGGATCGTGGAAACGTTCGTGGAGTTCGCCGACACCTTGGTGGCGGATTTCGACGTGGTCGAGTTTTTGCATCGGGTCGCGGAACGATGCGTCGAGCTGCTCGATTGCGTCGAGGCTGGGGTGCTGATCGCCGACCCCGCGGGGGCCTTGCGGGTGATGGCTTCCTCGAGCGAGCGCACCGACGCGCTCGAGCTCCTGCAGGCCCAGAACGCCGAGGGGCCGTGTTTTGAGTGCTACCAGCAGGGAGCCGTGGTTCTCAGCGAGGATCTCGGGGCCGACGCCCGCCGCTGGCCCCTGTTTGCGCCGGAGGCGGTGCGCGCCGGGTTCGCGTCGGTGCACGCCGTCCCGATGCGGGCGCACGGTGAGGCGATCGGGGCACTGAACCTGTTTCGTTCAAAAGCAGGCCCGCTCGCCGGGACAGATGTGCCCGTCTCGCAGGGAATGGCCGACATCGCCGCAATCGGCCTGCTCAATGAGCGCCAGTCCCGCGAGACGCACGACACCGTCGGTCAGCTGCAGCGGGCGCTGCAAAGCCGGGTCGTCATCGAGCAGGCCAAGGGCCTGCTCGCCGAGCGCCTACACCTGAACATGGATGAGGCGTTCGCACGCCTGCGAGCCTACGCACGTACGCACAGCCGTCGGCTGAGCGAGGTTGCAGATGAGCTGATCGACGGTCGCCTAAACGACGGCGCGCTCATCGAAAGGACCGGCCGGCGCAGAACGTCGGATCGCTGAGCGCACCGATAACCGGGTTGACGCGGGGCACCGGTCGCTCTAGCATCAGCGCCGGTAGGTTACGTCTGCGCGCTGCCCCAGACCCTGGTGGCGTTTTCCGAGCCCCCAACGGAAAACGGAGGTCTGCGATCATCATGTCAGCGCGGTTTTGCCCGTCCACGGCGCTTGAGTGGCCATGCGTCGATCGATATTTGACGTGCCCGACAGAGCGTGTGACGCTGGCGGCCGAAAACAGCCGTCGACCAGCAGGAGCCTCTCGATCACGCGGGCTTCGCAGCGTGGTCCGTTGCCGCATAGAAGGCGAGCGCGATGTCTGCCGGTGAGCTCGAGGCCGCGGTTCGTCGGCCGGCCCGGCAGGCTCTACGGTGTCCGGAGTGTCGGCTGGTGATCACCTCATCACTGCTTGCCCTGAGCCCCCGACATTGTCCTCGTTGCCTGGCCCGTCGCCGAACTGCAGTCGGCCTTGAGGCAATCTCCAGTCCAGACTCCGCTAACGGCAAGACCGCGACCCGCTTGAGACACGAATCGCATGACGCTGGATAGCGCAGAGCATGCCGTTCAGGCCCTGGTGGCCGAGGACGTGTCGTTGGGTGAGATCGAGGAGTACGTCGAGGAGCTGCCACTCGATCACGAGCACAAGAGCGCGCTTTGGCTGCTGGCGTGGTCGCAGGCGACCACGGTCCCGCGGAAGCGCAGCCGACCGCGCAGGCAGGTCATCCGAGCCTCGCCACCTCCCCAACCCGTCAACCGTGGGTGAGGGGTACTGGCAAGCTCGATTTCGATCTTTAGAGCGGTCCGATCCACCACCCGGGGGTCCGGAGACCATGGGGGGCCTTGGGGGTCAGGAGTGGTCAGCGGGGTGGGTCGGGTTGAGGAGACCCCGGGCGAGCAGCGGGAAGCTGCTCGCCCGGACTTCCTTGCAGTCCCTACCCCTCGTCGCGCAACTGTGGACTTCCCCGGTTCCGTAGACACGCAGGGTTAGTTGTTGTTGTCGTTGTTTTGCTGTTCGAGCGAGTATCTCTCTTCATACCGCGCCGGCGAGAGCATTCCTAGGGTTGAGCATTCCTAGGGTTGAGTGCCGGCGGGTGGCGTTGTAGAAGATCTCGATGTAGTCGAAGACCTCGCGGCGCAGCCCGTCTCGGTCGGGCCAGGAGCGGCGGTGGATGAGCTCCTCCTTGAGCGTCGCGAAGAAGCTCTCAGCGACCGCGTTGTCATAGGCCATCGACCAGCCCACGATCCGACGACTGAACTCATCCTGAACGGCGGCGAGCTAGAGCCATCCCTCCCAGGTCCTGAGACACGTGATGTCGGCTACCCACAGCACGAGCGTTCTCGCGTCTCAGTCGGCCGCGCTCGAGGTTGGGGGCAGCGCGGCTTGCGGGCGCGCAACACCCCTGAGGTCGCGGTCACGCTTATGACCGCCCCCGATTCATGCGAGGGTCGCCGGCTCGTTGGGTCCCGCGGCCGCTCCCAGGTCGATCGTGGGTTCGCGTTGGCCTGCTGAGATTGCCGAGATCGGCGAAGTGGACGGGGTCGAAGCGCCGGTAGGAGCGCTTCGGCGACTCGCTGGAGAGGGTGTTGCTTTATGAGTGCGACCCGCGCCTCGCTCACCCCACGACCGTCGAGAACACTGGCTAGCGCAGTTCGCCGCGACCGTCGACCTGAAGAGGACGGCAGCCAGCAAACGCACTTGCTCAGCTATCCGCCGGTTGCTGCTCTGCCCAGCTCGTCAGCGCCTGCTCGATGTCTTCGTCTCGCTCTCGGAGTTCTCGCTCGGCTTCAGCCACTGCTGCTTCCAAGCGTCGACGCTCGACTGCCGCGGCTTGGTTTGCCTGGGGGATCGCCAACTCGATCATGTCGAGGTAATCCGGCAGCACGCTGGGGCTGGCCACGAAACGAAACTTGATCTCCGCTGGATTGATTGTCAACGACTTCTCGAAGAACTCGGCCCCCGTGAGGTCAGGCCGCTGTCGCACCTGCTCGGCGAGGTGGACGTGGAAGGCGCGCTGCCAGATGCCATCCACCTCGCCCTCGATCGGGATTACGTATCGCGTCCGGTCCTCAAGGCGCCTTGGGGGCCCGGTCCGCCGTACATCTGTCATCTCGATCTTCTCCGCCTGGTTGGGAAAGCGCATGGAACTCCCGCCCTCATCGAACCAGCGTAGCTCGGCAATCTGGTCCTCTGTGTCTCTCCCGACTCTGCGATCCGTCGTCCGCTCCTTATCCCGCGAGCCGCTCGATCACCGCCTGTCCGACGCGGAGGATTCAAGCACCGGAGATGCATTGTGCGCCACGTCTCGCCCGGATCCGCCGTCACATGGTGGGGCTGTCGTAGCGCGGCAACGTGACGCGGAGACCGCGCTCGGTCAGACGCCGGTCGCCTGTTCGTGCTCTTCGGCGTCGACGAGCGCCCACCCCATGCGCTCGACAAGCTGATCAGCGTAATGCTCGTCCGCGAGCATCTCCGCGGGCACATGCTCGGTCAGCATGACCTCATCGGTACGTCCCTGCGCTTCAGTGAGAACCTGAACTCTGGGCATGTCGTGCTCCTTCGTGCGTTGAATGTGGCATCGGCACGCGCGTGTCTAGTCGTGCGATTGGGTTAGGTACGCGTACCTGGGGCGTGGGCCGTGGCGGGCTGCCTTCGCATTGCTGCGATCAGCTTGCGGTGCGTCGAAGCGTCGTCGGGCGTGAACTGCCCGGTCGAACGCTCGCGACCCGCGATCGCGCGCCCGCTCGCCTCGCCTACGTGCCGCCTGGTTGTCGTCGGTTCGCGTCATGGCCTCTGGGCCTTCCCGCCCCTCAAGTAGCGCGCCCGGAGGAGAGGGGCGGGCCCCGGGAGCGTTCAGCTGGTAGAAGCGCGACCACCGAGTCTGTGGGATCACGACGTAGAAGTACATCACCGGCCCCACAGTCAAAATCAGTAACCCCGCCTCTCGCCTCGTGGCGCTGAAGCGCCGTTGGTGGCATTAGGGCTGGGGCTGAGAATTCTGGCCGCAGGGCCAGCCACTACCGACAGTACTCCCATTTGTGTCCTTGTGGGCATGGATCCGAAGAATTGTCGAAACTGCAATGAACAAGGGAGCTCGCCCGATCAGCCCACCACTCGAACCGCGGCAACTGAACGCGTTGGTCGCGTTCTCTTGAGCCTGCAACACACTCCACCCAGCCAGCGACTTCTCCCAACCACACCTCGTCGCGTTCGCGACGCCGGCTATGCCCCGCTTCGCGTGCACGCGGCGATTGGCGATGGGCGCACGGTGCCTCTGGTCGCGAGCGACGGCTCGCTCGACTCGCTATGCCAGATCTCGACTCCACTTCGAGCTCAACTGCACGCCACCTCAAAGCGAGAGCGGGCGCCGACTCGGCCGCCGCTGACCCGTCCGCCGGAACTTCCGCCTATTGGTAGCTCAAGCTCGTCGAGGAAGCACACCTGCGCTACCAGGGGAGGGCGCGAAGGCTTGACGTGGCTCAAGCTCGCAGGAGCCGCATTGAGGCAAGCGTTGCCGCGAGGCTGCTAGCCGATCGAGCCTTCCATTTGCAGTTCGATCAGGCGGTTCATCTCGACCGCGTATTCCATCGGCAGCTCTTTGATGATCGGCTCGATGAACCCGTTGACGATCAGCTTCGAGGCCTCCTCCTCGCGGATTCCGTGCGACATCAGGTAGAAGAGCTGCTCATCGCCGACCTTCGAGACGGTCGCCTCGTGTCCGACATTGACGTCGTCCTCGCTGATCCGGATCGTCGGGTAGGTGTCCGAGCGCGAATGCTCGTCGAGCAGCAGGGCGTCGCAGACGACCTTGGATTTGGAGCCGTGGGCGCCCTTGGCGATCTCGAGCAGGCCGCGGTAGGAGCTGCGTCCGCCGTCTTTGGCGATCGACTTGGCGAAGATGTTCGAGGTCGTGTTCGGCGCGGCGTGGATGATCTTGGCGCCCGCGTCCTGATGCTGGCCGGCGCCTGCGAATGCGATCGACAGGACCTCGCCGTGGGCTCGCTCTCCGAGTAGGTAGATGCTGGGGTATTTCATCGTCAGCTTGGACCCGAGGTTGCAGTCGACCCACTCGACCATGGCATCGGCGTACGCGACGGCGCGCTTGGTGACGAGGTTGTAGACGTTGGTTGACCAGTTCTGGACGGTCGTGTAGCGGATGCGCGCACCCGGGAGGGCGATCAGCTCCACCACAGCCGAGTGCAGTGAGTCAGAGCTGTAGGTGGGCGCGGTGCAGCCCTCGACGTAGTGCACGTACGAGCCGGGCTCGGCGATGATCAGTGTCCGCTCGAACTGCCCCATGTTCTCGGTGTTGATCCGGAAGTACGCCTGCAGCGGCATCTCCACATGGACGCCTGCGGGCACGTACACGAATGATCCGCCGGACCACACGGCGGAGTTCAGCGCCGCGAGCTTGTTGTCGTTGGGCGGGATGACGGTCGCGAAGTACCGGCGCACGAGGTCCTCGTGCTCGCGCAGCGCCGTGTCCATGTCGGTGAAGATCACGCCCTGTTTCGCAAGGTCTTCGTGGATCTGGTGGTAGACGACCTCGGACTCGTACTGAGCCCCGACGCCGGACAGGAACTTCCGCTCCGCCTCGGGAATGCCGAGGCGGTCAAAGGTCCGCTTGACGTCCTCGGGTACGTCGTCCCACGACCGGCTGGGGGTCTCGGAGGCGCGCACGAAGTAGCGGATGTCGTCGTAGTCAAGCTCGGCCAGCATCGGCGAGCCCCACGTCGGCTGCGGCCGGGCGCGGAAGTGCTCAAGCGCCTTGAGCCGGAACTCGCGCATCCACGGCGACTCTGACTTGAACTCCGAGATCTTCTCCACGATCTCCCGGCTGAGCCCCTTCGGCGCCTTGTAGAGATAGTGCTCGGCGTCGTGGAACCCATAACGTTGCTCGTAGTCGGCGTTGATGCCCGTGAGCTGCTCGGTCTCGGTCAGGATGGCTGTTTCAGGAGTGGCCATTACTGCACCGCAGCGACCTGTGGGCGGATGCGTGGGGACCCCTCAGCGGCCGAGCCTCGGTCCTCGTCTGACGAACGATCCACGTCCAGCCTCGCCCGCGCCGCGGCGCGCGCCCCGCCGACGGCGCGCGCCCCGCCAGTAATCGCACGCGCGGATGACTGACCTCCGCTGTCCGGACCGGCGGCGTGGCCACCGCGAACCACGAGCCGCGGGCTCCGTCTCGCCGGCCGGTCCTCCCAGCCGGCCCTGCAGCGCCAGCAGCTGTCTTGCCTGGCGGGCCATCGGCGCGTCACAGGAACGGCACAGGCGCGGGAAGTGTCGCTCGCGCATGAGTTAGCGCTCCTTCTTCGGCGGCACAGCCGGCAGGTAGGCGTCGACCATGTACTTGTCGCCGCGCAGCGCGGCCAGCAGCCGGGCGAGCGGGCTACGACGAGCCGTCGGCCGGGTGGTCGTAACGGGGGCTCGGCGTCCGCCCCGACCACTCGACGCGGCGGGCTCGGCGTGGACGAGTGACGGCTCGGGAATGATTCCGGGTGCCGGCGAGGTGTGGGATTCAGTGGGGAAGGTGGTCTTCATTTCGACGGCCTTTCGAGCGCGCCGAACCAAAATCCGGCGCTAGGTGTGGGGTGGCTCTCCCGTCGCTGCGACAGAACGTCGCGGCCTGAGAACCTCTTTGACCGCGTCGTTGCCCGCCGCAGCTGGTCGATCGAGTCGGCCTGCGCGCGTCAGGCTGTTGTCGCCGCGTGAGCTCCAGTCGCTGCTTTGACGCGTCCCTCTGCTCCGTCACCGTTCCTGGCGGTCGTTGGAACCTTCGTCTTGCCTGGGATGTCGAGCGAGCTGTCGGCCGCCGCGCGGCGGTCAAGCCGGGCCGAGCCGGCGCCGGCGAGCACAACCAGGGCGGCGTCCTCCGCGTCCTGGTGACGACGCGTAACTCGAGGACCGCGCGAGGGCATTGCCGTCGCGATCGAGCAGCGTCCAGTGAAAGTGGCCACCGTTGTCCTCAACGATGAGGAACTCCATCGACACCGACTCGCGCGCTACCACCGTGCCATTGGCGCCTGTATTAGCGCGAGCCTTCATTGCTGCGGTGGCCATGGCCAACCGCCTCTCTGCCCTTCTGATCGGGAGACACCGCCCGGGAAGCGAGAAGAGCCTGGGCTCACTGAGCGCACCCCGAAGCGTACCACATTTCCGACCTAAACACTCGGAATTCTCCGACAACGGGCCGCGACCGCGCACCGGCCCGATCGCCGCTCCTCGTTCGCTCTCTCCTCGTTAGGAATCCATTGCCATGACTTCCGGGTTGGCATTGGCGTTGGGGTTGGCGCTGGGCACGAACGTCGCATTCCTGTTCAAGCAGCGTGGCGCCGTCGTGGCCCCCCGGTGCAAGGACGTGATCCGCTGCCCAGCGCGGTCGGCTTGTTCCGCTCGCGCTGGTTCTCGCTCGGGTGGGCGGCGGCGGTCGCCGCCTGGGGACTTCACGTCGGCGCGCTCGCGCCCTGTCGGTCGTCCACGCCGTGCTCTCGGGATGGCCGGCGTTTCTCGGCGTTAGTCGCTGAGCGCTACTTCGGCTTTCACCTCTGCCGCCGGCAATGGGCCGGGGGTGATCGTCACCGCGTTCGGGCTCGCGGTGATCGTGATCACCGGCGGACAGCACACCAGCGCGCCACGCCACTACTCGCTGGCGGCGCTTATCGCCGTGGAGTACGGCGTCGTTGCGCTCGGCGCCGCGATCGGCGCCCCGAGGCACGGCCGCGCCAGGCCTGCCGCGGAGGGACTGCTACTCGGCGTCGCGGCCAGGGTGCTGTTTGGCGTATCCGACATCGCCCTGAAATACCTCACCGAAGCCTTACGCGGAGGACTGAACGGGATCAGTCAGCGAGTGGACCCTGGCGGCGCTTGCTGCTTCGGTGCTCGCGTCTACGCCTCGGCCCGCGGACTGCAGCTCGTCCCGCGCACTCACCATCGTTGTCCGAGTCATCGCCTTCTGCCTCGTGATTGCCGGCACGGCGATGATGCCCGGGCCAACCCGATGCAAGCCGTAGAGACTCCCTGAGGCCTGTCCTGGAGTGGAATCCATGTCCACGAGACATCTCGCCGATCTGCGAGTGCAGGCTCATTGCGCCCGACTGTCGTCACCGCCGTTGTCGAGGCTGAGGACTGTTACGCGTCATCCCGTAGTAGGCAGGCCGGATCGTTTGGGGAGCAGTCGGTGGCTATCGACGACGGCGGTTGCGAGGTCGACCAGCTTGCGGTTCTCGGTGCGGGAGTGCTCGCGGAGCATTTCGAACGCGGTGTTCTCGTCGATTGAATGGCGCTCCATGAGGATTCCTTTGGCCCGCTCGATCAGCGCTCGGCGTCCGAACGCGCCTTGGAGATCGTGGTATTCGGTGAAGCGGCGCAGGACGATGTCAATCGAGCTTTGCCAGTCCTCGACGTCGGCGTCTGAGATGTGAGCGAACACTCCGCGTTTGGAGGCCTCCTTGACAAAACCGGGATCGGGGGCGTGCAGCAGGGCGATGACCGGGCAGGCGGCCTCGCGGACGATCTGGTCGATCAGGTCCAGCGCGTGCTGTGAGCTCTCTCCGAGCCCGACCAGGGCGACGTCGGGCCGTTCGCGAGCGGTCACCGCCCCGACGTCTCTGACGTCGATCTCGCGGGCGATCACCTCGTGGCCGAGGGCGGCGACGATCGGGGCGACAAGCGCGAGGCGATCCTTGCGCTCGTTGGCGATCAGGACGCGCAGATGGTCGGTCCCGTCCGTTAATGCCGGCACCCCCCGAATTCTAGGCCTCGAAATGGCTCCGGTCGCCCGCTTTGCCGGGTTCTCGCCTGGCGCGCCTCCCAGGGGGTGTACTATTGCTGGGAGCTTCGCCTCAACTCTTCGGCGGGCCAGTGCAGTTCCGGCTCCAGCAACTCGGTCGGCGTGCGCGCGACCTAACGGTTATCGCGATTCAGCCACATGTCAGGAGCCTTTCGTGATCTCTTTCTATGTCATCAAGCAGTACGAGCGTGCAGTGGTGTTCAGGCTCGGGAAGGTCGAGGGCCCGGCGCGAGGGCCGGGGCTGATTTTCGTCGCGCCGTTCGTCAACCGGATTCACCGGGTGTCGTTGCGGATCATCACGCTGCCGATCCAGTCCCAGGGGATCATCACCAAGGACAACGTCAGCATCGACGTGTCCGCGGTCGCCTACTACCGGGTCGAGGATCCGATCCGCTCGGTCATCGCGATCGAGAACGTGCAAGCGGCGATCAGCCAGATCGCCCAGACCACGCTACGCGCCGTGGTCGGGCGTCACACTCTCGATGAGACCCTGTCTGAGACCGACACGATCAACCAGAACATCCGCGAGATCCTCGACGTGCAGACCGAGGAGTGGGGCATCAAGGTCACGGTCGTCGAGCTGCGCGACATCCAGCTGCCCGAGAGCATGCAACGCGCGATGGCACGCCAGGCCGAGGCCGAGCGCGAGAAGCGCGCCAAGATCATCGCCGCCCAGGGCGAAGCGCTCGCCGCGGGCGAGCTCGCGACCGCCTCGGACGTGATGATGGCCCACCCGCTGGCGCTGCAGTTGCGCAACCTGCAGACCCTCGTGGAGGTCGCGGTCGACAAGAACTCCACCGTCGTCTTCCCGGCTCCACTGATGAGCACGATCGCAGAGCTCGGAACTTTCCTAGAACGCGAAGGCAAAGCGGCCAGCGACCTTCCCGCGGCACAAAGTCCGTCTCCAGGAGACGCGAGCAATGGCCGGCATACCCCGGCGCCCGCGAGCATGGCTGCCCCTGCCGAAGGCCCCGGCACGGGGCGCTGACCCGATGGCCGGCGATCCTTCCGAGCACGATCGCCCGCACGCACAGCCAGGCGGCTCGCCGTCCTCCAGCGAGCGAGCCGGGGGCTCAGGCGCCGCGCGAGCGCAGATCCCGGCGCTCGGCGGCCGCGGGGGATCTTTGCTGCTCGAGGGTGATCAGACCGCCAGTGAGACCGACCAGACGCTTTCCGACGCCGATCACAGCGCCGCTGAGAGCGATCAGACCAGCAGCGAGCGCGACCAGGTCGCGTCCGACAGCGACCAGGCCGCCAGCGATCACGACCTCGCGTCCGGCGTCAATCGCGTGGCTTACGAGTTCAGCCGTGGCATCCGTCAGCGCTCGACTGCGCAGCGCGAGCAGACCGCCAGTGAGCGTTTGCGCGTCGCCGAGCAGCGCGACGCGGTCGCGCACGCTGCGGGATCTCGCCGCACTCGCGCGCGATCAGGCCGCGGACGCGCGGGATGTGGCGATGGCCCAGCTCGACACCGCCGCCGACCAGCACGAGTCCACCCGCGCGCTGAGCGGTTTAGAGCTCGTCGCCCGCGCCGCCGAGCAGCGAAAGCGCGCCGCCGAGCACCGTGAGCGGGCGGCGGCCCAGCGCGTGCTCGCGGCCGAGGACCGCCAAGCGGCCGCTCGAGACCGCGATCAAGCGGCCCGGGAGCGCGAACAAGCCCTGGCTGATCGCCAGGCGCTCACTATCGAACTCGAACGGGCCGCGGTTGACGCTCTAACGGGCGCACGCACGCGAGCGGCCGGCCTTCGGGAGCTCGACCATGAGCTGGACCGCGCTCGGCGCACCGCCAGCCCCCTATCTGTCGCCTACATCGACGTTGTCGGCCTCAAATCAGTCAACGACACCTTGGGGCACGCCGCCGGCGACGCGCTGCTCATGCGCGTCGTCGCGCACCTGCAGGCGCACCTGCGCCCCTACGACCTGATCATCCGACTCGGCGGCGATGAGTTCCTCTGCGCGATGCCCAACCTCATCGAGGCGAGCGCACGCGAGCGTCTCGCCTCCCTCGTAACCGCGCTCCCCCGCGCGCCGAACCCAGGGGCGATTCGAACCGGTGTTGCGCACCTGCGCGCCCACGAGACTGCCGCCGAATTGATCGAGCGCGCCGACGGCGAACTGATCCGCATGCCCCGGTAGCAGCCTGACGGATCTTGTGAAAGCAGTCAAGCAAAGGCCACAGATGAGCATCACAACCGAACGGAAAACGGCGAAGGACCGATTTGATCCGCGCATTACCGCGGCGCGACCATCGCGGAACGAGGAGCCTCCACCGGCCGCCAGCGCATCTCCGGTCCGCCAGAGTGGCGAGGTGCTGTTCGAGGTGCCGTTCGCCAGCATTATGAGCGACGAAGACCTCGCGCTGCTCGCCGGGAGGTTGGCCCTCTCGACGCGCGTCCAGCCGACGATCCGTCCGGGCCGCGATGCCGCTCGCCGCCACGGCACGCCCGGCTTCGCGCGGCTTGACCACTACTCTGGCCTGTTCTTGAAACGGGGCATGGCCGAAGGGAATTGGCTGCTGCAGGCGCGAACGTGGGGTCAGCCGCCAGCGCTGAGCGTGCATGAATGGCTTGTGCTCGCCGCTGGCGCCGCTCGAGAGCTCGACCCTGCGGTGAGCGTTCCCGAGCGCGTCAGGTCCGGTGCGCGCGAGATCCCCTGCTATCCCGTGGGGCGCGCCGCGAACAAGCGTCTGGCTCGGTTTCGCCGTCGCCTGGCCGGCCTGCCGTAGCGAGCCAGACATGTATCCAGCGCGCCTCGGGCTCGCTCGTGACCGCCGTCGACCCGCCGGGACAGGCAATCCTGATTGGTGCGCGCGCTGACACGTCAAGAACCGCATCGATGAGTAGCCGGATGCGAGAGGCGGCGATGCTCTCCACCCCCACCGGACCGCGAGCCGACCCGGCAGCCCCGCTGGTCGGTCGCGCGCGCTCCGCATCTGTCACAAAGGGGGGGATGGTCGGGCTCACGCTGGGTGCGCTCGGGGTGGTGTTCGGCGACATCGGCACGAGCCCCCTCTATGCCCTGCAGGCCGTGTTTACCGCCGACGGCCACGCGGTCCACCCCACTCCCGGCGAGGTGTATGGAGTGATCTCGCTCGTGTTCTGGTCGATCACGATGATCGTCTCAGTGAAGTACGTGACGTTCATCATGCGCGCCGACAACCACGCCGACCCCGAGTTAACGCCGGCCGTGCGGACGACCCGTGAGGCGTACGAGGAGCACCGAAGGCCAATACAGCTACCGGCTCGCCCAGCGCCCGCCGGCGAGGGGGTCTGGACTGATCACCGCGAGCAACCCTGTGGTGGGGAGATTCGATGGCCACCAGTGGGGAGAAATCACGGCCACCAGTGGGGAGAAATGATGGCCGCGGTTGGGGAGAAACAGATGGCCGTCGACAATGCGAGGCTCAGCTTGGATGACGGGAAATGCCGCGTAGATCTGTTCGCACAATCGCGCTTGCGACAAATTTGCACTCGCTGCACACAACCGCCGGAATCGGAGTACAGTCGATGTAGGGGCTGGCCCTGCAGCCAGAATTCTCAACCCAGGCTCGAAAGCCACCAACGGCGCGATCCGCGCCACGAGGCGGGAGGCCTGGGCAACTGATTTTGACTGTAGGGCCGGTGGGGCACTTTCCGGGCTCTAACCCACCGCCCCGATGGCGTCGTCTCAACTCGATCAACGCTCGGAGGTTCTAACCCTCTTCCTTCCGCGCGACCCCAATCGAGGGACGGAAGGCCCAAGGCCATGACGCGGACGACACCTACACCCCGAACGGCATCCAATTCGTCAGCACGTAAGCGAGGCGCACTGACGCGTGATCGCGGGTCGCGACGGCTGTCGCTCGCAATTGATGCCCGGCGACACCTGAACACCGGGCCAACGCACCCCATCCGGACCGAAGGGGATCCGCGTGGTCCGAGCGACCCACGCTACGCATACCTGACGCAATCACACGATTAGCGACCACGAAGCCGTACTCGCCAGCGATGCTCATGCCGCCCGTGCGGCGATCATTCGACCGTTGCCATGATTGACCGTTGGTCGGTCGCGGCGCGGTCGGAGCCGTGGGCAGCACCTGGCGCGACCGGCGACACGAGCGACGACGAAGCGCCTAGAATCGTCCCGTGAGGGGAAGGCGCTACAAGGGGATCGCCGTCGCCCTGTCCACCGTGACGGCTGCCGGGACTTTTGCGGCGGCTGGGCTGGCGTCGGGGGGTCCGCTGCGCGGCCGCTACTACGACGGTAAACCGAGCAGCGCCGGCGGCACCTCGCTCGCACTCGACTTTCAAGTCTCTGCCACAGGTCACCAGGTCAAGCACCTGTACCTGAACTTCGTGACCTTCACCTGCCCCGGGGGTGCCGACGCCGAACTCCTGGTTCCCGGCAACAAGACGGCAGCGATCACCCCGAATGACAAGTTCACAACCGCCCTGCCGTCGAAGGACAGCTTTTCGCCCAACCCGGCCAACGGCAGCGTGATGCTGTCCGGAAAGTTCGGCGGCGGCGGGACAGTGAGCGGAAAGCTCGTCTTCACCGGCAGCGGGCCACTGGCCGGATGCCACAAGATGATCGATTGGACAGGTAAGGCCAGGCCGCTGGTCGACCACTTCGCCGGAAAGGTCACGCAGGGCTCGCAGCACGCTTCGATCAGCTTCTACCGGACCATCGAGCCGCACCGCCATGTCACCGACTTCGCCGTCGGCGCGCTGACCCTCACCTGTCCCGGGGTGGGACGGCGCATCGAAGCTTCAAGAGTGTCTACTCGCTGCCCGTGCACCCGAACGCCAAGTTCGGCGGCGATGTCTTCTTCATCAATGGTGAGGCCGGCCACCTCAATGGCAAGTTCCAGGACGCCACGCACGCCGACGGCCAAGTCTCTTACTCAGGCCGTGACGACTGCAGCTATCACGACCTGAGCTGGTCGGCCCACCGCGTGGCCGCGCACGTCCTCGGGCCGCTCAACTTCGGGTAGTGCCGCCGCTCTAGCAGCGCGCGCGGTCCACCGCCTGGCGGGCTAGCGCGCTCCTGGGTCATTTGCGAGGCCGTTACCAAACAATCGGACTCTCCGCCGCCAGACCGGGGTGCCGCTCTTTGGAGCTGCTGGGCGGAACCCCCAGATGCTCGCCGCCGCATCAACGCGGGGCCGAACCTGATCACGAGAGGCCACGCCAGAACTCGTTCCGGCCCGAATAGGCCCGACGCAGCCTCCGATCGGTGCCGCGTTGGCTGGCGTGCGTCGACGATCGCAGCTGGGGACCTGGGGTCGTTTCAGGTTGCGGTGCCCTGCGGGATCGCGATCGCTGGCGCGGGGATCAGCGACGGCGAGGAGGCCGGGGTTGGTGCCCCGGCGCGGAGCGGGCCGGGCAGCAGCGCGGCGCCGACGATGACGAGGCAGAAGGCGGCGAGCCGCATGGCGATCTGCGGCGGGGTGTGGCCGATGGGGTCGTGGAAGACGAGGATTCCTCCGAGCAGCGCGACGATGTTGGCGGTCAGCGAGGTGAATGTGATGACCGCGATCGCGGGGCCGAGCTGCAGGCTTCGCGCGGAGGCGTAGAACCCGACGACCATTGCGATCAGCGCCGATAACGTCCACGGGTTGGCGAGCAGCATCAGGTGGGTCAGGGCGGGGTGGGCGAGGTGCTTGATCGCGATGTCCGAGGTGCCGAACAGGGCACCGGCGGCCGTGGCCAGGAGGATCCCTTCTCGCAGACGCAGGCGCTCGAGGCGGATCGACGCGCCGATCAGCATGCCGCTGAGGGCCATCACGGTGCACTCGACGGCGATCAGCGCGGTCGCCGAGGCGCGATCGTGCGTGGCCGGGGCTGCGGTCAGTCCCAGCACGGTCAGCCCGACTGCCGTGACCAGCAGCCCGGTCCATTGCGTGCGTCCGAGCTGGAAGCCGAAGAACCGCTCCGCGAGGATGGCCAGGAACACCAGCCCGCCGGAGATCACGGCTTGCACGGTCGACAGCGGCGCCAGCGACAGCGCACCGACGTGGAGCAGCCACGCACCCAACGCAACCAGCCAGCCGACCGTCCACCACTTCGAGGCAAACAGGTTGATCGCGCTGCGCAGGGGATGGCGAGCGAGCACGGTGGGTGCCGCCACGGCGCCGCGCTGCTTGAGCAGCACCCCGACGCTGCCGACCAGCGCGGAGCCGACCGCCAGCAGCAGGCCGGCGATCATCCGCTGGTTCCGGAGCGATCGACCCGCGGGTTGGTCGCGGGCTGATCGGTGAGGATCGCCAGCAGCTCGCCGACGTTCTGCTCGCGGGCGATCGGATCCGGCAGCGGGAAGTGCGCGTTGATCGTGTAGTGGTTGCGCCGGCCGTTCCGCCCCCGGGTGATGTAGCCGGCGTCTGCGAGCTCAACCACGATGCGGTGCGCGGCGCGCTCGGTGATTCCGACCCGTTCGCCGATGTCGCGCAGGCGGATCCCGGGGTCGCGGGCGATGCACACCAGCACCTGCGCGTGGTTGGTCAAGAAGGCCCAGCCGGGGGTGGTGTTCTCAGCCATCCACAGTAGTCTAGCATTTCTAGATTTCTATTTCATGCTATAGTGAGTCCATGTATTCCTGAGAGGACCAAGAATCCCCTCACACCACCGATGAGGAGGTCCTCAAATGCTTTCCAAGACCCGCAGCACGGCGGCGGGCTCCCCCGCGGCGGGAGTGATCTCCGACACGAGTACCGGTCCCGTCAGCAACGGCGCACCTGTCGCCCCCGCGCCGGGCTCGGCGCCGGCGCAGCCAACCGCTCGGAGAGCGACGGGCGGGGAAACTCGCAGTGGGCGCTTTCGCCGCAAGGC